>NZ_CP108120.1:5287500-6840000 GCF_045160975.1 Streptomyces sp. NBC_00210
AGCGTCGTGTGTTTCTTGCCGGAGGTAGAGCACTGGATAGGCGATGGGCCCTACCGGGTTACTGACCTTAGCCAAACTCCGAATGCCGGTAAGTGAGAGCGCGGCAGTGAGACTGTGGGGGATAAGCTCCATGGTCGAGAGGGAAACAGCCCAGAGCATCGACTAAGGCCCCTAAGCGTACGCTAAGTGGGAAAGGATGTGGAGTCGCAGAGACAACCAGGAGGTTGGCTTAGAAGCAGCCACCCTTGAAAGAGTGCGTAATAGCTCACTGGTCAAGTGATTCCGCGCCGACAATGTAGCGGGGCTCAAGCGTACCGCCGAAGTCGTGTCATTTCAGCATGAGGGCCAACGCCCGCTGGGATGGGTAGGGGAGCGTCGTGTGCCGGGTGAAGCAGCCGCGGAAGCGAGTTGTGGACGGTTCACGAGTGAGAATGCAGGCATGAGTAGCGATACACACGTGAGAAACGTGTGCGCCGATTGACTAAGGGTTCCTGGGTCAAGCTGATCTGCCCAGGGTAAGTCGGGACCTAAGGCGAGGCCGACAGGCGTAGTCGATGGACAACCGGTTGATATTCCGGTACCCGCTTTGAAACGCCCAGTATCGAGCCCATTAATGCTAAGGCCGTGAAGCCGCCCTGGAGCCTTCGGGTGAAGGGGAGTGGTGGAGCCGCCGGCCCAAGGTGGTAGTAGGTAAGCGATGGGGTGACGCAGGAAGGTAGTCCAGCCCGGGCGGTGGTTGTCCCGGGGTAAGGGTGTAGGCCGTGTGATAGGCAAATCCGTCACACATTGAGGCTGAGACCTGATGCCGAGCCGATTGTGGTGAAGTGGATGATCCTATGCTGTCGAGAAAAGCCTCTAGCGAGTTTCATGGCGGCCCGTACCCTAAACCGACTCAGGTGGTCAGGTAGAGAATACCGAGGCGTTCGGGTGAACTATGGTTAAGGAACTCGGCAAAATGCCCCCGTAACTTCGGGAGAAGGGGGCCATCACTGGTGATCCGATTTACTCGGTGAGCTGGGGGTGGCCGCAGAGACCAGCGAGAAGCGACTGTTTACTAAAAACACAGGTCCGTGCGAAGCCGTAAGGCGATGTATACGGACTGACGCCTGCCCGGTGCTGGAACGTTAAGGGGACCGGTTAGTCACATTTCGGTGTGGCGAAGCTGAGAACTTAAGCGCCAGTAAACGGCGGTGGTAACTATAACCATCCTAAGGTAGCGAAATTCCTTGTCGGGTAAGTTCCGACCTGCACGAATGGCGTAACGACTTCTCGACTGTCTCAACCATAGGCCCGGTGAAATTGCACTACGAGTAAAGATGCTCGTTTCGCGCAGCAGGACGGAAAGACCCCGGGACCTTTACTACAGTTTGATATTGGTGTTCGGTTCGGCTTGTGTAGGATAGGTGGGAGACTGTGAAGCTTGGACGCCAGTTCAGGTGGAGTCGTCGTTGAAATACCACTCTGGTCGTGCTGGATGTCTAACCTGGGTCCGTGATCCGGATCAGGGACAGTGTCTGATGGGTAGTTTAACTGGGGCGGTTGCCTCCCAAAGGGTAACGGAGGCGCCCAAAGGTTCCCTCAGCCTGGTTGGCAATCAGGTGTTGAGTGTAAGTGCACAAGGGAGCTTGACTGTGAGACCGACGGGTCGAGCAGGGACGAAAGTCGGGACTAGTGATCCGGCGGTGGCTTGTGGAAGCGCCGTCGCTCAACGGATAAAAGGTACCCCGGGGATAACAGGCTGATCTTCCCCAAGAGTCCATATCGACGGGATGGTTTGGCACCTCGATGTCGGCTCGTCGCATCCTGGGGCTGGAGTCGGTCCCAAGGGTTGGGCTGTTCGCCCATTAAAGCGGTACGCGAGCTGGGTTTAGAACGTCGTGAGACAGTTCGGTCCCTATCCGCTGTGCGCGTAGGAGTCTTGAGAAGGGCTGTCCCTAGTACGAGAGGACCGGGACGGACGAACCTCTGGTGTGCCAGTTGTCCTGCCAAGGGCATGGCTGGTTGGCTACGTTCGGAAAGGATAACCGCTGAAAGCATCTAAGCGGGAAGCCTGCTTCGAGATGAGGACTCCCACCCCCTTTGAGGGGTTAAGGCTCCCAGTAGACGACTGGGTTGATAGGCCAGATGTGGAAGCCCTGTAAGGGGTGGAGCTGACTGGTACTAATAGGCCGAGGGCTTGTCCTCAGTTGCTCGCGTCCACTGTGTATGTTCTGAAGTAACGAACTCGCCTTTTGGCCGGCTGGAGTTCAATATTTTCATAGAGTTTCGGTGGTCATTGCGTTAGGGAAACGCCCGGTTACATTCCGAACCCGGAAGCTAAGCCTTTCAGCGCCGATGGTACTGCAGGGGGGACCCTGTGGGAGAGTAGGACGCCGCCGAACAATTATTGTGGGAAAGCCCCGCACCTTCTGGTGCGGGGCTTTTCTGCGTTCAGAGGCCAAATAGCCCGACCCTCATGTGTCGGCCGCGCGGCATCCAATCCGAAATCCAATACCCGGGCCCTCTCAGAGGCGACCAGCAGCCTTCAGCGCGAGGTAAGCATCCGCGAGGGCCGGTGCGAGGTTGTCCGGGGTGGCGTCGACGACCGTAACGCCGTGCCGTTGAAGCTGTTCTGCCGTTCGGCGGCGCTGAGCTTGTGCCTGGGTGCCCGCCGCCGCCTCGTACACCGCATCGATAGTGCCGCGGGACGTGGACATCTGCTGGATGTGAGGGTCTGCCACCGAAGCCACGAGCACGGTGTGCCGTTGTGTGAGCTGCGGGAGGACAGGGAGTAGTCCCTCTTCGATGGGCGCGGCGTCGAGGCTGGTGAGCAGCACGATCAGGGAACGGCGCGGGGCGCTGGTGAGCGCGGCGGCGCTGAGGCCGCGGGCGTCGGTTTCGACGAGTTCGGGTTCCAGCGGAGCGAGCGCGTTGACCAGCGCGGGCAGCAGGTCACCGCCGGAGCGGCCCTGGACCTGGGCGCGGATGCGGCGGTCGTAGGCGAGGAGGTCCACACGGTCGCCTGCGCGTGAGGCCAGTGCTGTGAGGAGCAGAGCGGCGTCCATGGCCGCGTCGAGGCGCGGGACATCTCCGACGCGGCCGGCCGAGGTGCGGCCGGTGTCGAGTACGACGAGGATGTGGCGGTCGCGTTCGGGTCGCCAGGTGCGTACGGCGACCGTGGTCTGGCGGGCGGTGGCGCGCCAGTCGATGGAACGGGTGTCGTCGCCGGGGACGTAGTCGCGAAGGCTGTCGAATTCGGTGCCCTGGCCGCGGATCAGGACGCTGGTGCGGCCGTCGAGCTCGCGCAGCCTGGCCAGTCTGGAGGGCAGATGCTTGCGACTGGTGAAGGGCGGCAGGACGCGAACGGTCCAGGGGACTCTGTGGTTGCCCTGGCGGGCGGCGAGGCCGAGTGGGCCGTAAGAGCGGACGGTGACCCGTTCTGCGTGGCGGTCGCCGCGACGCGTGGGGCGCAGGACCGTGGTGAGCCGACGGCGTTCGCCGGCGGGGACGGTCAGCATGTGGCGGGAGGCGGCCTGTTCGGTGCCGCTGTGCCAGCTGCTCGGGGGCCACGCGTCCCGAAGGTGGGCGCGCAGGCGGCGGTTTGAGGGGTTGGTGACGGTCAGTTGGACTTCGGCACCGTCACCCAGTCGAACTGATGTGTCACCGCTTCGGGTGAATTGGAGCGTTCGCACTGGCGCGGCGAGGACGTAGTCGCACAAGATTGCCAGTGAAAGAGGCGCATTGACAGCGAGCATCCCGGTCCAGCTCGGGGCCAGGATGCCCACGGGGAGAGAGCCGAGAGCGGCGAGGAGTGCGGTTCGTCCGGTGAGGGCCATGGGGCAGCTCCTCAGCGGGGGACGGGCACGTGGGTGAGGATCGCGGTGATGACGGAGTCTGGGGTGACTCCTTCCATCTCCGCTTCGGGCCGGAGCTGGATCCGGTGGCGCAGGGTGGGCAGGGCCAGGGCCTTCACATCGTCGGGGATGACGTAGTCGCGGCCGGTGAGCCACGCCCATGCTCGGGCGGTGGAGAGCAGGGCTGTTGCGCCTCGGGGGGACACACCGAGGGTGAGTGAGGGGGATTCACGCGTGGCACGGCAGATATCGACGACGTAGCCGGCGATTTCGGCGGAGACCGAGGTCTTGGCGACGGCGGCACGAGCCGCTTCCAGGTCGGCCGGTCCGGCGACGGGGCGCACGCCCGCAGCCTGCAGGTCGCGAGGATTGAAGCCCTCGGCGTGCCGGGTCAGGACGTTGATCTCGTCCTCGCGGCTGGGCAGCGGGACCGTCAGTTTGAGGAGGAAGCGATCCAGTTGGGCTTCCGGCAGGGGGTAAGTGCCTTCGTACTCAACCGGGTTCTGGGTTGCGGCGACCAGGAACGGCTCGGGCAGCAGGCGGGGTGTGCCGTCCACGGTGACCTGGCGCTCCTCCATTGCCTCCAGGAGCGATGACTGGGTCTTGGGCGGCGTGCGGTTGATCTCGTCGGCGAGAAGCAAGTTGGTGAAGACGGGGCCGGGTTGGAACGAAAACTCGGCGGTGCGTGCGTCGTAGACGAGCGAGCCGGTGACGTCGCTCGGCATGAGATCGGGGGTGAACTGGACGCGCTTGGTGTCGAGTTCGAGGGAGGCCGCCAGGGTGCGAACCAGGAGTGTCTTGGCGACGCCCGGTACTCCTTCGAGGAGGACGTGGCCACGGCAGAGCAGGGCCACGACGAGCCCGGTGACAGCGGGGTCCTGGCCGACCACGGCCTTGGCGATCTCGGTGCGCAGAGCCTCCAGGGAGGTCCGGGCGCGGTCCGAGTTCTCAGCCGTCTCGGGGGTCGGGGCGCTCATGAAGTGCGTACCTCTCTTTCGAGGGCGTCGAGTTGGTCAGCCAGGCGGATGAGAGCAGTGTCGTCGGCGGGTGCCGGGCCGAAGAGCAGGTTCTTGAGGTCCCGGTCGTTATTGGGGAGGTGGGCCGAGACGGCCGGAAGCAGGGCTTCGGGGGAGTGGGCGTCGGCAGGTGGGACGCCGAGCAGTGGGGCGAGGCGGGCGCGGGTGGCCGAGCGCAAGGTCGCAGCCGCACGGTCGCGGGCGTTCACCTTGCGGTAGAGGCGGGCGCGGCCCTCGGTGGACTCGGATGCGCGGATGGCCACGGGGAGCCGTTCGGTGACCAGGGGGCCCAGTCGGCGGGCGCGCCAAATGGCCGCCAGGACGGCGGCGATGGCGAGCTGGAGTGTCCCCCAGAGCCAGCCTGCCGGGACAAGGTCGAGGAACGAGCTGTCGCCGTCGGTGCCGTCTTGTGCGGCGGAGGTGTCGCTGAGTGAGGGGAGGTACCAGACCAGATGGGTGCGCGAACCGAGGAGTTGGAGGGCGAGGGAGGCGTTGCCGTGCTTGTCCAGGCGTTCGTTGTAGAGGATGTCAGGGGAACCGAGCAGGACGGTGTCCCCGCTGCCGGGGTCGTCGATCCTCAGGAGGGTGGGCAGGCCATCGCTCGGGTAGCAACTGTCGGCGCCGGGCTTCTGGGTGGAGTACCGCTCACCGCCGAGTTCGGCACTGCCGGCTCGCTGCGCCGCGGGCAGGGAGCACTGGGGGTCGCGTGCCGCGACCGGCGCCGGGACTTCGCTGCGGACGCCGGGGGCCAGTGTGTCGAGCGAGCTGCTGTCGGCGGAAAGAAGGACCGTGCGTCCGCCGGAGTTGGCCGCCGCGGTACGCAGAGCCTGTTGCTGGCGTTCCGTCAGCAGGTCAGGGGCGGTGACGAGAAGGGTGACATCGGGGCCTGTCGCCGTGGCGGCCTCGTCGAGAGTGGTGACCACACGGGTGGAGACACCACGGTCCTTGAGGAGTTCGGCGACGGCGCGGCTGCCGTAGCGGTCGGCGGAGCGGGGGTCGAGGCGGCCGTGCTGGTCTCCGGAGCGCAGCGCGGCCATGGCGATCCCGGCTGCTACGAGGATGATGAGCGCGAGCAGCAGGCCGCGGGTGCGGGTCCACACCTGGCGGCTGGTAGGAGCCGTCGAAGTGGCGCTGACGGTGGTCCCGGTCATTGCCCTGCTCCTTGGGCCGCGTCGCTCAGTTGGGGCTTGGCGCGCTCCAGTTCCAGGTCCAGATCTCGCAGACGCAGATATGCCTGCCGGTCGGCGGTGCGGCCGCCGTATGTGACGTCGTCGAACTCCCTGGCGGAGGTGCGCAGTCCGTCGGCGTGGCCCGGCAGGGAGCGGCCGGCTTCGGCGGCTGCCTCGTCGGCGGTGCGGCCGGGCCGCGGGTCGAGGAGAGCCCGCTCCTCCAGAGCGCGGACGATGGCTCGCATGCGTTCTTGGACGGCCTGGTTCCAGCGTCCGGCGGCGGCGTGGTCCTCGGCGGCGGCGCGGTGTTCGGATGCGCTGCGCGGGCTGTCGTCGAAGAGGGAGTCCGCGGAGCCAGGAGTGCGCCGCGGTGTGCCGAGACGCCACCAGAGGGCAGCGACCAGGCCGATGACCAGCAGGACGATGACGACGAGGCCGAGTGGGCCACCGGGGGCGGCCCCGGATGCGGAGTCGAAGAGGCCGCCGACCCAGTCCCAGAAGCGGTCGAGCGCGCGCTGGAGCAGGCTCGGGTCGTTCTCGTGGTACATCGGCTTGGACAGCTCCCGCTCCGCCGCCTCCCGGGCGGGGATGCGGGGAGTGTCCACCGGTACGTCGTCGCTTGTGCGGATCAGCACCCGCGCCGTCATCACGCCCCCCGTGGTGGACACCGCATCAGCTCCTGGCGGAGCTGTCGCCCGGACGCCCGGAGCCGTAGCCGGGGACGCCCGCGGCCCGTGCGAGTTCCAGGTCGAGGGCCTCGCGGCGGATGCGCTGGTCGATGTAGAGGAGGACGGTCACGCCGGCGGAGATGGGGTACGTGATGGACGATGCGATGACCGAGCCGATACCCGTGATGATCAGGAACGGCCAGCCGAAGTCGGGGTTGTTTCCGGAGAACAGGTCGCTGAATGCGCTGCCGTCCACCGCGAACGCGATCAGGCTGAACGGCACCGCGATGATCATCGCCACCAGCAGGGTCAGCAGCAGCGTCAGCGCCACGATGCCGAAGGTCCGCCACCAGGCACCCTGGACCAGCTTGGCGGAGCGGCGCAGGGAGGCGATCACACCCTGGCGCTCCAGCATCAGCGCGGGAGAGGCGAGGACGAACCGGATCATCAGCCAGAGGATGACGACGCAGGCCACGAGGCCCAGGATCACGGACAGCGCGATTCCCGCAGCGGTGCCCAGCAGCAGGCCGGGCAGAATCGCCACGGTCATGATGGCTGCGCTCATGGCGGGCAACAGCACGGTCAGGCCGAGCAGTTGGGGCAGCCGGGGCCGTGCCTCCTGCCAGGCGTCGGAGAGCGTTACCGGGCGGCCCAGCACCGAGCGGCTGATCACCACCGTGAGAAGGGCCGTCGTAAAGAGTGTGGCGATCAGCGTGATGATCAGGGACGGGCCCATGGCGAGCAGGCTGGACTGCAGCGAATCCACGGACTGCCGCAGCGCTTCCGAGGGGGTCGCGTCCGGGTCGACCTCGGGCGGGTCCGGCAGCAGGTAGCGCTCGACGAGGATGTTGCAGATCTGGGAGATCACCGAGACGGTGATCGTGACGCCCAGCACCGTGCGCCAGTGAGCGCGCAATGTCGAAACCGCACCGTCGAGGATCTCCCCGACACCCAGCGGCCGGAGCGGGATGACGCCGGGCTTGGCGGCCGGTGGCCGGCCCCAGTTGCTGTTCGGCTGACCGCCGCCCCAGCCGGGGGCGGGAGGCGGCGCAGGCGGGCGGTTCGCACCGTGGGCGGTGGGCGGGGACCACTGTCCTGGGGGCGGCTGCTCCTTGGACCACTTCGAGGCGGGGCCGCTCTCGTCGGCGGGCTCGGTGGGCCGGGGCACACCTGCGTCCTGCCCGTCGGAGGGAGCAGATCCGGGCGAGGCCCAGCCCGGAGTGTCATTCACGGTCGTCCACCTCATGGATTGGTCGCGGGGCCGGTTCGGCGAACCAGCACGTTCACGGTGCCCGGCCCCTTGGCGGGGCGGCAGGTTGGCAGCCATCGTGCCACGCGTGGCTTGCTGGTGGGCGGGGGCCTCTATCTCCTTCGCACCTTCATTGTCGGTCGCTCACCGGGCAGACTGGGCGGATGGCTGATCAGTTCATACAAAACCCGGTCGGGACCGAGCCTCCCGCGCTTCCGGCATTGCGCTGGGACGAGCCGCCGGAGGGGCCCGTGCTGGTGCTTCTCGACCAGACCCGGCTGCCTGCCGAGGAGATCGAGCTGGTCTGCACAGATGTGCCTGCCCTGGTGCTGGCGATCCAGACGCTCGCCGTGCGCGGGGCGCCGCTGCTGGGCATCGCCGGCGCCTATGGGGTGGCTCTCGCCGCCGAGCGGGGTTACGACGTGGACGAGGCGGTGGCGCTGCTGGAGGGGGCGCGGCCCACCGCGGTGAACCTGGGGTACGGCGTGCGGCGGGCGGCGGCCGCCTACCGGGCGGCGGTGGGCAAGGGCGGGGACGCGGAGCAGGCGGCACAGGCGGCGCTCGCCGCGGCCAAGGCGCTGCACCGGGAGGATGCCGAGGCCAGCGCCCGGATGGCCGAGCAGGGCCTGGTGCTGCTCGACGAACTGCTGCCGGGCGGCGGGCACCGGATTCTCACCCACTGCAATACCGGGGCGCTGGTCTCCGGCGGGGAGGGCACCGCGTTCGCCGTCGCGCTCACGGCGCACCGCGCGGGCCGCCTGCGGCGGCTGTGGGTGGACGAGACGAGGCCCTTGCTGCAAGGTGCGAGGCTGACCGCATATGAGGCGGCGCGGAGCGGAATGCCGTACACATTGCTCACGGACAATGCTGCGGGATCGCTCTTCGCGGCGGGAGAGGTGGATGCGGTACTGATCGGGGCCGACCGGATCGCCGCCGACGGCTCGGTGGCGAACAAGGTGGGGAGCTACCCCCTCGCGGTGCTGGCGAAGTACCACCGTGTGCCGTTCATCGTGGTCGCGCCGACGACGACGATGGACCTGAGCACGCCGAACGGTGCGTCGATAGAGGTGGAGCAACGGCCTGGACAGGAGGTCACGGAGGTCTCTGCGCCGCATACGACGGCGGCTGGAGGAGTGAGTGGAGGGCTGCAGGTTGCGCCGTTGGGCACGCAGGCGTACAACCCGGCTTTTGATGTCACACCCCCGGATCTGGTGACGGCGATCGTCACCGAGCAGGGAGCGTTGTCCCCGGTCACCGGGGGTGGAATAGCGGAGCTGTGTGCCAGGTCACGCCAGGTAACGATTAGCTAATGGGATGATGTCGAATATGAAGGGACGAGTCCTTGTCGTCGACGACGACACCGCACTGGCCGAGATGCTCGGGATTGTGCTGCGTGGTGAAGGTTTCGAGCCGTCGTTCGTAGCGGACGGTGACAAGGCACTTGCCGCTTTCCGTGAGGCCAAGCCGGATCTTGTACTGCTGGATCTCATGCTGCCCGGACGGGACGGCATCGAGGTGTGCCGGCTGATCAGGGCCGAGTCCGGCGTGCCCATCGTGATGCTCACCGCCAAGAGCGACACCGTGGATGTGGTGGTCGGCCTGGAGTCCGGGGCCGATGACTACATCGTCAAACCGTTCAAGCCGAAGGAGCTGGTCGCCCGGATCCGGGCGCGGCTGAGGAGGTCGGAGGAGCCGGCGCCGGAGCAGCTGACGATCGGGGACCTGGTCATCGATGTGGCAGGTCACTCCGTGAAGCGGGACGGGGAGTCGATCGCCCTGACCCCGCTCGAGTTCGACCTGCTGGTCGCGCTCGCCCGCAAGCCCTGGCAGGTGTTCACCCGCGAGGTGTTGCTCGAGCAGGTGTGGGGCTACCGCCACGCCGCGGACACCAGGCTGGTCAATGTGCATGTACAGCGTTTGCGGTCCAAGGTCGAGAAGGACCCGGAGCGCCCGGAGATCGTGGTGACCGTCCGTGGTGTCGGGTACAAGGCCGGGCCGAGCTGACATGCCCCGAAGCAGTGTTGCTCCGAAGCCCGGAGAACCGGGAGTCCGTACGGGGCGGGCTGCCGGACCGGGGCATGACCACTCGCGATTCGGCCGTCTGCTCCAGGGCGGACGGCAGCTCCAGGACAGTGCGCCGGGGGGCCCGATTCTGCGGCTCGTCGCGCGCTGGGTGCGCCGCCCGCTGCTGCCGGCGATCCGGCTGTGGCGGCGGAACATCCAGCTCAGGGTGGTCGCGACCACCCTGCTGATGTCGCTCGGCGTGGTGCTGCTGCTCGGGCTTGTCGTCATCGGGCAGGTGCGCAACGGGCTGCTCGACGCCAAGGGCAGGGCCGCCCAGAGTCAGGCCGCCGGCGGCTTCGCCGTGGCCCGGGAGAAGGCGAACGCGCCCACCCGGCCCGGCGGCCAGGACGGTGCCGCCACCGACGGCAGGACGGCCCGGAGCTCCTGGCGGTCCGATCTGGTGGAGCAGCTCGCCAGTGGTGGCCAGGGTGCGTTCAACGTGGTGGCGCTGAGCGCCGACTCCGAGGACGCGGGCTCCAGCCGCGGCCCCCGGACCTCGGGGAGCGTGGACTTCGCGAGCATCCCCGAGGACCTGCGGGAAGCGGTCGACAAGGGGACCGGGACGTACGAGACGTACATCCGGATCAAGTACAACAACGATGAGCACGAACCGGAGCCCGGGCTGGTCGTCGGCACGCGGCTGAACGACATCGAGGGCAATCCCTACGAGCTCTACTACCTCTTCCCGCTGGCTCAGGAGGAGCAGTCGCTCAGCCTGGTCAGGGGGACCCTCGCCACGGCCGGGCTGTTCGTGGTCGTCCTGCTGGGGGCCATTGCCTGGCTGGTGGTGCGGCAGATCGTCACGCCCGTACGGATGGCCGCGGGGATCGCCGAGCGGCTCTCCGCGGGCCGCCTGCAGGAGCGGATGAAGGTCACCGGCGAGGACGACATCGCGAGGCTTGGCGAGGCCTTCAACAAGATGGCGCAGAACCTCCAGCTGAAGATCCAGCAGCTGGAGGAGCTCTCCCGCATGCAGCGGCGCTTCGTCTCGGACGTCTCGCACGAGCTGCGTACGCCGCTGACGACCGTACGGATGGCCGCCGATGTCATTCATGAGGCGCGCATCGACTTCGACCCGGTGACGGCGCGTTCCGCCGAGCTCCTCGGGGATCAGCTCGACCGCTTCGAGTCGCTGCTCTCCGATCTGCTCGAGATCAGTCGTTTCGACGCGGGTGCGGCGGCGCTGGAAGCCGAGCCGATAGATCTGCGTGAGGTGGTACGGCGGGTGATCGGCGGTGCCGAGCCGCTGGCCGAGCGCAAGGGCAGCCGGATACGGGTGATCGGCGACGAGCAGCCGGTCGTGGCCGAGGCCGACGCCCGGCGCGTGGAGCGCGTGCTGCGCAACCTGGTCGTCAACGCCGTCGAGCACGGCGAGGGCCGGGACGTGGTGGTGCGCATGGCAGCGGCCGGTGGGGCCGTCGCGATCGCCGTGCGCGACTACGGGGTGGGGCTGAAGCCGGGCGAGGCGACCCGGGTCTTCAACCGCTTCTGGCGGGCCGACCCGGCGCGCGCTCGTACCACCGGCGGCACGGGCCTCGGTCTCTCGATCGCGGTCGAGGACGCCCGGCTGCACGGCGGCTGGCTGCAGGCGTGGGGCGAGCCCGGTGGGGGTTCGCAGTTCCGGCTGACCCTGCCGCGCACGGCGGACGAGCCGCTGCGCGGGTCGCCGATACCGCTGGAGCCGGAGGACTCGCGGCAGAACCGGGAGCGCGCCCAGTCCGTGGTTCCGCAGACGAACGGGCACCGGTTGGCGTCCGTACCCGCTCAGCCGGTGACGGACCGCTCGCGGCTGTCTGTGCCGCCGGCTGCTCCGGTGCCGCCCCGAAAGGCCCCCACGGGTGTGAATCCGGCGGCGCTGCCGGGCAGTGGCGCCCGG
This sequence comes from Streptomyces sp. NBC_00210, assembly GCF_045160975.1. Taxonomy (NCBI): domain Bacteria; kingdom Bacillati; phylum Actinomycetota; class Actinomycetes; order Kitasatosporales; family Streptomycetaceae; genus Streptomyces; species Streptomyces sp. NBC_00210. Next base: position 5,299,376 of record NZ_CP108120.1, read on the forward strand.
GTGGTGGCGCGTCCCGCTGGGGAGCGGCACGACGAATCGGCACAGCAGGTTTCTTTGGACCGGGAGGACACGACTCGTGGGCGCTGACCCCCGTCGCGGCGGACGCCGAGGCGCGCTCACCGCATTCGCGCTGCTCGGCTGCGCCGGCGTGCTGGCAGGGTGTGCGTCGATGCCCGACAGCGGTGACATCCATGCCGTGAAGGCGTCCCAGCGCGCGGACTCCCAGGTGCGGGTGTATGCGGTGCCACCGCGCAAGGGAGCGACGCCCAGCGAGATCGTCACGGGCTTCCTGGAGGCGATGACCAGCGACGATTCCAATTTCGCCACCGCCCGTACGTATCTGACGCCGGAGACATCGCAGAAGTGGCGGCCGGAAGCGAGCACCACCGTGCTGTCGGCTGCGCCGGATCCGGGACAGGCCAGCCTCGGCGGCAGGGACAACCCGGGGATGGACTATCAGCTGGTCGGCAAGCAGATCGCCACGGTGGACTCCCAGCACGCCTATCAGCCGGTCACGCCCACCGACTACCGCCGGACGATCCATCTGTCGCAGCAGAGCGGCCCGGACGGCAAGGAGTGGCGTATCGACAACCTGCAGCCGGGGTTGGTGCTCGGCGCGTCCGACTTCCAGCGCAACTACCTCTCGGTCAACAAGTACTACTTCGCCTCCGGGCGGAACGTCCTGGTGGCCGACCCGGTCTACATACGGCAGCGGCTCGATCCGGTGACCCGGATGGATCCCGTGACCCAGTCGGTCAAGGCGCTGCTCGACGGGCCGACGAACTGGCTGAAGCCCGTGGTCGAGTCGCCCCTCCCGACCGGTACGGCGCTGAAGGAGGGCACCAAGTCGCTGACGTTCGACGACCGGAACGGGCTGAAGGTGCCGCTCAATGAGAAAGCGTCGAATGTGGGCCGCCCGCAGTGCACGAAGATGGCGGCTCAGATCCTGTTCACTCTGAGGGAGCTGTCTTCCACCCGGGTCGAGCAGGTGGAGCTGCAGCGCGCGAACGGCTCGCAGCTGTGTGTCCTCAACAGCGGCCAGGCCGAGGGTTACGCGCAGGATCATGTCTCGGGCAGGCCGATCAACCAGTACTTCGTCGACAGCAAGAACCGGCTGGCGCTGCTGGCGGGCGGCGCGAAGGACATAAGCGTGCCGGAGAACGTGCTGGGGCCGTTCGGAAGCGGCGGGCTGCCGATCAGCGTGGTCGGGGTGGCCCGTGACGAGCGCACCGCGGCGGCGGTCTCGAAGGACTTCAGCCACCTGTACGTGTCGTCCATCATCGCGGACGGCGAGCTGGGCGGCGCGGTGGTGCAGAGCAGGGGCAACATCCCTGCCAACCGCCTTTCGGCGCCGAGCTGGGACGGCCGGGGCGATCTGTGGGTCGCCGACCGTGACCCTGACCATCAGGCGCTGCTGCGACTGGTGGGCGGCGCGGGCAGACCGCAGATCGTCAAGATCGTCCCGGGCCTGGACGGCGAGCGGATCGAGGCGCTCAAGGTCTCGGCGGACGGTGTACGGATCGCGCTGCTGCTGACCAAGGACGGGAAGACCACGCTGAAGATCGGACGCGTGGAGCGCCAGGGGCCGAAGGACAACCAGGTGGTGTCCGTCGCGGAGCTGCGGCCCGCAGCACCGCAGATGGAGACGGTGACGGCCGTTTCCTGGGCGGGCCCCAGCAGGCTTGTGGTGGTCGGCAAGGAGTCCGGCGGGGTCCAGCAGGTGCGCTATATGCAGACGGACGGCTCGACTTCGGACACGAACGTTCTGCCCGGCCTGAACCGCGTCTCGGCGGTCGCGGCGTCGGACGACGAGACCCGCCCGCTGGTGGCGTTCTCGGAGGAGGACGGCATCGTGCGGCTGCCGGCCGGTGCCAACTGGCAGACAATGGTCAAGAACGGCTCGTCGCCGGTCTACCCGGGGTAGTCCGGCAGCCGTCTCGCACAGTTATCCACAGGGGTGGCACGCCGCTTCGGCGGTTGGCACAGTGGTTGCCATGCGGGGCTGGTGGAGGGAGATCTCCGGTCTGGTGCTGCCGTTCGCCTGTGGCGGCTGCGGCACTCCTCGTACGCCGCTGTGCGAGGAGTGTGCGCGGACGCTGTACGGCGCCGGGGCGCGCCGGGCCAGGCCGGTGCCCGAGCCCGCAGGCCTGCCTCAGGTGCATGCCGCCGCACCGTATGCCGATGCGGTACGTGCCCTGCTGCTGGCCCACAAGGAGCGGGGCGCGCTGGGGCTGGCCCGGCCGCTGGGCGTCGCGCTCGCCGGGGCGGTGCGGGCCGCAATGCCCAGTGCCGCACCGGGATCGGGTCCGCTGCTGCTCGTACCCATGCCGTCGGCGCGGCGTGCGGTCAGGGTGCGCGGGCATGATGCGGCGCGGCGGATGGCGCAGGCCGCCGCGGGGGAGCTGAGGCGTACGGGGACGCATGCCAGGGCGCTCCCGGTGCTGCGGCAGCGGCGGGAGGTGGCCGATCAATCGGGCCTCACGGCCCACCAGCGGGTGGCGAATCTGGCGGGGGCCCTGGAGGTCACGGCCGGCGGCGCACGGCTTCTGGAGGGCGGCCGGGCGGTGCTGGTGGACGATCTGATGACGACGGGGGCCTCGCTGGTCGAGGCGGCGCGGGCGGTCCGCGCGGCCGCCGGGCTGCGATGTCCCGGACACCTGCGGCTGAGCGCGGCGGTTGTCGCTGTGCCTCCGCTCTCCTTCGAAATCAACCGGAACTGAGGGGGAACTTGCATCGTTGCAGGTAGTGAGAGACGAAAAACCCCTGAATGGAAGTACGCGCTGGTAGCGGGTGCCGACACCCGTCCGAGCGAGCTATGTTCGGTTGTGAGGAATGGCGATAGAGCTGTACCTCACCGAATGCACTGCCGTGCTCCCGGCCAGGGATTCGAGGACGCGAAACCTCGAAAGTTGGTGGGGTGGGGACCTTGTCGACTGGGGAGGAGGAGGTGAAAGTCGCCAAGTCCGAGGCTCCGGTGATCATCGGGGCCTGGTGCAACAGGGAGACGCTCCGCAGCCAGCGAGCGGGCGGGGCTATCCGGGAACGGAGTTCTGCGTGGACATCGTCGTCAAGGGCCGCAAGACCGAGGTGCCCGAGCGGTTCCGCAAGCACGTGGCCGAGAAGCTGAAGCTGGAGAAGATCCAGAAGCTCGACGGCAAGGTGATCAGCCTGGACGTCGAGGTGTCCAAGGAGCACAACCCGCGGCAGGCCGACCGTTCCGACCGGGTGGAGATCACACTTCACTCACGTGGCCCGGTGATCCGGGCGGAGGCTGCGGCCGCCGACCCGTATGCAGCGCTTGACCTGGCCACCGGCAAACTGGAGGCGCGCCTGCGTAAGCAGCATGAGAAGCGCCACAACCGCCGTGGGAACGGCCGCATTTCGGCATCCGAGGTGGCCGATGTCGTTCCCGGCGTCGCCGAGTTGAACGCCAACGGCCGGCCGCTCGTCGAAGAGGCGCCGGAATCCATTCCCACCACCAGGATCGGCTCGCTCGAAGTGCAGGGCGAGGGACCGCTGGTGGTCCGCGAGAAGATCCACACCGCAGCACCGATGACACTCGACCAGGCGCTCTACGAGATGGAGCTGGTCGGGCACGACTTCTACCTCTTCGTCGACTCCGAGACGAAGCAGCCCAGTGTCGTCTACCGACGGCACGCCTATGACTATGGCGTCATCCACCTGGAGACCGACCCGCTCGCCGGATCCGAGGCGGGCGGGGCCGGAGGTGCGCTCGGCGGCTGACCGCCGTCAGCAGTGTCGGTGGTGCCCCTGGTGCGCCCTCTGCGCCCCCAGGGGCACCACCGTGCGACCACGGGATCGCCGCGCTGTCGGTCAGGCATGAAAGCATGGCGTCGCTAGCCAACCGGTGCGCTGTGTGCTGATGTTGGCGAACCACTCATGATCTTCAGGCTCACGGCCTTCAGGGGGAGGAACGATGGCGGACAGCTTCGGGCCGGTTCACGACGACGCGGGCGACGCCACTGCCGCGGTCGCCGAAACCGGCGCGGACCACGGCGGCTCCCGCAAGGAGCCGATCCGGGTTCTGGTGGTGGACGACCACGCCCTGTTCAGGCGAGGGCTCGAGATCGTCCTCGCACAGGAGGAGGACATCCAGGTAGTCGGCGAGGCAGGAGACGGGGCGGAGGCCGTCGACAAGGCTGCAGATCTGCTGCCCGACATCGTGCTCATGGACGTGCGGATGCCCCGCCGCGGCGGCATCGAGGCGTGCACCTCGATCAAGGAGGTGGCCCCCAGTGCGAAAATCATCATGCTGACGATCAGCGACGAGGAAGCCGACCTCTACGACGCGATCAAGGCGGGCGCCACCGGCTATCTCCTCAAGGAGATCTCCACCGACGAGGTGGCCACGGCGATCCGTGCGGTGGCCGATGGGCAGTCGCAGATCAGCCCGTCGATGGCGTCCAAGCTGCTCACCGAGTTCAAGTCGATGATCCAGCGCACGGACGAGCGGCGCCTGGTGCCCGCGCCCCGGCTGACCGAGCGGGAGCTCGAAGTGCTCAAGCTCGTCGCCACCGGGATGAACAACCGCGACATTGCCAAGGAGTTGTTCATCTCGGAGAACACCGTGAAGAACCACGTCCGCAACATCCTGGAGAAGCTGCAGCTGCATTCCAGGATGGAGGCGGTGGTCTACGCGATGCGGGAGAAGATCCTCGAGATCCGGTGACCCCGCGGGCGTGGGGTGAGCCCCTGCCCGCGCTCAGAGTGCCTTGACGGCCTGGGTCAGGGGGCCCTGCAGTTCCGGCGGGCTCACGCGTTCCACGCGTACGTCCGTGCAGCCGACCCAGGTCGCGGCCTCGGACAGGGCCTGGGCCACGGCGGGCACGGACTTGGCGCCCTCCAGCGAGACCTGCTTGGCCACCAGTGTGCTGCCTTCGCGCGCGGGGTCGACGCGGCCGACCAGTCGGCCGCCGGCGAGGACCGGCATCGCGAAGTAGCCGTACACCCGCTTCTGCTTGGGGACATACGCCTCGAGGCGGTGCGTGAAGCCGAAGATCCGCTCGGTGCGCGCCCGTTCCCAGATCAGTGAGTCGAACGGCGAGAGAAGGGTTGTGCGGTGGCGGCCGCGCGGCACGCTCGCGAGTGCCTCGGGATCCGCCCAGGCGGGCTTGGACCAGCCCTGGACCGTGACCGGCACCAGCCCGGAGTCGGCCACCACCGCGTCGAACTGCTCGCCCTTGAGGCGGTGGTAGTCCGCGATGTCCGCCCGGGTGCCGACACCGAGCGCCTCGCCGGCCAGCCGGACCAGTCGGCGCAGGCACTCCGCGTCGTCCAGTTCGGCGTTCAGAAGGTGACCGGGGACGGCCCGCTCGGCGAGGTCGTACACCCGCTTCCAGCTGCGCCGCGCGGTGCACACCACCTCGCCGTACATCAGGGCGCGCTCGACGGCGACTTTCGAGGCCGACCAGTCCCACCACTCGCCGCCATTCTTCGCGCCGCCCAACTCCGTCGCGGTGAGCGGGCCTTCGGCGCGCAGCTGCTTGATCACCTTCTCGTACGCCCCGTCCGGCAGATCGTGGGACCAGTGCGGGCGGGAGCGGTAGGCGCGGCGCCGGAAGGCGAAGTGCGGCCATTCCTCGACGGGCAGGATGCAGGCCGCGTGCGACCAGTACTCAAAGCTGTGCCCCTCGGTCCAGTACGCATCCTCGACCGTCCGGCGGCCCACGGCGCCCAATCGCGCGTACGGAATCAGCTCGTGCGAGCGCGCCAGCACCGAGATCGTGTCCAGCTGTACGGCGCCGAGGTGCCGCAGCACGCCGCGCACCCCGCCCCGCCGGTCCGGCGCGCCCAGGAATCCTTGGGCGCGCAGCGCTATGCGGCGGGCTTCGTCGGCGGACAGTTCGGCGGCAGGCGGCGGCACGGTGGTCATGGTCCGCACCCTAGACGGCGGCACTGACAATCGGTCCGGCCGCCGAGGAAAGAGACCCTCGGCCGAAGCTCACGAGGTGCCCCGCGCCGGGAGATACGGGTGAGGGGTCGGCAGCCCCAGGTCCGACGGGAGCAGCGCGCCCACCCAGGCGTCCCTGAGTGTGTCCTTGTTGAGCAGGGCCGCGCGCAGCGCCCCTTCGACCACGAAGCCCGCCTTCTCGGCGACGGCCCGCGAGCCCTCGTTGCCGACCTCCGCACGCCACTCCAGACGCGTCGCACCCAGCCTGGTGAAGGTCCAGTGGGCCACCGCTGCCACGGTCTCCGCCATGATGCCGCGGCCCCGGTACTCCTTCGCCGTCCAGAAGCCGATCTCCCAGGTGCCCGAGAGGGTGCGCAGGCTGACCGCTACCGATGCCATCAGTGGGCCGCCCGCCCGCGGCAGCACCGCGAAGGTGCACATCGTGCCCGCCCGCCAGCCGTCCGGCACTATCTGCCCGGTGAACTCCTCCGCGTGGCGTCGCTCGTACGGCGAGGGGACCGTTGTCCACCGCTGGATGTCGGGGTCCTGACAAGCCTGGTAGGCCGCCTCCGTATCGTCGGGCGAGAAAGTACGCAGCAGCAGGCGCTCGGTGGTGAGGGTGATGGGCTCCATGCCCGGATTGTGGTCATGTACGGGAAGGGATGCGAGCACTTTTCGGACCTCACCGGCACCTTCCGCGCGTCCCGTGCGTTCTCTTTTGCGGGTAACAGCAGCCCTGGCTGACGGCGGACCTCCCGACCCGGTGGGGTCCTCGCTTACGATGGCCGTTGCGGTGGGGTCCACCTGCCGTGCCCGCGCCAGTGTCCATAACACGACCCAGTGCCAGGCCCGATCGGCAAGGAGACCAACCTCAGTGTCCGTCTTCAACAAGCTCATGCGTGCAGGCGAAGGCAAGATCCTGCGCAAACTGCACCGCATCGCGGACCAGGTCAACTCCATCGAAGAGGACTTCATCAACCTCTCCGACGCCGAGTTGCGGGCTCTCACCGATGAGTACAAGGAGCGATGCGCCGACGGTGAGAGCCTGGATGACCTGCTCCCCGAGGCATTCGCGACCGTCCGTGAGGCCGCCAAGCGCGTCCTCGGCCAGCGCCATTACGACGTACAGATGATGGGCGGCGCCGCGCTGCACCTCGGTTACGTCGCCGAGATGAAGACCGGTGAGGGCAAGACCCTCGTCGGCACGCTGCCCGCATACCTCAACGCGCTGTCGGGCAAGGGCGTGCACCTGATCACGGTCAACGACTATCTGGCCGAGCGTGACTCCGAGATGATGGGCCGGGTCCACAAGTTCCTGGGCCTGTCCGTCGGCTGCATTCTCGCCAACATGACCCCGGCGCAGCGCCGCGAGCAGTACAACTGCGACATTACGTACGGAACGAACAACGAGTTCGGCTTCGACTACCTGCGCGACAACATGGCGTGGTCCAAGGACGAGCTCGTCCAGCGCGGCCACAACTACGCCATCGTCGACGAGGTCGACTCGATCCTCGTCGACGAGGCCCGTACGCCGCTGATCATCTCCGGCCCCGCCGACCAGGCCACCAAGTGGTACGGCGACTTCGCCAAGCTGGTGACGCGCCTCACCAAGGGCGAGGCGGGCAACCCGCTCAAGGGCATCGAGGAGACCGGCGACTACGAGGTCGACGAGAAGAAGCGGACCGTAGCCATCCATGAGCCGGGTGTCGCCAAGGTCGAGGACTGGCTGGGCATCGACAACCTCTACGAGTCGGTGAACACCCCCCTCGTCGGCTATCTGAACAACGCCATCAAGGCCAAGGAACTGTTCAAGAACGACAAGGACTACGTCGTCATCGACGGCGAAGTCATGATCGTCGACGAGCACACCGGCCGTATCCTCGCCGGCCGCCGCTACAACGAGGGCATGCACCAGGCGATCGAGGCGAAGGAAGGGGTGGACATCAAGGACGAGAACCAGACGCTCGCCACGATCACCCTGCAGAACTTCTTCCGCCTCTACGGCAAGCTCTCCGGCATGACCGGTACGGCCATGACCGAGGCCGCCGAGTTCCACCAGATCTACAAGCTGGGCGTCGTGCCGATCCCGACGAACAAGCCGATGGTCCGCAAGGACCAGTCCGACCTGATCTACCGGACCGAGGTCGCCAAGTTCGCGGCGGTCGTCGACGACATCGCCGAGAAGCACGAGAAGGGCCAGCCGATCCTCGTCGGCACCACCTCGGTCGAGAAGTCCGAGTACCTCTCGCAGCAGCTCAACAAGCGCGGCATCCAGCACGAGGTCCTCAACGCCAAGCAGCACGACCGGGAGGCGACGATCGTCGCCCAGGCCGGCCGCAAGGGCGCGGTCACCGTCGCGACGAACATGGCCGGCCGCGGTACGGACATCAAGCTCGGCGGCAACCCCGACGACCTCGCCGAGGCGGAACTGCGCCAGCGCGGCCTGGACCCGGTCGAGCACGTCGAGGAGTGGGCCGCGGCCCTGCCCGCCGCGCTGGAGCGCGCCGAGGCGGCCGTCAAGGCCGAGCACGACGAGGTCACCGACATCGGCGGCCTCTATGTGCTGGGCACCGAGCGGCACGAGTCGCGTCGTATCGACAACCAGCTGCGCGGTCGTTCCGGCCGTCAGGGCGACCCGGGCGAGTCCCGTTTCTACCTCTCCCTGGGCGACGACCTGATGCGGCTGTTCAAGGCGCAGATGGTCGAGCGCGTGATGGCGATGGCGAACGTTCCCGACGACGTCCCGATCGAGAACAAGATGGTCACGCGCGCGATCGCGTCGGCACAGTCGCAGGTCGAGCAGCAGAACTTCGAGACGCGTAAGAACGTCCTGAAGTACGACGAGGTCCTCAACCGCCAGCGCGAGGTCATCTACGGCGAGCGCCGCCGCGTTCTGGAGGGCGAGGACCTGCACGAGCAGGTGCGCCACTTCATGGACGACACCATCGACGCGTACATCCAGGCGGAGACCGTCGAGGGCTTCGCCGAGGAGTGGGATCTGGACCGGCTGTGGGGAGCGTTCAAGCAGCTCTACCCGGTGAAGATCACTGTCGAGGAGCTGGAGGAGGCGGCCGGCGACCGGGCCGGGATCACCGCCGAGTTCATCGCCGAGTCCATCAAGGACGACGTCCACGAGCAGTACGACGAGCGGGAGAAGCAGCTCGGCTCGGACATCATGCGTGAGCTGGAGCGGCGCGTGGTGCTGTCCGTACTGGACCGCAAGTGGCGTGAGCACCTCTACGAGATGGACTACCTCCAGGAGGGCATCGGCCTGCGCGCGATGGCGCAGAAGGACCCGCTCGTGGAGTACCAGCGCGAGGGCTTCGACATGTTCACCGCCATGATGGAGGGCATCAAGGAGGAGTCCGTCGGCTATCTGTTCAACCTGGAGGTCCAGGTCGAGCAGCAGGTCGAGGAGATCCCGGTGCAGGACGCGGCGCCTTCGCTCGCCAAGGAGGACGCGGTGCCCGCGGGCGCGTCCCGTCCCGAGATCCGCGCGAAGGGGCTCGACGCGCCGCAGCGGCCGGACCGGCTGCACTTCTCCGCACCGAAGGTGGACGGCGAGGGCGGCATTGTCGAGGGCGACTTCGTCAGCGACGACGGGCAGGCCCACTCGGACGGGGACGGCCTGACGCGTGCGGAGCGGCGCAAGGCGCAGAAGGGCGGCGGGCGGCGCCGCAAGAAGTAGCGCGCCGACCTCTCCCGCGCGCCTGCCCTCCCGGGCAGCTGCGCGCAGAGCCGACGGCCGGGGCCGGACACCGATTGCGGTGTCCGGCCCCGGCCGTTTCCGTACCGTCCGCGCCCTCTCCCGTCGTTCTCAGGGGCTGGCGGTGGCCCGGCCCAGACCGAGATAGCGGGCCGCCCTGGTCATCGCCTGGGACATCCTCGACGGCATCGAGTCGGGTGCGGGGACGGTGACGGGGCGCACGCGGCCGTTGTGGATGGCGCTGATCCGCCAGCCGTCGTCGGTGTTCACGACGACGATCGTCTGCCGGGACAGCCGGCGCTTGGGGAGCCGCGAGCGCCAGGGCATCAGCACGGATGCCGTGCCGTAGACGATCGCGACGTCGGGGGTGAGGTAGCGGACGGCCTCGATCTCGCCGACGAGTGCGGAGCCGGTGAGGACGCCGCGGAACAGCTTGTCGTGGTTGGCCTGGTGGGCGACGCGTCCCACGGCGCGGGTGCCGTCGTACGAGACGTAGTCGGAGTCCTCGGTGAAGCAGGCGCCGAAAGCGACCGCGTCGCCCTCGGTCCAGGCGTGCATGAAGCGCTCGAAGAGGTCTGCGATGCGAGCGTCGCTCTGGTGCTGCTGAGTAATCATGGCTGTGCCCTCCCGGGTGTTATCATTACGACTGACGAAACTTACGATACCAGAAAGATTCGAATGTCGAAAGAAGCAGCCATAGAGGATGTCGCTCAGCAGCTTCGGTCGCTGCAGCAGAGCTTCGATGCCTTTGACGAGGCGGCCGCGGCACGGCTTGGGGTGAACCGCACCGACCTGCGCTGTCTCGACCTGGTGTTGGGGAGGGGGCCGCTGGCGGCCGGTGAGCTGAGTACGGCCCTGAAGCTCAGTCCCGCCGCGACGACGACCGTCATCGACCGGCTGGAGCGCGCCGGTCTCGTCGCCCGCACGCGCGACGAGACGAACCGGCGTCGGGTGCTGGTCACCGCGACTGAGGCGGCGGGGGCTGCCGAGGCGGAGGTCTATCTGCCCGTCGGCGCGGCGGCGGCGCAGGCGCTGAGCCGCTACGACGAGGAGCAGCTGGCCACGATCCTGGACTTCCTCCGGGTGGCCCGTCAGGTCCAGGAGGGCCAGGCGGCGCGGCTGGGGGTTTCGTCGCGATGAGCGGCGGCGGCGCGGCGGCCGGTCCGCTCGCGGCCTGGAGCCCGGGCCCGGCCGCGACGGCACCTGCGCCCCGTCCTCACCCCGGCGTCAGTCCGCCGCGCGGGTGGGGACGCGTTCGCCGCCGAGTTCCACTGCCGCGCAGCGCCAGCGCTGGTCCGCGCCCTGTTCCAGGCGGAAGGCCATCGCGCTGACCCGGTCACCCGAGCCGATCCTGGCGAAGGCCTCGATCACGCCCGGGCCCGGGTGGTACTCGCCGCAGTGCCGTACGACCGGCGTCACCCGTTCCGCCGGGCGCAGCGGAGCTCCCGGGGCGAGCCGCACCAGCTGCTCGTACGCCTCTCCGATCGTGTGCCCGAGCATCCAGTGCACCGGGCGCTGTCCGCTGAGTACCGCCAGCAGACGGTCGGCGAACCAGTAGTGCGGCTTGTTCTGCCGTCGTGCGCGTGCCGTCGCCGCTGCCACCACGGCGGGGCGGCGCTGGTCGCGCCGTCCCGCAGGCCTGGTCCTGTCCATGCAGATCGCCCCCGATGTGCCGGGCCCGGCTCGATACCGGACGGTAACTTCGTTGGGTGATCTTCTACGGGGACTGCTCGGCGGGCCGCAACGCCGGCGACCCCCGCGCCAGGCCGCCGCAGGGTTCACCTATCAGAGTGACGAGGGGCAGCCTCGGGCCGTCGTGGGCGGGTGCGCGGTGTGTCCCCGGTGGACGGTCCGCTGGGCCGGGAGAGGCAGCCCGAAGGGGGACCTCGCACGTATCCTGAGGGCGTTCCCGACTACGAAAGCGGCCATCATGCGCGTCTACGTCCCCCTGACCCTTCCCGGTCTCGCAGAGGCGCACAAGACGGGTGATCTGGGCCCCGGCCCGCTGACCGCCTATGCCGTCACCCCTGGACTGCGCGAGTGGTACGTCTCCGACGACATCGAGGAACTCGAGTACGCGGCACTGAGCCGCGCCGCGGCCGCCTCGCTGCGGCTGCTCGCGGGTGACCCGGATGCGCCCAGGCGGCGGGTCGTCGTGGCCGTCGACGTACGGGACCAGGACGCGGCCGCCGATCCCGACCTGGTGCTCGACCCTGGTGCGCTCGGGGAGGTCCGGGTCGTGGCCGCGGTGCCGCTGGCCAAGGCGGCGGCCGTGCACATCGACGCCGACGACGCGATCGGCGACGTTGCCGCGGCGGCGGATGTGCTGGGGGCGGCGGACCAGGGCGACGACGACGCGCAGTTCACGGTCGACGGCGCGGAGGATCACGAGCTGCTCTGGTACGGGGTGCAGGAGATCCCGAACCTCATCGGCTGATCCCCGGATCCCGGCGAGGGCGGCCGATTGTCGGACCCGGCCGGTACCGTTTTCGTATGGGGAAGCACAACACGCATCTGGTCTGGGACTGGAACGGCACACTGCTCGACGACGTCACGGCGGTCATCGGGGCGACGAACGCCGCCTTCGCGGAGATCGGCCTGGAGCCGATCACGCTGGAGCGGTACCGCGAGCTGTACTGCGTGCCGGTCCCCCTGTTCTACGAGCGGCTGATGGGCCGGCTGCCGTCGGACGAGGAGTGGGCGGTCATGGACGAGATCTTCCACCGGCACTACAGCGAGCAGCGGATCGGCTGCGGGCTGACCGAGGGGGTCGAGGAGCTGCTGCGGGAGTGGGGGCTGGCGGGGCGCAGCCAGTCGCTGCTGAGCATGTACGGGCACGAGGAGCTGGTCCCGGTCGTGCGGGGCTACGGCATCGAGAGCCACTTCATACGCATCGACGGCCGGACGGGGCCGTCCGGTGGCGGGAAGGCGCTGCACATGGAGCGGCACCTCGTGGCGCTGGGCGGGGCAGCGGCGCCGGAGCACACGGTGGTGATCGGCGACGCGGTCGACGATGCGGTGGCGGCGGCGCATGTGGGGGCGCGAGCGGTGCTCTATACGGGCGGGTCGCACAGCAGGGCGAGTCTGGAGACGGTGGGTGTGCCGGTGGTGGACACGCTGGAGGAGGCGGTGGAGGCCGCGACATGGCTGGTGGCATGAGGGCGACGCGCTGAGCCGGGTGCTGTGTGAGAACGAGGGCCGGGCGGTGCGCGCGGGCGGTACGGGCACGGGCGGTGCGGGTGCGTCTGAGGCGAGCCTCTCCCCGCGCCGCGGCCGCCCGCGGGGCTGCGTTGCGCCGGCCTCCCTTCAGCCCAGTGGTGCCTTCGCCCGCAGTACCTTCAAGAACTCCCGCATCCACGCCGAGTGGTCGGGCCACGCCCGTGAGGACACCAGCGTGCCGTCCACCACCGCCTCCGTGTCCTGGAAGCTGGCTCCCGCTGCCTGCATGTCCAGTTCCAGCGCGGGGTAGGCGGTGACCCTTCGGCCCTCCAGGCCGCCGATGGCTGCCGTCAGCAGGGGGCCGTGGCAGATCTGGGCCACCGGCTTGTCGGAGTCGAAGAAGGACTTGAGGATCTTGCGGAGCTCGGGGTCGTTGCGCAGATACTCCGGGGCGCGACCGCCCGGGATCACCACTGCTGCGTACTGGCCGGGGTCGACCTCCGAGAAGGCCAGGTCCGCCGGCCAGGTGTAGCCCGGCTTCTCGGTGTAGGTGTCGAAGCCTGGCTCGAAGTCGTGCACGACGAATCGCAACTGCTTGCGCGAGGGGGCCGCGATGTCGACCTCGTACCCCTCTTCCCGTAGCCGCTGGTACGGGTAGAGGACTTCGAGGGACTCGGCTGCGTCGCCGGTGACGATCAGGATCTTCGCTGTCATGACTGCTCCCGGTGTCGGGCTCGACGGTGCCCCAGCCGGTGGCGCGGGGCGGCTGTCGACGGTGTCCGTGTCGTCATGGCCAACCTGCACCGCGGCGGGCTGTTTGCCAAGAGTGCCCCTGTGTCTCTGTCCAGAGTGTCAAACTTCCGGCCCGTCTTTTGTACACATACGGCTCATGACGGGTCGGGGGGAAGGAGCGATAGCCTTGACCCGTGATCAGCGCTATATGCCGTGGGGGCAGCGAAGCCCCCGGCCTGCGCCCGGAGCGCCACAGCGCCCGGGCGGTCGTTGATCTTCCCGGTCCGGCCCCGCTGCCAACATTGGCCAATAACGGCTCGGACATCGCTCATCGCGGCATAGCGTCGACTCCGACCGGACACCCCGCGTCGTGGCGTTGCGTCGCTTCTTTCACCTACGTCACGCAACGGCGCGCGACAGGAGCCAGAGGACATGCAGACCAAGCTGGACGAAGCCAAGGCCGAGCTGCTCGCACGGGCCGCCCGGGTAGCTGAGAACAGCCCGGTCGGGGGGAACCTTCCGACTGGGGCAGAGCAGGGAAAGAGTCCGGATCAGGACACCCTGCTCTCGTACCTCCAGCGCTACTACCTGCACACCGCTCCCGAGGACCTGGCCGATCGCGACCCGGTCGACATCTTCGGCGGAGCACTCTCCCACTACCGGCTCGCCGAGAACCGCCCACAGGGCACGGCCAACGTGCGTGTCCACACGCCGACCGTCGAGGAGAACGGCTGGACATGCAGCCACTCCGTGGTCGAGGTCGTCACCGACGACATGCCCTTCCTGGTCGACTCGGTCACCAATGAGCTGTCCCGGCAGGGCCGCGGCATCCACCTGGTGATCCACCCGCAGATCGTCGTCCGCCGGGACGTGACGGGCAAGCTCATCGAGGTGCTGCCCAGCGAGTCCACCGGCAAGTTGCTGCCCCACGACGCGCTCGTCGAGTCCTGGATCCATGTCGAGATCGACCGCGAGACCGACCGTGCCGACCTGAAGCAGATCACCGCGGACCTGCTGCGTGTCCTGTCCGACGTCCGCGAGGCGGTCGAGGACTGGGAGAAGATGCGCGACGCCGCGCTGCGCATCTCCGAAGAGCTGCCGAAGGAGCCGATCCCCAACGATCTGCGCGAGGAGGAGGTCGAGGAGGCCCGCGAGCTGCTGCGCTGGCTCGCCGACGACCACTTCACCTTCCTCGGCTTCCGGGAGTACAACCTCGTCGACGGAGACTCCCTCTCCGCCGTCCCCGGCACCGGCCTCGGCATCCTCCGCTCCGACCCGCACCACAGCGGCGACGACGCGCACGGCCACCCGGTGAGCCCCTCCTTCAACCGGCTGCCCGCCGACGCCCGCGCCAAGGCACGCGAGCACAAGCTGCTGATCCTGACCAAGGCCAACAGCCGCTCCACCGTGCACCGGCCCAGCTACCTGGACTACGTCGGCGTCAAGAGGTTCGACGAGAACGGCAACGTCATCGGGGAGCGCCGCTTCCTCGGCCTGTTCTCCTCCGCCGCGTACACCGAGTCCGTCCGCCGCGTCCCGGTCATCCGCCGCAAGGTCGCCGAGGTCCTTGAGGGCGCCGGCTTCTCGCCCCACAGCCACGACGGCCGCGACCTGCTGCAGATCCTGGAGACCTACCCGCGCGACGAGCTCTTCCAGACGCCCGTCGACCAGCTGCGCTCCATCGTCACCAGCGTGCTCTACCTCCAAGAGCGCCGACGGCTGCGGCTCTACCTGCGCCAGGACGAGTACGGCCGCTACTACTCGGCGCTCGTCTACCTGCCCCGCGACCGCTACACCACCGGCGTCCGGCTGCGGATCATCGACATCCTCAAGGAGGAACTGGGCGGCACCAGCGTCGACTTCACCGCCTGGAACACCGAGTCGATCCTCTCCCGGCTGCACTTCGTGGTCCGCGTCCCGGCCGGCACCGAGCTGCCCGAGCTCACCGACGCCGACGTCGAACGCATCGAGGCCCGGCTCGTCGAGGCCGCCCGCTCCTGGGCCGACGGCTTCGCCGAGGCGCTGAACGCCGAGGTCGGCGAGGAGCGTGCCGCCGAGCTGCTGCGCCGCTACGGCTCCGCCTTCCCCGAGGGCTACAAGGCCGACCACTCTCCGCGCGCCGCCGTCGCCGACCTGGTGCACCTGGACCGGCTGACCGAGAGCGACAAGGACTTCTCGCTCTCCCTGTACGAGCCGGTCGGCGCGGCGCCCGGCGAGCGCCGCTTCAAGATCTACCGCACGGGCGAGCAGGTCTCCCTCTCCGCCGTCCTGCCGGCGCTCAACCGGCTCGGTGTCGAGGTCGTCGACGAGCGTCCGTACGAGCTGCGCTGCTCGGACCGTACGACCGCCTGGATCTACGACTTCGGCCTGCGCATGCCGCTGCCCACGGGCAACGGCGACTACCTCGCCGACGACGCCCGCGAGCGATTCCAGGAGGCCTTCGCCGCCGTCTGGACCGGCGAGGCGGAGAACGACGGCTTCAACTCCCTTGTGCTGCGCGCCGGTCTGAGCTGGCGGCAGGCGATGGTGCTGCGGGCGTACGCCAAGTACATGCGTCAGGCCGGCTCCACCTTCAGCCAGGACTACATGGAGGACACCCTCCGTAACAACGTCCACACCACCCGGCTGCTGGTCTCCCTCTTCGAGGCCCGGATGTCCCCGGAGCGCCAGCGCGCCGGCACGGAGCTGATCGACGGTCTGCTGGAGGAGCTCGACGGCGCGCTCGACCAGGTCGCGAGCCTGGACGAGGACCGGATCCTGCGTTCCTTCCTCACCGTCATCAAGGCGACGCTGCGCACCAATTTCTTCCAGGAGGCGGGAGGCTTCTCGCACCACAGCTATGTGTCGATGAAGTTCGACCCGCAGGCCATCCCGGATCTGCCGGCGCCCCGCCCGGCGTACGAGATCTGGGTCTACTCCCCGCGTGTCGAGGGTGTGCACCTGCGCTTCGGCAAGGTCGCGCGTGGCGGTCTGCGCTGGTCCGACCGGCGCGAGGACTTCCGTACGGAGATCTTGGGCCTGGTCAAGGCGCAGATGGTCAAGAACACCGTGATCGTGCCGGTCGGCGCGAAGGGCGGCTTCGTCGCCAAGCAGCTGCCCGACCCGTCGGTGGACCGCGACGCGTGGCTGGCCGAGGGCGTCGCCTGCTACAAGACCTTCATCTCGGCGCTGCTCGACATCACGGACAACATGGTGGCGGGCGAGGTCGTGCCGCCGGCCGACGTCGTACGCCACGACGAGGACGACACCTACCTCGTCGTCGCCGCCGACAAGGGCACCGCGACGTTCTCCGACATCGCCAACGAGGTCGCGCTCTCGTACAACTTCTGGCTCGGGGACGCCTTCGCATCGGGCGGCTCCGCCGGATACGACCACAAGAAGATGGGCATCACCGCCCGCGGTGCGTGGGAGTCCGTCAAGCGGCACTTCCGCGAGCTCGGCCACGACACCCAGACCCAGGACTTCACGGTCGTCGGCGTCGGCGACATGTCCGGTGACGTGTTCGGCAACGGCATGCTGCTCTCCGAGCACATCCGCCTGGTCGCGGCCTTCGACCACCGGCACATCTTCATCGATCCGAACCCGGACGCCGCCGTCTCGTACGCCGAGCGGAGCCGCCTGTTCGAGCTGCCCCGCTCCTCCTGGGCCGACTACAACAAGGAGCTGCTGTCCGCGGGCGGCGGCATCCACCCGCGTACGGCCAAGTCGATCCCGATCAACGTGCATCTGCGCGCGGCGCTCGGCATCGAGGCCGGCGTCACCAAGATGACGCCCGCCGATCTGATGAAGGCGATCCTCAAGGCCCCGGTGGACCTGCTGTGGAACGGCGGAATCGGTACGTACGTCAAGGCCTCCACCGAGTCCAACGCGGACGTCGGCGACAAGGCCAACGACGCCATCCGCGTCAACGGAGTGGACCTGCGGGTCAAGGTCGTCGGCGAGGGCGGCAACCTGGGTCTGACCCAGCTCGGCCGCATCGAGTTCGACCGCAACGGCGGCAAGATCAACACCGATGCCATCGACAACAGCGCGGGCGTGGACACCTCCGACCACGAGGTGAACATCAAGATCCTGCTCAACGGCCTGGTGTCGGACGGCGACCTGACCGTCAAGCAGCGCAACAAGCTGCTCGCCGAGATGACCGACGAGGTCGGCCAGCTGGTGCTGCGCAACAACTATGCGCAGAACGTCGCCCTGTCGAACGCCGTCGCCCAGTCGCCCTCGCTGCTCCACGCCCACCAGCGCTTCATGCGGCGCCTCGGCCGGGACGGGCACCTGGACCGGGCGTTGGAGTTCCTGCCGACCGACCGGCAGATCCGCGAGCTGCTGAACGCCGGCAAGGGACTCAGCCAGCCGGAGCTGGCCGTGCTGCTCGCCTACACCAAGATCACGGTGGCGGACGAGCTGATCAGGACCGAGCTGCCGGACGACCCGTATCTGCGCCGGCTGCTGCACGCGTACTTCCCCAAGCCGCTCCGTGAAAAGTTCCCCGAGGCGATCGACACGCACGCGCTGCGCCGCGAGATCGTCACGACGGTGCTGGTCAACGACACGGTGAACACCGGTGGTTCGACGTTCCTGCACCGGCTGCGGGAAGAGACGGGTGCGTCGATCGAGGAGGTCGTGCGGGCACAGACCGCGGCGCGCGAGATCTTCGGTCTCGGCGCGGTGTGGGACGCCGTCGAGGCTCTCGACAACAAGGTCGCGGCCGATGTCCAGACCCGCATCCGGCTGCACTCGCGCCGCCTCGTCGAGCGCGGTACGCGCTGGCTGCTCGGCAACCGCCCGCAGCCGTTGGAACTCGCCGGGACCATCGACTTCTTCGCCGACCGGGTGGAGCAGGTCTGGGCCGAGCTGCCGAAGATGCTGCGCGGCGGGGACCTGGAGTGGTACCAGAAGGTGCTGGACGAGCTGACCGAGGCGGGCGTTCCCGAGGAGCTCGCCGTGCGAGTCGCAGGCTTCTCGTCCGCCTTCCCGACGCTCGACATCGTCGCGATCGCGGACCGTACGAAGAAGGAGCCGATGGCGGTCGCCGAGGTGTACTACGACCTCGCGGACCGGCTGCAGATCACCCAGCTGATGGACCGGATCATAGAGCTGCCGCGGGCGGACCGCTGGCAGTCCATGGCCCGCGCGTCGATCCGCGAGGACCTGTACGCGGCGCACGCGATGCTGACCGCGGACGTGCTCTCGGTGGGCAACGGCAGCTCGACGCCCGAGGAGCGGTTCACGGCGTGGGAGCAGAAGAACGCGGCGATCCTGAGCCGGGCGCGTACGACGCTGGAGGAGATCCAGGGCTCGGACACGTTCGACCTGGCGAACCTGTCGGTGGCGATGCGGACGATGCGGCAGCTGCTGCGGACGCACAGCTGATGCGGTGACCGGGTCCGCCCGGTAGCCGGCTTCGTCCTCAATCGCCGGGCGGGCTTGAAGTCTGTGTCCTCAATCGCCGGGCGGGCTTGAAGTGCTCTGTCCTCAGTCGCCGGACGGGCTCGATGTCGAGCCCGTCCGGCGACTGCGCGTTCTGCTCAGCCAGCCCGAGGACCTCGGGTCCTTCGCCGCGCGTTCGATGCGTGACACCCTCGCGGTCAGCGGCCTCGGCAGCCAGCCGGTGAAGTCGCGTACGTCGCGTCCCGCCGCGCGACGGCACAGCGCGGCCACCTCCGCCGCACTAGGCCGGTCCTCGGGACGGGCGGCGAGGCAGGCCGTCAGCACCTCGCGCAGCGCCGGAGGGTGCCCGCCGAGGTCCGGGGGCTCGCGGTCGGTGCCCGCGATCCTGGTGGCGACCACCAGGCCCCCGCCCTCTCCGTACGGATGGCTCCCCGAGGCGGCCTCGGCGGCGAGCAGCCCGAGGGTGAACACATCGGACGCGGGCGTGAGTTGCTTGCCCAGCGCATGCTCGGGCGACATGTACTTGGGGGTGCCGACCATCCGGCCGACGGTGGTCAGCGAGGACGTGCCGACGGCCCGCGCGATGCCGAAGTCGAGCAGCCAGGGCCCCTCGCCGGTCAGCAGCAGATTCCCCGGCTTGACGTCGCGGTGTATGACTCCGGCGGTGTGTACGGCGTCGAGCGCGAGCGCCGCCGCGGCGGTCAGCTGGAGCACGCAGGCCGACGGCAGCGGCCCGTGTGCGGCCAGCGCGTCGTCGAGCGGCAGCCCCGGTACGTAACGGGTGGCGAGCCAGGGCCGCGGGCCCTGTGCGTCATGGTCGACGACCGGCACGACATGGTGGCCGTGCACCCGGCGGGCCGCCTCGACCTCGCGGGCGAAGCGCCTGCGGAAGCTCTCGCTCTGCGCGTGCTCGCGGCGGATCAACTTCAGCGCGACGGGCCGGCCCTCGGCGGTGCGGGTGAGAAAGACGGTGCCCATGCCGCCCTCGCCGATCCGCGACTCGAGCACATAGCCCGCGATCTCTCGCGGGTCGTCCGCGCGCAGCGGTTCAGGCCCCCCGTTCCCCATGCCCGACTCCCTTGGCGTGCCCCTGCCGATCGGCGAGACGGGAGCCTATCGCGCGACCGTCGCCGCCCACAGCCGTCGGCAGGAGAGCAGCGCGGCAAAGAGCAGCAGCCCGTTGCGTACGACCATGAGCAGCAGGCCGAGCGGGGTGCCGGCCAGCACATCGTCGTAGCAGACCGGGTAGGCGAGCGCGCTCAGTGCGGCGGCGGGGAGCATCAGCAGCGCGACCGTGCGCTGGGTGGTGTGCCGGGAGGTGAGGCACACGGCGGCCAGACCGAGCAGCCAGACCAGATACTGCGGGCTGATGACGCGGCTGGTGACGGTGAAGAGCAGTACGGCGGCGAACGAGGCGTCGAAGGGCGTGGCCGGCGTCCAGCGCAGCGCCCGCACCCGCCACAGCAGCAGCCAGCACAGCGCGGCGACGCTCAGCAGCAGGGAGAGCCGCGCCACGCCCGACACATGGGGGCCGACCAACTCGAATGCCCCGTACTGGTACCGGACCGTGCCCGACCAGCCTGCCTGCCGCGCGAGTTGGAGCACGGTCCCGCCGAGCGACTCGATCTGCACGCCCCTGGCGCCCTGTTGCCGCACAAAGTCCAGGCTGTGCGAGAAGCCGGACATGAGGACGGCGAGCAACGCCGCGGCGCAGGCGGCGGCCGAGAGCCAGGCCCGGCGTGTCGTACGTCCCGGGGGCGTGCCCAGCGCGGTCAGCACCGGCCACACCTTGATCATTGCGCCGAGTCCGGCGAGTGCCCCTGCGGTGCCGGGCCTGCGCTGCACGGCCAGCAGCGCGAGTACGGCGACGGCGGTGACCTGGACGTCGTAGCGCGCGTAGGGAAGGTGCAGCAGCAGCGGCAGTCCGCACACCCACAGCCACGCGCCGCGCACTCCCGCGCGGGCGAGGGCCAGGGTGATGACCGCATCGGCGACCAGGGTGAGGGCGACGAAGGCCTGGAAGTACGTCAGCCAGGGCAGCGCGCCGGGGGCGAGGAAGACGAGCGCGGCACCGGGCGGGTACTGCCAGGTGACGTCGTCAAGGGGGAACGCGCCCTGGAGGAGCTGTTCGTACCAGCGCCGATAGAGGGTGTACACCTCCCCGGCAATGCCCGTGTCGCCGACGCGGTCGACGAGGAGCAGACCGAGCATGCCGAGGCGGGTGGCCCCCCAGACGGCGGCGAGCACCGCGGGGTGCCGGGTGCGGCAGTACGCGGCGCCGGGGATTCCCGGCGCCGGGGAGACGTCGAAGGAGGGCGGGGGCGGTGGCGCGGGCGGGCCGATCGGACGGGTCGTCATCGGCGGGTACTCTAGCCCGCTTTGGATACTTTTCGAGCTATTTCGTACTACTTCTTGCCGCCGGTGAACGCCTCGTATGCGGCGACCACTTCCTCCGCCGGGCCGTCCATCCGCAGCACACCTGCCTCCAGCCAGAGGGCGCGGTCGCAGGTCTCGGTGATCGTCCCGTTGCTGTGGCTGACCAGGAAGACCGTGCCTGCCTCCGCGCGCAGCTCGTCGATCCGCTCCTGGCTGCGCCGCCGGAAGCGGGCGTCGCCGGTGGACAGCGCCTCGTCGATCAGCAGGACGTCGTGGCTCTTGGCGGCGGCGATCGAGAACCGCAGGCGGGCACCCATGCCGGAGGAGTACGTACGCATCGGCAGCGAGATGAAGTCGCCCTTGTCGTTGATCCCGGAGAAGTCGACGATGTCGTCGTAGCGCTCCTGGACCTGCTCGCGGGTCATGCCCATCGCGAGCCCGCCGAGGATGACATTGCGCTCGCCGGTCAGATCGGCCATCAGGGCGGCGTTGACGCCGAGCAGCGAGGGCTGGCCCTGGGTGAAGACCTTGCCTTCGGAGGGCGGCAGCAGGCCCGCGATGGCTTTGAGCAGGGTCGATTTCCCGGAGCCGTTGGAGCCGATCAGGCCGATCGCCTCTCCCTTGTACGCGGCGAAGCTGACGCCCTTGACGGCGTGCACCTCGCGCACGCCGGGAGCCGCCCGGCGGGAGACGATCCGGCTGAGGGCGGTGGTGGCGCTGCCCCGGCCGGTGCGGGCGCCGTTCACCTGGTACTTGATGTGGACACCGTCGACGACGACGGTCGGGGTCCTGCCGGTCTGCTCAGCCACGGCCGTACTTCTCCTCTGCCTGCCAGAAGTAGACGAAGCCGCCGGCCCCGAAGAGCACCGCCCAGAACAGGGCCAGGGCCCAGACGTGCGAGGGGAGCTGGGCGGCGGTGAAACTCTCGATGAGGGCGAAGCGCACCAGGTCGATATAGACGGCGGCGGGGTTGCACTCCAGCGCGAGCAGCACGATGTGGGGCAGCTTGTCGTGGTGGCTGAACACCTTGTCGATGGACCACATCACGCCCGAGGCATACATCCAGGTGCGCAGGATGAACGGCATCAGCTGGGCGATGTCCGGGGTACGGCTGGCCAGCCTCGCCATGATCATGGACAGTCCGGTGTTGAAGCCGGCCTGCAGGAGCAGCGCGGGGACCGCGAGCAGCCAGTTGACGTCCGGGAACTCGCCGACGGCGAGCAGGATCATGATCAGCGCGGCGAGCGAGAAGAGCAGCTGCTGGAGCTGCTGGAGCGCGATGGCGATGGGCAGGCTGGCGCGGGGGAAGTGCAGGGCGCGTACGAGACCGATGTTGCCGGAGATCGCGCGGGTGCCCGCCATGATCGAGCTGGAGGTGAAGGTCCAGATGAAGACCCCGGTGACGAGGAACGGGATGAAGTCGGGGACGCCGCTCTTGGTGTCCAGCAGTACGCCGAAGATGAAGTAGTAGACCGTCGCGTTCAGCAGGGGGGTCATGACCTGCCAGATCTGGCCCAGCTTGGCCTGGCTGTACTGGGCGGTCAGCCGGGCGGTGGCGAAGGCGACGATGAAGTGGCGGCGGGACCAGATCTGGCCGATGTAGCTGCGCAGGCTGGGGCGCGCGCCGCTGACGGTCAGACCGTGGTGCAGGGCGAGTGCGGTGAGGTCCTCCACCGATTCCACTGGTTCCACCGGTTTCTCCAGGGACGGGGGAGGGGCAATCGTCTGGGTAGTCACAGGGGCGGCCGCTTTCGGAGAGGGCGGATCGGCTGCTGACCGAGGGATCGACTCATGGCTCGCGACGGGACGGTCCCGTATCGTCGCTACGGTGAGGGTAGGACGGAGTTACGTCGCAACGCAACCGTCTCGTCGTCCCGCTATGCTCCTGGGCATGACCACGGATCCGGGAACCCCGCGTCGCGCGCCGGCCGGAGCCGCTGTGCTCCGGGAGGACGTGACCGACGCCATTCGCGCCGCCGTCTTCGAGGAACTGGCGGCGGTCGGCTTCGCGCGCATGTCGATCGAGGGGATCGCACGGCGGGCGGGCGTCGGCAAGACGGCGGTCTACCGGCGCTGGAAGTCCAAGCTGTCCCTGGTGCTCGACCTGGTCTCGGCGTTTGCCGCGCAGGGCTTGCCTGCGCCGGCGACGGGTTCTCTGTACGGGGATGTACGGGCGCTGCTGGAGGTGGCCTCGCACGCCCTGCGCCACCCGGTGGCCTCGCAGGTCATCCCGGACCTGCTGGTGGAGGCGGCCCGGCACCCGGAAATCGCGGACGCGATCAAGACGGCGCTGCTGGACAGCCAGCAGGGGGTGGCAGCCGTGGTGGTACGCGACGCGGTGGCCCGGGGCGAGCTGCCTGCGTCGACGGATCCGGACCGGGCGCTGGATCTGATGGTGGGGCCGCTGTACTGGCGGCTGGTGGTGGTCAGGTCGGACGTGCCGGACGGATACCTGGACGAACTGGCGGGGGCGGCGGTGGCCGCACTCAAGGCATGAGGTGCCGGCGGGCGAAACTTCCAAACACGCCCTACGCGTGCGCGCCGCCCGCCAACACCCCTCAGCCGTAAGTCACTTCACCGCGCCGGCCATGACTCCCGTCACGAACTGGCGCTGGAACGCGAAGAACACCACCAGCGGGATGATCATCGAGACGAACGCGCCCGGCGCCAGCACGTCGATGTTGTTGCCGAACTGCCTCACCTGGCGCTGGAGCGCCACCGTGATCGGCGCGCTCTGCGAGTCGGCGAAGATCAGGGCGACCAGCATGTCGTTCCACACCCACAGGAACTGGAAGATGCCCAGCGATGCGATCGCCGGGCCGCCCAGGGGCATCACGACGCGGGTGAACAGCCGGATCTCACCCGCTCCGTCCAGCCTCGCCGCCTCCAGCAGCTCTCTGGGGATCTCGGCGAAGAAGTTCCGCAGCAGGAAGATCGCGAACGGCAGGCCGAACGCCACATGGAAAACGATCACGCCGATCGTCGTCTCGAAGATGCCGATCGCACCGAACAGCTTCGAGACGGGCACCAGCGCGACCTGGACCGGGACCACCAGGAGGGCCACCACCGCGATGAACCACCAGTCGCGGCCGGGGAAGTCCATCCAGGCGAAGGCGTAGCCGGCCAGGGCGCCGATCACCACGACCAGCAGTGTCGCCGGGACCGTGATCAGCACGCTGGACAGCAGCGAGTCCGTGATCGCCTTGTTGTCCAGCAGGCGTGAGTAGTTGTCGAAGGTGAGCTGCGCGGGCGCACTGAACACCTTCCACCAGCCGCTCTCGCCGATGTCCGCAGGACCCCGCAGTGAGGACAGCAGCAGCCCGAAGGTCGGCAGCAGCCAGAACAGGCCCACCAGCACGAGGAAGACGCGCATCACGCCACCGCCCGCGCGCGCCGCGATCCGCGCGGGAAGGGACTGCTTCGCCTTCACCACACCGTCGTTCGTGGTCATCGGCGGGCCTCCCTTCGCATGCGCCGGATGTTGAACAGCATCACCGGGATCACCAGCAGCAGCAGGAGTACGGCAATGGCGCTGCCCAGCCCCAGATTCGAGTCCGTGCCGAACGAGGACCGGTAGAGCTGGAGCGCCAGGACGTTGGCGTCGTCCTGCGCGGACCCGGGCGCGATGATGAAGACCAGGTCGAAGATCTTCAGCACATTGATCATCAGGGTGACGAGGACGACCGCGAGGACCGGCGCGAGCAGCGGGACGGTCACCCTGCGGAAGACCTGCCATTCGTTCGCGCCGTCCACCCGCGCCGCCTCCAGCAGTTCACGCGGCACGCTCGCGAGCCCCGCCGCGATCAGCACCATCGCGAAGCCGGCCCACATCCATACGTAACTGCCGATGATCGCCGGTGTGACGAGTGACGGGCCGAGCCAGTTGACGCCGTTGTACGGCTCCCTGAAGTTCTCGGCGGGCAGCCGCAGTTGGGCCCCGTCCGCGGACGCGGGCAGCGTGAACGTACCGTCGGCGGCCGCCCTGGCCGATGCGACCACCTTGCCGTCCTTGACGGCCTCCACCTTGATGCCCTTGAGTCCGAGCTCGTTCGCGTCGATGGAGTTGGGCTTGCCGCCGCCCCCCTTGGTGAAGTCCAGCCACGCGGTCCCGGTGATCTTCCCGCCCGCCGGCTGCGCGGGCTTTGCGGGCTTCGCGTCGGACGGCATCTTCGCCGGCGCGACACCCACCAGCGGCAGCAGTGCTTCCTTGCCCGCGCTGACCGGCTCCTTGGTGATGAACGAACCGCCGCCGCCCGCCTTCAGCGGATGCACCGGCATCGGATGCGCCTTGGGGAAGCCCGCCGACTCGGCGAAGGTGTCATGGACGCCCACCCAGACCGCGTTGGCGACCCCCCGCTCCGGATCCTGCTCGTACACCAGCCGGAAGATGATGCCCGCGGCGAGCATCGAGATCGCCATCGGCATGAAGACGATCAGTTTGAAGGCCGTGCCCCAGCGCACCCGCTCGGTGAGCACGGCGAAGATCAGACCGAGCGCCGTCGAAACGGTCGGCGCCACGACCACCCAGATCGCGTTGTTCTTGACCGCGGTCAGGATGCTGTCCTCGGTGAAGATCTCCTTGTAGTTGTCGAGCCCGGCGAACGAGCTGCCGGACTGGTCGAAGAAGGACCGGTAGAGCGAGTACCCGATCGGGTAGACCACGAGCGCGCCCAGGAGCACCAGCGCGGGCAGCAGAAAGCCGGCCGCGACAATTTTACGTGTGCCTGTCACGCTCTTGCGCTTGTCGGCGGGGGGAACCGGACTCGCCGGGCCCCCCGCTGCCGCCGCGGTCGTCACGCGTCAGCTCTTGTACGCCTTGGCCGCGTCCGACTCCAGCTTCTGCTGGGCCCCCGCGACGTCCTTCGGGTTCTTCAGGAAGTCCTGCAGCGCCTTCCACTCGCCCTTGCCGGGCGTGCCGCCGAACGACTGCGGCATCTGGTCCGACATGTCGAAGCGGAAGTCGTCGCCCGCCGCGATCAGTGCCTTGGCGATACCGCGCTGCACATCATTGGGATACGCGGCGAGGTCCAGCGCCTTGTTCGGGGACAGGAAGCCACCCGACTGCGCGGAGATCTTGGCCGCGTCCGGGGATGCCAGGAAGGTCAGCAGCGCCTGCGCGCCCTTGCTGTCCTTCAGCGCCACGGCCGCGTCCCCGCCCGTCACCACCGGCGGCAGCGCGCCGACCGCGGGGAAGGGGAAGAACTTCGCGTCCGTACCGATCTTGGCGTCGGTCTGGGCGATGTTGACGGTCACGAAGTCGCCCTCGAAGACCATCGCGCCCTTGGGCTGGTCGCCCCCGGTGAAGGTCTGGGTGACCGAGGCCGGGAACTCCGTCTGCAGCGCGCCGTCCGCACCGCCCGCGATCAGCGCCGGCTTGCCGAAGAGCTCGCCGAGCGTGGTCAGCGCGCTCTTCACGGACGGATCGGTCCACTTGATCTTGTGCTGGGCGAGCTGGTCGTACTTCTCGGGGCCCGCCTGGGAGAGATAGATGTTCTCGAACCAGTCGGTGAGCGTCCAGCCGTCCGCGCCCGCGACCGAGACGGGTGTGACGCCCGAGGCGGAGAGAGCCTCGGCGGTCGACAGGAAGTCCTTCCAGGTCTTCGGCTCCTTCGCGCCCGCGTTCTCGAAGGCGGCGTTGTTGTACCAGATCAGGGACTTGTTGGCGGCCTTGTAGTAGACGCCGTACTGCGTCCCGTTCACCGCTCCGAGGTCCTGCCAGCCCTTGGAGTAGTTCTTCGCCAGCTGCGCCTTCGCCTCCGCGCCGACGGGCTTGGCCCACTTGCGCTGTACGGCCTGCTGGATCGCGCCGAC
Source organism: Streptomyces sp. NBC_00210 (assembly GCF_045160975.1). Classification (NCBI taxonomy): domain Bacteria; kingdom Bacillati; phylum Actinomycetota; class Actinomycetes; order Kitasatosporales; family Streptomycetaceae; genus Streptomyces; species Streptomyces sp. NBC_00210. The sequence goes on from NZ_CP108120.1 coordinate 5,326,462, forward strand.
CTGGGGGAGCATCGCCACATCGGGAGGAGCGCCGCCCGCGATCTTCGTACCGAGGAAGTTGACGATCGGGTCCTGCGCGGGGACGAAGGTGACCGTGGCGCCGGTCCGCTTCTCGAACTCCTTGAGGACCTTGGTGAAGTTCTCCTGCTCAGGGCCGCTCCAGACGGCGGATACCTCTATCTTCTCGCCGTTCAGCTTGGGGAGTTGGACGGTCGAGGCGGACTCCTTGTCCTTGCTCCCGCCCGGTTTCGCCTTGTCGTCCTTGTTGTCGCCACAGCCGGTCATGGCGAGTGCGCCGATGGCCGCGAACACCACTGCGGCCCTGCCCGTACGAAGAGTTGTGCGCATCACTGCCCCGTCTCTTCCGTGCGCTGTCCCGTGCGCCTTCCCACTGACCGACAGGTGTACGCCCGGTCTCCGGGTGTCGCAATAGCGCACCAGCCGTCAACAAGCCATTCGTAATGGCCTTGTGACGTGATGTCAGGTCAATGGCGTGAGTACGCCGTCGGTCAGGGGTGAGCCGGCGAGAGCGGAGGCAGCGGCGCGGCATCCACGGATCGTGCAGCTCGCTCCAGGGCGCTGGCCAGAAGCGCCAAGTCCGTCGGCCCGTTGCCCAGTTCACGCACGGGGCGACGGGTGGGCGGATCCCCCATCCGCTCCCACTCGAGCGGCACCACAGTGGGACGCAAGGTCGCCGTACGCGGAATGCGTCCCGTCACCCGGCCGCTCTGGAACGGCGTCACCCGGCCGTCCGGATGCCCCAGCCTGCCGCGCCCCGGAGCGGGGTCCTCCGGCCCCGGCGACGCGGGCGGCGCGTCCAGCACGGCACGCAGCCGCGCGCCCTGCGCGATCTCCGTATCGGCGGTGCGGTCGGGGCGGGCGGACGTCGCCACCAGATGGATGCCCAGTCGCCGGCCGTCCCGGGCCACGGCGTCCAGCGCCCGTACGACCGAACCGGCCGCGGGGCGCCCGGGACTGCCGAGCGCAGGAGCGACCAGCGCGTCGAAGTCGTCCACCAGGACCACGAGGCGGGGCAGGGGAGCGGGCTCCTGGGCCCTCGTACGGGCTCCGGGGCGCAGCCGGAGCGTGCCACTGGAGGAGGAGTCCAGGTCACCACGCTGCTCGGCGGCGCTCGGCGGGCGCTGGCCGACCATCCGGTCCGCGACCTCGCGCCGGTCGTGCCACTCGGCGAAGTCCAGGCCCGCCAGCAGCTCGGCCCGCCGCTTCAGCTCGGCTCCCAGGGCCTGGGCGAAGGCCCGCATCCGGACCGGGTCGCTGGCCACCAAGTGCTCGGTGACATGAGGAAGTTCCATGCAGGCCGCGAGTCCGTCGCCGCGCTCGCCGCCCGCGCCGTCGACCAGCAGCAGACCGAGCCGGTCGGGGCGGCCCGCGGCGGCGAGTGAGGCCGCGACGGAACGCAGCAGCTCGGTGCGGCCGCTGCCCGCCGGGCCCTCGATCAGCAGATGCGGGCCCTCCTCGGTCAGATCGACGGCGAGGGGGCCGCGCGGGCCCGCGCCGAGCACGACGGTGCCGTCGCCGGCCGAGGCCCAGCGCGCCATCAGGGACGCGGGGGTGGCGCGGGCCAGCCCCAGCTCGTCGAGCAGCCGCGCGGACCGGGGCAGTGCCGCGGCCCGGCTCGGGTGCGTGCCCGTGCCCTCGGCGCGCAGCGGCGCGAGCGCCCGCCCGAAGCGCTCCGCCCACGCCGCGGAGACGGCGTCCACCGCGCCGACCGTGCCATGGCCCGCGGGCCGGCCGCCGGCCGTACGCATCAGCCGCAGCGCGGTCGCCACATCGCCGCTCAGCAGGGCGACCGCTCCGCACTCGCGGAAGGCGAGCGAGGCCGCGCACGCGGTCTCGTACGTCGCGGCGACGGGGGAGAGCGGGGAGGCGGCCGGGGTCTCGGCCAGGCAGATCAGATGGATTCCGGCGGCCCAGCCCGCTCCGGCCAGCCGGGCCGTCGTCTCGCGCAGCACGGCCGAGCCGGGGTCGCCGTCGACGATGACGACGGTCCGGGCCCCTTCGTACGCCGCGGCGGCGTCGGCGACCGACCTGCGGTCGGCGGACGGCCAGCCGGGGCCGAGCGGACCGTCGTCGAGGCGGCGGGTGAGCTCGGCGGTGCGGGCGGTGGCCTGGTCCCGGTCGTACGCCAGCAGCAGTCGGCAGTCCTGGCCGTGGGCGGGGCGCAGATGGGGCAGCCAGCCGAGCCAGGCCCACTCCGCCCTTCGCTCCTCCAGGCTCCGGGTCCGGTCCGTGGAGATCAGCACGATCTCCAGGTCCACGGGTGAGTGCAGCGCGGCCAGCTGGGCGACGGCCGACCTGGCCAGCCCGGCCAGCCGCGCCCGCGGCCCGGCGAGCCCGAGCGAACCGGCCTCGCGCAGGCCGACGGTCACCGGCACGGAGGGCAGCTCGGCCCGGTCCGCGGTGCCCAGCCGTATGACGAGCGACTCGGGGTGGGCCGGGCTCCGCTCCCAGAGCCGGGGCCCCGGCCCGAGCGCGGTGAGCAGCACCGCGGCGGGATCGGGCCAGCGCTCGGCGACGGGCGCGGCGAGAGCCGCCGGCGCGGGCTGAGCCGGAAGCAGGGGAATGGCCTCGTCCCGCCCTCCGGCGAGCCGCCGCGCCCAGGCACCTATGCCCCGTCGACGGCTCCCAGTGTCGGGCAGCCGGGTTCCGCGGGCGGGCGTGCCACCGGTGTGGCCCTCGGCCGGCTGCTCCTGATTGTCGGCGGCCCTGGAGTGCGTGGCGTCGGAGTCGTAGGCATAGAGCGTCCCGGAGTCGCCCTGCCCGGCGCTGGTCGGCGCGCTGGGCACGGCGGGGTCGTACTGGGCGGGCACCCGGGGCTGGGTACTGGACCCGTCTGCGGGGTGGGTCCCACCGGGGGCGGAACCCTGCGGGGCGCCCGGGGCGGAGCCGCCGCGGACGTACCCGTCGGGGGTGCTGTCGGGCCCGGGGCTGTGCTGGGCGGGTCCCTCGGGGGGGTGTCCGCCCGGGACGGCGCCGGTCGGCGGGCCGCCGTGCCGTGACCCGGCGGGGGCCGTTCCGCCAGAGGCGAGCCCGCCCCGGAGCGTTCCACCGGCAGAGCGCGCGGAAGCGTGCCCGCCCGGTGCGCCCGCTGCGGGGCCCGCCTCGTCTCCCCTGTCTATCCGAAGATGCCCCTCGCCGTCCGGCGTCGTCGCAAGCGCCGTCGTCCGCGCGCCCTTCGTCAGCCGCAGCGTCGATTCCCCCAGGCGCAGCAAGGCTCCCGCGGGCAGCCGGACCGGGCGCTGGCCCACCGCGGTGCCGTCCAGGGTCGTGCCGTTCGTCGAGTCGAGGTCTGCCACCGTCACCCGGCCGTCCTCGGCCACCGTCACCGCGCAGTGCAGGCGGGAGACGTCCGGGTCGGCCAGCGGAACGTCCGCGTCGGCGGAGCGGCCGATGTCGATCCGGCCGCCGTGGAGCAGGTGGACCCCGCCCGCGTCCGGGCCCGCCACGACATGGAGCTGAGCGCACGCGTCGGTCCACGGGGACTCGTCCTCGCCCGGGAACTGCAGCGAGAGCACCGCGCCGTCCACCAGCGGCGGCTCGCCCAGTGTGCGGCGCTGCGGGTCGAGGCGCTCCTGGCCCGCGTAGAGCACGACGGAGCCCGAGGCGTCGGGCCCGGAGACGGCCGCCGCCAGACCGGATGCCACCGCGGCCAGCGCCGTACCGGCAGGCGCGGTGATCAGTACGTCGCACGCGCGCCCGACCGCAGAGGCGCGCCCCGCGGAGCCCGCCGCGGATTGCCCGCCGCGCGGCGCGAGGACGGTCAGCCGGATCTGCATCGCCGTCAGCAATCCCTTCTGCGCGGGGTACCCGGCAGGAGCCGCCCTGTGATTCGCCCCCACCCGGCAGGTCGGCACGGCGCGCGCGGTTCACTCCCCCTGAACGCTGACGCGCCAGAGGGCACCCCCCACACGACTCCGTGCTGAGGGCATCCTCGCACCTGCCACTGACAACACGCCCGGGGGCCGCCTTCAAGTGATCTTGATTGGTCGGCTCTGGGCGTAAAAATGCCTGGTTGGGGTCTGATCCGGAACGACCGTGACGTTCGCTGCACGACAGTGCGGCAACCATCCGTACGATGCCCGCGTCTTCTTTTCGAACACCACGGGAAGAGGGGACATGGCGACGACCCGCCGGTGCCCGTGGGGCGGCACTAAAGTGGGTCGGACACCCGGGCCGGGCACAGGGGCTCCGGACCACGCAAGGACCACGATCAGCAGGGAGCACATGACGTGCGGCCGGTAGGCAGCAAGTACCTGCTCGAGGAGCCCCTCGGGCGCGGCGCCACGGGCACCGTCTGGCGAGCGAGCCAGAGGGAGACCGCGGGCGCCGAGGCGGCCGTCGCCGGCCAGCCCGGCGAGACCGTCGCGATCAAGGTCCTCAAGGAAGAGCTGGCGAACGACGCGGACGTGGTGATGCGCTTCCTGCGCGAACGCTCCGTCCTGCTCCGCCTGACCCACCCGAACATCGTGCGCACCCGCGACCTCGTCGTCGAAGGCGATCTCCTCGCCCTCGTCATGGACCTGGTCGACGGCCCCGACCTGCACCGCTACATCCGCGAGAACGGCCCCCTCACACCGGTCGCCGCTTCTCTGCTGACCGCCCAGATCGCGGACGCGCTCGCCGCCAGCCACACCGACGGTGTCGTCCACCGCGACCTCAAGCCCGCGAACGTACTGCTCAAGACCGACGCCGACGGCCAGATGCACCCGATGCTGACCGACTTCGGCATCGCGCGCCTCGCGGACTCCCCGGGCCTGACCCGTACGCACGAATTCGTCGGCACGCCCGCCTACGTCGCGCCCGAATCCGCCGAGGGCCGCCCGCAGACCTCCGCCGTCGACATCTACGGCGCGGGCATCCTGCTGTACGAACTGGTCACCGGCAGGCCCCCGTTCGCCGGCGGCACCGCGCTCGAAGTGCTCCACCGCCACCTGAGCGAGGAGCCGCGCCGCCCCACCACGGTCCCCGAGCCGCTGTGGACGGTCATAGAGCGATGTCTGCGCAAGGAGCCGGCTCAGCGGCCCAGCGCCGAGAACCTCGCCCGCGGGCTGCGCACCGTGGCAGCCGGCATCGGCGTCCACTCCTCCAGCGCACAGGTCGAGGCCGCGCTCGGAGTCGCCGCGCTGCTCGCGCCCGACCCGTCGCCGGCGCCGGTCCCGGGGGCCCCCGGCTCGGCCGACCCGACGCAGGTGCTGCCGAGCAACGCCGGTTCGTACGACCCCAACGCCGCGACCAGCGTCATGCCGCAGACCGGCCTTCCGCAGTCCGGTGGGCCACGCGGCGCCGCCGACCCGACCTCGGTGATGCCTCCCGTACCCCCGGGCTCGCCGCGTGGCGACAACGCCCCGCGCCCCGAGGACCCGCACCCCTGGCAGTCGCAGCTGCAGGCGGCCCGCGACCGCAACGAACAGACGCAGGTCCAGTACCTCGACCCGAACCAGGACCCGCTGCGCCGCCGTCCGCAGCGCCAGCAGCAGCGGCCCCAGCAGCAGCCGCCGCAGCGTCCGCACCAGCAGCAGTACCCGCCGCAGCCGCAGCGCCCCCAGCCCCAGCCGCAGCGGTACGCCCCGCCACCGCCGCAGCAACAGCAGTACGCGCCCCCGCAGCCGCCGCCCCAGCAGCCCGTGCCGCGTCAGCCCAGGCAGCGCAACCCCAACAGGATGCGGATCCCGGGCCTCGGCTGCCTCAAGGGCTGTCTGTTCACGCTCCTGATCCTGGTCGGCGCGGGCTGGCTGGCTTGGGAGACGTTCCTCCAGGACTGGGTCGCCACGGGCACGAGCTACTGGGACGCGATCGGCGACGGCATCTCCAAGGTGACGAACTGGATCTCGAACCTCGGCAGCAGTTCGGACACCCCGAACACCAAGCCGTAGCGACTCTGCAGATTTGTCGACTTCTGCGGCGTGATTTCCCCCGCAGAAGTGAAGGTTGGCGTCATCCGGGGCACACAGCCCCCGGATGCCCGCGTACGTTACTCAGGTGCGCCTCGCGTGTCCCCGTCGGTCACGGTGCCCGGCCTGCTTTTCGGGCCGGGGGTCCGGGGGTCTTCCCCCGGGTAGACACAGCGGGCAACGCCAGCCGCTGAGGGAGCAGTCTTGGCACGGAATATCGGCAGCCGGTACACGGCCCACCAGATCCTTGGACGGGGCAGCGCCGGCACGGTGTGGCTCGGCGAGGGACCCGAAGGGCCCGTCGCCATCAAGCTGTTGCGTGAGGACCTGGCATCGGACCAGGAGCTGGTCGGACGCTTCGTACAGGAGCGCACGGCCCTGCTCGGTCTTGAGCACCCCAAGGTCGTCGCGGTCCGCGACCTCGTCGTCGACGGCAACGACCTCGCGCTCGTCATGGACCTCGTACGCGGCACCGATCTGCGCACCCGCCTCGACCGGGAGCGGCGCCTCGCCCCCGAGGCGGCCGTCGCGATCATCGCCGACGTCGCTGAGGGACTGGCGGCCGCCCACGCCGCCGGAGTCGTCCACCGCGACGTCAAGCCGGAGAACATCCTCCTCGACATGGAGGGCCCGCTCGGCCCGGCCGGATCCCACCCGGCGGTACTCACCGACTTCGGCGTCGCCAAGCTGATCGACACCCCGCGCCGCACGAAGGCACTGCGTCCCACGGGGGGACAGTCGCCGAACCCCCCGGGGATCATCGGTACGCCGGACTACGTCGCCCCGGAGATCGTCGAGGGGCTGCCGCCCCGGGCCGCGGTCGACATCTACGCCCTCGCGACCGTTCTGTACGAGCTCCTCGCGGGCTTCACGCCCTTCGGCGGCGGCCACCCCGGCGCGGTACTGCGCCGCCATGTCACCGAGACCGTGGTCCCGCTCCCGGGCATCCCCGACGAGCTGTGGCAGCTGATCGTCCAGTGCCTGGCCAAGGCCCCGGCCTCCCGGCTGCGCGCCTCCGAGCTCGCCGCCCGGCTGCACGATCTGCTCCCGCTGCTCGCGGGCATGCCGCCCCTGGACGTCGACGAGCCGGACGCCGAGCCGCCCGCGGAGCCGTACGAGGACGTGGCCCCCGCCGTCCCCGGCGCAACCCGCCGCCGTGGCGCCGTGCCGCTGGTCCCCGGCGGCGCCCCCGCCGACTCCAACCGCGACACCCACACCTCGATGCGGGTCCCGGCCCCGGACGAGCTCGCAGGCGGCGCCCGCGGGACGGCCCGCGCCCCCCGTAGCCCCGGCCAGCGCCGCCCGGGTTCGGCCCGCCACAAGTCGGAGGCCGTGCGCAAGCGCCGCATCACCCTGGGTGTCGCGGCTCTCGCCGTGGCCGCGGCGGTGGGCGTCGGCGGCTGGCTGGCCACGAGCGACGACGGCGGGGACGCGCCCCCGCAGGACTCGAAGCAGTCCAGTCCCGCGGAACCGTAGGACCGGACAGGGCCTGACGGGTCGGGGTGTCGCTGCATGCCGTTACGCTGGGGGCGTGGCAGTCGTCGATGTATCCGAAGAGCTGAAGTCCCTCTCCTCGACCATGGGGTCGATCGAGGCCGTCCTGGACCTCGAGAAGATGAGGGCAGATATCGCCGTGCTCGAGGAGCAGGCCGCGGCCCCGTCTCTCTGGGACGACCCGGACGCGGCGCAGAAGATCACCAGCAAGCTGTCGCACCTCCAGGCCGAGCTCCGCAAGACCGAGGCGCTGCGCAGCCGGATCGACGACCTTGCCGTGCTCTTCGAGCTCGCCGAGGCGGAGGACGACGCGGACACCCTCGCCGAGGCCGAGTCCGAGCTCGCCGACGTCCGCAAGGCGCTGGACGAGATGGAAGTGCGCACGCTGCTGTCCGGCGAGTACGACGAGCGCGAGGCGCTGGTCAACATCCGCGCCGAGGCCGGCGGCGTCGACGCCTCCGACTTCGCGGAGCGGCTGCAGCGCATGTATCTGCGCTGGGCCGAGCGCCATGGCTACTCGACCGAGGTGTACGAGACGTCGTACGCGGAAGAGGCCGGCATCAAGTCGACCACCTTCGTGGTGAAGGCGCCGTACGCCTACGGCACGCTCTCCGTCGAGCAGGGCACCCACCGCCTGGTGCGCATCTCGCCGTTCGACAACCAGGGCCGCCGCCAGACCTCCTTCGCGGGCGTCGAAGTGCTGCCGGTCGTCGAGCAGAGCGACCACGTCGAGATCGACGAGACCGAGCTGCGCATCGACGTCTACCGCGCCTCCGGCCCCGGCGGTCAGGGAGTCAACACCACCGACTCCGCGGTCCGCATCACGCACATCCCGACCGGCATCGTCGTCTCCTGTCAGAACGAGCGCTCGCAGATCCAGAACAAGGCGAGCGCGATGAACGTCCTGCAGGCCAAGCTCCTCGAGCGCCGCCGCCAGGAGGAGCAGGCCAAGATGGACGCCCTCAAGGGCGACGGCGGCAACTCCTGGGGAAACCAGATGCGTTCGTACGTCCTGCACCCGTACCAGATGGTCAAGGACCTGCGTACGGAGTTCGAAGTGGGCAACCCCCAGTCGGTACTTGACGGTGAGATCGACGGCTTCCTGGAAGCCGGAATTCGCTGGCGCAAGCAGACGGAGAAGTAGCAGGACGCTTTGTCGACAAGGGAACTGCCGCCCCGGGGGCGGCAGTTCCCTTTTATGTCACAGTTGCATCCTCGCAGGTCAGGCAACCTCCCTCATACCGGACATCGCACGCGCAACGAGCTTGACGCGTCCGCGAAAAGTGGGAAGGCTGACGCGCGGCATGCGTATCTCTGGGGCGCGTGTGAACGGGGGAGAACTCAACTCCCCAACAACGGCTGCCCCGGACGCTGCTCCATTAACAATTAGCTACTGGGGGTAGCAGCCAGATGACCAAGAAGACGCGGATCCGTGTGGCGCGTATAGCCGCCGGCGCGGTGATCGCCGCCGGTGCGTCGCTGACCGCCGCGGGCGCCGCCTCGGCCGTCGGTGTCGACATCAACGTCGGTCCCCTCGGGGTGTCGGCGAACGCCGACGCGAACGGCATCGACGCCGGTATCGGCATCGACGACGAGCCCACCGGGGACCCGACGGAGGAGCCGACGGAGATCCCGACGGACATTCCCACCGACGTCCCGACGGATGTCCCCACGGATGTTCCCACCGATGTCCCGACGGATGTCCCCACGGACAAGCCGACCGGTAAGCCCACCGACAAGCCGACGGGCAAGCCCACCGGCAAGCCCGACAAGCCTGGCAAGCCCGACAAGCCCGGCAAGCCGACGGCCGACCCGTCCGAGGACCCTGCGAACCCGGGCACCGGCGGTGACGGCGACGCCGGCACCTGCACCGTCGACCTCGACGGTGCCAAGTGCGCCGACAACACCGACACCGACAGCGCCGGCTCCAAGCCGGTCGAGCAGGGCAAGGCCAAGGAGGAGCTGGCGGAGACCGGCGCCGCCGAGACCACCTTCCTGCTCATCGGTGCCGCGACGATGATCGCCGGTGGCATCGGCTTCCGTATGCTGCCGCGTCTCGTCGGTGGTGGTCGCACCATCGCCTGAGCGCCTGAGTGAGATAGCTCGCAAAGGAGGGCCCGGGGTGCGCTTCAGCACCCCGGGCCCTCCTTTGCGTACGCCGTGCGTCCTGCGTGGGCTATGCCGCCCAGGCGGTCTGGTGCGTGGCCAGCAGCACCACAGCCGCTATGAGCAGCACCAGCAGGGTCAGCAGAGCCGCCGGGCTCAGGCCGCCGAAGGGGCCCTCCTGCTGCAGCCGCTCGCGGTTGGCCCGGCAGACCGGGCATCGGCCCTCGATGACCGGGGCCGCGCAGTTGGCGCACACCAGTCGGTCGTAGGTCATGCGCTCTCCTCCTCCCGCGCGTCGGAGCCGCACATGCGGACCGTAAGCACAGTTCTCTACCGACAACGCTCAGGGAAACGCAACTGTTCCCTTACCACTGTGCCAGCTCCCGCGCTTTTCGGCGCGCCCCGCCGGGTTACCCCCGTTCCGCGACGCGACAAAACACGCAAACCGCGACGCTGACTGCACGTGCGAGTCCGCTTCGCGTAATGTCTCGCACACCTACTCCCGGCCGACCGTGGTGCACCCGTGATCCGATTCGACAACGTCTCCAAGACCTACCCCAAGCAGAGCCGCCCCGCGCTGCGCGATGTCTCACTCGACATCGCGAAGGGGGAGTTCGTCTTCCTCGTCGGCTCGTCCGGTTCTGGAAAGTCGACCTTCCTGCGACTGGTGCTGCGCGAGGAGCGCGCCAGCCAGGGCCTGGTGCATGTCCTGGGCAAGGACCTCGCCCGGCTGTCCAACTGGAAGGTGCCGCACATGCGCCGCCAGCTCGGGACGGTCTTCCAGGACTTCCGGCTGCTGCCCAACAAGACCGTCGCGGAGAACGTGGCGTTCGCACAGGAAGTCATCGGCAAGCCGCGCGGCGAGATCCGCAAGGCCGTGCCCCAGGTCCTCGACCTCGTCGGCCTCGGCGGCAAGGAGGACCGGATGCCCGGTGAGCTCTCCGGTGGTGAGCAGCAGCGCGTCGCCATCGCGCGGGCCTTCGTCAACCGCCCCATGCTGCTGATCGCCGACGAGCCCACCGGAAACCTCGACCCGCAGACCTCCGTCGGCATCATGAAGCTGCTGGACCGCATCAACAGGACCGGTACGACAGTGATCATGGCGACCCACGACCAGAACATCGTCGACCAGATGCGCAAGCGCGTCATCGAGCTCGAAAAGGGCCGTCTCGTACGCGACCAGGCACGCGGCGTCTACGGCTACCAGCACTGAAAGGACGCCATGCGCGCCCAGTTCGTCCTGTCGGAGATCGGCGTCGGTCTCCGCCGCAATCTCACGATGACCTTCGCCGTCATCGTCTCCGTAGCCCTCTCGCTCGCCCTTTTCGGCGGTGCGCTGCTCATGCGTGAGCAGGTCAGCACGATGAAGGACTACTGGTACGACAAGGTCAACGTCTCGATCTTCCTCTGCAACAAGAACGATGCGGCGACCTCTCCCAAGTGCGCCAAGGGAGCGGTCACCGCGCAGCAGAAGCAGCAGATCGAGGCCGATCTCAAGAAGATGGACGTCGTCGCGTCCGTCGAGCGCGAGTCGGCCGAAGAGGCGTACAAGCACTACAAGGAGCAGTACGGCGACACTCCCATCGCCTCCACCATCACGCCGGACCAGATGCAGGAGTCGTTCCGGGTCAAGCTGGACAACCCGGAGAAGTACAAGGTCGTCGCAACCGCCTTCGCCGGTCGCGACGGGGTGCAGTCCGTCCAGGACCAGCGCAACATCCTGCAGAACCTCTTCGACCTGATGAACGGCATGAGAATCGCCGCCTTGTGCGTGATGGGCCTCATGCTGGTGATCGCCATGATGCTGATCGTCAACACCGTGCGGGTTTCGGCGTTCAGCCGTAGGCGTGAGACCGGAATCATGCGGCTGGTGGGAGCCTCCAGCTTCTACATCCAGATGCCGTTCATCATGGAGGCCGCCTTCGCCGGGCTGCTCGGCGGCGGTGTCGCCTGCATCATGCTGCTGGTCGGCCGGTACTTCATGATCGACCATGGCCTGGCGCTGTCCCAGAAGATGCAGTTGGTCAATTTCATCGGCTGGGACGCGGTGCTCACCAAGCTGCCGCTGGTGCTCGCGATCGGTCTGCTGATGCCCGCTGTTGCGGCTTTCATCGCATTGCGCAAGTACCTCAAGGTGTGACAAGCACCCCTGGCGCCGTCCGGCCAACGGCCGTACGGCGCCGTTTGCTTGTCCTAGAGTGGTCGCCATGCCGGGCCCGGAGTTCTGTTCTCGGCCCCGCCGCATTCGCGGCGGGGCGGCCCTGGCATTGGTCTTCGCAAGCGTTCTCGCCACCGCGGCCGCCACCAACTCACTGCCGCACGACGACGAGAAAACGCCGTCTCTCTCCGCCGGTTCCGCGGCCGCGACCGTCGACCGCGACGATGTCGCCCGGGCCGCGGCCGAGGCGATGGCCGACGGCAAGTCCGGTACGGAAGCGGCCGAGGCCGTCGTCAGCCGCAGCGGGGACCGCTGGGGCGCGGTGTACGACAAGCGCGAGTACGAGGAGTTCGAGCAGGCCCTCGACGGCGAGTACATCGGCGTCGGCCTGACGGCGAGACGCGCGGCCAACGGTCGCGTGGAGGTCGCCAGGGTCCAGCGCGGCGGCCCCGCCGACAAGGCGGGCATCAGGGCCGGCGACCGGCTGCGTACGGTCGACGGCCTCCGGGTCGACAAGCGGCCCGTCACCGACGTGGTGGCGCTGCTCCGCGGCGGCAAGGGGACCCGCGTCACGCTGGGCATGGAGCGGGACGGCCGTGGATGGTCGGAGCGGCTGCTGCGCACCACGCTGACCACCGAGGCGGTCACCGTTCGGCAGCTGGCGGGCGGGGCCGTCATGATCAAGGTCGCCTCCTTCACCAAGGGCTCGGGCGCACGGGTGCAGGACGCGGTCCGGGACGCCCCCGCGGGCGCCGGCGTCCTGCTCGATCTGCGCGGCAATGCCGGTGGCCTGGTCGCCGAGGCCGTCACCGCCGCCTCGGCCTTCCTGGACGGCGGACTGGTCGCGACGTACGACATAAGGGGCGAACAGCGCGCGCTGTACGCGACACCTGGCGGGGACACCGACAGACCCGTCGTCGCCCTCGTCGACAGCGGCACCATGAGCGCGGCCGAGCTGGTCACCGGGGCGCTGCAGGACCGCGGCCGGGCGATCACGGTCGGCTCGCGCACCTTCGGCAAGGGCTCGGTGCAGATGCCCAGCCGACTGCCCGACGGCTCGGTCGCCGAGCTGACAGTGGGCCACTACCGCACTCCGGCGGGCCACAGCGTCGACGGCCGGGGCATCACCCCGGACCTCGTGGCGAGCGAGGGGGCCGAGAAGAGGGCCGAGACGGTATTGAGTGGCCTCGGGGGTACGTCTTAAAGAAGTTGCAGCGTAGTGCGAAAATGGCCGCACTATGGCAAAGGAAAAAGGGCGCAAGCTGATCGCGCAGAACAAGAAGGCGCGGCACGACTACCACATCCTCGACACCTACGAGTGCGGTCTCGTGCTGATGGGCACCGAGGTGAAGTCGCTGCGCCAGGGGCGGGCGTCGCTGGTGGACGGCTTCGTCCAGATCGACGGTCACGAGGCATGGCTGCACAACGTGCATGTCCCCGAGTACAGCCAGGGGACGTGGACCAACCACAGCGCGCGGCGCAAGCGGAAGCTGCTGATGCACCGCGAGGAGATCGACAAGCTCGAGTCGAAGTCGCAGGAGACGGGGCACACCATCGTGCCGCTGGCGCTGTACTTCAAGGACGGCCGGGCGAAGGTCGAGATCGCGCTGGCGAAGGGCAAGAAGGAGTACGACAAGCGGCAGACGCTCCGGGAGAAGCAGGACCGGCGCGAGGCCGACCGCGTGATGTCGGCGGCGAAGCGGCGCGAGCGGGCCTGAGTCAGGGCCGGGCGGGCTGACCCGCGGGAATAGGCTGGCACGGTCGTGCGTTGGTCACGTACGATGGCACCTGCCCCGCAAGGGGTGTGCACCACCTTGAGCTGTACATAATTCAATAGTGGAAAACATGGGGATGATCGGTTTCGACAGCGGATGTCGAAGCAGGGGAAGCGAGCCGAGGAAGCGGCAATGATCTCGTTAACCATATGTCGCAACCAATAATCGCCACTTCCAAGAGCGATTCCCGCGCCTTCGCGCTCGCTGCCTAATTAGCAGCTAGCGAAGGCCTTCGGGTGTCAGCCCGGGGCTGTTCCCGACCCGGATCCTGGCATCAGCTAGGGAACTAAACCTCTAAGCCCGGTCACGGGGCGTAGAGGGAAATCAAACAGTGACTGAGCCCGTCGGAGACTTGTCCGCGAGATCTCCGGGGCCGAGAAAATCGAAGCGGACTGCGCTCGGAGAAGCCCTGATTCTGCACCGTTGGACGCGGGTTCGATTCCCGCCATCTCCACTCATCCCATGTGAGACAAAGGCCCGGCTGTCACGACAGCCGGGCCTTTGTCATGCAGAACGCGCTGCTCAGGCCGTGGGCTGGTAGCCGGTCAGCACGCCGAGCAGCTGGTCCATCTCGGCGCGCCAGATGCGGTGCACATTCATCCGGGTCGGCTGCGGCTGGCCGGGCAGCTGGAAGCGGAACGAGCTCCAGACGGTGTTGCGCTTGATCTCGCCGATCATTCCCGTGACCTCGGCCGGCGTCAGGGCAAAGGCGATTTCCTGCGGGCGGTTGCTCATCCGGCCCGCCTTGTGGACCACCACGGCCTGCTCGGTCACGGTGATGAAGTAGTACGTCAGAAAGGCCTGGCCGATCAGGCCGAGCATGCTCATGAGCCATACGCTGGGGCCTGCTATGGCCTGGATGGTGACGATCGGCCGGTCGGCCGGATTGGCCTGTGCAATCGCAGCCGCCACCTGCTGCTGGATGGTTGCCTTCTTGATGGCCATGGGCCCTCCCCTGAGCGGAACGTAGGCCCCCGCTTCCGGGGGCGGTGCAGCGTACCGCCTCGGGTCTGTGCTCATGACAGCCGGGCCCTGACTGCTGACGCGACCAGCAGCGCGGTCGCCGCCGCCGAAACGGGCACCAGGTATCCGTGTGCCGGGCCCAGGTGCTCCACTGCCGCGCCGCCCGTCGCCGAGCCGGCGGCGATGCCGCCGAGGATCGCGGTGACGGCGAGCGTCATGCCCTCGTTCAGGCTGTCCTGCGGGGTCAGCCGCTGCACCAGGGTCATGCCCGTCACCATGGTCGGCGCCGTCGCCGCGCCCGCCACCAGGAGGGCGACGGCCAGGACGTACACCGAGCCCGTACCGGCCGCGAGCAGCGGCAGGGCCATCAGGGCGGTCATGGCGCCGAGACAGCCTGTCAGCCGGCCCGGAAGACTGCGGGCGGGGCGGACCGATCCGTACAGCAGGCCCGCCGCGCACGACCCGGCGGCCTGCAATGCCAGCAGCAACCCCGCGACAGGACCGTCCAGATGGGCGAGTGTCGTGACCTCCAGCGCACCGAAGACCGCGCCCGTGGCGAGGAAGACCGCGAGCAGCGGCACCATGCCCTGCGTACGCAGCGGGGAGCGGGCCCCCGCCCGGCGCGGGACGACCGGGGGCTCGGTGGAGCGCTGGGCCGCGAAGATCAGTACGCCGGTCGTCATCAGGATCGCGCCTGTCAGGGTGCCCGCCTCCGGAAAGAGCGCGGAGCACAGGAAGGCCGCGAGCACCGGCCCGAGCATGAAGCAGAGTTCGTCGGCGGCCTGCTCGAAGGAGTTCGCGGTGTGCAGGGCCGCCGGGTCGCCCTTGTGGAGGTGTGCCCAGCGGGCGCGGGACATGCCGCCGGTGTTGGGGGTGGTGGCGGTGGCCGCGTAGGCGGCGAAGAGGGTCCAGTCGGGCGCGCCGAGGCGTATGCAGAGCAGCAGCGCGAGCGAGCCGAGCGCGGCGGTCGCGGTGGCGGGCACGGCGATCCGGGTCTGCCCGTACCGGTCCACGAGCCGTGCGGTCCACGGCGCGACGAGCGCGGTGGCGGCGAGCCCGGTCGCGGTGACGGCCCCGGCGAGGGCGTACGAGCCGCGGGACCCGGCGATCATGATGACGGCGCTGACGCTGAACATGCCCATGGGGAGGCGGGCGATGAGGTTGCCGAGGGTGAACGCGGTGGCGCCGTGCGGCTCGAAGAGCCGGCGGTAGGGCGCGAGGCGTCCGGGCTTGCGGGACTTTCCCCCACCCCGCCCTTTCCCGTAACCGGGGCTTCGCCCCGAACCCCACGCCTCAAACGCCGGCGGGGCTTGATTTTCCGCCGGACGGGCCGAATCTTTCAGCCCGTCCGGCGATTGAGGACTGGGGGTCCGGGGGCGAAGCCTCCGGTTACGGGAAGGGGCGTCGGCTGAATGCGGCATGGAGGCAACCCTCGCCGCCGCCCGCTCCCCACGTCCAACACCTGCTCCGCCCCCATTGACGCATCCCCGTTGTAAATTCAGCCGCGTGCCCCGAGACATCGACCCCCGCCTCCTCCGCGCCTTCGTCGCCGCCGCCGGCGAACTGCACTTCACCCGGGCCGCCGCCCGCCTCTACATCGCGCAGCAGGCCCTCAGTCGAGATATCCGGCGGCTGGAGCGGGACTTGGGCGTCGAGCTCTTCATACGGACCACCCGGCAGGTGACCCTCACCGGCGACGGCGCGCGGCTGCTGCCGTACGCCCGGCGGGTGCTCGAGGCGCAGGACGCACTGCTCGCGGCCGCCTCGGGCGCCTCCCGGCCCCTTCTCGTCGACCTCAACAGCGCGGGCATGGCCTCCGGCCGCGTGCTGGCCCGGGCGCGTGAACTCGCGCCGGAGTGCGAGCTGATGGCCCGCTTCGAGAGCGGTCTCACCGGGGCCGCCGCCGAGATCGTCGGCGGGCGGCTCGATGTCTCCTTCGGACGCCTCGCGGGACTCGAACCCGGCGTACAGGCGCTGCTGTCCCATCAGCCGGTGCGGTACGAGCCGATGGCCGTGCTGCTGCCGCGGGAACACCCGCTCGCCGCACGCGAACGGATCCCGTTGAACGCGCTCGCGGGTGAGTGCGTATATGCCGGTGCAGGAAATCCGCGAACCCTGGAGTGGACGGACCTGGCGCGGCGGCTGTTCGCCGGGCGGGGCATCGAGATTGCGCCGCCCGCGCCCATGGCCGTGGGCGTCGAGGAGTTCCGGCGGGTGATGGCGAAGAACCCCATCCCCGTCCTGGCGGTCGTGGATTTCCCGGCGATGCCGGACTGCGTCCTGCGCCCGATCGTCGATCCCGTACCGCTGTCGCCGCTCTCCATGGTGTGGCGCAAAGGGATCTCTCATCCGGGCCTGGACGCCCTGCGGTCAGCGGCGGCGCGGCTTGCGGCGGAGGAGGGGTGGCTGGAACGTGACCCTGACGACTGGCTGCCGGAAGCCGATATGTCGCTGATGTGTGACAACAACTGACACAAGGGCACGTGTGTCACCAGCGTGCGCTACATTCAGTGTCCGGGTGGGTGTGGTAGGGGGCGCTCGGGCTGGGTGGGGACCCAGTCCGACGAGATCAGGCCAGTTGAAAGCGCACCCGTTATTGAGGTCGTGGGGGTGTGCGTACAACTGTGGAAAATTGGCGCGAGGATGCTCATATCGGGCATGCGTATGAGCCGAGCGAGGTGACGGTACAACTCGACGTCCGAGGCAGGACGTTGGGGGATCCGGCCGCCCCCGTTCCTCAGGAGAGTTCCGACGGTCCGGTGTTCGTCGACGAGAGCGGCCGTCGCAGCAAGAAGTTCCGCCGCGTCGGCTGGCTGCTGGCCGTCGCCTGTGCCTGCTATGCCATCACGCTGGTCGCCGCCCTCCTCGGCGGCAACTCCGCAGCGCCCCTGCTTCCCGGTCTCGTCCAGGACGACGAGGAGCGGACCGACACCGTCCAGATCCAGCCCGACCCCAGCGGCGGCGCCACCGCAGGGGCCACCCCCGGCTCCGTTCCCGGCGCACCCACGCCCACCGACTCCACCGGCGCACTGCTGCCGCAACCCTCCAACGGTGCGTCCACCGGTATCGCGGGCGGGACCTCGGCCGCCCCGGGACCGGGCGTCTCCGGCTCCGCAGCCCCCAAGCCCACCGGCGGAGGTACCAGGCCAGGTGGTACTTCGATCTCCACACCGCCCGGCGGCGGCGGCAGCGACCCCGGGCCCGAGCCGGAGACCAGCCCCTCCCTGCCCACGCCGTCCGACCCCGGCCCCAGCGGCAACCCCACCGAGCCACCAGTGCAAGAAGGCGCGCTCTAGATGACAACCCCCGACGGCAGGGCCGCTCACCGGCGGCCCAGATCTCGGCCGACCGTACGCAGAATGCCCATGCGGTATCTGCTGCCCGTGCTCTTCCTGGTCGCGCTGCTCGCCATGCTGATGCTGCGCGGCTATGTGCACAGCGAGATCCTCGCCGACCACCGCGTCCGCCCCCCGGCCCCCACCGACCAGGTCCCCGAGAAGATCCTCGAGGGCGGACCGGTCATCGACGCGCGCGACAAGGCCGATCCCAAGACCCTGAACATCCCGGACCGCAGGCTGGTGCTGACCTTCGACGACGGGCCCGACCCCGTCTGGACGCCGAAGGTCCTCGACAAGCTGAAGAAGTACAACGCGCACGGCGTCTTCTTCGTCACCGGCACCATGGCCTCACGCCACCCCGAGCTGGTGGAACGGATGGTGCGCGAGGGGCACGAGGTCGGACTGCACACCTTCAACCACCCCGACCTCTCCTACCAGTCCACCGCGCGCATCGACTGGGAGCTCTCGGAGAACCAGCTGGCGCTGGCGGGCGCGGCCGGCATCCGCACCTCGCTGTTCCGCCCGCCGTACTCCTCGTTCTCCGACGCCCTGGACAACAAGTCCTGGCCGGTCACGCAGTACATAGGCAGCCGCGGCTACATCACAGCCCTGAACAACACCGACTCCGAGGACTGGCAGCGCCCCGGCGTCGACGCGATCATCAAGCGGGCCACGCCCAAGGGCACCCAGGGCTCGATCGTGCTGATGCACGACTCCGGCGGCGACCGCTCGCAGACCGTCGCGGCCCTCGACCGCTTCCTGCCGGAGATGAAGAACCGGGGCTACCGCTTCACCAACCTCACCGAGGCACTCGGCGCGCCCAGCGCCCACACCAAGGTCACCGGACCCGAGCTGTGGAAGGGGAAGGCATTCGTCACCGCCGTCGCCTTCTCCGAGCACACCACGGAGGTCCTGGTCGTCGGCCTCGCCGCAATCGGCGTGCTCGTGCTGGCGCGCTTCGGGCTGATGCTGATCCTGTCCTTCGCGCATGCCCGCAAGGTGCGCAGGCCCGACTTCAGCTGGGGCGCGCCGATCACCGGTCCGGTGTCCGTGCTGGTCCCCGCCTACAACGAACGCGAGTGCATCGCCAACACGGTCCGCTCGCTGATGGCGAGCGACCACCCCATCGAGATCATCGTCATCGACGACGGCTCCACGGACGGCACCGCGGACATCGTCGAGGCGCTGCGGCTGCCCGGTGTCCGTGTCGTACGGCAGCCCAACGGCGGCAAGCCTGCGGCCCTCAACAACGGCATCAGGCACGCTCGTTACGAGATCGTCGTGATGATGGACGGCGACACCGTCTTCGAGCCGTCCACCGTCCGTGAGCTGGTCCAGCCCTTCGGCGACATCCGCGTCGGCGCGGTCGCGGGCAATGCCAAGGTCGGCAACCGCGACACCCTGATCGGGGCCTGGCAGCACATCGAGTATGTGATGGGCTTCAACCTCGACCGCCGGATGTACGACGTGCTGGGCTGCATGCCCACCATTCCCGGAGCGATCGGGGCCTTCCGCCGCCGGGCCCTGGAACGGGTCGGCGGCATGAGCGAGGACACCCTCGCCGAGGACACCGACATCACCATGGCCATGCACCGTGACGGCTGGCGCATCGTCTACGCCGAGCGCGCGCGGGCCTGGACCGAGGCCCCGGAGACCGTGCAGCAGCTGTGGTCGCAGCGCTACCGGTGGTCGTACGGCACCATGCAGGCGATCTGGAAGCACCGCGGTGCGCTCGTGGAGCGCGGGCCGTCGGGCCGCTTCGGCCGGGTGGGTCTGCCGTTCGTCTCCCTCTTCATGGTGCTCGCCCCGCTGCTGGCCCCGCTGATCGACGTCTTCCTGCTCTACGGACTGGTCTTCGGCCCCACCGAGAAGACGATCGCCGCCTGGCTGGGCGTCCTCGCCGTGCAGCTCGTATGCGCCGCGTACGCCTTCCGGCTGGACGGCGAGCGCATGACCCATCTGGTTTCGCTGCCCCTTCAGCAGCTGCTGTACCGGCAGTTGATGTACGTCGTGCTGCTGCAGTCGTGGATAACCGCGCTGACCGGCGGCCGGCTGCGCTGGCAGAAGCTGCGGCGTACGGGAGCGGTGGAGGCGCCGGGCGTCATACCGAGCCAGCGCCGCAGCAGTGAGGACCGGAGGCCCGTCGCATGAGTCACGCTTCCACGGCCGCACCGGCCACGGCGCCGGCGGCACAGGCCGCGCGGCCGGGCCGCGACCGCTATCTCGACCTGCTGCGTTCCTTCGCGCTGGTCCGCGTCGTCGTCTACCACATATTCGGCTGGGCCTGGCTGACGATCGTCTTCCCGTCCATGGGCGTGATGTTCGCGCTGGCGGGCTCGCTGATGGCGCGTTCGCTGTCGCGGCCCGCGCTCGGGGTGATCCGCGGCCGTATCCGCAGGCTGCTGCCGCCGCTGTGGGCGTTCAGCGCCGTCATGCTCGCCATGCTCTTCGCGGCCGGCTGGAAGCCGGTCAAGGAGGAGGGGCTGTGGTGGTTCGCCAGGCTGTTCTGCTACATCGTCCCCGTCGGCGCCCCGGAGTTCCCCTGGAGCATCGGTGACAAGGCGGGTCTGCTGGAGGACACCTGGGCGGTCCAGGCGGTGGGTCCGCTCTGGTATCTGCGCGCCTATCTCTGGTTCGTGATCGCCTCGCCGCTGCTCCTGTGGGCCTTCCGCAGGCTGCCCTGGGTCACGCTGCTTGCGCCGCTCGGCCTCACCGCGGTCGTCGGCACCGGCCTGGTGAACATCCCGGGCGAGACCGGCAACGCGGTCTGTGACTTCGCCGTCTTCGGCTCCTGCTGGGTCCTCGGCTTCGCACACCACGAGGGCCTGCTGCAGAAGATCCCGCGGCATCTCGCGATCTCCTGTTCCGCCCTGGTGATGGCCTTCGGCCTGTGGTGGGCCTCGGGCCACCAGACCGAGGACGGCTGGGACCTGAACGACATCCCGCTGGCCCAGGCCACCTGGTCCCTCGGCTTTGTGATGATCCTGCTCCAGTACTCCCCGTCCTGGCAGGAGCTGCCCGGAAAACTCGCCCGCTTCGACAGGTACGTCACGCTCTCCAACAACCGCGCGGTGACGATCTACCTCTGGCACAACGCTCTGATCATGGCGACGGTCCCGCTGCTCGACCTGCTGTGGGAGATACCCTTCGTGGACGAGCACCTGAGCGGCGCGCTGGAGACGACGTATTCAATCTGGATGTTCCTGCTGGTCTGGCCGCTCATCGGGCTGATGATCGTGGCCGTGGGCTGGATCGAAGACCTGGCGGCCAAGCGAAGCCCGCGGCTGTGGCCGAACGGCGTCCGCAAGGCGCCCCCGGGGATGCCCAGAAAGTCCCGGGAGAGGTGACCGGCTCACACCGGAGGTGACGCCCGGGTGAGAGCAAGGTTTCGCACCGGTCACCTCACGCCACCGGAGCCGAAACGAGCCGTCCATAACGTCGCCTCCAGTACCCGACACCCGTGGAGGCGCGTGATGGCAGGCCGCTGGATTCAAGAGTGGGACCCGGAGGACGAGACCTTCTGGCGAGAGAAGGGAGAGAAGGTCGCCCGGCGCAACCTCGCCTTCTCCGTGCTCAGTGAGCACATCGGATTCTCCGTGTGGACCCTGTGGTCTGTGATGGTCCTGTTCATGGGGCCCGAGTACGGCATCGACCCGGCCGGCAAGTTCTTCCTGGTGGCCATGGCCACGCTGGTGGGCGCCTTCATCCGGGTTCCGTACACCTTTGCCGTCGCCCGCTTCGGCGGACGCAACTGGACGATCATCGCGGCGTCGATGCTGCTCCTGCCCACGGTCGCGGCCTACCTGGTGATGGAACCCGGGACCTCTTACACCACGTTCATGCTGGTCGCGATGCTCACCGGCGTGGGCGGTGGCAATTTCGCCTCCTCCATGACCAACATCAACTCCTTCTTCCCGCTGCGGAAGAAGGGGTGGGCGCTCGGCCTGAACGCGGGCGGCGGCAACATCGGCGTGCCCGTCCTGCAGCTGGTCGGGCTCGCGGTCATCGGAGCGGCCGCCGGACCGCGCCTGCTGCTCGGGATCTACATCCCGCTCATCCTGGTCTCCGCGGTGTGCGCCGCGCTCTTCATGGACAACCTCGCCCCGGTCAAGAACGACACCGGCGCCTCCAAGGAAGCCGTGCGCGATCCGCACACCTGGATCATGTCCTTCCTCTACATCGGCACCTTCGGGTCGTTCATCGGCTACAGCTTCGCCTTCGGCCTGGTCCTCCAGACGCAGTTCGGACGTACGCCGCTGCAGGCCGCGTCCATCACCTTCATCGGGCCGCTGCTCGGCTCGCTCATCAGGCCGCTCGGCGGCTGGCTCGCCGACCGTTACGGTGGCGCGCGCATCACCCTGTGGAACTTCCTCGGCATGGGCGTGGCCACCGGGGTCGTCGTACTCGCCTCAGTGGAGAAGTCGCTGGCCCTGTTCACCGCCGCGTTCATCGTGCTGTTCGTGCTGACCGGGGTCGGCAACGGCTCCACGTACAAGATGATCCCCGGCATCTTCCAGGCGAAGGCGATCGCCAAGGGCATGACCGGCGAGGCGGCGGCCGCGTACGGCCGGCGGCTGTCCGGCGCGTCCATGGGGCTGATCGGCGCGGTGGGTGCGCTCGGCGGGCTCGGCATCAACCTGGCCTTCCGCCAGTCCTTCCTCACGGCGCACACCGGCACCTCGGCGTTCGTCGCCTTCCTCGCCTTCTACGCGGCCTGTTTCGCCGTGACCTGGGCGGTATACCTTCGCCGGCCCGTCACCGCTTCGCAGCCGGTTGCCGAAACGAAGCCGCAGCTCAGCTACGCAGAGGTGTAACACCGGAGAAATGCCGGCGAACCGAGTCTGTCACGCACCGTTGGCAGGCTCGGTCGCCACATCCGTACAGGGTGGGACAGAGTAGGGACGATCACATGCAAGACCTTCAGCACGGGCCGCTTGCCGGCTTCACCGTCGGGGTCACCGCTGCGCGGCGTGCCGACGAGCTCGGCGCACTGTTGTGCCGGCGCGGCGCCACCGTCATGCACGCCCCCGCCCTGCGTATCGTTCCGCTCGCCGACGACGCCGACCTGCTCGCCGCCACCAAGGAGCTCATCGGCCACGCGCCCGACGTGGTTGTCGCCACCACCGCAATAGGCTTCCGCGGCTGGGTGGAGGCCGCGGACGGCTGGGGCTGCGGGGAGGAACTGCTCGCGCGGCTGCGCGGCGTGGAAATGCTGGCGCGCGGGCCGAAGGTGAAGGGTGCCATCCGCGCCGCCGGGCTCACCGAGGAGTGGTCCCCAGCCTCCGAGTCCATGGCCGAGGTCCTCGACCGGCTGCTCACCGAAGGTGTCGCGGGCCGTCGTATCGCGCTTCAGCTGCACGGCGAGCCACTGCCCGGGTTCGTCGAGTCGCTGCGGGCGGCGGGCGCCGACGTCGTCCTCGTACCCGTCTACCGGTGGATGGCGCCGGAAGACCTCGCACCCCTGGACCGGCTCCTCGACGCGACCGTCTCGCGTGCCCTGGACGCCGTGACCTTCACCAGCGCCCCGGCCGCCGCGTCGCTGCTCTCCCGCGCCGAGTCCCGTGGCCTGCTCCGCGAGTTGCTGGACGCCCTCGACCACGATGTGCTGGCCGCCTGTGTGGGGCCGGTCACGGCGCTGCCGCTGCAGGCCCTTGGCGTCACCACGGTGCAGCCGGACCGCTTCCGGCTGGGGCCGCTGGTGCAGCTCCTCGGTCTTGAGCTGCCCGGCCGCGCCCGTACGCTCCCGGTCGCGGGCCGCCGTATCGAGATCCGCGGTCACGCGGTCATCGTCGACCGCGAGTTGCGGCCGGTGCCGCCCGCCGGGATGGCCCTGATGCGCGCGCTGTCACGGCGCCCCGGCTGGGTCGTCTCGCGCGCCGACCTGCTGGGCGCGCTGCCCGGCGCGGGCCGCGACGAGCACGCCGTCGAGACCGCGATGGCCCGGCTGCGTACGGCGCTCGGCGCGCCCAAGATCATCCAGACCGTGGTCAAGCGGGGCTACCGGCTGGCCCTGGACCCCGCCGCGGACACGAAGTACGCGGACGCGTGACGCGGTAGGGCGCGCGCCCGCGTCGCGTCACCGTGCCCAGCCGCCCACGGTCCAGCCGCCCACGGTCCAGCCGTCCCCGCTCGAGCCGTTCGCGGTCCGGGTGTTCACCCTCGCCGATGCAACCTGCCATGAGGTCCAACGCGTATAGCTGTTGCCGGAGTCCGCATCCGCGGCGCGGCTCGTACGCGAATGGAGAAGAACCAGATGGTCTCAGGCATGGTGGGCAGGGGCACGGCACTGGGCGCGGTTCTGCTGTCGCTGCTGGCAGTTCCCGCGCAGGCCGCATCCGCCGCCGAGAGCACCCCGACGGCCGCGGCCGAGGGGATGCCGGCGCCCGATCTGGCGGGACTGCGTGAGGTGTTGCGGTCGGCGCTGGCAAAGGGCGCGCCCGGCGCGATGGCGCGGATCGACGACAACGGCACGGTGTACAAGGCCGCCGAAGGCATCGCCGACCGGGTCACCGGACGGCCCATCAGCACCCAGGACCGCTTCCGGGTCGGCAGCGTGAGCAAGAGCTTCTCCTCGGTGGTGCTGCTGCAACTCGTCGACGAGGGCAGGCTCGACCTGGACACCTCGGTCAACACCTATCTGCCCGGGCTGCTTCCCGACGACCGGATCTCGGTGCGCCATCTGCTGAGCCACCGCAGCGGTCTGTACGACTACACGAACGACATGTTCGCGCAGACGGGCCCGGGCTTCGAGTCCGTACGCAACAGGGTCTTCACCCTCAAGGAGTTGGTGGACCTGTCGCTGGCCAAGCCGCTGAACAACCAGCCCGGCGCGGCCTATTCGTACTCCAACACCAACTTCGTCGTTGTCGGCATGCTCATCGAGAAGCTCACCGGACACACCCTGAGCACCGAGTACCGCGACCGGATCATCAAGCCGCTGAAGCTGCGCGACACCTTCTATGTCCACCCCGACACCGCGCTCCCGGGCCGGCACACCAAGGGCTATCTCACGCCCGACGAGGCGGGCGCGCCGCTCGTCGACTCCACCCGGCAGACCGTCTCCTGGGCGCAGAGCGCCGGTGCGGTGATTTCCAGCACCAGGAACCTGGACACGTTCTTCTCGGCGCTGCTGGGCGGCAAGCTGCTCTCCGCCGACCGGCTGGCGCAGATGCAGCAGTGGACACCGGTCAACAGCACCCAGGGTTACGGACTCGGCCTGCGCCGCCGCGATCTGTCGTGCGGCGTCTCGGTGTACGGGCACACGGGCACCGTCCAGGGCTACTACACCTACTCGTTCACCTCGAAGGACGGGAAGCGCAGCATCACCGCGGTCGCCAACACCTCCAACAACGGTGATGTGCTGGGGATCATGGCCAAGACGCTGGACGCGGCCTTCTGCGGCAAGCCGGCGCCCGCGACCGGTGCCCGCAGCGCCGCGCCCTCGCAGCAGCACGAGAAGCAGCACGAGAAGGAGCACGAGAAGCAGTACGAGGACATCGCGCCGGGCATCGCCCGCGACTGACTCACCCGCGTGCGGCCGGACCACGAGGGGTTCCGGCCGCACGCTCCTCAGGGCACTCTGGTGGAAAGACCCGGCGGTGACCCCGAGGGCGGTGACAAGGCGCATGGTGGCAGGCGCGACGGGTGCAGCCTCCTACGACTGGAGGTTCGACTCCGGGCGGCTCTGCCTGGACCTGGTGGCGACCGCGGAGGGGCCGCCCGGCGGACGCGAGCCGCTGAACGGGTCCGGGCGGCTCGGCCGGTGGCTGGTGGGCGCCGGCCTGGTGCCCGCGGGTACCCAGCTGGCGGGCGCGGAGAGCCAGTGGGTGGAGGGCTTCATCGAACTGCGCGACTGGATCACCCAGTTGGTGCGGGCCGAGATCGACGGCCGGAGCGCCGAGTCCGCGCTGGAGCGGGTGAACGCCCTCGCCGCGGGAGCGCCGCCCGGCATCCGAGCCGTCCGCGACGAAGAGGGCTTTCTGGTACGGGCGCTGAGCGCCGCGCCCGAGTGCGGGGCGCTGCTGGCCGCGATCGCCCGCGACGCCGTGGAGCTGCTGACCGATCCGGTGGCCAGGGCCCGGCTGCGGCAGTGCGAGGGCGACAGCTGCCGTCGGGTCTATCTGGACACCTCCCGCGGACGGCGCCGGCGCTGGTGTTCCAGCGAGGTGTGCGGGAACCGCGAGCGGGTCGCCAGACACCGGCGCAGGGCGGCCGTGGCAAGGGCCTGAGACCAGGCGGGACCCGGCCTGAGACCAGGCGGGACCCGGCCTGAGGCCCGCCCTGAGACCCGCGCCGGGGCCCGCCAGGGGACCCTCGTAAAAGATCTTGAAAGTTTTTCCGGCGGACGTTGAGTGATGCGCCTGTGGCCTCCGTAGTGATGGGGGAGAAGCAGTCAGCCAAAACAGGGTCTCGACCGGGAGGTTCAGGTGCGCAAGGATGCCGCCGTGGCCGATGACCGTCCGCAAAGGGCCCGCCATCGCAGCGAGAAGCCACGCAACGACTCCTCAGCACCTGACGAGGAGCTGATGCGCGCGCTGTATCGCGAACATGCGGGACCTTTGCTTGCTTATGTACTGCGCCTCGTCGCCGGCGATCGCCAGCGTGCCGAGGACGTGGTGCAGGAGACGCTCATCCGTGCCTGGAAGAACGCCGGTCAGCTCAACCGAGCAACCGGCTCTGTCCGACCCTGGCTGGTGACGGTCGCACGCCGCATCGTCATCGACGGTCACCGCAGCCGGCAGGCCCGGCCGCAGGAGGTCGATCCGTCGCCGCTGGAGGTCATGCCCGCGGAGGACGAGATCGACAAGGCGTTGTGGCTGATGACGCTCTCAGATGCGCTCGATGATTTGACGCCCGCCCACAGGGAAGTTCTTGTCGAGACGTATTTCAAGGGGCGTACGGTCAATGAGGCGGCCGAGACGCTCGGCATACCCAGTGGGACGGTGCGTTCCCGGGTGTTCTACGCACTCCGTTCCATGAAGCTCGCTCTGGAGGAGAGGGGGGTCACGGCATGACCATGTACGAGCAGGAGTCCGTACACGACGCCGCCGCTGCGTATGTGCTCGGCATCCTGGACGACGCGGACGCCTCCGCCTTCGAGGCGCATCTGGCGGGCTGCGACATCTGCGCCGCCCACCTCGAAGAGTTTTCCGGGATGGAGCCGATGCTGGCCATGCTGGCCGAGGCCCCGGCACCGCCCCAGCAGTCGAACGTGCTGAACCTGCTGCCCGGCGCGCGGTCGGCGTCCGACTGGGAGTACTCGCCGCCGCGGCCCGTCCCCGTGGTGCCCACCGCCCCGAGCCCCAAGCTGCTCGGCGGACTGCTCGACGAGGTCGCGGCCAAGCGCGCGGCCAAGCGCAGGCGCGGGATGTATCTGGTCGCGGCCGCCGCGGCGCTGATCATCGGCGGTCCGGCCGTCGCGGTCGTGGTCACGTCGGACGACACCGGCAGCAACCAGGCAGCCACGACTCCGCACCCCACCTCGCCGGCCGAGGACGCCTTCTTCAACCACATGGAAACGAAGGTGCAGGCCACGGACGCGACCACCAAGGTCAGCGCGACCGTCGGCATGGAGACGAAGGCCTGGGGCACCCACACCGTTCTGGAGCTGAAGAACGTCAAGGGTCCGCTCAAGTGCAATCTGATCGCCGTCTCCAAGACCGGCGAGGAGGAGGTCGTGACCTCCTGGGCCGTCCCGAAGTGGGGTTACGGCATCCCGGACAGCCCCGAAAAGATGGGCAAGAAGCCGCTTTATGTGCACGGCGGAGCGGCGATGAACCGCAGCGACATCGATCACTTCGAGGTCCGCACCTTCGACGGAAAGCGGCTCGTGGAGGTCGACGCCTGACAGATTCGCCCCCTTCGCGTACGGTTGACGGCTGCCCAGTGCACGTCAGAAGGGGGCCTCGGTGGCCGCGCAGGAAGCCGCTGTCGACTCTGTCCAGGACTCCGTCCGGGACAGAGAGATCGGTGTCGAGCAGGAACATCTGGACCGCGTGTACCGCCGCCTCGAGGAGAAGATCCACGAGGCGGAGTTCCTGATGCACGACGCCGCCAAGCGTGGCCAGGTCGGCACCCCGGGCGCGCTCGCCGAGCGGGACGCCCAGGTGTTCCGCGCGGGTATCCACCTGAGCCGGCTCAACAACGAGTTCGAGGACTTCCTCTTCGGGCGTATCGACCTGCTGCGCGGCAAGGACGGCAAGAAGGGCCCGGACGGCGCGTACACCTCGGTCGAGCCCGCCGACGACGCCGTGGCGGCGGACAACACGGCGGACATCGGGGAGACCCTGCACATCGGCCGGATCGGGGTCCTCGACTCCGACTACGCGCCGCTGGTCATCGACTGGCGCGCGCCGGCCGCCGCGCCCTTCTACCGCTCGACCCCGATCGATCCCGGCCGGGTGGTACGCCGTCGGGTCATCCGCTCCAAGGGCCGCAAGGTCCTCGGGGTCGAGGACGACCTGATGCGCCCTGAGCTGTCCGCCGTGCTCGACGGCGCCGAGCTCCCGGTCATCGGGGACGGCGCGCTGATGGCGGCGCTCGGGCAGGCCCGCAGCCACACCATGCGGGACATCGTCGCCTCCATCCAGGCGGAACAGGATCTGGTGATCCGGGCCCCGGCCGCGTCCGTGACGTATGTGGAGGGCGGTCCCGGCACCGGCAAGACCGCGGTGGCGCTGCACCGGGCGGCGTATCTGCTCTACCAGGACCGCCGACGGTACGCGGGCGGCATCCTGATCGTCTCGCCGACGCCGCTGCTCGTGGCGTACACCGAGGGCGTGCTGCCGTCGCTGGGCGAGGAGGGGCAGGTCGCGATCCGTGCGGTCGGCAATCTGGTCGACGGCGTGGAGGCGACGGCGTACGACGAACCGGCCGTGGCCCGCATCAAGGGCTCATCGCGGATGCTGAAGGTGCTCCGCAACGCTGCTCGGGGCGCGCTGGAGCTTCCCGGGGGTCCGGCGGCGTCCGCGCGCGCCGGTCGCTCTTCGCGCTCCGGGCGCGGAGCGGGGGGCGCCGAGCCGGGCGGCCAGCTCGCGTTCGGCGACGAGCCCGACGAGCGCGACGAGGGCCGGGTGGTCGCCGCCGCGACGCCCTCGCGGCTGCGTGTCGTCGCCTTCGGACGGCGCCTGGAGCTGTCGGCCGACGAACTCCAGCGCATCCGGCACAACGTCCTCGGCGGCACCGCGCCCGTCAATCTGCTGCGCCCGCGTGCGCGCAGGCTGCTGCTCGACGCCCTGTACGCCAAGTCCGGTGCCGGGACCCGGCACACCGACCCGGAGCTCGCGGCCGAGCTGCGGTCCTCCTTCGACGAGGACGTGGCGTCCGAGGACGCCTTCATCGGCTTCCTGGACGCCTGGTGGCCCGAGCTCACCCCGCGCCAGGTGCTCAGCGCGATGGCCGACGAGAGGCGGCTCGGGCGCTGGGCGCGGCGGATCCTCAACCCGGGCGAGGTGCGCCGCCTGGCCCGCTCACTGCGCCGCGAAGCCCTGTCGGTGCACGACGTGGCGCTCCTCGACGAGCTGCAGATGCTGCTCGGCACCCCGGCCCGCCCCAGACGCAAGCGCGAGCTCGACCCGCTGGACCAGCTCACCGGTCTGGAGGAGCTGATGCCGCAGCGCCAGGAGACGCAGCGCGAGCGCGCCGAGCGGCTGGCGCAGGAGCGCACCGAGTACGCGCATGTCATCGTCGACGAGGCGCAGGACCTCACCCCGATGCAGTGGCGGATGGTCGGCCGCCGTGGGCGGCACGCCACCTGGACGGTCGTGGGCGACCCGGCGCAGTCGTCCTGGTCGTCCCCGGACGAGGCGGCCGAGGCCCGTGACGAGGCGCTGGGCAGCCGCCCGCGCCGCCGCTTCCAGCTCACCGTCAACTACCGCAACCCGGCCGAGATCGCCGAGCTGGCGGCCAAGGTGCTGGCGCTGGCCATGCCGGGCATGGAGTCTCCGTCGGCGGTCCGCTCCACGGGCGTGGAGCCGCGCTTCAGTGTCGTACGGGACGGGGATCTTGCCGAGACCGTACGGAGCGAGACGCAGCGGCTTCTGGACCGCGTCGACGGCACGGTCGGCGTCGTGGTCGCGATGAACCGGCGTGAGCAGGCGGCGCGTTGGCTGGCCGGGCTCGGTGACCGGGCCGTCGCGCTCGGCTCCCTGGAGGCGAAGGGCCTGGAGTACGACGCGACGGTCGTCGTCTCCCCGGCGGAGATCGCGGACGAGTCACCGGCCGGACTGCGCGTGCTGTACGTGGCGCTCACCCGGGCGACCCAGCAGCTGACGGTGGTCTCGGACCGGCGCGACCAGCCGGACGAGGACGGTGTGCCGGACCTGCTCCGGGACTGACGGCCGGACCTGCTCCGGGACTGACGGCCGGACATGTTCCGGGACTGACGGGGAGTCAACCCCGCGGTGCGGGAATCACGTACCAGAGTGGTTTGTTAGCCTGGGGGTGGCACCGGCTCGATCCAAGCCCCCGGGCCCAACCTTCGTCGCCACGAGCGACCACTTGCCGCGAGGCGAGCATGGCGGGTCGGTGCCACCTTTTCGTGGGAGAGACAGGTCCGCGTCACCGGATGGTGGCGCGGACCTGTTTCCGTTGCGGACCTGTTTTGGGTGGAGGCTTCCACCGGAACAGCCGTATCTCGTATGGTGGAAAACAGTTTCCGAGAACTAAATGACCACTATTACCTGCTACCCGCAGGTAGGTGCGACGATCGGAAGGCGTTGCCGGGCACCTGCCACGGCCGCATGGCAATGAAGCTAGCGAAAGCAGAGGAACCCGGTCATGGCAACGGCGCCCAGCGTCTCGTACTCGATGACGGTCCGGCTGGAGGTGCCCGCGAGCGGAACCGCGGTCTCCCAGCTCACCACGGCCGTGGAGTCCTCCGGCGGCCATGTGACCGGCCTGGACGTGACCGCTTCCGGCCACGAGAAGCTGCGGATCGACGTCACGATCGCAGCGACCTCGACCACGCACGCCGAAGAGATCGTCGAGGAACTGCGCAAGATCGAGGGCGTCGTCCTCGGCAAGGTCTCCGACCGTACGTTCCTGATGCACCTCGGCGGCAAGATCGAGATGCAGTCCAAGCACCCCATCCGCAACCGTGACGATCTCTCGATGATCTACACGCCGGGCGTGGCGCGGGTCTGCATGGCCATCGCCGAGAACCCCGAGGACGCCCGCCGCCTCACCATCAAGCGCAACTCCGTCGCCGTGGTGACCGACGGCTCCGCGGTGCTCGGCCTCGGCAACATCGGCCCCATGGCCGCGCTCCCGGTGATGGAGGGCAAGGCGGCCCTGTTCAAGCGGTTCGCCGGCATCGACGCCTGGCCGCTCTGCCTGGACACCCAGGACACCGACGAGATCGTCGCGATCGTCAAGGCGATCGCCCCGGGCTTTGCGGGCATCAACCTCGAGGACATCTCCGCACCCCGCTGCTTCGAGATCGAGGCGCGGCTGCGCGAGGCCCTGGACATCCCGGTCTTCCACGACGACCAGCACGGCACCGCCATCGTCGTCCTCGCCTCGCTGACCAATGCACTGCGCGTGGTCGGCAAGGCCGCCCCGGACGTACGGGTCGTCATGTCCGGCGCGGGCGCGGCCGGTACGGCCATCCTGAAACTGCTGATCGCGGCGGGTGTCAAGCACGCCGTCGTCGCCGATATCCACGGTGTCGTGCACGCGGGCCGCGAAGACCTTGTCTCCGCCGACCCCGACTCGCCGCTCCGCTGGATCGCCGACAACACCAACCCCGAGGGGGTGACCGGCACACTGAAGGAAGCAGTCGTCGGCGCGGACGTCTTCATCGGCGTCTCCGCCCCGAACGTGCTGGGCAGCGAAGACGTGGCGGCCATGGCGGACGGCGCGATCGTGTTCGCGCTCGCGAACCCGGACCCCGAGGTCGACCCGGCAATCGCCCGCCAGACGGCGGCAGTTGTGGCCACAGGCCGCTCGGACTTCCCCAACCAGATCAACAATGTGCTGGTCTTCCCGGGTGTGTTCCGCGGTCTGCTGGACGCGCAGTCCCGCACGGTCAACACCGAGATGATGCTCGCGGCCGCCCAGGCGCTCGCGGACGTCGTCACCGAGGACGAGCTGAACCCGAACTACATCATCCCGTCCGTCTTCAACGACAAGGTCGCCGGAGCGGTCGCGGGAGCCGTCCGCACCGCCGCGAAGGCGGCCGGGTCGGCTGTGA
Organism: Streptomyces sp. NBC_00210; assembly: GCF_045160975.1. Taxonomy (NCBI): domain Bacteria; kingdom Bacillati; phylum Actinomycetota; class Actinomycetes; order Kitasatosporales; family Streptomycetaceae; genus Streptomyces; species Streptomyces sp. NBC_00210. The sequence continues at coordinate 5,358,399 of NZ_CP108120.1, forward strand.
CGGGCCCCACGTCGGGCTGACACCCGGCGCGTCGCGAGTCGCGGGGCCGTGACTGCCGCTCTAGGGTGGCGGACCATGAGCCCGCACGCGCGGCTCCTATGAGTCTCCACCGAGTGGACGGAACGTCACCACGACGAGGCCGTGGCGCTTTTCGTGTGACTCCGGAGGGTGCCGGATTGGCTTTCCCGCCGCTGGTGGGGGCAGGATGCGTATTCGGGCGCGAGGGTCTGACGGCAGACCCGGGTCCGGGGACTGTCCTAGGGCCCTGGCAGCATCGGCTTCGATCTCACGCCTCACAGGCAAGAAGAACACGGGAGTAACAACATGAACCGCAGTGAGCTGGTGGCCGCGCTGGCCGACCGCGCCGAGGTGACCCGCAAGGACGCCGACGCCGTACTGGCCGCTCTCGCCGAGACCGTCGGTGAGGTCGTCGCCAAGGGCGACGAGAAGGTCACCATCCCCGGCTTTCTGACCTTCGAGCGCACTCACCGTGCCGCTCGCACCGCTCGTAACCCGCAGACCGGCGACCCGATCCAGATCCCGGCCGGCTACAGCGTGAAGGTCTCCGCGGGCTCCAAGCTCAAGGAAGCCGCGAAGGGCAAGTAAGCCTTCAGCACGCGAAGGGCGGCCACCCCTAGTGGGGTGGCCGCCCTTCGTACGTTGTACGGCCCACAGGGGGCCTTTTGCCGGGGCTCTGCCCCGTGCCCTCCCCCTACGCCCTGCGGGCGTGAGGGAACCCCCACGCCTCAACCACGGGTGGGGCTGAATTTCGGCGACCCGCTAGACCAGCGCCCCGCCGGGGAGTTCGACCTTCGCGCCGAGCTTCTCCAGCTTCTCCATGAAGTTCTCGTACCCCCGGTTGATCAGGCCGATCCCGTGCACCCTCGACGTCCCCTGCGCCGCCAGCGCCGCGATCAGATACGAGAAGCCGCCGCGCAGGTCCGGGATGACCAGGTCCGCGCCCTGGAGCTTCGTCGGGCCCGACACGACCGCCGAGTGCAGGAAGTTGCGCTGGCCGAAGCGGCAGTCCGAGCCGCCCAGGCACTCCCGGTACAGCTGAATGTGCGCACCCATCTGGTTGAGCGCCGAGGTGAAGCCGAGCCGCGACTCGTACACCGTCTCGTGGACGATCGACAGGCCCGCCGCCTGGGTCAGGGCCACCACCAGCGGCTGCTGCCAGTCGGTCTGGAAGCCGGGGTGCACGTCCGTCTCCAGCGCGATCGCGTTCAGCGCGCCGCCCGGGTGCCAGAAGCGGATGCCCTCGTCGTCGATCTCGAAGGCGCCACCCACCTTCCGGTAGGTGTTCAGGAACGTCATCATCGAGCGCTGCTGCGCCCCGCGCACATAGATGTTGCCCTCGGTCGCCAGCGCCGCCGACGCCCAGGACGCCGCCTCCAGGCGGTCCGGGAGCGCCCGGTGGGTGTAGCCGCCGAGCTTGTCGACACCGGTGATCCGGATCGTCCGGTCGGTGTCCATGGAGATGATCGCGCCCATCTTCTGCAGTACGCAGATGAGGTCCTCGATCTCCGGCTCCACCGCGGCGTTGGTGAGCTCGGTGACGCCCTCGGCCAGGACGGCCGTCAGCAGCACCTGCTCCGTCGAGCCGACGGACGGGTACGGCAGCCGGATCTTGGTGCCGCGCAGCCGCTGCGGGGCCTCCAGATACTGGCCGTCCGCCCGCTTCTCGATCGTCGCGCCGAACTGGCGCAGCACCTCGAAGTGGAAGTCGATCGGCCGGCCGCCGATGTCACAGCCGCCCAGGCCCGGGATGAAGGCATGCCCGAGCCGGTGCAGCAGCGGGCCGCAGAAGAGGATCGGGATACGCGAAGAGCCCGCGTGGGCATCGATGTCAGCGACATTTGCGCTCTCCACGTGCGACGGGTCGAGCACCAGCTCGCCCGGCTCGTCACCGGGGCGCACCGTCACGCCGTGCAACTGCAGAAGTCCGCGTACGACGCGCACATCGCGGATGTCGGGCACATTGCGCAGCCGGCTCGGCTCGCTGCCGAGAAGGGCGGCGACCATCGCCTTGGGCACGAGGTTCTTCGCGCCGCGGACGCGGATCTCGCCCTCCAGCGGGGTTCCGCCGTGGACAAGCAGTACATCGTCTGTGCCGGTCATGAATCTCGCGTTCCGGAGGGGGTCCCCCCAGCGGAGCGAGGGGATGTCGGGCAGGTGGCCAGAGACAAAGGGTAAGGGGCTACCACCCTTCTCCCGTAGGGCCAGGGACGTTCCTTGTGCGTAATGAATTCGGCACAACACGCTCGGTCCGCTGTTCGTAGCGCTGCGTCACCGCCGATGGTTCGGCCGCCATGGGCCCGCGTCGCGTCCTGAGCTGCGCTGGCTCACACTCCGCCGCCCGGCCCCCGCGGAGGGCGAAGATGCGGGATCATGTCTCGCATGACCGAGGTGTCCTCGCTCACAGGGCGGCTGCTCGTCGCCACTCCCGCCCTCGCCGACCCGAACTTCGACCGGGCGGTGGTTCTGCTGCTCGACCATGACGACGAGGGCTCCCTCGGCGTGGTCCTCAACCGGCCCACGCCGGTGGTCGTCAGCGACATCCTGGAGTCCTGGGCCACTCTCACGGGCGAGCCGGGCGTGGTCTTCCAGGGCGGTCCGGTCTCCCTCGACTCGGCGCTCGGCGTCGCAGTGATCCCCGGCGACGAGGGACCGCTCGGCTGGCGGCGGGTGTACGGGGCGATCGGCCTGGTCGACCTGGAGGCCCCGCCGGAACTGCTCGGAGCGGCGCTCGGGTCCCTGCGGATCTTCGCGGGGTACGCGGGATGGGGCCCCGGCCAGCTGGAGGACGAACTGAACGAAGGCGCCTGGTACGTCGTCGAGTCCGAACCCGGCGATGTGTCGTCGCCGCAGCCGGAGAGCCTGTGGCGGGCGGTGCTGCGACGCCAGCGCAACGAGCTCGCGATGTTCGCGACGTACCCGGACGACCCTTCGCTGAACTGACCGGGGGGCTGTCGGCGCCGCGGCGCGGGGAGGTCGGAACCGAACGGCCCCGGGGTGGGTACCCTTGGCAGTTATGAGCACTCTTGAGCCCGAGCGCGGGACAGGCACGGGGACCCTCGTAGAGCCGACGCCACAGGTGTCGCACGGCGACGGCGACCACGAGCGCTTCGCCCATTACGTCCAGAAGGACAAGATCATGGCGAGCGCCCTCGACGGCACTCCCGTGGTGGCACTGTGCGGGAAGGTCTGGGTGCCGGGGCGCGACCCCAAGAAGTACCCGGTCTGTCCGATGTGCAAGGAGATCTACGAGTCCATGGGCTCTGGCGGGGACAAGGACAAGGACAAGGGCGGCAAGGACAAGAAGTAACTCGAGTTGCTCCCGTGGATCCGGCAGCTCCAGTTGCTCCGGTGACTCCAGCTGCTCGGCAGCTCCGGTAGCTCCAGTCCTTCCGTGGGGACGGCCCCCGGGACGTGCATACGTGCGCGCCCCGGGGGCCGTTCGTCGTTTGTGGTGCCGTTGCACGGGGTGCGTCTGCCGGTCACAGAGTGGTTGAGACCTCTTGTCCGGTTGTTGGTGCGGCCTTAGCCTCCTGCGTGTTGTGCAGTACGAAACGTGCGTTGCGTATGTTGCAATGCCTACTCGTAGGGGATCACGCATGAAGCTCATCGCCCGAACTGCCGCCCCCGCAGCGGTGCTTGTGCTGGCAGGCCTCACCGCCACCGCCTGCGCCCCCCAGACCTCCGGCAACAGCGCCGAGAAGGACGACAAGAGCGGCACCCTGCGCGTCTGGCTCTTCCAGGAGGTCAACAACAAGCCCAAGGAGAAGGTCGTCGACGAGGCCGTCGCGGCGTTCCGCAAGGCGCACAAGGACACCGAGGTCAAGGTCGAGTACATACCCGTCGAGACCCGCGCCCAGCGCATCAAGGCCGCGTTCAACGACCCGAAGAGCGCGCCGGACGTGATCGAGTACGGCAACACCGACACCGCGGGATACGTCAAGGACGGCGGACTCGCCGACGTCAGCAAAGAGTTCGACGCCTGGGACGAGGCGCAGGACATCGACCCGACGGCGACGCAGTCGGTCACGGTCGCCGACAAGATCTACGGCGCGCCCTTCTTCGTCGGCGTACGCGCGCTGTACTACCGCACCGACATCTTCAAGGAGTTGGGGATCGCGCCGCCCAAGACGCAGGACGAGCTGATCGGCACCGCGAAGAAGATCCACAAGTCGAAGCCGGAGCTGTACGGGCTCGCGGTGGGCGGGGCGTACACCTACGGCGCGATGCCCTTCATCTGGGCCAACGGCGGCGAACTGGCGCAGAAGAGCGGCGGTTCGTACAAGGCCGCGATCAACAGTGCGGCCGCGCAGAAGGGCATCACGGCGTACACCTCGCTCTTCGGCGGGGACAACTGTCCGGCCGCGAAGTGCGCCTCGATGGGCGGCAACGCCACGGTCACGGCCTTCGCCTCCGGCAAGGCGGCGATGGCGATCGGCGGCGACTTCAGCCACCAGGCGGTGGAGGCGGGCGCGGCGAAGGGCAAGTACGCGGTGGTGCCGCTGCCGGGTGTGAAGGCGGGCTCGATCGCGCCGGCCTTCGCGGGCGGCAACAACATCGGCGTACTGAAGAGCAGTTCGCACCGCACGCTGGCGGTCGACCTGATGAAACAGTTCACGGGCAAGCAGACGCAGCGCAAGCTGTTCGACGCGATGGGCTTCCTGCCGACGTACACCGATGTGCGGTCGGAGGTGGCGAAGAAGGAGCCGTTCGTCGCGCCGTTCGTCGCGACACTGGCCTCGGGCACGAGGTTCGTCCCGGCATCCCCGGGCTGGGGCCAGATCGACGCGGCGCTGGTGCTGCCGACGATGTTCCAGGAGATCGTGAGCGGCAAGAAGGACGTGTCGGCGGCGTCGACCGACGCGGCAAAGAAGATGGACGCGTCCTTCACCGCGGCGGGCTGACCGCCATGCCGCACAGCACGAACGGGGCCCCGGCGCCGTGGCCGGGGCCTGCGGGGGCGAGGGAGTCCGCTGCGGCCGCGGGGGCTGCGGACGCGGGTGCGCCGGGGTCCGCTGGGGGCGCGGGGGCTGCGGACGCGGGTGCGCCGGGGTCCGCGGGGGCCGGGCCCGCGCTCGCGTGCAACCCGCCCGCGGGCGCGGACAGGGCCACTCGCCCCACCGCATCGGGCGTCGCCGGCCCCCGCACCCGCCCCCGGCGTGGGCGTGCCCAACCGAAGGCGTCCGCGGCTCCCCGGCGGCACCCGGGCCGCCGGGGCTGGACCCCGTGGATATATCTCGCGCCCGCGCTCCTCGTGATCGCCGCGCTCCTCGTCTACCCCATCTATCAGCTCGGCCTCATCTCCTTCCTCGAATACACCCAGGCCCAGGTCAGCGGCGGCGAGCCCACCACCTTCCAGGGGCTCGGCAACTACCGCACCCTCTTCGCCGACAGCCAGTTCTGGCAGGTCCTGCTCGCCACCGTGACCTTCGCCGCCTCCTGCGTGACAGCCACCCTCGCCGTCGGCTGCGCCCTCGCCGTCCTGCTCACGCGCGTCCGCGCCCTGCCCCGCCTCGCCCTGATGCTCGCCGCGCTCGGCGCCTGGGCCACCCCCGCCATCACCGGCTCCACCGTCTGGGTCTTCCTCTTCGACCCGGACTACGGACCCGTCAACCGGCTTCTCGGACTCGGCGACTTCTCCTGGACGTACGGCCGCTACAGCGCCTTCGCCCTCGTACTCCTCGAGGTCGTCTGGTGCTCGTTCCCGTTCGTGATGGTCACCGTCTACGCGGGCATCAAGGCGATCCCCTCCGAAGTCCTGGAGGCCGCCTCCCTCGACGGTGCATCCCAGTGGCGGATCTGGCGCTCCGTCACCGCCCCGATGCTGCGCCCCATTCTCGTCGTCGTCACCATTCAGTCGATCATCTGGGACTTCAAGGTCTTCACGCAGATCTATGTGATGACGAACGGCGGCGGCATCGCCGGACAGAATCTCGTGCTCAATGTGTACGCCTATCAGAAGGCCTTCGCGTCCTCCCAGTACAGCCTGGGCTCCGCCATCGGCGTCGTCATGCTGCTGATTCTGCTGGCCGTCACCCTCGTCTATCTGCGGCTGCTGCGACGCCAGGGAGAAGAACTGTGAGCATGCCCCGCATTCACCGCCCCTGGCGGCTCGCCGCCGAGGCATCCGCGCTCGTCATCGCGGTCGTTGTGGCCTTCCCCCTCTACTGGATGGCGCTCTCCGCGTTCAAACCGGCGGGCGAGATCCAGTCCACCGAAGCACGCCCCTGGACGCTCTCCCCTTCTCTCGACTCCTTCCGCCGCGTCTTCGAACAGCATGAATTCGGCCGCTATTTCCTCAACAGCCTGCTCGTCGCGGGCGTGGTCGTCGTCGCTTCAGCGCTGATCGCCTTCCTCGCGGCGACGGCCGTGACGCGGTTCCGTTTCAGGTTCCGCACGACCCTCCTGATCATGTTCCTGGTCGCGCAGATGGTGCCGATCGAGGCGCTGACCATTCCGCTCTTCTTCCTGATGCGTGACTTGGGCCAGCTGAACACCCTGGGCTCGCTGATCCTGCCGCACATCGCCTTCTCGTTGCCGTTCGCGATCTGGATGCTGCGCGGCTTTGTGAAGGCGGTCCCCGACGCCCTGGAGGAGGCGGCGTACATCGACGGCGCGAGCCGCACCCGCTTCCTCTGGCAGATCCTGTTCCCGCTGGTGTTCCCGGGACTGGTGGCGACCAGCGTGTTCTCGTTCATCTCTACCTGGAACGACTTCCTGTTCGCCAAGTCCTTCATCATCAGCGACACCTCCCAGTCGACGCTGCCGATGGCTCTTCTCGTCTTCTTCAAGCCGGACGAGAACGACTGGGGCGGGATCATGGCCGCGTCTACCGTGATGACCGTGCCGGTGCTGGTCTTCTTCGTACTCGTACAGCGACGCCTGGTCTCCGGCCTGGGCGGCGCGGTGAAGGACTGAGGCAATGACACTGACGGATCTCATCCCCGCGCCGCGCGCCGTCGAGGGCCCGCACCGCGGCGGGTTCCTGCCGGACCGCAACACCACGCTGTACGCGGGCCCCGGCACACAGACAACGGAGCGCTGGCTGCGCTCCACGGTCGGCGCCGCCCTCGGCCTTCCGCTCGCGCCGGGCGCGGAGGATGCGCGGAACTCGGTCAGCCTGTTGGTCGACGACAGCCTGGAGCCCGAGGCGTACCGGCTGAGCGCGGTCGAGAGCTGGGGCGTGGAAATCCGGGGCGGCAGCGGCGCGGGCGTCTTCTGGGGCGCCCAGACGCTGCGTCAACTGCTCGGCCCCGAGGCCTTCCGCCGCGCGCCCCTCCGCCCGGACGGTACGTACGGCATTGCACCCCAGGTCATCGAGGACGCACCCCGCTTCCGCTGGCGCGGTCTGATGCTCGACGTCTCACGGCACTTCCTGCCCAAGGACGACGTCCTGCGCTACCTCGACCTCCTCGCCGCCCACAAGCTGAACGTCTTCCACTTCCACCTCACCGACGACCAGGGCTGGCGCATCGAGATCAAGCGCCACCCCAGGCTCACCGAGATCGGCGCCCGGCGCGCACGCACCAAATACGGCCACCGCGCATCCGAGCTCTGGGACGAGAAGCCGCACGGCGGTTACTACACCCAGGACGACATCCGCGAGATCGTGGCGTACGCCGCCGAGCGGCATATCGGCGTCGTCCCGGAGATCGACATCCCCGGCCACTCGCAGGCCGCCATCGCCGCATACCCGGAACTGGGCAACACCGACGTCATCGACACGTCCTCCCTCACCGTCTGGGACAACTGGGGCATTACAGCGAACGTACTCGCCCCCACTGACAACACCCTCCGCTTCTACGAGGGCGTGCTGGAGGAGATCCTCGGCCTCTTCCCGGCAGCCACCTCGCCGTTCGTCCACATCGGCGGCGACGAGTGCCTGAAGGACCAGTGGCAGGCATCCCCGGCCGCCCAGGCCCGGATCAAGGAGCTGGGCCTGAAGGACGAGGACGAACTCCAGTCCTGGTTCATCCGGCACTTCGACCGCTGGCTCACCGACCGCGGCCGCCGCCTCATCGGCTGGGACGAGATCCTGGAGGGCGGTCTGCCTGCCGGCGCGGCCGTCTCCTCCTGGCGTGGATACGCCGGCGGGATCGCCGCCGCGGAGGCCGGCCACGACGTCGTCATGTGTCCCGAGCAGCACGTGTACTTCGACCACCGCCAGCACGGCGGCCCGGAAGAGCCGATGCCGATCGGATACGTACGCACGCTTGAGGACGTCTACCGCTTCGAGCCCGTGCCGCCGCAGCTGTCCGCCGAGGCCGCCGAGCACATTCTCGGCACCCAGGCCAATGTCTGGACCGAGGTGATGCAGGACCGTTCCCGCGTCGACTACCAGGTCTTTCCGCGCCTCGCCGCCTTCGCCGAGGTGGCCTGGTCCGCCTTGCCCGCCCCCGCCGAGCGCGACTTCGCCGGCTTCGAGCGTCGAATGACCGCCCACTACAAGCGCCTTGACGCGCTCGGCGTCGGCTACCGGCCGCCCGGCGGCCCGTTGCCGTGGCAGAAGCGACCAGGTGTGCTCGGACGCCCGATCGAGGGTGCGCCCCCAAACGTGTGAGCCCGGCTCGAAGTCATATCTCCCGTGCCCGGGACCCTGGGAACGTGGAGGGGCCGCCGTAAGGAATATGTCGTACATGGGTCGCCGAAGAGTGGCAATCCGCGTGTGGCGGCGACGGTGTTCCAAATCGGACCATCGTTACGAGCGGGTGCATTAGGTGCAGATGCACCCTTCGTGGACCCTCTCGTCGGTCGGCTCGGAAGATGTGCCAGAGTTGCCACGTCCGGGCTGTGAGCACGTACGGTACGGCAACACAGGCGGGACAGCCGGGACACCGGGAAGGGGCATCTGGGTGACCACGCACGCACCGCAGACGGCGCAGTCGGTGACGCTGCCGGCTTCGCTCGACGAGGCCGTGGCGGCTCTCACTGCCATGCCCGCTGCCGTGCCCGTCGCGGGCGGCACGGACCTCATGGCCGCCGTCAACAAGGGCCTGCTGCGCCCCGCCGGACTCGTCGGCCTCGGCCGCATCAGCGAGATCCGCGGCTGGCGCTACCAGGACGGGCACGCGCTGCTCGGCGCCGGACTCACCCACGCCCGGATGGGACGGCCCGACTTCGCGGCCCTCATCCCCGCGCTGGCCGCCTCCGCGCGCGCGGCAGGACCGCCCCAGATCCGCAACGCCGGCACCCTCGGCGGCAATATCGCCACCGCCGCCCCGACCGGCGACAGCCTGCCCGTGCTGGCCGCTCTGGAGGCGGACCTGGTGATCGCGGGACCCGGCGGCGCACGCCGCGAGATCCCCGTGTCGCACCTGCTGGCGGGCAGAGAGATGCTCGGCCCCGCCGAACTCATCGGCTTCGTACGCGTCCCCCTGCTGCACGCCCCACAGGTCTTCCTGAAGGCGACGGGGCGGACCGGCCCCGGTCGCGCCGGTGCCTCCGTGGCGGTCGTGCTCGACCCGGCGCGGCGCGGCGTGCGCTGCGCGGTGGGTGCCATCGCGCCGATGCCGCTGCGGCCGCTGGAGGCGGAACGGTGGATCGCGTCGCTGATCGACTGGGACGGCGAGCGGGGGCTCGCGGTCGAGGCGCTGGCGGCCTTCGGCGAGTACGTCGCCGCGGCGTGCATCCCGGACCCGGCGCCGGCCGCGCAGGGCGAGGAGCAGGCCGTGCTGCCGCCCGCCGTACTGCATCTGCGGCGCACTGTCGCCGCACTGGCCCGACGTGCACTGGGGAGGGCGCTGTCGTGAGCAATGAGGAGAACCCGCACGAACTGCCGCCCGAGCTCCCGCCGGAGCACGGGGGCTGGCAGCCGATTCCGCACGGCGGTGAGTACGACGCCGAGGCCACGGCCTTCCTGCAGCTGCCGCCCGAGGGCATGCTGGACGCGGCGCCGCTGGCGGCGCCGGGCCACGGTTACGTACCGCCGACGATCACGCCGCTGCCGCCGTCCGCCGCGGCCGACCCGGGAGCGACGGGCAACTGGGAGGCGTACCGGGCGACCGGGGAGCCGGGGGCGGTGCAGTGGCCGGAGCCCGAGTCCGCGCGCGCGGAGGCCGTGGACCCGCGTGCCACCGGGCAGTGGACCTTCTCGGAGCAGGAGCCCGCCCCGGTCGCGGCCGCCTCCGAGCTGACCGGCCAGTGGACGATCCCGGTGGCGCAAGGAGATCTGCCGGAGGAGTCCGGCGAGTTCACGACGACGGCGCTGCAGTCCCAGTGGAATACGACGAGCCCGCCCGCGACCCTGCCGGGCGGTTCGCCTGCCCCGTGGGCGCCCTCGCCCGACGCCCCGGCTACGCTGCCGGGCGGTGCGCGCGCGCCCTGGGCGCCGGAGCCGGAGGCCGTCGAGGAGCCGGAGCCCGAGCCGGAGGCTGTCGAGGCGGCCGCCCCGGAGCAGACCGCGGACGAGACCCCTGAGGCGGCTCCCGATGCCGCGCCCGATGCCGCCCCGTCGGAAGAGGGCCCGGCAGAGGGCCCCACCGGCACGGACGAACACCCGCCCACCTCGTACGTCCTGCGCGTCAACGGCACCGACCGCCCCGTCACCGACGCCTGGATCGGCGAGTCGCTGCTGTACGTGCTGCGCGAGCGTCTCGGCCTCGCCGGCGCCAAGGACGGCTGCTCGCAGGGCGAGTGCGGCGCGTGCAACGTCCAGGTCGACGGCCGTCTCGTCGCCTCCTGCCTGGTCCCCGCGGCGACCGCCGCGGGCTCCGAGGTCCGTACGGTCGAAGGCCTGGCCACCGACGGCGAACCCTCCGACGTCCAGCGTGCTCTCGCGGGCTGCGGCGCCGTCCAGTGCGGCTTTTGCATCCCCGGCATGGCCATGACCGTCCACGACCTCCTGGAGGGCAACCACGCCCCCTCCGAGCTCGAGACGCGCCAGGCCCTGTGCGGCAATCTCTGCCGCTGCTCCGGCTACCGGGGCGTCCTCGACGCCGTGCGCGAAGTGGTCGCCGAGCGCGAAGCGAGCGCCGCGGCCGCCAACGAGGCGAGTGAGGAAGTCCGCATCCCGCACCAGGCGCCCCCCGGCGCAGGTAGTGTGCAGCACCACCCGCACGACGGAGGCATGGCGTGAGCAACGACGCGGCCACCACCGCGACGCCCCAGTCGGCCGGCGCTCCCCAGACGGAGCAGCCGGCTCACGGCCTCGGTGCTTCCCTCCCGCCTGCCGACGCGAGGGCGAAGACCGAAGGCACGTTTCCGTACGCCGCCGACCTGTGGGCCGAGGGCCTGCTGTGGGCGGCGATCCTGCGCTCCCCGCACCCGCACGCGCGTATCGGCTCGATCGACACCTCGGCGGCGCTGGAGATGCCCGGCGTACGAGCCGTAGTGACGCATCAGGACATTCCGGGCGATTCGTCGTACGGCAGGCGTATCGCCGACCGTCCCGTCTTCGCCTCCGAGCTCGTACGCCACCACGGCGAGGCGATCGCGGCAGTCGCCGCGGACCACCCGGACACCGCCCGCCTCGCGGCCGCGGCCATCGCTGTCGAGTACGAGGTACTGGACCCGATCACCGACCCCGAGAAGGCCTTCGCCGCCGAGCCGCTGCACCCCGACGGCAACCTCATCCGCCACATCCCCCTGCGCTACGGCGACCCGGATGTGACGGGCGAGGTGATCGTCGAGGGCCTGTACCGCATCGGCCGCCAGGACCCGGCCCCCATCGGCGCCGAGGCGGGCCTCGCCGTGCCGCGCCCGGACGGCGGCGTGGAACTGTACGTCGCATCCACCGACCCCCACACCGACCGCGATCTGGCGGCCGCGTGCTTCGGCCTGGAGCCCGACCGGGTGAAGGTCGTGGTCACGGGCGTCCCGGGCGCGACGGGCGACCGCGAGGACCCCGGTTTCCAACTCCCGCTGGGCCTGCTGGCGTTGAAGACCGGCTGCCCGGTCAAGCTGACGGCGACCCGCGAGGAGTCCTTCCTCGGCCACGCCCACCGCCACCCGACGCTGCTGCGCTACCGCCACCACGCGGACTCCGAGGGCCACCTGATCAAGGTCGAGGCCCAACTGCTGCTGGACGCAGGCGCGTACGCCGACGCCTCCTCCGAATCACTCGCGGCCGCGGTCGCCTTCGCCTGCGGCCCCTATGTCGTCCCGCACGCCTTCATCGAGGGCTGGGCGGTCCGTACGAACAACCCTCCCTCCGGCCATGTGCGCGGCGAGGGAGCAATGCAGGTGTGCGCGGCCTACGAGGCCCAGATGGACAAGCTCGCCATGAAGCTGGGCCTCGACCCGGTGGACCTGCGCCTGCGCAACGCGCTGGCGACCGGAGACATCCTCCCCACGGGCCAGACCGTCACTTGCCCCGCGCCCGTCGCCGAACTTCTCCAGTCCGTACGGGACTTCCCCCTCCCCACCCTCCCCAAGGACACCCCGGAGGCGGCCTGGCTCCTCCCCGGCGGCCCGGAGGGCGCGGGCGAACCCGGAGCCGTGCGCCGAGGCGTCGGCTACGCACTGGGCATGGTCCACATGCTGGGAGCCGAAGGCACCGACGAGGTCTCCACGGCAACGGTCAAGGTCCATGACGGCGTGGCCACGGTCATCTGCGCAGCCGTCGAAACCGGCCAGGGCTTCTCCACGCTCGCCCGCCAGATCGTCCAGGAGACCCTGGGCATCGACGAGGTCCACGTGGCCTCGGTCGACACGGACCAGCCCCCGGCCGGCCCGGCGGCGCACGGCCGCCACACCTGGGTCTCGGGCGGCGCGGTCGAGCGCGCGGCGAAGATGGTCCGTACGCAGCTTCTCCAGCCCCTGGCCCACAAGTTCGGGATGTCGACGGAGCTGCTCCAGATCACCGACGGCAAGATCACGTCGTACGACGGCGTGCTGTCGACGACGGTCACGGAGGCGATGGACGGCAAGGAACTGTGGGCAACGGCCCAGTGCCGCCCCCACCCCACCGAGCCCCTCGACGACTCCGGCCAGGGCGACGCCTTCGTGGGCCTCGCCTTCTGCGCGATCCGAGCGGTGGTCGACGTCGACATCGAACTCGGCTCGATCCGCGTGGTCGAAATGGCGGTGGCCCAGGACGTCGGCCGCGTCCTCAACCCGGCCCAACTGGCTTCCCGCATCGAGGCGGGCGTGACCCAGGGCGTCGGCACGGCCCTGACAGAAAACCTCCGCACCTCCCGCGGCCTGCTCCGCCACCCGGACCTGACGGGCTACGCACTCCCGACATCCTTGGACGCCCCGGACATTCGCATCGTGAAACTGGTCGAGGAACGCGACGTGGTGGCCCCCTTCGGCGCGAAGCCGGCGAGCGCGATTCCGGTGGTCACTTCCCCGGCGGCGGTGGCTTCAGCGGTACGCGCGGCGACGGGACGGCCGATCAACAGGCTCCCGATCAGGGCTCAGGCGGCGGTGGCGGTTCCCAACTCGTAGCCGTGTGATGCGCATTGCATGTGCAATCCGGGGGTGCGAGGTGTCAGTGTTGCTCGGTACAGTGATCCCTGTAGACGTGTGTAAACGGGGAGGCGTTCGTGGCGGAGGACAACGACACAGCAGGGGCGGCAGTGGCGGCGGGGGCGCTCGGCGCGTTCGGTTTGATCCCTCTGGCGAGTAGCGCAGCTGCGGTGGCGAAGATGGTCACCGACATGGAGTCAATGAAGGAATTCAGGACAGAAGTCCACAAAATTCTCGCCGACCTTGAAGACTCCGAGGCCGCACCGGAGAAGGTTTCGGCTGAGCGGCTGCAGCAGAGCCACCTGGGCAAGCCCGAGTTCAGGGAGAGCGCGTACCTGTACGGCGCCTACTCGATCGTCCATGACGAGCTCGAGAAGCTCTCCAAGATTCTGGCGTTGCAGATCGACGGTCTGAGTATCGCGGTGCAGGCTTCTCAGGAGGGCTACGAGAACATCGACTACGACATCCGGCAGCGCATGCGGCGGCTCGCCAGCGAGATGTCGCAGCAGCACCAGGACCAGGCGCAGCAGAGCGGAGTCAACCAGTCGGGTGGCGGCGGTTCGCAGTCTGGCGCCGAACAGTACGAAGCCTGATGTACACGGGGACGGGGAAGGCAGGAATGGTGGTTCGCCATGGCTGACGATGCGCAGACCGGACGCAAGACGCCGGAACTTGTGGAGACAGATTTCCACTCCAAGACGCACGACGAGCTGCTGGCCATGATCGAGGGAACGAAGGCCGAGTCGGCAGCAGAACTTGCCAAGAAGCTGTCCAAGGCAGCTTCGAAGATCACGCAGGTCGGCGAAGGCCTCAAGTCCCATATGACGCGTGTCATTTGGGAGGGCGAAGGCGGCACGGCATTCCGGAACTGGGGTCACGAGGCGGCCATGGCCACTTTGGAGCTCGGTAAGTACAGCAAGGAGGCCTCGTCGTGGCTGCAGGATGTTGCCACGGCCATCGCCACCGCTCACAGTGCGATGCCGAAGAAGGACGGGTCGCTCGAGGCTCAGGCGGCCGAGGCGAAAGAGAATCTGGCAGCTGCGCGTAAGGCTCGTAGCCCGGAGGACGCGTCTACTTACAACCAACAGCTGACAGCTGCTCAGGCCAGCATGGAAAAGCGGCGTCTGGAAGCCGCCGATCAAATGAGAAAGCTGGCGCAGACGTACACCCACTCCGGGGAACAGATCATGAGTCTGCATCCGCCGGAGTTCCCGCCGCCACCGGGGCGGTTCGTGCCACCCGCTACCCAGGGCGTTCACGACGCAGAATACGTTGGCAGTTCTGGGACCGCCCAGAGACAGCGTTCGTCTCCCGATTCACACTCGCTGTCGGAGCGATCGGTCTCTGCAACAACTGAGACCTCAGCAAAGACTCACCTGCCTCCGGCTACCGTCTCACCTCATACCGCCGTGCCCGAGCGCCCTGTCGGCATGGAAATCGATGGCGTCGCGACTTTGCCTCCGCCGGTGTCGACTACGCCGCCGGTTACGCCGGGTCTCACTCCGCCGCCCAGTGGCCGTGAGGGTCCGGGCGTCCCGCCACCAGGGTTGATCCCGCCCACGTTCGGTGGCAGCAAGACAGTCATGCCCAACACCACTGCGCCTGGGAGGGGCTTTCCCAGCGCTCGGGGTATCGTGCCGCCGGGACAGGCGGGAATCAACTCACGAATGCCGCGTGAAGGCATCGTCGGTGGCCGTCAGGTCGCGCCAAACACCGGCCGGCCCACTGGGCTTCCCCGAGGCACGGTGATCGGCCAGGACGGGAACGGCCGCGGACCGATGGGTCGCACGGGCACGGGCGGCATGCATGGCGGACATCCCGGAGGAGGCGCCGGGCAGAACGGCATCTCCGGTGGCCGTCGCCTGGCGTCCGAAACCGGCGGTGTTGTCGGAGGTCGACCTCAGCAGCCCGGAAAGAACAGCGCTAGGCCCTTCACGCCAGGGGGCTCGGGCCTGGTCCGAGGTGCTAACCCGAACAGCACCGAGGGTACGCATCCCGGACAGGCAGGCCGGGCTGGAGCGATCCCTCCTGGGACGCACGGTGCCAACTCTCGTCGTGATGAGCAGGGCGGCGAGCGCCCGGACTACCTGTCGGAAGACGAAGAAACCTGGCAGCAGGGCGGTCGCCGCGTTGTGCCGCCGGTCATTGACTAACCCGTGCAACACGGGGAGAGGGAGCTGATGCACACCAGCAGCCGTCCAGTAGCCAAGCATGGCCGCGCAGTATCCGCTGCCTTGGGCATGCTGTTGGTGGGCATCGCCGCAACTCCTGCCCACGCGGAGACAATCCGCGATCAGCAGTGGCACCTGGACACGATGCATGCCGACGAGATGTGGCGAACCAGCACAGGCAAGGGCGTCACAGTCGCCGTCATCGACTCAGGTGTCGACGATCGTCTGCCTGACCTGCGCGGGCAGGTACTTCCAGGACTTGACCTCTCGAAGCAACCGGGTGATGAGAACTCGGACTACGAGGGGCATGGCTCGGGAATGGCCGCCATGATCGCAGGTACAGGAAAGCGGCCGGGTGGGAAGGGCTCATTCGGTCTGGCTCCCGGGGCCAAGATCCTGCCGATCAGGATGCCCAAGGGAAACGAAGGAACAAAGCTGGGGTTTAACCCTGAGCTGTGGAATAGCTCGCTCAGTAAGGGGATTCGCCACGCTTCCGACTCCGGCGCGCGAGTTATCAATATCTCGCTGGCTTCTAATGAAGAGACATCAGACGAAGTTGCTGAGGCAGTGAAGTATGCCCTGGGTAAGGGATCGTTGATTTTTGCAGGCGTGGGCAACGACGGCGAAAAGGGGAACCCGGTTATGTACCCGGCGGCGGTCCCGGGGGTCGTGGGAGTAGCCGCGTTCGATAGAAACGGCCGGACAACAAACGAATCGGAGCGAGGACCGCAGGTGGACCTTGTGGCGCCCGGTGAAGACATCTTCGCCGCGTGCCCTGGAGGGACACAGATCTGCAAGAGCCATGGCACGAGCGATGCCACCGCTCTCACATCCGCCTCTGCCGCGCTGATCTGGTCCAAGTACCCGCAATGGACCAATAACCAGGTCCTCCGCGTCCTGATCAACACGGCTGGAAAAGCAAAGAGCGGCAAAGCCCGTACTGACGCCGGCGGGTATGGAGCCGTACGTCCCCGCATTGCCCTGAAGACCCCCGGCGACCCCGGCCCCGCCGACGAGTACCCGCTTCCCGACCTCGCGGCCGCCGCCCCCAAGTCACCTTCCCCGGACGCCTCCAAGGCCACGGGGGGCACCGAGACTGACAAGAAGCAGCCCGACGCGGCGGCGGCCGCATCCAAGGAAGACAGCAACACCGGCCTCTGGATCGCGATCGGCGTCGGCGCGGCCGTCCTCGTCGGCGCCGCAGTCGCCGTCCCGCTGATCCGCTCCCGACGCCGCGCCGCAGCCCTTCCGCCTGCACCCGCCGCAGCGCCCGGACCGTACCCGTATCAGCCGCAGTTCCCCCCGTCCTACGGTTCCCCTCAGGGCGGCGCACCTGACGCCAACTCTCCATACGGCGGCCATCAGGGACCCGGTCAGCCTGGGTGATACCAGTCACCGCTGAGCCTTCCTGTTCTTGTGGCACCGGCGCGCGGATCGTACAGCCGTGGGTTGTGAACGCTCCGGAACTGAAGTTCTCCTGCAGGGGGCGAGGAGCCCTGGCGGCAGGGCACTCGGCTCGTAGTCCCGCCGGTCATTGACTGACCCCGCAGAGAATTAGGTCAAGGGAAGAAGATGCCTACCAGCAGTATTCGAAGTGGTCGTCGCCGAGCCGTCGTCTCGGGGGTGTTGGGACTGCTGCTGGTGGGCATCGCAGCCACTCCGGCGCATGCGGACACCGTTCGTTCCCGTCAGTGGCATCTCTACGCCATGAAGGCCGATGAGATCTGGAAGATCAGCACCGGCAAGGGGATGACGGTCGCCGTCATCGACTCTGGGGTCGATGACACGTTGCCTGACCTCAAGGGCCAGGTCCTGAAGGGGAAGAATTACTCCAGCATGGTCGGCGATGAGAACAACGACATCGCCGACCATGGGACGGGTATCGCCACACTGATCGCGGGAACCGGAGGCCGGGGAGCGACTACCGGCTCCTTCGGCTTGGCGCCTGGCGCCAAGATTCTCCCTATCCGAATGCCTTACGCGGATGAGAAGTTCGGCCCAGGGGACCCTCGCAAGGAATACGCTCAAAAGATGAGCGAGGCGATCCGGTACGCCGCCGACTCACCCGCTCAGATCATCAATATTTCGATGGGTCAGCGGGAATCTGGATCTGACAAGCTCACTCAGGCCGTGAAGTACGCACTGGACAAGAACAAGCTGATCTTCGCCGCGGTGGGCAACACAGCAGATGAGGGCAACGCACCCGAATACCCTGCGGCGACTCCCGGTGTGGTCGGGGTTGGAGGGGTGGATAAGACACTGAATTGGTGGAATAAGTCGCAGACCGGCACTCAAGTCGACTTCGTGGCGCCAGCTGTGAAGACCCTCGCGGCGTGCAGTCCCACCCTGCTGTGCGACGGTGACGGCACCAGCAACGCAACCGCCCTGGCATCTGCCTCGGCGGCGCTGGTCTGGTCCAAGCACCGGGACTGGACGAACAACCAGATACTCAAGGTCCTGCTCAACACGGCCGGCGGTGCCGCGAACGGTGCGAAACGCACAGACTTCATCGGCTACGGAGGAGTTCGTCCCCGTGTTGCCTTGAAGACTCCCGGCGACCCCGGCCCCGCCGACGAGTACCCCCTCCCGGACCTCGCGGCGGCCGCCCCCAAGTCCCCCTCCCCGCAGCCCTCCAAGGCTGCCGCAGGCGGGGTCGGGTCCGACAAGAGGCAGCCCGACGCCGCGGCGTCCGCGTCCAAGGACGGCAGCAACACCGGCCTCTGGATCGCACTCGGCATCGGCGCAGCCGTCCTCATCGGCGCCGCAGTCGCCGTCCCGCTGATCCGCTCCCGTCGCCGCGCCGCGGCCGCACTGGCCCAGGCTTCGACTCCTCCGTACCAGCAGCAGCCGTCGCACCCGGCCTATGGCCCGCCGCAGACCGGTCCGAGCCAAAGCCCGCCGTATCCCGATCCGCCCGGCCCCGGTCAGCTTTGAAATTCGCGCTCAGCCAGATCACGCATCGCCGCCATCCTTCAGTCCGGTAACCACGCCACTCAGCAACGGGGAAGAACGATGTCGTTCGACGAGGAATGGGCCAGCGCACGATCCGGTGCGACAAGCGTGCGACTCAACCAGTTGCCTGCCGACCCCGGGGGCGGCGGTGACAAGCCCGATCTGAAGACGAATGCCCCGGGCAAGGCTGCCGCCATCAACGCGTTGGAGACGAAGATCCAGCCGGATACACAGACAGCGGGTGTCGTCGCCGATGTCTCCACTGAGGCGGCGGTGAAGGAGTTCTTTGATTGGGGAGTCGGTGCGGGCCTGAAGGACGCGCACGCAGAGTGGGAGCTGCAGGTGAAGAGCTTGCAGGGACGCCTGAGCGCGGACAAGTCGTCGCTACAAGGGACTCAGCAGGGCTTTGGAAACTATGAGCTCGGCCTTAAGAGCAAATGGACAGGCCTCGTGCCCCCGAATGCCTCTTAAGTCCGCCTCCGCCATCACTGAACTCCCGGGGGAATCATGCTCACGTATCAGGACGTCATAACCATCAAGCTGGACCTGCTCACCACTGCTGCCGGCAAGTGGGACGAGATGGCCAAGAAGTTCGACGGCCTCGAAACCCTCTACAAGGGCTCTGTGCAGAGCGTCTCGGACGACGGCGGCTGGCAGGGCCTGAGCGCCAACGCCGCGTCGGGTCAGTTCGCTGCGACACGCGGGCAGTTCGGTGCCGCCCAGGTTGAGGCACGCGCCATCGCTTCCCTGCTGCGGGACGCACACACCCAGTACGTGACGCTGGTCCAGGCGGTCAAGGACGTGGTGGCGGAGGCCAAGGCGGACAAGATGTCCGTAGACGGCCATGGGAAGGCGTCGTACGACCTCAGTCAACTCGCGGGGGCCAGGAAGGATCCGGACTACGACGACTACGTAAGTAATCGGAAAGCCGCCGAGACCGAGTGGACGCGTCGGATCCAGAGCGCGGTGCAGGCCGTCGACGACGCCGACCAGGGCGCGAAGCTGGCCCTGCGCGAGGCCGCGGGCGTGGGCAAGGGCTTCTCCTGGTTGCCGAACGCACAGCACTCCTTCAACGGTAAGGCCGTTGGCGATATCGAGGTCATCGAGGCACAGCAGACGAAGAAGTACGCCGACCGGATCCTCGACGGCGAAAATCTTTCGCCGGAGGAGATGGCCGAGTGGAAGCGGAGCTTCCGGGACAACGCCGACAACAAGGAATTCAGTCAGACCCTGCTCAACTCCCTCGGGCCCGAGGAAACGCTGAAGCTGAGCAACAAGTTCAATGATCTGGCCTACTTCGACGACACCAAGCACAAAAAGGACTATCTGGGGCTGGAGCAGGGGCTCGCCAACACCGTGGCCGGCGCCACCCGGGTGCCGGAGTTCAAGGACAGCAAGGGCAAGAAGCTCCTCTTCGGCTCCAATGGGTATCAGGCGGCCTTTGATGAGTGGTCGAAGAGCTCGGACGCAGAGTTCTACAACGAGTGGCGCGACGGCCTGAAGAAGGCGGGGGTCGAGAAGTACGACCTCGATGTCGCCGGCGAGAAGATCGCAATCGGGAAGGGCCATGACCAGGAGGTGCGCGGATACCAGAGCCTGGTCACGCTGATGCAGCAAGGCGACGGGTACTCGCCGCAGTTCCTCGCCGACGTCACGGACGACATGATCGCCGCTGAGAAAAAGGACGAGAACATTTGGGACCTGTACGGCGAGTTCAGTAACCAGGGCAAGGGCGACAAGGACGGCTGGTTCGCGAATGACCCGGTCGACGGTGCCCTTCAGATCATGAGCCGCGACCCGGAGGCCTCCACCGGCTACTTGGACCCCGGTGCGGGCGGAAAGGACGCCGAGCACCGCGGAAACGACCGGCTCCATTACCTGCTCGACGAACGCAACTGGGATCTCCAGAACAACACCGGTTGGCGAGGCAATATCGACTACGTCGCAGACGACACGGGAGAGGCGGATGCCCGCTCCGGGCTTGCCGCGGCCATTCAGTCCGGAGCCACCGGTCACCCAGCCCTTCCCGACGGCCATGACCCGATGGTCGGCCAGAGTCACAACGAAGGCCAGGCCCGTATCATGCGGGACACCATCGGACTCCTGGGCGACGGGCCGTCCACATCCGTGCCTGATAATCTGCGACGGCCGGTTGCCGACGCGCTTGCTGAATACGCTACTGACACACACGAGATCTTGAGTGGCGTCAGCGGCGAATACATCAGGGGTGCATCTGACGGCGGGGTCTGGGACGGCAGCAATGGCAACGGCGTGAAGATGAGTGTGAATACCGATGAGCTCATGCACGTCATGCGGGGGCTTTCCGAGGATCCCGAAGCGTACGGTTCCTTGCATAAAGCGGAGTCGACGTTCATTTCGCAGGAGCTTGACAAGCTGCCACAAGGTGCCACGGGTTATGACCGAAGTAATCCGCTGGACAAGTCGGGTGCGGCGCTCGGCGCTTTCACCGCGATCCGTGAAGACGTCATCAACGACAACCGCTCCTCTGAGTACTCCGACGCGGACTGGAAGGCCAAAGCCGCTTACCACATCGTGGGTGGGGCCTTCACGCCGATTCCCGGTGTTGGTGACGTGATCCAGCGAGGCATTGACACCTGGACATGGGAATGGTCGAACGAGATGAAGGGTGAGGCAGATGCCAAGGCCCAGGAGGATATCTCCGACCACTATCTCGAGGCCAACAACCAGATGGCTCTCATGATTCATGGCTGGGCAGAGGGGCGAGGGCAAGGCGACGACAAGAACCTCGTCGAGGGTCTGACTGGCGACACCCTAAACGGATACGACCGCGGACGTAACACCGCTCGCGGCTACCTTGGTAACACGTGAGCGGACGAAATGAGCACTGAGAAGAACAGGAACGGGCGGCTCACTCCCGCCGTCGCGCTGGGAACGGTCGTGGTCCTCGCGGTCGCCGTCGGCGCGTTCTTTCTGGCCGGGGGCGACGACTGGGTGCGGAACGACGACTCTGTTGCTACGGCTTGCGGGAACGGCATTGTCCCGAAGCAGGAGGTGGCCTCCCTCCTGGGCACCGACAGTCTCACTGCGAAGAAGGGGACGCCCTCCTTTGACACCGACGCGGGGTGGACCGAGTCGTGCGCGGTCGGCACGGGGAGCGACGGCGACGGCAAGGTCGACATCGGGATCGGGTGGAGTGACAAGACGCGGGGCATCCTCTCGGTCTTGGGTCGCTCGAATGCCACCCAAGGTCCGGCACTGGCCACACCCATCGGGCCGGGGTGGCCCGGATTTGTAACCGTCAGCGGCTCGTCCGCTCATGGAGTCGTTCAGATGTCCTGCGCCGGAGGCGGCAACCGTGGCCTCGTGGTGGCCGTCAATGCCTACGCCCCGGAGACCGTCAAGTCGTTCAGCAGAGCAGAAGACCGTGATCAGTTCACGAGGGTGGCGCGCATAGTGACCGAGGTCGCCGGCAAGGCGGCCGGGCCGTCCGGCTGTGACACGCGGCTGGGTGGCGAGATCAAGCCACTGACTTCTGTACTCAGCGCGCCCGGGGATGCTGGAGAGCGCACAGGGGCCCGCGGAACGTGTCAGGCGGTCGCGCCGGTCATGTCGTCGGGCAGGGTTCTCGAGACGCCGGCGGAGATGTCGCCTATCGAGGACTGCCAGATCGTCAACGACCAAGGGCGCCCGTTGTTCCAGTTCACCGCCCTGTACGGTGTGCTCTCGCGGAATGTGTTCGAGACACCGGAAGGGGAGGCGTTCCAGTCCAAGGAGTCCGGAATTGCGCCGCCTTCCGCGAAGTCCGGAGCCGACGTGTGGGCATCGGCAACATGCGGCAGCAGCGGCGAACCCGCCCGTTACGTCGCTACATCAGCCGAGAAGGGACGGGCTCCCGACGACCCGAGCCTGGAAGCGGCGCGACGCATGCTCGTCGCCTTCGCGGAGGACTCAGCCCGGCGTCATGGCTGCACCGACCTCGTGGAGCCCAAGTGAGCGTGATCCAACGCGTGCTCCGATCTGGGTCGTTGGAGGGCAGCCCTTGCACAGGCCCGGGTCTCAACTCACGAATGCCGCGTGAAGGCATCGTCGGTGGCCGTCAGGTCGCGCCAAACACGGGCCGTCCCACTGGGCTTCCCCGAGGCACGGTGATCGGCCAGGAAGGGAACGGCCGCGGACCGATGGGTCGCACGGGCACGGGCGGCATGCATGGCGGACATCCCGGAGGAGGCGCCGGTCAGAACGGCATTTCCGGTGGCCGTCGGCTGGCGTCCGAAACTGGCGGTGTTGTCGGTGGACGGCAGCAGAAGCCCGGGCAGAACAGTGCACGGCCGTTCACGCCCGGCGGCTCGGGCCTGGTCCGAGGTGCTAACCCGAACAGCACCGAGGGCGCGCACCCTGCACAGGCAGGCCGGGCCGGAGCGGTCCCCCCGGGGTCGCACGGCGCCAACTCTCGCCGTGATGAGCAGAACGGTCAGCGTCCCGACTACCTGTCGGAGGACGAGGAGACCTGGCAGCAGGGCAGCCGGCCCGTAGTCCCACCGGTCATCGACTGATCTCCAACGGATTGGCGTAAGGAACAGATGCGTACCAGCAGTGAGCGAGCCATCGGCTTCAAGTCCGTTGCATCGGCGGTGATGGGGCTCGCCCTGCTGGCCATCGCAGCCACTCCGGCTCACGCCGAGACTGTGCGGGACCAGCAGTGGCACCTCGACGCCATGAAGGCCGATGAGATCTGGAAGATCAGCAAGGGGAGCGGTATCACCGTCGCCGTGCTGGATTCGGGTGTGGATGACACCATGGCTGATCTCCGCGGGCAAGTCCTAAAGGGGAAGGACCTTTCTACCTTTCGGGGGGACGAGAATGTGGACATCGACAACCATGGCACCGGGACGGCTGCGCTGATCGCAGCTACCGGGAGCCGAGGACCAACCCTGGGTTCCTACGGCCTTGCTCCCGGCGCGAAGATCCTTCCTGTTCGAATCCCCTATGCG
This sequence comes from Streptomyces sp. NBC_00210, assembly GCF_045160975.1. NCBI lineage: Bacteria > Bacillati > Actinomycetota > Actinomycetes > Kitasatosporales > Streptomycetaceae > Streptomyces > Streptomyces sp. NBC_00210. The sequence goes on from NZ_CP108120.1 coordinate 5,381,920, forward strand.
CAGGAGCGGTGGGCGCAGAAGGGGAACGGGAAGAGCTTCGCGGAGGGAATGAGCGAGGCCATCCGTTTTGCCGCTGATTCGGATGCAAAGATCATCAACATCTCGGTTGCGAGCAACGAAGGTGGGTCTCCTGAACTCACTCGAGCTGTCAAATACGCGCTCGACAAGGGAAAGCTGATCTTCGCGGGCGTGGGTAACACCGGTGACAAGGGCAATGAAGTCGAGTACCCCGCAGCAACGCCGGGTGTCGTCGGCGTGGCCGGTGTGGACAAGAAGGCAGCACGATGGTCGAAGTCGCAGTGGGGCTCGCAGGTGGATCTTTCTGCGCCCGCTGAGGACATCACCAATGCCTGCACCGGAGGGTCGCAACTCTGTGAGGGCAGCGGAACGAGTGCTGCGACTGCACTGGCGTCAGCGTCCGCGGCCGTTATCTGGTCCAAGCACCCGGACTGGACGAATAACCAAGTCCTTCGGGTCATGCTCAACACGGCAAGCAAGCCGGACAACGGAGCCAAGCGGAGTGACTACATCGGCTATGGCGTCGTCCGCCCGCGCATCGCACTGAAGACCCCCGGCGACCCCGGCGCTGCCAATGAGTACCCCCTCCCGGACCTCGCAGCCGCCGCCCCCAAGTCCCCTTCCTCGGCCGGCTCCAAGACTGCAGGCGGGGCCGAGTCCGACAAGAAGCAGCCCGACGCCGCAGCCCCCGCGTCCAAAGACGACAGCAATACCCGTCTCTGGATCGCTCTGGGCCCCGGCGCGGCCGTCCTCATCGGCGTCGCAATCGCCGCGACGATCATCCGCTCTCGCCGTAGCAATGCGGCACTTCCGCCTGTGCCCGCCGCAGCGCCCGGACCGTATCCCCATCAGCCGCAGTTCCCCCCGTCCTACGGTCCGCCTCAGAGCGGTGCTCCCGACGCCAACTCTCCGTACGGCGGCCACCAGGGGCCCGGCCAGCCTGGGTGACATACCCGTCTCCACTGAGCCTGGCCGCTCTTGTGGCAGGGGGGCTCGGATGGTATGGCCTCGGGCTCTTCGTGCTCCGAGATGCCACATCGCAGTTGCGCATGGCGGTGCCGCCTCCGATAGCGTTTCCCCGCGCAACAGCTGTGGCGGATGAGCACGATGAGACGGGGGGACGGTCGTGGCGAGCGAGACGCAGCCGCAAAGCCTGCAGCACCTGATTGAGCTGGAAGGACAGCAGACATCAGGGAGCCGGCCGGCGGATCCAGGTTCTGCGAGCGGCGCAATGACGCTTGCCTCGGCAGAGCCGGACGGCGGCGGAGGCGGCGAGGGTGGCGACGGGCTGAAGCACACCGAGGGCCCTTGGACGCACGGAGCCACGGTCGTTGGTGAGCTGAAAACAGACACCAACACCGGCTTGACCAAGCTTGGGCAAGGGCACGAAGGAGTTTCCACCGGCACCGAGGGACTGGAGACCACCGCCGCGCTCAGCGCCGTCCTCTACACGTGGCAGCAGCGGCTGAAGACCGTCCGGGACGAGTGCGGAAACCTTGAGGCTCCCCTTCGCCTTGTGGCCAAGGACCAGGGGGAATTCGAGAGGTACACCGTCGGCAAATTCACTCAGGCTGTGCCCGCTGAGGGCCGGGACAAGGGCGGGCGGTGACGGCGATGGTGTCCTTGCCGGAGCTGAGGGATATGAAGCTGCTGGAGCTCCTTGAGGCGGCCCGAGGCTGGGCCGACGTGAGCAACCGGGCGTATACGTCTCGCAAGAGAGTCGACCACGAAGTAGTGGCCAAGCTGACCGATACTCAGAAGGGCATGGCGGCCATGTTCGCCACGTACCGCCTGGGTCGACTCAGCCGTAACTATCAGTACATCCACACCGAATGCGGACTGATCGAGGCCTCGCTGAGCGGTCTCGCTCAGGAACTGGCCGCTCCCCAACGCCGTCTACTCACGGCGCTGGCCAAAGCCGAACACGACAAATTCACCGTGCATGACGACGGTTCGGTGAGTTACCCGGCAGCGGGGGAGGAGATCGACGGCCAGCAGCCTCAGGGCGACACGGCCACCGGAGCCCACGGCTTCCTCGGGCGGGCGATCAAGGCACCCGCCGCAATGATGAACCCCAACCCGAACGCCGCGAAGGCACAGGAGATCGCCGACGACATAGCAAGTGCTCTCAGCGAAGCGACCGAGATAGACGGCGAGTACGCCGCGGCTGTGCGGAGGCTCAAGGCGGAACAGGGCCTCGAGGTCACGGAGAACACCTGGGCCGACGTCAGCGGCGACGCGAAGGCTGTCCATGGAGCGGCGGACGACGTCCTGAAGGACGACATCCCGACGGGCAAGACCCCGGCGGAGCGCAAAGTGTGGTGGGACGGGCTCACCGAGGAGCAGCGGATCGAGTATCTGGCCGTCTACCCCGACACCGTCGGCAACCTCGACGGAATCCCGGCCGGGGCGCGTGACGAAGCCAATCGCAGCTACATGCCACAGCTGATGGGCAGGCTTTCGGAGCAGGGCGACGAGGCATCCCAGACCAAGCTGGCAGGCCTGCGGAAGATCGACGAGCAGCTTAGGCAGGGAAGTCAGCCTCCCATGTATCTCCTGGGCATCGGCGATCAAGGAAACGGCCGCGCGATCGTCTCGTACGGAAACCCGGATACGTCGAAGAACGTGTCGGCGTATGTCCCCGGGTTGAGCACAAAGCTCGACGAAGAGTTCGCCGGCGGCACGCTGAAGCGCGCGCGGGACACGGCGGTTGGTGCTCAGGAAATCGATCCGTCCAGCGCCTCGATCGTCTGGCTCGGCTACGACGCACCGTTGAGCGTGGATGTCGCGACCAACGAGGATGCAAAGAATGGCGCCCCCGCCTATCAGAGCTTTATGGGCGGGCTGGCGGCGACCAACGAGAACGCCGACCCGCATCTCACCGCCATTGGCCACTCGTACGGCTCACTGACCGTCGGTACGGCCACTCAGCAGCCGGGTGGCATGCCTGACGTCGACGACATCATCCTTGTCGGCAGCCCCGGTGTCGGCGTGGATCACGCGGAGGACCTGGGCGTCCCCAAGAACCATGTCTTCGTCGGCGCCGCGGAGAACGACCCTGTCACCAAGGCACCGTCCCATGGCTCGGTCGTTGGCGGCATTATTGGAGGAGTGACCGGATTCGCCGTTGGAGGTCCCGGAGGAGCGGTTGCCGGCGCCGGCATCGGTGCGGATCTGGGCGACCCGGGCGACGACGACAACTGGTTCGGCAAGGACCCGGCCAGCGAGAGCTTCGGTGCCACCCGGTTCAGGACGGAAGACGGACCGGACCCTGTCCGGCACCTCACCCTGGAAGCGCACTCGAACTACTTCAACCCCGACAAGGATCAGATGTCCGCGGACAGCATTGCCAATATCGTGGCCGGCAATCCCGGCGGCATCACCCCGGAGGCCCGTCGATGAAGGCACGTCTCGCTGCAGCCGCGGTGCTGGCACTGCTCGCCACTGGGTGTGGCCTCACAGGATCGTCGGGATCGTCGGGAACCTCGGGATCGTCGGGAAGCGGGGAAGAGCGAAAGGCTCCGGATATGAACATGCAAGAGGCGGCAGAGCGCGCCGACACGCTGTTGATCGACACCATCAACTCGATCAAGCCTCCGGTGATGTGGGCGTACGGCATTTCCACGGACGGCGGCTGCGAGGTGTCCCGGAGGATCTCCGTGACCACTGTCATCTCCCCTGAACGTAGGGGGAGTTTCCTCGGAGTGGTGGAGCGCCAGTGGGAAACGAGCGGCTTCACGCACCGGGGAACGAACAAGAGCGAGAAGACTCCGGCGACGTACTTCCTGACGCCGGACGGTTTTCAGATCAGGGTGCTGTTCGGCTACCAGGGGCAGGCGCACTTCGAGGTGGCAACGCCCTGCGTGGAGAAGTCCGACGTCGAGCCGCCGAAGCAGGTGCCGGGTGGGCCCACCTACGACGGTAAAAAGGCTCCTCTGCCCAGCGAAAAGTCGGACTTCTGGTCGGCGGGCACACCTGCCTCGGGAGCATCCCCCAGCAGCTGATCGCTCCTCAGGCGCAGTTCAGCGCGTGCTGCGACGTCGGTGGGCGGGCGGCAGCCCTTGCACAGGCCCGGGGCTGGAGCGCGGAAGGCGCGGTCGCAGCGGTCGCAGTTCTGGAGGGGGTCCGGACGGGTCTGTTCCGGGAGAGCCGGGAGCGGCGGTGGCAGGAGTTCGGTGAGGCGGTGGCTGAGCAGCGCCGCCGGGTGGTGGATCGGGCCCGCGGGGAGCGCGGCGGTCAGAGTGACGCGTACGGCGTCGGGCTCGATGCCGCGCTCCAGCCAGGCGTCGACGGCGGGGGCGAGTCGGCGTACGTCCCGTTCGGCGAGGAGGAGGCGGGGGTCTTCGCGCCGTAGGGCCGCGAGGAGGTCGCACGCGGCGCTGGGTGCGTGGAGTGGCAGGACGGGAGCGGGGCGCGCAGGCTGCTGGCGTTTTGGTGCGGGCGGGACTGAACTCTGTTCCATGGCACGGGGATTGTTGTACGAGACCGTACGGGTGATGACTCGGCCGGACGGCAGCCGCTCGCGCGTACGGGCGAGGTAGCCGTGGGCTTCCAGCTCGCGCAGGGCGGCGGCGATGCGGACTTCGCCCTCGGGGAAGCGCTCGGCGAGGGCCTTGATGGAGACCTTCGCTCCGGCGGGCAGCGACTGGATGTGTGCGGCGAGTCCGATGGCCGTGAGGGAGAGTTCGCGGTGCTGGGTGAGGTGGTTTCCGACCACGGTGAAGCGGTCCGGGTGGCGGCGGTTGATGTGCCGGATGCCGGACGTGGGAACAGCGGGCGACGCGCATGGGGGCGCGTTAAGCTGCGGGTCAGCCATCGGGAAGCTCTTATCTTCCTTGGTGGTCAGGCCCTCGTTCGGGATTGCCGTCCCGGCCGGGGGCCGTCGTATTGGTGCTTGTCGAGGCCGAGCCTGCACTGCCAACAGGCATATGCGCCAGCCAGGTTGGTGTGGATCACCCGTGTGAGTGACGGGGATGGGGTTTGGTTGGAAGGGTTCTCTCCCAGGGACCTTTACTCCTTGGCGTCGCGCCCCACCGGGCGGAGGTGCACCGAGTCGTGGGAACCCGCAATGCGGTCAGAGTGGTGTGGACTGGTCATTTCTCCCAGACCTTGTTGCAGAGCGAAGGGGCAAGCCCGGTCCCTCCCGTCAGCCTCCCGACACTGCCGTGACGGTCTCCGCCTGAAGCAGAAAGAGCTGCTTGCCGTTCGAGGTCAGTTTGAGCGACTTGACGCTGCGCTGAGCGTGGCTCCAGGCGGGCTTGCCTGTCGTCTTGTGGAGTGCCACGGCGTCGAACGACTTGGGGTCCTTGTCCTTGCCCGTCACCTCGCAGACGTAGTCGCCCAGGATCTGCGGGGCGTAGTAGGTGATGTTGGGAGCCTTGAGCTCGCGTGCCCAGACCTTCGTGCCGTCGCTCACGCGACGACAGTGGAGTGTTGACTCGTCGATTGCGTATACGTGCTTGCCGTCAATCGTGGCCGAGCCCCACCCGAACAGACCTGAAACTGACTGGGAGGGGACGGACCACACGTCCTTGCCGTCCTTCAGCTTGACCTTCTTCAGCGACTTGCCTCCGAGCACGACCGTGTCGCCATGGATCGCCGGTACCCCGGACATGTCACCCACGGACTTTCGGTCCCAGACCTTCTTGCCCGAGTGCTCATCGAGTGCGGTGACGTTGCCGCTGTCCGAGTAGAGGATCACACGGTTCTGGGCAACTGCGGCGTAGCCGGATTCGAATGACGAGGTCACGGTCCACAGAACCTTCCGGGTGGTCGTATCCACCGCCCGGATCTTCTTGTCCCGGGTCACGACGAAGAAGGCCGACTCGTTCACCGCGAGGAGCACGGCGGCGCCAACGTCCGCCGTCCATTGTTCCTTGCCGGTGGACGGATTGAGTGCGTACACCATCCCGCCGGCGTCCGCGGCCAGGAGCAGGCCATTGGGGAGTACTGGGAACTCGGACGACGGGGTAATGTTCACGGCATTCCACCTCTTCTTGCCGTCGGTCGCGCCGTACGCGACCAGACCGCCGTCCTTCGCTCCGAAGATCAGAACGTCACCGACGCTCCGTGCGGGTGGACTCCAGGGGTCCGCGACCGGAAGTGGACCCCACATCCCAGTTCCGGCGGGCTTGCCCGCGCCACCCTTTGACGAGGATGAGTTCCGCCCCGGCTTGCCGCCCGTTTCGTCGCCGCTCAGCAGCCAGGCGGCGGTGCCTCCTCCTGCCACCAGCACCGCTGCTCCGGTCGCGAGCCCGGCCAGAAACCGGCGGCGATCCGGAGATCGTGTCACGACCGTACCCGGGAGGGTGGCCAACTGACGTGCTCCGGTTTCCCGTTGCCTGATGTCGGTGGCCAAAGGCCCCTGCTGCCAGATTCGTTCGGCTCGCCGCGGAGGTGCGAATGCCGTACGGACCTGCTCCGGAACAGGACGGAAGGCGGGGTCCTTCGCCATGCAGGGGCCGATGAGCGGGCGCAACTGGTCCGGCACCTGACTCAGGTCCGGTTCCCCGTGCACCACTTCGTACTGCACGGCCGCCACATGGGGACCGTCGTACGCCCGTCGGCCGCTCGCCGCGTACGCCAGTACGGCGCCGAGGGAGAAAACGTCCGCCGCCGGCCCGACGCGCTGGCCCAGTACCTGCTCGGGAGCGCCGTAGCCCGGTGTCACCGGCACCTGGCCGGTGGTTGTGAGCGTGAGGCCGTGCTCCGGCCGCGCGATGCCGAAGTCGATGACGCGAGGGCCTTGAGAGGTCAGCACGATATTCGGGGGCTTGAGGTCGCGGTGGATCAGGCCTGCGGCGTGGATGCTCTGCAGCGCCTCAGCGAGAGATGCGGCGAGCGCGCGCACGGCTTCGTCGGGCAGCGGCCCGTACGAAGCGACAGCCTGATCCAGGGTGGGTCCCGCGAGGAACTCCGACGCGATCCAGGGGCGGCCGCCCTCGGTCTGGGCGGCGAGGACGCGTGCGACCCCTCGGCCGGTGACGGCACGTGCGGCCTCGGCCTCGCGAAGGAAGCGCTGCACCAGGTTCTGGTCATGGGCGAGTTGGGGAAGCAGGACCTTGATGGCCGCGGCTCTGCCTTCGTTGTCGTGCCCGAAGTACACCTTGCCCATGCCACCGGCGCCGAGTACGCCGACCAGGCGGTAGGGACCGAGTCGGAGTGGATCGCCGGGACCGAGCGGGTTCATTCACGTGTCCTTATGCTTCTTGGCTGTTCAGTATGTGATGTCGAAGCGGATGGCCAGGACCTGCTTGCCGTCCGCCAGGATCAAGCGCTTGGAGCCCTCGTGGAGGCAGAGGCTCGGCGCACTGGGCTTGAAGGACCAGGTTCCTGTCCGTTTGCGGATCTCGGAGGCATGTCCGCCTGTCTCGCCCACGAAGAACATGTAGTCGTTGCCGACCGCAGGTGGAACCCGGATGTCGGGATCCTCGATCGACTTCGTTCCCCAGCGGAAATGTCCGTCAGCTGCCGACAGGACAACAACACCCATGCGCTTCTCGGCCGTGTACACCATCCCCTTTTTCAGGACCGGCGTGCCGTACGAACCTGCGGCGCGGCCCTCGCCGAATGTCCAGCCGACCTTGCCGTCGGTGAGCCGGAGCGCCTGGACCAGGTCGCCGCCCACATACACATGGCTGTCGTCCGCGGCGAGTACGCCGGGCCTGAGCGGAATGTCGTCGGCGTCCGTCTTGGCCACGGTCGCCTCCCACACAGGTGCCCCTGTCGTCGCGTTCCTGGCGCTGATCTGGAGGGCTTTTTCGTCCTTCGCCGTTCGGCACAGGACCAGGCGGCCCCCGACCAGGGCGGACAGCATGAAGTCGGCCGGGCTGTTCATGTCGTACGAGGGAATGGGGAAGCTCCACAGCTGCTTCCCGGTTCCCAGGGCGACGGCCATGACACTCCAGCTGCCCGACTTCACCGGGGCCGAATCAGCCGGTGTGCCCTTCCGGGCAATCAGGTAGACCGCGGTGCCGGAGACCTGCAGCAGTGCCGCCTCCTGCAGAGGTTTGTCCCACTTGGCGAACGAGGCGGCGGGTGCGGTTCGGCCGCTGGCGGAGTCGACCGTGTGGAGCGCCAGTTGGTGCCCGTGAGACCCTCCGGGAAGCAGCGCGTGGATCGTTTTCCCATCGACTTGAACATGTCGGGGGTGCTTCACGGTGTCCGTGAGCCAGCGCCGCTCCCCGCTCACGGCGGTGAGGCCGATCAGCCCGTCGTCGGTCATCATCGCGACCATCTCATTGACCGCCATCGGTGCGAGCAGGAGCGGGCTGGTCTTGATGTTCTTGCGCCAGATCTGACGCTTGTCGGCGGGTTCCGTCGGCGAAGGAGCTGCCGATGTTGCGTTCCCGTTGGACACAGGGCTCGCCTGGGCACCCGATGAGGCGGCGCTGCCACTGGGGCGCTTGAGCCATGACCATGCGCCCGCGCCCGCCGCTGCTACCGCGAGTGCCGAGCCGCTTGAGATCGTCAGTATCTTGCGACGAGTCATGCCGGACGGGGCCGTGGAAGGGACGGTCGGGGCGAGCGCGTGGTCCGCGGGGGGCGGGAGCCGATACGGCTGGTGCTGCCACACCTCGGTGGCCCGGCGGGTGATTTCCCCCAAGAGGGTGTCCGGGAGGTGGTCGGCGAACTGTCCTTGGCCGTCGTGTAGTTGGGCGGCAAGCTCTGAAGTGCTGGGCCGCTGGGACGGATCCTTGGCCAGGCAGTGCGTCAGGATCGGCACCAACGCATCCGGTACGCCCGTCAGATCCGGTTCGGCGTACCTGACGCGGTACAGCAGGTCCGCCGCCTGGCCCGCGCCGAAGGCGCCGTGGCCCGTTGCCGCGTACGTCAGGACGCCCGCCAGAGCGAAGACGTCACCGGCGGGGGTGTGTTCCTGGCCGGTTGCCTGTTCCGGGGACATGAACGCGGGCGTGCCGGCCGCTGCTCCCGTACGGGTCAGACGGTCGTCCCCCGCTGCCCGCGCGATGCCGAAGTCGATGATCTTCGGGCCGTAGGCCGTGACCATCACGTTGGACGGTTTGAGGTCGCGGTGGACGAAGTCAGAGCCGTGGAGCTGGGCGAGCGCTCCGGCAAGGGCCGCGCCCAGCGCCCGCACCGACGCCTCAGGCAGCGGGCCGGAGAGCGAGACCGCGTCGTCGAGGGGTGGGCCGAGGACGTACTCCGTAGCCAGCCATGGGGTTTCGGCCAACGGGTCCGCGTCCACGACCGTCGCGCCGTGGTGGCCGCCGATGATGCGTGCCGCGTCTGTCTCCAGGCGGAAGCGCGTACGGAAGTCGGCGTCGGTGGCGATGCCCGCGTGCATTGTCTTGAGGGCGACCGTACGGCCGCCAGGCGAGCGCGCAAGATAGACGGTGCCCATGCCGCCGCTGCCCAGGCGGGCGATCAGGCGGTACGCGCCGAGCTGGGCAGGGTCGTCGTGTGTCAGGGGAGAGAGCAACGGTCAGATCCTGGGAGAGCTGGGAGAAAGCGGGATACGAAGCTCCGCAGCGAGTACTTCCGCCGACTGGCGGGCCACTGCCGCCACCACCCGGCCCGGCAGCCATCCCGGCGTGAGCAGCGATGCGGTCGAATCGAGCATCGTCGCGGTGGGAGCGGGTGATGAAGGAGGGAGCGCGTGCAGCACTTCGGCCGCAGTGGGGCGGTCCGCCGGATCCCTCGTCAGACAGGAGGAGATCAACCCCCTTAGTGAGTCGGGGAGTTCCGAACGCTCGGGGACTGTGTGGCCGGTCGCGGCGTACGCGAGGACCGCTCCCAGCGCGTAGATGTCACCCGGCGGGCGCGGGCGGCCGCCCGACGCCTGCTCCGGGGGCAGGCTGCCTGGCTCCAGGCCCGGGCGGCCGGTGCGCTGTTCGCCGTCCGGGGCCGCTGCCCGTACCGCACCGAAGCACGTCACGCGCGGGCCGTCCCCGCCCAGGAGCACGGCCGCGGGGGACAGGCCCGCGTGCGTGATGCCAGTAGCGTGCGCGCCCGCGAACGTTTCGGCCAGCGCCGCGCCCAGGGCTCGCACGGTGCGCTCGGGCAGCGGGCCGCCGTGGACTGCCAGGGCTACGGGAAGTGGGAGCGCGGGCAGATAGGGGGAGGCGTACCAGGGGGCGGTGGACGGGGGTGCGACTTCGATGACGGGGGCGACCCAGGGGCCCAGCAGGCGGCGGGCCGCGTCGGCTTCGACGAGGAAGCGGCCGGGGTCGACGCCTTCGACGGGAGCGCTCACCAGGACCGTACGGTCGCCGTCCGCGCTGCGTGCGATGAAGCGGCGCTCGGGGACGGGCGGGAAGCCTGGGCCGGTCGGGTCGAGGCGCGTGATCAGGTAGTACGAGCCGATCTGCCGTGGAGTATCCAGGCGTGCTCGTTCCATGTGCGAATCCCCCCGTCGACAAGACAACAGCAGGAGAGCCTACCGACTGCACGAGCGAGGCTTCGCCGGGAGGTGGTGGCTGTGCCAAGCCGTACTCTTGCGCCGGGTTATGGTGAAAGCCCAACTCATGACCATTTAATGGCAATTGCATGTGCAATCGAAGGGGTGTTGTCTGTGGCGCACGCTGGCTACAGTGGCCGGTGAAGCTGTTGGTGACGGGGGAGGGCGTGTTGAGAAGGGCGGGAGTGGGTTCGTCCCGCCGGTCTCCTGGTGTCGTTTTGCTGGCGTGTGTGCTGTTGGCGAGCAGCGCGTGCAGTGGGAGTGGCAAGGAGCCGGAGAAGAAGTCCAGGCCCTCGGTCGCGCTGATGCCGTTGAGCCGGGCCTGCGGGGGGATCTTCGACAAGGAGACGGTTGCCGAAGTGCTGGGAACCCTCCGCGGTAAGGGCCTGAAGCAAGGGGCCCAGGTCGAAGGCGCCGTCGACAGGGCGGCTGAGGTGGGGCGATTTCTCGGCGAGGAAATGGATTCGACCGGGCCCACCAAAACCACTTGCTTTGTCGACGGCGAATCCGGCGGTGCCGCAGAGATCCAGATCTATTTCTCGTGGTGGCCCGGTCCCTTCTCGAGGAACGGACCCCAGCCGGGCAAGTCGGCTGTCTTCGAGGCCGATGAAAGCATGCCGTTTCTGTTCGTCGACTGCCGGCGCCCAGACCTGGTCAAGCCGGAGAAGAAGCCGGCCGTGCTTCGCGGCACCATCGTCGACCGCGTCGGCCTGAGCAGCAACGCAAGCGCCAAGCTCCTCATCGCCTCGGCCAAGAAGGTGGCGGAGGGCCTGAAGTGTGAGAACCAGCTGACCTTTCCCGATCCGCCGGCGCGACAGAAGGGCCTGAAGTAATGACCGGCGTCGTCATCTTCTTCTTCGTCGCGGCTGCCCTCTTCGTCGCCCTCGGGCTTGCCGACCAGCGCAAGCTCTACTGGAAGCTGTCGTCCTGGCGGTATCGCAATCCTGAGGCCAATGAGCCCTCCGACACCGCGTACACCATCGGGCGCGTCGTGGTCTTCGCCGCTGCAGGGATCATGCTGTTTCAGGGATGCTCGGCAATGAGCTTCGCCGATGAAACCTCCTGGAGCAAAAGCGAGTTCAAAGAGGCTGTCCAGAGCGCGGCCGTCTCTTTGGGGGAGGACTCGCACGTCGACTCGTCGGCCGGTGGTTATGCCTCGCTGATCGAGTCGAAGGTCGGTGACGCGGGCGAGGGCAAGGGGCCGTCGTACGCGGTCGACGTCAAAGCCGTCGGTGAGAGTGACGACTACGAAGTCACCGCGCGCGGTGAGGACTTCGTCTTCTGCATGCACGTCTCGCAGAGCGAGTCGGAAGAGGGCGGGTTCGCCGTTCCGGGAGCGGACGGGTCGAGCACGGTCGTGCCCGAGTACGAGCTGACCGCCACCGTCGACGAGGGCTCCTGCTGAACGTCGCTGCCGCGTACGAACGCGCGGACCCGCACCACGACAGCGGCCGGACCCGCACCACAGGGGCGGCCGCTGTCGCGTTTCCGGCAATCAGAAGACCGGCATCGCGACCAAGGTGCCCTTGTTCAGGAGGAAAACGCGGTTGCCCGCGGCGGCCATGTGCCAGGGGCCTTCGGAATCCGGTTCGTACGTCCACAGAAGCTTGAGATCCGCATCCTCGGACAGGGAATCCGTGAATGCCGAGACGCCCGACGACCTACCGCCCTCGATGATCCAGAGGGTTTTGCTCTCCACGACCGGGGGCAGGCGGGAGGGGGCGCTGCTGTCCGGCCATGAGATGTCGCTCAGAGTGCCGGACTCCTTGAACACACGGCGGAGGATTCCGCTGTCGAGGGCGGCGATGTGGTTGCCGTCGATTGCGGGGGAGCTCCAGCCCTCCGCGGGGTCGAGCGACTCGGACGCTGTGGACCAGAACTTCGCACCGGACGCCAATTGCAGGGCGGTGAGATGCTTTCCGCCGAGGTAGACGACTCCTTTTTCGATGGCGGGCGTCAGGGCCGTCGTGGTCTGTCCCTGCACGCGCCATGCCTCGTCGCCCTTCTTGGCGTCGACGGCAACGTAGGTTCCGTCCGCGGTGCAGACGACCAGCCGCCCTGCTTCCGCTGCCGCCACGGTTTCAGGATCGATGGTGGACTCGCCGGCCACTTTCCAGCGAACCTTGTGGTCGGCCGTGTCGATCGCGGTCAGTTGGTTGTCCTTGGTCACCGCGTACACGGTTGAGTCCTTGGTCGCGGCGACGAGAAGCTTCTCCGCGTCGGCCGCAACACTCCACCGTCGCTCGCTGGTGGACGCGTCGAAGGCCAGCACCTTGCCGTCCGCGTCGGCTGCGAGGAAGAGGTCGTCCGTCAGTTGCAGGAAGCCGGCGGACGGAGACACCTCCGGAAGGTTCCACTTCCGCTTGCCGTTGGTCACCAGGTGAGCGGCAAGTCCCCCTGAGGGGTGGGCGAACATGACGACGTCCCGCATTGCCAGCAGCTGGGACGCGTCCGGGCCGGCGACTTTCAGCGGGCCCCACAGCGGTTTCGGCGGCGTGTCCTGCTTGTAGTCCGCCACAGTCAGCAGTCTGGCCGCTGGGGCGTCGCCCGCCGCGGGCAGATCGGGGCCTCTGGTCAGCCACCAGGCCGTCCCTCCTCCGCCCATGGCCAGAACCGCGCCGCCGACCGTGAGGGAGGAGGCGAGGAAGCGTCGTCGGGACGGGCTCCCGTGGTCGACGGAGGTGCCGGTCACTGTGCTGAACTGGTCTGCCCGGGCCTCGTGCTCCTTGATCTGGGTGCCGAGAGCGCCTTGTTTCCATGTGCGGTGCGCGCCCCGAGTGGGCACGAACGCCTCGACAAGTGCTGAGGGTTGGGGACGATGCGCGGGGTCCTTGGCCAGACACGGGGCGATGAGGGGCTGGAGCGACGGCGGCACGGCACCGAGGTCCGGGCTTCCGTGCACCACTTCGTACTGGACTGCCGCGACATGCGGCCCGTCGTAGGCCGGCTTGCCGCTTGCCGCGTACACCAGGACGGCTCCGAAGGAGAACACATCGGCGGACGGGTCGACGCGCTGCCCCAGGATCTGCTCGGGTGCGCCATATCCGGGAGTGGCGGGTGCCTGACCCGTGGTGGTGAGGGTGAGGCCGTGCGTGGGCCGGGCGATGCCGAAGTCGATGATGCGTGGGCCGGAGGAAGTGAGCACGATGTTGGCCGGCTTGAGATCGCGGTGCACCAGGCCCGCGGCATGAATGTCCTTGAGCGTCGATGCCAGGGCGCGGGCCAGCCCCCGTACGCCGGCCTCGTCCAGGGGCCCGTGGGCCGCCACCGCCTGATCCAGCGTCGGTCCGGCCAGATACTCCGTGGCGATCCACGGGCGCCCGCCCTCCGTCTGCGCACCCAGGACGCGTGCGATGCCCTTGCTCGTGACCGCCTGCGCGGTCTGCGCCTCCCGAACGAAACGCTGAGCGAGGTGCTGGTCGTGCCCGAGTTCCGGGCGAAGCACCTTGACGGCTGCGCTCCGGCCGGAGTTGTCGTGGCCGAAGTACACCTTGCCCATTCCGCCCTCTCCCAGGACTCCCGCAAGGCGGTAGGGCCCCAGCCGGATCGGGTCGCCGAAAGAAAGGGGAAGCATGGCGTGGGTCGACCTTTCGTGATCACGATGCGTACGTGGTGGACGCTAAGGGGTGTCTGTCACGGGCAGCGCGGTGATGCGCCCTTCCCCGACGCCGATGAGCCGCCGCTCAGAGATCAGCGCGGCGAACCGGTCGAGACTCTCCTTGTGAAGCCAGACGGTCTCGTGTGTCCGGAGATCGATTGCGCGGAGTCCCGCCGCGCTGTGCTTGTAGACGTACCGATCTCCTACCGTGGGCGCCACTTTCAGCTCAGCCCCTGACTGGACGGGGTCCTTCTCCCGCCACAGGAGTTTGCCGGTCGCGGCGCTGACGGCCACGAGTGCACGTGCTCCCGCACCTTCCACCGCGTAGATCACTCCGTCTTTCAGTGTGGCAGCGCCGTACGAGGCGACGTTCGTGCCCTTGTACTTCCAGACTTCCTTGCCGTCGGCCAGACGCAGCGCCCGCAGCGCGTCCGAAGCGACGTAGAGGTGCTCGTCGCTCAAGGCCATCGGGCTCCTCGCGATCTCGTCGGCGTCGAGGCGGAGGGACGTCCGCCAGATCTCCGTTCCCGTGCGCGTGTCGCAGACGAGCACATCGACCCCGCCGGAGTCCGTCCGGAACTGCAGGACCAGGTACGAGCCGCTCACGCGAGCCCCTGTCACCCACGGGACTTCACCGGGTACGGACTCTTTCAGGATCAGCTCTGTTCGCTTCTTGCCGTTCGAGAGGGAGAACGAGGCAATCAGCCAACCTCGTTCGGGGCCGATGCCGCTCGACTCCTCGGTATCTGATCTGCGTACCGGCGCCGTGAGCACCCAAGCGACACCGCCGGCGACGGAAACCAGCTGATTGCCCAGCAGTTTTCCGTTGTAGGCCCGCGCGTGGACGTCCGGATCCATGGACTTTCCGTCATCCAGATTGATCTGCGCGACGCGGAGTCCCTCCTTCGGATCGAGGGAGTAATCCAGCGCGTAGAGCTTCTCCCCGTCGGTGGCCACATCCCATGGATGCAGCACCTGGCTGCTGGACCAGAGGTTCCGTCCGGTCGACGCTTCGATGGCGGTCATTCCGTCGCCCTGGAGCACGATTGCCTTGTCCCCGACCAGCAGTGGGCGCCCGACCTCGGCTGGTGCCGCTGTATCGATGCTTCGCCGCCACAGGGGGTTGGGGGCGTTCGTGGAACCTGCGGCCCCCGGAGTGTTCGCGCTACGGCCGTCGAGCCATGCCCATGCTCCGATGCCCGCGCCGACGACACCGAGCAGCGAACTCCCCCCGATGGCAAGGAGTTTGCGGCGGCTCACCCCGCTTCCCTGGGTGGCCGGGAGGGTTTCGGCGACGGAGTGGTGGGAGGGCGCCGGCCGGCGGTACGGCTGGTACTGCCAGACCTCCGTTGCCCGGCGGGCGACCTCGCCGAGGACCGATTCGGGAAGGTGATCCGCGAACTCGCCCTGCCCGTCATGCAGTTCGGCGACAAGGTGCGACGTGGTCGGCCGCTGGGCCGGGTCCTTCGACAGGCAGCGGGTGAGGATCGGGATCAGGGAGTCGGGGACGCCCGTCAGGTCCGGGTCGGCGTAGCGGACGCGGTAGAGGAGGTCCGCCGCCTGGCCCGTGCCGAAGGCGCCGTGGCCCGTTGCCGCGTATGTCAGGACGCCCGCCAGTGCGAAGACGTCACCGGCGGGGGAGTGTTCCTGGCCGGTGGCCTGCTCGGGAGACATGAACGCGGGGGTGCCCGCCGCCGCTCCCGCGCTCGTGAGGCGGTCGTCGCCTGCTGCCCGCGCGATGCCGAAGTCGATGATTTTGGGGCCGTACGCCGTGACCATCACGTTGGACGGCTTGAGGTCGCGGTGGACGACGTCGGAGCTGTGGAGCTGGGCGAGGGCTCCGGCGAGAGCAGCGCCGAGGGCGCGGACCGAGGCTTCCGGGAGGCGCCCGGTGAGGGAGACCGCGTCGTCGAGGGGTGGGCCGAGGACGTACTCCGTTGCCAGCCACGGCGTAGGGGCCAGTGGGTCGGCGTCGACGACTGTCGCGCCGTGGTGGCCGCCGATGATGCGGGCCGCGTCGGTTTCCAGGCGGAAACGGGTGCGGGAGGCCGGGTCCGAGGCGATGCCGGGGTGCATGGTCTTGAGAGCGACGGTACGGCCGCCGGCGGAGCGCGCCAGGTACACCGTGCCCATGCCGCCGCTGCCCAGCCGGGCGATGAGACGGTACGCGGCGATCGCGACGGGATCGTCGTGGGTCAGGGGGGAGAGCATCGGTCAGGTCCTGGGCCGGGGGCCACGCGGGTCGGCGACTGACGGCAGCACTCTATGCAGTCGTCCCATGTGTGAATCCCCCTTGGTGTCCCCAACAGCATCAGGAGCTTACTCAGCGACCGGAACCGCGAGTTCGGCGGCTCGAGGGAGACTGATCGTCGATCACTTTCCCGTCGGGGCAGGCTCGGCAGTGAGAGCAGATGTGCACAATCGGCCCGGCGGCAACGGAGGGGGCGTGAGTGGTGCTGCTGAGGAGCTGAATAAGTGTGCGTGCTCAGGGGAGTTGGTGATCCATACTCATCCGGGCCCACGCCGGAAGCGGCAGGGTTCGTACGAGATCCCCCACGTGCGGGTGGCATGCCCGCGGAAGAGGTGCACACCGATGACTCAACCGCCGTACCCGGGGCCTCCGGGCGGGCCGGGGCAGTATGGGCAGCCAGGACCGCAGGACGCCCGGCCCGGGGTGCCGGCGGTTCCGCCTCCGCCGGTGCAGCCGCCGCAGTATCCGCCGCCCCAGGTTCCGCCGTATGGCGCGTCCTACGGCCCGTACGGTCAGCAGCCTGCGCCGTACGGGACCTATCCGTCTCCCCCGCCCCCGCCTCCGTCCTCCGGCGGCCGTAAGACCCCCCTGGTCATTGCCGCCGTGGTCGTGGCGGTTGCCGTCATAGGTGGCGCTGTCTGGTTCGCCACCTCGGGTGGCGATGACGACAACAAGCCTTCGGCAACGAAGAGTTCACAGGTCGGCGTGAGTCCGTCCGTGAGCGTGCCGGGGAGTGAGCAGCCGGCGGTCGAGCCGAGCGGCGTTCCGAGCGAGGAGGAGTCCGACAGCATCGGCGCCGAGCCGACCGGGACCGGCATTTCGGGCATGTGGAGGTCGGACTCCGGCGGTGGGATTCTCGGGCTGAAGGAATTTGCGGACACCGACAAGCCGAACAAGGTCACGGTCATCCTCGTCTCCGGCGGGCTTGAGTGCCGCGGGATCCGGAAGGTCGAAGAGCCGGACAGGAAGTACCAGATCGCGATGCTCTGCGAGCGTGGCGGGAAGCCGGTCAAGGAAGAGGATCGGGGCGGGGATCTCACGTACAGCGGCGGGGACACCGTCACCGTCAAGTGGTTCAAGGGCAAGACCGGTTCCGAGACGTTCACTCGCTACGGCGACTGGCCGGAGAGCTGAGTACGACCTGACGACCACCGCCGTCGAGGCTCGTGTCGAGGCTTGTGGAGAGGGTCCCGCCGACACGAAAGCGGCCGCCCCTGCGCCGTAGGGGCGGCCGTGTGACAACGAGGTGGGGCCACGGCAACGAGCCTAGCCACATGCTGGGTTACCCCGCCGTGCCCGCACTCAAAGCCACTACGATTGCCCTCCGTGTCCGTGGCGTACCGGGGTGTGAGGTGGGGTCTTGCTTCAGTGGATAGCCGGTGCCCTGGGCGGTGCCCTCATCAGCCTGATTGTGGGCGTCCTATTCCAGGAGAGACTCACCGACCTCGCGGCTCGGCTAGTAGTTCGGCGACCAAGCCAGGGGCGAGAGATTGCAGGCCAGTGGAGAACGTACTGGGGTGTCACCACGGATCCGAGCTCCTCACAAACCGCAGGCACGCCGAGCATCGTGATCACCACGTTCATGCTCAAGCGACTGCAGAGTCGAGTGACGGGTCTCGATGTCGATCAGGCGGCGTCGGGCATCATCGCCACCCTCAAGGATGCGACGTTCTTGACTGGCACGTGGTACGACCACTCCGGCGAGAGGTATCAGTGGGGAGCGTTCCAGCTGTGCTGGGACGACGACGGCAAGGGGATGATCGGCAAGTTCACGGGTAAGGACTCCCAGAATCACATCAACCATGGGGTCTGGCTCTGGGCGCGGCAGGCAGAGGATCTCCTGAGGCTGGCGGAGATCGCGCACCAACAGGGGTACCAGTTCGACCTGGCATTGTTTCAGGCGGGGATCAGGGCCGCTTTGTGACGCGGGTTCCGCCGCCGACCAGCGGATTTGGCCTCAGTCGCCCGGTTACACCTGACAATCTCCGCCTACTTCCTCCGGCGCTTCGCGGACAGGTTCTTCCGGGAAACTGACGGCGGTTGAGAAGCCTCAGGCTCATTGGTGGTCGCCTCGTTTGTTGGAGGCTTTGACGGCACGCTTCGTGATTATGAGAATCGCTGGATGCATGAAGTGAAGCTGTCCGACGGGATCATCACTCTGTCCCCGCTGCGCCTGGACGATGTGGAGGCGCACCTCACGGGGGAGGATGAGCTGCTCGTTCGCTGGCTCAACGGCGGTCACGGGACGCGCGAGGGCGTCGAAGCATACTTCCGGCACTGTCGGGAACAGTGGGACACCGCCGGGCCACTCCGCGCGTTCGGCATCCGGGCGGGCGCCGGCGAGGCACTCGCAGGGACGATCGACTTGCGGTTCGCAGGAGAGGGTTTGACTCCCGGCCAGGTGAATGTCGCGTACGGCCTCTATCCGTCCTGGAGGGGGCGTGGCCTGGCTACCCGCGCGGTCCTCTTGGTGTCCCAGTACGCGGCGAGTGAGGGCGGGGAGGAGGCAGTGATCCAGGTGGAGCCGGAGAATCCCGGATCTGCCGCAGTCGCGCGGCGGGCAGGGTTTACCCCCGGCAGGCAGACACACACGAAGGACGGCACACGGTTCGACTGGTACATCCGGGACCTGCGCGTCGATACCCCAGTGACGACCTGCTGACCCCGAGCCACTTGATGGCACGAGTGCGTTTGGCAAGGTGGGGAACTCTGAGCGCTCGCCCGGTCAACTGGAACCTCAGTCACATCTCACCCGTGACCAGCAGTTACGGGACAACAGGGCGGTCCCAATCGGGACCGCCCTTTGTCTTTTGGCAGCTCAGCCAGCTGCGCGTTTGGAGGCCGTGACCGGAATCGAACCGGCGTAACTCGCTTTGCAGGCGAGTCCCTCAACCACTCGGGCACACGGCCGTGTGTCTCCAATGCCTCGACCGTAGGCGGGGCTTCCGCGCCGCTCAAGGGTCCGGCGCGGGCTGCAATGCGACTGCCATACGGCGTTCATGGTCGTACGCCGGTCGTACGACCAAGGGACCAGCCGGCTTCCCTCCAGCGACAGGGGCCATAGCGGATCATGGCCCTTACTCTGGGGGTCATGACCGTCCTCGAACCCCGTGACGCCCAGGTCACGCCGCCGTCCGCCGGCACAGACGTGGTACCCGGTGGCCAAGGCGTCCTCGGCAGGACGCATCGCGCGCTCAGTGTCGGGATCGTCTCCGTCGTCCTGCTGATCGCCTTCGAGGCGACCGCCGTCGGCACCGCGATGCCGGTCGCGGCGCGGGAGCTGGACGGTATTTCGCTGTACGCCTTCGCCTTCTCCGCGTACTTCACCACCAGCCTCTTCGCGATGGTGCTCTCCGGGCAGTGGGCCGACCGGGACGGGCCGCTGTGGCCGCTCGCCACCGGGATTGCGGCGTTCGGGGCCGGGCTGCTGCTGTCCGGGACCGCGGGTGCGATGTGGCTGTTCATCGTCGGGCGGGCGGTGCAGGGGCTCGGCGGCGGGCTGGTGATCGTCGCGCTGTACGTGGTCGTCAGCCGCGCGTACTCGGAGCGGCTGCGGCCCTCGATCATGGCCGCGTTCGCCGCGAGCTGGGTGATCCCCTCGGTCGTGGGGCCGCTCGCGTCCGGGACCGTCACCGAACAGCTCGGCTGGCGCTGGGTCTTCATCGGCATTCCGGTGCTTGTGGTGTTCCCGCTGGCGCTCGCCCTGCCCGCGATCCGGCGGATGGCGTTCGGGCCCGCCGATCCGCACGCGCCGCGGCAGTCCTTCGACGGGCGGCGGATCCGGCTGGCGTTCGGGATCTCGGTGGGGGCGGGGCTGCTGCAGTACGCCGGACAGGAGCTGAGGTGGCTGTCGGTGATCCCGGCGCTGGCCGGTACGGCGCTGCTGGTGCCCGCCGTGCTCGGGCTGCTGCCGCGGGGGACCCACCGGGCGGCGCGGGGGCTGCCGTCCGTCGTACTGCTGCGGGGCGTCGCGGCCGGGTCCTTCATCGCGGCGGAGTCCTTCGTACCGCTGATGCTGGTGACCCAGCGGGGACTGTCGCCGACGCTGGCCGGGCTGTCGCTGGCGGTCGGCGGAGCGACGTGGACGCTGGGGTCGTACGTACAGTCCCGGCCGCGGGTCGAGCCGTACCGGGAGCGGCTGATGGCGCTCGGCATGGTGCTGGTCGCTGCGGCGATCGCGGCGGCGCCGAGCGTGCTGATCGCGTGGGTGCCGGTGTGGATCGTGGGGGTCGCGTGGGGCGTGGGCTGCTTCGGCATGGGCATGGTGATCTCTTCGACGAGCGTCCTGCTGCTGAAGCTCTCGGCACCGGAGGAGGCGGGCGCGAACTCTGCGGCGCTCCAGATCTCGGACGGGCTGTCGAACGTGCTGCTGCTGGCAGTTGGGGGCGCTGCCTTCGCCGCGCTGGGCGGGGGAGCGGTGGGGGCGGCGCACGCGGCGTCGGGTGCGGCGGGTTCGTCGGGCTCGCACCCGGTGGCGTTCGCGGCGGTGTTTCTGCCGATGGCGGGGGTGGCGCTGGTGGGGGCGTGGGTCTCGACACGGCTGCGGACGCGGTGACCGGGGGGCCGACCCGGGGCTTCGCCCCGCCCCCCTGGGGCCCCGTCGTTGCGGTGGCCTCGCGGCGCAGCTGGACGCGGGGTGCCCGTGAGCCTTGGGGTGCAGGGGGACGCGTAGGGGTCGTGTTCTGGACGTAAAGCGGCGCAGCTCGCGCGAAGCGCGGTGAGGAAAGCAGTCCAGAATTCGAGCCCCGTAGCGGCCCCCGGACCCGCACCCGCGGACCGGTTCGCGGGACAGGCCCAGGGCGCCCGCGCCCCGGACGCCCGCACCCGCGGACCCGGGCGCGCCCCGACCCGCGCCCCGGACGCCCGCACCCGGGCATCCCGGACAACCCCCAAGCCCGCGCCCTTGGACCCGCGGACACCCCAAGACCTGTGAGGCCCGTCTCACCCCTCGTCGACCCGGCCCGTCCGCCCCAGCCCCCGCAGTCACACCGGTAGGGTGGCCCGGTTGTCATACCTGGACTGTCAGAGCTGGACGAGCGTCGAACCCGGAGACCGTGAGTACTACTACCGCCTCCCACTCCCACCACCTCTCACCCGCCTTCCCCGGCCGCGCCCCCTGGGGTACGGCCAACAAGCTGCGGGCCTGGCAGCAAGGCGCCATGGAGCGGTATCTCCAGGAGCAGCCGCGGGACTTCCTCGCCGTCGCCACCCCCGGCGCCGGCAAGACCACCTTCGCGCTCACCCTCGCCTCCTGGCTGCTGCACCACCACGTCGTGCAGCAGGTGACCGTCGTCGCCCCCACCGAGCACCTCAAGAAGCAGTGGGCGGCCGCGGCCGCGCGGGTCGGGATCAAGCTTGATCCGGAGTACAGCGCCGGGCCGCTGAGCAAGGAGTACCACGGGGTCGCCGTCACATACGCGGGCGTCGGCGTGCGGCCCATGCTGCACCGCAACCGCTGCGAGCAGCGCAAGACCCTCGTCATCCTCGACGAGATCCATCACGCCGGTGACTCGAAGTCGTGGGGCGAGGCCTGCCTCGAGGCCTTCGACCCGGCGACCCGGCGGCTCGCGCTCACCGGTACGCCCTTCCGGTCCGACACCAATCCCATCCCCTTCGTGCAGTACGAGGAGGGGAACGACGGGATTCGCCGGTCCGCCGCGGACTATACGTACGGATACGGCAATGCTCTCGGGGACGGCGTCGTCCGGCCGGTGATCTTTCTCAGCTACAGCGGCAATATGCGCTGGCGCACCAAGGCCGGTGACGAGATCGCCGCCCGCCTCGGCGAGCCGATGACCAAGGACGCGATCTCGCAGGCCTGGCGCACCGCGCTCGACCCGCGCGGTGACTGGATGCCGAATGTGCTGCGCGCCGCCGACAAGCGGCTGACCGAGGTGCGGAAGGGCATCCCGGACGCCGGCGGACTCGTCATCGCGTCCGACCAGGACTCGGCGCGCGCGTACGCGAAGCTCATCCGCGAGATCACCGGCACCAAGGCGACCGTCGTCCTCTCCGACGAAGCCGCCGCGTCCAAGCGGATCGAGGAGTTCAGCGAGAACGAGGACCGCTGGATGGTCGCGGTGCGCATGGTGTCCGAGGGCGTCGACGTGCCGCGGCTCGCGGTGGGGGTGTACGCCACCACCATCTCGACGCCGCTCTTCTTCGCACAGGCCGTGGGACGTTTCGTACGCTCCCGCCGTCGCGGCGAGACCGCGTCCGTCTTCCTGCCGACCATCCCCAACCTCCTTGGTTTCGCGAGCGAGATGGAGGTCGAGCGCGACCACGTTCTCGACAAGCCGAAGAAGGACGGGGAAGAGGACCCGTACGCCGAATCCGAGAAGGAGATGGCGGAGGCGGAGAAGCAGCAGGACGAGGACACCGGCGAGCAGGACATGCTCCCCTTCGAGGCGCTCGAGTCCGACGCCGTCTTCGACCGAGTGCTGTACGACGGCGCCGAGTTCGGCATGCAGGCGCACCCGGGAAGTGAAGAGGAGCAGGACTACCTGGGGATCCCGGGGCTTCTCGAGCCCGACCAGGTGCAGTTGCTCCTGCAGAAGCGGCAGGCCCGGCAGATCGCGCACAGCCGCAAGAAGCCGGACGAGGAAGCCGATCTGCTGGAGCTGCCGGCCGAGCGGCGACCCGTCGTCTCGCACAAGGAGCTGCTGGAGCTCAGGAAGCAGCTCAACACGATGGTCGGTGCGTACGTCCACCAGAGCGGAAAGCCGCACGGCGTCATCCACACCGAGCTCCGGCGGGTGTGCGGCGGGCCGCCGAGTGCCGAGGCGACCGCCGGGCAGATCCGGGAGCGGATCAAGAAGGTCCAGGAGTGGGCGACCCGTATGCGGTGACGCGTGTACGGATGCCGAACGGGCCCGGGTGCGTGGGTACGCACCCGGGCCCCGCTCATCCCGCGGCGACGTTGGCCCTTCCCCGGGCAGGGGGCGCGCGGAAGAGCTGGCCATCGTGGAAGCGCCCGGATTCTGGACGAGGTCTTCCGCTGAGCGGACCAGGTCGCTACTGTCCCCGCAATGCATACGCCCCGTGGCAGCGCCGCCGCGGAGCGCAGCCGGTGTGCTTGTGCCATGAACTGCCGGCGGCCTCTGGGTGCGTCGCCGATGGGACCGGTGTCGCTGTATCCGTGGAGGACCGCCTCACTCCGAAGGAGAGGGCGTCGTGACCGCGGAGACCTCCCAGACGCTCGACCGGGGACTTAGAGTCCTCAAACTGCTCGCCGACACCGACCACGGGCTGACCGTCACCGAGTTGTCCAACAAACTCGGCGTCAACCGAACCGTCGTCTACCGTCTGCTGGCCACGCTCGAACAGCATGCGCTGGTACGCCGCGACCTGGGCGGCCGCGCCCGCGTCGGGCTCGGCGTGCTGCGGCTCGGCCGCCAGGTGCACCCGCTGGTGCGCGAGGCGGCGATGCCGGCGTTGCGCTCGCTCGCGGAGGACATAGGGGCGACCGCGCATCTCACTCTCGTCGACGGCTCGGAGGCCCTTGCGGTCGCGGTCGTCGAGCCGACCTGGACGGACTACCACGTGGCCTACCGGGCGGGCTTCCGGCATCCGCTGGACCGGGGCGCGGCGGGCAAGGCGATCCTCGCGGCACGCCAGGGCAAGTCGAACGAACCCGGGTACACGCTCACCCACGGCGAACTGGAGGCGGGCGCGAGCGGGGCGGCCGCGGCGCTGGTCGGGGTGACCGGGCTGGAGGGGAGCGTGGGTGTGGTGATGCTGGCGGACTCGGTGCCGGAGAGGGTGGGGCCGCGGGTGGTGGACGCGGCCCGCGAGGTCGCGGACGCGTTGCGCTGAGGTTCGGCGCTCACCGGGTCCGGGGCGCGGGCTGTTGTGTCCTCCGCCCCGGAGCCGGCCGGTGCGCGGGCCCGGGTGCCGAGGTTCCCGGGTCGGCCGGTGCGCGGACCCGCGCACCCAGGTTCCCGGGCGGGAGTTCTGTCCCCGGCCCCGGACCGGGCCGGCCGGCGGACCCGGGATCCCCGTCCCCGCACCTCGTTACCCTCGCCCGCGCCCCCGATACATTGAGCACCGTGCTCTCCAGTCTCACGCGCACCCGCGCCATCGCCCTGTGCGCTCTCCCCGTCCTCGCCCTCTTCGCCGCCGCCGGCCTCGCGCCGTTGCCGTACGCCATCGCTGCGCCCGGGACCACCGCGAACGTGCTCGGCGAGGACAAGGGCACACCGGTCATCACCATCGCCGGCGCGCCCACCCGTAAGACCAAGGGGGAGCTGCGGATGACCACCATCGTGGCGACCGGGCCGTCCGCCGATGTCGATCTCGGCGATGTGGCCGATGCCTGGTTCAGGACGGACCGTGCGGTCCTGCCGCGTGACTCCGTCTATCCGCCGGGCAAATCGGACAAGGAAGTCGAAGAGCACAACCTCGAGGACATGGAGCAGTCGCAGGACGCCGCCACCACCGCCGCGCTCGCCTACCTGGGCGAGAACCCGGCGAAGGTGAAGGTCACCCTGCACCTCGCCGACATCGGCGGGCCCAGCGCCGGGCTGCTCTTCTCGCTCGGGATCGTCGACAAACTCGACGGCGACGGCGCGGGCGGCGATCTGACCGGTGGCCGGACCATCGCCGGTACGGGGACGATCAGCACGGACGGCAAGGTGGGCGCGGTCGGTGGGGTGTCGCTCAAGACTCAGGCCGCCAAGCGGGACGGCGCGAGTGTCTTTCTTGTGCCCAAGAAGGAGTGCTCCGACGCGAAGGCCGAACTCCCCAAGGGGCTGCGGCTGATCCCGGTGACGACCCTGCGCGGCGCGGTGGACTCGCTCCGCGCTCTGGAGAAGGGCGGGAAGGTCCCGAGCTGCTGACCCTGCCCGCGCTGCCCGAGCTGCTGACCCCGCCCGCGCTGCCCGCGCTGCTGACCCTGCCCGCGCTGCCCGCGCCGGGTCTTACCGCTGATCCTGGCAAGCTCACACCGAGTCACCTCGTCAGGCCCTGTCGTCCTCCGCGGCCTGCTCCACCAGCGGGATGATCCGCAAGGGCACGGGATTCTCCATGACGATCGCTGTGGAGGCCCGGACGATGCCCTCAAAACCGACAACCCGGTCGATCACCCGCTGGAGATCCGCGTTGGAGCGGGCGACCAGTCGGCAGAGCATGTCGCCGTGGCCCGTGGTGGTGTGCAGCTCGAGCACCTCGGGGACGGTTGCCAAATGGGACCGCACATCCGCGCCTTGTCCTTGCTTGATCTCCAGCGTGGCGAAGGCCGTGACGGGATAGCCGAGCGCGGCCGGGTCCACGTCGGGGCCGAATCCGCGGATCACTCCATTGGACTGAAGGCGGTCGAGCCGGGCCTGCGCGGTGCCGCGGGCGACGCCGAGCCGGCGGGAGGCCTCCAGCACCCCGATGCGCGGTTCGCGGGCCAGCAGGACGATGAGCCGGCCGTCCAGATGATCGATCGCCATGACGTCTCCCTGAAGGTCATCCTGGTGGTCATCATGTACAGATAGCCCCACCATCGTGCTCCTCTGCTGTGCAGATTGACCAGAGGAAACAGAAACTATTGCGCACCTTGTGGATCGGAGGGAGTCTGCCGTTATGACTGAGACCATCGATCACACCCCCGCCACCGCGCGCAAGGCAGACCCCTTCCCGGTGAAGGGAATGGACGCGGTCGTCTTCGCCGTCGGCAATGCCAAGCAGGCCGCGCACTACTACTCCACGGCCTTCGGCATGAAGCTCGTCGCGTACTCCGGACCGGAGAACGGCAGCCGTGAGACCGCGAGTTACGTGCTGACCAACGGCGCCGCGCGCTTCGTCTTCACCTCCGTCATCAAGCAGTCCACCGACTGGGGCCGCTTCCTCGCCGACCATGTCGCCGAGCACGGCGACGGCGTCGTCGACCTGGCCATCGAGGTGCCGGACGCGCGGGCCGCGTACGCGTACGCCACCGAGCACGGCGCCACCGGCCTCACCGAGCCGTACGAGATCAAGGACGAGCACGGCACGGTCGTGCTGGCCGCGATCGCGACGTACGGCAAGACCCGGCACACGCTGGTCGACCGCTCCGGCTACGACGGCCCGTACCTTCCGGGCTTCGTCGCCGCCGACCCGATCGTCGAGCCGCCGGCCAAGCGCACCTTCCAGGCCATCGACCACTGCGTGGGCAATGTCGAGCTCGGCAGGATGAACGAGTGGGTGGCCTTCTACAACAAGGTCATGGGCTTCACCAACATGAAGGAGTTCGTGGGCGACGACATCGCCACCGAGTACTCCGCCCTGATGTCGAAGGTCGTCGCCGACGGCACGCTGAAGGTGAAGTTCCCGATCAACGAGCCTGCGATCGCGAAGAAGAAGTCGCAGATCGACGAGTATCTGGAGTTCTACGGCGGGGCCGGTGTCCAGCACATCGCGCTCGCCACCAACGACATCGTCGCGACGGTACGGAGCATGCGGGCGGCGGGAGTCAAGTTCCTGGACACGCCCGACTCGTACTACGACACGCTCGGCGAGTGGGCGGGCGAGACCCGGGTGCCGGTCGAGACGCTGCGCGAGCTGAAGATCCTGGTCGACCGTGACGAGGACGGCTATCTGCTGCAGATCTTCACCAAGCCGGTGCAGGACAGGCCGACGGTCTTCTTCGAGATGATCGAGCGGCACGGCTCGATGGGCTTCGGGAAGGGCAACTTCAAGGCGCTCTTCGAGGCGATCGAGCGCGAGCAGGAGAAGCGCGGAAACCTCTGACGCTGCGCCGCACGTCCCTGCGCCGCACGTCCCTGCGCCGGACGTCCCTGCGCCGGACGTCCCTGCGCCGGACGTCCCTGCGCTGCAAGTCCCTGCGGCCCCACGGATCCTGACCCGTGGGGCCGCACGCATGCGCCGAGGGTGACGGCCACTGATCACGCGGGCCCGGCAAGATCCGAAACACACCCCTAGGCTGAGGACATGGCCAGGATCAACGACGTAGGCGGGATGCAGGGCTTCGGGCCCATCGACACCACCGACGACACCGAACCCTTCCACTCGGACTGGGAGGCCCGGGTGTTCGCCCTCAACCGCGCGCTCGTCGCCGGGAAGGTCTTCAATCTCGACGAGTTCCGCGACGCCATCGAATCGATGGCGCCCGCCGAGTACTTGGCGGCCTCGTACTACGAGCGCTGGTTCCACGCCATCGTCACTCTGCTGGAGAGCAAGGGCGTCATCGAGGCGGGCGAGCTCGATGACTGACCGCTTCGCTCCTGGCGCCCATGTGAAGACCGTGCACCACGATCCGCCGCACCACACCCGGCTGCCGCGGTACGCCCGCGGCAAGCACGGCACCGTCGTCGAGCCCGAGGGCCGGGCGCCGCTTTCCGACGTCCGCTCGCAGGGGCGCGACGACGCACCCGTCGAGCAGGTCTACGCCGTACGGTTCGCGGCCCGGGAGCTGTGGGGCGAGGGTGACCACCACGTCGTACTGGATCTGTTCGAGAGCTACCTGGAGGACGACCAGCCGTGACCGGAACCCACTCGGACGCCTTGATCTCCCGCCGCGTACGCCGACTGGAGACCCTCCTGGAGGAGCGCGGTGTCGTCGCGGGCGCGGCGCTCGACGAGGTCATCGACGCCTTCCTGAGCGGTGCGTCCCCGGCGAACGGGGCCCGGGTGACCGCCCGGGCCTGGACCGACCCGGCCTTCCGCGCCCGGCTGTTGGCGGACGGCACAGCGGCCGTCGGTGAACTCGGCTTTGCGGCGGGGGGAGTCCGGACGCAGCGCCTGCGCGTCGTCGAGAACACCGCGCACACGCACAACGTCATCGTGTGCACGCTCTGCTCGTGCTACCCGCTCCGGCTGCTCGGCCCGTCCCCGAGCTGGTACAAGAGCGAGGCCTACCGCTCGCGCGTGGTCCGCGAACCGCGCGCGGTACTGGAGGAGTTCGGGATGCGGCTGCCGCCCGATGTGGAGATCACGGTGTGGGACTCCACATCGGAGACCCGCTACATGGTGCTGCCGCGCCGCCCCGAGGGTACGGAGTCGCTGACGGAGACGGAACTGGCGGCACGGGTGACACGGAACGGGCTGATCGGCACGGCGGAGGTCTGAGAGGCGCCGAGTGCCGGGCGCCGGGTTCTGTCACCCGGACCGCCTTGACGCTGTCGGCTTCGCCCCGTCCGTGGTGGACGGTGAGGAGGCCTGCGGCGGGCTCGCCCCGGCCGTGGTGGACGGCGAGGCCTGCGACGGGCTCGCCCCGGCAGTGCCGGACGGTGAGGAGGCCTGCGACGGCCCCTCCTCGGCAGTGTTGGACGGCGAGGCCTGCGGCGCGCTCTCCTCCGCCGTGGCCGACGGTGACTCCTGGGCCTCCGGCGGGACCTCATCCGCCGCGTCTTCTTCCCCTTCCGTCCCCGTCACATCCTTCGGGCCGCCCGGAGGCGGTTCCCCCAGCACGTCCAAGGCGTCCCGTGCCTGAGGTGCCAGCAGCGGCGAGAAGTACGGGTTGATCCGCAGCGCCTCCTCGAGGTGCCTGCGGGCCGGGCCGGTCATTTTGAGTGCGCGTTCGATCTCGGCGCGGTGGTAGGTGAACAGCGCGCTCCGCAGCCCCTGCTCCGTCGCCTTCTTGGCATAGGGCAACGCCTCCTTCGGCCTGTCCATCCGGTACAGCGCCCACCCCAGGGCGTCCGCCGCGTACACGCTCCGGTGCCCCCGGTCCCATTCGGCATGCAGCCGGCGCACGGCCGCGGCCGGATCGCCGTGGTCCGCCTCGAAGAGGCCGAGCACGACCTCGTCGTCCACCCCGTCCGCGTCCGTCCCGTCCGACCTGTCGGACCTCTCGGCCAGGTCGCGCAAATGGTCGTACTGGGTCTCCGCATCCCCGTCCAGCCCCAGCGACTCGTACAACTCGCCCGCTGCCAGAGCGTATTCGGGCAACCGCACCATCCCGAGCGCCGACTCGTAGTCGCGGAAGGCCTCGTCCGTACGCCCCAGCGCGGCCAGCGCACGAGCCCGCGACGCCAGTGAAGGATGGTGGTCCGGCGCCAGCTTCAGCGCGAGGTCGTACTGCTCCAGCGCCTCCATCGGTTCGCCCCGCTCCCACGCCAGATCGCCCAGCCGGTGGCGCGCGGTCGCCTTCTCCTCGGGCGCCTGCGCGCCGCCCACCGCGTCATACGCCAGCGCTGCCGCGTCCTCGCGCCAGCCGCGGTCGCGGTAGATCTCGGCCGCCCGGCCCAGCGTCTGCGCGCTCGGGTGCAGCTCCATGAGCTTGTCCATCGCCTTGCCGGCTGCCTTGTAGTCGCCGAGTCCGTTGTACGCGTCGATCAGCGCCGGATACGCGCTCCACCGCGTCGGCTGCTGCTTCCGCGCGCTCTCGCCCAGCGCACGGGCCCGGGCAAAGTCGTGCCGGGCGTTGGCCAGCGCCG
This sequence comes from Streptomyces sp. NBC_00210, assembly GCF_045160975.1. Lineage (NCBI taxonomy): Bacteria > Bacillati > Actinomycetota > Actinomycetes > Kitasatosporales > Streptomycetaceae > Streptomyces > Streptomyces sp. NBC_00210. The sequence continues at coordinate 5,411,568 of NZ_CP108120.1, forward strand.
CGAGCCCCACCAGCGCCTCGACGTTGCCCTTGCCGCCCGGCAGCACCGTCAGCGAACGCAGCAGCGCGCTCTCCGCCTTCGGGTAGTAGTCCGCGTCCGCCAGCCGGGAGCCCTGCTCCACATATGCGGAGCCGAGCACCGCCCACGACTCCTCGTCCTTCGGGTGCGCCCGCACCCACCGCTCGCGGTCCTCGATGAGGGCGGTCAGATCGGCGAGGGAGGCCGGCGCCCCACCGGCCACGGCCTCAGCCGCCCGCCCCAGCGCTCCCGGGGCGGGCGGCGGTCCGTCATCACCCCACCCCGGCGCGAGTGTGATCACCCCGACGACCAGCGTCGCGCCGACCAGCGTGCCGATCGCGACGTTCTTCACATGTTCGCTGTTCATGGCGCTCACTGTGCGTCATTAAGCAGCCAGTACGAAGAAAGCACTCGGCCCTGCGCAGCGGAAGGCGGACGGGTTCACACCGATGGCCCCCGGTGCGAGGCTGGTGCCATGGACGATCTTCTGGACCGGCTGCGTGCCGGGCTGCCCGCCGAGGCCCTGATCACCGACCCGGACATCACGGCCTCGTACGCCAACGACATGGCGAGCTTCTGCGCCGCGGGAACCCCCGCGGTCGTCGTGCTGCCACGCACCGTCGAGCAGGTCCAGCACGTCATGCGCACCGCGACCGGGCTGCGTGTCCCCGTCGTCCCGCAGGGCGCCCGTACCGGCCTGTCCGGGGCGGCCAACGCCTCCGACGGCTGCATCGTGCTGTCCCTGACGAAGATGGACAGGATCCTGGAGATCAGCCCGGTCGACCGGATCGCCGTCGTGGAGCCGGGTGTCGTCAACGCCGTCCTGTCCCGCGCGGTGGGCGAACACGGTCTGTACTACCCGCCGGACCCCTCCAGCTGGGAGATGTGCACCATCGGCGGCAACATCGGCACCGCCTCCGGCGGGCTGTGCTGCGTCAAGTACGGAGTGACCGCCGAGTACGTGCTCGGCCTGGAGGTCGTCCTCGCCGACGGCCGACTGCTCAACACGGGCCGCCGCACCGCCAAGGGCGTCGCCGGATACGACCTGACGAGGCTCTTCGTCGGCTCGGAAGGCAGCCTCGGCATCGTTGTCAAAGCCATCCTCGCGCTCCGGCCGCAGCCACCCGCGCAGCTCGTGCTCGCGGCCGAGTTCGACTCGGCGGCCGCCGCCTGTGAGGCAGTCTGCGCGATCATGGAACGCGGCCATACGCCTTCGCTCCTGGAGCTCATGGACCGTACGACCGTGCGTGCCGTCAATGCCATGGCGAACATGGGCTTGCCCGACACCACCGAGGCGCTGCTGCTCGCCGCCTTCGACACCCCGGACCCGGCCGCCGACCTGGCCGCCGTCGGCGAGCTGTGCAGCGCGGCGGGCGCCACCCAGGTCGTCCCCGCCGACACCGTCGCCGAGTCCGAACTCCTCCTCCAGGCGCGGCGGTTGTCGCTCACCGCCCTGGAGACCGTGAAGACGGCCACGATGATCGACGACGTCTGTGTGCCGCGCTCCAAGCTCGGCGCGATGATCCAGGGCACGGCTGCCATCGCCGGCAAGTACGACCTCACGATCGGCGTCTGTGCCCATGCGGGCGACGGCAATACCCACCCCGTCGTCTGCTTCGACCACGCCGATGCGGACGAGTCCCGACGGGCCCGCGAGTCCTTCGACGAGATCATGGCGCTCGGCCTGGAACTCGGCGGCACCATCACCGGCGAACACGGCGTCGGCGTACTGAAGAAGGAGTGGCTGGCGCGCGAACTCGGCCCGGTGGGCGTGGAGATGCAGCGAGCCATCAAGCACACCTTCGATCCGTTGGGCCTGCTCAACCCCGGCAAACTCTTCTGAGGCCGTGGCTCCTTCTGGGACCACAGGCCTAAGGCGAATGCCCGATGGTCCGGGCAGGGCCCTCCGCAATAACGTGAAGGTGCAGATGAAGGAGGAGCCGTGCCAGCACAGCTTGATCACACCATCGTCCACAGCCGCGACCGGTTCGCCGGCGCACGCTTTCTCGCCGAGCTGATCGGGGAGCCGGAGCCCAGGCCGTTCGGCCCGTTCGCCAGCCTGCCGCTGGCGGGCGGCGTCACCCTCGACTACCTCGACGCCGGGAGCGCCATCACCCCGCAACACCTGGCCTTCCTCGTCTCCGAGGAGGAGTTCGACGAGATCTTCGGCCGGATCACCGACCGCGAACTCCCGTACTGGGCCGATCCGATGCACGCCAAGCCGCAGCAGATCAACCACCACTACGGGGGCCGCGGGGTGTACATAGACGACCCCGACGGCCACTCCCTGGAGTTCATCACGCATACGTACGTGACCGATTAGGCCCGCACCGACAACGCATCCGTCACCGCTCAGGCATCGCCGTCCTTGGACTCGTCCGGGAGACACGGGTCCCGCAGCCGCAGATCGTCGGCCGGAGTGGGCGCGAACAGCTCGGCGAGGCCGTCGTCGAGGCAGAGCTGCTCGGACTCGGAGCCCGCGGGGACCACCCGCAGGGTCCGCTCAAGCCAGGCGGACACCATTTCCGCGGGCGCCTCGAGCAGCGCCTCGCCGTCGGGGGAGCAGAGGGCGATCAGCACCACGCCCCGGCCGTCGATCTTGGTCGGCCAGATCCGGACGTCGCCGTGGCCGCCGGGCCTGAACACCCCTTCGACCAGCAGCTCGCGGGCGAAGGTCCATGAGACGGGGTGGTCGGAGCCGATGTGAAAGGTGATGCGCACGGCGTACGGGTCGTCCGTGCGGTAGGCCAGTCGAGCGGGGACAGGGATGCTCAGCTCGTGCGACAGCACCAGTCTGAGCTCCAGCTCGCGCTCCACCACGGTGTGCATGACAGTGCTCCTTCCTTCCGGTACGAGGCCTTGTGAGCCGGCCGTACCAGGAGAGAGCGCGTTGCCCGGCCGCTATGACGCGACTTTCGGGGGCAACTTTCCGTGCTCTGCCGTGGGTGCGGCCCGTTACCGGAAAGTGGTCGTTACGGCAGGACCGGCCCGGGGGTACGCGAGCGTCTGATAGATGTGGTGCCTTGTATTGCGGCTCTCGAGGAGATACGGGACCACGGTGATGAGCGCCCCAACCCCGGCCACAGGCGACGGCAGTCCCACGCCCGGCTACTACCCGGACCCATCCATCCCTGGATACGTCCGGTACTGGAACGGTGCCGCGTGGGTGCCCGGAACGAGCCGCCCCGCGCCGAAGACGGGCGAGGCGATGCCCGCGGCGCCCGGCTCGGCGGCATCCGCGTCCGCCGCGAGCCAGGGGCCGGTGCCCGCCCCGGCTCCGTCTCCCCTGGAGGAGACCGGTCCGGTCTTCCTCGACGAGGAGCCGAGCGACGAGCCGTCCCGCCCCGAGCCGGCCACCGCCTGGCAGGCCGACACCTCGCGGCAGACCGGCTTCGGCGGCGAGCGCGACAGCCGCGTCTCCTGGGGCGGCGCCAGCGGCGCCAGCGGTACGGGAGGAACGGGCGGCGGCCAGGACCCGCGAACCCAGGGCGACTTGGGCACCTCTGGTGCTCCGGGTGCTTCCGGTGCGCCCGCAGACCCGCGCCGTCCTGCCGCGTCGGGCACGCCCGCCGACCCGACCGGCGGCGCCCTGCCCGGCGTACGCTCCCTCGCTCCGTCCGCCGGGGGCGAGCCGCCCGTCGACGGCACGGTCGCCATCCGTCCGCTGCGCCCCGGCCAGGGTGCGTCCGCCGCCTCGGGCGCCGCTGACCCCTCGGCGGCAGCGCCCACGGGCGAGCCGTCCGCCCGCCGGCCCCAGCCTCAGCCGCCTGTCGACAGCACCGGCGCGATCCGCGCCATGCGCCGTGGTCTGCCCACGGGCGCCGCCGGGCAGGCCGAAGGCCTGCTGTCGGTCCGGTCCATGACGCCGGGCGCACCGGGCGCACCGACCGCGCCCACCCCGCCGCAGACTCCGGCCCAGCGCGGCCCGCAGCCCCCGGCACCCGCCCAGCCGCAGCCCGAGGCGCCCGCGCAGTCCCAGACTCCCGTCACCGACGGCCCCGGCGGCGGCTCGGCCTCCTGGGCGCAGCAGGTCCACCAGCTCGCCAGGACCGGCCCCGAGGGCGAGCAGCCGGTAGCGCCCTGGAAGCCGCCGGTCAACGACCCCTTCCTGCAGGCCGCCCAGGCCCAGGCGGCGGCCCGCCCCGCCTCTCTCGGCAAGCGCCTCGCCGCCCGGCTGATCGACACCCTGCTGCTCGGGGCGCTCGTCGGCGCCGTCGCCGTACCGGTCGTATCGCAGGCGCGCGACCATATCGACGAGAAGATCGAGGCGGCGAAGCAGTCGGGCGAGACGGTCACCGTCTGGCTGGTCGACTCCACCACCGCCGGTCAGCTCGGCATCGTCCTGGGCGCCCTGCTGGTCCTCGGCGTGCTGTACGAGGCGCTGCCGACCGCCAAGTGGGGCCGCACCCTCGGCAAGAAGCTCTGCGGCATCAGGGTCTGGGACATCGAGTCCCATGAGCCGCCGTCGTTCGGGGCGGCGCTGCGCCGCTGGCTGGTCTACGGAGTGCTCGGCGTACTCGTGGTCGGTGTGCTCAATGTGCTGTGGTGCCTGTTCGACCGCCCGTGGCGGCAGTGCTGGCACGACAAGACGGCCCACACCTTCGTGACGAGCTGACCCCCCGGCAGGAGTCCACCGGGGCCGGGCGAGGAAGTCCGGCCAGGAGTCGGGCAAGAAGTGGGGCAAGCAAGCCCGGCAAGAAGTCGGGCAAGGAAGTCCGGCCAGGGTTCCCCCGAACGGCGCGCGAGCCGTTGCGGGGGCCCCCGGGGCGGGATGCACTGCCCCCATGAGCAACGACCAGCCGCCGCCCGGCGAGCCGCCCGAGGACGACCCCTTCCTCAAGAAGCCGCAGGAACCGACGCCGCCGGCGGGCGGTCCGCAGGAGCCCCCGCCGCCAGAGGGCCCCCCACCGGGCCAGGGCCCCCCGCCCGGCTCGCCCTACGGGGGCTCAGGCCCGTCCGACAGTGGTCGCGGCCAGCCCCCTCCGTACGATCCGGGCGCCTTCAGCGGCGGGTACGGCGGCGCGGACCCGCTCGCCGGGATGCCGCCGCTCGCGGACTTCGGCAGGCGCTTCGCCGCCCGCGTCATCGACGCTCTCATCATCTTCGTGCCGCTGTTCTTGCTCTCGCTGCTCGGCGGCGGATGGCACGTGACCACGGACAACGGCGACACCTGGGACGAGATCACCAGGCAGGTGAACACCGGCAGGCAGTGGCTCTGGTCGCTGATCTCCCTGGCCGTGTATGTCGCCTACGACACCATCATGGTCAAGAGGGACGGGCAGTCCGTCGGCAAGCACCTGATGAAGATCCGGGTCGCGATGCTCAACGACGGCAGCGTGCCCGACACACCCTCCGCGCTGATGCGCGCCGTGGTGCTCTGGGTGCCGGCGTGGGTGTGCTGCTTCTGCCTCTGGTGGCTCGTCATCATCCTGACGATCCTGAGCGACAAGCCGTACAAGCAGGGGCTGCACGACAAGGCGGGCAAGACGGTGGTGGTGTCAGCGGCGTAGTGAGTGTTCGGCGGCCAGGGCCTCGGCCCCGGTGCGCGGACGGGCCGCGGGCACCCGGGTGGTGAGACCGTCCGCGGAGGCGGCCGTGGCCGAGATGGCGGAGGCGGCGGGATGGTTCGTACGGACCGTTCGCGTCGCCTTCGCCGTCTGTGCCCTTCGCGTCCTGCCCATCGGCAGGGCGGCGGCGACCACCAGTCCGATCGCCATCGAGGCGGCGCCTATGGCGGCGACTCCCAGGACGTGGGTGGTACGGGTGAGCAGCAGCAGGGCGAGGGTCGAGAAGACGACGGTCGCCGAACCGTAGGCGAGCTGTGCGGCAGTCGGACGCGGCATGACGGTATCCGTCCTCGGGACATTGTCGGGGGGTGTCTCTCAACTCGGTCGCACTGACAAATGACTCTACGACGGTGGATGCCCGGGAGGAACCGGCGGTAAGCGTGACCTAACCCACGGTGCCGGTGCATGGGGGGCGCATTGAGTCATTCGTTCGGGCAACTGTCCCCTTGGGTGCGCCCGTTGTCCGATTCGTTCCACGTCCGGATAACGGAACTGTGCTCACGCATAGTGCAGTTGCTCTGTGCAAGTCAAGGTCTGTCTTTTCTCCGGTAACTCCGGTCGAATGTCGTCACTTGTGACGCGCACACCGCGCGCGGACGACCCCACATCCGGTCCGCGGCGACGGAGCGCGGGGGAGGACAACATCAAGTGACCACCAAGCGAAGGACGATCAGAGCGTCCGCGGTGCTCGTGGCCCTGGCCGCGACCACCGCGTCGGCCTCGGCGTTCAGTAGCGCCCAGGCCGACAACCAGAGGTCGTCGAGCCCGGCCGGGATCGAGCGCCATGACCCGGCGCCGCGCCAGGGCCAGGTCGAGCACGACCTCGACGGCCCGTTCAGCAAGCAGCAGGACCAGCAGCGCGAAGCAGCGCTGGAGCAGGTCATAGCCGGCGACGCGACCGTGCAGCAGCGCGGCGCGTCCAAGGTCGTGAAGCTCGGCGACAAGAAGTACGTCGAACTCGGCCGGGAGAAGACGGACAAGATCTTCACCATCCTGGTGGAGTTCGGCGACAAGGTCGACGACACCACGATGTTCGACCCGGACGGCCCGGAAGGGCCCAAGCCCCCCGTCAAGAAGTACGGCGGCGCGCCCGGCCCGCTGCACAACAAGATCGCCCAGCCGGACCGTAAGGTCGACAACTCCACGGCCTGGCAGGCGGACTACAACCGGCAGCACTTCCAGGACCTGTACTTCGGCACCGGCAAGGACAAGAAGGGGCAGCCGAAGCACTCCCTGAAGACCTTCTACGAGAAGACCTCCTCGGGTCGTTACTCGGTCGACGGCGAGGTCGCCGACTGGGTCAAGGTCGACTACAACGAGGGCCGATACGGCTCCAACTACTGCGGCCAGACCAACTGCTCCAATGTCTGGGACACGGTCAAGGACGGCGTCACCGCCTGGGCCGCGGACCAGAAGGCCAAGGGCCGTACGGACGCGCAGATCAAGGCGGACCTGTCCAAGTACGACCTCTGGGACCGCTACGACTTCGACGGCGACGGCAACTTCAACGAGCCCGACGGCTACATCGACCACTTCCAGATCGTCCACGCGGGCGAGGACGAGTCGGCGGGCGGCGGCGTCGAAGGCACCAACGCCCTGTGGGCGCACCGCTGGTACGCCTACGGCACCGACGCCGGCAAGACCGGCCCGGCGAACAACAAGGCCGGCGGTACCCAGATCGGCTCGACCGGCATCTGGGTCGGCGACTACACCATGCAGCCCGAGAACGGCGGCCTCGGTGTCTTCGCCCACGAGTACGGTCACGACCTCGGTCTGCCCGACCACTACGACACCTCGGGCGGCGGCGAGAACTCCACCGGGTTCTGGACCCTCATGTCGGCCGGCTCCTGGCTCGGCACCGGCAAGGACTCCATCGGCGACCTGCCGGGCGACATGAACGCCTGGGACAAGCTGCAGCTGGGCTGGCTCAACTACACCAAGGCCAAGGCGGCGACGAAGTCCACCCACACGCTGGGTGTGGCGGAGTACAACACCAAGAAGCCGCAGGCGCTCGTCGTCGAGCTGCCGAAGAAGGCCGTCACCACGTCTGTCGTGAAGCCCGCCGAGGGCTCCAAGCAGTGGTGGAGCGACATGGGTGACAACCTCAAGAACACCCTCACCCGCTCGGTCGACCTCACCGGCAAGTCCAAGGCGTCCCTTGAGCTTTCGGGCTGGTGGGACATCGAGGCCGACTACGACTACCTCTACGCCGAGGTGTCGACGGACGGCGGCGCCGACTGGACGCCGGTGGACGGCACGGCCGACGGCAAGCCGATCACCCGCGACTCGTCCGACAAGCCGGCGCTGACCGGTGCTTCGGGCGCGTACAAGAAGCTGGCGTACTCGCTGGACGCCTACGCGGGCAAGAAGGTCGACGTCCGCTTCCGCTACCAGACGGACGGCGGCGCGGGCGGCAAGGGCTTCGCGGCCGACGCGCTGAGCGTGGTGGCGGACGGCACGCCGCTGTTCACCGACAACGCCGAGGGTGACGACGCGGGCTGGACCGCGAAGGGCTTCTCGCGCATCGGTGAGTCCTTCACCAAGGAGTACGAGCAGTACTACCTGGCCGAGAACCGTCAGTACGTGTCGTACGACAAGACCCTCAAGGTCGGTCCGTACAACTTCGGCTTCAAGGCTCCGAAGGACGCCTGGGTCGAGCACTACCCGTACCAGAACGGCCTGATGATCTGGTACTGGGACACCTCCCAGAAGGACAACAACACCAGCCAGCACCCGGGTCAGGGTCTGGTCCTGCCGGTGGACGCGCACCCGAAGGCCCTGAAGTGGGCTGACGGCACGGTGATGCGGAACAAGATCCAGAGCTTCGACTCGCCGTTCAGCCTGCGGCCGACGGACGGCTTCACGCTGCACAAGGCGGACGTGGCCCTGCGGATCAAGCCGCAGGCGGGGAACCCGGTCTTCGACGACCGCAAGGGCGTCTACTGGTTCGCCGAGAACCCGACCGCCGGTGTGAAGGTTACTGACACCAACACCAAGATCACGGTCGTGCGGGAGCCGCTGAGCGGCGATACGATCACGGTCAAGGTCGGTCCGTCGACCAAGTAATTCGTATAACCGCAGGTCAGAGCACGATCGGCCGTCGCCCTCTAGCGGGCGGCGGCCGATCGTGTTTAGGTGCGTCTTGCAGACCCTTATTGACACGCCATCTCACGGGGGAGTGGTTCAGCATGCCCGGCGGAGGTTTTTGCAAGTTGCCGAACGGCAGCGTGGTGGTCGCACTGAGCCTGCCCAGCCCGGTGGGTGACGGCAGCACGGTGCGCTTCCTGGTGCACGCGGTGAACCGCGCGAGGGCGCTGACGCGGCTGCGGAACCTGGGCCTGCGGGCGGTGTATCTGCGGGGCAACGCGGAGCCGCCGACGCCGGACGAGATCACGGCGGTACTGCACCATCCGGACGGCCTGCTGTGGCGCACGACGCCCGAGGACCACGACGAGCTGTGGCATCCGATACGGACGCTGCTCAGCCCGCCGCGGGGCGGTCCGGCGGCGCGGGAGCCGGGTGCGCGGGTCTGCTCCCCACCCCGGCCCTTCCCGAACTGGGCCTCCGCGCCGGACCCGGCGCCTCAATCTCCCCCGGACTTCGTCCGGGGGACCACCAGGGGCTGAGTTTCAGCGGGTGACTCCCCGGCGAAGCTCAGGGGGAGGTCGAGTAGAGGAGCAGGCCCCCCGGGTCACACCACCGGCTTGCCGGACAGCTCCACGCCGGCTCCCCGCAGCTGCTCCAGCGCCCGCTCCGTCGTCGCCTCCGCCACACCCGCGGTGAGGTCCAGCAGCACCTGCGTGCGAAAGCCCTCCCGCGCCGCGTCCAGCGCCGTCGCCCGTACGCAGTGGTCCGTCGCTATGCCGACCACGTCGACCTCCGTGACCTGGCGCGCCCGCAGCCACTGCGCCAGCGTCGTGCCGTTCTCGTCCGTGCCCTCGAAGCCGCTGTACGCCGCCGCGTACGCGCCCTTGTCGAAGACCGTGTCGATCGCCCCCGAAGCCACCGCCGGGGCGAAGTTCGGATGGAAGCCGACGCCCTCCGTGCCCGCCACGCAGTGCGGCGGCCAGGTGTTCACATAGTCCGGGTGGTCCGAGAAGTGCTCGCCGGGCTCGATGTGGTGGTCGCGGGTGGCCACCACATGGCGGTAGCCGGCCGGTGCGGCCTGGCCGATCAGGTCCGTGATGGCGGCGGCGACATCGGCACCCCCCCTCACCGCGAGGCTGCCGCCCTCGCAGAAGTCGTTCTGAACGTCCACGACGATCAATGCGCGGTGCATGACAGGTGTCCTTCGATGGGGATCGGTGGGGGAGACCGGCAAGCGAATGTACTGAGCCTAAGCGGCCCCGGGGAAGTCCGGGCGGCGTCGCGGGCCGATGGCTGTCGCCTGGCTGCGTTGTCGTCAGTCGCCGACGCTCCGCGTGGACTCCTTCCTCCGCCTTGCCAGACTCGGCCCTCGACCCGCTCCTTTCCCCACCCGGACTTCCCCGACACCGCTTGGAGACTTCGCCCACCCTGCGGGAGAGGGCTTCCCGGGGCGGTCACACGTACTCCGTGGGCAGCACGGGTTCGCCCCTGGAGAGCTGCATCGCCGACAGCGGCAGCCCCGCCCGCGCCGTGATGTGCCGCTCGCGCGCGGCGTCCAGCGGTTCGCGTGCCACGATCTGGCCGCCCTTGATCAGCTCGACCAGCAGTTGCCGGTCCGCGAGCCCGTCCGGCACGGCGTCGACACCGATCACCTCCGCCTCGGCGACCCCGTCCGCGTCCAGTCGCCGCGCGGCCCACTTGCGGCCGCCCACCGAGGTCTTCCCGCCCAGCGACTTCTTCGCCACGGCGTGCAGCGGCGCCGTGGGGTCGGCGGACTGGGCGCGGGCCACGAGCTTGTAGACCATCGAGCAGGTGGGGTGCCCGCTGCCGGTGACCAGCTGCGTGCCCACGCCGTACGCGTCCACCGGCGCCGCGGCCAGCGAGGCGATCGCGTACTCGTCCAGGTCCGAGGTGACGACGATCTTGGTGTTGCGCGCGCCCAGCGCGTCCAACTGCTGCCGCACCCTGTGCGCGACCAGCAGCAGATCCCCGGAGTCGATCCGTACGGCGCCGAGCTCGGGACCCGCGATCTCCACCGCCGCGCGCACCGCCTCGGCCACGTCGTACGTGTCGACCAGCAGAGTCGTCCCCCGCCCTAGCGAGTCCACCTGCGCCTGGAAGGCGTCGCGCTCGCTGTCGTGCAGCAGGGTGAACGCGTGTGCGCTGGTGCCCACCGTCGGGATGGCGTAACGGAAGCCGGCCGCCAGGTCGGAGGTGGAATCGAAGCCGCCGACGTACGCCGCACGGGCCGAGGCGACCGCGGCGAGCTCGTGCGTACGCCGTGCGCCCATCTCGATCAGCCGGCGCCCGGCCGCGGCCGTGTGCATCCGGGATGCCGCCGCCGCGATCGCCGAGTCGTGGTTGAGGATCGAGAGCACCACCGTCTCCAGCAGCACGCACTCGGCGAAGGTTCCCTCGACCCGCAGGACCGGGGAGCCCGGGAAGTACACCTCGCCCTCCGGGTAGCCCCAGATGTCGCCACTGAAGCGGTACGACTCGAGCCACTGCAGCGTCGGTTCGTCGACGATCTTCTGTGCGCGCAGAAAGCCCAGCACGCCCGCGTCGAAGCGGAAGTTCTCGACGGCGTCCAGGACCCGGCCGGTGCCCGCAACGACGCCGTACCGCCGCCCTTCGGGCAGTCGGCGGGTGAAGACCTCGAAGACGGAGCGGCGGTGTGCCGTCCCGGCCCGAAGTGCCGCCTGGAGCATTGTGAGCTCGTACTGGTCCGTGAAGAGCGCTGTCGAGGGAACATCCACCGGCAGGCCAAGGTCCGCAGTGTTCATGGCGACGATGCTAGCGCACATTTCGTCAAAGTGACGAGATGTGCGGGTCGTTTGTGCGATGAGCCCTGTCGGGTGGCAGCATGGACCAGGTGAGTGTTGCTCCCACAGAGATCGAACGCCCTGAGTCGGCCGAGGAAACCTTCGCCGTACCCGAGCCCGACGTGCCGTGGGTGACGCTCGTCCACAACGACCCGGTCAACCTGATGAGCTACGTCACCTATGTCTTCCAGGCCTATTTCGGCTACCCCAAGGACAAGGCGCACAAGCTGATGCTCGACGTTCATCACAAGGGGCGCGCCGTCGTCTCCAGCGGCACCCGCGAGGAGATGGAGCGTGACGTGCAGGCAATGCACGGTTACGGCCTGTGGGCGACCCTCTCCCAGGACCGCGGCTGATGTCGGGGCACTTCGAGCCGATCCCCGGCGGCGGCGCCGCTGTCGCCCTCGATGAGGTCGAGATCTCCATCCTGCGTTCGCTGGCCGTGCAGCTGCTCGAGCTGATCGGGCCGGGCGACGAGCCGGTCGAGGGAGAGGACCCGCTGGCCGCGCTCTTCGCCGAAGGTCCGAGCGAGCCGCCCGCCGATCCGGCGCTGGCCCGGCTCTTCCCGGAGGCGTACGCAGGCCCCGACGCCGACGAGGCGGACGAGGAACTGCGCGCCGCCTCCGCGGAGTTCAGGCGGTTCACCGAGAAGGACCTGCGCTCCCGCAAACGCGACGACGCGCTGTGTCTCGTACGCACCCTCGACTCCCTCACCGCGGTCGGCGAGGGCGGCGCCGTGCTCAAGCTGACCGCCGACGACTGTCTGCACTGGCTCGGCGCGCTCAACGACCTGAGGCTGACCATCGGCACCCGGCTCGAGGTCACCGACGAGGACGAGAACGACGATCTGTACCGGCTGCCGGACTCCGATCCGCGCAAGCCGATGGTGATGGCGTATCTCTGGCTCGGCGCGCTCCAGGAGACGCTCGTCGAGACCCTGATGTCCTGAGTCGTCCCCCTGGATGTCCCGAGTCGTCCCCCCTGTTGTTCGCTCTGCCGTTCGCTCAACGGACACTCAAATCCGGATAACGATCACGTCACCGCATCGGCATGCTTTGCCGTGCCGATGGAATTTTGTCCGCTTCTTTCTGTGGCGTGCGCCACAGCGCCTGGGCTCATCGCTGTTGCAACCGTGATAAATCTTCACGACCGCCCGGGGACGCCACCCATGTCCCCGGGGGCGCTTGGACCGGCTGACCGCCGGTAGCACTCCATCCACATCCGGGGGGATCAGGACCTGATCCGCAGTCGCGCGGCAGTTGCTGCGGACGCGGATCAGCATGGAGAAAGGGCGCATCACCATGACCTCACTGCAGGTCGACGAGCAACACGACGGCAATGAGGCCGCGGGGTCCGCAGGCGCGGACGAGGGCTACCAGCGCGGACTGGGTGCCCGTCAGATCCAGATGATCGCGATCGGCGGTGCCATCGGCACCGGCCTGTTCCTCGGCGCGGGCAAGGCCATCTCCAAGGCCGGACCGAGCCTCATCCTGGCCTACGCCATCGCGGGCCTGGTCATCTTCTTCATCATGCGGGCGCTGGGCGAGCTGCTGATGTACCGCCCGGTCTCGGGGTCCTTCTCCGAGTACGCGCGCGAGTTCGTCGGCCCCTTCGCGGGTTTCGTCACCGGCTGGACGTACTGGCTCTTCTGGGTCGTCACCGGCATCACCGAGGTCACCGCGGCCGCGCAGTACATGTCCTTCTGGACCCATGACAGCTTCCCGCAATGGGCGTACGCGCTGATCTTCACGGTCATTCTGTACGCCGCGAACCTGATCTCCGTGAAGCTCTTCGGTGAGCTGGAGTTCTGGTTCTCGATGGTCAAGGTGACGGCCATCGTCGGCATGATCCTCATCTGCGCCGGCATCCTCACCATCGGCTTCTCCGACGCCGCCGACACCGCGACCGTGTCGAACCTCTGGAACGACCGCGGCTTCTTCCCCGAGGGCATCGGCGGCACGCTGATGACGCTGCAGATCGTGATGTTCGCCTTCCTCGCGGTCGAGCTGGTAGGCGTCACCGCCGGCGAGTCCAAGGACCCGGAGAAGACGCTGCCCAAGGCCATCAACACCGTGCCGTGGCGCATCGCCGTCTTCTACATCGGCGCGCTGATCATGATCCTGTCGGTCGTCCCGTGGGCCGAGTTCCAGCCGGGCGTCAGCCCGTTCGTCGCGGCCTTCGAGAAGATGGGCCTCGGCGTCGGCGCCGCGATCGTGAACTTCGTCGTTCTGACCGCCGCCCTGTCGTCCTGCAACTCCGGTATGTACTCCACCGGCCGCATGCTGCGCGACCTGGCGCTCAACGGCCAGGGCCCGAAGTTCTTCACCAAGCTGACGAAGAGCGGCACGCCACTGATCGGCACCACGGTTTCCGCCGCGCTGATGCTGGTCGGCGTCTGGATCAACTACGTAGCCCCGGGCAAGGCGTTCGACTACGTCGTCTCCTTCGCCACCATCTCGGGCATGTGGGCCTGGATCATGATCCTGGTCTGCCAGATCCGCTACCGCGCCAAGGCGGACCGCGGCGAGCTGCCGCAGTCCACGTTCAAGGCTCCCGGCGCCCCTTGGTCCAGCTGGTTCGCACTGCTCTTCATCGGCATGGTCATCGTGATGATGGGCGTCGACAAGGACGCGCGGATCTCGCTGTACTGTGCGCCGCTGTGGGCCCTGATCCTCGGCGTCACCTACCTGGTGCTCAAGTCCCGCAACCCCGAGGGTGCGGCCTTCAACAAGCGCTGACGCTGGACCCCGGTCCAGCATCCGGGCAGGCCTGTACCGCTCTTCGGTACAGGTCTGCCCTCCCGTCGCCCGCCGCCACCCTGCCTGACCCTCCCCCAGACTCCGTCCGGGGGGACCCCCATCGCGTCGGCCCCTCCTGACTCGATGTTTATTCTGTCGCTCATGCTGACCATCACCCAGGCTCTGTACGACCAGATCGTTGCGCACGCCCGCGCCGACCACCCCGACGAGGCCTGCGGCATGGTCGCGGGCCCCGAGGGCAGCGGCCGCGCCGAGCGTTTCATCCCCATGCTGAACGCCGCCCGTTCGCCCACGTTCTACGAGTTCGACTCGGCAGATCTGCTGAAGCTCTACCGGGAGCTGGACGACCGCGACGAAGAGCCGGTGGTCATCTACCACTCGCACACCGCGACCGAGGCATACCCGTCGCGTACGGACATCTCCTATGCCAATGAGCCCGGCGCGCACTACGTCCTGGTCTCCACCGCCGACGCCGACGAGGCCGGCCCCTTCCAGTTCCGCTCGTTCCGCATTGTGGAGGGCGAGGTCACCGAGGAGGAGGTCAAGGTCGTCGCGGCGTACTGACGCCCACATAGTGGGCCGGTTCTGTCCATCATGCGAGATCACATTCCGGAACCCGGACGGGGAATCGTTACGATGACCGCATGGTTCCCCATGACGTGAGCGACAGGACGCCGAGCACCGTGCTGCTCGTGGCGCGGCTGCACGTCGACCTGTGCCGCCTCGCCAGCGCGATGTGTACGGCCCGCGCTGCGCTCTGAGCGCATCGACCGCACCACCCCCTGCGCGGGGGGCCTGAGCCGCGCGCACTTACGCAACCCCGCCACACTCCCGACAGGAGCCCATGTCATGGCCATCGAGGTCCGCATCCCGACCATCCTCCGTACGTACACCGACGGCGCGAAGGCCGTCGAGGGGAGCGGGGACACTCTCGCCGAGCTCTTCACCGACCTCGAGACCCGGCACAACGGCATCCGGGAGCGCATCGTCGACGGCGACCAGCTGCGCCGCTTCGTGAACGTCTACCTGAACGACGAGGACGTCCGCTTCCTCGACGGCATCTCCACCAAGCTCGCCGACGGCGACAGCGTGACCATCCTTCCTGCCGTCGCCGGTGGCATGCGCTGATGCGTTACGACTCCCCGCTGGCAGCGGTCGGCAACACTCCGCTGGTCCGACTGCCGCGGCTGTCGCCCTCGGAGGAGGTCCGCATCTGGGCCAAGCTCGAGGACCGCAACCCGACGGGCTCGATCAAGGACCGCCCGGCGCTCCACATGATCGAGCAGGCGGAGAAGGACGGCCGGCTGACGCCGGGCTGCACGATCCTCGAGCCGACGTCCGGCAACACCGGGATCTCCCTCGCCATGGCGGCGAAGCTCAAGGGCTACCGCATTGTGTGTGTGATGCCGGAGAACACGAGCGAGGAGCGCCGCCAGCTCCTGGCGATGTGGGGCGCGGAGATCATTTCCAGCCCGGCGGCGGGCGGCTCCAACACGGCGGTCCGCGTCGCGAAGGAACTGGCGGCCGAGAACCCGTCCTGGGTGATGCTCTACCAGTACGGCAACCCGGACAACGCGGGCGCGCACTACGCCACGACCGGCCCCGAGATCCTCGCGGACCTCCCGTCGATCACCCACTTCGTGGCGGGCCTCGGCACGACGGGCACGCTCATGGGCGTCGGCCGCTTCCTGCGCGAGCACGTCCCCGGCATCCGCATCGTGGCCGCGGAGCCGCGCTACGACGACCTGGTCTACGGCCTGCGGAACCTGGACGAGGGCTTCGTCCCCGAGCTGTACGACGCCTCGGTCCTCACCACCCGCTTCTCGGTCGGCTCGGCGGACGCGGTGACCCGCACCCGCGAACTCCTCCAGCAGGAGGGCATCTTCGCGGGCGTCTCGACGGGAGCGGCGCTCCACGCGGCGATCGGCGTCGGCAAGAAGGCGGTGGCGGCGGGCGAGCCGGCGGACATCGTGTTCGTGGTCGCGGACGGCGGGTGGAAGTACCTGTCGACGGGCGTCTACACGGCGCCGACGACGGAGGCGGCGATCGAAGCACTGCAGGGCCAGCTCTGGGCGTAGGCGGGCGGGCTTTGCCGAGGCCCCCCTGCGGTCGGCCTCCGGCTCGGGCTCCGGGACGGGGCGGCATCGGGTCCGGTCCCGGGAGCCGCCTCAGGGGTCTCGTCCGCGGTCTGCTCCGGGGCGGCCGCCTCGACCCGGTGTCCGGCCGGCCGGCGCGGAGTGCGTCGACCTGCCGCAGCCCGAAGCAGCGGGATCCCTGCCCGAGCCGCGCGCCGCGAAGCGTGCGCAGCCCTGGGTTCCGGGGCGTGCCACCGCCCCAGGGGCCGGACCTCCACGGCAACTTCGCGCCGCGGCCTTCGTCACTCGGGTCCTTGTCCGTGAGACCGGTCCCGGCGCGCGAGGCCGCGCCGGGGGCCTGCCCCCGGTTATGGGGAAGGGCGGGGTGGGGAAAACGCGCTCAAGGCGACAGGTGGCGGACCTGGTCCCAGACCGTCGGGTCCAGCACCCCCACCCGCCGCCTGAACTCCCACACCGCCACGTCCCGCAGCTCATCCGTCTCCAGAAAGCTCGGCCTGCCCCGCGCATCCCCCACCGTCCCCGGTGGCAGTGAGATCACGCCCGGCCGTTCGTCGCGGTACCTGCTCGTGATCTTCGCGACCTGCGCCGTCCGGCCGCGTACCGTAAGCACCAGGCACGGCCTGTCCTTCGAGCCCGGTCCGTCCTCGTAGGGCACGTCTGCCCACCAGATTTCGCCCGGCTTCGGCCGCTGCTTCGGGGCCCGACCAGGGCCCGTGGGGCGGCCCGGCGGGCGCGTCCGGCCGTGTGGGCGGCGCGAGCCGCGGCCGCGGCCGTCCGCCACCGCGGCGACAAGCGCGACCACCACCACCGCGCACACAGCGAGCCACCATGACGTGTCCATACCCAGACCGTACCGGCGCGCCCCCGCGCCCCCCACCACGAACGCCCGAACCGGTGACAGAGCAGGTGAGTTCTCCCACAACGGCCCGCCCCGGGGAAGCGACCCATCCTTTTGCGCCTTACGCTCAACAGACCGCACGACCCTCCCCCAGCCCTCCCCGTAACGGAGGTTCCGGCTCCATGAAGCTCACCGTCGTCGGCTGCTCGGGGTCGTTCCCGTCCGCGGAATCGGCCTGCTCGAGCTACCTCGTAGAGGCCGACGGCTTCCGGCTGCTTCTCGACATGGGCAATGGCGCCCTCGGCGAGCTGCAGCGTCATGTCGGTCTCTACGACCTCGACGCCATCTTTCTCAGTCATCTCCACGCGGACCACTGCATCGACATGTGCGCGTACTTCGTGGCCCGCTACTACCGCCACGACGGCGGCCGGTGCGGAGCCCTCCCGGTCTACGGCCCGGAAGGCACCGAGCAGCGCCTGACCACCGCCTACGCGGACACCCCTTCCGCCTCCTCCATGAGCGAGGTCTTCGACTTCCACACGCTGAAGTCCGGCAGCTTCGAGATCGGCCCGTTCGCCGTCCGTACGGAGAGGGTGAGCCACCCCGTCGAGGCGTACGGCATCCGCTTGGAGCACGGCGGCAAGACCCTGACGTACTCGGGCGACACCGGCGTCTGCGAGCCGCTGCAGGAACTCGCCGCCGGCGCCGATCTCTTCCTGTGCGAGGCGTCCTTCACGTACGGCAAGGAGGACATCCCCGGCCTCCACCTCAACGGCCGCGAGGCCGGCGCCCAAGCGCAGCGCGCGAACGTCGGCCGGCTCGTGCTGACCCACATCCCGCCGTGGACGGACGCCGAGCAGACCCTGGCGGACGCGCGTCTGGTCTACGACGGCCCGACCCAGATCGCACACGCGGGCGCGGTCTACGACGTCTAGGTCTGCCCATACGACGCCTCAACAGCCGAAGCCCTGTCTCCCGTACGAGAGACAGGGCTTCGGTCCGGATGCGCGAGGCTTACTTGGCCTCCGCCTTCTGCAGCTCCGCAAGCTCCTCGTCGGACTCGCGGCCCGGCGTCGGAATGTTGAACTTGATGATCGCGAAGCGGAAGACCACGTAGTAGACCGCCGCGAAACAGAGCCCCACCAGCGCCAGACCCCACGGGTTGGACGCGATGCCCAGGTTGAGGAAGAAGTCCACCGCACCGGCCGAGAAGCCGAAGCCGTCCTTCATGCCCAGCGCCCAGGTCAGCGCCATGGAGACACCGGTCAGCACCGCGTGGATCGCGTACAGCACCGGCGCGATGAACATGAAGGTGAACTCGATCGGCTCGGTCACGCCGGTGACGAACGAGGTGAGCGCGAGCGAGAACATCATGCCGCCGATGACCTTGCGGCGCTCCGGGCGGGCACAGTGGACGATCGCGAGACAGGCCGCCGGGAGGGCGAACATCATGATCGGGAAGAAGCCGGTCATGAACTGTCCGGCGGTCGGGTCACCGGCGAGGAAGCGGCCGATGTCGCCGCTCTTGCCCTCGTACGTACCGGCCTGGAACCACGGGAACGAGTTCAGCAGGTGGTGCATGCCGATCGGGATCAGCGCACGGTTGGCGATACCGAAGATGCCCGCGCCGGCCGCGCCGGAGCCGACCAGCCACTCACCGAAGTTGTGCAGACCCGTGCCGAGGACCGGCCAGATCAGGCCGAAGACGATGCCGATGACCAGGCCCGCGAAGGCGGAGAGGATCGGGACGAGACGGCGGCCGCCGAAGAAGCCGGCCCAGTCCGGCAGCTTGGTCCGGTAGAACTTCTGGTACAGCAGGGCGACGACTATGCCCATCACCACGCCGCCGAGGACCTTGGCGTCCACCGGTGCCTCGGTCATGACGATCTTGCCGTCGACGACCTTGGCGACCTTGTCCAGGTTCGGGTCGGTGAACGTGGCCAGCACGTTCTTGAAGACCAGATAGCCGGTGACGGCCGCGAGTGCGGTCGAGCCGTCCGACTTCTTGGCGAAACCGATCGCGATACCGACGGCGAACAGCAGCGCCATGTTGGCGAGGATCGCGTCGCCGCCGGCCGCCATGTACCCGGCGATCTTGGTGATGAACGTCGGGAACGAGTCCCTGGCAAGCATGTCGGGCTGGCCGAAACGCACCAGGAGCGCGGCGGCGGGCAGCACCGCGACCGGCAGCATGAGGCTGCGGCCGATGCGCTGCATGACAGCCATCGCGCCGGCGCCCGTCTTCTTCTTGTCCGCCGCGGGGGCGGCGCTAGCCGTGGACATCAACTTCCTCCAATGGGCAAGGCGCCGCCGAGGGGGCATAACACGGGGAGGGCGGCGTCTCAAAGGGGAACGCGGCGACGGCCGCGTGGTCTACACCACTGAGTGGTGTAGACCTGTTGTAGCACGTGAAGGCGAGATAAGGAACCAGTGATTCCTGTGGGCTGGGCCATAGTGCGAAATGCACGACATATGGCCCTCGGACGACTGGTCCAAGGGCCTTATGGGGCGTTACGGGAGGGCTACGGGGCCCAAATGTGTGGGATCCCGCACGGAATCCCGTGCGGGATCACTTGGTGACGTCCCGCTCCATTTCCTCCGCGACCTCTTCCGATTCGCGCCCCGGCGTCGGGATGTTGAACTTCGTGATCACGAACCGGAAGATCGCGTAGTACACCACCGCAAAGCCGAGCCCGATCGGAATGATCAGCCAAGGCTTCGTCGCCAGGCCCCAGTTGATGACGTAGTCGATCAGGCCCGCAGAGAAGCTGAAGCCGTCCTTGACGCCGAGAGCCCAGCTCAGCGCCATCGAGACGCCGGTCAGCAGCGCATGGATCGCGTACAGCAGTGGCGCCACGAACAGGAACGAGTACTCGATCGGCTCGGTGATGCCGGTGACGAACGACGTCAGGGCGACCGAGAGCATCAGGCCCCCGATCTCCTTGCGGCGGTGCGGCTTGGCACAGTGGGTGATGGCCAGCGCCGCGGCCGGCAGCGCGAACATCATGATCGGGAAGAAACCCGTGGTGAACTGCCCCGCGTTCGGGTCGCCCGCCAGGAACATGGTGATGTCGCCGTGCACGACCGTGCCGTCCGGCTTGGTGTAGCTGCCGAACTGGAAGAAGATCGGCACGTTCAGGAACTGATGCAGGCCGATCACCAGCAGCGCCCGGTTCGTGAGACCGAAGAGACCCGCACCCCAGGCGCCCAGACCCACCAGCCAGTCGCTGAAATTCTCGAGCGCGTCGCCAAGGGGCGGCCAGGCCCACACGGAGAGGACCGCGACGCCGATCGCGACGAAGGACATGATGATCGGGACCAGTCGGCGGCCGTTGAAGAAGCCCAGCCAGTCCACCAGCTTGGTGCGGTGGAAACGCTGCCAGAAGTAGGCGGTCAGCAGGCCGATGACGATGCCGCCGAAGACACCTGGATTCTGGTACGTGAACGCCTCGACCGATCCGTCGGGTGCCTGGCAGCCCAGGGCCGCCGCCTTTGCCCCGCCCACACAGTCCTCGGGAAACTGGCGCAGGACGTTGTAGTAGACGAGAAACCCCGCCACTGCCGCGAGCGCCGTCGAGCCGTCGGACTTCTTGGCCATGCCGATCGCGACGCCGACACAGAACAGCAGCGGCAGGCCGAGGTTGCCGTCCAGCAGCGCGCCGCCCGCGCCGGCCATCACCTTGGCGACATCGTCCCAGCCGAGGCCCTCCGCGCCGAAGACATCGGGCTGGCCGAGCCGGTTGAGGATGCCGGCCGCCGGGAGGACGGCGATCGGCAGCTGCAGGCTGCGGCCCATTTTCTGCATGCCCTGGAAGGCGCTCTGTGTCCACCGCTTCTGCCGGGGTGCGGCAGCGCTGTCGGAGCTCATCCGTCCTCCCGGAACATGCCTGGTTTGGCAGGTGCTGCAGACTGGTGTAGACCAGTTGCGGTAAGGCCCGGGGCCCCGGTCGCAGGACAGGGCATCGGTGATCGTCATCATTCGGTACGAGATGGTTACTCGCTAGTGAAGATGGTCCGACCGTGCGTTACCGTGACAAAACGGGCCAACTGGTGGGCCGAGGCAGCGCTGAGCGCCCTGCGGGGGCGCTCTTGGAACGCAGGGAGACAGACATGGCCAGCAAGGCTGAGAAGATCGTCGCCGGGCTCGGTGGGATCGACAACATCGAGGAGATCGAGGGCTGCATCACTCGCCTCCGTACCGAAGTCGTGGACCCGAGCAAGGTCGACGAGGCCGCGCTGAAGGCCGCCGGGGCGCATGGCGTCGTGAAGATGGGCAACGCGATCCAGGTTGTCATCGGCACGGACGCCGACCCGATCGCGGCGGACATCGAAGACATGATGTGACCTCGGCGCACGTCTCGGCCGCAGCCGCGGGCCTCGGTCCCAGCCGCGACCCCGGATTCGGCCCCAGCCCCGGCACCGGTCCCAGCCCAAGCCCCCAGCTGCTGAGCCCGCGTCGCTGACCGCGTCGCTGACCGCGTCGCTGAGCCCGCGTCGAGAGGGCCCCGTTCCGCCCGGAGCGGGGCCCTCCCGCGCAGCCGCTAGGCTCGACGCCATGTCTCGAATCGACGGCCGCACCCCCGAACAGCTCCGCCCCATCACCATCGAACGCGGATGGAGCAAGCACGCCGAGGGCTCCGTCCTCATCGCCTTCGGCGACACCAAGGTCTTCTGCACCGCCTCCGTCACGGAAGGCGTCCCGCGCTGGCGCAAGGGCAGCGGCGAAGGCTGGGTCACCGCGGAGTACTCGATGCTTCCGCGCTCCACCAACACCCGCGGCGACCGAGAATCCGTACGCGGCAAGATCGGCGGACGGACGCACGAGATCTCACGCCTCATCGGCCGCTCGCTGCGCGCCGTCATCGACTACAAGGCTCTCGGCGAGAACACCATCGTCCTGGACTGCGACGTCCTCCAGGCCGACGGCGGCACCCGCACCGCGGCGATCACCGGCGCGTACGTCGCCCTCGCCGACGCCGTTGCCTGGGCCCAGAACAAGAAGCTCGTCAGGGCCGGCCGCAAGCCGCTCACCGGGACCGTCGCCGCCGTCTCCGTCGGCATCGTCGACGGCACCCCGCTGCTCGACCTCTGCTACGAGGAGGACGTGCGGGCCGAGACCGACATGAACGTCGTCTGCACCGGCGACGGCCGCTTCGTCGAGGTCCAGGGCACGGCCGAGGCCGAGCCCTTCGACCGCAAGGAGCTCAACGCACTGCTCGACCTGGCGACGGGCGGCTGCGCCGACCTCGCCGCGCTCCAGCGCGATGCCCTCGAGCACACACTCGAAGGGTAAAGAAGCAACCAAGAACGCCCCATCGGGCGTCGTAGGATTCACGGGCGCACGGGCCGAACCGTGCGCCCGTCCGTATCCGGGGAGGACAGTTCCATGCCTGCGCGCCGCCGCATAGCACTCACGCTCGCCACCGCCGCACTGGTCGTACCGATCACGGTCGGCTGCAGCGCCATCGACAAGGCCCTCGACTGCGTCGAGACCGCCGACGCGATCGCCACCAGCGTCGACAAGCTCCAGCAGGCGGTCTCCAGCGCCGCCGACGACCCGACGCAGGCCCGCGAGGCGCTCAACGACATCGACAAGGAACTGAAGAGCCTCAGCGACAAGACCGACAACGCCGACCTGAGCAAGGCCGTCGACGACCTCAACACCGGTGTCGACAATGTCCGCAAGTCGATCGAGAACGGCGACAACACTCCGGACATCACGCCGGTCACCGATGCGGCGGCCGAGATCGGCAAGGTCTGCACGCCCGGGTAGCGCCCTGATAATCAGGGGCATGACCCGTCTGATCCTCGCCACCCGCAACGCCGGGAAAATCACCGAACTCAGGGCCATCCTCGCCGACGCGGGCCTCAGTCACGACCTCGTCGGCGCGGATGCCTACCCCGACATCCCCGACGTCAAGGAAACCGGCGTCACCTTCGTCGAGAACGCACTGCTGAAGGCGCACGCCCTGGCTCGGGCCACCGGCCTGCCGGCCGTCGCCGACGACTCCGGCCTCTGCGTCGACGTCCTCGGCGGCGCGCCCGGCATCTTCTCCGCCCGCTGGGCCGGCGGCCACGGCGACGACACCGCCAATCTGAATCTGCTGCTGGCCCAGCTCTCCGACATCGACGACGCTCACCGTGCCGCCCACTTCGCCTGCGCGGCGGCCCTCGCCCTCCCGGACGGTACGCAGCGTGTCGTCGAGGGCCGCCTGCTCGGCACCCTGCGCCACGAGCCGGTGGGCACGAACGGCTTCGGCTACGACCCGATCCTGCAGCCGGAGGGGTACGACGTGACGTGCGCGCAGCTGACCGCGGAGGAGAAGAACGCGATCAGCCACCGCGGCAAGGCGTTCCGGGCGCTGGTCCCGGTGGTGCGGGAGCTCTTGGGCTGACGCCGGAGCGTAAGCATGCAGGAGGGCGGCTCACCTCTGTGAGCTGCCCTCCCGCGTGGTGCGGCCGGTGGGACTCGAACCCACATGGGATTTCTCCCACGACATCCTAAGTGTCGCGCTTATGCCAATTCAGCAACGGCCGCCGGTCGCGAGCCATCGTAGCGGGATGCCGGTAGCTGTGGCGCGTGTGTTCTCACCGACTGCCGCGACGCTTCCCTCCCCGGCACCAGGTATCTGTGATTGCGTGGCAATTGGGGCACAGCAGCCGAAGATTCCGGCGCCGGTCGTCGCTCCAGTCGCCATTGAGGTGGTCGACCTCGAGCGTGATCGGCCTCCCGAGCCACTCAGGGCCTGTCCCGCATTCGTCGCATCTTTCGGGAACGCCGATCTCGCGCAGAGCCCGACGCAACAGTGCGGTCTTCGTGCGACGGCCGTGCTGGTGCTTCACCAGCACTTCTCCCGGCGGCTTGGCCGCCGGGCTGGGCTTGCCCCGCTGGTGGGCCTGCCCGAGGAAGTGCGATGTGTCGATTCCGTACTCCGCGATCAACTGATGGAAGAGCCTGCGGACTCTGGTGTTGTCCGGGCGCTCCAGGACGCGCAGGGCACCCGCTATGGAAGTCGACTGGGCGACTGCCTGCTTCAGTTCGCCGGCGCTCGGCAGTGCCTTGACGCCGTGAGGACCGCGCCGGGGTGGTGGAAAGTGTGAGATGTCGATGTCGAAGTCTTCGAAGCGCTTGCGTAGGTGTCGTCGTAGGTTTCCGTACGGCTGGGTGCCCAGAAAGGCGATCACTTCTTCGATGTCGGCGCACTGCTCGGCCGCCTCGGTCAGAAGGTCCCTTGTGTACCGGCGCGTCTGGCTCATCGTCAGCTCTTCGTGCTGTGTGAAGCCGTGGCCCGACGCGCCTTGCCCCTGCCGCGATAAGTGTCCGTTGCCGAGTGGCAATTGGGGCAGAGAAAGCGCAGGTTCTCCGGACGGTTGTTCCGCCAGTCGCCATCGACATGATCCACCTCCAGCGGCAGGGGGCGCCCACGCCAGAACGGCTCCGTGCCGCAGAGCGCGCAGCGTTCCGCCACACCGAGTGCCGTCATGGCCGGTCTCAGCCGCTCGCTCGGAATACGGCGGGCGCTTCCGGGGGCCTGTTCCACGAGCAGTGCCTGGGGGGTCCGGCGTGACCTCGATTCTCCGGCCCGACTCGGTGGGGTGAAATGCGATGTGTCGATGCCCAGCGTCTTGACCCGGCGGCTGATGTGGGTGTGGTGCCCGCCCACTACCTCGAGCCCGAGCCGCCGCAGCACCTCGCACATGCTTGTCGAGGCCGCGACCACCGGCTCCAGGACGTCACTCGTCCACCGCGCGCCTTCGCGCTCGAAGTGCGAGGTGTCCACCCCTGCTTTGGTCATGCGGTCACGGACATAGCGCCTGGTGGGGCTGTTCGGATCCACCCCCAGCTTCGTCAGCGCCTCGGACAGTGTCCGCGACGAACTGGCCGCCTCGGTCAGGCGCTTGTGTGTGTACGGACTCACCCGCATGGTTCCCCTCCGCATCCGGCTGCGTGTTCGCCATCTCGCACTGAGTAACGAACCGGTTATCGGATGGTCACGCCCGGAATGCGGAATGGCCCGTACCGCTCGCGCAGTACGGGCCATTCCCAAGGGAGCCGGGGCTCAGATGCCCAAGTCCTTGATGATCTTGGCGACATGGCCGGTCGCCTTCACGTTGTACAGCGCCCGCTCGACCTTGCCCTCCTCGTCCACGACGACCGTCGAGCGGATCACACCCGTCACCGTCTTGCCGTACAGCTTCTTCTCGCCGAAGGCGCCGTACGCCTCCAGCGTCTCCTTGGACGGGTCGCCGACCAGCGTGACCTTCAGGCTCTCCTTCTCGCGGAACTTCGCCAGCTTCTCCGGCTTGTCCGGGGAGACGCCGATGACGTCGTAGCCCGCGCCCGCCAGCAGCTCCAGGTTGTCCGTGAAGTCGCAGGCCTGCTTGGTGCAGCCGGGGGTCAGTGCCGCCGGGTAGAAGTACACGATGACCTTCCGGCCCTTGTGGTCCGCGAGCGAGACCTCGTTGCCGTCCGCGTCGGGCAGGGTGAAGGCAGGGGCGGTGTCGCCGGGCTGGAGTCGCTCGCTCATGGTTCTCCTCGAAGGACGTGCTCGGGGGACGTGTGGGTGTACGCCGTCGAGCGTAATAGGGGTGCCGTGGGGTGCGGGGGCGGCCGAGCTGACAGACTGTCGAGGAAGGATGACCACCCACGACCACGGAGGCAGCGCGGTGTCGGATGCCAGGACCCCTGCGCAGATCGAGGCGGACATCGTCCGCAGGCGCGAGCAGCTTGCCGAGACGCTCGACGAGATCGGGGTGCGCGTGCACCCGAAGACGGTCATCGGCGACGCCAGGGCAAGGATCGCCTCGACCGTGGACCAGACGGCGGGCCGCGCCTTCGTCGCGGTGAACCGCACGGTGTCCGACGTCAGGGCGCAGTTCGTGAAGGAGGACGGCGCCCCGCGGCTGGAGCGAGTGCTGCCGGTGGCGCTGGTGGCCGTGGGCCTGGTGGGGCTGCTCGCGTTCTCCATGAAAAGGCGCCGGGCGTGAGCCTCGGGCGGCCGGGCGTGACCCTCGGGCCTACGAAACGCTCCGGGGCAGGTAGGTTCGACACGTGAGCCCCAACAGCAATGAGCACAGCCCCACCCACGACAAGCTCCCCATCCGGATGCTGCACGACCGCGTGCTGGTGAGGACCGACATCCCGGAGGGCGAGCGGCGTTCCAGCGGCGGCATCGTCATTCCGGCGACCGCGGCGGTGGGCCGGCGGCTGGCCTGGGCCGAGGTGGTCGCGGTCGGGCAGAACGTACGGACCGTGGAGCCGGGCGACCGGGTGCTGTACGACCCCGAGGACCGCGCCGAGGTCGAGGTGCGGGGTGTGGCGTACGTACTGATGAGGGAGCGCGATCTGCACGCGGTCGCCGCCGACCGTTTCCAGGGCTCCGAGGACTCCACCGGGCTGTATCTGTAAGAACCGCAGGTGAGAGGGCTGGTGGCGGATGTCACCAGCCCTTTCGTATGCTCCTTGAACGCCCCTTTACATGCCCTTTGCTATGTTTGTGCGATCCCGACGAGACGCGCCGTACCGGGTTGCCCGCAAAGACGACGCACCTGTTGATTCCGCGTTCTCGTTCGGAGGTGCCGTCATGGCCTGGGTTCTTCTTCTTGTCGCCGGTCTGCTCGAGGTCGGCTGGTCGATCGGGATGAAGTTCACCGACGGGTTCACCCGGCTGTGGCCGAGCGTGATCACCGGCCTCGGGATCGTCGCCAGCATGGTGCTGCTGTCGTATGCCGCCAAGACCCTGCCGATCGGCACCGCGTACGGCGTATGGGTCGGCATCGGTGCGGCCGGTGCCGCGGTCGTCGGCATGGTCGCGCTGAACGAGCCGGCGACTGCCGCTCGGATCTTCTTCGTCTGTCTGCTGCTGGTCGCGGTGGTCGGGCTGAAGGCGACCTCGGGGCACTGACGGTGGGCGACGGTCACTGAGTCCGGGGCGGGCGGATGGGCGTGGGCTTGCTGCCTGCGCCTCCGTCGTCCGTGCCGCCGCCGGTCGTCGGCCCTCCGTCGCTCGTACCGCCCGTTGCGTCTGAACCGTCGGTGGTGCCGGTCGTCGTCCCGCCGCCGCTGTCCGTGCCGCTCGTCGTCCCGCCGTTGATCTGGCCCTGGTTCTGGCCCTGGTTCTCGCCTTGCGTCTGTCCTTGGTCCTGCCCCTGGTCCTGTCCTTGGTCCTGGCCCTGCGTCTGCCCCTGGTCCTGCCCCTGGTTCCCGCCCTCGGTCGGGCCCGGCGTGCTCGGCTCCTGCGAGGACTCGGTCGGCGGCTCCGGCTCCACCGGCGGCTCCACCTCCTCCGCGCCCTCCTGCAGTTGCAGGTCGAACTCCTCGATCGGGGTCCCCTCCAGCGCGGCGCCCGTGAACTGGCCCCAGATCTTCGCCGGCGCCCCGCCGCCGTTGATCCGCGGCAGTCCCATCGCCCCGTACAGCGGCTTCTGCACGCCCGTGTCCGGGTCCTGGCCCATCACCGCGACCACCGTCGCCAGATTCGGCGTATACCCCGCGAACCAGGCGGCCTTGTCCTCCTCCGCCGTGCCCGTCTTGCCGGCGGCCGGGCGGCCCGCCGACTGGGCGGCGGTGCCCGTGCCGCCGTCGACCACGCTCTGAAGGATCGACGTCGTCGTGTCGGCGGCCTCCCGGGTGACGGCCTGTGTCCTGTCCTCCTTGGGCAGCCGGATGTCCGTGCCGTTCTTGGTGACCTTCTCGACGAGGGTGTACGTGCCGTGCGCGCCGTGGTTGGCGAGGGTCGCGTACGCCTCCGTCAGGTCGAGGACGCTCGCCGTGGCGGGACCCAGGGCAATGGAGGGGGAGGCGGTGAGATCCGGCGTGTTCGCCGGGATCCCGAGGTCGATCGCGGTCTGTTTCACCTTGGCGGGTCCGACGTCCATGGCCATCTGTGCGTACACCGCGTTGACGGACTTGTCGGTGGCGGTGCGGACGGTGATCGGGCCGTACGAGATGTCGTCCTCGTTGGCGGGGGCGTACGGCTTGCCGCTCCAGCCCTCGACCGTACGCCTGTTGGTGCCGTCGTAGACCGTGTTGGGGGTGATGGGCCGGCCGTCCTGCGTGGTCGAGGCGTTCTCGACGGCGGCGGTGAAGACGAACGGCTTGAAGGTGGAGCCGACTTGGTAGTCGTGGCGGGTGGCGTTGTTGACGTACTGCTTGGTGTAGTCGACCCCGCCGTACATGGCGACGACCTTGCCGGTGGCCGGGTCGATGGAGGCGCCGCCGACGCGCACATTGCGGTCCGCCTTACGGTCCTTGTCCAGCTTGGACATCACCTGGTCCTTCACCGCGTTGGTGAAGGCGTCCTGCTTCTTGCGCTCCAGCGTGGTGGTGATCCGGTAGCCGCCGGTGGCCAGCGTGTTCTCGTCGATGATCTTGTTGTTGGTGAGGTAGTCCTCGACGGCCTGGACGATATGGCCGCGCTGGCCGGAAAGACCGGTCGCGGGCCTGGCGGTTCCCGGCGCGGGGAACTTCATGGCCGCACGGTCGGCGGGGCTGAGCCAGTGCTTCTTGACCATGCCGTCGAGCGTGTAGTTCCAGCGGTCGAGGGCGGCCGCCCGGTTCTCCGGGTGCGTGGCGACGTCGTACGCGCTCGGGGCGTTGAGCAGCGAGGCGAGATAGGCGCCCTTCGCGGTGTCGAGGTCCTCGATGTCCATGCCGTAGTACGCCTGGGCGGCGGCCTGGATGCCGTACGCGTTGCGTCCGAAGTAGCTGGTGTTGAGATAGCCCTCCAGGATGTCGCTCTTGCTCTCCTCGCGGCCCAGCTTGATCGCGATGAAGAACTCTTTCCACTTCCGCGAGATCGTCTGCTCCTGGCCCAGGTAGTAGTTCTTGACGTACTGCTGGGTGATGGTGGAGCCGGACTGCTTGCCCTTGCCGGTCAGGGTGTTCCAGGCGGCGCGGGTCATCGCCTTGGGGTCGACGGCCCGCTCGGAGTAGAAGTCCCGGTCCTCGGCGGCCAGTACGGCCCTTTGCACCGTCAGGGGGACTTGCGCGAGCGTCACGTTCTCGCGGTTGACCTCGCCGTCGCGGGCGATCTGGGTGCCGTCCTTGTAGAGATAGACATTGGACTGGGCGGTGGCCGCGGCGTTGGCGGGCGGGATGTCGACGAGCATGTAGCCGGCCAGGAAGAGGCCGATCAGCAGCAGTGCGACGAGCAGGATCGTGCCGAGCACGGTGCGCCAGGTGGGGACGAAGCGACGCCGGCCGGTGCGCCCCGGGCGGGGCCGGCCGCCCTGCGTACCCGGTGCCGGCTCCTGTCCGACGGGATCTGCGACGGTCGCGTCCCGGGGTGTCCAGCCCTGCTGCTGTGGCTCGTCGCTCATACGCCCATACTGCCCTTTTGGCCGGGATATCCCTCGGAGCCGGACCTCCTGACGTGCTGCATCTTTCCGGGGGACCCTCACCTCCCGGCCATGCCGCTTCTTCCGCGGACACCCCCGGACCCCCGGCCGAAAAGCTGTCGCGGCGGCGCGCGGCCGTGGGCTAGGGTCGTGCGCTTTGGTGCCTGCAGGCGGAGGGGGTCGAGGTGCGGCTGTACGCGGCCGTTGCGGCGGGTGGCTTCCGGCGCCATGCGACGTACCGGATGGCCACGGCGGCGGGGGTGTTCACCAACACCGTCTTCGGCTTCATCCTGGCGTACACCTATACAGCCCTCTGGGACGAGCGGCCCCACCTGGGTGGGTACGACATGCCCGAGGCGCTCGCCTATGTGTGGATCGGCCAGGCGCTGCTGGCCACCGCCGGACTGATGGGCGGCGGCTTCGAGGACGAGCTGATCGAGCGGATCAGGACGGGCGACATCGCCATCGATCTCTACCGGCCCGTCGACCTCCAACTGTGGTGGTTCTCCGCCAACTTGGGGCGGGCCGCCTTCCATCTGCTCGGGCGCGGCGTGCTGCCGATGGTCGTCGGCGCGTTCGCCTTCGATCTCGCGCTGCCGTCCAGGCCGCTCACCTGGCCGGCCTTCCTGCTGTCGGTGGCGCTGGGCGTGACCGTGAGCTTCGCGGTCTGGTACCTGGTGGCGCTGAGCGCGTTCTGGACGATGGACGGCGCGGGCACGGCCCAGGTCGCGTGGCTCGCGGGCATGTTCTTCTCCGGGATGCTGCTGCCGCTGACCGTCTTCCCGGGCGTGCTCGGCGAGGTCGCACGGGCGCTGCCCTGGGCGTCGATGCTCCAGATCCCGGCGGATGTCTTCCTGGAGAAGCGCACGGGGTGGGGGCTGGTGCAGGCGTACGCGTTCCAGCTCGGCTGGGCGGTCGTCCTGCTGGCTGCGGGGCGGCTGGTGCAGTCCGCGGCCACCCGCAGGGTGGTGGTGCAGGGTGGGTGAGTCCTGGCGTACGTACCGGATGATCGCCGCGATGTGGGTGCGCTCCACGATGACGTACCGCTTCTCCTTCGCGATGACCCTCTTCTCCAACTTCACCGCGACGATCTTCGACTTCGTGGTCATCGTGCTGATGTTCAGTCAGGTGGAGGGCTTGGGCGGCTTCTCCTTCGCCGAGGTTTCCTTCCTCTACGGCACCACCAGCACCGCCTTCGGGCTCGCGGACCTGGCGATGGGGCAGGTCAACAGGCTGGGCAAGCGGGTGCGGGACGGGACGCTCGACACGCTGCTCGTACGGCCGGTGCCGGTGCTTGCGCAGGTGGCGGCGGACCGGTTCGCGCTGCGCCGCCTCGGACGGATGAGCCAGGGGCTGCTGGTGCTGATCTGGTCGGTGGTGATCGTCGATGTGGAGTGGACTGCCGCGAAGGTGGCGATGATGCCGCTGATGGTGGTCTGCGGCGCGCTGATCTTCTCGGCGGTGATGGTGGCGGGTGCGTCCTTCCAGTTCTTGGCGCAGGACGCCTCGGAGGTCACCAACTCCTTTACCTACGGCGGCAATACGCTGTTGCAGTACCCGCCGACGATTTTCGCCCAGGACCTGGTGCGCGGCGTCGTCTACGTCGTACCGCTGGCCTTCGTCAACTGGCTGCCCGCGCTCTATGTCCTGGGGCGCGACGCCCCCGCCGGCCTGCCCGACTGGTTGGCGTTCCTGGCGCCTCTCGTCGCCGGGCTGTGCTGCGCACTGGCCGCACTGGCCTGGCGGGTGGCCCTTCGTTCGTACCGGAGCACAGGGAGCTGACCATGGCGGACTTCATTGAGCTCGACGGGGTGGAGAAGGTCTTCGAGGTACGGCGCAAGGCGGGTCGGCTGCGCCGCGAGAAGCACCAGGTGCGGGCCGTCGACGGGATCAGCTTCCGCGTCCCGCGCGGCGAGATGGTCGGCTACATCGGACCCAACGGCGCCGGGAAGTCCACCACCATCAAGATGCTCACCGGCATTCTCACCCCGAGCGGAGGACGGCTGCGGGTGGCGGGCATCGACCCGTCCCGGGAGCGTACGCGTCTTGCGCAGCGGATCGGCGTGGTCTTCGGGCAGCGTACGACCCTGTGGTGGGACCTGCCGCTGAAGGACTCGTACCGGCTGGTGCATCGCATGTACCGGATCCCCGACCGGCGATTCCGTGAAAATCTCGACCGGTGTGTCGAACTCCTCGACCTGGCCGAGCTGTTGGACGTGCCGGTGCGTCAGCTCTCGCTCGGGCAGCGGATGCGCGGGGACATCGCGGCGGCTCTGCTGCACGACCCCGAGGTGCTCTATCTCGACGAGCCGACGATCGGCCTCGATGTGATCTCCAAGGCGAGGGTCCGGGACTTTCTGCGCGACCTGAACGCCGAGCGGGGCACCACCGTGCTGCTCACCACGCACGATCTGACCGACATCGAGCAGCTGTGCAAGCGCGTGATGGTTATCGACCACGGGCGGCTGATGTACGACGGGGCGCTCGCCGGACTCCACGAGGTGGGGGAGAGCGAGCGGACCCTGGTGGTGGACCTGGAGCGGGAGATGCCGCCGATCGTGCTGGATCTGGCCCGCACGGTGAAGATAGAAGGTCCGCGTCAGTGGCTGGCGTTCCCGGCGGCCCAGTCGGCGGCCCCGGTGGTGGCCGCGGTCGCCGACAAGTACCCGCTGGTGGATCTGTCGGTGCGGGAGCCGGACATCGAGGCCGTGATCGCGAAGATGTACGCCGAACGCCCGGGTCTGTGATCGGGTCTGTGAGCGCGGCGCACCCAGGGCCTAGGCTTTCGTCCATGACGAGCGAACTCCCTGAGATGCGTGCTTCCGACGCCGAGCGCGAGCGGGTTGCCGAGCGGCTGCGAGACGCGGTGGCGGAGGGGCGGCTCGACATGGAGGAGTTCGAGCAGCGCCTGGAAGCGGCCTACACGGCGCGTACGCACGGCGAGTTGGAGCCGCTGGTCAGCGACCTCCCGGCGGGCACGGCAGCGGCGGCTCCGGCGCTCGCCACCGGCTCCGGCGCCTGGGCGCGGCGCGTGGGCGGACCGGCCACTTCCAAGGTCGCGTTCGCCTTCTGGGGCGGCTTCGGCCGCAAGGGCACCTGGACCGTGGCCCGGCGGTTCACCTCTTTCACGATGATGGGCGGCGGCGAACTCGACCTGCGCGAGGCCCGGTTCGAGGACCGCGAGACGGTGATCCGCTGCTTCGCCATCATGGGCGGGGTCCAGATCGTCGTACCGCCCGGCCTGAACGTCGAGGTCAGCGGCATCGGTTTGATGGGCGGCTTCGGCGAACACGGCAGCGTCGAGTCCGCCCCCGACCCGGCGGCGCCGCGCGTGAAGATTACGGGCTTTGCGCTGATGGGCGGGGTGGGCGTGGAGCGCAAGCGCACCCGGGCCGAGAAGCAGCGGCTCAAGGCGGAGCAGCGGTCGAAGCTGGAGAAGGGCGACCGCAAGGAGCTCGGCTGAGCCCGGTAGTGTCCCGTCGGTCGGGTTGCTGAGACGGTACGACGGGGGCTGGGATGTTGCCGCGGTGGGTCAAGGTCGGCGTGGTCGCCGCGGTCGTGCTGGCCGCCGTCGGGTATTTCGTGAGGCCGTACGCCAACGACTGGTGGCTGGCGAGCCGGGTCTGCGGCGGGGCGATGCCGGACGAGGCCGTCGACAAACTGATCCCGGACGGCGAGCACCTGGACTCCGACTACGAGTACTTCAACGAGGAGCTCGGCGTCTACAGCTGCGCGCTCATCCATGAGGACAGCTACCGGGCCAAGGGCGTCAGCGCGCTCGCGCACACCGACCGGGACAGCCAGGACCTGGCGATGAAGACCGTCTTCTACGACGGGACCGCGCGCTCCGTCGGCGCGCTGCCGGAGGGGCTGCCGGGCTTCACGGACGAGGGCCGGGTGCGGCTGCTGGTGAGCTGTCCGGACCTGGGCAAGGACATGGAGGGGAGGCCGCGCCGCCTGCTCGTGCGTACGTCGGCGGAGCGCGACGCGATGGAGGAGCAGCCCGACGCGCTGCTGCGGACCGCGGTCGCGCTGGCCAACCAGGCGTCGAAGAAGCTCGGTTGCGGCGCCGAGCCGCTGAAGGCCCCGAAGCATGCGCTGCCCGGTGAGTCGAAGCCGGTGGCACTGTCCGCCGTGGCAGGCACCGCCTGTTCCTGGCTGAGCGGCGCGAAGTTGCCCACGGGCGCCGGGTGGACGGTGCGCGTCGCGGCGAACGACGCCGCGCCCGTGAGCCGCTGCGAGCTGCACCGTGACGGCGAGGAGCGGCCGCGGCTGGTCTTCAACGCCTGGTACGGGGACTGGAGCGAGGGTCCCTTCAGCGAGGCCGCGGCCCGCCACGGGTCCTCGGCGGCGGACGGCTGGAAGACCCGTCCGGTGCTGACCGCCAACTGGGGCCGGGCAAAGGCCAGGTGCGACGCCGAGGCGGCGAACTTCGAGGCGGGCGCGGACGAGGACGCGGGGATCAAGGCCCCGCAGCTGCGTGCGCTGCTGACGGCCTTCGCGCAGGACCAGGTGAAGCGGCACGGCGGCTGCAAGGATCTCGCCCTGCCGACCCGCGAACTCCCGGCTGCCAAACGGTAGTTGAGGTCAGCGGACTTCCAGCATCCCGTTGACGAACGAGTCGTCGATCTTGACCCGCAGATCGGCGATCCGACCCGCAGAGATCTTGCGGTCCTTGCCCCACTGTTCGAGTACGGCGTAGAGCTGGTGGCGGCCGTCCAGCAGTGCCATGGCCCGGGGCTTCGCACCGCCCGCCGCCGCCCGGCGCGTGATGTCGCCCATCGGCGGTGTGCTGGTGACCGGCTTGGACGCGGCGGGGAAGACGCCGCGGCTGAGCTTCTGTACGGCCCGGTTGAAGGCGGCCGCATCGCGGATGGTGCCGTCGTGGGCGGCGTTCGCGCGCCGCTGTACGAGTGAGCCGATGCTGCGGGCGTCCATGCCCAGATCGAGATCGGCCCCGAGCTTGCTCGTGCTGTACTTGTCGTCGCGCAGCCTCGGCACCGCGCCTTCGCTGCTCAGCCGCTCGAGGTAGTACGCGAAGTGGGCACGGTAGGCGTCGTAGAGGACGGCGAAGGCCTCCGGGTCGGCGGCGAACCTGCCGATCACCCGCTCGAAGAACACGTCGGTGTCGTAGAGATCGCTCTTGAAGCTGAAGGCGGCCGTGGCGTCCTGGCGGTTGGGGAAGTCACCGGCCCACTCGCGGCTCTCCTGGTACGTCCCGGCGGGCTGGAAGAAGTCCTTGCGGTCAGGGCTGCCGTACCAGGTGCGCTGTACGTCGACGATGTAGTCGGCGAGAAGCCGGGCGACGTACGGGCTCATCCCGGCGGGCAGCGGATCGCTCTCCTCGGAGAGCGCCGATGCCGCGGCGTACGCGACCCGTGCCTGTCCAAGGGTGTGCGGAGTGCCCGCGCCGCCGGTGGAGGCGTTCAGGACAACCTTGCCGAGGATGGCGCCCTGCCCGTCGCATGCGTGCAGATGCTCTTTGCTCAGCAGCCCGCTCATGACCTTGTACCGGGACAGATCGTCACCGGGGTCGAGGGCCTTCGTGGCTGCCGCGTGGTTCTCGGCGAGGGCTGCGGTGGCCGCCGGGACCTTCCAGCACGGCTTTGCGTCGTCCCCGGCTGTCAGGGCGACGGCTGTTCCGGCTGCCGCCGCAAGGACCACAACCGGCAGCGCCACGGCGAGTATTCGCCGCCGCCCGCCCTGCCTGAACCATTCGCGCATGCGCATCCGAGGAGGTTAGCGAGCGCCCGCCGTCACAGCCGCGCCGGGTCCACCGCCCGCCCCATGCGCGCGTATCCGGCGTCGCTCGGGTGGAGATGGTCCCCGCTGTCGTACGCCGGGCGCAGCCGGGCGGGTGCGTACGGATCGCGCAGCGCGCGGTCGAAGTCGACGACCGCGTCGAAGACCCGGCTCGTACGGATGGCCGCGTTGATCTGTCCGCGTACGGCGTCGACTGCGGGCGTACAGCGGTGGTGCCCGCCGCACGGCAGCAGCGTCGCGCCGATGACCCGCAGGCCGTGTGCGTGCGCCCGGTGGGCGAGCCGGGCGAGCCCGGCCGTGACGGGGGCGGCGGCCGGGGTTCCCGGGCCGTGCAGCAGGTCGTTGATGCCGATCGCGAGGATCACCGTCCGCGCCCCGGGCCGCGCGAGCACATCGCGGTCGAAGCGGGCGATCGTGCTGGGCCCGCGGCCGTCGTGGAGGAGACGGTTGCCGCTGATGCCCTCGTTGAGTACGCCGTAGTGGCCGGTGCCGCGACGGTTGAGCCGGTCGGCGAGGACGTCCGGCCAGCGGCGATTGGTGTCGGCCGTGGAAGTGACGCCGTCGGTGATCGAGTCCCCGACGGCGACGACCGCGCCCCGGGCGTCGCCGGTCAGCACATCGACGGCGGTGAGGTACTGCCAGACGCGGGTCCGGGTGGTGTACGCGTCGCCGGTGAGGTCCCGCGTACGGTCGCCGTCCGCGACGTACGAGGTCTGCCGCGCCCGGGGGTGGACGGTGACGGTCCCGTGGCCGGCGGGCGTGTGGACGGTGACGAGGAGATCGCGGTCGTACGGGACATCCATGGCGACCGGGTCGCTCATGGACTGCGCCCCGGCCGCGATGGTGACGGCGGTGGCCCCCTGGAACGTCACCGCCCGCAGGGTCCCCGGCACAGCGGCGGGGCCGTTGCCCGCGCGGAGGGCGAGCGAGACATGGGCGACGGTGAGGGGGCGGCGACCGAGGAGATTGGACAGGGTGACCCGGGCGGCGCTCCCCCCGATGCTGGTGTGCACGACATTGCGTACGGACCGCTCGGAGCGGTGTCCCTCCGTCCGGGCCTCGACGGGCGCGGCGGCCCAGGTCCCGACCCAGCCGACGACCGCGTGGGGCGGCGTTCGCCCGGCGGTCCCGCCGTGGGCGGGCCCGACGCCGAGGTATATCGCGCCGCAGACGAGCACGACCAGGCTGATGAGGGCGGCGAGGATCGCGTACCCGCGGGGCATGGTGCTCGCGTACCCGCGGCGCATGTTCATGAGCACATGATGGGACATGTTGCGGGGAACTCGATGGGCGCCCCAGGAGTACCTGAGGTAAGGACAATGCGTACGGGGCGCGCGCTGACGGGTGGAGCGGTATGGAAGCTTCAGGAACGGAACAGCCGGCCGAGCCGGGCCGACCGGACGACCGGGGCCGGGCGGGCGGGCCGACGTGGTCGGGGCAGGCGGGTGACCCGGGTCGGACCGGCGAATCGGCGCAGGCCGGGGGGCTGGGCCGACCGGATCCCGTGGGCCGGACGGACCGGGCGGGCGAAACGGGCGGGCCGGAGCGCCGGGACGGGGCAAGCGGGACGAGCCGTCCCGGCCGGGCCCGGGAGTCAGACCCGCCGGACCGCGCGGGCGGGCCGACGCGGCCGGGGGAGGCGGACCGGCGGGGTGGAGGCCAGGCGGGCGAGCCGGAGCAGCCGGGCCAGACAGACCGACGGGGCGAGCCGGAGCAGCCGGAGCAGCGGGACAGGCGGGGCCAGGCGGACGAGCCGGACCAGGGAGACCGGCCGGGACAATCGCGCGAGCCGACCACGGCGGCGGAGCACCCTCGGCAGGAACGGCAGGGGAAGTTGGCCGGCACGCGGCCGGTCCACCCCCGGGCCGGCAAGCCGGGCCGGCCGGTCCACCCCCGAGCCGGTGAGTCGGTCCAGCCGGACCGGCCCGATCAGCACGGTGAGCCGGACCAGCAGAACCAGCGGAGCCAGCCGCCCGAGGCGGGCCACCCAGACCAGCCGGACCAGGCAGACCGGCGAAGCCAGGCGGACGAGCCCGGTCAGTCTGGCCAGCCGGGCTCGGCAGATCAGCAGGGCGAGCGGGGCCAGCCGCCCGAGACTGGCCACCCGGACCAGCCGAGCCAGACAGACCGACGCGGCCGGCCGGACAAGCAGCGCCGGCCGGCCGGGGCTGGGCGAACCGGGGAGCCCGGCTCGGCGAAAGGCGATGCGGGTCCGGCCGGTCGGCCAGGGCTGCCGCAAGCCGACGGCGGCCGGGCCGACCGGCCCGCCTTGCCGAAAAGCACCGTGGACGGGGCCGACCGGCCAGGCTCGACCCGAGTCGATGTCGACGGGGCCGACCGACGAGAACAGCCCGGAGGCGACGTCGGCGGGGCCGACCGACGAGGACAGCCCGGAGGCGACGCGGGCCGGGCGCGGGACGGCCGTGGGCAGCAGGCCGAGGGGCGCCGTATCGCGCCCCTTCCCTCCTTCGCCTACACCGACGCGGACGCCGAAAAGCAGCGCGGCGTACGCCATATGAAGCTCACCGCCACCGGCCTGCTCCTCCTCGTCGCGCTCATCTTCGTCCTCGCCACCTGGGCGAAGAACTCCGGCGCCGGCCCCTGGGCCGGCTACGTCGCCGCAGCCGCCGAGGCCGGCATGGTCGGCGCCCTGGCCGACTGGTTCGCCGTCACCGCCCTCTTCCGCCACCCCCTCGGCATCCCCATCCCGCACACCGCGATCATCCCGAACAAGAAGGACCAGCTCGGCGCCTCGCTCGGCTTCTTCGTGGGGGAGAACTTCCTCTCCGCGGACGTCGTACGGGCCCGCCTGCACGCCCTCGGCATCGGCAGTCGCCTCGGCGCCTGGCTCGCCGAGCCCGCCCACGCCGACCGGGTCACCGCCGAGCTCTCCACCGCCCTGCGCGGCGCGCTCACCGTGCTCCGTGACTCCGACGTCCAGGCGGTTGTCGGCGAGGCCATCACCCGTCGTGCCGACAACGCGGAGATCGCCCCCGGCATCGGCAAGACACTGGAGAAAGTCGTCGCCGACGGCGCCCACCACCGCGCCGTCGACCTCATCTGTGCCCGCGCACACGACTGGCTCGTCCTCCACTCCGACTCGGTGATGGACGCCGTCGAGGGCGGCGCACCGGGCTGGACCCCACGCTTCGTCGACCGCAAGGTAGGCGAGCGCGTTTACAGGGAACTGCTCCGCTTCGTTAAAGAGATGCGCGACATGCCCGGCCACCCCGCCCGGGGCGCGATCGACCGCTTCCTGGCCGATTTCGCCGCGGACCTGCAGTCGGACACGGACACCCGCACCCGGGTGGAGCGTATGAAGTCGGACCTGCTGGCCCGCGCCGAGGTCCAGGATGTGATCGCCAGCGCCTGGTCCTCCGTACGAACCATGATCATCTCCGCCGCCGAGGACGACCGCAGCGAACTCCGGCTGCGCGCCCGCGCATCCCTGCTCTCGCTCGGCGCGCGGCTGGCGACGGACAGCCGGCTCCAGTCGAAGCTGGAGGGCTGGGTCGAGGACGCCGCGGTCTACCTGGTGACGACCTACCGCACCGAGATCACTTCGCTGATCTCGGAGACGGTCGCGAGCTGGGACGCCGAGCACACCTCACGCAAGATCGAGGCGCACATCGGACGGGACCTGCAGTTCATCCGGATCAACGGCACGGTGGTCGGCGCGATGGCCGGCCTGCTGATCTACACCGTGGCACACGGACTGGGCGCGTGACCGGACCCTGCCGTACGGTCCCGCGCCCAGCCACCTGGGGGAGGTGCCAAGGAGTACGTACGGCGGGACCGAAGCGTTCAGGCGCCGAGGGCCCGTCTCCCGGAGCCTGCCTGGCTGATCCGGAGGACGGGCCCTGGCCCGCAGCTATATCGCAGCCCGGCGGGTGACGGCCCACGAGGCTATGGCCACCCCTCCCGCCACGGCGAACACCGCGGGCCAGGCGCCTACTTTCCTGGCCAGCGGGTGCGACCCGGCGAAGGCCGCGACGTAGGCGGCACTCAGGCCGGCTGCGGCCCTGCCGCCCGCGGCCTGGTGCCACTGACGCGCAGCGACGGCCCCGGCTGCCGCGAGGGCGACACCACCGAGCGGACGCTTCTTGGTCCACCGGGCGATCCCGTACCCACCGACGAGCCCACTCGCCGCCACCGCTGCCGCCGGAACCCTGGCCATCGCTGCCGCCTCCCACTGCCATTGACTCGGACAGGTCCGAGCCTATGACGTCTCAGGCGTCTCAGTGGAAGAGCTGCCCCCGCACCGCGCCGTCGGGGAACTCGGAGGTGTGGATGTTGGAGTAGTAGTTGCCCGGGTTGGATCGGACGCGCTTGACGACGTCCGGGTTCTGACCGTCGATCTTCCCGGAGACGGCGAAGATCCCGTCCGGCACGGGCCGGTTGAAGAAGTTGAAGACGACGTCGCCGTTCTTGCCGAACCGGCCCTTGTGGATGTGACCGTTGGTGGGGGCCTTGATGTTGATCCAGGCGAGCGAGTAGCCGACGCTCGTGCCCTTCGGCTGCAGAAACGTGATCGCGTGCCCGTCCGGGTCGCCCACCTTGGACGCGTCGTTCTTCGGGACCTCCTGGTCGCCGTTGGACAGCGCCCTCAGCTTGCCGCCCTTGATGATGTCGAGCGGGTTGACGTTCTGGTGGAGCGGCTTGAGCTGCCCTCGTACGGCTCCGCCCGG
Source organism: Streptomyces sp. NBC_00210 (assembly GCF_045160975.1). Classification (NCBI taxonomy): domain Bacteria; kingdom Bacillati; phylum Actinomycetota; class Actinomycetes; order Kitasatosporales; family Streptomycetaceae; genus Streptomyces; species Streptomyces sp. NBC_00210. The sequence continues at coordinate 5,451,545 of NZ_CP108120.1, forward strand.
GAACTCGGCGCTGTGCAGATTGACGTAGAAGCCGGAGGGGTTGTTACGGATGCTCTCGGCCAGCTTGGCGTCGGTGATGGCCACCTGCCCGGCCGCCGAACTCACGGAGTCGGGCATCGCGGTGCCGAAGAGCGGGACCTTGACCGCGCCGTTCTTCCCGGCGACGCCCTCGTGGATGTGCCCGAGGCTCGGCGTGAAGCCCTTCCACTGAAGGGCGAAGGTGACGCGATCGCCCTTCACCTTGACGAGGGCGAGAGCCTTGCCGTCGGGGTCGTTGACCGCGGGCCCGCCGGCGACGGGCACCTCGTTGGCACCGGAGAGATGCGCGGCGAAGGCGACGGCGTGCCCGCTGGAGGGCTTGGTGAAGGTACTCGCGCTGCTGTCCGAGCTGCTGTCCGAGCCCTGACCGCCATGCCCGCTGTGTCCACCGTGCGCGACTGCCGGAGTAACACCCGCAACACCAAGCACAATTGCGGTTGCGGTAACAGCAAGATAACGCTTCTGCATTAGTTTCGTCCTCCCGTTGGAACCGGCTTCTGCATTGGGCCGGTCGCGATGGAGTACGGCCCGTCAGCTCGCCACGTTCAACGAGAAGAATCTGGAATTCGATTGAACCGCCGATCAGTTGCCGCCGTACAACCGGGTGTACAGAGAAAACACATCAACGGGGGACCACCATGCGCAGGAACCGATCCACCATGCTCGCCGCGGCTGCGGCCGGCGCACTGGCACTGCTCACGCTGACCGCCTGCGGGGGCTCGTCGGACGGCGACTCGGACGACGCGGCCAAGCCCGCGCAGAAGCCCGCCGCGTCCGCCTTCGTCAAGGTCGCCGACTCGTCACTCGGCCGCATCCTGGTCGACGATTCCGGCCGTACGCTGTACGGATTCACCAAGGACAAGCCCGGCGCGAGCAAGTGCGACGCCGACTGCATCGCGGTGTGGCCGGCGCTCACATCGGCGAAGGACGTGCAGGCGGGCACGGGCGCGAAGGCCGCGCTGCTGAAGGAGACAAAGCTCGGCGAGGGCGCGGAACAGGCGACGTACGGGGACTGGCCGCTGTACTACTACGTGGGCGACGCGACACCGGGGGACGTCAACGGGCAGGGCCTGGACGGCGAGTGGTTCGTCATCGCGGCGGACGGAAAGCTCATCAAGAAGGCGGTCTGATCCGAGAATTTAACCGTCTCTTCATCTTTCCCGTGCAACCAATCCTGAATTCCTCATTCCATCCTTGATTCAGGACTTCCTAATAGACCTGCGACGGCTCCAGCCCATCCTGGGCCGTCGCGGCGATGCCCATTCCCGGTAGCCGCTCGTCCTCAACTCCCCCCGAGGCGCCGGCTACCGGGAATGCGGCGGCTCACTCACTCATCGCTGGCTCGCTCAGCCGTCACTCGTTCACTCACTCGCAGCCGATGCCGTCTCCGTCGCGGTCGAGGTGCCGCCCGTAGCCGGGTTCCCCGGCGTGAATGGGCGCGGCACCGGCGGCGCGTACGGCGGCACAGTTGGCGTAGTACGTACTTCCGCCGCCCCCGCCGCTCCCGCCGCCGGAACCGCCTCCGCCGCCGGTCGACCCGCTGCCCCCACCGGACGAGGTCTCACAGCCGATGCCGTCTCCGTCCCGGTCGAGATGCGGTCCGTAGCCCGGATCGCCCTCGTGGAGGGGAGCGGCTCCGGCGGCCCGTACGGCATCGCAGTTGGCGTATGAAACCTCCGGCTTGGCGGGCTTCGGCGTAGGAGTGGGCGTCGGCTTGGCCACGGTGATCCGCACGACGGCGGTCCCGGTCAACTGCTGCCCGGCCACGTCCACGCGGTAGGTGAACTCGTCGTCGCCCCCGTACCCCGGGCTGGAGGTGTACACGATGGTGGCGCCGTCTACCTTGGCGGCCCCGTGCGCCGGCGGGATGTCCACGACGACGGTGAACTCACTCGCAGCCAGAGCGACTTCGATGTTCGACTTCGTACCGTCCTTGAGTGTGACGCTGTCGTTGCCCAGCACCTTCACCTCGATCGCCTTCCCGGCGTCGGCGCTCTCCTGGTCGTCGACGAGATCGAGTGCCGGCTCGACAGAAGGCGTGGGTGCGGCCGTCGTCGCGGCGGGGCTGGACGTCGCCGCGAGGGGCTTCGCGTTCTCGCTGCCGTCACCGCATCCCACGACCCCCAGGGCTATCGCCACGGCACAGGCAACCCACCCAAAGCGCCCTTCCATATTTCTCACTGACATGTGCCCCCCAAAGATGATGTGTCCGACCTGGGAAGCTGAGCATGACATTCCGCTTAAGTGATCGGGTGTCAACTGTGACTGACCGATGCCTAGTTGTGATGAAAGTGTGCCGAGCTGTGTGCGGAGAGTGAGATCGGGCTGTGACGCTGGAGCCGCCAGGACGGCGCGAGCGAGGCGCCTTCGTGGAGGCGCGCCGCGGTGTGGGGCCGGCCGCCGCTCAGTGTGGATTTCTGTGCGGAGTTCAGCACACAGCTGGGGCGCCGCACGGCGGAGCAGCTGGGCAAGTTCTGACCCGCGCCGGGGGCCTCGAAGCGCGGCGCCCCGAGCGCCATCGCGGTGCCGCAGGGGGCGGGCGGCAAAGCGTCAGGCAGCGCCAGTGACGCCGGGGGCCACGAAACGCCGGTGCAGCGGGGAGATCTGGGTCTGCGGCTCGCCCTCGATGCCGACTTCCTTGACCGCGGGCATGATCTTCTCGGCGATGAAGCGCTGGAACTGCTCCTCGGAGTCCCAGATGTCGAAGACGTGCAGGCCATCGGGTTTGAACCAGGCCCCATGCAGGACCGCCCCGTCAGGAGGCTCCTCCTCCCAGCGAACCCGGGCGCGCACAGCGTCGTACTGATCGGGGGTGAGACCGGGCCACTGCAAGGACATAGCGATCGCCATGGGAAGGCCTTTCAACCGTCTCGACGCCGACGTGGTAGCCGGCGTCTCTTTACGACGACGCTAGGCGGCTCGGGCGGACTACGCGCTCGGGGTCGGCCATTCGGGCGACCAGTGGAGAGTCATGACCCGCTGGTCACGGCGGGCGTTCCGCGGGGCCGTATCTGCGCCCCATCCACTCGGCCGGGACACCTCAGCCTCAGTCCCCAGCCTCAGCGAGAACCGTCCGCAGGCGAGCGCACACCTCGGCCACGGCCGCCTCATCCGGCAGATGCCCCGCATCAAACATGGCCATCTGCAGCGCAGGCCCGTAAGCGTCGTACCGGGCGAGATCGTCCTTGAGCGCGGGTTGCACCACGAAGTGAATGTGCCCCGGCACCGCGCCTGCATGGGACCAGAGACATACGTAGACCTGCTCCGGCTCCATCGTCGCAGTGACCGCAGAACTGACCCTCTGCAGCAGTGGGCCGAGCTCACTGGATTCGTCTGCCGTCAGGTCGGCCACATGGATCACATGCCTGATGGGCTTGACCACCAGAGTTCCAAGACCCAGCGGCCCCACGCAGTGCTCAACAACCCACGTGCCGGTTCTCAGGATCGTCCCACCCGGCAAGAACTCGGTACCGGCAATGAGCCCGCAAGCCATGCATACCGGATCGGTACCCGGACTCTCGGCCAACGCTGTCACTCCTCGACTCGGACGCGGCCAGCGTTCCCTGAAGTAGTGGGAACACCAACCCTCAGCCTTCGCCAACTACACGATCGGCGGGACGCCATCGTTGGTCTCATTGTGTCGGTGGACAAGTGCGGCCTGGATCAGGCTGCTGCGGGCAGAGCATGGAGCCGCTCACGGAACTCGCGGACGGCCGGAACCGACCGGTGCGGGTCGAGCTGCTCGGAGAACTCCTTCAGCCGGCCCAGGGCTCGCATCGAGCTGACTTGGCTTTCCAGGAGTTCGGCGCCATAGTTCGCGGCATCAAGTGCTCCGTCCAGGTCGTTGCCGGAAAGCCGGGCTTCGGCCAGCCGACTGGACCGTACGGCCTTGTCCCGAGGCGCGGCCTTCTTGACGGAGGTCTCCAGGGAACTGGTGGCGCGTTCCACTTGGCCTGAGCGCAGCATTACCTTGCCCTCGGTCGACTTCAGTTGTGCCTCTCCGTACCAGTCAAGCCAGTCGGGGACTTCCTCCTCCGTACGTCGGTCCCACAGGGAGAGGGCGCGATTCAGAGCTGTGCCGGCCTTCTGGTGTTTGCCGTCACGGGACAGCGCCTCGGCCCGGTGCAGGTAGAGGAATGACTGGGTATACGGGGACAACATTCGAGGGGCGTTGTCGATGGCGGTCGAGATGAGTTCGACTCGTTCAGCCGTCCGCCCGGCTTCAGAGACGTGGACCCCCATCTCCGCGAGGACGAAGGCCCCGAAGGCGTCGTCTCCGGCGGTGCGGGCGCTGCGGAGGGCTCCCACGTAATACTGCTGGCCGGCTGATCGCAGACCCGCGTCGTAGGCCATCCAACCTGTCAGGTGGGACACCCGTGCCGCCAACGCATATAGATGGCTGCCCACTTGCTCCGTGAATCGGCCGGCATTGAGGAGACCGGAGATCAGAGCGAGGTCACCACGTGCTTGCTCCAGGAGTCGGGCGCCCCCGAGTTGGTCATCAAGCGTGCGGAGCGTGCCTACGCGCTGCTCGATAGTCGAGACCATTCTGTCGGTTACGCGGTCCCCATCGAGCGCTGAGGCGAACGCGGATGGCGCCTCCGCCCAACTCGCAGCCAGTCCCGCGAGCGAGGCGCCCGTGATGGTGAGGAATCCCCGACGATCCATGTGACCACTCCCGACGAGATCAGCCAATGCCTCAACGGTACCGGCTTCACTCCAGGGCGCAGTTAGACCCGTTACCTCCCAGACAGGGAGCCAGCGCGGCCATCCCTCGGTTTGGGCCCGCTCAAATGGGACGCGCAGCAGGTCAGCAAGCACTAGCTGGGCATCGACATCCGGCTCCTGCCCCTGTTCCCACTTCCATACGGTCGTACGGTTGGTCGCCAGTGGGATGCCGAGCCGCTTCCCGCGGGCCTGCATGAGTCGGGCAAATTCAGCCTTCCCCCATCCCTGTACTTGGCGGATGAAGGTCAGCGGATGCACTGCTAACGGCTCACCAGCCACGTCGTCCCCCCGTCTCTCATGGCGTAGTCCGGAGGCTACTCCCTGTGTGGGTACGTCTACGGATGGCCGTCCCCAAGAGGAACCCCCTGGAAACGTTCCGCCCTTGCACCCAGGGGCCGTTGACTGAGTGTCATGCCGCTCAGGGGCTGCTCGAACAGAGAGTGGTTCGGCTACTCAGATCGGCGGCTCCATCCCCGTGTCCCCCGTCGGGGATGGAGCCGCTCTCTACCCGCTTCGGAGGCGTTTGCCATGCCTACGCTCGTCAGTCGCATCTTCCTCACGGGCACGGTAGGAGAGGTCTCTCCTACCCGGTGCGCGGTCGTTGAGAGAGTGCGAGCGTGGGGTGTGCCGCTGGATGACGAGAGGGCCGACGTAATCCGTCTCGTCGCCTCTGAGCTCGTCACCAACGCGGTAGTTCATGGGGAGGGACCGGTCACGGTCGGCCTCTACCACCGTCCTGGCTGCTTGGTGATCGAAGTCCACGACGGCAATCCCGGGGCGCCGCTTGTGGGGACTGCCGGGGAGGAAGACGAGCGCGGGCGCGGCATCGGGCTGGTGACCTCCTTCGCGGCACGATCGGGGTGGGAGGCGACCGAACGCGGAAAACGCGTTTGGGCGGAGATCACGCTCCCGAAGCCGGCGCCGGCGGTCCGTGCTGCAGTTCTGCGCCGATTCTTCGCGACCCGGCCAAGCCTTGATGTCAGACCCGCAGTCCTGCCTTTCTCTTTGGCGGTTGCCTGATGCCGCCGCATCACTTACCTGCATCGCCGCTTCCGGACCCCGATGTCGTGTACCGGCCGACCCGCCGAGACATTGACCCTGCTTCGGGTGAGCCCACTGCAGACGCCCTGTGGGACCGCCATGACTGGCAAGCGGAGGGCGAATGCTGGCTCTGGTGCGGGCGCAGTGACGTTGAGGTGACGTGGATTGGTCCGGTCCAGTCCAGTGGTATGCACGCCGACTTCATGTCCTGCCGTGCCTGTCTGTACGAGCTGGACCAACGAGTCCTGAACACCAACCTGCGGAAGGACGGCAGCGCCCTGTCCAGGAGGGGCGCGTCGAACTTGTCTGTTACTGGCCGTGCCCGCAGGAGTGCGGCACACAGCGCCGCCCACTGAACACCGCCCCTGCGCTATTCGAATCTCCACGGCCGTGGGGGCGGGCCCTGGTGCCAAGCGCACCAGGCTGCATCACAGCACGGCGGATGCACCCCGTGGCGCATCCGAGCACCTTGCATGGCCTTTCACGCCGAGAGGCCTGACTGAAGGGAGAACCAGGTGAAGAGCGAGGAAAAGGCCGGCACGGACGTCGGCCTGCTGATCGCGGTCGAAGTGCTGGCAACGGCTCACGACCGGAGCGAGGCAGAGCGTTCCGACGTCACCAGCTCGCAGAACAGCGCGGGCGATGACGGCGACAACCGCGATCTGAATCTTCCCAAGGAGTAGGAGGAACCCATGGAGCACCGGCTCGTCACAGGAATCGAGAAGGCGCTTGGCTGGGGCGGGCCGGGACCCGTGGGCACCGCGTTCGCACGCGGGCACCTCGCGGACCCGGACCTGATCACTCGGCTGATGACGCCGTACCGGCTGCTGGAGACCATCCAGCGTCGCCACCTGTCCAACCCGCAGCTGCGATGCTATGCCGACGGCGACGAAGTACACCCCTCTGCCTTCCTGTCCACTGCCGTCAACCGGCGCAGGCAGGCGGTGAACCAGGCCGACATGGCAGCTCTCGGCCGCGTCCTCAACGGCGGCGGAACCGTGGTCCTCGACCATGTGGACTTCTTCGACCCGACGCTGGAGATCGCGTGCCGGGCCTTGGGTTGGTGGTCGGGCGAACTGGCTTCCGCCAACGCATATCTGGCAGTTGGCGACACCGACGGCTTCCACCTGCACTGGGACGACCATGACGTGATCGCCGTCCAGTTGTCCGGCGAGAAGTCCTGGGAAGTGCGCGGACCGTCTCGGCCCGTGCCGATGTACCGGGACGCCGAACGCAACCTGATCCAACCGGAAGAAGTCCTGTGGGCCGGGACCATGACCGCCGGGGACGTCATGCATGTACCCCGCGGGTACTGGCACACCGCAACCCGGATCGGCTCCGGAAGCGAGGGGCATTCCCTGCACGTGACCTTCGGCCTCACCAAGCGCACCGGCGTGACCTGGGCCAACTTCCTCTCTGACGCCGCACGCGCGGACGAGGACTTCCGTACCGACCTGGAGTGCAATGAGGGGCTGGCACAACACAGTGTCCTGACGGCAAAGTTGGCTGCACTTGCTCGCGAGTATCACCCGGGGCATTACCTGAAGCAGCTACGGGCGAACACGCCACCGGCTCGACACATGCCGCACATCCCAGTGTTCGGGCCGCTGGATGAGGTCGCGGCTGTCACCGAGTTCGAACCGGTGATGACGACTGTCGACGACACCGTCCAGGTGATCGCCGGAGGCAAGCGGCTCACCTTCCACAGTCGGGCCGAGCCTGGCCTCCGCGCCCTGCTCTCGGGACATCCGGTTCACCTCGCGGACAGCAACCCGGACCTCACGACGTTGGCCGAGCTTCTAATCAAGGAGGGGCTGTGCGCACCGCTGACCGCAGAATCGTCCTCGGGCTACACCGGACTGGTCACACCCGTGACCTTCTCGAAGAAGCCCTCAAGCTCGGCGTGACGGCTCTCGACACCGCCTTCAATTACCGCCGCTTCGCCTCACACCGGACCCTGGCGAGCATCGCCGCCGACCTGCTCCCAGCCTTCTCCATTTCCACGAAGGTCGGCTACTTCCCCGATGGCCACGATCTCGATACAGGGCAGCTTCGCGCGGCGGTTGAGCAGTCGGCCAGGGAGCTCGGACGGATTCCGGACACCGTGCTGCTGCACAACCCCGAATGCTCGCCCGACGGCTTCGGAGCTGCCTGCGCTGCCCTGGCGCAGATGCGCGAGGCAGGCTTGTGCCGGGCCTGGGGAATCTCAACATGGGACCCCCGGAACCTGCTCGCATCAACCTGGGAAATCCCACCTCCAGACGTGGCCATGGTCCGTTCCGGCCTGACTGTTTCTGCCGCTCTGCTCGATGCTGGCGAGCAGTTGGTCGAACGGACTTGTCCGCGAGAGCTCTGGGGCATGGCGCCATTCGCAGGAGATACGGCAGACCCAATATGGGCGACCGTCGACACCTCGCTGTTCTTGGCTCCAGGGCAGCATGGCTCGGCACTTCAGGCAGGTCTCGCGGCAGCCTTCGCGATTCCGGAGGTGGCTCGCCTTGCCGTCGGCACCTCGCACCTCGAACACCTTGCCGAGTTGGCGCGTGCCAGCTCTCTGGAGGTCAACGTCGAGACGGTGAAGCAGTACCGGGCGTTGCTGCGCCGGAGGGCTACGGTGAGCGGATGAGTCGCGGCCGGAAAGGACCGACAGTGCAGCTCAACTTGGATGACCTCTCCACCGTTTCGCTCGACGATGTCTTGGAGAGCGTCGAGCAGCGTCTGGGGCGTCAACTCAAGCGTCAGGACGGCCACTACAGCAAGTACAACGGCACTGCTGGATTCCCCACCGACGCAGGCAGCTGGGTTCGCCTGGCCTGGCGTCGGACCGGAAGGATCAACACTCAAGCCTGGTCCGGCTTCGAGGCGGCAGGAGCAATCGAGGGAGTACCGCGCCCTGAGTGGTCCGCCGCGGCCATCTGGTCAGATTCGCCCAGAGGCATCGTGTGGCGCGCTGACGAGATGACCCTGGTGGACGATCCGGCACTCTCGGCGACAGGCGACATCAGCACAGATCCTCAACTGCCCGAGCAGTGGTGGACTGACCTGCGTTCCGCACTCACCAACCTGGCCGGGCACTCCACGGACCGGGTGTGCATGGGACAGGTCCATCTCAGCGCCCGGATCAACGAGATCTATGGCGATCAGGTCGACACCACGATCACCGACTGGGCTTGTGCGCACGGCGATCTCGGCTACGCCAATTTGTGCGGACCACGACTGACGATCATCGACTGGGAGAGCTGGGGCATGGGTCCAGTGGGCTGGGATGCCGCCTGCCTGTGGGCCAATTCCCTGCCCGTACCGGCTCTCGCCGACCGGGTCCTCACTCTCTTCGACGATGTCCTGTCCACCCGCACCGGCCGGTTGTCCCGCCTACTGCTGTGCGCCAACACCGCACGGGCATTGCGCCGGACAGGCAAGCCGGCCCCTCTGACCGAAACGATGGCCGCAGTCGCAGAGTCACTCATCAGCGAACTGCACTGACGCCTCAAATCGACCCCGGTCGTCCGCTCCCCACTGTTGCTGATGGCCGGGCCCCCGTCCGAGGCCAGGGGGCGAGGTTGTCTGCGCTTCCGAACACCTCGAGTTCGGCGACTGCATCAGGTCCATCGGGGACGAGGAGCTCGCCGTAGATGTGCTCGTCGGCGACCTGCAACGGGTCACTGCCCGTACTTCCTGTGCGAGTACCTGGCCGGGAGACGACGAACAGCGACGCCGTGGAGAACGTGGATGTGACTTGGGTACCGAAGAGTGCATTAGGCGCTGTTTCTCGGATCATGTGCGGAGCCAGATCAGGAGTGCTGCGAGTGTGACGGTGCCGAGGTAGATGTAGGCGCGTTTCTCGTAGCGGGTGGCGACGGCTCGGAAGCCCTTCAACCGGTTGATGGCGCGTTCGACGGTGTTGCGCTTCTTGTAGCGCTCGCTGTCGAAACCGGTGGGCCGGCCGCCTCGGGAACCGCGGTTGCGGCGGTGTTCTTGCTGGTCGAGACGTTCGGGGATGGTGTGCCGGATTCCACGTCGTCGCAGGTAACGACGGTTAATTCGGGACGTGTAGGCCTTGTCCGCCAGGACATGGTCGGGGCGGGTGCGGGGCCGCCCGACTCCGGTGCGAGGCACGGATACCTGCTCCAGCACGCGCTCGAGCTGAGGGCCGTCGCCGTAGTGTCCGGGTGTCAGGACGAGGGCGAGGGGTCGGCATCGTCCCTCCGCGGCGAGGTGGATTTTGGTCGTGAAGCCTCCGCGGGAGCGTCCCAGGCATTCGCCGATCTGACCACCTCCGCCAATCGGGCGGCCAGCTTCCGAAGCACCGGATCGGCCTGGTTCGTCCCCCGGACGGCCCCCTTTTGAACAACCGCGGCCGGCCGAGCCTTCCTTGCGCCGGCGGCGTGCTGGTGGGCCCGCACCGCTGTTGAGTCCACCGAGACGTCCCAGTCGATCCGGCCCGCGGCGTCCTCGGCGGCCTGGACCTTCGACAGCAGCATCTCCCACGTTCCATCCGCGGACCAGCGGCGATGCCGCTTATAGACCGTCTCCCACGGCCCGAACCGTTCCGGAAGATCCCGCCACTGAACACCCGTCCGCACCCGGTAGAGGACCCCGTTGATCACCCGACGGTGATCGCTCCACCGGCCCCCACGAGTACCACCACGAGGTAAGCACGAAGCCAGCCGATCCCATTCCGCATTTGTCAGATCCCCACGGCCCATACCCCGAGCCTGACCCCAACCCCCCGCTCACGTCCCGAGATCCGAGAAACAGTGCCTAGGCGGCCGCTCCATTTCCGCCGACACGATCTGACCGCCGATCCTGGCAACACTGGAGGAAGACGCATGACCGAGCAGACGGCAGCAGGGCGACCCGGAATCGCGGCCGCGATCGTGGTCCAGGACGATGGCGTGCTGATGGTCCGACGCCGGGTTGCGGAAGGCCAGCTGTCCTGGCAGTTGCCCGCCGGCGAGATCGAGGCAGGTGAGACCCCGGAGCAGGCAGCTGTGCGCGAGACGCACGAAGAGGTCGGCATGAGCGTGACCGCGCTCAAGGTCCTCGGCGAACGAGTGCACCCCAAGACCGGTCGGAGCATGTCGTACGTCTCATGCGCCGTGGAGTCCGGGACTGCGTACGTCGCGGACGACGACGAGCTGACCGAAGTTGCATGGGTCAGGCTCGCCGAGATTCCCGAGTACGTGCCATACGGCCTCTTCGATCCGGTGCAGGCGTATCTCGACAGCTCGCTAAGCCAGTGATGCGGCACAGTCGCCGAGTCGCCTGCTTCCCAGCGACGGACCGTGATGTGTCGCCCGCCGATCAGGCGGGCGACCTCATCACTGAGTCCCTCGACACGGAGCCGACGTACAGCGAGTGGCTCCACCAGGTGCGCAACGGTCTGAAGCAACTCCAGGACAGCTATGTGGAGTTCTTTCACAAAACCCAGCTGTTCCGCATCTACTCGTCGACGCTCGTCCCCGGTCTCCTGCAGACCGAGGGCTACGCAGCCGCGTTGCTGAGCACAATCGCCGACTTCCGCGAGATCCCCAATGATGGGGCCGAGGCGGCGGCTGCCAGGGTCGAACGCTCCCGTGTCATCCACGAGCAGGGACACCGGTTCGTCCTCCTCGTCGAGGATGCCGCTCTGCGCCACCAGCTCGGCGACGGGGACGCGATGGCCGCGCAGCTGGATTACCTCCTCACAGCGGGCGCTCTGCCGTCTGTGTCGCTCGGTGTGATCCCGATGGCCACCCCGCAGCGTCGGCTCTGGCCGCAGGAGACGTTCCACATATACGACGACACCCTCGTTTCGGTTGAGCTGCTGTCGGCGCAGGTGAACATCACGCAGCCGAGTGAGGTCGCCCTGTACCTGAAGGCGTTCGAAGAGTTGCGGACTATGGCCGTGTACGGGCAGGCGGCACGGGCGCTGATCGTGAAGGCAATCGATGCCCTGAACTAACCCAGGACGCACGCCCATGCACTACGTCGCCGCCGCTTACCCGGAGCGCACTGCGAAGCTGCCGCGCTGAACCCACCCGACGACAGCCCCGCAGAATTTCAGTCCACGCAAAATGATGTGCTCACCGAAATCCAGAGCGCCTGAGCACAAGGCAACGTGCTCCGCGCCCGCCCACGGAACCCACGGGCGTCAGCCCTCATGGACCGGGGTGAACAGGCCCTCCCCCGGGGGCTGGCCGAGCAGCTGGGGCCAAGCGGCTCGGTGGCCGACGCAGTTCAGACCTTGTCTGCTGCGACCAGCAGATACTGGAAGCTGCCGTCCTTGTAGGCGTCCAGGAAGGCCTTCTCGATGCCCGTGGCCAGAGGCGACTTGGCACGCAGTTCCCAGTAGGGGATGGTGGCCGCGGTGAGGTCAATGACGCTGACGGGGACCAGGCGGTTGGCGGCCATTTCCTTGAAGTAGCTGCGGCGGGGATGAATGCTGCAGATGTAGTGGGCGTTGATCTCGCTGACGGCTCGGGACGGCAGTCCGTAGGCGTCGTTGTAGCAGCCGGTGATTGTGACGTAGCGACCGCCGTGCTTGAGGAGCCTGGCGTATTCGGGGAACAACAGGGACAGGTCCACGTACATGGTGCTCTCGTTGTTCCAGATGGCCTGGAAGCTGCCGCTCTCGAAGCCGGTGTGGAGCATGTTCTTGAGGTGGAAGCGGACCTTGTCGTCCACCCCGCGTTCCTTGGCCTGGCCGTTGGCAAAGGCGACCTGGGTTTCGGAGATGGAGACGCCGTCGACGCGGCAGCCGAAGCGGCTGTGGGCAACGAAGCTGCTGCCGCCGCGGCCCGAACCGGAGTCCATGAGGCGGTCCGCAGGGGTGATGTCGCCGAGGTGGGTCATCAGCAGGTCGGCCTGGGCGCATTCCAGGCGATGGAGCTCGGCCGTGAGGCGTTCCTGGCGGGTTTCCTCGGGGCCCTCCAGGACGGACCAGTCCACCTCACCGATGCCGTAGTGGTGGTGGTAGATGCCGTCGACCTCACCCAGGCGGAGGTTGACGGGGTTCTTCTCCTCGTTCCAGTAATTGGCGACGGACTTCTGGTAGAGGCTGCGCAGGGGATGGGTGGCGGTGCCCTGGACAGTCATGGCTTCTCCTTGTTTGCAGGTTTCTTTATGGGGTCAGTTCGCGTTCTGGTAACGGGCGCTGGTGGCGTGCCACTGTTTGCTGCCGCCCATCCACGCCCACAGACCGGCCAGGTAGCGGCGCAGCTGAGGGGAGCCGGCCGTTGTCAGGACTGCGCAGTCGGCCTCGACGGTGTGCATGAGTTCGTTGTGGATGGCTGCCGTACGGTCGACGGCTTCTTGGAGGGAGCAGCCGTCCTCGGCGGCGATGAGGTTGGGCAGGTTGGTGTCCCCGGGGTCTTCCTTGGCCATCGAATAGAGGTCGTTGAGCAGGACGTTGGCCATGCCCGCGTAGAGGTAGGTGCGGCGCACGGTGGGGTCGGCGAACTCGTGGGCGGGCAGCTCGTAGCCGCCGACCGGGTCGATCAGCACCATGCAGGGGTAGAAGGCGTTTTCGTAGCGGTGCAGGAGGTACTCCCACACCGCGGGCTTGCGCCCGCTGCTGCGCCATTCGGCTTCTTGCCCGTATCCGACGAACATGACGTCGAGTTCGTGGCGCAGACGTGCCACTTGGGTGGTGCTGGCGAACTGGGACAGGTGGGCGAGGCTGGATCGGAAGGCGCGCAGGACGGGCTGTCGTTGAACGAGTTCTTCGAACTGCGCGAGGTAGCGGGCGGGGAGGCGGACGGGGTCGATCACCGCGTGGGCCATCGCGAGGCGGGAGCCCAGGAGCTCCGGTTCCGTGTCGTCGCCCTCGTCGACCCAGTGGTCGTCAACGGACCATTCCGATAGCCCGCAGCGGGCCGCGGCCAGCAGGCGGTCGGGGTCGTCGCAGTCGGGATGCGCGAGCATGAACAGGCGCCCGAACTGGTGTGAGCGCAGGCGTTCGAGGCGGCCGGTGAAGATGCCGATCTCCGCGGCCCAGTCGACCAGACGGTTGTTGACCTCCTCCCCGAGGGCGGGGTCGTCACGCACCGCGTCGGGGCAGTACAGGGGCGGGATCCGCACCGCTGTGTCCTGGCCGGCCGAGGGGTCTTGCGCGGCGGACGGTGGGACTTCGTCCGGTCGGGCGGACTGCGCCGCTCGCGACGCCGTGGACGGGGTGAGGGAGCGGAAGGCGTGCGCGGCGGCCGTGCCCAGCCCCGCGGGGCCGGCCAGCAGGCGATCGAGCGCGACGTGCGAGGGCGGGGCCGGCAGGGCCTGCGCGGTCGTATGGAGTGTCGGGGCGGCGGGGAGGACTGGTGGGTGGGCGGCCGGCGGCCCGTTCCACGTCCACGGGGGGACGCCGGCGCCACTGGTTCGGGTCATGCGAGGAGTGCCTTTCGGACGGGGCGGGTGGGCGCGCCTGCTGGTGGCCGCGCGTGCTGGTGGCCGCGCGTGCTGGTGGCCGCGCGTGCGAGGCATGCGCGGTGTACCTGCGTGGGGCGTCATACGAGGGCGAAGGCCCGAGCGGCCGCGGACGGCGTGCGGCCGGCCGCGCCGGGGCAGCGGGGCGGTTGGGGTGCCTGTCGGCTGCGGTCAGCGCCAGCGGCCGACTTCGACGTTCTCCAGGATGCCGAGAGCGTCGGGGACCAGGATCGCGGCCGAGTAGTAGGCGGTGACGAGGTAGGAGATGATCGCCTGCTCGTCGATGCCCATGAACCGCACCGACAGGCTCGGCTCGATCTCGTCCGGGATCCCCGACTGCCGCAGCCCGATCACGCCCTGGTCGTCTTCACCCGTGCGCATGCACAGGATCGAGGTCGTACGAGCTTCACTGACGGGGATCTTCCCGCACGGATAGATGGGCACACCGCGCCAGGAAGGGATGCGGTGGCCGCCGATGTCCACCGGCTTCATGGGCAGGCCGCGCTTGTTGCACTCACGGCCGAACGCGGCGATGGCCCTCGGGTGGGCGAGGAAGAACTTGTTGCCGCGCCGCCGCGAGAGCAGCTCGTCCATGTCGTCGGGACTGGGCACCCCGTCATGGGGCTGGAGGCGTTGCGCGTAGTCGCAGTTGCTGAGCAGCCCGAACTCCGGGTTGTTGACGAGCTCATGTTCCTGGCGCTCGCGCAGCGCCTCAAGGGTGAGGCGGAGCTGCTGCTCGGTCTGGTTCATCGGATCGTTGTAGAGGTCGGCGACGCGGCTGTGGACTTTCAGGACCGTCTGCGCGACGGAGAGCTCGTACTCGCGCGGCGTGGGCTCGTAGTCGACGAAAGTGTGGGGGATGAGTGGCTCGCCCACGTGTCCGGCCGCGAGGTCGATCGCCGCCTCGCCGTGCCTGTTGGTGCGCTGCTGCGGGAGCGCCGCGACCGTCTCCAGGTGGCTGCGCAGCGACGGGGCGCGTACCGCGAGGTTGTCGACGTCCCCCCTGGACAGCACCAGCAGCGTGCAGGCGGTGGTGGCGCGGAACGTGCACTCCCAGGCAGGCTCCGTTTCGGTCAGACACCGGTCGCCGAAGTAGGCGCCGTCGGCCAGGAATCCCAGAACGGTGTCTCCGCCGTACGGTCCGGTGCCAACTTTGTCGACGCGGCCGTGCGCCAGCAGGAAGACGCGGTCCTTCGCGTCGCCGGCCTGTGCCAGCACCGTGCCCGGCGCGCAGTCGACCTGCTCGCAACGACCGGCCAGCTCGCCCAGCACCGCCTCGTCGCCGTATCCCCTGAGCGCCGGCAGCTCCCCCAGCTCAGCCGGGATGACCGAGACCCGCCCGCCGGTCTGCACGAACGTCACCCGTCCGTCACCCACGGCATGGCTCAGCCGCCGGTTCACCCGGTATGTGCCGCCCTGCACATCCACCCACGGCAGCATCCGCAGCAGCCACCGCGAGGAGGTCTCCTGCATCTGCGGAACGGACTTCGACGTCGTCGCCAGGTTCCGCGCGGCGGACGTCGCAAGACTCTGCTGCTTGGACGCTTGTGCTTGCACGGCTTCCCGGTCGGCTTCAACGGTCATATGTGATCCTCAGCTCTGCTGTAGGTGCCGACTTACCCTCCTTCTTAATCAGTTCGTCTGTCATCACACGAAAGAAGGTGAATGCCCCTTTCCCGTCCGGGGTAGCCAGGCCGCCGTGTCGTTTCTTCGTGCAAATGTCCACATGCGGTCGATCGCTGGCGGCGCCGTGGGTGATCTCGGCGCGGGTGGAGTAGCTGATGGTGAGGACCTCCACGGCGAGGCGGATCTTTGCCCGGAAGTGGATCTGTGGCGGCTGATGCTGGGCCGCGGAGGCACGCACACCGCTGGGCGAGGCCTCGAGCATGCGCGGGTCGTGGTGGCCGTGTTCGGCGGCTACCCGTTGGCGGCTCTCAGCAGGCGGGAGCGTTCAGCACCGCGTCCCGGAGCCCCAGCTGCTCTCGCAGTACGGCGCGCCCTGTGTCTGTCAGAGCGACGACGCGGGTCGTGCCCTTGCGTGTGACCCAGCCGTCGTCGAGGGCATGTTGGAAGAGTGCGGCACCCACCGCGCCCGCCAGGTGCGGGCGCCGTTCCGTCCAGTCGAGGCAGGTTCGGATATGGGCGCGGTTGGACCCGCGGGGACGGTGGTCGTCGATGCCGAGGTCGCGCAGCCAGATCTTGCCCGTCTCGGTGAGCGAAGGTCCGTAGTCCCAGGTCAGCAGGGCTCGCTCGGCCATGGCGTCGGTGATCGCTACGGCGACCGCGCCCGCCAGGTGGTCGTAGCAGGTCCGGGCGTGCGCCAGTGCGCGGCGCCGGTGGGCGTCCGCCAGCGATCGGACCGGGATGGTCTGCAGAGGGGCATGCGATGCCAGGCTTTCGATCATCTCCGCGGTGGCGGGGCCGGAGATGCGCAGATACCGGTGCCGTCCCTGCCGTTCCTCAGCCAGCAGTCCGCCCGCGACCAGTTGATGGAGATGCCCGGTGGCCGTTGAGGGCGCGACCGCGGCGTGCCGGGCCAGCTCGGTCGCGGTCCAGGCGCGTCCGTCGAGCATGGCCAGGCACATCGCTGCGCGGGTGCGGTCGGCCAGCAACCCTGCCAGGAAGGCGAGGTCGGGGCTGGCGACGCTGCCCGCTGTCGGACTCGGGGGCTGGGACTGGCTCATGGCGGCCATTCTGGCCGGTCGATGCTTCGGCGGTCACCGAAGTTTCGGCGCTCTAGCGTGCCGCAACATGAACAGCGCCACGACTCCGACGCCCACCACGGCGGCCACCGACCATCTCCCCCTGTCCCCCAGCGTTCTGTACTTCGGCACCCCCGTCGCCCTGCTGACCACCGCGAACCCCGACGGCACAGCCAACCTCGCCCCGATCTCCTCACTCTGGGCACTCGGCCACACCGTCGTCCTCGGCCTGGGCGCCGAGGGCCGCACCATCGCCAATCTCGCGGACCGCCCGGAACTGGTCATCAATCTTCCCTCGCCCGACCTGTGGGAGGCGGTGGAGCGCCTCGCCCCGCTCACCGGCGCGACCCCGGTACCGGCGACCAAACGAGGCATATACCGCTATGAGCCGGAGAAGTTTGCCGCCGCCGGACTGCATCCCCAGGACTCGGAGGTGGTCGGGCCACCACGCGTCGCCGAGTGCCCGATGCAGCTGGAGGCCACAGTGCGGACCATCACGCCGGCCGGCCCCGAGGGCGGGTTCCGGATCGTGGAATGCGACGTCGTACGAATCCACGCCGCTGCCTCAGTAGTGGTTCCTGGCACCCAGCACATTGACCCCGCGGCCTGGAGTCCGCTGATCTACAACTTCCGGCACTACTTCGGCCTCGGGCGCCCGGAACTCGGTCACGGCTTCCGCTCGGAGACCGCGGGCTCACGGCCGTAGACGCGCCGGCAGCGGTCCAGTCGGGCCGCCATGGCGAGGGGCCGTCCGCGCCGGCGGACGCCTACCTCTGCGGGTACGGGGTGCTGCGGCCGCCTGGCAGGGCGGCCCAGCCGACGGGTCCACGTCAGCAATGCATGATCCGCCGTATCGGCCTACCGTCGGAACATGAGCGAGATCTTCGTAATGTACGAGCTCGATCAGCTGCCTGCAGCGCGATCCTTCACCGGAAGGTCACCGGCAGAGGAGCGGCCAGTCCTGCGCGTGCACGCGGCGAACGCCGCTCCCGGGTCTTCCACCACTCCAGGGCCGCGCACCTTGTGCGGTCAGGACACGTTCGCCATGGAGGCGGCCTCCTGGAAGCCCTCGGAGCATCCCGGTTCATCGTGGTACACACCGAAGTACGCCCGGCTCGTCTGTGCCGAGTGCGATGCCGTGATGGAGGTCTGATGAGCCCTTCAAACGGCTGTGCCTCCCTGCTGGCTGAACACCCTGGGCGGCCTTTGGGTCGGATCAGCTGATCGGCTGACGTGTCTGAGAGCGGACCTTGAGGGTGAGCTCTGCGTACTTCCTTAGGTCGATGTTCTCTGGGCGCTGCTCGTCCAGCTCGGCGCCGGCGAACAACACAGCGGCGGCGGTGCTCCCGTCGGCCCACGCGCAGGCGGGGCTGGTGACCGGCTTGTCGTCCTGGGAGCTCATCACCGCGCAGCTCAGCGTCACGTCGGAGCCTGCCGGGGTGACGTCCTTGGGCGGGGCGAACAGCTCGTTGCCCTCGGACGGTTCCTCGAGGCCCTGCAGCATCTCCCGGCGGACGTATTTCGCCTCCCGGATCTGTCCGTGCAGACCGGTGACGACCAGCGTCTCGGAACCGGACGCCCCGCCGGTGTACGTGGCGAGGGTCGCTGCATGAACCCGAATACGGTGGTCCTGCAGATCCTTGAGGAGCTGCTTCCCCTCCGTCTTTGAGGAGTCCTTGGCCAGCGTGTACTCGCCGTCCAGCAGCGTCTGCGGCACGCTCAGTTGGTGTGTGGCCTTCGGCCAGTCGCCGTCCGCGACCCCGGCGGCGTTCAGCGCGAGGAACAGGCCGTAGCCGAGGCCGCCGAGCAGGACCAAGGAGCTGGCGACGATGCCGACGACCCGACCCGTCCTCTTCTTCGGCTGCGGCGGCGCCCAGGTGCCCGAGAACTGCGGATAGGGCCCAGGCTGACCGTACGGGTGCTGAGGCGGGACGTGATGCGCATACGGCTGCTGCGCGGGCGGACCGTACGGGCCCGGTTGCTGGTGTGGTGGCTGTGACGGCGTGGTCATGGCCATGACGCTACGTCACGCGCACCACCGCCCCGCGGGCACGTCACCTTGGGCTCGGGGCGAGTACCCGGACTGGAGGGCATCCGTTGAACGCACGGCTCACCACGGGCGCGGCGCACCCGCCACCTCCGGTCTGCCTGGGGGCCTACCTGAGCCGCCCTTGGCGCAGGGCGGTCACGAAGTCACCCCAGGCAGGGGACCGGAGAGCGATGCTAGGGCCGTGCGGGTCCTTGGAGTCGCGCACGGCCACGTCCTGGTCGGACGCGGCAACCTCGACGCACTCGGTACCGCTCCCGCCGCTGTATGAGGACTTGATCCAGCGGACGTCTTTCTGATCCATCACAGCTCCCTGCAGACCCGACTCAGGAGCGCGGCTGACGCGTCAATGTCCAGCGCCTGCGCACGCAAGTACTCGAACGCCAACTTATAGCGCTCCAGTTCCTGCGGCTTCTCCATGAAGAGTCCCCCGCCGATGATGTCCACATACACGACGTCGAGTTCGGGTGTGGGTCCACCGAGGATGACGAAGCTTCCGACCGCGGCGGCATGGGCCCCAGCCGCGAACGGCAAAATTTGAACGGTCACTTGCGGCTGGTGAGCCTGCGCTTGCAGGTGCTCTAGTTGCTCCCGCATCACTCCGCGACCGCCGACCATGCGCCGGATGACTGCCTCGTCGATCACGGCCCAGATGTGCGGAGGTTCCTCCCGGTCGAGGAGTTCCTGGCGCTTCATGCGAATGTCGACCATGTGGGCAATCTCTTGATCTGTGCAACGCATCTCGGAAGCGCGGTGTACCGCTTCTGCGTACGCGCGGGTCTGAAGCAGGCCAGGTACGTACATGCAGGAGTAGTGGTCCTCACGTACCACCTCGTCCTCGAGGGTCAGCATGAGGTTCATCGAGTCAGGGATCGGATCGGCAAGAGATCGCCACCAGCCCTGGATCTTCGCGCCCTTGGCCAACTCGACGAGTGTCGCGCGTTCCTGGTCCGAAGCCCCGTACTCGCGGCAGAGCGCATCCACTGCTGGCCACTTGACGGTGCCTTCCTTGGTCTCGTAGCGACTCAAGGTGGCCTTGGAGACGCCAACCAAAGCGCCCGCTTCCTCCAGAGTGAGGCCCTTGCGCTCGCGTAGGCGGCGCAGGTCGGCGCCCAGTTGGCGCCTGCGGGTTGTGGGTCCAACTGCCATGGTCGAGGCCCTTCGTGTCGATCTCCCAGAGCGTGCACGGTGCAGCGCGATGCCGACAAGACAGCGCACGCTGGGGGCGTGCGGAGAGAGGACGTGCTCCCTGAATTACCTTGTGAGAGTTCCATATTGAGAGTTTCACTGTCACCCTGGAGGCATCGGAGCGCTACGGAGCGCAACCACCATCATGGTCGAATGGAGTGGGCACCATGGACGAATGTCGATGCAAGGTCCCAAGGAAGCCGTGGGAGCTGCCGTTCCTGGCGGAGGCTTCGGAGGTTGCGGGACTGCGACGGGTGATGCGATTGCACTTGAGGTTGTGGGGCCTGCCGGATCTCGTCGAGGCTGCGCAGCTCTGCGTAAGTGAGCTGGCCACGAACGTCATCACTCACATCGGCCCTGGCACCCCGGCCACACTCGGCGTCTCGATGTCGGGTACCCATCTTCGACTCGAGATGCGCGACCCTGACTCCGGAGCACTTCCAATGCTCCTGGACCTTGGGCCTGATGCGGAGCGTGGTCGCGGGGTGGGACTTGTGGATGCTCTGACCGATCGCTGGGGCGTGATCATCAGTGACTCAGGCAAGACGACCTGGTGCGAACTCAATACCGGCCTCGCCACGGCTAATGGTCACGCAGGTGGGCGGCGAGTTGCGAAGGTGGAAGAGTTCCTCACGCTCTATGACGTGGGGGAGGAGTCTCGGCATCGGAACGCCACCCCGCTCAGCCTCGCTTTGGCCGAAGAAGCGGCCGTCGGTCTGATTGGCGATGTCCTTCACTGGCTTCGCGCCCATGGCTGCGATCCCGACGAGACGCTGGACCGCGCTCAAATGCACTTTGAAGCAGCGTTGAAGGAAGTCAGCTAAGGTGCGAACCGAAGAGGTCGGTCACCGTGGCGAGACTTCCGCTGATCAATCTCGACTCGTTGCGTATGTCTCGTCTTTTGGCCAGATTGCGAATGCGGCGACCTCGTCTGAGTGGCAGAGCTTGATGAGGTCTGGGCGGGGTTCGGCGGGCAGCAGCAAGGCGATGTTTGGTCGTGGTGCTATATAGCGCCGGTAATCGAATAGTTGACCAATGGCCATGCGGATAGCCTCGCGGGTTACGGTACCCTTCGCCTCGATCAACACGTTGTCTGTGACGTCGAACAGGTCCGTGTAAAGCGGCTTCAGCTCTCCCTCAGGGACGATCTTCTTGCGTCCGACGGTGTGCCCTTGCGATCGCAGGTACCTACGATATGCGGTAACAAGCTTCGCCTCCCGGCGGTCAGCGAACCGGGGCCTGCTGCTCGGGTTGATGGCCATCTGTTCAACGTTGTGCTGCTCGACCTCTACGTCTTCGACGATCGTGGAGCTTGCCGGAGTGAACGGAAGCTCGGCGTCAGATGAGGCTGAGTCAACGGGGCGGAGCCTGAACATGATGACGCTACGGATCTCGCCGTCCGTATCCGGAGCGTCTGTGGTGTACCACGGGCGCTCAGGGTCGAGGGTGAACTGTCCAAGGTGTGCGACGACGCCGCTTGTCACGGACCTGAAGACATGGAGAGAACGATTCTTCTCAACATGTTTGAGGACGGCCAGATTGCCACGAACCATTTGTTGGTCGCCCTGCTGACCTTCACCGCAGTAGTGGTAGCAGCCATCGGCGCCCCAGCCGTCGAAATAGCCGTGCTGGTGGCCCCGAGATGGGTCGGTGAACAGCATGACGTGAGGTGCCGTCCCTGATGGGCTGATGCCGCCCTGCCAACTCCCGCCGTAGCGCGTGTGGATCTCTCGCCGCTTGAGCACTGCGCCGACTGCTATGTCCAACTCGGGCCTCCTAGAATCCGCTCCCCATCAGTTCTAACAGCAACCACCGGCAGACATTGGACTGTTTGGTTTGGCCGCGATCACGATTGAGCGGAGTTCCAACGGCTCAGCTCTGAACCGGCCCGCCGTGGCAATCCCTGTATGCCACCCCCGACCCGCACCAGCAAGCCGCCCCCTTCGCCGGCGGCCACGCCACCGCCCTCCCCCTCGCCGCAAGCGTCGTCGCGTACTGCGGCAGCAGGTCCGCGTTCGCCGGTGATGACTGCTCCGAGGCTGCGAACGCCTCGTACGACGGGACCGTCCCCGTCACGATGCCCAGATTCTCCGTGCCCGTGGAGGACAGGTCCCGCAGCGACGCCTCGAGGTCCGTCAGATGGGCCGTGTGCGTCGGGTATTCCGATTCCAACTCCGGGTAGGCCGCCAGGAGTTCGTCCAGTTCGGACTCGGGCCAGTGGAGGACCGCCACCGGGAACGGGCGGGACAACGCCGAGCGGAACGAGCCCAGTTCGGAGCGGAGGCGGGCGATTTCGGCCTGGAGTTCTGCCGGGTTGTCCGAGCCGAGGGCCCACAGGCGCTTCGGGTCGTGGAGTTCGTCCAGGGTGACGTCCGTCGTGTGGGACGCGTGGACCATGTCGGCCAGGGCGTCCCGGTCGTCGTGGGGCAGGCCCAGGAGGCGGCGGACGCGGTGGCGGCCCGTGAGGAGGGACCGGGTGGCGTACGGGACCTCGTCGTCGTCCCCCGGGAGGAGCAGGGTCAGGGCCGTGGTGAAGCAGTCGTGGGACGCCTCGAGCTCGTCGTGGGACTCCAGCGTCTCGGCGATGATCTCCCACGGCAGGGGGTCTGCCGGGGCCGCCGTGCGGATGCCGTTGATCAGGGCGCGGGCCTCTGCCTCGTGGCCGTACTCCCAGAGGTTCGCCGCCTGGAGGGCCTTGATCAACAGGGGGTGTTCGGGGGTCGCCGAGAGGAGGCGGTCGTAGAGGGTGGAGGCGTGTTCGCGGTCGCCCGCCAGTTCCAGGTGGGCCGCGGCTTGGAGGAGCAGCGGCTCGTGGTCCTCGGGGTACTGCGCAGCGGTACGCAGCAGGCGCTCGGCTTCGGCGATGTGATCGGCAGGCGTGTCGGGGCGCATGGGGGACACCGTACTGCTGTACGGCGGTTCGGCGGGGTGAGCCTGATCTCTTGAGTACGTTGCCTGCGCCTGGTGACTTGGGCGGTCAGCCCCTATCTTGCGTCCGTGCGGCAGCGGATACGGGTCGTGGTGCAGGGGCGCAGCTCGCGGAGGCGGCCCACGCTCGCCCATGGGCTGTGGGGCGCGGCCGAGGTGACTGTCACCCTCGGCGTCGTCGTGCTCCTCCTTGTCGTACACCAGCTGTGGTGGACCAACCGGCAGGCCCGGCAGGATGCCGAGCACAAGGTGCAGGCCATGGAGCGGGAGTGGGAGGCGCCTGCTGCCGGGTTGCCCGGGCCGGTGGAGTCGCCGCCCGCGCCCGAGCCGGCCGCGGGCGGCAACGAGGCCAGTGAGAGCCGCGACCGGCCCGCCGCGCAGCACTCCGCTCCCCGCTGGGACCAGGCGTACGCCATCCTCCGCATCCCCCGCCTCGGCGTCGTCGCCCCCGTCGCGCAGGGGATCGGGAAGACGGGAATCCTCGACAAGGGCTACGTCGGGCACTACCCCGGGACCGCGCAGCCCGGCGAGGCCGGGAACTTCGCCGTCGCCGGGCATCGCAACACCCACGGCGAGCCCTTCCGTCACATCAACCGGCTGCGGGGCGGGGACGAGGTGCAGGTGGAGACGAGGGAGGGGGTGTATCTGTATGTGATCGACGCCTCGCTGGCGCAGACCTCTTCCCGCGATACGGGGGTCATCGCCCGCGTACCGCGCAGCCTCGTCAAACCCTCCGCCGGGTACGGCGAGCCCGGCTACTACCTGACCCTCACGACCTGCACGCCCGAGTTCAGCTCGAAGTACCGGCTTGTCGTCTGGGGCAAGCTCAGATCCATGCGGCCGCGCTAAGCTCTGCTGAGTCGAACCACAGACGTGAGGAGAGGAGGCGGGCATGGACAGGCTCAGGCCTATGCAGCTGCTGCGTCCCGCCGCGCTTCTGTTCCTCCTTCTCGTCGAAGTCCTGATCATCGACGGCGGCAGCCTCTCCGCCGCCCTCGCGCTCGCCGCGACCGCCACCGCCGCGGCCGGGTCGGCGCTCGTTTTCTGCGCCGTCATCAGCGCGCGTTGCGCGCCCGCCGTGCCGCGCACCCGGGTCCGTACCGCCATCCGCGACCGTGAGCAGCGCACCGCGTTCCTGCCGCAGCGCGATCCCGATGCGAAGGGGCGCACCAGGCCCCGAGCGCCCGGCCGTGCCCTCCTGACGGCCGCGTAGGGGAAACCGCACTTCTCGTACACACCCCTTCTCGTACACACCCCTCGCGGGTCGTCATGCCGATATGTCCTTCTTCCGGCACGACGAGACCCTCGGAGGGCTCACCCATGTCGATCTTCGCCAGCCTGGTCGCGCATCTCGCGGACCTCCTGCAGCCGCTGTTCCACACGTCCGCCACCGCCGCCGCGATCGTCGTCTTCACCGCGCTCGTACGGCTCGCCGTCCACCCCCTCTCGCGGGCCGCCGCCCGCGGCCAGAAGGCCAAGGCCAGGCTCTCGCCGCAGATCGCCGAGCTGCGCACGAAGCACGCCGAGAATCCCGAGCGCATGCAGAAGGCGGTCATGGAGCTGCATGCCAAGGAGCAGGTCTCGCCGCTGTCCGGCTGCCTGCCGAGTCTGCTGCAGCTGCCGGCGTTCTTCCTGATGTACCACCTGTTCTCCAGCTCGCGGATCGGTGGCGAGCCGAACGGTCTGCTCACGCACACCCTCTTCGCCGCGCCGCTCGGCGACCGCTGGACCGACGCCCTCGCGCACGGCGGGTTCTTCGGCGGGGCGGGGACGGTGTACGCGGTGCTCTTCGCGGTTGTCGTGGCCGTGGCGACGTTCAACTACCGGCGTACGAAGCGGCAGATGGCGGCCACGCCGCTGCCCCAGGCAGGCACGCCGGGGATGGGTGCGATGACGAAGATCATGCCGCTGCTCTCCTTCGCCACGCTCTTCACCGTGGCCGTGGTGCCGCTCGCCGCCGCGCTCTACGTCGTCACCACCACGACCTGGACGGCTGTCGAGCGCGCGTTCCTGTATCGGGACATGCCGACCGCGGGCGCGCTTGCTACTGCCGCGTAAAGGTCCAGGTTGTGAACGGGGTCTTGCGGAGTGGTCCGATGTCTTGGAGGATCAGCCAATCCTCCGATCCTCCCGATGGCCGCTACCCATCGACTGGGCTCGCACTCGACCAGGGGAGACAGACCATGAAGCTGCTGCGTGTCGGCACGGCGGGCGCCGAGCGACCGGCCCTGCTCGACCAGGACGGGACGACGTTGCGCGACTTGTCCGGCCTTGTCGCGGACATCGACGGGGAGCTGCTCGCCGACGCCTCCGCCCTCGCCCGGATACGGGCCGCGGCGGACGCCGGCGAGCTGCCCGTACTGGAGGCCGACGGTCTGCGGACCGGGCCGCCGCTCGCCCGTATCGGCAAGGTCGTGTGCATCGGGCTGAACTACCACGACCACGCGGCCGAGACGGGCGCGGATACACCGGCCGAGCCGGTCGTCTTCTTCAAGGCGGCGGACACGGTGGTCGGGCCGTACGACACCGTGCTCGTGCCGCGCCGCAGCCGCAAGACCGACTGGGAGGTCGAGCTCGCGGTGGTCATCGGGCGTACGGCCCGCTACGTGGAGGACGACGAGGATCCGCTGGCGTATGTGGCGGGGTACGCGGTCTCGCACGACGTCTCGGAGCGGGAGTTCCAGATCGAGCGCGGCGGCACCTGGGACAAGGGCAAGAACTGCGAGACCTTCAACCCGCTGGGCCCGTGGCTGGTGACGGCGGACGAGGTGCCGGACCCGCAGGCGCTGAGCCTGAAGCTGTGGGTGAACGGCGAGCTCAAGCAGAACGGCACGACGGCGGACCAGATCTTCCCGGTGGCCGAAGTCGTGCGCTACGTCAGCCAGTTCATGACGCTGTATCCCGGTGATGTGATCAACACGGGGACACCGGCGGGGGTGGCGCTGGGGCGGCCCGAGCCGAAGCCGTTCCTGCGGGCAGGGGATGTGGTGGAGCTGGAGGTCGACGGGCTCGGGCGGCAGCGCCAGGAGCTGGGGGACGCGTAACTCGCCTCGCTTAACGCGCGTTGTACGCCGCGCGTGGGTGAAGTGGTGCGGTCCGCCTCCTGACGGGTGGGCCGCACCCTTCGTTTCCCGGGACACGCATTGGGATTCCAATGGCTCCCCGTCTGAACCCTATTGGCTGGCCATGGGGTACGCGTCATACGGTTCGCGGCATGAAGACCGAGAACCGCCGGGTCGAGATACCCGTACCCGACGAACTCCCGCACCCCACCGTCATGGCTGCCTATGTCGCCCGCCCCGACGCACCGGGCGTTTTCCCCGGAGTGGTGGTCGCCCCCGAGCTCTTCGGTGTGAACGGGCACATCGAGGAGGTCACCCGCCGCATCGCCGCGCTCGGGTATGTAGCCGTCGCCCCCGACTTCCACCATCGCACCGAGCCCGGCGCCGCCCTCCCGTACGGGGACGAGGGCCGGGCGCGCGGATTCGAACTCATCGACCGGCTCACCCGGGACGGGGTGGTGCGCGATGTGGCCGCCGCGATGGCGTATCTGCGTGAGCACGAGAGCACCACCGCGCGCACCGGCATGGTCGGCTTCAGCGTCGGCGGGCACTTCGCCTTCATCGCCGCCGCCCGGCTGGACCTCGCGGTCACCGCCGCCTTCTACCCGGGCTGGCTGACCAGCACCGACATCCCCGTCAGCCGGCCCGAGCCGTCGCTCGGTCTTGCCTCCGGGATCAAGGGGCGGCTGCTGATCCTGGTGGGCGGCGCGGACCATGCGGTAACGGGCGGCCAAGTGGAGCAGATCGGGGGCGAGTTGACAGCCGCGGGTGTACGGCACGAGCTCGTCGTGTATCCCGACACGCCGCACGGCTTCTTCTGCGACGAGCGCGACACATACCGGCCCGAGGCCGCCGAGGACTCCTGGCGGCGGGTGACGGACCTGCTCAGTGATCTGCGGTGAACCGCTCCAGCGCCTCGACCACCATCGCGTGGTCCTCGAGCTGAGCGAGGCCCGAGACCGTGATGGTGCCGACGACGCCCACGGCCTTGATCCTGATCGGGAACGAGCCGCCGTGCGCCGCGTACGTGTCCGGGTCGAGACGCGAGTCCGTCTCGAACGTCCTGCCCTTGACCCGGAAGCGGCTGCCGACGAGGAGCGAGCTCTCGCCGTAGCGCTCGACGACCCGGCGCTTGAGGTCGATCCAGGCGTCGTTGTCCGCGCTCGAACCCGGCAGCGCGCAGTGGAAGAGCTGCTGCGGCCCGCGGTGGATGCCGATCGCGACGGGAGCCTCGCGCAGCCGGGCCATCTCGACCAGCATGCTGCCCAGCGCCCACGCGTCGTCATGCGTGAACCGGCGCAGCGTCAGGCGGGCTTCCTGCGCTTCGAGTTCCGCGATCTCGGGGCCGGCCGGGGCGCTCACAGCGACACCGTGATTCCCTCGCGGGCGGACCGGCGGGCCGCCTCCAGGACGTCGAGCGTGGCCGCGGCCTCGTGGGCGGTGACCGGGTTCTCGCCGGTCCCGCGCAGGGCGGCGGCGATCGCCTCGTAGTACGCCGGGTAGTCGCCCGGCACCGTCTCGACCGGGCGGCCCCCGCCGGTCAGCGGGGACTCCCCGGCGCCGATCCGGCCCCACAGCGACTCGGGCTCGACGCCCCAGCTCTCGCCGGTCCGGTCGGTCCGGCCGGCCTTGCCCGTCCGGTCGGGGGACGGGCGCTTGCCGTCGCGCAGGGCGGCTTCCTGCGGGTCGAGTCCGTACTTCACGTATCCGGCGGTGGAGCCCAGCACCCGCAAGCGCGGGCCGAGTTGTGCGGTTACGGCGCTGACGTACAGGTGCGAGCGGACGCCGCTCGCGTGCGTGAGCGCGAAGAAGGTGTCGTCGTCGGCCTCGGCGCCCGGGCGGCGTACGTCCGACTCGGCGTAGACCTGTACGGCCGGGCCGAACAGCGTCAGCGCCTGGTCGACGACATGGCTGCCCAGGTCGAACAGCAGGCCGCCGATCTCCTGCGGGTCGCCCGACTCGCGCCAGCCGCCCTTGAGTTGCGGCCGCCATCGCTCGAAGCGGGACTCGAAGCGCAGTACGTCACCGAGCTCGCCGTCCGCGATGAGCCGGCGGACGGTGAGGAAGTCGTTGTCCCAGCGGCGGTTCTGGAAGACCGAGAGCAGCAGCCCGTGCTCCTCGGCGAGGGCGGCGAGCTCGCGTGCCTCGGCCGCGGTGCCCGCGATCGGCTTGTCCACGACGACCGGGAGGCCGGCCTTGAGTGCGGCGGTGGCGATCGGGACATGAGTCTTGTTGGGGGAGGCGATCACGATGAGATCGAGCTCGTCGGCGCGGGGCCAGAGCTCGTCGGGCGTGGCCGCGAGGCGTACGTCGGGGAACTCGGCGCGGGCCTGCTCCTGCCGCTCCGGGTTGGAGGTGACGACGGTGTCGAGGGCGAGGCCCTTTGTGGCGGCGATCAGCGGGGCATGAAAGACGGAGCCCGCGAGGCCGTAGCCGACGAGTCCGACGCGGAGGGGAGTGCGGGTGCCGGTGCCAGTCATGCACTCCACTTAAGCAACGGTGTTGCCAAAGTGCAAGCGCAGAGGAGAATGGGGCGTGTGAAGGCAAGCATTGGCGGGGCGACCGGGAGGAGCGGGGTGGCCGGCGAGACGAGGGCGACGAGGGTGGCAGGGGCGAATCCTGCGGCTCTGCGCAGCCATAACGCTGCGCTGGTGCTGGATCTGCTGCGTACGGCGGGGGAGGGCGGCATCAGCCGGCTCGAGCTTGCCGGGCGCACCGGGCTGACTCCGCAGGCGGTCAGCAAGATCACGGCGCGGCTGCGGGAGGAGGGCCTGGTGGCGGACGCGGGCCGCCGCGCCTCGACCGGCGGGCGGCCGGGCACGGCGCTGCGACTGGTGCCGTCGGCGGGCCATGCGGTGGGGCTGCACCTGGACCGGGACGAGCTGACGGTGATGCTGGTGGACCTGGCCGGGGCGGTCGTGGGCGTCCGGGTTGCTCCGCTGGACCTTGGCGCGGGGGTCGGGTTTGTGGTGGAGGGGGTGGCGCGGGAGGTGGACGCGCTGCTGTCGGGGCAGGGGGAGTCTGGCCCCACGCCGCCCTCCCCCGGAGCTTCGCCTGGGAGACACCCCCATCCCGAAACCGGGGCTCCGCCCCGGACCCCTTCCGGGACAGGGGCTTCGTCCCAGGCCCCGGCGGGAGGTCAGGCCACGGGGCCTGACGCGCTCGCCCCGCGCGTACTCGGTGTGGGGGTCGCCATGCCCGGGCCCCTCGATCACTCCTCCGGCGTCACGCACCGCGTCACCGGGTTTCCCGAGTGGGACGGATATCCCCTCCGGGACGCGCTCGCCGCGCGGCTCGGGCTGCCCGTCGCGCTCGACAAGGACACCAATGCCGCCGCCCTCGGGCTTGCCCTGCGTGGCAGTGGGGACTCGTTCGCGTATCTGCATCTGGGGACGGGGCTCGGCGCCGGGCTGGTGCTCGGTGGGGTGCTCTACCGAGGTGCCCGCACCGGCGCCGGTGAGTTCGGGCATCAGGTCATTCAGCTCGACGGGCCCAAGTGCAGCTGCGGCAGGCGGGGCTGTATCGAGGCGCTCTGCCTCGCGGCCGTCGGAGATGGCGACATCGAGGGTGCCGCCCGTGTCCTCGGCACAGGCGCC
Organism: Streptomyces sp. NBC_00210; assembly: GCF_045160975.1. Classification (NCBI taxonomy): domain Bacteria; kingdom Bacillati; phylum Actinomycetota; class Actinomycetes; order Kitasatosporales; family Streptomycetaceae; genus Streptomyces; species Streptomyces sp. NBC_00210. The sequence continues at coordinate 5,481,276 of NZ_CP108120.1, forward strand.
GCGAATCTCGTCGAGTTGCTCGACATCGACCGGGTGCTGCTCGGCGGACGGGTCGTCGCCGCGGACGCCGAACCCTTCGTACGGGGAGTCGGCGAGCGTGTCCGCATCCCGGTCTCTCTCGCCGACGGCGGGGCGAACGTCGTCGCCGAGGGCGCCGCGCAGCTTGTCCTCGCGCCCCTGTTCGGGCGGACTGAAAATACGCTGATAGGGCGGAGTTCCGCGGCGGATCGGCAGTAGGACGGGCGTGGCGCCGCGTACGGCCGCGCGCGCGTGGCAGGTTCTCGAGGACGCAGCCGAGCCGTCCGAGCAGCAAAGGTCCCCCATGCGACGCCGCAATGCCCTCGCCCGCAATGCCCTCGCAGTCGGAGTCACCGCAGCCACGATCGCGCCCGCGGCGCTCACCGGACCGGCGGCGACGGCGGCCACGGTGACTGCCCACGCCGCCGCGGACACCATCGCCAGGCCCGCGGCCGGACCGGCGAACGCGAAGGCGGCCACCGCGCCGGCGCCCAACGCGGCCGGACCGGCGGCCCCCGCCCCGACGCTCCACGCGGCCGCAACCAGGTCGACCGCCCCGACGCCAATCCCCTCGCCGCCCCGGGAGCGACAGCCCGTATGTGGCCAGGCCGCCAGCTCCGACTTCCCCATCGACACCCGCATTCACGGCGGCCCCACCGTCCACCGCCCCGGCGGCGGCTACGAGGAGTGGTCCGTCGATCTCGCCAACACCACCGACCAGATCTGCCGCAACATCTATCCGGTGATCGTCTTCACCGGCCGCGACCCCGGTCTCACCCCGCCTCGGGTCACCCTGGAGTTCTACGACACACAGGGGGACCGCTGGCGTCCCGCCACCCTGGAGACCACCGCCGAGGACGAGCTCGTCGGCGTACTCGACGACAGCGGCGGCGAGCGCAGAGGCGGCCGCTTCCCCGGCTTCGTCGTTCCCGCCCGCGCGGCCGTCACCGTCACCGTCCGGCTCGCGCTTGCCGCCGACACCCCGCCCAACCAGGTCACCGTCAACGCCGCGATCGTCCAGCGGCACGGCGACGACGGCGACTGGATCGGGGAGTCAGGCGACTACCGCTTCGCCGTACTCGACGACGAGGGTCCCGGCGCCGCCGTCACCCTCGAAGAGCTCGCCACCACCGGCACCGGCTCCCTGATCCGCCTCGGCGTCGCCTTCGGCGCGGTCCTGCTGGGCGGCGGGGCCCTGGTGCTCGCGTCCCGGCGGCTGCGAACGGGGCGGCGCTGATCGTTCACGTACGTCTGCGACCATCCCCTGGTGGACTACCCGAACGACCAGGCGCCCGGCGCCCCTGTCCGCTCCGGCATCCCGGAGCACGGACGCATCCCCAAGTACTACGCCGTCAAGGCCCGTATCTCGCTCCTGATCGAGGAGTTGGGCGAGGGGGGACTGCTGCCCACCGAGCGCGATCTCGCCGTACGGTACGAGGTCTCGCGCGAGACTGTCCGCCAGGCGCTGCGGGAACTCCTGCTGGAGGGGCGACTGCGCCGGCAGGGGCGCGGCACGGTCGTCGCGGGGCCCAAGCTGGAGCAGCCGCTCTCACTCGCCAGCTACACCGAGGGCGTACGCCGCCAGGGGAGCCGGCCCGGCCGCACCCTGATCAGCCTCGACAGGTTCCCCTGCTCCGACGCGCTGGCCCCGGAGATCGGCGCGGAGCGCGGCGAGAGCGTCTGGCACATGGAACGGGTGCTGCTCGCGGACGACGAACGCGTCGGCCTGGAGAGTACGTACGTCTCGGTGGCCCGCGTGCCACGTCTGGACGCCGACTTCGATCCCGACTCCTCCTTCTACGCCTATCTGCGCGAGCGGCTCGGCATCGGTTTCGGCGACGCGGACGAGCGGATCGAGACAGTGCTCGCCACCCCGCGCGAGGCGCTGCTGATCGGCACGCCGCCCGCCCTGCCGATGCTGCTGCTCCACCGCCTCTCACGGGACACGTCGGGCCGCCCGCTGGAGCGTGTGCGCACCCTCTACCGCGGCGACCGCTTCAGCTTCACGACGCATCTGGCCAAGTAAGGCAAAGCTCGGCCTCGGTGACCGCACCGGCAGTCAGCGCATGGGTCGATGCGTGATCGACCGGGTCAAGGTCACGGCTTCCTGACTAGGCTGAGGGCGTCGTCGCCACAGCGTTGTCGCGGCGCGCCCAGCACACCGCGTACGGCAGGAGTCCGCCCCCATGGCAGAGCGCAAGCCGATCGAATCCTGGCTCACCGACATGGACGGTGTCCTTATCCACGAGGGCGTACCGATCCCGGGCGCCGACGCCTTCATCAAGAGGCTCCGGGAGGCCGAGAGGCCCTTTCTGGTGCTGACCAACAACTCCATCTACACCGCACGCGACCTGCACGCCCGGCTGGCCCGGATGGGGCTCGACGTGCCCGTGGAGAACATCTGGACCTCGGCGCTCGCCACCGCCCGGTTCCTGGACGACCAGCGCCCGGGCGGCACGGCGTACGTCATCGGCGAGGCCGGTCTCACCACCGCCCTGCACGACATCGGCTATGTCCTCACCGACCACGAGCCGGACTATGTCGTCCTGGGTGAGACCCGTACGTACAGCTTCGAGTCGCTGACCAAGGCCATCCGGCTGATCAACGCGGGAGCGCGGTTCATCTGCACCAACCCGGACGAGACCGGTCCAAGCCCGGAGGGCCCGCTGCCCGCCACCGGCTCGGTGGCCGCGCTGATCACCAAGGCGACCGGCAAGGACCCGTACTTCGCGGGCAAGCCGAACCCGCTGATGATGCGGACCGGGCTGAACGCCATCGGGGCGCACTCCGAGACCAGCGCGATGATCGGGGACCGGATGGACACGGACGTGCTGGCGGGGCTCGAGGCGGGAATGGAGACGTTCCTGGTGCTCACTGGTCTGACGACGCCCGTGGATGTCGACAGGTACCCGTTCCGCCCGTCCAAGGTCGTCGACTCGATCGCCGACCTCGTCGACCGCGTCTGACTCGCCGCGTCTGACTGGCGGCGTCCGAACGCGACCGACCGTGACCGGCCGGGTCTGAGCGGCCGGCCGAGGTCCGGCCGACCTCGTTCGGCTCACCGTATTTGGGCATGTCAGGGGCCCGTACGGACGACCGGGCCGCCCCTGCGGATGCGAAAACGGCCCGCAAGCGTGAATCTTTTGGATATCAGGAGGTTTACGATGCGTGCAGGCTTGATTGCTCTCCGTACCGCAGGGGTGGCTGCCGTACTCGTCCTGGCGCCCGGCGCCACCGGCGCGTACGCCGATGAATCCGTACAGGCCACCCTCGCCCCGGCCGTCCCCGGGGGCGAGGTGGAGATCCGCGTCCTGGGCTGTCAGGGCAAGACCGGGGCCGTCACGTCCCAGGCCTTCGTCGCGGATGCCGAGCTCTCCGGCCAGAAGGGCTCCGAGCTCTTCGCCGAGACGACCGTGAAGTCCAACGTGAACCCCGGTACGTACGACGTCAGCGTCACCTGCGACGGCCATGACCACGCCGCATCGGGCCGCGCCCAGGTCGTACGCAATCTGTCGGCCAAAGCGCCGGCGCGCGAGCCGACGGACCTGCGCACCCCTGTCGCCCCGGTCCGCGCGGGCGGTGGCGGCGCGGCCGCGCTCACCGCCCGCGACGCTCATGGCGCCCACGGCGCGGCGGACCCGGCAGACGCGGGACCGGGCACCGGGCACGCCGTGATGGGCCTCGTCCTCGCTGGCGTGGCAGCACTCGCCGTGGCCTTCCGCAGCTCACGACTCCGCCGGACGGACACGGACTGACATGTCTGCCGCCGATCGCCCGGCGGGTACCGGCCGGCTGCTCGCGGGAGTGGCCTGGGCGGTACTCCTGCTCGGGCTGTGGTTCTGGGGCCGGGAGATCACCGACGGCCCCGGCGGCACCTCCGCGCCCACCACCGGCGACGTGGCGGCCGTCGGGCGGCCGCTGGGGGTCCCCCTGCCACCCGCGCACGATCCGCTGCGGCCCGCGCCGCCGCAGCGTGTGGACATCCCGTCGATAGGGATCACCGCCGCGGTCGTGCCCCGCGGCCTGGACGCCAGTGGCGCGGTCGACCCGCCCCCGTACGCGATGCCGCATACGGTCGGCTGGTTCGGCCGCGGTACGCAGCCGGGAGCGATGGGCACGGCTCTGCTGGTCGGCCACGCCGACACCGAGACCAAACCGGCCGTCTTCTTCGGACTGAGCTCCGCCCGCCCGGGCGACAAGGTCAAGGTGACCAGGGCCGACGGCTCGGTCGCCGAGTTCACCATCGACGACGTCCAGGTCTTCGACCGGGAGCGCTTCGATCCGCACAAGGTATACGGCCCGCGCGAGGACGGCCGGGCGGAGCTGCGGCTGATCACCTGCGGCGGCTCCTTCGACCGGGCGACGCGCACGTACACCGCGAATGTGGTCGTGTCGGCGTATCTGACCGCTGTGCGGAACTGAGTGTGCGAGGACGTCGAAATGCAGAGCGGTCAACGAGCCCGGCCCAGAGGGAGAGAGAGCGGCATCGGGTCGAGTGACTCAGGACGGTTGTGCCAGGATGGATTCGACCGGTCTTGTCCGGGACCGGCCCCCGGGGTGCGGCTCGGACTCAGTGCGCCAAGGGGGAGTGGATGTACGCGAGCCACATCGGGCGTGCCCGGCTGTGCATAGCCGTGACGGGGGCGGCGGTGCTGCTGCTCGGGGGCTGTTCCTCCGACGACGGCAACGACGGTAAACCGGCGGTCAGTCAGCAGCCCAAGGAGTCCGACCCGTACTGGGTCAACCCCGACGGGAGCGCCGCCAAGCAGGTCGCCGCCTATCTGAAGGACGGCGACGACAAGAACGCCGAGCTGCTCAAGAAGATTGCCGGGCAGCCGGTCGGCGAGTGGATCGGCCCCGACAACCCGCAGGACGAGGCCAAGGGTTTCACCGAGGCGGCCGCGAAGGCGGACCGGGACGCGCTGCTGGTGCTCTACAACATCCCGCACCGCGACTGCGGACAGTTCTCCAAGGGCGGTGCCGCCGACGGTGATTCCTACCGTGCCTGGGTCGACAAGGTGGCCAAGGGCATCGGCGACCGGCGGGCCACGGTGATCCTGGAGCCGGACGCGCTACTGCACCTGGTGGACAGCTGCACGCCTCAGGAGTTCCACGAGGAGCGGTACGACCTGCTCAAGGGCGCGGTCGAGCGGCTGAAGCAGCAGCCGAACACCAAGGTGTACGTGGACGCGGGCAATGCGGGGTGGTCGCACCCCGATGCGCTCTTCGAACCGCTCCAGCGGGCGGGTGTCGACAAGGCGGACGGCTTCTCCGTCAATGTCTCCAACTTCTTTGCGACGGCCGCGAGCAAGGACTTCGGCAAGCAGCTCTCCGCGAAGGTCGGCGGCAAGCACTTCGTCGTCGACACCAGCCGCAACGGCAACGGCCCCTACACGGGTGGCGATCCGAAGGAGAACTGGTGCAACCCGCCGGGCCGCGCGCTCGGCGAGGCACCGACCTCCAAGACGGGTGACCCGCTGGTGGACGCGTATCTGTGGGTGAAGCGGCCGGGCGAGTCGGACGGCGAGTGCCGGGGTGGGCCGAAGGCGGGGGAGTGGTGGCCCGAGTACGCGCTCGGCCTGGCGCGCGCGACGAAGTAGTCACGGGGTGCGGGGTGTTGTCGGGGCTCCGCCCTGGGCCCGCGCCTCAATCGCCGGCGGGGCTTGTTTTCGGGGGCTCCGCCCCCGGACCCCCGCGCCTCAATCGCCGGCGGGGCTGGAGTGTGCGGCTGGGCCGCACACTCCAGCCCGTCCGGCGATTGAGGACACGCCCGGAGGGCGTACTGGGGTCCCCTACGCCCGCAGGGGGCGGGTCTGGGGCGCAGCCCGCGCCGCGAAGCGGGCGCGAAGCCCGGGGCGCCGCCCGCAGCGCGCCGCGAAGCTCGCGCTGCGGGGTCCGGGGGCGCAGCCCCGGTTGAGGGAACGGGCGGGGTGGGGAACCGTCAGGGAACCTCGACCCACACGCCCTCGGACGGCGTCCCCTTGTCGTCCGTGACGAACAGCATGTACCAACCGGACGGCACCAACGCCCGGTTCTCCGGCACCGTGACCTCGATGCCGTCCGTCGTCTTCTTCATGTCCAGCGCGATGGAGCGCTGATCCGTGTCCGTGACATGCGTGACGGCGCTCGGCCGCAGCAGCTTCGCCGTCTTCACCGTGCCCTCGGTCTTGACCTTGAACGTGCCCGATTCCCCGCGCTCGATGGCCTTCGGACCGCCGCTCACCACCGGCTTGGAGTCCCGGTAGAGATACGGCGGGGTGTAGATCTCGATGCGCTGCTCGAAGACGCCCGGCTTGGTGTTGGCGGCGTCCGCGAAGAGCGAGTCCGAGCCGAAGATCATGACCCGCCCGTCGGGGAGCAGTACCGAGCCCGAGTGGTAGTTGCGCCCCACCCGTGGGTCGGCGACCCGCTTGTACGTTCCCGTCTTCGGGTCGTACGTACGCGCCTGGAGGACATTGGAGCCGCCGCGCCCGCGGTAGTCCGAGGAGCCGCCGGTGACCAGGACCGAGTCGTCCGGCAGCAGCGACGCGCTCGGGTAGCGCGTGCCCTTCTCCAGGGAAGCGCCGTCCTTGAAGCGGGGGTTGGGCTGCTTGAGGTCCACCAGACGGGACTTCTCGCTGGCCTTCTCGGACTCGCCGACCCCGCCGCCGCCGATCACCATGAACCGCTGGTCCTGGGCGGGCGGCAGCATGACGGTCGCGGAGGTCTCCATCCTGTCGGGGTCGCTCAGGCCGGGGATCTTGTCGAACTTGTTCGTCTTCAGATCCCAGACGCCCGGGTCACGACCGACGTCGGCAGGTCCGTACCCGGCGTTGGAGCCGGAGTAGAAGAGCTTGCCGTTGTCCATCAGGAAGATCGCCGGGTAGGTGGGGAACTTCCGGATGATCCCGGTGTACTTCCACGTCTTGGTCTTCGGGTCGTAGATCTCGTCCTTGCCGGGGACGATCTGGCCGATCTCGTCCAGGCCGGAGAGCGCGAGGACCTTGCCGTTCTTGAGGGTGGTCAGCGTCGGGTACCAGCGGGCCTCGTTCATCGGGTCGACGGTGATGTACTTCTCCGCCACCGGGTCGAACTCGTAGGCCTCCTTGATGCCCTGGAAGTCCTTCTTGTCGAGTGCGAGCTTCTGCGCGATGCCGTAGACATTGCGGGCGTCGGAGCCCGTGAGGCCCTGCACCCGGTAGTTGTCCTCGGTGCCGGTCTCGTGCTCCTTGCCGGACTCCTCGGCCTCGACATAGATCCGGCCGAGGCCGGGGTCGTTGCGCAGGAACTTGCCGGTCGCCTTGTCGAAGACCTTGGTCGCCTTCTCCACCAGGACCGGGTCCTTGGAGACGAACGTTTTTCCATTCTCCTTGCCGGTGAACTTGGTGCCTGCGGGCAGCGTCTTGGGCTCGTCCGGGTCCTCGTTGTGCACGACCATCAGGCCGCCGGCCTTGGTGGTGTCGCCCTTGAGCTTCTCGTACCGCTTGGTGCCGCCCGCGATCAGCAGCTTCCCGTCGGGCAGCTGGGTGTGCCCGGCGCAGAACATGTCCTTCGGCGTGGGGATCTTCTTGAAGTCGTTGGTCTTCGGATCCCACAGCACCGACTCGAACTTCTTGGCGTCGAAGTTCTTCTGGTTGTTGCCCGAGCCGGCGACCAGCAGCACCTTGCCGGTGTGCAGCAGCGCGGCATGGATGCTGTTGATCTTGTACTCGTCAGGGACCTTGAGATAGTCCCAGTGGCCGTTCTCGGCCTTGTACTCCGGCTTGTTGATCTTGTACTCGTGGTACTGCTCCGAGCCGAAGCGCCACATGGCGGGGCCGTTGAACCCGGCGACGGCAACGACCACCGCCGCGCCTATCGCTATCCGACGGGCGCGGTTCTTGCGGTAGTTCGGCCGGACGGGCAGCGTGCTCATTTCTTACGTCCCCCAAGGGCGATCTGCATGGTCTGTTCGGCGGTGGCACTGGGCCGCTGCTGCGGCAGATGGGCCGGTGCCTGCTCGGCCGGCGGCTGCCCGCCGCCGTGCCGCTTTCTGCGCTTCTTCTTCTCCGTGCGGATGCCGTGCCGCCAGGCGAAGATCGGCGCCGCCGTGATCAGTAGAGCCAGCGTGGCCCAGGTGATCATCGCGGGATGGCTGTGCCCGTTGAAGAACGAGGCAGCCATCGACCCGCCGAAGACGAGGATGAAGAAGAGATGGATCCGGAAGGTGCCGAAGAGGGTGTCCGGGCTGGACGAGTCGCCCTTGGGGGTCACGACGAACTTGCTCTTACGGCGCAGTACGGCGTCCATCAGCGAGCGTGCGTAGATCGGCGCGGAGAGCGCGGACATCACCATGCCCGCGAGTCCACCGGAGCCCTCGGGCTCGTGCGGCGAGACATTGTGGCGGCGGTTCCAGATGTAGAGGCCGATCTGGAGGGCCGAGGCGTTGCCGTACAGCATCATCCAGATCGCCGGGTCGATCTGCACACCCGATGCGCCCATGCCCAGGAACAGCGCACAGCTCAGCGCTGCCAGAATCCAGTTGAGGGCGGACATCGGGTAGAAGATGATCATCATCGTGTAGTTGAAGAGCTTGCCCGGGGGCAGTGAGGAGAAGCCCTTCCAGTACTGCTTGAGGATCGTCTCGTACGTGCCCCTCGACCAGCGCAGCTGCTGAGTGAAGAAGTCGGTCCAGGCCGAGGGGCCCTCGCCGACGGCCAGCACGTCCGGGGTGTAGACCGAGCGCCACTTGTTTCCGGTCGCGGGGTTCTTGGCCCGGTGCATCTCGAAGCCGGTCGCCATGTCCTCGGTGATCGAGTCGTACAGACCGCCGATCTGCTGGATCGCCTTGATCCGTACGGCGTTGGAGGTGCCGACGAACATCGGCGCGCCGTAGCGGTTGCCCGCGCGCTGGATCAGGGCGTGGAAGAGGAACTGCTGGGACTCGGCGGCCTTGGTGACGAAGGTGTCGTAGTTGCCGTACACCTGCGGGCCTATGACGAAGCCCACGTCCGGGTCGCGGAAGTAACCGAGCATCCGCTCCAGATAGTTGGGCAGCGGCACATGGTCGGTGTCGACGGAGGCGAAGAAGTCGTAGTTGCCGCCGTGCGCCTGGAGCCAGGCGTTGTAGTTGCCGTGCTTCGTCTTGGCCCGGTGCGCGCCCTTGGTCTGGTTCCAGTGCGGAACTCCCTTGCGGGAGAAGTGGTGTACGCCGAGCCGTGCGCACACTTCCTTCACGGCGGGATCGTCGCCCTCGTCGAGGAGCCAGACGTGCATCAGCCCGCGGTGGCGGATCCTGACGGCCGCCTCCAGGGTCTTCGTCACCATCTCCAGGGGCTCCTTGCCCGGGACGAAGGAGGTGAGGAAGGCGACCTTGGTGCCGCTCTCGGGCACCACGGGGACGGGGTCGCGCGCCACGAGCGTGGCGTGCGCGTTCGACAGGACGTTCATCGTGCGGAAGAGCTCGATCAGGCCGATCGAGACGAGCATGACGATGTCGAGGATGAGCAGCGTGTCGTTCTTGAGGTTCGGGTCGCGCTCGGTCCAGTGCTCGGGCTGCATCAGCCAGGCGAACAGGCCGAGGGACACCAGCGGCGCGGCCCCGAGCAGCAGAGCGGCCCGGATGCGGTGCGGCTCCTGCGAGAGCAGGGAGCGGTACTGCACGGTGTACGGCTTGCCCGGGTCGGGCTGGGTGAGGGGGCCGGCGAGGCGGCTGTAATGCTCGTAGTCGTACCGGGGCAGCGCCTTCTTGGGGCGGAGCCGGTGGCCTGCGGTGCGCACGTTCGCCGGTATCCGGAGCTGAGTCGTCCGGGAAGGGTCGTTGGGCTGCCGGGCGCCGTCTGGCGTCGACGTCATGAGTCATCCCCCCGCACGCATGGTGTGTGCGTGTGATGTGGTCGGTCGTTAATCGTCCTGACCGCGGTCCCCCTCGACCTGCTGCCGTGGACACATGAGTGGCGGGCCACCGTCCGTACAGACACGAAACAGTCACCCGTCGGTTGCATCATGCCCGTCACGTGTTCGGTTCGTGAAGGGGCCCCCATCCCCGCGGTGCCGCAACGGGACAATGCCCTGGTACTACCCCCAACTACGCGAAATGGATGCCCCATTGAGGGCATTGGCTTCAGGATAGGTTCTACGACCCCCGCCATGATCGCAAGGGTGGATAGGACTGTTAACCGGTCATATGCACGATTTGAGGCACCCTTGCGGGAGGGTGCCTGAGGGTGCATGCGCGGCTGAAAATCACCGTACGTACGACCGAATGCGGTCTGGGTGTACGACGAAGGCCCCCTCGCGCGTGGCGAGGGGGCCTTCGTTTTGCGTGCGCCGCCAGGGACTCGAACCCCGGACCCGCTGATTAAGAGTCAGCTGCTCTAACCAACTGAGCTAGCGGCGCCTGCTGACCTGGAGAACTCTACCGGACGGTGTGGGGTGCTCCAGACCATTATCTGATCGTTCCGGCCTGTCGAATCGCCTCTTATTACCTGAATTACGCCAAAATGCGATCGAACGTGACAGTCAGCACAGTGACGAGGGGCCACGTATGACCGTGCCGGTATTCGAGGAGTTCGAACCAGCCGCCGACTGCGACTGCGCCGGGTGCGTCCAGCACCGCCGGGCCCTGGCCGCGGGAGAGCACCCCGCCGCGCACGGCTGCCGCCGGGCGATCGTCCTGTTCACCGCAGCGGGCGTGGTGCTGGGCGGCGGCGGAGGAGTGGACGCGGCGAGCGCGGTCGGCCACACCGCCGGCCCGGCGGCCGGGACCGTGCGGGTGGACCGGGGGGCCGCTGAACCGGGGCCCGGCACCGGCAGGGGCACCGAAGAACAGGGCGTCACCGAGCAGGGCGGCGCCGGACCGCTGCACGGGCCGTTGGGCGAGTCGGTCGACACCGTGGCCCCGCTGAACAAGACGACCCGGGCCCAGATCATCAACCGCGCCAAGGGATGGCTGAGTGCCAAGGTCCCGTACAGCATGGAGCAGTACTGGTCCGACGGTTACCGCCAGGACTGCTCCGGCTATGTCTCGATGGCCTGGAACCTGGGCAGCAACGAATGGACCGGAAGCCTCGCGGACTTCGCCACCCGGATCACCCGCGAGCAGCTGCAGCCGGGCGACATCCTGCTCTTCCACAACCCGGACGACCCGACCAAGGGTTCGCACGTCACGATCTTCGGCGGCTGGACCGACTACACCCACACCTACTACGTCGCATACGAGCAGGTGAAGCCGCACACCCGTAAGCAGGCCACACCCATGGGCTACTGGACCAACTCGGACCTCTATCTGCCCTACCGCTACAAGGGCCTCACCGGAGCGGCCCTGACGAGCGGGTCGACCTCGACCGAGGCCTATCCGGGCGGGACGGCCGACGTCAGCGCCGTTTCCTCGACCGGGACTTATCCGGGCGGGGCGGCCTCGGCCGAGGCCTATCCGGGCCGCACGGCCCTCGGTCCCGGCGCGGAGAGCGCGTACGTCACCAAGCTCCGCGAGATGCTTCGCGCGCGCGGCGCCGAGCGCTTCTACCCCGAGGAGCCGGGGCCGCGGTGGGGCGAGGCGGAGCGGCTGGCCACCGAGGCGTTCCAGCTCGCACAGGGCTGGCGCGGCAGGGACGCGGACGGGCGGCCGGGCCCGGAGACCTGGCGGCTGCTGGTGACCGGGCAGGGCAAGGACATCCCCGCGGCGGGCGCGGGCGGGCCCGGCGGTGTGAGCGCGGTGGTGCCCACGTACCCGGGCCGCGCGTACTTCCGACCGGGCCGGTCCAATGCGTACATCACCCGGCTCGGCCGTCAGTTGGTCGAGCGCGGCTACGGCAAGCACTACACATCGGTTCCCGGGCCGGCCTGGGGCGAGGAGGTCCGGCGCAATGTCGAGGCCTTCCAGCGGGCTCAGGGCTGGCGCGGCGGGGCGGCGAACGGGTTCCCCGGGCCCGAGACCTGGCGCCGGCTCTTCGGCTGAGCCGTCCCGGGTCCTTGCCCGTCCCGGGTCCTCGCCCGGCCGCCCGGCTCCTCTGCTTCCTCCCGGCTCCCTCCACTCCGTCCCCGCTGCTCGATCCCGAACACCCTCGCGAGGTGAAGCGAAGTGAATCCCACCCCGTCGGAGACGGACGGCGGCGGGCCGTCCGACGGCCCGCGGCGCCACCCGGTCATCTCCCAGGAAGTGACCACCGAGATCCCGGTGCATCTCCTCTTCCGTGACGACGACTCCCAGCCGATCGCCCTGCCCTCCGCCATCGTGGCGCGGCGGCAGGGCACCGGCGAGCAGCCGAGGATCGGGCGCAGGCCCGCGCCGCTGCGTCCGGCCGCCGCCCCGTCGCGGCCGGCGCCACCCGGGGACCCCGATCTGGTCGAGCGGGCCGCGGCCGCGCTGCCCGGCTGGACCGGGCTGGTCGCGGGGGCGTGTGCGCTCGGCGGGATCGGCGCGGTGCTGTGGGGGGCCGGGGCGGTGCCCGGCCCGGTGACGCGGCTGTTCGGGCTGACCTCGTATCCGTACGTCGGCATCGGATTCGGGCTGTGGTGTCTGCTCACGCTGGGCGTCGTCCTGGCGCTGTTCGCGTTCGGAGGGCTCGGGCGCGGCCGGGTCGGACACGTCTGGGTCCTCACGCTGTTCGGCGACTACCGGGGGAGCGTGCGGCGTACGGGACTGATCTGGATCAGTCCGCTGGTGCTGCGCCGTCGGGTCGACGTACGGCTGCGGCACTGGCGCAGCCAGCCGATGCCCGCGGTCGACGCGGACGGCACGGCGCTGCGCGTCGTCGTGCTCGTGGTGTGGCGGGTCAAGGACACCGCGCGGGCCGCGCTCGGCGTCGAGGACCACGAGAGCTATCTGAGCGAGCAGGTCGAGGCTTCCATGGCGCGGGTGCTCTCGCAGCTGCCGGCCGACGCCTTCCACGAAGACGCTCCCACCCTGCGCAACGCGGAGGCGGTCGGCGGCGCGCTCACCCGGCTGCTGTCGGCGGAGTGCGCGCCGGTGGGGATCGAGGTGTTCTCGGCGCAGCCGACGGGGATCGAGTACGCGCCGGAGGTGGCGGCCGCGATGCAGCGTCGGCGGATCGCGGCGATCGACGCCAAGCACCGGGACAGTGTGCTGACTTCGGTGGTGGACGCGGTGAGCGACACGGTGCACCGGCTGACCGCGTGCGGGCTCGTGGAGCTTGACGACTACGAACGCAAGGCTCTGGTGAAGGACCTCACGGTCGCCTTCTACACCGGGCGCTCCGGGCCGGTGGAAGGTACGTGATTGGTCTGGACATGTTCAAGTTACGTTAATACTCTGGGACTTGGTCTAGACCGGAATACGTACCACCCGCACGCGTGCAGCACGGCTCACCTGAACTCCCCCACGTTCTCCTGGAGCGAAGCATGCGCAAGAAGACAAGTGCGGCCGTGGTCGGCCTCGTCGTGGCGGGCACCACCGTGCTCGCGACCGGCAGCGCCAGCAGCCATGGCTACACCGACTCGCCCATCAGCCGCCAGAAGCTCTGCGCCAACCGCACGGTCGCCAACTGCGGCGAGATCATCTACGAACCCCAGAGCGTCGAAGGCCCCAAGGGCTTCCCCGCGGCGGGTCCGGCCGACGGAACGATCTGTGCCGGCGGCAACAGCCGCTTCTCGCAGCTCGACGACCCGCGCGGCGGCACCTGGCCCACCACCAAGGTCTCCTCGGGGCAGAACTACACCTTCCGGTGGCAGTTCACCGCCATGCATGCGACGACCGACTTCAAGTACTACATCACCAAGAACGGCTGGAACCCGAGCCAGAAGCTCACCCGCGCCTCGCTCGACTCGCAGCCGTTCCTGACGATCCCGTACAACGGCCAGCGCCCGCCGGCCACGCTCAGCCACTCCGGGACGCTGCCGTCGAAGTCCGGCCGGCATGTGATCCTCGCGGTGTGGACCGTGAATGACACCACCAACGCCTTCTATGCCTGCTCGGATGTTCAGTTCTGACAGGTAGTCAGTTACCGTGCGGCGCCATGACGAGTACTGTCGCCGAGCTCGTACAGCGCCAGTGGGGCGATCACCGGGTGGGGCTGAGGGAGTCCGAACTCGTACTCAGCCACCACCAGGTGGCCGCCGGCGCCGCCGCACGGGCCGCGCTCCTCGTGGACCTCGTGCCGCGCGGGGCCGAGCCACACCTCGGAGTGCTGCTCGACAACACCCCGGAGTTTCCCCTGTGGCTCAGCGCGGCGGCTCTGGCCGGGGCCGCCGTGGCGGGCATCAACCCGACCAGACGCGGGGCTGAGCTGGCCCGCGACATCGTGCACACCGACTGCCGGGTACTGGTCACCGAACGCGCCCGACTTCCCCTCCTCGACGGGCTCGACCTGCCGGGGATCCGGGTGCTGGTGACCGATCCCGACAACGCCGATTACGCCGAGCTGCTCGCCCCGTACGCCGCCGCGGCCCCCGGCGAGGCAACGCTCCGTCCGGTCGGGCCCGGCAGCCGGCTGCTGCTGTACTTCACGTCCGGGTCCACCGGCGCGCCCAAGGCCGCGATCTGCTCGCAGGGGCGGTTGGCGGCTGCGGGCGCGTCGCTGGTCTCGCACTTCGGCGTACGGCGCGACGACGTCCACTACATCTGCATGCCGATGTTCCACGGCAACGCGGTGATCGCCAACTGGGCGCCCGCCCTGGCCGGCGGGGCGTCGGTGGCACTGCGGCGGCGCTTCTCCGCGTCGCGCTTCCTCTCCGACGTACGGGAGTACGGCGCGACGTACTTCACCTATGTGGGCCGGGCGGTGCAGTATCTGCTGGCCACGCCCGAGCGTGACGACGACCGTGAGCACGGGCTGCGGCTGGGCTTCGGCACGGAGGCGGGCGCGGTGGACGTGGCCCGCTTCGAGGCGCGGTTCGGGGTGCGCCTGGTCGAGGGCTACGGCTCCTCCGAGGGCGGCGCGGCGATCCAGCGGACCCCGGACACCCCGGCGGGCGCGATCGGCCGGGCGGGTGCCGGCGAGGACCTCGCCGTCGTCGACCCCGACACGGGCGAGGAACGGGCAGCGGCGGTGCTGGACGCGGACGGCCGGCTGGTCAACGGGGACCTGGCGATAGGGGAGTTGGTGAACCGCGGCCCGAACCCCTTCGAGGGCTACTGGCGCCACCCCGAGGCGGACGCGGCGCGGACGCGCGGCGGCTGGTACTGGACCGGCGACCTGTTCTTCCGTGACGCGGAGGGCTTCCTGTACTTCGCCGGCCGAAGCGACGACCGGCTGCGGGTGGACAGCGAGAACCTCGCGGCCGCGGTGATCGAGAACATCCTGTCCCGCTGGCCGCCAGCGACGGGCGTCGCGGTCTACGCGGTCCCGGACCCGGTGGCGGGCGACCAGGTGATGGCGGCGGTGGCGCTGCGGGAGGGGACCGCGTTCGACCCGGCAGCATTCCAGGACTTCCTGGCGGCGCAGCCGGATCTGGGCACGAAGATGGCGCCGCGATTTGTGCGCGTGCTGAGGCGGCTGCCGGTGACGGCGACGAACAAGATCCACCGGGTGGGGCTGCGGAGGGAGGGTTTCGACGGGGGCGAGGTGTGGTGGCGGCCGCGGGGGGTGGCGGGGTACTGCGTGCTGACGGAGGGGGACAGGGCCCGGTTGCGGGCGGAGTTCGGGGCGCACGGCCGGGAGGGGTTGCTGGGGCGGTGAGTTCTCAATCTCCCCCAGACTTCGTCCGAAGGGACCCCCGGACGGCTTGATTTCCGGCCTGAGCGTCTGCTTCAGGGCAAGTTGGCGTAACGGCCGAGTGGGCACAGGGGCCGGTGGGAAGGTCCCAGGCTTCCGTTACAGAAGGCGATACAGGGAGCCTGCCGTGCCGTCCATGCCGCGCCGCCAGTTTCTGCAGAGTGCCGCCGGTACAGCCCTGGCGGCCGGAGCGGCAGGCACGCTCGACGTCCCACAGGCCGTCGCAGCACCCACAGCCGAAGTCGCTCTGCACTTCACCGCCGCCACCAACGGCGCTGCCACCCCCGCCCCCGGCGGCCGTTTCATCGCCGAGGTGCAGAACGTCCTCTGGTCAATCCCGCCGGACGGCTCACCGGCCACCGCGCTCACCTCACCCGACCTGGAGCCCGGCCGCCCGGTCTGTTCGCCCGACGGCCGCCGGGTCGCGATGACCGCCTTCAAGGGCGGCCAGTTCCACATCTGGACGATGGCCGTGGACGGTTCCGGCCTGCGGCAGCTGACCGAAGGCCCCTGGGACGACCGCGCCCCCGCCTGGTCGCCGGACGGCACCCGCATCGTGTTCTCCTCCGAGCGCGGCGGCGACCCGGTCAAGGGCAGTCCGTACCGCATCTGGACCGTCGATGTCCGCAGCGAAGAGCTCACCCGGCTGACCGGACTGCCCGGACAGGAGACCCCGGCCACGCCCTTCGAGGACTACGACCCGGTCTGGTCCCCGGACGGCGCCCGCATCCTGTTCGTACGGGCAGCGCTCGACGGCACGACACTCAGGGCCCGCACCCTCGCCGCCGTCCCCGCCGCGGGTGGCCCCGTCACCGTCGAGCACGCCGAGACCGAGCCGGGCAATCTGCTCACCCCTGCCATCTCCCCGGCCGGGCGGCGGGCCTGGCTGCGTGCCGTCGGCTCGACCACGCGCTACGAGAACGTCGTCCTCGTCGTGGACGGGAAACCCGTCGCCGTGGACGGCGAGATCGCGGGCGCGCCCCCGCGCTGGATCGACGACGAGCGGCTGCTGCTCACGGTCGACGGCCGGTTCACACTCCTGCGGCCGCACCGGGAGGCGGCGGCCGAGCGGATCGGCTTCTCGGCCACGCTCCCCGTCGCCCGCCCGCGCTATCGCACCAAGGAGTACGACTTCGAGCCGCGCGGGACCCGGCCGGTGCGGGGCATCCACCTCCCCGCGCTCTCCCCGGACGGCCGCTCGGTCGCCTTCGTCTCCCTCAACGCCCTCTGGATCAGCCCCACTTCGGGCGGCGCGGGGCCGCGCAAGGTGTTGCAGGCCGCCCCCACGACGTACCTCCAGGGGCCCTCCTGGACCGCCGACGGCCAGGCGCTGCTGTATGTCGACGACCGCGACGGCGGCCTCAACACCGTCCGCCGCCTCGACCTGGCGACCGGCAAGGACACGGTGCTCGCCCCCGGCGGCCGGGCCCATGCCGCGCTCTCCCCGGACGGCGGCCGCCTCGGCTGCCTCGACATGGCCGGCAATCTCGTCGTACGCGATCTCGCGAGCGGTGCGGAGAAGAAGCTCGCCGCGCCCCTGGGCGGGGGCGGGCTGCCGGGGCGGCCCAGCTGGTCGCCGGACGGCCGCTACCTCGCCTACTGCGACCGCAACCGTCTCAACCTCCGCTTCCGCGAGGGCTACAACCTCATCCGCGTCGTCGACACCACGACCGGGAGCTCGGTGCTCCACCCGCTCGCGCCGCATGTCTCGCTCTCCGACCGTTATGCGAGCGGACCCGTCTGGTCCCCGGACGGCCGCCATCTGGCCTGCGTCAGCGAGTCCGCGCTCTGGCTGCTGCCGGTCCGCCCGGACGGCACCCCCGACGGCGAGCCGCGCCTCCTCAGTGATGAGCCGGCCGACCATCCGACCTGGTCGGCCGACTCGCGCAGGCTGCTGTATCTGTCGGGCGCCCGGCTGCGGCTCAGAGACCTGGACGGCACGACCCGCACGGTCCCGGTCGCGCTCGGCTACCGCCGCCCGGCCGCCGTGGACACGGTCGTCCACGCGGGCCGCTTCTGGGACGGGACCGGCTCCGCGCCCCGCGAGGACGTGGATGTGCTGATCCGGGACGGCCGTATCGCATCCGTCGAACCGCACCGCGCCGCCCGCCACACTGTCCGCCGCGCGGCACGGACCGTCGATGCCTCCGGGCAGACGGTCCTGCCCGGGCTGTGGGACACGCACACCCACCCCTGGCAGTACACCTACGGCGCCCGCCAGACTGCCGTGTCCCTTGCGTACGGAATCACCACCACCGTCTCGCTGGCCGGTTTCTCCTACGAACAGGCCAGGCTGCGCGAGGACATCACCGCCGGCCGTCTCCACGGGCCGCGCCTGCTGACCACCGGCGAGCTCCTTGACGGTTCCCGCGTCGCGTACAGCATGGGCCGCGCGCACCGTACCCCTCGGGGGCTCGCGCGCTCCCTCGCCCGCGGGGCCGCGCTGGACTGGGACTTCGTCAAGACATACGTGCGCGCCCCTGCCTGGATCATGGCGGAGGCAGCGCGCTTCGGCCATGAGCGGCTCGGCGTACGCTCCGGCTCGCACCTGTGCTCGCAGGGCTTCCAGACCGGCCAGGACCTCACCACCCACCTGGTGGCGACGGAACGGGCGGAGTACGGCCACGGCGCGACCGCCGGGGGCCTCACCCACCAGGACACGATCGAGACCTACGCGCGCGGCGGCTTCCGTTTGATCGAGACCCCGTTCACCGCGTTCACGCTGCTCGCGGACAACCCCGAACTGGTCGAGGACCCGCGGGTGACCGCGATGATGCCGCCGTGGGACGTCCTGGCGATCCGCGACCGGGCAGGCAAGCCGGCCACGGACATCGAACGCCTCGCGCTGCGCCGCGAGTTCGACACCCTCCGCCAGGTGAGCTCCGCGGGCGGTCTCGTCGCTCTCGGCACGGACACTCCGCTCACCCCGGTCGGCCTCCACCTCCACCTGGCTCTGCGCGCCCTGGTCGCGTACGGCTTCTCCCCGTCCGAGGCGCTGCTGACGGCGACGGCGAACGCGGCGAGGGCCTTCGGCGCCGAGAGGGACCTGGGGACGGTGGAGCCGGGCAAGCTGGCGGACCTGACGATCGTGGACGGTGATCCGTTCACGGACTTCGACGATCTGGCCAGGACGAGCCGCGTCCTGATCGGGGGCCGGGTCCATGATCGCGCTGCGCTGGAGGCGGTGTACAGCCGCCCTTCCGCGCGGGCGGTCGTCGTCGCCGAACCGCACTGGGCGGCTGTGAGCGAGCTGATGCACCGGGACGGCTGCTGCGGGTAGAGCACGCCTCAGGGGTGCCGGAGCACCCCTCGGGACCAGGTACTATTTACGACGTCAGCGGGCGCCGCTAGCTCAGTTGGTTAGAGCAGCTGACTCTTAATCAGCGGGTCCGGGGTTCGAGTCCCTGGCGGCGCACAGACGGAAAAAGCCCCTCGCGAGAGCGAGGGGCTTTTTCGTGCGCCTGCGTGCGCCTGAGTCCGCCTTCGTGCGGCCCTGGCCGACGGGCCACCCGTCGGGTCGTCCTCCTAGATCGCGAGCGACAGCACCACCGGCGCGGCCCTGCGGTTCAGTGTGTCCGCGGCCGAGCGCAGCCGGTGGGCGTGCTCGACCGGCATGGAGAGCGCGAGGCACCCCACCGCCGAACCCGCCGTCAGCGGCACCGCCGCGCAGACCGTGCCCACCGCGTACTCCTGGAGGTCCAGCATCGGAACCGTCGGCGGCTGCGCGTCCAGCTTGGAGAAGAGCAGCCTCTCGCTGGTGATCGTGCGCGAGGTGAGGCGGGCTATCTTGTGGCGCGAGAGGTGGTCGCGGCGCCCGTTGACATCGAGCTGCGTCAGCAGGCACTTGCCGACCGCGCTCGCGTGCGCCGCCGAGCGGAAGTCCACCCACTCGTTGACCTTGGGAGCGTGCGGACTGTCGGCGTACTGCGTGATCTTGACCTCGCCGTCGATATAACGGCTGATGTAGACCGCAGCGCCGACCGAGTCGCGCAGCTCGGTGAGCGTCTCCTGGAGTTTCGCCTCCAGTGCCTGCTGGCGGGTGGCTCCCGAGCCGAGCAGTATCAGGGAGTCGCCGATCACATATGCGCCGTCCGCGACCTGCTCCACATAGCCCTCGCGGCGCAGCATCGCCAGCATGGGAGCCAGGTGGCCGGTCGGCAGCCCTGTCTCGCGTGCGACCTGGACGTCGGTGACACCGCCACCGTGCTTCGAGATCGTCTCCAGGACGCGTAAGACGTATTGCACCGAATGGAACGGCGCGGTGGGCTCAGGCTTCAGCGCCACGGTTTCCCCCTACCAGGTTGTGACCGCAAGCTTCCGTACCACGATAGCCGCCAAGAGCCGTTTCGGGGGCGGCTGTTGGCGAGAATGATGCTGAGCCCCAACGTCATACGCTGGGGCTCATCCTCTTGGCATATGCCAGAGTCACACCTATGCCTCGGAGTGAGTGGTCAGAGCACCGCACTGAGAAACTCGCGAGTACGTTCGTGCTCCGGATCGGAGAAGATTTTTTCCGGAGATCCGGACTCGATGACCTTCCCGGAGTCGAACATCAGCACCTCGTCGGAGATGTCCCGGGCGAAGTTCATCTCGTGCGTGACGCACAGCATCGTGATGTCCGTGGAGCGGGCGATGTCCCGCAGCACATCCAGTACCCCGGCGACCAGTTCAGGGTCCAGTGCCGACGTGACCTCGTCAAGAAGCAGAACCTGGGGCCGCATCGCCAGCGCGCGGGCGATCGCCACCCGCTGCTGCTGGCCGCCCGACAGCTGGGTCGGCTTGGCATCGCGGCGGTCGCCGAGGCCCACCAGCTCAAGGAGCTCCTTGGCGCGCTCCTCGGCCTCGTCCCTGGACATGCCGAGGACCCGCACCGGGGCCTCGGTGATGTTCCGCAGAGCGGTCATGTTGGGGAACAGATTGAACTGCTGGAAGACCATGCCGATCTTCTTGCGTGCCTCGCGGCGCTCCTTCTCGGCGGCCGGAAACAGCCGGTTGCCATTCACCTGGATCGTGCCCGTGTCGGGCGACGTCAGGGTCATCAGCAGGCGCAGGATCGTGGTCTTGCCGGAGCCGGACGGTCCGATCAGCGTCACATGCTTGCCCGGGCGTACCGAGAAGCAGAGGTCGTCGAGGACGGTGTTGTCACCGAAGCGCTTGGTGACGTTGTCGAAGCGGATCAGTTCGTGGGTCTCGTCGGGCGTCTCGGCATCGGCGGGGGGCTGGGTGTCAGTGGACAAGGCGGCGCTCCAGGGCTCGTACAAGAAGGGAAGCCGGGTAGGCGATGAGGATGAAGGCGATACCGATCACGGTCAGCGGCTCGGTGTACTGGAACGTCGCGGCGCTCTCCAGCCGGGACTGCTGCAGCATCTCCAGCACGCCGATCGCGGCGACCAGCGGTGTGTCCTTCAGCATCGCGATGACGTAGTTGCCGAGCGCCGGCGTGATGCGCCGGACCGCCTGCGGCAGGATCACCGCGAACCAGGTGCGGTGCGCGGGCAGGCTCAGCGCAGTCGCCGCCTCCCACTGACCGGCCGGCACGGCGTCGATGCCGGCCCGGTAGACCTGTGCGGTGTACGTCGAGTAGTGCAGCCCGATCGCGATCGTGCCGGTGGTCAGCGCCGAGAACTGCACGCCCCACTCCGGCAGTACGAAGTACAGGAAGAACAGCTGCACCAGCAGGGGCGTGGTGCGTATGAACTCCGTGACGACGTTCACCGGCCACCGTACGAAGCGGGTCGGCGCCCGGAACCCGATCGCCCAGACCAGGCCGAGCGTGAAGGAGATCAGCGAGCCGAGCACCAGGATCTCCAGCGTGACCAGCACGCCGTCCCAGAAGCGCGGCATGAAGTCCGCGACAGCGGACCAGTCCCAGTTCACTTCGCGCCACCTCCCAGGGCCCCGACCCCGATATTGGTCTTGGCCTTCTTCTCAAGTGCCTTCATGGAGCGCGTGATGACGAACGCGATCACGAAGTAGATGACCAGGCTGATGGTGTAGATCTGTGCGCTCTCCTGGGTCGCGAGCCGCACCAGGTACGCCGCGAAGGAGACGTCGCCCACGCCGAGCAGCGACACCAGCGCCGTGCCCTTGAGCAGTTCGACCAGCAGATTGCAGAACGGCGGGATCATCTCCGGCACGGCCTGCGGCAGCAGGATCAGCCGCATCCGCTGCCAGGGCGTGAAGCTGAGGGCGATCCCCGCCTCGCGCTGCGCCGGAGCCACCGAGTTCAGTGCGCCGCGCACGATCTCCGCGCCGTACGCGCCGTAGGACAGGCCCAGTGCGAGCACCGCGGCCCACATCGGGACCAGCTGCCAGCCCAGCAGCGGCGGCAGCACGAAGAACAGCCAGAACATAAGGATCAGCGCGGACGTGCCGCGGAAGATCTCGGTGTAGGTGCCCGCCAGGAAGCGGACGACGCGCGAGTGGTGGGTGCGGGCGATGCCGACGGCGAAGGCGACGAATCCGGCCAGCGCCGCGCTGTAGAGCAGCAGTTGAACGGTGATCCAGATGCCCGGGAGTACCCAGTTCTGCCAGAGTCCGGCTGTCATCGGCACAGCTCCTTGGCTGTGAGCGTGGTCATCTCGTTCTGCGTGAAGCCGAACTTGCGCAGGATGCGGAAGAGTTCGCCGCTCTTCTTCATCTTGTGGATCTCGACGTTGAAGGCGTCGCGCAACTCGGTGTCGGTGGGGCGGAAGGCGAAGCCCCCGCCGTCGATCTTCTTCTTGCCGTCGACGACGGCCGCGAACGGCTCGGTCGCCTCGGCCTTCCGGCTCTTCTTCACCACCTCGCGGGTGGTGAGCGCGGTACCCGCGAAGACGTCGACGCGGCCCGACTCGACGGCGTTCAGCCCCGCCACCTGGTCCTGGAGGATGACGATGTCCTTCTCCGGGTAGCCGACGGCGACCGCGTAGTCGATCTCCGCATAGCCGGTGCCGGTGGCGAACTTCGCCTTCGCCTTCACCACGTCCTCGTAGCTGTGCAGATTCTTCGGATTGCCCTTGCGCACGATGAAGGAGTCGAGCATCTGGTACTCGGGGTCGGCGAAGACGACCTGCTCGCAGCGCTCCTTGTTGATGTACATCCCGGCCGAGACGACGTCGAACTGCTGGGAGTTCAGTCCGGGTATGAGCGAGGCGAAGTCGGTGGCGACCGGCTGGACCTGGTCGATGCCGAGCCGCTTGAAGATCACTCGGGCCAGTTCAGGGGCCTCGCCGGTGAACTCGCCCTGGTCGTCGACATATCCGTAGGGCACCTCGCCCGCGATGCCGAGGCGCACCGTGCGCGCGGATCTCAACCGGGCCAGCGCATCACCTGACGGCACACGGCTGCAGCCTGCCGCGGCTGCGGCCCCGAGCGCCCCGGCCGCCGTGCTGCCGAGCAGCAGTGTGCGTCTGCGAATCGATGGTGTCTCTCTAGTACGAGCCATGGGCGCGCGGCTACCCGGGTCCCTGCGGGGTATGCGTACGAAATGGCCGACCGATATGTGACCGTAGCCCTCGACAAGCGCGGCGTGCGGTGCACCGCGCTGCTTCTCGACGACAAGGCGCCGCAGACCTGTGCGGCTGTGTGGGACGCGTTGCCGCTGGCAGGGGACGTGTACCACGCCAAGTACGCCCGAAATGAGATCTATGCCCTGTTC
This sequence comes from Streptomyces sp. NBC_00210, assembly GCF_045160975.1. Classification (NCBI taxonomy): domain Bacteria; kingdom Bacillati; phylum Actinomycetota; class Actinomycetes; order Kitasatosporales; family Streptomycetaceae; genus Streptomyces; species Streptomyces sp. NBC_00210. The sequence goes on from NZ_CP108120.1 coordinate 5,504,565, forward strand.
CCGGCCTTCGCGGAGCAGGAACCGCCGCTGGAGAACCCGACGGTGACGCCCATTCCGGGCGATCTCTGCTACTTCACCTTCTCCGATGTGCAGCTGGGCACGGCGTCGTACGGATACGGCGAGCAGGCCGCGCACCACGGCCGCTCGACCGTCGTCGACCTGGCCCTCTTCTACGAGCGCAACAACCTGCTGCTGAACGGGGATACGGGGTGGGTGCCGGGGATTGTGTGGGGGACGGTGGTGGAGGGGCTGGACGGGATGGCGGAGGCGTGCCAGGACTTGTGGCGGGCGGGGGCGCGGGGCGAGACGCTCAGCTTCCGGCGAGCGTAGGAGCTGGGGCTCCGCCCCAGACCCCGCGCCTCAATGCCGGCGAGGCTTCTTTTCGGGGGCTCCGCCCCCGTACCCCCGCTCCTCAATCGCCGGAGGGGCTTGATTTGCCCGGCCGAGCTCGAAGTTCGGGCGGGGCAATCAAGCCCGTCCGGCGATTCATGACACTCCCCCTACGCCCTGCGGGCGTGGGGGCCCTCAGCGGGCGTACCGGGGTCTGGGGGCTTGCCCCCAGTTACCCGACCGTGGGCGTCGGGATCGTCGTCGCGCCCGACTCGTACAGCGCGTGCGCCGCCCGCAGCACCAGCCCGTCCGCGTGCCGCGCCCCGATCAGCTGGACCCCGATCGGCAGCCCGTCCTCGTCGACCCCGCACGGCACCGTCGCCGCGGGCTGCTGGGTCATGTTGAAGGGGTATGTGAACGGCGTCCACCCGGTCCAGCGGCGGTGTCCCGAGCCCGCCGGGACCTCCGCTCCCGCCTCGAAGGCCGTGATCGGCAGGGTGGGTGTGACCAGCAGGTCGTACGAGGTGTGGAACCGGCCCATCCGCCGGCCCAGCGCCATCCGGACGTCCACGGCCGCCAGATACTCCAGCGCGCTGTACCGCGCGCCGCGCCCGGCGATCTCGCGCAGCCCGGGGTCCAGCTGCTCGCGCTGCCGGGCGCCCAGCGGCTGCAGCAGCCTGGCCGCGCCGCTGAACCACAGCGTGTGGAACGCCTCCACCGGATCGGCGATATCGGGGTCGGACTCCTCGATGTACGCGCCGAGTCCGGCGAGTGCCCCCACCGCCCGCCGTACCGCCGACGCGACCGCCGGGCGCACCGCCACCTGCCCGCCCAGGGACGGCGAGTAGGCGATCCGCAGCCCCTTGACGCCCTCGGTGAGCGTGCCGCGCACCCCGTCCGCCGGGCCCAGATGCGACCAGTCCCGCCAGTCCTCGCCGCTGATCACATCGAGCAGCAGCGCGGCGTCCGCGGCGTCCCGTGTCATCGGCCCCACGTGCGAGAGCGTCCCGAAGGGGCTGGACGGGTACAACGGCACGCGCCCGTACGTCGGCTTCAGCGCGAAGATCCCGCAGAAGGACGCGGGGATGCGGACCGAGCCGCCGCCGTCCGTGCCGAGCGAGAGCGGGCCCGCGCCGAGCGCCACCGCCGCGGCACTGCCGCCGCTGGAGCCGCCGGCCGTCCGTGCCGGGTCGTACGGATTGCCCGTGACCCCGTGCCGCGGGGAGTCGGTGACGCCCTTCCAGCCGAACTCGGGAGTCGTCGTCTTGCCGAGGAAGACCGCGCCGTGTGCCCGCAGCCGGCCGACGGAGGGCGCGTCCTCGTCCCAACTGCCCTCCGCCTGGACGGTCCTGGAGCCGCGCAGGGTCGGCCCGCCCCGCTGCAGCAGCAGATCCTTGACGGTGACCGGCACGCCGTCGAGGAGCCCCTGCGGCTCCCCCCGGTGCCAGCGCCCGGCGGACGCCTGTGCCTGGGCCAGCGCCGTATCGGCGTCGACCCGCACGAAGGCGTTGACCAGAGGCTGCACCGCCTCGATCCGCTCCAGCGCCGCGCGGGTCGCGTCGACGGGGGAGAACTCGCCTCTCTCGTAGCCGGCCAGCAGTTGACGTGCGGTCAGGGCGGTGAGGTCAGTCAGCGGAGCAGTCATGACTGGGGACGTACCCACGTTTCTTGTCGACCACGTTCGGGAACGGCTTTCCGGCCTCCCACAGCTCGTACAACTCGACGAACTGCTCGCCCAGCCGGTCGCGCCAGCCGACGGTGTCGCCGCTCATGTGCGGCGAGACGATCAGCCCCGGAACGTCCCAGAGCGGGCTGTCGGGCGTGAGCGGCTCCGAGCTGAACACATCGAGGGCCGCACCCGCGATCACCCGCCGGTTCAGCGCGGAGACCAGATCGTGCTCGACGACCAGCGGCCCGCGCCCCACATTGATGAACCGGGCCGACGGCTGCATCAGCGCGAAGCGCCGGGCGTCGAACATGCCGCGCGTGGCATCGGTGAGCGGCGCCGCGCACACGACCCAGTCGGCGCGGGCGAGCAGCGGATCGAGGTCCTTCTCGCCATGGATCCCGGAGCGCTCGGTGCGGCCGACCACCGCGACGGTGACGCCCAGCGCCTCCAGCGTGTGGGCCACGGCCCGGCCGATCGGGCCCGCGCCGACCACTGCCGCGCGGGTGCCCGCGACGCGCAGGCCCTCACGGTGCCGCCAGCGCCGCTGACGCTGCAGTTCGAGGGTCCCGGGGAGGTCCTTCGCCATCGCCAGCACAAGACCGGCGACGTACTCGGCGATCGGCTCCTCGAAGACTCCGCGGGCGTTGGTGACCACGGTCTCGGAGGCGATCAGCTCGGGGCAGAGCAGCCGGTCGACCCCGGCGCTCGGGGTGTGCACCCAGCGGGGCCGCGGACCCCCGCCGGGCCAGGCGGCCCGTACCGCGTCGGAGGTGAAGTCCCACACCAACAGGGCGTCTGCGTACGGGAGTCGCTCGGCGAGCGTCCGCTCGTCGGCGTACTGGACGCGGACCCGCCCGGCGAGCCGTCCGAGGCGGGGTGGAGGGTCGGCGGACAGTACGAGAAGGGTGGGTTCGGACATCAAGCGGAAGCCGTTTCGTGGGGGCCCCTCCCGTGCCCGACAGGGCAACGGGGGAGTGTGACACATGTACGGATTGACCACGCTCGCACCCGAACCTAACGTCGTCAACAACGCATCAGGTCCTGTCCGGCCGATCGGGCCGAGCCTGGCCTGATCGGCCGGACAGGACCTTTAGGGGGCCTGCGATGGATGTCTCCTTTCTCGGCGGTCCACAGCCCCAGCGGGGTATCGGCGTGGTCGCCCCGTTCGACTTCGCGCTGGACCGTGAACTGTGGCGATGGGTCCCCGACGATGTCTCCCTGCGCCTGACGCGTACGCCCTATGTGCCCGTTGAGGTCTCGCTCGACCTGGCCCGCCTGGTGAGCGAGCACGAGACGCTGCGCGAGGCCGTCCAGGCGCTCAGCGTGTCCGAGCCGGAGGTCCTCGCATACGCCTGTACGTCGGGCAGTTTCGTCGGTGGTCTCGCCGGGGAGCGGGCGATGTGCGAGGCGATGAGCGCGGCCGGCGAAGTGCCTTCGCTGACCACGTCCGGCGCCCTGCTCGAAGCACTCGACGAGCTGGGCGCCGCGCGTATCGCCCTGGTCACGCCCTATACGGAGTCGGTCACCCAGGCACTGGAGGAGTATCTGGGAGAAGCTGGGGTAACGGTCACGGGTCGCGCTTTTCTGGGGCTGACCCGGCACATCTGGAAGGTGCCCTACCGGTCGGTGGTCGACATGGCGCGGCAGGCGGTGGTGGGCGCGGCCGACGCGCTCTTCATCAGCTGCACGAATCTGCCGACGTACGACGCGATCCCGCAGCTGGAGGCCGAACTGAGGATGCCGGTGCTCTCCGCGAACCAGGTGACGATGTGGTCGGCGCTGCGCCGGATCGGGGTGCACGCGGTAGGTCCGTATCAGGGGCTGCTGCTGCAGCCGGAAGCCACCGAGCCCGCAGCACCTCCCGTCGAGCCCGCCTCGCCGTCGCATCCCCCTCAGCCCGAAGAACAGGAAGGCTGGACATGACCACGGTCGGACTTCTCTACCCCGGGCACTCGGCCGAGGACGACTACCCCCGGTTCGAGGTGCTGCTCGACAGCGACATCAGACTGCCCGTCGTCCACACCGACATCGGCGAGGACGCCCACCGCGTCGACGCGCTGCTGGAGATGGGGTCGGCCGAGCGGCTTGCCGCGGGTGTGGAGGAGCTGCGGCTGGCGGGCGCGGAGTCGGTGGTGTGGGCGTGCACCAGCGGCAGTTTCGTGTATGGCTGGGAGGGTGCGCACGAGCAGATCCGCGCGCTGGCCATGGCCGCGGGCATGCCCGCGTCGAGTACGTCCTTCGGCTTCGCCCATGCGGTACGGGCGCTGGGCGCGGTGCGCGTGGCGGTCGCCGCGACCTATCCGGAGGACGTCACGGCACTGTTCACCGCCTTCCTCAAGGCGTCCGGGGCCGAGGTGGTCGCGGACCGCGCGAGCGGGATCATCACGGCGGCCGAGGTCGGTGCCTGGGGCCGGGACGAGGTGCTCGAGCTGGCGCGCGCGGGTGACCATCCGGACGCGGAGGTGGTGCTGCTGCCCGACACGGCGCTGCACACCGCGGCGTACCTGGCGGAGCTGGAGGAGGCGCTGGGCAAGCCGGTCCTCACGGCGAACCAGGTCACGGTGTGGGAGGGGCTGCGGCTGGCGCAGCGCAGGGCGTGGGTGTACGGCCCGAAGCTCGGCACGCTCTTCCGGAAGCCGGACTGGATGACGGCCGGCGGGGAATAAAGCGGAGATGCCCTCCTGTTAGCTTCTGCCGTACGTAACTTCATGCGCAGGAGGGCCCATCCGTGGACGAGATACGAGGCACGGCGATCGGAACCGCACCCGTACCGCTGTCGGTACTGGACCTGGTCACCGTAGGCGTCGGCCGCACCGCCACCGACGCCCTGCGCACCAGCGTGGACATCGCCAGGCTCGCCGAGAGCCGCGGCTTCCACCGTCACTGGGTCGCCGAGCACCACTCGATGCCGGGCGTCGCCTCCTCGTCCCCGGCCGTGATCCTCGCCCACCTCGCCGCGCACACCGAACGCATCCGCCTCGGCTCGGGCGGCGTGATGCTTCCCAACCACGCGCCGCTGGTCATCGCCGAGCAGTTCGGCACGCTGGAGGCCCTGGCCCCGGGCCGGGTCGACCTGGGCCTCGGTCGCGCGCCGGGCACGGACGGGGCGACCGCCGCGGCCCTGCGGCGGACGGACCGACTGGGGTCCCCCATGCCGGCGGCCGGGGGAGATGGCGCGGACGACTTTCCGCAGCAGCTCGCCGAGCTGACCCGCTTCCTGGACGACGACTTCCCCGACGGGCATCCGTACGGCCGCATCCACGCCGTGCCCGGCCCGGTCCAGGGTCCCTCCGCCCGCCCGCCCATCTGGCTGCTCGGCTCCTCCGGCTTCAGCGCCCGGCTGGCGGGAGTGCTGGGGCTGCCCTTCGCCTTCGCCCACCACTTCTCGGCGCAGCACACCATCCCGGCGCTCGACCTCTACCGCGAGTCCTTCCGCCCGTCCGCGGTGCTCGACTCCCCGTACGCGCTGATCGGCGTCTCGGCGCTGGCCGCCGACGAGGAACGCGAAGCCCGCCGTGAGGTGCTGACGGGCGCGCTCTCCATGCTGCGGCTGCGCACCGGCCGCCCCGGGCTCATCCCCACGCCCGATGAGGCGGAGGCGTACCAATTCAGCTCCCTGGAGCGGGAGTTCGTGGACAGCTGGCTGGGCAATGTCGTTCACGGCACGCCGGACGCGGTACGCACCGGGCTCGACGACCTCCAGAAGCGCACCGGCGCCGATGAGTTGATGCTCACGGCCAATGCGCACGGCGGCGACGCGCGGCTGCGCAGCTATGAACTGATCGCGGACGCGTACGACTTGCCGGGTGGAGCGGTTCGTTCCTGAACCGTCTGTCCGCGGCTCCTTAACCGAGGCTTAAACCGCTCGTCACCGATGGTGGCGGGCGGTTCTGCGTTGGGGGTGCACGTCCCTGACAAGCGGTTTCTCGTCAAAATTGGTCTAGTCCTTGTTTTGTCCAGACCATTGACGCGGCGCTGGCCGGATCGCTATCTCTTTCTCCCACCCGCTTCGTTTTCTTCTTCAACTTCCGTTACACAGCCCCTCGGAGGAAGACCGTGCGCTCCCGTAAACCATTGCTCGCGGCCCTGACGACCGCGGCGCTCGCCGCAGGCGCCCTGGCCGGTTTCACCGGCCTCGGCACCGCCGACGCAGCCGCCCGCGACGATGTCACGACCGCCGCCGCGTCCACCGGCGGGGTGAAGATCGCGTACTACGACCAGTGGAGCGTGTACGGCAACGCCTTCTACCCCAAGCACCTGGACACCCGCGGCATCGCGAGCAAGCTCGATGTCCTCAACTACTCGTTCGGGAACATCCACCCCACGGACCTGACCTGCTTCGAGGCGAACAAGGCGGCGGGCGACGACGCCAACCCCAACGCCGGTGACGGCGCGGGCGATTCGTACGCCGACTACCAGAAGTCCTTCACGGCGGCGGACAGCGTCGACGGCGTGGCCGACACCTGGAACCAGCCGATCGTGGGCGTCTTCAACCAGTTCAAGGAGCTGAAGGCGAAGTACCCCAAGCTGAAGATCAATATCTCACTGGGCGGCTGGACGTACTCCAAGTACTTCCACGACGCGGCGCTGACGGACGCGAGCCGCAAGAAGTTCGTGGCCTCCTGCGTCAAGCAGTACATCGCTGGTGACCTGCCGGTCGAGGGCGGCTTCGGCGGCGCGGGCACCGCGGCCGGGATCTTCGACGGTATCGACATCGACTGGGAGTACCCGGGCTCGGCTGGCGGCCACCTCGGCAACCACTACGGACCCGAGGACAAGGCCAACTTCACGCTGCTGCTCGCGGAGTTCCGCAAGCAGCTGGACGAGTACGGCACGGCGCACGGCGGCAAGAAGTACCTGCTGACGGCGGCGCTGCCGGCCGGCCAGGACAAGATCAAGAACATCGAGACCGACAAGATCGGCGCGTATCTCGACTACGCGAACATCATGACGTACGACATGCACGGCGCCTGGGACTCGGACGGCCCGACCTACCACCAGTCGCCGCTGTACTCGCCGGCGTCCGACCCGACGGATGTGATCGCCCCGGGCACGCAGAAGTACTCGATCGACAACGCGATCGACTCCTGGCTCGACGGGAACACGGCGTACGGCATCGCCGGAGGCTTCCCGGCGAACAAGCTGACGCTCGGGTACGAGTTCTACTACCGCGGCTGGAAGGGTGTCCCGGCGGGCGCCAAGAACGGCCTCGCGCAGTCCGCGACGGGCGCGTCGGCGGCCCGTCCGATCAGCCAGCAGGCGGGCATCGCGCACTACAAGGAGCTCGGCGGGATCGTCGACAACGCGGCGACGACGTTCTGGGACGACGAGGCGAAGGCTTCGTACTTCTACAAGGACGGCGAGTTCTTCACCGGCCTCGACAAGCGCGCGATCCAGGCCCGTGCGGACTATGCGCACAACAGGGGACTGGCGGGCGCGATGATGTACTCGCTGCTCGGCCTGGATGCGAACGCGACGCTGTTCAACGACATCGTGACGGCGGTCGGCAGCTCTCCGACCACGCCGGACCCGACGCCGTCCCCGTCCAGTCCGACGCCGTCGCCCTCGAACCCGACCCCGTCCCCCTCCCCGAGCACTCCGCAGACCGGCTGCACGGCGGCTGCCTGGTCCAGCACCGCGGTCTACACGGGCGGCGGCCTGGTCTCCCACAAGGGCCACACCTGGAAGGCCCAGTGGTGGACGCAGGGCGAAGAGCCGGGCACGACGGGCGAATGGGGCGTCTGGCGGGACCAGGGCGCCTGCTGATGTAGCCGGGGCTCCGCGCCTTTGACCCCGCCGGGGCTCCGCCCCGGACCCTCCCCCCACGCCCGCCGGGCGTGGGGGGACCCCCGCTCCTCAATCGCCGGCGGGGCTTGAAAATCAAGCCCGTCCGGGGGTCCCCCCGGACGAAGTCCGGGGGAGATTGAGGACACCCCCCACAACCCCCGCCCCCGCCCGGAAGCCGCCCCTTCCGGCCGGGGGCGGTTCCAATTCCGCGCCCTCAGACCGCCGCCGCGCCCACCCCGAGCAGCTCCGCGATCCGCTCCGGCGCCACCGCCCGCGAGTACAGCCAGCCCTGCCCCGTGTCGCAGCCGATCCGCCTCAGCCGCGACGCCTGGCCCGCCGTTTCGACGCATTCCGCCGTGACCGTCAGGCCCAGCCGGTGCGCCAGTTGGACCATCGCCTCGACGATCGTCTCGTCCGCCGGGTTCGGGTGCGCCTCGTCCTGGAAGCCGCGGACAAACGATCCGTCGAGTTTCAGTACGGATACCGGAAGCCGGCTCAGATACGCCAGGTTCGAGTAACCCGTCCCGAAGTCGTCGATCGCGATCTGCACACCCATGTCGCTGAGCGCCTGAAGCGCCTGCAGCGGCCGGCCCGCCGAGCCCATCACCGCCGACTCGGTCAGCTCGAGCTGCAGCAGATGCGGCGCGAGTCCCGTCTCCGCCAGGATCTCCGCCACGTCCGCCACCAGGTCCGAGTCCCAGACCTGGCGTACAGCCACATTGACGCTCACGAACAGCGGCAGGGCCTGCGGGTGGTCCTTCTGCCACTGCGCGGCCTGGCGGCACGCCGTGCGCAGCACCCACTGGCCCAGCTGAACGATCGAACCGTCTTCCTCCGCAATTCCGATAAAACGATTCGGCGCCAGCGTCCCGAACTGCGGGTGGTTCCAGCGCACCAGCGCCTCCACGCCCCGCGTCACCCCGTCCGCCATCCCCACCAGCGGCTGGTACTCCAGCGCGAACTCCCCGCGCTCCACGGCCGGTCGCAGCATCGAGGAGAGCGCCTGCCGTGTCATCCGGTGCGCGTTGCGCTCGGGGTCGAAGAGGGTCCAGCGGGCCTTGCCGTCCGCCTTCGCCCAGTACAGCGTCGTGTCCGCGGCCTGCATCAGGGCGGTGGCGGTCGTCCCCGCCATCGCCCGTTCCACCACACCGATCGACGCCGAGACCGAAAGGCACTGCCCCACCAGGTCGAACGGCTGTTGCAACGCGGCCAGTACGGACCGCGCCAGATCGGCCAGTTGCTCCGTGCCGGTGGAGTCCTCGACGAGGATCGCGAACTCGTCGCCGCCGAGCCGCGCCACCAGATGGCCGCCGCTGCGGGTGAAGCCGTCGCCGTCCGCGCACGCGGTGAGCCGCGCGGCCACCGCCGCGAGCAGCCGGTCGCCGACCCGGTGCCCGAGCGTGTCGTTGACCGCCTTGAAGCCGTCGAGATCGAGGTAGCACAGCCCGATCCGCCCGGTCGAGCCCCGCTCGTACGCCGACGACTCGAGCGCCGACGACAGCCGCTCGAAGAACAGCGCACGGTTGGGCAGCCGTGTCACCGGGTCGTGCATCTGGAGATGCCGCAGCCGCGCATGCAGCTCGCGCCGGTCGCTGATGTCCGCGATGGAGAGCAGCACATTGCGGCTGTCGGGCACCGGAGCGACCGTGACCTCCGCCCACAGCGTCCGCCCGTCCGGGTGCTTGAGCCGCCGCGTACAGCGGAAGCGGGAGCGGCGGCCGCGCAGCACCTCGCGGTACGCGTGCCAGGTGCGGCGGTCCGACGCGAGGTCGACCAGATCCGCCGCGCACTGCTGTGCCACCTCCGCGGGCGCAGTGCCCAGCAGCGCCGCGAGAGCCGCGTTCGCGTTGACGACGAGGCCCTCCTGGTCCACGACCGCCATCGCCAGTTGCGCGGCGTTGAACGCGGCGCGGTAGTCACGCAGTTCGGCGACGGCTCGGCCGGAGTTGTGACGCTCCGTGACCGGCGGCCGCGTGCGGCCGGGGGCGGCGACTCCCGCGGGCCCTGTTCCTTCGGAGGTTCCGCTCACCGTCGCTCCCGCAGTGGGGTTGTGTCGTACACGGTCGTACCGATGTGGTCGGGAAGTAGAAATCGGGGAAAGTGTGCCGATCATAGAGGCTGCTTCTGGGCCGTTCCAGCGACAAGGCGTCGGGACGAGCCCGTCGCCACCTTCGGCCGATCGTTTCTGCACAGGTCGGAACCGTCCCGGATCCATGCTGACCGAATGTGACGTTCCGTGAGCCATCGGAGTGTCGGGCGAGTCGCTGGCCGACGTCGGGTCGGTCACCCGGGTGGGGCAGTGGAACAGGGCATACCACCCGAAACCGGAACAGGGTGGTTGAGGTGTCCCCCATTCCGTCGCCGGAGGTCCACGTGGAGGGTCAGCAGTCGTCCGAGGGAACACCCGGGGGAGTGGAACGCGCGCGCCTGCGCAGCGCCGCGGCCGCCCTCACCTCCCTCATGGCGCTCGCCGCCACGTCCTTGGTGGCGGGCCCCGCGGTGGCCAAGACCTCGGCTGCTCCGTGCGCGCTGTCCCGCACCTCCGCGCACCACTCCCTCGGCCTCGACAGCTGGGACACCGCGTATCCGCGCCCGTCCAGGGACCTCGACGCGGTCATGGTCTTCGTCTCGTTCCCGGACCATGTGCCGGTGAACGCGCCGGCCGAGATCGCGGCCGACCACTTCCCCGCCACCAGCGACTTCTACTCACGCGCCTCCTACGGGAAGTTCGTGCTGCGTTCGCATCCGCAGCACCGGTGGGTGACGATGCCGAAGGCCTCGACGGCGTACGGGATAAGGCGGGACTGGGACTCCGGGCAGCGCAGCGCATATCTGCGCGACGCGATCGCCGCGGCCGATCCGACGGTGGACTTCTCCCGCTACGACATCGTCTACCTGGTCGCCGACCCGGATGCGCCCGGCGTCGACTCCGACGCGACGAAGGTCGTCAACCTGGAACAGCCGCTGTCCGCCGACGGCACCGACATCAAGCGGGTCGTCACCGTCTTCGAGCAGCATCCGCCGGACCGCAACGTGCTGGCGCACGAGACCGGGCATGTCTTCGACCTGCCGGACCTCTACCACCGGCCGACGGACGGCAAGGGCGACTGGGACACGTATGTCGGCGACTGGGATGTGATGGGCAGCCAGTTCGGACTGGCCCCGGACTTCTTCGGCTGGCACAAGTGGAAGCTGGGCTGGCTGGACGGGCGGGCCGTGCGGTGCGTGACGAGGTCCGAGTTGATCACTCTGGAGCCGCTGGCGGCGGCGCCGGCCCCGGGCGGCAGCCTCGGCACGCGGCTCGCGGTCGTCAGGACGGGCGAGGGCACGGCGCTGGCGATCGAGGCGCGGGGGGCGACGGGAAATGACGAGACGACGTGTACGGAGGGGCTGCTGCTCTATCGCGTGCAGTCGGAGACCGCCTCGGGCGGCGGGCCCATCGAGGTGATCGACACCCACCCGGACACGGCGGCGTGCTGGGACCAGTCGGTGTATCCACCGCTGGCGGACGCGCCGCTGGGGGTCGGCGAGACGTTCACGATGCCGGGGACACCGGGGGAGCGGACGAGGGTGGAGGTGGCGGACCGTACGAGGACGGGCGCGTGGACGGTCAAGATCACGACGGCGTAGGCGGCGCGCCGGCCGGCGGGTGCGGGCGCGCTCCTGGTGCTGGTGCTGGCGGGGCTCCCGGCTTCCGGTCCTGGGCTCGGCAGCTCCCGGCTTCCGGCCCAGGTGCTCGGGGATCCCGGCCTCCGGCTCGCGGCCGTCCGGCTTCCGGTCCTGGGGTTGAGGGTCCTGGCTCCCCGCCCGCGGCTCGGCGGCGCTCGGCTTCCGGCCCAGGGTTTGAGGTCCCGGCTCCCAGTCGATCGGCTTCCGGCCCGCGGCCGTCCGGCTACTGGTCCCGGGCTCCGGTCCCGGGCTCGGCTCCCGGCCTCCGGCCCGCGGGTTCCGGTCCGGTCCCGGGCTTGGGGTCCCGGCGCCCGGCCTCCGGCCGGCACGCGCCCGGCCCGGCTGCCTCATCGGCGCACGAAAAAGCCCCCCGCTTTCGCGAGGGGCTTCTTCCGTCTGTGCGCCGCCAGGGACTCGAACCCCGGACCCGCTGATTAAGAGTCAGCTGCTCTAACCAACTGAGCTAGCGGCGCCTGCTGACGTCGTAGACCTTAGCATCCTGCTCGCCGCGAGGAAAAATCGATATACGGACGCTCGCCGACGACGCTGCGCGGGCCGCCCGTACGCACGCCCAGAGCACCACCTCGGGCCCCGGCAGCCACGGGTGCCGGGTGTCCGGAGCCACCAGCCAGCGCGGCCCCGGCGCACCGGGAACCCGGGTCAGCGGCGGGACGGTCATCGCGTCCCCGATGCCGTGACAGAGCAGCGGCGGCACGGCCTCGCCCCACTCCTCCCAGTCGAGCAGCGCCGGCAGCCGCTGCGCGGTGCCGGGCGCGACGAAGAGCAGCATCCGGCCGCGGTGCATGGCGACGGGGCCGGAGCCGGGCCCCTCCTCCCAGAGCCGGTCGAGCATGCGGCGCCCGAAGATCGTGGGCACGTTCACGACGTCGAAGACGGAGCCGCAGGGAAGCACGGCGGGAGCGGTGGGGCTGTCCTCCCAGAGGGAGAGCACGGAGCGCGGATACGCCCCGGCGGAGGCGAGCCAGTTCGCTCCGGGCGCGGTGACCTGGGTGACGTGGTGGCGGCTGTCCTCCCACGGGAGGGCGGAGGTGTCGGCCCGGCGCTCGTCGTCACCGGCGCCGGAAGTCAGCAGGGAGTCGTCTCGCAGCCATGCACTCATGCAGCAATATCTACTGGGAGTGACCGATCCGTTTCTGAGAGTTGAACAAATCGGGGACACGGCGCGCCCGGGAGCGGTATCTTGCGCCCCGGCATATGCCATGAGGCTGATGATCCCGGCATCGCGCTCCCGGCATTGCGCTTCGGGCTTGGCGCTCCCGGCATCGCGCTACTGCTGAGATCCGCCCCGGAGCAGGTCGCGGCCGAACTCGATCATCTTCCTTGCATAGTCCTCGGTCCACTCTGCCCGCTCGGCGATGTCCCCGGGCGTCAGCCGGTCGAAGTGGCGTGGATCTGCCAGCTGGGCCGCCGCGATGGCCTGGTACTCCAGCGCCCGGTCGGCCGCCGCGCGGAAGGCGAGCGTCAGCTCGGTGGCGCGCGCCAGCAGCTCCCCCGGGTCGTCCATCGACTCCAGATCGAAGAAGTGCTCCGGGTCCGCCGCGGCCTCCGAGGGCTCGAAGAGCAGCGGTGCGGGCCGCAGCCTTCGCTCGGTCCGCTCGTGCTCTGACATGCGCTTCCTCCTGCTCATTGCCTCCGGGCCACCCTCTATTCTCCAACTCCCCGCAAGTGGGCCTACGGGGCCCAGCTCACACGGTGTTCCGCCAGGTGTCCCAGGACCGCATGGTTGGCCTCCCAGCCATCGGGAAACTTGATCGTGACGCCCAGCTGGACCGGCTCCGTCGACGGGTGTTCGTCCAGCAGATCGCCGACGCCCGCCCGGCACACCACGATGCATGCGTGGCGGTGGCGCGACGCCAGCACGCACAGCCGGCCCGTCTCCAGGTGGAACGCCGTCGCGTCCGGGCGGCCCGACAGCGGGTGGAGGACGACCGTGACGTCGAACTCCCGGCCCTGCAGGCGGTTCGCCGTGTCCACGGTGACATCCGCGACGCCCAGCTCCGCGAGCGCCGCGCGGACCGCCGCCGCCTGATCGCGGTGGGCCGTGCCGACCGCGATCCGGTCGGCGGTCACCGGGACCGGCTCCGCGGACCGCTCGCTGGTGGCCGCGCCGCCGCGGTCCAGGAGCCGGCGGACGACCAGCGCCACGGCCCGTACCGCTTCGGGGTCGGTACGGGGAGTGTGCCGGGCGGGCAGTTCCAGCAGGCCCCAGCCCGACTCCGCCGCCTCGTCGAGCACCCGGTCGGGCCCCGATCCGTCCGACGGCACCCCGAAGGCGAGCCGCCGGTCGTCCGGGCCCGTGCCGCTGCGGAAGCGGGTGTACGGGTAGAACGCGTCGGAGACCAGCGGCGCGGCGGATGCCGGGAGCCGCCAGGAGACGGGCAGCCGGTGCTGCGGGAGCTCCGGATTGTGGGCCAGCAGCGTGGAGACGGCGCTCGCGGAGGGGTCGTACGACAGCCCGGCCCACTGGTCCGCGCCGACGATCGAGAACGGGTCGAGCTGCCCGGGGTCCCCCACGAACAGCGCGCGCTCGAAGAGCCCGGCGACGGCGAGCAGCGCGTCGGAGCGCATCTGGTAGGCCTCGTCGACGATGGCGTGCCGCCACGGCTCGACGCCCTGCACATGCGCCCACTTCGCGGCGGTCGAGATGACGATCTCCAGGCCCGCGAGGTCGCCCGCCTTGGCGGACTTGCGTACGTTGTCGAGCTCGTCGAGGGCCTTGTCGTACGGGTTGGGGTCATTGCTGTGCAGCCGCCCGACGGGCAGGTCGGGCTCCTTCTCGGCGAGCCGCACGACGAGGTCGTCCACCTGCGCGTTGGTCTGCGCGATGACCATCAACGGCCGTCCGGCCGCGGCGAGTTCACGTGCGGCGTGCACGACGAGCGTGGATTTGCCCGCCCCGGGCGGGGAGTCCACGACGACGCCGCGGTGGGCCCCATGAAGCGTGTCGCCGAGGATCGCCTCGGTGGCGCGAGCGGCCTCACCGGCGGGGTCGAAGCCGGCGGGGTCGAATGCGTGCCCGCTCACAGCAGGTCCTCCGGGGTCACGGGGTCGGGGTTCTCCGCGGCGGTGCCGGGAGGACCGCCGTGGGTCCACGGGGTCTCCTCCGGGGACGGGAGCTTCGGGCCGCCGCGTTGGTCATGCTCGAACAGGGTCCAGGCGATCCGCTCGCCCTTGTCCGGTACGGAGCCCTCCGCCGGGTCCTTGGAACGGCCCATGCGGTCCGTCAGCCGCAGCACCATCGTGCCCGGCTGCTCGTAGCGTACGAACTCCGCCGTCTGCGGCTTGCCGTCCAGGGAGCGGTACACCTTCGCCCGCTCGCCCAGATGCGGGCGGTCGTCCGTGCGGACCGTGAGCAGCGGGCGGGGGCTCGGGCGCTTCGAGTCGGACCAGGCCATCACCACCTCGGTCACCTCGCTCAGGAACGCCTCGCCCGCAAGCCTGCGCCCGGCCAGGACCAGCGGGTCGTCCAGGGCCTCCTGCGCCTCCAGTTGGGCCTGGGCGCTCTCGCGGGAGGCGAGCTTCTGCGCGGCGGTGACCGCGTCGTCGCGGCGCGGCTGCGGCGGCTCCCCGGCCCGGATGCGGTCGCGGTGCGCCGTGAACGACCAGCGGTCCCGCGTCCAGCGGTCCGCCGCGCGGGAGCCCTCCGGCAGCTCGCGCACCAGCTCCAGGCTGCGCCACACCGCGTCCCAGGTGGGCCGCAGCTGGGTCAGCAGCAGCCGGCGGATCTCCCGCTCGGCGGCTGCCAGTTCACCCAGCCGCGCATCTGCCACGGCGCCGTCCTCGGCCGCGCTCAGCGCCTGGCGCGCCCGGTCGTACCGCTCGACGGCCGGTGCCAGCAGCCTGTTGTCGAAGGCCGGGTCGGTCGCAGGCCCGGCCGGCGGGCAGCGCAGCTGGCCCGCAGCGTCCCGTGCGAGCTCGGCCCGCAGCGCAGCCTCCGCACCCGACTCGCCCTCGGGCACGTCGATCCAGGCGAGCAGCGCCCCCAGATGCTGGTCCTCCAGCGACGACTGGCCACTCGCCCAGTGCCGGTTCAGCAGATCGGTCGCGGCGAGCAGCAGTGATGACCCGGGCACCCGCGCCCGCTCGCCGTAGTGCGTCAGCCAGCGGCCCAGCAGTGGCACACGCGGCGGTGCGGGATGGGGCGCGTCGGGGTCCTGCTCGGCCGTACGGCGAAACCGCATCGACCGGCCGAGCAGCCGTACGAACTCGATGCCGGCCCGACCGGGCACGATCAACTGCGGGGCGTCCACGCACAGTTCGACCTCGACCTTGACCCTCTTGCCGGTCTCCGGGTCGGTCTCGCTGCGCTCAGCGGGCTCGACATCGTCTGCGTACACCTCCAGATGCGGCAGCAGGGCATCGGCAAGCTCGGCCAGGAACGTGAAGCGCAGATCGCGGTCGCGCGGCTGGGCGACCACCAGCAGCCGCGGCTCGTCCGCATCCGTGCCGACCAGCGCACCCAGCGGTGCGCCCGCCTCACCCGCCGTGGTGAGTGGCACGAAGACCAGCGGCCGCTCGGACAGATGCCGGTGCCGCACCGTCGCGAGCGGCTTCGCCCGCCCCGACTCCACGGCCTCGAGCCTGGCGAGTGTGGAGATCAGCGACATCCCGCAGCCCCCAGCACCTCGGCCCGCAGCGCCGCCGCCCGGCGCAGCGCCGCGACCGCCGGGTCGTCCGGATCACCTGCCGCACCGCGCGCCGCCGCCAGGACGTCGCCGATCGTCGTCAGACCGCCCAGCTCGCCGCGCACCCCGCGGCCCAGCGTCTCCACCGCGCCCTCCGAACGGGCCTTGTCCCGGCAGTGGAAGGCCAGTTCGCAGGCGGCCAGGCACTCGGGTGCGTACGCGGCGGACACCGACTCCACGGCCGCCGTCAGTTCGTGCGCCGGGCGCTCCAGATCGAAGGTCGTGCCCTCGGGCAGCACGGCGGCGATGTCCTCGATCCGGGTCAGCCGGGCCAACTGCCGCCGGGTGACCGACAGCTGCTTGCGCACGTCGACGACGGACGCGGTCGGCAGATTGGAGAAGTCCTTGGGGCAGACCAGCAGAATCCGGTGCGCCACCTGCGCGCCCTCCGTGAGGGCGGCGACCCGCTCCAGCGCCAGTACGTACACCGCGGCCTGGCGCGCGGCCGCGCCCACCTTCGCCGCGTCCGCCGATGCGTCGATCATCGGGAACGACTTGATCTCGACGACCGTCCACCGTCCGTCGGGCGCGACGACCACGGCGTCCGGCTCCAGATAGGCGGGGGAGCCCGCCACCTCCAGCGCCAGCAAGGGGTGGTCGAGCAGCGTCCACGCGTCTGCCGCGGTGGCCTCCCGCAGCGCCAGCGCCGTACGCGCGGCCCGGCCCTCGGGGCCCGCCGCCGACAGATCGGGCAGCCGGACCTCGGCCGGATCGTCCACGCCCAGCAGCCGCAGCAGCTCCTTGCCGCCGTCGGACTTGACCTTCGCCTCAAAGGCATTGCCCCGCATGAACGCGAACTGCGACTGCCCGAACGCCGCCGGCGACCCCAGCGCGGAGGCCAGCGCCGCCTTGTCGACCCCGGCGCCGTCCAGCAGCGCGCGCCGTCTGCAGCCGGGGTTGGCGGCCAGGGCTGCGAGCGCACGCGCGTCGAGCGGATGGGGCTGGGCGGCGGGGCCGCGCAGCTCAGCGAGCCGCTGCCGTAGTGCTGTCGTCGGCGCCTGCGGAGGTGGTCCGCTGTCCAGGGATTCGCTCACCCGCGGAAGTCTCGCATCCGCCACCGACAATCGTGGACTTCGAGCCGGAAGAGCCGGAAGGTGCGGAGATGAAGCGGGTGCGCACGCGGTCGGCGAGGCGCATCGCCGGGCGCGTCAGCAGCGCGCCGATGCACATGACCGCGACGCCCGCGACCGCGTCCAGGAAGTAGTGGTTGGCCGTGCCCATGACCACGAGCGTGGTGAGCAGCGGGTAGGCGACGCCGAGGACCTTCAGCAGCGGCGTACGCCCGTGGCGCCACAGCATCACACCGCACCACAGCGCCCAGCCGACGTGCAGACTCGGCATCGCCGCGTACTGATTGGTCATCGCGCCCATGCCGCGCGGCGCGCTCGCCTCGCCGCCCCACCAGCCGTACGAGCTGAACTGCGCCATCGTGTCGACGAAGCCCTGACCGGCGTCGAGGAGCCGTGGCGGGCAGGTCGGCAGAAGCGTGAAGCCGACGAGACCGAGGACCGTGGAGAGCATCAGCCAGGTGCGCGCGGCCCGGTACCGGGCGGGGCGGCGGCGGAAGAGCCAGACCAGGATGACCGGAGTGACGAGATAGTGCAGTGAGGCGTACGCGAAGTCGGCGGGGATGCCGAGGGCGGGGATCTTGGTGAAGAGGCGGTTGAGGGGGTGCTCGGCGTTCAGGTGGAGTGCCTTCTCGGCCCGGAGTATCGCCATGCCGTGGTCGACCGCGGTCGTCACATCGCCGCGGGCGAGCAGCCGGCCGGCCGAGTACGCCACGTAGACCACGGCGATCAGCGGCAGTTCGGTCCACCAGCGGAGCCGATGGCGAGGCGCGGTGTACGGCATCCGAACGTTCTCCATTTGTGTTCAGGCGACCATTGGCCAACGATCAACCGTACGGTGTACGAGAAAGCGCTCCGTCAGCGGGTCCCGGACTGCAACTGCCCTGCACCCGACCTGTAGAGGGACGCTCGGAGCGTCCACCAGGTTGCCCCGGCTTCAGGTGCGCGATGATGGAACGACACCGAATGTGAACCTCAGGAGAGCCCCCTCATGGCACCGCGCATCCTGCTCGCCCGGCACGGCCAGACCGAATGGTCACTGCTCGGAAAGCACACCGGCCGGACGGACATCCCGCTGCTGGAGGAGGGCAGGCAAGGGGCGAAACTGCTCGGCGAGCGGCTGCATCGGTCGCCGTGGTCGGGCCTGTCGGGCGTCGAGGTCCGGACCAGCCCGCTGCTGCGTGCGAGCGAGACATGCGCGCTGGCGGGGTTCGGCGAGCGGGCGTCCTCGTGGGACGCGCTGATGGAGTGGAACTACGGGGCGTACGAGGGTCTGACCCAGGCGGAGATCCAGGCGGACCGCCCGGACTGGTTCATCTGGCGCGACGGGGTCCCCGAGGGGGAGACGCTGTCGGAACTCGGCGCGCGGGCGGACGAGGTGATCGCGTGGGCGCGCTCGGCGGACCGCGACGTGCTGGTCTTCGCGCACGGCCACATCCTGCGGGTCCTGGGCGCGCGCTGGCTGAACGAGGACCCGTCGTTCGCCGCGCGCATCAAGCTGGACCCGACGTCGCTGTCGATTCTGGGCTGGGCGTACGGGGAGCCGGCGGTGGAGCGGTGGAACGACACGGGGCACATGGAGGTGTGAGGGGTCCGGGGCGGAGCCCCGGCCCGAGCCACCGCGCCCGTCACACTTACCGCACCGCCTCCGCATGGCGGTCCAGGAACGAACCCACCTCCCCCCGCCCCCGCTCCGGCGCAAGCACGCTCGCCGTGTCCGACAGCATCGACTGGATGCGCGACGACTGGACCCCGTCCAGCAGGTCCAGCACCTGGTGGCCCGCCTCCGCCGCCTCGTCGGGGAAACCCCCGCGCGCCAGGTCCGCCGCCAGTTCCGCGCGATACAGCGCCAGGTTGCGGGTGAAGCGGCGGTCCTGGAGGGCCGCCGCCCGGCGCGCGTGGCGGGCCGCGCGTGGCCATTCGCCCAGCGCCGCCCAGCACTGCGCCTGCAGCGCCTCCAGCTCGGGCTCCCCGAAGAACGACATCCACTCCGGATCCGCCTCCGCCGCCCCCCGGTCGAAGTACGCATGCGCCCGGGCCAGCGACTTCTCGCAGCCCGACCGGTCCCCCAGCCCCGCCCAGCCGCCCGCCTCCCGCAGCGAGAGCAGCGACAGCAGCCGCGGTGAGGCCAGCCGGCGGGCCGCCTGCTGGCCCGCCTGGGCCGAGCGCACCGCCTCCCGGTGCCGGCCCGCGTCCCGCGCCAGGAACGACGTATTGCAGAAGGCGTGCGCCTCCAGTGCCTCGTCGCCCGCCACCCGCGCCGTCGCCAGCGCCTCCGCGTAGTGCGAACGCGCATCGTCGAAGCGGCCCGAGTCGTGCGCGAGCCAGCCCACCGAGATGGCGAGTTCGCCCGCCCCCGCGTGCAGCCGGTCCGCGGTCGAACGGCGTGCCGTCAGTCCCGCGTCGAGCAGCGCGTACGCGGCCCGCAGCGGCTGCGCGGCCCGCTGGTAGAGCCCGTCCGCGCCGTGCCGGTCGTCGAGCAGCCGGATGCGCCGTACCGCTTCCTCGACGGCGTTCACCTCCGCGTCGCCGACCCGGCGCTGAGCGGGCACGAGACCGAGGCCGAGCCCGAGGGACGCGGCCGCCACCGTGGCGGGGCCGCTCGTCATGAATGCGCGACGCAGCACGTCGCTCACCTCGTCGATGTTGCTGTCAAAGGGACTGTTGGGACTGGCGAGACTGCTGGAACTGGTGGGGCTGTCACATGGACGGAGACAAGCACTGTCTGGTTCCGGCGGGCGGCCCCTACCGCCCCGCCCGCCCCGCACCTGCTCCCGTGCCGTGAACCCCAGGTCCGCCAGCGCCAGACCGGGAAACATGTGCAGAAACACCCGCTCGTACGCGTAGTTCGGACAGCGGATCTCGCCCGCCTCGACGCGCCCGATGTAGCGGGCGTCGCACGAGACTTGCTCGCCGATCTGCCGGGCGGCCTTGCGTACGGCCGCCGCGAACTCCCCAGGCGAGCGCTGTCCGCGCAGCCTGCGAAAGGCGAGGTTGGGAACTGCCCGTGCTGCCTGAGACGATGACGATGACGACGCCATGGCCGAGCCCTCTCTTGGTGCAGCTCTTCATGCAGCCGTGTTCCGGCGGAGCAAGAACGTACCCGCTGTGACGGGCCACTTACACAGAGTTTGCCTACAAAAGGGATATCTCCTCCTCGATCTGCCATGAACTGCCACCCTTTGCGGCGGCGTGCCGCCGTAGCCCTTGACGCGTACAGGCGTTGAACCCTTCGGAGGCCCGATACGTGTCTCCACTCGAGCGAGGAGGGGATCCCCTTGTTGGAGGTCGGCATGAAGACCAGCGCCAACCGCGACGCGAACGGCTCCGGCACGACTGCGACGACTGCTCGCCACAGGCCAACCCCGGACAGCAGCGCACCACCCCACAGAGCCCCGGCCGATGACGACACCGAACCCTGCGACCTGGTGACCGTCCCTGCCCGCCAGGGGCTCGAGGCGGTGGACATCCTGCGCCGCGGCGCGGACGCCCCGGCCGTCGGCCCGGTGATCCACGACGGCGCCTGCGACACCCTCGGCTTCCTGGTGCCGCCCGGCACCGCCGACGGCTGGGACATGCCGGGCAGCGCCTGTACGCAGACCTCTGGACGTGGTCTGCGCATCCCCGCCGAGCCCCCGGTCACCGGCTCCGGCTGGCTGCTGCCGCCGGACGACACGGGCCCGGTCACCGACCCGGAGGTGCTGCGCGAGGCGCTCGGCGAGGCGGCCCGCCTGATTGAGGCCGCCGACAACTGCGTATGAGCCGATAATGGCTGAGTAAGAGGGAATCCCGGCCGGTCTGCTCGCAGCCGGCGGGCCGGGCATCCGCGGACTCAGCGAGCGAGGAACGAGCGCGTGCAGCGTCGAGGAGCGTCGAGCGGGGGTACGAGTGCCCGGAGGCGAGCCGAGCGCAAAAAGGGCCCTGAGCCCGTCGTCGAGTACGTCGACGGCGGGCTCGCGGAGCTGATACCCGACCCCGACCGGCCGCGCGGCTGGACGCTGCTCGTCGACGGCGCCCCGCAGTCCCATGTCGACCTCGACGACCCGGCCCATCTCTCCTTCGAGTACCAGCGCCGCCTCGGCCATGTCGCCGATCTCACCGCCCCGCCGGGCCGCCCGCTTCAGGTCGTGCATCTCGGCGGCGGGGCCTTCACACTCGCCCGCTACATCGCGGCGACCCGCCCCCGTTCCACTCAGCAGATCGTCGAGCTGGATGCCTCGCTGGTCCAACTGGTCCGCAAACAGCTCCCGTTGGACCCCGGCACCCGCATACGGGTCCGGTCCAACGATGCCCGTGCCGGGCTCGCCAAGGTCCCGGACGGCTGGGCGGACCTGCTGATAGCCGATGTCTTCAGCGGCGCCCGCACCCCCGCGCATCTGACCAGTACGGAATTCCTCGCCGAGGTGCGCAGGGTTCTGGCGCCGGGCGGGCAGTACACGGCGAACCTCGCCGACGGGCCGCCGCTGGCTCATATTCGCGCCCAGGTCGCCACCGCCGCGGCCGTCTTCCCCGAACTCGCGCTCGCGGCCGATCCGACCGTGCTGCGCGGCCGCCGCTTCGGCAATGCGGTGCTGCTCGCCTCCGACCTGCCGCTGCCCGTCGCCGAACTGACCAGGCGGGTGGCGAGCGACCCGCACCCCGGCCGGGTCGAACACGGCAGAGCGCTGGTCGACTTCACGGGCGGCGCGGCCGCGGTCACCGACGCGCGTGCGAAGCCCTCGCCCGTACCGCCGCCGGAGGCGTTCCGCTAGGGCGCCAGTGACCGTCAGCGGTCGTCGAACTCGACCGTCGGCGGATGGCCGTTCCAGGTGCAGAACACCGAGACCTCGCGGCCGTTCTGGGTGAACGTCACCCGGATCCATTCCGGCTGCTTCCAGACCTGCATCTGCCAGCCCGAGTCCGGCGTCGCCGAGACCAGTTCGGCCGACGTCTTGCCGATGTCGAAGACGACCCGGCCGCCATCGACCGTATAGCCCTTCACATTTCCGGACGTTGGCGGCGAATAGGCAGGCGACGACGCCGACGTGTTCTTGGACGGCTTCGCGGCCGGCGGTGTGGCCGACGGCTTGCGGTCCTTGTTTGCCGCGTTTGCCGCGTCCGATTTCGACGGCGACGGGCTCGGCGGCCGCTGCGTGGAGGAGGCCAGTGGCTTCGCGCCCTGCGTGGTGACCGAGTCGGCGCTGATGGGCAGCGCGCGCGGCCGGTCGTACGCAGTCCCGGACATGACGGTGTGGACGCCCCACCAGGAGAGCGTGACCGCCGCTCCGGTGGACAGCGACCACGCCATGGCATGTACGAGTCCTCTGCGCATCGGGCCCATACTGCACCACGCGCCCCACAGCTGTCCCGCGTCCCATGGTTGTCTCTCGGTTCACCCACGGGACCGACGTACTCCGAATGGCGTACGGTGCCGCCCATGGCAAGTGTGCTCGTGGTCGAGGACGACCAGTTCGTGCGCTCCGCCCTCATCCGGCACTTGACCGAGGCCTCCCACACGGTACGGAGCGTCGGCACGGCCCTCGAGGCGCTGCGCGAGGTGGCCCATTTCCGTTTCGACGTCGTCATCCTCGACCTCGGCCTGCCCGATCTGGACGGGTCCGAGGCGCTGAAGATGCTGCGCGGCATCACCGACGTACCGGTGATCATCGCGACCGCGCGGGACGACGAGGCGGAGATCGTACGGCTGCTCAACGACGGTGCCGACGACTACCTCATCAAGCCCTTCTCGGTGGAGCATCTGTCCGCGCGGATGGCCGCCGTGCTGCGCCGATCGCGGGCCTCGGCCGCGGACGCGCCGCCCTCGCGCGTCATCCAGGTCGGCGGGCTCTCCATCGACCCGTTGCGCAGGCAGGCCGAGCTGGACGGGGTGGCGCTCGATCTCACCCGCCGCGAGTTCGACCTGCTGGCGTTCCTGGCCGGGCGGCCGGGCGTCGTCGTACCACGCAAGGAACTGCTCGCCGAGGTCTGGCAGCAGAGCTACGGCGACGACCAGACCATTGACGTACATCTGTCGTGGCTGCGGCGGAAGTTGGGCGAAACCGCGGCCAGGCCCCGGTACCTTCACACCCTGCGCGGAGTCGGCGTCAAGCTGGAGCCGCCGAACGGACACAGGTCGAGCGGACCCCAGTCGAACGGACACCGGCCATGAGATGGGCCCTGGTCAAGGTCTCCCTGGCCGTCACAGCGATGGTCGTGGTGGCCTTCGCGTTCCCGCTCGGGCTCGTCATCAGGGAGATGGCCAGCGACCGGGCCTTCTCCAACGCCGAGCGGCAGGCCGCAGCCATCGGCCCGACCCTCTCCATCACGGCCGAACGCGATCCGCTGGAGCGGGCCGTGATGTCCACGCAGGCCGGCGCGGCCGGGCGGATGGCCGTGCACATCCCGGCCTCCGGTGAGCCGGGCAGCCAGCCGGTGACCATCGGCACCCGCCGGGCCGCGCAGAAGGACCTGGCCACCACCCAACGCCTCGGCCGCGCCTCCATCACGGAGGTGACCGACGGCTCCGCGCTGCTCCAGCCGACCGCCATCAGCACCGGCCAGATCGCGGTCGTCGAGGTCTTCGTACCCGAGGACGAGGTCTCCAACGGCGTCGGCACGGCCTGGCTGGTGCTCGGCGGCGTCGGCATCGCGCTGATCGTCGGCTCGGTCGCGGTCGCGGACCGGCTCGGCGTGCGGATGGTGCAGCCCGCCCAGCGGCTCGCGGGCGCCGCGCACGACCTGGGCGAGGGCAAACTGGGGGCGCGCGTCCCGGAGGAGGGGCCGACCGAACTGCGCTCCGCCGCGATCGCCTTCAACTCCATGGCCGACCAGGTGGTCCAGCTCCTCGCCAATGAGCGCGAGCTCGCGGCCGACCTGTCGCACCGGCTGCGTACACCGCTGACCGTGCTGCGCCTCAACGCCGCCTCGCTCGGCGAAGGACCCGCCGCCGACCAGACCAGGGCGGCCGTCGAACAGCTTGAGCGCGAGGTCGACACGATCATCCGCACGGCGCGCGATGCCAAGCCGCAGACCGCGGCGACCGGCCCCGGCGCGGGGTGCGACGCCGCCGAAGTCGTCCGGGAGCGGATGGACTTCTGGTCGGCGCTCGCGGAGGACGAGGGCCGCAAGGTGCGGGTCGCGGGCGTCGACCGGCCCGTACGCATCCCGGTGGGCCGCCCCGAACTGGCCGCCGCGCTCGACGCGCTGCTCGGCAATGTCTTCCGCCACACCGCGGAGGGCACGGCCTTCTCGGTCGACCTGCACAACGGCGGGGACGCGGTCATCGTGCTGGTCTCGGACGCGGGTGAGGGCATCGACGACCCGGAGGCGGCGATGGCCCGCGGCAACAGCGGGGGCAGGGACGGCTCGACGGGGCTCGGCCTGGACATCGTGCGCAGGGTGGCGGAGTCGACGGGCGGGGACGTACGGATCGGCAGGTCGGTGCTCGGCGGCACGGAGGTACGGATCTGGATCGGCCTCGACCCACGCGAGGGCGCGCCGGGGGAGCGGAGCCGGGGACACCGGGGGACGGTCAGGCGCCGCAGGCGGGCGACGGCGTAGTGCGCTGAGGCCGGTGCCGCGGACCACTCGGTGGGTCGCCCGAGCCGGCTCGACCGGGCTCACCTGCGCTCGCACTGGTCTCGACCATTAATCCGCTCCGATGCCTTCCTTAAGGCCGCCCTAAGAAGTCCAACCCCCGCCCCGAACAGGCCATTTGTCCGTTTCACGACCGCTAGCGTGCTGCCACATCCCCCACCCCCGTAACGCAGAGGCAGGCACGCAATGGGCAGCACTACGCACCGGCGCACGGCAAGCGCAAAGACCAAGGCGCTCGGCGCCATTGTCGCGGCCGCGGTGATCGGCGGCGCGGCGTTCGCCCTCACGGGCACTGCGCAGGCCGCGTCCGTCGGCGCCGCCTACACCAAGACGAGCTCCTGGACCGGCGGTTACACCGGCCAGTACGTCATCACCAACGACACCGACAAGGCGCAGTCGGACTGGACGCTCGAATTCGATCTGCCCGCGGGTACCACGATCAGCTCGCTGTGGAACGGCGAGCACACCGTCAGCGGTCAACACGTCACCGTGAAGCCCGCCAGCTGGAACAAGCAGCTCGCGCCCGGTGCCTCGGTGACCGTCGGCTTCGTCACCGCCGCGAGCGGCAGCGCGACCGTCGCCGACCCGACCTCCTGTCTCATCGACAAGGTGAAGTGCTCGGTCGACGACGGCGCGACCCCGCAGCCGAGCGGCCGCCCCACCGAGCAGCCGACGCCCACCCCCACCCCGACGGCGAGCTCCACGCCCACCAAGCCCCCGACCTCGACTCCGACGCCGACTCCCACGCCCACGACGCCCGGCACCGGGTCCGGCGCGGGCTTCGCGCCGTACGTCGACACGTCCCTCTACCCCGCGTACGACCTGGTGGACACGGCGACCAAGACCGGGGTCAAGGAGTTCAACCTGGCCTTCATCACCTCCGGCGGCAGCTGCGCCCCCCTCTGGGGTGGCGTCACCGACCTCGCCAGCGACAAGGTGGCCTCCCAGATAGGCGCGCTGCGCGCCAAGGGCGGTGACGTCCGGGTCTCCTTCGGCGGCGCCGCGGGCTCCGAGCTCGCGCTCAGGTGTTCCTCCGCCGACGAGCTGGCGAAGGCCTACGGCAAGGTCGTCGACGAGTACAAGCTCACCAAGGCCGACTTCGACATCGAGGGCGCGGCACTGCCGGACACCGCCGCCAACTCCCGCCGCTCGCAGGCCATCGCGCAGCTCCAGAAGTCCCACCCGAACCTCGATGTCTCCTTCACGCTGCCCGTGATGCCCGAGGGGCTGACCCAGCCCGGCGTGGACCTGGTCGCCGACGCCAAGAAGAACGGCGTGAAGATCTCTGCCGTCAACATCATGGCGATGGACTACGGACCGGCCTACAGCGGTGACATGGGCCAGTACGCGATCCAGGCGGCGACCGCGACCCAGGCGCAGATCAAGGGCGTGCTCGGGCTCTCGGACGCGGCCGCGTGGAAGGCCGTCGCCGTCACCCCGATGATCGGCGTCAACGACGTCGCGACCGAGATCTTCAAGGTCGAGGACGCCACTCAGCTGGTCGACTTCGCGAAGTCGAAGAACCTGGGCTGGCTGGCGATGTGGTCCTCGGCGCGTGA
Source organism: Streptomyces sp. NBC_00210 (assembly GCF_045160975.1). Classification (NCBI taxonomy): domain Bacteria; kingdom Bacillati; phylum Actinomycetota; class Actinomycetes; order Kitasatosporales; family Streptomycetaceae; genus Streptomyces; species Streptomyces sp. NBC_00210. The sequence goes on from NZ_CP108120.1 coordinate 5,530,927, forward strand.
CAAGGAGTGCGCGGGCGGCGCCAAGCCGACCGCGGACGCGACGTGCAGCTCGATCGTTCAGGAGCCGCTGGCCTTCACGAAGGCGTTCGCCGCCTTCAAGTAGGCACGACGAGCACGTCGTCCCCCCACCCGCGCGTCCCGGCCGGACTTCCCCCCACCCGGCCGGGACGCGCGCTCTCGCCGGTCAGTGCGGTGCGTGCCCGCCGAGCACGGCGACGGCCCGGTCGAAGGCCGAGTCCCGGCCGTGCTCGAACTCCTCCTCGGTGAAGACCGGTTCGCGCAGGTGCGGCGGGATGCCCGGACCGTCGAAGGTCGCTCCCGTACGGGTCAGGAACTCCTCGTTCGGGAGCATGAACGCCCAGCCGTTCGGCAGCGCGCGCATCATGGTGTCCGAGAACACGCCCTGCGTGTGCTCGCCGATCCTGACCGTCCGGCCGGGACGCTCCATCAGAGCCTGGGTGAACGTCTCCCCGGCGCTGACCGTCGAGCCGCCGGTCAGCACGGCCACCGGGCCGGTGTAGCGGGGAGCCGCCGCGGGCCGTACGTACTGCGGCTGCGGGCGGGTGAAACGGGTCGGGTCGGCCGGCTCGTTCCTGTTCCGCTTGGCGTAGGCGAAGTAGGGGCGGTCGGTCAGCCGCCCGGCGAGCTGGAGCCCCAGGGAGTCCGAGCCGCCGCCGTTGATCCGCAGGTCGATGACGAGGCCGCGCAGGCGGGCGGTGTTCGCGGGGGTGAGGATCGCGTCCAGGGCTTCGTCCAGTGCGGCGCTGTTGGCCGCGAAGTCCTCGGCCTTGGCGTATCCGCCGAATCCGGACACCCGCAAGTACCCCTGCCTGCCCGGAAGTTCGGCGTACGAGATGCGGCCGTTCGCGAACTGCTGCAGCTTCTTGCCCGACAGGTCCCGCTTCTCGATGTACGACGTGACCTTCGCGTCCAGTTCCTTGGTGGGAATGACGGTCCCCGGCCGCGCCATGCCGTAGGCCCCGGTTTTGCCCGCGAACACGGCGACATGCATGTCATGCAGGGGCGAGACCATCTCCCGGAAGACCGCGAAGAGTTCGGCGTCGGTCGTGCCCGCGTGGAGGCGGGGGCGGTAGCGGTCCCGTACGGCGTGCCAGTCGATGCCCTTGGCGGCGAAGAAGGGGTAGTTCTCCTCGAAGGTCTGCCAGAAGATGTCGAAGGCGGCGACCGGACCGCCGGGCGCCGGTGTGAGGCAGCCGGCGGGCAGGGCGTCGATCCGCCGCAGCCCGCGGTCGCCGGGCGAGCCGTCGATGTGGAACGCCGCCCGGTCCGGCCGCCCCTTGGACCGTACGGTGAAGACGAAGCCGTCGTCGCCTGCGTACCGCGCCGTCCCGCCCTGCCCGCCCGCGCGCTCGGCGCCGATGCCCTTGACGCAGCTGACGTCAGTGACCTGGTACTCCTGCAGGTGGCCCGCGTCCAGCGTCAGCACCTCACCGTATCCGTCCACCCGCCACACCCCGGTCGGCGGCGTCGCCGGCTGTGCGCTCGCCGCGGGGGCGAGCGGCAGGGCCATGCCCGCGGTGACGGCCAGCAGCGCGGCTGCCGCGACGGTCCTGCAGATGGTGCCCGATCCACTCCTGCGCTGCATGGTCATGCCTTCCCCGTACGTGGTCGATCCGGTAGCACCACGATCGGCCCGCGGCGTCTTGTGGGACATCCCGCTGTCAGGTCGGTATGGGGTGGGGAAAACCCCCGTGAGGTGTGAGTGATTCATGCCGCCACTGCGTACTGATGGGCAACCCGGTACTGCTGCGGCACGCCCGTCGGGGTGACGTGGCCGGTGCTCAGCGAGGACTGAGGCTCACTGAGCCTTGGCGGTTCACCGAGCCCCGGCGGTTCACCGAGCCCTGGCGCGCCTCCTGAGCACAACCACCGCGCCTGCCACCGAAGTGAGGGCGACCGCGCCTCCGCCCGCCCACGCGGCTGTGGGCGCTCCAGTGCCGGCCGAGTCGCCGGCGAGGGGCTGCTTGCCGGTAGCGCAGTCGCCCGTGCCGGACACGACGCGGTACCGCGCCCAGACGGTGCGCCGGGCCTCGGGCCGTGGGTCGTTCTTGTCGTCGCGGTAGACGGCGTACAGACCGGGTTTCGCGTCGCAGGCGATCGTCGCCGTGGCCGTGAGGACGTTCTTCCCGCCCCGCAGTACGGGTTTCCCGGTGAAGGCGGGGGAGTTGAGGGCGACCGCCCCGTCGGCAGCCATGCTGTCGCTGGCCGTGATCCGGCCGCCGGCCGGGACGGCCCGTACGTCCCACTCGGTCTGAGGCCATGGCGCACCCTTGTCCCAGTGCTCTTCCTTCGACGTGGGCGGCAGGTTCTTCAGCTTCGTCCGGCACTTCTGCAGCGCGGCCGCGTCTGCCTTCTCGACCCGTACCTTCGTGAAGAGCGAGCCGTCGTCGCCGAGCAGGACCGGGTAGGTGCCGGGCTTTGCATCGCACTTGACGGCGACGGTCGCGGTCAGCCGGGGCGCGTTCATCCGCAGGGTGCCGTCGGAGAGGAAGGCCTTCGAACGGACCGTGAGCCCGTTTGCGACCTCGCCCGCACGGAGGTCCACCGCGAGGACGTCGCCGGGCCGGACGGGGCGGGTGTTCTTGGGGCCGTACGGCAGCGGGTCGGCCGCGAGGGCGGGAGCCGCCGCGCTCAGCACGCACCCGAGGGACAGCAGTGCGGCGGCTGCGGCGCGGAGGTGACTCATGGCGGCCCCGTTTTTGTGGCGTTTACACCCATTGAACCGTACAACTGTGCAATTGTCGCTGGGTTACGGATGTTGATCCTCTACTAGAAAGACAGTGTGTTGCGCTCACATTGGTTGCCTGCTCTTGCGCTCTTTCTTCTCGCGGGAGCACTCGGCACCGGTCCCGCCACGGCGGCGACCGGCCCGCCCACCCCCAAGCCGACCGTGGCCGAGGAGGAGTTCTGGACGGCCGAGCGCATGGCGGAGGCGGTGCCGGTCGACGCCGCGAGGGACAGGGCGCCGTCGATGGCCTCGGCCCGGGCGGCCGGTCCGCGGGTCGCGCCCCCCGGCACCAAAAAGGGTGAGTACTTCGGCGGCCTGCCGATGGTGGGCACGTTCTTCTACAAGGCGAGGCCGTTCGGCGGCAAGGCGACCTCCTGCACGGGCAGCGTCGTCCACAGCGGCACCAAGGACCTGGTCCTGACCGCCGGTCACTGCGGCAACGGCCTCAAGGCAGCCACGCAGCGCATCTTCGTGCCGCAGTACCGCCATGGAGCCGCTGTCGCCGACCAGCCCAGTGGCGTCTTCGGGGTGAACAGAGTCTTCGTGGACCCGAGGTACGAGCAGAACACCAAGAAGCCCGTCTCCGACCTGGACTTCGCGTTCGTGCGAGTCGCCCCCAACGGCAAGGGCAAGGCCGAGGACGTCACCGGAGCGCTCACCTTCACCCAGGCTTCCGGCTACCGCCACAACGCGACCGTGATCGGCTACCCCAGTGGCGAGAGCGTCAACAAGAAGCACCAGGCGCTCCGCTGCAACGTCGCCACCTCGCGCCTGACCAACTTCCGCCAGATACAGATGACCTGCGGCGGCTTCTACGGCGGGGTCTCCGGCGGCCCCTGGATCACGGGCTACAACCCCACCACCCGCACCGGAAAGGTCATCGGGAACACGGGCGGCTACAACGGCGGCGGCAATGACCAGAACGTCGACTGGATCAGCTACGCGCCGGTCTACGGCAAGGATGCCCAGGCCCTCTACAACGACGCTGTCGCGGGCACCAGCGACGAGGACATCAAGCGCCCTCCGTACGTGCCGGCGAACAGCCGCCCGTATCTGCCGGGCAACGGCGCGCTCTGGAAGCACGCCAGGCTCCTGGCCTCCGGCGACTTCTCGAACACCGGCCACAGCGATCTGATCGTGGTGTGGACGGACGGCGCGACCGCCCTCTACCCCGGCGACGGCAAGGGCGGCTTCAGGCCGGGGCGGCGGCTGCTGCCGGCGAATGCCCTCTGGAAGAACGCCGGGGCCATCACCGGCGGCGACTTCACCGGCTCCAACCAGTTCGACCTGCTGGTGCGCTGGAACGACGGAGCAGTCACCCTCCACCCGGACGTGAGCACCAAGGGCCTCAGCAAGCCCGGGACCCAGATGGCCAAGAAGGGCTCCATCTGGAAATCCGCCACGCAGATATCGGCGGGCCGCTTCAACGCCGGCGCGTACGTCACGGATCTGGTGGTGCGCTGGAAGGACGGCGAGCTCAGCCTCTACACCAAGGTGAGCTCCGGGACCTTCGGGCAGGAGCACAGGCTGCGGGCGGCCGACCCGCTCTGGGCGCGGGCCACGCTGCTCACCAGCGGGCAGTTCTCCGGGAACCACAAGTGGGACCTCATGATCCGCCGGTCCGACGGTGAGGTCGACAATTACGTCGGCACCACGACAGCCGGCCTCGGCACGGTGAAGCGCGTCCTGGACAGCAATGAGCTGTGGGCGCAGCACGGCTCCGTCGTCTCCGCCGGCGGTTACACCGCCAACGGCCTGGCCGACGACCTCCTCGTACGGTGGTCGGACGGCGAGACCACGATGTACACGGACACACGGGCCGACGCGCTTGGCGACGGGGTGATGCTGGTCGCGCCCTGAACCCCTGACGTGCCTCCCGGCCGTCCACGGCGGCCGGGGGGCACGATGCGGGTGCTGGGCAAAGCCCCCTATCGCGATCAGCAAAAGGCGCCTCGGAGTGACGAAAAGGCGGAGCGATCCCGGGCGGGTCGCCCGCGGCGGGGCCAGCTGTCCGTCGAAGCGAACCCAGTCCGCGGCCGTCCTTGTCATCCAATCCCGTCGCCGCAGGTCACATGGCTCGGGGTGCCTGAAGGACACCCCTTGGCGAGCGTGACCTCCGACAGCGACGGCCGTTGATCAGATCATGATGAAGCGAAGCATCCTCGCCACTGCCGTTCTCGCTGTCGGCACGGCCGTCCTCGCCGCCGCACCAGCACACGCAGGACTCCTCGACGGCACTCTCGACAACGCCCACATCATCGACCATGTCTCGGCGCTGAACACGAACATCAACAGCGACCCGCAGACCACCGAGAACACCAACGCCAACACCCGCGCCGACGGCAGCCTGAACAACTCCATCGGTCAGCACCAGTAAGGCGCTCACCCCAACTGCCACCGTCCGGTTACTCCAATACGGGATCCCACGTACCCGAACTCTGCCGCCACGGCAGAACGCTCGGCAGCGGCAGCGGACCGTGTGCCGTCACCGCGCGCCTTCAAGCTGATCCACACCGCCGCGCCAGACAGCGCGGGGGCCAACCACGCCGGCGGATCTCCCCAGTTCATGACCGGACACTGCGTCAGCTGCACTACCCCGAACCGGGCTCCAGCGCGCTCGGACACATCTGGACAGAACATGTCATCGCCGCGTAACAGCCCCACCAGTAGGCGTCAGGGCGGCGACTCGGCCCACGTTTCCGGGCCGCCGCCCCGCCACTCGATCAGCTCCGGGTCATCGATCGCAGTGTCCGCCTCGGGCAGCTCCGCACGGCGCAAGAACTCCAGCACGTCGAACAGGTTGTACGCGGTACCCGCGGCCTCGCCACGGATCGTCACCCGCCTACCGCCGTCCGGCGACAACGAGTGAACGACCACAGGCGCTCCATCCATGATCTCAGCGTCCATCCGAACGGGCCCCGACGCATCCGGACAGCACGTAGCCCCCGACCATGACAGTCGGGGGTCAGCTGTGCACGGGCTCCTCCTCGGTAAGTGAGGGCTCTTCGGCAGTCCCTTCTCTACCGCCTTCTTCACCGCAGGCAGCCACGTGCGGTTGTAGTGGTTGGCGTGCCGGCACGCCCCGGCCTTGGCGGCGCGGAACACATGGCGCGGCGCCTGACGGCGGGGCGCCGGGCGGGCCACGGGATGTACGCCATGGCGGAGACCATGAGCCGGGTTCAGCGGCAGCGGACCCCCACGGGACCCCGTGGTTTCGGGCATGACGAAGGGCCGACCTGTTCTCACAGGTCGGCCCTTGATCATTCAGGGTGAGTAACGGGACTCGAACCTGTTTTTTGACCCTATTGTGACCTGCGACGATGCCGAAAACCGGGCCAAATGGGGTTTCTTCGATGTCGTTCGATGCCGCTCAGGCCCCCTCGATGCCCGTCCGTTTGGCCACGGCCAAACGGGTAACAGGGGAGCCGCCAGCGCGGCCGCGGGGTGAGTAGCAAACTCCGGTATCGCGATCAGCAAAAGACAGCGCCTCCGTCCGAAGACAGGGGCGCCGACGGCCGCTCCGATCCGCCTGGGGTGGGCACGGAGGGCCGGTCTGGAATGGGGCCCGGGTAGGTGGAGCCCACATCTGCTCTACGGGGCAGTTCGGCCCGTCCGTCCCGACGAGGCCGACGTCTTTGGGCCAGAGAAGAGCCCCGGCCTGCCCACGACGGGGGCGCAGGCAGACCGGGGCCAGGCAGCGGACGCCCGTACTGCTCGCCATCGGGCGACCCGCTTCCGCGCCCGCGCGGCCCACTCGGAAGAGCACGCGGGCGCGGGGCTCATGCGGCGCGGTTCACGTCACGCCGCAGACGCCGCGACGCATGGCAGGAACAGCCACAGCGCAGCACCTCGATCGGCTCTTCCCACGCTGGCGCACCTGCACGACGCACGACGGCCGGCCCCGGGCACTCGCCGCATTCCCCGATCCGGCAGGCAGGCGCCTTCTCGTCGGCGCTCACTGCGGCTCCGGCCCGCGGTTGGGCCACTCCTTGCGCGCGATCATGTTGCGGTGGTTGCCCGTGGCGTGAGGGCGCAGCCTGCAACGCGTCTCGGCGCCGGGCTTCTTGACCCAGCAGAGGAAGGGGAGCAGCACGCGCCCCGGCGTGGTGACGGGCTTCACGGGCATGACGCGACCGCCAGCACCTTCAGCCCGCGCTCCTCACGGCACGGTGCGCACGCCGACAGTGCATACGGGGCGGCGCCGGACGGGCGCTCAACAACCTGGATCACCTCGGCCGTCTCGGACATGCTGCCGTGCAAATGGCAGAAGCCGGACGGTCCCGCGTCGGAGGCCCCCGAGGGGCGGGTGTTGGAGTCCATGCTCTGGACCGTAGGAACGGCCCGGGGTGGCGCGCGCCACGATTGCGCGGGATTGCGCGAGCCGCCCGTGCGGTTGATCGGGGTTGCTCACACGGGCTGGAGCTGAGCTCGTGCTCGGGCAATCAGCCGGTGCGCCCGTGGCCCGTACGCCGCAGCCTCGTTCAGCCCGTCCCACACCCTGCCGTACAGCTCGACGTCCTCGGCCGAGTCGTACGACAACTCCGTGTTGATCGTCTCGACGACGACGCGCTCCTCATCGAAGATCCAGAACCCATGCTTCGGGGTCAGCGGCAACGCCGCGCCGAGGGGCACGATGCCCAGCTCTACCGTGCTCATCCCGATCAGCCCAACGAGCCGGTCCAGCTGCCCGGCCATCACCTCGCGCGGGCAGATCAGCGCATGCAGGGCGCCCTCCCACACCAGGACACGGAACAGCTTGCCCGCCTCGTACAGCACCTCTTGACGGCGCATCCGGGCGTGCACAGCCTCCTCGGTGTCGCGAGGGGAACGCATCAACTCGGCGTTCTGGACGAGCAAGTTCCGGGCGTAGCCCGGCGTCTGGAACAGGCCGGGGATGACGGTGGCCTCGTACCCGCGCATAGTGGCGGTGCGCTGGTACTCGACGACGTACCGGTCCTGCACGGACCGGTGGCCGGCGGCGAGCTGCCGGCGCCATGAGCGCTGCTGGGACTCCAGTCCGCGTCGGCGGCTCTCCAGGTCGGCGGCCTGCGATGGTGCGCCGACAGCACGGGCCCATTCCTCGAGGTCGGTCGCGGTAGCGGTCTGCTTCCCGTTTTCGAGTCTCGATACTTTCGAGCGCTGCCAGCCGAGCCGCTCGGCCATGTCCTTAACGTTCAGGCCTGCCTCGGCGCGCAGCTCGCGCAAGCGCGCGCCGAGGGCGACCCTCGCGCTCTGAAAGTCCGTGCTCACACGGACGAACGTACCTGCGCCCACACCTCAGCAGTAGGGACAGCGACGCGCCATGCTGCGTCCCTCGCCCGGCAGGCCGCGAGGACCTCCGCTTCGTCGTCGATCAGCTCCACCCCGATCGTGGTGTCGGTGTCGTCGATGTGCATGCGGACCAGGACGCGGGAGTCGAAGAGCCACAGGTCGTGCCCCGGCAGCTCCAGTCGCTCAGCCTCGGTCCGGGTCAGGACGCGGATGTCCTCGCCCGCCTCGACGTTGCCGGCCGCGGTCGCCATGAGGAACCGCTGCCCGTCCGTGGGCGGTTCGTCGATGATCCGGACGCGGGAGAAGGTGGCGCCCTGCTCGGCCTTCGCGCACACGTTGAGGTTCCACGGGTGGCCTGGCTCTGGCGGCGGCTCGATGCCGTGCATGAATGCCTGGAAGCGGGCCCCCGCTCGGTCGGAGGCGTAGCCGCGGCGGGTCTCCAGGCGGAACGCGGTGTGCTCGAACTCCGTGAACAGGTGGGTGATCTCCTCGAAGGGGATCAGCGGTGGCACGGTTACTCCTTGGGGGCGAAGCGGGTCAGCAGCTCGCGGGGGATGACGACGAACGTCTCATGCTCGCCGACGTCGCGGAGCTGCGCGAGGTGCTCGGGGTCGGTCAGCTGGTCGCCCTGGACGATGATGTCGCCGGTCTCCTCGACCTCGTACAGCGTGGGGCAGTTGCCGTGCTCGGAGGTGGTGCCGATGAACTTGAGCGTCATGGGGTGCTCCGTTCTCGCTGGTCGGGGCTCCAGCATGCTGGCATCGCGGTTGCGGTGGTGGGCGGTTGCGCGAGATTGCCGAGGTGGGCTGCTCGGCGGATCGTTGCGCGCAACCCGGGCATGACGAAAGCGCCCCTGCCCTCCCCGAAGGGAGAACAGGGGGCAACGTGTTCGACGCTACGGGCGCCGCTGTGATCTGAGGTCGTCCGTGGCGAGCGTCATCTGCAATGTCGACGCCCCGACCGTCACCCCGACGACAGCGGAGCATTTCGAGTCGGGGCCATCCGCCGCCGGGTCGCCCTCGCATCCCTCCGAGGAAGGCGTCATTGCCGCGTGACCTGCGCCGAATCGACATCGCGAAATAGGGAGCGTAGGCCTGGGCAGGTCACCTCCGCGGATCACGCCGAAACGCTCCCCGTGGCTGGCGCCTACCGCTACCGTCGAACGGGCGGGGTATAAGGGGGCGACCATGGACGAAATAGAACGCGGATTCGGCTTAGCCATCGTTAGAGCAGCGGCATCCGACGATCCCAATTGGGAAAGGAACGCCGAACAGCTCGCCTTCGTCCTCGAAGTGTTGACAGCGCGAGCCCATAGCCAACCCGAGTGGAAGGGTCGGCTCAATCGAACACACGAGATTCTCCGGAGCGACCCGCCCTCAGAGGTCATGGCAGCAGAAGTCGATGCATGGGCGCGAGAGCTCCAGGCTCTCCATCCAGCGTCCCTTGAATTGTGGCGCTTCAGGCTCCAACAGATCAGATCGCTTGCAATGCGTGCGGACAACCCGACGCTCCGAGATGTGCTCGATGTACTCAAGTCTCGACGTGCGGGTGCGCCTTCAGTGCGGCGCTCGAACCACGCAGAGAAGGTCCGCTGGCTTACCGAAGGCTCCGTCTCAGAGAGTCCGCGGGAGGGCTCGGGTGCCGACGACGTCGGGGGCGGAGAAGCGGCGGAAACGGTCACGTTCACGCTGGACGGGAAGTCGTACGAGATCCAACTCAAACGCGCGATTGGCGAGGCCGAGACTGGGGAGGAGCTGCCGAATTCTCCATTCATGCTCTATACCGACGGTGTCGTTGAGAATGTGTCGTTGCCATCCCACTGGGAGCAGCTGGGGAGAGCGCTTCGCAGGGATGGAGACTGGTCGCAGAGGGAAGAAGCGGACGTTGCGGACCCCATTGGTCGCCACCTGTCGATCCTGTGGGACGACCCCGCGGCACCGCTCGACGAGGACTCCTCCGAGACCCCGAGCACCCTCGACGCGGAGGACATCGCGCCGGCCATCGCCACGCTAAACCACGCGCTCGCCGGGCTGTTCCTCCGACTCGGCCCACCCCCAGACCCAACCGAACAGGACTTTGCCCCTGTTGGTAGCGGAGACGGAGGTGCCCAGGCATGAGCCTTGAAGAGCACCGCCCCCCTGCTCCCGAAGTGGACCTGTTCACCGCCGCTGGCATGAGCGTCGCTGCCCAGTGGGGCGCAGCGCTCGGAGGTCCCGAGAAGCTTGAGGTCTCGCTGAAGGCTCTGGAGCCCGTTCTCAAGCGTGAGCATCAGATGCGTCTTCGTCAGCTGGATATTCAGGCGGCAGCAGCGGAACGACGGGAGGCAGCGGAGGAAGCGGCTTCGGCCCGGCAACAGGCGGCCGAGGAAGCAGCAGCGGCCCGGCAGCAGGCCGCCTTGCAAGCGGACGCCGAGCGTGCCGCCCGGGAGGCGATCGAGAAGCGCCACCACACCTACCGCATGGCCACGCTCCTCGTCGGCATGGCGGCGTCCATTTCCATGCTTGGCAGCGGTATCTACGTGGCTCCCGACAACCCGTGGCTGGCCGCTGGCCTGTGCGGTCCAAGCATGCTCGCCTTGGTGAAAATCTTTGTTCTCAAGCGCAGCGACGAGGCCGATATGCGCGCATCGGAAAGGACCGCGCGAGAAGCTGCGAACGTCGGCGCCCAGCCCCCGGGCGGTCCGCCAGTGCCTTGACCAGCCCGACTCACCTCCCGCCCAGCCTTATGGACAACTCCGGCCCAGGGCGGCGACTCGGCCCACGTTTCCGGGCCGCCGTACCGCCATTCGATCAACTCCGGCTCATTGATGCTCGGCGGGCATCGCCAAGCCAGCCGGGCGCCTCGTATCCGGTGTACTGCCACGCTCGGGGGTCCTCGTGGTGCAGAGTCTGCGTGACATCTGGGCTGAAACGCCACCGCTCACAAAGCTCGTGTGCAAGGTCTCCATACCCGTGGGCATGACGCTCGCGGCAGTGGGAGTCGTCGGCGACTTCTGCCAGTGGTGGGACGGCCTGTCGTTCATCACGAACCTCCTGTCCAGCGTTACCGGGCTGGCCTTCGCCGTGCCGTTTGCCCTGCTCATCCTCGACCGTCTTGCGGAACCTCACGCCATCGCAGCGGAAAGGCGCTCGGCAATACGGGTCGCTGAGCTTTGGATCACCAAGTACGAGGCGGCCAAGGCCGAAGTCGCCGAGCTGAGCCGGGCTCTGCAATGGATGAATGGATTGGTACCGGCCAACACCGAGGAGGAGGCGGCCGCATTCGACCGGCTCCATCAAACTCTCCTGAGCAATTGGGGCTGTATGGATCGCCTGCGGGACGCCTGGGCACTTGTCCGAGGTACCGCTGAACCGAGGCTCGCCGAGAACGGCATGCGCCTTCACACGTCAATGATCATTGAGCATTACGACGAGCTTGTGGAGAGCACCTACCGCGGAGCTATGAGGATCCTGCAAGCAACCTCGGCCAACATGCCGCCGTACGCCGAATTGGAAACCTGGTTCTATGGGCTGGAATTGGTGTCATCAGTGCGCGCCTCGTTCCACGACGACTGACGTAGACCCTACGCCGAGTCCGCACGGCACTACGGGATATCGGTGTCGGACGGCTCAGCCTCGTACCTCCCCGGCTCCCCGCCCACCCAGTCGATCAGCTTCGAGCCACCGAGGACCAAATCGTCAGGATCCTCCACGCCCGCACGGCGCAGAAACTCGATCACGTCAGCGTCCGACCGAGCGAGGCCGAGGATCCGCTCATCGCCCTCGACGCGGACGGTGACGCGCCGCCCGCCCGACGGGGAGATCCGGTGCACGACGATCGGGGCGTGTTCCATACCTCCAGGCTGCGCCTCGGGCCCAGTCACAGCACACCGAGGGCCGTGTCAGGCTGGCAGAACTGGCACGGCTCGACGCCCTCGGTCAGCGCCTGGCGCGCCTGGTCCTGAGTCACGATCTTGGTGTGCTTCGCCATGCCGCAGTCGCCGATGTGGACCTCGATCGGCCTGCGGTCGCCGCCGATGCCGTACGAGACGCACCAGCCCGGTTCGGCGGGCGGCCGGGTGCGTGCTGCACGTTCGGCTGCGGCGGCGCGCTGCTCCTCCTGCGCTATCCACCGGTCGGTCTGCTGGAGCTGCTGCTTCTGGACTCGGCGGAGGAACCGGAGCAGCTCCAGGCGAGGCACGTTTTCGGACGCATATTCGATTCTAGATCGGGCCGGACATGCGGGAGCCCCCGAGCATCACGCCGGGGGCTCACCGCCTCGTGCTGAGTTGACTCAGTCCCGCGGCGGGTTCGCTTGCGCACGCTGCTGCGCAGTGATCACGTCGACCTGGAGCGGACCCCGCAGCCAGCGTAGGAAGAGGTACAGAGCGCCAGCCGTGATGGCGCAGGGCTCGGGGACATCGGTAACGAATGCCGGGAACCCGCCACACCCGGTGATGTAGAGCGCCTGTGCACCTACGATCAAGGCGATGAGCCCGTTCACTCGGGAGTCCTTGCGGAGTACCCAGATCAGCGGTGCACAGAGATCGGTCAACCGATACATCAGGGCGGCTCGCAGGAAGCCTGTAGACGCCTTGGTTCGCTGCCAGCGGGTGAGCCGGATGCCGGAATCGAGGTCGCCAGCGAGGTGGGCGAGCCAGGCGTTCTTCATGTCCCGCGCTGGCCCCGCGATCCATGCCGCCAAGGAGGTGACTCTCCGCGCTATCGGCGTCCTCTGGCGAGGAGTTGGATGCAGGCGATTGCCCGCTCGCGCCGAGGTAACGAGTTCGCTGAGCTTGATTGAGGAGGAAATGATGACGGGCGCCAGCCTCGCGATTCCGTAGAGCATGGGAGCCAGGGCGGCCAGCGGGAGGTTGCCGTCCTCCGGAATTGCCAGGTTGGAGATTGTGAGAATCGCGGCGCCCCCGAGGAGGCTCGTGAAGCCAACCAGGGCGTCCAGGGCCCGCTCGCTCATCCGTGGCCTCCAGCCAGGCCTAGGCCGAACCTTCGGCGACGTGCCGTGCGGGCTTCGAGCGCAGATCGGGCCTCAAGGCGTCCAGTGCTAGTGAGTTCGTAGTAGCGGCGGGGTGGACGCCCGGGGTGCGGGTCCGTCTCGTCCCGGCTGGCGATCCAGCCGCGTTGGGCGAGACGATCAAGGATCGGGTAGACGGTGCCTGAGCCAAGGTCTGCGTCGCGACAGATGCTGAGCCCCCAGGCAGGGGCATCGCTCGTGGCCGCCAGCAGCACCTCCAACACGGCGATGGTCGGCTTAGTCAGTCTTAAAGTTGACATGCCATCAGTGAGGCATGTGTCGAGTACGAGACACAAGGCGTGTGTCGAGAACGGCGCATGAGACGGCGGAGCCCCAACGTCCAGCGAAGCGGGCCATCCGCGTGCGGCTACTCAGCGTGCGGCCTGCCCTTCAGGTCGTGCGCTGCCCCTGCCTCAGGTCGGATAACGCCCGCCCGCGATGGCGACAGCCGCCAAGTATCACGGCCGCCCGGTACCACGAATCCTGAATCTGAGTCCGCGAACGTTGCCACCGAGCATCTCGGATGGCTAACACGAACTCGTTCACGAATGTTGATTCCGACATCGCTCCTTCCAGGCGACAGGGCCTCACTGTGCCCGTAGTTGCAATCCGGATGGATACGGGTTCGCGATCAAGCACGGTGGCTGGCTCGACGAGCACGCCCCACCTATACGGCCGGGTACGGCAGATGGTGGGCTGACCGGAGGTGAGCGCCCGTGGTTGGCAATCTACGCAACTGGCGCCGCCACGACCGCCGCGTCAAGGGCACGAGACGACGTACAGCGCCAGCCGCGACGGCTGGGTCAAGCCGACCAAGAACCCCACCCGGGCGCGACCAAGAAGTAGCCCAGAGCAGGACACTGAATATGAAGGTTCCGAACAGCCCCTCCGGTCGGGGCCTTCGCCATGTGCGCGCGGCGCCCGCATCAGGAACCGTCAGGGGCCCCACTCGGAGAGGCGTCTCCGCGCTCGGACTCATCCCACTCTCGGACGATTCGGACGAGGCGCGACGCCTGGGCCAACGGAGAAAACAGCGAGCGAATGAAGGGGAACACGACCAGCCAGGCCATGCCCCCGAGAATGGCCACCAGGCACACAATGGCCGAGCCGGTCCAAGGCTTCGCCTTCGGCGTCGCGAGCCAAACAAGCGAGATTGCGACTGCGGCGACCTGCAAGATCCCGAACACCGCCCAAGCCATAGCGACGACCTGCCCCAACATGCTTCTCATGAATGGGCGCAGATACTTGAGAGCGGCTCCCCTGTCGGGTGGCGGGAGTCCGTTGGCCCGGTCCCGTTCCATCTCGTCGCCGATCTCGACAAGGGCGGCAGCGGCTTTGCGCTCTGAGTTGGCCAGCTCGACTGCTGCCACCAGCACGAGAACCGGTGCGACGGCGGCGATGCTGGCCGCAAAGGGTTCGGTCATCTGCATCCGGCAAGCGTGCCCACAATGCAGCGCAGACCGCGCCCGTTTGAGTCACAGATGAGTGACATCATCACTCAGAGCGCACGCAGCGCAGGATGTCCCACACGTCCGCAACGCCCTTGGGGGAACCATGCGCACCCGCACCGCTGCGGCCATCGCCGCCACGCTCCTGCTCGCGCTCACCGGCTGCAGCGGAGGCGGCGACGACAAGCCCAAGGCACGGTCGAGCACCAAGGCCCCGAGCACCACCCCGGCCAAGGCCAGCCCCACGCCCACGCAAGCCGGCCCCCTGGCCTTCGGCAAGACACTCACCGTCCCGGACAGCGAAGACGGAACGGTCGCCACAGCCACCGTCCTGGGCTACGAGCAGGGCTCCATGAAGGCAGCCACCACCGCAGACGAGGAGTTCGGCACTACTGGGTACGTTTGGGCCGTCCTCGAGCTGAAGGTCTGCAGCACCAAGGGCAGCGTCGGAATCACGCGCTACCCGTGGGTGCTCGCCTATGCCGATGGCTCGCGCATCGAACCTAGCGGCACGACCTACGACGACCTTCCTAAGCCCGAGTACCCGCACGAGGCGATGATCAAAGAGGGCGACTGCGTGCGCGGAAAGACCGTGTTCGCCGTCCCCGACAAGCAGCGACCCGAGCGCGTCCTCTACACGACCGAGCTGTTCACCACGCCGCCAGAGTGGTCCGTCCCCAAGGCGTAGCCCGGAGGTGAGCGCCCGTGGTCGGCAGCCCGCGCAGCGGGCGCGGATAGGTCGCGACGCTCGCATGATGGCAGGGACTGCGGCATGTGCAGCGCGTACCGGCGCGGTAACAGATCTGGCTGAAGCTGCCCCCCCACCACAAGCGGGCCGATACATTCAACTTCCCCCCACAACACCCGTACAGCCGAGGGGAAACAGGCGCATGAGCCAATACCAGGGCCCACCACAGCCCAACCAGCCATACCAAGGCCCCGCGCCCTACCAGCCCCCACCGCCCCCGAAGAAGCCCATGAGCGGATGGGCCATCGCAGGGATCACTATCGGGGGCATCTTTGCCCTCCTGATCGTCATCGGCATCGCCGTTGGCGGCGG
Organism: Streptomyces sp. NBC_00210; assembly: GCF_045160975.1. NCBI lineage: Bacteria > Bacillati > Actinomycetota > Actinomycetes > Kitasatosporales > Streptomycetaceae > Streptomyces > Streptomyces sp. NBC_00210. The sequence continues at coordinate 5,546,465 of NZ_CP108120.1, forward strand.
AAACGACACCAAAGACAAGCCGTCCGACACCGCGGCCAGTACCCCGAAGGAGCCGGCGTCCAAGGCGGACACCACGCCCGCCAAGAAGAAGGAAGCGCCCAAGGAGAAGCCCGCGGAGGAGCTCTCCCAGGCCGACCAGTTCAAAGCCTTCGTCGCCAAGAACGGCACCGCCGCTGAAAAGGCCGCGATCAAGCACGTCACCAAGGTGCAAGGTGCCGACGAGCACAACGACATCGCCGACACGGCCGACGTGTACACCGACTTCAGCGGCGGACTGGTGGGCCCGCACCAGGGCGAAGGGAAGCTGATCGCCTCGGCATTCGCCGACTGGAAGACGTCGAAGAACGGTCTCGTCACGGTCTACGACAAGGACGGCCAGATCCTGTCCAACGGCAACTACTGATCGCTGTGACCGACTTCCAATGGGTCCTCGTCATCCTGATGTTCTGCGCCATCGCCGTTGCGGTGATCGCCTGGGCCATCCAGTTCGGCACCAGCGTTCAGCTGTTCTGACGCTCTACATGTAGTTGCACAACCGATGATCGTGCCCCATCATGGGCGGCAGATCCGGCATGCCCGGAAACAAAGACCACGAAGGCCCCGCCCACCCGCGGGGCCTTTCGCATGCCCGGAGGTGACCCCATGGGCGGAAACCACCCCCTCGTCACCGACGAAGAACGCGAACGCATCCGCGCGCTGCACGCCGAAGGCATGGGCCGCAACGAGATCGCCCGCACCATCGGCCGGGCGCAGCGCACCGTCAGCGTCGAAGCCGCCAAGATGGGCCTCGTCTTCGACTGCACCTGGACCGAGGAAGCGACCCGCCATCGCATGGCGCAGCTCGCCGAACGCCGCGTCGCCCTCGCCGAAGACCTCCAGGCCGACGCCGAACGCCTCACCGAGCAGATGTGGCAGCCCGCCGTGATCTACAACTTCGGCGGCAAGGACAACGACTACAACTGGGAGCAGGTCCCCGAGCCGCCGGCCGACGCGAAGAAGAACCTCATGGCCTCCGCCGGAATGGCGATCGACCGCTCGCTGAAGCTGTGCCCGCCCACCGACGACGGCGGCGCTGAGGCTGCCCGCTCGATGGTCGGACAGCTCATGTCCGGCATCGCCGCGGTCTACCGCGAGCAGCAGGCGGCGGAGGAGCGGGAGGCCGCAGACAAGGGGGACGGTGATGCTCCGTGACCTCGCCCTCCCGCTGTCCCGGAAGCAGATCGTCTCGATCGCCGAGGTGCAGCATGCTCCGATCGGACTGTGGTCCGGGGCGGTCTCCAGCGGCAAGACGATCGCGAGTCTCGTCGCGTTCCTGGGCGCTGTGGACGCTGCTCCGGACCTCGGCCTGATCGTCGTTGTCGGCAGGACGTTGCAGACGATCGAGCGGAACATCATCGACCCCTTGCAGTCCACGCACCTGTTCGGGCCGTTCGCAAAGCACGCCAGATGCCCGTACCGGTCCACCGTCGTCTGGATCGACTCGTGCCCCAACCGGATTTGGATCGCGGGCAGAGGAATGCGGGCAGCGATCAGCCACGAGACATGCGTATGCCGAAGGTCGTGGATCCTCGGCCGCTTCGGCAGCCCCTTCTTCACCGCCGCTTCGACGGCCGGCTTCCACTTCCTGCTTGTGGAAATTGGCGTGCCGCCACGCCCCGCCCATCTGTGCGCGAAACACGTAGCCGTCCGGCTGTAGCCCGGCCACCAGCCGCCGCGCCATGTCGACCGGCACGGGGGAGAGGCGCAGGAGCCGCCTAGCCTTCTTCGTCTTGGGCGGGCCGAGGTAGAACGCGCCCCCCGGGGCGCCCTTCTTCGCCTTCTTCCATGCCCGCTGGACGCTGACGGAGGGGCGATCTGAGAGCAGGTTGAGGTCGCTCACCTTCAGGGCCGTAGCCTCGCCCCAGCGCATGCCGGTGCCCACCAGCCAGTCGGCCAGGTCCCGCGCGTCAGGGTCGGTGATCTCGGCGGCGATCCGCTGGTACTCGTCGCGCTCCAGGAACGTCATCTCCTCCTCGACGTGGTCGTCCACGCGGGGGAGGTTGGTGGCCTTGCAGCAGCTGAGCGTGCGCAGCTGCGGGTCGGAGTCGATGGCGGCCTGGACGATGCAGAACAGCAGCCCGTGTCTGTTCGCGATGGACTTCGGGTCCGCCGGCCGCCGCTTCCACTTCTCGGGGTCGTCCGGGTCCCGCTCGCCCTCCTCCTCGGCGCGTACCCAATCGGTGACGTCGTCCTGGTTCAGGGTGCAGATCGTCGGCGCGTGCGCGGCGCCGTACGGGTCCGTGTGCCTGAGTGCGGAGAAGTGGATGCGGATCTCGCGGTGGTAGTCCTCGCGGGCGCGGTCGTCGATGCCCGTGAGCCGGTTCACGTAGCGAGTCGCGAAGTCGGCGAAGGGGACGTCGTTCGGGTGGGCGTCGGGCTCGACGAAGCCGCGGCCCTTGACCCAGCCATGTGGCCACTGCTGGCCGTGCGCGTCCACGAGCTTCCTGAAGTCCTCGGCGCTCGTCTCGTCGCCGAAGGGCTCGGACTCCCAGCTGCCGCCGCGTCCGCCCTGGAGCCACCGGACTTGGTAGATGCAGCTCCCGTCCTTGCGTTCACGCTTCCTGATGGTCGCCTGGAGGGGAGAGTACGGGCGACTTGGAGCCCACGTTAGGCCCACGTTTGGCCCAATTAGAAACAAGATCAGCCCCCGACCTCTTGTCCCAGGTCAGGGGCTGATCATCTAGGGTGAGTAACGGGACTCGAACCCGCGACATCCTGGACCACAACCAGGTGCTCTACCAGCTGAGCTATACCCACCACGACCGGTCTCTTTCCCGACCGGCCGAGAAAAAGTGTACAGGGTCGGGGAGGGTGCTCGCTCCCGGGTTTACGGCCCCCGCCGGCGGGCGCTACTCCGCAGGCAGGACGTACTTCGCCGCGATCGTCTTCGCCGTGTCCGAGTCCGGTCCGGGCTGCGGCACGAAGACCGCCTCCCGGTAGTAGCGCAGCTCCGCGATGGATTCGCGGATGTCCGCCAGTGCCCGGTGGTTGCCGTTCTTCTCCGGACTGTTGAAGTACGCCCTCGGGTACCAGCGCCGGGCCAGTTCCTTGACCGAGGAGACATCGACGATCCGGTAGTGGAGGTACTGCTCCACCTTCGGCATGTCGCGCAGCAGAAAGCCGCGGTCGGTGCCGACCGAGTTTCCGCACAGCGGGGCCTTGCCGGGCTCCTTGACGTGCTCGCGTACGTACGCCAGGACCTGCTCCTCGGCGTCGGCGAGCGTGGTGCCGCCCGCCAGCTCGTCGAGGAGGCCCGAGGTGGTGTGCATCTGCCGCACCACCTCGGGCATCGTTTCCAGCGCCGCGTCCGGCGGGCGGATCACGATGTCCACCCCTTCGCCGAGCACGTTCAGTTCCGAGTCGGTGACCAGTGCGGCCACCTCAATGAGTGCGTCGTCCGTCAGCGAGAGCCCGGTCATCTCGCAGTCGATCCACACCATGCGATCGTTCATGCGTCCTACCTTAGGCCGACCGGCGGTCGGTCGGTCTATGGCGCACTCCGCTGGCCGGGCAGGCTCGGACGGCCGTGACCTGTCGCATACGCGTCGGACGGAGGTTTGCCGAGCTCCGGCGGAGCGGCCGTGGTCGCGGCCGGTCCCGACGGGCCCGCCGCCGCGGCGGCGCGTCTGGTCTGGGCGGGTACGACCGTCTCCACCACCGTGGGCGGGGCCGGGTCGCTCTGTGGACGGCGGACCCGGTACGCGGCGCGGTAGGCGGCCGGAGAAGAACCCAGCTGGCGCCGGAAGTGGCCACGCAGCGCCACCGGCGAGCGGAAGCCGCAGCGGCCCGCCACCTCGTCGACCGAGTAGTCGGAGGTCTCGAGCAGCCGCTGGGCCTGCAGCACCCGCTGGGTGATCAGCCACTGCAGCGGCGCGCTGCCGGTCAGCGAACGGAATCGCCGGTCGAAGGTGCGCCGGCTCATGTACGCACGTGCGGCCAGAGTCTCCACGTCGAACTGCTCATGAAGATGCTCCAGCGCCCACGAGACGACCTCGGCCAGCGGGTCCGACCCGATTTCCTCTGGTAAAGACCTGTCCAGATAGCGTTCCTGCCCGCCACTGCGGCGCGGCGGCACGACGAGCCTGCGGGCGAGCGCCCCGGCGGCCTCGGTGCCGTGGTCGGTGCGCACGATGTGGAGGCAGAGATCGATTCCGGCCGCCGTCCCCGCGGAGGTGAGCACATCGCCGTCGTCGACGAACAGCTCGCGCGGATCGACATGGACGGACGGATATCTCTTGGCCAGTGTCGGCGCGTACATCCAGTGGGTGGTGGCCGGGCGGCCGTCCAGCAGTCCGGCCGCGGCGAGCACGAACGCACCCGTGCACAGTCCGACGATCCGGGCCCCCTCCTCATGCGCGCGACGCAGCGCGTCGAGCGCCTCCGGCGGTGGCGGTGACGTGATCGACCGCCAGGCCGGTACGACGACGGTGCCTGCTCTGCCGATGGCCTCCAGGCCGTACGGCGCGGTCAGTTCGAGCCCGCCGGTGGTCCGCAGCGGGCCCTCCTCGCCACCGCAGACGAGCAGTCGATAGCGGGGAACTCCGGCGTCCTGACGGTCAATTCCGAACACCGAGAGCGGGATGGAACTCTCAAAGATGGGGCCACCGCTGAACAGCAGCACCGCGACGACTTCCCTTCGCCGGCGGCCGGAGAGCTTCCGTGCTGCCTCCGGTGCGGCGGAGTCCTGACTCATGACGCTAAGCCCCCCTCGGTGTTCGCGTCTCCCCGTTCGTTTCGGGCCTTTCGCTCCTGCACGTTTCCCCTCGGTTTTGCACGAGTCCCGAGTCTTCGATACTCATGATCGAATCTACTGTGTCCCGTGGCGCCGACGTGACAAGTTCGGCATGCCCCGCTATGTCGACATGGCAACTTGGCGCGAAGCATTCGATCACGAAGCGTTCCACTCGGGGGCCGCGCAGGGAAGTGCGCGTCACGCGCATGGCCCGTCCACGTAGGGTGCAAGCGCCGCGAATGGTCCTTTCTTCCCTGGTGGCAAGGGGGTTGGCAGGCCATTTCGCCAAGGCAGGGCCACTCGCGTGAAGTTGGCTGAAAACATATGGGTGCGGGTGTGCGAAACGGTCAGTCGACGGGCGCACTTCCCGACCCGTGCCGACCGCCGCGCTGCGTCCTGGGGGCCACCCGCGCGCGCCGTCCGCGGGCCGGCGCCGACCCGGCGGCGCGCGCCCTGGCCGCCTCGCGCTCGGACTTGCGCAGCAGTGCCCGGCAGGCGGCCGTCACAGCGGCGAGGCCGAGGGCCGCGGCGGCCGCCCCGCCCACCGACGTCCCGTACACGACCAGGACCACCGGTACGAGCACACAGCTGAACGCCGCCCAGCGCACCACGTCGCTCGCCGAGTCGGCGGACGGGCCCGGGGAGTGCTTGGGCCGGGCGGCCGTCTCCTGCACCCGGCGCGGCGCCCTGCGCCGGCCGCGCCGCGGGACCGGCGAGGGTACAGGGGGCGGGCCGGGCGGTCGTGCGGGCACAAAAGCTCCCTGGAGGCAGTGGGATGACCGTGGTGCAACGAGGAGCGGAGTGGATCGGTCACCCGGGGCCGCCTCGGACGGGCTCCGCCTCCGGGCGGGCTCAGCCCCCGGACGGGCTCAGCCCCCGGACGGGGCTCTGCCTCCGGACTGGCCGGGAGGCGGTGTCCAGACCGCTGTAGACGCCAAGCGGCATTGCCATACGGGGCGGGCTCGGGCATGCTCCCTGGAACGCCGCGGCATGGGGCAGCCAGCTCTGGGCAGGAGAGGAGTGTCGCCGTACCCTTGGGGGTATGGGGCAGGGAAGATGATTCCCGGACACAGCTCCACTGCCATGCCAGCCGGGGCAATCGAACCACCCTCCCCGAGACGATCCCTCCCTCAGAGGACTTCTTCGCCGAGACACCGATGGCCGGTCACGAAAACCCCGAACCCGCGGACCGCAAGCAGGTAGCCGACCCTCTGTCGGACCTGCAGGCGGCGGAAGAGACATGTCAGTCCTGCGATCCAGCCTTCCGGCACGGAGTCGTCGTCGGCTTCGACGGATCGACCTCCAGTGAGCGGGCGCTCGCGTACGCCATCGGCATGGCCCGGCGGTCCGGCTCCGGCCTGATCATCGTGCACGTCGCCAACCGGCTGCCGACCACCGTCTGGGCGGGCTGCGAGCCCCCGGTCTTCGTGGACGTCCCCGATCACCGCACCGAAGTGCTCGGTCTGGAGCTGGCCTGCGCGGACTATCTCACCGAGGTGCCGTGGATCCTGGTCGAGCGCGGTGGCGACATCTGTCACGAGCTGGAGGAGGTCGGCCGGGAGTATTCGGCCGACGCGATCGTGGTCGGCTCCACGCACGGAATCGTCGGGCGCATCTTCGGCTCGGTGGCGGGACGGCTCGCGCGGCGCGCGCAGCGGCCCGTCGTTGTCATCCCGTAGCCAACCCGTAATCGCGCTTCCACTTGCGCTTTCCACCAGGTCGGGCGGGGTCAACTCCCTTTGTGCGCAGGTAAATCTACCCACGCGTAGAGGTGGATTGTGCGCTTGTGAAGGGTAATTAACGGTGGCTGGGAATCAGCGATGCAGAACAACTGCACAGGACACGAAGGGAGCCCGCCGTGGACAATGAAGTCTCTGCGGGAAGCGCCAGCACCTCGACTCTCGGCCACCTCGCGCTCGGACTGACCCTGCTGGCGTTCGGCGTCGGCAACACCGGTGTGATCGACAATGTGACGGCGGCGGACGCGGCCGGACTCGCGACGTGGGTCGGCGGCGTCGCACTGTTCATCGTCGGACTGCTCGAGTTCCGCGCGGGCAACGCCGGTACGGGCACGGCCTTTTCGGGTCTCGGCGCCTTCTGGTTCACCTGGGGCACCGGGGTCGGCACCGAGGTGCCGGCAGAGGCGGCAGGTCTCTTCCTGCTGCTGTGGGCGCTGCTGGCGCTGACCCTGACCGCCGCGTCCGCGGGCAGCGGACTGTTCGGACAGGGTGTGTACGGGCTCTTGTTCGTATCGCTGCTGCTGCTCGGCATCGCATCGTTCGCGGAGAACGACGGGCTGGCCAAGGCGGGCGGCTGGGCCGGCGCGGTCGCGGGCCTCGCGGCCTGGTACGGCGCAACGGCGGCCCTCGCCAAATGGCCGACCTTCTCCGGACGCGCTGCCGGCCGGGGAGTGACGGCCACCGGCTGAGGTCCTGACGGGCCTCTGGGCAGCCATGCAGCCGGTGCTGTGGGCGGCACCGGCTGACGAAAAGGGCGGTCCCTCCGCGCGCCTGGGTGGCAACGCGCGGAGGGACCGCCCCTTGTCTGGTCGTACGGCAACCATCAATTGAGCAACCCCGACGGCGAGCAACCACCTCCGCGAGAGCGGCGGCGGTTTAGCCGCAAAGAGGAGCTACTCGACCGTGACCGACTTCGCCAGGTTGCGCGGCTTGTCGATGTCCCGGCCCATGGCCAGCGCCGTGTGGTACGCGAAGAGCTGCAGCGGGATGCCCATCAGGATCGGGTCCAGCTCGTTCTCGTTCTTCGGCACGATGATCGTGTGGTCGGCCTTCTCCTGCTCGCGGTGCGCGACGGCGAGGATCCGGCCGCTGCGGGCCTTGATCTCCTCCAGGGCAGCGCGGTTCTTCTCCAGCAGTTCGTCGTCCGGGACGATCGCGACCGTCGGCAGGGCGGGCTCGATGAGCGCCAGCGGGCCGTGCTTCAGCTCGGAGGCCGGGTAGGCCTCGGCGTGGATGTAGGAGATCTCCTTGAGCTTCAGGGAGGCCTCGAGAGCCACCGGGTAGCCACGCACGCGGCCGATGAACATCATCGACTTGGCGCCCGCGTACTCCTCGGCGAGCTTCTTGATCTCGGCCTCGCCCTCAAGGATCTCGCTGATCTGCGCGGGCAGCTTGCGCAGGCCCTCGATGATCCGCTTGCCGTCGGAGACCGAGAGGTCGCGGATGCGGCCCAGGTGCAGGGCGAGCAGCGCGAAGGCGACCACCGTGTTGGTGAAGCACTTGGTGGACACGACGCAGACCTCGGGGCCGGCGTGCACGTACACGCCGCCGTCGGCCTCGCGGGCGATCGCGGAGCCCACCACGTTGACCACGCCGAGGACGCGGGCGCCCTTGCGCTTGAGCTCCTGCACCGCGGCGAGCACGTCGTACGTCTCACCCGACTGGGAGACCGCGATGTAGAGGGTGTCGGGGTCCACGACCGGGTTGCGGTAGCGGAACTCGGAAGCCGGCTCGGCGTCCGCGGGGATCCGGGCCAGGTTCTCGATGAGACCAGCGCCGATCATGCCCGCGTGGTACGAGGTGCCGCAGCCGAGGATCTTCACGCGGCGGATACCACGGGCCTCGCGGGCGTCCAGGTTCAGACCGCCCAGGTGCACGGTGGAGAACTTCTCGTCGATGCGGCCGCGCAGGACGCGGTCCACCGCGTCGGACTGCTCGGAGATCTCCTTGTGCATGTACGTGTCGTGGCCGCCCATGTCGTAGGAGGCGGCCTCCCACTCGACGGTCTCGGGGGTGGCGGTGGTGCGCGTGCCCGAGGTCGTGTACGTGCGGAAGTCGTCGGCCTTCAGCGTGGCCATCTCGCCGTCGTCCAGGGTGACGACCTGGCGGGTGTGGGAGATCAGCGCGGCGACGTCGGAGGCGACGAACATCTCCTTCTCGCCGATGCCGAGGACGACCGGGGAGCCGTTGCGGGCCACGACGATGCGGTCGCTGAAGTCGGCGTGCATGACGGCGATGCCGTAGGTGCCCTCGACGACCTTGAGCGCCTCGCGGACCTTCTCCTCGAGCTTCTCGGCCTGGGAGCGGGCGATCAGGTGGGTGATCACCTCGGTGTCGGTCTCGGAGGCGAAGACGACGCCGTCCGCCTCCAGCTTCGCGCGCAGCTCGGCGGCGTTGTCGACGATGCCGTTGTGGACGACCGCGACCTTGTTCTCGGGGTCGAGGTGCGGGTGCGAGTTGATGTCGCTCGGGGCGCCGTGCGTGGCCCAGCGGGTGTGTGCGATGCCGGTGGTGCCGGCGAAGCGCTTGGGGACCCGGGCCTCCAGGTCACGGACCCGGCCCTTGGCCTTGACCATCTTCAGGCCGGCGGCCTTGGGGCTCGTGATCACGATGCCTGCGGAGTCGTAACCCCGGTACTCCAGCCGCTGCAGGCCTTCCAGCAGCAGTGGTGCCACATCACGCTTGCCGATGTATCCGACAATTCCGCACATAAAGTTCTACCCCTCTGTGGATCAGGTGTGTGCCCGTGGCCGGTCAGCCGTAGACGATGCGGCGCAGCTGGCGGAGCGAGAGCTCCGGCGGCGCCACGGCGCGGTGCGGCAGCTCGGCCGCGATCCGCTCGAAGATCTCCGCGTTCGCCAGGCCACCGGACTGCAGCTCACGGTGACGGCGGCGGACGAATTCCTCGGTCTTCTCGTCGAAGTACGCCAGCACGTCGAGTACCACCCGGGCCGCCTCACCGCGCTGGAGCGCGGTGCTGCGCACCAGGTGATCGATGAGGTCGTCGTGGGACGAGCGCCCCGACTGGCGATGTTCGAGCACCCGTAGATATTGGGGGGTCGCCGCCTGTGATTGCAAGAATCCTGCCCGATTCCGGGCAGTCGGCGGTCACGGGGGCCTCATAGACGCTTCAGAACGGCCTGCTTGGCGGTGGTGAACTCCTCGTCCGTCAGTATCCCGGCCTGATGCAGCTCGCCGAGCTCACGCAGTCGGCGCAGCAGCACGTCATGATCGTCGCCGCCCGGCGCGGCGCCGCCGGGTGCAGCATCGGCGGGAGCGATCCGGGCCGGGGCGTACGGGTGCGGCATGCGGGCCGCCACGGCAGCCCCGACCAGTGCCATCAGGGGGTCCTTGCGGAAGCCCCAGAGCTCGACGGCGTGCGGGTCGTACTTGGGCGGGGCCTTGGTCGGGGCCTTGGACACGGCGAAGCGGAGGTAACCGTTCTCCAGACCGGCCGAGGGCAGCCACTCGACGGACTCCACATCCTCCAGGGCGAGGGTGCGGGCGCCGCCGGAGGACTTGGACTCCTCGGTCTTCCAGTTCCACTCCAGGCGGATCCGCTCCCCGTCGAAGGTGGCGGTGCCGTCGCCCGCGCCGACGGTGATCGGCAGGGCGGGGCCCGGCAGGAGATAGCTGTCGACGGGTCCTGTCTCCACCTGCTCGAGGAGCAGGGCGTTGCGGACCTCGTCGACGAAGTACTCGGCGACGCCGGTGCGGTCGTTCTCGACGGTCAGCCGGTAGGGGTCGGAGCCGTCCTCCAGCTTGCCGCCGGTGATCTGGAGGAGCGGGTCGGCGCCGTTGCGCAGGCGCAGCCGCAGCCGTCCGGACTTCTTGCCCGGCTCGAAGGAGATCCCGGCCAACGCGCCCAGCGGTACGGCGACTTCACCGAGGGTCTTGCGCAGCAGGCTCACACTCTTGTCGTTGCCGGGCACGATGCGCACCGTGTCGCCGTCGAAGGCCCAGGTGCCGTCCTTCTGGATGATTTCCGCCATGCGGGGATTCTTTCACCGGGCTGGTGTGCGCGGGCGCGTCCGGGAGGCTCGGCCGGGGGTCCCGGGGGTGGCCCCCGGGAAGGCACAGCCGCCTTGACCTCAACTGGGGTGCGCGGTACGCATGATGACTGCCGTTCGGTTGTTCAGCACCACAGTCGCGACGCCCGTTGAAGGGACCCAGCCTGTGAGACAGCCAAGAGCGTTACCCCGACTGTTAGGCTCGCTGCTGCTCGTCGCCGCCGCGGGCATCGCCGCCGTCGGCGCCGGACCCGCACCCGCCCAGCCCGCTGCCGCCCCGCGGCAGCTCGGCCGGATCGTCCCGGCGCCCGCCTCCGTCCACCCGGGCGGAGACCCGTACACCCTCACCCCGCTGACCCGTATCCGCGCCGACCACCATTCCCCCGAGGTGCGCCGGATCGGCTCCTATCTCGCTCGGCTGCTGCGGCCCTCCACCGGCTACCGTCTGCCCGTCACCCACGACCGCGGTCCCGGCGGCATCCGGCTGCGGCTGAGCTCCGACGAGCGAGCCCTCGGCGACGAGGGCTACCGGCTGGAGTCGTCCCCCGGCGCGCTCACCCTCACCGCCCGCAAGCCCGCCGGGCTCTTTCACGCCGTGCAGACACTGCGCCAGCTGCTGCCCGCCGTGGTCGAGAAGGACACCCGGCAGCCCGGCCCCTGGCAGGTCGCCGGCGGCACCATCACCGACACCCCGCGCTATGCCTACCGGGGCGCGATGCTCGACGTCTCCCGGCACTTCTTCACCGTCGACCAGGTCAAGCGCTATATCGACCAGCTCGCGCTCTACAAGATCAACAAACTGCATCTGCATCTCTCCGACGACCAGGGCTGGCGGATCGCCGTCGACTCGTGGCCGCGCCTGGCCACGTACGGCGGCTCCACCCAGGTCGGCGGCGGACGCGGCGGGTACTACACCAAGGACCAGTACAGGGAGATCCTGCGCCACGCCGCCTCCCGGTATCTGGAGGTCGTCCCCGAGATCGACATGCCGGGGCACACCAACGCCGCGCTCGCCTCGTACGCCGAGCTGAACTGCTCCGGCGTCGCGCCGCCCCTCTACACCGGCACGGACGTCGGCTTCAGCTCGCTGTGTGTGCCGAAGCCGGTGACGTACGACTTCCTGGACGACGTCGTACGCGAGCTCGCCGCGCTCACCCCCGGCAAGTACCTCCACATCGGCGGCGACGAGGCGCACTCCACCAGCCATGCGGACTATGTCGCGTTCATGGACAAGGTGCAGCCGATCGTCGCCAAGTACGGGAAGACCGTGGTCGGTTGGCACCAGCTGACCGGCGCGACCCCGGCGAAGGGCGCGCTCGCCCAGTACTGGGGTCTGGACGACACCAGCGACGCGGAGAAGGCACAGGTCGCCAGGGCCGCACGGAACGGCACCGGGCTGATCCTGTCGCCCGCGGACCGGATCTACCTCGACATGAAGTACAACAAGGACACCCCGCTGGGCCTGGACTGGGCCGGATTCGTGGAGGTGCGCCGGTCCTACGACTGGGACCCGGGCAGGTATCTGCCGGGTGCGCCGGCGTCCGCGGTGGCGGGGGTCGAGGCGCCGCTGTGGTCGGAGACGATCTCGACGAGCGACCACATCGAGTTCATGGCGTTCCCGCGGGTGGTGGGGGTGGCGGAGCTGGGCTGGTCGCCCGCGTCCACGCATGGGTGGGAGGCGTATCGGCTGCGGTTGGCGGCGCAGGGGCCGCGGATGGCGGCGCTGGGCATCGACTTCTACCGCAGCCCGCAGGTGCCGTGGCCTTCTGGCTGAGCGGGGGCTTCGCCCCGCCCCCGCCTCAATCTCCCGGGGGACCCCACGGGGCTTGATTTGCCGGGGCCGTTGCCCCCACAAGAGACGGGCGCGCCGGTGAGGGACCGTAGTCACCGGCGCGCCCGTCCCGCTCAGTGGGCGAACCTCGCGATCGGGTTCTCCAGCGCGCCGACCAGCTGCAGCGCGCCCGACGGATCCGCCAGATCCACCATCTGCTCGTTGTTCCGCAGCTGGAGCCGGTTCAGGCAGGAGAGCGCGAACTCGTCCGCGAACACGTCGTACTGACTGAACTTGTCCGCGAGATGCGGCACCGACTCCTGGTACCCGCGGACGCTCTGAGCCACCGTCCGCCAGAACGTCTCCTCGTCCAGCCGCTCCTCCGACACCAGCACCGCCCCCAGGAAGCGGAAGAAGCAGTCGAAGACATCGGTGAGGATCGACAGCAGCTTCATGGGTTCGGGCACGTCCGCGCGGATCCGCTCGACCGCCGGCGGCAGCACCGCGTCCGGGTCCATCACCGCTATCTCCTCGGCGATGTCCTTGAAGATCGCCCGCTGGACCGTGCCGTCCTCGCCGATGACGAGGATGACGTTCTCGCCGTGCGGCATGAAGACCAGGTCGTACGCGTAGAAGCTGTGCAGTACGGGCGTGAGATACGCGTCCAGATAGCCACGCAGCCAATCGACAGGGCGCAGACCCGACTCGTCGATCAGCGCGCCCGCGAACGAGGCGCCCTCGTGGTCCACATGCAGCAGCGACGCCATGGTCGCCAGCCGCTCGCCCTCCCGCAGCTGCGGCACCGGGCTCTCCCGCCACAGCGCGGCGAGCATTTTGCGGTACGGGGAGTAGCGGTCGGTCGCCCGCTCGTACTGGCGGTGGTGGTAGCCGATCGCCGCCCGCTCCCTGATGATCGAGAAGCGGGCCGCCCTGAGGACGTCGTCGCGCTCGATCAGACCCGCGAGCCAGTCGTTGATCGCCGGGGTCGCCTCCATGTACGCGGCCGAAAGGCCCCGCATGAAGCCCATGTTGAGGACGGACAGGGCGGTTTTGACGTAGTGCTTCGCCGGCTCGCTCGTATTGAAGAAGGTGCGGATCGACTGCTGCGCCAGATACTCGTCGTCGCCCGTGCCCAGGCAGACCAGGCGCTGCTGGGCGATCTCGGCGGCGAAGGTGACGGAGATCTTGTTCCACCACTGCCAGGGGTGGACGGGCAGCAGGAAGTAGTCGGCGAGGTCGAGGCCCAGCGCGTTCAGCTGTCCGCCGAACCGGGCCAGGGCCGCCTCGCCGAGTTCGGCGCGCACCAGCGACTCGTAGTCCAGTCCCGCGCCCGATGTGAAGGTGGCGCGGTCGCGGTGGGCGGCGAGCCAGACCAGGCGGACATCGGCAGCCGTCTCGGGGGCGTACGAGAGGTATTCGTGCACCCCGAAGCCCAGCCTGCCGTTGTTGGCGACGAAGCAGGGGTGGCCCTCGGTCATGCCGGTCTCGATGGCCTGGAATCCGGCCGTGGCCAGCTCGGCGGATGTCACCGGCTTCTTGGCCAGTTTGTACGCGGTGCCGGAGAGTGTGGAGGAGATCTCCTCCAGGTAGACCGGCAGGATCGTCTCGCTCAGGCCGAGCGAGGTGCGCAGCTCGATGAAGAAGTCCAGTGCGTCCAGGGGCTGGTACTCGCCGTCCCGGTGCCGGGTGATGGAGTCGGCGAGAACCTGCCAGTGGTCCAGCGCGAACCGGCGTGCGGTGAAACGGTATTCGGTGGCGGAGTCGTCGCTGAGGACCCGGTAGTGGTCCTCGCCGAGGGACTGAGGGGTCAGCAGCCGCTCGTGCGAGAACTCCGCCAGTGCCTTGCGTATGAGCAGCCGGTTGGCCTTTTCCCACAGTTCGGGCGTCAGATGCGATACGGCGTCGGACAGGGTCATGCCGTCACTCCTCGTGCTGTCTCGAACCGGGCGCGGGTGCAGAAGCTCAGCAGGGCGTCCTTCTCCGGCTTCTTGATCTCTCGTGCGGGTACGAAGCCGACGGCCTCGTTGAGCGCGTGCACGGCCTTGTTGCGCACGTCCGGTTCGACGACGACACGCTCGGTGGCCGGGTCGGCGAACAGCGTCTCCATCACCGCGGTGATCACCGCGCGGGTGAAGCCGTGCACGGGGGTGTCGGCCGGCGCGACCAGGAAGTGCATGCCGACATCGCCGGGCTGGGCGTCGTACAGACCCTTCAGCTCCACCTCCGCCGGGTTGTAGCGCTCCATCAGGAAGACGGGCACGCCGTCCTTCAGCCCGATGAAGGCGTCGTGGTGCTCATGGGCGGTGATCGCCATGTACTCGCGCTCGACGTCCTGCAGTTTCGCGTCCTGCATCAGCCAGAAGGCGGCCTTGGGGTGGGTGACCCACCCGTGCACCAGCTCGGCGTCGGCGAAAGGATCGAGGGGGCGGACGGTGAAGGTCATACCGAGAACTCCTGGAACGCGATGGACTTTTCGACGGGGTAGTACTCGGACCCCAGCAGCTCGCCGATGATGTAGGCGTTGCGGTATGCGCCCATGCCCAGGTCGGGCGAGGTGATGGAGTGCGTGTGCACACCCGCGTTCTGCAGGAAGATCTCGCGTCCGGCCGTGTCGATCGCGTAGTTGCGGGCGACGTCGAAGCGGCCCTGCCCGTCCCGGCGGATCCGGTCGAGCACGGGCCGGAGGAACTGCGGGGTGACGTATCTGTAGCCGGTGGCCAGGATCAGGCCGGAGGTTTGCAGCTCGAAGTCCTTGCCCTGCTCCTCCTGGCGCAGCCCCAGCGTGTAGCACCCCTCGTTGTAAGTCGCGCTGTGCAGAGCCGAGTTGGTCAGCAGTCTGGTCGGGACCGGACCCTTCAGGCTCTTCTGGTAGAGCAGATCGAAGATCGAGTCGATCAGCTCCCCGTCGATGCCCTTGAACAGGCCCTTCTGCTGCGATTCCAGGCGGTAGCGGGTGGCCTCGGGCAGCGCGTGGAAGTAGTCGATGTACTCCGGAGAGGTCATCTCCAGCGTCAGCTTGGTGTACTCCAGCGGGAAGAACCGCGGGGAGCGCGTGACCCAGTTGAGCCGGTAGCCGTGCACATCGATCTCGGAGAGCAGGTCGTAGTAGATCTCCCCGGCGCTCTGCCCGCTGCCGACGAGGGTGATCGACTCCTTCTGCTGGAGCGCCTCCTTGTGGTCGAGGTAGCGCGAGTTGTGCAGGAAGTCGCCGCCGAGGCCCTGGCAGGACTCGGGTATGTACGGCGGTGTGCCGGTGCCCAGGACGAGGCGGCGGGCGCGGAACCGCTCGCCGGCCGTGGTGTGGACGACGTACAGCTCGTTCTCGTACTCGACCCGCTCGACCGTCGTGCTGAAGCGGACGGAGCTCAGTTTGGCGGCGGCCCAGCGGCAGTAGTCGTTGTACTCGGTCCGCAGCGGATAGAAGTTCTCGCGGATGTAGAAGGAGTACAGCCGCCCCGATTCCTTCAGATAGTTGAGGAAGGAGTACGGGGACGTGGGGTCGGCGAGGGTGACCAGGTCCGACATGAACGGCGTCTGGAGGTGAGCGCCTTCCAGGAACATGCCCGAGTGCCACTCGAAGTCCGGCTTGGACTCCAGGAAGAGGCCGTCCAGTTCGTCGATCGGCTCGGTCAGGCAGGCCAGGCCGAGGTTGAAGGGCCCGAGCCCGATGCCGATGAAATCGAGGGGCTCAAGAGACTCACGGGGCTCAAGAGGCGTGGACAAGATTTGCTCCCAGGTACTGCTCGGCGTGGCCGGCGATCAGATCGAGTACGGCGGCGATGTCTTGGGTCGTCGTCTCGGGGTTGAGCAGGGTGAACTTCAGGTACTGGCGGCCGCCGACCTTCGTCCCGGCCACCACCGCCTCACCGGACGCGAACAGCGCCTTGCGGGCATAGAGATTGGCCCGGTCGATCAGCGCGGGGCTGGTAACGGCCTCGGGGATGTAGCGGTAGACCAGCGTCGACAGCTGCGGCTGGACGACCACCTCATAGCGCGGGTCGACAGCCAGCAGCTCCCAGCCCGCCCCGGCCAGATCGCAGACCTCGTCGAAGAGCTGCCCGACGCCGTCCGCGCCCATCACGCGCAGCGTCATCCACAGCTTCAGCGCGTCGAAGCGGCGCGTGGTCTGCAGGGACTTGTCGACCTGGTTGGGGATGCCTTCCTCAAGGGTGCGCCGCGGGTTGAGGTAGTCCGCGTGGTACGTGGCATGGCCGAGCGTGGCCGCGTCCCGCACCAGCACGGCGGAAGAACTCACCGGTTGGAAGAAGGACTTGTGGTAGTCGACGGTGACCGAGTCGGCGTGCTCGATGCCGTCCAGGAGATGGCGGCGGCTGGGGGAGGCCAGCAGGCCGCAGCCGTACGCGGCGTCCACATGCATCCAGGTCCCGTACTGCTCCGCCAGCTCGGCGATCTCGGGCAGCGGGTCGATGGAGCCGAAGTCGGTGGTGCCGGCGGTCGCCACGACCGCCATCGGGACCAGGCCCTCGCGCGAGCAGCGCGCCAGCTCGGCGGCGAGTGCGACGGTCTGCATCCGCTTGTTGCGGTCGACCGGGATCGATACGACGGCCTCACGGCCGAGGCCGAGCAGGGACGCCGACTTCTGCACGCTGAAGTGGCTGCACTCGGAGGTGAAGATGCGCAGTTTCGCGAGGTCGCCCGTCTTGGCCTCTTCGCGGGCGAGCAGCAGCGCCTGGAGGTTGGACTGGGTGCCGCCGCTGGTGAAGACCCCGTCGGCGGCGGTGCCGAGGCCGATGCGCTGCGCGGTCCAGTCGATGAGGCGGCGCTCGATGAGGGTGCCGCCGGCGCTCTGGTCCCAGGTGTCCAGCGAGGAGTTGACCGCGGAGAGCACCGCCTCGCCGAGGACGGCCGGGATAACGACCGGGCAGTTCAGGTGGCCGAGGTAGCGGGGGTGGTGGAAGTAGACGGCGTCCTGCAGATAGACCCGCTCCAGCTCGTCGAGCGCGGCGGAGGCGTCGCCGAGCGGCTGGTCGAGGTCGACCGCGGAGATCACCGGAGCGAGATCGTCGGCACTCACGCCGGTGAACGGCCGCCGGGTTGTGGCGAGTCGATTCGCCACCCGCTCGACTCCTTCGGTCACGGAGCGCCGGTAGCTCTCCGCCGTTACGTCATTGAGCAGGTGCGAGCGCATGGCAAATGTCCTCCGGACAAGCGAGGGGGGCGAGGGACTGTCGAAGCAAGGTTAGCCTAACCTAACTTACTTCGGCAGTGGATCCTCGCCCCCTCGGGGTACGGCGCTCCTGCCGTGGTTCACATGTCGGAGGACTCTTCTGTCGCGGCTTCCTCGCGCAGGCCGTCCTCGCTCACGCCGCGCCGCCAGTAGCCGACGAACGTGACGCGGCGGCGGTCGAGTTCACGCTCACGCACCAGATGACGGCGCAGCGCCTTCACACTGCCCGACTCGCCCGCGATCCAGGCATACGCAGTGCCTTCGGGCAACTCGGCCCCGCTCACCGCCTCCAGGGCCGAGAGCGCGCCTTCGTCCCGTACGAGCCAGGTGATGCGGGCGTCCGCCGCCGTCTTCAGGTCCTGGCGGTCCTCGGTGTGCGGCACCTCCAGCCAGACCCGGGCCTTCGTCCCGGCGGGCAGCCACTCCAGGATCGCCGCGGCGGCCGGCAGGGCCGTCTCGTCGGCCCAGATCAGCACCCAGTCGGTGTCCTCGGGCGGCCGGAAGCGTACGGCGGTGTTGTCGGCGATCGCGGGGCCGAGCACCATCACGCGGTGCCCGGGCGCGGCCTGCTGGGCCCAACGGCAGGCGGGCCCGCCATCGGCGTGGAGCGCGAAGTCGATGTCGACCTCATCGGAGTCCCGGCGCTGCTCCCGCACGGTGTACGAGCGCATCACGGCCCGTACGTCGTCGGGCAGCGCGCGCCAGGCCGCGAATATCGCACTGCCGTCGCCCGCGTCCACGGGCACGACCGGGGCCTGCTGGCCCGGGTGCGGCAGAAACAGCGAGAGGGACTGGTCGCGGCCTCCGGCGGCGAAGTCCTTGAGGGCCTCTCCAGCGAAAGTGATGCGGACCATGGACGGGCCGAGCCGCCTGGTCCGTACAACCTGCAGGTCGAAGAAGCGGAACGGGGCGAGCTCGGCAGTCGTCGTCATGGTCAGGCGACCTTCTTCGCGGTCTCGATGGCCTTGGCCAGGTCCTCGATGATCGGCGCGCACTTGTCGTAGGAGTAGATCGGCTCGGTGACGCGCGGGATGACCTGGCCGGCCTTGACGGCGGGCAGCCCGGCCCAGGTCGGCTTGGTCTTCAGCGAGTCGGCCTGCAGGGTTCCGGTGCGGTTGTCCAGGATGATGAGGTCGGCGCCGTACTTGCCGGCGTTCTCCCAGCTGAGCTCCTCGAAGAAGCCCTGTGCGTTCGGCTTGGGCTCGACGAACTTCACGCCAAGCTCCTGGAAGTACAGGGTGTCGGCGGACATCTTCGGTACGGAGACATAGAGAAGGTCCTGGCTGCCGGATCCGATCAGGACCTTGATGTCCGGCCGGGCCTTGGCGGCGGCGCGCAGCCGGGCCGCGCCCTTCTCGAAGCGGGCCTTGGCATCGGCCGCCTTCTTGCCCTTGACGTCACCGCCGAGCGACTCGGCGAGCTCGGCGTGGCGCTGCAGGGCCTTGGCCATCGTCGTCTCGGCCGCCCACAGCAGAACGCTGGGGGCCAGCTTCATGATCTTGTCCTTGGACTGCGGCGGTACGTACCACGGGTCGTTCTTGGCCCACATGTTGGTGATGAGCAGCTCGGGGTTGAGCGCCGCGTACTGCTCGATGTTGAACTTGCCGTAGACGTTGCCGAGGATGGTGACCTTGGTGACGTCGAGGTCGCCGGCCTGGACGTCGGGCTTGTCGTCCTTGGTCTTGGTCGGGCCGAACACGCCCTTGACCTCGACGCCGTAGTCGTGGAGGGCGGCGGCGGTGCCGGTGAAGGCGACGATGTTCTTCGGCGTGGACTTCAGCTTCACATCCGTGCCGCGGTCGTCCTTGAAGGACCAGGGGCCGGACTTCTCGGCGGACTTGCCCGTGCTGTCCTTGGTGTCCCCGCTGCCGCAGGCGGCCAGCACGGCGCCGAGCCCGAGGGCACTGCCCGCGGCGAGCACGCCGCGGCGGGTGGGGTGGGAGGGGCGGGCGTTGGGCATGATGATGTCCGCTTTCGTACGTGCCGGTTCGGCCACTGGCAGTTCGAGGATAGGTTAGCCTAACCTCACTCGCTGTCCAGTGCGCAGCCGGAAACCGGGCACGTCCGGTGGTCGGGGACCGAACCCGCACCGGGGACGACCGGAAGCCGGCCGTCCCCGTTCCTGCCCTCGGGCCGTATCAGCCCTCCGGGCGGCCTCAGCCGGTCAGGCCCAACTCCCTCGCGATCAGCATCCTTTGCACCTCGCTGGTGCCCTCGCCGATCTCCAGAATCTTGGAATCGCGCCACATCCTGGCCACCGGGTACTCGTTCATGAAGCCGTAGCCGCCGTGGATCTGGGTGGCCTCCCGGGCGTTGTCCACCGCGACCGTGGAGGAGTACAGCTTGGCGAGCGCCGCCTCCTTCTTGAACGGCTCGCCCAGCACCAGACGCGAGGCCGCGTCCCGCCAGCCGACCCGGGCCATGTGCGCCCGCATCTCCATATCGGCGAGCTTGAACTGGATGGCCTGGTTGTCACCGATCGGGCGGCCGAACGCGTGCCGCTCCTTGGCGTACTTCACGGACTCGTCCACACAGCCCTGCGCGAGCCCGGTCGCGAGCGCCGAGATGGCGATCCGGCCCTCGTCGAGGATGCGCAGGAACTGGGCGTATCCACGGCCCTCTTCGCCCAGCAGATTGGCCAGCGGCACCCGGACGTCGTCGAAGGACAGCTCCCGGGTGTCCGAGGCATTCCACCCGACCTTGGAGTACGGGGCCGCGACCGTGAAGCCGGGGGTGCCGGACGGCACGATGATCGAGGAGATCAGCGGCTTGCCCTCGGGCGTGCGACCGGTTACCGCGGTGACCGTGACCAGTCCGGTGATGTCCGTGCCGGAGTTGGTGATGAAGCACTTCGAGCCGTTGATCACCCACTCGTCGCCGTCGCGGACGGCCGTCGTCCGCGTACCGCCCGCGTCCGAGCCGGCGCCGGGCTCGGTCAGCCCGAACGCGCCGAGCAGCTCGCCCGAGCAGAGCCGGGGCAGCCACTCCTGCTTCTGCTCCTCGGTGCCGAAGCGGTACACGGGCATCGCGCCCAGCGAGACACCCGCCTCCAGAGTGATCGCGACGGACGAGTCGACGCGGGCCAGCTCCTCCAGGGCGATGCCGAGAGCGAGATAGTCGCCGCCCATGCCGCCGTACTCCTCGGGGAAAGGCAGCCCGAACAGGCCCATGCGGCCCATCTCGCGGACGATCTCGTACGGGAACTCATGGCGCTCGTAGAAGTCGCCGATCTTCGGCGCGACGACGTCGTGCGCGAACGCCTCGACGGTGCGGCGCAGTTCCTCGTGTTCAGGGGTGAGGCGATGGTCGAGCGACATTGCTACGACTCCTTGTGGGAGAGGGCACGTACGGTGCGGGAGGGGCTGGGACGACCCAGCTGTTCGGCCATCCACACGCTGGTGGCGGTGAGCCGGCCGAGGTCGACCCCGGTCTCGATGCCGAGGCCGTCGAGCATCCACACGAGGTCTTCGGTGGCGAGGTTTCCGGTCGCGCTCTTCGCGTACGGGCAGCCGCCCAGGCCGCCCGCGGAGGCATCCACGGTTCCCACTCCGTGCTGGAGCGCGGCGAGAGTGTTGGCCAGGGCCTGGCCGTAGGTGTCGTGGAAGTGCACACCGATGGCGCTGGTGGGCACGCCCTCCTCGTTGAGCTGCGCGAGAAGCGCCAGCACATGGCCGGGCGTGGCCACGCCGATGGTGTCGCCGAGGCTCAGCTCGTCGCAGCCGAGATCCATGAGCTGCTTGGCCACCCGCACGACCTGGTGGACCGGGACCGGGCCCTCCCACGGGTCGCCGAAGCACATGGAGAGATAGCCGCGGACATGGATCTTGTCGGCGCGCGCCTTGGCGACGACCGGCTCGAACATGGCGAGCGACTCGTCGACGCTGCGGTTGAGATTGCGCTGCGCGAAGGTCTCGGTCGCGGACCCGAACACGGCGATCCTGCGCGCGCCGAGGGCAATGGCCCGCTCCAGGCCGCGTTCGTTCGGCACGAGGACGGGCAGCGCGACGCCCTCGATGTCGCCGAGGAGGGGGAACAGCTGCTCGGCGTCGGCAAGTTGGGGCACCCACTTGGGGTGCACAAAGCTGGTCGCCTCGATCGTGGTCAGCCCGGCGTCGGCGAGCCGGTGGATGAACTCGGCCTTGACCTCGGTGGGGACCACCGACTGCTCGTTCTGCAGCCCGTCGCGGGCGCCGACCTCGTGGATACGGACGCGGGGCGGCAGATCCTGCGCGGGGACCTCCATGGGCAGCCCGTCGGTCATGCCTCCTCCTCCCTCGGGGTGACGACGGCCAGGACCTGGTCCATGGCGACGGTCGTGCCGGGTGTGACGTCGAGCTCGGTGACGGTGCCGGCGTGCGGGGCGGAGATGACGTGCTCCATCTTCATCGCCTCGACGACGAGCAGGCTCTGGCCCGCGTCGACCTCGTCCCCGACGCCGACCTTGACGACGGTGACGGTGCCGGGCATGGGCGCGGCGAGCGTGTCCACACCGGCCCGCGCGGCGCCGGTGAGGCTCGCCTCGACGGGGTCGTGGTCCAGGACATGCCAGCTGTCGCCGTCCCGCCCGAGCCAGGTCCCCTCCGGGGAGGGGGCGTGGGTGAAGGTGTGGGTGACACCGTCGAGTTCGACGGTGACGTGGCCTGCGGCGGCGTGGACGAGCCGGGTGCGGGCGGGGAGCTTTTCCTCCACCTCGCCGGGTGCTGCCCTCACCTCGCCGGGTGCTGCCACGGCTTCGCCGGGCAGGAGTTCCGCGTCCGTCGCTCTGCCGCGCACGCGAAGCGTCACCGGGTCGTGGCTCGGTACCCGGAAGTCGCGGACCGTCCAGGCGGGGACGCCGCCCAGGCGCCAGCCGTTGGCCACCCCGAAAGGATCCGTCCAGCCCCCGGCAGCCACGCCGCGGAGCCGCAATTCCCCCTGCGCCAGCAGCGCCGCCGTCGCGTACACCTCGTCCGGCACACCCACCGGCACCAGGCCCGGCCCCTCCCGCTCCACCAGCCCCGTGTCCAAGTCGCCCGAGACCACGTCCGGATGGGCCAGCAGCCGGCGCAGGAAGCCCGCGTTCGTCGGGACGCCGAGGGTGACCGTGTCCGCGAGGGCCGCCCGCAGCCGGCGCAGTGCCGTCGCGCGGTCCGGGCCGTACGCGATGACCTTCGACAGCATCGGGTCGTACAGGCTGCCGACCTCGGTGCCCTGGGTGAGCCCGGAGTCGGTGCGCACACCGTCGCTCTGTGGCTCGTGCAGCGCGAGCACCGTACCGCCGGAGGGCAAAAAGCCCCGTGCCGGGTCCTCCGCGCAGACACGGGCCTCGATCGCATGGCCCGTGAGCGTGATGTCCTCCTGCGCGAACGGCAGTTGCTCGCCCGCCGCGACCCGCAGCTGCCACTCCACCAGGTCAAGACCGGTGATGAGCTCGGTCACCGGGTGCTCGACCTGGAGGCGGGTGTTCATCTCCATGAAGTAGTACGCGGACGGGTCATTGCCCGGGACGATGAACTCGACCGTGCCCGCCCCCCGGTAGCCGCACGAGCGGGCCGCCTGCACCGCCGCCTCGCCCATCGCGGCGCGGGTCTTCTCGTCGAGCAGGACGGACGGCGCCTCCTCGATGATCTTCTGGTGGCGGCGTTGCAAGGAGCACTCGCGCTCGCCGAGATGGACCACATGGCCATGGCCGTCCGCCAGGACCTGGATCTCGATGTGCCGGGGCCGGTCGATCCACCGCTCCACGAGCAGCGTGTCGTCGCCGAAGGAGGCGCGCGCCTCGCGGCGGGCCGCCGCGATCTCCTCGAGCAGCGCGGACTCGACCCGGGTGAGCCGCATGCCCTTGCCGCCGCCGCCCGCCGAGGGCTTCAGCAGCACCGGCATGCCGATCTCCCGTGCGGCATCGGCCAGTTGATCGTCGGTCAGGCCCGATCCCGAGGAGCCGGGCACCACGGGCACACCCGCCGCCCGCACCGTCTCCTTCGCGCGGATCTTGTCGCCCATCAGGGAGATGGCTTCGGCGGACGGGCCGATGAAGACCAGGCCCGCATCCGCGCAGGCCTGCGCGAAGCCCGCGTTCTCCGCGAGGAAGCCATAGCCAGGGTGGACCGCTTCCGCGCCCGTGCGCGCGGCGGCCTCCAGCAGGCGTTCCACCGAGAGATAGCTCTCGGCCGCGGGTGCGGGGCCGATGCGGACCGCGGTGTCCGCCTCCCGTACATGCCGGGCATCGGCGTCGGCGTCGCTGAAGACGGCGACCGAGCGGATGCCCATCGCGCGCAGCGTGCGGATGACGCGCACCGCGATCTCGCCCCGGTTGGCGACAAGGACTGTGCTGAACATCGTCATGGTCCGTCTCACATCCGGAAGACGCCGAAGGCGGGGTCGGTCAACGGGGCATTGGCGCAGGCGGTGAGCGCGAGACCGAGCACCTGGCGGGTCTCCAGCGGGTCGATCACACCGTCGTCCCAGAGCCGGGCCGTCGCGTAGTACGCATTGCCCTGGGACTCGTACTGGGCCCGGATCGGGCTCTTGAAGGTCTCTTCGTCCTCCGCGGACCACGTTTCGCCGCGGCCCTCCAACTGGTCGCGCTTCACCGTGGCCAGCACCGAGGCGGCCTGCTCGCCGCCCATCACCGAGATCTTGGCGTTGGGCCACATCCACAGGAAGCGCGGGGAGTACGCCCGGCCGCACATCGAGTAGTTCCCCGCGCCGTAAGAACCGCCGATGACGACCGTCAGCTTCGGCACGCGCGTGCAGGCCACGGCTGTGACCATCTTGGCGCCGTGCTTGGCGATGCCGCCCGCCTCGTAGTCGCGGCCGACCATGAAGCCCGAGATGTTCTGCAGGAAGAGCAGGGGGATGCCGCGCTGGTCGCACAGTTCGATGAAGTGCGCGCCCTTCTGGGCGGATTCGGAGAACAGGATGCCGTTGTTGGCGACGATGCCGACCGGGTGGCCGTGGATGCGGGCGAAGCCGGTGATGAGGGTCTGTCCGAACTCGGACTTGAACTCCTGGAACCGGGAGCCGTCCACGACCCGGGCGATCACCTCACGCACGTCATAGGGGGTGCGGGAGTCCACCGGCACCGCGCCGTAAAGACCGGCGGGATCGACCTTGGGCTCCTCGGCCGGTTCGACCGACCAGGGGAGCGGGCCGCGCTCGGGGAGCGTCGCCACGATGTTCCGTACGATCCGCAGCGCGTGGGCGTCGTCCTCGGCGAGATGGTCGGTGACTCCGGAGATACGGGAGTGGACCTCGCCGCCGCCGAGCTCCTCGGCCGTGACGACCTCGCCGGTCGCGGCCTTCACCAGGGGCGGGCCGCCGAGGAAGATCGTGCCCTGGTTGCGTACGATGACGGCCTCGTCGCTCATCGCCGGGACATACGCCCCGCCGGCCGTGCAGGAGCCGAGGACCGCGGCGATCTGGGGGATGCCGGCGCCGGACATCCGGGCCTGGTTGTAGAAGATCCGCCCGAAGTGCTCGCGGTCGGGGAAGACCTCGTCCTGCATGGGCAGGAAGGCGCCGCCGGAGTCGACGAGATAGACGCAGGGCAGGCGGTTCTCCAGCGCCACCTCCTGGGCGCGCAGATGCTTCTTGACCGTCATGGGGTAGTACGTGCCGCCCTTGACGGTGGCGTCATTGGCGACGACGACGACCTCGCGGCCGCTGACCCGGCCGATGCCCGCGATGACGCCTGCCGCCGGGGCCTGACCCCCGTACATCCCCTCGGCCGCGAGGGGCGCCAGCTCCAGGAAGGGCGAGCCCGGGTCGAGGAGGGTGTCCACGCGGTCGCGGGGCAGCAGCTTTCCGCGCGCGGTGTG
The DNA here is from genome assembly GCF_045160975.1 of Streptomyces sp. NBC_00210. Lineage (NCBI taxonomy): Bacteria > Bacillati > Actinomycetota > Actinomycetes > Kitasatosporales > Streptomycetaceae > Streptomyces > Streptomyces sp. NBC_00210. The sequence continues at coordinate 5,571,743 of NZ_CP108120.1, forward strand.
GCGCGCGCGGGCCTTCTCGCCGCCGCCCTCGCGGGCCGCGACGAGCTTGGCGCGCAGGGCGTCGGCCAGTTCTTGGTGCGCCGCCTCATTGGCCTGCCAGGCCGGGGAGGCGGGATCTGCCGCGCTCGCCAGCACAGGTGCCTGCTGCATCGCTCGAGCTCCCTTGCTCGGTTAATGAGCGTTAACGTGTTTCACCTAGGTTAACGACCGCTAACACCTCTGTCTAGAATGAATTCTCATGAGCACCAGGACCGCGGCACCGACGCGACGCGAGCAGATCCTCAAGGAGGCCGCGCGCCTCTTCGCCGAGCGCGGCTTCCACGGCGTGGGCGTCGACGAGATAGGAGCCGCGGTCGGTATCAGCGGCCCGGGTCTGTACCGCCATTTCCCGGGCAAGGACGCGATGCTCGCGGAACTGCTCGTGGGCATCAGTGAGCGCCTGCTGAGCGGCGGCCGGCTGCGGGTCGAGGAGGCGGCGGCCGACCCCGAGGTGCTGCTGGCCGCCCTCATCGACGGCCACATCGACTTCGCGCTCGACGACCGTCCACTGATCACCCTGCACGACCGGGAGCTGGACCGCCTGCGGGACAGCGACCGCAAGCTGGTGCGGCAGCTGCAGCGGCAGTACGTCGAACTGTGGGTCACGGCGGTCCGTGACCTGCACCCGGACGTCGCGGAATCGGAAGCCCGCGCGGCGGTCCACGCGGTCTTCGGCCTGCTCAACTCGACGCCGCACCTGGGCTCGTACGGCAGCGGCCTGCCGGGCCGCGCTGCGACGGAGACGCTGCTGCGCCGTCTGGCGCACGGGGCGTTCGCCTCGCTCACGGGCTGACGGCTGGGTTCCGCCCGTGGCCCGCCGCAGGTCCGCGCGCGACACGTCCAGGGTTCGGGACGACGGGTGCCGGCGGGGCACCTGACGGCACAATGGGCTTCATGCCGATACCCAGCCGTGCCGCCCTTGTCGATCACCTCGTCCGCTCACGTATCGCCGGAGATGTCGCCACCCCCCGCGACAACAACCTCTCCCACTACCGCAAGCTCGCCAACGGCGACCGCCACTACTGGCTCGGCCTGGAGCTCGGGGACCGCTGGACCGACGAGCAGGACGTGCTGGCAGTGATGGCCGAGCGGTGCGGTGTCAGCGACGACCCCGAGCACCGGAGCGGACAGGACACCATCGACCCGGAGCTGACCGTCGACGCGCTGGAGCGGCTCGCCGCGCGGCTGCGCAAGGCCGTCGCCGGGCAGGAGCGGGTGCTGTTCGCGACCGGGCATCCGGGCGGGCTGCTGGACGTGCACCGGCAGACGGCCGACGCGCTGCGGGCGGCCGGGTGCGAGATCGTACGGATTCCGGGCGGGCTCACGGCGGACGAGGGCATGGTCTTCCAGTTCGCGGACGTCGCGATGCTGGAGCGCGGCGCGACCCTGTGGCACACGCACTCACCGGCACCCATGGCCGCGATCCTGGACGGCCTGGAGAGGGACGGCAGACCCCAGCCCGACCTCGTGGTCGCCGACCACGGCTGGGCCGGGTGCGCGGGGCAGCGCGGCCTGGACTCGGTCGGGTATGCGGACAGCAACGACCCGGCGCTGTTCATCGGCGAGGCGGAGGGCACCCTCCAGGTGACCGTCCCGCTGGACGACCATGTCACGGACCCGCGCTTCTACGACCCGATGACGGCCTATCTGCTGGACGCGGCGGGGCTCGTCTGAACCGTCAGCGGGGGACGCGGACCACGCCCTCCTGGATGACCGTGATCGCAAGACGCCCGTCCTGCGTGTAGATCCGGGCCTGCCCCAGGCCCCGGCCGCCGGACGCCGACGGCGACTCCTGGTCGTACAGCAGCCATTCGTCCGCCCTGAAGGGCCGGTGGAACCACATCGCGTGGTCCAGCGACGCGCCCACCACGTCGCCGACGGCCCAGCCGCCGCGCCCGTGCGCCAGCAGCACCGAGTCGAGCAGCGTCATGTCGGAGACGTATGTGGCGAGGCAGACGTGCAGCAGGGGGTCGTCGGCAAGCTTGCCGTTCGTACGGAACCACACCTGCGAGCGCGGCTCGCGGGGCTGTCCGACGCTGCCCCACGGGGGTACGTCGGCGTAGCGCAGATCCACCGCGGCCCGCGCCTCCACGAGCCGCTTGGCGACGTGCGGTGGCAGATGACGGGGCAGCATCTCGGCCGCGGTCGGCAGCGTCTCCGGAGCCGGCGCGGACGGCATCGCCGCCTGGTGCTCCAGGCCCTCCTCGTACGTCTGGAAAGACGCCGAGAGATGGAAGATCGGCTGGCCGTGCTGGACGGCGACGACCCGGCGCGTGGTGAAGGAGCGGCCGTCGCGGATGCGGTCGACCGTGTAGACGATCGGCGCCCCGGGGTCGCCCATGCGCAGGAAGTACGCGTGCAGGGAGTGGGCCGTGCGGTCCTCGGGGACGGTGCGGCCCGCGGCGACCAGCGCCTGCGCGGCGACCTGGCCGCCGAAGACGCGCGGTACCACGGCGGAGCGCGACCGCCCCCGGAAGATGTCCTGCTCGATCCGCTCGAGGTCGAGCAGATCGAGCAGGGCGTCAAGTGCTGAGCTCATGAGGTGAAGGTAGTTGAATGCTTACTCAACTGCCTTACAGGCCCATGGACTTCGCGATGATCGACTTCATGACCTCGCTGGTGCCGCCGTAGATGCGGTTGACGCGGTTGTCGGTGTACAGCCGGGCGATCGGGTACTCGTTCATGTAGCCGTAACCGCCGTGCAGCTGAAGGCACTTGTCGATGACGCGGTGCGCGACCTCGGTGCAGAACAGCTTCGCGGACGCCGCCTCGGCGGCGGACAGCTCGCCCGCGTCCAGCGCCTCCAGGGCGCGGTCGGCGACGGCCTCGGCGGCGTCCACCTCGGCCTGGCAGGCGGCCAGCTCGAACTTGGTGTTCTGGAAGTGCGCGACCGGCTTGCCGAAGACCGTGCGGTCCTGCACGTACTGCTGGGCGAACCGGACGGCGGCCTTGGCCTGCGCGTACGCGCCGAACGCGATCCCCCAGCGCTCGGACGGCAGGTTCTGGCCGAGGTAGTAGAAGCCCTTGTTCTCCTCGCCGAGCAGGTCCTCGACCGGGACCTTGACGTCGACGAAGGCCAGCTCGGCGGTGTCGGAGGTGCGCAGGCCGAGCTTGTCCAGCTTGCGGCCGACCGAGTAGCCCTCCGACTTGGTGTCCACCGCGAACAGCGAGATGCCGAAGCGGCGGTCGTCCTCGCGCGGGGCGGAGGTGCGGGCGCACACGATCACGCGGTCGGCGTGCACACCACCGGTGATGAAGGTCTTGGCGCCGTTGAGGACGTAGTGCGTGCCGTCCTCGGAGAGCTTGGCGGTGGTCTTCATGCCCGCGACGTCGGAGCCGGTGCCCGGCTCGGTCATCGCCAGGGCCCACATCTCCTCGCCGGTGACGAACTTCGGCAGGTAGTTCTTCTTCTGCTCATCGGTGGCGAGCAGCTTGATGTAGGGGAGAGCGAGCAGCACGTGTACGCCGGAGCCGCCGAAGTTGACGCCCGCCCGCGAGGTCTCCTCGTAGAGCACGGCCTCGAACTTGTGCGTGTCCAGGCCTGCGCCACCGAATTCCTCGGGGACGTTGATGCCGAAGACGCCCAGCTCACCGAGCTTGTAGTAGAAGTCGCGAGGCGCCTGGCCGGCCGCGAACCACTCGTCGTAGACCGGAACGACCTCGGCCTCGATGAAGGCGCGTATGGTCTCGCGGAACGCCTCGTGGTCCTCGTTGAAAACGGTACGGCGCACGGACGCCTCCTCGTGACTGTGTGGGTACGCTGCGCTGTCTAAGCGCTTGCTCAGCTCTAAGTTACCCGGCGGTCGCAAGTGCTGTCCAGGGTCGTGAGTGGTCGTCCGCGTCACAGCGAGCGCAGCGCGAACCACAGCTCCATCCGTACGTCCGGATCGTCCAGGTCCTCCTCCAGCAGCGTCGCGCAGCGCGCGATGCGCTGGCGGACGGTGTTGCGATGGACCTCCATCGCGGTGGCGGTGCGATCCCAGCTGCCGTGCAGGGAAAGCCAGTTGCGCAGCGTGTCGAGCAGGGCGGGGGAGTCCGCGAGAGGGGCCAGGCGCAGACGCGCGTGGGCAGCGGCCTCCTCGGGGGACAGCAGTGCGGACAGCGAGGTCCCGCGGTGTCTGACCAGGTCGGTACGGGTGGCCGCTGCGCGGTGGACGGCTCTGGCCGCCTGGGTGTCGGCGGCGGGAAGTTCCTGCGGGCTCACGGGGGCGCTGACGCCCAGGATCCAGCCGGGCTGCGGGGTGACCTCGTGGTCGGCCGGCAGCAGGATGCGTACGGTCCCGTCGTCGGCGGGGTCGACGAGCGCGCTGCCGAGCGCGGCGCCGAGCGCGGACGCGTCCAAGCGGGTGCCGCGGCCGCCACGCGCGTGTACGACGGTCCACCGCTCGGCCCCGAGCAGCCGCGCGGCCTCCTCGGGCCCGGCCCCCAGCAGCAGCCGTACGAGTGCGGCACTGCGCCCGGTGCCGTCGGCGCCCTGGTGGGGCGCGGTCAGCAACGAGAGCAGCACGACGGCGACCCCGGCGACAGTGTGATCGCCGGCCTCCCGCGCGGGGGTGGCAAGCCCGAGGGTGAACCCCTGGCTGCCCCCGAGGGCGTATGCGGCGAGATGCGCCCCGGGGATGCTGTCACTGGCGGACGCGGGCGCGGGCCCTTCCGCCCCGCCCGACGGCGGGTTCACCACGCGCGCCAGGCGCGCCAACGCCGCCGCCGCCTCCGGGACGGGCGCGCGGCCCGCCGTGGACAGTTCTGTGGCGTCCGGGCCCAGCAGGACCGCCTGGCCTTCCAGGCGGGATGCCAGTTGGTGCAGGACCGCCGGAACCGGGTCCGGGCGGGCCGCAGCCGCGGCGAGGCCCTGCTGGGCCTGGGTGACCCGGCGCAGTTCCCGGTGGCGTGCCTCCGCCATCAGCCGCCACACCGCCCGTGCCACCGCCGTGAACGTGGTCTGCGGCGGCACCTCCAGCAGCGGCAGCCCATGCCGGTCGCACGCCTCGATCAGGGCCGCGGGCACCGTGTCGTACACCGGCGCGAGCCCGAATCCCAGCGCCGCGGCGCCCGCCTGCACGATGCGTGACACATATCTGTCGGGGTCCTTCAGCAGCACCCCCGCGCTCAGCAGCAGCTCCCCGCCGAGCAGATACGGATAGGGATCCTCCATCTCGGAGGTGTGCACCATGTGCACCGCCGCGCCCGCCTCCACCGGCCCGGCGATCTGCCGCAGGCCCAGTTCCTCGCGTGCGAGCAGTGCGACGAGAGGGATCGGTGGGGTGGGCGGGGCTGCCGCGGTCTCCGGCATGGACAGTCCATCCATAGGCGGTATCAACAATGGATGAAACGTACACTTCAGCGTTTCTTTCCGGCCACCTAGCGTCGTCAGACAACAAGACCTGAGGACCCCGGGGGACGAGACGGAAGGAAAGCCGATGGCTGTCGACTACGCAGTGATCGTTGTCTATCTGGCCGGCATGCTCGGCATGGGCTGGTGGGGCATGCGCCGCGCCAAGACCAAGAGCGAGTTCCTGGTCGCGGGCCGTCGCCTCGGCCCCACGATGTACTCCGGCACCATGGCCGCCATCGTCCTCGGCGGCGCCTCCACCATCGGCGGCGTGGGACTCGGCTACAAGTACGGCCTTTCGGGTGCCTGGATGGTCTTCACCATCGGCCTCGGCCTGCTGGCGCTGAGCATCTTCTTCTCGGCCCGCATCGCCCGCCTCAAGGTGTACACGGTCTCCGAGATGCTCGACCTGCGCTACGGCGGCAAGGCCGGCCTCATCTCCGGCGTCGTGATGTGGGCGTACACACTGATGCTCGCGGTCACCTCGACCATCGCCTACGCCACCATCTTCGATGTCCTCTTCGACATCAACCGCACCGCCTCGATCATCCTCGGCGGCGCCATCGTCGTCGCGTACTCGACCCTCGGCGGCATGTGGTCGATCACCCTCACCGACATGGTGCAGTTCGTCGTGAAGACGGTCGGCGTGCTCCTGCTCCTGCTGCCGATCGCGGTCGTCAAGGCCGGTGGCTTCGCCGAGATGAAGGCGCAGCTGCCCACCGAGTACTTCTCTCCTCTCGGCATCGGCGGCGAGACGATCTTCACGTACGTCCTGATCTACACCTTCGGCATGCTGATCGGCCAGGACATCTGGCAGCGGGTGTTCACGGCGCGCAGCGACAAGGTCGCGAGCTACGGCGGCACGGTCGCGGGCACGTACTGCCTCGTCTACGCCCTGGCCGGCGCCGTGATCGGCACCGCCGCCCGGGTTCTCTACCCGAAGCTGTCCAACGCCGACGACGCCTTCGCCACCATCGTCAAGGACGAACTGCCCATCGGTGTGCGCGGTCTGGTGCTGGCCGCGGCCCTCGCCGCCGTCATGTCCACCTCCTCCGGCGCGCTCATCGCCTGCGCCACCGTCGCCAACAACGACATCTGGTCGCGGCTGCGCGGTCTCACGTCCCGGCGCGGTGACGACCACGACGAGGTGAAGGGCAACCGTGCCTTCATCCTGATCATGGGCGTCGCGGTGATCTGTATCGCCATCGCGCTCAACAACGTCATCGAGGCCCTCACCGTCGCGTACAACCTGCTCGTCGGCGGTCTGCTCGTGCCCATCCTGGGCGGCCTGCTGTGGAAGCGCGGCACCGTGTACGGCGCGCTCGCCTCGGTGGTCGTCGGCGGCGTCGCGGTCATCGGTCTGATGGCGTCGTACGGAATTCTCGCCAACGAGCCCGTCTACTACGGCCTGCTGCTGTCGCTGGCGGCGTACGTGATCGTCTCTCTGGCGACCAGGCCGACGGACCCCGCGATCCTGGCCAACTGGCGTGAGCGCCTGGCGGGCCGGTCCACCGAGGACGAAGAGGCCGCGGCCGAGCCAGTGGCTGTCCCGAGCTAAAGTCGAATTACCGCAACGAAGCGTACGAAAGAAGGCAATTCACATGAGCAGCAACGAGCAGCCGCGCGGCCCGATCGACTCGTCCCGTATTCCGCGGTACGCCGGACCCGCGACGTTCGCCCGGCTGCCCCGGCTGGACGAGGTCGGCCGCGCCGACGTCGCCGTGGTCGGTGTTCCCTTCGACGCCGGGGTCTCCTACCGTCCCGGCGCACGCTTCGGCGGTAACGCGATCCGCGAGGCGTCGAGGCTCCTGCGCCCGTACAACCCGGCGCAGGACGCCTCGCCCTTCGCGCTCGCGCAGGTCGCGGACGCGGGTGACATCGCCGCGAACCCCTTCAACATCAACGAGGCCGTCGAGACGATCGAGGCCGCGGCCGACGACCTGCTCGGCACCGGCGCGCGGATGATGACGCTCGGCGGCGACCACACCATCGCGCTGCCGCTGCTGCGCTCGGTCGCCAAGAAGCACGGCCCGGTCGCGCTGCTGCACTTCGACGCGCACCTGGACACCTGGGACACGTACTTCGGCGCGGAGTACACCCATGGAACTCCCTTCAGGCGGGCCGTCGAGGAGGGCATCCTCGACACCTCCGCCCTCTCCCATGTGGGCATCCGCGGCCCGCTGTACGGCAAGCAGGACCTGACCGACGACGAGAAGATGGGCTTCGGCATCGTCACCTCCTCCGACGTCTACCGCCGGGGCGCCGACGAGGTCGCCGACCAGCTGCGCCAGCGCATCGGTGACCGTCCGCTCTACATCTCCATCGACATCGACTGTCTCGACCCGGCCCACGCCCCGGGCACCGGCACCCCCGAGGCGGGCGGCATGACCTCCCGCGAGCTGCTGGAGATTCTGCGCGGACTGGCCTCCTGCAACCTGGTCTCGGCGGACGTCGTCGAGGTCGCGCCGGCGTACGACCACGCCGAGATCACCTCGGTCGCGGCGTCGCACACGGCGTACGAGCTGACGACGATCATGTCCCGCCAGATCGCGGAGGGTCGCGCCAAGTGACGCACGACCACGACCTCGTACTGCGTCCGACAAAGGCCCAGACGGCGGCCGCGCTGTCTCCTCCGCCCGGACGCAACGGCGGCGATCTCGTCGTCGAGACCCTGGCCGGCCTGGGCGCGACCACCGTCTTCGGCCTCCCCGGCCAGCACGCGCTCGGCATGTTCGACGCACTGCGCCGCTCGCAGCTGGAGTACGTCGGACTGCGCGTCGAGAACAACGCGGGCTTCGCGGCCGACGCGTACGGCCGAGTGACGGGTGAGGTGGCCCCGCTGCTGCTCTCCACCGGCCCGGGTGCGCTGATGTCGCTGGCCGCGCTCCAGGAGTCGGCCGCGGCTTCGGCACCCGTGCTCGCGATCGGCAGCCAGGTTCCGACCGCCGGTCTCGGCGGCGGCCGGCACGGCTACCTTCACGAACTGCGCGACCAGCAGGCGTCGTTCAGGGATGTGGTGAAGTCGGTCCACACGGCCCGTAAGCAGTCCCAGATCCCGTCGGCCATCGCGGCGGCGTGGCAGTCGGCACTGACCGCTCCGCACGGACCGGTGTGGGTGGAGATCCCCCAGGACGTCCTGCTGGCCCAGACGACACTGCCGGTCGTCACGGCGATGGACGCGACCCCGCACGAGGTCGTACCGCGCCCCGAACTGACCGCGGTGGCGGCCGACTTGCTGTCCCGCGCCTCCCGTCCGGCGATCATCGCGGGCGGCGGAGTCGTACGCTCCGACGCGTCCGGCAAGCTGCTCGCACTCGCGGAGAAGCTTCACGCCCCGGTCGTCACGACCTTCGGCGGCAAGGGCGCGTTCCCGTGGGAGCACCCGCTCTCACTCCAGTCCTGGCTCGAGGACCGCCACACCACGGACTTCCTGGAGTCCGCGGACGTACTGCTGGTCGTCGGCTCCGGCCTGGGCGAACTGTCCTCGAACTACCACACGTTCGCGCCGCGCGGCCGGGTCATCCAGATCGAGGCGGACGCGGGCAAGCTGGAGTCCAACCACCCGGGCCTCGGCATCCACGCGGATGCGCGGCTCGCGCTGTCGGCGCTGCTGGAGACGGTGGAGGAGCGCTCCGACGAGTCGGCTGCGGAGTCCGTACGCACGGTCCTGTCCGAGGTCCGAGCCCGCATCGACTCCCAGTCCCTCACCCTGGAACAGCAGGTGCTCGCGTCGGTACGGGAGGCCCTGCCCGACGACGCTCCGAGCTTCTGGGACATGACGATCCTGGCCTACTGGGCCTGGTCGGCCTTCGACGCCCGCCACCCGAACACCATGCACTCGGCCCAGGGCGCGGGCGGCCTCGGCTACGGCTTCCCGGCGGCCTTGGGCGCGGCGGCGGCGGACCGCTCCCGCCCGGTCCTCGCGGTCTCGGGCGACGGCGGCGCGATGTACTCGATCGCGGAGCTGGCGACGGCCCGCCAGTACGACCTCCCGGTCACCTGGCTGATCGTGGACGACGGTGGCTACGGCATCCTGCGCGAGTACATGGAGGACGCGTTCGGCGAGGCGACGGCGACGGAACTGTCCCGCCCCGACTTCGTGGCGCTGGCGGAGTCCTTCGGGGTGCCGGCGGTCCGTACGACTCCCCAGTCCCTGACGGAAGACCTGGGCAAGGCGCTGATGGAGCCGGGCCCGTCGGTGGTGGTGCTCCCGGCACTCCTGCGGATGTTCGCTGCGACGCACGCCTGAGACGTCGCTCTGAATCCCTGGCCCCGCTGCCCCATCCCCCTGGGCAGCGGGGCCAGGTCATCTCTGAACGGCCCAGGAAACGTGGACAGTTACGAGGACATGGAGGGCGCGGATTCTTCTCAGGCAGATCGGGGTTTCAACAGCGCCTGGAGCGCGGCTCCAGCGATGCAGCACCGAAATCCGGTGTCGTCGTCGAGCATGGTCGACGAGGCATCATTGAACGATGAGGGCGTGGCACGAGAGAAGGGGCTGGTGAACGCGCCGGCCTTCAACTCGTAGCGGCTGGCAGCGCTCCGAGTACTGCACCATTCCCAAGTGTTGCCGCACATGTCGTACACCCCGTACGGACTTACACCACTGTGGAAGCGGCTTACGGGCGTGGTGGTGCCGATCCCGCTCTCCCTGGCGTTGCACTTCGCGGGTGTAGCGCCGTTCCCCCACGGATACACATTGCCCTTTACGCCCCTGGCCGCCTTCTCCCATTGTTGAGAGCTCGGCAGCTCCTTACCTGCCCAGGAGGCGTACGACGCCGCATCGCACCAGGTGACGAAGGTAACCGGATGATCGAAGAGCGTGTCTGGACACTTACCCTTGGGCCAATGCTCTGGAGGTTGGCGTCCCGTTGCAGCAACGAACCGCGCGTAATCGGAGTTCGTTACCGGGAAGATGTCGATGTAGAAGGCGGGGAGCCAGACAGGCTTGTTGCCGGCCCCGCTCAAGTAGACGCCAGCATCGACGAACGCCATTTGCTTGCCGTCGTTCGGGTGCCTTTCTTGCTGTTGTTGTGGAAGGTCATGGGTACCGTTTGGACTCTGGCCCGGCAAGACCGATTCGTAGCCACCCGTGAGGCTGACGAAGCGTTCGTGGACGTCTGGACTGGATGCCTTCAACGACGTGTCCAGGGCAGCCTGGTTGACTTCGCGAATGGCTATCGTCTCGCCTCGGAGCTCCCAGGTGGAGAGGGTTCGCTCGCTGACTCCGAGGTGAGCAGCGAAAGCTTCAAGGCTCATGCGCTTCGCCTTGCGTAATGCTTTGGCCTCTCGGCCCGTCCAGCGCTCTACCGTGGCCACCCGTCCTCCCTGCTTTCTGCGTGACCAAGCCTAGCCACCAGCCCCATGCTCGGTTTCTGGATCAGATCGAGTCGCCGGCTACGTCCATGTATTCCTTGCGGAGAATGCTGATGATGGGGTGATCGCCGGGCATCTGTGTGTCATCGATGCGCGTGATGGCGCGCACTCCGATGGCGGCGTTGGTCGCGAAGGCCGCCTCCATGGAAGCGAGGTCACCGAGAGAGACGGGTGCGCCCTGGTGTTCGTGGGCTTCTTGGAGGAGCCGCATCGTCACGCCTACGAGGCAGTCAGCCTCCGGCCAGATCACCTGTTCGCCGTCGAAGAAGCCGATATTCCAGGTGCCGCCCTCGGAGATGAGTTCTCCCTCGTCTACGAAGAGCGCGTCGTCGAATCCGTTGAGCTGAGCCGCTCGCCGATGGCGGAGCAGTCCGAAGAGCCCCACGCTCTTCACCTCGGGAGCGTCTCGTACGTACAAGGACGACTGCACGTGCAGAGGTGGGAGGGGCAGGGCGGCGGCCGGCCTATGCGTGACGAGGACCTTGGGGTCCGTGGCGTGGTCCGGATGTCCCAGGTCCGTGGTCGGGTCGAACACCGTGACGCGGATCGTGGTCGACCCGTGGGCAGGTGCCATCCGCCGGATGAGTTCGCGTACACGCTCGGCGTCGAGGTCAGCTCCGAACAGGGCACGGCAGTCGCGGGCGAGCCTGTCCAGGTGAAGTGAGAGGCCGCGGACTCGGCCTTCGTCCACTCGGAGACTCGTGAAGTGGCCGTAGTTGGTGAGGGCGAGCGTCTGGAGCTCATCCAGGCTGACGGGGCGTCCGTTGAGTTCTGCCATGGGCCCAGCATGGCAGTCGCGCCCCGCGCGCCTTTGCTGCGAGCTCTCGCGCGGGCTCGAACTTCGGTGAAACTTCAGGGCCACGACAGTGGGACGACATTCCGACCGCATAACTGTGCGCGCCAGGCTGGTGACCCAAGGTTGAGGTCACGCTCCATCCACTTGAGAGCGGAGACCTTGCAGACGACTCGCGCCCACAAGACGCAGGAGGATCCCGTGGCCACCGTGGTGAGTGTCGAGCAAAGACTGAGCATGAACCTCACCGTCGAGCCTGCTGGGCTGCGGGCCATCCGCCATGACATCGCAAGCCGTCTGGGCGAGTGGAGCCTCGGGGCCATGGCCGACGATGTGGTTTCAGTTGTTGTCGAACTGCTGACCAACGTCTTTGAGCACGCCGAAGGCACCTGCGATCTGGAGATCCAGGCCCTGGCGGATCAGCTCTTCGTCAGCGTCAGCGACACGGTGATTGATCCGCCGTCCATAAGCCCTCACTCAAGCACCGCAGAAGGAGGGCGGGGGCTTCTCTTGGTGGACGCCCTGACAGAGCACTGGGAGACGACGATCACGGTTTCCGGGAAGGTCGTCACCTGCATGTTCAAGATCACGAGCCGGCCGACTCGGGAGGGGTGACCTGTGGCCCTCGAAGGAAGCCAGATCGTGAGGGAGCTCTCGCAGTACATTCACCAACATCCGGACGAGGCGTTGGCGCTACTGCCGCTCTACGACGCGACACGCGATCACGCGATGCGAGGCACCTGTCTCCACGACAACAGGTGCCCGCTGGTCACTGCCGGAGCCCTCCTCGTCAATGAGCAGGACCGCGTATTTGCCCTGCGGGACGGGAATCGGTGGGCGTTCGCCGAGGGTGTTCCTGGAGAGGAGGACGAATCGCTGAGCCACGTGGCGCTCCGCGTCCTGGAAGAGTTCGCAGGCGTCCGCGACGTATGGACGGTCCCCGGAAGCGAGGGCCCGTTGGTGATCGATGTATCGATGGCGGCCCCAGAGCTCGGCCCCCGCCTACGCGTAGGGTTCCGCTACTTCTTCCGTGCTCACTCCAGAGCCATTTGCCCCAGCGTGATCGAGATGGGCGAGGTGCGCTGGCTTCTCATGCCTGAGATTGGGACCCCACCTATTCAGGATCGCTTGCTGTCTCAGTTGGCAGCTGCGCCATGAGCCCCAGAGCTCAGCAAGTCGCTTACGTCCTAACCGTCTTGGCGATCGGTGGCTCGCTGGTCTGGGCCTTCCTCAGGGGCGGCAACTGATGAGTCACCGGGCCCGTCGGCCAAAGGTCTTGATCTTCCCCGACAACTCGACCTGGCATATGGACGAGCCACACGCCATCTACAGCCCTTCCCTAGCTCATCAACGGCGAGCAGGCCCGGCCGTCGCCGTTGCTGTCCAAAGCGAGTTCGCTCCCTCCGTGGAGGTTGCCGTGCATACCGCTCACCTTCCAATTGCTACTTCCGAAGTCGACTGGACTGCCCTACGGAACTTTGCTGCTCTTCGGGGCCAGCTCAGGGTGTCCTTCACCCCCCGCTGCAACATCGCCTGCTGGTTCTGCCATAACGAGGGCGACGTACCGCCCCCGCTGACCCGGCAGGACCGCTCGCAACAGCCGCGCCCTCGAGGACTCGCCCCGGAGGGGTACGTCGCGCTCATCACCTCCCTGATGGAAGCAGGGCTGAAGCGCGTCTACTTCACCGGCGGCGAGCCCCTGACCTCCCCCATGGCCCGCCCAGTATTGGAGCAGCTCCCCGAGCCCGGCCCGGACGCCTCGTATACCTTGATCACCAACGGCACCCGTATCCGTACGCATCGGTCCTGGCTGTCCAAGACACACTTGGACAAGGTGAAGGTGTCCCTGCACTACTTCTCCGACGACTCCTTGCAGGCCATCGCCGGAACCCGAATCGGGATCAACGCGGTTCTGGACGGCATCGAGGCCACGCGGGAAATCTTCGAGCGGGTGGAGCTGAACACCCTCCTTCAAACGGAGAACGCTCACGAGGTCCGGCAGATCCTCGACTTCGCGCTGGGGCGGCGGATGCCAGTGCAGTTCATCGAACTCGTTGGCACCGACTTCAACGAAGGTCGGGCGTCTTCTGCCGTGTCGGCCGACGAGATCGTTACCTACCTGCGCACGCTGACCAGCGACGAGCACACCGAAGTGGCGGGCGTTGGGCAGGGCCGACGGGTCTTCACCGTCGATGGCATCGAGATCGATGTCATCCACCGCAACCTCGGGCGCCACCACGTCGGCCAGTGTGGCGCATGCCAACTTCGCACGAAGTGCGTCGAGGGGTTCTGGGCGCTGCGAGTTGACCACGACGGTGGCATCCAGCCCTGCTTGCTCCGCGATGACCTGCGCCTGGACATCAAGGAACTCCTGACTGATCCGGCCCGGCTCGCGGAGGTCGTTGCCGGGCACGTCACATCGTTCACCGAGGGGACTCTATGAGCCTTCTGCACTCGTACCTGCCCATCGACTTCGACGGTCCCCACAATCCGTTCGTCGTCCTCGAAGGTGTCTCCGGGATAGGGAAGTCGACGCTCGCCGCAACCCTGGCCAAGCGCCTGCAGGCGACCAAACTGCACACTCTCCCGATGCCCCACTCCCGCTGGTCTTCGTCAGTGAACAAGCGGCTGCGGCCCCTGCCGCAGTTTGCCTTCTACCTCTCGGGAGTCCTCCACGCCGCCGACTGCATCCGCCAATCCCGGATGATCGGCCCCGTGGTCGCTGACCGCTACATCTCCTCGGTCATCGCGTGTCACGGCGCCGTTCATGGCGTGCAGACAGAAGCGGTCACCGAGCTCTTGGATCCCTTCCGGCCGTATCTGGAGATCCCCACCCACACGTTCTACCTGCGCTGCTCAGAATCGGTGCTGGGAGAGCGAATGGCCAGTAAACCGGACATGAAGCAGGACGACACAGACCTCTTCTCCGTCCCCGGACGACTGGCGCAACTGCTGGCCAACTTTGAGGCGGTGGCGGCCGCTGACAGTACGGCCGTTGTCGTCGAAACCGACGACAAGACGCCCGACGATCTCGCGGACGGGATCATTGCCCATCTGGAGGGCCAGGGTGCTTAACCCCATCAACACCGAAGCCGTCATCCGCGACGGCGGCGCCATCGGCCGGTTTCCCGGTGAGATCCACGAAGGCGTCGGCTGGTGGGTGGGCGCCTGCCTCGTCGTCACCGCCAAGGCCAACCGAATCGCGGTCGCTCGCGACGGCCACGAGACCAGTGCCGCGTTCTACAAGCGCCTTTGCCGGGGCGCCATCAATGCCCAGCACTTCGCCTGCAGCGTCGCCGACCTCCATGTAGCTGACGAGGCCTCGCTGATCTGGACCATGAAGGAGCTGGGCTCCTTACCGGGCGCGCTGGTCACCACAACGGTAGGCGATGACGGCGCCGAGACCGTGAGGATCTCGCTGTACGACTGTGAAGGGCAGCCACTCGGCGAAGAGGCTGGGCTGGCCCGGATTCGCCGAATGATCGCGGAGGATCGTGTGCCGATCCCCGTCAATGGTCAGGCCAAGGGCCGAGTGGAGGACTACGTCCCGCATCGTTCGAGGAAGGGGTGATGGAGTGATCGACGCAGCCGAGATCATCCGGACCGGTACCAGCATCCTGTTCCTCACCCTCGACTCGTTACGGTACGACGCTGCCCGCACGGCTCTCGACGACGGGCTGACGCCACGCATGGCGAGCCTGCTGCCCGAGGGAGGCTGGGAGCGTCGGCACACCCCCGGCAGCTTCACGCTCCCCGCGCACATGGCGTTCTTCTCCGGGTTCCTACCCAAGCTTCCGCAGCCCGAGCAGCCGCCGCGCCTGTGGGAGTGCCGCCCGCCGGCCTTCAAGGCAGTCGCCAAGGAGACGTTCGTCTTTGAGGCGTCGAACCTTCTCGGCGGCCTCGCGGAGCACGGCTACCGAAGCGTCTGCATGGGCGGCGTCACCTACTTCTCGCGCGAGACACCGCTCGGCGCCGTCCTGCCCGACATGTTCGACGAGGACCACTGGCGGCCGGAGTTCTGCTCGCCCGAGATGGACTCCACACGCCACCAAGTCGACCAGGCCCTGGAGATCGCCGAGAAGTACCACGGCCGCCCGCTGTACCTCTTCGTCAACGTCTCGGCCACCCACGTCCCTCACGGCCACTACCTCGGCGACAGCCGAGACACCCTCGCGTCCCAGTGTGCCGCGCTCGCCTACGCCGACGATCACCTCGGGCGCCTGATCGCCACTCTGACCGCGAAGCAACGGTGGCTGATCATCATGTGCGCCGACCACGGCGACGCTTTCGGCGATGACGGATTCCGCGGCCGGGGCATCGCTCACCCCGTCGTCATGAACGTGCCGTTCGCGGCGATGGTGCGCTGATGACCGCTACCCTCGGCAGGCATGAGCGACGACCTCCAAGGCCGCGGGCCAGTACGCGACGCTTCCGTTGTGGTGGCCCTCGACGCTGATGGCCTGGTGGCCCTCCTGAGCTCCGGTTTTCCCCGTCACGGCGGCGAGTATTTGTTCTTGCCGGGCGGGCGGAGGGAAGACGGTGAGACCTCGGAGCAGTGTGCACGCCGCGAGCTGCGTGAAGAGGCCGGCATCACCGCCGAGTCGTGGAGGTCGCTCGGCTCGTACGCCATGACCCTCGACTCCACGGCGCGCGTCCACCTCTTCGTAGCTCGCCAGTTGACGTACGGCCGGCAGGAGCTCACCCCCACCGAGGAGGACTTCAAGCTCGCCTGGTGGCCCATGAGCGACGCGATCACGGCGGCGTCTGATGGACGCTTTCTCCTACCCGCCGGGCCGTTGGCCCTGCTCCTCGCCGACAGGTTGGCTGAGGCTTACTGAGCGACACTCGGATGAAGCGCAGTCACCATCCCTACGACGGTGGTGCCGAAGCCTTCCTCCGGGCTGCCGACCCCTTTGTCTGCGATGGCAGCCCTGGTTCAGGCGACAGCCGACGGGAGCAGATGAACACCGCCGCTATGCCGGCCATGGCGAGAAGCACTCGGCCCGGCAGCCCCGGGGTGGTCGGCCGACCGTGAGCTAAGAGGAAGGCGCGCTGCCGATGTCCCTGCGCATGGCCGTCCGCAGGCCCGCCACCGCCTCGTCGTACAGCGCCAGAGCCCGCTGGTAGTCGGGCGATTCGACGGCGCAACCGCGGGACGCAAGGTCCCTGAGGTCACGCAAACGGTGAAGTGCCGTACCGGCAAACCGCGTTACCGCCTCAGGCGCCAGCAGTGAGACCTGCTCGCGCGCCTGGTAAACGCCTGCCGTCCGGAACGCCTCCCCGGCCTCGGACAGCCGACCGGCCGCAGCGGTGTCGCCCAGCGCGACCGAACGTATGCCCTCGCTGCCCGTGTGGAGCGCGGCGAGGTAGCCGGCGTAGGCGTCACGCCGTGCCTCGTGTGAGCGGAGAGCCAGCTCACGGCGCCACCGCACCCGGTCTGCCAGCAACGTGACCAGAGCGCCGAGGATCGTGCCGAGCAGAGCGGGCAGAGCCGCCGACAAACCCACGGGGCGAGTGTAGGGCGCAGAACGTCCGTCCCCGTCCGCCCGGGGGGCGACAGCAGCGCGGAGCCCGGGCCGCTCCGTGGGACGTACACTCCACCCATGGGTTGCACACATGCGGTGACAGAGGGCCTGCGACAGGCACCTCGCGCGCTGTGCACCACCGGCCCCGGGGCCCGCTGCCGCGCCTTGCACGGCCACGGCTGATCAGTTCCCTACGGGCCCAGCCCGGCCCCTGCCCCGCCCGTGGAGCTTCTCCGCGCTGTCAGGCCCTCTTTTCGGTTTGCGGAACACCGCACCACTTTTCTGTCTCCTGAGCACCACCCCCGCGGCTTCTCGGTGTGCCGCCGGCATCGCCCTCGGCGACGGCCGGACGGCCGGCTGCCGCACCCTCGAGAGGACCCTTGTGAAGTTGAGTGAGTTGCTGGCCGGGCACGACCATGAGGTGCTTCTGGGCGATCCGGAGACGAGGATCACCGCGGGAACGTGCTTCGACGCCCACCGCGTCTCGCCGGGTTCGCTGTTCATCGCGGTGCCCGGTCACTGCGAGGGTGGCCCCGAGCTCGTCGGACCCGCTCTGGCGCGTGGCGCGGTCGCGATACTCGTCGACGAGGCGGTACCCGATCTCCCGGCGGCCGTGCGGGCGTCGGCCGCCGGAGTGTGTGTCGTACGGGTGCCGGACACGCGGCAGGCGGCCGCGGTCGTCACCTCCCGCTACTACGGCGACCCCGGGCGGGAGATGGACATGGTGGCCGTCACCGGCACCAACGGGAAGACGTCGGTGTCGTACATGGTCGAGTCCGTGCTGCGCATCGCCGAGGGCGCGCGGGTAGGGGTGATCGGGACGGCCGGTAGCCGGATCGGCGACGAACTGATCCCGATGCCGCGATCCGTGCTGACCACACCGGAGTCGCCGGACTTCCAGTACCTGCTGGGACACATGCGCGACCGCGAGGTGGGCACCGTGGTCCTGGAGGCCACGTCCATGGGCTTGCTGACCCACCGCGTGGACCACGCGTTCCTCGACGTGGGGATCTTCACCAACCTCACCCAGGACCATCTGGACGATCACGGCACCATGGAGAACTACCGGGACGCCAAGCTGCGCCTGTTCCAGGGGCTGTGCCGGCGCGCGGTGGTCAATGCGGACGACCCTGTGGGCGCAGGCATCCGGGCGATGATGCCGGGCGCGGTCACCACGTACGCGCTCGACGCCGATGCCGACTACCGGGCGAGCGACCTCAGCATGAACGCCCTCGGTACGCGCTTCATCCTCCACCACGCCGGACGCAAGTACCCGGCTGCGATCCGCGTCCCCGGCCGGTTCTCGGTGGCCAACGCGCTGGCCACCGTGGCCGCCTGCCATGCCCTGGGGCACGACCTGACAGGGCTGGTCGCGGCACTCGACCGGATGCCTCCGGTTCCGGGGCGGTTCGAACGCTTCGAGACGCCCCGCGGCACGTCCGTGATCGTGGACTACGCACACTCTCCCGACTCCCTGGACAAGGTGCTCACGGCCATCCGGGACTTCGCCACCGGCCGGGTCATCACCGTCTTCGGCTGCGGAGGCGACCGGGACATCACCAAGCGCGCTCGGATGGGCGAGATCGCCGGGACTCTCTCCGATCTGTGCGTCCTCACTTCGGACAACCCGCGGAACGAAGACCCCGAGACGATCATGGATCAGATCACGCCAGGTCTCACGGTGACGGGCACCCGGTTCGAGCGGGTCGCCGACCGCCGCCGGGCCATCGCCTTCGCGCTGTCCGCCGCGGAGCGGGACGACATCGTCCTGGTCGCGGGGAAGGGCAGCGAGCCGTACCAGATCGTCGGCGAACAGCTGCTCCCTTTCAGCGACATGGCGACGGTGCGCGAACTCGCTGCCGTGCAGGAGTAGTACGCGGCGGACGCCGTTCGCGGCGGCCACGCGAGTCCGGACCGTGCGGCCGAACGTTCATGGGAAGTCCGCCCGGGCTCGACCCCTCGCGACCTAACGTGGCGGCATGCGTCTGCGAAACGTACTCGCCGCCGTCAGTGCCGTGCTGGCCGTCGTCGGCTCTGTGGCCGCCGCCCCCTCGGGCAACGGGTACCCCCCGTCCGGCAGTTGCTCGGCCCGCGTCGGCATCGACAGTTACTCCGACGTGCTCGACAAGACCCAGTTCCAGGGCTCCTTCGTCGGCAACCTCTCCGCTCTCGCCGTCGACCGGGACGGCCGCATCGCCGCGCTCTCCGACCGGTCCGAGCTGTTCACCCTGGACGCGCGTACCTACGCGCCCCGCACCGTCGTCCCCCTCGCCGACGAGAACGGCGCGCAGCTCGACTCCGAAGGGCTCGTCGTCGAGCGCGACGGCAGCCGGCTCGTCACCTCGGAGACCGAGCCGTCCGTACGCCACTACGGACGGGACGGGACCCTCCTCGGCAGGCTGCCCGTGCCCGACGCTCTCAAGGTCGCTCCGGCCGGGCGAGCGGTCCGGAACCTCACCTTCGAGGGGCTGACCCTGCAGTCCGGTGGCCGCGCTCTCGTCGCCGCCATGGAGAGCCCGATCGCCGGAGACGGCGCGGGGATCGTACGGATGCAGACCTGGCGGCGGGCCACCCCCCGACACGATTTCCGGCTCTCCGCCCAGTACGCGTATCCGGCCGATGCCAAGCTCGGGATCAGCGAGACCACCGCCACCGGCGACGGGCGGCTGCTGGTGCTCGAGCGCGGGTTCACCGCCGGGGTCGGCAACACCGTCCGGCTCTACCTCGCCGACCTGCGGCATGCCACCGACGTCAGCGATGTCGCGTACGTCACAGGGCAGGCAGGGCAGGAAGGCGTCCGGCTCGTACGCAAGACACTGCTCGCCGACCTCGTCGACTGCCCCTCCCTCGGTGCGCCCGCCAAGCAGCCCCAGCCCAATCCTCTGCTCGACAACATCGAGGCCCTGGCCGTCACTTCACGAGGTCCCGGCGGGCGGCTGCACGTCCTGCTCGCCAGTGACGACAACCAGAACGCCGCCCAGACCACCCGGCTCTACCGGATGACGATTCAGTTGCCACGCCACTGATCTGTACAACTTTTCGGCCAGTCGTGAGTCATGAGTGGCGGGCGCGCCGGAAAGGGCGCGCCCGCACCAGGCACACAGGGGACGGGAAAAGCCTCCATGACTCACCACCGAATAGGCGGTCGCGCACGCGCCGCCGCCGCGGTTCTCGCCGCCGCGACGCTCGTGCCGCTCGCCACCGGCGCCTCGCCCGCGGCCGCCGTCACGCCGACGGTCAGCTGCACCTCCGGCAAGTCGGGACTCGCCGCCAAGCTGACCCAGGACATCACCGCCTCGCTCGCGGGCCGCGCGTCCACGACCGCCGTCGCCGTGCGCGACAACACCACGAACACCACCTGCGGGCTGCGGATCGGCGATCGTTACGACTCCGCCAGCGTCGTCAAGGTCACCGTCCTGACGACGCTCCTGTGGGATGCCCAGAAGACCGGTCGTCAGCTGACCGACCGCGAGAAGCAGCTCGCCTCCGACATGATCACCAAGTCGGACAACGCCGCCACCAGCGCGCTGTGGAAGCAGCTCGGCGTCACCAAGATCCAGGGCTTCCTCAACGTCGCCAAGATGTCCCGCACCATCCCCGGCTCGGGCGGCTACTGGGGCCTCACCCAGATCAGCGCCGGCGACCAGATGCTCTTGCTGAATCTGCTGGCCCTGAAGAACACCGTCCTCACCGACGCCTCGCGCGGCTACACCCTCGGCCTCATGTACAAGGTCGTCACCTCGCAGCGCTGGGGCGTCTCGGCCGGCGCCCCCAGCACGGCCCGCGTCCAGCTCAAGAACGGCTGGCTCTCCCGGGCCACCCACGGCTGGCGCGTCCACAGCGTCGGCGCCTTCACCAGCGGCGGTCACAGCTACACGATCTCCGTGCTGACGCACGACAACAGCTCCATGCAGTACGGCGTCGACACCATCCAGCGGGTCGCCCGCGCGGTCCACAAGGACTTGGCCCCCACGGCCACTGCGGCGTCCGAGGTCTTCACGCCGCCCGCCGTCCCGCAGGAGGCTCTGCCGGGCACCCCGGAGACGGCTCCGAGGGACGCGGTCCCCGCCACCCGCTGACCCAGAGGGTTCGGTGCGGCCCCAATTGTTGCAGCGGGATGAAATCCGCTGCTCGCGGCGTTGGTGCCTTCCGGCGGATCAAAACAATCGGGAGGCACCACGTGGCGGCGTCGGCAGAGCAGAGCTGGGCACGGCGGCTGTCCGGATACGCCTGGCGTTACCGGCGCAATGTGCTGCTCGCGCTCGGGTCCTCCCTGGCCGGTATGGCCGTCATGGCGCTCGTCCCGCTGATCACCAAGGTCGTCATCGACGATGTGATCGGCGACCGAACGAGATCCCTCGCCGTCTGGACCGGGCTGCTGATGGTCGCGGCCGTCGTCGTATATGTCCTGACATATATACGCCGCTATTACGGTGGCCGGCTCGCCCTCGACGTCCAGCACGACCTCCGTACCGAGATGTACGGAACGATCACCCGCCTCGACGGACGACGCCAGGACGAGCTCTCCACCGGCCAGGTCGTCGGCCGCGCCACCAGCGACCTCCAGCTCATCCAGGGCCTGCTCTTCATGCTCCCGATGACCATCGGGAACGTCCTCCTCTTCCTCATCTCCCTCGTGATCATGGCGTGGCTGTCGCTGCCGCTCACCCTGATCGCCGTCGCCGTCGCCCCCGCCCTCTGGTACATCGCCAAGCGCAGCCGCACCCGTCTGCATCCCGCCACCTGGTACGCCCAGAGCCAGGCGGCCGCCGTCGCGGGCGTCGTCGACGGCGCC
The DNA here is from genome assembly GCF_045160975.1 of Streptomyces sp. NBC_00210. Taxonomy (NCBI): domain Bacteria; kingdom Bacillati; phylum Actinomycetota; class Actinomycetes; order Kitasatosporales; family Streptomycetaceae; genus Streptomyces; species Streptomyces sp. NBC_00210. Next base: position 5,593,603 of record NZ_CP108120.1, read on the forward strand.
GTATCCGGCGTACGCGTGGTCAAGGGCTTCGGCCAGGAGGACCAGGAGACCGGCAAGTTGCGCGAGGTCAGCAGGAAGCTCTTCGCGGGCCGGCTGCGGACCGTCAGGCTCAATTCGAGGTACACCCCGGCCCTTCAGGCCGTCCCCGCGCTCGGACAGGTCGCGATGCTGGCCCTCGGCGGCTGGCTGGCCACCCGCGGCCAGATCACCCTCGGTACGTTTGTCGCTTTCTCGACCTATCTGGCACAGCTCGTCGGCCCGGTCCGGATGCTCGCCGTGGTGCTGACCGTCGGACAGCAGGCACGGGCCGGCGTGGAGCGCGTACTCGAACTCATCGACACCGAGCCGACGATGAAGGACGGCACCAAGGAACTCCCGGCCGACGCCCCCGCCACCGTGGAGTTCGACGACGTCACCTTCGGATACGACGAGGAACGGCCCGTTCTCGACGGCTTCTCGCTGGAGATCAGACCCGGCGAGACCGTTGCCGTCGTCGGCTCCTCAGGCAGCGGCAAGTCCACCGTCTCCCTCCTGCTGCCACGCTTCTACGACGTGACGCACGGCGCGGTCCTCGTCGGCGGCCACGATGTGCGCGAGCTGACCCTCGACTCGCTCCGCGCCGCCATCGGGCTCGTGCCGGAGGACAGCTTCCTCTTCTCCGACACCGTGCGCGCCAACATCGCGTACGGAAAGCCGGACGCGACCCAGGAGGAGATCGACACCGCCGCGCGTGCCGCCCAGGCCGACCGCTTCATCGCCGAGCTGCCCGAGGGCTACGACACCAAGGTCGGCGAGCACGGCCTCACCCTCTCCGGCGGCCAGCGCCAGCGCATCGCGCTCGCCCGTGCGATCCTCACCGACCCCCGGCTGCTGCTCCTCGACGACGCCACCTCCGCCGTGGACGCCCGCGTCGAGCACGAGATCCACGAGGCCCTGCGCTCCGTCATGGCCGGGCGTACGACCCTGCTCATCGCCCACCGCCGCTCCACCCTCGGTCTCGCCGACCGCATCGCCGTGCTCGACGGCGGACGGCTCGCCGACATCGGCACGCACGAGGAGCTGACGCGTCGCTCGGCCCTGTACCGGCGGCTGCTGACCGACCCGGACGAACTCGGCGCGGTCTCGCCCGGACACACCCCGCTGCCGGCCGCCGAACCCGAGGAAGACCGCACCGTACGCGACGAGCTCGAGGCGGAGTTCGACGCCAACCGCGGCATTACGCCCCGCCTGTGGGAGCGCGAGGAGAACGCCGAGGAGTCTGCGGCCCCCGGCGCGCCCCCCGAGCTGCTCGCCCAGGTCGAGGCCCTGCCGCCGGCGACTGACACCCCCGCCATCGACGAGGCACGGGCGGTGCGGCCCGAGGAGTCGTACGGACTGCGCCGGCTGCTTGGCGGCTTCGGCCTCCCGCTGCTGATCAGCCTGCTGCTGGTGGCCGTCGACGCCGGCATGAGCCTGCTGCTTCCCATTCTGATCAGGCACGGCATCGACAAGGGCGTCACGCAGATGGCGCTCGGCGCCGTGTGGGCGGCCTCCGTACTCGCGCTGATCACCGTGGTCGTGCAGTGGGCCGCGCAGACCGGCGAGACCCGGATGACCGGCCGCACCGGCGAGCGGGTCCTCTACTCCCTGCGTCTGAAGATCTTCGCCCAGCTCCAGCGGCTCGGACTCGACTACTACGAGCGCGAGCTGACCGGCCGGATCATGACCAGGATGACGACGGACGTGGACGCCCTGTCCACGTTCCTGCAGACGGGCCTGGTCACCGCGTTCGTCTCGGTGGTCACCTTCTTCGGCATCATGGTCGCCCTGCTCGTCATCGACGTACAGCTGGCGCTGGTGGTCTTCGCGACGCTGCCAGTGCTGATCATCGGCACGTACTTCTTCCGCAAGAAGAGCGTGAAGGCGTACGAGCTGGCCCGCGAGCGCATCAGCGTCGTCAACGCCGACCTCCAGGAGTCCGTGTCCGGGCTGCGGATCGTCCAGGCCTTCCGCCGCGAGCGCGACGGCGCGAGCCGCTTCGCCGCCCGCAGCGACAACTACCGCAAGGCCCGGGTGCGCGGCCAGTGGCTGATCTCGGTCTACTTCCCCTTCGTCCAGCTGCTGTCCTCGGTGGCCGCGGCCGCCGTGCTGATCGTCGGCTCTGGCCGCGTCGAGGCGGGCACCCTCACCACCGGCGCGCTGGTCGCCTACCTCCTCTACATCGACCTGTTCTTCGCGCCCGTGCAGCAGCTGTCCCAGGTCTTCGACGGCTACCAGCAGGCGACGGTGTCCCTGGGGCGCATCCAGGAGCTGCTCCAGGAGCCGACCTCGACCGCCTCCGCGCGCGAGCCCCTCGATGTGCTCTCGCTGCGCGGCGAGATCGCCTTCGAGAACGTCGACTTCGCGTACGGGGATGACGAAGCGGCCCTGAACTCCATCGATCTGCGCATCCCGGCCGGCCAGACCGTCGCCTTCGTCGGCGAGACCGGCGCGGGCAAGTCGACGCTGGTCAAGCTGGTCGCGCGGTTCTACGACCCGACAGGCGGCCGGGTCACGGCCGACGGCACCGACCTGCGCGAGCTGGATCTGACGGCATACCGGCACCGGCTCGGCGTCGTCCCCCAGGAGGCGTATCTCTTCGCGGGCACCGTCCGCGACGCCATCGCCTACGGACGTCCCGGCGCGAGCGACGCCGAGGTGGAGGCCGCGGCCCGCGCCGTCGGCGCCCACGACATGATCGCCACTCTCGACGGCGGCTATATGCACGAGGTCGCCGAGCGCGGCCGCAACCTGTCCGCGGGGCAGCGCCAGTTGATCGCGCTGGCCCGCGCCGAACTCGTCGACCCGGACGTCCTGCTGCTCGACGAGGCCACGGCGGCCCTCGATCTGGCCACCGAGGCCCAGGTCAACCAGGCCACGGACCGGCTGACCGGCCGCCGCACCACGCTGGTGGTCGCCCACCGCCTGACCACGGCGGCGCGCGCAGACAGGGTGGTCGTGATGGATGCGGGCCGGGTGGCGGAAGACGGGACCCATGACGAGCTGCTGGCCCGGGGCGGCACCTATGCCACGCTCTGGCGCAGCTTCATAGGGGAGGACGAGCCCGCCACCGTATGACGCAGGGCGGGTACGGATTCCTGCGGAGAGCGGATTCGTCGGAGCCGCAACCATTCTCACACCGGCTGCGTCGTACGCATGTACGCACAAGTGGCAAAGGGGTGTGAGAGTGTTCGGTGGGGCGGGAAACAGACGACGTTGGCGGCGGCTGCTCATGCACGGCCTCGCCCTGCTCATGGCCGTGGCGGCCCTCACCATCGCCGGACCGGGCACGCCACGCGCCGAGGCCGTGGCGTCCAACTGCGCCGGCCGGCCGCTGAAGACCGTCAAGTTCGCCACCGGCGAGTTGCGCGTCTACAAGAACCGGTACTACGCCTGCGCCGTCGTCGTATCCAACAAGCCGGGCACGCGGCGCGCCATGTCCCTCTCTCTCCAGGCGCGCGGCGGCCACGCCGCCGTCGACAAGGGCACCTTCACCCGCCAGGCGGGGCCTGTCACCGTGCACGCACTCAACCGCTGCGTACGGGCCACCGGCGCCATCTCCGGCGTCGCGCGCTCGACCGGCTGGATCCTCTGCTGACCTCTCCCGGTCAATCGGGAGTCAACTGGGGCTGGCGGCTCGGGCATTGACCCCGCTAGGTTCACCGCGACCACAGGTGAATCAAGGGGAGGGTGAATGCGCAAGGCGCTCAGATGGCTGCTGTCGCTCGTGGTGCTCATTGGCACCGTGAGCGCGGCCGGCGCGACGGCCGGTGCGGCTACCGCCGCGGAGCCGACGACCGGCACGGACATCAAGGACCGGGTCCTCGCGATACCGGGCATGAGTCTTATCGAGGAGAAGCCGTACGCGGGTTACCGGTACTTCGTTCTCAACTACACACAGCCGGTCGACCACCGGCACCCGGACAAGGGCACCTTCAAGCAGCGAATCACCCTGCTGCACAAGGACACCAACCGCCCCACGGTGATGTTCACCTCCGGCTACAACGTGAGCACCACGCCTCGCCGCAGTGAGCCGACGGCCATCATCGACGGCAACCAGGTCTCCGTGGAGTACCGGTTCTTCACCCCGTCGCGGCCCGACCCGGCCAACTGGTCCAAGCTCGACATCTGGCAGGCCGCGAGCGACCAGCACCGCATCTTCGCCGCGCTGAAGAAGATCTACACCAAGAACTGGCTCACCACCGGCGGCTCCAAGGGCGGCATGACCGCCACGTATTACGAGCGCTTCTATCCGCGCGACATGGACGGGGTCGTCGCCTACGTCGCGCCCAACGACGTGGTGAACAAGGAGGACTCGGCGTACGACCGGTTCTTCGAGAAGGTCGGCACCAAGGAGTGCCGCGACAAGCTCAACGCCGTGCAGCGCGAGGCGCTGGTGCGCCGCGAGCCGCTTGAGGCCATCTACGCCAAGTACGCGGCGGACAACGGCTACACCTTCAAGACGGTCGGCTCCCTCGACAGGGCGTACGAGGCGGTCGTCCTCGACTACGTCTGGGCCTTCTGGCAGTACAGCCTGCTGGCCGACTGCGAAGCGATCCCGGTCGCCAAGACCGCGACCGACCAGCAGATCTGGGACAGCGTGGATGCGATCTCCGGCTTCTCCTTCTACGCCGACCAGGGCCTGACGCCGTACACGCCGTACTACTACCAGGCAGGCACCGAGCTGGGCTCGCCCGACATCAAGCAGCCGCACCTCGGCGGCCTGAGCCGGTACGGGTACCAGCCGCCGCGGAACTTCGTGCCGCGTGACATCCCCATGCACTTCAAGCCGTGGGTCATGCGCTCCGTGGACAGCTGGGTGCGGCACAACGCCCGTCAGATGATGTTCGTCTACGGCCAGAACGACCCGTGGGGCGCCGAACAGTTCCGGCTCGGCAAGGGCACCCGCGACAGCTATGTGTACGTCGTGCCCGGAGGCAACCACGGATCCAATGTGGCCGGCCTGGTGCCGGACCAGAAGGCGGCGGCCACCGCCGCGATCCTGAAGTGGGCGGGCGTCGCACCGGCCGCCGTCCAGCAGGACGCGGCGAAGGCGAAGCCGCTGACGAAGTACGACGCGAAGCTCGACAAGCGCGACGTGGAGCGGGAGCCGGCGCTGCGGCCGTAACCCTGCGCCTCGGGCGTGTTTTGGAAGTACACGCCCTAGCTCCGCCGGTAACCCGGTGGGCTGTGCCCGCCGCTGTGTGAGTGACCCTCACACACGGCGGGCGCAGCCCACCGGCGTGTGGCCGCCCAGCCGCACATACAGCGCCGTGGACGGCGGGCACTGCGCCCGGCTCGTCACCGCCGACGTCACCGTGAACTCCGGGGCCCGCCCGCCCGATCCGTCGCACGCCGTCTCCTTCACCTGCCCCTTGCTCGCGCCGTAGACGCAGTCGCCGACGATGGTGTGCGGGCCGCCGCCCCCGCCCGGGTCGCCCGGATGCGGCGGCTCCAGATTGCGCATACAGGCGTACCCCTGACCCGCCTCCCCGTCGCCGTCCTCGTCGGTCGCCGGGCGGCTCGCGGAGATGTGCAGTACGAAGTCGGTCGTCGTGGGGCAGCCGGGGCCGCCCGCAGGCTGCCCGCCGTACCGGGCGGTCACCCGGGCCACCGCCTTCTCGCTCGTACAGGGCACCTCATGGAAGTCGCGGCCGCGCGATGCGCAGTCTCCGGGTCCGAGGAAGACCAGGCCGTATCCCGAGGGCGTGGCGGTGGGGCCATCGACGGTGCCGGCGGCCGTTCCCGCGCGGCCCGTCGCCTGCTGGCAGCCCGTGGTGAGCGCTGCCGCCAGTACGAGTACCAGTACCAGGGCGCTCACCGCCCCGGCGGACCGCTGCTGTTGTGCCATACGGACCCCCGAGCCCCGGCCACCCGGCCGGTCCCTCAGGCGTGGCCCGCCGGAGCGGGCCACGCCAGACGTGCGTCGTGCATGGGGACAGTGTGCGGGAGTACGCCGGTGTGTGAGGCCGGTTTGCGCAACTCGGTCGGTTTGTGCGGCTCAGTCGGTTTGGGCATCTCGGTCGGTTTGGGTACCCCGGTCGGTGTGCGCAGCTCAGTCGTAGGACAGGCCGTGGCCGATGGGATACAGCACCTGGGCGGGGTCGCTCGCGCTCTGTATGGGCACGGGGAGCCGTCCCTCGGGCTCCGCGCGGCCCGCGATCACCCGTGCGGCGGCGCGCAGTTCGACATCGGTCCAGGAGTACGTGGCCAGCGCCGCCCCCACGCCTTCGAGCCTGGCGATGTCGTACGGATTGCGGATGGCGAGCGCGACGACCGGGACTCCCGTCCGGGCGAGCCGGGCCACCAAGGTGCGCTGGGTGCTGGTGTCGGTGACGTTGTACGTGCCGACGATCACCGCGTCCTTGCCGCTCGCCGCAGCCACCGCCTCGTCGATCTTCGCGGCGGTCGGCGTGATGCCGGTGGACAGCGCGGTTGCGGTGAAGCCGAGTTCGGCCAAGGCCTGCGCCAGCACCGTGGTCGGCGGTCCGGTCGTCCCGGTCGGCGAGGCCGGATCGGCGCCGACGACCAGCAGGTTCTGCCGGCTGCGCCGGCTCAGCGGCAGCAGTGCGCCGTCGTTGACCAGCAGGGTCGTGGTCCCCTCGGCGATCTTGTCGGCGATGACGAGATGCGAGCGGGCGCCGACGATGCGGTCCAGCTGCCGCAGGGAGACGAACGGGTCCTGGAACAGGCCCAGTTTCTCTTTCAGGAGCAGGATGCGCAGGATCGATTCGTCGAGCCGGGAGACGGTGAGCTCGCCGCTCCTGACTGCGTTGAGGACGCCGTTCCATGCGACGGCCAGGTCCGGCGGGTTGAGCAGCTGGTCCACGCCCGCCTTGAGGGCGAGCACCGGCACCCGGTGGTCGCCGTACTTGTCCCGTACGCCCTGCATATTGAGCGCGTCGGTGACGACCACGCCGTGGTAGCCGAGCTCCTCGCGCAGGATGCCGGTGAGGATGGGGGCGGAGAGCGTGGCCGGGTCGTTGCTGGGGTCCAGCGCCGGGAACTGGATGTGCGCCGTCATGATCGAGTCGATCCCGGCGGCGATCGCGGCCCGGAACGGCGGGGCGTCGATGTCCTCCCACTGCTGCCGGGTGTGGGTGATGACCGGGATGCCCGTGTGGCTGTCGACGGTGGTGTCGCCGTGGCCGGGGAAGTGCTTGGAGGTCGCGGCGATGCCCGCGCTCTGATAGCCGCGGACCTGGGCAGCGACGAGGCCGGCCACCGCGTCCGGGTCGGCGCCGAAGGAGCGTACGCCGATGACCGGATTGGCGGGATTGACGTTGACGTCGGCGACGGGGGCGTAGTTCTGGACGATGCCCATCGCGGCGAGCTCGGCCCCGGCGATCCGCGCGGCCGTACGGGCGGCGGAGCGGGACCCGCCCGCGCCCAGCGCCATCGCCCCCGGCATCAGCGTGGCGGGCTTGCCGACCCTGGTCACTATCCCGTGCTCCTGGTCGGTGGAGATCAGCAGCGGCACGGGGGTCGGCTGGGCGAGCCCGGCCCGCTGGATCCCGTTGGACAGCCCGGCGATCTGGTGCGGATCGCGGGTGTTGTGCGCCCAGGCGAAATAGATGATGCCGCCGACGTGGTACTTGGCGATCAGCTCGGCGGCCGTGCGGACGCCCATCTCCTTGAGGTTCAGCTCGATGTCGGCCTGGTCGGGGGCGGTGGCGGAGTGCCCGTACACCCGCATCACGAAGAGCTGGCCGACCTTCTCCTCCAGGCTCATCCGGGCGATCAGCCGCTTGAGACGGTCGTGGTGGGAGGGGCCGGCGAACACGGGCGATGCGCTGGCGACGGCGCCGGCAGCGACGGCGGTGGCGGCGGTGGCGGTTGCGGTGAGGAGGGTGCGTCTGGAGAGACTCCGGTCATGGCTCCGGCCATGGCTCCCGTCATGACTTCGGTCGTGACTCCGGTCATGACCCCGGGCGTGGCTCCGGTCGTGCATGGGTGCTCCTTCCGGCCTTGCTCGACAAGGGAGTTGAAGGAAACTTCCAAGGACTCACGGATAGCCCGAAAATTACTGCCAGGTCAAGGGTGTGGCAACAGAAAGGGCGCGCGACGCGCGAAAGCTCACTGGGACGGGGGCCCGCCACCGGTGCTGTCGGAGGGGGCGCACCGGTGGCGGTGTGCTGCCGGCCGCAGGCGGCTGGAGAGGGGTGGTCAGCGATCGCAGCCAGCAGCGAGGGCCGACACCGCGTTGCGGAGACTCACCCAGCAGTACGGCGGGTTAGACGGAGGGTGTTCGCGATGGGTTCCGTTAAGGGGCGAATTGGTACGGGTGGGGCGGGGCTGCCGTGCGGGTCTTGGGCTTGTTCGGGGTGCGGGCGTTTGGGCTTGTCCGGTTGCCCGGGTCCGCGGGTGCGGGTCTTGGGGTTGTCCGTGATGCCCGGGTGCGGGGGGCCGGGGTGCGGGCGTCCGGGGGGCGTGTCAGGGCGTGCCAGGGTCCGCGGGTGCGGGTCCGGGGGCCGCTACGGGGCTCGAATTCTGGACTGCTTTCCTCACCGCGCTTCGCGCGAGCTGCGCCGCTTTACGTCCAGAACACGACCCCTGCGCGTCCCCCTGCACCCCAAGGCTCACGGGCACCCCGCGTCCAGCTGCGCCGCGAAGCCACCGCAACGACGGACTCGTATGTCCGCACTGCGGTGCACCCGAACTGCGAGCCTGCCGCAATGGCGGGCTCGTACATCCACGCGGCGAAGTCGGCGAAATCGGCGGGGCCGCACACCCGAGCCGCCGCAATGGCGGGGTCGTACATCCGCGCCGCGAAGCTGGCGAATCGGCGGGCACGCGCCCCCGCGCCGCGAAGCCGGCGCATCCGGGGTGTGGGGGCGTCAGCCCCCGCGTACTCCTCCCTCCAGGGGGCCTGGGGGCATCCCCCGGTTTCGGGAAGGGGCGGGGTGGGGGACCAAACCTCCCGGGCCCCGGACGCCCGCACCCCGAACCGCCCGGGACCGCCCGCACCCCCGGACGCGCGTCACGCCGACGCATCCGCACCCACCCCCACCCAGTGCCCCCGCAACGCCCCCACCGTCACCGTGATCGCCGGCCGCCTCGCCGCCCCCGTCCGCCACAGCGCGTACAGCCGCCTCTTCGGCACCGGATCGAGCGCCACCGCCACCACCCCCGCCGGCAGCGCCCCCCGCCCCAGCCGCGGAATCATCGCTATGCCCAGTCCGGCCCCGACCAGCGCGACCTGGGTGTGGTACTCCTCCGCCTGGTGCGCCAGTTCGGGCTCGCACCCCGCCGCCCGCAGCGTACGGACCAGCCAGTCGTGGCACACCGTGCCCGGCGGCTGGCAGATCCACCGCTGCCCGGCCAGATCCTCCCGCCGCACAGACGCCCGCGCGGCCAGCGGATGCCCCTCCGGCACCAGCAAATCGCAAAGGTCGTCGCCGATGACCGCCTGCTCGACGCCCTCCGGCGCCGGCAGTGGCGCGATGTCCCAGTCGTGCGCCACCGCCAGGTCGATCATGCCGCGGGCCACCAGATCGATGGACAGATGCGGATCGACCTCGGTCATCCGCGCATCGAGCCCCGGATGGCGTCGGCCGAGCTCCGCGAGGACCCCCGGCAGCAGCCCGCGTGCCGCCGTGGCGAAGGCCCCGATCACCAGCCGCCCGGTCGGCTGCCCCCGGCGTTCCTCGAGCGTGGTCTCCGCGCGCTCCACGATCGCGAGCAACTGCTGCGCCGTCGCTGCCAGATGCCGCGCCTCCTCGGTGAGCGCGACCCCCCGCCCCTGCCGCTCGAGCAGCGTCGTACGAGTCTCCCGCTCCAGCTTGGCGATCTGCTGCGACACCGCGGACGGGGTGTACCCGAGAGCCGTCGCCGCCGCTGCCACCGAACCGTGTACCGAGACTGCGTGCAGCGCCCTCAGCCGCCCCAGATCGAGCATCGCCGACTCCCATTCGTAAGCAATGCTCAATTCCACCATGAAGAAATCCGCGCTGGTGCTACATGGTTCAGGCCGGTGATCCTCGGTCCATGCGTCCCGTACACATGGCACTCGCCGTCCTGGTCACCGCGGTCTGGGGAGTCAACTTCGTCGTCATCGAGCTCGGGCTCGGCCACTTCCCGCCCCTGCTCTTCTCCGCCCTGCGTTTCCTCGTCGCGGCGCTGCCCGCCGTCTTCTTCGTGGGCCGTCCGAAGGTCGCCTGGAAATGGGTGATCGGCGTCGGACTCGCCCTGGGCGTCGCGAAGTTCGGCCTTCTCTTCATCGGCATGGACCGGGGTATGCCGGCCGGCCTGTCCTCGCTCGTCGTGCAGATCCAGGCAGTCTTCACGGCTCTCTTCGCCGCCCTCGCGCTGAGCGAACGCCCGGGCGGTGTACGGGTCCTGGGCATGGCCGTCGCCCTGTCCGGCATCGCTCTCGCGGCCGTCGACGAAGGGACCTCGGGACCCGTCCTCGCCTTCCTGCTGGTCATCGCGGCCGCGGCCTGCTGGGGCGTGTCCAATGTGCTGACCCGCAAGGCGTCCCCGCCGGACGCGCTGAACTTCATGATCTGGGTCTCCACCGTCCCCGTACTGCCCCTGCTCGCGCTCTCCCTGCTCTTCGAGGGCCCGCGGGCCGATGCGGACGCGCTGCGCTCGCTGGACTGGAGCGGCGCCGGGACGATTCTCTATGTCGCCTGGGGCGCGACGGTCTTCGGCTTCGGCGCCTGGGGTTATCTGCTGCGCCACTATCCCGCCTCCGCCGTCGCACCCTACTCGCTGCTGGTGCCGGTCTTCGGCATGTCCTCCGCGGCTCTGCTGCTCGACGAGTCGGTCAGTCCGCTGCGCTGGGGCGCCGCGGTGCTGCTGGTCGGCGGGGTCGCGCTCACCTCGCTGTCGCGAGCAGCTGCTCCAGGTACTCCCGCCCCGGCGTCAGCAGCCCCGGCAGGTCCGCCGCCTTCGGATACCAGCGCTTCTCGTACTCCCAGCACAGCCACGTCTCCTCGGTGAGCGTCGCCAGGCATTCGGCGAGCGGCAGTACGCCCTCGCCGAGGGGGAGCGGCGCGAGGTCGTCGGCCGAGGCGACGTCCTTGACCTGCACATAGCCGAGGAACGGCGAGAGTGCGGCATGGGCAGCCGCGGGTTCCTCGCCCTCCAGCCAAGGGGACACCACGTCCCAGATCGCGCCCGCGTACCGGTGGCCGACCGGTCCCAGGATGCGGGACACATCGGCCCCGGCCCGGTGCGAGTCGTGGGTCTCCAGCAGAATCCGTACGCCCAGCGTGGCCGCGGTCTCCGCGGCCGCGCCCAGCCGGCGGGCGGCGACGGCCTCGGCGACATCAGGGTCCTGGTCGCCGCCGCCGGGGAAGACGCGCACATGTGGCGCGCCCACATCCTTTGCCAGCTGGAGCAGTTCCTCGATCTCCCGGAGCACGGGAGCGTCGTCGCCCTCCGCCGCGACGCCGGTGTATCCGCACACGGTCAGGATCTCCACGCCCGCCCGCTCGAACTCCCGGACCACGGCCGCCCGTTCCGGCGCCCCGATCCCGGGGTGCACCGGCTCCTCCGGGTCGGCCCGCAGTTCCACCCCCTGGTAACCGGTGTCGGCGGCGAGTTGCACCACGTCCGGGATGGGCATGCCCGGCACACCGAGCGTAGAGAAGGCGAACTTCACTTGACCGTCCTCACTTGTCCGTTTCTTCCTGCAGGAGCAGCCGCCAGTCCTGGCCGACCAGATCCACGCCGTACGAGCGGTGCGGCTTCTCGGCGACGAGGGTGAATCCGGCCCGCTGATAGATCCGGCGGGCTCCGGCCAGTACGTCATTGGTCCACAGCACGAGTTCCCGGTACCCCACTTCGCGGGCGAAATCCACCACCGTACGGACGAGTCGGTCACCGAGTCCCTGACCGCGCGCCTCGGGCTCGACGAGCAGCAGCCGCAGCCGCGCGGTGGCCGGGGCGTCGTCGCGTACGCACATGACCGACCCCACCGGGCGGCCGTCCAGCTCGGCGATCCACATCCGTTCCAGATGAGGGTCGTGGTCCTGGGCGAAGTCCGCGACGATGCGGGCGACGAGCCCTTCGAAGTCTGCGTTCCACCCGTACCCGGCGGCGTAGAGGGCTCCGTGCCGCTGCACGACCCACCCCAGCTCGCCGGGCCCCGGGTCCCGCAGCACCGGGCCTTCGCGGTGCCCCGCCCGGCCGCTGCCGAGGATCTCGCGTACGGTCCCCATCGCTTCGACCAGCCGCGACCGCTCCTCGGCGGGCACCTTGGCGAGCAGCGCCCCCACCGCCTCCCGCGACCGCTCGTCGAGCAGCGTGGCGGCCTCGCGCCCGCGGGGAGTGAGGGTGATCCGCTGCCGCCGCGAATCCACCTCGGAGGGCGCCCGCTCCACCAGCCCGTCGCGCTCGAACTTGGCGAGCAGCCTGCTCAGATACCCGGCGTCGAGGGAGAGTTCGCCGCGCAGGTCGGCGGCGTCGGTGCGGGGGCTGTGGGCGAGCTCGTACAGGACGCGGGACTCGGTGAGGGTGTACGGGGTGTAGAGGTGCTTGCTGTAGTCGAGGGCGCCGATGAGGTTGGTGTAGAAGCGGTTGAAGGCGCGGATCTCGTGGATCGGCATGAGCGACTCCGGGCGGCGATTTCCTTTGACTGAGTCAACGGTAGGGCGGGGGTCGGATCCCGGCAAGAGCCGGTGGTAACCGCCCCGCCTCCCGAGTCGCTTGGGGGTGCCTGTGAGCCTTGAGGTGCAGGGGGACGCGTAGGGGTCGTGTTCTGGACGTAAAGCGGCGCAGCTCGCGCGAAGCGCGGTGAGGAAAGCAGTCCAGAATTCGAGCCCCGTAGCGGCAAGTGACCGGGTTCGTGGCAGGCGTGGGCCAGGGGGCGTTGGTGGTTGCGGTCCGGTGGGTGGTTTCGCGGGAGAGCCGCGGGGCCCCGGGACCCGCACCAGGAACGCCCGCACCCGCTTGCCCGGGCAACCAGGACAGGTCCGAAGCCTCGCACCCCGGACGACCCCCGTCACCCCTTCCGCGGCGGCGCCGTCGACGACCGGGCCATCAGTTCCGCCGCGATCGTCGCGATACCCCCCGGCGGCGGCGCCTCCTTACCCATCGCCAGCCGCCCCGCCCGCGCCCCCGCCTCGTACAGCGGCAGCCGTACCGTCGTCAGCGCCGGCACCGCGTCCACCGAGAAGGGCAGGTCGTCGAAGCCCGCCACCGAGATGTCCTCGGGGATCCGCAGCCCCTGGTCGCGCAGGGCCGCACAGGCACCCAGCGCCACCGTGTCGTTCGCGGCGACGATCGCCGTCAAGTCGGGGTCGCGGCGCAGCAGTTCGAGTGTCGCGTCATAGCCGGAGCGCCGGGCGTACGGACCGTGCACGGTCAGCCGGTCCTGGTCCTCGTCGACCCCGGCCGCCGCCAGCGCGGCCCGGTGCCCCTCCAGCCGGTGCCGGGTCGTCGTACGCTCCGTCGGCCCCGCGACATAGCCGATCCGCCGGTGCCCGAGCGTGAGCAGATGCTCGGTGAGCCGCCGTGCCCCGCCCCGGTTGTCGAAGGCGAGCGCGGCCACGATCGCCTCACTGCCGGGCAGTGGCGGCCGCCCGCACAGCACCACCCGCGTCCCCGCATCCGCAAGTCTCGCGAGCTTCGCGGCCATCGCCTCGATGTGATCCGGATCCTCCAGCGCGCCGCCGGTCAGCACGACGGCCGCGGCCCGCTGCCGCTGCAGCAGTGTGAGATAGGTGAGTTCGCGCTCCGGCGAGCCCCCGGTGTTGCAGACGACCGCGAGCTTTTCGCCGCCCGCGCGCCCTGATCCCTCCTGCCCGCCGATCTCCGTCTGCGCGGCCCCGGCCATGATCCCGAAGAAGGGGTCGGCGATGTCGTTGACGAGTATGCCGACCAGATCGGACGTGGCCGCGGCCAGCGAACTCGCGGGCCCGTTCAGTACGTAGTCGAGCTCGTCGACCGCCCGAAGTACCCGCTCCCTCGTCGATGCCGCGACCGGGTAATTGCCGTTGAGCACACGGGAGACGGTGGCCGGGGACACCCGGGCGCGCGCCGCCACATCCGCCAGGGTGACTGTCATCGCTTTCCTTCGCTGGAGATGGAACAGGGCCCTTGTCCGGGTCACTGTCGGCAGGCTAGCGTCATACCCCGTAGAAAGCGCTTGCTACGACTGTATCGAGGCAACACGGCCGTAATGAGGGAAATCGAGGGGAACAGGGAGGCACCTTCGTGACACGCAGGACAGTGCGGATCGCCATGAACGGCGTCACGGGTCGGATGGGATACCGCCAGCACCTGGTGCGCTCCCTCCTCGCCATCCGCCGACAGGGCGGCCTCGACCTCGGTGACGGCGATGTCCTGTGGCCCGAACCCGTCCTCGTCGGCCGCCGTGAACCCGCACTGCGCGCGATCGCCGAGCGGCACGGCCTCGCGCATGTCTCCACCGACCTCGACGCCGTACTCGCCGACGACAGCATCGACATCTACTTCGACGCGCAGGTCACCTCCGCCCGCGTTGCCGCGATCAAGCAGGCCGTCGCGGCGGGCAAGCACATCTACACCGAGAAGCCCACTGCTACCGACCTCGCCGGCGCGCTGGAGCTGGCCCGCCTCGCCGGCGCCGCGGGCATCAGGCACGGAGTGGTCCAGGACAAGATCTTCCTGCCTGGCCTGCTCAAGCTGAAGCGCCTCGTCGACGGCGGCTTCTTCGGCGAAATCCTCTCCGTGCGCGGAGAGTTCGGCTACTGGGTCTTCGAGGGCGACTGGCAGGAGGCTCAGCGCCCGAGCTGGAACTACCGCGCCGAGGACGGCGGCGGCATCGTCGTCGACATGTTCCCGCACTGGGAGTACGTACTGCACGAGCTGTTCGGCCGGGTGACGAGCGTGACGGCGCAGGTCGCCACGCACATCCCACGGCGCTGGGACGAGCGCGGCAAGCCGTACGAGGCGACCGCGGACGACTCCGCCTACGGCATCTTCCAGCTGGCGGGCGGCGCCGTCGCCCAGATCAACTCCTCCTGGGCGGTCCGGGTGATGCGTGACGAGCTCGTCGAGTTCCAGGTCGACGGCACACACGGCTCGGCGGTCGCCGGCCTGCGCCGCTGCCGCGCCCAGCACCGCTCCGCCACCCCGAAGCCGGTCTGGAACCCCGACCTGCCCGCCACCGAGTCCTTCCGCGACCAGTGGCAG
The DNA here is from genome assembly GCF_045160975.1 of Streptomyces sp. NBC_00210. NCBI lineage: Bacteria > Bacillati > Actinomycetota > Actinomycetes > Kitasatosporales > Streptomycetaceae > Streptomyces > Streptomyces sp. NBC_00210. The sequence continues at coordinate 5,608,744 of NZ_CP108120.1, forward strand.
GAGGTGCCGGACAACGGCGAGTTCGAGAACGGCTTCAAGGCGCAGTGGGAGCTGTTCCTGCGCCATGTGGTGCTCGGCGAGCCGTACCACTGGGACCTGCTGGCTGGCGCGCGCGGAGTGCAACTGGCCGAACTGGGCCTGAAGTCCTCGGCCGAGGGCCGCCGCTTTGCGGTGCCGGAGCTCGCGCTGTGACGATCCGCCTCCCGCACGGGACGTACGAACCCCGCACCGAACCGGCCGTGTTCGCCGGGCGCGCTGCCCTTGCCAGGGGCGCTGCCCTCGCCACAGGCGCCCCGCTCGCCTCCCGTACGGTCTTCGCGGCCGCGCATGTCGTCGCCGACCCGTACGCCGACACGACGTGGGACTCGCCCGCCGCCGTGGACTGGGACGCGACGCTCGCCTTCCGCCGCCGTCTGTGGTCGCACGGGCTCGGCGTCGCGGAGGCCATGGACACGGCGCAGCGCGGGATGGGCCTGGACTGGCCGGGCGCGGCGGAGCTGATCCGGCGCTCGGCGGCGGAGGCGAGGGCGGTGGGCGGCGCGATCGCCTGCGGCGTCGGCACGGACCAGCTGACCGGGCCCGCGGATCTGGCCACGGTCCGCGCCGCCTACGAGGAACAACTCGCGCTGGTCGAGGAGTCGGGCGCGCAGGCGATCCTGATGGCATCCCGTGCCCTCGTCGCCGCCGCCAAGGGGCCGCAGGACTATCTCCGCGTCTACTCCCACCTCCTGCGCCAGGCGTCCGAACCGGTGATCCTGCACTGGCTGGGCCCGATGTTCGACCCGGCGCTGGAGGGTTACTGGGGCTCCGCCGACTTCGACGCGGCCACCGCCGTCTTCCTGGACGTCATCGCCGCGCACCCAGACAAGGTCGACGGCGTCAAGATCTCGCTGCTCGACGCCGGGCGCGAGATCGACCTGCGCCGCCGCCTCCCGCAGGGCGTGCGCTGCTACACCGGCGACGATTTCAACTACCCCGAGCTGATCGCCGGCGACGCGCGGGGCTTCAGCCATGCGCTGCTCGGCATCTTCGACCCGCTGGGTCCGCTTGCGGCACAGGCGGTGCGAGTCCTGGACACGGGCGACGCCGACGGTTTCCGCAAGATCCTCGACCCGACGGTGGAGCTGTCCCGGCATCTGTTCCAGCCGCCGACGCGCTTCTACAAGACGGGTGTCGTGCTGCTGGCGTGGCTGGCGGGTCACCAGTCGCACTTCACGATGGTGGGGGGCCTGCAGTCGGCGCGCTCGCTGCCGCATCTGTGCCGGGCGTACGTACTGGCGGACGGTCTCGGCCTGTTCCCGGACCCCGCCCTGGCCGAGCAGCGGATGAAGACCCTGCTGACGATGTACGGAATCGACCAGTGACCGATGACCTGAGCCGCTTCAGCATCAACCAGATGACGGTGAAGCAGCTGACGCTGCCCGAACTCACCGAGGCGTGTGTGCGCCTGAGTATCGGAGGGGTCGGCCTGTGGCGGGAACCGGTCCAGGCGTACGGAGTCGACGCGGCGGCGAAGCTCGTACGCGAGGCAGGTCTGACGGTCACCAGCTTGTGCCGCGGCGGCTTCCTCACGGCGATCGACGCGGCGGAACGGGCCCGCGCCCTGGCGGACAACCGCGCGGCGATCGACGAGGCGGTGACCCTCGGCACGGACACGCTGATCCTGGTCTCCGGTGGTCTCCCGGCGGGCAGCCGCGACCTGGCGGCGGCCCGTGAACGCATCGCGGACGCGCTGTCCGTACTGGCTCCTCACGCGGCAGACCGGGGTGTACGCCTGGCGATCGAACCGCTGCACCCGATGTACGCGTCGGACCGCTGCGTGGTCTCCACGCTGACGCAGGCGTTGGACCTCGCGGAGCGCTTCCCCTCGTCCCAGGTGGGCGTGGGGGTGGACACGTACCACATCTGGTGGGACGACACGGCCCCGTCGGCGGTGACGCGGGCGGGCGCGGCGGGCCGCATCCACGCCTTCCAACTGGCGGACTGGACAACGCCCCTGCCGGCGGGCGTGCTGAACGGCCGCGGCCAGATCGGGGACGGCGCGATCGACCTGCGCGCGTGGCGGGACTTGGTGGACGCGGCGGGTTACGAGGGCGCGATCGAGGTGGAGCTGTTCAACGACGGGCTGTGGGCGCGGGACGGCGTGGAGGTGCTGAGGGAGACGGTGATCCGTTTTGTGGAGCACGTAGTTCCGAAAAAATAACTGCCCGCAGTCCTACAACCCTTTCCGGGTGAGGTGGGTCGTACCTGGCGTCAAGGCTCCCGGGGGAGGGATCTGGGGGGATCGAGGGAGCTCTTGACGGAGGGGGAAAGGGGCCCGGTCGGCAGGACCGGGCCCCCATGACTGTCCGGGTGGCTGCTCTGGTGCCGATCCGGGCGGCTGTCCCGGCAACCGTCCGGGTGCCGATCCTGGTGACCGTCCCGCTGACTGTCCGGTTGTCCACAGGCACCCCGCACTGTCCGACCCCGGCGGTAGCGTCGGATCATGTCCAATCAGGCAGTGGTCGAAGGGGTCCTGGAGCGGATCACCTACGCCAACGAGGAGAACGGCTACACGGTCGCCCGCGTCGACACCGGACGCGGCGGCGGTGATCTCCTCACGGTGGTCGGCTCGCTGCTCGGCGCGCAGCCGGGCGAGTCCCTGCGTATGGAGGGCCGCTGGGGCTCCCACCCGCAGTACGGCAAGCAGTTCACCGTGGAGAACTACACGACGGTCCTCCCTGCCACCATCCAGGGCATACGCCGCTACCTCGGCTCCGGTCTGATCAAGGGCATCGGCCCCAAAATCGCCGAGCGCATCGTCGAGCACTTCGGCATCGACACCCTCGACATCATCGAGCAGCAGCCCAAGAAGCTGATCGAGGTCCCCGGACTCGGCCCGAAGCGTACGAAGTTGATCGGCGCCGCCTGGGAGGAGCAGAAGGCCATCAAGGAGGTCATGATCTTTCTCCAGGGAGTCGGCGTCTCGACGTCCATCGCGGTGCGCATCTTCAAGAAGTACGAGGACGCCTCGATCTCGGTCGTGAAGAACCAGCCGTACCGCCTGGCGGCAGACGTGTGGGGCATCGGCTTCCTCACCGCCGACAAGATCGCCCAGGCGGTGGGCATACCGCACGACAGCCCGGAGCGGGTCAAGGCCGGCCTGCAGTACGCCCTGTCGCAGTCCACCGACCAGGGACACTGCTTCCTGCCCGAGGAGCAACTGATCGCGGACGCGGTGAAGCTGCTCCAGGTGGACACCGGCCTCGTCATCGAGTGCCTCGCCGAGCTCGCTGCGGAGGAGGAAGGCGTCGTACGGGAGACGGTGCCGGCCCCCGACGGCGGGGAGCCGCTGACCGCGGTCTATCTGGTGCCCTTCCACCGCGCCGAGATCTCCCTGGCTGCCCAGCTGGGCCGACTGCTGCGGTCCGCGGACGACCGGATGCCGGCCTTCCAGGACGTCGCCTGGGACAAGGCGCTGGCCTGGCTCGCGGAGCGGACGGGCGCGGAGCTGGCACCCGAGCAGGAGCAGGCGGTCCGCCTCGCGCTCACCAGCAAGGTGGCCGTCCTCACCGGCGGCCCCGGCTGCGGCAAGTCGTTCACGGTCCGCTCCATCGTGGAACTGGCCCGGGCCAAGAAGGCCAAGGTGGTGCTCGCGGCTCCCACCGGGCGCGCGGCCAAGCGGCTGGCAGAGCTCACCGGCGCCGAGGCGTCCACCGTGCACCGGCTGCTGGAGCTCAAGCCCGGCGGGGACGCGGCGTACGACCGGGACCGCCCGCTGGACGCGGACCTCGTGGTGGTCGACGAGGCGTCCATGCTCGATCTGCTGCTGGCGAACAAGCTGGTCAAGGCAGTCGCCCCGGGCGCGCATCTGCTGCTGGTCGGGGACGTGGACCAGCTGCCGAGCGTCGGCGCGGGCGAGGTGCTGCGCGATCTGCTCGCCGATGGCGGCCCGGTGCCCAGCGTCCGGCTGACCAGGATCTTCCGCCAGGCCCAGCAGTCCGGCGTCGTCACCAACGCCCACCGCATCAACTCCGGCGTCCAGCCCCTCACTTCGGGCCTTTCCGACTTCTTCCTCTTCGTGGAGGAGGAGACGGAGGACGCGGGAAAACTCACCGTCGATGTGGCGGCCCGCCGGATTCCCGCCAAATTCGGCCTTGATCCGCGGCGCGATGTGCAGGTCCTCGCGCCGATGCACCGTGGCCCGGCCGGCGCCGGCACGCTCAACAGCCTGCTCCAGCAGGCGATTACGCCCGCACGGCCCGACCTCCCCGAGAAGCGTTTCGGCGGCCGGGTGTTCCGCGTCGGCGACAAGGTCACCCAGATCCGCAACAATTACGAGAAGGGCAAGAACGGCGTCTTCAACGGCACGGTCGGCGTGGTCACCTCCCTGCACCTGGAGGACCAGCGGCTGACGGTGCTGACGGACGAGGACGAAGAGGTTCCGTACGACTTCGACGAGCTGGACGAGCTGGCACACGCCTATGCCGTGACCATCCACCGCTCGCAGGGCAGCGAATATCCGGCCGTGGTGATTCCGGTCACCACCGGGGCCTGGATGATGCTCCAGCGGAACCTCCTGTACACGGCCGTCACCAGGGCCAGAAAGCTCGTCGTGCTGGTCGGCTCCCGCAAGGCGATAGGACAGGCAGTGCGCACTGTTTCCGCAGGCAGACGCTTCACCGCGCTCGATCACCGGCTGGCCGGCCCGGTGCCGGTGCTGAGCCGGCCGGGCGAGGTGGCGGGGGCCCCCGGGGTGGGAAATGCCACCCCAGCTTCCGGAACCAGGGCGAAGGGGGCAAGATGAGCAGGTTGGCGGCACTCAGTGCCGCCAATAGGCCCAATGGTCGACCCCGAGTGCACTCTCCTCAGCCAAATGGGGGATGGTAGAGACAGTCAGGGCACCTCGAAGAAGAGGCACTACGTCGGTGAGGGATGACGTGAGCGACAACTCTGTAGTACTGCGGTACGCGGACGGTGAACACACCTACCCGGTGGTCGAAAGCACCGTCGGTGACAAGGGCTTCGACATCGGGAAGCTCCGAGCCCAGACCGGTCTGGTGACCCTGGACAGTGGATACGGCAACACCGCCGCATATAAATCCGCGATCACCTACCTCGACGGCGAGCAGGGCATCCTGCGCTACCGCGGCTACCCCATCGAGCAGCTGGCCGAGCGCTCCACCTTCCTCGAGGTGGCGTACCTGCTGATCAACGGCGAGCTTCCGACGGTCGACGAGCTTTCCGCCTTCAAGGGCGAGATCACCCAGCACACGCTGCTGCACGAGGACGTCAAGCGGTTCTACGGCGGATTCCCGCGCGACGCCCACCCGATGGCGATGCTGTCCTCCGTGGTCAGCGCGCTGTCGACGTTCTACCAGGACAGTCACAACCCGTTCGACGAGAAGCAGCGCCACCTCTCCACGGTCCGGCTGCTCGCCAAGCTGCCGACGATCGCGGCATATGCGTACAAGAAGTCGATCGGCCACCCCTTTGTCTACCCGCGCAACGACCTCGGGTACGTGGAGAACTTCCTGCGGATGACCTTCTCGGTCCCCGCCCAGGAGTACGACCTGGACCCGGTCGTCGTCTCGGCGCTCGACAAGCTGCTGATCCTGCACGCGGACCACGAGCAGAACTGCTCGACCTCCACCGTGCGTCTGGTCGGCTCCTCGCAGGCGAACATGTTCGCCTCGATCTCCGCCGGCATCAGCGCCCTGTGGGGCCCGCTGCACGGTGGCGCCAACCAGTCGGTCCTGGAGATGCTCGAGGGCATCCAGGCCAACGGCGGCGACGTCGACTCCTTCATCCGCAAGGTGAAGAACAAGGAGGAGGGCGTCCGTCTGATGGGCTTCGGCCACCGGGTCTACAAGAGTTTTGACCCGCGGGCGAAGATCATCAAGGCTGCGGCGCACGATGTCCTCTCGGCGCTCGGCAAGTCCGACGAGCTGCTCGACATCGCGCTCAAGCTGGAAGAGCACGCGCTCTCCGACGACTACTTCGTCTCGCGCAACCTCTACCCGAACGTGGACTTCTACACGGGCCTTATCTACCGCGCCATGGGCTTCCCGACCGAGATGTTCACCGTGCTCTTCGCGCTCGGCCGGCTGCCGGGCTGGATCGCCCAGTGGCACGAGATGATCAAGGAGCCGGGTTCACGCATCGGCCGCCCGCGCCAGATCTACACGGGCGAGGTCCTGCGCGACTTCGTCCCGGTCGAGGCCCGCTGACGGAAGGCCCTGGCCCGCTGACACAAGGCCCGCTGACGGAGGCACTGAGCCCGGTACGTGGCGCGTACGCGCCTTCGTAGCCGGGTGCCGGTCAGCTTCTGGCCGGGTGCCGGGCTTGGTTGCCTGGTGCCGGTCAGCACCGGCGCAGACAGCGGAAAGCGCCCCGCTGCCGATCCCCCCACGGGTCGGCGGGCGGGGCGCTTCCCATATCCCCGGAGCGGATTCCCCCCACGGGATCCGGCCGGGCGTCTGCTGGTTGCAGAAGCTCCTCACGCGGTCTGCCGGGGTACGTACGCACGGGAGGGCCGCTCAAAGCTCCCCGGGCACGTGCCCCGGCCAACAGCTTGCCTGGGACGTCCCCCAAGACATCCCATGAACGTCCCCCAAGACGTTCTCGGCATCGCCCATTCAGACTCGCGAGGAGCCTCAATGGTTACCCCTAAATATCTGTGATCTAGGTCTCCTTGTGAAGGTCTTGTGACCCATCTGTAGTCACGAGAAGGAGCGCAGCCGCAGGCTGTTAGTCACCACAAATACGGACGAAAAGGCCATGGTAAATCCGGCGATCATGGGGTTGAGCAGGCCAGATGCCGCGAGCGGCAGTGCGGCAATGTTGTAGCCGAAAGCCCAGTAAAGATTCCCTTTGATGGTGGCCAGAGTCCGACGGGCGAGACGGATCGCGTCGGCGGCGACCCTCAGGTCTCCGCGTACGAGGGTGAGGTCCCCGGCTTCGATGGCGGCATCCGTGCCGGTGCCCATCGCCAGGCCCAGATCCGCGGTGGCGAGCGCGGCCGCGTCGTTGACCCCGTCGCCGACCATCGCGACGCTGCGGCCCTGCGCCCGGAGGCGCCTGACCACGGCCACCTTCTCCTCGGGCGTGACCTCGGCGTACACCTCGTCGATGCCGACCTCGGCCGCGACCGATTCGGCCACTGCCCTGCCGTCTCCGGTCAGCAGCACCGGAGTGAGGCCGAGGGCCCGCAGCCGCTCCACCGCCTCGGCGCTGGTCCCCTTGACGGTGTCGGCGACGGTCAGCACGCCGAGCGCCTTGCCGTCCCGGGCGACGAAGACGGCCGTACGCCCATCGGCGGCCATGAGGGCCGGGGGGAGCTCCACGCCCGCGTCCTGAAGCAGCCGGGCGCGCCCGACGAGTACCTTCTGTCCGTCGACAACGCCCCGTACGCCGAGCCCTGGGATGTTCTCGAAGGCCGTCGGCACGGGCAGCGGGCCGACCCGTTCCTCGGCCTCCGCGGCGACGGCGCGGGCGATGGGGTGCTCCGAGGCGTGCTCCAATGCGCCCGCGAAGCGGAGCAGTTCATCCTCATCGGCGGTTTCGCAGGCGTACGCCCGCTGAAGGTGCATCCGGCCGGTGGTGACCGTCCCGGTCTTGTCCAGGACGACGGTGTCGACCCTGCGGGTGGACTCCAGCACCTCGGGCCCCTTGATCAGGATGCCGAGCTGGGCGCCCCGCCCGGTGCCGACCATGAGGGCGGTCGGGGTCGCCAGGCCCAGCGCGCAGGGGCAGGCGATGATCAATACGGCCACGGCGGAGGTGAAGGCCGCGGTGGCGTCGCCGGTGGCCAGCAGCCAGCCGGCCAGCGTGCCGAGGGCGATCAGGAGGACGACGGGTACGAAGACGGCCGAGATCCGGTCGGCGAGGCGCTGCACCTCCGCCTTGCCGTTCTGGGCGTCCTCGACCAGCCGGGCCATCCGGGCGAGCTGGGTGTCCGCACCGATCCTGGTGGCCTTGACGACGAGCCGGCCTGCTGCGTTGACGCAGCCGCCGGTGACCGGGTCGCCCGCGGCCACATCGACCGGCACGGACTCGCCGGTGAGCATCGAGGCGTCGACGGCCGAGGTGCCTTCGACGACTGTGCCGTCGGTGGCGATCTTCTCCCCGGGGCGTACGACGAAGCGGTCGTCGACCGCGAGCCGGCCGACCGGTATCCGTATCTCGGTATTGCCTCTGAGGACCGTGACGTCCTTCGCGCCCAGCTCCATCAGGGCACGCAGGGCCGCGCCCGCCTTGCGCTTGGAGCGGGCCTCCAGATAGCGGCCGAGGAGGATGAACGTGGTCACGCCCGCGGCGACTTCGAGATAGATCGTCGAAGCGCCGTCGGTTCGGGAGATGGTCAGATCGAAGCCGTGGCGCATGCCGGGCATCCCTGCGTCGCCGAGGAACAGCGCCCAGAGCGACCAGCCGAAGGCGGCGAGCGTGCCGACCGAGACGAGGGTGTCCATGGTGGCCGCACCGTGCCGGAGGTTGGCCCAGGCGGCCCGGTGGAAGGGGAGCGCTCCCCAGACGGCGACGGGGGCGGCGAGGGCGAGCGAGAGCCACTGCCAGTTGTCGAACTGCAGGGCCGGGATCATCGCCATGAGGACGACGGGCGCGGCGAGTACGGCGGAGACGGTGAGGCGTTGGCGCAGGGCGGCCGACTCGGGGTCGGGGTGTGCGGCGGCGGCCGTACCGGAGGCAGTGGCGGGCTCGGGTGCGGGTGCGGGTTCGGGCCGCGGGGGCTGCTCGGCCGTGTAGCCGGTCTTCACGACGGTGGCTATGAGGTCGGAGACCTCCAGCCCGGGCGGGTAGGAGATCTTCGCCTTCTCGGTCGCGTAGTTGACCGTGGCGCTGACGCCGTCCATGCGGTTGAGCTTCTTCTCCACGCGAGCGGCACAGGAGGCGCAGGTCATCCCGCCGATGGTGAGCTCGACCTGAGTGGTTTCCACGTTCGGGACTCCAAAAACGGGGGCCGGGCCGTACCCGGTCAGTATCGGACTGGTCGGGTACGGCCCGGCTGCGGGCTGTGCGGGAGCGGGTCGGCGATCAGGCGCTCAAACGCTCGGGACTCGGGCGCTCAGGCCTGGCCGACCAGCTCGTATCCGGCCTCGTCGACGGCCTCGCGTACGGCGGTCTCGTCGAGCGGAGCCTCGGAGACAACCGTCACCCGGCCGGTCGCGGCGACCGCCGTCACCGAAGTGACGCCCGGAAGCTCGGAGAGCTCGCTGGAGATCGCGCCTTCGCAGTGGCCGCAGGTCATACCGGTGACCTGGTAGACGGCGGTGACGCCGCCGATCTGCACGTCGGCCGCGGCGGTGCCACAGGCACCGCCGCCGCAGCAGCCGGAGGTGGGAGCCGTCTGAGGGGTCTCGGTCTCGGCCGTCATGTCGTTCTCCTCGCAGCGCTTACAAGAGGTGCACTCATGGTGTAGCAGAGGTCTCGGTGACTCCCGGTACCCTCCAACACTCACCATACTATACCCCTAGGGGGTATCAAGCGAATGTCGATGGTGGCGCTCAGGCTGCTGGCGGGGAGGAGTGAGGCGCTGCCGGAGGAGCGGGTCAGCCGGACGGAGGCGTGGTGAGCACGGCCTTGCCGACCACCGGGTCGAGGTAGCGGAACATGACCCGCTTCAACTCGGCGATGTAGGCGTCCCGTTCCGCGTCCTCATGGGCGAGTACGAGGTCAAGGCCGGCCTTGAAGAGGGCGAAGGTCATGTCCGCCGTACGGCTGCGCTCGGCGGCCGGCATGTCCGGCAGATAGTGGGCCAGCAGCTCCTCGACCCGGGACAGCAGGGAGGCGTGCAGGGCGTCGTGCTCCTCTGCGATGCGGCCGGGGACGTCGGAGCCGTGCATCAGGGCGAAGAAGACCGGGTTCTCGCAGTTGAACTGGATCATCGGATCGAGAACGGCGTCCAGCATCTGGTCGAGGGGGAGGGCGAGGTTGGCCGGGGTGAAGGCCTGGCCGTGGGCCTCGCGCATCTCGTGCATCAGGCGCTCGCCGAGCTCGACGGCGATGGCCTCCTTGTTCGGGAAGAACTGGTAGAGCGTGCCGGGGGAGACGCTCGCCTCGCGGGCGATGGCGTTGGTGCTGGCGGCGGTGTAGCCGGAAGAGCAGAAGACGTTTGCGGCGGCCTGGAGGAGCTGGGCGATCCGGCGCTCTCCACGGGCCTGACGGCGCCGCGGCCTGGCGGCGGGCGCGGTGGCCTCGGCGGTCCGCGGGGTCGCGGCGGGCTCGGCGGGCTCGGCGGGCTTGGGGGTGGCGGTGGGCTCGGGCGTCGCGGCCCGCGTGGGCGCGGGCGTCCTGGGCTCGACCTTCGCGGGCTCCGGCACGTGAAATCCCCAGCCTTCCTGGAGTGGTTGACAAACGCGAGTGGTCGCTCGCATTCTTGGTCAATGCGAGTGACAGCTCGTGTTTGCCAGTCTATTGGCAATGGTCGGTTCTTGCTGCCTGCCGGGAAGCCTGCGCTTGAGCCACGGTGAAGGGGACACTGCACCATGTCCGAAGTCAACAGCCCACCGCCGGTCGGGGGATGGACCCGCTTCGTCACCGCGCGGCCGCGGCTCTCGCTGCTGGCCGCGCTGGTGCTCACCGCACTCGCCGTGTTCGCCGGAAGCGGGGTCGCCGAGCGCATGGGCAGCGGCGGCTGGCAGGACCCGGCCGCCGAGTCGACGTACGCGACAGAGGCGCTGGAGCGGGAGTTCCCGGCCTCCCAGCCGAATCTGCTGCTGCTCGTGGACAGTGGGCGGGCGAGCGTGGACGACCCGGCCGTCGCCGCCGAGGGGCGGCGGCTCGGGGAGCGGCTCGCTGCCGAGAAGGACGTCACGGGCGTCGGCTCGTACTGGGGGACCCGCTCACCCGCGCTGCGCGCCGGCGACGGGCATCAGGCGCTGATCGCGGCCCGGATCGAGGGCGACGAGAAAGCCACCTCCGAGGTGCTGGAACGGATAGCGCCGGACTTCCGGGGGGCGCACGGCCCGGTGCAGGTCTCGATCGGCGGCCCCGTCGCCCTGCAGCACGAGATGACCGTGACCATCCAGGAGGACCTGCTGCGGGCCGAGCTGATCGCCCTGCCGGTGACGCTGGTGCTGCTGGTCATGGTCTTCGGCAGCGCGATCGCCGCACTGCTCCCGCTGGGCGTCGGCATCGTCGCCATCCTGGGGACGAACGCCGTCCTGCGCGGCATCACAGAGTTCGCCGAAGTCTCGGTCTTCGCACAGAACCTCACCACGGCTCTGGGCCTCGGACTCGCCATTGACTACGCCCTGTTCATCGTGCGCCGATTCCGCGAGGAGCTGGCCGCCGGGGCCGAGGTGCGGGAGGCGATCGGCATCACCCTGCGCACCGCGGGCCGCACGGTTCTGTTCTCCGCGCTGACCGTGGCCGTGTCGCTGGCCGCGATGCTGGTCTTCCCGCAGTACTTCCTGCGGTCCTTCGCCTACGCCGGGATCGCGGTGGTGCTTCTGGCGGCGGGGGCCGCGCTGGTTCTTCTCCCGGCCGCCCTGATGTTGCTTGGACACCGGGTCAATGCGCTGGATCTGCGCCGCCTGTTCAAGCGGAGCCGGCGCGACGGCACATCGTCCGACGAGGCTGGGGCGGACAAGGCGCCGGCCGAGGACCAGAAAGCGGCCGCGGACCGGCGAGCGGCTGCGGACCAGGAGGCGGCCGGAGCCGGGTGGGCACGGGTCGCCGGGCTGGTGATGCGCCGGGCTCCGCTGTTCGCGTTCGCCACCGTGGCCGGTCTTGTGCTGCTCGGACTGCCCTTCCTGGGCGTGAAGTTCGGTACCCCCGACGACCGCCAGCTGCCGTCGACCTCCGAGGTCCATGTGGTTCAGCAGCAGATACGGGACGGCTTCCCCGGCAGCCCAGCCGGCGGCCTCGAAGTCTTCGCCGAGGACACCGGTTCCGGCTCCGCGACGACCCCCGCCGAGTACGCCGCGTACCGCGGCAAGATCGCCGCCCTCCCGGGTGTGCTGCGGGTGGACGGGCCCGTCACCTCGGGCGGAACCGCCTACCTCACGGTGCAGCCCAAGGGCGAGGCGGTGGGCGAGGAGGCCCAGAAGCTCGTGCATGAACTGCGCGACGTACCGGCCCCGTTCGAGACCTCGGTGACCGGCCGGGCCGCGGTGCTGGAGGACTCCAAGGCCGCCATAGCCGACCGGCTGCCACTGGCGCTGGGGATCATCGCCATAGTGACACTGCTGCTGGTCTTCCTGCTCACCGGCAGTGTGCTCATCCCCGTCCAGGCGGTCGTGCTCAACGCCCTGAGCCTGACGGCGATGTTCGGCGCGGTGGTCTGGGTCTTCCAGGACGGGCACCTCTCCGGGCTGCTCGCCTTCACCTCCACCGGAGACATCGAGACGACGCTCCCTGTGCTGATGTTCTGCATCGCCTTCGGGCTGTCCATGGACTACGGCGTCTTCCTGCTCTCCCGTATCAAGGAGGAGTACGACCGCACCCGCGACCATGAGTACGCAGTGAGGTTCGGTCTTCAGCGCACCGGCGGTCTGATCACCGCGGCGGCCGTGATCCTCGCTGTCGTGATGGTGGGCATCGGCACCTCACGGGTGACCAACACCAAGATGCTCGGCCTGGGAATCGCGCTGGCCGTGCTGATGGACGCCATGGTGGTCCGCAGTCTGCTCGTCCCCTCGGTGATGAAGCTGATGGGCGCCTCGACCTGGTGGGCGCCGGGGCCGCTGCGCCGGTTCCATCAGCGGTTCGGCCTGAGCGAGGGGGAGATACCGCAGACCGCGCCGCACCCGGATCAGGAGCCGGAACCGACGCCCGGCCTCGAGGTTGACCTCGATCCCGACACCGCGCCGGATCCCGCCGACACCGCGCCGGATCCTGGCATCGAGCCGGACCCGGAGAGCGCGCCGGATCCTGACACCGAGCAGGACCCGGACGCGGCACGGGACACGGTCAGGACGTGATTCGGCCTTACTCCCTGCGGCCGCCCCTGTTCCCAGGGCGATTGGCCACCCAGACACGGATCGTGTCCTCGTACCAGTAGGGCTTGCCGGTCTCCACATGGTCGGGCGGCGGGAGAAGGCCGTGCTTGCGGTAGGAGCGGACCGTGTCCGGCTGCACCCGGATGTGCGCGGCGATCTCTTTGTAGGACCAGAGTCTTCTGTCCGTCATGGGTGTGGCACCTCCCTGCGTGCGCAAACAGCGGCGGCCGGGGGGACCGTCGGGGGAGCTGCAGCGCAGACGCTGGCGATCACTGAGCCTGTGCCCGTTGAACGAATGCGCTGAGGTGGAGGGGCGGGCTGTTGATCGGCTGTGACAGAAGACCCGCGTAATGGAGACATGCGTGACGAGGAGAGGACAACCACGACGGAGCCGGCCCGTTCGCGTCACGCGCCGCAAGAGCGCAGGAAACGGCGGGTTCGCTGGGCGATCGGGAAGGGTTTGTCGGGCGGGCAGGGGTACATGTCCTGCTCGACGATGGCGAAGAGTTCGACGTCCAGCGCCTGCGCCGCCGCCAGTACGGGCTCCAGTGCGGGCACCCCGGCAGGCGGCTCGCACATCACGCCCCTGCCGACGGCCGGCCCGAACGGCACCTCGTCAGCGACCACTTCGGCGAGGATCTCCGGGTCCACCTGCTTGAGGTGGAGGTAGCCGATCCGCTCCCCGTACGTCTCGATCAGCTTGACGCTGTCGCCGCCGCAGTAGGCGTAGTGCCCGGTGTCCAGACAGAGCGAGACCAGTTCGGGGTCCGTGGCGTCGAGGAACCGGCTGACGTTCTCCTCGCTGTCGATATGGGTGTCCGCATGCGGGTGGACGACGATCTTCAGTCCGTACCGCTCACGCACCTCGCGGCCCAGCCGTTCGGTCTGGCTCGTGAGATCGCGCCATTGTGCGGGGGTCAGGGTGCGGTCCTCCAGAACCTGCCCGGTCTTGTCGTCACGCCAGAAGGAGGGGATGACGACGAGATGCTCCGCGCCCATGGCCTGCGTGAGCGCCGCGATGTCGGAGACATGTGCCCAGGTCTTCTCCCAAACGGCCGGTCCATGGTGCAGTCCGGTGAAGACCGTGCCGGCCGAGACCTTGAGCCCCCGCCGGGCCGTCTCCTCGGTGAGACGGGCGGAATCGCTCGGGAGATAGCCGTGGGGGCCGAGTTCGATCCACTCGTAGCCGGCCTGGGCGACCTCGTCGAGGAAGCGCTGCCAGGGGACCTGCTGGGGGTCGTCGGGGAACCACACCCCCCAGGAGTCGGGGGCCGAGCCGACCCGGATGCGGTTCAGGGAGGGGACGGTGGAGGTCATGCCGAGCAGCTTTCCGGCCGCCGGAGAAGGGTGTCAAGGCTTCGTCCGAATGTAAGGACAAAATGTTGACAGGGTTCATGGAGGACCACTAGACCTGAGCACAGCCGGCGTCGAACCGAAGGGACGCGCATGCCTCAGCCGTACGACGTGATCACGATGGGCCGGATCGGGGTGGACCTCTATCCGCTGCGGACCGGGGTCCCGTTGGCGCAGGTCGACACGTTCGGGAAGTTCCTCGGCGGCTCGGCCACGAACGTCGCGGTCGGTGCTGCCCGGCTCGGCCGGCGGACGGCGGTGATCACCCGCACCGGCCAGGACGCCTTCGGGGAGTATCTCCACCAGGCGCTGAGGGAGTTCGGGGTCGACGACCGCTGGGTGACGCCGGTGGCCGCCTACCCGACCCCGGTCACCTTCTGCGAGATCTTCCCGCCGGACAATTTCCCGCTCTACTTCTACCGGCAGCCGAAGGCCCCCGACCTGGACATCCATGACCATGAGCTGGACCTGGAGGAGATCCGGGCGGCGCGTGTGTTCTGGATGACCGGGACCGGGCTGTGCGCCGAGCCGAGCCGTACGGCGACGCTCACGGCGCTTGCCCACCGGGACCGCTCCGGCACGACCGTCTTCGACCTCGACTGGCGGCCGATGTTCTGGACGGACCCGGACGAGGCGCGGCCGTACTACGCCGAGGCGCTGGCGCACGCGACGGTCGCCGTCGGCAATCTCGAGGAGTGCGAGATCGCCACCGGTGAGCGCGAGCCGCATGCGGCGGCGCGTGCGCTCCTCGCCGCCGGGGTCGAACTCGCCGTCGTCAAGCAGGGGCCCAAAGGCGTTCTCGCCGTCCACCGGGACGGCACGCAGGCGGAGGTCCCGCCCGTCCCCGTCGATGTGGTCAACGGTCTCGGCGCGGGCGACGCGTTCGGCGGGGCGCTCTGCCACGGTCTGCTCTCCGGCTGGGAGTTGGAGCGCATCATGCGGTACGCCAACGCTGCCGGGGCCATCGTCGCGGCCCGCCTCGCCTGCTCCACGGCGATGCCGTACGCGGCCGAGGTCGACCAGGTCCTCTCCGGCGCCCCGGTCCCGCCCTCCCCGACCCTGCCGCCGGGCGACGGGCCCGCCCACCACTCGACCCCGCCGCCGGGCGACGGGCCCGCCCACCACTCGACCCCGCCGACACCCCCGCCGGCCCCAGTCCCGCCAGGAGCCGCGTCGTGAGCCGCGTCGACATTGCCGAGCTCGTCGGGATCCGCACCCGCCACCCCGAGGCCGTCGCCGAGGCCGCCACCCGACGGCGCAGGCGGCCCCGGCTCATCGGCGACAGCGGGCGCCTGATGATCATCGCCGCCGACCACCCGGCCCGCGGCGCCCTCGGCGTCGGCGACCGCCCCTTCGCCATGGCCAACCGCCTCGACCTGCTCGAACGGCTCTGCCTGGCCCTCTCCCGCCCCGGCGTCGACGGTGTACTCGCCACCGCCGACATCCTGGACGACCTGCTCCTCCTCGGCGCCCTCGACGACAAGGTCGTCATGGGTTCGATGAACCGCGGCGGCCTCGCGGGCGCCACCTTCGAGCTGGACGACCGCTTCACCGGCCACCGCGCCCAGGACCTGGACCGGCTCGGCTTCGACGCGGGCAAACTGCTGCTCCGCATCGACTACCAGGACCCGGGCTCCCTCGACACACTGCAAGCGACCGCCCGCGCCGTCGACGAGATGGCGGAGCGTCAGCTTCCCGTCTTCATCGAGCCGTTCATATGTCACCGGATCGACGGACAGCTCCGAAACGATCTCAGCGCCGAAGCAGTCACCCGGTCGATCGCCATCGCGTCCGGGCTTGCCGGTACCTCCGCGTACACCTGGCTGAAGGTCCCCGTCACCGACGACCCCGACGACATGGCGGCCGTGATGGAGACCACGACGTTGCCCTCGGTCCTCCTCGGGGGCGAGGTCGGCGACGACCAGGACGGCGCATACGAGAAATGGCGTGGTGCGCTGCAACTGCCCACCGTCCAGGGACTGGTGGTAGGACGCTCGCTGCTCTATCCGGTCGACGGGGACGTTTCCGGGGCGGTCGATACGGCCGTAGGACTGCTGTAGGGGGTACGGAGAAGTCATGAGCGACCACGACGACAAGGGCCGGTACCTGCCGGCAGGCAGTGCGGCCGAGGGGCCCTACGCCCTCCGGATCGACCCCGAGCAGGCCGGCTGGGGTTACTCCAGCCTGCGTGTGCTGGAGCTGGCGCCGGGCGCCTCGCACTCCTTCGCCGCCGGGGACAGCGAGTGGATCGTGCTGCCGCTCAGCGGTGGCTGCACGGTGCACACGCAAGGCGAGTTTTTTGAACTGCAGGGCAGGGAAAGCGTGTTCAGCGGAGTCACGGACTTCGCCTACGTACCCCGCGATGCCCATGCACAGATTGCCTCCGGCGCGGGAGGCCGCTTCGCCCTGGCAGGAGCGAAGTGCGAGCGACGACTCCCCGCTCGCTACGGCCCCGCGCCGGAGGTGCCCGTCGAGCTGCGCGGCTCGGGCAGCTGCTCGCGACAGGTCAACAACTTCGCGGCAGCGGACACCTTCGACTGCGACAAGCTGATCGCGGTCGAGGTGCTCACCCCCGGCGGCAACTGGTCCTCGTACCCGCCGCACAAGCACGACGAGCACCGCCCCGGCGTCGAGTCCGAGCTCGAAGAGATCTACTACTTCGAGATCGACCGCGGCGGCATCGGCTACCACCGGGTCTCCCCCTCCCGGCCCGGCGGTACGGACGTCCTCGCCGAGGTCCGAACCGGCGACGCCGTCCTCATCCCCGACGGCTGGCACGGCCCGTCCATCGCCCCGCCCGGCCGCGACATGTACTACCTCAATGTCATGGCGGGCCCGGGCGCGACCCGTGAGTGGCTGATCTGCGACCACCCGGAGCACGGCTGGATCCGCGACACCTGGCCGACGCAGTCCGTCGACCCCCGACTGCCCCTGTACGAAGCCGAAGGCGCAACCCAAGCCGTGACGGAAGCCGAAGACGCAACCCAAGCCGCCAGGGAAGCCGAAGACGCAACCCAAGCCGCCAGGGAAGCCGAAGACGCAACCCAAGCCGCAACCGAAATCGAAGCCGAAACCGAGGAAGGCCCCCGATGAGCAGTACGCGCCGACTCACCGTCGCCCAGGCCCTCGTCGCCTTCCTCGCCCGCCAGTACACCGAGCGCGACGGCCACCGCCACCGCCTGGTCAACGCCACCTGGGGCATCTTCGGACACGGCAATGTGGCCGGAATCGGCCAGGCACTCCTCGAGTCCGCCACGGACATGCCGTACATCCAGGGCCGCAACGAACAGGCCATGGTGCACGCCGCCGTCGGCTACGCCCGCCAGTCCCGCCGCCTCTCCGCCCACGCCGTCACCACCTCCATCGGCCCCGGCGCCACCAACCTCGTCACGGGCGCGGCCCTCGCCACCATCAACCGGCTGCCCGTGCTCCTGCTGCCCGGCGACGTGTTCGCGACCCGCCCCGCCGATCCGGTTCTCCAGCAGCTCGAAGTCCCGTACGCGGGCGATGTGTCGGTCAATGACGCGCTGCGCCCGGTCTCCCGGTACTTCGACCGCATCGCCCGCCCCGAGGCACTGATCCCGGCGGCGCTGCAGGCGATGCGCGTCCTCGCCGACCCCGCCGAGACCGGCGCGGTCACGCTCGCGCTGCCGCAGGACGTACAGGCCGAGGCCTACGACTGGCCGAAGGAGTTCTTCGCCGAGCGTGTCTGGCACGTACGCCGTCCCCGGCCCGACCAGGACGCTCTCGACGCAGCCTGCCGTGCCCTGACCACCGCCCGACGGCCGCTGATCGTCGCCGGCGGCGGAGTCCACCACAGTGAGGCCGAGGACGCACTGCGCGCCTTCGCCGAGGCGACCGGCATCCCGGTCGCCTCCACCCAGGCGGGCAAGGGCTCGCTGCCGTACGACCACCCCTGCGACGTCGGTGGCATCGGCCACACCGGCACCGCGACGGCCGACGAGCTGGCCCGTACTGCCGATCTGGTGATCGGCGTCGGCACGCGCTGGTCCGACTTCACCACCGCATCCGCGACCCTCTTCCAGAACCCCGCGGTCCGGTTCCTGAACATCAACATCACCGGTTTCGACGCCCACAAGATGGCCGGGCTCTCGCTGGTCGCGGACGCCCGCGCCGCTCTGGACGACCTCGCGGGCGCGCTGGGCACGCGCCGCCGGGTCGAGCCCGCGTACGAGACGGAGTACGGCGACGACAAGGAGCGCTGGGAGTACCGCGTAGATGCCGCCTACGAGGCCGAGGACCCGGACACCCGCCCCACCCAGCCCCAGGTGCTCGGCGTTCTGGACGCGCTCGTGACCGGGGACGACATCGTGATCAACGCCGCGGGCTCGCTGCCCGGTGATCTGCACAAGCTGTGGCGCGCCCGCAGCGCCGACCAGTACCACGTCGAGTACGGCTACTCCTGCATGGGATACGAGATCCCCGCGGCCATCGGCGTCGGGATGGCCGCGCCGGGCCGCCCCGTCTGGGCGCTCGTCGGCGACGGCACGTATCTGATGAATCCCACCGAGATCGTCACCGCTGTCCAGGAGAACGTCCCCATCAAGGTGGTCATCCTGCAGAACCACGGGTACGCCTCCATCGGAGGCCTTTCCGAGTCCGTGGGCGGCGAGCGCTTCGGCACCGCCTACCGCCACCGGGCCGGCGACGGCACATACACCGGCGCGCCGCTCCCCGTCGATCTGGCCGCCAACGCGGCCGCGCTCGGGCTGCGCGTGATCCGCGCCAAGACGGTGCGTGACCTGCGTGAAGCGCTCGCCGAGGCGCGTGAGGCGACCGTTCCCACAGGTGTCTACGTCGAGACCGAAACGGCAGACACTGTGTCGGGCGCGCCCCCCGCACAGGCGTGGTGGGATGTTCCAGTGGCCGAGACCGCGACCCGCCCGTCGGCGGTCAAGGCTCGGGAGGAGTACGACCGGCAAGTCGCAGCCCGACGCCGCCATCTCTGAAGGAGCACGAAATGAAGACCGTCAACCACTGGATCGGTGGCAAGACCGTCGAGGGCGCGTCCGGCAACTGGGGCCCGGTCACCGACCCGGCGACCGGCGCCGTCACCACTCAGGTCGCGCTGGCTTCGGCGGAGGAGGTCGACACGGCCGTCACGGCGGCGAAGGAGGCCTACGCCACCTGGGGAACGTCCTCGCTCGCGCAGCGCACCTCGATCCTCTTCCGCTACCGCGCACTGCTGGACGCCAACCGGGACTCGATCGCCGAGCTGATCACCGCCGAGCACGGCAAGGTGCACTCCGACGCGCTCGGCGAGGTCGCCCGCGGTCTGGAGATCGTGGAGCTCGCCTGCGGCATCACCACCCAGCTCAAGGGCGAGCTGTCCACCCAGGTCTCCAACCGGGTCGATGTCTCCTCGATCCGCCAGCCGCTCGGCGTGGTCGCGGGCATCACGCCGTTCAACTTCCCGGCGATGGTCCCGATGTGGATGTTCCCGCTGGCGATCGCGTGCGGAAACACCTTCGTACTGAAGCCGAGTGAGAAGGACCCGTCCGCGGCGAACCTGCTGGCGGAGCTGGCCGCCGAGGCGGGCCTGCCCGACGGCGTGCTCAATGTCGTGCACGGCGACAAGGTCGCGGTCGACGCGCTGCTCGCGCACCCGGATGTCGCCGCGGTCTCCTTCGTGGGCTCGACCCCGATCGCCCGCTACATCCACACCACCGCCTCCGCCAACGGCAAGCGCGTCCAGGCGCTCGGCGGGGCGAAGAACCACATGCTGGTCCTGCCGGACGCGGACCTGGACGCGGCGGCGGACGCGGCGGTCTCGGCGGCGTACGGCTCAGCGGGCGAGCGCTGCATGGCCATCTCTGCCGTCGTCGCGATCAGCTCCATCGCCGACGAGCTGGTGGACAAGATCCGTGAGCGCGCCGAGAAGATCAAGATCGGCCCGGGCAACGACCCGGAGTCCGAGATGGGCCCGCTGATCACCAAGGTCCACCGGGACAAGGTCGCCTCGTACGTCACTGGCGCGGCGGCCCAGGGCGCGGACGTCGTCCTGGACGGCACCGGCCACACGGTCGAGGGCTTCGAGGACGGCCACTGGATCGGCCTCTCGCTGCTGGACCGCGTCTCCACCGACTCGGACGCCTACCGCGACGAGATCTTCGGCCCGGTGCTGTGCGTGCTGCGCGCGGAGACGTACGAGGAGGGCGTGGCCCTGATCAACGCCTCGCCGTTCGGCAACGGCACGGCCGTCTTCACCCGCGACGGCGGCGCGGCCCGCCGCTTCCAGCTGGAGATCCAGGCGGGCATGGTCGGCGTCAACGTACCGATCCCGGTCCCGGTGGGCTACCACTCCTTCGGCGGCTGGAAGGACTCGCTCTTCGGCGACCACCACATCTACGGCAACGACGGCGTGCACTTCTACACCCGCGGCAAGGTCGTCACGACCCGCTGGCCGGACCCGGCCGAGGGCCACATCGGCGTGGACCTGGGCTTCCCGCGCAACCACTGACGGCACCCCGGGGCCCGGCCCGTACGGACTCCTCATCCGTACGGGCCGGGCCCGTTCAGTACGCCTCGTCCAACTCAAGGACAAGAACCCGCAGTTCACGCGCGGCACGCCGCGGCAGCGCCCGCATCGCGCCTTCGAGATTCCCCCGCGCCAGGACGGGATCCCCGGCACAACCACTCGGTGCAGCCGGGATGGCGGGGATCATAGAGCCGGTGATGCGGCTCGTACACGAAGCACCGCCACCGCCGCAGCGACTCGCCCACGGCGCCGGGCCAGAGGTAGTTGCGGGTCTCCTCGATCCGGACGATCTCGGTCAGAGTCTGCCGTGAGAGCCCGCGGATCGGATTCAGCTCGTTCTTCCGGCATCTGCGCCGCACCGCGAGCTCGGCACGCACACGCCAGGGCCGCCTACGCGGCACGACCCCCAGGGTTCTTCATCGTCATGGGCGCGATGCTACGTGTGGCCGGGCTCCTCGGTTCTGACGGGGTGGGAGACGCTGGGCATTCCAGGTAACCAGTAATTCGCATGCTCTTCCGAGCCGCAGCGGGTAGCGTCCCGTGCCACGCCTTCCGATGCGCCGCGCCCCGGTTACTTCCTGACAAAAAACCACCGGTGCCCACCCTTGATCTCGGGAGGCGCTCACTGCCGCGCACCCGCACCTGTGCTCCGGCGGCGCGCTGACTGCCGTCCGGCACCCGCGCGCCCCTTCGACCCGCCGCCCACCCACCAGGGGGACTTCTGCATGACCCGGTTCAACCGCCAGCGGACCAAGGCCGAAGCCAGGGCAGAAATCCAGGCCGAACTACCGGGCCTGACCGCAGGCGGAGCGACCTCCCCGCTCTCCACCGACGGCCGGTGGGCCACCCCGCCGTCACGGACCTCCCCGTGGGCGGTCACCGCACTGCCGTGGATCACCAACCACCAGGGCGGCACCGGCTACATCCGGGAGCCGAAGTCCGAACTCTTCCTGCTCGCCGTCGCCAACCTGGTCGGACAGCGCAGCTTCTACGAGAGCGCCGACTCCCGCGACGAGCGCTACACCCGGCTGGTCCGGCAACTCGCGGTCAGCGCACCTGTGTGGACCCTCGGCCTGCTCGGCTGGCTGCGCACCGAGGCCCAGATGCGGACGGCGTCACTGGTGGGCGCGGCCGAATTCGCCCGTGCCCGGCTGGATGCCGGAGCGCCGGGATTCTCCCGGCAGGCCATCGACGCCGTCCTCCAACGTCCGGACGAGCCGGGTGAGCTGCTGGCGTACTGGACCTCCCGGTACGGCCGGCGGCTTCCCCAGCCGGTCAAGCGCGGGGTCGCGGACGCCGTCCGCCGGCTCTACACCGGCCGCGCACTGCTCAAGTACGACACCGGCTCCCGGGGCTACCGCTTCGGCGACGTCCTGGAGTTGACCCACCCCGCCCCGGCCCCGGAACGGCCGTGGCAGGGGGAGCTGTTCCGGTACGCACTGGACCGGCGCCACCGCCCTGACCGCGCCGTACCACCCGCCGGTGAACAGCTCCTCACCGCACACCACACGCTGATGTCCGTCCCCGCAGCCGAGCGGTATGCACTGGTCACCGGATCGGACGGGGCCGACCGGCTGGCGGCGGCCGGGATGACGTGGGAGGCGCTGGCGGGCTGGCTGCACGGACCGCTGGACGCCGCGGTCTGGGAGGCCGTGATCCCTTCGATGGGGCCCATGGCTCTGGTCCGCAACCTGCGCAACTTCGACCTTGCCGGGGTCAGCGACCGGGCGGCCGCCGAGGTGGCCCGCCGGATCTCCGACCCGGACGAGGTGGCCCGCTCCCGGCAGTTCCCTTTCCGCTACCTGGCCGCCCACCGCAACGCGCCCTCGCCGCGCTGGGGCAAGTCCCTGGCCTCGGCCCTCGACCACTCGCTCGCCAACGTGCCCGCACTGCCCGGCCGGACCCTGGTCCCCTTGGACCGCTCGGGCTCGATGTTCGACCTCCCCAGCGCCAATACCGAGCTCAACCGGGCCGACTCCGCCGCCATCTTCGGCACCGCCCTGGCCGTGCGAGCCGAGCAGGCCGACCTGATCGAGTTCGGCACCGACAGCGGACGGATCGAGTTCGGCCCGGGCGAATCCGTCCTCCGGGTGCTGGACCGGTTCCACAGCCTCGGCGGCACGAACACCGCCGCAGCGGTCACCCGGCACTACCGCGAGCACGACCGGGTGGTCGTCGTCACCGACGAGCAGGCTGGGTGGACACCCGGCCACGACCCGCTCAGCGCCGTGCCCGAGCGCATTCCGGTCTACACCTGGAACCTGGCCGGCTATGCCAGCGGCCACACCGCCGCCGGGCCACACCGCCACACCTTCGGCGGCCTCAGCGACGCCGCCTTCCGACTGATCCCGCTCCTGGAGTCCGGCCAGGACGCCAACTGGCCGTGGGAGCAGACCGCCATCGCGGCTCGTGATTCCTTCGGGGGCCTCGACCACGGGTAATTGAATGGCCAGGCCACTGCGTTGGCCCGCACCCTGGTCCCATGCCGGAACCGAAGCAGCGCATCCGCGCGCTCCACACCGAGTCGACCATCACCGTCCACCAGGCCTACGCCCCCGGGATCGGCCTCCCGGCCGCCCGCGACGGCCGTTTTCCCGCGGCCTGGAAGCGGGACCGGATGACCTGGATCAAGCCGCGTTCGTAGTCTTTTTCCATGACGACAGACGACAAGGACCAGCAGTTAAGGGCCAGTTCGCGGCGAGCCCTTCGCGCGAGGCAGGCAGCCGGTACCCAGCGGACCAAAGAAGCATCGTTCCGACTGGACAGGGGAGTCCGCAGCGATCTACTGCCGGATCTCCCATGTGAACGACGACGACCAGACCGGGGTAGAGCGCCAAGAGCGCATCTGCCGCGATGTCGCCGAGCGTCTTGGACTCATCGTCGATGAAGATCAAGTCTTCGTGGACAACAACCGATCGGCTTGGCAGCGGAAGCGTAAGCGCCCGGGATGGGAAGCTCTGCTCGCCGAAGCCAACCAGGGCCGCATACGCCACGTCCTGACGTACCACCCTGACCGGCTGATGCGGCAACCTCGCGATCTTGAAGACGGCGTAGCGACTGAGCACGCGGCTGCAGCAGCGCAGTACCGCAACTGCAGCAACCGTCCCCGTCCAGCCAGCTGGTGCGGGCCGCCAAAGACCGCCTCTGAAGCGGTCCCGGGCCGTCGCGGGGCTACCACGATGGCGGCTTGCGCCTTGGGAACGCCTAGCAGCGGGGCAGGGTGCCGCTCTCCTTGGTGAGTTTGGCGCTGTGGGCCCAGCCTTCGGTGTTCGTCCCATCGATACGGGCGTAGATCCACTTGTTGCCGTAGGCGTTGGTGATGTAGCAGTGGTAGTAGATCTTCACACCGGTCTTGACCACGGTCACGTACTGGCATTCCGCGTACGGCCCGGTGTAGAGGTGGGACGTCTCGGCCAGGTAGCCGTAGCCGTCGCTGCGGTTCTCGTGGCCCCAGCCGGTGCAGGCCGTCGACACCGGAGTGGGCTCCTTCACCGTCGGGCTGGGCTTGGTCTCTGGGGAGGCCGACGGGCTCTCGGTCGGCTTGTCGCCTTCGACGCCGGGCTTCTTCGTGGGGCCCAGCTCCTCGTCCTCGTGACCGTCCGGCTCCTGTGAGGTCGACGGCTTCGAGGACGTGCCGGCAGAACCGGCGGACGACGCGGTGCTGCCCCCGGTCGACCAGGAGCTGTCAGTGGGGGAGCCGATGCCGGGCGGCGTCGCCTGTGCGCCGTCCGTGGTCGTGCCGCCCTGTTGGGACGTCAGGGCGTAGGTGATGCCGGCGCCTGCGGCGAGGAGCACGACGGCGGCCGCTGCCGCGACGACGGTGCTGTTGCTGCGGCGCCGTGCGCGACGGGCTGCCGTCCGGCTCGTCTCGGGAGCGGGGACTCCGGCGTGGCCCGCGACCGGCGCGCCGTGCTGCGGCAGGTCGGGCTGCGCGTAGCCGGCGTGCGGAGGCTCAGACTGCGGGGCGGGCTGGGGGAACAGCGGGGGACCGAACCCGGGGGCCGGTGCGGCGGCGGCCGCAGCCCCGGGACCCACCGTGGGAGCGGGAGCGGGAGCGGGAGCGGGTGTCGGCGTCGGAGCGGCGGATGCGAGGTGCACCGTCCCGCCCGAGGCGATGCGCTCCAGCATGCCGCGCGCCTGTTCCGCGCTGGGCCGGTTCTCCGGCTCCTTCGCCATCAGCGCCTGGAGCACCGGCGTGAGCGGTCCCGCCCGGCGGGGCTCCGGCAGGGGCTCGGTGACGATCGCCGACAGGGTGGACCACGCGGAGGTGCGGCGGAACGGCGAAGTGCCCTCCACGGCCGCGTAGAGCGTCATGCCGAGCGACCAGATGTCCGATGCGGGGCCGGGCTCCCTGCCCTTCGCGCGCTCCGGCGGCAAATAGTCGAGGGAACCAACGAGTTGACCGCTCTGGGTCAGCTTGGCCATGGCGTCGTCGCCGGAGGCTTCCATGCTGGCGATGCCGAAATCGGTGAGCACGACCCTGCCGCCGTGCTCGATCAGCACGTTTCCCGGCTTGACGTCCCGGTGGAGTACGCCGGCCCGGTGCGCGGCGTCGAGCGCGTCCATCAGCTTGGCGCCGATCGCGGCGGCTTCGCGCGGCTCGAGTGTGCCGCGCTCCATCAGCACGTCGTCGAGCGAGGGCCCGTCGACGAGTTCCATGACGATGACCGGGAGTCCCTGCTCCTCGGTCACGTCGTGCACGGTGACCACGCCGCCGTGCCGGATACGGGCGGCGGCCTGCGCCTCCCGCTGCATCCGGGTCCGCACGTCGGCCAGTTCGGCTGCGGAGGTGTCGGTGAAAGCCCGCAGGACCTTGACGGCGACCTCTCGGTTCAGGAGTTCGTCCACCGCCCGGGCGACCACTCCCATGCCGCCGCGCCCGATCATGGAGGTCACCCGGTAACGCCCGCCGAGTACCTTGCCCGTCAGCTCTCCGCCATGCGCTTCCCCCGCGGTCACCGCACGCTCCGTTCCGTCGTTGTTCGTGCACCATCAATCCGAAGTCCTCAAGGGTAGAGGCAGGGGCGTGCGGGGAAGGCGGCGGCCGTGCGCAGGTATGTGGCTGCCCATCAGGGTTGTCGCCCATGGCGGGCAGGGCGGTCCCTGGCCGTGCGTCTCGGCTGGCGTCAGATGCCAGAGCCGGGTGCCAACTTCCGCCGTCCAAGGGGAAAGCGAAGACGACGGGCCCGGGGGAAGCCCCACTGGCTCAGCAATGACGCAGGATGCGCCTGCCCTGCGAGCGCACCAGATACGTACCAGATAGGGCAGCGATCACCGGTAAACCACGGTCACTCGGGAAGGCTGGAGCACACCCCGATTCGTATCGTCCACAGGTCAGCCGGCATGCCTGGTGGAAGCGGCCCGTGATTCCCAAGCTCAGAGCGCACGTCCAAGGTACGCCCGCAGAGCGGCGGGCAAACGGACGTCCTACCCTCCCCTGCCATGGAGTGGATATCGCCAGTCAGTACGGCACTTGGCGCGGTGATCGGGGTCGGTTCGACGTTGATTGCCGATCGGCTCAGGTGGCGCAGGGAGCGCGCCGGCCAGAGTCTCGACGTGCGGAGGCAGCTCTACGCGGACTACACCGCGGCACTCTCGCGTATGCGAACGGCGCTCCACGAGTGCGCGCAGGCAGACATACCTGCAAGCGAGCGCCCTCAGAGGGTGCGCGAGCTGTTTCTGGCGCCCGGGGCGTACGAGATTCGCCACCAGCTGGCCATCATCGCCCCGGAAGACGTCGTTGAGGCCGCCCGCGCCGCGTTCGTGGTCTTGAGGGACACGAGAGACCTGCTCGTGGAGGGCGCTGCGATCGAGAGCCGGGAGTACAGCGAGCTGGAGAACAGGTTTGATGCGGCAGTGGCTGAACTCCGCCGTGTCATGCGCCGAGATCTCGGCGTGCCCGAATCGACCACGAGAGGATGACACCCTCGCGGTCATTCAAGATCCGCCCTGGCTCAGCCGGCCTTGCCCAGCCGGGCAAACGCCCGCACCAGTGCCGCCACGTCTTGAGCCGCTGCTTCATGAGTCGGCACCGCCGAGCGGGACCTGCGTCTGGACCGTCTCGATCACCGATGTGACCCCGCTCGCCCACCGGACCGCGCCCTCGTGCGGGACGGCGAACTGGACGCCCGGGCAGGCTTCTGCCCGAGGAGCGTCCGTCCGGCTGGGCAGGAGCTCCTCGGGCAGTTGGTCGGCAAGGGCTAGAACAGCGAGTACAGCAGCTTGTTCGGCGAACCCGTCCGCGGGTCCTGGACCTTGCCGTTCGTTGCACCGTTCACCAGCGCGTCCCGGACCTGTGCCGGGGTCGCCGTGGCGTGGGTCGACAGATAGAGCGCCGCGACGCCCACCGTGTGCGGGGTGGCCATCGAGGTGCCGGAGATCGTGTTCGTCGCGGTGTTGCTGTCCTTCCACGACGACGTGATGTTCACGCCCGGCGCGAAGAGGTCAAGACACGTTCCGTAGTTGGAGAACGACGCCCGACGATCCGCGCTGTCCGTCGCGCCGACCGTGATCGCCTCGGGGACGCGGGCCGGCGAGTAGTTGCAGGCGTTCTGCGGCAGGCCCAGGATGTTGCCGTTGCCCGCCGCGATCGCATAGCTGACGCCCGAGGCGATGGACTTCTTCACCGCATTGTCGAGCGAGGTGTTGGCCCCGCCGCCCAGGCTCATGTTCGCGACCGCCGGCTTCTTCGCGTGGGCCGTCACCCAGTCGACGCCCGCGATGACCCCGGCCGTCGTGCCGGAGCCCTGGCAGTCCAGGACGCGGACGGCGATCAGCTTGACGCCCTTGGCGACGCCGTACGTCTTGCCGCCGACCGTGCCGGCGACATGCGTGCCGTGGCCGTGGCAGTCCTGGCCGTTCTGCCCGCCGCCCACCGTGTCCGTGCCGACGCTCGCACGGCCGCCGAACTCGCTGTGGGAGGTACGGATCCCGGTGTCGATGATGTACGCGTTCACATTGGATGCGGTCGTCTTGTAGGTGTACGTCTTGGACAGCGGCAGATTCCGCTGGTCGACGCGGTCGATGCCCCAGGTCGCGTTGGACTGGGTGTCGTTGAGGCGGACCGTTGCGTTCTGCTCGACGTACGCCACGCGCGGATCGGCCGAGAGCTTCGCGGCCTTCGCGCCCGACATCGTCGTGGAGAAGCCCTGGAAGACGCTGCGGTAGGTGAGTTTCGGCGTGACCCCCAGATCGGCGGCGCGCGTGGAGCCGTCCTTCAGGACGACGATCCAGCTGTTCTGTACGGCAGTTGCAGTGGGAGCGAGACGAAGATCGCCGATGGGCGCGCTCTGCGCGGTGGGGGAGGCGGCGAACTGGAGACCGGCGGCAAGGGCGATTACGGGTATCAGCGCCCCGAAGCGTCGGGCAGTGGCTCTCATCTCGTGCACCTACCTTTCGTTGACCGTTAACGGACAAGTACGGGCGTGCATGGTGCCAGGAGCTGCATATGCGCTGACCAGGGTCTCGTGACGTGACGTGCGACACAAGACAGCATCGTCATTTGAAGGGTGACGGATCCACACATTGTGAACATCCGTCAGGTCGAGAAAAGCCGTCTTTGTCACCTTTGGTTCCGCTTCATCCGCCTCGGGGCGCATACCGCGTCTGGTGTACGGCGGCCGCACGCCGTACTACTCGAGGAGGCTCCTGAGTTCCGCCTGGCGGCAGCCGAGAGTGCGCAGGGGATCCGCTTAGGGTTTCAGGCATGCAGATCCGACTTCCCCGGCCGCGCGGCCGATGGCTCGCCGGCGTCGCCGCCTTTGCCGTCCTCGCCGGCGCGGGCACCTGGACCGCGGTCGCCGACGGCGGCGCGCCGACTGTGCACCGTGAGGACCGGGTGCAGGAGATGCCCGGGGCGAAGATCGACACCTCCTACTTCACGACCGGCGGCACGGAGCGCCGGCCCGCCGTGCTCCTCGGACACGGCTTCGGCGGCAGCAAGGACGACGTACGCGAGCAGGCCGAGAAGCTGGCTCGCGACGGATACGCCGTGCTCACCTGGTCCGCCCGCGGCTTTGGCAGGTCCACCGGGCAGATCGGGCTCAACGACCCCGACTTCGAGGTCAAGGACGTCTCACGGCTCATCGACTGGCTGGCGAAGCGCCCCGAGGTACAGCTGGACGCCGAGGGCGACCCGCGTGTCGGCGTCACCGGCGCCTCCTACGGCGGGGCGATCTCGCTGCTCGCGGCCGGACACGACAAGCGCGTCGACGCGATCGCACCCCAGATCACCTACTGGAACCTGGCCGACGCGCTCTTCCCCGACGGCGTCTTCAAGAAGCTCTGGGCCGGGATCTTCTTCTCGACGGGCTCCGGGGGTTCGGTGGGCGCGCCGGACGCCGCCGCCCCCACCGAGGCACCCGCCGGCGACAGCCCGCCCGGCGGGTCGGCGGATGGGACAACGGGCGGGTCGGCCGGTGGTTCGGCCGACAACAGTGCACCCGGAGCCGGTGCGGCCTCGCGCCCCGCCAACCCGAGCGGCTGCGGGCGCTTCGAGCCGGCACTCTGCGCCATGTACGAGCGCGTCGCCGTCGCCGGAAAGCCCGACGCCGCGGCCCGGCAGCTCCTCGAACGCCGCAGCCCCTCCGCGGTCGGCGACCGCATCAAGGTGCCCGCGCTCATCGTGCAGGGCCAGACCGACTCGCTCTTCCCGCTCGCGCACGCCGACGCCATGGCCAAGCGGATCACTGCCAACGGCGCGCCCGTCGCCGTCGACTGGATCGCAGGCGGCCACGACGGCGGTGACCGGGAGGACGGCCGCGTCGAGAGTCGTATCAGCAACTGGTTCGACCGTTACCTCAAGCAGGACAAGGGCACGGACACCGGACCCGCCTTCCGCGTCAGCCGGACCGGAGGCGTCGACTCCACCGACGGCCAAGCCCTGCTGCGCGGCGCGACCGGCGACCGTTACCCCGGTCTGGCCAGTGGTGCCCAAACGATCCCGCTCACCGGCGGCGAACAGAGCTTCGCCAACCCGGCAGGCGCCAACCCGCCCGCCATCTCCGCCGTCCCCGGTCTCAGCGGCGGGCTCACCCAGTTCTCCTCCCTGGGTCTCGGCCTCTCCCTCGACTTCCCCGGCCAGTTCGCCCGCTACGACTCCGCGCCGCTCTCGCAGTCGCTGCGGGTCACGGGCTCGCCGACCGTCCGCGTCAAGGTCGCTTCCAGCAGCGGTGCCGCGGTCCTGTTCGGGAAGGTGTACGACGTCGGGCCCGACGGCCGCCAACAGGTGCTGCCCTCCCAGCTTGTCGCCCCGGTCCGGATCGAGGGCGCCCAGCAGGGCAAGGACGTCCCACTGACGCTGCCCGCCGTGGACCACCAGGTCGACGCCGGACACCGGCTGCGCCTGGTCCTGTCCGCGACCGACCTCGGCTACGCCTCCCCGGCTGCCCCCGCCACGTACACCGTCTCCCTCCTCGGTGGCGGGGCTGCCGCGGGCGCGCTGACGGTGCCCACCGCGCCCGCCGTCAAGACCCAGGCCGCGGGACTGCCCTGGTGGACCTGGGCGCTCCCGGCCGCGGGCGCCCTGATCGCGGGGGCGCTGCTGCTCACAGCCCGGCGCAGGGCCCTCGCCCCGGCACCCGACCCCGAGCTTGCGGAAGTGCCCCTGGAGATCACCGGCTTGACCAAGCGGTACGCGAAGTCCGCCGACCGATATGCCGTACGGGAGCTGTCCTTCCGGGTCGAGAAGGGCCAGGTCCTCGGCCTCCTCGGACCCAACGGCGCGGGCAAGACCACCACTTTGCGCATGCTGATGGGACTCATCCGGCCCGACGAAGGCGAGATCCGCGTCTTCGGCCACGCCATCCGCCCCGGCGCGCCCGTACTCTCGCGGGTCGGCGCGTTCGTCGAGGGCGCGGGCTTCCTGCCGCATCTGTCGGGCCGCGACAACCTGGAGCTCTACTGGCGGGCCACCGGCAGGCCTGCCGAGGACGCGCACATCGAGGAGGCTCTGGAGATCGCCGGGCTCGGCGACGCCCTCGCCCGCGCCGTACGCACCTACTCGCAGGGCATGCGGCAGCGCCTCGCCATCGCCCAAGCCATGCTCGGCATGCCGGATCTGCTGATCCTCGACGAGCCGACGAACGGACTCGACCCGCCGCAGATCCGCGAGATGCGGGACGTGATGATCCGGTACGCGGCCGGGGGCCGGACGGTCATCGTCTCCAGTCACCTCCTTTCCGAGGTGGAGCAGTCCTGCACTCATCTGGTGGTCATGGACCGCGGCCGGCTGGTGCAGGCAGGACCCGTCGAGGAGATCACCGGCGGGAGCGACACGCTGCTCGTCACCACCGCCGATGCGGTGCCGGAGCCGGTGATCGAGAAGATCGCCGCGCTGCCGGGGATCGCTTCGGCGTCCCGTACGGACGAAGGACTGCTCGTACGCCTCGACGGAGCCACCGCCACCGGCATGATCGCCGAACTCGTCCGTCTGGACGTGCCGTTGACCGGTGTCGGTCCGCACCGTCGCCTGGAGGATGCGTTCCTCACCCTGATCGGAGGATCCGCATGAGCACGCTGGTCGAGTCGGCCCCGGGCTACCGGGCACGCCACACGCTGCCGCTGCGGGTGGAGGCCGTACGGCAGCTGAAGCGCAGGCGGACCCTGGTGATGGCCGGGATCCTTGCCGCCCTGCCGCTCATTCTGATCGCCGCCTTCGCCATCGGTGGCACGCCGGACGGAAGGGACAGCGGCCGGGTGACCCTGATGGACACGGCCACCGCGTCCGGCGCGAACTTCGCCGCGACCTGCCTGTTCGTCTCGGCGGGCTTCCTGCTGGTCGTGCCGGTGGCACTGTTCTGCGGGGACACCATCGCCTCGGAGGCGAACTGGTCTTCGCTGCGCTATCTGCTGGCCGCTCCCGTGCCGCGCACCCGGCTGTTGTGGTCCAAGCTGGCGGTCGCGCTGGGCTTCAGCGCGGCGGCGATGATGCTGCTGCCGCTGGTAGGTCTCGCTGCCGGCACCCTTGCCTATGGCTGGGGGCCGCTGAAGCTGCCCACGGGAGGCGGCTCCCTGGCTGCCGGCGAGACTGTGGGGCGTCTTGCGCTGGTCGTGGCGTTCATTTTTGTCTCCCAACTGGTCACCGCGGGGCTGGCGTTCTGGCTGTCCACCAAGACCGACGCCCCACTGGGCGCAGTCGGCGGAGCGGTCGGACTGACGATCATCGGCAATGTGCTGGACGCCGTCACGGCGCTCGGTTCGTGGCGTGATGTGCTGCCCGCCCACTGGCAGTTCGCATGGATCGACGCGCTGCAGCCACAGCTGGAGTGGAACGGCATGGTCAAGGGCGCTGCGGTGTCGGTGACATACGCCCTGGTGCTGTTCGCACTGGCCTTCCGGAATTTCTCCCGCAAGGACATCGTGTCGTAGCTCGCGCCCCAGCTTCCTAGCCGCCGCAGTGCCCAGGTCCGACTGGGCTCAGCCCGAGCTGTGCTCAGCTCCGACTGCGCCCAGCCCCGGTCAGATCCAGCCTCGACGAGCTGCTTCCGCTCCCGCCCGGAAGCGGCTCGTCGTGCCGAGGGCGGTGAGCAGTTCACCGACGCGGCGGCTGTATGTACGCCCGGACATGCGGAGACGGGTCGCGGCCGTCTCGTCCGTGAGCCCGGCCAGTATCGCCTGTAGCACCGGCTGCAGATGGGGCGGCATGGCATCGGCCGCGGTATGTCGGGTCAGCTCGTGGCCGGTGTCCCACCAGGTGCGGTGGGCGCGGACCAGAGCCTGGACGACGACGGGGTCGCGGATCAGCAGCACGCCGTTGTACAGCAGCTCCAGATCGAGGGGCACAGCGGCCACCGACCGGTCCGCGACGAGCATCTTGAACGGGATGCTGTCCGTCACCCGGGCCGCGCCGGGGCTGCGCCACGGCTCCGTGAGATGGGTCAGCCCGTGCCGGGGCGCGATCCGCCGTACCGTCGCGGTCTGTTCGGCGGCCGTGCGCACGCACGCGCCCGCGAATTCCAGGAAAGGCTCCGGGATGCCGTGGCCCAGCGCGCCGGCCGGGTTGTCGAAACTGAGGAGCTCATGGCGCGCGGAGCGGACCAGGCCGGTCAGGGCCGCGCGCACCTGTGGCACTCCTTGAACCGGCTGCCCCGGCGCGTTGCGCAGGACAGACCGCGTGACCTCCCGACCGAGCACGGAGCCCGGAAGCACCCCCACTGCCATGACAGATCATCCCCCCGCTTTTCATGCAGGCACGCGGTCCGTCCCCCCGGATCCGCATACCACTTCATGTACGCACACGATTGCATGCGGTGACAAGATCCTCTTTCGGGACTGGCGAGTCATTGCCACTCCCTTCGCTTCCGGCGCTGCGGCGATCACGCTGGAATCACGAGGCATGAGAGGCGAGTGAAGGGAAGTCACGATGGTCCGACGTATTGCCACCATGGCGCTGTCCGCTGCCGCGGCACTGCCGCTGTTCGTCATGGGGCCGGCCGCCCGGGCGGCGGAGCAGGCGCCGCCACCCCAGCTCCTCAGCTGCAGCACCAGCACCGACGGCTGGACCGGCCGTGCGGACTGCACCAACAACAGCAGCCAGGTCGTGGCCTTCCGCGCCGTGGTGGTCTGCGGCTTCTGGCCCGATGCCTACGGCGCCTGGGTGACGCTGAACCCCGGGGGCGCCGGCTGGTCGTCGGCGACCTGCGGCGGCGGAACGGGGGTCGGCAGCGTCAGCTGGGAAGAGGGCTGATCGAATACGGGTGCCACTGAGGGAGTTGTTCACCGGCAAGGGCAACGTTGGACCGCCGTTGCCGCATTGAGATTCATCCGCAACACCCTCGTCTGCTCCTTGGGGCCGTCTCGCACGTCACATTCACAAGTGCTGACGACCAGGGGAGTGAAGATGAAGCTCGGCTCAAGGACGTGCAGGGGCCCACGGACGTACCGGGGAGTGGCCGCCGCGGTGCTGGCCGCCGGCATGCTGCTGACCACCGGCTGCGGCGCCGGGGCAAGCACCGACCGGAGCTCCCACAGCGATGCAAAGCCTGCTCCCGTGCCGATAGCGCCGGACGGTGGAGGGGGCGCGCCCGCGACGGGGGCGGACGGTGCAGCGGATGGGCAGCGGCAGGGTGACGAAGCACGGGAGTCCAGGCCGGTGGCGCCCGACTATCTGTCGACCTTTGCGCTCGATGTGGACACCGCCTCGTACGGCTACGCCCGTCGCACGCTGGAGGACGGACAGCTGCCCCAGGCCGGTGACATCCGGCCCGAGGAGTTCATCAACAGCTTCCGGCAGGACTATCCGCGGCCCACGGGCGACGGCTTCTCGGTGACGGTGGACGGTGCGCGGCCGGGGAGTGTGGACGGCGAGATCAGCACGCAGGACGGAGGGGAGGCAGGCAGTGAGGCAGGCAGTGGGGTAGACGGTGAGGACTGGTCGCTGGTGCGTGTGGGGCTCTCCACCCGCACGTCCGACCGCAAGGGGGAACGGCCGCCGGCTGCCTTGACGTTCGTCATCGACATCTCCGGCTCGATGGCCGAACCGGGCCGTCTCGACCTGGTCAAGGAGTCGCTGGGGATCCTCACCGACCAGTTGCGTGACGACGACTCGATCGCGCTGGTCACCTTCAGCGACGAGGCCAAGACGCGGCTGCGGATGACCCGGATCGACGGCAACCGCGACCGGATCCACTCGGTCGTCGACAGTCTGGAGCCGACCGACTCCACCAATGTCGAGGCGGGCGTGAAGACGGGATACGACGAGGCCGTCGAGGGTCGGCGGCGCGGAGCCACCAACCGTGTGGTGCTCCTCTCCGATGCGCTGGCCAACACCGGTGAGACCGAGGCGGACGCGATCCTCGACCGGATCGACGACGCGCGGCGGGAGTACGGCATCACGCTCTTCGGTGTCGGGGTCGGCAGTGAGTACGGCGATGCGCTGATGGAGCGGCTCGCCGACAAGGGCGACGGGCACACCACGTATGTGTCCAGCAGCGAGCAGGCCAGGAAGGTCTTCGTCGAGCAGCTGCCCACCCATGTCGAACTGCGGGCGCGGGACGCCAAGGCGCAGGTGGCGTTCGACCCGAAGACGGTCAAGCAGTTCCGGCTCATCGGGTACGAGAACCGCGCGGTCGCGGACGACGACTTCCGCAACGACCGGGTGGACGGCGGCGAAGTGGGCCCGGGCCACACGGTGACGGCGCTCTATGCCGTACGGCTGCGGGAAGGTACGAGCGGGCATCTCGCGACGGCGACCGTGCGCTGGCTGGACCCGAGGACACGGGCGCCGCACGAGCAGACGGGCTCGATCGAGACGGACGCGGCGGACGACGCGCTGTGGGACGGCTCGTCCAAGAGGCTCCAGGTCACCGCGGTGGCGGCGTACTTCGCGGAGTCGCTGAGGGGTGGTTCGATGCCGGGGGCGCCGGGGCTGGGGGCGCTCGCCCAGCGGGCAAGGAAGCTGGCGACCGCGACAGAGGACAGCGCGGTGCGGCAGTTGGCGGATGCTATTGATCAGGCCCGGAGGCTGCGGGACTGAGGGGTCGGCCGCGGCGCGGCTTCAGCGGGTTGCGCCATGCCTGCGAGTGTGGCGCGGCTTCGGCAGGGCCGCGCCATGCCCGGCCTGTGTCGCGTGGCTTCGGCAGGGCCGCACCTCGCCCGGCCTGTGTGGCGCGGCTTCAGCATGTCCGCACCTCGCCCGGCCTGTGTGGCGCGGCCCGCTGCTCTCGTGCCTCGGCAAGGTTGCTGCGGTGGCCCCGCCTCCGCGTCATGATGTGCGGCATGGCCACCCTCCTCCTCGCCCTCGCCATCGGATTCACCGGTCTCTACGCAGGCTTCCTGCTCACCTTCCGGATCGCGGTCATGCCCTCGCTCGCCCAGCTGACGGATGATCAGTTCCTCCCGGTCATGCGCCGCATCAACGAGGTTGTGCCGCGGCCCACCTTTCTGTTGATCTTCTTCGCCATCGTCGCCTTCCCGGCCGCGGCCCTCGCCGTACCGATCGACGGGCGCACGGACACCCAGCGGTGGCTGATCGTCGCGGGCCTGGTGTGTGCGGTGCTCAACCACCTCGTCACCATCGTCGGCAACATCCCGCTGAACATCGCCCTCGCCAAGGCGGAGAACGACTCCTCGGCCGGCCCCGACAGTACGGTTCGCGCGGCCTTCGAGCCGCGGTGGAACGGCTTGCACCTGATCCGGACCGTGTTCATGCTCGCGTCGTTCGGGCTGCTGATCGCCGCGGCGTTCTAGCGGTCGTGCCGACCGCGGCGGCGACTTGATCCGGCCATCGACGTATCCGCCGGATGTTGGGCACACGACACCGGAATGTCGT
Source organism: Streptomyces sp. NBC_00210 (assembly GCF_045160975.1). NCBI lineage: Bacteria > Bacillati > Actinomycetota > Actinomycetes > Kitasatosporales > Streptomycetaceae > Streptomyces > Streptomyces sp. NBC_00210. The sequence goes on from NZ_CP108120.1 coordinate 5,644,802, forward strand.
GAAGGAGGGGCAGGTTCCGGGGGCAGCCCCCCGCCCTCACCGCCCCCGCCCCCACCGCGATCGCGAGCGTGGCCATGCCCGAGACCCTCACCGTGCAACAGCAACAGGACCAGCAACAGGACCAACAACAGCATCAGGACCAGCATCACGACCGGCACCAGCGGCCGCTGGATCGTGTGCGGCGGCTGCCCGTCCGCAGGATCATCTGCTTCGTACCGTTCGTGCTCGTTGCGTTCTGGGCGGCCGGCAACTGGCCGCTCGTCGCCTCCGGCGTCAGCCGACTCGCCGGAGCCGACCTCGGCTGGCTGCTCATGGGGGCCGCCTGCACCGGGCTGTGCTGGGTGGCGGCGTCCTGCGTCCGCCAGGGCACGGTTGTGGAACGACTGCCCGCCGGGCGGCTGCTCGCCTCGCAGTTTGCCGCCGGAGCCGCCAACCATCTGCTCCCCGCGGGCCTCGGAGCGCATGTGGTCACGCTGCGCTTCATGCGCGGCTGCGGCATCCCGCTGGACCGGTCGACGGCTTCGCTCGCCCTCTACACGCTGGTCGAGGCGGTCGCCAGGACCGGCCTGCTGGTGACTCTGCTGGTGGCGTATCCCGACGCGCTGCGGCTCGACGAACTCGTGCCGCCCGGGCGCACCGTGCCGGCGGTCCTCACGGCTCTCCTTGTCGCTGCCGCCGTGATCGCGGCGGTGGCGACCGTGGTGCTCACCGTGCAGCGGCTGCGCCGCATCGTCTTCGGCTTCCTTCGCACCGCGCTGACCGACGCGCGCGCCCTGCACAAGCGGCCCGCCCGGGCACTGGCCCTCTGGGGCGGCGCGCTGGCCTTCCCGCTCCTCCAGGCCGGTGTGCTGGTCTGTGTCGCACTCGCCCTCGGGCTGCCGGTCTGGTGGCCGTACATCGTGATCGCCTACCTGGCGGCGAGCATCGCGGCCGGGTTCATCCCGGCCCCGGGCGGCATCGGCTCGGTCGAGCCCGCCCTCGCCGTCGCGCTCGTCACGGTGGGCGCGCCGCTCGTCGTCGCCACTGCCACGGTCCTCGGCTTCCGGTTCCTCACGGTGTGGCTGCCGCTGCTGCCCGGAGTGGCGGTGCTGGCCGCGCTGGTGAGATGGCGGGTCCTGTGAGCGGCAGCTGATTGATTGCGCGGAGGGCCTGTCCCTACCATCCGAAGACACCCATCCGAAGACATCACGGAGGGGAGTGACGGAGGGGAGAGGGGGAGAGAAATGACGGCAGAGTTCACTGCTGAGGAGTCGATGGCCCTCGAGTCCATCGACAAGGCGGCCGTCGCCGCGCTGTTGCTCGATCTGATCGCGGTCCCGAGTGTGACGGGGAGCGCCGCCGAGTCGGAGCTGCAGCACCGGCTCGCCCGGCGACTGGACGGACTCGGTCTCGACGTCGACCTGTGGTCCATGGATCTGCCCGCGCTGCGGGCCACTCCCGGCTTCCCCGGCACCGAGGCGCCGCGCGACGAGGCATGGGGTCTGGTGGCGACCACCGCGGGCGACGCCGACGGCCCCACGATGATTCTCCAGGGCCATGTCGACGTCGTGCCGCCGGGCGACCTGGCACGGTGGGAGGGCGACCCGTTCGTGCCGAGGGTGACCGGAGGCGTCGTCCACGGCCGCGGCGCCTGCGACATGAAGGCCGGACTCGTCGCCAACCTCGCCGCCCTGGCCGCGATCCGGTCGGCCGGCATCACCCTGCGCGGCCGGGTGGCGGCCCACTTCGTGGCCGGTGAGGAGGACGGCGGCCTCGGCGCCTTCGGCACCCTCCAGCGCGGTCACACCGGCGACGCGTGCATCATCACCGAGCCCACCAGCGGCACGCTCGTGACAGCGAACGCCGGCGCTCTGACCTTCCGTATCGAAGTCCCCGGCAAGGCCACCCACGCGAGCACCCGCGACGCCGGGGTCAGCGCCATCGACGCCTACCTGCCGATACGCGAGGCCCTGATCGGCTTCGAGGCCCACCGCAACGCGGACCCCGACCCGCTGCTCGCGGAGTACGCAATCCCGTACGCCCTCTCCGTCGGCAAGCTCCAGGCGGGCGACTGGGCAAGCAGCGTCCCCGATCTGCTCGTCGCCGAGGGCAGACTGGGCGTCCGCCTCGACGAGTCCCCGGCCGCCGCCCGCGCGGCCTTCGAGAGCTGCGTGGCGGCTGCCTGCGCGTCGGACCCCTGGCTCAGCGCCCATCCGGCCTCGGTGACCTGGCCGGGCGGCGAGTTCGCGAGCGGCCGCCTGCCGGCCGGTGACCTGCTGCGCGACCTCGTACGGGACGCGAACGCCGACGCGACGGAGGGGCCGCGGTTGCGGGAACGGGGTGCGCCGTACGGCAGCGACCTGAGGCTGTACGCAGCGGCGGGCATACCGACGCTCCAATTCGGCCCGGGCGACGTGAGCTTGGCGCACGGCCCGCGCGAACAGGTCTCGCTGTCCGAGGTCGTGGAGGTGGCCAGGACGCTGGTGCTGGCGGTGCTGCGCGGTGTCGGCACGAAGTGACAGCGGCTCCCACCCCCGGTTGAGACAAAGCACCCTCTGCATACCGGAGTTGAGGCAGAACCTCACACCACTGCGGGAGGACCGCACGAGCGAACTCTCGTACGTTTACGGCACATCGGCTCGCAGGGAAGCGAGCCGGAACGCTACGAGAAGGGACCGCTCATGAACGCACAACGGGGGAACGTCGCCCGGAGCCTCAAGGCCGTCGCGGCGGTGGGGACCGCGGTCGTCGCGGTCGGGCTGCTGCCGTCGGTTGCCGGCGCGCAGGACGGGCACGGTACGAGCGAGGTGCAGGCCACCAAGGCAGCCGCGGCCGCCAAGACCTACACGTACCTGTCGTACAAGAAGAACAAGAAGGACCCGTCGAACTCCCGGCTGAGCCTGGTGTTCGTGCAGCAGATCAACCCGGACAAGATCCGCAGCTTCACGGTGGACAGCTGGCGCGCCGGCTCCGGTCTCGGTACCGCCAAGAACAAGATCGGCCGGGATGCCTGTGTGCCGCGGGTGGGCTGGCTGCCCAGCGGCGAGTACCGCGTCGAGAAGTTCTACAACAACCACGTCGGCACCGTGAACGGCATCTCGTGGCTGCTCAACGACATGAGGTGCAAGAACGGCGGAAAGAGCGGCACGAAGCGCACCGAGCTGTTCATCCACAGCGAGATGAAGCCCAACGGCAAGCCGGGCTCGACCGAGTCGACCCGCTGGGACGGAAACAGCGACTACAAGTCCCTGGGCTGCATCAAGCTCAAGCCGTCCGACATCCGCGAGCTCAAGGGTTACCGGTCCAACTACCCGAAGCCGACCAAGCTCTACGTGTCCTAGCTCTACGTGTCCTAGCTCTATGTGTGGCGCTACGTGTCCTTGTGCTACGTGTCCTTGTGCTACGCGTCCTCGCTACGTGCCCGTGGCGCCCCGGGCTTCAGTGCTCGGCCCTGCAACGGCGCGGGACGACGAGCCCCGACTCGTACGCCATGACGACGGCCTGAGCGCGGCTGCACAGCCCGAGTTTGGTCATGGCCCGGCTCAGGTGTGACTTGACCGTGGCTCCGCTCACCGTCAGCAGGGCGGCGATGTCCTCGTTGCAGGCGCCCGTGGCGACGAGCCGCAGGATCTCCAGTTCGCGCGGTGTGAGCTGGTCCAGGTCCGTCAGCGGCTCGTCGCCCGGCACGCTCGCGCGGGTGTACGTCTCCACCAGCCGCCGGGTCACACTGGGCGCGAAGAGGCAGTCGCCGGCGGCGACCAGATGCAGGGCACGCAGCAGCCGTTCGGGCGCGGTGTCCTTGAGGAGAAAGCCCGAGGCGCCGGCGCGCAGCGCGGCGTAGACGTACTCGTCGATGTCGAAACTGGTGAGCGCGAGCACTCGGGGCCGGGCGCCCTCAGGGGCGGCGGACAGGATGCGCGTGCAGGCTGCGACGCCGTCGAGCTCGGGCATCCGCATGTCCATCAGCACAACATCGGGCTCGGCGCGGGCCGCCTGGGCGACGGCGTCGAGCCCGTTCACCGCCTCCCCGACGACGTCAAGACCGGGGGCCGCGCGAATGAGCGCGGCCAGCCCTCCGCGTATCAGATCGTGGTCGTCGGCGATCAGCACCCTCGTCGGACCTTCGTGCGGCACGGGTAACGCATGGCTGCCTCCGGTCATGGTGCTCTCCCCCTGAGCGAGTCCGGCTGTGCCTTGGGGCCATTGTGCGGCGCAACTCGCCTCAGGAGGCGGCCGGTTGCCCTCTTCATCACAAGATTGGTGCAGAGTCACACTCTTGCGACGATCCCCGGCCCGGCGGCGACCGGAGCTCGTGAACGCACAACTCGCCGTGCTGACGCGCCCCTACCCGTAGTACTTCAGAGCTAGGCGGAAGGTGCGCTCCCCGGCGGGACGCCGACTACCAGGCGTGATCCATAACTTCGGTACCGGAAGCACGGAAGACATCCGGTACGGAAGGACCAACCTCCATGGCGTCCCGCCCGCCCAGCAGCAACCCGCGCAGCAGCAACCCGCGCAGCAGCCGTCCGCGCGGCAGCCGTGCGCGCCGTGCCCTGCTCGCCGCGCTCGTCACCGCCTCGGTGGCGGTGCCGGTTGCGGGCGCGGCCCGCCCCGCCGCTGTCCCGGCGCCTGCCCCGGCTGTCCTCGCCCCGCTGCGAGCCGCGACCCCCGCCGCCCTCGACGAGCGGTACGCCGCCACCCGCGACGACATCCGAGCCGCCGAGCGGATGGCAGCGGGCCACGGCGACCGGAGGCGGGCCGCCGTGCTGCGCGCGATGGCGGACCCGGCGCGCCATTTCCTCTCCTTCGACGGCCGCGACGGCGGCCGTACCGCCGAGGTCTTCGGTGACCTCTCCCGGGCCGAGCGGATCGCCGTGCTGGTGCCGGGGGCGGACACCAGCCTCGACCGGTACGAACGCTTCCGGGCCGGCGCGGTGGCGCTTCAGCAGGAGCTGGCCGGCGGGGCCGCCGTCGTCGCCTGGCTCGGCTACGAGACGCCGGGCACGGTGAGCCTCGAGGCACTGACGCCGGGGACGGCCGATGACGCGGCTCCTCAACTCGAAAGTTTCGTAAGTGAGTTGAGTGCTGCTTCCCGGCCTGCCGCCCGGACTTCGCTGCTCTGCCACTCCTACGGCTCGGTCGTCTGCGCCCGGGCCGCCTCGGGCCTGCGGGTCGCGGACATCGTCCTGTACGGCAGCCCCGGCACCGGCACCGGCGCCGACGACGTCGCCTCGCTGCACACCCGTGCGAGCGTCTGGGCGGGCCGGGGCGGCAACGACTGGATCGCCGACGTGCCACACATGAAGCTCCAACTGCCGTTCACCACAGTCGGCCTGGGGGCCGACCCGATGTCGAAGGGCTTCGGCGCCCGCATTTTCGACGCCGGTGACGGCGGCCACAGCGACTACCTGAGGCGCGGTTCCGTATCGCTGGCGAACATCGCCCGGATCGTGAACGGGCAGACCCCGGAGGCTCCCCGTGCGTAAGCTCGCCCGTTGGATCGACTCCGCCACCCCGCCCGACCGCGACCGTGCCGTCGACGCCCTGCGCGCCCTCGCCATCCTCGGTGTAGTGCTCGGCCACTGGCTGGTGACCGCCCTGGTCGCCGACAGCGGCACGGTGCATCCTGCCAGCCCACTCCAGTACCGACCTCAACTCGCCCCGATCACCTGGGTGTTTCAGACCTTGGCGGTCTTCTTCCTGGTGGGCGGGCAGGTGGGTGCGAAGAGTTACGCGTCCGCCCGCGCCCGTGGCCAGACGTACGGCCGGTGGCTCGGCGCCCGGACGGGGCGGCTGTTCCGGCCGGTGGCCGCCGTGCTGGTCGTGTGGACCGTGGCGGCGGGCCTGATGCTCGCGTCCGGGGCGCGGTTCGAGAGCGTATGCGCCTTGGGCAAGCTGGTGCTGTCCCCGCTCTGGTTCCTTCTTGTCTTCGCGGCGCTGACGGCGGCAACCCCGCTGGTGGCAAGGCTGCACCCGCTGTGGCCGCTCGCCGTGGTGCTCCACGTCGACCTGATCCGGTTCGGCCTGTACGGCACCTCTCGGTACGAATGGCTCGGCTGGATCAATGTGGCGGCCGGCTGGCTCGTCCCGTACTGCCTGGGCGCGGCCTGGGCCCGGGGCGGCCGGCGGATCCGTACGACCGGCTGGGTGTTGCTGCTCGTCGGCGCCGCGGCCACCAGCGCACTCGTCCTCTGGGCCGGGTACCCCGCGTCCATGGTCGGGGTGCCCGGCGCCGGGATCTCCAACCTCAACCCGCCCACCCTGGCCGCCGTCACCTTCGGCCTCGCCCAGTGCGGGGCGGCCCTGCTGCTGCTCGGTCCGCTGCGGAGGGTGCTCCGGCGCCCTGTCGCATGGGCGGGGGTGGCACTGGTGAACCTCTCCGCGATGACCGTCTTCCTCTGGCACCAGACCGCGATGATCGCGGTCACCGCCGTCGGCCTGCTCGCGGACACGGCCCTGCCCGGACTGCACACCGTGCCCGACGGCTCCGGCTGGGTGTTCGCCCGGCTGGCCTGGCTGCCGGTGTTCGCCGTGGCGCTGCTGGTGTGCTGGGCGGCGTTCCACACCTACGAACAAGGGAAGCGGGGTCGCACCACGGTGGTGCGCGAGCGGCGGCCCGCCCGGACGGCGGAGGTGCGGAATGCCTAGGGTTGACCACGTGAAGACGGGGGACAAAGAGCGGTTGGTCGCCGCGGTGCGCTCGGCGCCGCGCGTCCTGCGCGCGGACCTGGGGACGGTGGCGCGCGATCCGCTGCCGCGCCTGCGCTGGCTGGGCCGGCTGCCGCACGGCCATGCGGTGCTGTTCGCGGTGCTCATGGGCATGCTCATGATGTCCGAGTACGAGCAGGTGTACGAGCCGGCCCCGAAGACCATGTGGCTGCTCGTCGTGCTCCAGGCGGCGACCGTCCCCCTCGCGTTGTCCCGCCCGGTGCCCGCCTGGTGGCTGTCGACGATCGTGCTCTTCCTGACCGCGCAGGTCTCGGAGGGCAGAGTCGGCCACGACATGGTGTGGCCCTGGAGCATCGGGGGGATCGCACTGCACACCCTCGTGCTGCTCCTCCTCGCGCTGCGGGTCCACCCCCGGATCGCCGTCGAGGCACTGTCGATCACCGTCCTTTCGGGCCTGATCAACATGGCTTTCGCAGCCCACGTCCACAACGAGGTCCTCACGCGGGGCACCGTGGCCTTCGCGACCGCAGTGATGGTCGGCGCCTCACTGCGCATCAGCCGAGTGGCCAAGACGCGACTGGTCGAGCAGGAAGTGCTCACTGCCGAGGAGCGGGCCCGGCGCACCCTCCTCGAGGAGCGCGGCCGGATCGCCCGCGAGCTGCACGATGTGGTCGCCCACCACATGTCGGTGATCTCCATCCAGGCGCAGGTCGCCCCGCACCTGGTGGAGAACCCTCCCGAGGAGCTGAAGGAGAACCTCGCGGGCATCCGCCAGAACGCCGTCGAGGCGCTGACCGAGCTGCGCCGGGTCCTTGGCGTGCTGCGCTCGGAAGATCCCTCGGCCGAGGGTGTACGGCACGCACCGCAGCCCACCCTCGACCGGCTGGCCGAACTGGTCGACAACGTACGGGGTGCGGGTCTCACGGTCACCACCGAGATCACGGGTGAGCCGCGCCCGCTGTCGCCCGGTGTGGAGCTGTCGGCGTTCCGCATCGTGCAGGAGGCGCTCAGCAACGCCATGCGGCACTCGCCCGGCGCTCAGGTGCGGGTGGCAGTGGGACATCAGCCGTCCGCGGTCACCGTTCGGGTCACCAACTCCGCGCCGGACCGGCCCGCCCCGCCCTCGCAGGGCACCGGACACGGTCTCCTCGGCATGCGGGAACGCGCTGCCATGCTGGGCGGCGAACTGGCCAACGGGCCCACGCCGGACGGCGGTTACGAAGTGACCGCGATCCTCCCTGCCGACGCCCCCGAGCCATCCGCCCAACCTGCCGGGGGAGCCCCATGACGACCATCCGTGTCCTGATCGCCGACGACCAGATCATGGTCCGCCAGGGCTTCACGGTGCTGCTCAACGCCGAACCCGGCATCGAGGTGGTCGGCCAGGCAGTGGACGGCCTCGACGCGGTAGCCAAGGTCGCCGAACTCGCCCCCGACGTCGTCCTCATGGACATCCGGATGCCCGAACTCGGCGGCATCGAGGCGACCCGCCGCATCACCGGACCCGACGGGTCCGCCGCCAAGGTGCTCGTACTGACCACCTTCGACCTCGACGAGTATGTGTACGAGGCGCTGCGCGCGGGCGCGTCCGGGTTCCTTCTGAAGGACGCGTCGGCCGATGAACTCGCCCAGGCGGTACGGGTGGTGGCGGCCGGTGACGCCCTCCTCTCCCCGAACATCACCAAGCGCCTGATCACCGAGTTCTCCCGGACGACCGGCGCTCCCCGCGCCCCGCTCAAGGAGCGCCTCGGCGATCTGACGGAACGCGAGACCGAGGTTCTGTCCCTGATCGCGCAGGGCCTGTCGAACGCGGAGATCGCCGGGCGGCTGGTGGTGGCGGAACAGACGGTGAAGTCCCATGTGAGCCGAATCCTGGTCAAGCTGGGACTGCGCGACCGCACCCAGGCGGCGGTCTACGCGTACGAAACGGGACTGGTGCGCCCGGCCGGATACTGAGGCATTCGACTCGCCCCGCCAAGGCCCAGCCTTCCATGCTCGGAGCCCCCGTGCATGGCAACGGCCTGCGTGGCGTGGAGTGGTGAACTACCTCCAGGCGGTGTAAGGGTACGAGTCCGCCGCGGCGTAAGACCGCTGCGCCAACGGGCTCGTCGCGCTGCCCGTGCCCCGGAACCACCACAGCGCGCCGGCCTTGTCGCGGACGAGGAGCGCACCCTTGCCGATGTCCGAGCCGTCGCCCGGCGCGATGATCGCGGTGTACGCGTTCCAGCCGGTGGCCACCTTGATGCGGGGGGCGTACGGCCTCGCCGCGTCGCCGGTGCCCCGGTAGAGCCACAGCACGCCGGACCTGTCGCGGGCGAACAGGTCCGCGATGCCGTCCTTGCTGACGTCGATACCGCCGGTCAGGGCGTTGTAGATGCTCCAGCCCGAGCCGACCTTGGTGCGCGCCGCGAACGGCTTCGACTCGACGCCCGTGCCCCGGTAGAGCCACAACACCCCGGCCTTGTCACGGGCGATGAGGTCCGCGTGCCCGTCACGGGTGACGTCGCCGGTGCCGCGCACGGAGGTGTAGATGCTCCAGCCGGTGCCCACGCGCACGCGGGGCTTGAACACGGCGGAGGTCCACTTCCTGCCCGAGGTCGGGTAGTACCACAGGAGGCCGGAAGGCTCCCGGGCGGCGACGCCCCCGCCCCGGTTGTCCATGCCGATCGGGGACAGTTTGGTCAGCGCGTCGAAGCCGTTCCAGCCCGAGCCGTGGTCCTGGCGCCAGAACTTCTGGAGCGGCGGGAACTCCACCGGGAAGGTCTGGTGCGAGTAGAGCCGGCCGGCCGTGTCCCGGCCGAAGGCGCGGTACGACATCTCCACCGGATTGTCGCTGAGCACCGAGAAGACGCTCATCGCCTGCGTCTTCTCGGTGCTGCCCGTGGCCTGGAACGAGGCCTGCGCCTCGACCTTCCACGCCTCGATGTCCGGCGTGGCGGTCAGGGAGTACGTGAGAGTGCTCTCGCCCGCCCCGACGTCGCAGACCACGAGGCGTTCCGTGTTCGGGTACGGCTCCTCGCGGCACGAGGCGTTCGGGCCGCCGTCGACCGGGCCTCTGCGCAGGTCGGCGGCCTCCGTGCCGATGTCCCAGAAGCGGTAGCCCTCGCCCGGCTCCATGAACAGCGTGAACCGGCCCTTCACCGGCACGTTCAGCCTCACGGTGTGTGTGATCGAGCCGCCGGCGGCGATGTCCGGAGTGTCGAGCGTGATCGTGGCCGGCCCCGGGGCGAGCGTCGGTGCGGCGTGCGCGACCCCGCCGCTCGCCAGGAGCGCCCCGGCCGTCGCCACCACGACGGCGAACCGCCGCCGGACGCGCCCGGAGTGTCGCTGCGTACGCATACGTCTCCTCTGCTCTTCCCCCTGCCCGGCGGCGGACCGCCGGGCCCTTGCACAGAGGAGACCTGCTGGTTGATCACATGGTTGTACGGACCTAGGCAGCGGGACCCGGACGGCCTGCTCGAGCGAGCCCAGTTCTCAACTCCAGATGCGGTCTGACCTGGCAAGGCGCCGGGTACGCCCCAAGCCCGCCCTGCTCAGCGGGGGCTGGCCGCGGCACAGCGCACGCAGGTGCTCGCCGCCGGGCGCGCTTCCAGACGTTCCGCCGGGATCGGCTCGCCGCACCCCTCGCACCGCCCGTAGTCGCCTCGCTCCAGCCGTTCCAGCGCCTGATCCAGCTCGGCCAGGTGGGCACGCGCCTGTGCCAGCAACGCGGCGACATGGGCCCGCTCGAAGGCAGTGCTCGACCCCTCCGGGTCGTGCTCGTCGTCGACCGCCACCAGGGCATTCGCTGCGACGATCGCGTCGAAGTCACGGCTCAATGCCGCGATCTGCGTGTTCGTGCCGGCACGCTCGGCCGCCAGCCGCTCGCGGACGGACGCGCGCTCGATCGGAGGGAAACCGGCATCGGCATCAGAGGGCGAATCGCTCACCCATACGACAACATCAGCACTTGGGTTCGCATTCCGCGCGCCCGCGCCCTGGGTGCCGGTCGTCAGATCAGGTCCCAGGGGACCTCGGCCCAGGCGGTGTTGAGGGCGTCGACCAGGGCACGGCATTCGCTGGGGAAGACCACTTCGTCGATACTGGCCAGCGGCTGGCTGGGGCAATGAGAGTTGGTCGCTGCGGCGGCCCGCAGGACCGGAAGGTCGTCCGATGTCAGACGGCGGACCGACCATGGCACACCAATGCGCGTCAAGGCCGCCTGCAGGAGTTGCTGGGTGATGCCGGGCAGCACGTGAGCCTCGGGCCACACGACCTGCTGCTCGTCCCAGAAGGCGACGTTCCACACCGAGCCCTCGCGCAGGTCCCCGTCCCGGCCTACGAACAGGACGTCGTCGAATCCCGCTTCCTTGGCCTGGAGCCAGTGGTAAGTGAGCCCCATCGTCGCGACGTGCTTCAGGTGTGGAAGCTCGCGCTCGTACGTCGCCGTGCGGACGCGCAGGGCCTGCCGCGGCGCATCGGCGACCGGGTCGGAGACCGACACCATGATGTCCGTCGACGCCGGCGCGCCCACCCGCGGGACGACGGTTACCCGGACTGACGCAGCACGTTCCTCGCCGAGCCCGTGCCGGATGAGTTCCCGGATCCTGCCCTCGTCGTGTTCGGCCTTTTCGCCGAAGAGCGCGTGCGACGCTCCCTCCAGCCGCCTCAGGTGCAGATCCAGACCTCGAACCATTCCGTCGCGCACCTGCATCGAAGTGAAATGCCCGTAGTTCCAGGTCGCCACCCGGTGCACGTCCTCGACGTTTGCGGACTGGCCGTTGATCTCTATGTTCAGCACCCGCGCCATGCTGCCACGACCCGTGTCCGAACAAGACCGTGAGCCAGAGGGGGCTGCGCCGTCGGCCGAATCGTCAAACCATCACCTGAGACTCGACACGCGATTCACCAGCGCGGGTGAGCGTGTTGAGGTGGTCCAAGTACTCGCGGCCTACTGCTTCGTTGAGCTTTCGGCCGCGATCGAGTGCCACCTCAGTTTGTCGAAGCTCACCGAGCCGGGCCCACCCCTTGGCTTCCTGCGTTGCGAACCGGACGGCGACGTCGTGGCTCGGTGCCGCACCGGTGCCTGCCTGGGAACGGCCAGGCGCGTGCTCGGCGGCGGCTCGGTCGCCCATGCCGTACTCGACGCAGCCCGATCGACAGGGCCGGCCGGCTCGCGATCACCTAGATGATCAATTCCAAGGGATGCCTGCGGAGGGTGTGGGGCGGGCGGCGGCCGAAGCCACCGCGAGACGGTCAGGCGAAAAACGGGCTGCCAGCCCTGGTTGTCGAGGTGGCAGGGGGCGGTCAGGCGTCAGGGTCGACTTCGGGGTGCGTGAACCGCACGGGCTTGCCCAGCGACCGGGCGTAGGCGATTTCGGCTCGGGTGCTGTCTCCGATGTAGTCGCCGACTACGAGCACCTCATCAGCGAGCCGGATCTTCGCCCGGTGCAGATCGTCGAGTCGAACCTTCAGCGCCTCGGCCTCGACAGGATCGGACCAAAGTTCGTGCGGCGACTTCATGTCACAGCCCGGTTTGACGACAATCTTTCCGGCTTTGGTCTCCCGCAGATCGGCCTCGGTCATCTCGGTCATGAAGCGGGTGGAGCCGCAGATCACGACGATACGCGGGAGGCTCAACTGCTTCTTCGCGTCGGCGAGCTTCTCCTCGGGGGTGAGCAGTTGCGGGTATGACACTGGTTCCTCCTGGTGGTGTGGTCCAAGGGGTGCCTGCGGAGACGAGAACGAGGGTGTCCAAGATCGTTTTGTGACGAACGACGTGGACACCCTCGCGACGGCACTCTATGCGACGACCGACGACATGCTGAAGGAGCATCCCGACCTGGCGCCGTGGCGCCCGCCGGTCGGCATTAAGCCCCGCCTGAGCGATGCCGAACTGGTCACCCTGGCCACGATGCAGGCCATACTCGGCTACACCTCCGAGGCCAAATGGCTCCGCCGTGCCCGTGCCCACCTGCGCCACCTCTTCCCCTACCTGCCCCGGCAGCCCGGCTACAACAAGCGGCTGCGCAAGGCCGCCGGTCTGATGCGAAGCGTCAACCGGATCCTGGCCACCACCACCTCGGTGTGGAGCGACGACGTATGGGTCGTGGACTCCACCCCGGTGGAGTGCGGACGCTCCCGCGAGACCGTCAAGCGCTCCGACCTGGCAGGTTGGGCCGAGTACGGGTACTGCGCCAGCCACGGCCGCTTCTTTTGGGGCCTGCGCCTGCACCTGGTGTGCACCCTGCAGGGCCTGCCGATCGCCTTTGCCCTGACCGGGACCAAGGCCGACGAACGCGAGACCCTCCTCGACCTCCTGGCCGCCGAATGCGAGCTTCTGCGAGAGCGCCCCCGACAGACTCTCATCGGCGACAAGAACTACTTCGGCCGTGGTTTCGAACGCGAACTGTCCGAGCATGGAGTCCAGTTGCTGCGGCCTGCCCGTAAAGGTGCACGGGAACGGCCTGGCGCAGCCATGTTCAAGCCGCTGCGACAGGTCATCGAATCGATCAACGAGACCTTCAAGGGCCAGCTCAACCTCGAACAGCACCGAGGTCGCACACCGGGCGGCGTGATCGCCCGTGTCATGCAACGCATCCTCGCGCTGACCTCCGCGATCTGGCACAACGACGCCACCGGACAAACCGTCCTACGCTCACTGATCGCCTACGATCACTGACCTCTTGGAATAGATCGTCTAGGGTGGCCCGGCGCTTACGCGTCCGCTACGCCCGCCCGGCTAGGGTGCCCCTGACCAGCAAAAAGGCCCTCCCAGGAGGAGGGCCGAACCATCGCGCCGATTGTGCGCCCCGGCAGGACTCGAACCTGCGGCCAAGCGCTTAGAAGAGAGTGATCCTCTTCAGGGCTGACACGGCCCTGACCTGCTGCTCAGGGAGTCAAGCAAGACTTGAAGCAGCCGTCGCTACCGCGCATCCACCGGACGGCACGATTCCGACCCCTCTCAGGCTGGTGGTGCTGAGGAGGATGTCCAGGGTCGTTCTCCTGGGGCCGCGGCGGTGCGGCTTGTGCAGCGGGACCTGGGCTGGGTTGCGTCTGAACGACGATGAACGGGGCTGAATGAGACGGAAATTGAGACGGTCATGGTCTCGCCCGTGGGGTTGACACGGAAGGCCCTCGGCCTGTGGGCATGCCTCCGTCTTGACGCCTGCGGCTACTGCATCGCGTACCGCTCACAGAGGACCGTCCGGCTCGTATTCGTGTGCCCTGCCGCCGACCCATTCGACCCACTTAGAGTCGTCGAGGAGATCCTCAGCGTCGGGCAGACCTGCTTGGCGGAGAAATTCCAGCAGGTCCCGGTCGGAGTGGGCCAGGCCCATGATCGGTCCCGCACCGTGACCCGCCGGCCGCCGGTTGCGGAGATCCGGTGCACGACGATCGGCGCGCCTCTCATCACAGCCGCTGACTACCGCTTTGCGAGCCTGGCACCGCTCTCTGAAATGTACGCCCGGCTCACTTTGTCTGCGCGCTACCGGGCCATGGACCGCATGTCGGCCCTGTGCGGCCATGGCACGCCGGTGGGCAGCTGCTGGTGGGCTCTCTTGTTGTGGTGAAGTGCGGGCGGTGCGGGGTGGTTTGGCCTAATGTCGGGGGTCTCGTGCAGGGGCGGCGTGGTAGGGGCGGGGCGGGATGGTCGAGGTCGGCGGGCGGGTGTTCGTCAGTCATGCGGGGGCGGACCGGGCGTGGGCGGAGTGGGTGGCCTGGCAGCTGGCGGACGCCGGGTATGCGGTGGAGCTGGACTACTGGGACTGGGGTGCGGGCGACAACTTCGTCCTGAAGATGAACGCGGCGCTGGAGTCGGGTCGGATGCTGGCGCTGTTCTCCGAGGCCTACTTCGATCCCGACCGGTTCACCACCCAGGAGTGGACCGCCGTGCTGGCGGCGAAGGAAAAGCTGATCCCCTTACGTATCGACGGCGCGTCCGCGCCTGCGATGCTCCGGGCGTTGCTCGCTCCCTCCCTGCAGGGTGTGGCGGTGGAGGAGGCGCGGCGGGTATTGCTGGAGGCGGTGGCGGGTCCGCGGCGCCCTGATGGCGAGCCCGCCTTTCCCGGTGTGGGGGGTGGGGGGCGGTTGCGGGGGATGGGTGGGTCGGGTCCGCGGTTGCCGGGGAGTCTGCCGCGGGTGTGGAACCTGCCCGGCCGTAATGACGGGTTCACCGGCCGGGACGGGCTGCTGGTGCATCTGCGTCAGGAGCTGACGTCGGGGTCGCGGGTGGCGGTGCAGGCATTGCGGGGCCGGGGCGGGGTGGGCAAGACGCAGCTGGCGATCGAGTACGGGCACCGCTTCGCCGGGGAGTACGAACTGGCCTGGTGGATCCGCTCCGAGGAACCCGCGCTGATTCCCGACCAGCTGGCCGCCCTGGCGGTGAAGACCGGAGCCGCACGGGCCGATACGGCGCCGGGTGAGGCGCTGGAGGCGCTGGCGGAGGATCTGCGCACGCGGGGGCGGTGGCTGCTGGTCTTCGACAACGCCGACGACCCCGCCGCCCTGGCCCCGTATCTGCCGGGCGGCAGTGGCCATGTGCTGATCACCTCCCGCAACCCCGCCTGGCAGGATGTGGCGATCGCGCTCGAGGTGGACGGCTTCGCCCGCACCGAATCCATTGCACTGCTCAGGGCCCGTGTCCCGGGGCTGGGGGAGCACGATGCGGACCGGCTGGCACAGGAGCTGGAGGACCTTCCGCTGGCCCTGGTCCAGGCCGCCGCCCTCCTCACCGATGGCCTCACCCTCCCCCAGTACCTGCGCCTCCTCGGTGAGAGCGTCAGCAAGGTCCTCGACGAGGGCCGCCCCACCGGCTATCCGGTGTCTCTGGCCGCCGCGATCCGCCTCATCACTGGCCGCCTGGCCGACACCCAGCCCGCAGCCCTGGCCCTCCTGCGCGCGTGTGCTCTGCTCGCTCCCGAACCCTTCCCCCTGCACGCCTGCACCCGGCCAGTCGCCGACGCACCGCCGGACGTGGTGGGACTGCTGAACAAGCCATTCGAAGTCCGGACCGCCCTGCGTGCCCTGGCCCGGCACGGTCTGGCGCGGGTCCAGGACGGCATGGTGCAGCTGCACCGCCTCACCCAGACGATCGTCCGCGACCAGCTCACCGAGGCCGAGCGCACCGACGCCGCCCGGGCCGCCGAAGCCCTCCTGAATGCCGCGTACCCCGGGGACGTGACTGATCCGGTCACGTGGCCGGCCTGGCCCGACCTCATCCCCCACCTCCTCACCCCGGACCCCTCCGACCTGACCACCGAAGACGGCCGGTTTGCGGCGTGTGAGGCCTGCTGGTACCTCATGGACCGCGGCAACGCCGGAACCGCCTTGCCCCGCCTG
Source organism: Streptomyces sp. NBC_00210 (assembly GCF_045160975.1). Taxonomy (NCBI): domain Bacteria; kingdom Bacillati; phylum Actinomycetota; class Actinomycetes; order Kitasatosporales; family Streptomycetaceae; genus Streptomyces; species Streptomyces sp. NBC_00210. The sequence continues at coordinate 5,660,771 of NZ_CP108120.1, forward strand.
CAACACCTCCACCACACCTGGACCCGGCAACTCGGCCCCGACCACCAGCACACTCTGTGGGCCGCTACCTACCTCGCCCGCGCCTACGGCGAGACCCAGGATCATGCCCGGGCCCGGGAGCTGGATGAGGACACTCTGGCCCGCCGGCGGCGGGTACTGGGTGTGAACCACCCCGATGCCCTGGATAGCGCCTCCAACTTGGCCGTCCGACTGGCGGAGTTGGGCGAGGTCAGGGCGGCCCGGGACCTGGCTGAGGAAACACTCGCACGCCTGCGCCGGGTGCTGGGTGAAGACGATCCGAGGACGCTCGGCGCGGCAACTGGTCTGGCATGGGACCTGGCTGCCTTGGAGGAGTGGGAAGCGGCGCGTGCCCTGACTGAGGAGGTGCTTGTCCGTCGGCGGCGGGTGCTGGGTGAGGACCACCCGGACACGCTGGTCTCGGCCTCCGGGCTGGCGGAGCTGCTGGCCGCCGTGCAGGAGTGGGAAGCGGCGCGTGCCCTGACTGAGGAGGTGCTTGTCCGTCGGCGGCGGGTGCTGGGTGAGGACCACCCGAACACGCTGGCCAGCGCCTCCAACCTGGCTATCCGGCTGGCGGCGTTGGGGGAGGTGGAGGCTGCCCGGGCTCTGGGTGAGGACGCGCTGGAGCGGCAGCGGCGGGTGCAGGGTGAGGACCACCCGGACACTCTGCTCACTGCCTCCAACCTGGCTATCTGGCTGGCGGCGTTGGGGGAGGTGGAGGCTGCCCGATCTCTGGGTGAGGACACGCTGGAGCGTCGGCGGCGGGTGCTGGGCGAGGACCACCCGGACACTCTGCTCACTGCCTCCAACCTGGCGGGCCAGCTGGCGGCGTTGGGGGAGGTGGAGGCTGCCCGGGCTCTGGGTGAGGACGCGCTGGAGCGGCAGCGGCGTGTGCAGGGTGAGGACCACCCGAACACCCTGAACACCGCCTACAACCTGGCTGTCGACCTGGCGGAGTTGGGGGAGGTGGAGGCTGCCCGATCGCTGGGTGAGGACACGCTGGAGCGTCGGCGGCGGGTGCTGGGTGAGGACCACCCGGACACGCTGGTCTCGGCCTCGGGGCTGGCGGAGGTGCTGGCTGCCTTGAGGGAGAGGGATGCGGCGCGGGCCCTGGGGGTGCCCGCTGCTGGCGCTGCGACCGTCGGGACCCGGCAGGACCGCACGTCTACTCGACGGGGCGAGCGCACTGCCCCGAGCCAGCGGGGACGCCCCCACGAGGTCGTATCAAGGGACAGCACCGCCTTCGCCCCTTCTCTGCATCCCTCCCGGTCCGGGGCCGCTATCGACAAGTCGCGGGTTTTCGTCAGCTACACGCTGGCCGATCACTCCTGGGCAGAGTGGGTGGCTTGGGAGCTGTCCGGGTGGGGACACGACGTCCGCCAGGGCACGGAGATGGCCCCCCTGAACGACAATTACGCGCTCCAGGTCGAGGACGCCTTGCGACATGTCGATGTGGTCATTGCGCTGCTCTCGCCGCAATACCTGGCCTCAATGTCCTGGGGACAGTCTGACTGGTCGGCCGTCGAGGTGTCGACCGCAGTCAGGCACGGACGGTTCGCGCCGGTGCTGGTCGAGCCGGTTGACCTAGGCGAGTTGCCAGACGTGCTGCGCCGAGTGGAGACGCCCGCCCTGTACGGCCTTGACGCGGAGGCGGCGCGTGAGATTTTGCAGCACGTCCTGCGACGCCCCCGGCACCCGAACCCCGAACCCGCCTATCCCGGCGCTGCTGTGGGAGCCACTGGGAGGGGTGGCAGGCTGCAGAGCCAACTGGTCAGTACGCTCGCGGAATCACCACTACTTGCCGATCCGCTGTCCCGCCGCCTGTGGACCGAGTTGATCAACGACCTCACTCTGGCAACGGTGCGGTTCCCGGAGTACCCGACGCTGAGAACCCATCTCGTCGGCGTCGTGCGGCAGTGCCGAAATGTTCCCGGAGGGTTGTCGGCCCTGGCCGACGCATTAGAGATGCTGGACCCTGAACACTCCGGGCTGGAGGAGGTTCGCCGTCTAGTCGATGAGATTGAGCACCTGCAGGACGAGCGGTGAACGGGCCAGTGCCGCCCGGGCGAGGGGGCGGCGGTCGTCCGACTGATCCCACCGACAGCGCTGACGGGGTTGGTTCTTGCTGGTACTTCCTCAGCTATTCGGAACAGCTCGAACACCGTTCCAGGGTGGAGCGATTCCACCACGACATCGAATCCGAAATCCGCGGCCTCCTTGGAAACGATGCCCCGGGCGGCGGATTCATGGATGTCGAGGACATCAGGACGAGCGAACGGTGGCGGCCCCGGCTATGGAACGCTGCCCGCAGCGCCGTGTGCATGATTGTGCTCTACTCCGCCAGCTACTTCGGGAGCGAGTGGTGCGGACGGGAGTGGGCGGTCTTCGTCGAACGCATTCGCCGGCACGAGAGCCAGGGCGGCCAGGCTCGCTACCTAATCGGCATTGTCTGGCGGCGCGGTCCGAAGTTGTGGCCAGCGGGCGTGGAGCAGTTTCAGTACATGAGTCAGGCGTTTGGCAGCATGTACGAGCGGCATGGCCTGTTCCACGTTGTCCCCGACGGAGATACGGCGAGCGAAGAGTACAAGGAAATCGTGCGTGCGGTGGCCTTGGAGGTTGCCGATGCCGTTGAACGCCCAGAGATTCCCGCTATCGCCGCGGAGGAAGCTCAGGCGATCGTCCCCCTGTTCGGCCAGAGCGTTCTGCGCACCGTCGACATCGTCGTCAGCTACGCTGGCGAAGATGTCGACGCCGCGTGGGGGCAATGGATGATCTTCCAGCTCCGAGACGCCGGATACAGTGTCGACGGTCACGTTCTTTCCCACACCAGCAGGCAAACGGTCGACGTCATACGGAACTCCCTGCGCCGCGCACACAAGGTGATCATGGTCCTCTCCGACCACTACCTCACGACAGGCGACATGACCGACGTCGCCCTGGACGAGGCGCTCGCCGACGAATCCTCAGACTGGCAGCGCCTGTTCCCTGTCGTTCTCGCCTCCCGCTTACAGCGGCCCCTGCCCAACAGGATCCAGGAGATCTCCGACGTCTCTCTCGGCGGGCCAGAAGAGAAGGTGGCCAGGGAGACCCTCCTCCAAGTCGCTGCCACCCCCTCTCGGGGGCGTCAGCAGCGCCCCAGGTATCCCGGCTTCCCTGGCGTAGCCGCGCCACCTGCCCCGGACGGAGGGAGCGCTCAAACCGGGGCGAGTCCCCCCGACGCTGCGTGACATGGACTCATTCCCACTGCCCGATGACTTCGAGGTCGCTGACGCGATCGAGGGCCGGTACACGGTCAACGGTAGCCAGCAATTCATCTGCCACCGATCCCGAAGGACTCTCAGTGGTCGTGTGTCCGCCACACGCTTTGAACCGTCGTGGCGTGAGTCGCCGTGGGTTCAAGTCTCACTCCCACGGCTTCCATCCGCGGCACCGACGCTGCCCTGAGTGCCCATGTCGTCCTTTGTATCGGACTGATCCACAGGGTGCCAACAATTCAAATGAGCTACGTGACGCCTGACAGTGGAAGGGTAACTCCGAGGTCAGTTCTAATGTGACTCAAGAGTTGCTTGTGGCGCTCATTCATAATGCCCACCATCCGATCTATTTCCTCCTGGTTGATGGTGCCGATCGTGTTCGCCTGAGTCGCATACATCTGCCCCATCAGCGATCTTTATGCCTCCCGTACGTCATCTGAACCAACGAGCTCCAAGACGGCCCATGCGTCACTTATTTGATCTGTTGTGGACTTCCAGTCGAATCGCCGAAGCGCCTGTCGCTCTCTTTCTTGTTCCTCTGGTGTTGAGTGGGGCCAGGGGTGACCCCATTGGGGGAGATTAGCGAGCCAAGGGTCGAGCTGGCCGAGCAGATTAAGTGAAGCCTGACGCCTTTCTTCTGCCCAGCGGCGATTATCTTCGCGAACCCATCGCTCACGTTCCTCGGCTATTTCGTGAAGGCGTTGAGTATCTGCTTGTTCTTTTTCGTGTCGCATCCTTTCCTTTTCGCGCTGATCCGCGCGCCATTGGTTAAATAGCAGGCTAGATGCTGTGACGGCAGCTCCCAGTAGGTAACCCCAGACACCGTTCATTGGTTCAGTCTGCACAAACTGACCTTCGGTGTAGGCGGTTTCATGTGGATTCCCGACAGACTGACCGCCTCTACTACGGCGATGTCCGGGATCACAGGTCGGCGGGAGGGGCTTTGGGCTGGAGCTCCAATGGGGCGAGAGATCGGGGCCCGTAAGCTCCCCGCGACTCGGGCAGTCTCTGCACCTGCCCGCAATAGCCCGATGTGGGCCCCGATCTTCGAGACTCGCCCCATGGTGGCTGCGTAAAGCTGCGGAGCCGACGGCCCCAGCCCCGTGTCGGCCGTTTCTTGCCTCGGCCAAGTCGTCTCGCTCTAGCCGCGCGACCGGCGTAGCTGGGGGCGGGGCGGAGGCAGGAGCGTCGTCCCCGGTGGTGACGCCGGGGAGCGCGCGGTGAGCGGAGCGAGCCCCCTGTCGCCCTCGCGGGCCGCAGTGACGCCCAACGTGACCCGGGCCTCTGCGTTGCGCATGGGGGAGCGTTCCGTACCGTCGAAGTCGGTGCCGGTGCGCAGGACTTCGTCCGCCAAGGCTCGCGCGAGCCTGTCCTCGCCGACCAGCCGGTAACAGTCCATCGCGTAGAAGTCGAACTTGGCAGGGTCGACGACGAAGTGGTTGTCGAGGTTCTCCGGGTGGGGGAGGCCTTCTAGGAGGCGCCGGCCCCTGTCGAGGGCGACCTCGACTTGGCGGCGGTCGCCGAGGCGTGCCCATGCCTTCGCCTCCTGCGCAGCCAGTTGCACGGCGACGCTGTGGTGAGTGGCAGTCTCCGTCCCGGCCTGGGCGGCCGTGATGACGCCGCGGTAGTCGCCCGTCGTGAGGGCAAACCATGCGCGCATCTCGTGCGCCCATCCTGCGATCTCTGCGTGGTCTGACTCAGTGGCTAAAGCGAGAGCAGTCCTCAGCGTGGACTCCGCCGCGTGGCGGTCGCCGGAGTCGTACTCGACGCAGCCCACCAGGAGTGCGAGCCAGCCGGAGAGAGCGAGCACCTCGCGGTGTTGGGCGAGGGTGAGGCTCTTCGAGTGGAGCTCGACGACGCGGCGCAGCCACCGCCGGCCCTCGATAAGCAGCTGCTCGCTTGGCATGAAGGGGTATTCCGAGCAGAGTCGGTCCGTGGTGATCCGGAGGGCATCGAGCGTCGCGTTGTCGACGTCGGAGCGGTTCAGGCGGCTGACGATTTCCAGGGTCTCCATGCCGCTTGCGGCAAGGATCTCGCTGTTGCCGTCGCGTCGGCTCGGAGCGGGGAAGAGCGCGTGCGTGACCGTGCCGAAGAGTGCCGCGATGATCGGCCGGTAGAACTCGCTGGGGAGTGAGCCGGACTCCCACCGCTTCCACTGGCGGATCATGCTGTCGTCCGTCGGCAACTCGGTTGGGGCGTGGGCTCGCAGGGCACGCACTGCGTCACGCTGTGACCAGTCTCGTACCGCTTGCTCGGCTGCGATGCGCCGTGCCCACGCGGGCCTGTCGTCGCTCATTCGCCCTCCTCGGGATGCCGTACTGCGAGTCTGCCGCGCCCGCTGGGGGGACAGGCAAGAGGACAGCGGGGGGACATCGCGGTGTCCCCGTGCCTCAGCCGGTGCCCCCAGCTCTGTCACTTATCGCCGGGTGGCTCACTCCTGCATGGTGTCCCCAGTTCACGCACCACCCGAAGCGGCGCGTTCTTCAAGGTGCGTGCGCTCTGCCGCGCCGTCACCGGTGACGGCATGGTCGACCGCACGCTCGACACCGACGACGACGTCGTCGTCCTCGAATTCCGCCGGGTGCTGGCCATGACCACCATCGACGCCGGCGCTCTCGCGGGCGACCTCGCCGAACGGCTGCTGACCATCGAGCTGCACACCATCCCGGATCGAAACCGCCGGGAGGAAGCGGAACTTGACCGCGCGTATCGCGACGCGCACCCCAGCATTCTCGCCTCGCTCTTCGACCTGCTCGCGGAAGTCCTGCGGGTACTTCCCGACGTCGAACTCACCCACCGGCCGCGCATGGCCGACTTCGCCCGCGTCCTGGCGGCCGTCGACCACGTCACCGGCTGGGACACCCAAGGCAGTTACCGCGCCACTGCCGCGGACGCTGTCGCCGACGTCCTCGAAGGCGAGCCCTTTGCTCGCGCGGTCGTCGACCTCGTACGGGCCGCCGGGCATGCCGGAGTGTGCATGACGGCGGCGGACATCCTCGGGAAGATCGCCACCCCGGAAAAGCTGCCGCGGAAGTGGCCCAAGGATGCCACCCGCGCCGGCGGACAACTCAAGCGCCTCGCCCCCGCCTTACGGGCGATCGGTTACGACGTCGACGACACCCAGAGGGAAACGGAGGGTAACCGGTCACGGCTCTACCGCATCACGTCAGTAGAGAGTCCTTGCATTTCAGCACCCGGAGCGCCCGCAGCACCCGCCACCGCCACCGACCAGCATGAACGCCCGGGTGCTGGGACCGGCCTCAGCACCCGAACAGCACCCGGCAGCACCCGCGAGCACCCGATTCCGGGTGCTGCGGGTGCTGCACCGGGTGCTGTGAAGCTGCCAGCACCCGGCACCCGCACCCACCCTGAGCAGGGCGAACTGTCCCATCCGGGTGCTGCGGGCGCTCCGGGTGCTGGGATGCAGCCTCTCTCTGCTCAGGTCCCCTCGACGATCACGCTCTGTGGCGTCTGCCGGACCTCGCTCGATCCCGCGTTCGCCGCCGCGGGTGGGACTACTCATCCGTGCTGCGACCCGACCGAGAGGACCGAGCAGTGACGGCGGCCGCGTACCACTCGCGAGACGACAAGCTCACGATCAAGGAGATCTGCAAAGACCTGAAGATCTCGCGCTCCACTTTCTACGACTGGCGCGCGAAGGGGCGCGCCCCCCTCTGCATAAAGCTGCCGAACGGTGACCTTCGGATCCGGCGCAGCGACTATGACCGCTGGTTGGACGGTCGGGAGGACAGCGCCTGATGGACACGACGTACAACGTCAAGATCTGGAAGACCTCGGTCTACAGGGGCAAGCGCAAGTCCTCGTACACCGTGCGCTGGGAACTGGAAGGCCGGGAATGGCGTCAGCCGTTCGCCACATCGGCCCTCGCGGACTCCTTCCGCTCCGAGCTGGTCAGCGCTACTCGCCGGGGTGAGGCATTCAGCCTCACGACAGGCCGCCCCGTCTCCCACCAGTCCGGAGCGAGCGCGGCGAGCTGGTACGAATTCTCGATCCGCTTCGCAGACGCCCAATGGCGCCGGACTTCTGGCAACAACCGGAAGAACGTCGCCAAGGCCTTGATGACCACCACCATCGCCCTGCTTCGCGCACCTCTCCCGAGCAGGTTCGCGCCGGTCGATGTCCGCACCGCGATGCGGGAGTTCGCGTACAACACCCGGCGCAGGCCGGAGGCTCCGCCGGACGTGGCGCAGATCCTCCAGTGGGTCGAACGCAATTCGCTGTCCATGGCCGCATGGGAGGACCCCCGAAAGGTCGACGAGGCGCTGCATGCGCTCGCCACCAAGCTGGACGGCACGACCGCCGCAGCATCCTCGGTCAAACGCAACCGCCGGATCCTGAACGTCGCCCTTGAGTACGCAGTGACCCACAAGGTCCTGAGTGCGAACCCCCTGCCGAAGAGCCCGGGCACAACGCCGAAGACGTCGTCAGCGGTCGACAAGCGGGCCCTCATCAATCCGGCACACGCTGCGGGACTGCTGGGCTGGATATGGCACCGTCCGCGCGGTGGACAGCGCCTCCACGCGTTCTTCGCCACGATGTACTACACGGGACCGCGCCCCGAGGAAGTCGTGGCGATGCGCGTGCTGGACGCGCAGCTGCCGGACACAGACGCCGAAGACCAATGGGGAGAACTGCTCTTCCACACGGCTCAACCCGAGGTGGGCAAGCGGTGGACTGACAGCGGCGAAGTCCACGAGGAACGCGGGCTCAAGGGGCGTGCGAAGCATGACACCCGAGTTGTGCCATGCCGTCCCGCGCTGACGAGGATTCTGCGAGAGCACATAGCGGCTGAAGAGCTGAAGCCCGGTGACCTGCTCTTCCCGGGAGAGAAGGGAGACTTGCTGGCCGGCTCGGTCATCCGCCGGGCTTGGCGAACGTCCAGAGAGAAGGTCCTAACTCCGGAGGAGTACGCGTCGCCCCTCGCCAGGCGCGTGTACGACCTGCGGCACACCTGCCTGACCACGTGGCTCAACAACGGGGTTCCACCCGCTCAGGTCGCGGAGTGGGCCGGCAACAGCGTGCCGGTCCTGCTCGCCACGTACGCCCGCTGCATCTCGGGGCAGCTCCGGGACCACCAGGTGCGCATCGAGGCCGCTGGCGACCTGCCCGATCTGACAGCGGGCTGACGTCGCCGGAATCTTCACCGCGTATTCTCAGCAGCCATCCGCAGAAACCCGGTCACAGTTGTACAGCGCCGGATCCCTCCGACCGGTGTCGGGGCGGTCCGGCGCTTACGCCGTGAACATTGCGCATGGGCGGTGGCCGATCGAGCAGCCATGCACCTCATGCACTGCTGGCGTTACTTGCGACTGATCGCCCTTGCTTCACAGCCCTCAACTGCACGGAGCGGATGATCCCCTTCCCAATTCGAGTTGCGTCATCATGATGGTGCCTGACGGAGGGGGAGAACGTGTTGAACGAAGCGGCATGGCGCAGCGGCAGCGTTAGCGGGCAAACTTGTCTTGAAGCTCGCTGCCGAGCCGAGCAAATATTCGTGCGTGATTCAAAATGTCCAAGTCGGCCACATCTTTGCTTCGGATTGGGTGCGTGGAATGCGTTCCTGGTCGGCGTCCGCTTTGGCGTTCTGTAGTGGCTCGCCTCCACGGAGTCGGGACTGTTCGGTGGACCCGATGGACAATGATCGGGGCTGCAATCATGATTATTGCTGCCTTAACCCCTTTTATTTTGACTTGGTGGGCGCCCAGCGGTTTGAACTGGGCGAAGCTCAGCGACATAAGTCAGACCTATGCCGCCATCTCCATCCCACTGTCCGGCGCGGCGCTCCTCGGAGTGGCGGTGTCGACCTCATTCCAGGCGCGGCAATTGCGCATCGAAAATCAAGAGCGCTACCGCTCTGCGCACCGCGAACTGCTTACGATGTCACTAAGTGATGACCAGCTGACTGTCTGCTGGGAGCCGCCGAGTGCGCCGATCAGCCGTGAAAAATATCGGCAGCACTTGTTCATCAATATGGTCATCAGCTCTTGGCATGCGGAGTACGTAACCGGGCGTAGCGGTGCCGCGCACATCAAGTTCACAGCCGCCCGGGTAATGCGGGGAGAGCTCTTCCGCGAGTTCTGGGACCTTTACGGGACGGTGTGGGCAGCGGAGGCTGAAACAGTTGGGGCAGGCAGTATTCAATTCGTGGATATAATGAACGAAGCGTTGCGCATTGCCGGTTCTCTAGGGCCACCCGTGAGCCCAGGAGACTACTTTTCGCCTAACAGGGGTTAAAAAACGGGTGCCGCGCAAGAGGCGGGTTTGACGGGCTTCCCATACGTCCGTATTGCCCCTGGTCTTGCTCGGCACTGCCCCAGGGCTGATGCGTTCTCAGGTTATGAGATGAAGTAGCTCGCACGCGGGGGCTGGGTGTGACCGGTAGTCGTCATGCGGACCGAACCGTACGCGGACGTATCAGCCACCGTGTACGAGGCAGGCCAGAGCGCCCGGGTAGGTCGCTCACCCGTTGGCTGTGGCCGTGCCGGTCATCGTCCCCCAGCCGTTCGGGGGATACACGGGCCGCATCCGGCGCGTTTCCCGCCCCGCGGGGGCATCCCTTGGTGGAACGAAAGGGAGACATGATGCCGCTCTATCTATCGAGGTTCAGCTACACACCGGAGACTTGGGCGAGGCTGATTGTCCACCCCGAGGACCGTGCAAAGGCCGCTCAGTCGTACATCGAGTCCGTCGGCGGGAAGCTCCACGGCTTCTGGTACGCCTTCGGAACGCACGACGGCTACAACCTGTGGGAGGCCCCCGACAACGTGTCCATGGCCGCGGTTGCGCTGGCGATTAGTGGAGGCGGCGCGCTTAGCTCGTTCGAGACGACAGTTCTCCTGACCGTCGATGAAACCATGGACGCCCTGCGCAAAGCCGAACGAGTCCAGTACCGGGCGCCGGGCGCGTAGCGGTGCGGGCCGATGCGTTCTCTGGTGACGATACGAGCGGTTCGCCCTGTGTGGTCATTCGCGCCCACCAGTGCCTTTACGGGACCAGGCGAGCATCGAGGCCGTCGGCGACCTGCTCGATCTGACGCAGGGCTGACGCGAGCCGCCGGAAACTTCACCGCGTATTCTCCGCAGCCACCCGCAGAAACCCGGTGACAGCCGGACCGCGCCGGACCGCGATGGTGATCACCGAGAGCGGTCCGGCGCTTACGCGTCTGCTACGCCCGCCCCGCTAGGGTGCCTCTGACCAGCAAAAAGACCCTCCGGGGTGGAGGGTCTGTCGGTCGTGCTGGCTGTGCGCCCCCGGCAGGACTCGAACCTGCGGCCAAGCGCTTAGAAGGCGCCTGCTCTATCCACTGAGCTACGGGGGCCGGATTGTGGCCTCGGTGGCCTGGAGCCCCTGATGGGTGGTCCGTGACCTTGCCGGGGACAAGGATAGGGCTCCGATCGCCTTGACCCGGTTGCTTCACCTGCGTGGCACGATGTGGAGGTTCGGTGAAGCGAACCGATAATCGCAGGCAGGTGCGTTTCCTGCACCGCTTTTGACGCCTCACGTCTCGGGTGTTGTGCACTCGTTATGCCTGCGCCCCACTCGTCCCGTCTGTCCCGACCGTTCGACCGGCGCGCAGAGAGTGCCATACGCTTCAAAATCCCACCAGAATTGGGCATTCTTCGCATGTGGTGACCTTGGATGCACGGCCTCAGCTGATTGACGCACTATCCGCCCTCCGCGACCGTGTCGCCGCCGTGCGTCTCCCTCTCCCCCTTCCCGGTGCTCCGCGTGCCCGGCAGACACGTGATGAGCTGCTTGCACAGCTCGACGACTATCTCGTGCCCCGGCTCAAGGAGCCCGAAGCGCCCCTGCTCGCGGTTGTCGGCGGGTCCACCGGGGCCGGGAAGTCGACGCTCGTCAATTCCCTTGTTGGCCGGCGGGTCAGCGAGGCGGGGGTGCTGCGGCCCACCACGCGGATTCCCGTGCTCGTGTGCCATCCGGACGATCACCACTGGTTCGCGGGGATGCGGGTGCTGCCCCAGCTCACCCGCGTATGGCTGCCGCAGCAGGACGAGACCCAGGCAGCGGAGGACGGCGGGCGCGAGGCCGGGGAGGAGGGATCGTTGCGGATCGAGACCGCCGTCACGCTGCCCCGCGGCCTTGCGCTGCTCGACGCGCCTGATATCGACTCGCTCGTCGTCGAGAACCGGCTGCTTGCCGCCGAGTTGATCTGTGCCGCCGACGTCTGGGTGATGGTGACGACGGCCTCGCGGTACGCGGACGCCGTGCCGTGGCATCTGCTGCGTACTGCGAAGCAGTACGACGCCACCCTGGTCGCGGTGCTCGACAGGGTGCCGCACCAGGTCGTCGAGGATGTCTCGCGGCAGTACGCGGCGCTGCTGACCAAGGCCGGGCTCGGCGAGGTGCCGCGGTTCACGATCCCGGAGCTGCCCGAGTCTGCGGGCGGCGGCAGCGGGCTGCTGCCCACCACGGCCGTGGCCCCGCTGTTCGCCTGGCTGGCCCACCGGGCGCAGGACCCGGCGGCCAGACAGCAGGCCGTGGGGCGTACGGCGGCAGGCGTGATCGACTCGCTCAACGCGCGGATGCCCGAGCTCGCGGCGGCCGTGGCCGGGCAGTACGCCGCGGCGCTGCGGCTCACGGCCACGGTCGAGGAGTCGTACGAGAAGGAGCGCGAGCGGGTACGCAGGCAGCTCCGGTCCGGCGCGGTGCTCGCCGGGGACGCCCGGACCCGTTGGCGCGGCTTTCCGCGTGACAGTTCCGCGGGCGAGGTGCTGGACTCCCTGGTCGGCAGCCTGTCCGCGCTGTTGCAGTGCGCCGTCGCCGCCGCTGACGAGCGGGTGCAGGAGGCCTGGCGGCGGGAGCCGGCCGCCGGGGCAGTCGTCGCACAGGGGCGGCTCGACCTGGAGGCGGCGGAGCGGATCGGGATCGCTGTACGCCGCTGGCGGCGGGAGCTTGAGGAGCTCGCCGACGAGGAGGCGCGGCGGCTGGAGCGGACCGTGGCGCCCGACCCCGAGACACTGGCCGCGCTGGTGGCGGCCGCGTTGCTCGGCGGGCGGCGGGCGCGAGGCGCGGGGGAGCGGCTCGCCGAGCGGATCGGGGCGCAGGGTGCGCTGCGGCTGCGCGACAAGGGCGGCGAGCTCATGGCGACGTACATCGACGGCGTACTGCACAGCGAGCGCGACCGCCGCCTCGCACCCCTCGACGCACTGGAAGTGACCCCCGAGCCACAGGCCGAGTTGATCGCCGCGCTGTCCGTACTGCAGAAGGAGAGGTGACGGCGGTGACCGCCATCACTGACGACGAGAACGAGACCGGCGACCGCTGGGACGACGGGCTGATCGCCCGCCGGGCAGGCGGCGCGGACGCCACGGTGGCGGAGGAGGAAGCAGAGGAGACGCAGGCCGAGGAGGAGGACGAGCCGATCGGCGGGGCGTACGTCGGGCCGCTGCGAGTACGTCTCGACGCGCTGCGCGAACTCGTCGGTCTCTCACGCACCCGGCTGGACGGGCAGACCCTCGCCGAGGCGGGCCGGGTCCTCGACGAGGCCGCCGCCCGCCAGCGGCTCTCCTCGAGGCACACCGTCGTCGCCATCGCGGGCGCAACCGGAAGCGGGAAGTCCACGCTCTTCAACGCACTCGCCCAGGTGCCCATCTCGGAAACCGGGCTGCGCAGGCCCACCACCACAGGACCGATCGCCTGCGCCTGGTCGGAGGGCGCGGCCGGACTGCTCGACCGGCTCGCCATCCCGCCACGCCTGCGGCGCAGGCCCCTGGCGGGCGGCGACGAGGAGCTGTCCGGTCTCGTGCTGGTCGATCTGCCCGATCACGACTCGGCGGTGGTCAAGCACCGGGAGCAGGTGGACCGGGTCGTGGCACTGGTGGACGCGGTGATCTGGGTGGTCGACCCGGAGAAGTACGCGGACGCCGCACTGCACGAGCGGTATCTGCGGCCGCTCGCCGGGCATGCGGAGATCACCTTCGTGGTGCTCAACCAGGTGGACCGGCTGCCCGGCGAGGCCGCCGACCAGGTGCTCGACGATCTGCGCCGGCTTCTCGACGAGGACGGAATCGCGCTTGGCGAACACGGTGATCCGGGTGCCACCGTGCTCGCGCTCTCCGCGCTCACGGGGGAGGGCGTCGACGAACTGCGCCACCTGATCGGGCAGTTCGTAAACGAGCGTGATGCCGCCGCGCGACGGCTGTCCGCCGATGTGGACGCGGCCGCGGCCAAGCTCCGCGCCGTCTATGTGGCCGACGGGCGGACCGGTCTCGGTGAGCGCTCGCGCGAGGACTTCGCGGCGCGGCTGGCGGAGGCGATCGGTGCGAAGGCGGCCGGTGAGACGGCGGAGCGCGAGTGGCGCAGGCACGCGGGCCGGGCGTGCGGGACGCCGTGGCTGCGGCTGTGGCGCTGGTATGAGGGCACGGGCCTGCCGGGGGATGCCGGGGCTGGGTCCGCGGCGCCGGTGGAGGACGAGCTCACCGCGCGGCAACGGGTCGAGCAGGCGGTGCGTACGGTCGCGGACGAGGCGGCCGCGGGGCTGCCGGCGCCGTGGGCGCAGGCGGTGCGCGAGGCGGCGGTGCGGGGGGCCGAGGGGCTGCCGGAGGCGCTGGACGAGCTGGCGGCACGCGAGGCGGCGGTGACGAGCGGGCGACCGCTGCGGCCCGCATGGTGGCCGGCCGCGGTACTGGCGCAGGCGTCGATGACACTGCTTCAGATCTACGGCGGGCTGTGGCTGGTCTGCCAGATCATCGGCGTACTGGAGCCGGGGCTGCTGCTTCCGGCGATGCTGATGCTCGCGGGGATCGTGGGCGGGCCGCTGGTGGAGTGGGCGTGCGCGGCGGCCGCTCGGGGGCCGGCGCGGCGGTACGGGCAGGATGCCCAGCGGCGGCTGCAGGAAGCGGCGGCCGGGTGCGGGCGGGCGAAGGTGCTCGATCCGGTCGCGGGGGAGCTCATGCGCTACCGGGAAGTGCGGGAGCAGTTCGCGACGGTGTCGGGGAAGGCGGGGGCGGGCGTCGGCCCGAGGCCCGGTTCCGTGGTTGGCGGAGGTGGGACGGTACGGCTTCTGGGGTGACGGAGTTGTGCACAGCCGCGCTGTCGTCCACAGGCGTCAGCGGGTTCTTCCCATCCGGTCCAGCATGGAGATCGGCCGGTACGGACTGGCTGGGGCAACAGGACGGGGAGGTGGCCGTCGTGAACGACACGATGGTGACAGTGGTGGGCAATGTCGCCACGAATGTGGAGTACCGGGAGACGGCGACAGGCGGGGTGGCGCGATTCCGTTTCGCGGTGACGCCACGGCGGTTCGACCGGCAGAGCGGAAGCTGGACGGACGGACATACCAGCTTCTACACGGTGTTCGCCTGGCGATCTCTCGCCATGAATCTCGCCGGATCGGTCTCGGTCGGTGAACCTCTTCTTGTTCATGGGCGGTTGAAAGTGCGCGAGGAGGAACGGGACGGGCAGCGCAGGACGTCGGCCGAGATCGACGCGGTGGCGGTGGGGCACGATCTGACGCGCGGGACCGCGGCATTTCGCCGCGTGGTGAAGGCGGAACCGAATCTGAGCGCGCGTCCGGTGGAACGCCCTGCGGAACGGACCGCGGAACGGACCGGCGAACGGGGCGGGGAGCGGACCGCGGAAAGCGCCTGGGATCGTCACGCTGAGCGCCCCTCAGAGCACCCTGTGGGACATTCCGCGGAGGCGCATACGGCACCGACACCCGTGGCCTGACCTGGAGTTGTGGAGATTTGTCGATTCAGGAACGGGGGAACGGCGATGGTCGGACAGTTCGCGATAACGATTCCGAGTCGGAATGGTTGTCTGACGGTATGACGGGGGACTGGGGTGCGCGGCCTCTCTAGGATTTCGGCGTACTCACGGGGCACTTGAGTCTGCAGGCGAGGCACTCCCCCCACGCGTCACGCGCGAAACGCGCACGCGACCACGGCCTCGCCCGGAGGGGAATTCTGTGTTTGCTGTGTTCTCTGCGTCAGCTGTACGCAGGCGGGGCGCTGCTCGTCGGCTTACTGCCGCCGTGTTGATGTCGGGCCTCATTGCGACCGGCTCCATGGCCGGCGCGGGAACGGCCGCCGCCGACGACGGCGTTCAGCACCAGGGCGGCGCAGTCGCCACGCTCGACGGGCTGAAGACCTTCGACCGTGCCGTGCTCCGCACGAAGGGCAGGACTCACGAAATACCCGCCGGGGTGTTCGAGATGACCGTCGACGGCGGCGGCCGGCTGAAGACGTACTGCATCGACATCCACAACCCGACCCAGGATCAGGCCAAGTACCTGGAGACCCCCTGGAACCAGACGTCGCTGGGCGGCAACAAGGACGCGGGCAAGATCCGCTGGATCCTGCAGCACTCCTACCCTCAGGTCGACGACCTGGCGGCACTGGCCAAGGAAGCGGGCAGCGGACCGCTCTCCGAGCGGACCGCCGCGGCGGGCACGCAGGTGGCCATCTGGCGCTACTCGGACGACGCGGACGTCGATGCGCTCGACCCGGCGGCGGAGAAGCTTGCGGACTGGCTGGAGAAGGAGGCCAAGGACGTAGCCGAGCCGAAGGCCTCGCTCAGCCTGGAGGGGAACGCGGTCTCCGGCAAGGCGGGCGGCCGGCTCGGCCCCGTGACGGTCCGCACGGACGGGGGGCAGGTCACCGTGACCCCGCCCGCGGACGCGGCCGCCAGCGGGGTCAGGATCACCGACGTGGCGGGCAAGCCCCTCACCGCCGTCGTCAACGGCGCCCAGCTGTACTTCGACGTCCCGGCGGGCGCGGCGAACGGCTCGGCCACGCTGACCGCGCAGGCCACCACCTCCGTCCCGGTGGGCCGGGCGTTCGCCGGGGTGACCAAGAGCCAGACTCAGATCCTGGCCGGCTCCAGCGAGTCCACGGTCTCCGCGAGCGCGACGGCCACCTGGGCGAAGGCGGGCGCGATACCGGCGCTCTCGGCGAAGAAGAACTGCGCCAAGGGCGGCGTGGACATCACCGCCAGTAACAAGGGCGACGCTGCGTTCACCTTCGAGCTGATGGGCTTCAAGCACACGATCCCGGCCGGTGCGTCCAGGACGGTGACCATCCCGGTCGCCGAGGACCAGGCGTACGACTTCACAATCACCGGGCCCGACGGTTTCAAGAAGACCTTCAAGGGCGTCCTCGACTGCAAGACCAAGGGCACCGCGGGCTCGGACACCCCCTCGTCGCAGCCCAGCCCGGCCTCGGCCGGCGGTACGGCCGCCGGCCTCGAGGGCGACCTCGCCGAGACGGGCAGCTCCAGCGCCACCCCGATGATCGTGGGCATAGCGGTCGCCCTCGTCGTGATCGGCGGCGGCGCGGTCTTCTTCCTTCGCAAGAAGAAGCCGACGGCCACCGATGAGTGAGCGCACCTGAGCGCAATGTGACGCTGCGCTGACGACGGCCCCGGTATGCCTGCGCCTGCCGGGGTCGTTGCCTCGGTGCGGCGAGTGAGAAGACAAGGACCGCCTCATGCTGCGTGGGCCGCCCGGGGGCCGTCGAAGTTGATCCTCACCGAGGATCCCAAGGGCACGTTTTGTTGGAGGTGCGCTCCACATGGATCGCATCGATCTGGATGGCACCCGCGATGGGGCCAAACAGGTTCGAGTTCCAGCCCTTGCGGTCGGCGCGCAGCGTGAGAGCAAGGATGCTTCCAGCGGCTACAGGCAGCAGGAACACGTTGATTCAGAACTGTTTGCCAGTGTCTCCGGGCAGGCCTACGCCGTACACGGGCGTTTGCCAAGTGCCGTTCGCCAGGCTCGCCCGCTGCAGGTTGTAGAGGCGAGCGGTGTTCGGGGCGCCCCTTGCGTCGGACAGGTTCGCCACCCAGATCTCGTAGCCAAAGGGGATCGTGCCCTTCCCCGACACCGAGGTGCAGGTGCCGACGGCGGCGTTCTGGGCGGGCTGAATGCCCTGCCTCAGTTGAGCGACAGCCTTGTCTGGATCAACCTCTATTGCCGGTGCCTGACTGGCCGCCGCCGGCTTTGCATCGGTGCCACCAAGTAGTGAGCGTCCAGGCCAGAAGAGAGCGACGCAGAGTGCAGTGATCACAGCGGTTGCGCCGAGCATCAACTTACGAGCCAAGTCGGCTCGGCTGGTCGTGAGGAACTTCCAAACGAGTCCACAACTCGCTGCGCCCGCGACGGTGATGGCCAACGGCTGCGCAGCGTCCGGCAGATCGGTGAAGGCGCCGGCGAGGATGGTCGCCGCCGAGAGGGCATTGGCCGTGACACTGGAGATGATCAGCGCGCGGTCTGTTGCTGTGGTCATGGGTTCGGTTCTAGCGGAAGAGGGAGCGGGCGAGTGCCCTATGTATGCGACTGACTCCCCTGTGTTACTGAATCAGGACTGATCGTCGGCCCTCTTCCGAGGTGAGGGCTCGCGCGTGCCAAGGGGCAGCCGGTTCCAGGCCAGATCAGGGTCGCCGAAAGTGCCGGTTTCCATCGGGGGATGGACGTACGGCAAGATGGGGTGTATCTGCCCACCCACTTCATGCCGGACGGTTTCTCTTGGCTGAGTACATCTACACGATGCGCAAGACGCGCAAGGCGCACGGCGACAAGGTCATCCTCGATGACGTGACGCTGAGCTTCCTGCCCGGTGCGAAGATCGGTGTGGTCGGCCCCAACGGCGCCGGTAAGTCCACCGTGCTGAAGATCATGGCCGGTCTGGAGCAGCCCTCCAACGGCGACGCGTTCCTCTCGCCCGGGTACACCGTCGGCATCCTGTTGCAGGAGCCGCCGCTCGACGAGTCCAAGACCGTCCTGGAGAACGTCGAGGACGGCGTCCGCGAGGTCAAGGGCAAGCTGGACCGGTTCAACGAGATCGCCGAGCAGATGGCGACCGAGTACACCGACGCGCTGATGGAGGAGATGGGCAAGCTCCAGGAGGACCTCGACCACTCCAACGCCTGGGACCTCGACGCCCAGCTGGAGCAGGCCATGGACGCGCTGGGCTGCCCGCCCGGTGACTGGCCCGTCACCAACCTCTCCGGTGGTGAGAAGCGCCGTGTGGCCCTGTGCAAGCTGCTGCTCGAGGCCCCCGACCTGCTGCTCCTCGACGAGCCCACCAACCACCTGGACGCCGAGTCCGTCCAGTGGCTGGAGGCGCACCTCGCCAAGTACCCCGGCACCGTCGTCGCCATCACCCACGACCGGTACTTCCTGGACAACGTCGCCGAGTGGATCCTCGAGCTCGACCGCGGCCGCGCCCACCCCTACGAGGGCAACTACTCCACCTACCTGGAGAACAAGTCCTCCCGCCTCAAGGTAGAGGGCGCCAAGGACGCGAAGCGCCAGAAGCGTCTGAAGGAAGAGCTCGAGTGGGTCCGCTCCAACGCGAAGGGGCGGCAGGCCAAGTCCAAGGCCCGTCTCGCCCGTTACGAGGAGATGGCCGCCGAGGCCGACAAGATGCGGAAGCTGGACTTCGAGGAGATCCAGATCCCGCCGGGCCCCCGGCTGGGCAGTGTCGTCGTCGAGGTCGAGAACCTCTCCAAGGCCTTCGGCGACAAGGTCCTCATCGACGAGCTCTCCTTCTCGCTGCCGCGGAACGGAATCGTCGGTGTGATCGGTCCGAACGGCGCCGGCAAGACCACGCTGTTCAAGATGATCCAGGGCCTGGAGCAGCCCGACTCCGGTGCGATCAAGGTCGGCGAGACCGTCAAGATCTCGTACGTCGACCAGAGCCGCGCCAACATCGACCCCAAGAAGACCCTGTGGGCCGTCGTCTCCGACGAGCTCGACTACATCAACGTCGGCCAGGTCGAGATGCCGTCCCGCGCCTATGTGTCGGCGTTCGGCTTCAAGGGCCCGGACCAGCAGAAGCCGGCCGGCGTCCTGTCCGGCGGTGAGCGCAACCGCCTCAACCTGGCGCTCACCCTGAAGCAGGGCGGCAACCTGCTGCTCCTCGACGAGCCCACCAACGACCTCGACGTCGAGACGCTCTCCTCCCTGGAGAACGCCCTGCTCGAGTTCCCCGGTGCGGCCGTGGTCGTCTCCCACGACCGCTGGTTCCTCGACCGCGTCGCCACGCACATCCTGGCGTACGAGGGCGACTCCAAGTGGTTCTGGTTCGAGGGCAACTTCGAGTCGTACGAGAAGAACAAGGTCGAGCGACTCGGCCCGGACGCGGCCCGTCCGCACCGTGCCACCTACAAGAAGCTCACCCGGGGCTGAGGTTCACCAATGGCCCGTCATATCTACCGCTGCCCGCTCCGCTGGTCGGACATGGACGCCTTCGGGCATGTCAACAACGTCGTCTTCCTGCGCTACCTGGAAGAGGCGCGGATCGACTTCATGTTCCGGCTGGCGCCCGGGGACGGCTCTCCGTCCTTCTCGGGCGGGTCCGTTGTGGCCCGGCACGAGATCGAGTACAAGCGGCCGCTTGTCCACCGGCACGAGCCGGTGATCATCGAGTCGTGGGTGACGAAGATTGGCGCGGCTTCGCTGACCATCGCGTACGAGGTCAAGGACGCCGAGGGCCCCTCGCAGGTCTATGTGCGGGCCTCGACCGTCGTCGTGCCCTACGACCTCTCCGCCGAACGTCCGCGCCGGATCAGCGCGGAGGAGAAGTCCTTCCTCCAGAAGTACCTGGACGACGCCGACGAGGGTGCCCTCGCCGCATGAGCGTGCCCGTGCAGAGTCTGCACTTCGCCGATGCGAGGGAGGCGGAGGATCTCGCCGCCTTCCTCGCCCGGTTGATCCACTACGACCGCGCCGCCGCCGTCCGGCTCCAGGCCGGCGGTGGCGCGCTCGCCGTTTTCGGGCGCCCGCCCTCCTTCGAGGTGCTCGCGATCCGTACGGCACGGCTCGGCGACCCCGTCGAGCTGGATGTCACCGTCTCCGCGGGTGAGCTGCTCGAGTCCCTGGAAGGCGCGGAGTTCACCGTGCCCGCTCCGGTCACCGGGCCGCCGTGGGCCGGACTGCTGCCGCCGCGCGGCGGCTGGCGGGAGCTTCCGGGGCTCCCTGAAGTGACCGCGATGCGTGGCGCTGTCGCCGCCGCTGTCGCCGAATTCCGCACCCGCGACGAGCAGTTGCCCGCAGAGCGCCGCACCCGCGGCGAGCGGGACCGGATCGGGCGCGAGATCTGGTCGCGCACAGTCGGCACCACCGGGCTGCCGCTGCGTGCGGTGCACGCCGCGCAGTCGCTCGGTTTTCTGCGCCCGGATGTTCCGGTCGCCCTGCTGTCCACGGGCGCATGGCTCAGACTGCGTACGCCCTTCGGATCGATCGCCGTACGCACCAATGGTCTTGGCGGCCTGAGCGTCACCCCCACCCGGCACGGTTGACCTCCGCCGGCACAGGGCTGAGCCAGCCGCGTTCAGTCGGCCGTGTTCAGTCGGCGGTGTTCACCATCGAGGCGGCGGCGTAGGTGAGGTAGTCCCACAGCTGCTTCTCGTGCTCCGCAGAGAGTCCCAGCTCGTCGACGGCCGTACGCATGTGCTTCAGCCAGGCGTCGTGCGCGGCCCGGTCGACGGTGAACGGCGCGTGGCGCATCCGCAGCCGGGGGTGGCCGCGATGGTCGCTGTAGTGGCGCGGGCCGCCCCAGTACTGCATCAGGAACAGCACGAGCCGCTCCTCGGCCGGGCCCAGATCCTGCTCCGGGTACATCGGCCGCAGCAGCGGGTCGTCGGCGACGCCCTGGTAGAAGCGGTGGACGAGGCGCCGGAAGGTCTCCTCGCCGCCGACCTGCTCGAAGAAGGTCTGCTGCTGAAGCGTGCCGCGCGGAATCTCGTTCACGTGAATAAGCCTCGCAATGTGTCTCTGGTCAGCCCCGAGGTGTGTCGGCCGGGGGTCCGGGGGTTGTCCCCCCGGGGAATGCAGCACACGTACATCGTCTCAGACGGACCGGCCGAGGACCGAGGCCCTAGGACCCACCCCCCTCCCGGGTGCTCGCCTCGACGGCGGCCCCGCAGGACAGTGGATGCATGAGTACGGAGCTGGAGCGGTTCGCCGAGCCCGCCGCCGAGGCGCGGCGCTCGCTTGTGCAGACGATTGTGGCCGAGGGCGGGCTGAGCGATCCGGCCTGGCGGGAGGCGTTCGAGGAGGTGCCGCGGCATCTGTTCGTGCCGTACTACTTCGTGAGCCGAGCCGGTGCGTACGAGCGTCTGTGGTGTGAGGACCCCGATCCGCGGCGCCGTGCCCGGTGGCTGAGCGAGGCGTACATGGACGGGCCGCTCGCCACCCGGGTGCGCGACGGCCGGCTGATCTCGTCCAGCAGCCAGCCCTCGCTGATGGCCCGGATGCTCGAAGAGCTGGAGGTGCGGGACGGGCACGCGGTCCTGGAGATCGGCGCGGGCACCGGCTACAACGCCGCACTGCTCGCGCACCGGCTCGGCGATGAGCTGGTGACGACCGTCGACGTGGACCCGGAGATCACCGAGTCGGCGCGCACGCATCTGGCGGCCGCGGGCCACCACCCTTCCGTGATCACCGGGGACGGCGCACGTGGCTGCCCGGCACGCGCACCCTTCGACCGCATCATCGCGACCTGCACGCTGCCGTCCGTGCCCTTCGACTGGCTGCCGCAGTGCCGGCCGGGGGCCCGGATCCTGGCCCCGCTGTCCACCGGGCTGATCGCGCTGCGGGTGCGCGACGACAGCCGCGGCCGGACCGCGGAGGGATGCTTTCTGCGGACCTCGGCGTACTTTGTGCCGCTGCGCGGCGGTGAGGCCGTACGGGAGGGGCACATCGGCGGGCTGCCGAGGCGCGCAATCGAGAACGACCTCTTCCGCTTCCTGCTGACGCTGACCGCGGGCAGCCTCGATCCGCACGAGGCGCTCTCGCTGTGGGAGCGTGAGCGGCGGCCGCAGCGGGACCGCTTCGGGGTCACCGTCAGGGGCCACCACCAATGGGCCTGGCTGGACGAACCCGAGGGGCCTTACGCCTGGCCGCTCGGGCATCCGTCCAGTTAGATGCCCGTGTTGGAGGCCCCGTGCCGACGGCCCGTGTCGGAGGCCGCCTGACCGGCCGCGGTCAGCCGCGGTGGATCGTGATCGTCGTCCAGGCTCCGACGTGCACCCGGTCGCCGGCGTTCAGCGGGATCGGGACATACGGCTGGATCGGATCCTCGGCGCCGTTGAGCGTGGTGCCGTTGGTGGAGTTCTGGTCGACGACGGCCCAGGAGCCGTCGGGCTGCTGCACCAGCACCGCGTGCTGGTGCGAGACGCCCGGGTCCTCCGGCGGGACGGACAGGTCGATGTCCGGGGACTCGCCGGTGGAGTGCCTGCGGCGGCCGATGGAGATCTGGTTGCCGACGAGCGGGAGGTGCTGCTCGGGAGAGTACGCAGGCAGGTTGAGGCCGCTGGCGTCCGGGCCGCTGCGCTGCATCATCGCCATGAAGTACTCGCGGTCGGGCCCGATCACGGCCGTCCAGCCCGCGGGAGCCTCACCCCGGCCGGCCTGCTGGTACGGCGGCTGCTGGCCCTGCTGGCCCTGCTGGGACTGGTGGTTCTGCGGGGGGCCGGGCTGTTGCGCGTACGGGGGCGGCTGCTGTTGATACGGCTGCTGCTGGAACGGCTGCGGCGGCTGAGGAGCCTGCGGTGCCTGGGGCTGCTGCGGCGCCTGCGTGTGCGAGGGCGGCGACAGCATCCAGTCGTCCCCGCCGCCTGTCTGCTGCGGCTGCGGCGGCGCGGGCGGGGCCGACTGCTGATACCCGGGCGGCGCAGGCGGTCCGGGCTGCCCCGGCGGCTGCTGGAAGGACGGCGGAGGCGGCGGACCCGGCTGCTGGAAGGACTGCTGCTGCGGCGCCGACGGCTCGTTCGTCAGCGGCTCGGCGGGCCTGTTCATCTGTGAGGGCCGCGAGCTCTGATACTCGTACGGATCGTGCTGCCGTGGAGCAGGAGGCGGCGGCGGTCCGGGTGTCGGCTGGGACTGGAAGCCCGGCGGTAGGTTCAGCCCACCGACCGGCTGCTGGGGCGGCGCCAGCGGGGTGTACGACGTGGCCGTGTGCGTGAGGAAGTTGTACCGGCACTCCTCGCAGAACGGGGCCATGGCCTCGCGCGGGGTGCGGCACTGCGGACAGAGCTCGGCCTGGGCGGTGGCGTTCGGGTCGCCGGGGCCGGGGTAGCCGTAGGCCGGCGGCGGGGGAGGCGGCGGCGGAACGGCACCCGCGGGAGCGCCAGGAGCGGCCATGCGGTGGCCACAGACCTCGCACCAGTCGTCGGAACCCGACTGGTGTCCGTTCGGGCAGGTCGGCATGTCGGCGCTTCCCCCTCTCCTCGTCCGGCCCGAGGGCCGTTTCACATCGGTGTTTCTGGGTAATGCCAGGCGTTCGGCAGGCTACTTCTTCACGCGAACCGTCTTGGTGGAACGCGTTTCGAGGGTCATCTCGTCAGCCTCCGCGACCTTCGCCTTCAGTCGCACAGTACCCGTCGCCGCATCGACCACGTCCACCACCTTCGAAAGCAGTTTCGCAGTGTCTTCGTTCCCCGAGTCCGCCGCGAGCTGCACCGCGCGGCCCAGCTTCGCCGTCGCGCCGTCGATGTCGCCCGACTTGCGGGCATCCAGCCCCTGTTGGATGACTTGTGCCAGTTCGGCCTGGCCTGTGTAGTGCGCGACCTGGGGGTTGATCGAGGTGGACGCCACCATGTCATCCGTCCACACCGCGCGTACCAGCCCCTGTGACAGCACTTGCGGAGTACCACCGTCCGCGGCCGGAACGATCAGCGACACTCGGGCCGCCAGCATCTCCCGGCCGATCCCGGCCTCCGGCACCTTGACGCATACGTGGTAGTCGCGGGACTCGTCGCCCCAGGAACCGGTCGGATAGTCCCCGGACCGCGGCCCGGCCTCGGTGCGCCGTCCGGTCAAGTCCTCGACCGTCGGCGCCACTTGCTTCACGAACTGGATCTCTACGCCGACCGGCGTCCACAGCCGCAGCGCAACGTCCGCGACCTCCTTGCCCATCGCGTTCTCCATCATGCCGGTGAAGTCCGCGGCCAGCTCGGCCGGGTTCGCGACGATGTCGGCGGTGCCGAGGAGCGCGGAGGCGATGCCGGTGACCTCCTTGACCTCCCAGTCGGTGCCGACCCCGCGGGCGTCGCAGGTGAAGCGGCCCGCGCTGGCCTCCAGGGAGGCCTGCAGATCCTCCGGCGACTCGTGCTCGTTACGGCCGTCGGTGAGCAGGATCCCGTGCCGGATCGCCCCGTCGGAGGTGGCGAGCAGCCGGTCGGACAGTCGCAGCCAGGTGCCGATCGCGGTGCCGCCGCCCGCGGTGAGCCGCCGCAGGGCGTCCTTGGCCTGGGCGCGGGTCCCCGCATCGGCGACCGCGAGCCGGCCGCCTCCCGGATAGACCTCGCTCGCCACATGCGTACCGGCGACCACGGCGAATGCAGTGCCGTCGCGCAGGGTGTCGATGGCCGCGGACGTGGCATCGCGCGCATTGCGCATCTTGGTCGGGGGATAGTCCATCGAGCCGGAACAGTCGACCATGATCACCACGGCGGCGCCCGGCGACTGGGCCGGTATGGCGGAGGGGGAAGCAGCTGCCCCGGTGCGCGGAACCCGGCCGCTGGTGCCGCCTCCGGTGGAGGTGACGGTGACGATCGCGTTCACCTCGCGGCCGCCCTCGGGCAGATATTCGTTCTGATACACCTCGACGGAGAACTGCGGCACCTGGGACTTGGAGAAATTGGCCATCGGATCGGCTCCTTGAGGCTCCACTCGGGCAGAGTTGGTCAGCTTGAAATGACACGGGCGTCCGCGGGCGCGAGCGTGGCGGACCGTTTCGGCGGACGGAAGAGGCGGTCGGAAGAGGCGGACAAATAGGGGCTCAAGCCTTGTTGTAGGCCGATCCTGCCCCTTGCAGCGGCACGGTGAACGGCAGGACAGCCACTGTTACGTTGTCGTGGCCCCCGCCGTCGAGCGCGTGGCCGACCAGAACCTGTGCGCTGTGCAGTGGCCGGTCCGCGGCGTCGTCCGGGATCGTCCGGGCCATGTCCTCGGCGCCCTCCGCGTAGTTCCACAGGCCGTCCGTACAGACGACGACCACACCGGAGCGGTCCGGCTTGAACGACGCCGTGTGCGGCTCCAGTTCGTACGCATCGGCCCCGAGCCAGCCCGTGATCGCATGGGCGCGCTCGTCGGCGTATGCCTCCGCCTCGCTCATCAGGCCTGCCGACACCATCTGGGCGGCCCAGGAGTCGTCCTCCGTGAGCCGGACGGGCCGGCCGCTGCGGTCGTCGGGCACCCAGTAGGCGCGGCTGTCACCGACCCAGCCGATCACCAGCAGACCGCCTGCGGCCACCGCGCCGACGATCGTGCACGCGGGCGCGTTCTGATGGCGGTGCGGATCGTGCTCCATCGCCTCGCCCTGGCCGGGATCCGCGGCAAGGGAGTTGACCGCCTCGGAAGCGGCGACGATCGCCTCGTGCATGGCCTGCTGGGGGTGGGTGCCACGCGGCAGCGTCTCGAGCAGCAGCTCGTTGGCGGCGCTCGCGGCGGCCGCTGAGGCATCGTCGGGGCGGGTTGCCGACGACACACCGTCGCAGACGATCGCGACCACGGCGGGCGAGCCGTCGGGCAGGGCCGTGGAGGAGACCGCGAACGAGTCTTCGTTGCGGTGGTGGCGCAGGCCGCGGTCGCTGACCGCGGCGACAGAGCCGAGCTCCTGCTCCATGTGATCGCGCTCGCGGGGCTGGGCGTGGCCGCAGTTCTCGCAGTAGCCGTCTGTGTCGACATGGCCGGCGCGGCAGGCCACGCACACCTTCACGCCGGAGAGGGGCGTGACGGGGTCCACGGCGCGCGGGTCGGCGGCGACGGCGCTGCCCGGGTCGGGGGCGGCGAGCTCGAAGTCCCCGCCGGAGTTCGAGGCGCTGGGCGAGGCCTGCGGCGAGGCGTCGGGCGAGACTCCGGGCGAGGCTTGTGGTGAGTCGCCGGGCGGGTCGTCGTACCGTACGGCCGAGGCGGGCAGCGGGCCGCCGCCCGAGTCCGTCCCGGGCAGATCGCCGGGCCGTTGTACCGGCGCGGGAATGCCGGAGCTGTCCGTCCCACTCGCCGTCGGCCAGGCGACCGGCGTGGCGATGGCCATGGTGGGACGGTCGGGCTGCGGCGCGGGCGCTGCGGCGAGGTTGTACCCGCACGCACCGCAGAAGAGGTCACCCGTCTCCAGCGGTTCCGTGCAGCTGGGGCATGTCGACCCGGCGGCCGGCCGATGCATCTGCGACGCCATCAATCACACCCACGTCCGGGGGCGGAAGCGGTTCGCCCGCTCCACCAGCTCTATCCGCTCCTCGCCGCGCTGGGCGAGCCGGGCGAGCACCCGGTAGGAGCGTTCCAGCCCGAAGCGCAGGCCGCGCTCGTCCAGTTCACTGCCGAGCAGCACGGTCTGCGCGCTGCCCGGATGCGGTGCGTGTGGTGCGTGCGGTGCGTTTGGCACGGACGGCGGGGCTCCGGGACTACCGGAGAGTACCCAGTCCAGGGCCGTGCCGAGTACCTCTGTGGACAACTGCTCGCGGCGCACCGCGTCCAGACCGAAGTCTTTCAGGGCGTCCACCTGCGCCGCAGCAGCTGACAGGTCGTCGATGAGAGGGTCGTGCGCGGCGCGTCGCCGCAGCCGCGCCCGTACGGCGGCGACGCGGGCGGCCGTGTAGTGGATCGACGCTTCCGGCACCGACTCCAGAGTCCGTACGGCTCCGGCGCGGTCGCCTGCCGCGAGCTGCACCCGTGCCAGGCCGAACGCGGCGCTGACATAGCTCGGGTCGGTCGTCCACACCAGGCGGTAGTACTCGGCGGCGTTGTCCAGCTGGCCGAGCACCTCGGCGCAGACGCCCAGTGCCAGCTTGGGCGCGGGCTCGCCGGGGAACGCGTCGTAGATCGCGTCGAAGGAGAGCGCCGCGACCTCGTTGTCCCCGGACACCAGGGAGGCGAGGCCGCGGTACCACACGATCCGCCAGTCGTCGGGGTGCTCGCTCTCCAGGGTGGCGAGCGCACTTGCGGCGGAGTCCAGCTCGCCCATCTCCAGCCGGGCGCGCAGCTCACGCAGCCGGGTTTCCGGGGATGCGGCGGACACCGTGTGCAGCGCGGCGATCAGCTCGGCGGGCGCGGAGGCCAGCAGACCGGCCAGGAACCCGGCGTTGGGGTCATTCGGATCGACGCGTGGCACGGGCAGGGCGAGGGAGGTCGCCCGGGCGTCGAGGGGTGCGAGGTGGGGAGCGAGGGCGGAGGCATTGGCGGCTCCGCCGCCCACGATCCCGGCGCCTGCGCCGCCCGGCACCGGCGCACCGCCCCCATTTCCGGCCGTGCCGGGCCCGTATCCGCCGGGCCCGTATCCGACGGCTCCGCCGCCCTGTTGGAGGGCTTCCCCGCCCACCCGCGCGCCCGGCACCAGCGGGCCGCCCGTAATCCCGGCTGCGCCGCCCACGATCGCGCCGCCTCCGGCATGCTTGCCGCGTCCGCGGCCCCAGGTCGGCTCAGCGCGGGCCCCCAGCTGCGAAACGTCCCCTGTCAGCTCCGCGAACAACTGTGTGTCCGTCACTCGCAGTTCCGGCCCGAACAGCGTCGACAGCGATGGCCGCGGCCGGCCCGTCTGGATCGCTACGACCTCCCTCAGCACCCCCGTCAGCTGGTCCGCCATCTCCTGCGCCGAGGCGAACCGCCGCGCCGGATCCGGGTCCGTCGCCCTCACCAGGAGCCGGTAGAAGGACTCGTACGTCTGGAAGACCTTGATGTTCTCCGGGTCCGGCAGGGAGTCCACGAACACATTCGTGTAGCCCTGGAAGTCGAAGGTCAGCACGGCCAGCGTGCGCGCGACGGTGTACAGGTCGGAGGCGACCGAGGGGCCGACCTCGGCGACCTCCGGGGCCTGGTACCCGACCGTGCCGTAGATCGCGGACTCGTCGTCGTCCATCCGGCGGACTGCGCCCATGTCGATCAGCTTGAGCTGGTCCTGCTGCTGGATGGCGTTGTCGACCTTGAAGTCGCAGTACAGCAGGTTTCTGCTGTGCAGATGCCCGAGCGCCTCCAGCGCCTCGATGCCGTACGCGCACGCCTGGTCGACCGGCAGCGGATCGCGCTTGCCCACCGGGTTGCGCCGCTCGTTGGCGATCTCCTTCAGCGACTTGCCGCCGACGTACTCCATGACGATGTATCCGTCGAGCGAGCCGGTCCGCTGGTCCAGATGCTCCACGAAGTTGTAGATGCGGACGATGTTGGAGTGCTCGATCTCGGCCAGGAAGCGGCGCTCGGAGATCGCCGCGGCCATCGCGTCCTGGTCGCCGGTGTCCAGCAGACCCTTGAGTACCACCCACCGGTCGGAGACCGCGCGGTCGACGGCGAGATAGACCCAGCCCAGGCCGCCGTGGGCGAGACAGCCCACCACCTCGTACTGCCCGTGCACGATGTCGCCCTGGGCGAGCTTGGGCACGAACGAGTACGGGTGGCCGCACTTGGTGCAGAACCCTTCCGTACGCCCCGGCCGATCTCCGCGAGAACGCCCCACCGGCGCCCCGCAGTCGGAGCGCGAGCAGAACCGCTTGCGCTCGGGGACCTCAGGGTTCTCCATCACCGCGGAACGCGGATCGGGTCGCGGTACCTCCGGCACCGTGACCAGGCCCGCGCCCAGCCGGTTGCGTCCCGACGCGCCCGTGGAGCTGCCGGAACTGCGCACCGACACCGAACGGGTCGAGGTGCTGCTCCCGGTCAGCGAGCGCGAAAGCCGCCCGGAGACGGAACGGCGCGAGGTCGACGAACGCGACGAGGCACGCGATGAGCGCGAACTGCTCCGCGCGGAGCTGGAGCCCCGGCCGCCGCCGGTCATGCCGGTGGGCTGCGAGGACACCATGCCGTTCGACGAGACGACGGGCGCGAGCCCGCAGGTGTCGCAGTACAGCTCGCCGCTGCCCATGTCCTCGTAGGAGCCCTCACAACCGGGGCGCTGGCACTGCTTGTTCTCGCTCACGAATCCCCCCTGCGGTCATTGGGCCCGCTCGGTCCCGGCTGCCTCGGCCCCAGTGCTTCCGCGGCTGCCTGCTGATAGCGCAACACCGCCTGTTCGGCGACGCGCAGATCGCACGGCGCGCTCCACAGCATCCGCCGGGCCGCGTCGTACCGCTCGATCAGCAGCGGATCCTCCGCAAGACCGTGCCGGGCCACCTTCGCCTTGTACGCGTCCAGCCGGCCGCGCAGCTCAGCGCGGACCGCGAGGGGAGCGGTGACCGCCGTCAACGACTCGCGGGCGCGCATCAGTTCGTCTTCGGCCTCGCGCTCCAGGGACTCCAGAAGCGGCGAGAGCCGGTTCCACTGGGAGTGCCTGCGGTATTCGGCGGCGGTAGCGAGTCGTTCCTGCAGTGCGGTCGGCGGACCGCTGACCGCGGGCACCTCGGAGGCCGCGATCTTCGCCAGCACCTCGCCGCGCGCGGAGCGCGCCTCGGTCAGCGTCCGGTCGGCGCGCGAGAGCACGTCACGCAGCCGGATCAGCCGCTCCTCGGAGTCCTGCCGGACCCGCAGGACGGCCTCGATCTCCCGGCGGATGTCCTCGAGAGCGCGCGCCGCACGGTCGTAACGGTCGGTGTCGGGGCGGCCGCCGCCCGGCGCCGAACTGCCGGGCGCGGACCGCCAGAAGGCGAGCGGGTCGGAGATCACCTGCGCGCGCAGCGTGGACAGCTCATGGGTGATCGACTCCAGTTCGTCGCCGGACGGGTGCTCCCCGGGCCGTACGCCGACGGAGTGCGCGAGCGAGCGGGTGCGCTGCAGCTCGGCCGAGAGCAGATCTATCCGGGCGGGCAGCGCGGACCACACCGAATCGGCCGTGACCACCATGTCCAGCGAGCTCGCATACAGCTCGTTCATCCGGGCGACGAGCTCTTCGAGCGTGAACTGCTCGGACAGCTTGGCGGGTCCGTTGATCGAGGGCGAGGGGTGGGCGGCGGAGCTTGCGACCGTGACGCTGCGGCCGCGCAGCCGGTCGGTCAGCTCCACCAGGTCGTCCCGGCTGGGCCAGCGCCGCCCGGCGCGCAGCTCACGGGTGTCTTCCAGGGCGGCGCTGTACGCGTCGAAGTACCCCCACAGCAGGCTGATCGCCTGCTCGGTGGAGGCCCAGCGGTCCTTGGTGACGCCCGTGAGCTCGGCGCCTTCGAGGAGCCTGCGGCCCGCATGGTCCTGGAGGGCGAGGAGCGACGTCTCAATCGCCTCGTGCTCCGCGCCGAGCCGCGCCATCGCACGGTCCACCTCGTCCCGGTCCATTACCGGCCCCGGGGGTCCCCCCGCGAAGCTGGGGGAGGATCCCGCCGCGCCCATCGATCACCTCTCCGCTCTTCCCTGCAGGACAATTGTTCAGCCGTGCGGCCTGTGCAGCCGTGCGGCCTGTGCAGCTGTACGGCTTGTTCAGCCGTGCGGCCTGTGCAGCTGTACGGCTTGTTCAGCCGTGCGGCTTGTTCAACTCCGGTACTTCGGCGCGGGCGGCCCGGCTATCCCGGGCAGATCGGCGGCCAGCCATTTGTTGTACGCCTCGGTCCATGGGCCCTTGCGATAGGTGTCGAGCACGTTGTTCACCCGGCGCACCAGGTCGTCCTTGCCGAGCTTGGTGGCCACACCGTAGAACTCCGTGGTGAAGGGCTTGCCGCCCTTGAGCTCGACCGCCGGGTCCTGGGCCGCCTGGCCCGCCCCGAGGGCGTTGTCCGTCACGACCGCGTCGGCGAGGCCGAGCTGGAGCCGCACCAGACAGTCCAGCTGGTTGGACACGGTGAGCACGTCCTCGTCCCCCGGCTGCCCGTCGTGCTCGTCCTTGAACGTGGCGCCGAAGGACTTCTTCTCCAGCTCTTCATAGGCGGTCGAGCCCTCTGCCGTGCAGACCCTCTTCCCGGCGAGGGACTTGTCGTACCCGGTGATGGACGAGCCCTTGGGGGCGAGGACCTGCTGGCCCGACTGGAAGTACGCCGTGGAGAACGCGACCTGCTTGATCCGGGCGCAGTTGATCGTCATCGTGCGGACGACGATGTCCACCGTGCCGTTGTTCAGTGCGGGGATGCGCTGGTTGGTCGGGATCGCGCGGAAGATGATGGCATCGGGCTTGCCGAGGATGTCCTTGGCGATGGCATGGGCGAGATCGATGTCGAAGCCCTCAAGACCACCGGTGGCCGGATTGCGGTAGCCCCAGCGGTAGCTGTTCTGGTCGACGCCGACGATCAGCTTGCCGCGCTGCACGATCGCGTCGATGTTCGGCCCGCCGGCTGCCGATGACGGCAGGGAGCGCTCCGGTTCCGTGCAGCTGTCCGCCTTGGCAGGCGTGGTGCCGACCGCGCCCTGGCCGACCGAGTCGGAGCCGGGGGCGTCCGCGCCGCTGCGGGACAGCGGCAGCAGCGTGACGGCAGCGGTCAGCGCACAGGCCGCGGCCATCCCTGCGACGCCGCCCCAGCCGCGGAACCTGGTCCTCGTGCTCGTCATCTCTCCCCCTCTCACCGGTACTCCGAAAGCCTGCGGTTGATGCCGATCACTGCGCCCGCTCCACCCAGCACCGCCAGTGCGGCTGCGCCGATCGGCAGCCCCGTCAGCGCGCCGCGCCCATCCTCGGCGGCACGGGTGAACTCGCGCTGCTCATGCCCGAGCGCCTTCGCCAGCGCCTCGTCGACCTGGTCGAAGGACTGACCGGTCGATGCCTTGGGGCCGATGACCTTGTCCAGCGCGCCGACGTAGTCGCCGGCCTTGTCGGTCGCGCTGGCGCTCTTGTGCCGGACCTTCCACTCGGACACGCTCGCGACCGCCTGCTCGACGGGATCGCGGCCTTGCGTGTCGTCGGCGAGCTTCTGTGCCTCGCTCAGCTGCGTGCCGAGCTTGTCCATGCCCGTGCTGTAGTCCGTCTCGTACTTGTCGCTCTTGCCGTCCTCGGTGAGCACCGCACCCCGCGCCACCAGCGTGAGGTTCTCATTGGCGCGTGCCTTCAAAGAGTTGATCCGCGCGTCGTTGAGGACCTTCAGGGACTTCTGGCCGTGTGCCTTTGCGTCGTTCAGCTCGGCGCGGGCCACCGTGTGTCCGACGGCCAGCCACAGCAGGACGACGGTGGCGGCGGCAGTGGCGGCGAGCAGGCCGTGGTTGAACACCCTGTTCGTACGCTGGTAGTTGCGACGCTGCGCCCAGACAAGGGCGGCCAGTGCGACCGCGCCGACCGCGAGCGAGAACAGGGGCCAGAAGCGGGCGTGGTCGTCGTCCTCGTCGAGCCTGGCCGTCTCGGCGTCGTACAGCTTCTGGGCGGCGGGCAGCAGCTGCTTGGTCATCTGCTCGTTCGCATACCGCAGATAGGCGCCGCCGAGCGGCAGGCCCTGGCGGTTGTAGGCACGGGCCGTCTCGACCAGGCCCGTATAGCGGGGGAGCTGCTCATTGAGAGTGGCGATCTGCCGTCCGGACTCGCTCGCACTGTCCGTGTTCGTCGCGGCCTTGACCAGCAGCTTGGACGCGAGGGCGATGTCCTTCTGATACCGCTCGCGGGCCGCGGGCTCCTTCTCGGCGCCGGCCAGGAAACCGCTGGAGGCCGCCGTGTCCGCGTCGGCCAGGGAGCGGTAGACGGACGCGGCGTCCGCGCTCAGCGGCTGGCTGCGGCTCACCACATCGTCGGCAGCGGACGCCCGGTCGGCGATCTCGAAAGCGGTCACCGCGCCGAACGCAATCACCAGCGCTGCCAGGACAGCCCCGATGATCTGCAGCCGCCCGGGCTCGGTCGTCGCCGCCGTCCGCAGCCGCTCCTTGCCCTCGGCCCAGACGCCGCGGTGTGCGGGCGGCCGGCCCGGCGGCTGTGCGGGCGCATGCGTCGGAGCCGACTGAGGCTCGCTGCGCACACTCGGTGGGTATGTCACGTGACCTCCCCCTCGGTCCCTGACGTCGGCCCGCCCCCCCGGCGGCGGGTTGGGGATGCCCCCGGCCAGCAGTATGGCCGCAGTGACCGACAATCACAGCATGATTGACTGGATCTTGTTCCTATCGCTTCGATTCAGGATCCCGCCAGTCCGAACTCCCCACCATGAATACGCTTCTCTGCGTAGATCGGTTCCCGTCGCAGGGACGCTGCCCAGGTATTGGCGAGCCCACGCCACACAGCGCCGAAAGCGACTACGCCGAGGCAGCCGGGAGCAGCGCGGGCGAGCCTCACGAACCCGTCCGCATCGAATCGTTCACGCAAAGTCGCCCATGCTCCCGATCCTGATGCCGGGAACCTGGGCGACGCATCCCAACGAACGTGACGTCTAGGCGTAGTGCGCGCGCAGCCTGGCGCGCGCCTCCGCCGATGCCCCGACATGATCGAGCCCGAGCAGTGCCGCACCCAGTACCGGCGGCGCCGTCACCACCTCGATGACCGCCTTCGGCGCCTTGGCCGCCAGCAGCTTGCCGATGTGCTCGTCAAGCTCCGGGTGCCGGGCCGCGAGCACGCTGCCGCCCAGCAGCACCGGCGCCTCTTCATCGAGCAGATCGAGCCTCGCCAGCGCCACCGTGGACATCGCGACGACCTCCTCCGCAAGCCGGTGCACCAGCGAGCGGGCGATCGGATCGCCCTGCGCACTGGTCGCGAAGAGGACCGGAGTCAACTCATGCTTGCGCGCCGACGCGATGTGCCCGAGGTGCAGCGCCTCGATCAGGGCGTACATGGAGTCCAGGCCGAAGTGCGCGGGCAGCGTGCGCGCCAGCGCCGTCGGCTCACCGCGCCCGTCCTCCGCCCGCGCCGCGAACCACATCGCCTCCTCGGCCAGCCCCGAACCGCCTCCCCAGTCCCCGGAGATCTTCCCGATCGCGGGGAAGCGGGCGGTACGGCCGTCCGGCAGCATCCCCACGCAGTTGATGCCGGCCCCGCACACCACGGCCACGCCTCGCGGCTCGTCGACCCCGGCGCGCAGTATCGCGAAGGTGTCGTTGCGTACCTCGGTCGTACGGCCCCACTCGCGCGCGTGCAGAGCGGCCGTCAACTCCCGTTCCTCCGCCGGCAGATCGGCGTTGGCAAGACAGGCCGACACATGCTCGACACTGTCGATGGCCTCACCCTCGGCACGCGCCTTCGCCAGCGCCTCGCCGACCGTCGAGCCGAGCACGTCGAGCGCCGCCTCGACGCCGACCTTCGGCGGCTGGAAGCCGGGCCCGCGGGACGACACGACCACAGAGCCGTCGGTGCCGATGACGGCCACGTCGGTCTTGCTGTTGCCCGCGTCGATGGCGAGGACCGATGCGTTCACGCCCACGTGAGGTGCTCCCGGTTGTGCGCGATCAGCTTGACGGTGAGCGCGTCTGCGTACTCGTACTGGCCGACGAGCGGATGCGACAGCAGCGCCTTGAACACGCGGTCGCGCCCGCCGCGCAGTGCGGCCTCCAGCGCCAGGTCCTCGTACGCCGTGACCTGCGCGATCAGCCCGGCATACAGCGGGTCGAGCTCCGCCACGGGCAGCGGAGTCGGGCCGTGCGAGCCGACCGCGGCCTGTACCTCGATGACGGCGTCGTCGGCGAGGAAGGGCAGGGTGCCGTTGTTGACGGTGTTGACCACCTGGTACGGGCTGCCGCCCCCGCCGAGGAGCGAGGCCGCCAGATCCACGGCCGCCTCCGAGTAGTAGGCGCCGCCGCGCTTGGCAAGCAGCTCCGGCTTCGTATCGAGCGCCGGGTCGCCGTACATCTCGAGCAGCTGCTTCTCCATCTCCGCGACCTCGGCGGCCCGCGAGGGCTTCGTCCTCAGCTCTCGTACGACCTCGTCGTGCGCGTAGAAGTAGCGCAGATAGTACGAGGGCACCACGCCGAGCCGGTCCAGCACCTCGCGCGGCAGCCGCAGGTCGTCCGCGATCGCGTCACCGTGCCCCGCCAGCAGCTTCGGCAGCACGTCCGCGCCCTCGGGGCCGCCGAGCCGCACACCCGTCTCCCATGTCAGGTGGTTGAGACCCACATGGTTCAAGTGCACGTCGGCCGGGGCGACGTCGAGGAACTTCGCGAATTTGCGCTGGAAGCCGATGGCGACATTGCACAGCCCGACGGCCTTGTGCCCGGCCTGCAGCAGCGACCTGGTGACGATGCCCACCGGGTTGGTGAAGTCGATGATCCAGGCGTCAGGGTTGCTGCGCCGCACCCGCTCGGCGATGTCGAGCACGACCGGGACGGTGCGCAGCGCCTTGGCGAGACCGCCCGCGCCCGTTGTCTCCTGGCCGACACAGCCGCACTCCAGCGGCCAGGTCTCGTCCTGGTTGCGGGCGGCCTGCCCGCCCACGCGCAGTTGCAGCAGCACCGCGTCGGCGTCCGCGACGCCCGCGTCCACATCGGAGGTGGTGACGATCTTCCCGTCGTGGCCCTGCTTGGCGAAGATCCGCCGGGCCAGCCCGCCGACGAGCTCCAGACGGTCGGCCGCGGGGTCGATGAGCACGAGTTCACTGATGGGGAGAGTGTCCCTCAGCCGGGCGAAGCCGTCGATCAACTCTGGGGTATAGGTGGATCCGCCACCCACGACTGCGAGCTTCATGGTCACTCTTAGCCCTTCACTCCGGTCAGTGTGACGCCCTCGACGAATGCCTTCTGGGCGAAGAAGAAGACGAGGATCACGGGGGCCATGACCAGCACGGTTGCGGCCATGGTCAGATTCCAGTCGGTGTGGTGCGCGCCCTTGAACGACTCCAGGCCGTACGAGAGGGTCCAGGCCGCCGGGTTCTCCGAGGCATAGATCTGCGGGCCGAAGTAGTCGTTCCAGGCGTAGAAGAACTGAAACAGCGCTACGGCGGCGATGCCCGGCTTGGCCATCGGCAGCACCACCCTGAGCAGCGTGCGGAACTCACTGCAGCCGTCGACCTTCGCGGCGTCCAGATACTCGTTGGGGATGGTGAGCAGGAACTGCCGCAGCAGGAAGATCGAGAACGCGTCGCCGAACGCCATCGGGATGATCAGCGGCCACAGCGTGCCGGCCAGGTCCAGCTGCTTCGCCCAGAACAGATACATCGGGATGATGACCACCTGGGGCGGCAGCATCATCATCGAGATGACGAGCATCAGGGCGAGGCGCTGCCCGCGGAAGCGGAACTTGGCGAGCGCGTACGCCACAGGGATCGAGGACACCACGGTGAGGACTGTGCCGAGACCGGCGTACAGCAGCGTGTTCTTCCACCACGTCAGAAAGCCCGGAGTGTCCAGCACCCGGCGGTAGTTGTCCCACTGCCAGGTGTCGGGGACGAGATCGCGGGTGAGCGCCTGCTGGTCGCTCATCAGCGAGGTGAGGACGGCGAAGACGAACGGCAGCACGAAGAAGAGCGCGGCCGCGATACCCAGCGAGTGCACGGCGATCCAGTGCAGCGTCGCCTTGCGGCGCGCGGTGCGCTCGGCACCGGCGACGCTCACGACCGCGGGAGCGGGCTTGTCGAGAATCTGCGCCATGGCTCAGTCACCCACCTGTACGAGGCCGCCGCGCCGCCGCATCAGGAACGCGGTGAAGACCATCGAGAGCACGAACAGGACGAGGGCGACGACCGCCGCGGCCCCGTAGTCGAAGCGCTGGAAGCCGACGTTGTAGACCAGCTGCGGGAGCGTGAGCGTCGACTTCTCGGGGTAACCGGGCTCGAACTGCTGTCCGCTGCCGCCGATGATGCCGGAGGCGACCTTTCCGGCCACCAACGGCTGTGTGTAGTACTGCATCGTCTGGATCACTCCGGTGACCACGGCGAACATCACGATCGGGGAGATGTTCGGCAGGGTGACGAAGCGGAAGCGCTGCCAGGCCGTGGCCCCGTCCAGCTCCGCCGCCTCGTACTGCTCCTTCGGTACGTCGAGCAGTGCCGCCATGAAGATCACCATCAGATCGCCGATGCCCCAGAGCGCGAGCGCGGTGAGGGCCGGCTTGGACCAGCTGGGGTCGGTGAACCAGCCGGGGGTGGGCAGCCCGATCGAGTCGAGGACCGAATTGACCGGTCCGGTACCGGGGTTGAGCAGGAAGACGAAGGCGAGTGTCGCCGCGACCGGCGGGGCGAGATAGGGCAGATAGAACAGGGTCCGGAAGACCCCAGCGCCCGTCCTGATCTTGGTGATGAGCAGTCCGATGCCGAGGCCGAAGACGACCCGGCAGCTGACCATCACCAGCACCAGCCAGAGCGTGTTGCGCAGGGCGGGCCAGAACATCGGGTACTCGCTGAAGACGTACGTCCAGTTGTCCAGGCCGTTGAAGACGGGGGGCCGGAAGCCGTCGTACTTCATGAAGGAGAAGTACACGGTCGAGATCAGCGGGTACGCGAAGAAGACGCTGAAGCCGATCAGCCAGGGCGACATGAAGGCCGCGGTTCGCAGTGCCTGTTTTCTGTGCTTCGCAACAAGGCCGGACTGCCGGCGCTTCGACCGCAGCGTGTGCGTAGTCACTGTCTGTCTTCTGTCTTCTCGGCTACTTCTGCTTCGCGATGTCGGTGTCGATCTGCTTGGCCGTCTTCTCCAGACCGGCCTGCAGGTCCTTCGCCTTCCCGGACTCGTACTGGTAGCCGAAGTCCTGGAAGGTCACCTGGTACGCGCCGCCGTCCACGTTGGCCGGCGTGGTATTGGACTTCGGGTGCTGCGCGATGTCGATGAAGGTCTTGAAGGCCGGGTCGATCTTCAGCTTCGGCGACGTGAGCGCGTCGATCGTGGAGGGCACGTTGTGGATGCCGTTGGCGAAGGCCACCACCGCGTCGGTGTCGGTGGTCATGTACTTCACCAGCTCCCACGCGGCGTTCTGCTTCTTGCTGGTAGAGGCGATGCCCATGATCGTGCCGGAGAGGTAGCCCTTGCCGTAGTCGGCCACCTGGTCGTCGGCGACGGGCAGTGGCGCGGTGCCGATCTCGAACTTCACCTTCGCCTCCTTGGCCATGCCGAGCCGCCACTCGCCGTCCAGTTGCATGGCGACCTGACCGGTGTGGAAGGGGTGCTTGGCGCCCCACTCGTCACCGAAGGTGTTGCGGTACTTCTCCAGCTTGGTGAAGCCGCCGAGCTTGTCGACCAGGCCCTTCTGGAAGGTCAGCATCTGCGAGAAGGCTGGATCCTTGACGATGTTGGACTTGCCGTCGGCGCCGAAGTAGGTGGGGCCCCACTGCGAGACGTAGTGCATGGGGGTGGTCTCGTAGCCGTGGTAGTTCGGCATGAAGCCGAGCTGTTCGTACGAGTCGCCCTTGGGCTTGGTCAGCTTCTCGGCGACCTTCTCGAACTCGCTCCAGGTCTTCGGCGGGGCGGTGATCCCGGCCGCCTTGAAGGCGTCCTTGTTGTAGTAGAGGCCGTACGCGTCATTGAGCAGCGGCAGCGAGCACTGGTTGCCGTCGAACTGCGTGTAGTCGAGCAGCGGCTTGTGGAAGACCTTGGCCGGGTCGATCTTCGACTTCTCGAGGAAGGGCTTGAGGTCGACGAAGGCGCCGGAGGTGCAGAACTTCCCCACGCTGTCGGTGGTGAAGGAGCTCACGACGTCCGGGGCGTTCGAACCGCCCGCCCGCAGCGCCTGGTTGATCTTGTCGTCGGTCATATTGCCGACGATCTTGACCTTGATGTTGCTGTGTTCCTTCTCGAAGCGGGTGACGTTGTCCTGGATCGCCTTGACCTCGCTGGGGGCGCTCCAGCCGTGCCAGAAGGTGATGGTGGTCTTGGCGTTGGGGTCGTCGTCGGCCGCGGAGTCGCTCGAGCCCGTACAAGCCGAGGCGAACAGGGATATGGCGGCGGTCGCGGCGAGTGCGGCTGCCGTCTTCCGGGTGCGTGTGGACATGACGGTGTCTCCCTGTGACGGGTCGAGGGCTCAAGAGGAAGGTGGCGGGAGGTGCTTTCAGCGAGAGGTGTTCAGTGGGAGATGTTCAGCGGGAGGTGTTCAGCGGGAGGTGTCGAAGACTTCGTCCCGCGTGGTGGCCAGGGCGCTCTCGAGCGCCCCTCGCAGGACAGGGTGTTCCCGTACGGAACCGAGTACGAGACGGGGCCGTGGTGCGGCCAGTTCGGTGAGCTCCGCGAGTACGCGCTCGCGCAGCGGCTCCCCGCCGGCGGCGATCACTTCGCCGGACAGGACGACGAGTTCGGGGTCGAGTACGGCGACCATGGAGGCGAGACCGGTGGCAAGCCCGGTCGCGTACGCGTCGAGCAGCTTGCGGTACGCCCCCGAGTCCGCCTCGGCGGCCCGGGCGACGAGCTCGGTGGCGACTTCGGCGTGCGGCCCGTGGGCGATGCCGCCGATGCCGAGCTCGCGCGCCAGCCGGGGCAGCGCCTGGGCGCCGGCGAGCTCCTGGAAGCCGCCGCTGTTCGCCTTGGTCACCTGGCGCACGAGCGGGGTGCCGGGCACCGGCAGGAAGCCGACTTCACCGGCGCCGCCGGTGAAACCGCGGTGCAGCCGGCCGCCGATGACGACCGCGGCGCCGAGGCCCTCCTCGTTCCACAGCAGCACGAAGTTCTCATGGCCGTGCGCGGCGCCGAGACGCTGCTCGGCGACGGCGACCAGGTTGACGTCGTTCTCGTACTCGACGGGCATCGGCAGCACGGCGGCCAGCTCGTCGAGGAGAGTGGGGGAGTGCCAGCCGGGCAGATGCGACGCGTACCGCAGCCGCCCGGTGGACGGGTCGAACGCACCGGGCGTACCGATGACGAGCCGGTGCACATCGGAGCGGGTGACCCCGGCGGCCTTCACCGCCCCGTCGAGCGCCTCGGTGACCTGCCGCACGACACTCTCGGCGCGCCGGCCCGGGGTCGGCAGCTCGAACTCGCCGACGGTGGCTCCGGTGATGTCGGCGACGGCGGCGCGGATCCGATGCGGCGTGACATCGAGCCCGGCGGCGAAGGCGGCGCGAGCGTTGACGGCGTACAACTGGGCGTTGGGCCCGGGCCGCCCCTCGGTGGTCCCGGTGGCGACGACGAGCCCCGCGGCTTCGAGCCGGGCGAGCAGCTGGGAAGCGGTGGGCTTGGACAGACCGGTCAGCTTCCCTATCTTGGTGCGTGACAGCGGCCCGTGCTCCAGCAGCAGATCGAGCGCGGCCCGGTCGTTCATGGCGCGCAGTACGCGCGGTGTACCGGGAGTGGTTCCGGCCACGACGGATGCACCTGCCCTTCGGCTGCCTGTTTTCCCACTTGGTCCTTTGCTGGACTGTTAGGAAAGTTTCCTATTCGGTTGGGAGGAAGGTAAGCCGCATGTCGGGCGGGCGTCAATGGTCAGGGCTTTTTAGGCAGTCAAAGTGTTACCTGTGGTCGGGGTGACGGGGACGGACCTGGGCGTGGGTCGCGCAATCGCCGCGGGGCTTCTAGCTGGATTCATACCGGTCTGGGGTGGTCTGCGGAGGGGCAGGCTCCTGATATTTGATCGATCGCGGTGGCGTCGTGTGTCTAATGTGCGCACGTGGAAGGGCCTGGGGAGGCCCTCGGAGGGGGATCAGTCGTGTCTTTACACAGACGGAGAGGCGCTCGCGCATGGGGCGCGCTGGTAGGTACAACGCTGATGGCGGGGGTGGCTTTCGGGGCGGACGATCCGGTGCCGCTGGCGCCGCGGATCACGAGCGACGGGCCGTATACGGAGTGCACCGCGAACGACTGCGTGGGGCGGGGCGAGCCGGGGCTGGCCGGGATGTTCACGTTCCGGC
Source organism: Streptomyces sp. NBC_00210 (assembly GCF_045160975.1). NCBI lineage: Bacteria > Bacillati > Actinomycetota > Actinomycetes > Kitasatosporales > Streptomycetaceae > Streptomyces > Streptomyces sp. NBC_00210. The sequence goes on from NZ_CP108120.1 coordinate 5,701,528, forward strand.
CGAATGAGGCGGACATCGATCCGGCGACGGGCAAGACGGATGTCACGGCCTACCGCTTGAGGCTGCAGGGACAGCAGGGAGCCACGGTTGTCGATGGGGCCGAGGCCTCGCAGGCCGTGGTGCCGCCCGATGACGGCATGCAGACTCTGGAAGTACAGGCCGGGGACTACGGCGAACGATGGAGCGCCCCCGCGTACTTCACTTTCCGCGTGAAGCCTGCGTTGGGCGCAGTGGGGCACTGGCAGTTCGCCGACAGCCCGACGGACCCGGGAGTGCACACCACGAAGGACACCGCCACCGAGGGAACGGAGCGCCACGATGCGACGCTCAAGGGCGGTGCGGGCTGGTCGGAGTTGGGCAGGCGCGGGGCCGACGACTTCTCGCTCGACCTGAACAGCGCCGACCCGGCCAAGCGGAAGGCGTACGGGGCCACAAGCGGACCGGTGGTCGACACCAAGGACTCGTTCACTGTCTCGGCCTGGGCGTATCTCGCCGGTACGAAGTCGGATCAGGTTGTGCTCTCGGCACCGGGAAAGCGGGACGCGGCGTTCGCCCTCTACTACTCCGCCAAGCAGAAGAAGTGGGCCTTCAGCCGCGGCGCCAAGGACGAGATCGGCACGGCGGATGTCGTCTCGTACGGCGATGCGGCAAACCCTCCGGCTCGCGTGTGGACGCATCTGGCTGGAGTGTTCGACACCAAGCGCGACACGGACAAGACGAATGACACTGTCCAGCTCTTCGTCAACGGCCGGCCTCAGGGCAAGCCGTTGAACCTGTCCGCCGCGGCGCCGGCGTACGAACCCTGGACGTCCTCGATGGGGCTTCAGATCGGCCGGACCAAGGACGCCGGCGCCTACCGGCAGTACTTCCATGGCTATGTCGACGAGGCGCAGGTCTGGCAGCGGGCGCTCAGGCCGGTGGACCTACGGCAGGTGTCCGAACTCATGGCTGACGGGGGGCCCGCCACCGCACTCGTGGCGGACTGGAACGCCCGGCTCTCCACCGACAGTGAGATCAAGGATTCGAGCGGCTATGCCAAGCCCGGCCTGACCTTGTCGGCCGAGGGGGCGCAGCTGCATACGGACGAGTCCGGGCGGAGTCAGCTGGTCCTCGATGGAGTTGAGGGCTACGCCGCGGCTCCCGGTCCGGCGGTGGACGAGACCGGCTCGTTCACGGTTTCGGCCCGCGTCCGGGTCGACAGTGCCAAGTGGGCGGCCAAGCCGTCCGGGTACCGCGCGATCGTGGCCGGTCAGAAGCTTGCGGACGAGTCGTCCTGGGCGCTGGTGCTGAGCAGGATCGATCCTGATGGCGACGGTGAGGATGTCACCGTGTGGACCTTCGAGCGGACCGTGGTGGACGCGGCGGGCAAGGTGACCGAGCGGGTTGTGGTTCAGGCGGACTCCAGCATGGAACCGTCTGAGTTCGACACCCCGATCGATGTCTCAGGTGTGTACGACGCGGCTGCGACCACGCCGGGTGAGCCGGATGCGTCCGGCAGGCTCAAGCTCTACATCGGAGTCGTCCAGCAGGCCGAAAACCCCCATGCCGGGCTCACGTCCCAGGCACAGGGGACGGGAGAACTGGCTGTGGGGCGCGGTTCCGACGGCGGCACCATGGACCACTATCTCCCTGGCAGCCTGGACCGGCTGCGCATCTGGAGCGGTGCGATGACAGCGAATGGACTCCTGCAGGCGCTGGAACCGGACGCGGTCAGCTGACGCGGACGTGAATGGGGCCCTTGCCGCATGGCAGGGGCCCGTTCGCGTTTTGTGGCGCTACATCGACGGGCTTCCCAGCGACGGGATCGGTGTCGCCGCTGGCCGACGCGGGGATCTTGATTTGATTCATGCCGGTCTGGGACGGTCTGTAGAGGGAGCAGGCTCCTGCGATTGCAGCTTTTTACATCCTTACGTCATCGATCAGACGTGCGAAGCGTGCCTAGGGTTCCCAGACGGACTTCACATAGTCGTCCGTTCTGTGAAGGGTCTGGGGAGGCCCTTAAAGGGGGATCAGTCATGCCTGCGGGTAGACGACGCGTTTCTCGTGCTGTGGGGGCATTGGTGGGCGCCGCGTTGGTGGCCGGCTATACGCCTGCCCCGGCGTTCGGCGTGGCGGTGCTGAAGGCACCCGGTACGACCCCAGCGGCGAAGCAATCGGCTGATCAGTCCGCGTCGGCGCGTGCCGCGGCCTCAGGACAGCCGGTCGAGGTGGTCGAGGAGCGCACCGAGTACGCAACCACCATGGCCAACCCGGACGGTACCTTCACGCTGACCCAGTCGACCCGGCCTCAGCGGGCCCGGGCCAAGGACGGCTCCTGGCGGGGTATCGACATCACCCTGGAGCGCCGGTCGGACGGAACGGTCGGCCCGAAGTCCGCGGTGGTCGATCTCGCGTTCTCCGGCGGAGGCAGCGCCAAGCCCGTGATCACCCTTGGCGGCAAGCGAGGCTCGCTGTCGCTCGGCTGGCCGGGGGCGTTGCCAGAGCCGCAGCTCTCGGGAGCCACCGCCATCTACCCGGAGGTCTTCAAGGGGGTCGACCTGAAGCTGACGGCGACTGCTGAGGGCTACCGCGAGGTGCTGGTCGTCAAGTCGGCGGAAGCGGCCGCCAACTCCGAGCTCGAGCGGATCAAGCTGACCGTCAAAGGGGATGGCCTGGATGTCGCGCCGGGGGCAGGCGGCGGCTTGCGCGCGATCGATGCTGACGGCAATGCGGCCTTCACGGGTCCGGCCGGGGTGATGTGGGACTCGGCCGGCGATGCTGGGGCCGCGCCGCAATTGGTACGTGCGACGGCCGAGGCCGAGAAGCCGGAACCGTCGAAGGAGGACCCGAACCGTCCGGGCGCGGGCGACGCCAGCGCGGAGCTGCCAGTGCAGGTGGACGGCAACGCGGTGGCGGTCAGGCCGGACCTGGAACTGCTGCGGGGCGAGAAGACGGTCTACCCCGTCTTCATCGACCCCCCGATGGGGGCGGCCCTGCAGGAACGCACCGTACTCTCCTCGGACGGCGACCGGTTCTGGAACTTCGACGGCGACTACGGGGTGGGCAACTGCAGCCATCTTGGCCCCTGGTACTGCGGCAGGGACTACACGAACCGCATGTACTTCGAGTTCGCACCCACGAACCTGGCGGGCAAGTACGTGGTGGACGCGGTCTTCCGCGCGCACGAGACCTGGTCGTTCTCCTGCACGCCCCACGAGGTGGACCTGTGGCGCAGCAACAACATCTCGGAGGGCACCAGGTGGCCGGGCCCTGGGCAGCTGGACTTGATGGGCGACCGAAATGTGTCCGCGGGACGGGGCACGAACTGCACTCCCGAACAGCCCGACAGCTGGGTCGAGTTCCACGACAACGCCGCTGAGGGTGACGAGAATCTGACCTCCACGGTGCGTTCGTTCGCCGACGGGAAGTTCTCGCGCCTGACGCTGATGCTGCGCGCGAAGGACGAGAGCGACCCCGATGCGTGGAAGCGGTTCGACGACAACGCCGCGCTGACAATCAACTATGTGCCCAAGCCGGGGACTCCGGTGCCCGTCGGTGTCATCCCGGGCACTGGCACCGTGTCCGAGTGCGCGCGGGACTACCGCTCCCCGGAGGCCGTCACGGTTTTGACTCCCACTGTCGTAGCGGGGGCGCAGGCGCTTGTGCAGCCCGCGTCAAACGGATTCAAGGGCTCGCTGCGGGTGGTGTTCCAGGCGCACAGGTCCGACGGCTCCACATGGCACAACACCTGGGGCCCCGAGACCATGCCCGAGGCACCGGCGTACAGCCCCGACGGCACCTTGCTCAGCAAGCAGATGACTCAACGGCAAGAGGGCACGCTCTACCGGGTCCGAGCGGTCACCCAGTCCTTCTGGACGCACGAGGGCGTGACCCAGCACATGGACTCGGCTCCGACGGACTGGTGCTACTTCAAGGTCGACACCACGCTTCCGAAGGCCCCAGTGATCACGGGTGGAAGCCCGTACAAGGAATGCGTGACCGGGGGGCAGTGCGAGGAACTGGGCGGGCCTGGCGTCACGGCCACTTTCTCCTTCGCGCCGAATGCTGCCGATTCGGACATCAAGGCGTACCTGTGGCGGTGGCACGGGGAGAAGGCGGCGACGAAGGTTCTCCTTTCCCAGGCGAAGTCGGTGCTCCTAACACCTCCTGACGCCGGCATCCAGACCTTGGAGGTTCGGGCCACAGATGTCCGCGACCGATGGGGTGAGCCCGCAATCTTCAAGATCAATGTGGCTGAGGCTGAAGGCCCGATCGGACGGTGGAGGTTCGACGACGGCGAGGGAACGGATCGGACCAGCCCAGACTCCGCGGAAGCTGGAGCTACTCGACATGACTCAACGCTCTATACGGGCGGGGCTTTGTGGGACAAGCGGGCCCGGCGCGGCGCGGGCGACTTCTCGCTCGGCGTGAATAGTGAGGACCCCGCACAACAGCAGGGATACGCCGCCACCACCGAGCAGGTGGTGAACACCCGGGATTCGTTCACTGTCTCCGGGTGGGCATATCTGACGGACACAAGTGCCAATCAAGTGGTGCTCTCTGCTCCCGGTGATCAGGACACGGCGTTCACGCTGTACTACTCGTCCGGCAGGAAGCGGTGGGCGTTCAACCGCGGTGCCCAGGACAAGAGCACCACCCCCGATGTCATCTCCGAGGGCGACACGGTGAATCCCCCCGCGGGAGTGTGGACGCACCTGGCAGGGGTGTTCAACACCGGTGGGAACACGGACAAGGCGGACGACACGATTCAGTTGTTCGTCAACGGCATCCCGCAGGGAACGGCTCCGGTGAAGCTGTCCGAGAAGGCTCCTGAGTACGAGCCCTGGACATCCACCCATGGCCTGCAATTCGGGCGCACCAAGGCCGCCGGTGCTTTCCAGCAGTACTTCCACGGCTACTTGGATGAAGTGTCGGTGTGGCGCTATGCCCTTAACGAGCACGCACTGCTTCAGGAAGCCCGGCTGCTCAAGGCCGGCGGGGCAGAGACCGAACTGGTGGCGCGCTGGGACGCGGTGGCTGCCACCGGCGGTGAGGTGACAGACAAGTCGGAGTACAAGCGGGCTGCAATGAAGCTGTCCGCCGGAGCGGTGCTGGGCGGGGACGACAACGCGCTTGTCCTGGACGGCAAGGCGGGTTCCGCCTCCACCAACGGCCCGGTGGTTGACGAGAGCGGCTCGTTCACGGTCTCGGCTCGAGTCAAGTTGAACCCTGCCGAACTGGCCACGAAACCCGATGGCTACCAGGCACAAGTGGCCGGACAGCGCGCCAGCGCAACGTCCGGCGAGTCCTCTTGGGCGCTGTGGCTGGTGAAGATAAAGGCTGATGCGTACCAATGGCGCTTCACCCGCACCGTCATCGGCACAGACGGAAAGGCCACGCAGACCGCTGAGGCGACTCCCAGAACGGAATTCGCCGACGTGTCAGCGACAGCCGACTGGGTGGACGTCACCGGCGTATTCGATGCCCATGAGGAATGGCAGTGGGCCGACGCGGACGACCCGGACAAGACTGCTTCGGGCAGGGGCAAACTGCACCTCTTCGTGGTCTCTGAGGACAAGGATGTCCGGACCAATCCCGGCTTGACGGCCTCGCAGCAGGGCAGCGGCGAGTTGACGATGGGCCGGGGTAGCGGCGGCGGAAGCACGGGTCACTACCTGCCCGGCAAGCTGCAGCTACTGCGCGTCTGGACAGGCGCCATGAGCGCGGACCAGGTCGGAGAGCAAGTGGTGAACTCCGACAGCCCTGTCTAGCGAGGTCGGAGCGCAGCGCGCCGGACCGAAAGACCACCACTGAGATCAACCGGGGCGTCCCGGCCATGACGGCCGGGACGGTGGACGGGCAGGCCTGAGGCCGGCCCACAGTAGGGGCGGGAATGAAGCAGTTCGCATCGGCACACCACAACGGCAGACGTGTTCGACGGGCCAGAGGACCCTGGATTCGGAGAGTCGCCGCGGTCGTCGGCTTCGCGTTGCTCCCGGGCTTGGTCACGCCGGTGGCCTCCGCGACGGAATCCGCAGTCAGGGAGGGCCGACCGAAGCCTGCGGAACACCGTCCGGACAAGGTGTCCCCGTTCATCCCGAAGGTGGATGAGAAAACAGCGGCAGTCATGAGCAAGACTGCTGAGGCAGGCCGCGCGGATGCTGCCCGAGCCAAGCGGGATCAGGGCCAGACGGTGTCGTGGCCCACGGCCGGTGCCGTGAGCCTCAATGCACCCAATGCCGGCACGGCGAAGGCTGCTCCTGGTGGCCTGCCGCTCACGCTCACGCCCGTCCGGGGCGGCAAGGGGACCAAGTCCCCCAAGGCTGCCGACTCCGTCAAGGCCACCGTTCTGGATCAGAAGCAGGCGGCAAAGCTAGGAGTCAAGGGCGTCGTCCTTTCCGTCACCGGACCTGCTACCGGTGGCAGCGCCCAACTGGGCATCGATTACGCGGCGTTCGCCTCGGCATATGGCGGTGACTGGGCAGGGCGTTTGCAGGTGCTGCGCCTGCCGGACTGTGCGCTCAAGACTCCGGACACGGCGAAGTGCCGCACTCGGACGCCTCTGAAATTCACCAACCACCGCAAGAAGAACCGTATCGACGCCCAGTTGGCCTTTGCCTCGGCTCCCGCGACCCAGGCAAAGGGTGCCGCATCGGGCCAGACGATGGTGCTGGCGCTGGCGGCAGGCACCAAGTCGGGCGGTGGTGACTACAAGGCCACCCCGCTTGCGGCTTCATCGACGTGGGAAGCCGGCGGGTCCTCCGGCACGTTCACCTGGTCGTATCCGCTGCGTACGCCTCCGGCCGCGGCCGGCCCTGCTCCGGATCTGAAGATCTCGTACGACTCAGGGACCGTCGATGGCCGCACGGCGTCGACGAACAACCAGGGTACGGTCATTGGTGAGGGCTTCGACATCACCTCGTCCTACGTCGAGCGCAAGTACGGCTCGTGTGACGACGATGGGCAGGCGGACAAGTTCGACCTGTGCTGGAAGTACGAGAACGCCTCCCTGGTCCTGAATGGCAAAGCCACCGAGCTGGTCAAGGACGACACAAGCGGCCAGTGGAGATTGAAGGACGACGACGCCTCCACCGTCATTCATCACTCCGACACCGACGGCGCCGACAACGGCGACGACAACAAGGAGTACTGGACCGTCATCACCGGTGAGGGCACCAAGTACCACTTCGGGTTGAACAAGCTGCCGGGTTCGACGACCCAGGCCACCCAGTCGGTGTGGACGGTGCCAGTTTTCGGCGACGACGCAGGCGAGCCCGGCTACACCCAGAGCAGTACCTTCGCAGGCCGGGCGGAGAAGCAGGCCTGGCGGTGGAATCTCGACTACATCGAGGACACCCACGGCAACGCCTCGTCGTACTGGTACGCGGCAGAGAGCAACAACTACGACATGCTCGGGGACGACACGGTCGGAACTCCGTATGTGCGCGGCGGCATGCTCAAAGAGATCCGCTACGGGCAGCGCAAGGACACTCTCTTCGCCTCCCCGGCCGGGTCCAACCGAGTGCTCTTCGACTACGCGGAGCGCTGCGACAAACCGTCCCCGGGCTGTGACTCGCTGACCGAGGGCACTCGGGACAACTGGCCGGACGTGCCCTTCGACGTAGAGTGCAAGGCCGACCAGAAGTGCACCGGCAATGTAGGTCCCGCCTTCTACACCCGCAAGCGCATGACGGGCATCACCACCCAGGCCTGGGACGCTGCCACCCCTGCCTACGTTCCTGTGGACTCTTGGGCGCTGAAGCAGACCTATCTGGATCCGGGCGACACGGGTGACTCCACCGACCAGTCACTGTGGCTGTCGGAGATCCGCCACACCGGCGAGCGCGGTACGGCCATCACCTTGCCACCGGTGAAGTTCGGACACGAGTTCCGCGCGAACCGCGTCGACGGGAACAGCGACAACATCCTTCCCCTCAACAAGCCCCGCCTGTACACGATCACGTCCGAGACGGGCGCTCAGACCATGGTCACCTACATGCAGGCCGACTGTCTTGCCGGTCAGGCCAAGCCGAAGGTCGACACCAACACGCGCCGCTGCTACCCGGTCTACTGGTCTCCGAACGGCGCCAAGGAACCCACCCTGGACTGGTTCCAGAAGTATCCCGTCGCAGCGGTTGTCACGAACGACCCGCGCGGCGGCTCCCAGGCGGTCCAGCACAACTACACGTACTCGGGTGGCGGTGCCTGGCACTACAACGACGATCCACTGACCAAGGAGAAGGAACGGACCTGGTCGATCTGGCGCGGCTTCGAGAAGGTCACGCATGTCACCGGTGCCTCTGGCAAGACTCAGTCCAAGACGGTCAGCGTGTACCTGCGCGGTATGAATGGCGACCGGGTCCTGGGCGCGGACGGCAAACTCGATGCTGATCAACGAAAATCCGTCACGGTTATCGGTGTAAAGGCTCCGGAACTCACTGACAGCGAGCAGTACGCCGGCTTCACACGCGAATCGGTGACTTACAACGGAATTCAAGAAGTCTCCGGCACCGTCAACGACCCGTGGTCGAAGCGGACCGCAACGCAGCACAAGTCATACGCCGACACCGAGGCCCATTTCGTCCGTACCGGTGCCTCCCACGCTCGCACCAACATCACCAGCAGCGGCACCCCGAAGGACCGGGTCCGTACGACGGAGATGCTGTACGACGCATACGGCATGGCCTACCAGGTCGAGGACAAGGGCGCGGACGACGTTGCCGACGACGAGAAGTGCACCGTTACCTGGTTTGCGCGCAATGACAAGGTCGGCATCAACTCCCTGGTCGCCCGCGTGCGCACCACCGCAGGAATCTGCGTCCCCGACGCCCTGCTGAAGCTGCCCACCGACTCCGCCAACCCCGGCCCCGTCATCTCCGACACAGCCACCGCGTACGACTCCACCACCTGGTCGGACTCGCAGGAACCGAATCTGGGCGAGGCGCGCTGGACGGGACGTGTCAGTGGCTACGCCCTCGGGCAGCCCATCTGGCAGAAGACGGGCACCATCACTTACGACACGCTCGGCCGCCCGCTGACGGTCAAGGACACCAACGACAGCACCATCACCACCAGCACCTACACTCCGGCGGCCGCTGGTCCTTTGACCACCACAACGGCTGCCAACGCCAAGGGCCACAAGACCACTACGCTTGTCGACTTCGCCACGGGAGCTGTCAGGAAGGTCACCGACCCCAACGGCAAGATCACCGAGTCGGAATATGACGCTCTGGGCCGCGTCACTCAGGTGTGGCTTGCGGACAGCCCCCGGCTGCTGAACAACAGCCCCAATTACGTTTACAAGTACGGCATCTCAGCAACCGATCTGCCGTGGGTGTCCACCGCCACCCTCAAGGGCGACGGTTCCGGATACGACACCGTCTACGCGATCTACGACACGCTGCTGCGACCACGCCAAGTCCAGACCCCTTCACCGTTGCTCGGCATGACGGTCGCACAGACCCTGTATGACGAGCGGGGCCTCGCGGCATCGACGCAGGCGGACATCTGGGCGTCGGACAAGAAGCCGTCCAGCACGATCGTTCAGACCGACGGCGGGCAGCCTCCGCTGCAGACCGACACAACGTATGACGGGGCAGGCCGCGCAGTGACGGCGGTCACCAGAGCCAAGAATGTCCCCCTCTGGACCATCGACACCACGTACACCGGCGACACGGTTTCCACCAGTGCTCCGAACGGCGGTCAGGCCACGGCAGTGGAAACCGACGCTTTCGGGCAGACGGTGAAGCGTCGCGAATACGGTGGACCGAAGCCGACTGGCACCGACTTCACGCAGACCTCGTACACCTACACCCCGGCCGGGCAACAGGCCACCGTCACCGGGCCCGATCAGGCCGGGTGGTCTTACACCTACGACTTGTTCGGCCGTCAGACCAGTGCCACCGACCCTGACAAGGGCACCGGCACCACCAAGTACAACGAACTCGACCAAGCCGTCAGCACCACCGACGCGCGCAGCAAGACCCTGGTCTCCGAGTACGACAGCCTCGGTCGCAAGACGGGATTGTGGGACGGCGCAAAGACCGACGCCACCAAACTGGCTGCCTGGACCTTTGACACGCTCCGCAAGGGCCAGCAGGACACCGCCGTCCGCTACGAGAACGGTGTCAATCAGACCAACAGCAGGGCCTACACCAGCAAGGTCACCAAGTACGACGAGCTCTACCGGGTCGCCGGAAGTCAGTTGATCCTGCCTGACAAGGACCCCCTCGTCGAGGCCGGAGTTCCCCAGACCCTTTCGTTCTCGGCTCAGTACCACCTCAACGGCAGCATCAAGCAAGTCAGCCATCCGGCTGTTGCCGGCCTCGCTGCCGAGGACGTCTTGAACAAGTATGACTTCGCGGGAGTGGGCCTCCAGAAGTCCTCAAGCGGAACCTCCGGCTACCTCCAGAGTGCCAAGTACACGCCGTACGGCGACGTCGATGAACTCGTCCTGGGCGCCGACCCGACAGCGGCGAAGAAGTTGACTCTCGACTACGGCTACGAAGAGGGCACGCGCCGCCTGAGGACGTCCGTTGCCAGTGCATCCGGCAACCCCAATCCTCTGCAGGAACTCGCCTTCAAACAGGACGATGCGGGAAATGTCACGTCGATCCTTGACACGGCTACTCAGGGCGGTACGTCCAAGGCCGACTACCAGTGCTTCGCCTACGACGGGCATCGCCGTCTGAGCGAGGCATGGACGCCGAAGACCGCGGACTGCGCTGCGAGCGGCCGCACGACGGCGAACCTCGACGGCGCCGCCTCGTACTGGTCGAGCTACACCTACAACGACGCGGGCCAGCGGAAATCCGAAACCCAGCACACAGGTTCGGGCGATGTCACGACGGCGTACACCTACGGCACTGCCCGCAAGCAGCCCCACCCATTGGCCAAGACAGTCGTCGGCACCAAGACCAATGACTACGCCTACGACGAGGCGGGGAATACCACTAGCCGTCCCGGTACCCAGGCGCAGCAGACCCTGACCTGGAACACCGAAGGCAAGCTCGTCGGCACGACCGAACCCGCCGTGGGCACTACCAAGCCCGCCACAGGCACGAGCTACCTCTACGACGCCAACGGCGAACTCCTGATCCGCCGCAATACCACGGGGGACGGCGACACGGTCCTGTACGCCGGCGGCAACGAAGTTCGCCTGACCACCAAGGGCGCAACGAAGACTCTGTCCGGCACGCGCTACTACACGGCGGCCGGCCAGACCATCGCGGTCCGCACTGCCACGGTGGGCACCGCGGGCACCAAGCTCAACTTCCTCGCCGGCGACCACCACGGCACCTCCAGCCTCGCGGTGGATGCAACCACGCTCGCGGTTACCAAGCGCTACACGACGCCATTCGGCGCCCCGCGCGGCACGAAGCCCACGACGTGGCCCGACGACAAGGCATTCCTGGGTAGGCCGGCCGACACCACCACCGGCCTCACCCACGTCGGCGCACGCGAATACGACCCAGGCATCGGCCAATTCACAAGCGTTGACCCGCTCATGGAGCTCGACAAGCACCAGACCCTGAACGGTTACAGCTACGGCGCCCAGAACCCTGTCACCTTCTCCGACGTCACCGGTCTCGGTCTTGCCTGCGGCGGCGGGCCGAATGCGGACGGGTGCCCGAGGAACTCTGACGGCACACGAGGAAACGGCCGTCCCAGCAAAATCGACACTGGCGGAAACTCCGGCGACACCGGCGGAACTGGCACGGTTAATTACAACGGAGAAGTAATTCCGGTCATCGAAGTGCACCCAGGTGTCGTGGCGCCCGCGGACTGGGACAGGGCAGAGGAGTTCCGCGACAGGCTTCGAGCCAAGGAAGCGAAGCGATGCGGATTCTATGGTCCGACATGCCTGGCGGACATGATCGAAAATCCAGAAGATTCAGATCAGTTCATTGGCGCACTTGCCACGCTTTCTCTGCTCAAGTTCCATGTGTGCGGAGAAATGGGCGGATGTCCGAAGCTGGTTTCCAGCCTGAAGGCCGCACTAGGTTCCGGGGCCGTAGTGGCCGTTTCCACAGGATCTCTCGGAATCCGAGGTGCCGGCGGTAAGAACATGTTCCGGCGGGGTCCCATCAGCGATTGCACGAAGTGCTTCCTTGCCGGGACCGATGTCTTGATGGCTGACGGGTCCACGAAAGACATCGAAGACGTCAAGCTCGGTGACGAAGTCCTAGCGACCGATCCCCAGAACGGAAAGACCGGAAAACGCAAAGTCACTCGCCTCATCGTTACCGAGGATGACAAGCATTTCAATGAACTGACCATTGCCACAGAAGAGGGCCCCGAGAAGCTCACAGCCACGAATGAGCACCCCTTCTGGTCGCCCTCCGAAAAGCGGTGGGTAGAGGCCGGTCAGCTCCAGCCAGGCATGACGCTTCTGGCAGTCAACGGAACGCGTGCCACAGTGCAGGCCAACCGTGCCTACGACAAGCGCGCCCGCACGTACAACTTCACTGTCGACGACCTGCACACGTACTATGTGCTGGCAGGCGCCACTCCGGTACTCGTCCACAATGCAGGTCCTTGCAAATTCCCGTGGTCGAGTGGTCGAGTGTCGGCCGGTGTCCGAGCAATTGATGAGGGCCGTACTAGCATCAGAGTTGGATCGCGTTCCGAAGCGGAGGAAATCCTCCTGGGGAAATTCCAGGGGGATGGGTACCGTAATGCTGCCGGATTCGATGGCAAGGGAACGCGGCAGTACTTCGGATCGAAAAGTGGAACGTATCACTGGGATGATCAACTCGGCGCGGATGGCCGGGTGCTAGGGCATGGTGCTGGTAACAGGGACGGTGACCTCCCTCATCTCCAGATTCACACATTCGAGGATTCGAAATATGGCGGCTCCATTATTCGAATCTTCTGGAAGGGGTAGACGGCATGCGCACCGAGGTTGCAAACCGCCTCCTAATGACAAAGGCTCTGGTGTCGGCCCGCCGCCAACCCAGTACTCCAAATTCGTATTCCTGGGTATGGGTCTTCCCGTTGAAGGACGGAAGGTTTAGGGTCTCAACGGTTGAAATTCCGAAACCCTTCGTGGATGAAGACGCTTGCTTCGGAGAAGATGACATAGAGCGCGTCCATGTAGCTATCGTCGAGACTGTCGAAGAAGTCGATACGGTGGTGCGGGATCTTGGCGTCGATGCAGAAACACTCGACGCTCCCTGGAGGAATGACTTCCCGCTATAAGTGAAATCGGTCACTCGCGCAGAAGGTGATCGACTTGCTTCGTCACGGAAATATCCGCGACAAATTCCGAGTGGGTCGGACGCTTCCCGAGAGGGAATAGAAAACGATCGCGGAGGCCCCGCAGGAGATTTCCTGGAGGGCCTCCGCGGTCGTTTGAAGGCAACGGTGACGGCAACGTCGGCGAACGGCTGCCGTGGAGCGCGCGGGGCGTCGGTGCCGTCACCAGTCGGGCTGAGTGCGTCGTTGAGGATGTTGATGGCTTGGCGTTGAAGGCGGAGTCGGACATGAGGGTAGAAGCCGGCGGTGACGCCGATGTGGGCGTGTCCGGGAAGTTCCCCCCACTCAAGGAGCAGGGGCGCCATCGAGCGCAGCAGGTTGTGGAAGCGGATGCGGCGCAGCCCTGCGCGGTCGAGGAGAGCACGAAAGTGCCGGGTGGGGTTGGTGGGGTCGAGCGGGCCGCCCGTTTGGGGTGGTGAAAGACAAGGCCGCTGTCCATGCAGTCCGCTCGCAGGGCGTGGCTGGCGACTCTTTGCTGCTTGGAGCCAACTCCTTTGAGACTAGTGTCCCTTCGGGCGAGGTGGGCCGATCTTCGTGCCTCATGAAGCCTCCCGCCGTACTCTGCCTGTGACCTGGGTTGCACAGAGAGAGGCAAGGACATGCCGTCCTCCTGCGTACCCGCCGTGGCATGAGCCGGACTGTGCTCGCCGGGCTGGTCGGCAAGTCTCCGAGCTGGGTGAAGCAGGTTGAGGGTGGGCAGTTGCAGATGCCCAAGCTCCCCATGGTGCTGCGGATCGCCGAGGCGTTGCGCGTGCAGGATCTCTCGGAGCTCATGGGCGAGCAGTCCGTGCCAACTGCCTTGTTCGCCGGTCCGGGGCATGCACGACTTCCGCAGGTGCGTGCGGCCATCGATGCCTATCCGTTCGTGGCTGACCACGAGGCTCCATCCGCCGCCTACATGGAGGCTCGCCTCGTGCGGACCTGGCGGGCGCGGCACTCGTCGCCGAACCATCGAGACGTCATTGGCTCTCTGCTGCCCGAGTTGATCCGTGACGCACAGCTCGGCGTGCGACAGTCCGAGACGGCGGCTGAGCGGCGCGGCGCCCAAGCGCTGCTCTCGCAGACGTACAGCTTGTGCCAGTTCTTCATCGCCTACCAGCCCGACGCTTCACTGCTCTGGCGTGTAGTCGAGCGCGGGATGGTCGCGGCTCTGGAATCGGAAGATCCGCACACGCTCGGGGTGGCAGCGTGGCTGGCCGCGCAGGCGCATCGTGACAGCGGCCCGGGTCACTTCGAGGCGGCGGATGCGGTGACCTTGGAGACCCTCCGCTACCTTGAGCCGCTCCTGCCGGAAGCGGGTGATGATGTGCTGGCCATTGCGGGCGCTCTTCACTTCGAGGCAGGCAGCACCGCAGGGTGCTGTGGTTCGCTTCGCACGGGATTGACCTCGACAGGCGGGACATCCACGGGCTGGGGGTCGCCTGATGAGCATGGTCCCAACCAAGCGGCTGCAGCCCTGGGCCCACGCGGAGCGCTCATGACGGCGCTCCAGGCCGAGGACTGTCTCGACTACACGCCGAACGCCCGCAGCGTCAGCCTTGCCCGCCGTCGCACGGCGAGACTCGTCGCAGACTGGGGGCACCCTGAGCTCGCGGGCGACGCGGCACTGCTGGCGAGCGAACTGGCGACCAATGCCTTACGACACGGCTGCCTGCGGGGTCGACTCTTCCGGGTGAGGGTCGTCCTCAACGCGAGACTCTGCGTATCGAGGTCAGCGATCCCCGCGGCGAGCGGCTGCCGAATCCTCGCCTGCCCACCGACGTGGAGCAGTGCGGGCGCGGGCTTCTGCTCGTCGGTGCCCTGGCCGACCGGTGGGGGACCGAGCTGCGGACCGTCGGCAAGACGGTGTGGGCCGAGCGGGCTCTGAACCGCCACCCAGCGCATGCGCCCGGCGGGTGACGCGAGGTGGCGGGGGCGGAAGCGCCCGTCGGTCGGGGTGGCTCGCCTCAGGAAGGTCTGCGGCGGGAGTGCCGGCTTCCGTAGTCTGGGGACAGGTCCGCGAGAGCAGGAGGAGGCGCCGTGACCGTGACTGCTGATCGGCCGCAGATGCTGCCGGAGGAGTTCGAAGCCGCATCACGTGCCCTGGCACGTGAGGTCGAGGGGCTACGGGCGGAGTTCATTCACGGCAAGATGGGGGTCAAGCCGGTGCCCGATGGCGATCATGAGCGCATCATTCAGTGGCTCACCAGGATCTGCATGCAGCATCGGCCGGAGCTGTGGCTCTCGACAGGGCAGGGCCTGAGGATCGAGACCTACCGCAAGGGTCACGCCCGGCCGGATGGCACCTTGGCCGACTCGGAAGCCTTCGTAGGGGCGGGCGAGTGGGCTGATCCCGAGCCGGTGCTCATGGCGTTGGAGATCACTTCGTACGACACCGACACCGATCGGCGCGACCGCGTGGAGAAGCCGCGTGCCTACGCCGAGACGGGGATCCCGGTGTACCTGCTGATCGACCGCGACTCCTGTGAGATCAAGGTCCACAGCGAGCCGGACGGTGTCCGCTACGAGCACGTACTGACGGTGCCGTTCGGCAAGGTGGTCACGTTGCCCGATCCGATCGGGATCGCCCTGGACACGGAGCCGCTCAAGAGCTGGGTTCGCTGACGCGGACATGAAAACGGGCGCCCCCACCGCGACGGTGGGGGCGCCCGTTCATGTCCGCAGACCTACTTCGACATATTCGCCGACGGAGCCAACGGCGTCGCCGCCATCGACTGCGGCGATGTCGTCGACGCATACGCCGAAGGCGCCGCCATCCCCGCCGTCGGGTCCGCCGGCGCGGTCTGCTCCGGTACCGGCGGGAGGCCGCCCACGATGCGGATGTCCGCCGCGTCGAAGGCCCGCTTGATGCGCCAGCGCAGCTCGCGCTCCACGCCGAGCGCCTTGCCCGGCATCGTCTTGGCCGCGACCCGCACCGTCATCGAGTCCAGCAGCACCTCGTTCAGGCCCAGCGCCTCGACCGGGCCCCACAGCTGCTCGTTCCACGGCTCGGACTTGGCCAGGTCGTCCGCGACCTCGCTGATCACCGAGCGGACGTGGTCCAGGTTCTCCGAGGAGCGGACCATCACGTCGACCGCGGCGGTGGCCCAGCCCTGGCTCAGGTTGCCGATGCGCTTGATTTCGCCGTTGCGGACGTACCAGATCTCGCCGTTGTCGCCGCGCAGCTTGGTGACGCGCAGGCCGACCTCGATCACCTCGCCGGAGGCCACGCCCGCGTCGACGCTGTCCCCGACGCCGTACTGGTCTTCCATGATCATGAAGACGCCGGAGAGGAAGTCGGTGACGAGATTGCGCGCTCCGAAGCCGATCGCGACACCCGCGACACCCGCGGAGGCCAGCAGCGGCGCCAAGTCGATCTTGAAGGCGCCGAGGATCATCAGGCCCGCGGTGCCGAGGATCACGAAGGACGTGACCGAGCGGAGTACGGAGCCGATGGCCTCCGAGCGCTGCCGACGCCGTTCGGCGTTCACCAGCAGGCCGCCGAGGGCCGTGCCCTCCACGGCCTGGGCCGAGCGGTTCATCCGCTCGATCAGCTTCGTCAGGGCACGGCGCATCAGCATGCGCAGCACCAGCGCGACCACCACGATCAGCGCGATCCGCAGGCTGGTGTTCAGCCAGGTGGACCAGTTTTCCTCCACCCAGCCCGCGGCGTCTCCTGCCTGCTTGGCGGCTTCGTCGAGCGAGACTGGCTCGGAAGACGGGTCAGCGGCCAGTAGGACGGATGGGGACACGACGGGAACCTCCAGGCATTGCGGGTGGCAGGCCATCCACACTAACGGGGCCCACTGGGTGTTCCGTCCCCATGTTCGAGGGAGAGACGAGGCTCACCTGGGGATGAACCAGTCGTAGTCGCTGTGGTCGAAAACACTTCGAGCCCGTTACCCGCACGTGGTGGCGCTCGGACCTGGCATGAGGCGACACTGAAGAGCAGATCGTCCCGGCGCGAGCCACGCGCCGCCGGCGTACAAGGAGGCATCCACCGTGCCGCACGTTCTGGTCCTCAATGCGTCGTACGAGCCCCTCGGCGTCGTACCGCTTCGCCGCGCGCTCATCCTCGTACTGGAGAACAAGGCTCTCTGCCTCGAGGAATCCGGCGCCTTTATGCACAGCGCGACCCGTGTCATCGCCGCACCCAGCGTCGTACGGCTGAAGCGGTTCGTGCGGGTCCCCTACCGGGGGCCCGTTCCGCTCACCCGCAAAGCACTCTTCGCCCGCGACGGCGGGCGCTGTATGTACTGCGGTGGCGTCGCAACCAGCGTCGACCATGTCATTCCGCGCAGCCGTGGCGGACAGCACGCCTGGGACAACGTGGTGGCGGCCTGCCGCCGCTGCAACCATGTCAAGGCGGACCGGCATCTGCGGGAGCTGGGGTGGCGGCTGCACCAACATCCCGCACCGCCGAGCGGGCTCGCGTGGCGCATCATCGGGACCGGGCATAGGGACCCGCGCTGGCTGCCATACCTGCAGCCGTACGGCGCGGACGATGCGATGGCCCGGATCGACGGCATCTCTGCCTGAAGACCGGGCCTTCGTCGTCCCTTGCGCCGGTCGGTCCTCAGGCACCCACCGGCGCCTTCATTCGGCTACTGCATACGCCTCCACCGACCACAGTGAGTAGCCGTACTGAGTGGCGCGCGCCTCGCCCTGGACGCGGATGAAGCGGGTGTCGCGGCTGTCCATGCGGACCGCCTCGCGGCCGCCCCTGCCGTCGGTCACCGTCGCGGCCGTGCGCCAGGTGCGGCCGTCCGCCGACACCTGGATGCGGTACTTCGTCGCGTACGCGTCCTGCCAGTGCAGTACCACCTGGCCGATGCGGGCCGGGCGGGCCAGTTCGAGCTGCCACCAGGCGCCGTCCTCGACGGGGGAGGACCAGCGGGTCTTCGGGTCGTTGTCGGTCGCCGCCGCGGCCGGGAAGTCGGCCGTCTCGTCACCCGACGAGGAGGCGGCCGAGCCCGCGGCCCGCGCCAGGTCGGGGCCCGCCGTGCGCGGATAGGCGCGGACCGTCAGCGTGCGCTCCTGGCCGGCGAAGGACAGCGGAATCCGGTACTCCCCGGCCGGGGTGCCCGCCGGGACCGTGACCTCGACGGGCACCGTCGTCCGCACGCCGCGCGGGACCGTCGTCTGCTTCGGCACCGTCACCTTGATCCCCGCCGGGGCCTTCGCGGTGAGCTCGCCGCGCACCTCGGCCGGGCGCTGCGCGGTCAGCCGGACGCCGGCCCGCTGCGGTCCGCCGCCGATCTCCGCGTCCGTCCGGCCGCGTACGAGATCGAGGCCGGCCACCGGCTCGTCGGCGAACCACGGCACCACGGACCGTACGGCGACGGGCTCGGCGCTCTGAGAAACCACCCGCACGGCATCCACGCGCAGGCCCTTGGCGTCCGCCTGGGTCCAGCCGCTCGCCGAGAGCGGGCCGAGTGTGCGCCAGCCCTGGCCCGGCACGTGCGCCTCCAGACGGCCGGAGCCCGAAGCGGCGGGCTCGGTCATCGCGGTCACCGCCGCGACCGGCCGGACCCGCTCCAGCCACACGGAATCGTCCCCGGCCGTCTGCGCGCCGCGGTCCGCGCCCGTCCAGGCCGCGGACTCCTTCGCCGCCCGCTCCAGGAAGGGGTTCAGCACGCCCTGCCCGACCGCCGCTCGGCTCGCCGCGAGGGCCTTGCGCAGCGGCTCCAGGTCCAGCGAGGCCCGCCAGGCGGCCGCGCCGTCGCCGCGCACCTGCGCCTGCAGCATGTCGACGGAGAGTTCGCCCGCCCGGCCGTACCGCGCCAACTGCTCAAGCCACGGCCGTACTTCGTCGTCAAGACGGCCGTCGGCGGGCCCCTTCAGCCGCTGCGGGGCCTGGCGCATCACGGTGAACGCGGTGCGCAGCGCAGCCGCCGCCCGGTCCCTGGCCGCCGCGTCCGTCCCGGTGTGCGAGCGCCAGAAGTCGTCGAGGAGGGGCCGCAGATAGCCGGACTCGGCCGGGTTGAGTATCGATGAGGCGTGGTTGCCGGCCAGCGCGCGCAGCGCCTGACGGGTCGGCTCGTCGCCGCCCGCGAGGTCGTTGATGGCGGCCTGCCAGGACTCCTGGGGGTGGTAGCCCTTGGGGTTCCAGGCGTAGTCGGCTGCGGTGAACAGCGGGATGCGGGAGGCGGAGGCCTGTTCCATCGCGTTGGCGAGCAGTGCCACCGAACCGGCGGCGACGGCCGGCTCGCGGCCCGTGTAGGGGCCGAGGAATATCCGGTCCTGCGCGTAGTCGTTGACCGGGTAGTTGTCCATGGTGACCAGCGGATGCTTGAACACGCTCCGCGCGCCCGTCAGTTCGTGCCCCGTGATCGTGCGCGGCACCACGCCGACGCCCGTCCAGGCCACCTGGACGCGGCTGTCCAGCTCGTCCGCGAGCGCCCGCCGGTAGTCGGTGGCACCG
This sequence comes from Streptomyces sp. NBC_00210, assembly GCF_045160975.1. Taxonomy (NCBI): domain Bacteria; kingdom Bacillati; phylum Actinomycetota; class Actinomycetes; order Kitasatosporales; family Streptomycetaceae; genus Streptomyces; species Streptomyces sp. NBC_00210. The sequence goes on from NZ_CP108120.1 coordinate 5,721,167, forward strand.
TCCTGGTAGAACTCCGTCGGCATCAGGGACAGCGGCTCGGCCCCTGGATACCGGTCCGCCAGATGGCGGGCCAGTGCACCCGCGACCCGCGCATGTGCCCTCGCCGCCGCCCGGGGGCCCGACCCGAAGGCGTCCGTGTCCTTGCCGCAGTGCCACTCGCTGTAACTGACGTCCTGGAACTGCAGCTGAAAGGCCCGCACTCCCAGCGCCCACATCGCGTCGATCTTGCGCGTGAGCGCCTTGACGTCGCCGTCGTCGGACAGACACATCTCCTGCGCGGGCGCGACGGCCCAGGCGAGAGTGACATGGTTCTGGCGGGCGCGCTCGGCGAGCTCACGGAACTGTGTGCGCTGGGCCGCCGGGTACGGCTCGCGCCAGCGGGCCTGCCGGAAGGGGTCGTCGCCGGGCGCGTAGAGATAGCGGTTCTGCTTGGTGCGGCCCATGAAGTCCAGCTGGGCCAGCCGCTGTTGATGGCTCCACGGCTGACCGTAGAAGCCCTCCGTCGTACCGCGTACGGCCGTTCCCGGCCAGTCGCGTACGAGAACTCCGGCGACACTCCCCCGCGTGATGAGCTGCCGCAGCGTCTGGACTCCGTGAAAGAGGCCGTCGTCGCCGACGCCGTCGAGCGCGACCGTGTCACGGCCCTGGATCCGGCCGACGGCGATCCGGTAGCCGCCGGAGGGGAGATCGGTGCGTTCGGGTGCGCGCAGGGCGCGCAGCGCCTCCTGTGCGCCCCTCCCGCCGATCCGTACGACGGGTCCGCGTCCCGGCAGCTCGGTGTACAGGGTGTTGACGCCCCACTCGCGCAGCAACTGCTTCAGCCGCTCCACGGCATACGGATCTGCCCCTTGGTCCGCGACGACCGTCGCCTCTTCGCCGAGAGGCACCGCCGCACCCGCGGCCCGTATGGACTGCGGGCGCGGCCATACGGAGGGCAGCGCGCCCTCGCCCTCGGGGTCCTTGGCGGTGGTGGCGGGGGAGCCCGGGTTGTCGGGGGCGGCGATCGCGCCGTGCGCGCCGCCGAGCAGGCTGCCGATGACGGCGACCGCGACGGCTGTCGCAGTGCGCCTCCTGCGCGCGAGCCGCACGCCCGTCTCCCCTCGGTCCCCTGTTGCTCCGGTCGGTTTCGAGCCCACCACCAGCACACTGAGGGTGTCAATGCGGGTGGCCGTTGTGCACCTTTTGCCTGACGCGATGGGCGGTTTGATCCAACTGGCGCGCGGGGAACGGAATGTGACGCGGAACACGTTGACTGATCGTGTACGTCTGCCGCCGTGGCCGCTGGGTAGGGCTCCTGTGTCCCGTTACCGTCAGTCTGGAGTGACCGTCGTGGCCGCATCCGCTCATCTGCTGCTCTCCGCCCTGTCCAAACAGGTCCCGGGCCCCGGCCCGCTGACCAGCGAGCCCCCGCTCCCCGACGCCGCCCCTCTCACCAGCGAACCGCCTCTCGCCGAGGTCACGCCCCTCACCAGCGAGCCGACCGCCCCCGGGACGGCCGGAGGCACCCAGTCCCCAGGAGTCTGAAGGAGTCTTCATGGGCCTTGCCCGGCTTGCCGCGCTGCACGGAGTCGCCACGGCGTACGCGCCCTCGGAGGGCGTCAGCGTCGCTGTCCCCGACGCCACGGTCGTCGCGGTTCTCGCCGCGCTCGGGGTCGATGCCGCCACACCCACGGCGTTACGTGACGCGCTGGCCCGCGCCGAGTCCGCCGCGGCGGAGCGGCTGCTGCCGCCGACGGTGGTCCTGTGGGGCGAGGGTGAGGTCCCGCCGCCGCTGACCGGGCTCCCCGCGGGCACGACCGTGCGGGTCGAGCGGGAGGCGGGCGGGACGGTGGAGTGGGTGACGCCTGCGTCGGGGGGCACGGTCGGGCCTGAGCCGCGCGGCCCCGGTGGGCAGGCTGTGGAGACCGAGTCCGGCCCCGGTGGACCGGCTGCGGCGAGCGAGTCCGCCCCCGGTGGGCCGACTGCCGCGACCTGGCCCCCTGCCGCCGCCGAGCGTGGTCCCGGCGGTCCCGCTGCCGCCGCCGAGCGTGGTCCCGGGTGGCACCGACTTCCCCATGGTGTGCACCAGTTGTACGTCTCCGCTCCCGACGGGCGCGCCGCCCGCGCCGCTCTCGTCGTCGCGCCTGTCCGGGCGCCGCAGTCTCAGGGGCGCTCGTACGGCTTTCTCGTACAGCTCTACTCCCTCCTCTCCGCCCGCTCCTGGGGCATGGGCGACCTCGGCGATCTCGCCGAGCTCGCCACCTGGTCCGGGCGGGCGCTCGGGGCCGGGTTCGTGCAGGTCAACCCGCTGCACGCGGCCGTACCCGGCGCGCCCACCGACCCCTCCCCGTACCGGCCGTCGTCGCGCCGCTTCCCCGACCCCGTCCATCTGCGGATCGAGGACATCCCCGAGTACGCGAACGTCGGCGCCCACGACCGCAAACGGCTGGACGCGCTCCGCGAGAAGGCGGCCGAGCTGCGCGAATCGGTGCTGCAGAAGGGCGCGTTGATCGACCGGGACGCCGTCTGGGCGCTCAAGCGCGAGGCCCTGGAGATCGTGTACGGCGTCCCGCTGAGCCCCGGCCGCCGCGCCGCCTACTGCGACTTTCTGGCCGAGCAGGGCCGGGCCCTGGAGGACCATGCCACCTGGTGCGCCGTCGCCGAGCTGCACGGCCCCGACTGGCACTCCTGGCCGGCCGGCCTGAAGGACCCGCGTTCGGCCGAGACCGCCCGCGCCCGGTACGAGCTGATGGACCGGGTCGACTTCCACAGCAGGCTCGCCTGGCTGACCGACCGGCAGCTGGCCGCCGCAGGGCGGGCCGCGCGCGAGGCGGGCATGGGCGTCGGCATCGTCCATGACCTGGCCGTCGGCGTACATCCCGGCGGCGCGGACGCCTGGGCGCAGGGGGAAGTCTTCGCCGCCGGGATGTCGGTGGGTGCCCCGCCGGACGCGTTCAACGCACGCGGCCAGGACTGGGGTCTGCCCCCGTGGCGGCCCGATGTGCTGGCCGCGTCCGGTTACGCCCCCTACCGCGGACTGCTGCGCGGCCTCCTGCGCAACGCGGGCGCGCTGCGCATCGACCATGTCATGGGCCTGTTCCGCCTCTGGTGGGTCCCGCAGGGCAGCCCGCCCACCGACGGCACGTATGTCCGCTACGACGCGGAGGCGATGCTCGCGGTCCTCGTCCTGGAGGCCCACCGCGCGGGCTCGATCGTCATAGGGGAGGACCTCGGCACGGTCGAGCCGGGGGTGCGCGAGGCCCTGACCCGCCGGGGCGTGCTGGGCACCTCCGTGCTCTGGTTCGAGCGCGACTGGGCGGGCACGGGCCGCCCGCTGCCGCCCGAGCAGTGGCGCGAGGGCTGCCTGGCCACCGCCACCACGCACGATCTGCCGTCCACAGCGGCCCGGCTGACCGGCGAGCATGTGGCGCTGCGGCACCGTCTCGGCCTGCTCACCCGCCCTTTGGAGCAGGAGCGCACCGAGGACGCCGCGGACGTCGCCGAATGGCTCGGCGTGCTGGGCGGCCTCGGCCTGCTGCCCGAGGGCACGGGCGACGAGGAGGGCCAGATCCGCGCGGTCTACCGCCTTCTGCTGCGTACGCCCGCGCGCATGGTCGGCATCTGGCTGCCGGACGCGGTGGGCGACCGCCGCCCGCAGAATCTGCCGGGCACCTGGGACGAGTATCCGAACTGGCGGCTGCCCGTCGCGGACGCCGATGCGCGCCCGGTCACCCTGGAGGAGCTGGCGGCCTCGCCCCGGCTGCACGCTCTGTTGGAGGTCTTCGGTCCCCGGGGCCTGCCCCGTACGGCACCCCCGGACGCGCGACCCGGATAGGCGTTCGCTACGTTGGCATCGTGGACAAGAAGAACGCTTTGCGCGCCGGCGCCGTCGCGGCCGGTACGACGCTGATGATGCTGCTCCTGTCGTCGCCCGCGCTCGCCCTGACGCCCGACGACGGTGACGACCCGGGCCAGGGCCTGAGCGTGGCCGAGACGGTGGGCCTGTATGTCGCTCTGCCGCTGGCGATCTTCGCGGTGATCGCGGGCCTGGTGATGGTCCTCGACAAGTCGAGGAAGCCGCAGAGCTGATCTTTTCCAAGGGCGCCTCGGGGTGAGTCATCCCCTGAGGCGCCCTTGTCGTGTGCCCGCGCGCTGATCGTTCAGTCGATCGTTCAGCCAATCGTTCAGTTTTTCTGAAGGTAATCGTCGAAAGTATTCGATGGACCTAAGGCTTTTCTCGCTGCGACGGTGGATTCACCGGAGATCGACCAGCGAGAGGGGCACTGATGGCAGTACTGGACCGCGTCCGCAGCAGTGAAGCGACGGGGAGGGCGCGAGGGGCCGCGGGCATCGGGCTCCTGTTCGCCGCCGTCGCGACGGTTGTCTGGTCGGGGAGCTTCGTCACCTCCCGCGCGCTGCACGACTCGGTCCCGCCCGTGCAGGCCGCCTTCTGGCGCTGGATCATCGCGATCGCCGCCGTCGCGCCCTTCGCGCTGCGCGAGACCTGGCGCCAACGGGCGTTGATACGCCGCCACTTGGGGTATGTCGTACTCGCCGCGCTGCTCGGCGTCGCTGTCTACAACACCCTCGTCAACCAGGCCGGCCTGACCACCCCGGCCGGCCACATGGGCATGATCATGGCCGCCTCGCCCGTCCTGATGGCGGTGTACGAACGCCTCGGCGGGAAGCGGCTCGGTGCGCGCCGCCTGGTCGGGATGGCCGTCGCCTGCGCCGGAGTTCTGCTGCTCGTCGGCAACGGGTCCCCGGCGCCGGCCTTCGCTGCCGGTGATCTGTGGATGTTCGGGGCGGCGCTGAGCTTCGCGTCGTACAGTGCACTGCTGCGGCGGCGTCCCGCCGGAATCGGGCCGCTCTCCTTTCTCTTCACGACGTTCGTGCTGGGTGCGCTGATGCTGGCGCCGGTGTACGGGGTCAGCCTGGCCGTCCAGGGCGGCTTCGAGCCGACGGCCGAGACGGTGGGGCCGCTGGTGTACGTGGGTGTCTTCTCCTCCGCCATCGCCTTTTTCGCCTGGAACAAGGCGATCGCCGCGATCGGCGCGGCGCGCGCCGGGGTCGTCTACTACCTGCAGCCGGTGTGCGTGGCGGTGCTCTCCTTCGCCCTGCTGGGGGAGGCGACCGGGCCGCTGCAGATTCTGTGCATGGCGCTCATTCTGGGCGGGGTGATGCTGGGGGCGGCGGGCCGGGCCAACTGAGGCCGCGGAAAAGGGTGTTGCATTACCACTACGAGTGAAGCACTATGACTGTCGTGGTTGTGGGCGGCGGGTGCCGCTCTCGACGCGCATCACTTGATTCACTTGATGCGCACCACTTCGACGACTGAAGAGGTTCGGCTTGCGAAAGCTCGTGTACTACATCGCCGTTTCCATCGACGGCTTCATCGCCGCCCCCGACGGGGACGGCAGCGTCTATCCGATCAGCGAGGAGTTCACGGCGTACTCCGCGGCGGAGTACCCGGAGACCCTCCCCACGCACGTCCGCCCGATGCTCGGCATCGCGGACGCGGCGAACGTGCACTTCGACACCGTTGTGATGGGGCGCCGCACCTATGAGCCGGCGCTGCAGATCGATGTCACCAGCCCGTATGCGCATATGCGGCAGTACGTCGTCTCGCGCAGCCTCAAGGAGTCGCTCGACCCGGCGGTGGAGGTCGTGCCCGGCGACGTGGTCGCGAAGATCCGTGAACTCAAGGCGGAGGACAGCGATCTCGGGATCTACCTCTGCGGCGGTGGGGATTTGGCGGGGCAGTTGCGCGACGAGATCGACGAGTTGCACGTCAAGACGTATCCGGTGGTGCTCGGGGCCGGCGTGCCGATGTTCACGGCGGAGTACGGCGCACAGGACTTCGAGGTCATGAGCAGCCGGGTCTTCGACAACGGTCTGATCTTCACGACGTACCGCAGGAAGCGGTAGCGCCGCGCTCGGCCGGGTCGACGAGCGGTCCGGTTAACGTGCGGTCCGGTTAACGTGCGGTCCGGTCGACGTGCGGTCCGGTTAACGTGCGGTCCGGTTAACGTGCGGGCATGACCGAGTGGGACATCAAGAAGCTCCAGATCCTGCGCACGCTCAGCGAGCGGGGGACCGTGACGGCGACCGCCGAGGCGCTGCTGATGACTCCGTCGGCCGTGTCGCAGCAGCTCTCCAACCTGGCCAAGCAGCTCGGCGTGCCGCTCCTCGAGGCGCAGGGACGGCGGGTGCGGCTCACCGACGCGGCGCATCTGGTGCTGCGGCACGCTGAGGCGGTCTTCGCCCAACTGGAGCGGGCGGACGCGGAGTTGGACGGACATCTGCGGGGCGATGCCGGTCTGGTGCGAGTGGGGGCCTTTTCGACGGCGGTGCCCGCGCTGGTGGTGCCGGCGGTGCAGCGGCTGCGGGAGGCGCACCCCTTGCTGGAGGTGCGGGTCAGGGAGGCGGAGGCGGCCGAGGCGTACGAGCTCCTGGCGTCCGGGGACGTGGATGTCGCGCTGTCCCTCGCGGCGCACGCGCCGACTGCCCGCGACGGGAGGTTCAGCCGCGTCCCGCTGCTGGCCGACCCGCTGGACGTGGCCCTGCCGGCCGGGCACCTGCTGGCGTCGGTCGAGGGGCTGCGGCTGGCGGATCTGTCCGGCGAGCCGTGGATCTTCGGGGGCAGCGGCCCGTGGTCGGAGATCACGCTGGCGGCGTGCGAGGCGGCGGGCTTCGTCCCGGAACAGGCCCATTCGGCGGCGGGCTGGACGGCGATCCTGTCGATGGTGGAGGCGGGCATGGGGGTGGCGCTGGTCCCCCGGATGGCGACGGAGGGCGGCGCGCGACGGGCGGGGGTGGTGATGCGGGTGCTGACGGGGGAGCAGCCGAGGAGGCATGTGGTGGCAGCGGTGCGGAGGGGTGCGGAGGAGGGGAGGGGCGTCGGGAGGGTGCTGGGGGCGCTGAGAAGGGTGGCGCAACGGCTGGGGTGAGCGGGGTGGGCTGACGCCCCCGTCCCCGGGAGCGCCAGACGCGCCGGGCGGCCCCGTCCCCCGGGAGCGCCAGACGCGCCGGGCGCCCCTGTCCCCCGGGAGCGCCAGGTCCGCGCGGGCGGGATGCCTCCTGCAGAGCTACGCCGCGCCGAAAGGGCGGTCGCGGCGGGCGGTGTGGAGGATCGAGGCCCACCAGTCGAGTTGGGAAAGCAGGACCTTTGCCGCGGCGTTCGGGCCCTCCGGGTCCTTCAGGGTGGCGTCGGGGGCGAAGAGTTCGTAGTAGCGCGGGAACGAGACATAGTCCCGGATCGTGTGGGCGTGCAGTTCGCCGAAGACCTGGCGCAGTTGCTCTATCGCCAGCAGGCCGCCGCTGGCTCCGCTGTAACCCACGAAGCCGACCGGCTTCGCCTGCCACTCCGTGTAGTGCCAGTCGATCGCCGCCTTCAGCGACGCGGGGAAACTGCGGTTGTAGTCCGGGGTCACCACCACGAACGCATCGGCCGTACGCAGCCGCCGCGTGAGGTCCTCCATCTCAGCGGGGCGGGGCATGCCGGGATCGAGCGCCGGCGGGACCGGCGGGAGTGCGAGCGGCAGTGGTGTGTCCGCCAGGTCGATGACGTCCACCGTGAAGCGGCCGTGCTGCTCGGCCTGTTCGGCGAACCAGTTCGCGACCACCGGGCCGAAACGGCCCTCCCTGACGCTTCCGATGATCACTGCGAGTTTGAGGGGCTCATTGGGCATGGCTGTGTGCTCCGGCTTCGAAATCGTGGGTGACCCCGGCGGTCACCTCCGTCCAAACTGCCGGGCGAGGCCCGGGCCAGGGAGGCCGCGCTCAGGCTGGTAGCAGCAGGGCCACCCACCCCGCAGCCCCCGCCGGTACCTTCGAAGCGTGAGCGACAACGAGCTCGGTATCTTCCTGCGTACGCGCCGCGAAGCCGTCACCCCGGCCCGGGCCGGGCTGCCCGCCGGCCCCCGGCGGCGTACGCCCGGGCTGCGCCGGGCCGAGGTGGCCACGCTTGCCGGAGTCAGCGTCGAGTACGTGACCCGGCTGGAGCAGGGGCGCGACCGGCGGCCGTCCGTGCAGGTGCTCTCCGCGCTCGCCGAGGCGCTCCGGCTGACCCCGAACGAGCGCATCCATCTGCACCGGCTCACCAAGGCCGCCGACGGCGGCTTCGCCTGCATGGGCGGCGCATCCGGCGCATCGCCCAACCGCGCCGTCCGCCCCACCGTGCAGACCCTCCTCGACCGCCTCGAACCCACCCCCGCCGTGCTCCTCAACCGGCTCGGCGAACTCCTTGCCTGGACCGAGGCGTACGAGCGGCTCGCCGGGCCGGTCGGACTGCTCGACGGCACCCCGCCCAGCCTCGTGCGCTTCGTGTTCACCGACCACCGCGCCCGTACCGCCTACCCCGACTGGGACCGCATCGCCGACGAGCAGGTCGCCGCCATCAAGCAGGGGCCATTTCGTGCGGACCCCCATATCGCGGTGCTCGCCGACGAGTTGACCGTTACGGCCGGGTCCGACTTCGCCGGTCGCCTCGAGCGGATCCCCGGCCTCCCCGAGCCCCGCGGCATCGAACGGCTGGTCCACCCCGAGGCCGGTGAGCTGCGCCTTGCGTACGAAACCCTCGAACTTCCCGTCGACGACGGCCAGCGGCTGATGGTCCATCTTCCCGCCGACGATGCCACGTCCGCCGCGCTCGACCGCCTTGTCGGCCGCCGCCCGGGCCGACTCCGCGCACTGGCCTGATGGTGTCAATGTGGAAGCTGTAATGGAGAATTGACGGTGTGACACCAGAGGCGGGGGTGACAGAAACGATCATTTTCGGGCAGAGTTGAAGCGCCCGGTCACCCCCCCCAGGACGCACGGAGACCCGATGGAACAGAGCCTCGTCGCGTTCGACGAGACCCAAGTGCCGATCTACTACTCACGTAAGACGGCCGACATCCTGCACAAGTACGGTCCCGGTCCCCGCATCCACTTCCACATGGGCCTGTTCGCCCCCGGTGCGACTCCCAACACCACGGTCTCTCAGCGCGCGCTCAAACAGCGCATCGTTGCCTCCCAGGAAGCCATAGTCGACCACGCGGCCCGCAGCTGGGGCGCGTACACAGAGCCTCCACGACGCCTCCTCGACATCGGCTGCGGAGTCGGCGGCGGCTCCCTCTACTGGGCCCAGGAGCACGGCACCAAGGTCACCGGACTCACCGTCGCCGGTGAACACATACCGGTCATCGAGGAGTTCGCCCGGCAGGCCGGCGTCGCATCGCTCGTCAGCCCGCGTCTCGTCGACGTACACGACTTCGTACCTGGCCGAAAGAAGTTCGACGCCGCGTATGCGAACGAAAGTTCGGGTTACATGGACCGAGAACGGCTCTTCGAGGTCGTGGCCAAGGCGCTGAGACCCGGCGGCTGGTTCGGCATCCAGGAACACTTCATCTGCCGTCCCGAGTGGACAGAGTTCATCGACGGCTACTACAAGACACGCCTCGGTACCCTCAGCGAGTACATATTCGCCGCCGAGGCCGCCGGCTTCGAGCTGGAGCAGGACGAGGACGTCACCGACCGGGTCGCCGAGTTCTGGGTGCAGTCCATGGCCTGGAACACCGCCGAGCTGGACCGCGTCGAGCGCGGCGGCGAGCGGGACGCCTGGTCCCGGGAGCGGCTGATCGAGTCGACGATCACGCACGGCAAGCTGTTCCGCATCTGGCGCGACCACGCGATGGAGACCAAGTTGCTGATGTTCCGGCTGGGGGGCTGACCCAATGCCTCCTGTGTACGCGAAGGGCGGCCGCCCTTCCCGCATCGGCTGGGAACTGCCCCCGTTCTACTGCCCGTTCAACGAGAAGCAGGTCCATCCCAAGGCGGCGGAACTCGAGCAGCGCGCCATCGAGTGGATCGATAAGTTCGGAATCTATCCGGACGCGACCGAGCGCGCGTGGGGTCTTGCCACTCACAGCGCGGACTTCACCAGCCGCATCATCCCGTACGGCGACGTCGAGCCGGTGCTGCTGTTCATCGAGTGGAACTACTGGGCCCACGCCGTCGACGACTGGCAGGACTCGGGCTCCACAGCCACCCGCACCGCGGACATCGCAGACCACAGTGTGCGCCTGGTGCGCGCCATCGAGGCGCCGGGCTCGCAGCTGCTGCCGCCCGGCCCGCTGACCACCGCGCTCGACGACCTGGTGGCCCGCACCCGCGCCATGCTCACGCCCTTCCAGCTGCGCCGCTTCACCGAGGGCACCAGGGACTGGCTGTTCGGCGCGGGATGGCAGACCTCCAACGCCGAGCGCAAGGTGATGCCGTCGCTCAACGACTTCGCGGCAATGCGGATGTCGGTCAACGGCACCCGCTTCACGCTCGCCTGGTGCGACGCATCGAACGGCATCCAGGTGCCGGCCGACGTGCTCTACTCCGCGCCGGTTCAGGCGCTGACCGACGCGGCCGGCTTCATCGTCTCCTGCGACAACGACCTCTACTCGTACAACAAGGAGGACCACCAGGACCCCTGGGAGCAGAACCTGCTCAATGTGGTCGCCCGCCACGAGGGCTGCACGCCCGCCGAGGCGATCGGGCCCGCGGTCGCACTTCGGGATCGAGTCATGACCCTGTTCGTACGGCTCAGGGAGCAGCTCTGCGCCGGCGCGGACGAACAGCTCACCCGCTATCTCGACTCACTCGGGCACTATGTGTCCGGCTGCATCGAGTGGCAGAACCTGGCGCCACGCTTTACCAGCCCCCGCAACCGGAACGCACTTCCCGTCGAGGGCGCTTCGTACGACATCACCTGGCGGGACACCCCCAGCGACCCGAGCGTCGAGCCGCTGCCCGTCCCGGCGATCGCCTGGTGGTGGCAGCAGCTCGACGCTTGAACTCAGCGGCCCAGCAGGCGGGCCCACCACGAGCGCCGTGCCGGCCGCTCCGTGTCCGCGGGAACGGACACGGGTACGGGCGGCGCGGCAGCCTCGGGAAGCGGCTGCGCCATGGGCGTACGGGGCAGCTGCGAGTTCGCCGTCACCGTGCTGCCGCCCGGCACGAACGACACCGGCAGCGAGATCAGCTGCCGTGACATCAGTGATGAGTCGTAACGCAACTCGTCCTCCGGAACGGCAAGTCGCAGGTCGGACAACCGGGCGAGCAGTACGTCGATGCCGGTGTCCGCGATGGCGCGGCCGATGTCCTGGCCCGGGCACTCGTGCGGGCCGCCGCTGAACGCGAGGTGCGAGCGGTTGCCGTGCACCGGCTGCGACAGATCGGGCCGGATCTCCGGGTCGGCGTTGCCCGCGGCCAGACCGAGCAGCAGCATGTCACCGGCCTTGATCTGCCGGCCGCCCAGCACGGTGTCCCCGGTCGCCCAGCGGCCCAGCACCGTGGCGAGCGGCGGCTCGTCCCACAGGACCTGCTCCAGCGCGTCCGGCAGGGTCATATGACCGCCCGAGAGGCTGGCGCGGAAGCGACGGTCCGTGAGCACCATCCGCAGGGTGTTCGCGATCAGGTTCGCGGTCGTGGTGAACGCCGCGATCAGCACCAGGCGCAGATGCTCGATGATTTCCTCGTCCGTGAGCGACGTGGAGTGCTCCAGCAGCCAGGAGGCGAAGTCGCGCCCGGGCGCGGCCCGCTTGTGCTGCACCAGCTCCTTCAGCGCGACCGTGACGTACTCATTGCTCGACACCGCGGTCGCGGTGCCCTTGATCATGTCGCGCGCCGCCTCGACCAGACGGGGGCCGTACGAGTCGGGCATGCCGACGAGCTGCGTCATCACCAGCATGGGAAGCGGCTCGGCGAACTCGGCGACCAGATCGGCCTGTCCGCGGTCTATGAAGGTGTCGATCAGCTGGTCGGCGAAGCGCTTCACATAGCGGCGGATGCCGCGCCGGTCGAAGCGCTCCAGGGACTCGGTCACCGCGCCGCGCAGCCGCTCGTGCTCGGTGCCGTCCTGGAAGTTGCACACCGGCTGCCAGGCGGCGACGGGAGTCAGCGGGTGGTCCGGCGGGACCCTGCCCTCCTGCATGTCGCGCCAGCGGCGCGAGTCGCGCGAGAACCGCGACGGCGTACGGGCCACGTCCAGGTTCTCCCGGTGCCCGAGCACCAGCCAGGCCGGCAGATCGCCCTGGACCAGGACAGGTGCCACCGCGCCGTGCTCGGCGCGCAGCTTCTCGTACAGGCCCGTCGGATCGGCCTCGGCCTCGGGGCCGTACAGCCGGTGCGCGGGGCAGCCCGGCGGGGGAGTGGGGGTGGTCACGATGCCTCCGTGGTCACGGCGAGGGACTGCAGATAGCGCATCAGCGTCATCAGTACGTCACGGCTGGAGCCGCGCAGCCGGGCGTCGCACTCGACGATCGGCACGGCCGCCGGCAGATCGAGTGCGCCGCGCAGCTCTTCAAGGGGGTAACTCGGCGCGTCCGGGAAGGAGTTGACGGCGACCACGAAGGGCACCCGGCGCTCCTCCAGACGCCCGATGACGTCGAAGCTCACTTCGAGGCGGCGGGTGTCGACCAGCACCACCGCGCCCAGCGCGCCCTCGAACAGGCCGCGCCACAGGAACCAGAAGCGCTCCTGGCCGGGGGTGCCGAACAGATAGAGCACCAGCTCCTCGTTGATGCTGATGCGGCCGAAGTCCATGGCGACCGTGGTCGACGTCTTGCGCTCCACGCCATGGGTGTCGTCGACGCCGACCCCGGCCTGGGTCATCGTCTCCTCGGTGGTCAGCGGTCTGATCTCGCTCACCGAGCCGACCAGGGTCGTCTTGCCGACTCCGAAGCCGCCCACGATGACCACTTTGACGGCGGCCGTGGCCGTCTGTGGCAGCACGTCCTCGCTGCGCGGCCCCACGGCCTGCTCAGAGCTTCTGAAGTCCATCGATCACTGCCTCAATCAAAGCGCGGTCGGGGAGTTGGGCGGGCGGGACCGGAGCGCGGGCCGCCACCCGGCCCTCGGCGAGCAGATCGCTGAGCAGCACGGTGACGACGCTCACCGGGAGGCTCAGATACGCGGAGATCTCGGCCACCGAGAGCGGGGAGTGGCAGAGCCGGACGATCGCGGCGTGCTCCGGCTGCATACCGGGCCGGGGACCCGACTTGGCCACGATCAGCGTGACCAGGTCGAGCGTGGTGGGCGCGGAGGAGCCGCTGCGGCCGCCGGTGATGACGTAGAGCCGCTCGGGGCTGCTGTCATCCCAGTCCCCGCCCGGGTCGCTCACGCGGTGTGTCCCTCGTGCCGGGGCGGTGTGCTGAGGTGCTCGCCGATCCGCAGCACGAGGTCCCGCATCCGCTGGCCCATCAGCCCGGCGTCGACACCTTCGTCGGCCAGCACGGCGAGGAACGCGCCCGCTCCGGCCGCCATCAGATAGAAGAAGCCGCCGTTCATCTCGATGACGACGAGGTGCATCCGCCCGTCGCTGTGCGGGAGTTCGGAGGCGACCGCACCCGCGAGGCTCTGCAGCCCGGCGCAGGCGGCGGCCAGCCGGTCGGCGGTGTCGTTGTCGGAGCCGTACTGCGCCATCCGGAGCCCGTCCGCGGACAGCACGACCACGTTCCTGGTCTGCGGGACGCCCTCTGCCAGGTCCTTGAGCATCCAGTCCATGTTGGTCTGGTTGGACTGCTGCTGAATCATGGCTGCGTGTTCCCCTTGTTCGTCTGGGTGGGCTCACCGGACAGGCCGCTCTGGAAGGCGGCCAGCCACATGCCGGGCTGCACGGCGGGTGCGGACTCCGGCTCGGGCGCCGCGGCCGCGGCCGGTGCGGTGACGGGGGCCTTGCGACGGCGCTGCGGCAGACCGAGGGCGGTCCGCTCGGTCACAACCGGCACGTCGTCGTCCGGGGTGCTGGGTCCGGTGACCGGGCGCGCCTGCCGCTCGTCGATGACCGGGACGGCCGCACGGGGGCCGGAGGAGGTGCCGATGCCGTGCGCGATACCTGTCGCCGATGCGGCGGTGGTGATGAGCTCCTGCGGTACGACGAGGACGGCACGCACACCGCCGTACGCCGAGGAGCGCAGCGAGACCTGGAATCCGTACGCCTGCGAGAGCCGTCCGACCACGGCGAGGCCGAGCCGGGGCGTCTCGCCGAGATCGTTGACATCGATGCCCTGCTGGGCCTGGCGGAGCATGCGCTCGGCCCGCTTGCGGGCCTCCTCGCTCATGCTCACACCGCCGTCCTCGATCTCGATGGCGATGCCCGACTGCACCTCGACGGCGGTCAGATGGACCTTGGTCTGCGGCGGCGAGTAGCGCGTCGCGTTGTCGAGGAGCTCGGCGAGCGCGTGGATCAGCGGCTCGACGGCGGTGCCGACGACGGCGACCTCGGAGGCCGAGTGCAGCTCGACGCGCTGGTAGTCGATGATCCGCGACATGGCGCCGCGCATCACGCTGTAGAGCGGTACGGCCTTGCTCCACTGGCGGCCGGGCCGGGCGCCGCCGAGCACGGCGATGGAGTCGGCGAGCCGGCCGATCAGCGCGGTGCCGTGGTCGATCCGCAGCAGATCGCCGAAGACTTCGGGGGCCTTGCCGTGCCGGTCCTCCATCTCACGCAGTTCCTGGGCCTGTTGGTGCACGATGGCTTGAACTCGCCTGGCAATGTTCACGAACGCGCGCTGCGCGGACTCGCGCAGGTCTTCCTCGGCGACGACGGCGTCGAGCACCGAGCGCAGCACCGCCTGGTGCTCGGCCGGTGCGTCGAGCGAGTCGAGCACATCCTCGGGGAACTCGCCCTTGCGCAGCCGCTCCACCACCTGGGGCAGCAGCTCGCCGGCGAGCCGCGCGGTCTCGGCCTGCTGCCGCGAGAGCACCGCCTCGCGCTGCGCCAGCCGCTCCCTCAGCTCGGCGAGCTTCCGGCCCCTGCGCGCGGTCTCGGCGCAGGCGACAGCGACTATGGCGACGGCCCCGACACCGATCCAGACCACGGGGGTGCGCGCCGAACCGGAGACCAGGGCCGCCGCTACGGCTACGGCCACGGCGGTTGCCACGACGGGCAGGAGCCACGCGAAGGAGGCCGCGGTCCGCGGACTTCCGGTCGAGGTTTCCTGTCGGACCATCAGCACCCTCAAACCATCGAACTGGAAAGATCATATGACGACGGTCGGGAAGCATATCCGGCTTCTGTTACTCGAATTGACGCCGGGTCACCGAATTGGCGGGATGTTCACACAGCCGGCAAGCGGAAGGGCGCCGCAGGCCTCTGGCCTGCGGCGCCCTTTCATTCCACTATGCGGCCGCAGCGTCCGCGGCCTGGGCCTTCAGCGCCCGCTCGACGCCGGAGCGCGACTCCGAAATCAGCCGCCGCAGCGCCGCGTTCGGCTCGGCCGACTCCAGCCAGGCGTCCGTCGCGTCCAGCGTGGCCTGCGAGACCTGGAGCGAGGGGAAGAGCCCGATCGCGATCTGCTGGGCGATCTCATGGCTGCGGGACTCCCACACGCCCTTCACCGCCGCGAAGAACTTCTCCGTGTACGGGGCGAGCAGCTCGCGCTGATCGGTCTGGACGAAGCCCGCGATGACCGCCTCCTGCACGGCGTTCGGGAGCTTGTCGGACTCGACGACCGAGGCCCAGGACTCCGCCTTCGCCTCCGCGGTCGGCCGGGCGGCGCGCGCCGTGGTCGCGTGGCGCTCGCCCGCCGCCGTCTTGTCCCGCTCGTACTCCGCCGCGATCTCTTCCTCGTCGAGCAGGCCGACCGCCGCAAGCCGCTCCACGAACGCCCACCGCAGCTCGGTGTCCACCGCCAGGCCCTCGATGGACTCCGTGCCGTCGAGCAGCGCCTGCAGCAGGTCGAGTTGCTGCGGAGTGCGCGCGGTCGCCGCGAAGGCGCGCGCCCACGCCAGCTGGTGGTCGCTGCCCGGCTCCGCCGCACGCAGATGCGCCAGCGTCGCGTCCGTCCACTGCGTCAGACCCGCCTCGCGCCAGTCCGGCGCCGCATACAGGTCGATCGCCAGCTTCACCTGGCGGTGCAGCGACTGCACCACGCCGATGTCCGACTCCTTGCCGATGCCCGAGAGCACCAGCGAGAGATAGTCCCGCGCCGCCAGCTCGCCGTCGCGGGTCATGTCCCAGGCGGACGCCCAGCTCAGCGCGCGCGGCAGCGACTCGGTGAAGTCGCCGAGGTGCTCGGTGACGACCCGCAGCGACTCCTCGTCGAGGCGGACCTTCGCATACGTGAGGTCGTCGTCGTTGAGCAGGATCACCGCGGGACGGCGGGTGTTCTGCGGGAACGGCACATCCGTCAGCTCGCCGTCCACGTCCAGCTCGATCCGGTTCGTACGGACCAGCTTGCCGTTGGCGTCGAGGTCGTAGCAGCCGACCGCGATCCGGTGCGGGCGCAGCGTGGGCTCGCCCTTCGCGCCGGGCGGCAGCGCCGGGGCCTCCTGGCGTACGGAGAACGACGTGACGTATCCCTCCTCGGAGAGCTCGATCTCCGGGCGCAGGATGTTGATGCCCGCCGTCTGCAGCCACTTCTGCGACCAGGTCTTCAGATCGCGGCCGGAGGTCTCCTCGAGGGCGCCCAGCAGATCGGACAGCTGGGTGTTGGCGAAGGCGTGGGCCTTGAAGTACGCCTGTACACCGCTGAAGAACTCGTCCATGCCGACGTAGGCGACGAGCTGCTTGAGGACGGAGGCGCCCTTTGCGTACGTGATGCCGTCGAAGTTGACGAGAACGTCGTCCAGGTCCCGGATCTCGGCCATGATCGGGTGGGTGGACGGCAGTTGGTCCTGCCGGTACGCCCAGGTCTTCATGGAGTTCGCGAACGTGGTCCAGGAGTGCGGCCACTTCGAGTCCGGGTGGTACGCCTGGCAGGCGATCGAGGTGTAGGTGGCGAACGACTCGTTCAGCCACAGGTCGTTCCACCACTCCATGGTGACCAGATCGCCGAACCACATGTGGGCCAGCTCGTGCAGGATCGTCTCCGCCCGCACCTCGTACGCCGCGTCCGTCACCTTGGAGCGGAAGACGTACTGGTCGCGGATGGTCACCGCGCCCGCGTTCTCCATCGCGCCCGCGTTGAACTCCGGCACGAAGAGCTGGTCGTACTTGGCGAAGGGGTAGTCGTAGTCGAACTTCTCCTGGAACCACTCGAAGCCCTGCCGGGTGACCTCGAAGATCGCGTCGGAGTCCAGGAACTCGGCGAGCGAGGGCCGGCAGTAGACGCCGAGCGGAACGGACTGGCCGTCCTTCTCGTAGCTGCTGTGCACCGAGTGGTACGGGCCGACGATCAGCGCCGTGATGTACGTCGAGATCCGGGGCGTCGGCTCGAAGACCCAGACGTCGGCCTTGGGCTCCGGCGTCGGCGAGTTCGAGATGACGGTCCAGCCGGACGGCGCCTTCACGGTGAACTGGAAGGTGGCCTTCAGATCCGGCTGCTCGAACGAGGCGAATACGCGGCGCGCGTCCGGCACCTCGAACTGCGTGTAGAGGTATGCCTGTTGGTCCACCTGGTCGACGAAGCGGTGCAGACCCTCGCCGGTATTGGTGTACGCGCAGTCGGCGACGACCTTGAGCTCGTTCAGCCCCTGGTGCAGATGCTTGAGCGCGATTCGCGAATCGCGGAAGACGGCGGCGACATCCTGTGCCTTGCCGTTCAGTACGACTTGGTGCACGGCCGGGGCGACCAGGTCGATGAAGGTCTCCGTACCGTCCTCGGCGGAGTCGAAGCGCACGGTGGTCACGGACCGGTAGGTGCCGCCCTCCTGTGCGCCGCTGAGGTCGAGATCGATCTCGTACGAGTCGACGGTCAGCAGGCGGGCCCGCTGCTGCGCCTCTTCGCGGGTCAGATTCGTGCCAGGCACGCTGTCATCTCCTCGGTTTCGTGACGTTTGCGGCCATCCTTCCACGGGGCGCGGTGCGGCTGCCCGCCTTAATCCGGGTGCCGCGGGGTGCGGGTCCCGCGCGGTGCGGTGGAGCCGAATGCCATGTCCGATTTCCGCCGGAACCAGGGCCGCGGAAGCGCCACGCTGAACCCATGACCGAGACACCGACCGAGACACTCCGGACCGTGCGGCCCATCGAGCCCGCCGCCCTCAAGCAGCTCCGCGACACCGACGACGCGGGCCGCGCCTGCGTCCCGTACACCGACACCGAGGGAGATGCCCCGCTGCGCTGCTGTCTGCGCCCGAGCGGGATCGGTGAGCGGATCGCTCTCGTCTCGTACGCACCGCTGCGCCGCTGGGCCGCGGAGACCTGGGCCAGTCCCGGCGCGTACGACGAGCAGGGGCCCGTCTTCATCCACGCCGACGAGTGCGAGGGGCCGGGCGAGGACGACGGCTACCCGTTCGCGCGCCCGGGAGCGCTGCGGACACTGCGGCGGTACGACGCGGAGGGGCACATCGCAGGCGGCCGCCTCCTGGAGATCCCGTCGGCGGCGACGGAGGCGTTCGACGCGGCGCTCACGGAGGCGTTCGCGGACCCGGAGGTGGTGCTGGTGCACGTCCGGGCGGTGGAGTACGGCTGCTTCCTCTTCGAGGTCCGGCGGCCGTAGCCGGGGCTCCGCCCCGGACCCTGATCCTCAATCGCCAGACGGGCTGAATTTCAGCCCGTCTGGGGGTCCCCCCGGACGAAGTCTGGGGGAGATTGAGGACAAGACCGCTACGCGCGCAGCTCGTCCGCCACCAGCTCCGCGATCTGCACCGCGTTCAGCGCCGCACCCTTGCGCAGGTTGTCGTTCGACAGGAACAGCGCAAGGCCGTTCTCGACCGTCTCGTCCACCCGGATGCGGCCCACATACGACGCGTCCTTGCCCGCCGCCTGCAGCGGGGTCGGGATCTCCGAGAGCTCCACCCCCGGCGCGTCCTTCAGCAGCTCATACGCGCGCTCGATGCTGATCGGCCGCTCGAAGCGTGCGTTGACCTGCAGCGAGTGGCCGGAGAACACCGGCACCCGGACACATGTGCCGGAGACCTTGAGCTCCGGGATCTCCAGGATCTTGCGGGACTCGTTGCGGAGCTTCTGCTCCTCGTCGGTCTCGAAGGAGCCGTCGTCGACGAGGTTGCCGGCGAGCGGCAGGACGTTGAAGGCGATGGGGCGCTTGTAGACGCCGGGCTCGGGGAAGTCGACCGCCTCGCCGTCGAAGGTCAGCTGGTCGGCGGCCTCGGAGACCGCGCAGGCCTGGGCCTTCAGCTCGGCGACACCGGCCAGGCCGGAACCGGACACGGCCTGGTAGGTGGTGGCGACCAGCGCGGCGAGTCCCGCCTCCGCGTGCAGCGGCTTCAGCACCGGCATCGCGGCCATGGTCGTGCAGTTCGGGTTGGCGATGATGCCCTTGGGGCGGTCCTTGATCGCGTGCGGGTTGACCTCCGAGACGACCAGCGGCACCTCGGGGTCGCGGCGCCAGGCCGAGGAGTTGTCGATCACCACGGCACCCTGCGCGGCGACCTTCTCGGCGAGGGCCTTGGACGTCGCCCCGCCGGCCGAGAAGAGCACGATGTCCAGGCCGGAGTAGTCCGCGGTGGAGGCGTCCTCGATGGTGATGTCCTGGCCCTCCCACGTGAGGGTGGAGCCCGCGGACCGCGCGGAGGCGAACAGCCGGAGCTCGTCGACGGGGAACTTCCGCTCGGCGAGGATCTTGCGCATGACTCCGCCGACCTGACCGGTGGCTCCGACGATTCCGACCCTCACGGTGACTCCTTCTGTCTGTGCGTACTGTCTGTGCGTAGATCTGTGTGTATGACGCGGGCAGCCTGCCCATCATGCGTATGACCGGGGTCTTCTTGTCCAATCCATTGTCCGGCATGCGAAAAGGGCGGGCGTCCGGAATGGACGCCCGCCCCTTTCAGTCAGCCCACTGCGGCTACGGCGTGACCTTCTCGATCACGACGCTGCCGGTGCCCGCGACCGTGCCGCGGCCGTTCAGCAGCTGCACCTCGCCGAAGAACTGCCGCCCCTCGGGAGCCGCGCCGCCCACCAGCACCTCGGCGCTGACCTGCGCCGACGCCCCGTTGGCGAGCTTGACCGGCTTTGCCGAATCGACCTTGACCGAGCCGAGCGAGGGCGCGAAGAACACATCGCGGTAGTTGTACTCGGTGGTCCCGGCCGGGACGGCGTAGCCGTCGACCACGATGGTGTAGGTGCCGGCGGCCGGCTTGAGCAGGCTCACCGCCTCCTCCGAGTCGCCGTCCGCCGACTGGCCGACCTGCACACCGTTCCGCAGGACCGTCAGGTCCAGGTCGGCACCGGTGTCGGAGACCCCGCCGATGGCGACGTCCAGACGCTCGACGCCCTCACCGATGGTCACCGTCGACTCCTGCGACTCACCGTTCTTGATGGACGGCCGCGCGACCTTCGCCGAGCCCAGCGAACCGCCCGCGAGCTTGCCGTCGATCGCGGCGAAGCCGTTGGTGACCTTCCACTCGACGGGGGCCGGAGCGCCGACCTTCGCCTCGGGGAGGGTCTTGACGGCCGGGTCGAAGGAGGCGCCCAGCAGGCTGACGTCCAGCTTGTACGGGTTGTCGAGCAGCGGAGACGTGCGCCGCGACTCGACCTCGATCTCCCAGACGCCCGGCGTCGGCTCGGGGTACGAGCGCAAGTCCGGACGGCAGGTGTTCGCCGGATTGTTGTAGTTGGGGTAGCAGAAGATCGTGGAGCTGTCCTCGACGCCCACGCCGTACGGGTGGATGCCGATGAACCGGGTCTGGCTGTTCGCGGCCAGACCGCCGAGCGCGACCTCGAGGTTCTTCGCGCCCTCGGGGACCGTGACGAAGTACGACTTGTGGCTGTTGCGCTGCACCGAGCCGGACGCCGAGAAGGTGTACGCAGGCTTCGCGAGCTCCTTGGCGACGACCACGGTCGTCATGATCTGCTTGTCCACGCCCTCGGTGCGCGGGTCGTCCGCCTCCAGGATCGCGCTGTGCACACCGGCCGCCTTGGGCCTGGCCACGACCTTGACGGTGACCGGAGTGTTCAGCGGCAGCGTGACCGCGCCGCTGCCGGGCAGGTCGAAGGTGCCGTCGTTGTACTTCCAGTCCAGCTCGTGCCGCACAGGGCGGTCCGGGCCGGTCGTCCGCGTGATGACGACGTCGTAGGTCTTCTTCTGGCCGGCCTTCAGACCGCCCTCACGGTCGTAGAGGCCGGTGCCGAAGCCGGGGGTCTTCAACGCGAAGTCGATCGCGGTGTCGACCGGGGCCTTGACGCTGTACTCATGGGCGGTGGCGCCGTCCTCGACGGCGTCCCATGCGTCCACGATGTTGATCAGGCCGGAGCCCTGCTCATGCGCCTGCACTCCGGGGATACGGTGCGCGGTGCTGGTCAGCGCCGTGCGCAGCTTCGCCGGGGTCAGCTCGATGTGCCGCTGCTTGGCGGCCGAGAGCAGCAGCGCGCTCGCGCCCGCGGCCTGCGGCGAGGACATCGAAGTGCCCTGCAGCATGGAGTAGCCGGCCGGGAGCTCGTAGCCCGCCTCCTTGACCGGGCTGCCGGGCAGCCAGGTCTGGGTGGTGTTGATGGAGGCACCGGGCGCGGTGATGATCGGCGCGAAGCCGCCGTCCTCACGCGGGCCGCGGGAGGAGAAGGGGAGCATGGCGTACTTCTTGGTCACCGCGGAGCCGTAGTTGGCGGCCCAGGTCTCCTTGGAGATGGCGGCGCCGACGGAGAGGACCTTGTCGGCGAGGCCCGGGTCGCCGATGGTGTTGGTGCCCGGACCCTCGTTGCCGGCCGAGATGACCAGCTGGACACCGTAGGTGTCGATGAGGCGGGTGTAGAGCTCCGCGCGGGCGTTGTTGCCGTCGTTCAGCGCGGGCAGACCGCCGATGGACATGTTGATGATGTCCACGCCGCGGTTGATGACCAGGTCGGCCATGCCCTCGGTGAGCGCGACGTTGGTGCAGCCGCCGCTCCAGGTGCAGGCGCGCGACGAGACCAGCTTGGCGCCGGGGGCGGCGCCGTTCATCCGGCCGCCGAAGAGGCTGTTGGCGGCGGTGATGCCGGCGACGTGCGTGCCGTGCTCGGACTCGATGACGCCGATGTTGACGTAGTCGGCCTTGGCGCCCGCGGCGTTGTAGACGACGTCCTTGCGGACCTCGATGACGAACGGGATCCGCTCGACGACGTCGGTCGCCGGGTCGTCCTTGCCGAAGTAGCCGATCTGGAAGCCGTTCTTGTACGGCTTCATCACGGTGTCGTTCGAGAAGTTCCCGTCGTTGTCGAGGTCGACCGTGGCGGTGCGGGTGCCCGGGTCGTACAGCACGCCCCAGACGTCGGTCGTGTCGCCGTCCCGGTTGAGGTCACCGGCCATGTCGCCGCCCTTGGTGGCGGCCTCGGAGAAGAGGTTGAACTTGTACGCGCCCGCCGGGGCGGAGTACGTACGGCCGTTGACGGCGAACGTCGGGCCGCTGACATCGAGGGACATCCGGCGCCAGGTGGCGTCGCCGTCGGCCACCGGGTCGGTCGCGGTCACCCAGTCGACGATCTTGCGCTCGCCGGTGGTGGTCTTCTGCAGCGCCGGGTGGCCGAGGTCGACACCGGAGTCGAGGATGCCGATGGTCACACCGCGGCCGTCGGCCTTGGGGTGCTCCTTGACGAATTCCACCGCGCCCGTCTCGAAGGACGGGTTGTACGGGTTCTTCGCCGGCGTGTTCTTGCCGGGCGCCGGATACGTACCGGCCTGTGCGTCCGCGGTGCCGGCGGCCTTGGTGGTGTCACCGGCCGGCGTCGGGTCGTCCAGCTTGACCTCGTGCTTGAGGTCGATGCCGTGGACGCTGGAGAGCTTGGCGGCCGCCTTGAGCGCGGCCTCCGCCCGGGCGGTGGGGAGGGTGGCCCGCACATAGCCGAGCTGGTCGTACGTCTTGCCGACCACGGCGCCCTCGACGGCGTCGAGCTGCCCCGCGACCTGCTCGGTCGCACCGGGTGCGGTGGCGACCATGACGGTGACGCTCTTCTCGCCCTTGGCCTCGGCATCGGCGAGCAGTTGGGCGTCGGCCGAGCCGAGCTTGTCGGAGGACGAGGTCTTGACGCCGGCGGAGGTGCCCGGGCCGTCGGCGGGCGCGGCGGAGAAGGCCGGCGCGGCGCCCGTGGCCACCAGCGCGGCCACGATCGAAGCTGCGGCCGCGATGCGGGCCACGCGTCTGTGACCAGGTACGGAGCGCCCTTGTATGGAGCTCTGGGATTCGGGGGTCATCAGCATCCCTGTTTTGTGAAAGACGGGGTCCGGAATTCGGTGCCGGATGACCGCTCAGCCTTTCGTAAATGACAGGGGTTTGTGCAGAGTTGGCAGCGGCGGGTTGCGGACATGGCGGAGATCCGCCACTGCGGAGGATGCGCCGCGCGGGGCAAATGGGTGCTTCTGGGGTTTCGCTTCAGTCTTCGCGGCTGCGGGCGTAGTGCCGGGACGCCTTCGCGCGGTTGCCGCACACCGCCATGGAGCACCAGCGGCGCGTCCCGTTCCGCGAGGTGTCGAAGAAGTGCAGGACGCACGCCTCGTGCGCGCAGGCGCGGATCCGGTCGGGCGCGGTGCGCAGCAGATCGAGATGGCCGCGGGCCGCGATCCAGCCGGGGCCCCAGGCCGGGTCCGCGAACTCCGCCTCCTCGCCGGGGCCGTCGCCGGTGAGTGTGGCGCGAATCCGCCCGTGGCCGAGCACCTCGTCGACGCGGGCGACGGCGGCGGGGTCGCCGGGGGTGTCGACGAGGGCGGCGAGTGCGTCACGGGCGGTCAGGGTCCGCTCCAGAGTGGCCGCGTCGGCGCTGAACCGGTCGGCGAGGTCGTTGCTCACCAGCCAGATGCGCAGTCCGTCGACGCCGGTCAGCAGATCCTGGCCCACGCCCTCATGCGCCCACCGGGTGTTGAGCAGGTCGAGGGAGACCGGCTCGCCGATGAGCGGCCGCGGATCGGACATGGCAGGCATCTCTGAGCTCCTCTCGTGACTAACCGCTCAAGGCTACGTGACCGGTTGACCTCCTGATGTCTAACCTCTAAAGTCGGATTAAGCGGTTAGTCCGCATCGACCTTCTGAGAGGTGTGCCATGACGGCGACCAGCGCTCTGCGTACCGGCCATATCGGCCTCAATGTCACCGACCTCGACCGTTCGCTCCCCTTCTACGGGGACGTTCTCGGCTTCGACCTCCTCGGCCAGGGCAAGGAGGACGACCGCCGCTTCGCCTTCCTCGGCCGGGACGGTCAGCTCGTCCTCACGCTCTGGCAGCAGGCGGACGGGGCGTATGCACCCGCACTCGCCGGGCTGCACCACCTCGCCTTCGAGGCGGAATCCATCGAGCAGGTCCGCGCCGCCGAGGTGCGGCTGAAGACCCTCGGCGTCGACTTCGCGTACGAGGGCGTGGTAGCCCACGGCGAGGGCGCGGCCTCCGGCGGGATCTTCTTCCACGACCCGGACGGCACCCGTCTCGAGATCTACGCCCCCTCCGGCGCCGAGGGCGCCCCCGTGCCCACCGCCGCGGCGCCCACCTGCGGCTTCTTCTAGGGGAGCGGTATCCGTGGACCCGTATCAGCAGCCGTACCACCAGGGCTCGCTCGACGTGCAGCGGCGGGTGGGCGTGAGCGACCAGGCCGCGCACGTCGGCCGGGCGATCGGCGACGGTATCAAACCGGTTGCCGCAGCCTTCCTGGGGCTCCAGCCCATGCTGGTGCTCGGCGCGGCGGACCCGGCGGGCCGGATGTGGGCCTCGCTGCTCACCGGTCCGCCCGGCTTCATGCGGGCCACGGGGGCGCACTCGGTCTCGGTCGCCGGCCGCGTGCACCGGGCGGACCCGCTCTCCGGCGCACTCGCGGCGGGCCCGCTGCCCGTCGGCACGATCGCGCTCGATCCGCGCACCCGCCGCCGGATGCGGCTGGGCGGCACGGCCCGCCCGTCCGCCCGGGGTCTCGTGATCGAGGCGGAGCGGGTCTTCGCCAACTGCCCCAAGTATCTGCAGAAGCGGGAGCTGTACGAACCGGATGCCGGCGGCGGCGAGCGGACCGGTCCCGCCCGGCGCGCGGGACAACTGGACCCCGGCCAGCAGGAGTTCATCCGCGCAGCCGACACCTTCTTCATCGCCACCGGCACGGCGGACGGCGTCGACGCCAGCCATCGTGGCGGCAACCCCGGCTTCGTACGCGTCACGTCGCCCACCACGCTCAGCTGGCAGGACTACCCGGGCAATGCGATGTTCCTGACGCTGGGCAACCTGGAGGCCGACCCGCGCGCCGGACTGCTGCTGCTGGACTGGGCCGGCGGTACAACGCTCCAGCTCACCGGTACCGCGCACACCGACTATTCGGACACCGGCGGCCGCACCACCGTCTTCACCGTCGAGGAGGTCGTCCAGACCGAGGCGGCCAGTCCACTGCGCTGGTCGGCCCCCGAGTACTCGCCCGCCAACCCGAGCGTGGATGCGCCCCCTCTAACCTCACCGCATGAACAAGCAGTTGCGGAACAGGGAACTGAGGGTCGCGGCCTACGCCGTGTGCGTGCGGGACGACGAGATCCTGCTCGCCCGCTGGGTGGCGCGTGACGGCGCCAAGAAGTGGACGCTGCCCGGCGGCGGCATGGACCACGGGGAGGATCCCCTTGACACCGTGGTCCGCGAGGTCGAGGAGGAGACCGGCTACGCGGCCGAGATGACCGCACTGCTCGGCCTCGACTCCATCCGCCGCCAGTACCCGCGCAGACTGGGTTCGTTCGCCGACTTCCAGGGGCTGCGCATCGTGTACGCGGGCCGCATCACCGGCGGCGAGCTGCGCCATGAGACGGACGGGTCGACGGACCTGGCCGCCTGGCATCCGCTGGCGGCGGTGACCGCCCTCGAACGGGTCGAACTCGTCGACATCGGCCTGGAGTTGTGGCGCTCCAGGCCGCCGGCCGGGCGGCTCGCCGGAAACAGCCGATAGCCGGCCGGCTCTTCCTCGCCTGTGACGTGGCCGCCGACTCAGCGCGGGAGGACGACGACGTAGGCGGCGGGGTCCCGCTGCACCGCCGCCATCAGGGCGGTACGGACGACGGTCGCCTGCTGCTCCGGCGACTCCCGCAGCTTCTTCGGCGTGAGGTGCACGACGGTGATGCCGAGCCGTTCCAGATGCTCGCGCTTACGGGCTTGCTCCGACCACTGGGCGTCCTCGCCGTGGCGGGGCGCGCGGGTGTCCAGCTCGAGGGCGACGGCCTGTCCGGGCCAGTAGGCATCGACTCCGCCGAGGTGGGGGCCGCCGGGGAGGCGCAGGTCCACGTTCCACACGGGTTCGGGGAGTTGCTGCGTACGCACCAGCTCGTACAGCCGCTCCTCAGCGAGGGCGCGGCCCTCGGCGAGGAGCGAGTCGACGGCGCCGACGACGTGGGGGCGGCTCAGCAGCCGGGCGCGGCTCAACTCCTTCACGACGGCGGCGGGTTCGCAGTGCCCGGCGCGGACGGCCTCGGTGAGGAGGCGGCGTACGGCGTTGGGGTCGGCGACCTGCGTGACGGCGTCTGCGAGGGCGCGGGGCACGGGGGCGACGGGCACGCCCGTGATCTCTTTCGGTCCCGGCATCCCGTGCGCGCGTACCAGCCGGGCGCAGCCGGTCGAGCGGAGCCGGCGGGTGCGGGGCACGAGGACGTCGATCCGGTCGAGGGAGAGCAGCGGCGGGGCCGACGAGAACTGATAGAGCGCGAGCGCGGCAAGCCCGGTGATCATGGCCTCGCCGAAGCCGGGTGCGCTCCGGGCCTCGCCCTGCGCTGGGAGGACGGGCCGCCCGGCGTACAGGAGCACGCCGTGCAGCCGCTCCTCGCTGGTGGGCGGGCCGGGGTGCAGGAGATACACCCCCGGCAACAACAACTGCCAGGGACCACCGGGCCGGCACTGCGAGGCGGTCCGCGCGGCGGAGACCCCGTGCGCGCGGAGCTGCGCGGAGGACAGGACGCGGCGCTGGACGTCGGCGAGGTGGCTGAGGGGGAGGGGGGAGAGAGGGGTGTTGTGGTTCATGGGACGGGAATGCCCGCGTCCGGCCCGCTTCCTACTCGCTGTTACAGTCTCGTCGACATTTCGGGACAAGGCCGCCCTAAAGTACGGACGTTCGACTGCCGAAAGGGCGCGGGGCGCGGGGGAGCGAGGTGCGGTGTGCGGGGCGCGCCCGGCGCCGGGGACTGACGGCTTCGCGCCGCCGAGCGTGGTGCCGGGGGGCTCGTTCCCGTTACGGGTGCAAGCCCCGGACCTCGTAGGGCGGGACGCCGTACGGGGGTGCGGTGGGCCCCGACCTCCTCCCGCGGGAGCGGCAGCTTCGCGCCGCGAGCGCGTGCGTTCGGCGAGGCCCGGTGCCGGCCCGGGGAGCGGCAGCTTCGCGCGCGCCGAGCGCGGGCGGCGCGAGGCGCAACCAAGCGCCGTCCAGCGCGCGGCGCAAAGCTGCCGCGCACTGCGTGAACCCCGCCCCCGCGCGGCGCGAAGCAGCCGCACCGCCGGGGGCCGGGGGCTTGCCCGGTTCAGGGAAGGGGCGGCGCGGCGCGGGGGCGAAATCCCTCAGGCCGCGCCCGACGCCGCGTCGCACGCCTGGGCCCGCAGCGCCCTCGCCAGGTCGTCCCTCGCCTCCAGCACCAGACGACGCAGGGCCGGGGCCGCCCCCGTGTGGGTGGACAGCCAGTCGTCCGTCGCCGTCAGCGTCGACTCGTCGTCCTGCAGGCTCGGGAACAAGCCCTTCACCACGTCCATGCCGATCTGGATCGACCGCTCCTCCCACACCCGCTCGATCGCATCGAAGTACTTCGCCGCGTACGGCGCCAGCAGCTCCCGCTGCCCCGGCTGCACAAAGCCCGAAATCGTCGCCTCCACCAGTGCGTTGGAGAGCGAGTCCGACTCCACGACCTGCGCCCACGCCTGGTCCTTCACCGCCGCCGACGGCCGCGCCGCCAGGCAGCGCACCTGGTGGCGCTTGCCCGAGGCCGTGTCGTCGCGGGCCAGTTCCGCCGCGATGAAGGACTCGTCCGCCGCCCCGTGCGACGCCAGCGGCTCCACGAACGCCCAGCGCAGCTCCTGGTCCACGTCCAGCCCGTCGATCTTCGCCGTGCCGTCGAGCAGCCCGTCGAGCAGCTGCAGATCCGCCGCCGACGTCGCCGTCGCCGCGAAGAACCGCGCCCACGTCAGCTGGTGCTGGCTCCCCGGCTCGGCCAGCCGCAGCTCCCGCAGTGCGCCCTGCGCGAGCAGCCGTCCGCCCTCCTCGCGCCACGGTGGCGCGGCATAGTGCACCAGCGCCGAACGCGCCCACGCGTGCAGCATCTGCAGCACCCCGATGTCCGACTCGCGCCCCGCGAACCGCAGCACCAGGTCGATGAAGTCCCGCGCCGGCATCAGCGCGTCCCGCGTCAGGTTCCACAGCGCCGACCAGCACAGTGCCCGCGCCAGGGGGTCCGTGATGGCGCCGAGACGCGCCCTCAGCGTGGCCAGCGAGCTCTCGTCGAAGCGGATCTTGCAGTACGTCAGATCGTCGTCGTTGACCAGGATCAGGTCGGGCCGTTCGGCGCCGGCAAGCGCCTCGACGACCGTCCGCGGACCCGTGACGTCCACCTCGGCCCTGGCGTAACGCACCAGGTCCGTCCCCTCGTTCCGGTACAGCCCGACCGCCACCCGGTGCGGCCGCAGTTCATCGCCGTCCTGCCCCACCGCGAGCTCGGTGATCCGATCGCCCGCGTCGTAAGTCGCCACGGGAGTCAGGGAGTTGACACCCGCTGTCTCCAGCCAGGACCGCGACCAGGACGCCATGTCACGGCCGGAGACCTCTTCCAGGACCAGGAGCAGGTCGGCCAGACGCGTGTTGCCGTAGGCGTGGCGCTTGAAGTAGCGCCGCGCGCCCTCCAGGAACGCGTCCTGCCCGACGTACGCCACCAGCTGCTTCAGTACCGACGCGCCCTTCGCGTACGTGATCCCGTCGAAGTTGAGCTTCGCGTCCTGAAGGTCACGGATGTCGGCCGTGACCGGATGCGTCGACGGCAGCTGGTCCGCCCGGTACGCCCACGACTTGCGGTTGTTGGCGAAGGTGATCCAGCCGTTGCTGAACCGGGTCGCGCCCACCATCGAGAAGGAGCCCATGAAGTCCGCGAAGGATTCCTTCAGCCACAGGTCGTCCCACCACACCATGGTGACCAGATCGCCGAACCACATGTGCGCCATCTCGTGCAGGATGACGTTCGCCCGGCGCTCGTACGACGCCTGCGTCACCTTCCCGCGGAAGATGAACTCCTCGCGGAAGGTCACACACCCCGGGTTCTCCATCGCCCCGAGGTTGTACTCGGGCACGAAGGCCTGGTCGTACTTCCCGAAGGGGTAGGGGTAGTCGAAGTGGTCGTGGAAGAAGTCCAGACCCTGCTTCGTCACCAGGAAGATGTCGTCCGCGTCGAAGTGCCTGGCCAGCCCCTTGCGGCAGAGCGCGCCCAGCTGGATCTCCAGCGTCGTGCCTCCCCCAGAGCCTTCGGCCTGGGAGGTACCCCCATCGAACGTCCGCGTGTAGACATCGGTCTTGTAGTGGTACGGGCCGGCCACGACCGCAGTGATGTACGTCGAGATCGGCTTCGTCCCGGCGAACCGCCACACATCGTCCCCGCCGAGCGTGCCTTCCCCGTTGCTCCAGACGGTCCACCCCTCCGGCGCGGTCACCTCGAAACGGAACGGCGCTTTCAGGTCCGGCTGTTCGAAGTTGGCGAAGACCCGGCGGGCGTCGGCCGGCTCGTACTGCGTGTAGAGATAGACCTCGCCGTCCTCCGGGTCGACGAACCGGTGCAGCCCCTCACCCGTACGGCTGTACGCGCACTGCGCATCCACCACCAGCACGTTCTCCGCGGCGAGATTGCTCAGCGCGATCCGCGAGCCGTCGAAGACCGCGGCCGGATCCAGCTTCTCGTCGTTCAGCGTCACCTCGGTGACCGCGGGCGCGATCAGGTCCGCGAAGGTCGAGGCGCCCGGCTGCGGACAGCGGAAGCGGATTGTCGTCACCGAACGGAAGGTGCGGGGCCCGGAGCCCGCCGGCGCATCGCCGACCGCGGAACGCAGGTCGAGGGCCACCTCGTACCCGTCGACGGACAGCAGCTCGGCCCGCCTGCGGGCCTCGTCGCGGGACAGATTCTCACCGGGCACGGGCACTCCTTCGTGTCTCGTTCGAACAGGACCGATCCTCCCATGTGCTCCTGGCACGCGGTATCCGGGAATCGACCGGCGGCAGGTGGCGTTTGCCCGTTCGAGGCGCACGACGTCCCTGATGAGGAGAAGCATGTCCGAGAACGGCAAGACACCCGTGGACTTCTGGTTCGACCCCCTGTGCCCGTGGGCCTGGATGACCTCCCGCTGGATGCTCGAGGTCGAAAAGCTCCGCGACGTCGAGGTCCGCTGGCACGTGATGAGTCTCGCCGTGCTGAACGAACCCAAGCTCGACACGCTCCCGGAGAAGTACCGCGAGGGTATGAAGCAGGCGTGGGGCCCGGTCCGGGTCGTCATCGCCGCGCAGCAGAAGTACGGCGACGAGGTGCTCGGCAGGCTCTACACCGCGCTCGGCACCCGCTTCCACAACCGCGGCGAGGGCGCGACCCGCGAGGCGATCGCGGGTGCGCTGGACGAGGTCGGCCTGCCCGCGGATCTGATCGACTACGCCGACTCGGACGCGTACGACACCGAGCTGCGCGCCTCCCACAAGGAGGGCATCGACAAGGTCGGCCAGGAGGTCGGCACCCCGGTCATCGCGGTCCCGGGCGCGGACGGCAAGCAGCTCGCCTTCTTCGGCCCGGTCGTCACGCCCGCCCCGAAGGGCGAAGAGGCGGCGAAGCTCTGGGACGGCACGCTGATGGTGGCGTCCATCCCCGGCTTCTACGAGATCAAGCGGACGCGCACCGCCGGCCCGAGCTTCGACTGACAGCTCGGCGCCGCGCGGTCCGTGCGCGGCCTGCGCAGGGAAGGGCCCCCGCGAGTCACGCTTGGGTTCTAGGAGTCGTTGCAACACCCCAGTTCAAGGGGTGCGATGGACTTCGAGATCCGCGAGGACCGGCAGCCGCAGGGACGCAAGAAGCTCACTCGTGAGCGGGCGGCATACTTCCGGCTCGTGCAGCAGGGCGTAAGCAATACGGAAGCGTGCCGGATCGTCGGGATCAACCGGCGGACCGGGAAGCGCTGGCGATACGGACGCAACCCGTCCGGCGGGAACAAGGCGGCACCACCGATCCGTTCGGTGGTGCCGCCTTCCGTACCCTCGCGGTACCTGCGCGAGGCCGAGCGGATCCACATCGCCGACCGGCTGCGGGAGAAGGCCACGATCCGCGCGATCGCCGTCGAACTGGGACGCAGCCCCTCAACCATCAGCCGGGAGATCCGCCGCAACCGGCACCCGGGAAACGGGCAGTACCGGCCCTTCGCCGCCCAGGCCCGCGCCGATGGCCGCCGGCCCCGCCCCAAGCCGGGCAAGATCGGCCAGAACCCCGAACTGCGGGCCGCGATCCAGGCCGGCCTGGACGAACGGTGGAGCCCGGAGCAGATCTGCCACGCTCTGCGCAGGTACTTCCCCGACCGGCCGGAGATGCACGTGGTCCACGAAACCGTCTACCAGGCCCTCTACGTCCAAGGACGCGGAGAACTACGCAGACAGCTCGCCGGCGCCCTGCGCAGTGGCCGCGCCCGCCGCAAGCCCCACCGGCAGGCCAACTGCCGCCAGCCCCGCTTCACCGACCCGATGGTCATGATCAGCGACCGCCCGGCCGAGGCGGAAGACCGGGCGGTGCCCGGCCACTGGGAGGGCGACCTGATCATCGGCAAGGACAGCGCCTCAGCGATCGGCACCCTCGTCGAGCGAGCCACCCGCTACGTGATGCTGCTGCACCTGCCCGACGGGCGCGGCGCCGAGCAGGTCCGCGACGCCCTCCAAGAGACCGTGCAGCGGCTGCCTGCCCACCTGAAGCGGTCCCTGACCTGGGACCAGGGCAGCGAGATGGCCGCCCACAAGAGCTTCACGCTCGCTACCGACGTCCCCGTCTACTTCTGCGACCCGGCCAGTCCCTGGCAGCGCGGATCGAACGAGAACACCAACGGCCTGCTGCGGCAGTACTTCCCCAAGGGCACCGACCTGTCCGTCCACACCCGCGACCACCTCGACGTCGTCGCCGCCCAGCTCAACGGCCGGCCACGCAAAACGCTCGGCTGGGAAACCCCAGCCGAGCGCCTGCATAAACTCCTCGCGGCCTGAACAACCGACCACGTGTTGCAACGACCCCTAGAAACCGCCCACGTCCTCGCGGGGGCCCTTCGTTACTCCGCCTGCAGGTGAAGGTTGAGAAGACGATCACGAGCAGGACGATCCATGGCCTACGGCACGATCAGCGGCGTGCGCTCCTTCGCCTCGGCATGGCGCTTCGCCACGTCCTGCCAGTTGACGACCTGCCACATCGCCTCGATGAAGTCCACCTTCTGGTTCTTGTACTGCAGATAGAAGGCGTGCTCCCAGGCGTCGAAGACGAGGATCGGCACCGAGCCCTGGCCGACGTTGCCCTGGTGGTCGTAGACCTGCTCGACGATCAGCCGGCGGCTGACGGGCTCGTACGCGAGAACGCCCCAGCCCGAGCCCTGCGTGGTCGCCGACGCCTTGGTCAGCTGGGACTTGAACCTGGCGAAGGAGCCGAAGGACTCGGTGATCGCGTCGGCGAGTTCGCCCATGCCGTCCTTCTCCAGCGGCTCGCCGCCGCCGTCGCCCGTCATGTTGTGCCAGTAGATCGAGTGCAGGATGTGGCCGGAGAGATGGAACGCGAGGTTCTTCTCCAGGCCGTTGATCGTTCCCCACTGCTCCTTGTCGCGGGCCTCCGCCAGCTGCTCGAGGGTGTCGTTGGCGCCCTTGACGTAGGCCGCGTGGTGCTTGTCGTGGTGGAGCTCGATGATCTGCGGATTGATGACCGGTTCGAGCGCCGCGTAGTCGTACGGAAGTTCAGGAAGCGTGTAAATGGCCATGTCTCTCCGGTCCCTCCCACTACTTATTGCACATTCTATGCAAGTGCACGCTAGCAGCAGGAAGGCCGGATGATGATCAGGCGTTGGTCCCGGGACTCCGGAGCGTCGGTGGCTTGCCGGACGCACCGGACCCCCGGGCCGTGGTGGCCCGGGGGTCCGGTGTGCTGTGCCGTTACGGCCTCGGTCAGTCGCCGCTCGCCTCCGCGCCGACCGCCGCCGCGTCGCCGCGGGAAGCGACCTGGCGCACGTACCCGACAACCGCCAGCGCCAGCGTCAGCCCACCCGAGTAGTACAGCTGCGTACGGGTGTCCGGCTCGCGCGCCATCAGTACGAACACCGCTGCCATCCCCGCCAGCGCCACCCAGGTCAGCACCGGGTACAGCCACATCTTCACGACCAGCTTCGACGGGTCCTCGCGCTCCGTACGGCGGCGCAGTACCAGCTGCGAGACGGCAATGAAGATCCAGACGACCAGAATGATCGCGCCGATCATGTTGAGGAGCCACATGAAGACGTCGTTCGGCCGCCAGTAGCTGAGCAGCACACACGCGAAGCCGAAGACGGACGAGACCAGCACGGCGGTCCGCGGCACCCCGCTGAAAGTCCGCCCCAGCGCCTTCGGGCCCTGGCCGCGGGCCACCAGCGAACAGGCCATGCGGGAGGCGCCGTAGACATTGGCGTTCATCGCCGAGAGCAGGGCGACCAGCACGACGACGTTCATGATCTGGCCGGCGCCGGGGATGCCCAGGTGGTCCAGGGTCGCGACGTACGGGCCCTTCTCGACGACCTTCGGGTCGCCCCACGGGACCAGCGTGACGATGACCGCCATCGAGCCGATGTAGAAGACCGCGATGCGCCACATCGCCGTACGCACGGCCTTGGCGACGCCCTGCACCGGGTGCTCGGACTCGGCCGCCGCGATGGTGACCGTCTCCAGGCCGCCGTACGCGAAGACGGAGGCGAGCAGACCGACGACGAGGCCCTCTGAGCCGTTCGGCATGAAGCCGCCCTCGCCCGTGAGGTTGGCGGTGCCGGGTGCGTCGGTGCCCGGCAGCACGCCGAGGATCGCCAGCACGCCGATGGCCAGGAAGAGCGTGATCGCACCGACCTTGAGCGCCGCGAACCAGAACTCGAACTCGCCGAAGTTCTTCACCGCGGCCAGGTTGGTGCCGCAGAACACCAGCATGAAGAGGGCGACCCACGCCCATTCGGGGGTGCCGGGCAGCCAGCCCGTCATGATCTTCGCGGCGCCGATGCCTTCGAGGCCGACGGCCACACAGAGCAGAAACCAGAACGCCCAGCCCGCCGTGAAGCCTGCCCAGGGGCCGATCGCGCGCTCGGCGTGCACGGAGAAGGAGCCGGATGCCGGGTTCGCCGCCGACATCTCGCCGAGCATGCGCATCACCAGCATGACGAGCAGGCCCGAGATCGCATAGGCGATGACGATGGACGGGCCCGCCGCGGCGATGCCGGCGCCGGATCCGACGAAGAGTCCGGCGCCGATGACGCCGCCGAGGGCGATCATCGAGAGATGGCGTTGCTTGAGTCCGTGCGAGAGCGATGCGTCGGCCTGCTGGTCGACGGGCGCGGGCGCGGAAGTCCGAGACATGGGCATGCCCTGTTCACTAGCTGAGGGGGAAGTGATCAGTCTGGGCAACGGTCCGCTCATGAGGAACGAATGTCCGCTATACGGGCACGACGCTCACACAAGGTGAACACTTACTCACGTCCCACCCGACCCTCACGTACCGCCGTGCTCAGGACCGCCGCAGCAGCCGCTTTGGCGGGACCCCACAGTCGCTCCGGAGCCCGCCCCTCCGGGCAAAACGGACCCACTCCGCTCCGACCTCAGTGACAAGCATCACGCCAACTTGCGCATGACGGGCGGCCTTTGTGTGATCCCCACCAAGTCGCTCACTCGGCCTTTGTCGGCGGCTGACGGTGATCGAGTGATTCTCCGCGGGATAGCGTCACAGTGTCCCTGCCTGCCCTCACTACCGCGGAGCCCCGATGAGCACTGCTTCCGTCATCTCCCGTCCTGGAGCGGTTCTCGCCGACCTGCTGCCCGCATCGCGTACGAAGGACATCGCGCTCGTCCTCGGCGGCGCGGCGCTCACCGGCATGGCGGCCCAGATCGCGGTCCCGGTCCCCGGCTCCCCGGTCCCCGTCTCCGGCCAGACCTTCGCGGCTCTCCTCGTCGGCACCGCCCTCGGTGCCCGCCGCGGCTTCCTCTCCCTCGCGCTCTACGCGGTGGCGGGAATGGCGGGCGTGCCGTGGTTCGCACAGGCCACCTCCGGCTATGCGATGCCGTCCTTCGGCTACATCCTCGGCATGATGCTCGCCGCCACGGTCGTCGGCGCCCTCGCGCGCCGCGGCGCCGACCGCTCCATGCTGCGCACCGCGGGCGCGATGGCGGTCGGTTCCGTGATCATCTACGCGGTCGGCGTCCCCTATCTCGCGCTGGCCACCGGCATGACGCTCTCGCAGGCCGTCGCCGCGGGGCTCACTCCCTTCCTGATCGGTGACGCCCTGAAGGCGGCGCTGGCGATGGGCGCGCTGCCGGCGGCCTGGAAGCTCATCGGCCGGCGGGGCTGACAACGCCGACAGCCTTTTCCGACACCGGGCAGCCGCTGCCAACTTTTGAGAAGCCGTCAACTTGCGAACTGGGCCCGCGACCGATGAAGGTCGCGGGCCCACCTGCTTAGCGTTCGCTCCGGGTCGTCCACCAGATCCCCGTGACGCCGATCGCAAGGAGCGCGAGTGCGGCCAGGCCGAGCGGCAGTGTGCCGTCCGGAGTGCCGGTGCGCGGCAGCTCGGCGGCCGGCGGCTTCTCCGGCCCGAAGGGCACGTTCTCAGTGCCGAGCAGCAGCGGAGTGTCGGGGGCGTTGGGCGTCGGCTGCGATGTGCCGAAGGGGACGGGTCCTTGCTGCCAGATCAGCTTGTCACCGGTGCCGGCGGTGACCGGGAGGCAGATCTTGCCGGTCTTGTGCAGGTCGAAGGTCGCGGCGACCCGGTACGAACGGTCCTTGCCGGCCGCGAGGTTGTCGATGACACAGGCGAAGCCGCTGTTGGAGCCCTGAGGCAGGCGCGCCTCGGGGATCGGCACGCAGCCCTCGACGCCGGTGATGCGCATGCCGTCGAACCCGACGACGGAGAGGGTGATGGGTCCGCTGTCCTTGCTCCCGCTGTTCTTGACCTTCGCCGTCACCGAGGTCTGTTGGCTCTTGTTCTCGACGGTGATCTTCCCCGGCAGCTCAGTGGTGATCTTCACGTCCGCGGGTGCGGCGGGCCCGGGGGAACCCCCCTCGCTGCTCCCGGGCGTGGGGTCGTCGGCGGCGTACGCGCTGAGCGGAAGAGTCAGTACGGTCGCCGCAATGACAGCGACGAATACCCCCGAGTATTTTCCTTGCCTTTTCAATCCCTGCATTTCCCAGCCCCCTTGATGCACATCGGGCAGTGCGTACGAGAAGGGTTCCACAAGATTGCGGCGAACTATGCTGTCATGGGGGAAAGTTCATGCTTCTGTCCTGGTCACAGAGGGGTACGACGGGGAGGAAGGGAATGCCGGGAATTCCAGGGCTATTAGTGGTGGGGCGTTACCGGCTGGACGAAAGCATTGGGCAGGGGGGAATGGGGCGGGTGTGGCGTGCGGCCGACGTCATGCTTGACCGGCCGGTCGCGGTCAAAGAGATGCGGATGGACGATGCGGACGCGGAGGACACCCGTATCCGCCGTGAACGCACCCTGCGCGAGGCGCGTGCGACCGCGCGTATCGATCACCCAAATGTGGTCCGGGTCTACGACGTGGTCGAGGAG
The DNA here is from genome assembly GCF_045160975.1 of Streptomyces sp. NBC_00210. Lineage (NCBI taxonomy): Bacteria > Bacillati > Actinomycetota > Actinomycetes > Kitasatosporales > Streptomycetaceae > Streptomyces > Streptomyces sp. NBC_00210. The sequence continues at coordinate 5,757,745 of NZ_CP108120.1, forward strand.
AGCGACCGGCTGTGGATCGTGATGGAGCTCGTCGAATCCCGATCCCTGGAACGTCTCCTGGTGGAGGACGGCCCGGTGTCCCCGCGCGAGGCTGCGCGCATCGGCCTCGGCCTGGTGGCGGCGTTGCGCGAGGTTCACGCGGTAGGAGTGCTGCACCGTGACATCAAGCCCGGCAACGTACTGCTGGGCCGGTCCGGGCGGGTGGTCCTGACGGACTTCGGCATTGCCGCGATCCAGGACGCGACAGCCCTGACAGTGGTGGGGATGCTGGTCGGCTCCCCGGACTACATGGCCCCGGAACGGGTGGGCGGCCGCCCGCAGGGCCCGGCGTCGGACCTCTGGTCGCTGGGCGCCACCTTGTGCGCGGCGGTGGCGGGTCAGTCCCCCTTCGCCCGCCCGACGACGCTGGCGACGCTCCACGCGGTGCTGTACGAGGATCCCGAACTCCCGCCGGGCGCGGGCCCGTTGTCCCCGGTGCTGGCGTCACTGCTGGTGAAGGACCCGGAGGCGCGCCCGACGCTGGACGCACTGGAGACGTTGCTGACGAGGGCGGCTTCGACGTACGTCCCGACGCTGTCGGTCGCGTCCCCAGTGCCGCCTTCGCCGCTCTTGGAGCCCCCGCCGGACCCGCGTGAGCCCGAGCCCGCGCCTGCGGAGCCTGCGCCCGCGGGCGAGACGGAGCGCGACGCCGCCCGTACGCCCGGGCACACAACCCGGGGGCCCGGGGGCTTGCCCCCGGTTCAGGCAAGGGGCGGGGTGGGGGAACAGACTCCCCGCACCCCGCACGCGGAGCCCGCCGCAGTCCCGAGGCCCCGCACCCGCACCCTCATCGCAACCGCCGCCGCCGCCCTCGCCGCAGTCTCCGTCACCGTCGTCCTCGTCCTCACCTCCCAGGACCGGGACCAGGACCAGGACCAGGGTCAGGCCCGGCACCCCGACACCAGCCTCGAAGCCAACACGCCGCCCCCTACCGTGGCCGGTACCTCCCAAGCACCCCCCGCCACCCCACCGCCCGGCACCCGCAGCGAGACCGGCTTCGCCTGGGCACCCCCCAAAGCCTGGACCCGCAGCGCGAAAAGCCCCTCCAACGTCCACTACCACTCGCCTGACGGGAAACAAGAAATCGCCGCCTCGTACGCTCTCGCACGAGGCGGCGATCTCCTCACCCAATGGCAGCAGTTCGAGCGCGAAAGCCACGACGCTCCCGGCTACCGCAAGCTCCGCCTGGAACGCACCGCCTTCCGCGGCAGATCCGCGATCATCTGGGAGTACGTCTTCACTCAGGACGGCGCGCCCTGGCGCGCCCGCCAGCTCGGCTTCACCGCCGGCGGCAAGTCGTACCAGCTCAACATCTGGTACGACGCCGCCGCCCGGCCCGCCGCGCAGACCACCTACGACCGGGTGACCGAGTCCTTCACACCGCTCTGATCCAGCTCTACGCCCGCCGACGCACGGCCGAACCACTCACGACCCACCGCGATAGCGATCACGACGGCCGCCACCAGCAGCGACAGCAGCACCTGCTCCCGCGCGTCGCCGCCGTCGTAGACCATGTAGCCCAGCACGAAGAGGATCATCGCGATGGTCAGCCACGTCAGATACGGGAAGAGCCACATCCGCACGACGAGCCTGTCCGGCGACTCGCGCAGGATGATTCCGCGCATCCTCAGCTGGGTGACACAGATGACCAGCCACACGAACAGGGCGACCGCGCCGGACGCGTTCAGCAGGAACGCGAAGACGGTGTCCGGCCACTTGTAGTTGAAGAAGACGGCGAGGAAGCCGAAGACCACCGAGCCGAGGATGGCCGCCTGCGGCACGCCCCGCGCGTTCGTCCGGGCGAAAACCTTCGGCGCATCGCCGCGCCGCCCCAGCGAGAACGCCATCCGGGACGCGGTGTAAAGACCCGAGTTGAGGCAGGACAGTACAGCGGTCAGCACGATCACGTTCATGATCTGCCCGGCGTGCGCGATGCCGATCGAGTCGAGCGCGGCGACGTACGAGCCCTTCTCGACGATCGACTTGTCGTTCCACGGCAGCAGCGTCAGCACCACGAAAATGGAGCCCAGGTAGAAGACGCCGATCCGCCAGATCACGCTGTTGGTGGCCTTGGTGACGGCCCGCTGCGGGTCTTCCGACTCACCGGCCGCCAGCGTCACGATCTCGCTGCCCATGAAGGAGAAGACGACCATCAGCACACCGGTGAGAATCGCGCCCGCACCGTGCGGCATGAATCCGCCGGCGTCCGTCAGATGCGCAAAGCCCGCGCCGGGGTTGTCGGAGCCCGGCAGCACGCCGAAGACGGCCAGCAGACCGATCACCACAAAGGCGGCGATCGCGACGACCTTGATGCCCGCGAACCAGAACTCGAACTCACCGTACGACGACACCGACGCGAGGTTCGTCGCCGTCAGCACGACCATCACGATGAGCGCCCAGCCCCACTGCGGGACCGCCGGAATCCAGCTCTCCAGGATCTTCGCGCCGGCTGTCGCCTCGACCGCCAGCACGACGACCCAGAAGAACCAGTACAGCCAGCCGATCGAGAACCCGGCCCAGCGGCCGAGCGCCCGGTCCGCGTAGGCGGAGAAGGAGCCGGAGGTCGGGTTGGCGGCGGCCATCTCGCCGAGCATCCGCATCACGAAGACGACGAGAGCGCCCACGAGTGCGTACGACAGGAGGATGGCCGGGCCCGCCGCGGCGATACCGGAACCGGAGCCGACGAACAGTCCGGCACCGATCACGCCGCCGATGGCGATCATGGACAGATGCCGGTTCTTGAGTCCGGCCTGGAGACCGTCGGAGGCCTGCGGCTTACCGGTTGTACCGGCCTGCTCGCCTTCCTTCATGAGGGTCTGCTGCGAGGTCATGGACGAATCCTTAGGTTTGAGAGCACTCGGGTCACGAGCCCCCGCATTCAAACCCGCGACTCCAGATGTGTGAAGTCCCGTTTTCGGATCGTTAGGTCCGGGCGATAAGCGGAGGCCTGCGGCCCCGACAGGTCCTGACCCCGGTCACCGCTACCCGGCTACCTCCGTGCCACACTCGGAACATGCGCGTGTACCTCGGTTCCGACCATGCCGGCTTCGAACTCAAGAACCACCTCGTCGAGTGGCTCACGGCCCACGGCCACGAGCCCGTCGACTGCGGTCCCCACATCTATGACGCCCAGGACGACTACCCCCCGTTCTGCCTGCGTGCGGCCGAGAAGACGGCCGCGGACCCGGACAGTCTCGGCATCGTGATCGGCGGCTCCGGCAACGGCGAGCAGATCGCCGCGAACAAGGTCAAGGGGGTGCGCGCCGCCCTCGCCTGGAGTGAGCAGACCGCCGCTCTCGGCCGTGAGCACAACAACGCGAACGTCGTGGCCATCGGCGGCCGGATGCACACGCTGGAGGAGTCGACCAAGTTCGCCGAGATCTTCCTCAACACCCCTTACTCGGGTGAGGAGCGTCACACGCGCCGGATCGAGATGCTCTCCGCGTACGAGACCACCGGCGAACTCCCCCCGATCCCGGCGCACCACCCGCAGGGCTGACCCGGGGCTACGCCCCCGACCTCAGTGCTGGGACGACGCTGACTGCCCAGCCCTCGCGGCGGGTGGCACGCTGTGTTTTGCCCTCAGGCACCGGGCGGGCCGACCGTCCCGTCCGGCGCTCGAGGACCCCACTCAGGAGCGCACCTTGCCCGAAGGGCATACGATTCACCGCCTCGCCGAGGATCACCGCGAGCGTTTTCTGGACCGGCAGGTCCGGGTGACCAGCCCGCAGGGCAAGTTTTCCGACTCGGCCGCTCTTCTCGACCGCCAGGTCCTTCAGACCGCCGAGGCGCACGGCAAGCATCTCTTCCTCGGCTTCGGCCCGCTCGGCTGGGTCCATATCCACCTCGGCCTCTTCGGCAAGGTGAACTTCGGCGACGCCCCCGCGCCCCCGCCGACCGACACCGTCCGGCTACGGCTCGCGAACCCGCAGTCGTACGTCGATCTGCGCGGCCCCACCACCTGTGCACTGATCACCGACCCCGAGAAGCGGGCGATACACGACCGCCTCGGCCCCGACCCGCTGCGGCTCGCCGACGACCCCGACGGGGCCTGGGCACGTATCTCCCGATCCCGTACGACCGTTGCCGCACTGCTCATGGACCAGAAGATCATCGCGGGTGTCGGCAATGTCTACCGTGCCGAGGTCCTGTTCCGGCACGGCATCGACCCCTACCGCGCGGGCAAGGACCTCACCCACGACGAGTGGACCGCGATCTGGACGGACCTCGTGGAGCTGATGCGCGAGGGCGTACGGAACAACCGCATCGACACCGTCCGCCCCGAGCACACTCCCGAGGCGATGGGTCGCCCGCCGCGCGTCGACGATCACGGTGGCGAGGTCTATGTCTACCGCCGGGCAAACCTGCCCTGCCATGTCTGCGGCGGCGAGATCCGCACCGCCGGTCTCGCCGCACGCAATCTCTTCTGGTGCCCCGCCTGCCAGTACCGGTAGCACGCCCCGACCCGCCCAAGGGGCGATGTCAGAAACCGTGCGGCAACCAGGGCGCCGGGTCACTGCCGAACGCGACCGACGCCTCGGCCAGCGCCCCCTGCCGCAGCTCCCGCACCCGCCCCGCTCCCGCCAGCGCGGTCAGCGACACCCCGCCCAGATACGCCGAACCCAACTCCCGTACGGACAGCGCCAGATCGGCATCGTCGTCGGTCCGCTTGCAGGATGCGCCCTTGTGGTCGCCCGTCAGCCGCCAGCGTCCGGCGTTCCACGGGCAGAAGTCGTCCGTGACGTCGAAGACGACATCCACCGGCGTCTGGTACGTACGCGCCTCCAGCGCGCTCCCGAGCTCCACCAGCCGTACGAAGAGACCGTCCCGCACCCGCACCTCGCACTGCCGCACGTCATTGACGAGAAGCAGCAGCGGATCGTCCACGGGCCGGTTGCGCACCACCACCTGCACCGTCAGGTCGATGTCGAGGAGGAAGCGCCACAGCACGGCGTACGTCACGGGATCGAGCGCCTCGATGTGCCGCAGCGTGATGATGCCCTTCGGGCCACGCGGCCCCCACTCCGGCTTGTTGTGAAAGCGCACGAAACCGACGATCTCGCCCTCCCGCTCGGCGACCACGCACTGCATCGGCGATGCGCCGTCCCGATCGGCCGGAGGGTCGAGCAGCGGCAGCCGCTCCCAGCCCGGCTTTCGGGCGAGCATGCCCGGCCGTGAGCCGATGCTGTGTACGTACACCGCCTCGCACTCGCGCGCCACCGCCTGGACGTCCGCGAAGCGCAGGCGGACGTCGTCCGCGCCCTGAGGGAGGTCGATCCGTGCCCGGACGGTGTCGATCGTCGCGGACACCATCTGGGTCGCGATGCCGTAGCCGAAGCGACCGTAGATCTCCGGCTCGGAAGCCGTCAGCACGGCGAGCGGCTCGCCCCAGCTACGTACATCGTCCAGTTGGCGCCGCATCATTGAGGTGAGTACCCCGCGCCGCCGGTGCGTCGCGGCGACGCTGACCATCGTCACACCCGCGGCAGGCACCATCGCGCCGCCAGGGACCGATACCCCGAACGAGAACGCCCCGGCCGTCCCGATGCACTCCTCCCCGTCCCAGGCGCCGATGGAGCGCTCGGTCTCGGTGAGCGATTCATACAGCTCGCGCGCTTCCGGGGTCCCCGGCACACCACCGAAGGCGAGCTCCAACTTCCCGTACCAGCCGCTCCATTCGGACGGACGCAGCGCTCGCAACTCGATTGTCATATGCCATGCCTACCAGGGCTGCGGCATCGGGGCGACCCGATATCGAACACATTGTCACCGGGGTCCCCCTGCACGGAAGGCGGGCGGGTGGATAAGGTCCACGGCAATGGCCCGCGGCTCTGCAGCAGACTCGTACACGGCCCGGTTGCGGAAGGCAGTGCACCGGGCGCGCATCGCGCTGCGCAAATCCGGTGTCGACTACTTCCGGGGTGACGGCTCCGACTGGATCGCGCTGGCCGGTCTGCTGCTGACCGTTCCGGCCTTCACCTGGGGCACGATCGTGATGCCCGTCTGGGTTTCCCCGGCGGCGCTGGTCCTGCCCATCGTGGCCGGCGGTCTGCTGCTGCGCCCGGCGAGCCTGCTGGGTCTGTACGCGGCGGCAGCAGGCGCCCTGATCCTCGAGTCGGTCGTGCTCGGCCCGTACACGGAAGGCCCGGCCAGAGTCACCCCCGGAATCGTCCTCACGGTCGCGGCCTGCGGTCTCTTCGGCCTGCTCATCGCCCAGTTCCGAGCGCGGGTCGGGGTGCCCTGGCGGCGCGGCGGCACGATGCTCTTCGACCTGCGCGAACGTATCCGGGTGCAGAGCGCACTGCCGCGGCTGCCGAAGGGCTGGCACCGCGAGATGGCCCTGCGCCCGGCGGGCGGCCAGTCCTTCTCCGGCGACTTCGTGGTCGCGGCCCGTACGAACGGTGGCCGCACCCTGGAGGTCGTCCTCACCGACGTCTCCGGCAAGGGCATGGACGCGGGCTCCCGTGCGCTGCTGCTGTCCGGCGCCTTCGGCGGTCTGCTCGGTTCGCTGCCGCCGCACGGCTTCCTGCCCGCGGCGAACGGCTATCTGCTCCGTCAGGACTGGGACGAGGGCTTCGCCACCTCCATATATCTCGTGCTGGACCTGGACTCCGGCGACTACGAGCTGCTGTCGGCCGGCCATCTGCCCGCACTCCAGCTGCACGCGGGCAGCGGCCGCTGGGAGGAGATGGACGCAGAGGGCCCGCTGCTCGGCGTCTACGACGGCGCGCAGTTCGACCCGGTCAAGGGCAACCTGCGCCCCGGTGACGTACTGATGATCTTCACCGACGGCTTGGTGGAGGCGTCGGGCCGGGACATAAGCGAGGGCATAGACCGCCTGACCGGCGAGGCCGACCGCTACGTGGCGGCGGGTTTCGAGGGCGCGGCCTGGCATCTGATCGAGGCGGTCGCGAAGGACGTCAACGACGACCGGGCGCTGCTGCTGCTCTGCCGGGAGGCATGACCTTTCGGCACGGTCCCCGGGCCGTGCCGCCGCCACCACCGCCCCGGGCGCCGGTGGGGGCGGTATCGCGATCAGCAGCCCCGGGCCGGACCACTGGGCCGTACAGTCGGGCCATGCCACAACTGACCCTCGCCCAGGTCGAGGCGATTGCCCGTGCGGCCCACGCCGGTCAGAAGGACAAGGCGGGCCGCCCGTACGCAGAACATCTCGCCGCCGTCGCCGAGGGCGTACGCGCCCGGGGCGGCAGCGACGAGCAGATCGCCGCCGGGTGGCTGCACGACTCCGTGGAGGACGACGCGCTCTCCAGGGATTGGCTGGACGCGGCCGCCCTGCCGCAGCCGGTCAAGGACATGGTCCTCGCCCTGACCAAGCGCAAGGGCGAGGAACTGGAGGAGTACACCGGGCGCATCCTGGCCACGCCCGGTGCCCGCCTCGTCAAGGAGGCCGACCTCGCGCACAACGCCGACCCGGCACGGCTCGCCGTACTGGACGAGGCGACGCGGACCCGGCTGACGGCGAAGTACGCGAGGGTGCGCGCCCTGCTGGGCCTGTCGGCGCCGGACGCGCAGCCCTGAGCCGTGCGCGGCCGACCGGGCGGACGCACAGCCCTGAGCCGTGCGCGGCCGACCGCGGGCGGCCGACCGAGGCGGCCCGATCGCGTCAGCCCCGCGGCGCGAGCTCCGTCGCGTCCCGCCGGAACGCCCACGCCATCTCCGGCTCCGTCACCCACCGCAACGCCCGCCGCACCGGGGGCGTGCACAGCAGCGTCACCGCGGCCGCCGCGACCAGCGTCACCACGATCTCGCCGCCCGGGGTGCTCAGCCAGGCGTTGTTCTCGAAGACATGCCCGTAGTCCGCGGCCTTGATCAGCAGACCGTGCAGCAGATAGCCGCAGATCGTGCCCGCGCCCAGCACCGTGCACCACATCCTGCGCCGCGGCACCCACGCCAGGAACCCGGCCGAGAGCAGCACCGCGCACGCGAAGAACGCCAGCGTCATCACGACCCCCGACCACCACGGCACACCCAGCTCCTGCGCGCTGCTGGAGCGGTACAGCCAGCCCAGAGTCATCCGGGGCGCGGCCCAGTACGCGAAGAGGCCCGCGACGGCGAAGAGCGGCAGGGACAGCAGCCGTACCTCACGGCGCCGCACCAGCTGGAAGTGCTCGGGCTTCAGACGCAGCCCCAGCACGAAGAACGGCAGGAACTGCAGAACACGCTGAAGATTCAGGTCGGCCCCGATGTTCGGCGTCAGCGCGGCGAGCGAGGCCAGCGTGAGCGCCACCGGCAGCGGCCACCGGATCAGCCGCCACAGCGGGGTCGTCAGCCGCCAGATGAACAGCGCGACCAGGAACCAGGTCAGATAGAAGGGGTCGAGCAGACTGATCGGCTGCTCGGGCGCGTGTTGCGCATACCGTCTGAAGAGGGAGTAGATCACCTCGAAGACGACATACGGCAGGGCGATCCCGGTCAGCAGCCGTCTGAGCTGGTCGGGCCGACCGGTGTAACTCCGGGAGAAGTAGCCGGAGATGAGGATGAAGGCCGGCATGTGGAAGGTGTAGACGAGCACGTAGAGCGCCCGGGAGGCGCGACTGCCCTCCATCACCGGCTCCCACGCGTGCGCGACCGCCACCAGCACGATGGCCAGATACTTCGCGTTGTCGAAGTAGGCGTCTCGCCTGGTGGACTTCTCGGCGGGCTTCGGTACGGGTTTCTCGGCGGGGGCGAGGGTGGCGGATCCAGCCGCCTTCAGGGTTGTAGGGACGGGCTCCGACTCCCGGGCCTGGGGGAGCGGGCCCCTGCGATATCCATGCGGAGCGTGAAACATTCGAGGCACCTTAGCCTCGCCGATTCGATTTCGTAAAACCCTCTCCGCATGTCTCCCATTCGAACCCGAAACTGCCACCAACCGACCGCTATGCCCTAATTAATCCACCTTAAATGGCGCATACCGCCACGACCTTGTGACCGCGTGAATTTCCTCACCACTTGCCTTCGAATTTCTCGTGACCGAGGTGTGCGGGCATGGAAACGATCAGGTCGAATTTCCTCCCGTATTTCACCCCGGCGGCCGAACCGCCCTTCGCCGACCGGCGCACACGCGCGCCCGGTTGGCGCGAACCCGTCGTCGATGATTCGTCAGGGGCAGGCATGCATGGGCGTGTTGGTGGCACGATGGTCAAGACGGGGGTGTGCTGGGCCGTATACCCCCGGGCGGGCAAGGTGGACCGACCGAGGGTGTGATCAGTTGTGGCCATTTCACTGTCTGTGGTGCTGCTGTTGGCGATCATCCTCGTGGTGCTGATCCGCGGCGGCTCCATCAAGGCCGGACCCGCGATCGTCGCGGTGCTGTTCGGCTTCTTCCTCGCCTCGACGGGCATGGCACCGTCGATCAACAGATTCCTCAACTCGATAGCCGACACGATCAACCAGATCAACTTCTGACCTGCGATCCGAACGGCGATCCGAATAACGACCTGAGCGGCGATCCGAGCTGCGATCCGGGACGCATCGGCCGGCTGCGAAAAGCCTCAGGCCCGGCTCGGGCGATCAACTGCCGAGCCGGGCCTGGGGCCTGAAAGAGCGGGCGACGGGAATCGAACCCGCGTAGCTAGTTTGGAAGACTAGTGCTCTACCATTGAGCTACGCCCGCAGACATCGCACCGCAGGTCACGAGGGCCGCGGTTACGAAGAGCATCGTAGCGGGTCCGGGGACGCCGCCGCACACCCCATTCCGCGCCACCGTCCCGTCGGGGAGCGTTCCGCGATCCCTCCGGGGACGTCCTGCGAGAATGCGGCAGCCGCACTGCCTGCGGGCATGTACCCTACGTGTCGCACCGACGGGGTGTGGCGCAGCTTGGTAGCGCGTCCGCTTTGGGAGCGGAAGGTCGTCGGTTCGAATCCGGCCACCCCGACCATCATCACGATCGCTCTTCAAGATCACATTGTGGGCGTCATCCTGCTTGCGGCTACTATGCAAGCTGCGTGCCCGTGTGTCTGAAGATTCTCACGAAGAGCCGGGCAGATCCGCTGAGCCGCCTCGTGTGCGGCGGATGCAGCAGAACCCCAGAATCAGCCACCAAGGAGACCGAACCGTGAAGAGCGCCGTGGAGACCCTGAACCCGACCCGGGTTCGGCTCACTGTCGAGGTGCCCTTCGAGGAGCTCAAGGACAGCCTCGACGCGGCGTACAAGAAGATCAACCAGCAGGTCACGGTCAAGGGCTTCCGTAAGGGCAAGATCCCGGCCCGAGTGATCGACCAGCGGTTCGGCCGTGGTGCGGTGCTGGAGGAGGCCGTCAACGACGCCCTTCCGAAGTTCTACACCGAGGCGGTCAACGACGCCGAGGTCAACCCGCTGGGTCAGCCCGAGGTCGACATCACCGAGCTGAAGGACGGCGAGCTGCTCGCCTTCACCGCCGAGGTCGACATCCGCCCGGCCATCGAGATCCCGGACTACTCCGGTATCGAGGTCACCGTCGACGCCGTCGAGGTCACCGACGAGGACGTCGACAAGTCGGTGGAGCAGCTGCGCGAGCGCTTCGCCTCCACCAACCCGGTCGAGCGCGCGGCCGCCGAGGGCGACGTCGTGACGATCGACCTCGAGGCCAAGATCGACGGCGAGGTCCTGGAGGACGGCGTCGCGTCCGGCGTCCAGTACACGATCGGCTCCGGCGAACTGCTCGACGGCATCGACGAGGCCGTCACCGGCCTGGAGGCCGGCGGCGAGGCCACCTTCACCTCGCAGCTCAAGGGCGGCTCCGCCGAGGGCAAGGACGCCGAGGTCACCGTCAAGGTCACCGCCGTCGCCGCCCGTGAGCTCCCCGAGCTCGACGACGACTTCGCGCAGCTGGCGAGCGAGTTCGACACCCTCGAGGAGCTCAAGGCGGACAGCCGCAAGCGCCTCGAGAACATGAAGCAGTACGACCAGGCCACCCAGGCCCAGGAGCGCGTCCTCGACGAGCTGCTGAAGCTGGCGGAGGTCCCGATCCCCGAGAAGCTCCTCGAGGACGAGATCAACACCCGCAAGCACAACCTGGAGCACCACCAGCTCGGCCAGATGGGCCTCGACCTCGGCAAGTACCTGGAGATCCAGGGCAAGACCGAGGAAGAGTTCATCGCCGAGACCAAGGAGCAGGCCGAGAAGGGCATCAAGACGCAGTTCATCCTGGATGAGCTCGTCAACAAGGAGAAGCTGAACGTCAACCAGGAGGAGCTCACCGAGCACCTCATGCGGCGCGCTGCCTCCTCCGGCATGAGCCCCGACCAGTTCGCGCAGGCCGTCGTCGAGGGCGGCCAGGTGCCGATGCTCGTCGGCGAGGTCGCCCGCGGCAAGGCGCTGGCCGTGGTCGTCGAGGCCTCGAAGGTCGTCGACACCAACGGTGAGGTCGTCGACCTGGAGGACGACGAGGACGAGACCGAGGCCGCCGCCGAGACGGTCGAGGCCGTCGTCGAGGGCGAGGACGCCCCCGAGGCGTCCGAGGAGAAGAACGAGGCCTGAGCCTCGCGCTGACCCGTACACCGGGCCCCGGACGCTGCGCGCGCCCGGGGCCCGGTCCGTACCGCCGGGGCACCTCGTGAGCCCCCGGTTACCTTGCGCTCCGAGCGAACAGTTCGGGAAGCGGGATGGCGTTGTCCGACCTGCGCGTTAGGGTCCATGAATACGAGGGCAGGGGAGTCCCCGCCCCCAGTACAAAGACGCTGAGACGGCCGAAGCCGTCAGAGACGAGCAGGTGGATACGTGACGAATCTGATGCCTAACGCCGCGGGTGAGCCGTCCATCGGTGGTGGCCTCGGCGACCATGTCTACAACCGGCTGCTCGGCGAGCGGATCATCTTCCTCGGCCAGCAGGTCGACGACGAGATCGCCAACAAGATCACGGCGCAGATGCTCCTCCTGGCTGCCGACCCGGAAAAGGACATCTACCTCTACATCAACAGCCCCGGCGGCTCGGTGACGGCCGGCATGGCGATCTACGACACCATGCAGTACATCCCGAACGACGTCGTCACGATCGGTATGGGAATGGCGGCCTCGATGGGCCAGTTCCTGCTGACCGGCGGCACCGCGGGCAAGCGCTTCGCGCTCCCCAACACCGACATTCTGATGCACCAGGGTTCGGCCGGAATCGGCGGCACTGCCTCGGACATCAAGATCCAGGCCGAGTACCTGCTCCGTACGAAGACGCGCATGGCGGAGATCACCGCCCGGCACTCCGGCCAGACCGTCGAGACGATCATCCGCGACGGTGACCGCGACCGCTGGTACACCGCGGAAGAAGCCAAGGACTACGGCCTCATCGACGAGATCATCTCCGCCGCATCGGGCGTTCCGGGCGGCGGCGGCACCGGCGCCTGAGCCGACCTGCCCCCAGCCCCCGCCCGCTGAACGCCACCAGGATGGTGAACACCCATATGAGTAACTTCTCCGCGAGCGGCCTCTACACCGGCCCGCAGGTGGACAACCGCTACGTCGTCCCGCGCTTCGTCGAGCGCACCTCGCAGGGCGTGCGTGAGTACGACCCGTACGCGAAGCTCTTCGAGGAGCGCGTGATCTTCCTCGGCGTGCAGATCGACGACGCCTCCGCCAACGACGTCATGGCGCAGCTGCTGTGCCTGGAGTCGATGGACCCGGACCGCGACATCTCCATCTACATCAACAGCCCCGGCGGCTCGTTCACGGCCCTGACGGCCATCTACGACACGATGCAGTTCGTGAAGCCGGACATCCAGACGGTCTGCATGGGCCAGGCGGCTTCTGCCGCGGCCGTGCTGCTCGCCGCCGGCACCCCCGGCAAGCGGATGGCCCTGCCGAACGCCCGCGTGCTGATCCACCAGCCGTCCTCGCAGACCGGCCGGGAGCAGCTCTCCGACCTGGAGATCGCGGCCAACGAGATCCTGCGCATGCGCACCCAGCTCGAGGAGATGCTGGCCAAGCACTCCACGACGCCGATCGAGAAGATCCGCGACGACATCGAGCGCGACAAGATCCTGACCGCCGAGGACGCGCTTGCGTACGGCCTCGTCGACCAGATCGTCTCGACCCGTAAGAGCACCGCAGCAGCGGCCGCCTGACGGGTCCGACGCCCTTGGCGCGGTGCACGACAATGTGAACCGCGCCAAGGGGGGCCCGAACGGGGGGCCAGGCAAGGTACCGTCGGATATGAGGCACCAGGAGCCGGCTGAACCAAGCTGCTCCCAGGCGAAGGGGAAGCACCTCGTGGCACGCATTGGTGATGGCGGCGACCTGCTCAAGTGCTCGTTCTGCGGAAAGAGCCAGAAGCAGGTGAAGAAGCTCATCGCAGGCCCCGGTGTGTACATCTGCGACGAGTGCATCGACCTCTGCAACGAGATCATCGAGGAGGAGCTCGCCGAGACCTCCGAAGTGCGGTGGGAGGAACTGCCCAAGCCGCGCGAGATCTACGAGTTCCTCGAGGGTTACGTCGTCGGGCAGGAGCCCGCGAAGAAGGCCCTCTCGGTAGCGGTCTACAACCACTACAAGCGCGTCCAGGCCGGCGAGAATGGCGGCGCGCAGGGCCGGGACGACGCGATCGAACTGGCCAAGTCCAACATCCTGTTGCTCGGTCCCACCGGGTCCGGCAAGACGCTCCTTGCCCAGACGCTGGCCCGGATGCTCAATGTCCCGTTCGCCATTGCCGATGCGACGGCGCTGACGGAGGCGGGCTATGTCGGCGAGGACGTCGAGAACATCCTGCTGAAGCTGATCCAGGCCGCCGACTACGACGTCAAGAAGGCCGAGACCGGGATCATCTACATCGACGAGATCGACAAGGTCGCCCGCAAGAGCGAGAACCCGTCGATCACCCGTGATGTGTCGGGCGAGGGCGTCCAGCAGGCCCTGCTGAAGATCCTGGAGGGCACGACGGCCTCCGTGCCCCCGCAGGGCGGACGCAAGCACCCGCACCAGGAGTTCATCCAGATCGACACGACGAACGTGCTCTTCATCGTGGGCGGCGCCTTCGCCGGCCTGGAGAAGATCATCGAGTCGCGTGCGGGCGCGAAGGGCATCGGCTTCGGCGCGACGATCCGCTCCAAGCGCGAGATCGAGGCGAGCGACCAGTTCCAGGAGGTCATGCCGGAGGACCTGGTGAAGTTCGGGATGATCCCGGAGTTCATCGGCCGCCTCCCGGTACTGACCTCGGTCCACAACCTGGACCGCGAGGCGCTGCTCCAGATCCTGGTGGAGCCCCGCAACGCGCTGGTGAAGCAGTACCAGCGCCTGTTCGAACTGGACGGCGTGGAGCTGGACTTCGACCGCCCGGCGCTCGAGGCCATCGCCGACCAGGCGATCCTGCGCGGCACCGGCGCGCGGGGCCTGCGGGCCATCATGGAAGAGGTCCTGATGTCGGTGATGTACGAGGTCCCGTCGCGCAAGGACGTCGCACGGGTGGTCATCACGGCCGATGTGGTGCACAACAACGTGAACCCGACGCTGGTGCCGCGGGAGCCGCGGATCGTGAAGAACGACGGGCGTCACGAGAAGTCCGCATAGCGGTATGCATGCGAATAATTAGGGCCCGGTCGCACGACCGGGCCCTATCTGCTTTGCGCTGTCGGCTTGCGCGGGGTGCCTGAAACCCGATGTATCGCCCCACGCGCCGGTGACTCATGCTCCGGCCGCAGCAGGATGCGCATGGATCAAGCCAGGATCGTACAACTGTGTTGCATCAGTCGATCATCCGATGATTCGGTTGTTTGTGACCGAGCCACGTCTTGTCGTGGCCAAAACGGGAGGAAGCGAACTATGAGGGCGAAAGCTCAGAGAGCGTTCACAGCGGTGTGTGTGGCTGTAGCTGCGAGCGTCATTCCGTTGGTGGCGGCTGCGCCGGCAAGTGCTAACGGCCCTGACTCGTGCATCAGCTACTTGAAGGCTCAGCGTGACGCCAAGGGTAAGCCGCTTTATGTCATCGGCCCGAAGGTGAAGGCCTCCTGCGCGTATGCCGGGCGTTTCGGGATGGAATTGCAGTACTGCATCGCGGGGCTCACGAACGCCGGCGTGAGGCAAGGGCACGCTGCAACTGCGTGCCGTCCGTAGTTGAGAACAGCCCACTCGTACGTGCTCGTGCGGTACGCGGAGGGCGTGAGTCCGTGGCTGTGAAGGTCGGGCACTGCGTGGGTGTGTGTAGTGCTGTAGGTGCGTGAAAGGGGAGCCCGGCCAGTTAACTGGCCGGGCTCCCCTTTTGTGTTGGATCACACCTTAGTGCGCGAGGTGCTGTAGAGCTTGGCGGCCAGCTCGGCGACCTTGTCCTGCGGCATGCCCTTGCCGCCCGTGAGGACCAGCGACATGTCGTAGGCCTGCACCATGCCGATGGTGCTGTAGTCGGCCCAGACGCACACCGGGAACTCGGCCTCCGTGGGCCCCTTCGACGCCCCAGGCTTCTTGCTCGAATCCGTGAGCTTTGCCGTCTGGCACTTCATCAGAGCGCCCTTGAAACCGGAGGGCTTCACGGACTCAGCGCTGCCGAGGAGTTCGATCTTGAGGTCATCGCCACTCTTGTCCCCCTCCTTAATACCCCGGAAGTACCCGTCGATGGCCTTCTCGGGATCGGAGATCTCCCCCCACAGGCCGCTGAGCTGCAGCATCTTCCCCTTCAGCGGGTCGTCCGCTGAACCGGACTTGTACGTTGCGCCCACCTCCGTCGGATTCTTGATGCCGAGGCCGTCAGCCTGCTTCTTGTCCTTTTCGGACAGGGCTCCCGACTTGTCGGAACCTGACTTCTTGTAGTCGTCGACCGACGCGGCAGGCGTGATCTTGTAGCCCTTTGTGTCTGCCGAGACGTCCCCGTTCCCGCCGCCTCCGCCCAGCAGGAAGTACACCCCCCCGCCGATCACCGCGAGCGCCACCACCGAGGCCGCCACGATCAGGCCCGTCTTCTTCTTCGGCGCGGCCGGCGGGGGCGGGACCTGGCCGCCGCCGTAGGGCTGGCCGTACTGGGGCTGCTGGCCGTACGGGCCCGGCTGCTGGGGCTGGTTCCACTGGCCGGGCTGCTGCTGCGGGGGGACGCCCTGAGGAGGCTGCTGCGGGTATCCGTAGCCGGGCTGCGGGGCCTGCGGCGGCTGCTGGCCGTAGGGACCCGGCTGACCGTACGGTCCGGGCTGCTGAGGCTGGCCGCCGTACGGGCCCGGCTGGTTGTAGCTCATTCCTGCGTTCCCCTCCAGATACTTATGTAGTTCGAACATCCTGGCCCAAGCGCCGGTGCCATGGGGCGGCGGGGGTCACACCGTTACGGAAGATTCCCGTTTCAGTACGGCCCTGTGACACCTCTAAACTGTGCCCGTGACCGAGAACACTCAGCAGCAGCCAGCCAGCAACCCCGAACTGCCGACCCAGTACGCGCCGGCCCAGGTAGAGGGGAAGCTGTACGAGCGCTGGGTAGAGCGCGGTTACTTCTCGGCGGATCCGAAGAGTGAGAAGCCGCCGTACACCATCGTCATCCCGCCGCCGAACGTCACCGGCAGCCTGCACCTGGGGCATGCCTTCCAGCACACCCTCATGGACGCCCTCACCCGCCGTAAGCGGATGCAGGGGTACGAGGCGCTGTGGCTGCCCGGCATGGACCACGCCGGCATCGCCACCCAGAACAAGGTCGAGCAGCAGCTCGCCGAGGAGGGCAAGTCCCGCCACGACCTGGGGCGCGAAGAGTTCGTCGAGCGCGTCTGGCAGTGGAAGGAAGAGTACGGCGGCAAGATCCTCGGCCAGATGCGCCGCCTCGGCGATGGCGTGGACTGGAGCCGTGAGCGGTTCACCATGGACGAAGGGCTGTCCAGGGCCGTCCAGACCATCTTCAAGAAGCTCTACGACGACGAGCTCATCTACCGCGCCGAGCGCATCATCAACTGGTGTCCGCGCTGTCTCACGGCCATCTCGGACATCGAGGTGGACTACCAGGACGACAACGGCGAGTTGGTCTCGATCAAGTACGGCGAGGGCGACGAGACCGTCGTCGTCGCGACCACCCGCGTTGAGACGATGCTCGGTGACACCGCCGTCGCCGTCCACCCCGACGACGAGCGATACGCGCACCTCATCGGCAAGCGGATCAAGCTGCCGCTCACCGACCGTACGATCCCGGTCGTCGCCGACACGCACGTGGATCCCGAATTCGGCACGGGCGCGGTCAAGGTGACCCCCGCGCACGACCCGAACGACTTCGCCATCGGGCAGCGGCACGGTCTCGAATCCATGACGGTCATGGACGAGCACGCCGTCATCACGGCGCACGGCCCCTTCCAGGGGCTCGACCGGTTCGAGGCTCGCTCCGCGATCGTCGAGGCACTGCGCCAGCAGGGCCGGATCGTCGCCGAGAAGCGTCCGTACGTCCACTCCGTCGGGCACTGCTCGCGCTGCAAGACCACCATCGAGCCGCGGCTGTCGCTCCAGTGGTGGGTCAAGGTCGGGCCGCTCGCGCAGGCCGCCGGTGACGCGGTCCGCGACGGCCGGGTCAAGATCCACCCCGCGGACATGTCGAGGCGCTACTTCGACTGGGTCGACAACATGCACGACTGGTGCATCTCGCGCCAGCTGTGGTGGGGCCACCGGATCCCCGTCTGGTACGGCCCGAACGGCGAGGTCGTCTGTGTCGGCCCCGACGAGCAGCCGCCCACGGGTGAGGGCTGGACGCAGGACAGCGATGTCCTGGACACCTGGTTCTCGTCCGGTCTGTGGCCGTTCTCCACGCTGGGGTGGCCCGAGAAGACGCCGGATCTGGAGAAGTTCTATCCGACCGACGTCCTGCTGACCGGGCACGACATCATCTTCTTCTGGGTCGCCCGGATGATGATGTTTGGTCTGTACGCGATGGAGGGCGAGGCCCCCTTCCACACCATCGCGCTGACCGGTCTCGTCCGTGACGAGCACGGCAAGAAGATGTCCAAGTCGAACCCCAACTCCGTTGACCCGCTGGACTGGATGGACGCGTACGGCTCGGACGCCGTCCGCTTCACCCTGGCCCGTGGCGCCAACCCCGGGGCCGATGTGCCGATCGGCGAGGACTGGGTCCAGGCGTCCCGCAACTTCGCCAACAAGATCTGGAACGCGACCCGCTTCGCGCTGATGAACGGCGCGACCGTGGAAGGAGAGCTGCCCGACCCGGCGCAGATGTCCGCCACGGACCGGTGGATCCTCTCCCGCCTCAACACGGTGGTCGCGGAGGTCGACGCGTACTACGACGACTACCAGTTCGCGAAACTCTCCGACTCCCTCTACCACTTCGCGTGGGACGAGGTCTTCGACTGGTACGTCGAGCTGTCGAAGACGACGTACTTCGCGGGCGGCGAGGCGGCGAAGGTCTCGGCGCGCGTCCTCGGCGAGGTCCTCGACGTCACCCTGCGCCTGCTGCACCCCATCGTCCCCTTCGTCACCGAGACGCTGTGGACCACGCTCACCGGCAAGGAGTCGGTCGTCATCGCCGACTGGCCGGCCGACAGCGGCTTCCGGGACGAGGGCGCCGAGCGGGAGATCGAGCTGGTGCAGCGGGTCGTCACCGAGGTCCGCCGGTTCCGCTCCGACCAGGGGCTCCAGCCGGGCCAGAAGGTCCCGGCCAGGCTCACCCTGGACGGCACCGCGCTGGCGCCGCACGAGGCCGCTATCCGGCAGCTGCTGCGGCTGCAGCCGGAGGGCGAGGGCTTCAGCGCGACGGCGACCCTCCCGGTCGCGGGGGCCACGGTCGCCCTCGACCTGTCCGGCACGATCGACGTCGTCGCGGAGCGCAAGCGTCTTGCGAAGGACCTGGCGGCGGCCGAGAAGGAGAAGTCGCAGGCGCAGGCGAAGCTCGGCAACGAGGCGTTCCTCGCGAAGGCCCCGGACAACGTGGTCGAGAAGATCCGTACGCGGCTTGCGAAGGCCGAGGAGGACATCGAGCGGATCACTGCTCAGCTGGACCGGCTGCCGCAGGCGTAGCCGTACGCCGGAGACGGTACGCCGGACTCCTCACGCGTGAGGCGGTATGCGCGGTAGGTGTGAGGCGGTATGTGAGAGGCCCTGGGGAAACCCGGGGCCTCTCGTGTGTCCGGATGCCGACAGCCCCGAACGGGGCGGGGCGAACATCCTGTCAGTGCTCCTCCGTAGACTGGACCGCGTGAGTGAGCAGCCCGACCCATTCGACGAGATCGTCGACGCCGAGACCGACCGTGACCCCGATCTGGCGGTGATCGAGGCCGGCAGCCGTACCCTGCGCGCGCAGGCCGCGTCGCCGCAGGGCGACGTGCCCGCCCGGCCCGCAGACCCGGAGGTGGACAAGTCGCTGCGCGAGGTCGAGGCAGACCTGGCGACGCGCTGGGGCGAGACCAAGCTGGAGCCCTCCGTCGCCCGTATCTCGGCGCTGATGGACGTGCTGGGCGAGCCCCAGCGTGCGTACCCCTCGATCCACATCACGGGGACGAACGGCAAGACGTCCACGGCCCGCATGATCGAGGCCCTGCTCGCCGCCTTCGACCTGCGCACCGGGCGGTACACCTCGCCGCACGTGCAGTCGGTCACCGAGCGCATCAGCCTGGACGGCGCCCCCATCGAGGCCGAGCGCTTCATCGAGACGTACAACGACATCAAGCCGTACGTCGAGATGGTCGACGCGGCCCAGGAGTTCCGGCTGTCCTTCTTCGAGGTGCTCACCGGCATGGCGTACGCCGCCTTCGCCGACGCACCCGTGGACGTGGCGGTCGTCGAGGTCGGCATGGGCGGCAGCTGGGACGCGACGAACGTCATCGACGGGTCGGTCGCCGTCGTCACGCCCATCGATCTGGACCACACGGACCGACTCGGCAGCACTCCCGCCGAGATCGCCGTCGAGAAGGCGGGGATCGTCAAGCAGGACGCGACGGTCATCCTGGCGCAGCAGCCGGTGGACGCCGCGCAGGTGATGCTGAAGAAGGCCGTCGAGGTCGACGCCACGGTCGCCCGTGAGGGCATGGAGTTCGGCGTTGTCTCCCGGGAAATCGCCGTCGGCGGCCAGCTGGTGACCCTGCGCGGACTCGGCGGGGAGTACGGCGAGATCTTCCTCCCGCTGTACGGGGCGCACCAGGCGCACAATGCCGCGGTGGCGCTCGCGACGGTCGAGGCGTTCTTCGGCATCGGCTCCGAGCACGCCCGCACGCTGGATCTGGACACGGTCCGCAAAGCGTTCGCCGCAGTGACGTCGCCGGGCCGCCTGGAGGTCGTACGCCGCAGCCCGACGGTCGTCCTGGACGCCGCGCACAATCCGGCGGGCGCCCGCGCGTGCGCCGACGGGATCACCGAGTCGTTCGGTTTCTCGCGCCTCATCGGCGTGGTCGGCGCGAGCGACGACAAGGATGTGAAGGCGCTCCTCGAAGCCTTCGAGCCGATCTTCGCGGAGGTCGTCGTCACGCAGAACTCCAGTCATCGCGCGATGGACGCGGACGAGCTGGCTTCGGTCGCGGTCGAGGTCTTCGGCGACGATCGGGTGGTCGTGGAGCCACGCCTCGACGACGCGCTGGAGGCGGCGATCACGCTCGCCGAGGAGGAGTCGGAGTTCGCGGGCGCGGGTGTGCTGGTGACCGGCTCCGTGATCACGGTCGGCGAGGCCCGGCTGCTGCTGGGAAGGGGCTGACATCCGATGCGTACGCTCTGTGCTTCGACCCTGATCGGCGAGTTCTTCGTGATCGGTTTCGCCGGACTCGTGGCCATGAAGTCCGACGACCTGTCGGTGGCGACGGTCTGGACGGTCAGCGGCATCGGGATGCTGCTCTCGCTGCTGCTCTGCGGGATGATCGGCCGCCCCGGCGGGGTGCAGCTCGGCTGGGCGCTCCAGATCGGCCTGATCGCGAGCGGCTTCGTGGTGCCGACGATGTTCTTCCTGGGCGCGGTCTTCGCGGGCCTGTGGTGGGCGTCGATCCGCTACGGCCGCAAGATCGACGAGGCGAAGGCGAAGCGGGCGGCCCAGGCGGGGTGAAAGGGAGGCGCGGGCGGCTGTGCGAGGCTCTTCCCCGCCCCGCCACCGGGGGCAGCCCCGGACCCCGTTCGGGGAGCAGGGTCCGGGGCCCAGACCCGGCAGACGCACCGGTAGCCTCGGACTTCCGCACATCCGTTTTTTAAGGAGCCCCCACCGTGAGCCAGCGCACGCTCGTCCTGCTCAAGCCCGACGCCGTACGCCGCGGCCTGATCGGCGAGATCATCGGCCGTATCGAAGCCAAGGCCGGCTGGACCATCAGCGCGCTGGAGCTGCGCACCCTCGATCAGGAGATCCTGGAGCAGCACTACGGCGAGCACAAGGGCAAGCCTTTCTACGAGCCGCTGGTCGAGTTCATGGCCTCCGGCCCGGTCGTCGCGCTCGTCGTCGAGGGTGAGCGGGTCATCGAGGGCCTGCGCGCGCTCGCCGGCCCGACCGACCCGATCGCTGCCGCGCCCGGCTCCATCCGCGGGGACTTCGGCACCATCGTGCGGGAGAACCTCATCCACGCCTCGGACTCCGAGGAGTCCGCCATTCGGGAACTCAAGATTTTCTTCCCCGGACTTTCCTGATTGGCCGTCAGCCATACAGAGCTCTCCACCTGGGGCGACCGATGGAATTTCGGTCGCCCCGCGGTGTACATGAGCTCTTTGCGGGAACGCATCGCTCCGACACCTCGTCACCTATTAAGAGGTGGACTCACCGCGCGGTGTCCGTGCAGGCGGCACTACGATGAAGCCTCCACGCCACAGCACCCACCTCGCCATCCTAAAAAGCCATCAACGCTCGATTTGGGAAGGCCAGACGCATCCTCATGGGGAACAACATGTCGTTCATCGGCCGTGACATGGCTGTCGACCTCGGGACCGCCAACACGCTGGTGTACGTCAGGGGCCGGGGGATCGTCCTCAACGAGCCGTCCGTCGTCGCCATCAACACCAACACGGGCGGCATTCTCGCGGTCGGCGCCGAGGCGAAGAAGATGATCGGCCGGACACCGGGCAACATCGTTGCCGTCCGGCCGCTGAAGGACGGCGTCATCGCCGACTTCGAGATCACCGAACGGATGCTCCGCTACTTCATCCTGAAGATCCACAAGCGCCGGTATCTCGCCCGCCCGCGTGTCGTCGTCTGTGTGCCCTCGGGCATCACGGGCGTCGAGCGCCGCGCGGTCATCGAGGCGTCGACGCAGGCGGGCGCCCGCCAGGTGCACATCATCGAGGAGCCCATGGCCGCGGCCATCGGCTCCGGACTCCCGGTCCATGAAGCCACCGGCAATATGGTCGTCGACATCGGCGGCGGCACCACCGAAGTCGCCGTGATCTCGCTCGGCGGAATCGTCACAGCACAGTCCATCCGCGTCGCCGGCGACGAGCTGGACAACGCGATCATCCAGCACATCAAGAAGGAGTACTCGCTCCTGCTCGGTGAGCGGACCGCCGAGAGCATCAAGATCACCATCGGTTCCGCGTACGACATGGACAAGGACGAGCACACCGAGATCCGCGGCCGTGACCTCGTCTCCGGTCTGCCGAAGACCGTGGTCATCTCGGCCGCCGAGGTCCGCAAGGCGATCGAGGAACCGGTCAACGCGATCGTCGACGCCGTCAAGACCACGCTCGACAAGTGCCCGCCGGAGCTCTCCGGCGACGTCATGGACCGCGGCATCGTCCTCACCGGCGGTGGCGCCCTGCTGCGCGGCCTCGACGAGCGGCTGCGCCGCGAGACCGGCATGCCCATCCATATCGCCGAGGATCCACTGGACTCGGTGGCCCTCGGGTCCGGAAAGTGTGTGGAGGAGTTCGAGGCGCTCCAGCAGGTACTGGACGCCCAGCCCCGCCGCTAGCGGAGCTCGGGGATCGGCACGATCCTCCCCCTGCGCCCCTGGTGGGCGTGGGGGGACCCCGTACGGGTGCCTGCCAACCCGTACAGCGGATCGTTGATATACAGACCTCAACATTCCTACGAGGAAGGCACGGCCGTCGCACGTGAGGGACACACGAGAGAGCCGGCTGCTCCTGGTGCTGCTGATCGCCATCGCGTTCGCTCTGATCACGGTGGACATCCGCGGAGGCGAGGATTCACCGGTCGACGGCGCCCGGCAGGCCGCCGCCACGGTCTTCGGACCCGTCGAGAACGGCGTCGCGACAGCGATCGACCCCATCGGCAACGCGATCGGGGCCGTACGTGACTCCGGCAAGCGTCATGACCGCATCAGCGAACTGGAGCAGGAGAACGCCGCGCTCAAGCAGCGGCTCGGCAGCGACGACCGTAACCGCAGTCGGGCCAATGAGCTCGACAACATGCTCAAGAAGGCCGGCGCGGGCCAGTACGGCATCAAGGGCGCCGAGGTCATTGCCATAGGAGCGGCCCAGGGCTTCTCCTGGACCGTGACCATCGACGTCGGCGCGAACGACGGCATCAAGCGCGACATGACCGTACTCAACGGCGACGGGCTCGTCGGCCGGGTCACCACGGTCGGCCCCGAGACCGCGACCGTACTGCTCGCCAACGACCCGAAGTTCACGGTCGGCACCCGGATGGAGAAGACCGACGAACTGGGCTTCGCCACCGGCCAGGGCGACCGGCCGCTGCTGGTCCAGCTGCTCAACGGAAAGGCCAAGGTCAAGAAGGGTGACCGGCTCGTCACCTTCGGCTCGCAGGCCGACAAGCCGTTCGTGCCCGGCGTCCCGGTCGGCGAGGTCGTCCGCGTCGACCCCTCCGGCGGCGACCTCACCCGGAACATCTACGTCCGCCCGTTCGTCGGCTTCACCAAGCTCGACATCGTCGGCGTGGTCGTCCTGGCCCCCCGGTCCGATCCGCGCGACACGGTGCTGCCGCCCAAGCCGGCTGCCCCCAAGCCCACGCCGACGGTCACGGTGACGGTCACCCCGTCACCCGGCGACGAGACCCAGGGCGACGTCAACGCGGCCGACCAGAACGACCAGCGGTAGGAGCTGATCCGTCATGCGTTTCAACCGGATGCTGCTCTCCACGACGCTCGTCGTGGTCGCCCTCGTCATCCAGGTCTCCGTCCTCGCCCGCCTCCAGCTCCCCGGCGCCGTCCCCGACCTGCTGCTGCTCGTCGTCCTCGGACTCGCCTTCGTGTACGGGCACATGGCCGGCGCCTTCATCGGCTTCGGCGCGGGACTGCTCGCCGACCTCGCCCCGCCCGCCGACCACGCCGCCGGACGCTATGCCCTCGTGCTCTGCGTGATCGGCTACCTCGCGGGCCTGGTGCGGCCCGACAACGGCCAGCTCAGGTCGGCCACCGGACCGATGGTCGTGGTGGTCGCCGCGGCCATCGGATCGACGCTGCTGTACGCGAGTGTGGGCGCCCTCGTCGGCGACACCGCGGCCCGCCATGTGGGCCTGGGCAGCCTGCTGTTCACCGCCGCCGTCTACGACCTGCTGCTTGCGCCCTTCACCGTGCCGCTGATCATGGCGCTCGCCAGACGGGCCGAGAACGATCCCCTCTCCGAGAGCCAGAACAGCGGCGGCGGGGACGTCACCAGCGGCTGGCGCCCCTCCGGCACCGGGCTGCGCATCGGCAACCAGCGCGGCGGACTGCGCGGCAAGGCCGCCAGGACCCGGGCGGCACGGGCCGGACGCATCAAGGGAGTCAAGCGACTGTGATCGAGGGGGCAGCAGCGTGAGCAATATTCCGGAGACCGGGCGGACCCCCCGGGTCCAGATCCGGCTCGTCGTCATCCAGGTACTGGTCTTCTCCCTCCTGTTCACCCTCGGCGGACGTCTGTGGTACCTCCAGATCCGCAACGGCCAGGAGTACACCGACGAGGCCAAGAGCAACCACGTTCAGCAGGTCGTCCAGCCCGCCGTGCGCGGCTCGATCCTCGACGCCCGCGGCATCCCCCTCGCCGACAACGAGACCCGTCTCGTCGTCTCCGCGTCCCGCACCGAGCTGCTGAAGATGAAGGACGACGGCAAGGGCGTCCTCACCAGGCTCGCGGGCGTCCTCGGCATGAAGCCGAAAGACGTCATGGACAAGGTCAGGCTCTGCGACGCCAAGACCCCGCAGCCCTGCTGGAACGGCTCGCCGTACCAGCCCATCCCGGTCACCGACGAGGCCACCACCCAGCAGGCCCTGCAGATCCGGGAGCGCGCCGAGGACTTCCCCGGCATCACCGCCGAGCCCACTGCCGTACGCCGCTACACCGCGCCCGGCAAGACCAACACCGCGCAGGTCCTCGGCTATCTCTCGCCCGTCACGGACGAGGAGATCACCAAGGCCAAGGACACCGACTCGCCGTTCCTGCGCTCCGACCAGGTCGGCCGCTCGGGCATCGAGCGCACCTACGACAAGGAACTGCGCGGCAAGGCCGGAGTCACCCGCTACGAGGTCGACAACCTCGGCCGCGTCATCGGCCAGGCCGCCAAGGA
The DNA here is from genome assembly GCF_045160975.1 of Streptomyces sp. NBC_00210. Taxonomy (NCBI): domain Bacteria; kingdom Bacillati; phylum Actinomycetota; class Actinomycetes; order Kitasatosporales; family Streptomycetaceae; genus Streptomyces; species Streptomyces sp. NBC_00210. The sequence continues at coordinate 5,783,071 of NZ_CP108120.1, forward strand.
CGAGGCCCAGCCCGGCGCGAACCTCGTCACCTCGATCGACGCGCGCGTCCAAGGCGTCGCGGAGTACGAGCTCAACGAGGCGATGAAGACCGCCCGCAAGGACTTCGACAAGAACACCGACGAGAACTACAAGGCCGACGCCGGTGCCGTCGTGGTGATGGAGAACAAGACCGGCCGGATCATCTCGATGGCCTCCCAGCCGACGTACGACCCCAACTCCTGGGTCGGCGGCATCTCCGGCAAGGACTACGCCAAGCTCACCGGCAAGGACTCCAACTATCCGCTACTGAACCGCGCGATCCAGGGCCAGGCGGCCCCCGGCTCGATCTTCAAGGTGATCTCGTCGACCGCCGCGGTCAACGCCGGCTACCCGTTCGACGGCGACTACCCCTGCCCCAGCTCGTACTCCGTCGGCGGCCAGGTCTTCAAGAACTTCGAGTCGAAGGGCTACGGCAGCATCGACCTCGGCAGGGCCCTGGAGGTCTCCTGCGACACCGTCTTCTACGGCATCGCCCACCGCGAGTGGCAGAAGGACGGCGGCACCAAGCCCAAGAAGCGCACCAACGACTGGTTCTACAAGACCGCCCACCAGTTCGGCCTCGGCAAGGAGACCGGCATCGACCTCCCCAACGAGGTCAGGGGCCGCGTCCCGGACCGCCAGTGGAAGCAGAACTTCTGGGAGGCCAACAAGGACGGCTGGTGCAAGCAGGGCAAGAAGAACGGGGACTACGTAGAGAGAATCGCGTACGAGAACTGCCTCGAGGGCAACCGGATGCGCGCCGGTGACTCCGTCAACTACTCCATCGGCCAGGGCGACACCCTTGTCACCCCGATCCAGATGGCCACGATCTACGCCGCCATCGCCAACGGCGGCACGCTCTACAACCCCACCATCGGCAAGGCCGTCATCAGCGCGGACGGCAGGAGCGTCCAGGAGATCAAGCCGAAGTCGCACGGCAGGCTGCCGATGGACGCCAGGACGCGGGACCAGATAGACAAAGCCCTCGCGGGAGTCACCACCCGCGGATCGGCCGCCTGGCGCTTCGGCGGCTGGCCGCAGGACAAGATCCCGATGCACGCCAAGACGGGTACGGCGGAGGTCTACGGCAAGCAGACGACCTCCTGGTTCGTCTCGTACACCCCGGACTACACGATCATCATGACGATCGCCCAGGGTGGTACGGGCTCCGGTGCCTCGGGTCCCGCCGTGCGCAAGATCTACGAGGCGATGTACGGACTCGACGAGCAGGGCGGCCAGGACCTGAAGAAGGCCCTGCTGCCCGCGCCGGCGAAGTCCCTGCCGAAGATCCAGCCGGACGGCTCCATCGACGCCCCCGAGATCAAGCCGTACGAGCCGGCGGAAGAGCCGCCCCCGGACGAGAACCAGCAGCTCGCGGGCCCGCCCGCGCGGAGGGACTGAGCCATGGCCGGCACGAGTGGCTTCTCCGTCTCCGGCTACGGGCCCAAGCGCGGCGGCCTGTGGTCCCAGCTGTCCGCCCGCGACTCCGTGGTGCGCCGGCTCGACTGGCCGCTGCTGTTCTCCGCGATCGCGCTCTCCTTCGTGGGCTCGCTGCTGGTGTGGTCGGCGACCCGGAACCGCGAGACGCTCAACCAGGGCGACCCGTACTACTTCCTGTTCCGCCATGTGCTCAACACCGGCATCGGGTTCGCCCTGATGATCGGCACGATCTGGCTGGGGCACCGCACCCTGCGCGGCGCGGTCCCCGTCCTCTACGGCCTGTCCGTGGTGCTCGTGCTGATGGTGCTCACTCCGCTCGGCGCGACCATCAACGGCGCGCACGCCTGGATCGTGATCGGCGGCGGATTCTCCCTGCAGCCCTCGGAGTTCGTGAAGATCACGATCATTCTGGGGATGGCGATGATGCTGGCCGCGCGGGTGGACGCGGGCGACCTGGCCCATCCGGACCACCGGACCGTCGCCAAGTCCCTGGGGCTCGCCGTCCTGCCCATGGCCATCGTCATGCTGATGCCGGACCTCGGCTCGGTGATGGTGATGGCGGTCATCGTGCTCGGGGTACTCCTCGCCTCCGGCGCCTCCAACCGCTGGATCCTCGGGCTGATCGGGGCCGGAGTCATCGGCGCGGTGCTGGTCACCGCCCTCGGACTGCTCGACGAGTACCAGATCAACCGCTTCGCGGCGTTCGCCAACCCGGAGCTCGACCCGGCAGGTGTCGGCTACAACACCAACCAGGCGCGGATCGCGATCGGCTCCGGCGGACTGACCGGCACCGGCCTGTTCAAGGGCTCCCAGACGACGGGCCAGTTCGTCCCCGAACAGCAGACGGACTTCGTCTTCACGGTCGCCGGCGAGGAACTCGGCTTCCTGGGGGCCGGCCTTATCCTGCTGCTGCTCGGCGTGGTGCTGTGGCGCGCCTGCCGCATCGCACGCGAGACGACCGAGCTCTACGGCACGATCGTCGCCGCGGGGATCATCGCCTGGTTCGCCTTCCAGTCCTTCGAGAACATCGGGATGACGCTCGGCATCATGCCGGTGGCCGGTCTGCCGCTGCCGTTCGTCTCCTACGGAGGCACGTCCATGTTCGCGGTCTGGATCGCGGTCGGGCTGCTCCAGTCGATCCGTGTGCAGCGGCCGATAACGGCATAGCGCGTGCTGTGGATGTCCCGTCCGCCCCGCGGCCGGGACATCCGAAACCCGCCCCGGGTGAACACTTGGGGCTGCCACGGAGGCTCCCGGGCAACTAGATTCGGTTCATGGCGGATACCAAGCGCGAGATCGAGCGGAAGTACGAAGCCACTCCCGAGACCCGGCTGCCGGATCTGACCCGGGTGCCCGGGGTGTCGGCCGTCATCGACAAAGGCGTCCGCGAGCTCGACGCCGTCTATTACGACACGGCCGACCTGCGCCTCGCCGACTCCGCCATCACCCTGCGCCGCAGAACCGGTGGCGACGATGCGGGCTGGCACCTCAAACTGCCCGTCGCGCCCGGTGTACGGGACGAGATCACCGCGCCCCTGGCCGAGGAGATCCCGCGGACGCTCGCGAGCCTGGTCCGGGCCCGCACACGTGACGCCGAACTCGCCCCCGTGGTGCGGCTTCTGTCCTCCCGCGACATCCGCCACCTGGTCGATGCCGACGGCAAGCTGCTCGCCGAGCTGAGCCGCGACTCGGTCCGCGCCGAGCGTCTCACCGACGGCGGCCGCACCGCGGCCTGGGACGAGATCGAGGTCGAGCTCGCCGACGACGGAGATCCGGCCTTTCTGGACGCGGTCGACAAGAAGCTCCGCAAGGCGGGCGTGAAGCCGGCCGAGTCACCGTCGAAACTGGCCAGGGCGCTGGCGGAGACCGCGCCCAAGGCGGGCAAGCGCGCGAAGAGCGAGAGCCCGGCCGCCGAGCAGCCGCGGGGCAGCTCGCCCGCCGAGCAGCCACCCCGGACCGCCACAGCCGAGCCGGCACCGGGTACCGCGGGCGCGCACATCCTCGCCTTCCTGCGGGAACAGCGCGACGCCCTGCTCGCGTACGACCCCGCCGTACGCCGCGACCTTCCCGACTCCGTCCACCAGATGCGGGTCGCCACCAGGCGGCTGCGCAGCGCGTTCCGTTCGTACCGCAAGATCATCGATCGCGCTGCCACCGACCCGATCGGCGATGAGCTCAAGTGGCTCGCCGCGGAGCTGGGCGTCGCCCGTGACCAGGAAGTGCTCACCGAGCGGCTGAAGTCCCGGATCGACGCCGTGCCCCGGCCCCTGCTGCTAGGCCCCGTGCGCGGGCGGCTGCGCGTCTGGACCGTCGCCCACGGCTCGGGCTCGCGGCGCCGTGCCGTCGCCGTACTCGACAGCAAGCGCTACCGCGCCCTCCTCGACTCCCTGGACGCGCTGCTCGCCGACCCGCCGCTGCTCAAGGCGGCGCGCGGCGCGGCCGCCAGGATCATCCCCAAGGCGATCCTCAGGGACTACGACCGGCTGGCCGCCCGGGTCGACCACGCACTGGAGCTCCCGGCCGGAGAGGCACGGGACCTCGCCATGCACGATGCCCGCAAGGCCGCCAAGCGCGCCAGGTACGCGGGCGAGGCGGCGACCCCCGCGCTCGGCAAGGTGGCCAAGAAGTTCGCCAAACGGATGAAGGCCGTGCAGACGGTCCTCGGCGACCACCAGGACAGCGTGGTGGCCCGTGAGGCCCTGCGGAATCTCGCCATCCAGGCCCATGCGGCGGGGGAGAGCGCGTTCACGTGGGGCCTCCTGTACGGACAGGAGCAGGCGCAGGCGGCCGAGCGCGAGCGGGAGCTGCCGGGGGTCTGGCACAAGGCATCCGATCCGGATCTTCGGGCGGCGCTGGCGGGCTGAGCGTCAAGGTAGCCTTGATGGTCACCCATGCCCGCTCACGAAGGTTCGCGAGATGCCTGCCGACTCCGTCTTTCCTCAGCTCGAGGCGTTGCTCCCGCACGTCCAGAAGCCGATCCAGTACGTCGGCGGAGAACTCAACTCCACTGTGAAGCCGTGGGACGAGTGCGACGTCCGCTGGGCGCTCATGTACCCCGACGCGTACGAGGTCGGACTGCCCAACCAGGGCGTCATGATCCTCTACGAGGTACTGAACGAGCGCGAGGGCGTGCTCGCCGAGCGCACGTACAGCGTCTGGCCGGACCTCGAAGAGCTGATGCGGGAACACAAGCTCCCGCAGTTCACCGTCGACTCGCACCGCCCCGTCCGCGCCTTCGACGTCTTCGGGCTGAGCTTTTCCACCGAGCTCGGCTACACCAACATGCTCACCGCCCTCGACCTCGCGGGTATCCCGCTGGAGTCCAAGGACCGGACCCTGGACGACCCGATCGTGCTCGCGGGCGGCCACGCCGCCTTCAACCCCGAGCCGATCGCGGACTTCATCGACTGCGCCGTCATCGGCGACGGCGAGCAGGCCGTACTCGACATGACCGAGATCATCCGCGCCTGGAAGGCCGAGGGCCGCCCGGGCGGGCGCGAGGAGGTCCTCTTCCGCCTCGCCAGGACCGGCAATGTCTATGTGCCGGCCTTCTACGACGTCGAGTACCTGCCCGACGGCCGCATCGGCCGCGTCGTACCGAACAAGTCGGGCGTCCCGTGGCGCGTGTCCAAGCACACCGTCATGGACCTCGACGAATGGCCGTACCCCAAGCAGCCGCTCGTGCCGCTGGCCGAGACCGTCCATGAGCGGATGTCCGTCGAGATCTTCCGCGGCTGCACCCGCGGCTGCCGCTTCTGCCAGGCCGGCATGATCACGCGCCCCGTCCGGGAGCGAAGCATCACCGGCATCGGCGACATGGTCGAGAAGGGCCTCAAGGCGACCGGCTTCGAGGAGGTCGGTCTGCTGTCGTTGTCCTCGGCGGACCACAGCGAGATCGGCGACATCGCGAAGGGCCTGGCCGACCGGTACGAGGAGGACAAGATCGGCCTGTCCCTCCCGTCCACCCGCGTCGACGCCTTCAACGTCGACCTGGCCAACGAGCTGACGCGCAACGGCCGCCGCTCGGGTCTGACCTTCGCCCCCGAGGGCGGCTCCGAGCGCATGCGCAAGGTCATCAACAAGATGGTCTCCGAAGAGGACCTGATCCGTACGGTCTCGACGGCGTACGGCAACGGCTGGCGCCAGGTGAAGCTGTACTTCATGTGCGGCCTGCCGACCGAGACCGACGAGGACGTGCTGCAGATCGGCGACATGGCGGTCAACGTCATCGCCGAGGGCCGCAAGGTCTCCGGCCAGAACGACATCCGCTGCACGGTCTCCATCGGCGGCTTCGTGCCCAAGCCGCACACGCCCTTCCAGTGGGCCCCGCAGCTTTCGGCCGAGGAGACGGACGCGCGTCTGGCGAAGCTGCGCGACAAGATCCGCGGCGACAAGAAGTACGGCCGCTCCATCGGCTTCCGCTACCACGACGGCAAGCCCGGCATCGTCGAGGGCCTGCTCTCGCGCGGCGACCGCCGCGTCGGCGCGGTGATCCGCGCGGTGTACGAGGACGGCGGCCGCTTCGACGGCTGGCGCGAGTACTTCTCGTACGACCGCTGGATGGCCTGCGCCGAGAAGACACTGCCGGCCTTCGGCGTGGACGTCGACTGGTACACGACGCGTGAGCGCACGTACGAAGAGGTCCTGCCCTGGGACCACTTGGACTCCGGTCTCGACAAGGACTGGCTCTGGGAGGACTGGCAGGACGCGCTCGACGAGACGGAGGTCGAGGACTGCCGCTGGACGCCGTGCTTCGACTGTGGCGTCTGCCCTCAGATGGACACGCACATCCAGATCGGCCCGACCGGCAAGAAGCTCCTGCCTCTCAGTGTCGTCAACGCCGAGACCAGCTGAAACGCCGGCCGACGTGAGTGATCCATTGAGATCGCTGACGCGGCTGCCGTTGCAGTTGCGGCCTTGGTGGAGTAAGGGTTCTGTCCCGCCACGAGCCTGCCGTCGTCGGAAAGCGTGATGTTCAGCAGTCCGCAGGCACCATGGCAGACCGAGGCGGCCCATCCGGTGCTGCGCGGATCCAGCGGCACCCGCCCCCTGCTGGACCGACAAGGTCGACCTCGACTTCTACGCCGGGGTCCGCCAGGCCGGCTTCTCTGGTCCACAGTCCGGTCCGGTGGGGGTTCGCCCCGTAGGTCGCTTGGTTGGTTACTACGGCGAGGATTCTGCTCGTCGCCATCATGACTCCTTGCCTGTCTCGGAGTTGGCCACGGGCTTGGTGTCTAGATCTGCTCGGTGGGGCGTACGAGCAGCTCGGCGACGGCCACGTGCCGGGGGCGGGTGACGATGTAGCCGACGGTGTCGGCGATGTCCTGGCTCTGCAGCCGCTCGATGTCGCCCAGGGCGGCGGAGATGTGCTGCTGGACGGCGGCCGGGTTGTGCGTGCGCAGTTCGGTGTCGACGCTGCCCGGCTCGACGACGGACACGCGGACGTGCTGGCGTGCCAGTTCCTGGCGCAGCGACTCGCTGAAGGCGCCGACGCCGAACTTGGTGGCGCTGTACACGGCGGACATGGCGTAGGCGTTACGGCCGGCGAGTGAGCCGATGTTGACGATGTCGGCGACCTGACGCGGTTCCTCGGCGGCTGCCTTGACCAGGTGAGGAATGGCCGCGTGGGTGCTGTACATCAGGCCCATGAGGTTGATGTCGATCATGCGCCGCCAGTCGTTCAGGTCCGCGGCAGGGGCGGGCCCGAGCAGCATGAGCCCGGCATTGTTGACCAGGGTGTCCAGGCGGCCCAGGCCCTCGACGGTCCGCTCGACCGCTTCCGCGGCGGCCTGGGCGTCGGTGATGTCGGCGGGCACGACCAGGGCCTGTCCGCCGGCGTCGGAGATTTCCGCGGCGAGGTCGGTGAGCCGGTCCTCGCGCCGGCCGACCAGCGCCACGGATGCACCCTCGCGGGCAAGCTCCAAGGCGGTGGCGTGGCCGATACCACTGGAGGCCCCGGTGACCAGGGCGACGGTTCCTTCAAGACGACGAGTCATGGTTCAAGCCTTTCGATGAACGGCCACGTTGCTGTGGGCCGTACGGGACAGGAAGGGGACGGCCCTATTGCTGGGGGCCGTACGGGGGTGGAGGCCGCTCAAGGCCGGGCCGAGGGCACAATGGGGAAGTGAGCAGCACTGGACAGAAGACCACCGACGCCACGCGTCAAGCGACCAAGACCGAGGGAGAACTACCGCCCCGCGAACGCCTGGTCCGGGCCGCGTCGCGGTTGTTCTATTACGAGGGCGTACGCGCGATCGGGGTGGAGCGGCTGATCGCCGAGGCCGGGGTGACGAAGGCGACCTTCTACCGGCACTTCGCCTCCAAGGACGACTTGGTCGTGGCCTATCTGCTGACCAAAGATGCCTACTACCGGGCGGTGGTCGAACCGCTGGCCGCCGAGCACCCGCCCGCGGAGGCGATCGACCGGATCTTCGAGGCGATCGCCGAGCACGCCCGCGAGCGCGGCTTTCGCGGATCGCCGTTCATGAACGCGGCCGCCGAGTACCCGGACGCCACCCATCAGGTGCGCGGCCTGGTGGCGTCCCACCGGGACTGGATCCGCACCCTCTTGCAGGATCTGCTCACCCGGCTCGGCCACGCCGCCCCGGAGTCGGCCGCCGGTGCGCTGCTGATGCTGTACGACGGCGCGATGGCCGCCGGCTACCTGGACGACTCGACGGCCGCCCAAAAGACCCTGCTGAACGCGGTCCGGCTGATCCGGTCGGGCGGCTGACCCCATCGGGGCCGCGCGAAACACCGGCCCTGTGCGGGGCCCCGGCCAGGCCGGGGCGCGGGTTGCTTTCATGGAACCTTTTGATCTCTCTTCGACGTGCACCGGGGACCCACTGGCCTTCCCTGGCTGGAGGCAGTCCCGCCCGGAAGGCCGAAAGGCCATCCCTCAAGAGGTAGGAAGACCGGTCGTTCTACCTATCGACGATAACCCCCTTGGCGTCCGCACGCCACTGGCCGAGCCACTTGTGGGATCCCTCACTGGTCCGCCGCAGGTTCTCGCCGTCGGCCCAGAGGACCATCGGGGATCGTGGGGGCATGAAGGAACAGCGGTTCGACATGTGGGCGGCCGGGGACGCCTACGAGCGGTACATGGGCCGGTGGAGCCGTCTGGTCGCGGATGGATTCGTGGCGTCGCTCAGCTGCGCGGACGGTCTGCGGTGGCTGGATGTGGGGTGTGGCACCGGGGCGTTGACCGCTGCGGTGGCCGCGCGGTGTCGGCCCCGGATGGTGGTGGGCCTGGACCGGTCCGCCGGGTTCGTGGTTTCGGCCCGTGCCGCCGCTCCCGCGTCGGCGTGCTTCGTGGTGGCCGACGCACTGTCGCTGCCCGTGCGGGACGAAGGGTGCGACGTGGCCGTCAGCGGACTGGCGCTCAACTTCCTTTCCGAGCCGGGCGCAGCAGTGGCCGAGATGGCTCGGGTGGTGCGGCCGGGCGGGCTGGTCGCGGCGTACGTGTGGGACTACGCCGAGGGCATGGCGTTCCTGCGGCACTTCTGGGATGTCGCGGTCGCGGTGGAGCCGTCGGCTGCCGCGCTGGACGAGGGCCGGCGGTTCCCGGTGTGCCGCCCGGATCCGCTGCGCGCTCTGTGGACGGAGGCGGGGCTGGTCGATGTGGCGGTCGCCCCGATCGAGGTGCCCACCGTGTTCGCCGGCTTCGCGGATTTGTGGGAGCCGTTCCTGGCCGGGCAGGGCCCCGCCCCTGGCTATGTCGCCGCCCTCGCCCCGACCACGCGGGACCGGTTGCGTGACACCCTCGGCGAGGCCGTGCCCACGCGGCCTGATGGGTCGATCGCGTTCACTGCCCGCGCATGGGCGGTCCAGGGCAGCCGGCCGGCGTAACAACCGCCTGGCCGGGGCCCGTCGGGGCCCGGCAGAATTGGGCGATGCCTCAGTTGATCGCGCCCGACGTCCGTTTCCACGAGTCGTTTCTTGTCGCGGTGAAAGAGTTCCTCGCCGAGGGCGCCGATCCGAACACCCTGCTGGCGCACGAGATCGAGGAGTTCGGCGGCACCTGGCGCCGCCCGGACGCCTTCGCCGGGTATGTCGCGCGGCTGGGCGCCGAATCGCTGGAGGAGACCCCGCGTCCTCAGGGCTGGGTCCCGCACACCAATCTCTGGTTCGTCGACGGCGACACCTATCTGGGGCGGCTTGCGATACGCCACCGGCTGACCCCGTTCCTGCACGAGTTGGGCGGGCACGTCGGCTATGCCGTACGCCCGAGCGCCCGGCGGCGCGGGCACGCCACCGCGATGCTGCGCGACTGTCTTCCGTACGCGCGCACGCTCGGCATCGAATCCCTTCTTGTCACCTGCGACGCCGGCAACGTCGGTTCGCGGAAGGTGATCGAGGCGAACGGCGGGGTGCTGGAGGACCAGCGGGGCGAAAAGCGCAGGTACTGGATCCGAACGGGGCTGTAATGCGTCATGCCTGACATGGAGTTCGAGAAGTCGCCCCAGACATACGGGAGTCACCAGGCGCCGGCGCACTACGAGCCCGGAGACGGCTGTCTGACCACAGTCGTCCGGATCCCCGTGCGGATCGTGGTGCTGCTGGTGGTCGTGCCCGTGCGGATGGTCTGGGATCTTCTCGTCGTCTGCGGCCGCGCGGTCGAGCGCGTACTACTGCGGCCGCTGGGGCGGGCGCTGGCCTGGGTGTTCGAGAATGTGCTCACTCCGCTGGGGCTCGCCACCACCTGGCTGGCCGTCTTCATCGGGAAGGCGCTGTTCGTCTGGCCGTGGGTGGCGCTGTGGCGGTATGTGGTGGTGCCCGTGGTGACGTACGGGCTGGTGGTGCCGCTGGTGTGGGTCTACCGGCAGTTGCTGACCCCGCTCGGACATGGCATCGCATGGCTCGTCCAGCAGCTGCTCGTCGCGCCCGCGGGCCGGCTCTACCGCCGGCTGCTCACTCCGCTCGGCCACGGCGTTGCCGCGGTGCTTGCCTGGCTGGGCAGGGCGCTGTTCGTCTGGCCGTGGGTGGCGCTGTGGCGGTATGTGGTGGTGCCGGTGGTGACGTACGGGCTGGTGGTGCCGCTGGTGTGGGTCTACCGGCAGTTGCTGACCCCGCTCGGACATGGGCTCGCCCGGCTGCTCACCGTGATCGGACGCGGGCTCGTCTGGCTGCTCACCGTGATCGGACGGGGGATCGTCTGGCCGTGGGTGGCGCTGTGGCGGTATGTGGTGGTGCCCGTGGTGACGTACGGGCTCGTGGTGCCCGCGGTGTGGATCTACCGGCGCATCCTCGCCCCCGTCGGCCGCGAGATCGCCGCGGCCGTCGGCGTCGCCTGGCGCATCGCCGGATATATCTCGCGCGCCGTCGGCAGGGCGATCAAGTGGCTCGCCTGGAACGTCGTCGGACGGCCGGTGCGCTGGCTCTACCAGAGCGTCTGCACGCCCGTCGGGCACGCGGTGCGCGACACCATCTGGCGGCCCGCCAAGAAGGCCGCGGCCGAGGCGGGGCTGGCCGTCCGGGGCGCGCTCCAGGCGGCCCGGGAGACGGTACGGGCCGCTCGCGAGGCGATATGGCCGGGCAGGCGCGACCCCGTCCGGCTTCGTCAGCCCGTGGAACCGGGGGTGCGGCAGGCGCGTACTCTGGGTAGTACAACGACTGTTCCCGGCGCGGCGGCCGACCCAGAGATCTCCCTGCACAAGCGGGGGTGAGCCGGGCAGGCCCCCAGGGAGCACCCGCACGTCCGAGGGCGGCGCGCCCCCCGCGCCCGCCCCGCACCGAGGAGAAGAACCACTGGGCAAGCGACAGCCCGAAGGCCCGCCGCCCGCACCCGCGGTGCAGCGCATTCGACTGCGCTACACCAAGCGCGGCCGCCTCCGGTTCACCAGCCACCGTGACTTCCAGCGCGCGTTCGAGCGTGCGCTGCGCCGTGCCGAGGTGCCCATGGCGTACTCGGCGGGCTTCACGCCGCACCCGAAGGTGTCGTACGCCAATGCCGCACCCACCGGCACGGGCAGCGAGGCCGAGTATCTGGAGATCGCCCTCACCGAGCACCGGGATCCGGACAAGCTCCGGCTCCTGCTCGACGAGTCGCTGCCGGCCGGACTCGACATCACCGACGCCGTCGAGGCCCGCACGTCCGGGCTCGCCGACCGGCTCACCGCCTCCGTGTGGGAGCTGCGGCTCGACGGGGTGGGCGTCGAGGACGCCTCGGCGGCCGTATCCGCCTTCCTCGGCGCCGAGACCGTCGAGGTCCAGCGCAAGACGAAGAACGGCATGCGGACCTTCGACGCCCGCGCTGCCGTGGCGGACCTGCAGGCGCTTCCCGCGCAGGCCGGGGCAGGCTCCGGAGCCACCGGAGCGGCTGACGCCGCGCTCATCAATAGGCCCGGGGACGGGCCCTGTGCGATACTGCGGCTGGTTGTTCGGCACGTGACACCTGCCGTGCGACCCGACGACGTCCTGTCCGGTCTCCGAGCTGTGGCCGACCTGGCGCCGCCGGTCCCCGCAGCGGTGACCAGGCTGGCGCAGGGGCTCTTCGACGAGGAGTCCGGCACGGTGACCGACCCGCTCGCGCTCGACCGCGAGGCAGTTCCGGCCGCTCCACCCACGGCCGCCGGAACAGCCACCGCGACGGCGCACGAAGGTCCCGCCGCGTAAGGACAGTCGTTGTAGCGCAGCCCTGGTACTCGGGAGCCACCTGGGTCGGGCCGCGCACCGAACAGAAGACTTTCGCCAGGCCGTGCGTACATCGCGTACGGAACCGGCGAGCCATACATCAGCTCCCGTGCGGCGCCCGCGCCCCGGACGGCGGCACCGCGCACATCACGCGGGCCGTGGCCGGACCGGAATCAGGCGTGGCGCCCGGGAGCGCGACGGGAGAACCGCCCGCATGCTCGAGCCGAACGAACCCGGTACTTCCGGGGACAACCAGAACGAAGAGAACAACACCCCCAGCGACACGCTGCCGCCTCGCCGCAGGCGCCGCGCTGCGTCGCGTCCCGCGGGTCCGCCGACCGCTGCGGCGTCCACGCCCGCGTCCGAGGTGACCGCGAACGTCACCGACCCCGCTGGCGAGACCGCTGCCGCATCGCCGCAGACCGCCGAGGCCGCTGAGCCGCAGGTGGAGGAGGCCGCTGCGCCGCGTGCGCGGCGCCGTGCCACTCGTAAGGCGACTGCGCCTGCCGGTGCGCCCGAGGCCGCTGAGACGGCCGAGACCGCTGAGGAGCCGCAGTCGGAGGAGGCTGCTGCGCCGCGTGCGCGGCGCCGTGCGACCCGTAAGGCGACTGCGCCTGCCGGTGCGCCCGAGGCTGCTGAGACGGCCGAGACCGCTGAGGAGCCGCAGGCGGAGGAGGCTGTGGCGCCCCGAGCGCGCCGCCGTGCCACCCGTAAGGTCACCGCGCCCGAGCCGGTCGCCGAGCCCGCTGCCGCCGAGACCGCGACCGAGGTCGCCGTCAAGGACGAGACCGCGGCCGAGGCGCCCGCACCGCGTGGCCGTTCGCGCCGTCGTGCGTCCGCCCCCGCCGGTGCGCCCCAGGCCGCCGAAGCCGCCGAGACGGCCGAGGCCGCAGAGGCGGCTGAGGAGCCGCAGGCGGAGGAGGCCCCGGCGCCCCGTAGCCGCCGTCGCGCCACCCGTAAGGTCACCGCGCCCGCCGGCGCCCCGCAGGCGGTCGAGGCCGCAGAGGCGAACGAGAACGGCGCCGTCGCCGAGGCGGGCGAGAGCCTGCCCACCGGCGCGCTCGCACAGATCACCTCCGACGAGGCCGAGGCCGAGGTCGCGGCCGCCGAGAAGGCGGCGACCCGGGGTCGTGCGCGCCGTCGCACCGCCGCGCCCGAGTTCACCGCGCAGCCGGAAGAGGCCGCCAAGAACGAGGGCCCCGGACGTGGCCGCCGTGCCACGCGGCCGGCCGTGGCCGTGTTCCAGGCCCCGGTCTTCACCGAGCCGATGTTCCAGACCCCGGAGACGGCCGCCGCTGCCGCCGCCGCGGCCGTGGAGGCGGAGCCGGAGGAGGACGAGGAGATCGCCGAGCCGGTCGCCGAGACCGCCGCTCCCGAGACCGCCGCTCCCGAGCCCGCCGGCCGTCGCCGTCGGCGCCGCCGTGGTGAGCCCGCCGAGCCGGTCGAGGCGCCCGCGCCCGCCGCGCAGGCGGAGCCCGAGGAGGAGACCGAGCCCGAGCAGGCCGCCGAGGCGGGCGAGGGCGAGGAGTCGGACGAGTTCGAGGACCGCCCCTCGCGCCGTCGTCGTCGTGGTGGCCGTCGTCGCCGTCGTGGCGAGTCCGCCGAGGCCGACGAGACCTCGGAGGAGCAGTCCGACGAGGCTGCTGCCGAGGAGGCGCAGTACGAGGAGGACGGCGCGGAGGAAGAGGAGCACGGCGAGACCGAGACTCCCTCGGCAGCAGGCACCTCCAGCAGCCGTCGCCGTCGTCGCCGCCGTCGTCGCAGCGGTGAGGCCGTGGCCGAGGACGAGGCGGCCGCGACCGACCCGGAGCGTACGGTCGTCAAGGTCCGCGAGCCCCGTCCCGCGCGCGCCAAGAGTGACGAGCCGTCCGACGAGGTGCAGTCCATCAAGGGCTCGACCCGTCTGGAGGCCAAGAAGCAGCGCCGCCGCGAGGGCCGCGAGCAGGGCCGCCGCCGGGTGCCGATCATCACCGAGGCCGAGTTCCTGGCCCGCCGCGAGGCGGTCAACCGGGAGATGATCGTCCGCCAGAGCGGTGAGCGGACCCAGATCGGCGTCCTCGAGGACAACGTGCTCGTCGAGCACTACGTCAACAAGGAGCAGGCGACCTCGTACGTCGGCAACGTCTACCTGGGCAAGGTGCAGAACGTACTGCCGTCCATGGAGGCCGCGTTCGTCGACATCGGCAAGGGCCGCAACGCCGTCCTGTACGCCGGTGAGGTCAACTTCGAGGCCCTGGGCATGGCCAACGGCCCGCGCCGCATCGAGGTCGCGCTCAAGTCCGGCCAGTCGGTACTGGTCCAGGTGACGAAGGACCCGATCGGCCACAAGGGCGCCCGCCTGACCAGCCAGGTCTCGCTGCCCGGCCGGTACCTGGTGTACGTGCCCGAGGGCTCGATGACGGGCATCAGCCGCAAGCTGCCCGACACCGAGCGTGCGCGTCTGAAGACCATCCTCAAGAAGATCGTCCCCGAGGACGCGGGCGTCATCGTCCGCACCGCCGCGGAGGGCGCGAGCGAGGACGAGCTGCGCCGCGATGTCGAGCGCCTGCAGGCGCAGTGGGAGGACATCCAGAAGAAGGCCAAGACCGGCAACGCCCCGACGCTGCTCTACGGCGAGCCGGACATGACCGTCCGGGTCGTCCGCGACATCTTCAACGAGGACTTCTCGAAGGTCATCGTCAGCGGTGACGAGGCCTGGGAGACCATCCACGGCTATGTCTCGCACGTCGCGCCGGACCTGGCCGACCGTCTGCAGCGGTGGACGAGCGAGGTCGACGTCTTTGCGACCTACCGGATCGACGAACAGCTGATGAAGGCGCTGGACCGCAAGGTCTGGCTGCCGAGCGGCGGTTCGCTGGTGATCGACAAGACCGAAGCCATGGTCGTGGTCGACGTCAACACCGGCAAGTTCACCGGTCAGGGCGGCAACCTCGAAGAGACCGTCACCAGGAACAACCTGGAGGCGGCCGAGGAGATCGTGCGTCAGCTGCGGCTGCGCGACCTGGGCGGCATCGTCGTCGTCGACTTCATCGACATGGTGCTCGAGTCCAACCGCGATCTGGTCATGCGGCGGCTGCTCGAATGCCTGGGCCGCGACCGTACGAAGCACCAGGTCGCCGAGGTCACTTCGCTCGGCCTGGTCCAGATGACCCGTAAGCGGGTGGGCCAGGGTCTGCTGGAGTCCTTCTCCGAGACCTGCGTCCACTGCAACGGCCGTGGCGTGATCGTGCACATGGAGCAGCCGACCTCCATCGGCGGCGGAGGCGGCAAGCGCTCCAAGAAGCGCGGCCGCGGTGGTGCGGAGCACGTCCACGAGCACGAGGTGGCCGCCGAGGTCACTGAGGCCGAGACCGAGGCGGAGGTCGCCGCCGAGGTGGCCGCGCCCGTCGCGCTCACCGAGCCGGAGTTCGTGCCGGACGAGGAGCTGTACAGCAGCGCCGCGGAGGCCGAGGCGGCAGCGACGCGTGGTCGTGGCCGCCGCCGGGCGACCCGTAAGGCGTCGGCTCCGGCCGGTGCCCCCAAGGCCGCCGAGGCGGAGATCGTCACCGAAGCCAAGGCGGAGGCCAAGGCGGAGACCGCGGCAGAGCCCAGGACTGAGCTCACGGCCGAGGTTCCGGCGCAGGCCGCCGAGGCGCAGGCGCCCGCGGAGGAGGCGGCCCCCACGGGCCGTACCCGCCGCAGGGCCACCCGCAAGGCGACTGCCCCGGCCGGTGCGCCGAAGGCCGCCGCCGAGGCCGAGGTCGTCATCGAGGCGAAGGCCGAATCCAAGGCCGAATCCAAGGCCGGGGCCGAAGAGGCCCCTGCCGAGGCGCCGGTCGTCGATGAGGCTCCCGTCGCGGTTCCGCCGCGTGCGCGCCGCCGGGTGACCCGCAAGGTCACCGCCCCGGCCGGTTCGCCCTCGGGCGCCGAGGACGCCGCGGTCGTCGTGGTCCCCGCGACGGCGGAGCCGGCGTCCGAGCCGCAGACGGACGGCGCCGAGCCGGACGCCGACGCTTCGGCCCCGGCCAAGAAGGCGGCCCGCAAGACCGCCAAGAAGGCCACCGCGAAGAAGGCCGCCACCAAGAAGACGGCGGCCAAGAAGACCGCGGCTAAGAAGACGACCGCCAAGAAGGCCGGTGCGAAGAAGACCGCGGCGGCCGAGCAGCAGGCTCTGCCGACGGTGACCGCATCCACCGAGGGCTGAACAGCTGAACAGTTGATGAGCCCTCAGTGAACGGACCGTGTCCCATCTCGCAGACCGCGGGATGGGACACGGTTTTTGTCTCCGAATCGATGCAGTGCTCCGTTAACAGCCCCGAAATTGCCTGGGAAATCCCTGATAATGTGACGGCGGTCGCTGCCGGGTGAGGGCCCCGTTCCGGACACTACGGTGGGTGACCGGCCCGGTTCGGGACAAGACCGGTCCCAGATCCTCGGTAGGGCGTTGGCTTTGCGCCGGAGGGGTACAGCGCGGCCTCGCGAGACGTCCGCTCCGCCCCTGACCTCTGCCACAAAGAGCTCTTGCGGTGTTCAAGGAGGACGTCCATGACGAGCAGCAACCAGCAGCCCATCCCCGCTGCCCGCCCGGTCATCGGTGAGGAAGAGATCGAGGCCGCAGTACGCGTACTGCGCAGCGGCAGGGTCGTTCAGGGCCCTGAGGTGGCCGCATTCGAGGAGGGATTCTCGGAGCTGGTCGAGGGGCGCCACTGCGTGGCCGTCAACTCGGGTACCTCCGCGCTGCACCTCCTTCTGCTGGCTTTGGGCATCGGCCCGGGTGACGAAGTGATCGTTCCTTCGTTCTCGTTCGCCGCGTCCGCGAACGCGGTCCGGCTCGTCGGCGCCGACGTCGTCTTCGCCGACATCGAGCCCGGCAGCTTCGGCCTGGACCCGGCCGCCGTGGAGGCCGCCATCACGCCGCGCACCGCCGCGATCATGCCGGTGCACCTGTACGGCCACCCCGCCGCGATGGACAAGCTCATGCCCATCGCCGCCAAGCACAAGCTGGCCGTCGTCGAGGACGCCTGCCAGGCGCACGCGGCCGCGTTGAACGGCACCCCGGTCGGCGCGTTCGGCTCCGGCGGCACCTTCAGCTTCTACCCGACGAAGAACATGCACTCCCTCGAGGGCGGCATGATCTCCACGGGTGACGCCGAGATCGCCCGCACCCTGCGCCTGCTGCGCAACCAGGGCATGGAGCAGCGGTACGCCAACGAGATCGTCGGCGCCAACATGCGTATGACGGACGTCGCCGCCGCCGTCGGCCGCGTACAGCTGTCGAAGCTGAACGGCTGGACCGAGCAGCGCATCGCCAACGCCGCGTACCTCACCGAGCACATCACCGCGCCGAGCGTCACGACCCCGACGGTCGCCGAGGGCGCGCGCCACATCTACCACCAGTACACGATCCGGATCAGCGGGGACCGCGACGCCGCCATGGCGAAGCTCACCGACGCGGGCGTCGGCAATGCTGTGTACTACCCGACTCCGATCCACCGGCTGAAGCCGTACTGGGAGCCGGACCAGAAGGCCGGCCGTAACTGGGACCTGCCGGAGACCGAGCGTGCGGCCGCCGAGGTCGTCTCGCTCCCGGTGCACCCCTCGCTGTCCGCCGAGGACCTCGAGCGCATCGTCGCCGCCGTGAACGAGCTTGGAGAGAACCTGTGACCATCGCCCAGGGACTGCGGGCCGGCCTCATCGGCCTCGGCTCGATGGGCCGCCACCACGCCCGCGTGCTCGCCGGCCTGGATGGTGTCGAACTCGTCGCCGTCGTCGACCCGATGGGGGACAAGAACGGCTGGGCGCAGGGCGTCCCCGTGCTCTCCACCGTCGAGGAGCTGATCTCGCTCGGCATCGACTACGCCGTGGTGGCCTGCCCGACCGCGCTGCACGAGGAAGTCGGCCTCAAGCTCGCCGAGGCCGGTGTCAGCGCGCTTGTCGAGAAGCCGGTCGCGGACACCGTCGAGGGCGCCCGCCGCCTCGTCGAGGCCTTCGAGTCGCGCGGCCTGGTCGCCGGCGTCGGCCACATCGAGCGCTGCAACCCGGCGCTGCGCTCGCTGCGCCAGCGCCTGGAGGCCGGTGAGCTCGGCGACGTGTACCAGGTCGTCACCCGCCGCCAGGGCCCCTTCCCGCACCGCATCGCCGATGTCGGCGTGGTCAAGGACCTCGCCACCCACGACATCGACCTCACCGGCTGGGTGACCGGCCAGACGTACACCTCGATCTCGGCCCGTACGGTCTCCAAGTCCGGCCGTCCGCACGAGGACATGGTCTCCGCGGTCGGTCAGCTCTCCGACGGCACCATGGTCAACCACCTGGTCAACTGGCTGAGCCCGCTCAAGGAGCGCTTCACCTCGGTCACCGGTGAGAAGGGCTGCTTCATCGCGGACACCCTCACCGCCGACCTGACCTTCTACTCGAACGCCGCCCAGGCCACCGAGTGGGAGGCCCTGCAGGCCTTCCGCGGTGTGGCCGAGGGCGACATGATCCGTTACGCCATCCCGAAGCGCGAGCCGCTGCTGGTCGAGCACGAGCTGTTCCGTGACGCCGTGCTCGGCAAGTCCGACGACATCTGTACGTTGCGCCAGGGTCTTCGTACCGTCGAAGTGGCGGCAGCCGTGCTGGAATCCGCCGCCAGCGGCATCACAGTCGATCTCTCCGCGCACACCGCGGCCCAGTAGGGCGAGGAGCCTTGACCAGTCCTGATGTTTCCGTCGTCGTCGCCGTGTACAACACGATGCCGTACCTGACGGATTGCCTTAACTCCCTTGTCGGGCAGAGCATTGGCTTGGACAGGCTTGAGATCGTGGCCGTCGACGACGGTTCCACGGACGACAGCGCAGCGGAGCTCGACCGCTTCGCGAAGAAGTACCCGGACACCGTCAAGGTGATACACCAGGCGAACTCCGGTGGCCCGGCAGCACCCAGCAACAGGGCGCTGGACCTGGTCACCGGACGTTACGTCTACTTCATCGGCTCCGACGACCACCTCGGCAAAGAGGCGTTGGAGCGGATGGTGGCCTACGGCGACAAGCACGAGTCGGACGTCGTGATCGGCAAGATGGTCGGCACCAACGGCCGCTATGTCCACCAGGCGCTCTTCAAGAAGAGCAACCCGGACATCAGCATGTTCGACTCGGCGCTGCCGTACACGCTGGCCAACACCAAGCTGTTCCGCCGCGAGCTGGTGGAGAAGTACAACCTGCGGTTCCCCGAGGACCTGCCGGTCGGCAGCGACATGCCGTTCACCATCGAGGCATGTGTCAGGGCCGGCAAGATCTCGGTGCTCGCGGACTACACGTACTACTACGCGGTGAAGCGCGGGGACGCGAGCAACATCACCTACAAGTCCAGCCATCTGTCACGGCTGCGCTGCACCGCGAGGATCCTGCATCACGCCGCCGGGCTGGTCGAGGCGGGGCACCGGCGGGACATGCTCTTCGAGCGCCACTTCAACTGGGAGCTCTCCAAGCTCCTCAAGGGCGACTTCCCGGCGCTGGACGCGGGGACCCGGCGCGAGGTTGCCGCCGGTATCGCCGAGCTGGCCGACGAGTACCTCACGGACTCGCTGAGCGACGCCCTGCCGGTCATGCGGCGGGTCAGGCTCACCCTGGCCCAGCGCGGCGCGGTGGACGAGCTCACCCGGGCGATCGAGGCGGAGGAGGAGAACGGCGCTCCGCCGTTCCACCTGGAGGACGGCCGGGCCTACGCCCGCTACCCGGGCTTCAGGGACCCCGTACTGAACATCCCCGACCGGGTCTTCGAGGTGACCGGGGAGTCGGTCGCCGCCCAGCTCGCCTCGGGCACGGAGCTGGTCTCGGCCGAGTGGCAGCAGGACGGCGAGGATCTCTCGCTGGCCATCGCGGTACGGCTCGGGCTGACCGGCGACACCGAGTCGGCCGTCATCCGTCTCGTCCAGGGCTCGATGCCCAAGAGCGCGGACAAGGCCGGCGGCCGCCGGCTGCCCGTCGGTCATGAACTGCCCGCCCCCGTGGGGGAGTTCACCCAGGAAGTGACGGCCGACGGAGCCGGCACGGTCGTCCGCGGGCGGATCCCGATAGAGCCCCGTCAGGCCTCGCTCGGGGTGCGCGTCCATGTGGACGTCGCGGGATCGACGTACGAGATCCCCGTGCGTGGCAAGGACAAGCCCATGCCGCTGGCCCGGCGCTGGCGCAGCGGCACCGCGTATCGGGTGGGCGCGCGTGTGAACCAGAAGGGCAGGATGGTCATACTGACCGGCCTGCTGTTCCCGCCCGAGAATAAGGTGTGGCCGCGTGTGCGGCCCCTGCTGGTCCGGTTGAAGAGGAAAGTAACCCGATGAATATCTGTGTAGTCGCGCTCGGCAAGATCGGGCTGCCGCTCGCCGTGCAGTTCGCCGCCAAGGGCCACAAGGTCATCGGCGCCGATGTGAACGAGAAGGTCGTCGAGCTGGTCAACGCCGGCACCGAGCCCTTCCCCGGCGAGCACGACCTCGACCGTCTGCTCAAGGAGACCGTCGACGCCGGACTGCTGTCGGCCACCACCGACACCGCGGCCGCAGTCGCCGAGTCCGACGCCGTCGTGGTCGTCGTCCCGCTGTTCGTGGACGCCGAGGGCGTGCCCGACTTCGGCTGGATGGATTCCGCGACCAAGGCGATCGCCGCCGGACTCAAGCCCGGCACCCTCGTCTCGTACGAGACCACCCTGCCGGTCGGCACCACCCGCACCCGCTGGGCGCCGATGCTGGAGCAGGGCTCCGGGCTCACCGCGGGCAAGGACTTCCAGCTGGTCTTCTCGCCGGAGCGGGTGCTCACCGGCCGGGTCTTCGCCGACCTGCGCCGCTACCCCAAGCTCGTCGGCGGCATCGACGAGGCCTCCGCCAAGCACGGCGTGGAGTTCTACGAGCAGGTGCTCGACTTCGACGAGCGCGAGGACCTGGCGCAGCCGAACGGCGTCTGGGACCTGGGCACCGCCGAGGCCTCCGAGCTGGCGAAGCTCGCGGAGACCACCTACCGCGACGTCAATATCGGCCTGGCGAACCAGTTCGCCCGTTTTGCCGACAAGAACGACATCGACGTCAAGAAGGTCATCGAGGCCTGCAACTCGCAGCCCTACAGCCACATTCACCAGCCCGGCATCGCCGTCGGCGGCCACTGCATCCCGATCTACCCGCGGATGTACCTGTGGAACGACCCGGAGGCCACCGTCGTGCGCTCGGCGCGCGAGGCGAACGCCGCCATGCCGGAGTACGCCGTGGACCTGCTGGCCGCCGCCTACGGCGACCTGGACGGCGTGGGCGTGCTGGTGCTCGGCGCGGCCTACCGCGGCGGCGTCAAGGAGACGGCCTTCTCCGGCGTCTTCCCGACCGTCGAGGCGCTCAAGGCGCGCGGGGCCGTCCCCTTCGTCTCGGACCCGATGTACACGTCCGAGGAGCTCACCGCGCACGGTCTGACCCCGCACGAGGGACAGGTCGTCACCGCGGCGATCCTGCAGGCCGACCACGCCGAGTACCGCGAGCTCGCGGCCCGTGACCTGCCGGACGTCCGCGTCCTGGTCGACGGCCGGCGCACCACCGACCCGGCGCGCTGGGAAGGCGTACGCCGCGTCGTCATCGGCGGCTGATGCAGTCATACGAAGGCCCCGGCCGCCTCGCAGGAGGTGACCGGGGCCTTCGCCGTACGTACTAGCGCTTGTGCTGCTCCAGGAACTCCACCACGCGGTGGGCCGCCCGGCCGTCGCCGTACGGGGTGCCGCGCTCGGCCGCCGGGGCCGGGCGGGTGGCGATCTTGGCCCACTCGGCAGCGTCCAGCTCGTGCGGGTTCGGGACCAGCTGGTTCCAGCCGCCCTCCAGCGTCTCGACCCACTCGGTCTCCGGGCGGATCGTGGTGCAGACGCGGTCCAGCAGGAACGCCTCCTTCTGCAGACCGCCCGAGTCCGTGACCACACCGGCCGAGCCGAGGACGGCCGCGACCAGACCCGCGTACGGCAGCGGACGGCCCGAGTGCAGCGAGCCCTGGTTCAGCTTGATGCCGTGCTCCTCGGCGCGCACGACGAGGCGCGGGTGCGCCAGCAGGGCGACCGGCACCGGCAGGCTCGCGAGCGAGTCGACGATCGCCGCAAGGCGCTTGGGGTCGTCGGTGTTGTCCGGGCGGTGCAGCGTTGCCAGCAGGTACGGCGCCTCGGGGTCGATGCCCTCGGGCAGCACGGGCTTGGGGTGCTCGCCGGCCAGCACCGCGTCCCTGATCCGCAGGCACACGTCGACCATGACGTCTCCCGCCAGCACGGAGCGCTTGCTCAGCCCCTCGGCCGCCAGGTGGCGCATGGCCTCCTCGGTCGGCGCGAGCAGCAGGTCGGCGGCGTGGTCGGTGAGGATGCGGTTGTGCTCCTCGGGCATCCGGCGGTTGAAGGAGCGCAGCCCGGCCTCCAGGTGCGCCACCGGCAGGTGCATCTTCACCGCGGACAGCGCACCGGCGAGCGTCGAGTTCGTGTCGCCGTACACCAGGACCCAGTCGGGCTGCTCGGCGTCGAGGACCGGGTCCATCGCGGTGAGCACACCGCCGGTCTGGGCGCCGTGGCTGCCCGAGCCGATGCCCAGATGTACATCGGGGTCCGGAATGCCAAGGCCCGAGAAGAAGACGTCGGAAAGGTCGGCGTCATAGTGCTGACCCGTGTGAACAATCACATGCTGGTGGTCGGTTTCCGCGAACGCAGCGGCGATCGGTGCGAGTTTGACCAATTGGGGACGAGCGCCGACGACGCTGATGACCTTCACCGTGAACTGCTCCTCGATACCTGGGTTACCGGCCCCCCGGCGGGGCCGAAGACCGAATTCCGTCCGATGATAAAGTGACGCCTCGACGTGTGCTCCGGGGAGGAAGTCGGTAATGAATCAGGCAGCATCCAGGGATGCGGCCGTAGTCACGCCGTGGTACCCCACACGTGAGCTGCCTTTCCGAGGATCCTTCGTCCAGGCAATGGTCGGTGCGACGGCCCCGGGCTGTGACAGCTTCGTGGTCTACCACTGCGACCCATGGGTCGCCCCGATGGACGCAGCCACCACTCAAGCGGTGGAAGCGGCCGGTGGCAAACTGGTGACCCGTGCCGCGCACCGCGTGCCCACCGCCGGCGGCGCCGAGCTGGTGCACTTCCCGGTCACCACCCCGCGCGGTCAGGACTACGGCGCACAGTCCCGCAGCCACGAGCGGCAGTTGCGCGCGGCCCTCGGCGGCCGGCCCATCGACGCCCCGGTCGTGCACGCCCATGTCGGGCTCCCCAGCGGCTGGGCCGCCCTGCAGAACGCCCGGCCGGACGCGCGGGTCTTCGTCACCGAGCACGCCTCCTTCCTTGAGCGGGTCTTCCAGGACCCGGACGCCGTGGAGCTGTACGACGAGCTGCTGGCCCGCGTCACCGGCTTCTTCGCGGTCGGGGACAAGGTCACCGAGGTGCTGAGCAGGCAGTTCCCGCACCACGCGGAGAAGATCCTGCGCATCCCCAACCCGATCTCCTTCGACGAGAGTCGCCCCGCCCCGGTCACCGAGCTGCGCAAGTGGCTCTACCTGGGCAGCATGGTCGAGCTCAAGGGCGTGAACTGGCTGGTCGAGGCCTTCGCCGAGTGCTACGCCGAGGACCCGACGCTGACGCTGACGCTGGTGGGTGAGGGCCCGCTGCGGCGGACGCTGACCGACCGGGTCGCCGAGCTCGGGCTGAGCGACGCCGTCGACCTTCCCGGCTCGATCCCGCACGAGCAGGCGCTGGACCTGATGCGCGAGCACGACCTGCTGGTGCACCCGAGCCGGTACGAGACCTTCGGCATGACCATCGTGGAGGGCATCGCCGCCGGTATGCCGGTGCTGGTGACCCGCTGCGGAGGGCCCGAGAAGACGCTGGCCGGCATCGAGGACGCGGCCGGCGAGCTCATCGATGTGGAAGAGAACGCCGAGTCGATCAGGGACGGCTACCGGCGCCTGCGCAGCCGCTTCGACAGCAGCGGTCTGGATCTGAAGCGCGCCCAGGACCAGCTGGCCGCGCAGTACGGCTACGAGGCCGTCGCCCAGGCGCACTACCGTCTCTGGTTCCCCGACTCCCCGTGATGGAGTGACATGCAGGTCCTGTTCCTGGCTCTCGGCGCCTCCCGCAAGCGGGCCGTGGTCGAAGAGTCGGCGGAAGTGGTGGCGCGCGGCGATCGTGCGGTCGTCCTGGTCGGCGCGCGCAAGCCGTGGCTCGACCAGGGCTTCGCCCCCGAGGTCGAGCTGGTGACGGCCGAGGAGCTGGAGGCGAGCCATCTGCCGCGCCGGCTGGAGCGCCTGGTGCTCTACCGCGTCCCGCGGCTCGTGGTGCAGGTGGCCGGCCGCGGCCCGCTCCGCAGCAAGGCCAAGCGTGCCCTCAAGGCGTACGAGCGCCGGGTGGCGGGCCGTATACACCGCAGGGTTTTCGTTCCGCTGCACCGCCGTGTGTGGCCGAAGCTCGCCGACCGGATGGTCTGGCGCCACTTCTCGCCACGCAAGGGCCCGGAGCTCATGGTGGTGGCCGATGCGCTTTCGGTGCCCCGTGCCGTACAACTGATTCAGGCGTGGGAGTCGGAGGGCCTGGCGGTCCCCAGGGTCAGTTACGGCATCGACTCCGACGTGTCCCCGCAGACCTCAGCCGCTCGCTGATTTCGACAACGAGGAAGATTCATGAAGAACCGCAGCGGCCGGCGGCCCCGCGTGCTCTACCTGGCGTTCTACTTCCCGCCTTCCCGGGCCAGCGGCGTGTACCGCGCCAGGGCGACGGCCAACCATCTGGTGGAGAAGGGCTGGGACGTCACGGTCTTCGCCTCGCCGCTGGACTTCCTCTACAAGAGGATCGGCTCGGTCGACGAGGGTCTCTCCGAGACCGTCGACCCCCGTATCCGGGTGGAGCGTCCGGAGCTCAACCAGTACACCTGGCAGCAGGATCTGCGTGAGTTCAGCTGGCTGCGCCGCAGCTTCCCGCTGATGGCGAAGCGCGTGTACCAGTTCAGCCAGACGAAGCTCTTCCCGGAGCGCTACTCGTCGTGGGCCTGGGCCTCCGTCGTACGGGCGCTGAAGCTGCACTCCAAGAAGCGCTTCGACATCGTGGTGGCCACCGGCAACCCGTTCGCGTCCTTCGGTGCGGCCTGGCTGTTCAGCCGGCTCACGGGTGTTCCGTACGTCATGGACTACCGCGACTCGTGGACGCTGGACCTCTTCCACGACGAGCCCGCCTTCCCCAAGGGCCACATCGCCTGGGCCTGGGAGAAGCGGATGCTGAACAGGGCGTCCGCCTCGGTGTTCGTGAACGAGGCGCTGCGGGGCTGGCACGCGGAGCGGTATCCCGAGGTCGCCGACCGCATGATGGTGGTCCCCAACGGCTGGGACGCCGATGTGATTCCGGCGGCGCCGGAGCCCTCCGGGGCCGAGGAGCAGCCCGCGACCGTGGTGGAGCCCTCCGCCGACGGGTCCACGCGTCCGCTGAAGTTCGCCTACCTCGGCACGCTCACCGTCAAGCAGCCGGTGGAGGAGATGGCCGAGGCGTTCAAGATCGCCCGCCGTCACCCGGACCTCGCGGACGCCGAGCTGCAGATCCACGGCCACCTCGGCTTCTTCAAGAACAGCCCGGCCACGCTGAAGAAGAAGCTCGGCCTGGACGAGGAGGGCCCCGTCAACGGCGCCGAGGACACCGGTCTGCGCTACTGCGGCCCGGTCTCCAAGACCGAGGTCGGCGGGGTCTACGAGGACGCCGACGTGCTGGTCTTCCTGGCCGGCGGCGGCAAGTACGTGACCTCCGGCAAGATCTTCGAGTACATGGCCTTCGGGCACCCGATCGTCTCGGTGCACGCGCCGGGCATCGCCGCCCAGGACGTGCTGGAGGGCTACCCGCTCTGGTTCAACGCCGACAGCCTGGATGTGGACGCCCTGGCGACCTCGATGGTCGCGGCGGGCAAGGCCGCGCGTGATCTGACGCCGGAGCAGCGCGAGAACGCGCGTCGGCACGCGGACAAGTACCAGCGTGACGCGGTGCTCAAGCCGTTCGAGGAGCAGCTGCGGACCATCATCGGCCGCGAGCCCGCCGAGGCATCGGAGAGCGCTTCGGAGAGCGTTTCGGAGCACTAGGCCCTGTCCGGCCATCTTGCCGGGCTCGCACCGCAACGGCGAAGGCCCCGACCGGAGTTCCGGTCGGGGCCTTCGCCGTCGGCGGCTTGGCAGCTCACTCGCCCTTCGGGGCGTAGATCTCCCGGTCCAGGTGCATGGTGACCGTGAGGTGCGGATGGGCCTTGGCCCACTTCCAGCCCGTCACCGTGGAGTTGATGTCGCTCACGAACACATGGTCGGCGAGGTCGAGACGCAGCTCCGGGAGGGCCACACGCTTGGCCATACGGGACAGCAGCTGCGGCCGGATCTCCTTGTACCCACGGTTGAAGATCTTCTTGTGGAAGGCGTTGGCGGCCTTGGTGTGCGCCCGCTGCACGGACGCGACGGCGAGCTCGGGGCCGATGGACGCGCGGTTGCGGGCAGCCATCTTCCGGGCCTTGCGCAGCACCGCGCGCGGGGCGCGGTAGACGAGGAACCGCTCGCCGCGCGGGATGCGCAGCTTCTTCTCGGCGTCCTCGATGCTGATCACGGGGACGCGCGCGTCCAGCTGTGCGCGCTGCCAGAAGTTGTCGGCCCGGCCCGCGACGAGGGTGACCTCCACGCCCACCTCGACAAGGAAGTTGGCGAATTCCACGATGCGCCGGGGCTTGCCGGGAGGCGTCAGCGCGAGGATGACCGCGCGCCCGATCGGCTCCGCCGGCGCGGCGGTCTTCGGCGCGGTCTCCTTCGGGGCCCGCTCCTCGACCACGGGCGCGCTCTCGGGCGCCTTCACGACCGGGGCCGCCACCTCTGCGGCGGGCAGCGGGGTGCCCTCGTAGACCGAGATGAGCTGCTTGGCCACCGCCTCGGTGCCGTACCTGCTCTCCAGGACCTCACGGGCCGCCGGCAGGTCGATCCCGGCCGCGTCCTGGCGCAGCTGCCAGTAGGCGTCGGCGATGACCCTGGGGTCCTCGCTGACGTCCATGAACGCGCCGGCCCTGGACTCGATCCCGGCCAGACTCTCCTGCGGGCCACCGCTGCGGGTGGCGAGGACGGGCAGCCCGGCGGCGACCGCCTCGACGACCGTCATGCCGAAGGTCTCGCCCTTGCTGGCGTGCACCAGCAGATCGTGACGGTGCATCAGCTCGTTGATGTCCTCGGGGGACACGGGCGGCAGAATGCTGACCCGGTCGGCGAGGCCGAGCTCCTTGGCACGGGCGGCGAGATCCTCCTCGCGGGGGCCGTGGCCGACCAGGGTGAGGGTCGCCCGCGGCTCCTTCTTCGCCACCAGCGCGAAGCCCTCAAGGAGTTCGTCGACGCCCTTCGGCTTGATCAGACGGCCCACGTACAGCCAGCTGAGCAGCTCCGAGGAGCGCTCGGGGCCGGGGGTGAAGCGACCGAAGTCGATCATGTTCGGTACGACGCTGAGCTTGTGCGCGTACGCCGGGAACTCCTCGGCGATCTGGTCCCGCAGCCGGGTGCTGACGCAAAGGAACGCGTCTGCCCGCACCAACACCTCGCCGTACAGCTCACGGGCGGCGGGCTGCGCGAAGACCCTGTCGAGGAAGGACGAGTGCTCGGTGACGACCACCCGCGCGTCCGGCTTGGCCAGGTGGAGGGCGAGCACACCGCCGTAGATGCCGGTGTGGGCGTGGACGAGCGGGGCCTCGATCTTCCCCGTGGGCAGTGCGGGGAGCAGCGCCTTCTCCTGGGCGGCGACCCAGGGGCTGTAGTTCTTGCGGTTTATCAGCGGCACCGGGACCCGCACGACAGTGCCCTCGGGGCTGTCCACGACGGGGACGAGGTCCCGGCGCTCCTGGAGGCGGTCCGTGGTGACCTTGATCGCGTCGTTGAGCGCGGGGTGGGCCCTGCCCGACCAGTCCTCGGTGTGCAGGACCGTGACCCGGTCGAACTGGTCGGCCACCGCCGCCGTCATCGCCTGAACGAAAGAACCGGCGTACGGGTTGTTCGGCGACGGGTACCAGGGGGTGATCACCGCGAGGTCCGAAGGCCCGGCGGTGTGGCCCTCCGTGTTGGCGGGCTCCAGCTCCAGCGTGAGCTCCGGCCGGCGCTTGACGGCCGCCCAGGCCACCGGCAGCGCGTGTGCGTCACCGGCGATCAGTCGCTCGGCCTTGGCGAAGGGCCCCGACTTGTCGGAGACCAGCTTCTTGGCGGCGGGCCATGCGGAGCCGTGCTTGTCGCGGGAGAGCCGCACGACATCAACGCCGTCCAGGCGCGAGAGTTCGCCGGTGGTCTCCGCCCACTCCTCGCCGTCCGTGACGACCAGTACGATCTGCGACCCGGACGACGCAAGTTCCTTGACATGCTCGCGTGCTGCCCGAACCCGGTACGTTCCGAGCGCGAGATAGAGCACGTGGCTTTTCATCTGGTTCCCTTCGCACAACATGACGCAGGGGCCCAGCGTATCGAAGCCTGAAGCGGGCTCTGCGGCCGAGGAGAGCGCATAGGTGTGACGTCGGACGGGTCAGCCGCGCTCGTCGAGCAGGGTCAGCTGCGCTCGCTGAGTACGCCGTCCTTCTCCACGTACACGGCACCGGTCTGCGGGCACTCCCACACACCCGCTTCGCTCTCGCGCTCGACCAGCCGGACACCGGACCGGCCGACCCAGCCGATCTGCCGCGCCGGTACGCCGACGACCAGCGCGAAGTCCGGTACGTCCTTGGTGACGACGGCGCCCGCGGCGACCATGGACCAGCGCCCGATCCGCACCGGCGCGACACACACGGAACGCGCACCGAGCGAGGCACCCTCGGCGACCTTGACGCCCACGGCCTCCCAGTCGCCGCCGCGCTTCTGCTTGCCCTCGGGGTCGACGGAGCGCGGGTTGTGGTCGTTGGTGAGCACCACGGCGGGGCCGACGAAGACACCGTCGCCGAGCTCGGCGGGCTCGTACACCAGGGCGTAGTTCTGCAGCTTGACGTTGTCGCCGATCTGCACACCGGTCCCGACATACGCACCGCGACCGACGACACAGCCCTCGCCGAGCTTTGCGCCCTCGCGGATCTGGGCGAGCTCCCAGACGCTGCTCCCGTCGCCGATGACGGCGCTCTCGTCGACCTGGGCGGTGGGCTGGACCCTGTAGTTCACTTCTCTGCCTTCCGGTGCGCGGCTTCGCCCGGCGAGCATACGGCGCGCGCCGCGCTCAGCGCCGCTGGGCCCAGGCCTTCCTCAGCTGGGCCGCATAGAACAGGGCGGCCGCCGTCGGCAGGACCGTCCGGTACCAGCCCACGTCCGGCGAGAGCCAGCCGTACGCCGCCGCAGGTACGAGGATCACCAGGCCCGCGGTCCGCAGCACCCACCAGCGTCTCGGGCGGGGGACAGGAAGGGCCGGGGTACCCAGGTCCGTCGACATGGTGTCGCGGATGCCCTTCAACACCCCGCGGCGAGGGAGGAGTTGGGCTCCGGGTGCGCCGTCCAGGATCTCGTCGCGTTCGCCGAAGCCGTCCGGGAGCGGGGGCAGCCCGAGCGCGGTGACGAGCTGGGACTGGCGCCCGGCCGGGTCGTTCGTGCCGCGGAGCAGGGTGACCAGAGGGCGCTGGTCCGGCACCGGGAAGATCGCGGCGAGCGCCTGCGCGGTGGCGGTGGCCTCGGCGTGGTCGGTGACGGGGGCCGAGGGGTCCCACAGATGGGACGCGCGCGGCTTGCCCTTGTGGAAGAGCGTGAAGCCGCAGCGGTCGGCCGTGCGGCGCAGGACCAGGGCGGGCCACTTCTCACCGGTGGTGAAGTTGTCGGCGGCGGCCGTCAGCAGTTCCTCGCCGGCTGCGAGGGTCGCGCGCTTGCCGGGGGACGGGTCGGGGACGAGCTCGACGTAGCTCATACGGGACGGGGAAGGGGAGAGGGAGGGGGAGGGGGCCGGGGCTATACGGAGCGAGACGCCGCACATCAATGCCGCCTCGGCGACCTCGTGCGGCGGGGCCGCGGCTATCGCCAGCGAGCGCGGCGCGGGGACCGGGGGGACGGCGGCCGCCGGGGTCGTGGGCCGCGGCGGTCTGCCGAAGAAAGGGGTCTTGGAGGCGACCTGCATCCGTACACCCAGGCGGAACTCCAGGAACTCCTTGCGGCTTTCGCCGACGTACGCCCACGGGTAGGCGCGTGCGTGCACGCCGATCGCCCGGAAGACCTCCAGGGCCTCGCTCCACCGCTCGGCGAAGATCAGCAGCAGGGCGAGGTGATTGCGGAACCCGGCGGCGTCCGGGTCGCCCGGCGCGTACCAGGCGGAGAGCTCCAGGGCGCGGCTGACGGCGGCCTCGATGCGGGCGCGGTCGATCGGGCCGTCCTCGGTGGAGTCGTCGGAGACCACCTCGTACTCGATGGCGGCCAGCAGCGGCAGCGCATGCAGTTTCGAGCCGGGCAGCGCGCCGTCGGCGGCGCGCTCGGCGAAGTCGAACATCTCCTCGTGCGAGCCGTACCACTTGTCGCAGAGGTACTGCAGCGCGGTGGCATGGCAGCCGTAGTGGTGCGGGGCGCGGGCGACGGCCTCGGCCCAGTAGGCGTCGAACACATCGCGCGGCGCCTGGATGCCCCGTGCGTGCGTGAGCGCGATCTCCCACGGCACCGGGTCGGTCGGGTTCAGCGCGGCTGCCGTGGAGATCACCGGAATCGCGTCGTCGAGCAGCGTGAAGAAGGCCCGGAACTGGTCCTCGGACACATGCCGGGCCCGGTAGCCGGTACGTATCTCCCAGGCCTGCTGGATACAGAGATCCGCCTTCACGAGCACCGCGTCGGGGTCCTCGGGCGACCGGGCAAGCCAGCCCTCCAGCCAGCCCGGGTTGTGCAGCGCGCTCTCGGCCAGCCTCGTGACGCACACACTGCGCCGCTCCCACTGGGCGCCGAGCCGGGTCTCGGCAAGGAGATCGCGCGTCGGAGCGGCATCGCCGGCCGCGGCGGCGCTCAGCGCGGCGCGCAGCGCGGGATCGGCCACGGCATCGACGGTGACGGCTTCGTCCGGCGGCAGATCCGCGCCCACGGCCGAGCCGTGGCGGAGCATGCGAGGCATGGTGATCAGGGAGCGCAGAGACACGAGCGCACATTCAACAGGCCACGGCGGACATCCACCAGGGATTCATGGCGCGTACCCGGTTTGACCCCCTGGGGCGGGCCCCGTAACCTTGACCCTCGGTGTGTTTCCATGCACGCCCACCCCTGAGCAACTCCCTCCCGACGGCTCCGCCGGTTCGGGAGAGGCCGCTCGTCCTTCCGGATCGCCGCAGGCTTCGGCCTGTGCGAGCGGCTGGCATCAGAGGTTCCGTTCCGAGCGAGAGAGAGATCCGCGTGTACGCCATCGTGCGCAGCGGTGGTCGCCAGCACAAGGTTGCTGTCGGCGACATCGTTGAGGTTGACAAGATTTCCACTGCCAAGGTTGGCGACACGGTCGAGCTCTCGACCCTGCTCGTTGTCGACGGTGACGCCGTGACCAGCGACCCGTGGGTGCTGGCCGGTATCAAGGTCACGGCCGAGGTCGTGGACCACCACAAGGGCGCGAAGATCGACATCCTTCGCTACAAGAACAAGACCGGCTACCGCCGTCGCCAGGGTCACCGTCAGCAGTACACGGCGATCAAGGTCACCGGCATCCCCGCGGCTGCGAAGTAAGGGACTGAGGAGAGATGGCACACAAGAAGGGCGCATCGTCCACTCGGAACGGGCGCGACTCCAACGCTCAGCGGCTCGGCGTGAAGCGCTTCGGCGGTCAGGTCGTGCTCGCCGGTGAGATCCTGGTCCGCCAGCGCGGCACTCACTTCCACCCGGGTGCGGGCGTCGGTCGCGGTGGCGACGACACCCTGTTCGCGCTGCAGCCCGGTGCCGTGCAGTTCGGCACGCACCGTGGCCGCAAGGTCGTGAACATCGTTCCGGTCGCCTGATCGGAAGCTTTGCGAGGGCGGA
Organism: Streptomyces sp. NBC_00210; assembly: GCF_045160975.1. Taxonomy (NCBI): domain Bacteria; kingdom Bacillati; phylum Actinomycetota; class Actinomycetes; order Kitasatosporales; family Streptomycetaceae; genus Streptomyces; species Streptomyces sp. NBC_00210. The sequence continues at coordinate 5,815,090 of NZ_CP108120.1, forward strand.
CTTCACTTCCCGTTCGGGAAGTGGGTCCGCCTTTCGCGTGTTGTGCAAGAGACACAGCACGTCTCAGACATTTCCGTACTTACTGGAGGCACGTACCCATGACCACCTTCGTGGACCGCGTCGAGCTGCATGTCGCCGCGGGTAACGGAGGCCACGGCTGCGCCTCCGTACACCGGGAAAAGTTCAAGCCGCTCGGCGGCCCCGACGGCGGCAACGGCGGCCGCGGCGGTGATGTGATCCTGGTCGTCGACCAGTCGATCACCACGCTCCTCGACTACCACCACAGCCCGCACCGCAAGGCCACCAACGGTCAGCCCGGTGCCGGCGACAACCGCTCCGGCAAGGACGGCCAGGACCTGGTCCTGCCCGTGCCGGACGGCACCGTCGTACTCGACAAGCAGGGCAATGTGCTCGCCGACCTGGTCGGCCAGGGCACCACCTTCATCGCGGGCCAGGGCGGCCGCGGCGGCCTCGGCAACGCCGCGCTGGCCTCCGCCCGCCGCAAGGCGCCCGGCTTCGCGCTGCTCGGCGAGCCGGGCGAAGCACGTGACGTGGTGATGGAGCTCAAGACCGTCGCCGACGTGGCGCTGGTCGGCTACCCGAGCGCCGGCAAGTCCTCGCTGATCTCGGTGCTCAGCGCGGCCAAGCCGAAGATCGCGGACTACCCCTTCACGACGCTCGTGCCGAACCTCGGCGTGGTCACCGCCGGGTCGACCGTCTACACCATCGCCGACGTCCCCGGCCTGATCCCGGGCGCCAGCCAGGGCAAGGGCCTGGGCCTGGAGTTCCTGCGCCATGTCGAGCGCTGCTCGGTGCTGGTGCATGTGCTGGACACCGCGACGCTGGAGTCCGACCGTGACCCGGTCTCCGACCTCGACATCATCGAGGAGGAGCTGAAGCAGTACGGCGGGCTCGACGACCGCCCGCGGATCGTCGTCCTCAACAAGATCGACATCCCGGACGGCCAGGACCTCGCGGACATGATCCGCCCGGACCTGGAGGAGCGCGGCTACCAGGTCTTCGAGGCCTCGGCGGTGGCTCGTACGGGCCTGAAGGAGCTGTCCTTCGCCCTCGCCGACATCGTCGCCAAGGCGCGCGCGGCCAAGCCGGTGGAGGAGGCGACCCGTATCGTCATCCGCCCGAAGGCGGTCGACGACGCGGGCTTCACGGTCGTCAAGGAGGAGGACGGCCTCTTCCGGGTGCGCGGCGAGAAGCCGGAGCGCTGGGTGCGCCAGACCGACTTCAACAACGACGAGGCCGTCGGCTATCTGGCCGACCGCCTCAACCGCCTCGGTGTCGAGGAGGAGCTGATGAAGGCCGGTGCCCGTGCCGGCGACGGTGTGGCCATCGGCCCCGAGGACAACGCGGTCGTCTTCGACTGGGAGCCCACGATGATGGCGGGCGCGGAAATGCTGGGCCGACGCGGTGAGGACCACCGCCTTGAGGCTCCGCGTCCGGCGGCGCAGCGGCGCCGGGACCGCGAGGCGGAGCGGGACGACGCGCAGCGCGAGTTCGACGAGTTCGACCCCTTCTAGAGCCGAGCCCCAGATGTGAGCGTGGTCGGCTGACGCCCGCCGCGCCGGTTCATCAGCTTGTGCCCTGTCCTGCGCAGCTCGCGGGACAGGGCACAGTGGGTGCGTACGACGTGTTCGTCCCGTTCTGCTCCACCGCATCCTGCTAAATCGTCGGATCAGGGCAACCTCCCGGCTGCCAGGCCCGTCTAGCTGGCGTGACGGGGCCTCATTTGTACGCCACCCGAGTCTCAGCTGAACGGAGCACCAAGGGCCGATGAAGATCTCCTTCCTCATCCATACCGTTTACGGTATTGGCGGGACGATCCGCACCACCCTCAACCTCGCCGAAGAGCTTGTGAACAGGCACGAGGTGGAGATCGTCTCGGTCTTCCGGCACCGTGACATCCCGCTCTTCACCATCGACCCCCGCATCTCCGTCGTCCCCCTCGTCGACACCCGGCCGAACTCGCCGACGAACGAGAAAGAGCACCCCTTCCAGCTCCAGCCCGCCGCGTTCTTCCCGCAGAGCGAGGCGCGTTACAAGGAGTACAGCCGCCTCACCGACGACCGCGTCCGCGCGCACTACGCCGCCTCCGACGCGGACATCGTCGTCGGCACCCGGCCCGGACTCGTCGCGTATGTCGCGCAGTTCGCCCCCGACGGGGCGGTCCGCATCGGCCAGGAACACATGACGCACAACCACCACAAGTCGGCGCTGCGGGCCGAGATGTACGAGCATCTCGCCGCGATCGACGCCTTTGTGACGGTCTCCGAGGGTGACGCCGCGGTCTGGCGGGAGAAGATGCCGCTGCCCAGTACCCGCGTGCTGTCCATCCCCAACAGCGTCCCCGAGCCGCAGATCGCTCCCTCCGACGGGACGGGCAAGGTCGTCGTCGCGGCGGGCCGCCTCGCGTCCGAGAAGCAGTACAACGTCCTCATCAACGCCTTCGCCAAGGTCACCGAGGTGCGGCCGGACTGGGTGCTGCGCATCTACGGCGGCGGCGACCGGCGCCCGGGGCTCCGCGACCAGATCCTGAAGATGGGCCTGTACAACAAGGTCCACCTGATGGGGCCGCATTCACCCATCGAACCCGAGTGGGCCAAGGGCGCCATCGCCGTCTCCACCTCGCGCCACGAGTCGTTCGGCATGACGCTGGTGGAGGCCATGCGCTGCGGTCTGCCGATGATCTCCACCGACTGCGACTACGGACCGCGCGAGATCATCAAGGACGGTGTGGACGGCCTTCTTGTGCCGGTCGGCGATGTGAAGGCCGTCGTCGACGCGCTGCTCAAGCTGATCGACGACGAGGATCTGCGGCGCCGGCTGGGCACGGCCGCGCGGGAGAGCGCCCGCCGCTTCGACCCCGCGCAGGTCGTCAAGGAGTACGAGAACCTCTTCGAGGAGCTGGTCGCCGCCACATCACAGCGCAGCCCGGTACCGGACTTCGCGCCCGTGGGTGACTGCGTCGTGCGCAGCGACGGCGAGCTGGCCATCACGCTGGTCGGCCCGCGTCCGGCGGCCGATGACGCCGGGCTGCAGCTGCTGTGCGTACGGACCGAGGGCAGCACCGAGGTCCGTACCTTCCCCTTCGGCCAGGACGGGGTCGCGACAATACCGGCCGGCGAGCAGCTCGGCGAAGGTCTCTGGGAGCTCTTCGCCGAGTCGGCGGCGACGGGTGGGCGCGCCCGCCTCGGCAGCCGCAATGTCGACCAGCGTGGCGCCATGCATGCCGCCGACCGGCTGGTGCCCGGCGGCCCCGTCCGCAACCTCGTGCCGTATGTCGACAAGGCCAGGGGCACGCTCGTGCTGCGGTCGTGGGTCCGTCCCGTACATGCGGAGGCCGGGCACGTCCGGCTCGTCGGCAAGAAGATCGCCCTGTCCGGCAGCCTGCTCGGCCCGGCGACGGTGGTCGGCGACCCGGTGCTCGTACTGCGGCGTCGCGGCAAAGGGCACGAACTGACCTTCACCGGGCAGTGGGACGGCGAAAACGGCTTCCACTTCGCTGTTCCCTGCGCGGCGCCTGCCGCTCAACAAATCACCGCACACGATGTCTGGGACGTATTTGTCCGCTATGCATCGAATGCCCAACCAGTGAAGGTGGGCAGGATGCTTGACGACGTGGTGATGAAGAAGGACATCTACAACTATCCGCTGACCATCCTCCCGAAGAGGAGGAAGGGGAGTCTTGTGCGCGCGCTCGCGAAGAATGTCCTCAGGAGGCCGAAGCAGCGGGTACGGGTCCGCTTCCTCTACACGGCCTCCAACGATCTGGCTCTCAACGTGGTTGATCTGTAGAGATTTCCCGCACATGGATTCCGCGGGTCGGACTCGTTAAGGCTTTTTGGGTGCAGGAGTGATGTGCAACTCGTTCCCGTGTGGTGTCGGTCACTCGGTCAATCGCCGGGCATGGCCTAATCCGCCCTGTTCACAAGGCAAACAACAGGTTGCGCAGCGGTGTGGAGTGAAAGGCGAGCGCCTTGCGAGACGGTAACGCAGAGTGCAACTATCGGAATGTTCCCCAGCCCCCGCAAGGTAGGTCGTCGTCTGTGTCAGTGCAGCCCATAGCCAAGCCCCGCACCACAGCAGTCGTGCTCGCCGGTGGTACCGGCCAGCGCGTGGGCCTGTCGATCCCCAAGCAGCTGCTGAAGATCGCCGGCAAGGCTGTCATCGAGCACACGCTGACGATCTTCGAGCAGGCCGAGTCCATCGATGACGTGATCGTGCTGATGGCGCCGGGTTTTGTGCCTGACGTGGAGAAGATCATCGCAAAGGCCGGACTGGCCAAGGTCACCCGGGTCATCGAAGGCGGCTCGACCCGCAACGAGACCACCGAGCGCGCGATCGCCGCGCTGAGCGAGGGACTTGCCGACGGCGAGGACCGCAACGTCCTGTTCCATGACGCTGTCCGTCCGCTTTTGTCACAGCGTGTGATCCAGGACTGTGTCGACGCCCTCGACCGCTACCAGGCCGTCGATGTCGCAATCCCGTCGGCGGACACGATCATCGTGACCCGCACCCACGGCGAGGATGGCGAGTTCATCACCGACGTCCCCGACCGCTCGCGGCTGCGCCGCGGTCAGACGCCGCAGGCCTTCAAGCTCTCCACCATCCGCAGGGCGTACGAGGTAGCGGCGGGCGACCCCAACTTCCAGGCCACCGACGACTGTTCGGTCGTTCTGAAGTATCTGCCGGACGTGCCGATCTATGTCGTCGCGGGCGACGAGTACAACATGAAGGTGACCCAGCCGGTCGACGTGTTCATCGCCGACAAGCTGTTCCAGCTGGCCACGACCACCTCGCCGCGGCAGGCGGACGAGGCGGCGTACCGCGAACTGCTCGCGGGCCGCACCCTGGTCGTCTTCGGCGGCTCGTACGGCATCGGCGCGGACATCGCCGAACTGGCGAAGCGGTACGGCGCCCATGTGTACGCGCTCGGCCGCTCCACCACCGGTACGCATGTCGAGAACCCCGAGCACGTCGACGACGCCCTGTCCAAGGCGTACTCCGAGACCGGCCGGATCGACTACGTCATCAACACCGCGGGCGTGCTGCGCATCGGCAAGCTCGCGGAGACGGACAACACCACCATTCAGGAGGCGTTGAACGTCAATTACCTGGCGCCGGTCCAGATTGCCCGTGCCTCGTACAAGTATCTGGCGGAGACCAAGGGGCAGCTGCTCCTGTACACCTCCTCCAGTTACACCCGCGGGCGCGCCGAGTACAGTCTCTATTCGTCGACCAAGGCGGCCATGGTCAACCTGACCCAGGCCCTCTCCGACGAATGGGCCGGCGAAGGAATTCGCGTGAACTGCGTGAATCCGGAGCGCACGGCGACCCCGATGCGCACCAAGGCCTTCGGCCAGGAGCCGAGCGGTTCGCTGCTCTCCTCCGAGGCGGTGGCCAGGAGTTCTCTCGACGTTCTGCTCTCCGAGCTGACCGGCCACGTCATCGACGTACGGCAGCAGGACCCGACCCGCGAGGCCAGCGAGGCGTCCGGGTTCGAGCAGGCATTGGCATCCGTCCTGGATCGTCAGGAAGATGTGTAATAATTACGAATAATTGAATTTAGGGCCTCTGGGGTCGCCGAAATTGCGATCGCGGAGGCCCGAATTCGTGAAGCCTGGTCTTCGCGATTGCTTATTTAATGTGGTAAAACCGGCACCCCCTGGAGCAGGTTCTTGATTTCGACCGCCATTCGTCTGGCCCGCGTGGGCAGCGGATCTGAATTGGTCGCCGCAGTCCTACTGGGACTGGGCTTTCCGTGCGCGCTCATCGCCGCGCTGATTCCCAGTTTCTGGGGCTTCGTCGCGGCCGCTGTCGTGACGTATGTCGCGGACTGGTACCTGCATCAGCGGGGCAGTTATCTCGTCAACAGACTGAACAAGATCAAGTTTGGTCTGCCGATGCACTTCCTGGTGCGTCAGCTGCTGCTGGTGCTGCTGCTGTCCCGGCTGAACCTCGCCGATCAGACGCTCTTCTACCTCGCGGTCGGCGGCTTCCTGCTCATCTTCGGCCTCCAGGCCCCGCACGGCGCCCTGGCCACCCTGATCCGGCTGCGCCGCACCATGCCGGTGGTGACGCGCAATGTCGACCTGTACGGCCTGAAGATCCCGGACGCTCCGCCGAAGCTGCTGCTGCGCCGTTCCTCGGAGAAGATGCTCCACCTGGACATCCCCGCCGTGGCGGGCGTGCTGGCCGCCACCCGGATGGACACCGACGTCGTCGCGTACGTCGGCCTCGGCGTCAGCGTCGGCCTGGCCGTCCTCTACACCGCGGCTCTGTTCCGGTACATCCGGGCGAGCCGGCGCGTGCCCACCGCGGCCAAGGTGCTCAAGGGGATCGACGCCTGGCTGAACGAGTACCGGCCGACCGTGGTCCTGTACTTCTCCGGCTCCAAGGAGTCGGCGTACCAGGTGAAGATGTGGATCGAGACGATGGAGCAGCTGGAGGCCCGGCCGCTGATCATTCTGCGCGAGCGCTACATCGTGCCGCAGCTCGGTGAGACCTCGGTGCCGGTCATCTGTGTGCCGGGCGGCATCCATCTGATGAACATGGACCTGTCCACGGTCCGCGTCGCGCTGTACCCGGCCAACGTCGGCAAGAACATCCACATCCTGCGCGTACCGACCATGAAGCACGTCTTCATCGGGCACGGCGACAGCGACAAGGTGGCCAGCGTCAACCCGTTCAGCAAGGTGTACGACGAGGTGTGGACGGCCGGCCGCGCGGGCCGCGACCGCTACGCCCTCGCGGACATCGGCGTACGCGACGAGGACATCGTCGAGGTGGGCCGCCCCCAGCTGGCCTCCATCAAGACCGGGACCGGCACCCCGAAGAACCCGATCCCGACCGTCCTGTACGCCCCCACCTGGGAGGGCTGGGACGACAACCCGGGCAACACCTCGCTGCTGCTGGCCGGCGAGAACATCGTCAAGGGCCTGCTCAACGCCGAGCGTCCGGTCCGTCTGATCTACAAGCCGCACCCCTTCACCGGCACGCGCAGCGCCAAGGCCAAGGCGGTGCACACCCGCATCATGGCGATGGTCGACAAGGCCGCCGCCGCCCGCGCCGCCGAGCCCCGCTGGGCCAAGGAAGCCGCCGCCGCACAGGCCGACCAGGCTGGTGCGCAGGCGACGCTGGCCCGCGTCCAGGCGCGGCTGGCCGAGCTGTCCAAGCCCGGCCGGGCGGGCGGCGACGAGTCGGAGGTCTCGCGGGTCTCGCTCGCCGACCCGCAGCGACTCGCGGAGATCAAGAGCCTGCGGGCCGAGTGGAACGACGCGTACTGGCGCTCCTTCGGCTGGTGGGAGCACAAGACGGTGACCGGCTCGCAGCCGCATCTGTACGACTGCTTCAACGAGGCGGACGGCATGGTGTCCGACATCTCCAGCGTGGTCTCGGACTTCATCGCGAGCGGCAAGCCGTATGCCGTGACCGACTCGGCCGAGGTGGGTGCCGAGGAGTTCAAGCGGCAGAACACCGCCGTCCGGGCCGCGGTCATCCTCTCCAACGACGCAGCGGAACTGGGCGAGTTCCTGGACGCCGTCGCCGATCCGGCGGCGGACGCCCTCACGGATGCGCGGCGTGAGCTGAAGCGCTATCTGCTCGGGCCCGACGAGCCGACCTCCATCGAGCAGTTCAACGCCGCGGTGGCGGCCCTGGCCGCCCGGTCCGAGGCGCGCAACGCGGGCTCCGGCCAGCAGCTGGTCGAACTGTCGATGGACGACGTGGCGGACGTTGCCGCGGAGGACGCCGCGCCCGGTGAGGGCGAGAGCGCTGCCGGGACCGAGTCCGAGACCGGGACCGGGACCACGGCAGCAGGCCTGGACCCGTCGGTCGCCCGCTGACGTACCGGGGCAGTTGCAACGCACGACGGCCCGCACTCCTCTCGTACGGAGCTCATACGGAGCTCGTACGGACAAGGAGTTGCGGGCCGTTTCGCGTCCTGTAACAGGACGGCGCAGTGGCAGCGGCAGGATGGGGCCATGAACGGCAATGAACCCGATGTCAGCGTGATCATCGGGGCCTATGACGCCATGCCCTACCTGGTGCGCTGCCTGGAGTCGGTCGAGGCACAGACCATCGGCGCAGACCGGATCGAGATCGTCGCCGTCGACGACGGTTCGACGGACGGCACGGGGGAGTGCCTGGAGGAGTTCGCGGCCCGCGGCAAGGCCGAGATGCGAGTGGTGCGGCAGACCAACTCCGGTGGCCCCGGCGGCCCGCGCAATCTCGGGCTCTCGCTCGCCCGCGGCCGCTATGTCTTCTTCCTCGACGCCGACGACCACCTCGGTGACGAGGCGCTGGAGCGGATGGTCGCGGTGGCCGACCGGGCCGGCACCGACGTGGTGCTCGGGCGCATGGAGGGCGTCAACAGGGGCGCCCCCCAGTCGATGTACCGCAAGAGCGCCGAGCGGACGGACGTCTTCTCCTCCAACATCAAGTTCACGCTGAGCGCGCAGAAGCTCTTCCGGCGCGAGCTGCTCGTACGCCACGATCTGCACTTCGACGAGGGCATGCGGCTCGGCGAGGACGCGCTGTTCACCATGGAGGCGTATCTGCGGGCCGACGGCGTCTCCGTCGTCGCCGACTACACCTGCTACTACCTGGTCGGCCGGGACGACGGCAAGCACGTCACCAAGGGCGTCGACCACGCGGCCATCATCGAGGCGGCGCACGCCCTGATGAAGCTGATCGCGGCGCATGTGCCGCCCGGCGACCGGCGTGACCTGCTGATGGTCAGGCCCTTTGTGACCTCGCTGCTGCCCCAGTTGGGACCGATCGTGCTGAAGCAGCCGGACGAGCGGGGGCGGGACAAGCTCGGCCTCGTGGCACCGCTGATGGACGCGTACTGGACCGACGGCGTGGCGCGCCGCCTCAAGGTCGGCCAACGGCTGCGGCTCACCTGCGCCCCCGCGGGCCGCTTCGACGTCCTCAAGGACGTTCTCGCCTTCGAGCGGGCCGGGAGCGTACCCGGCGTGGTGCAGCGGGACGGGCACCGGTATCTCGCCTATCCGCACTTCGGGGCGGGGGTGGAGGGGTTCCCCGACGCGGTCTACGAGGTGCGCGTCGCCGAGCAGGTCGGTGGGGAGCGTGTCACGCCGCTCCAGGCGTATTCGGCGCCGGGCCCGCGAGGCGCCTCGTTCGTACGGCGTGTGGTGCACCGCCTGACGAGATGAGCGGTGACAGGGACCCGGTGCGCGCCCGGGCCGCCACCGTCTGTCCAGCGAGTGGAATACGCGCGCACCCGCCACGCGCGCTGGCATAGATTCAGCTCTGTGACAGTGGCAAGACAGCAGGTAACGCAAGCGCGCAGGATCGTCGTCAAGGTCGGCTCGTCCTCGTTGACCACCGCGTCCGGCGGACTCGACGCCGATCGCGTCGACGCCCTCGTCGACGTGCTCGCCAAGATCCGCAGCGGCGGCGAGAAGGAGATAGTGCTGGTCTCCTCCGGCGCCATCGCCGCGGGCCTCGCACCGCTGGGCCTGGCCCGCCGCCCCAAGGACCTGGCCCGCCAGCAGGCCGCCGCAAGCGTCGGTCAGGGACTGCTCGTCGCCCGCTACACGGCCTCCTTCGCGCGCTACGGCGTACGCGTCGGCCAGGTCCTCCTCACCAGCGACGACACCAGCCGCCGTGCCCACTACCGCAACGCCTACCGGACCCTGGACCAGCTGCTCGACATGGGCGCCGTCCCCGTCGTCAACGAGAACGACACGGTGGCCACCGACGAGATCCGCTTCGGCGACAACGACCGTCTCGCGGCCCTCGTCGCCCATCTCGTACGGGCCGATCTGCTGGTGCTGCTCTCGGACGTCGACGGCCTCTACGACGGAGACCCGGCCAAGTCCGGCAGTCGGCGGATCGACGAGGTGCGCGGCCCGGACGACATCGCCCATGTGCAGATCGGCAGCTCTGGCAAGGCCGGAGTCGGCACCGGCGGCATGGTCACCAAGGTCGAGGCGGCCAGGATCGCGGCGGCCGCCGGCGTCCCCGTCGTCCTCACCTCCGCCGTCCGGGCCGCCGACGCTCTCACCGGCCGCGCCACCGGCACCTACTTCCACAGCACCGGACGCCGCTCCGCCGACCGGCTCTTGTGGCTCGCCCACGCCTCGACCCCGCAGGGCTCGCTGACACTGGACGACGGTGCGGTACGGGCCGTCGTGCAGGGCCGGAAGTCGCTTCTGCCGGCCGGGATCGCCGCGGTCGAGGGCGAGTTCAGCGCCGGGGACCCGGTCGAGCTGCGCGACACCGAGGGCCGGGCGGTGGCCCGCGGGCTCGTCAACTTCGACGCCAAGGAGATCCCGCAGCTGCTCGGCCGCTCCACCCGCGAGCTCGCCCAGGAGCTGGGCCCGGAGTACGAGCGCGAAGTCGTACACAGGGACGATCTGGTCGTCCTGCAGCCCTGAATCGGCTGAAAGACCGGTCTTCCGACAGGCACCTTCACCAAAAGCGCCCCATGCTCCGTCCCGGACTGGTCAACTTTGTTGCGGAGGAATGGCGGGGTACAGCAGGACGACACATGCAACAGGAGGCCGCCGGTGAGACGAGCGCGCCCAGGGGATGTGCCCCGCGGGTCGGGGGGCATCCCTCACGCCCGTAGGGCCGTGGGCGAGGAACGCGCCCTGACCAGCGTCGGTGCGGGTGCGGACTTCGACGACGTCAGCGACGCCGAAGCAGGTCAGCAGACCGGATCCGAGACGGGCGCTCACAGCAGGGAACGTGTGCAGTCGAAGCTGTGGCACATCACGCTCAGCGTCTCCGGAGCCGAAGCCCCGCTGAAGGAGGTCCGGCGTGGTCTGGAACAGCTCGCGCACGATCACCCCTTCCTGCTGACCAGCCGGTATGCCAACGACCACGCGGAGATCCGCTACTGGGAGGAGGCGCGGGACCTGCACGACGCCGCAGCGGTCGCGCTGCGCCTGTGGGGCGAGCACCGCTCCAGCGCCAGGCTTCCACCGTGGGAGATCGTCGGCCTCGAGGTCATCGACCGCCAGACCTACCACCAGCGCATCGCGGAGGGGTACGGCCCGCCACCGGCCGCCCCCGTGGGCGTGCATCCCTTCTGAGGCTTCTGTCTCGCAGTGCGGAATACGTGAGGGACGCCCGCTGAAGTGGCACTACCCTGCGGGTATGACGACGTCGCCGCTTTCGCCGTACGACAACCTCTCCCCGGTCGCCCAGGCCGCCTACCGGGCCCGTGGCGCGGCCGCCGACCTCGCGCCGCTGCCGCGGTCGGCGAAGGACGACGCGCTGCTGGCGATCGCGGACGCGCTCGAGGTCCGTACCAGCGAGATCGTTACGGCCAACGCCGAGGACATCGCCCGCGCCCGGGAGGCGGGTACCAGCGAGTCGATCATCGACCGGCTCACCCTGACCCCGGAGCGGGTGCGGGCCATCGCCGCCGACGTGCGGCACGTGGCCGCGCTGCCCGACCCGGTCGGCGAGGTGGTGCGCGGCTCGACCCTGCCCAACGGCATCGACCTGCGCCAGGTGCGCGTCCCTCTCGGCGTCGTCGGGATCATCTACGAGGCCCGGCCGAACGTCACCGTGGACGCCGCGGCCCTCTGCCTGAAGTCCGGCAACGCGGTGCTGCTGCGCGGCTCCTCGTCCGCCTACTCATCCAACAGCGCACTGGTGAAGGTCCTGCGGGACGCCGTCGGCGGCTCGGGCCTGCCGGCCGACGCGGTGCAGCTCGTGCCCGGTGAAAGCCGCGATTCCGTACGGGAGTTGATGCGCGCCCGCGGCTTGGTCGACGTGCTCATCCCGCGCGGCGGCGCCTCCCTCATCCGTACTGTCGTCGAGGAGTCCACCGTCCCGGTCATCGAGACCGGCACCGGTAACTGCCATGTGTATGTCGACGCCGAGACCGACATCGACATGGCCGTGGACATCCTGATCAACTCCAAGGCGCAGCGCCCGAGCGTCTGCAACGCCGCCGAGACGCTCCTGGTCCACCGGGACGTCGCAGCCGCATTCCTGCCGCGCGCCCTGGACGCGCTCGCCGACTCCGGGGTCACCGTGCACGGCGACGAGCGAGTGCTGGAGTACGCCGACGCCACCAAGGCCACCCTCGTGGCGGCCACGGCGGAGGACTGGGAGACCGAGTACCTCTCGTACGACATCGCCGCCGCCGTCGTCGAGTCCCTGGACGCGGCCGTCGCGCACATCCGGCTCTGGTCCTCCGGGCACACGGAGGCGATCGTCACGACCTCGCAGGCGGCGGCCCGCCGGTTCACCCAGTTGGTGGACTCGACCACGGTCGCCGTGAACGCGTCCACGCGTTTCACGGACGGTGGCCAGTTCGGTTTCGGTGCCGAGATCGGAATTTCCACGCAGAAGCTGCACGCACGCGGCCCGATGGGGCTGCCGGAGCTGACCTCGACGAAGTACATCGTGACAGGAGACGGTCACACTCGGTAGCTGTCGGCCAGGTCACTCGGGCAGCCGGAGTTCGGACTCTGTCTGCCCAAACCGACCGGCCAGGTCTACTCTGAAGGCGTGCCGGACGACGTGGGGGGCAGGCCGTTCCCGGACGGCTGGGAGCCCGACGACGACCGCGGGGGCGCGGACGAGGACTTCGCCACCGTGGTGTTCGACGAGGACTTCGTACGGGCCGCCGAGTTCCATGAGCCGACCGCCGTCGAGCGGCTTCTGGCTGCCGCCCAGGCCCGCGCCGAGGCCGACGCCGCACGGGGCAGATCCCGCGGCGGAGTGCCCGACGAAGAGCTCTACGACGATGGGTACGGCCTCGGAGAGTACGGCCGGGAGCGGGCGTACGACGACGGCACCGACTTTGACGACGACGAGTACGGCGGGCCGTACGGCAGGCACGGCGGTGCGCTGCGCCCCTACCGCGGCAGCGCCCGCTGGCACCGGCCCGTGGCCTGGATACTCGCCCTGGTGATGGGCATCGGAATGGTCGCCCTCGCCTTCACGGCCGTCTACCGAGGGGCCGCTGGCAACCGCCAGGACCGGGTGCCGCCGCCCGCCACGACCGGCGTCGACGCCACACCCACGAACGGCTCGGCCACGGACCGGGTGAGCGGGCCCTCCGCCTCCGCGGAGTACTCCGCGCCGCCAGTCTCAGCCGACCCTCGCACCCCCTGATTCCCTGGACGCGCACCCTCTGACCTTTCTTGACCGCCCTGACCGCCCTGACCTCCTTGGAACGGCCTCTGATCAGCCCTTGAGCAGCTCCTCCCCAGCCACTGTGCGAGCTCTTGAACGACCGCGTGAGAACTCGTCAGAGTTTGTCGTGCACCACGGCGTTTACCGTGGCCCCGCCGGACCTACCCTGAAAGTATGGCTGGGCGCAGAGACCCGCCTGAGGGGACACCCGAGGGGCTCCCCGGCGGTGGTGAGGACGAGTACCGATCCGTCGTCTTCGACGAATCGTTCGTACGGGCTGCGCGGCTGCAGGAATTCTCCGCGCAGGAGCGGATGGCCGAGCACTCCCGTGCAGTGCGCAGCCTCCCCGCCTGGGGCCGCAGGACCGGGGCCAAGCAGATCCTGGTGCTTGTCCTGCTGATCGCGATGGCCTTCGGCACCGCGATCTACCTGGGCATCCGGCATCCGTACCAGACCCCGGCCTACAAGCCGGCGGAACCGTTGCGTATCACCTTCATTCCGCTCGCACCCCAGGGACCGGTCCCTGGCGGCACTCCCGCCGACCTCTATGCGCACAGCCCTGCCGCGAACTTCCGCATCGGTGCCGCGGGCATCAATCTGCCCGGCGCCCGGCACACCAAGAGCTTCTCCGAGAGCCAGGTGATGATGGCTCTGACCACCGCGAAGGACTACCTGGTGGAGTCCTCACTCGACCCCGATGTCCTTACGGGCGGCTCGGTGCGACCGGTCCGGTTGCTGCTCGACCCGGACCAGTACGGCCAGTTCGACCGGAGCATGACCTCTCCCGCCGCCGACGGCCGCCACGCCGCCAGCGGGTGGCTGGTGCGCTACGACCCGGCGAAGGTGGCGCTGGCAAACCCTCAGGTGAGGGTGCAGGGCACGCTGCGCGTCGCCGAGGCGGGGCCCGACGCCCTGGAGGTGACGTCGGACCACACCTTCGCCTACGCACTGCGGCCGGCCGGGGTGAACGGCACGCGGGCGGGCGATGCCTCGCTGTTCACCGTCCGCCGCGAGCTGCACTTCCGCTTCGACCGGGACGATCTGCGCCAGCACCGCGCGGAGGTGCTGGTCAGCTATGTCCAGGCCGGGCCCCAAGCCTGCTCGGCGGACACGACCGGCGTCCTGCGTCCCCTGCTCGCCGGCGAGCGGGGGACGGCGTCCGGGCCGGCCGGAACCGACCCGTACGCAACGGGCCGGCCCACCGCGGCGCTCTGCGGCACGCTGGCACCGGGCGCGCAGCCGTCGCCGTGACCGGCGCCGTGCGCTCGCCGCAACCGGTGATTCGCGCCTGTCATGCCCGGGCTTGAGCGCTTGCCGTGCCGTCGCGGTCCGTTCCTGGCCCGTCCGCGCCGCTTCAGCTCTCGCCCTGACCCCCGCCGCTCCCGTTCTCGCTCGCCGGGCCGCTGCCGTTGCCGTTCGCCTCGCTCCCACCGGAGCTTCCGCCCGAGCCCGAGCCCGAGCTGCTGCCGGCCGCGGTGGTGAACTTGTCCCGCAGCTTCCCGCCCAGGTCGCCCGCGCCGCCGGCTATGTCGCCGACCAGCTTCATCAGCGGGTCCTTGCTTGTGCGCACCGTCTCCGCATAGTGCGACGCGGACTCGCGGAAGGAGTCGGAGACCGAGGTGTCCTTGTCCTCCGTGCGCCGCGGGTAGTGGCCGTCCATGATCCGCTGGTAGTCGCGGCTCGCGGCCCACTTCTTCAGCTCGGCGGCCCGCACCGTGGTGAACGGGTGCGAGCGCGGCAGCACGTTGAGGATCTTCAGCACGGAGTCGCGCAGATCGCCGCCCGCCTCGTACTCCTCGGCCTGCTCGAGGAACGCGTCGACGTTCATCTCGTGCAGATGATTGCCACCGGCGATCTTCATCAGGCCGCGCATCGACGCCTGCAGGTCCTGGCCGACCAGCAGCCCGGCGCGGTCCGCCGAAAGCTCCGACTTGCGGAACCACTCACGCAGCGCCGTGACGATCGCCATGATCGCGAAATTGCCGAGCGGAATCCATGCGATCTTCAGCGCGAGGCTGGTGAGGAAGAGCAGTATCGTGCGGTAGACGGAGTGGCCGGAGAGCGCATGGCCCACCTCGTGCCCGACGACGGCCCGCATTTCCTCCTCGTCGAGCAGTTCCACCAGACCGGTGGTGACCACGATGATCGGCTCGTCCAGGCCGATACACATGGCATTGGGCCGCGGGTCCTGCGTGACGTACATCGCGGGGACCTTCTCCAGGTCCAGGATGTAGCAGGCGTCCCGGAGCATGGTGTTCAGATGCGCGAACTGCGCGTCGCTCACCCGCACCGAGTCGGAGAGGAAGAGCAGTCGCAGGCTGCGCTCCGGCAGCAGTCCGCTCAATGCCTTGAAAACGGTGTCGAAGCCGCTGAGCTTGCGCAGGGCGACCAGCGCCGAGCGGTCCGCGGGATGTTCGTACGCACGTGAGGAGATGCCCGGGAAGCGCTTGCGCTGCCTGCTGGGCACGTTCTCGTTATTGCTGTCTGTCATTCAAGCCCCCTGATGCCCCTGTTTGGTGCGAGTGCTGGCTCGTCCCCCTGACGGACCCCAGCGTAGGTGCTGGGGCTACCGTGTGGCGGGGGCTGTGGATAACTGAGGAGTAGACCCGACATGCCGGACACCGCCGCACTGCTCGCCGCCGCATCCGAACAGCAGGGACTGGGCAATACGCTGCGGCTCCTGCTGATCGCGTCGATCGTCGGAGCCGCCCTGCTCGCCTGGTTCCTGCTGCGCGGCTACCGCGGTAACGGCACCGACGACCGTGACAACGACTGAGTCGCCGTGAGCGTGCCCGGGCGGCCCGCATACGATGTGCGCGAAGTCTCTCCGCTCCGTCGGATAGTCGCCTGAACCCGTCCCGAGCTCCGACTCCCGATCGATAGGTACTGCTGAAGATGAGCCTCGCCAGCACCGCCGCCAACCTGGTCACTCTCGCCGAAGGCGGCGAGCACGGTGGCAACCACGAAAGCCTCAGCCCCTACCTGACGGGTGGCGGCGCACTCTTCACACTCCTGCTGCTGCTGTGGATCACCACCCGCTTCAATCGCGACCGCTGAGTCCGGGCCGAGCCGTCGTGCCAGTAGGCTCTGCACGCATGGGAGAGCAGAAAGTGCCTACCGGTCCCGGTTCCGGTTCCGGCAAGCGCCGAATCGGCGTGATGGGCGGGACGTTCGACCCGATCCACCATGGACACCTGGTGGCCGCCAGTGAGGTGGCCGCCCTGTTCCACCTCGACGAGGTGGTGTTCGTACCGACCGGGCAGCCGTGGCAGAAGAGCCACAAGGCGGTTTCTCCGGCCGAGGACCGCTATCTGATGACGGTCATCGCCACGGCGTCCAACCCGCAGTTCTCGGTGAGCCGCATCGACATCGACCGCGGCGGGCCGACGTACACGATAGACACGCTGCGGGACTTGCACTCGCTCAACAAGAACGCGGATCTTTTCTTCATCACCGGAGCCGACGCTCTCTCCCAGATCCTGGGCTGGCGCGACGCCGAAGAGCTGTTCTCGCTCGCCCACTTCATCGGTGTGACCCGGCCGGGTCACGACCTGACGGACGATGGGCTGCCCGAGGGTGGGGTTTCCCTGGTGGAGGTTCCGGCGCTGGCGATCTCGTCGACCGACTGCCGGGCGAGGGTCGCCGAAGGCGATCCGGTCTGGTACCTGGTTCCGGACGGTGTGGTGCGCTACATCGACAAGCGCCAGTTGTACCGCGGCGAGTGAGCCACGGAGAGGGGCACCGTTGAACGACCAGCAAAATCCGTACGACCCGTACTACCAGCAGCCGCAGATCATCGGCTACGACGAGTACGGGCAGCCGGTCTATCAGCAGCCCCAGCAGTACGACCCCTACGCGCAGCAGCAACCGCAGCACCCTCAGCAACAGCACCCGCAGCAACCGCAGGGACCCGATCAGGGCTACCGCTACGACCCGTACGCCCAGCAGCCGCCGGGGACCGACCAGGCCCAGCAGTACGACCCGTACGCCCCCTACCCCCAGCAGGGCCAGGGGCAGCAGGGCTATGGCTACGGCTACGACACCGGTCAGCAGCCCGCGGTCGTCGACACCACCCAGCAGTGGAACATCCCCCAGCAGCAACTGCGGCAACAGCAGCAGGCTCCGGCCGAGCCGCCCGTGCGGGCACCCGGGCCCGACCAGGGGCATGCCGCCGTGCCCGGGCAGCGCCGACCCGAGGCCGAACGTGAATACGGCACCGAGCAGTTCTCCTTCATCGAAGAGCCGGACGAGGACTCCGAAGATGTCATCGACTGGCTGAAGTTCACCGAGAGCCGCTCCGAGCGGCGCGAGGAGGCCAAGCGCCGCGGCCGCAACCGCTTCGTCGCGCTCGTGGTCGTGCTGGCGCTCGCCGTCGTCGGCGGCGTCGGCTACCTCTGGTACGCGGGCAAGCTGCCCGTGATCTCGGACACGGAGAAGAAGAGCAACACCGCGACGGGACCGCAGAAGCGGGACGTGATCGTGGTGCATCTGCACAACACCAAGAAGAAGGGCACTTCGACCGCCCTTCTCGTCAACAACGCCACCACCAAGCAGGGCACCACCGTCCTGCTTCCCAACTCCCTCTCCGTTGCCAACGACGACGGCACCGCCACCACGCTCGGCAAGTCGGTCGACGACGACGGATCGACGGGCACGCGCGAGGCGATCGGCACCCTCCTGGGCGCCAGGATCACCGGCACTTGGCGGCTCGACACCCCGTACCTGGAGAACCTCGTCGAGCTGGTCGGCACCATCGACCTGACCACCGACACCGAGGTGCCCGGCGCCAAGAAGGGCGAGGCGCCGCTGGTGAAGAAGGGCGAGAACCAGACGCTGAACGGGCGGGCAGCCGTCGCGTACGCCACCTACCTCGGGCCCGGCGAGGCCGAGGCCAAGCAGCTGCAGCGCTTCGGCCAGGTCATGCAGGCCGTCCTCAAGAAGTTCCCCGACGACCCCAAGTCGGCGACCGTCACGGTGGAGACGCTGGCGCAGATCCTCGACCCGTCGCTGCGCGAGAGCGACCTGGGCGCCGCGCTCGCCAAGCTCGCCGAGCACGCCAAGGGCGGCGACTACAAGACGGCGCTGCTGCCGGTCCAGCAGGACGGCACGCTCACCGCGCAGGCCGCCGACAGCGTCGTCGAGGACATCCTGGGCGGCGAGGTCACCGCACCGGACAAGGGCGCGGCCGTGCGCGTGGGGATCAAGAACGCCACCGGGAACGCCGGCTTTACCGAGAAGGCCCGGATCGCCTTGGTCAACGGCGGCTACTCGGTCCTCGACGGCGGCAAGGCGGACACCGAGTCTGCCTCGAAGGTCACGTACGGGAACGAGGCACAGAAGGCGAAGGCGGTGGAGGTAGCCAAGACTCTGGGACTGCCGGCGAGCGCGGTCAAGAAGGGCGCCGCGGCCGCCAACGCGGATGTCTCCGTGGTGCTCGGCAAGGACTACAAGCCGACCGGCCAGGACGAGTGAGACCGGCGACAGGGGACCGTGATCGGAGATCGACCGGCGAGTGATCGAGGAGCGAGTGATTGAGGGGCGGTCGACGGGCGGTCGACTGGCAGCCACGGCGACTGATCAGGGCGGGCGCCCCGGCTCGTGATCAAGACCCTCGATCGTGACCCCGCGGCCATGCCCCGTGATCGACGCTCGTGATCGACGCTCGTGATCAAGGCTTGTGATCAGGGTCGAATAATCCCGGCATGGGCTGTCGGTGGTCCGTGAGACCCTTGAGGGGTACCTGACCGCCGACGAAAGCCTGCTTGTGACCGCCACGGACCGCTCCATCGAGCTCGTCAACACCGCCGCTCAGGCGGCTGCCGACCGGCTCGCGCACGACATCATCGCCTACGACGTCAGCGATGTGCTGTCGATCACCGACGCATTTCTGCTCGCCTCCGCGCCCAACGACCGCCAGGTCAAGTCGATCGTCGACGAGATCGAGGAGCGGCTGAACAAGGAGCTCGGCGCCAAGCCGGTGCGCCGCGAGGGCGACCGCGACGCCCGCTGGATCCTGCTCGACTACGTCGACATCGTCGTGCACGTCCAGCACAGCGAAGAGCGTGTCTTCTACGCCCTGGAGCGGCTGTGGAAGGACTGCCCGGAGCTGCCTCTCCCCGAGGACGCCCGGAAGACCCGCGGCAAGGCCGAGGAGCACGCCCGGCTTGCCGGCGGACCGGACGGTGAGCTGAGCTGAACGGCCGCGACAGGAGCAGCAAGCGAGACAGGGGTCGCCGTGTCGTCCTGTGGCGGCACGGCCAGACCGCGTGGAACCTGGAGCGCCGCTTCCAGGGCTCCACGGACATCACACTGACCGAGACCGGTGTCGCCCAGGCGCGCCGGGCGGCCCGGCTGCTCGCCTCCCTGCGGCCCGACGCGATCGTCGCCTCCGACCTCAAGCGGGCGGCGGCCACGGCCGGCGAGCTGGCCGGGATCACCGGACTCGACATCTCGTACGACGCCGCCCTGCGCGAGACATACGCGGGCGCCTGGCAGGGCCTGACCCACGACGAGATCGTCGCGCAGTACGGCGCGCAGTACGCCGCCTGGAAGCGCGGCGAGCCCGTGCGCCGCGGTGGTGGCGAGCTGGAGACCGAGGTTGCCGACCGGGCCGCTCCCGTGGTGCTGCACCACGCCGAGAAGCTGCCCGACGACGGCACGCTCGTCGTGGTCAGCCACGGCGGCACAATCCGCACCACCATCGGCCGGCTGCTCGGCCTGGAGGCCCACCACTGGGAGAGTCTCGGCGGCCTCTCCAACTGCTGCTGGTCGGTGCTCGGCGAGGGCGCGCGCGGCTGGCGACTGCTCGAGCACAATGCCGGCACCCTCCCGGAACCGGTCCTCGGCGACGACGACTGACCCCGCCCGGGCCCGGCCGTCGGCACCCCGCCCCCGGATTTCACTTTCCGGCAGGTCGCAGGCTAAAGTTCTTCTTGTTCGCAGCGCGGAGCGCGAAGAACACGCGGGGCTATAGCTCAGTTGGTAGAGCGCCTGCATGGCATGCAGGAGGTCAGGAGTTCAATTCTCCTTAGCTCCACAGTCGAGATCCCGTCCGGTCGATTCATTCGACCGGGCGGGATTTTTGCTTCCCAGCCATGCAGCCACGCGGCCGCGCAGTTCCCACATCAGTCGCGCAGTTCCCGCAGCAACTCGATCCGTCGCAGGCTCTCCTCGTCGTTCGGTGTGTAGGCGACGATCCGGCACTCCGGCATTCCGTTGATCGACAGCGATACGGAGGTCATCCGCACCTCGCCTATCTCCTCGTGCCGGAACGTCTTCACGCGCGGACCCGGCGGCAGGACGTTCCCGCTCTCCCACAGCTCGGCGAAGTAGTCGCTGGTGGCCGAGAGCCGGTGGACGAACGACTCCCAGGCGGGCTCGCCCACATGCCGGCCGTACGCACCGCGCAGCTGCGCCACCATCAGCGGCAGCTCCGAGTCGCGGAACACCACCGGGCAGGCCGGCTCGGGCAGCGTGAAGAGCGTCCACAGCACGTTGCGTATGCCGAATTGCTCCGCGCGGTTGAGCGCGAACAGATCGCGGTAGGCGGGGTTGGTCGCGAGCACGTCGTACCGCGCGTTGTAGACCACGGCGGGACGCGGGTCGAGGGCGTCGATGATGCCCTGGATCTCCGGGCTGACGCTCTCCGCCGCCTTCTGCGGGTGCGGGGCATACGGCACCTCCGCCAGGTGGTAGAGATGCTCGCGCTCCGGCTGGTCGAGGCGGAGCGTACGCGCCACGGCGTCCAGGACCTGGGCCGAGGCGTTGATCGGGCGGCCCTGCTCCAGCCAGGTGTACCAAGTGACGCCGACGCCGGAGAGCTGGGCGACCTCCTCGCGGCGCAGGCCAGGCGTGCGACGTCTCAGGCCCGGCGGCATGCCCACATCCGCGGGCGTCACCCGCGCCCGGCGGCTGCGCAGAAACGCGGCCAGCTCGGGTCTGCGGCGATGGTGCGCCGCGCCCGTGGTGTTCGTCGTCGTCGCCGTCATCGTGGTCACATCCCCCATGGTCGAGGCCGGCGCCGGCCGTTGCCAGGTGCTGTCAGTACCAGCATCAGCGGGCTCTCGTTACCCGTACCGGAACGCCGTCAGGCTCTCTGCCATGACGACGAACCCGGTACAGACTCCACGGCTCAGTAGACACCCAGCCACTGACAACCGGCCACGGCTGCTGCTCGCGATCGTGCTTGCCGCGCAGTTCATGGCGCTCCTCGACACCTTCATCGTCAATGTCGCGGCCCCCACCATCCGAATCGAACTCGACGCGTCCGGCGCGGGGTTGCAGCTGGTCATCGCCGGGTACACCATCTCGTACGCCGTCCTGCTGATCACCGGCGCCAGGCTCGGCGATCTGCTCGGGCACCGCCGGGCCTATCTGGGCGGGCTGTTGCTCTTCACCGCCGCCTCGCTCGCCTGCGGACTCGCCGCGGGCACCGGCCAGTTGATCGTCTTCCGGCTTGTCCAGGGCGCGGGTGCTGCCCTGATGATCCCTCAGGTGCTCAGCCTGATCCAGCGGAACTTCACCGGCGAGGGACGGGTGCGCGCGCTCGGCGCGTACTCCGCGGTTCTGGCCACCGGAGCCGCCGCCGGACAGGTCGTGGGCGGTGTTCTGGTCAGCGCCGATCTCTTCGGCGCGAGCTGGCGGCCGGTCTTCCTGGTGAACGTCCCCATCGGCCTCCTGCTGCTGGTGCTCGGCGCGCGGGCGCTGCCCAAGGACCGGCGCGACGAGCCCGAGCGCGCCCGCGGCCTCGATCTGCCCGGCCTGGTGCTGCTCGCCGCGGTCGTAACGCTCTTCACGGTGCCACTGGTGCTCGGGCAGGAGCAGGACTGGCCGGCCTGGTCCTGGCTCTCGCTCGCCGCCTCCGCGGTCCTTTTCGGCCTCTTCCTGGCGTACGAGTCGCGGCTCGCGGGACGCGGCGGCGCACCGCTGATCGCCCCGCGCGTGCTGCGCATCCCGGGCATGGGCCGCGCGGTGCTGCGAATCACACTCGTGATGGCAGTGAACGCCGGCTTCCTCTTCACTCTGACCCTGCATGTCCAGGGTGGTCTCGGCCACACTGCGCTCCGCGCGGGGCTGACGTTCGCGCCCACCGCGCTGATCTTCGGAGCGGTCGGTCTGACCTGGCGGCGCTGGCCCGCAGGTCTCCAAAAGGCCCTGGTCCCGGGCGGTTTCGCGCTCACCGCGCTGGCGTGTGTCGCGGTCGGTGCGGTGCTGCGGGACGGCGGTGACGGCGGACTGTGGCTGTACGTCGCCTTCATGGGCGTCGGCGCCGGTCTGGCGCTCGCTTACAGCCCCACGCTCACGGGCGCGCTCGCAACCGTACGGCAGCAGGACGCGGCGGACGCCAGTGGTCTGTTGGTGACGGTCACGCAGCTCGGCCAGCTGATCGGCGTCGCCGCATTCGGCACACTTTTCCTGAATCTGCAGACAGTACCCGGGGCGCAGGGGTCCGCGGACGCCCTGTGGGTGTGCGCCCTCGCGCTGGCGGCGGCGTCGATCTTGGGTGCGGTGGCCGGTCTCGTACGCAAACGCCAATGACCCTCTTGCGTGGCCATGGCAGAATCGGACGGCCGGAGGGGACACCGGCCAGTACGGGAGGGAGAGCACGATGTCCGCCAGGAACAGCGAGGAGGCCGATGACCTGCTTGCCACGGCGGAGGAACGTGCTCGTCTCAGCTGCCCCTCCTGCGGATCGGGGCATGTCGCCCAAGTCCTCGGCGACCATGGTGGAGTTTCCTACGTGTGCACGGCCTGCGGCCACAGCTGGAGCTGAATGATGGGTGCACACAGGCGGAAATGCGACTGGTGCGGCAGTGGTACGCCCATCGTCCGGGACATGGACCCGATCAATCCGGAGTACCAGTACTGGTGCGAGGAGTGCGCGCGGGCGCTGATCATAAAAGGCGACCCCATCGAGACCTACCGGGAACTCGAGGGGGAGCCGATCTACGGGCGGCTGCTGGATGAGCACTGCACCCTGAAACGGTTCTATTCGTTCGCCACAGCATGACCAGAACGGTCCCGGCCGTGAGCGGATAGAGAGCGGAAAGGACCATCTGGCTTCCGTTCTGGGCGAGTTCGAGCCGCCCTTGGCCGTGGGGCACCCACCACAGGGCATACGAAAAGAACACCAGCCCCGCCGCTGCGGCCCACCCCGTCCTGCCGCGTGCCGCCACCAGGAGCACCGTGGGCACGCACCACACCCAGTGGTGAGACCAGGAGATCGGACTGATCAGCAGCGCCGTCGCGGCACCGGCCACGACCGCGCAGGCGCGATCGCCGCGCAGCGCGCAATCCACGCCCACTCCGAGCCCCGCCAAGGCGGCGAGAGCGGCCGTCACGGCCCACCACGGCCCCGGATCGGGGGTGTGCAGCAGCCGGGCGAGCACACCGCGCAGCGACTGGTTGGCGGTGTTCTCGGCGCGGCCGACGCGGTCGGCCGCGAAGACCATGCCGGTCCAGAAGCGCCGGGAGTCGTAAGGAAGGGTGACGGCGGACGCGAGGGTCGCACCGAGAAAGACCGTGGTCGCGGTCGCCGCCCGCCGCAGCCATGGGTTCGGGCCCCCGCGCCCGGCCCGTACCAGTACCAGCCCTGCGATCAGTGCAAGCAGTGCGAAGAGCGCGGGAGTGAGCTTCACGGCGGCGGCGAACCCGATGCCCGCGCCCGAGACCCGGTGGCCCTCGCGGCGGGTGAAGTCCCACAGCACGGCGACCGCGAGCAGCAGATTGATCTGGCCGTACCGCACCGTGGCCCACACCGGCTCGCACCATACGGCCGCCGCCGCCACCCAGAGCGTCGCCGCAGGCCGGTCCGCACGCGGGTGGGTCAGCCGCAGGGAGAGGTCGACGAGGGCCACCAGGAGCAGCAGGTTCGCGGCGGTCGCCAGGGTGCGCATCTCGGGCACGCCGAGCAGCGTGAGCGGCGTGAACAGCAGTGCGGCGAACGGCGGATAGGTCGACGGGAGGTTCGCCTCGGTGGTGCGCATCGCGTAGAGGTCCGCCCCGGCGCGTACGGTCGCGCCTGCTGCCCGGTACACCATCAGGTCGATCATCGAGACGTTGACGGCGCGCTGCGCCAGCCAGAAGGCCGTGAAGGAGAGCAGACAGACTGCTGCGGCGACGAGGGTGGAACGTTGGATTCCGGGCCGCGTGATCATGGTCACGAAAGGGGACATTACCGGACCACTTCGTACAGGCCGGAAACGATTTGGTGATGCACCGGGGGGAGCGTGTACTCTTGGCGACGTCGCCGCGGGGGGAACCTTCACACAGGAAACCCCCAGCTGGAAGGCTGGCAGGCGGCACATCGCAAGGGGCTATAGCTCAGTTGGTAGAGCGCCTGCATGGCATGCAGGAGGTCAGGAGTTCAATTCTCCTTAGCTCCACTTCAAAGCAGACATAAGGAAGCGGGCCATCCGACCGGATGGCCCGCTTCCTTATGTGCCTGTCAACTGCGGCCGCTGCCAAGGGCCTTGCGGTTGCCGCCGGGCAGGGCGGGGCGGTCGGCGGCCTTGGGAGCCCGCTCGGCCGGCGCCTGCTCTATACGCATCGCCAGCGCGGGGCACCGCCGTACGGCCCGCTGTGTGCGCCCCTGAAGGTGCACGGGAACGACCGCGTCGGCCACCGCCGGATACCCGTCGGGGTTGAGCCGGATCAGCTCGGGGATGATTTCCGCGCAGATCCCGTGGCCCTGGCAGAGCGTCCAGTCGATGAAGACCTTCTCGCCGCTCGGAATCGACTCCTCCGCCTCCTCGTAGCCGGGCAGGGGCAGGGGCAGCACACCGGTCGTCTCGCGTCCACAGCCGCCGTGCAGCACATGGGCGGCGAGGTCGTCCGTGAAGGCGGACAGGGTCGAGGCGAAGAAGCGCGCCGAGCCGTCGGGGTGCTTGCACGCGCCGCGGCCCTTGACGGCCTGGGTAACCTCGCGCAGCGCCTCCAGCGCGGCAGGGCCGCCGCCGTTGATGACGTCGGACAGACCGCCGGCCGCCGCGGGCAGGCCCAGCTTGCAGGGGCCGCACTGGCCCGCGGTCTCGGCGGCGAGCCAGTTGGCCACTCGCTGTGCCTCGCCGAGCGGGCAGGTCTCCGGGCCGATGGGGAGGATCGCGCCCGCGCCCAGGGCGCCGCCCACGGCGGCCAGTGATTCGCGCGAGACGTTGGACTCGTGGACGGCGACCGAGTCGATCCAGTTGCCGTGGTAGCCGCCGGTCAGCACGCCCTGGGGGAGCGGCGGGGCGCCCGCCAGCTGCAGCACGTACCGCAGCGGCACACCCGTGGGGACCTCGACGACCATGGGGCGCGCGACCGCCCCGGAGATGGTCAGCATGACCGTGCCCGGCTCGGTGTCCAGGCCGGTGTGGCTGTAGCGGCGCGCGCCGATGCGGGCGCCGACAGCGAGCTGCGCGAAGGTCTCGGCGTTGGACAGCAGGGTCGGGGCGCCGCCGACGCCGGTGTCGGACGCGCGCTCACGGCGGCCGGGCGGCAGCGCAGGGCCGCCGTTCACCGCGCGGATGACGGAGGAAGCCTCGCCGGAGACCATCCGCTCCGGGGTGCGCACGATCCGCGCGCGTAGCTGCTGCCCGCGCCGGTCGGACAGCCCGCGCTCGGCCAGTGCGGCGCGCATGGAGATCTCGGTGGAGTTGCGGGTGACCGCGACGACCAGAGTGCGCGCGCCGAGCGCCTCGGCGGCCAGCAGGGCGCCGTCCAGGATCAGATGGGGGGCGCGATTGAGCAGCACTGTGTCCTTGCGGCAGGCGGGCTCGCCCTCACTGCCGTTGACCACGACGACGGGCCGCACCCCGCGTCGGATGGCGGACTTGGCAACGGCGCGGAGCTTCTGCCCGAAGGGGAAGCCCGCGCCGCCGCGGCCGCGCAGCGATATGTCGTCGGCGAGCTGCGCGAGCCGCTCGCCGGTCATGGGTTCAAGAGGGCCGTGCACCTTGAGATGCATGGGGAGGTCGAGGCGCTCGACAAGGTCGAACCCCTGTGTCAGCTGGGGAAGGCCGACAACGCGGACCTCGGGGACATCAGGGAGGGGGGTGTTCACGGTCGGTCTCCTGCGGGCGCGTGCCAGGGTTCGCCGGCCGGGGGCGGGAAGAGCCCGGGCATCGGCGCTGTGTCGTCGTACGCGGCGGGGTTGCCGGTGGCGTACGGGGAGGGAGTTTCTTCGTACGCGGGATACGAGGGAGCGGGGTCGTAAGCGGTCGGGGTGTCGAACGAGGGAGCGGGGTCGTAGGCGGTCGGGGTCCCGAACGAGGCCGAGGTGTCGAACGTCGGGGTGTCGAAGGACGTCGGGGTGTCGTATGCGGTGGCCGGGGGACCGGGATCGTAGGCGGGAGGGGGCTCGTACGCCGGGGGCTCGTACGCCGGAGGAGCGGGGGGCTCGGGGGCTTCGGCGGGTTCGGGCCGGAACGCCTGCGCGGGCGGCGGCGGAGACGGGGTGGGCCACAGACCGGGCCGGGGCCCCGACTCCGACACGACGGGGATCTCCTCCGTCATCGGTATGCGCTCCGCGAGCGGAGCGGCCGGGTCGCCGGCGAGGGAGACCGCGCGGTACGCGGCGGAGATCCCGGTGCCGGAGCCCGCGCCGCGGCTGACGGTCGGCTCGGCTTCAGGCGGCGGGGGCACCTCGTACAGCTGGGGCGAGGGGGCCGCAAGCCGCCTGGGCTGCGCACGCGTCTGGTCGAAGGGGGAAGCGCGCTGGAAATCCGCCTCGTACGTACGCTGCGAGGGAATGCCACCCATGCCGTTGAGGCCCGCCGGCGCGGTCGCGCCGGGGAGCGGGGAGGCGCTCGGGTCGCGCCGTGGCTCCTCGTCGGCCGACGGGCCGTCGGAGCTGCCGCCGGTCAGCGACATGATCTTGTTGGCGATGCGCCGCTGCGTCGGGCGGGGCAGCAGCCGTACGGCGACGGCGCCAGCGACTCCGGCGAGCGCGAGGCAGTACATGGTCGTGACCCACGGCGCGGCGGGGCGACCCGCGTAGAGGCCGTGCACGAGCGCCGAGCACCAGGCCGGGTAAGCCAGCATGTGCAGTGGCCGCCAGCGGCCCGCCGTGCGGATGTTGCCCGCCAGGGTGCTGCGCAGCACACCGGTCGTGGCGGCGACCACCATGAGGAAGCCGGCCAGCGAGCCGAAGCCGATGAGGCCGGAGGTACCGGTGACGCCGAGTCCGAACGGGATCAGGGCGCCGATCAGCGACACCTTCCCCAGCGACACCTTCACGCTGACGTGCAGCAGCAGGAAGCCGAGCGACGCGGTTGCGGTGGCTCGGTGGATTGCCTGCGCGAGGAGGCGGTGGCGGGTGTTCAGCAGCACTCGGTCGGTGGCGAGCAGACCCCACGCCACGGAAGCGGTCAGGGACACCAGGGACAGAACTCCGGTGCCGAAGTCGAGAAACGCACGAAAGCTGTCACTCCCGCCGATGGCCAGCAGGGGTATGAGCACGAACGCCGCGACGATCAAGCCACCTTGCACCGGGCGGCTGAGCCCGGTACTCGGTGCGGGGGACGAACGGCTGTTGCGTTGAGGGTTCATGGGGCGACTCCGAATGGTGCGGGAAATACGGTCCCGTTGACGCATGCTAGGTCGACCCATACTGGGTGGTACGACGTTTCAACGTTTAGAGAGCCGAACCACAGACAACTCACTTATGGGTTGCCCTGGATAGGGGCGATACGCGGGGTAACAGGAGGCAGTGTCAATAGGGTTCGAGGTGTGCTCCGCGACTCACTCGGGGCGCGCGCCGGGGGTGCAAGGGGCGCATCGGAATGCTCGGTACCGGGTGGCGCGAAGAGGGCGCGAGAGGTGAATTGCCACCTTCGCGCATAATGCCGGATTCCATTGGTGGAGCTTCGGTGGATCTTCGAAGGGTGTTCGGTGGCCGCAGGTGATCACAGAGGGTGGTCGAGTCGCCCTCGAGACTGGTCCCATGCGCCCGGTTCGCTCGCTGCGGTACCCTGACGCCATGCGTGCCGTACGCCTTCTGCTTAGCGAGCCGCGCTGATCAGTCCCGACGGATGAAGAATCCGGTCGGAATCGGCGCGGCGTCCCCTCCTGTGCGAGGGGTTTTTTCGTTTTGCATTCCGCTGGCAGAGACGAATCGATGGAGCTTCAAGGATCATGAGCGAGACGAATTCAGCTGCCGCTGCAGAGGTGGCTGCAGCGCACCGCTACACGGCTGCCATGGCGGCCGACATCGAGGCACGCTGGCAGGACGTCTGGGACGCCGAGGGCACGTACGAGGCGCCGAACCCGAGCGGTGAGCTGGCCGGGGACGCCGCCCTGGCTGCGAAGTCCAAGAAGTTCATCATGGACATGTTCCCGTACCCCTCGGGCGCGGGTCTGCACGTCGGCCACCCGCTGGGCTATATCGCCACCGACGTCTTCGCCCGCTACCAGCGCATGACCGGGCACAACGTCCTGCACACCCTGGGCTTCGACGCCTTCGGCCTGCCCGCCGAGCAGTACGCCGTGCAGACCGGCACGCACCCGCGCGTGTCGACCGAGGCGAACATCGAGAACATGAAGGCCCAGCTGCGCCGGCTGGGCCTGGGCCACGACAAGCGCCGGTCCTTCGCGACGATCGACCCGGACTACTACAAGTGGACCCAGTGGATCTTCCTGCAGATCTTCAACTCCTGGTACGACGACGACGCGAAGAGGGCCCGCCCCATCGACGAGCTGGTGGCCCAGTTCGAGAGCGGTGAGCGTGCCGTGCCGGGCTCCACGCGCGCGTGGAGCGCGCTGAGCGCCGTGGAGCGCGCCGATGTGCTGAGCGGCTACCGGCTGGCGTACGCCTCCGACGCGCCGGTCAACTGGTGCCCCGGCCTGGGCACCGTGCTGGCGAACGAGGAGGTCACCGCGGACGGGCGTTCCGAGCGCGGCAACTTCCCGGTCTTCAAGGCCAAGCTGCGCCAGTGGAACATGCGCATCACCGCCTACGCCGACCGGCTGCTGGACGATCTGGACGCGCTGGACTGGCCCGAGGCGATCAAGCTGCAGCAGCGCAACTGGATCGGCCGCAGCGAGGGCGCGCGCGTCAACTTCTCGGTCGACGGCCATGACGACGTGCAGATCACGGTCTTCACCACCCGTCCCGACACCCTGTTCGGCGCCACGTACATGGTGCTGGCGCCCGAGCACGGCCTGATCGACTCCATCGTCCCCGCCGAGTGGCCGCAGGGCGTCAACGAGGCCTGGACGGGCGGCGCCGCGACTCCCGCCGAGGCCGTCGCCGCGTACCGCAAGCAGGCCCAGACGAAGAGCGACGTCGAGCGGCAGACCGAACACAAGGACAAGACGGGTGTGTTCACCGGCGCCTACGCGGTGAACCCCGTCACCGGCGCACAGATCCCTGTGTTCGTGGCCGACTACGTCCTGATGGGCTACGGCACCGGCGCCATCATGGCCGTCCCCGGGCAGGACGAGCGCGACTGGGAGTTCGCCGAGGCATTCGAGCTGCCCATCATCCGTACCGTCCAGCCGCCGGAGGGCTGGGAGGGCGAGGCGTTCACCGGACAGGGTCCGGCGATCAACTCCGCCAACGACGAGATCTCGCTGAACGGCCTGGCTGTCGCCGAGGCCAAGGCGAAGATCACCGAGTGGCTGACCGCCCGCGGAATCGGTGAGGGGACGGTCAACTTCCGGCTGCGTGACTGGCTGTTCAGCCGGCAGCGCTACTGGGGCGAGCCCTTCCCGATCGTCTACGACGAGGACGGTGTCGCGCACGCGCTGCCCGAGTCGATGCTGCCGCTGGAGCTGCCCGAGGTCGACGACTACTCGCCTCGCACGTTCGACCCGGACGACGCGGACACCCAGCCCGAGACGCCCCTGTCCCGCAACGAGGACTGGGTCAGCGTCGAACTGGACCTGGGCGACGGCGTCAAGCGCTACCGCCGGGAGACCAACACCATGCCCAACTGGGCGGGTTCGTGCTGGTACGAGCTGCGCTACCTGGACCCGGACAACGACTCCAAGCTGGTCGACCCGGCGATCGAGCAGTACTGGATGGGGCCGCGCGAAGGCCAGCCGCACGGCGGCGTCGACCTGTACGTCGGCGGTGCCGAGCACGCCGTACTGCACCTGCTGTACGCGCGGTTCTGGTCCAAGGTGCTGTTCGACCTGGGGCACGTCTCCTCGGTCGAGCCGTTCCACAAGCTGTACAACCAGGGCATGATCCAGGCGTACGTATACCGGGACAGCCGCGGCTTCCCGGTCGCCGCCGCCGAGGTCGAGGAGCGGGACGGAAAGTTCTACTTCGAGGGCGAGCCCGTCAAGCGCGAGCTGGGCAAGATGGGCAAGTCCCTGAAGAACGCCGTCACTCCGGACGAGATCTGTGCCGAGTACGGTGCGGACACGCTGCGTCTGTACGAGATGGCGATGGGCCCCCTGGATGTGTCCCGGCCGTGGGACACGCGCGCGGTGGTCGGCCAGTACCGGCTGCTGCAGCGGCTGTGGCGCAATGTGGTGGACGAGGCGACGGGTGAGGTGACCGTCGTCGACGCCGAGGCCGACGAGGCGATGCTGCGTGCCCTGCACAAGGCGATCGACGGAGTCGGACAGGACCTGGAGGCGCTGCGCTTCAACACCGCCATCGCCAAGATCACCGAGCTGAACAACTATCTGACCAAGATCGGCGGACCGCTGCCACGGAGCGTGGCGGAGCAGCTGGTGCTGCTGATCGCGCCCCTGGCCCCGCACATCGCCGAGGAGCTGTGGCACAGGCTGGGGCACACCGAGTCGGTCGTGCACCAGGACTTCCCGGTCGCCGATCCGGCGTATGTCGTGGACGAGTCCGTGACCTGCGTCGTGCAGATCAAGGGCAAAGTCAAGGCGCGACTGGAGGTCTCCCCGTCGATCTCGGACGAGGAGCTGGAGGCGCTGGCGCTGGGAGACACGGCAGTGGTCGCGGCGCTGGGTGGCGCCGGCATCCGCAAGGTGATCGTGCGGGCGCCGAAGCTGGTCAACATCGTCCCTGCGTAGTCGCGCGTCTCTGCGTCGTCGCGCCGCTGGGTAGCCGTCGCTGCGCAGGGCGTGCGGCGCCCCGGGCGCGGTGAGGGGTTTCCCCTACGGGCAGGTTGGGGGTTCCGACGGAACCCTCGGCCTGCCTGTTCCGTTTACGGTGGAGGGACAACAGCCGACGCCGGAGGGGCGCTCATGGAAGCCGCGATTCTGATACTGACGCTGCTTTTCGCCTTCGTGGCGTTGGGGGTGTACGTGACCGTGAAGATCGTCGGCGCGGCGAAGCGGGGTGTGGAGCGTACGGTCACGCAGGCGCGCCGCACCGTCGAGGAGACCACTCTGCGGGCGAAGTCCTATGGTCAGGGCGGCGTGGTCGGCGAGCTGGCGCAGCTGCGGCTGGCGCTGCGTACGTCGATGAGGGCGACCCAGGACGCGCTGCAGGCGGGCGTGGCGGAGGACGCCTCGCTGTCCGAGTCGCTCGCCCTGTTCAAGCGGCTGAGTGCGCACGGGCACGAGCTCGACGACGAACTGAAGCGGCTGGAGCGCGAGCCGGACCGGGCGACGGTGGCCTCGCTGCTGCCGGGGCTGCGCGAGCGTACGGAGCGGATCACGCACTCGGCGGAGTCGCTGAGGTGGGCGGCGCGGGACCGGGCGCGGAAGTTCGCGGATGACGATCTGGACGCGCTGAGCACGCAGATCGACGTGGAGGCGGGGGCGTTGCGGCACTGGTCGGGGGCGGAGACGCCGGATGCCGATGCGCCGAAGGCCTCGCACGGGGCACAGGCGTCCTGGCCGGATGCGGGGACCGGCGACGGGGCTGTGCCGGAGCAGACGTGGGCGGATCTCGATGCGGAGCCCGAGTCGGGTCCTCAGTCGCGGACCGGGTCGGGGCCCGGGACCGGCGCTCAGTCCGGGCCGGGGCACACCGTGGCCGAGCAGCCGCAGGCGATCACGGCGCGCGATCCGCGGCAGCAGACCACGTACCCCTGGCAGAAGTCCGCCCGACCGGAGACCACGAACTGACGTTCCGGGCCCGGCGACGCGATCATTCGCGAGGGGCCGGGCTGCCGTCCGGCGGCCCCTGCGGGTAACCTCCCGCTCATGTCCCGCCATGTCGCTATCGTCACCGATTCAACGGCCTACCTGCCGCCGCAGACGATGGAGCGCCACGGCATCATCGCGGTGCCGCTGACCGTCGTGCTCGGTGATCAGGCGCTCGAAGAGGGGACCGAGATCTCGGCCCGCTCGCTGGCACTGGCGTTGCAGAAGCGACGCTCGGTGACCACATCCCGGCCGAGTCCAGAGATGTTCGCCGAGGTGTACCGGGCCAGGGCCGAAGCGGGCGCGACCGGCATCGTCTCGCTGCATCTGTCGGGCGAGTTCTCGGGCACGTACGACGCAGCGGTGCTGGCCGCCAAGGACGCACCGGTGCCGGTCCGGGTGGTCGACACCGGGATGGTCGGGATGGCGCTGGGCTTCTGCGCTCTCGCCGCCGCGGAGACGGCGGAGGGAGGCGGCACGATGGACGAGGCGGTTGCCTCAGCTGAGAAGCGGGCCGCGGGCACGTCCGCGTACTTCTATGTCGACACCCTGGACTATCTGCGCCGTGGCGGACGGATCGGGGCTGCGCAGGCCTTGCTCGGCTCGGCGCTCGCGGTGAAGCCGCTGCTGCAGTTGGACGGCGGGCGGATCGAGCTGCTGGAGAAGGTGCGTACGGCGTCGAAGGCGATCGCCCGGCTTGAGGAGATCGTTGTCGACCGGGCCGGGGCGAGCAGCGTGGACATCGCGGTGCACCATCTGGCCGCGCCGGAGCGGGCCGCGGCGCTGGCGGAGCGGCTGCGCGAGCGGGTTCCCGGCCTGGCCGACCTGTATGTCAGCGAGGTGGGCGCGGTGATCGGCGCGCACACGGGGCCGGGCCTGCTGGCGGCCGTGATCTCACCACGGTAGGTGCCCCGTGGCGGTACGGGTAGTCGCCCTCGTAGGTGACCGAGTTATCCACAACAGGGCTGTTGTCCACGGAAATTGAGCCTGCTCAGCGGGTTCGGACGGATGTGCCTACCGTCCTGTGGCATGGCTATCCGATCACGTTCTGCAACCAGTGGGCCGGGCCGCGCCCCCGCCTCGGACAGCCGCGCCCGTGACGGGCGCGGATCAGGCTCGCGCTCTCGCGGTAGACGACGAGTGGCCGCCATGTCGAATGCCGCGGTGTCCAGTACAGCCCTGCGCCGCCGGGCGGACGCCCTCTTCGAGGGGCCGCGGGGCGGCAGTGCGGACACGAGTCCGGACGCGGCCGTCGTGCTCGACGCGGCTGTCGTTCGCTCCCGGGCCGAAGGGGGAGGCGGGCGCTCCCGGGCCGGAGAAGGCGGAGGCGGCGGGACTGCCGCTGTCGGCGTCCCGCCCGGGGATGTCGACAGCGGTACGGGCGCTTGGCAGCGCGTGCGGCTCGCGGCGCGCGAACGGCTGCCGTTGTGGGTCCAGCTCAGATGCGGGCTCGAGGCCAGGACGCTGGCAGCCCTGACCGTCGTCCTGGTGGTGGCGGCGGCCTTCGCGGTCCAGCACTTCTGGGTGGCGAGTCCGCAGCCCGTACGGGCCCCGGAGCTGGTCCACCAGAGCGCGGCCATGCCGGAGCCGAGCCCTTCGCCCGGTCCGCCGCCGACGGCCGCGGGGCCCCGCGGCCGGATCGTCGTAGATGTGAGCGGGAAGGTGCGCAGGCCGGGAGTGCTCCGGCTGCCTGCCGGATCGAGGGTCGCGGACGCACTGCGGGCGGCCGGAGGCGTCAAGGCCGGCACGGATCTGACCGGGCTCAACCGGGCACGGGTGCTCATGGACGGCGAGCAGGTGGTCGTGGGCGGGCCCGCACCGCCGGGGCCGCCGGGGTCCGGGCAGGGCGGGGCACAGGCCGCGGGTCCGGTGAGCCTCAACTCGGCGACCGTGGAACAGCTGGACACCCTGCCGGGGGTCGGTCCCGTACTGGCCCAGCACATCGTCGACTACCGCACCCAGCACGGGGGCTTCCGGTCCGTCGACGAGCTCCGCGACGTCGACGGGATCGGCGACCGCCGGTTCGCGGACCTCCAGACCCTGGTACAGCCATGACGCGCCCGGCGGTTCACGCCAGGTCGGGCCACCGGCTGGGGGCGGCGGACCCGCGACAGGAGGGGCCGCTTGATCTGCGGCTGGTGCCACCCGCCCTGGCCGCCTGGGCAGCGGCGGCTCTGGCTGTCGGCGCGCGGGGGTGGTGGACGGCGGTGGGCGTCATGGGGTGCGTCGCCGCAGCGGGGTTGTTACTGGTCGTCGGGGCGAGTAGGGGCAGGGGCCGCCTCGCGCCGGGCGGCGAGGACACGCCCGTCAGCACACACACCCGTCGGCGTCGGCTCAATGCCACAGCCCTGGCAGCGATGCTGCTGTGCGCCGCAGCGGGTGCGGCCTCGGCAGGACTGCACGGCGCAGATGTGCGGCGCGGGCCGCTACCGGAGCTGGCACGCCAATCCGCATATGTCACCGCAGAGTTGACGGTCACCTCCGATCCCCGGATGATCCGTCCCCGCATCCGCGGGAATCAGACGGCGGGCGGATTCCTCGTGCTGAACGCCGAGGCCACCCGGGTGACGGCTTCTCGTGGCGGGGCCACCGAGATCCGGACTCCCGTCCTCGTGATCGTGGCGTCAGGCGCCCTGCGCAAGCCCGACGGGACTGGCGCGCAGTGGATGCGGTTGCTGCCCTCCACCCGGCTGAGGGTGACTGGACGGCTCGCGCCGCCCTCGGGCGACGACGACCCGTTCGCGGCCGTGCTGAAGGCGCAGGGGGACGGTCCGCCGCGGATCACCGGACCGCCAACAGCCATCCAGCGCACAGCCGGAGAGCTCCGGGCCGGACTGCGCGAGGCGACGCACAGGCTCGCCCCGGACGCCCGTGCGCTGCTGCCCGGGCTGGTCGTCGGGGACACCTCACGGATCACCCCCGATCTGCAGGACGCCTTCGAGGCGACCGACCTGACGCATCTGCTCGCAGTATCAGGAAGCAATCTGACCATCGTGCTCGTGCTGCTCATCGGGCCACCGGGCACCGCCCTGCTGGCGGAACGGCGGGGCGTGGCACCACGGTTGGGCATCACCCTGCGCGGAGCCGCCCTCCTCGGTGGCGCCCTCACGCTCGCCTTTGTGGTGGTGTGCCGACCGGAGCCGAGCGTGCTTCGGGCGGCGGCCTGCGGGACCGTCGCGCTGCTCGCCATCGGCACCGGACGCCGCCGCTCACTCATCCCGGCGCTGGCCGCAGCCGTGCTGCTGCTCGTCCTGTACGACCCGTGGCTCGCCCGCAGTTACGGCTTTCTGCTCTCCGTGCTGGCCACAGGTGCCCTGCTCACCATCGGTCCGAGCTGGAGTGCGGCGCTGCAACGCAGAGGGGTGCCGCCCCGGCTCGCTGAGGCCCTGGCCGCAGCCGCCGCAGCACAGGCCGTGTGTGCTCCTGTGGTGGCCGTCTTCGCGGCCCGGGTCAGCCTGGTGGCGATCCCCTGCAACTTGATCGCCGAGCTCGCCGTCGCCCCGGCCACGGTCCTCGGTTTCGCTGCGCTCGCCGCGGCCCCGGTGGCGATGCCCGTCGCCGAGCTGGTGGCCCGCTGCGCCGGGTGGCCGGCCGGGTGGATCGCCTCCGTCGCCCGCACGGGGGCAGCGCTGCCGGGCGCCACGACGGGCTGGCCGGGCGGCTGGCGCGGCGGCTTGCTGCTGGCCGCCGTCACGGTTCTGGTCGTACTCCTGGCCCGCCGGCTGCCACGGCATCCCTGGGCGGCCGCTGTGTGCGCGTTGCTGCTCGTGCTCGCCATCGTGCGTCCGGTCCCGTTGACCAGGGTCATCACCGGCTGGCCGCCGCCGGGCTGGACGTTCGCGATGTGTGATGTGGGGCAGGGCGACGCAACGGTGCTTGCGGCGGGCGAGAGCGCGGCTGTGGTCGTGGACGCGGGGCCGGCCCCCGAGCTCGCCGACCGGTGTCTGCGCGAACTGGGAGTCACGCGGGTCCCGCTGCTGCTCCTCACCCACTTCCACGCCGACCACGTGGCCGGGCTGCCCGGGGTCCTGCGCGGCCGGGCGGTCGGCGCAATCGAGACAACGGTGCTCGACGAGCCACAGGACCAGGCTGCGTTCGTACGCCGAGTGGCCGACTCTGCCCGGGTGCCGGTGGTACGGGCCGAAGCGGGGGAGCGGCGCCGTCTCGGGCCTCTCGAATGGGAGGTGCTCTGGCCGGGGGCGGCAGCGGCCCCGTCGATCGAGGGGCCCAACGACGCGAGCGTCACGCTGTTCGTGCGGATCGAGCACGGCCCCACTCTGCTGCTCCTCGGCGACCTCGAACCGCCGTCCCAGCGGGGGTTGTTGCGGGTCTTTCCCGCACTTCCGCCCGTCGACGTCCTCAAGGTCGCCCACCACGGCTCCGCGCATCAGCACCCAGGGCTGCTGCACGCTGTGCGCCCGCGGCTGGCGCTGATCTCCGTCGGCCGCGACAACGGGTACGGCCACCCCTCCCCCCGTACTGTCGGCGCGCTCCGCGCCCAGGGTGCGGTGGTGCTGCGTACGGACACGGACGGGGCGATCGCGGTGACGGGAGGCGGCCGGGACCTGAGGGCGGTCCCCCGGAGCGGCTCGGACCCTCCCGCAGCCTCTGCCGTCGCCCCTGCCGCAGCTGCAGGAACTCCCCTGTTCGGAGTCGGAGAACGACCTCGCCGTCGGCGGGCCGGAGAACGACCTCGCCGTCGGCGGGCCGGACAACGGCCTTGCCGCCGACCGCGGGCCGGAGAGCGACCTCGCCGTCGGCGGGCCGGGGAGCGAGCCGTCGCCTCCGGCGGCAGGCCTAGGACCAGCGGTGCATGGCGGGCAGGCACCCCTCGAGCCACACTCTTCCCATGGATGCCTACCTCCGCCGTATCGGGGCGAGCCGCCCGGAGCGGGCCGACGCCGCCGCGCTGCGCGATCTGCAGTTGCGGCACCTCCACACGGTCCCCTTCGAGAACCTCTCCATCCACCTCGGCGAGGACATCGAGCTGGAGGAGAAGGCGCTCCTGGCCAAGATCGTGGACGCCGGGCGCGGCGGGTTCTGCTACGAACTCAACGGCGCCTTCGCCGCGTTGCTGCGCGACCTGGGCTTCACCGTCACCCTTCTCCAGGCACGTGTCTTCGGTGATGAGGGCCGGCCCGGCATCCCCTACGACCATCTCGCCCTCCTCGTCGGGACGGCGGACTCGACCGGCCCCTGGCTGGCCGACGTCGGCTTCGGGGACCATGCCCACCACCCGCTCGTGTTCGACGAGCGGGGGGATCAGCAGGACCCGGCGGGTACGTTCCGGATCGTCGAGGTGCCGGAGTCCGAACACGGCGATCTCGACGTCTACCGCGACGGCGAGCCGCAGTTCCGAATGGAGCGGCGGCCCCGCGTGCTCGACGACTTCCGGGCGGGTGCGTGGTGGCACCGCACCTCGCCCGACTCGCACTTCACCCGATCCGTCGTCTGCTCCCGGCTCTCCCCCGAGGGCCGGATCACGCTCAGCGGCCGAAAGCTCGTCACCACCGGGCACGGTGAGCGCAGGGAGCAGCCGCTGGCCGACGACGCGGCGGTGCTGGCGGCGTACCGCGACCACTTCGGGCTGCTGCTCGACCGCCTGCCGTCGGCTCCGGGCCGCGCGACCTGAACAATGTCTCCTGTGAGTGCTGTGAGACATGTACTGGTGCTGCCCGACCGGGATGCCGCGGAGGACGCGGCCGAGGCGCTCGGCGACCGCTTCGGCGTCGTCGATGAGCCGTTGCTCATACGGGACGCGCTGGCCGGCGAGGACGACGCAGAGGACGCCCAGTGGCTGGTGGTCGTCGAGGACCCGGCGGGGCGGCTGGACCCCGCGAAGCTGGATGAGTTCGTGGGGGAGTGGGACGGCTGGCGCGAGGAGCCGTAGCGGAGCGGTAGGGAAGACGGGGGCCGTGTCAGTGGTGCGTGGGATGCTGGTTCGCGATGGCCACCAGGAAGAATTCGACCGATGATCCCCTCGCCCCCGTCACGCTCGCCGTGGGCCAGGAGGATCTGCTCCTCGACCGTGCCGTGCAGCAGGTGGTGGCGGCAGCGCGTGCCGCCGACGCCGACACGGACGTGCGCGACCTCACCGCGGACCAGCTGCAGCCGGGCACGCTTGCGGAGCTGACCAGCCCTTCGCTCTTCGCCGAGCGCAAGGTCGTGGTCGTTCGGAACGCGCAGGATCTGTCCGCGGACACGATCAAGGACGTCAAGGCGTATCTCGACGCGCCCGCCGAAGAGATCACGCTGGTGCTGCTGCACCCCGGAGGGGCGAAGGGCAAGGGTCTCCTGGACGCCGCGCGCAAGGCGGGGGCGCGGGAGGTCGCCTGCCCCAAGACCACGAAGCCCGCGGAGCGGCTCACTTTCGTACGGTCCGAATTCCGTGCGCTGGGCAGGTCGGCGACGCCTGAGGCGTGCCAGGCGCTGGTCGACTCCATCGGGAGCGATCTGCGCGAGCTGGCGAGTGCGGTCTCGCAGCTCACGGCGGATGTCGAGGGCACGATCGACGAGGCGGTCGTCGGGCGCTACTACACCGGCCGGGCCGAGGCCTCCAGCTTCACGGTCGCCGACCGCGCGGTGGAGGGGCGGGCGGCGGAGGCACTTGAGGCGCTGCGCTGGTCGCTGTCGACGGGAGTCGCGCCGGTCCTGATCACCAGCGCGCTGGCGCAGGGGGTACGGGCGATCGGCAAGCTCTCCTCGGCGCGCGGCGGGCGGCCGGCGGATCTCGCACGCGAGCTGGGCATGCCGCCGTGGAAGATCGACCGGGTGCGGCAGCAGATGCGGGGCTGGACGCCGGACGGGGTGGCGGTGGCGCTGCGGGCGGTGGCGGAGGCGGATGCCGGGGTGAAGGGCGGAGGGGACGACGCTGAGTATGCGCTGGAGAAGGCGGTGGTGGCGATCGCGCGCGCGGCGCGTTCGCGTCGCTGAGCGCGGCTTGCTCCGCCCACCCTGCCCCTCTCGAAACCGGGGCTCTGCCCCGGACCGCTGCGCAAGAGGCCGCAGGGCTTGACGCACCCCCCGGGAGCGCCGGCTTCGCGGCCGCCTCGGCACTCGGGGCCGAAAGCAGGGATGCGCCTGCTTCGCGGCGCGGGGCCCTGCGCCACACCCCGGCGCCCGCGCACCCAGCAAGCGCCTGCCCCCGCCCCCGGCCGCCCCCCACAGCCCGCTCCCCCCCGACCCCACCAACGCCGAAGGCCCCGGCCGCACATCCTGGGGAAGGACGGCGAACGGGGCCCACGGTTCAAGCTTGTGCGCCGCACCCGCGTGGCGAACGCAGGCCGCGTGCGGCGCTAAGAGGTGCCGGGGCGGGAGCGGATGAGAGGGCCCGCTGGATCCCTACCGGCGACAATCAAGAGGTTCAGCCCTTGAGGGAGCCAACCTTGGAGGCCAGCGCCGACTTCTTGTTGGCGGCGGCGTTCTTGTGGATGACACCCTTGGAGACGGCCTTGTCGAGCTTCTGCGACGCCTCGCGGAGGGCCACAGTGGCCTTCTCGGCGTCGCCCGAGGCGGCAGCCTCACGGGCCTTGCGGATCGCGGTCTTGAGCGACGACTTGACGGCCTTGTTGCGCAGGCGCGCCTTCTCGTTCGTCTTGTTCCGCTTGATCTGGGACTTGATGTTCGCCACGAAAGAGCCTTTTCAGGTTCGATGATATTGATCTTGGTCCTTCACGGACCTTGATCTTTACGTCGCGTCTCGTACATGAGAGGGCACGAGACACAGCTGCCCAGGCTACCAGCCGCCCATCTCGCGGCCCAAACCGGGCGCAGCCCCGCAGCCATGGGACCATGGAAGCTACGTATCGATCCGACATCGCCCGAGACGAGACGCCCCGCGTCTCAAGAATCAGGACCCTGCGTGCCCGCGACTCCTACCCACGTGCCCGAGCCGAGCCGTACCGACCCGGCGCTGATCCGCAATTTCTGCATCATCGCGCACATCGACCACGGCAAGTCGACGCTTGCCGACCGGATGCTTCAGCTGACCGGTGTGGTCGATCAGCGGCAGATGCGCGCTCAGTACCTCGACCGCATGGACATCGAGCGCGAGCGCGGCATCACGATCAAGTCCCAGGCGGTCCGGCTGCCGTGGTCGCCCACCGAGGGCGAGGGTCAGAACACGACCCACATCCTCAACATGATCGACACCCCGGGCCACGTGGACTTCACCTATGAGGTCTCCCGCTCGCTCGCGGCCTGCGAGGGCACCGTCCTGCTGGTGGACGCCGCGCAGGGCATCGAGGCGCAGACCCTCGCCAACCTCTATCTGGCGATGGAGAACGACCTCACGATCGTCCCGGTCCTCAACAAGATCGACCTTCCGGCCGCCCAGCCGGAGAAGTTCTCCGAGGAGCTCGCCAACCTCATCGGCTGTCAGCCCGAGGACGTGCTCAAGGTCTCGGCCAAGACCGGTGTCGGTGTGGACGCCCTCCTCGACAGGGTCGTACGGGATGTGCCCGCACCCGTCGGTGTCGCCGACGCGCCCGCTCGCGCGATGATCTTCGACTCGGTGTACGACTCCTACCGCGGCGTGGTGACGTATGTACGAGTCATCGACGGCCAGCTCAACAAGCGCGAGCGCATCAGGATGATGTCGACCGGCGCCACTCACGAGCTGCTGGAGATCGGCACCAACTCGCCCGAGATGCTGCCGGCCGACGGCCTCGGCGTCGGCGAGGTGGGCTACCTCATCACCGGTGTGAAGGACGTCCGCCAGTCCAAGGTCGGTGACACGATCACCACCCTGCACAAGGGCGCCACGGAGGCTCTCGGCGGCTACAAGGACCCCAAGCCGATGGTGTTCTCCGGCCTGTATCCGCTGGACGGTTCGGACTACCCCGAGCTGCGCGACGCCCTCGACAAGCTCCAGCTGAACGACGCCGCGCTGGTGTACGAACCCGAGACGTCCGCCGCACTCGGATTCGGGTTCCGGGTCGGCTTCCTCGGGCTGCTGCACCTGGACGTCATCCGGGAGCGGCTGGAGCGCGAGTTCGGGCTGGACCTGATCGCCACCGCCCCCAACGTGGTCTACCGCGTGGTCATGGAGGACGGCGCCGAGCACACCGTCACCAACCCGAGCGAGTTCCCCGAGGGCAAGATCGCGGAGGTGCACGAGCCGGTCGTACGGGCCACGATCCTCGCCCCCAGCGAGTTCATCGGTTCGATCATGGAGCTCTGCCAGACCCGCCGCGGCACGCTGCTGGGCATGGACTACCTCTCCGAGGACCGGGTCGAGATCCGCTACACCCTCCCCCTCGCCGAGATCGTTTTCGACTTCTTCGACCAGCTGAAGTCCAAGACGCGCGGTTACGCCTCCCTCGACTACGAGCCCACCGGCGAGCAGGCCGCCAGCCTGGTCAAGGTCGACATCCTGCTGCACGGCGACAAGGTCGACGCCTTCTCCGCCATTACGCACAAGGACGCGGCGTACGCGTACGGCGTGCGGCTCGTCGCCAAGCTCCGCGAGCTCATCCCGCGGCAGGCCTTCGAGGTGCCCATCCAGGCCGCCATCGGCTCCCGGGTCATCGCCCGCGAGACCATTCGCGCCATCCGCAAGGACGTCCTCGCCAAGTGCTACGGCGGTGACATCTCCCGTAAGCGGAAGCTGCTCGAGAAGCAGAAGGAAGGCAAGAAGCGGATGAAGATGGTCGGCAGCGTGGAGGTTCCGCAGGAGGCCTTCATCGCCGTGCTGTCCAGCGACGAGGGTGGCAAGGGGAAGAAGTAGCCCCAAGCGTCGCCAGTGGTCGTGACTGACGAGCGGAAGCGCCCGACCGTGGTCCGGTCGGGCGCTTTTCGCGTGTCTGCGGGCGCATCGCCCGATAGGTGAGGGATACACCGACCATCGGTTCCAGCAAGTGATCTCTGGGTCTGTTCGTTATCAAGCGGCAGCCCATAGCCTCTTACGCACCGGCTTTGGGCGCTCTACTCTGATCACGGCTCGATGGTTACTCGCCAGTTAAACAACCAGCCAGTCGTGCAGTGCTTGCCGCAGGCCCGGAGGACGTCGTGAGCGACACACAGACCCTGATCGAGAACCGACCGCCCTCGGTGGCGACTCTCTTCGCCGAGCGTGTGGCGGCTACGCCGGACGCCGAGGCCTACCGCTATCCGGTGGCCCCCGCCGCCGGTCACGGGCCCGACGACTGGAAGTCGCTGAGCTGGGGCCAGGCCGCCGAGCGGGTCTACGCCATCGCGGCCGGTCTGATCGATCTCGGCGTGCAGCCCGAGGACCGGGTCGCGCTCGCCTCCGCCACCCGGGTCGAGTGGATCCTCGCCGACCTCGGCGTGATGTGCGCGGGCGGCGCGACCACGACCATCTACCCGTCCACGAACGCCGAGGAGTCGTCGTACATCCTCGCCGACTCCGGCAGCAGGGTGCTGATCGCGGAGGACGTATCCCAGCTCGCCAAGGCGCGTGAGAAGCGGGCCGATCTGCCGGAGCTCAAGCACGTCGTCGTCCTCGACATGACCGGCGTGGAGCCCGACGCGAGCGAGCCCGATGGCTGGGTGCTCTCGCTCGCCGAGCTGGAGGCGCGCGGCGCGCAGTACCTCGAGAAGCACCCCGAGGCCGTCAAGGAGCGGATCGAGGCGATCACCGCGGACCAGCTGGCGACGCTGATCTACACCTCGGGCACCACGGGACGGCCCAAGGGTGTGCGGCTGCCGCACGACAACTGGTCGTACATGGCCAAGGCCACCGCCGCGACCGGGCTGATCAGCAAGGACGACGTGCAGTACCTCTGGCTGCCGCTCGCCCATGTCTTCGGCAAGGTGCTGACCTCCGGGCAGATCGAGGTCGGCCATGTCACCGCCGTCGACGGCCGGGTCGACAAGATCATCGAGAATCTGCCGGTGGTGCAGCCGACCTATATGGCCGCCGTGCCGCGCATCTTCGAGAAGGTCTACAACGGTGTCGCGGCGAAGGCGCGGGCCGGCGGCGGCGCGAAGTACAAGATCTTCCAGTGGGCGGCCGGTGTCTCGCGCGAGTACGCCAAGGCCGCGCAGGACAACTTCCGCCGTACGGGCACGGCCTCCGCGCCCTTCGGGCTTAGCGCAAAGCACAAGGTCGCCGACGCGCTCGTCTACTCCAAGCTCCGTGACGCCTTCGGCGGGAACCTGCGCGCCGCGGTCTCCGGCTCCGCCGCCCTCGCGCCCGACATCGGCTACTTCTTCGCCGGCGCCGGGATCCACATCCTGGAGGGCTACGGCCTGACCGAGTCCAGCGCGGCGTCCTTCGTCAACCCGGGTGAGGCCTACCGCACCGGCACGGTCGGCAAGCCGCTGCCCGGCACGGAGGTGCGCATCGCGGACGACGGCGAGATCCTGCTGCGCGGCCCCGGGATCATGGAGGGCTACCACGGTCTGCCGGAGAAGACCGCGGAAGTCCTGGAGTCCGACGGGTGGTTCCACACCGGGGACATCGGCGAACTCTCCGCGGACGGTTATCTGCGGATCACGGACCGCAAGAAGGACCTGATCAAGACGTCGGGCGGCAAGTACATCGCGCCGGCGGAGGTCGAGGGACAGTTCAAGGCGGTGTGCCCGTTCGTCTCCAACATCCTGGTGCACGGCGCGGACCGTAACTTCTGCACGGCGCTGATCGCGCTCGACGAGCCGACCATTCTCGGCTGGGCCAAGGAGAACGGCCTGGACGGCAAGTCGTACGCCGAGGTGGTGGCCACGCCGCAGGCCGTGGAGCTGATCGAGGGGTATGTGAAGCGGCTCAACGAGGGGCTGCAGCGCTGGCAGACGATTAAGAAGTTCCGGCTGCTCCCGCGCGACCTGGACATCGAGCACGGCGAACTGACGCCGAGCCTCAAGCTGAAGCGGCCGGTCGTCGAGCGCGAGTACCGCGAGCTGATCGAGGACATGTACGCGGGCTCCCGCGAGGCCTGAGGCCCGCGCTTTCCCGAACCGGGCCGGCCCACCCCTTTACTCCCTGCAGGGGGAGTGAAGGGGTGGAGTCCCGGACGCGGCCTCAGCCTCGGACGCGGCGCAGGTCCCTCAGGGCTTCCTCCACCCGCGTCAACTGGGTCCGCAGTTCCGGCGTATCGGCCGGGCCCCTGCGGTCCAGTGCCTTCTCTATCGCACCCAGCTGGTCCGCGAGCGTGCCCAGCTGTTGCTGCTCGCGGGCCAGCAGACGCTCCAACTGGCGGTTCTTGCGGTGCAGATCGAGGAACACATTCACCTTCGCCCGCAGCACCCACGGGTCGAAGGGCTTGGTCAGAAAGTCCGCGGCCCCCGTCGCATACCCCCTGAAGGCATAGCCTCTGTCCGCCTCCACCCCGGTCAGGAAGATGATCGGGACGTCCTTCGTCTGGTCCAGACGCTTGATGTTGGACGCCGTCTCGAAGCCGTCCATGCCGGGCATCCGCACATCCAGCAAAACCACCGCGAA
The DNA here is from genome assembly GCF_045160975.1 of Streptomyces sp. NBC_00210. Lineage (NCBI taxonomy): Bacteria > Bacillati > Actinomycetota > Actinomycetes > Kitasatosporales > Streptomycetaceae > Streptomyces > Streptomyces sp. NBC_00210. The sequence continues at coordinate 5,859,626 of NZ_CP108120.1, forward strand.
CTTCTGCCGCAGCAGCGCCTTCATCGCCTCCTCGCCGGAACGTGCCCGCACCAGCGGTTCGTTGAGGGACCCCAGTACTGCCTCCAGGGCGACGAGATTGTCCTCCATGTCGTCCACGAGGAGGATGCTCGCGCGTTCGGCGGTGGGCGCCTCTGTGCTCATTGTGTCTGCCTTACGTGATCGTCGGTGGGACACCCGGCTGCGCGTCGCCGCCTGGCTCTCCCGGTGCTGCGGGTATTTCTTCGGACGCCGTGCCGTCCGGGTCGGCCGTCTCGCGCTCGGGGTCCAGCAGGGCGCAGACGACGGTCAGCAGACGGTCCACATCGACGGGCTTCGGTACGTACTCGTTCGCGCCCTGCGCTATCGACTTCTCGCGGTCCCCGGGCATCGCCTTCGCGGTGAGCGCGACGATCGGCAGATCCGTCCACAGCGGGCTGCGCCGGATCGCCTCGATCGTCTCGTAGCCGTCCATCTCGGGCATCATGATGTCCATCAGGACCAGTTCGACGTCGGGGTTGCGCTCCAGCGTCTCGATGCCCTCCCGGCCGTTCTCCGCGTACAGCACGGGCATGCCCACCCTGCCCAGCACATGGGTGAGCGCAAAGACGTTGCGGATGTCGTCGTCGACGATGAGGACGCGTCGGCTCGACAGGATCCGGCCCGCCCGGCCCGACTTCCACTCCTCCAGCTTGGTCGTCGTCGGCCAGCCGTCGTCCGGCTCCGGGAGTCCCATGTGGTCGGCGGCGTGGCGCTCCGGCAAGGTGAGCGGGACGGTCCGCATCTCCTGGAGGTCGTGGCTGTCGTGAGAGCCGTCGTTCTCGGCGCCGACATGGCCGGGGTAGAGCACGGGGACGTACAGCGTGAAGGTGGAGCCGCGGCCCGGCTCGCTCTCCGCGATGATCCGGCCGCCGAGCAGCCCCGCGATCTCCCGGCTGATGGACAGACCGAGGCCCGTGCCGCCGTACTTGCGGTTGGTGGTGCCGTCGGCCTGCTGGAACGCCTCGAAGATCACCGGCAGTTTCTCCTTCGCGATACCGATACCGGTGTCGGTGACGGCGAAGGCGATCAGGTCGTCCATGCCCTTGAGCAGCTTGTTGTCGGGGTCCTTGACCCTGGTCACGCACAGTTCGACGCGGCCCGACGAGGTGAACTTGATCGCGTTGGAGAGCAGATTGCGCAGGATCTGCTGGAGCCGCTGCTCGTCGGAGAACATCTCGCGCGGCACGTCCTCGCCCACCGCGACCTCGAAGGCGAGACCCCGGTCGATCGTGATCGGGCGGAAGGTGGCGTGCACATAGTCCAGCAGCTTGATCAGCGGCAGCTTCTTCGGGCGTACGTCCATCCGGCCGGCCTCGATCTTCGACAGGTCCAGAATGTCGTTGATCAGCTGCAGCAGGTCGGAGCCCGAGCGGTGGATCGTGGTCGCGAACTGCACCTCCTGGTCGGTGAGATGGCCGTCCGGGTTGTCGGAGAGCAGCCGGGCGAGGATGAGCAGTGAGTTGAGCGGAGTACGCAGCTCGTGCGACATGTTCGCCAGGAACTCCGACTTGTACTGCGAGGAGGTCGCCAGCAGCGCCGCCTTCTCTTCCAGCTCGGCGTTGGAGCGCTGCAGTTCGGCCTGCTGCCGCTGCAGCTCGTTGGAGCGCTCCTGGAGCTGTATGGCCAGGCGCTGGGACTCGCCCAGCAGTGACTCCGTACGGGAGTTGGCGATGATGGTGTTGATCGCGACGCCGATGGTGTTCACGAACTGGTCGAAGAAGGCCAGGTGGACGTCGGAGAAGCGGGAGAAGGACGCCAGCTCGATCACACCGAGGAGCTTGTCCTCGAAGAGGATCGGGATGATGACGACGCTGGTCGGGGATGCCTCACCGAGACCGGAGTTGATCTTGATGTAGTCCGGCGGGGCCTCCTCCAGAAGGATCCGCTTCTTCTCCAGGGCCGCCTGGCGGACCAGGCCGTGGCCCGGCATGCCGGTGGTGTCTATGGTGGCCGACTGGGCGGAGCCGTAACCGGCGATGAAGGCCAGTCCCTTGGTGGTCGACGTCGTACGGGACGGAGTGCCGTCGGCGTCCGGATCGGCCAGGAAGAACGCGCCGTACTGCGCGTTCACCAGCGGGGTCAGCTCGCGCAGGATCAGGTCGGCGACCTCCATCAGGTCGCGGTGGCCCTGCATCAGACTGGCCAGGCGGGCGAGGTTGGACTCCAGCCAGTCCTTGGCGCGGGTGGTCTCGCGGAGGTTGGACACCATCAGGTTGATGTTGTCCTTGAGCTCCGAGACCTCGCCGCGGGTCTCGACGGTGATCGAGCGTGACATGTCGCCCTGGGTGACGGCGGACGCCACCTCGGCGATGGCGCGGACCTGGGTGGTGAGGTTGAGCGCGAGCTCGTTCACACTGGTCGTCAGGCGCTTCCAGGTGCCGTACACACCCTCGACACGCGCCTGGCCGCCGAGCTGGCCCTCCGAACCCACCTCGCGGGCCACGCGCGTGACCTCGGAGGAGAACGAGGAGAGCGTGTCCACCATGGTGTTGATGGTGGTCTTCAGCTCCAGGATCTCGCCGCGCGCGTCCACGTCGATCTTCTTGGAGAGATCGCCCTGGGCCACGGCCGTCGCCACCTGCGCGATGTTCCGCACCTGGGACGTCAGGTTGTCGGCCATGTAGTTGACGTTGTCGGTGAGGTCCTTCCACAGACCGGTGACACCGAGGACCTGGGCGCGGCCGCCGAGCCTGCCGTCCGTGCCCACCTCGCGGGCCACCCGGGTGACCTCGTCGCCGAAGGCGCGCAGCTGCTCCACCATGGTGTTGACGGTGTCCTTGAGCTCCAGGATCTCGCCGCGCGCGTCCACGGTGATCTTCTTGGAGAGGTCGCCGTTGGCGACGGCGGTGGTGACCTGCGCGATGTTGCGGACCTGGGACGTCAGGTTGGACGCCATGAAGTTGACGTTGTCCGTGAGGTCTTTCCAGACGCCGGATACGCCGCGGACCTGGGCCTGGCCGCCGAGGTTTCCTTCGGTGCCGACCTCGCGGGCGACGCGGGTGACCTCGTCGGCGAAGGCCGAGAGCTGGTCGACCATCGTGTTGATCGTCGACTTCAGCTCCAGGATCTCGCCCTTCGCCTCGACCGTGATCTTCTTGCCGAGGTCGCCCTGGGCGACGGCCGTGGACACAAGGGCGATGTTCCGCACCTGGGACGTCAGGTTGTCGGCCATGAAGTTGACGTTCTCGGTGAGGTCTTTCCAGACGCCGGATACGCCGCGGACCTGGGCGCGGCCGCCGAGGTTTCCTTCGGTGCCGACCTCGCGGGCGACGCGGGTGACCTCGTCGGCGAAGGCGGAGAGCTGGTCGACCATCGTGTTGATCGTCGACTTCAGCTCCAGGATCTCGCCCTGGGCGTCGACGGTGATCTTCTGGGACAGGTCGCCGTTGGCGACGGCGGTGGTGACCTGCGCGATGTTGCGGACCTGGGACGTCAGGTTGGACGCCATGAAGTTGACGTTGTCCGTGAGGTCTTTCCAGACGCCGGATACGCCGCGGACCTGGGCCCGCCCGCCGAGCTGGCCCTCCGTACCGACCTCGCGGGCCACCCGGGTGACCTCGTCGGCGAAGGCCGAGAGCTGGTCGACCATGGTGTTGACGGTGAGCTTCAGCTCCAGGAGCTCGCCGGTCGCCTCGACCGTGACCGTACGGGTCAAGTCGCCGCGCGCCACCGCCGTGGTCACCGCGGCGATGTCGCGCACCTGCGCGGTCAGCCGGGCGGCCATGGTGTTGACCGCCTCGGTCACATCCCGCCAACTGCCGGACAGACCCTGCACCTTGGCACGCCCGCCGAGCCGGCCCTCGGTGCCCACCTCGCGCGCAACCCTGGTCACCTCGCCGGTGAACAGGGACAGCTGGTCGACCATCTTGTTGACCGCGCGGCCCAGACGGCGCAGATCGCCGCGTAACTGGCGGTTGCCGTCGTGCAGATCGACCCGCTGGGTGAGATCGCCGCCCGCCACCGCGTCCAGCACCCGGGTGGCGTTGGCGGCCGGTACCACCAGGGCGTCCAGCAGTGCGTTCGTACTGATGACTCCGGAGGTCCAGGCGCCCTGGCCGGGGCTCGCCGACAGACGGTCGTCCAGCCTGCCGTGCCGCACCACCTCCCGGCGCACCCGGGTCAGTTCATCCGCGAAGTGCTGATTGCGCACGGCGATCTGGTTGAACATCGCCGCCAGCTCCGCCGACATGCCCTCATGGGTTTCCGGCACACGTACCTTGAAGTCCCCGTCCCGCAGTGCCGTCATCGCGGCCAGCAGAGGGCGCAGCTCCGCCACACGTATCCAGGCGCCGTCGGGGGGCGGCTGGGCAGCCGGCCGGGAGGGCGGCTGGGCGTGCGACAGCGCAAGGTCTTTATTCATATCGCCCACTTCGGTGACTCGACGCTTATGGGCAGGCTCAGTCTGTCACTCTGTCGGTGTCATAAGCGGCGCATTGCCAGAACCGACCAGGAGCCGCACCGTGGGGTCCTTTCCGATGCAGCGCGATACCGTCCAACGCTCAACACCGTTGTACCCGTTACGGGATGACGCACGGTCGATTTCGCGCACCAGTCTTCCGGGCAACCCCCTCGCGCCGTCCGCCGCACGGCGCTTCGTACGGGCCGCCCTCGCCGACTGGACCAACCTCGGCCTGCTCGCCACCTGCGCCTTCTGCCGCGGGACGGCCGGCAGCGGGGGCTGCCCGCCGGGCCGGCACAGTACGGACCGGCTCGTTGACGACGCCGTGCTCGTCGTCAACGAACTGGTCACCAACGCCGTCGTGCATGCGGGCACCACCGTCGAACTCCTCTGCCGCCTCGAGGAGCAGGCCGACGGCGAGCCCGCCGCGCTGGTGATCGAGGTCTCCGACCACCACCCGGCCAGGGCCGTACGGAACGAACCGGACGGCGAGGACCGGACCGGCACGCCCGAGTACGGGCGCGGCCTCCATCTCGTCGGCGCCCTCGCGGAGCGCTGGGGCATCACCTACCTCGCGGCCCTCAAGACCGTCTGGGCCCGGCTGCCCGTCGACGGCTGGGACACCTGCCCGCTGCCCGGCGCCGAACCGGCGCTGCAACGCGGACTGCGCGCCGCCGAGATCCTCGCGCCCGCGCCGCGCCGCGCCGTCCGCGAGGACCAGGACTGGGTCAGCCGCGGTGCGCTCTCCTTCCTTGCCGAGGCATCCGACCTGCTCGCCGGACAGCTCGACGAGGACATGGTCGCCGCGCTCGCGGGGCAGTTGCTGGTGCCGCGGCTCGCCGACTGGTGCGCGATCTGGCTGGAGGGCGAGGGCGGGCACGGGGGGTGGGGGACGGGCGGCCCGTCGGGGGCCGGGCAGCGGCTCGCCCGCGTCTGGCACGGCGACGAGTCCCGGATCGAGAGGCTGCGCGAGGTTCTCGGCAAGGAGCCGCCACGGCTGCCCGAAACACCGCGCAACGGGCCGGTGCCGATCCCCTGGCCGGCCGAGGGCGAACCCGGCGAGAACGAAGGGACGGCGCTCGCCTACCGGCTCGTCGCGGGCGGGCGCGGGCTCGGCACTCTGGTCGTCGCCCGGCACGGGCCGGGGCGCGTGCCCGACGAAGTGACCGCGCTGATCGAGGACTTCGCCCGACGGGTGGCTCTGGCCATCGGCGCGGCCCGCCAGTACACGCGGCAGGCCACCATCAGCAAGATCCTGCAGCGCGGGCTGCTGCCGGGCAAGGTCGGGGAGATCCCCGGCGTCGACCAGTTCCTGGTGTACGAGCCGAGCGACGACGGAGTCGCGGGCGGCGACTTCTACGACATCTTCCCGGCCGGCTCGGGCGGCCGCTGGTGTTTCATGCTCGGCGACGTCCAGGGCAGCGGGCCCGAGGCCGCCGTCGTCACCGGGCTCGCCCGGCCCTGGCTGCGGCTGCTCGCCCGCGAGGGATACCAGGTCGGCGCGGTGCTCGACCGGCTGAACGGACTCCTCCTCGACGATGCGATGGAGGCGGCCGAGGCGGCCGCGCTGATGGTCGCTGCCGCGGGCGGGCAGGGTCTGCCGGAGGGACCGCAGGCGCGGTTCCTCTCCCTCCTCTACGGCGAGCTGGTGCCCTTTGCACAGGGCGGCGTGCGGTGCACCGTCGCGAGCGCGGGCCATCCGCTGCCGCTGCTGCTGGGGCCCGACGGCCGGGTGCGCACGGCGGCAGAGCCGCAGGTGCTGCTCGGGGTCGTCGATGACGTGGCCTACCAGAGCCAGACCTTCGACCTGGAACCGGGCGACACGCTGCTCTGCGTCACGGACGGGGTGACGGAGCGGCGCTCGGGGGCGCGGATGTTCGACGACGGGGACGGGCTCGCGCGGGTGCTGGCGAGCTGCGCGGGGCTCACCGCGCAGGGGGTGGCCGAGCGGATCAGGCAGGCGGTGCACGAGTTCGCGGAGACGCCGCCGGGGGACGATCTTGCGCTGCTGGTGCTGCGGGCGCAGTAGTCCGGGGGCCCTGCGTCTGTGCCCCGGGCGAGGTCCCGGGCCACGTCCTGGGTGACTTCCTGGGTGACGGACAATGGGGGGCATGCCTTCCGTACTGCCCGATGGTGAGCCGATGCCCGAGGACGGGACGCTGCCCGCGTCCGCACTCGAGGGCGCCGGAGACCGGCCGCTCGCCTTCTATCTGCATGTGCCGTACTGCGCGACCCGCTGCGGCTACTGCGACTTCAACACCTACACGGCGACCGAGCTGCGGGGCTCTGGCGGCGTGCTGGCCTCCCGCGACAACTACGCCGCGACGCTCACCGACGAGGTGAGGCTGGCCCGGAAGGTGCTGGGCGACGACCCGCGACAGGTCCGGACCGTGTTCGTCGGTGGCGGTACGCCGACACTGCTCGCCGCCGCCGATCTCGTACGGATGCTGGATGCCGTACGGGAGGAGTTCGGGCTCGCCGACGACGCGGAGATCACCACCGAGGCGAATCCGGAGTCGGTGAACCCCGAGTATCTGGCGGAGCTGCGGGAGGGCGGCTTCAACCGGATCTCCTTCGGGATGCAGAGCGCGCGGCAGCATGTGCTGAAGGTGCTGGACCGTACCCATACGCCGGGGCGGCCCGAGGCATGCGTGGCCGAGGCTCGGGCGGCGGGCTTCGGTCATGTGAACCTCGACCTGATCTACGGCACGCCGGGGGAGTCCGACGACGACTGGCGCGCGTCGCTCGCGGCGGCGGTTGGCGCGGGTCCCGACCACATCTCGGCGTACGCGCTGATCGTGGAGGAGGGCACGCAGCTGGCGCGGCGGATCCGGCGCGGCGAGGTCCCGATGACGGACGACGACGTCCACGCGGACCGGTATCTGATCGCCGACGACGTGCTGTCGCGCGCCGGTTTCGACTGGTACGAGGTCTCCAACTGGTCGACCTCCCGGGCGGGCCGGTGCCTGCACAACGAGCTGTACTGGCGCGGCGCGGACTGGTGGGGCGCGGGACCCGGGGCGCACAGCCATGTGGGCGGGGTGCGCTGGTGGAACGTGAAGCACCCGGGCGCCTACGCGGCGGCGCTGGCGGAGGGGCGGTCGCCGGGGGCGGGCCGCGAGGTGCTCTCGCCGCAGGACCGCCGGGTGGAGCGTGTCCTGCTGGAACTGCGCCTGCGCGAGGGCGTGCCACTGTCGCTGCTCCGGCCGGTGGGCCTTGCGGCGGCGGGCCGCGCACTGGCGGACGGCCTGCTGGAGGCGGGGCCTTACGAGGCGGGGAGTGCGGTGCTGACGCTCAGGGGGCGGCTGCTGGCGGACGGGGTGGTGCGGGACCTGGTGGACTGACGGGAACGGGCGGGGTGGGGAAAAGACCCCCGCCCACACCTACGGCGCTGTCACGAAATCGATCAGCTCCTCCACCCGCCCCAGCAGCTCCGGCTCCAGATCCTTGTAAGACCGCACCCCGGACAGAATCCGCTGCCACGCCGCCCCCGTGTTCTCCCGCCAGCTCAGTGCACGGCAGACGCCTGTCTTCCAGTCCTGGCCGTGCGGGATCGACGGCCACGCCGGGATGCCCACCGAGGAGGGCTTCACCGCCTCCCACACGTCGATGTAGGGATGGCCCACCACCAGTACGTCCGCGCCGGTGACCCGGTCCGCGATGCGGGACTCCTTCGAGCCGGGGACCAGGTGGTCCACCAGGACGCCGAGGCGTGCGTCCGGGCCGGGGGCGAAGTCGGCGACGATCGACGGGAGGTCGTCGATGCCCTCCAGGTATTCGACGACGACGCCCTCGATGCGCAGGTCGTCGCCCCAGACCCGCTCCACGAGTTCCGCGTCGTGGCGGCCCTCCACGTAAATGCGGCCCGCACGGGCGACGCGGGCGCGCGCGCCCGGGACCGCTATCGAGCCCGAGGCCGTACGGGCCGGGCGGGCGGGGCCCGCAGCCGAGGGGCGGACGAGGGTGACCACCTTCCCCTCCAGGAGGAAGCCCCGCGGCTCCAGCGGGAAGACCCGGTGCTTGCCGAAGCGGTCCTCCAGTGTCACCGTCCCCGCCTCACAGCGGATCACCGCACCGCAGAAGCCCGTCCCGACCTCCTCCACGACCAGATCGGGCTCGGCCGGCACCTCCGGTGCGGGCTGCGACTTCTTCCAAGGCGGGGTCAGATCCGGGCTGTAGCTGCGCATTCGGCGACGCTACGACACCCCGAAGCGCGCCGCCAGCATGTCCCGCTGTGCGCGCACGAACGCCGCGTCCACGACCGCCCCGTGCCCCGGTACGTACACCGCGTCCTCGCCGCCCAGTGACAGCAGCCGGTCCAGCGCCGCCGGCCAGCGGGACGGGATCGCGTCCGGGCCCGCCTGCGGCTCGCCGGACTCCTCCACCAGGTCGCCGCAGAACACCACCTCCGGGTCCCCCGGCACCAGTACCGCGAGGTCGTGGCCCGAATGACCGGGGCCCACGTTCGCCAGCAGCACCTGGCGGCCACCCAGGTCCAGCGTCCACTCGCCGCACACCAGGTGCTGCGGCACCACCAGCACGTCGACCGACTCCGCCGCATCGGCGGCGGGGACCCCGTGACGTACCGCCGAGCCCCGGATCGCGTCCCGGTCCCGCCTCATCAGATCCGCGACCCCCACCGCGCCGTACACCTCGGCCCCCGAGAACGCCGCCGTCCCCAGTACATGGTCGAAGTGGGGATGACTCAGTGCGATATGCGTCACCCGGCGGCCGGCCATCAGCCCCTGCGCCTGAGCGCGCAGTTCGGCGCCCTCACGCAGTGTGGAGCCCGTGTCGTACATGAGGACACCGTCCTCACCGGCGATCAAACCGGCGGTCGCGTCCCAGACCGGCAGCCGTCGACGCCCCACTCCGTCGGCCAACCGCTCCCAGCCGAAGTCTTCCCAACTGACGTCCATACCGCGACGCTACTGGCAACGACCAGCACAGCGCGCGGTGGCGCGGTCGGCGGCCCTGGCCGGGCAGCCCTTGCTAGGTGCGTACCCCACCGCCGTACACTGGCACGTGGAAATGCTGGCACTCGTACGCAGCGAGTGCCAGGCACCACCGAGGAACCACAGCTGGAGGTGTGCGCGATGCTCAGCGAACGCAGACTCGAGGTGCTGCGCGCCATCGTCCAGGACTATGTCGGCACCGAGGAGCCCGTCGGCTCCAAGGCGCTCACCGAGCGTCACAAGCTCGGCGTCTCGCCGGCGACCGTCCGCAACGACATGGCCGTGCTGGAGGACGAGGGCTACATCGCCCAGCCCCACACCAGCGCCGGCCGTATCCCCACGGACAAGGGCTACCGGCTCTTCGTCGACAAGCTGGCCGGCGTCAAGCCGCTGTCGTCGCCCGAGCGGCGCGCCATCCACAGCTTCCTGGACGGAGCCGTCGATCTCGACGATGTGGTCGGCCGTACGGTACGGCTGCTGGCGCAGCTGACCCGGCAGGTCGCCATCGTCCAGTACCCCTCGCTGACCCGGTCCACCGTCCGGCATGTGGAGCTCCTCTCCCTCGCGCCTGCCCGGCTGATGCTCGTGCTGATCACGGACACCGGGCGGGTCGAGCAGCGCATGATCGACTGCCCCGCGCCGTTCGGCGACAGCTCGCTCGCGGACCTGCGCGCCCGGCTCAACAGCCGGGTCGTCGGGCGCCGCTTCGCGGATGTGCCGCAGCTGGTGCAGGACCTTCCCGACTCCTTCGAGTCGGAGGACCGCGGGACCGTCTCCACCGTGCTCTCGACTCTGCTGGAGACCCTGGTCGAGGAGACCGAGGAGCGGCTGATGATCGGCGGCACCGCCAATCTGACCCGCTTCGGGCACGACTTCCCGCTGACCATCAGGCCGGTGCTGGAGGCGCTCGAGGAGCATGTGGTGCTCCTCAGACTGCTCGGTGAGGCGAAGGAATCGGGCGGCATGGGCATGACCGTACGGATCGGTCATGAGAACGCCCACGAGGGCCTCAACGCCACGTCCGTCGTCGCGGTGGGCTACGGTTCGGGCGACGAGGCAGTTGCCAAACTCGGCGTGGTCGGACCGACCCGCATGGACTACCCCGGAACGATGGGAGCGGTACGCGCAGTGGCACGTTACGTCGGACAGATCCTGGCGGAGTCGTAAGTGGCCACGGACTACTACGCCGTACTCGGCGTACGCCGCGACGCGTCCCAGGACGAGATCAAGAAGGCCTTCCGCCGGCTTGCCCGTGAACTCCACCCGGATGTGAATCCGGACCCGAAGACGCAGGAGCGCTTCAAGGAGATCAACGCCGCGTACGAGGTGCTGTCGGACCCGCAGAAGAAGCAGGTCTACGACCTCGGCGGGGACCCGCTGTCCCAGGCGGGCGGCGGTGGCGCGGGCGGCTTCGGAGCCGGTGGCTTCGGGAACTTCTCGGACATCATGGACGCGTTCTTCGGGACGGCGTCGCAGCGGGGGCCGAGGTCGCGTACGCGGCGCGGCCAGGACGCGATGATCCGTCTGGAGATCGATCTCAACGAGGCGGCCTTCGGTACGACGAAGGACATCCAGGTCGACACGGCCGTCGTGTGCACCACCTGCTCCGGTGAGGGTGCCGCGCCGGGCACCTCGGCGCAGACGTGTGACATGTGCCGTGGCCGTGGTGAGGTCTCGCAGGTGACGCGGTCCTTCCTGGGGCAGGTCATGACCTCGCGGCCGTGCCCGCAGTGCCAGGGCTTCGGCACGGTCGTGCCGACGCCGTGCCCCGAGTGTGCGGGCGACGGGCGTGTGCGGTCCCGCCGGACTCTTACGGTCAAGATCCCGGCCGGCGTCGACAACGGGACGCGCATCCAGCTCGCCGGTGAGGGCGAGGTCGGGCCGGGCGGCGGCCCTGCGGGTGATCTGTACGTGGAGATCCACGAGCTGCCGCACGCTGTCTTCCAGCGGCGCGGCGACGATCTGCACTGCACGGTGACGATCCCGATGACGGCGGCGGCGCTGGGCACGAAGTGCCCGCTGGAGACGCTGGACGGGATGGAAGAGGTCGACATCCGCCCGGGCACGCAGTCGGGCCAGTCGATCCCGCTGCACGGGCGCGGGATCACGCACCTGCGGGGCGGGGGGCGTGGCGACCTGATCGTGCATGTCGAGGTGATGACGCCGTCGAAGCTGGACGCGGACCAGGAGAGGCTGCTGCGGGATCTGGCGAAGCTGCGCGGCGAGGAACGGCCACTGGGCCAGTTCCAGCCTGGCCAGCAGGGCCTGTTCTCCCGCCTGAAGGACGCGTTCAACGGCCGTTAGGCCGCCCGTTGGGGGTCCCCCCGGATTGAGTCCGGGGGGATCGAGGACAGCGCCCGAAGGGCGTACGGGTGCCTGGGGGCTTGCCCCCGGTTGACGAACGGAACGCCGGATTCGGTGGGGCGCGGGCGACGTGGCACCATTCCTGCATGTCCTCCGCACTGACCGATCTCTGCCGGCACCCGATCGTGCAGGCCCCCATGGCGGGCGGCGCATCCTGTCCCCCCTTGGCCGCCGCCGTTTCCGACGCCGGTGGCCTCGGGTTCCTCGCTGCCGGGTACAAGACCGCGGACGGCATGTACCAGGAGGTCAAACAGGTCCGCGGGCTCACCTCGCAGCCCTTCGGCGTGAATCTCTTCATGCCGCAGCCGAGCACCGCCGACCCCGCCGCCGTCGAGGTCTACCGGCATCAGCTCGCCGGTGAGGCGGCCTGGTACGAGACGCCCCTGGGCGACCCCGACTCCGGGCGCGACGACGGGTACGAGGCCAAGCTCGCCATCCTCCTCGACGACCCCGTTCCCCTCGTCTCCTTCACCTTCGGCTGCCCGACCCGTGACGTGCTCGACTCCTTCGCCAAGGCCGGCACCTTCACCGTCGTCACCGTCACCTCGCCCGACGAGGCGCAGGCCGCCCAGTGGGCCGGTGCCGACGCCGTGTGTGTGCAGGGCATCGAGGCGGGCGGACACCAGGGCACGCACCGGGACGACCCCGCGTCCGACGGCGCCGGGATCGGGCTGCTCTCGCTCATCGCGCTGGTCCGCGAGACGGTACAGCTGCCGATCATCGCCGCGGGCGGCCTGATGCGCGGCGGTCAGATCGCCGGCGCGCTCGCCGCGGGCGCGGTCGCCGGGCAGCTCGGGACCGCGTTCCTGGTCTGCCCCGAGTCCGGCGCCAATGCGCTGCACAAGCAGGCCATGACGAATCCGCTGTTCGTACGCACGGAGTTGACCCGGGCCTTTTCCGGCCGGCCGGCCCGCGGCCTGGTGAATCGTTTCATGCGCGAGCACGGCCCGTACGCCCCCGCCGCCTACCCCGAGGTGCACCACCTGACCAGCGGTCTGCGCAAGGCCGCCGCCAAGGCGGGCGACCCGCAGGGCATGGCGCTGTGGGCCGGTCAGGGCCACCGGATGGCCCGCGAACTGCCCGCCGGGCAGCTCGTCGAGGTCCTCGCCGCCGAAGCCGACTCCACGCGCGCCGCGCTCGCGCTGGGCAGCTCCCGATGACCGCACCGGTGTTCCTCGTCGACTCACTGGACGGCGTGGGCCCGGGTGCGCTGATCACCCTGGACGGGCCCGAAGGGCGGCACGCCGTCTCCGTACGCAGGCTGCAGTCCGGCGAGGACGTCGTGCTGACGGACGGGCGAGGGCGCGGCGCAGCAGGCGTGGTGCTGCGGACCGAGGGCAAGGACCGGCTGATCGTCGAGCCGCTGCAGTTTCCCACGGAGCCCGAGCCCACGCCCCGTATCACCGTCGTTCAGGCCCTCCCCAAGGGCGACCGTGGCGAACTCGCCGTCGAGACCATGACGGAGACCGGTGTGGACGCCGTCGTGCCCTGGGCCGCCGCCCGCTGTATCACGCAGTGGAAGGGCGAGCGGGGTGCCAAGTCGCTCGCCAAGTGGCGTGCCACGGCGCGCGAGGCGGGCAAGCAGTCGCGCAGGCTGCGCTTTCCCGAGGTCGCGGACGCGGCAACGACCAAGCAGGTTGCGGCACTTCTGGCCGAAGCCGATTTCGCGGCCGTGCTGCACGAGGAGGGCGCCGAGCCCCTGGCCACCGCGGAACTGCCCGCGCAGGGCTCGATCGTGCTGGTGGTGGGGCCCGAAGGGGGCGTGTCCCCGGAGGAGTTGGCGGCCTTCGCCGAGGCGGGTGCGAAGCCGTACCGGCTGGGGCGCAGCGTGCTGCGGACCTCCACCGCCGGCACGGCCGCGACGGCGTTGCTGCTGGGCCGCACCGGCCGCTGGTCCTAGGGCGGCGTGTTTTAGAAGTCGCGCCTGCCCCGCGACGCCTGACACGCACATCTACACGGGGGATTTGTGTCCGCAACCACTCTTTTCCTCCGGGGGACTCGGTGTCACGCTGCCGTCTATGCGGGGCATGAGACGAACGCGGTACCGGCGGGCCCTTGTCGCAATCGGTGCCGCAGGGGCGGCAGTTGTGGGTGTCGCGGCCTGTGAGCCGGCGAGCGGCGGGCTGAGCTCCGTCGCGGTCGCGGTCACCACCGACAAGACGGCGACCAGTACGCTGGAGCGGATCGGTTTCAAGGTGCGCTGGCTGAGCTGTACGGCGAAGATCGGCGACGGGAAGGCCAGTGCCGGATCGTCCACGTCGCCGTCGGGCGCGGGCGTTGCCACCGTCGACTGCCAGGGGGAGACCGACTCCGGCCAGAAGATCACTCTCAAGGGCAAGGTGACGGAGGAGCGTTCCGGCGCGTGCGTGCGCGGCGACCTGATCGCCAGGGTCGACGGCAAGGTCGTCTTCGAGGCCAGCGTCCTCGGCAACTGCAACGCCGCGTCCAGCAGCGCCCCTTCGCCCACCCCACCGGGCGGGCAGCCGCGGCCCACCGTCACGGTGACCGTGACCGTGACCGAGACACGCGACCCGCCGGGCAAGTGATCCCCAAAGGCGTGACCGGGCGGCGGCACCCTGCCTAGGGTGACGGTGTGACGCACCCTGCCTACCTCCGGTACCCGCATGTCCACGGCGAGTTGATCGCCTTCACCGCAGAGGACGACGTCTGGGTCGCCCCGCTCGACGGCGGCCGGGCGTGGCGTGTCAGCGCCGACAACGTTCCGGTGAACCATCCCAGGATCTCGCCCGACGGCACGCACATAGCCTGGTCCTCTTACCGGGACGGCGCCCCCGAGGTGCATCTGGCGCCCCTCGACGGCGGGCCCACGGACCGGCTGACGTACTGGGGCAGCAATAAGACATCCGTACGCGGCTGGACCCCGGACGGCGAGATTCTCGCGATCAGCACCCACGGCCAGGCCTCGCTGCGCCGCACCTGGGCGCGGGCCGTCCCGCTCGACGGCGGGCCCGCGACCGTGCTGCCGTACGGGCCGGTGGGCGACGTCGCGTACGGACCGCACGTCCTGCTCCTCTCCGCCACCATGGGGCGCGAGGCCGCCGCCTGGAAGCGCTACCGGGGCGGCACGGCCGGCAAGTTGTGGATCGACCGGGCGGGCGAGGGGGAGTTCGTACGCCTGCATGAGGAGCTCGACGGGAACATCGAGTATCCGCTGTGGGTGGGGGAGAGGATCGCGTTCCTCTCCGACCACGAAGGGGTGGGGGCGGTCTACTCGTCCCTGCCGGACGGGTCCGATCTGCGGCGGCACACTTCGGCCGACGGGTTCTACGCCCGCCATGCCGCCACCGACGGCACCCGCGTCGCCTACGCCAGTGCAGGCGAACTGTGGCTCCTCGACGACCTCGACACGGCAGAGCCCCGCCGGCTCGACATCCGCCTCGGCGGTCAGCGCACCGATCTGCGCCCCCGCCCGGTCAGGGCCGACCACAACCTCGGCACCGCCACGCCCGACCACACCGGACGCGGCAGCGCCGTGGAGATCCGCGGCGGCATCCACTGGGTCACCCACCGCGAGGGGCCCGCGCGGGCGCTCGCCGTGGAACCCGGCGTACGGGCCAGGCTGCCCCGCACCTTCCGGGTGGACGGCGAGGAGCAGGTCGTCTGGGTCACCGACGCCGAGGGCGAGGACGCGCTCGAGTTCGCCCCGGCCACCGGCCCCGGCGCCACGCCCCGCAGGCTCGGTGCGGGACGGCTCGGCCGCGTACTGAGCCTCGCCGTGGCCCCCGACGGCAGCCGCGCCGCTGTCGCCTCCCACGACGGCCGCGTACTTCTCGTGGAACGCGAGTCGGGCGAGGTCCGCGAAGTCGACCGCAGCGAGCACGGCGAGGTCAACGGCCTGGCCTTCTCGCCCGACTCCGGCTGGCTCGCCTGGTCGCACGCGGGACCGGACCCGCTGCGCCAGCTGAAGCTCGCCAACACCGCCGATCTGTCGGTCTCCGAGGCCACCCCGCTGCGCTTCCGCGACTTCCAGCCCGCCTTCACCCTCGACGGAAAGCATCTCGCCTTCCTCTCCGAGCGGGCCTTCGACCCGGTCTACGACACACATGTCTTCGACCTCGCCTTCGTCGGCGGCTGCCGCCCGCACCTGATCACGCTGGCGGCCACCACACCGTCGCCGTTCGGCCCGCAGCGCCACGGCCGGGCCTTCGACGCCGACAAGGACAAGGACGGCGGGCAGGACGCGGAAGACGTCGCGGTCACGCGCATCGACCTCGACGGGCTCGCGGACCGGATAGTGCCGTTCCCCGTCGAGGCCGCCCGCTACTCGACGCTGCGCGCCGCGAAGGACGGGCTGCTGTGGCTGCGCCACCCGGTGCGCGGCGTCCTCGGCGCGACCCGTGCAACGCCCGACGACCCGGGACCCCGGACGGAGCTGGAGCGGTTCGATCTCGTCCAGCAACGGGTCGAGGAGCTCTCGTCCGACGCCACGAGCTTCTCGGTCAGCGGCGACGGCAAGCGGGTGCTGCTGTACACCGACGGCACGCTCAAGGTCGTGCCCAGCGACCGCAGGGCCTCGCGCGACGAGGACAGCGACACCAACATCACCGTCGACCTCTCGCGTGTACGCGGCAGCATCGACCCGGCCGCCGAGTGGCGGCAGATGTACGACGAGGCCGGCCGGCTGATGCGCGACAACTTCTGGCGCGCGGACCTCGGCGGCGTCGACTGGGACGACGTACTGGACCGCTACCGCCCGGTGCTCTCGCGGGTGGCCACCCATGACGATCTGATCGACCTGCTCTGGGAAGTGCAGGGCGAACTCGGCACCTCGCACGCCTACGTCACGCCGCACAGCTGGTACGGGGACAGGTCGACGCGGCAAGGGCTGCTCGGTGCGGACATCTCCCGCGCGGCGGACGGCGCCTGGCGCATCGACCGCATCCTGCCGTCCGAGACGTCCGACCCGAAAGCCCACTCGCCGCTGGCCGCGCCGGGCGTCGCGGTGCGTGCGGGGGACGCGATTCTCGCGGTGGACGGCCGGCCGGTGGACCCGGTGGCCGGGCCCGGGCCACTGCTCGTCGGCGCGGCGGGCAAGCCCGTCGAACTGACCATCTCCCCGGCGGGCGGCGGCGATCCGCGGCACGCGGTCGTCGTCCCGCTCGCCGACGAGGAGCCGCTGCGGTACCACGCCTGGGTGGCCGGCCGGCGCGCATACGTCCATGAGAGGTCCGGCGGCCGGCTCGGCTATCTGCACGTTCCCGACATGCAGGCGCCGGGCTGGGCCCAGATCCACCGCGATCTGCGGGTCGAGGTCGCCTGCGAGGGCCTGGTCGTGGATGTACGGGAGAACCGCGGCGGGCATACGTCGCAGCTCGTCGTCGAGAAACTGGCGCGGCGGATCGTGGGCTGGGACCTGCCGCGCGGGATGCAGCCGTTCAGCTATCCGCTGGACGCACCGCGGGGCCCGATCGTCGCGGTGGCGAACGAGTTCTCGGGATCGGACGGCGACATCGTCAACGCGGCGATCAAGGCGCTGGGGATCGGCCCGGTGGTGGGCACGCGCACATGGGGCGGGGTCGTCGGCATCGACAGCCGGTACTCGCTGGTGGACGGGACGCTGGTCACTCAGCCCAAGTACGCCTTCTGGCTTGAGGGGTACGGCTGGGGTGTGGAGAACCACGGCGTCGATCCGGACGTGGAGGTGGTGATGTCGCCGCAGGACCACGCGGCGGGGCGTGACCCGCAGCTGGACGAGGCGGTGCGGATGGCGCTGGCGGTGCTGTCGGAGAACCCGGCGAAGTCGCCGCCGGTGCTGCCGTAGGCAGTGCGGGTCGCCTGGGAGGCGCGGCGCGGGTGGGCGGGCTTGGGCGTGGGGCTCTGCGCCACGGCCGGGGCCCGCCCGCGAACCCGGGTGACTCCTCCAACCCCCCTGGCACACCGCGCCCGCGAACCCGATCACTCGATACCATGCCGGTCCCAGTGCACTCACGCGAGGAGGAGCCCGGCATGGCGGGAGAACCGCAGGCTGACTGCCTGTTCTGCAAGATCGCGGCGGGGGAGGTGCCGGCCACCGTCGTACGCGAGACCGAGCAGATCGTCGCCTTCCGCGACATCAACCCGCAGGCCCCGACGCACGTCCTGGTCATCCCCAGGGCGCACTACCGCGACGCCGGGACCCTCGCCGCGGCCCAGCCGCAGCTCGCCGCCGATGTGCTGCGGGAGGCCGGCGAGGTCGCCGCCGAGGAGAAGATCGACGGCACCGGATACCGGATCGTCTTCAACACCGGCGCCGGCGCGGGCCAGACCGTCTTCCACGCCCACGCGCATCTGCTGGGCGGCCGCGGCCTCGAGTGGCCCCCGGGATAACGAAAGCCGGCTCACCTTGTCCGTACGTGAATTGGTCGTGCTCGGCACGGCCAGCCAGGTCCCCACCCGGCACCGCAACCACAACGGCTATCTGCTGCGCTGGGACGGCGAGGGCATCCTCTTCGACCCGGGCGAGGGCACGCAGCGCCAGATGCTGCGGGCCGGCGTCGCCGCGCACGACATCAACCGGATCTGCGTGACGCACTTCCACGGCGATCACTCCCTGGGACTCGCCGGAGTGATCCAGCGGATCAACCTCGACCGGGTGCCGCACGAGGTGTCCGTGCACTATCCGGCGAGCGGGCAGCGCTTCTTCGACCGGCTGCGGTACGCGACGGCGTACCGCGAGACGGCCGAGCTCGCACCCGCCCCGGTCGCCGCGGACGGGCTGCTGGCCGCGACCGGTTCGTACACCCTCGAGGCGCGCAAGCTGTCGCACCCGGTCGAGTCGTACGGCTACCGCCTCATCGAGCCGGACGGCCGCCGGATGCTGCCGGAGAAGCTCACCGAGCACGGCATCAAGGGCCCGGACGTGGGCCGGCTCCAGCGCGAGGGCCACGTGAACGGTGTCACGCTGGATCAGGTCAGCGAGGTCCGCAGGGGCCAGCGCTTCGCGTTCGTGATGGACACCCGGCTCTGCGACGGCGTGCACGCGCTGGCGGAGGGCTGCGACATGCTCGTCATCGAGTCCACGTTCCTCGACGGGGATCATCAACTTGCCGCCGACCATGGCCACCTGACCGCGGGCCAGGCGGCCGCGGTAGCCCGCGAGGCCGGTGTGCGGCATCTGGTGCTGACGCACTTCTCGCAGCGGTACAACGATGGTGGGGGCACCTCCCGGACGGAGTCTGGGGGAGAGTTCGAGCGGCAGGCGCGGGCGGCGGGCTTCGACGGTGATCTGACCGTCGCCCAGGATCTGCTGCGCGTCCCCTTCCCCAAACGTCACCAGTGAGCGAGAAAGCCGTGCCACTCCCCAAGGCCGAACTGCACCTCCACATCGAAGGCACCCTTGAGCCGGAGCTCGCGTTCGCGCTCGCCGCGCGCAATGGCGTGACGCTGCCGTACAAGGACACCGAGGAGCTCCGCCGCGCGTATCTCTTCCAGGATCTGCAGTCGTTCCTGGACCTGTACTACGGCCTGATGGCCGTGCTGCACACCGAGGACGACTTCGCCGATCTCGCCGACGCGTATCTGGCGCGCGCGGCCGAGCAGGGCGTGCGGCACGCGGAGATCTTCTTCGACCCGCAGGCCCACACGTCGCGGGGCGTCCCGCTCGGCACGGTGGTGGAGGGGCTGGCCCGCGCGCTGGACCGCGGCGAGGAGCGGTACGGCGTCTCCACCCGGCTGATCATGTGCTTCCTGCGGGACGAGTCCGCCGAGTCGGCGATTCAGACGCTTCAGGCCGCGAAGCCGTATCTGCACCGGATCACGGGGGTGGGCCTGGACTCGGCGGAGGCGGGTCATCCGCCGTCGAAGTTCAGGGAGGTGTACGAGGCAGCGGCCGAGCTCGGCCTGCGCAAGGTCGCCCACGCGGGCGAGGAGGGCCCGCCGGCGTACATCCGGGAGGCCCTGGACATCCTCGGCGTCGAACGCATCGACCACGGCCTGCGCTGTGTGGAGGACCCGGACCTGGTGGCACGCCTGGCCAGGGAACGGATTCCGCTGACGCTCTGCCCCCTGTCGAACGTGCGCCTGCGGGCCGTGGACGTGCTGGAGGAACACCCGCTGCCGCGGATGATGGCCGAGGGCCTGCTGTGCACGGTGAACTCCGACGATCCGGCGTACTTCGGCGGCTATGTCGGGGACAACTTCCGTGCGGTGCACGAAGCGCTGGGGCTTGGCGAGGAGCAGCTGCGGGAGCTGGCCCGGAATTCGTTCGTGGCGTCGTTCCTGGAGGACGACGAGGAGCGGAGGGGGCGGTTGCTGGCGGAGGTGGAGGCGTACGAGTTCGAGGCGGCGGGCGCGGAGTAGGCCGCGAGTCGCCTGCGGCGGGCCTTCCCCCGCCCCGCCCGTTCCCTCAGCCGGGGCTCGGCCCCGGACCCTGTACGCCCTTTGGGCGTGTCCTCAAGCAACCACCAACGCCCCCTGGCCCACGCTCACCACGAACCCGGCGACTGCCATTGACGCTCACTGGTCGCCTATCTAATCTCGATTCTCATACGTGTACATCATCCATATGGGGAGACGGCATGAGCACCGGCAACGACCTCACCATCGCCGAGGTGCGGCTCACCCCGATCCTCGTCGCCGACCCCCCGCTGCTCAACACGCAGGGCGTGCACCAGCCGTACACCCCCAGGCTCATCGTCGAAGTGGTCACGGCGGGCGGCGTCACCGGTGTCGGTGAGACCTACGGCGACGCCAAGTACCTCGATCTGGCGGCCCCGTTGGCAGATGTGCTGACCGGCTGCCCGGTCAGTGATGTGAACGGGCTGCATCGGCTCGCGGACCTGGTGTGCGGCGACTCCGTCGCGGCCACCGGTGCGGACGCCGTCGACGCCGGCGGTCTGCGCGGCGTGCAGACCGCCGACAAGCTGCGGCTCTCGGTCGTCTCCGGCTTCGAGGTCGCCTGCCTCGACGCGCTCGGCAAGGCCCTCGGACTGCCCGTGCACGCGCTGCTCGGCGGCAAGGTGCGGGACGCCGTCGAGTACAGCGCGTACCTCTTCTACCGCTGGGCCGAACACCCCGCCGGGGCGGGCGAGTCCGACGACTGGGGCGCGGCGCTCGACCCGGCGGGGGTCGTCGCGCAGGCCCGTCGCTTCGCCCGCGACTACGGCTTCACCTCCTTCAAGCTGAAGGGCGGCGTCTTCGAGCCGGACCAGGAGATCGCGGCGGTCCGCGCACTGGCGGCGGCATTCCCCGGTCAGCCGCTGCGGCTCGACCCCAACGGCGCCTGGTCGGTCGAGACCTCGCTGAAGGTCGCCGAGGAACTGAGCGACGTCCTCGAATACCTGGAGGACCCGGCGAGCACCACGGACCGGATGGCCGCGGTCGCGGCCGGCACCGACGTACCGCTGGCCACCAACATGTGTGTGACGACCTTCGCCGAGATCCCGCAGGCCTTCGCCCGCGGGGCCGTGCAGGTCGTCCTCAGCGACCACCACTACTGGGGCGGGCTGCGCAACACCCGTGAACTGGCCGCGATCTGCCGGACGTTCGGGGTCGGCCTGTCCATGCACTCCAACACCCATCTGGGCATCAGCCTCGCCGCCATGACCCATGTCGCCTCCGTCGTACCCAATCTGGACTACGCCTGCGACAGCCACTACCCGTGGCAGACCGAGGACGTGATCACCGAGCGCCCCGAATTCAAGGAAGGCCGCCTGGCCGTGAGTGATCTGCCGGGACTCGGCGTCGAACTCGACCGCAGCAAGCTGGCCCGCCTGCACCGGCGCTGGCTCGACGACGACGGCACCCTGCGGGACCGGGACGACGCGGCGGCGATGCGGGTCGCCGAGCCGGGCTGGGCGGCGCCGCCCGTACCCCGCTGGTAGCGACCCGCCAGGGACAGCTCCGGCTGCGAGGAGGGGCGGGGGCAGGGCCCTGTCAGGCACACTGGCCTGATCTGCACCACGTACCAGGAGCGGCGGGCACGGTGACCACTCGACACGGAGAGCAACGGGACCACACGGCCGCCGGCCTGGACCCCCTGGCCGCCGTGCGCACCCCCGCCGACCCGGCCTGCGACGTCTACCTCACCGGCAACGTCTTCCTCGACATCATCTTCACCGGTCTCGACACCGCCCCCGTCCGCGGCACCGAGTCCTGGGCCCGGGGCATGGGCTCCAGCCCCGGCGGCGTCGCCAATATGGCCACCGCGCTCGCCCGGCTGGGGCTGCGGACCTCGCTCGCCGCCGCGTTCGGGGACGACCACTACGGAGAGTACTGCTGGGACGCCCTGGAACAGGGCGAGGGCATCGACCTCACCCTCTCCCGCACCGTGCCCGGCTGGCACTCGCCCGTCACCGTCTCCATGGCGTACGAGGGCGAGCGCACCATGGTCTCCCACGGCCACGAGGCGCCGCCGCCCGAGCCCGCCCCCGACTGCCCGCCGCCCGCCAGGGCCGCCGTCGCCTCCCTCACCCCCGGCCGCGCCGAGTGGATCGCCCAGGCCGCGCGCAAGGGCACCCGCATCTTCGCGGACGTCGGCTGGGACGACACCGGCCGCTGGGACCCGGCCGACCTCGCCGATCTGGAGCACTGCGAGGCCTTCCTGCCCAACGCCGAGGAGGCGATGCGCTACACCCGCACGGACTGCCCGCGCGCCGCCGCCCACGCCCTCACCGACCGCGTACCGCTCGCCGTCGTCACCCTCGGTGCGGAGGGCGCGTACGCCGTGGACGGCGCCACCGGCGAGAGTGCACAGGTCCCGGCCATCGAGGTGGAGGCGCTCGACCCGACGGGCGCCGGCGATGTCTTCGTGGCCGGGTTCGTCACCGGCACCCTCGCCCGCTGGCCGCTCGCCGACCGCCTCGCCTTCGCCGGGCTGACCGCGGCCCTGTCGGTGCAGGAATTCGGCGGATCGCTCTCCGCCCCCGGCTGGTCCGAGGTCGGAGCATGGTGGCAGCAGGTCCAGGGCTTCGCCGACCAGGACCCGGCGGCCTTGCGCCGGTACGCCTTCCTCGAGGCCCTGCTGCCCGCGCAGGCCCGGCCCTGGCCCCTGCGCAGAGCCGTCCCGACCATCGGCTTCGGCCGCTCCGCATAGTTCCGCGGGGACCGACCCGCGGAGCCCCGCCGGAAAAGCCCTCGGCCTTGTCAGTGTCAAGTCGTACGCTGGTGTTCCAGAGGTTGTCGAGCAGCGAGAACCCTGCAACGGGAGGTATGTGCAGGCCACAGAGCCGGCCCATGACTCAGACACCCACAGCCCAGACCCCAGCGCCGGGGCAGGCACGAGCCCAGTTCACCGTCCCCGCCAAGCATCCGATGGTGACTGTCCTGGGTTCGGGTGACGCCCTGCTGCGCGTGATCGAAAAGGCCTTCCCGGCGGCCGACATCCATGTCCGGGGCAATCAGGTGAGCGCGGTCGGCGACGCGGCGGAAGTCGCACTGATCCAGCGCCTGTTCGACGAGATGATGCTGGTGCTCCGCACCGGTCAGCCGATGACGGAGGACGCAGTGGAACGCTCGATCGCCATGCTCAAGGCGAGCGAGAACGGCAACGGATCGGACGAGACGCCGGCCGAGGTGCTCACCCAGAACATCCTCTCCAGCCGCGGCCGCACCATCCGCCCCAAGACCCTCAACCAGAAGCGGTATGTCGACGCGATCGACAAGCACACGGTCGTGTTCGGCATCGGCCCCGCCGGTACCGGCAAGACGTATCTCGCCATGGCCAAGGCGGTCCAGGCCCTGCAGTCCAAGCA
The DNA here is from genome assembly GCF_045160975.1 of Streptomyces sp. NBC_00210. NCBI lineage: Bacteria > Bacillati > Actinomycetota > Actinomycetes > Kitasatosporales > Streptomycetaceae > Streptomyces > Streptomyces sp. NBC_00210. The sequence continues at coordinate 5,883,073 of NZ_CP108120.1, forward strand.
GGTCACCCGGATCATCCTGACCAGGCCCGCCGTAGAGGCGGGCGAGCGGCTCGGCTTCCTGCCCGGCACGCTCTACGAGAAGATCGACCCGTATCTGCGGCCGCTCTATGACGCGCTGCACGACATGCTCGACCCCGACTCGATCCCGCGGCTGATGGCGGCGGGCACGATCGAGGTCGCGCCGCTGGCGTACATGCGAGGACGGACGCTGAACGACGCGTTCATCATCCTCGACGAGGCGCAGAACACGAATCCCGAACAGATGAAGATGTTCCTGACGAGGCTCGGCTTCGACTCGAAGATCGTCATCACGGGTGACGTCACCCAGGTCGACCTGCCCAATGGCACCAAGAGCGGTCTGCGCCAGGTCCGGGACATCCTGGACGGCGTGCAGGACGTGCACTTCTCGTTGCTCACCTCGCAGGATGTCGTACGGCACAAGCTCGTCGGCCGTATCGTCGACGCGTACGAGAAGTACGACAGCCAAAACGGGAAGTAGTCACAGCGCACCATGTCGATCGACGTCAACAACGAGTCCGGAACCGAGGTCGACGAGCAGGCGATCCTCGATGTCGCCCGCTACGCGCTCGCGCGGATGCGTATCCACCCGCTCTCCGAGCTCTCGGTGATCGTCGTGGACGCCGAGGCCATGGAGCAGCTTCACATCCAGTGGATGGACCTTCCCGGTCCGACGGATGTCATGTCCTTCCCGATGGATGAGCTGCGGCCGCCGGTCAAGGACGACGAGGAGCCCCCGCAGGGGCTCCTCGGTGACATCGTGCTCTGCCCCGAAGTCGCCAAGAAGCAGGGCGAAGAGGCGCCGACGCAGCACTCCATGGACGAGGAGCTCCAGCTCCTGACGGTCCATGGAGTGCTGCATCTTCTCGGCTACGACCACGAGGAGCCGGACGAGAAGGCCGAGATGTTCGGTCTGCAGGCGGCGATCGTGGACGGCTGGCGGGCGGAGAAGGGCCTGACCGGTCCCTCCCCGGCGCCGACCGTCTCATGACCGGTCAACTGATCTTCGGCGCGATTCTGCTGGTCGTCGTCGCCTGGCTGGCGGCGTGCGCGGAGGCGGGCCTCGCCCGCGTCTCGAGCTTTCGCGCCGCCGAGGCCATACGCAACGGGCGGCGCGGCTCCGCGAAGCTGGCGCAGGTCGCCGCCGACCCGACCCGCTACCTCAATGTCGCCCTGCTGGTGCGGGTGTCCTGCGAGATGGCGGCGGGGGTGCTGGTCACCTATGCCTGCCTGGAGGAGTTCACCGAGACCTGGCAGGCGCTGCTCGTCGCGATCGGCGTGATGGTGCTCGTCTCCTATGTCGCGGTCGGCGTCTCACCACGCACGATCGGCCGCCAGCATCCGCTGAACACGGCGACGGCCGCGGCGTACGTCCTGCTGCCGCTCGCCAGGATCATGGGCCCGATTCCGCAGCTGCTGATCCTGCTGGGCAACGCGTTCACCCCCGGAAAGGGCTTCCGCAAGGGCCCGTTCGCCAGCGAGGCGGAGCTGCGGGCGATGGTGGACCTGGCCGAGCAGGAGTCCCTGATCGAGGACGACGAACGGCGGATGGTGCACTCCGTCTTCGAGCTCGGCGACACGCTCGTACGCGAAGTGATGGTGCCGCGGACCGATCTGGTCTGCATCGAGCGCTACAAGACCATCCGGCAGGCGCTGACGCTCGCGCTGCGCTCGGGCTTCTCGCGGATCCCCGTCACCGGGGAGAACGAGGACGACATCGTGGGTGTGGTCTACCTCAAGGACCTGGTGCGCAAGACGCACATCAACCGCGAGTCGGAGTCGGACCTGGTGTCGACGGCGATGCGGCCGGCGGTGTTCGTGCCGGACACCAAGAACGCCGGAGACCTGCTGCGCGAGATGCAGCAGAAGCGCAACCATGTCGCGGTCGTCATCGACGAGTACGGCGGGACGGCGGGCATCGTCACGATCGAGGACATCCTGGAGGAGATCGTCGGCGAGATCACGGACGAGTACGACCGTGAACTGCCGCCGGTCGAGGAGCTCGGCAACGGGCGCTTCCGGGTCACCGCCCGGCTCGACATCGGGGACCTCGGCGAGCTCTACGGCATCGACGAACTGGACGACGAGGACGTGGAGACGGTCGGCGGCCTGCTGGCGAAGGCACTCGGCCGCGTCCCGATCGCGGGCGCATCCGCGGTGGTGGACCTGCCCGATGGGCGCGCGCTTCGCCTGACCGCGGAGTCCCCGGCCGGCCGCCGGAACAAGATCGTCACGGTGCTGGCGGAGCCGGTGCGGCGGAAGGGGGATGCGGCGGCATGAAGGCACAGGAACTGAGGGCGTTCTGCCTCGAATTCAACGCGGCGGTGGAGGAGTTTCCGTTCGGGCCCGAGACGTCGGTGTTCAAGGTCCACGGAAAGCTTTTTGCGCTCGGCGCGCTGGATGCGGAGCCGCTGAAGGTGAACCTGAAGTGTGAGCCGGAGATTGCGGTGCGGCTGCGGGGGGAGTACGCGGCGATTGTGCCGGGCTGGCACATGAACAAGCGGCACTGGAACACGGTGACGGTGGGGGAGCTGCCGGACCGGATGGTCCGCGAGCTGATCGAGGACTCCTACGACTTGGTGGTGGCGGGCCTCCCGAGGGCGGACCGGCTCCGCCTGGACCGGCCCTGACGCCTGCGGCGGGGCTTTCCCCTACCCCGCCCTCCCCCTACGGCCTGGCGGCCGTGGGAGGTACCCCCATCGCGTAACTGGGGCTCCGCCCCAGACCCCGGTACGCGCTTCGCGCGTGTCCTCAATCGCCGGACGGGCTGGATTTTCCAGCCCCTCCGGCGATTGAGGAGCGGGGGTCCGGGGGCGGAGCCCCCGGTTCGGGAAGGGGCGGGGTGGGGAAAAGCCCCGCCGCAGGCGTTACGCCCGGCCCCTCCGCAGGCCTACCCCCACCAGCACCGCCGCCCCCACCACAATCGCCGCGTCCACCCCCAGCACCACGCGCACACCGTCGAACAGCGCCCCCTGCGTCGTCGCCAGCACCCCCAGCAGCGGGATGCCGATCGTGATCCCCACCTGCTGCGTCGTCGTGACCAGACCCGTTGCCAGGCCCTGTTCCTCGTCCGGGACGCCCGACGTCACCGTCAGCCCGTACGAGATGATCGCGCCCAGATGGCACATGCTCGCCAGCGACACCGCAGCCGTCGCGAGCAGCGCGCCCGACTCCGTGCCGAGGCCCAGCAGTGCCGCCACGAACACGCCCTGGCCGAGCAGGGAGTAGACCAGGGTGCGCCGGGCGCCGAGGCGGCCGATGACCTTCGGGGCATAGGTACCGGCGACTGCCGAGAGGACTCCCTGGACGCCGAAGACGAGACCCGTCCGGAACGCCGAGAGCTGCAGGGTCTCCTGGAGATACAGGGTGAGGACGAAGACGACCGTGCTCATCATCGAGAAGGTGACCAGGCCCCCCAGATTCCCCCAGGCCACCGTCCGCCGCCGCAGCATCGGCAGTGAGACCAGCGGCGCGGCCGACCGGGATTCGACCACCCCGAAGGCGATCAGCAGCGCGACGCCCGCGACCAGCGTGACCACGACGTCCGCGCCGCCGAAGCCGCGCTGGGCCGCCGTGGACAGGGCGTAGATCACCGCGAGCAGACCGCCGGTGACGGTGATCGCGCCGGGCACGTCGAGCCGAGGCCGGTCCGGCGTACGCGACTCGGGCAGCAGCCCCGGCGCCAGCGGCAGGACGATGACGGTGAACAGGGCCAGCAGACCCATCGTGGAGCGCCAGCCCAGCAGGTCGGTCATCACGCCGCCCAGCACCATGCCGACGGTGAAGCCGAGCGACAGCAGTGTGCCGCTGATGCCCAACGCCCGGTCCCGCTGCGGGCCTTCGGGGAAGGTGGTGGTCAGCAGGGCCATGCCGGTCGGCACGATGACCGCCGCGCCGAGGCCCTGCAACGCCCGCCCGGCCAGGAACGCCGCCGGGTTCCAGGCGAGTGCCGCCAGCACCGACGCGGCGCCGAAGAGAGCGAGCCCGGTCAGGAAGAGTCTGCGCCGCCCGTACAGATCGGCGATCCGGCCGAACAGCAGCAGAAAGCCGCCGGAGGGCAGCGCGAAGGCAGTGACCGCCCACTGCAGGGCGGACTGACTGAGCCCCAGGTCCCTGCCGAGATCGGGCAGCGCCACATTCAGTACGGAGAAGTCGAGGGCGACCATGAACTGCGCGGCGCACAGCACGAAGAGGATCAGCCGTGCGCGGCCGGCGAGCTTCGGCGGAGCCGTCGTTGAGGGAGTGGGGACAGAGGTGTCGATTGCCATGGTCAACACCTTCGGTCTCCAGGAATAGCCGTGGGGAGCGGGAACTTATCCTGTTGGTCGGACCACCAGGCAGACGGACAGGGGGAGTACGTGGCCGCGTCGGCCGAGCACGATGTGATGAAGGCTCACCGCCTCGGTGAGCTGCGCGAGTTCCTGATGAGCAGGCGCGCCCGGATCAGCCCGGCCGAGGCGGGCCTGCCGGACGGCGGGGCCCGCCGTCGTACGCCCGGACTGCGCCGGGAGGAGGTCGCCGTCCTCGCCGGTGTCGGCGTCTCCTGGTACCAGTGGCTCGAGCAGGGGCGGGACATCACCGTCTCGCCGCAGGTCCTCGACTCGGTGGGCCGTGTGCTGCGGCTGAGCAGCACCGAGCGCCGCCATCTCTATGTACTGGCCGGGCTCAACCCGCCGGCGCCCGAGGTCGATCCGGGCGACGCCGACATGTGCGCCGGGCTGCGCAGGCTGATCGACGCCTGGATGCCGTACCCCGCGCACATCATGGACCGGTACTGGAACACGATCATGTACAACGACGCGGCCGGGATGATCCTCGGTATGCGCCCCGGCCTCGTCCAGAACTGTCTGATCGCCTTCTTCACCGACCCCATCTACCGTGCGCGGGCGACGAGTTGGGAGCAGAACGCGCCGTATGTCGTCGCGCAGTTCCGCGCCGCCTGCTCGGAGTGCCCGGACGACGAGGGCTTCCAGGCGGTGGTCGAGGAGGCGAAGGCGGTCAGTGACGAGTTCACCGGGCTGTGGGAGCGGCGCGACATCGCCCCCGGCGGCCAGGTCCGCAAAGAGATCGAGCACCCGCTGGTCGGCGCGCTCTTCGTGGAATCGACCCAATTGCGGGTCCCGGCCCGCCCCGACCTCGCGATCGTGATGCATACGGCGCTGCCCGAGGCGGACACGGCGCGGAAGCTTCAGTGGCTGGCGAGCCCGGAGGGGCGCCGCGGCTCCATGTATCCCGTGGCGGGCTGACCTGGCCGTATGTGTATTCTCTGCCCGTCACCGGGGAGGGGGGAACCGCAGCTCCCCACGCGAATCCATCGATTCAGGGGAGAAAAAATCTGATGCGTATCCGTATGCGCGGTTTGACCGCCGCCCTCACCGTGTCCGCCCTCTGCCTCACCGCGGTGGCCTGCGAGGGATCCTCCGACGACAAGAAGCCCGCCAAGACGGAAGCGGGCAAGACGGAAGCGGGCAAGCCGGAGCCGACCACGTCGCAGGCGCCGGCCGTCACGCCGCTGACCGCCGCGCAGATGAAGGCCGCGACCCTTGAGGCCAAGGACCTGCCGTCCGGCTGGAAGGCCAGCAAGGCCGAGCCCTCGAAGGACGACCCGAAGGCCGACAAGCCCGAGTGTCAGCCGATCGCCGGGGTCCTGGCGGACAAGATCGCCGGGGCGACGATCGGCGGGGACATGGAGTTCGAGCGCGGCGGGGGCGACAGCTCGCTCGCCCAGCAGGTCTTCACTTTCTCGGGCACCGGCGCCGCCGACTACGTCAAGCCGATCTCCACCGCCCTCGGCGCCTGCACCGGCTTCTCCTTCGAGATGGAGGGAATGAAGGCCGACGTCAAGCTCGAGAAGCTCACGGCGCCGCAGGCCGGCGAGGAGGCTCTTGCCTTCCGGTTCAAGATGGCGTTCCCGGAGATGGCCGGCTTCAAGATCGAGATGAACCTGCTGGTGGCCCGCCAGGGCACCGGCGTGACCCGGCTCGCCCACATTCCGGCCAACGCCTCGGGCCACAAGGACTTCGACGCACTTGCCAAGCTGGCGGGCGACAAGTTCACCAAGGCGGCGCAGGGCTGACCTCGGCCGTACGGCGAGGGTCCGGAGCCGGGGCCCTCGCCGTTCCCGTCCGAGCCCTCGATCTATGCTCGAGCCATGACGCAGAGCACCGACCTCGGCCCCGAGGACCGCAAGATCATCACGCTGGCGCGCAGCGCCCGGGCCCGCAACGGTGTGCCCGAGGGTGCCGCCGTACGGGACGAGACCGGACGTACCTACGTCGCCGGGACCGTGGAACTCGACTCGCTCAAGCTCAGTGCCCTGCAGACCGCCGTCGCCATGGCCGTCGCCAGCGGCGCGAAGTCCCTGGAGGCCGCGGCCCTCGTCTCCGAGGCCGAAGCCGCCTCCGACGCGGACCGCGCGGCCGTACGCGACCTTGGCGGGCCCGCGACCCCGGTGCTGCTCGCCGGGCCCGACGGGGAGCTCAAGGCCTCGGTGGCGGCGGGCTGATGCTCTTCGCCTCGACGGGAGCGCGGCGCCGGCGGCTGTTCGCCCGGGTCGCGCTGGCGGGCTCCGGCATCGCCGGGGTCGGCAACGTCGTCGAGGGTGCCATCACGGGCGGGGTGGACGCCCTCGATGTCTGGCCCTTCGCGGTCACAGGCTTCGCCGTGGGCGAGCTGCTGACGGTCCATGGGCGCGAGCGCGCGGCGCGGACCGCTCAGGTGGTCGCGAGCGTGCTGTCGGCGGTGGTCGGTCTGTGGACCGGCGGGGCCGCGGTACGGGCCCTGGCGCTCGGCCGGGGCGCCGATTGGCTCGATCTTGCGGTCGGTGTGCTCGGCACGCTGTACGTGGCCGCCGCGGCGGCGCTCCTCGCGGACCGGTTCCGGGGGCGCCGGACCCCCGCGGGCGTCTGAGGCCACGGCCCGGTCCGCCCCTCCTGGCGGCCCCTGCGCGGTAGCGCCTCATGACAGCACCACTGTGACAGGAATCGGCGTCACCAATCCGGTGGCGCCGATTCCCCTTCCGGCCTGCGACAACGCGGATCTTGACAGTATCTGATGGGCCATCAGACGGTGCATTTCGATTCCATTGACTTCTTTCGGCCATCACACGTCAATGGCCCCCGGCATTCCTCAGAAGGGGGCAATCATGGCTACAGCCACCCAAAGATCCACACCTCGAAGATCCGCCGGCCGAAGGCGGCGCTGGACCGCCGCGCTGGGGGCGGTCGCTCTAGTCGCCGGCACGGCAGCGCTCGCCGGGCCCGCGCACGCACTCGCCATCGCCTCGGCGCCGGTGGACTTCGCGACCCACTGCGTACCGCCGCCCATCGCAGGCATCCCGCCCATCGACGGCACCACGACCGCCCAGATCACCGTCGACAAGGCCGCACCCAAGGTCGGCGACACCGTCACGGTCACCTACACCGTCACCAAGCCCGCCGCCAGCAACCCCGTCGACATCGCACTCCCGGCCGACATCATGACGCCCAGCGGCAAGGTCACCCTCGGCGGTGCCCAGCCCGGCAGCGTCACGGTCACCGGACCCAAGAAGAACCCTCCGGTCCCCGGCAAGGGCGCGTTCCCGTCGTTCTCGATGACCGGCACCTTCACGGTCACCGCGCCCGGCTCGATCACGCTTTCGCCCGGCGACTACAACATCCACACCAGCTACATCATGGAGCTGGACACCCCTTGTACGGTGATCAATCCGCCCGCGCCCGTCTCCGAGACGGTCATCGCGACGGACCAGCCAGGGGCCAATGAGCGCTCCATCCAGCTGGCCACGGCCTCCGGCAAGCCCGGCGACCAGGTCACCGTCATCGGCGCCAAGTTCACTCCGCTCGCCGACGTCACGGTCGTCGGACGGGCCGGAGCGGCCGAGACCGCCGACAGGACGACCGTCAAGGCCGACGCCGCGGGCGGCTTCACGGCCGGTCTGCAGGTCAACGAGAAGGCGACCACCGGCATCGTCGCGTACGAAGGCGCTGCCTGGTCCCCGGACAAGGGCGCGGGTCCGGCGGCGTACACCGTCATCGACGACACCCCGCTGCCCGCCAACAGTCAGAAGCTCAACTCCTCCGTCGCGGCAGGAACGTTGTCCATGTCCCAGACCGGGGACACCGTCGATCTCTCGGCGGTCGACTTCGGCACGGGCGGGGCATCCACCGGCGATCTGAAGACGGTGACGGTCAAGGACTTCCGCGGCGGCCCCGCGGGCTGGTCCCTGACCGGCAAGGTCACCGACTTCACGGGCCCCGGCGGGAAGATCGACGCCGGCAAGCTCGGCTGGACGCCGGCCTGCACCACCAAGCAGGGCAGTCCGAGCACCTGCGTCGCCGGCTCGGCGGGATCCGTCGGCACGGCCGGTGCGACCCTGGCCTCCACCCCCAACGGGGCACTCACCGGAGGTGAGTTCACCCTGAACGCGAAGGTCACACTGAACGTCCCGGCGTACACCGCCCCCGGCGCGTACTCCGGCGTGCTGACCCTCACGCTCACCTGACACACAACAAGAACGGCGGGCCGGGCGCGCACCCGGTCGGCCCGCTTCGTCCCTGGGGGTGTGCACCATGCGCAAGCTGTACGTGATCCTGCTCGGTCTCATCGCGGTGTTGTGCGCCGCCCCGGCCGCGCACGCCGCCGACAACGGCAACTGGTCCGTCTACCCCGCCGCTTCCGAGCTGGGCCGGCGGCCGTACTTCTATCTCTCCGCCGACCCCGGCACCACCCTCACCGACCGGGTGACGGTCAGCAACAAGACCGCGGCCCCGCTGACCTTCCGGCTGTACGCAGCCGATGCGTACAACACCGCGCGGGACGGCGGCTTCGCCGTACGCACGCTGAAGGAGAAACAGCGCGGGGTGGGCGCGTGGGCCAAACCGGACCGCGACCGCGTCACCGTCCCGGCGAACGGCTCGGTCACCGTCCCGTACACCCTCACCGTCCCCGAGGGAGCCGAGCCCGGCGACCACCCCGGCGCCCTGGTCGCCCTCGACGAGCGCATCGGCGCAGCGACCGGCTCGGTCGCCGTCGGCATCCAGCAGGCCGTCGGCGCACGCATCTATCTGCGAGTGGGCGGACCCACCGTGCCCGCGCTCTCCGTCGAGAACGTCGAACTCACCCATGAGCAGCCCCTGGTGCCCGGCCTGGGCGAGAGCAGCGCGCTGATCTCGTACACGCTCTACAACCGCGGCAATGTGACCCTCAACCCCAAGGTCGCTCTCAAGGCCGAGGGCCTGTTCGGACGCGATCTGCTGAGCCGCGAGCTGACGAAGGTTCCCTCCGAACTGCTGCCGCGCCAAAGGATCCGTCTCACTGAACGCTGGTCGGGCGCGCCCCAGCTCGAATGGGGCGAAGTGCAGCTAACCGCCACCGCGCGGGACGTGCACGAGTCGGCGGGAGTCTCTTTCTTCGCACTGCCGTGGCTGGTCGCGCTGCTGCTGGCGGCGGCCGCGACGGGTGCCGGGGTGTGGGCCCGGGTGCGGCGCGGGCGGGCGCGCGTCAACGAGGGCGTCTGACATCAGGGAGAATGGGCGCCATGAGCGCTCGTACCCAGTCTTCCGAAGCCCCCCACCGGGCCGGCTTCGCCTGCTTCGTCGGCCGCCCCAACGCGGGCAAGTCCACCCTCACGAACGCTCTGGTCGGCCAGAAGGTGGCGATCACCTCCAGCCGGCCGCAGACGACCCGGCACACCGTGCGGGGCATCGTGCACCGCCCGGACGCGCAGCTGATCCTGGTCGACACCCCAGGACTGCACAAGCCGCGCACGCTGCTCGGCGAGCGGCTGAACGATGTCGTGCGCACCACCTGGGCCGAGGTCGACGTGATCGGCTTCTGCCTGCCGGCGAACGAGAAGCTAGGCCCCGGTGACCGCTTCATCGCCAAGGAGCTCGCGGGGATCAAGAAGACCCCGAAGGTCGCGATCGTCACCAAGACCGACCTGGTCGACTCCAAGACGCTGGCCGAGCAGCTGATCGCGATCGACCGGCTGGGCCAGGAGCTGGGCATGGAGTGGGCGGAGATCGTCCCGGTCTCGGCGGTCGGCAACAAGCAGGTCGAGCTGGTGGCCGACCTGCTGATCCCGCTGCTGCCCCAGGGCCCCACGCTCTACCCGGAGGGCGACCTCACGGACGAGCCCGAGCAGGTCATGGTCGCGGAGCTGATCCGCGAGGCCGCGCTGGAAGGCGTACGGGACGAGCTGCCGCACTCGATCGCGGTGGTGGTGGAGGAGATGCTGCCGCGCGAGGACCGCCCGGCGGACAAGCCGCTGCTGGACATCCACGCGAACGTCTACATCGAGCGCCCCAGCCAGAAGGGCATCATCATCGGCCCGAAGGGCAAGCGCCTGAAGGAGGTCGGCGTGAAGTCCCGCAAACACATCGAGGCGCTGCTGGGTACGCCGGTCTTCCTGGACCTCCATGTGAAGGTCGCGAAGGACTGGCAGCGGGACCCGAAGCAGCTGCGCAAACTGGGCTTCTGACCCCCAGCGGTGTCCTTCGGATCACACCGGGCCCGGCGATCCGGGCCGCTGCCATCGCCCCCTTGGCAGCAGCATGGTCCCCCGTATTCCTTCGCATAACGCCGTTACGCTGCTGCTTGTGTCAACCCCGGAACCCGTACGCCGCCGACTCCTCGACGAGGCCGCCCGCGTCCTCGCCGACGAAGGCCCCGCTGCCCTCAGCGCCCGCCGTCTGGTCAAGGCCGTCGGTGCCTCGACCATGGCGGTCTACACCCACTTCGGCTCCATGCCGGCGCTCGTCCGCGAGGTGATGCGCGAAGGCTTCGAGCGCTTCGAGGCGCGCACCGACGTCGTACGGCCCACCGACGACCCGGTCGCCGACCTGTACGCCATCTGCCGCGTCTACCAGGAGTTCGCCCGTGCCGAGCCGGACGTCTACGCCGTCATGTTCGGCGGGTCCCAGCTGGCCGGCTTCGAACTCACCGACGACGACCGGGAGATGGGCACCGGCATGCTCCGTGTCCCCTTCGGTGTGATCCACCGCTGCACCGAAGCGGGCCGCTTCCGGGACGGTGACGCGTCACTGCGGGCCTGGCAGCTCTGGTGTCAGATGCACGGTCTCGCCCAGCTGGAGCGGGCGGGCTACTTCACCGGTCCGCGCACCCCGGACGAGACCCTGTCGGCACTCGTCCGGGACTTCGCGATCGGCCAGGGGGACGCTGTCGAAGCGGCGACCGCCTCCCTTCCCGACTCCCTCAGGAACCTTCCTTGAGGACGAGCGAGATCAGCTGCCGCTGGGCCTCGGACAGCCGGGGATCGGCGCAGTACACCGTCCGCCCGTCGACCCTGATCTGGTAGCTGAACCCGTCCGGCACCCCCACTGGCGGCGTGCCCCGGCCGTCGGCCACCGCCCGCTCGGCCAGGGCATGCCACTCGCCCGCGTCTGTCCGTCCGGCGATGTCCACCTCGGCGACCCGCTCGATGCCGGCGAATCCGCCCGTGCGCCTTACCTGGATACGCATGGGTTCTGTCTAGTACGAGAACGGCTCAGCTGCTAGCTACCCCGACCTGGGACCACGCCTTCAGCAGAGCCTCCTGCTCCTGGCCCTCGCCGTAGCGCGCGCGGGCCGCGGCCACCGTGAGGGCGGCGAAGTCCGAGAACTGTGCGGTCGTCGTCAGCTCACCGCCCGTCAGTACGTCGTACCAGATCTGGCCCGCCCGCTCCCACGCATTGCCGCCCAGCGCGGTGGCGGCCAGGTAGAAGGCATGGTTCGGAATGCCCGAGTTGATGTGGACGCCGCCGTTGTCGCGACCGGTTTTGACGTAGTCCTCCATCGTCGCGGGCTGCGGGTCCTTGCCGAGTACATCGTCGTCGAACGCCGTGCCCGGCTCCTTCATCGAGCGCAGGGCGACACCGGTGACATTCGGCCCGAGCAGGCCCGCGCCGATCAGCCAGTCCGCCTCGTCGGCGCTCTGGCCCAGCGCGTACTGCTTGATCAGCGAGCCGAAGACGTCCGACATGGACTCGTTCAGCGCGCCGGACTGGCTGAAGTACTCCAGGTTCGCCGTGTACTGCGTGACCCCGTGGGTGAGCTCGTGCCCGATCACGTCCACGGGCAGCGTGAAGTCCAGGAACAGGTCGTTGTCCCCGTCGCCGAAGACCATCCGATGCCCGTCCCAGAAGGCGTTGTCGTACTTCTCGCCGTAGTGGACGGTCGCGTTCAGCGGCAGGCCGAGGTCGTCGATCGAGTGGCGTCCGTACACCTTCAGATACAGGTCGAAGGTCGCGCCGAGGCCCGCGTGCGCGCGGTTGACCGTGGCGTCCGTGGCGGGCTGGTCGTTCTCGGAGTGCACCTTCCTGCCCGGTACGGTCTCGTGGTGCCCGGCGTCGTAGATCGTGCGGTTCGGCCGGTCCGAGACGATGGCGCTCACGCTCGGAGCCAGGCCGCGGACCGTGGTGATCCGGCGGCGGGTGCGCTGGAGGGCGTCGTGTTCGAGGGTGCGGGCCGCCGACTCGGCGATCGCGGGGTCCTCGGCGCGGGCCAGTTTGTCGAGGACATGGGGCGGCACGATGGTGCAGAAGACCGGGTTTGCCCGGCGGGCGTTGGCGTCCATGCAACGGGACTGTGGCACTGGGTCACGGCGCTGTCACTAGTTGCCACCATGATTAGTGAAATGGAGTGATGCACCACTGTTTGGGCGTAACCGAAATGGTGTCCCGCATACTGATACGGGACCGCCGTCCCCGCGCCACTCGGTTACGCTTCTCAGCATCATGCGTTTCGGGCTGCTTCTTCTTAGCTGCCGCGGCGAGGGCCTGTAGTCGTAGGCCGACCCCCTCCCCGCGGGATCTGGTGCTGCTTCGACTCAGTCGGCCGTCCTACTTGATGGACCCCGAGGAGCCCTACGCAATGTCTGACAACTCTGTCGGTCGCCCCACGCCCGTCACCAACGCGACCCACGCCCAGAAGCCGTCCGGGATGCCGATCCACAAGTACGGCACGTACGAGGCCGTGGACATCCCCGACCGCACCTGGCCGGACAACCGGATCACCAAGGCGCCGCGCTGGCTGTCGACCGATCTGCGCGACGGCAACCAGGCCCTGATCGACCCGATGTCGCCCGCCCGCAAGCGCGAGATGTTCGACCTGCTGGTGCGCATGGGCTACAAGGAGATCGAGGTCGGTTTCCCCTCCTCCGGCGAGACCGACTTCAACTTCGTACGGTCCATCATCGAAGAGGGTGCGATCCCCGAGGACGTGACGATCTCCGTCCTGACCCAGGCGCGCGAGGATCTGATCGAGCGCACCGTCGAGTCCGTCGTCGGCGCCCACCGTGCGACCGTGCACCTGTACAACGCCACGGCACCCACCTTCCGCCGGGTCGTCTTCCGCGGCTCGAAGGGCGACATCAAGCAGATCGCCGTGGACGGCACGCGGCTGGTGATGGAGTACGCGGAGAAGATCCTGGGTCCCGAGACGACCTTCGGCTACCAGTACAGCCCGGAGATCTTCACCGACACCGAGCTGGACTTCGCGCTGGAGGTCTGCGAGGCCGTCTGTGACGTCTGGCAGCCCGAGGCCGGCCGCGAGATCATCCTCAACCTGCCTGCCACGGTGGAGCGTTCGACGCCGTCCACGCATGCCGACCGCTTCGAGTGGATGTCGCGGAACCTGACGCGCCGCAAGCACGTATGCCTGTCGGTGCACCCGCACAACGACCGCGGCACCGCCGTCGCCGCCGCCGAGCTGGCGATCATGGCCGGCGCGGACCGGATCGAGGGCTGTCTGTTCGGGCAGGGCGAGCGCACCGGCAATGTCGACCTGGTGACGCTGGGCATGAACCTGTTCTCGCAGGGCGTAGACCCGCAGATCGACTTCTCGCAGATCGACGAGATCCGTCGTACGAGCGAGTACTGCAACCAGATGGAGATCCACCCGCGCCACCCGTATGCGGGCGATCTGGTCTACACCGCCTTCTCCGGTTCCCACCAGGACGCCATCAAGAAGGGCTTCGACGCCATGGAGGCCGACGCGGCCGCCCAGGGCAAGACGGTGGACGAGATCGAGTGGGCCGTGCCGTATCTGCCGATCGACCCCAAGGACGTCGGCCGTTCCTACGAGGCGGTCATCCGGGTCAACTCGCAGTCCGGCAAGGGCGGTATCGCGTACGTCCTGAAGAACGACCACAAGCTGGATCTGCCGCGCCGGATGCAGATCGAGTTCTCGAAGATCATCCAGGCGAAGACGGACTCCGAGGGCGGCGAGGTCACGCCAAAGGCGATCTGGTCGGTATTCCAGGACGAGTACCTGCCCAACCCGGACAATCCGTGGGGCCGTATCCAGCTGCGTTCCGGCCAGACCACCACCGACAAGGACGGCACCGACACGCTGAACGTCGAGGCGGTCGTGGACGGCGCCGAGACCGTGCTGACCGGTACCGGCAACGGCCCGATCTCCGCCTTCTTCGAGGCGCTGAACGCGGTGGGCGTGGACGCGCGGCTGCTGGACTACCAGGAGCACACGATGAGCGAGGGCGCGTCCGCGCAGGCCGCGTCGTACATCGAGTGTGCGATCGACGGCAAGGTGCTGTGGGGCATCGGCATCGACGCCAACACGACCCGGGCGTCGCTGAAGGCGGTTGTCTCCGCGGTGAACAGGGCCGCGCGCTAGGAGGGCGGGGCTCCGCCCCGGATCTTGGTTCTCCGTCGCCGGACGGGCTTGAAAACAAGCCCGTCCGGCGACCCATGTCAGGGCGAGGAATCGGCCATGTCCTGGCGTCCTGCTTCCGGGGTGCTGACGCCACATCGTCGCTGTGGCTAACATCACGTCAACGCGGCAATGTTGCCGGAGCGTTACGGAGGTGCGACGTGCAGCCAGACCGGGGACCGTTCGGCCGAAAAATGCTGGTCTGCGGCGTTCATACCTCCTGGAACACGGTCGGCGACGGCGAATTCTTCTGCCCCGGCTGCGGAGGCGACCGCAACTACCGCCGCCGCACCGGCAGACGCCGCTTCACTTTTTTCGGCCTGCCCGTGCTGCCGCGCGGCGCGGCGGGCCCGGTCATCGAATGCGCCGCCTGCCGCGGCCACTTCGGCACCGACGCCCTCGACCACCCCACCACCGCTCGCTTCTCCGCGATGCTCCGTGACGCCGTCCACACGGTCGCCCTTGCCGTCCTCGCCTCCGGTGGCACCTCCTCCCGCCCGGTCCGCGACACCGCCGTCGCCACAGTCCGCGCGGCCGGTCTCGACGACTGCACCGAGGACCAGCTCACCGGTCTGATCGAGGCGCTCGCGGCGGACACCGGCCGCTTCGTCGCCGACACCGGGCCCTATGGCGCGGCGCTCGCCATCGAGCTGCACGAGGCGCTGGAGCCGCTCGCGCCGCATCTGGCCCCCGCGGGCCGCGAGTCGATCCTGCTGCAGGGCGCGCGGATCGCGCTCGCGGACGGTCCGTACAGCCCGGCGGAGCGTGACGTGCTGACCACGGTCGGTACGGCGCTGCAGCTCGGCGCGGACGACACGGCGCGGCTGCTGGCCACGGCCCGCACGCCGTTCTAGTGGCGCGCTCGACCCGCGTACGCAGCTCCTGTACGCGGCGTACTCCCTGGGGAGTAATGCGCGCCCGGGGCCACCCCACGCAGTAAGCCTCATCTCGCCCGTGCGCGCGAGGTATTGAGCGCTCCCCGACGGGAGTCTGGTGATCGACCACACCGGACACCCGTGTTGAAGGGGAGACACCTATGGGGCCCGTGCCCGCAAACAAACGCCGCCGAGCCGTGCCGTGGGCGGTGCTCGCGCTCTGGATCGCCGTCATCGCGCTGGCCGGCCCCTTCGCGGGCAAGCTCGGCGACGTACAGCGCGACAACGTCGTGGACTACCTCCCGGCAGGCGCGGACTCCACCCAGGTCGCCAAGATCCAGCAGCAGCTGCCCGGCGGCGAGTCCACCGAGCTCGTCCTCGTCTACCACCGCGACGGCGGACTGAGCGCCGCCGACCGCGCGCTGGCGGACAAGCAGGTCGGGCAGCTCGCGGCCGAGCATCGACTGGCGGGCGGACAGCGGCCCGTGGCCGTGCCCTCCAAGGACGGCACGACCCTGATGGTCCCGGTGTCCACCACCGAGCCGGGCGCCGACGAGGACGCACGCGCCGCCCTTGTCGAGGACGTACGCAAGACGGTGAGCGGCGGCGATGGACTCAGCGTCGAGGTGGGCGGGCCGAGCGCGGTCCAGACGGACATGAGCGAGGTCTTCCAGTCCATCGACGGCACCTTGATGATCGCGACCGTGCTCGTGGTGGCGGTGCTGCTGATTCTCACCTACCGCAGCCCGTTCCTGTGGCTGGTGCCACTGCTCGTCGTGGGCGTCGCCGCGCTCAGCACCAGGGCGGTGATCTACGGCTTCGCCCAGGGCTTCGACGTCACGGTCACCGGTCAGAGCGCGGGCATCATGACCGTCCTGGTCTTCGGCGCGGGCACCGACTACGCGCTGCTGCTCGTCGCCCGCTATCGCGAGGAACTGCGCCGTGTCCCGCAGCCGTACGACGCGATGCGCGCCGCGCTACGCGGCTGCGGGCCCGCCGTGCTCGCCTCATCCGGGACCGTCGCGGCCGGGCTGCTGTGCCTGCTGGCCGCCGACCTCAACAGTGCCCGCGGGCTCGGCCCGGTCGGCGCGGTCGGCGTGGTGTGCGCGCTCGCCGCGATGCTCACGCTGCTGCCCGCGGTGCTGGTGCTGCTCGGTCGCCGGGTCTTCTGGCCGCTGATCCCGGCGTACGGCGGTGAGCCCAAGCCGCGCCGCTCGCTGTTCGCCGCGATGGGCAGCTCCGCGGGGCGGCGGCCTCTCGTCGTGCTCGCCTCGGGGGCCGTCCTGCTCGGGGCGCTGGCGCTCGGTGCGTTCAACCTGCCCGGCACACTCACCCAGGAGGACAGCTTCACCGACCGGCCCGAGTCGGTGTCGGCGATGCGGACGCTGGCCGATGCTTATCCCGAGCGCAGCAGCCAGCCGATCGGCGTCGTCACGCCCACCGGCCGCGCGGACGAGGCGCTCGCCCAGGCGCGTACGACCGAAGGCGTCGCAGCAGCGGAGCGCGGGCGCAGCGGGGGCGGCTGGACCGAACTCTCCGTCTTCGCCAAGGACGCGCCGGAGACGGCGGGCGAGACCGCGACGATCAAGGCGCTGCGCGCGGACCTGGACGGCTCGTACGTCGGCGGCCCCAGCGCCCAGCAACTCGACCTGGACGACACCAATGCCCGCGACCGCCTGGTCGTCGTCCCACTCGTCCTCGCCGCGGTCCTGCTGATCCTGATCGCCCTTCTGCGCAGTCTCGTCGCCCCGCTGATCCTCGTCGTCGCGGTGGTCGCGGTGTGGGGCGCGGCGACGGGCCTCGGCGGCCTGGTCTTCGGGCCGGTCTTCGGCTTCACCGGGGTCGACCCCGGACTGCCGCTGCTCTCCTTCGTCTTCCTGGTCGCGCTCGGCGTGGACTACGGCATCTTCCTGATGCACCGGACGCGCGAGGAGGCGGTGTCGGGGGCGGAACCGGCAGCCGCGGCCCTGACGGCCCTGCGCACGACGGGCGGCGTCATCGCCTCGGCGGGCATCGTGCTCGCGGCGACGTTCGCGGTCCTGATGAACCTGCCGCTGGTGACGATGGTGGAGATGGGCTTCGTGGTGGCGGTGGGTGTCCTGCTGGACACGTTCCTGGTCCGCACGTACTTGGTGACCTCGGCGAGTCTGCTGCTGGGGCGGGGGGTCTGGTGGCCGGGCCACCTGTCGCGCCGGCGCGGCGTCGCGCTTGGGTCGCGGGATGCGTCGAGGCTTCGGGAAGGGGCGGGCCGGGTGTGAGGGGTGGGTGCGGCGGTGGGGGTCGCCTGCGGCGGGCTTGTTCCCCTACCCGCCCCTTCCCGTAACTGGGGGCAAGCCCCCAGACCCCCGGACGCCCTTCGGGCGTGTCCTCAATCGCCGGACGGGCTTGAATTTCCGCCCGTCCGGAACTAAAGGTCGCCCGGGCAAATCAAGCCCCGCCGGCGATTGAGGCGCAGGGGTCCGGGGGCGGAGCCCCTGGTTCGGGAAGGGACGGGCGGGGCAAAGCCCGCCGCAGGCGACCCCCACCGCCGCGCTCCCTCCCGCCGCAACTACCGGAGGATGGACCCGTGCAGCCACAGACCCCCACCCCGCCGCCCCCGGCGAAACGCCCGCGGCTCGGCGAGCGCGTCCTCACCGCCGTCAGCCGCGATCCCCTCGCCGCGACGCACCGCTTCCGCAACGACGCCCTCCTCGCCACGGCCATCGGCGTCCTTTCGGTCGTGCTCGCGCTGACCGTCCAGGAAGGCCGTCGGCCCGACGCCCTCGGCTGGGCACTCCTCGGCGGCAGCATCGTGCCCCTCGCCTGGCGACGCAGCCGGCCAATTCCCGTCTTGCTGGCCGTCGTTGTCTGCGTCATTCCGTACCACGCCGCGGACAACAATCACCTCGCGCCCCTCCACGGCTCCCTCCTGGCTCTCTACACGGTCGCCGCCACCGCGCGCCCCCTGCACACCTTCCTCATCGGCACCGCTGTGATCGGCACCGCCGTGACCGTGATGTTCCGGGTCGACGCGCACCAGGGTCTCGAGGCGCTGCGCACCTCCGGATGGATCCTCGCCGTCCTCGTCTTCGGCGCCGACGTACGCATCTACCGCCGCTACATCGCCTCCGTCGTCAGCCGCGCCGAGCGCGCCGAACGCACCCGCGAGGAGGAGGCCGCCCGCCGCGTCGCCGAAGAACGCCTCCGCATCGCCCGCGATCTGCACGACCTGCTCGCGCACTCCATCACCCTCATCGGCGTGCAGACGTCCGTCGCCTCCCACGTACTGACCGTCGACCCCGGCCGTCTCGACCGCGCCGCCATCGCCAAGGCCCTCGACGAGATCGCCGACACCTGCCGTACGGCGCGCGGCGAGCTGCGCACCACCCTCGAGGTCCTTCGGGCGGACGGCCCGGACGCCGCCGGACCGCTGCCGGATCTGACCGCGCTGCCCGGTCTCGTACGCGCCGCACAGGCCGATCTCGACGTGCGCACCGAGCAGGCGCACATCCCGCCGGCCGTCGAGGCCGCCGCCTACCGCATCGTGCAGGAGTCGCTGACCAACTCCGTACGCCACGGCGGCCCCGGCGTCCGCATACGCGTCGCGGTCGAGGCGGCAGACGGCCATCTGCGCGTCACCGTCACCGACGACGGCACCGCCCCGGGCGCCACCGAAGGCTCCGGCTACGGCATCGTCGGCATGCGCGAGCGCGCCCGTAGCGTCGGAGGCACACTGGCAGCCGGCCCGCGCGACGGCGGCGGTTTCGAGGTCGCGGCGGCCCTGCCGCTGAAGCAGCAGTCGGAGGCCCTGGCATGAGCGTGATCCGTGTACTGCTCGCCGACGACCAGCGCCTCGTACGCGCCGCGTTCGCGATGCTCGTCGAGTCCGCCCGCGACATGGAGGTCGTCGGTCAGGCGGGCACCGGCGCGGAGGCCGTCGAACTGGCCCGCACCGAACGCGCGGACCTCGTCGTCATGGACATCCGCATGCCGGAGCTCGACGGCATCGAGGCGACCCGCCTCATCGCGGCCGACGACGACCTCGCCGGGGTCAAGGTCCTGGTCCTCACCACGTACGACACCGACGAGCACATCCTCGAAGCGCTGCGCGCGGGCGCGTCCGGCTTCCTGGTGAAGGACACCAGACCGGCCGATCTGCTTGCCGCGATCAGGACGGTGGCGGCGGGTGAATCCCTGCTTTCCCCGGGTCCCACGTCGCGCCTGATCGCCCGCGTCCTGAGCATCCCCGGCGAACCACCCGCCACCGGCGGCCCGGACGGCCTCTCGGACCGCGAACGCCAGGTCCTCGCACTGGTGGCCCGGGGCCTGAACAACACGGAGATCGCCGAACGGCTCGGCCTGAGCCCGCTCACGGCGAAGACCCATGTCAGCCGGATCATGGGCAAGTTGGGGGCGCGGGACCGGGCGCAGCTGGTGATCGTGGCGTACGAGTCGGGCCTGGTGGTCCCGGGCGACGCGTAGTCGGTGACCGGGGGTTTTCCCCCACCCCGCCCTCCCCCTACGGCCTGGCGGCCGTGGGAGGTACCCCCATCCCGAAACTGGGGGCACGCCCCCAGAACCCCTCGGGGCTCCGCCCCGAACCCCGTACGCGCTTCGCGCGTGTCCTCAATCGCCGGACGGGCTTGATTTTCAAGCCCCGCCGCGGATTGAGGCGCGGGGTTCGAGGCCGGGCCCCGACAACGGGCCGGGCAAATCAAGCCCCGTGGGGGTCCCCCCGGACGAAGTCTGGGGGAGATTGAGGAGTGGGGGTCCCCCCACGCCCGCTGGGCGTAGGGGGAGGGTCCGGGGCGGAGCCCCAGGGGTCCGGGGCCGAGCCCCGTGTTACGCCTCGCTCGCCCGCAGCATCTCCTCGCGGGCGACGATCTTCACCCGGTCCCGCCCCTCCGCCTCGCCGCGCGCCCGCTCCGCCGCGTCCAGGCGGTGCCAGCCTTCCCACGTCGTGTAGCGAACGTCCCTGCCCTCAAGGAAGTTGACGACCGCGTCCTCGCCGGGCGCGACCGGCGTGTGCAGCCGCCCGTTCCCGTGGTCGTCCAGCAGGTTCGCGACCGTCTCGTTCGCGTCGCCCTTGGTGTGGCCGATGAGCCCGACCGGTCCGCGCTTGATCCAGCCCGTCACATACGTCGACTGCACATGCTCGCCGCCCTCGATCACCCGGCCGCCCTCGTGCGGGACAGTGCCGGTGAGGAAGTCGAAGGGCAGCTTGGGCAGTTCGTCGGAGAGATAGCCGACGGCCCGGTAGACGGACTGTACGTCCCACGTGCGCATCTCGCCCGTACCGGTGACATTGCCGGTGCCGTCCAGCTGCGTCCGCTCCGTACGCAGCCCCACCACCTTGCCGTCCTCGCCAACGACTTCGGTCGGCGACTCGAAGAAGTGCAGGAACAGCTTGTGGGGACGGTCGCCGACATCCCGGATCGCCCAGTTCTCCAGCGTCTTCGCGACCATGTCCGCCTGCTTGTTGCCCCGGCGGGTGGCGATGGAGCCCTCGTCGTAGTCGATGTCCTCGGGGTCCACGATGACCTCGATGTTCGGCGAGTGGTCGAGCTCGCGCAGCTCCATCGGGCTGAACTTGGCCTGCGCGGGGCCGCGCCGCCCGAAGACATGGACCTCGAGGGCCTTGTTGGCGGCAAGACCGTCGTACACATTCGGCGGGATCTCGGTCGGCAGCAGCTCGTCCGCCGTCTTGGCGAGAATGCGGGCCACGTCCAGCGCGACATTGCCGACGCCGAGCACGGCCACCTTCTCCGCATCGAGCGGCCAGCTGCGCGGCACGTCCGGGTGGCCGTCGTACCAGGACACGAAGTCCGCGGCCCCGTACGAGCCGTCGAGATCGATGCCGGGGATGTCGAGCGCCCGGTCCGCGTCCGCGCCCGTGGAGAAGATCACCGCGTCGTAGAACTCACGCAGATCGTCCAGGCCGATGTCGCTCGGGTAGTCGACATTTCCGAAGAGGCGTATCTGAGGCTTGTCGAGCACCTGGTGCAGGGCGGTCACGATGCCCTTGATCCGGGGATGGTCGGGCGCGACGCCGTACCGGATCAGCCCGAACGGCGCGGGCATCCGCTCGAAGAGGTCGATGGAGACACCGGGCTCGACGGCGGCCTCGGACTTCAGCAGTGCGTCGGCGGCGTAGATCCCGGCGGGGCCGGCACCGACGATCGCGATCCGCAGAGGGCGGGGCATGAATGGTTCCCTTCGAACGAGGTCCACGGGGTGTGACCCGGCGAGTGAGACGGCCCGGCGCGTGCGGAGGGAGCCGACTCTCCCACGCCACCCTGGCAACAGCGCTCCCGCCGCGGTACCCGCCCTGTACCTATGAACCCATAAGCCTGATCTATGACCCGACCCCTGGGAGGGGTGAGGTAAGGACACCCTAACCTCCCGCTCGCGGGTCGCCCGCAGAGCCCCACGTCCAGGCCGTCGCCGACAGGTGGAGCCGGTCTCCACCACAAGTGGCTGGGCCGCCTCGGCGCGGTGGACGTGTTCACCCGTGAGAACGTCCTGACCGTGGCCCTCTGGCAGATCGTCGACGCCCCGCGCGGCATCTGGGCCTGTCCGGCTCCTATCGCGTCGCCGGGCGTCACGCGCCAAGCTGGAAACAGGAGGATCTGCCCGGGCAAAGGGGCCCCCGCAATGAAAGCTGTCGCAGGCACGGCACCCGGCGGCCGTCTCGACGCCGCGCTCGAAAGCCCGATCGTCGGGATGTCCCCGTGGATCATCTTCTCGGTCCTCGTCGGACCGGGCCGCTTCGAACTGGCCGTAGGTCTCGCCCTCGCGGTGGCGGTCGTGCTCCTCATCGCGACGCGGATGCGGGAGCGCGGCACCTCGCTCAAGACCCTCGAGGTGTCGGACGTCGTCTTCTTCGCCGTGCTCGCCGCGGTCGGCGCCGCCGCCTCGCCGGGCACCCTCCAGTGGCTGGAGACATACGCGGGCGAGATCTCCAACCTCGCGCTGGCGGTCATCGCCTTCGGCTCGATGGCCGTACGGGTGCCCTTCACGATGCAGTACGGACGGGAACGCGTCGGCCCCGAGTACTGGAAGTCGCCCGAATTCCTCCGCATCAACTACGTGATCACCGGCGTCTGGGGCGCGGCCTTCCTGGTGGCGGCCATCGCGGGCGGCTTCGGTGATCTCGTCCTGCACAACCAGGACAACCTCTGGACCGCGTGGATCATCCAGATCGCGGCGATCGTCGCGGCGCTGAGCTTCACCGAGTGGTATCCCCAACTCGTCCGCAGCCGCACCCGCACAGGCGAGCCCCCGCCGCCGGTGCGCAATCTGCTGATTCCGCTGGCCGGCTTGATCATCCCGGTGGGCGTGGTCTCCCTGATCTTCGACGCCGCGGCGTCCTGGTTCGGCGTCGGGCTGATCCTCATCGGGGTGATCCTGGCCCGCGCCATCAACAAGGACGTGGGGATGGAGCGACCTAGCCGCGGACACCCTCGACGAAAGCGGTCCAGCTGGCGGCTCCGATGACGAGGACGGGGCCGGTGGGGTTCTTGCTGTCGCGGACGGGGACGACGCCGGGGATGTTGTCGATCACCTCGACGCAGCTGCCGCCCTCGCCGTTGCTGTGCCTGCTCTTGCGCCAGTGGGCGTTGCTCAGGTCGTACTCGCGCATCGTCTGAAGTCCTCAGCCGCCGATTCCAGCAGGGCCAGGGACGCCTCCGGCGACAGTGCGGCGACCCTGAGCAGATCGTAGGCGCGCTGTGCCCGCTTCACCACTGCCGGATCGTCCACGAGATTCCCCGAAAACGATGTCTCCGTATAGGCGGTTGGCGGTGCGTCCTCGAACTCCATGAGAGTCAGCATCCCTGCCATGGAGGCATGTGCCCCTGCCGCGCACGGGACCACCATCACCAGGACCCTCCGCTCGCGCGTCAGCGCGGAGACGTGTTCCAGCTGCTCGGCCATAGCGGCATCGCCGCCAATGGGGATACGCAGCACCGACTCGTGCAGGACCACCCAATACTCGGGCCTTGTAGCGTCCTTGAGGATGCGTGCCCGCTCGAGCCGGGCCGAGACGGTCTCCTCGATGTACTCGTCGGAAGTGAACGGATTGGCTGCGATCGTGATCGCCCGGGCGTACGCAGCGGTCTGCAGGAGGCCGGGCACCACCGTCGGCGCGAACTCGCAGATCTTCGTCGCCAGCTGCTCCAGCTCCGCCACCGGAGCGAAATAGTCGGCGTACCGCCGTTCATTGATCAGCTTCCGACACATCCGCTCGAAAAAACCTCCGGTTTGCAGTGTCTCGTCGATCCGCTGCGCCACATCCAATTGTGGCTTCCGAATGGCTTGTTCGAATTGGCCGATGTATCCGCCCGACACGAAAACCCGGGCGCCGAGCGCTGCCTGCGTGAATCCTGCGCCCTCCCGGCGCCGCTTCAACTCGGTTCCGAAAAACTCCCACGCCGCCTGTCGCGAACCGTTGGCCATGGAT
Source organism: Streptomyces sp. NBC_00210 (assembly GCF_045160975.1). Lineage (NCBI taxonomy): Bacteria > Bacillati > Actinomycetota > Actinomycetes > Kitasatosporales > Streptomycetaceae > Streptomyces > Streptomyces sp. NBC_00210. The sequence continues at coordinate 5,907,070 of NZ_CP108120.1, forward strand.
CAAACTCCCTGTGCAGCTGCCAAGTTGTAGTGCGCATACCCCTGGTGAGCCTAGCTCCGCACCGTCACCGTTGTAATGCGAAACGTGAAGTCGGACCGGGAAGGGAAGCCATGGCGAGCAAGGAAAACCCGCGGCACTCGGTGGAATGCATCGAAGAGGCAGAGGAAGCTGTGAATAAATTGCGTACGGCCCTGGAACGGTCCGGCATTACCCTGCCGTCACTGCGTCTGGAACCCGCTTCGTACGCTCGGGAGGCGCCCTGTCCCCTGGTCGAATTGGGGCGCTGCACCATCGACGTCGTCCGCACACTCACGGCGGTACTGCCGAAGCAGGAGGAAGGGGCACGGTGACGCACCCCATCGGGTCGTACGTCGTCGACATCCGCACCGGCAGGGTGGGCCGGCTCATGGGAGAGGCGGGCCCGCGGCTGATGCTGAGACCGGTCGGCGGGGGCCGGGAGTGGGAGTGCGTGCCGGACGAGGTGCGGCCCGCGACCGCGGTGGAGCGGATCAGTGCGACGACGGCGTACGTGAACGCACGCAGCCGGGGTGAGATTCCGTGAGCCGCGATGACTTTTCCCGGCCGGCGCCGTCATACCTGCATGGACAAGAAATTCACCGCAACCCTGCAGAAGAGCCCTGAGAAGGGCGGCTGGACCTACCTGGTGTGGCCAGAGTCCGTCGAGTACTTCGGCACCCGGGGCCTGGTCAAGGTCCGGGGGACGATCGACGGTCATCCGTTCCGTAGCTCGTTCATGGCGCTCGGGGACGGCACGCACAAGCTGCCGGTGAAGGCGGACGTGCGCAAGGCGATCGGCAAGGAGGCCGGAGACTCGGTGACCGTGCGCCTTGAGGGGCGCGTGGAGGATTGACCATCCGATGACGGTCGGCCGCCGTCCGTACGGGACAATGGCGCCATGAGCCTGTTCCGTGATGACGGCGTCGTGCTGCGCACCCAGAAGCTGGGTGAGGCCGACCGCATCATGCTGTGCTCACCTGGGGGGCGCTGCATCCCATTGCGGCTGCGCCGCGGGCCGGACCCCCGGCAGGACACCCGTGGGGGCGCGCGATGAGTCTTTTCCGTGACGACGGCGTCGTGCTGCGCACCCAGAAGCTCGGCGAGGCCGACCGCATCATCACCTTGCTCACGCGGGGGCACGGGCGCGTACGGGCCGTCGCCCGGGGCGTGCGGCGGACCAAGTCCAAGTTCGGGGCGCGGCTGGAGCCGTTTTCCCATGTCGACGTGCAGTTCTTCGCCCGCGGGAGCGAACTCGTCGGCCGCGGCCTTCCGCTGTGTACCCAGAGTGAAACCATCGCTCCGTACGGTGGCGGCATCGTCACCGACTACGCCCGCTACACCGCCGGTACTGCCATGCTGGAGACCGCCGAGCGGTTCACCGACCACGAGGGCGAGCCGGCGGTCCAGCAGTACCTCCTCCTCGTCGGCGCCCTGCGCACCCTCGCCCGCGGCGAACATGCGCCGAACCTCGTCCTCGACGCCTTCCTGCTGCGCTCCCTCGCCGTCAACGGCTACGCGCCCAGCTTCGAGGACTGCGCGAAATGCGGCCTGCACGGGCCGAACCGCTTCTTCTCCGTCGCCGCCGGCGGCGTCATATGCGGCGACTGCCGGGTGCCCGGCAGCGTCGTACCCTCTGCGGAGGCCATCGGTCTGCTCAGCGCACTGCTGACCGGCGACTGGCCCACGGCGGACGCGTGCGAGGCGCGCCACGTCAGGGAGGGCAGCGGGCTGGTGTCCGCCTATCTGCACTGGCACTTGGAGCGCGGCCTGCGCTCGCTTCGATACGTAGAGAAATAGGAGATGTGAGCCGCATGGCACGACGCGGAATCCTGGGCCGGTCCCGCCGCGAGTACAAGGTCCCCGAGCCGCACCCGTCGGGCGCCCGCCCGCCGAAGATCCCCGGCGAGCTGGTGCCGAACCATGTGGCGTGCGTGATGGACGGCAACGGCCGCTGGGCCAAGGAGCGCGGACTGCCGCGCACCGAGGGGCACAAGGTCGGCGAGGGTGTCGTCCTCGACGTGCTCAAGGGCTGCCTGGAGATGGGCGTCAAGAACCTCTCGCTGTACGCCTTCTCCACCGAGAACTGGAAGCGCTCGCCCGACGAGGTGCGCTTCCTGATGAACTTCAACCGGGACGTGATCCGGCGTCGCCGTGACGAGATGAACGAGCTGGGCATCCGTATCCGCTGGGTGGGGCGGATGCCGAAGATGTGGAAGTCGGTCGTCCAGGAGCTCCAGGTCGCGCAGGAGCAGACGAAGGACAACGACGCGATGACGCTGTACTTCTGCGTCAACTACGGCGGACGGGCGGAGGTCGCGGACGCGGCGCAGGCGATTGCGCGGGACGTGGCGGCGGGGAAGCTCGACCCGTCGAAGGTGAACGAGAAGACCTTCGCGAAGTACCTGTACTACCCGGACATGCCGGACGTGGATCTCTTCCTGCGGCCGAGCGGCGAGCAGCGTACGTCCAACTACCTGATCTGGCAGAGCAGTTACGCGGAGATGGTCTTCCAGGACGTGCTGTGGCCGGACTTCGACCGGCGGGACCTGTGGCGGGCGTGCCTGGAGTACGCGCAGCGGGACCGGCGGTTCGGTGGGGCGATCCCGAACGAGGAGCTGGAAGCGATGCGGGGGCGGCCGGAGGGCACGCCTGCCTGAGCGGGGGGAGTTCCCCCGCCCCGCCCCCTCCCGAAACCCTGACGGGAACGGTGGGGGCCGACGCCCCCACACCCCGAGCGGCAGCTTCGCGCCGCATGTCCGGGGTGGCTTCGTCCCTTGGGGACGGGTGCCGGCCGCTTCACTCGGCGGGGTGCGCCATGCCGTTCAGCGGGGAGGGGGACGCGTAGGGGTCGTGTTCTGGACGTAAAGCGGCGCAGCTCGCGCGAAGCGCGGTGAGGAAAGCAGTCCAGGACACGAGCCCCGTAGCGGCAAGTGACCGGGTTCGTGGCCGGCGTGGGCCAGGGGGCGTTGGTGGTTGCTCTCGGTGGTGGGTTTCGCGGGCGAACCGCACAGAGGCGCGCCGGGCGCGCCGGAACCACCGCGTCCCGGTCAGCCCTCTGGCGGCAGGGGACCACCGCCGCGACCCGGGTGAGGAATACGCCGCTCCGGCGCAACCCGGACCAATGAACCGGCGTCTCGCATTCCGAACGACGGGAGTGGGCACCGGATGCACAGCAGCCAGCGAAGCGACGGGACAGGTCGGGGTGAATCACCCGGTCCGGACCCGTTGGAGAGGGGCTTATCGGCCTACGGGGAGTGGCCGGTGGTCGGGCGCGCCGATGAACTGGCCGCCCTGGATGCGGTGGCCGAAGAGGTCCTGTCGGAGCGGACGCGCGTCGTCCTGATGGACGGGCACGCAGGTATCGGCAAGTCGGCTCTGCTGCACTTCTGGCTGGACCGGGCCCGGCAGTTCCGCATACTGCGGGCGCGCTGCCGGCAGCTGGAGCGGGACTTCGCATTCGGTACGGTCCGCCGGCTGTTGGGGCCCCTCATGGCCGCCGCCTCCGACAGCGATCGCCGGTCCCTGCTGGAAGGAGCGGGCGATACGGTGCTGCGCATCCTGGACCCCGAGGACAGCAGGAACGACGACGAGCCCGGCGTGTGCTCCGACACCACCGAGACGCTGCTGAGTCTGGACAACCTCGCCTTCCGCCTGTCCCGCCGACAGCCGTTGCTGCTGGCGATCGACGACCTGCAGTGGATCGATCCGCCGTCGCTGCGCTGGCTGGCACGCCTGGTCCACCGGGCGGACGCGCATCCGATCCTCGTCGCCGCCACCACCCGCACCGGCGAGAAACCGGCCCCCGGCCAGCTGTTCAACGACCTCGTCCACCCCTCGACGTGCCGCAGCGTCGTCCTGGAACCGCTCGGTGTCCACAGTGTCGAGAAGCTGGTGTCCGCGGTGTTCGGTGCGGACCGGCCGGACCCGTCCTTCTGCGCCGCCTGCCACGCCGCCACGGATGGACACCCGCTCTTTCTGCGGGCGTTGCTGTGCGACGCGCGGCGCAGCGGCGTACAGCCCACCAGGGACGACCGGGAGAAGATCAGGACATTCGGGCTGCCCACGCTCAGTCGCGAGATCGGGCACCGGCTGGGCCACGGCTCCGAGGACATGGCCGCGCTGGCGCGGGGGCTGGCGATCCTGGGCGACCACAAGCCGCCCGCGCTGCTGGCCGCGTACTGCGGCAGGGGGGAAGCCGTGATCCGGTCGGCTGCGGCGGAGCTCCACGCTTCCGGTCTGCTGCGCGCGGGGGACGGACTGCGCTTCGTACATCCCGTGGTCCGGGAAGTCGTCCTGGCTCAGTGGCCGCCCCAGGAGGTCGGCGAGGCGCACGCACGGGCGGCTCATGTACTCCATCTCAGCGGCCGCCCCGACGAGGAAGTGGCGGCGCATCTTCTGGCCGCCGGACCGGTGCCAGGGCACTGGGTCCTGACGGTCCTGCGCCGGGCTGCCGGAGAGGCGCTGCGCCGAGGCGCGGCGGAGGCGGCCGTGACCTACCTGCGTCACGCCGTGCACCAACCCGTTCAGCCGGGGGAACGCGCCCAGGTGCTCCTTGAGCTCGCCGTCGCCGCGAGTCACTACGACACGGGCCTGGCGGTGTCGTACGGGACAGCCGCGCTGGAGGGCCTGACCGACGACTCCGCCCGCTCGGAAGCCGTGGGGGTACTGACGTACTCCCACCTCCTGTCGCGCGCCACGGCGTATGCGCCCGATCTGGACCACCTGACCGCGGAGTTGTCCGTGCGGGCAGACCCCACTGGCTCCGACCGTGAGCCCTTGCTCCGCATGCACGCGCTGCGCTCGTGGCTGGAGTTCGAGCGCCCCTCCACCCGGGCCGGCGCGACGGCATCCCGCGCCGTCCGCGACACCCAACTGGTCGGCAACACCCCCGGGGAAAGGCAACTCCTCGCGATCCGCGCCTTCAACGCCTTGCGGGCGGCGCAACCGGCCCCCTACATCGCCGAAATGGTGGACCGGACTTCTGTCAATCTGCCGACGTTCTCCCATGACCTGTTCCCCTTGCACTACTTCGTCGCGCAGGCCCTGCTGTATCTGGACGAGCTCGACAAGGCCGACGACCTGTGCACTCATCTGCTCCGGGAGACCAGAGGGAGGGGGCTGGAGCTGCTGGCCTCGTCGCTGCTGGTCTACCGGGCCGGGATTTCGCTCCGCAGGGGCGACATCGGCAAGGCCGCCGCGGCTGCGCGGGCCGCGTCCGAGGGACCCTCCGCGGCAGGCGAAAGGCCGTACACGATGACGATGGACACCATCAGGATCGACACCCTCCTCGAGCAGGGCGACCTGGAGGCTGCCGAGCACATCGCCGGCGCCTACTCCGCCGCGGATCCGTCTGACGTGTCCTGGGAGTGGCCACGGTTCCTGATGAGCCTGGCAGCACTGCGTACGGCGCAGGGGGATGTCCGTGCGGGTCTGTCGCTGCTCCGTGAGTGCGGTCACCACTTCGAGGCGGCGGGCACGGTCAATCCGGTTATCTGCCCGTGGCGTTCCCGCGCCGCCGCCGCCCAACTCGCCCTGGGCCACCACGGCGACGCGCGAGCCCTGATCGAGCAGGAGCTCGATCTCGCGCGGCGCTGCCGGATACCGCGGGCCCTCGGCGTGGCGCTGCTCGCCGCCGGAACGGCGGCCCCAGGAGCGCGAGGGCTGGAACACCTGGCCGAGGCGGTGAGCCATCTGGAGGGCACGCCGGCTCACCTCGAACTCGCCCGCGCTCTGCATGAGTACGGGTCCGCGCTGCTCCGGCGCGACGACAAGCGCGGTGCTCGTACAGCCCTGCGGCGCGGGCTGGACATCGCGGTCAGGTGCGGAGCTTCCTCGCTTGCGGAGCGTCTGCACAAGCGGCTGCACGACGCGGGCGGCCGAGTCGGCAGCCGGGGAACATACGGCTGTTCTCTGACGGCCGGCGAAGAACGCGTCACCGCGCTGGCCGCCCAGGGATACAGCAACAAGCAGATCGCCGAACGCCTCTTCGTGTCACTGAGGACAGTGGAGACCCACCTCACCGGGGCCTACCGCAAGCTCCGCATCACCGGCAGGTCCGAACTCGTCGCCGTCCTCGGTGACATCTCGTCCCGTGGCCGGAGAGACCCCCACGCCCAGGGGTGACTCCGTCAGGCCAGTAAGAGGCCGACGCATGAAGGGCCCCCGCGCTCCGGTACTCGTGGCGAGCTGGGAACGCGGGGGCCGACTGCGAAAAGCTACGGGCAGCTCAGCACTGCACGCGCAGCACGTGGCCGTTTGGCCAGAGCCCGGTGAACTTGAAGCAGTGATTCGTGTTGGCGTCGTCGATGTAGATGGGTACCGAGTGACTTCCCGTGAAGTTCACGGTGACGGTGACTCCGGTGGCTTCCGCCGGGAAGTACGCCTCCCAGCCGGTTCCGACGGGCCTGGCGTGATGACAGTAGTTCTTGCTCTCTATGCCGTCCGGGCCCGTCCAGGTGTAGCAGGTGTCGATCAGGTACCCCGCGTCGTTCGCGAAGTGGATGTAATTGCTCGAGGACGCCGAGGCCGGCGGTGCTGTCATCACTGCGCCGGCCAGAGCGACTCCGAGACCGGCGACACCACATGCCACCGACCGCTTCATCTTTCGCAACCCAGCATTCATTTCTTGCTCCCGTCGGGCTAGCAGTCCTTCTCGGTGATGCTGGGGCGGAACGTATAGCCACTGAGTACGTAGCAGTGGCCGCGGTTCAGGTCGGATATCTGCGGCGACACGTTGCCACCGGCGATCTGTCCGGCCACGGTCACTTCGACCCTGACGCCCTTCGCATCCTCCGGGATTTCCACACGCCAGTCCGTATTGATGGGCTTGGCGTAGTCGCACGAGTCCGGGGTCGTCGAGGACTGCCACTTGTAGCAGGTGTCGACCAGGAACCATCCGTTGTTCGTGAACCCGATGTAATTGCCCGATCCGGCCGAAGCCGGCGGTGCCGTCAGCACCGCGCCGGCCAGAGCGACTCCGAGACCGGCGACACCCCGTGCCACCGACCGCTTCACGTTTCGCATGGCGTTGACCTTTCTGCAGGATCTGCCGGATCAGTAGTCGGGGTTGAGCAGGGGAGCGCCGCACGTGTTTACGTCCTTGCCTACCCTCGGATCACGCTTGAGGGGTGCCTCTGTGCGCAGTCCGGTGATTTTCGCCCCACCGAACTTGCCACCCTGGATGGTCACGTCGGAGACGCTGCGCTCCATGTCGTGGCCCATCTTGAGCATCCCTCTTTCGCCCGGCTTTATGGTGAGCGTGACCTGACCGGTGTTCGTTACGGCGTTGCTCTCGCTGTATTCCGCTTTGGCGCCCACACCCAACTTGTCCTTGACCAGGCTGACGTCAACGCTGGCGCCCACGTTCCAGCCCCAGGTGAAGGTCTGGCTGCCGCCGTACGTCAAGACCATGTCTCCTTGGCCCGGCCCGCAGTTGCCGACCGGCCCGGGCTTGCCGGAAATGCTGTCGTTCACCACGTCGAACCACTTGACCACCTCGGTGGGGGTCTCGACGGGCGTTGCGGAGCATGACACCGATCGATCGTTGCACTGCTCCAGAGCGGCCTTGACCTCGGACTTCGAGTCGACCTTGTACCCGTTGTCGTATTCGACCGACGGTGTTCCTTCGTTCACCCAGTTGTCCGTGTGACCATTGACGGGCGGTGGTTCTGCGGCAACTGCCGGCCCGGCGAAGGCGAGCGCTGCCGTGAGCGCACCGGCGACGACAACTGTTCGGCTCATGGTGACCATTTGTTTCTCCCCGCTCTCGTGAAATCAGCAACCGGTTTCGAGCAGCGTCGGATTGAGAGCGCTGCCGCTGATTTCGAAGCAGTGGTTCCGGTTGGTGTCGGTCACCACGGCGCTGGCTTTGGCGGTGTAGCCGGGCCAGATACTCAGATCGATCATGGCTCCCGTTGCTTCCGCGGGGAAATACGCCTTCCAGGAAGTCCCGACCGGCCGTGCGTTGTTGCAGTAGTTCCTGTTCTCGGCGTCGCGCCAGTTGAAGCAGGTGTTCGCGACGAAGCCGGCATTGTGCGTGATCTGGATGTAGTTTTCGGTTCCCGCGTGGGCAGCGGGGGCTAATGCCACGATTGAGAGGCACGTGGCCCCCAGTGTGACCAGACCGAGTAGGCCTTTCTGGCCAGTGTTCACGGTTCGACTCTCTTCTCTGTGTCGCGGACGCTCTGTCTGTACAGGAGCAGCGACGAGCACTTCTCTCGGTGTCCGCTTTTCATTCCGAAGCTCGCGCCGCGTCTTTGCCACGTTAGGCAGGGCAGGGTCGTTGACGTAAAGCGCTGTGCCTGAAGTCTTCGGTTCCCCAGGGCGGGGCTGTGGGCGACCACGAGAGTCTGCGGAAGGAACCACGGGATCAGCGGGCCAGTTCCACCACGAGACGATCCGGAATTCAACCGTGTATCAACCTCGTTGACGACGCCGAAGGCGCCGGAGTCTCCTGGGAACGGGTGCCGGCGGCTTCACGCGGCGTGGTGCGTGGTGCCGTTCAGGGGGAGGGGGACGCGCAGGGGTCGTGTTCTGGACGTAAAGCGGCGCAGCTCGCGCGAAGCGCGGTGAGGAAAGCAGTCCAGGACACGACCCCGAAGCGGCCCCGGACGGTGCGCATCCGGCACGGGGCAAGCCCGTAGCCCGCACCCACAGCCCCGGGCGCGCCGGGTCCCGGTCAGGCGTCCGCCGCTGCGCACTCCGCGCACGTGCCGAAGATCTCCACCGTGTGCGCCACGTTCACATACCCGTGCTGCGCCGCGATCGTCTCCGCCCACTGCTCCACCGCCGGGCCCTCCACCTCCACCGCCTTGCCGCACACGCGGCACACCAGGTGATGGTGATGGTCGTCGGTCGAGCAGCGCCGGTAGACCGACTCGCCCTCGGATGTACGCAGCACATCCACCTCGCCCGCGTCGGCGAGGGACTGCAGCGTGCGATAGACCGTGGTGAGACCTACCGAGTCGCCGCGGTGCTTGAGCATGTCGTGCAGCTCCTGCGCACTACGGAACTCGTCCACCTCGTCGAGCGCCGCCGCCACCGCGGCACGCTGCCGGGTCGACCGGCCTCGCACAGGGGCGGTGTTCCCGCCCGTTGGCGCCGTCGCCACAGGTGCCTCCTCGCTTCGCCCGCCATACCCACGTACGTCGGGTCATTGTGCCAGGCCCGGACTCAGACCTTGACGTCGTCGCTCGCCCGCCGGGTGCCGGGCAGGTCCGCGGTGCACTCCGCCGTACTCGCCTCCACAGCGCGTGCACGCCGCCTCGCCAGAGGTGCCGCCAGGGCGGTCAGGGTCACGAAGACCGCGATGGCCAGCAATACGATCGTCGCTCCCGGCGGCACATCCTGGTAGTAGGAGGTGACGGTTCCGGCCAGCGAGACGGCGATACCGATCGCCACCGCCACGGCGAAGGTCGCCTTGAACGACCGCGAGATCTGCTGCGCCGCCGCCACCGGCACCACCATCAGCGCGCTGACCAGCAGCAGCCCGACCACCCGCATCGCCACGCTCACCGTGACGGCCGCGGTGACGGCGATCAGCAGATTCAGTGCCCGCACCGGCAGCCCGGTCACCCGCGCGAACTCCTCGTCCTGGCTGATGGCGAACAGCTGCCGCCGCAGCCCCAGCGAGACGAGTACGACGAACGCGGCGAGCAGCCCGATCGCCGTCAGGTCCTCCTCGGAGACCGTGGAGAGCGATCCGAACAGGTAGGAGCTCAGATTGGCCGTCGACCCGGTGTCCGAGATGTTGATCAGCAGGACGCCGCCCGCCATACCGCCGTAGAAGAGCATCGCGAGGGCGATGTCGCCGCGGGTGCGTCCGTACGCCCGGATCAGCTCCATCGCGACCGCGCCCACGACGGAGACGAGCGTCGCCATCCACACGGGGTTGGTCGACAGCAGGAAGCCGAGGCCGACGCCGGTCATCGCGACATGTCCGATTCCGTCGCCCATCAGCGCCTGTCGGCGCTGCACCAGATAGATGCCGACGGCGGGCGCCGTGATGCCGACGAGCACGGCCGCGATGAGCGCCCGCTGCATAAAGGCGGTCTCGAGGATTTCCATGATCAGGTCAGCAGTCCCGTGCGGAGCGGCTCGTCGGCCGCGTGCGGATGTACGTGGTCGTGGCCGGGCAGGGCGTGCTGCCCCACGGCCTTCGGCGGGGGCCCGTCGTGGACGACGCAGCCGTCGCGCAGCACCACCGCGCGGTCGATGAGCGGCTCCAGCGCGCCCAGCTCGTGCAGCACCAGCAGCACGGTCGTCCCGGCGGCGACCTGCTCGCGCAGTGTCCCGGCGAGGATCTCCTGGCTGACGAGGTCCACGCCCGCCATCGGCTCGTCCATGATCAGCAGTTCCGGGTCGGAGGCGAGCGCACGGGCGATCAGCACCCGCTGGTGCTGGCCGCCGGACAGGGCGCTCACGGAGTCCTTGGCGCGGTCGGCGAGCCCCACGAGCTCGATGGCGCGCTGCACGGCCGCCCGGTCCGCCTTGGAGAGCCGGCCCAGCCTCGTACGTGAGAGACGACCCGAGGAGACGACCTCCCGCACGGTCGCGGGCACACCGCTCGCGGCGGTGGTGCGCTGCGGTACGTAACCGATGCGCGACCACGCCCGGAAACGGCGCAGCTCGGTGCCGAACAGGGCGATCTCGCCGCCGGTGAGCGGCACTTGGCCGATCATCGAGCGCACGGCGGTCGACTTGCCCGAGCCGTTGGCGCCGAGCAGCGCGACGACCTGACCGCGCTGCACGGTGAGGTCGATGCCGCGCAGCACGGGCCGCGAGCCGAGCGTGGCCTGCGCCCCGCTGACGGATATGACGGGCTCCATCGCTCCTGCCTCCGATACGTCGTCCACGTCGTACGTCACTTCGCGCCGAGAGCCTTCTGCAGCGCGGCGAGGTTGGATTCCATGACCTCGATGTAGTCGCGGCCCTTGGACTTGCCCGTGATCCCCTCGAGCGGATCGAGGACGTCCGTCTTCAGGCCGGCGTCCTCGGCGAGGGTCTTGGCGGTCTTGTCGCTGGCCAGGGTCTCGAAGAAGACCGTGCTGACCTTGTCCTTCGCCGCGACGGCCTGCAGCTCCTTGATACGGGCCGGACTGGGCTCGGACTCGGGGTCGATGCCCGCGATGCCTTCCTGGTCCAGGCCGTACCGCTCGGCGAGGTAGCCGAAGGCGGAGTGCGTGGTGATGAAGGTCTTCGTCGCGGTGTTCTTCAGGCCCGACTGAAACTCTGTGTGCAGCCCGTTCAGCTTGGTGACCAGCGCGGCGGTGTTCTTCTTGTAGTCCGCCGCGTGGTCCGGGTCGGCCTTCTCCAGCGACGTGCCGACACCCTTGGCGACCTCGGCGTACTTCACGGGGTCGAGCCAGATGTGCGGGTCGGCGCCGGCCTCGCCCTCGTGATCGTGCTCGTCGTGCCCGGCATCCTCGCCCTCGTGGCTGTGGCCGCCCGCCGTGCCGTGGTGCTCCAGCTTGGTCAGGGTGGCGGCGTCGAGCTTGTTCTTCGCCTCGGACTGGGCGATGGCCTTGTCGACGGCGGGCTGGATGCCCTTGAGGTAGAGGATGTAGCCCGCTTCGTTCAGCTCGGCCGTCTGGCGGGGCTTCAGCTCAAAGTCGTGCGGCTCGATCCCGGGCGGGGTGAGGGCGGAGACCGAGACATGGTCGCCGCCGATCTGCTCGGCGAGATACTGCATGGGGTAGAACGACGCCACCACCTTCAGCTTGCCGTCGCCGCTCCGGCCGTCTGCGGCGGAGCTGGAGCAGGCGGAGACGGCCATGAGGCCGAGGGCGACGGCTCCGGCGGCGGCGGTGGAGGGTATGAGGCGGCGTACGTTCATGACAGTCATTTTCAACAAAACTGGAAACGATTGTCAACAAAGCTGCTGAGCTGCACCTGGCCCTTACCGATTTGATCCCGGGGGTGCGGCCGCCGGTAATCTGAAGCATTCGCCCGCCCGTCTCCCGACCACCACCCTCACCGAGGCGCTTCGCGCCGCACCTGTTAATTCCCGTCGTCGTCGTAATGAAGAGAGCACCGTGGCCGCCGACAAGATCGACACCATCGTCAGCCTGAGCAAGCGCCGTGGCTTCGTCTATCCCTGTAGTGAGATCTACGGTGGTCAGCGTGCCGCCTGGGACTACGGCCCGCTCGGCGTCGAGCTCAAGGAGAACATCAAGCGCCAGTGGTGGCGCTACATGGTCACCTCCCGTGAGGACGTCGTCGGTATCGACTCGTCGGTGATCCTGGCCACCGAGGTCTGGGAGGCCTCCGGCCACGTCGCCACCTTCACCGACCCGCTCACCGAGTGCACCTCCTGCCACAAGCGGTTCCGCGCCGACCACCTGGAGGAGGCGTTCGAGGCGAAGCACGGCCGCCTGCCCGAGAGCCTTGCCGAGGTCAACTGCCCCAACTGCGGCAACAAGGGCCAGTTCACCGAGCCCAAGCAGTTCTCCGGCCTGCTCGCCACGCACCTCGGCCCCACCCAGGACTCCGGCTCCATCGCCTATCTGCGCCCCGAGACCGCCCAGGGTATTTTCACCAACTTCGCCCAGGTGCAGCAGACTTCGCGCAAGAAGCCGCCGTTCGGCATTGCCCAGATGGGCAAGTCCTTCCGCAACGAGATCACGCCCGGCAACTTCATCTTCCGCACCCGCGAGTTCGAGCAGATGGAGATGGAGTTCTTCGTCAAGCCGGGCGAGGACGAGAAGTGGCAGGAGTACTGGATGGAGCAGCGCTGGAACTGGTACCGCGACCTGGGTCTCCGTGAGGAGAACATGCGCTGGTACGAGCACCCGGCCGAGAAGCTCTCCCACTACTCCAAGCGCACCGCCGACATCGAGTACCGCTTCCAGTTCGGCGGCAACGAGTGGGGCGAGCTCGAGGGCGTCGCCAACCGCACCGACTACGACCTCTCGGCGCACTCCAAGGCCTCCGGCAACGACCTGTCGTACTTCGACCAGGAAGCCGGCGAGCGCTGGACCCCGTACGTCATCGAGCCCGCCGCCGGTGTCGGCCGCGCCATGCTCGCCTTCCTCCTCGACGCCTACAACGAGGACGAGGCCCCCAACGCCAAGGGCGTCATGGAGAAGCGCACCGTGATGCGCCTCGACCCGCGCCTCGCGCCCGTCAAGGTCGCCGTGCTGCCGCTGTCGCGCAACCCGCAGCTCTCCCCGAAGGCCAAGGGTCTCGCCACGGACCTGCGCAAGAACTGGAACATCGAGTTCGACGACGCGGGCGCCATCGGCCGCCGCTACCGCCGCCAGGACGAGATCGGCACGCCGTTCTGCGTCACCGTCGACTTCGACACCCTCGACGACAACGCCGTCACCGTGCGCGAGCGCGACACGATGACGCAGGAGCGTGTCTCGCTGGACCAGATCCAGCAGTACCTGGGCAGCCGTCTGCTCGGCTGCTGAAACTCGCTTAACCGGCCGGCCGGCCGGGCCCAGGGCCCGGCCGGCCTTCGCGTGCCTCCGTACCGCAAGCGCCAACGCGTCGCGGACGTCGAGGAGTTCATCGACATGCTGCCCGGGTGCTGCGCTTCCTGGAAGGTGGCGCCCGAGCGCCCGTCGGGCGCATGCGGGGCGACGGGTGGGGCAATAGCGCGACAAGGTAGTGCTGTTGATGTTGAACCTGCTGCACACTGGGCGCACCCATCACCTGGAGGAACGATGCCGTCCATGACCACGAGCAAGGTCAGCAGATGGGATCAGCACGGCCGCGAACACGTCGTGCATGTACGGAAATCGGGCATGCAGCGCATGCTGACCTGCGACACCTGCGGCTGGCGCAAGGGGGCGCAGTTCCTGCCCTGGCTGAAGGCGGAGGAGCATCTGGCCGAGGCCCACCAGGCGACGGTCGACCCGAGCGCGTGACGGTTCCCCGCAGCTGCTGACCCGGCTGAACCGGCCACCCGCTCGATACCGATGTGCCCAGACTGCCCCCGGCGCGGTAGCGTCACGTGCATGTCTTCGTTCTTCCAGATCTACGAGTGAGAGGGCGGCGGTCGATTACCGCCCCCGTCTGACGAGTCCCGAGTCACTTCTCATGGGAGAACCCCGTGGCCAAGAGCCGTAACAACCTCCTCGGCGTGGGCGGACAGCGCAAGAAGCTGTCGCGCGCCGACCAGCAGGGCAACGGTCCGGCGCGCAACGCCGACCGCAAGGCAGCCGCCGACCAGAAGCAGGAGCTGGTGCGCAAGATGCGCGAGCGCGCCCAGGGCGAGACGGACGACCAGTCGCCCGACCAGTCGCCGCAGGGCGAGGCCTGAGCAACACCGTGGGCCCGGATCGCAGTGTGCGATCCGGGCCCACGGTCATGTCCGGGCGCACGGTCACCTTCGGGCGTCCGCGGCCGGTTCGCCGCGCGCCGTCAGTTCACCGTGCGCGGCAGGCGCAGGCTCAGCAGCGCCACGAGTACCACCATCCCCAGCTGCACCAGCAGCGTGACCGTCAGCGCCTCACGCATCCCCGCCGAAGGGACCAGCGACAGGAACAGCGAGCCCAGCGTGGCCACGCCCAGCGCCAGCGCGGACTGCTGGGTCGTCACCATCACACCGCTGCCCACTCCGGCCCGCTCCGCCGGTACCTCGGAGAGCACGATGCGGAAGATCACCGGCAGTTGCAGGCCCTGGCCGAAGCCGGCGAGCGCCACGCCGGGCAGCAGTTCCACGAACCCCACGTGCGGCCAGGTGTCCCACACGGACAGCGCCAGTACCGAGATGCCCACGGCCTGGATGACCGAGCCCGCCGTCACGATCCGGCTTCCGTACCGCACGACCAGCCGCGGCCCCGCCAGCGACGCCACGAAGAAGGCCAGCGCCATCGGCGCCAGTGCCAGACCGGAGGCGACGGCTCCCATCCCTGCCCCCTGCTGCATCGCCACGGCGATCACGAACATGAAGCCGCCGAAGCCGATCGAGAACGGCAGCACCAGCGCGAGCCCACGCCGCAGCGAGACCTGCGCGAACAGGCTCGGCGGCACCAGCGGCGTACGCCCCTGCCGGTCCGCGCGCCGCTCCACGCGGTAGAAGGCGACGGCCGCGAGCGGGAACACCGCCAGCGCGATCCAGGTCCACAGCGGCCAGCCGGCGGCCCGCCCCTCCGTCAGCGGCGCGAGCAGCGTCAGCAGGGCCACGGTCAGCAGCAGCGTCCCGGGCACATCGACCGGGGCGGGGCGCTCGGCGCGCGTCCTCGGCACCGAGCGGACCGCCAGCACCAGGCCGATCAGCGCCACCGGCACGTTCACCAGGAAGACCGCACGCCAGCCGCTGCCCGCTATGTCGGCGGCGACGAGCACGCCGCCCAGGATCTGCCCGGCGACCATCGAAAGCCCGGCGGTCGCTCCGTACAGGCTCATCGCCCTGGCCCGGCGCGGTCCGGCCGTCGCCGCCTGGATGGTGGCGAGCACCTGCGGCAGCATCAGCGCGGCCGCGGCGCCCTGGGCCACCCGCGCCCCGACCAGCGTCCAGGAGTCCGGCGCGAGTCCGCACACCAGGGAGGTCAGTCCGAAGGCGGCCATGCCGACCAGAAAGAGCCGGCGGCGGCCGAACATGTCGCCGAGCCGTCCGCCGAGGACGAGCAGCACGGCGTACGAGAGTCCGTATCCGGCGATCACCAGTTCAAGGAGTGCGGGGCCCGCGGCCAGGTCGTGGTCGATGGTCGGCAGGGCAACATTGACGATGAAGAAGTCGATCAGCGGAAGTGCCGCACCGAGGAGCAGGGTGAACAGCCCGAGCGGGCCGAGGACAGGCGCGCTCCGGCCGTTACCGGCGCGGACGGGGTCTTGGGAAAGGACACTGGTCTCACTCACGTCCCCGACGATGCGCCCCCGCTCAGCCTGGTACCAGAGTGTCTTTATCCTGGTACAAGCAATACCTGGCAATGGTCCGGGCCGTTCGGCACCCTGGGAGCATGACGACGATGGTGCAGGAGTCCGACGTACGCAGGCATGAGCTCGCGGGCTTTCTGCGCAGCCGCCGTGAGCGGATCACGCCCGAGGAGGTCGGCCTGCCGCGCGGCCGCCGCCGGCGCACCCCCGGGCTGCGCCGGGAGGAGGTCGCCCAGCTCTCCGCCGTAGGCGTCACCTGGTACACCTGGCTGGAGCAGGCCAGGGACATCCAGGTCTCCCCGCAGGTCCTCGACGCACTCGCCCGCGCGCTGCTCCTCGACCGGAGCGAGCGCGCCCATCTCTTCGCGCTGGCCGCGGCCGCCGACCCGGCGCCGGGCGGGCCCTGCCCGACCGTCACGCCGGCGCTGCGGCAACTGCTGGAGCAGCTGGAACCGATCCCGGCCTGCATCCAGAACAGCCGGTACGACATCCTCGCCTACAACCGGACGTACGGACGGCTGCTCTGCGACCTCGACGCAGTGCCGCCCGAGGACCGCAACTGCATGATCCTGGCCTTCACCAACGACGACTGGCGGGCCGCGGTCGCCGATGTGGGGGATGTGAACCGGACGATGGCGGCCAAGTTCCGTGCGTCGATGGCCGAGCATCTCGCCGAGCCCGCCTGGACGGCGCTGCTGGGGCGCCTCGAGACGGTCTCGGAGGAGTTCCGTGAGGTGTGGGCGCGCCATGAGGTCGTCAGCCAGGGCGGCAGGACCAAGCTGATCCGCAACGCCCATGTCGGACTGCTGCACCTGGAGCACAACAACCTCTGGCTGGGGCCCACCGCTGGCCCCCGCCTGATCAGTTACGTTCCTCTCGACGCGGAAAGCCGCGAACGGCTGGAGAAGCTCAAGGCGTTGGCGCTCGCCGCGGTCTGAGCCGCAAGACCTCCGCATGGGTCTGAGCGCGCAAGACCGTCCGCATGGGTCCGGGCCCGGACCGTGGCGTGCGGTCCGGGCCCGGGTTCGGTGTGCCGGTCAGCCCGTGAAGCGGGTCACCGCCGGGACCAGGTCGCCCTGTTTGGCGATGCCCACGGTCCACAGGTCTGCGGTGTTCGGCACAGTGGTGAACGCTCGCACCACCACACCGGGGTCGGCTGCCTTCTCCCAGCGGCGCTGCTGCGTGTCGAAGCGCAGGGCGAGTGAGACGGCACCCTTGCCGCCGACCGCCCACAGCTTGCCGTCCCCGGCCCTACCGACGGCTCGAAGCCGGCCGTCGGCGATCTCAGGTGTTTTGGCGTCGGTCCACTTCTTGCCGTCCCAGTGCACCGCGTAGGGGCGATCGCCTCCCTTGGACGTCGAACCGCCCACCGCCCATATGTCGTCGGCACCCAGTGCGGTGATGCCGCTGAGCCAGCGGTGCTCGTCCTTGGCGGCGGTGGGCGCGGCGACCCGCGTCCAGGAGGTGCCGTCCCAGTGCAGCAGCAGGGCCGTCTCCGCGGCGTCGTCGGTGGCGAAGGACGTGCCCGCCGCCCAGATGTCGTCCGGTGCGACGGCGGTGAGGCTGGTGAGCTCGCCCTTGCCGACGTCGGGCAGGGTCTGCCGGCGCCAGGCCGTGCCGTCCCACGCCTGGATGGCGGGGACCCCGTTCTTGATGCCCTGCGGCACCGCGCGGCCGGCCGTCCAGGCCTTCCCGTCGGACGTCGTCACCACCGCGTCGGGTGTCAGCCGGCCCGCGGGGTCACGGTCGAGATTGCGCGTGGTCCAGGAGGTGCCGTCCCAGTGGACCGCCGTCGCGCCGACCGCCCAGATGTCACTGGCCGACCGTACGGCGAGCGCCTGCGGGAAGGTGTCGTCCGGCAGCGTCGACTGCTGAGTCCAGGACGTGCCGTCCCAGTGCAGGGCCAGGGTTTCCAGCTCGGTGTCGCTCTTCAGCCGGTAGCCGACGGACCAGGCCTGCTTGTCGCTGAGCGCGGCCACGGCGGTGATGTCGCCCTTGGTGACCGGGACCGTGGTCGACTGCCACTGTCCGGCGACGCGCGCCGGTGCGGTCGCCGTGTCCTTGGCGGCGGGCGCGGGTCCGGCCCAGCCCGTGCCTGCGGCGATCAGGCCCCCGGCCGCGATGGCGCCCGCGGCCAGCGCCGCCACCAGCGGCCGCCGTCCGAGATGCAGGCGCCGGGATGACTTGCTCGTATTCATCACGGAAATCCTCGAGTGATCGGCGGTCGGCTACTTGGCCGTGGTCTGGATGACGAAGTCGAAGGCGCCGGTGTAACCGCCGTCCTTCGGGCCCGCCAGCGCGATCGTGCAGGCCCGGTTGAGGAGCCGGTCCGCGGCGTTGAGCGTGGCGAAGTCCCTTCCGTACGCCTTGGTGTTGTCGGGGAAGTACAGCTGGGTGACGAGCACCGGTCCGCCGGGGGCCTGGACCTGGGTGTGGATGTGGGGAGCCCGCTGGCCCCAACGGCCCCAGTAGTCCCGGGGGATGATCGTGCTCAGCCGGAACGCGCCCCTGCTGTTGGTGTACTGGTGTCCGCGCAGCGAGAAGCCGGCGGTGTCGTAGTCGCCGTTCTGGTCGCACTGCCAGAACTCGATGAGCGACCCGGACAGGGGCTTGCAGGCGGTGTCGTAGACGATGCCGCTCAGTTCGAGCCGCACTCCGCGGATCGCGGGGGTGATGAAGTCCGTCCGCTCGGGGGACTGCGGCTTGAAGAGCGGGCCCTCGGTCGCCGCAGGCGTCTCGTGACCGTCGCAGGCGGGCGTGACGGCGAGCGGGCGTCCCGCCGCGCGTGCCTCCTGCACCGGGCTGACCGGTGCCGCCAGGGCGGCACCGGCCCCGCTGGTCGCCACCAGGGCGGCGGTCATTCCCACCGAACTCGTTCTGATGAACGCCCGCCTCGAGCTCGTGTGTTCGCCGTCCGCATCGTCGTCGTGCCGCATCGCGTCTCCTTGCCGGATTACTGTCCAGGCAGGGCATTCCGTGGGGGGAGGAACCGGATCCACGCCGTCGGGTCCTTGGAATGCCCTGTTCCGCTCAGCTTGGTCGCTGCGGCGGGCGCGCGGATCGTTCGGATGACCGGCGACTTGGGGGCGTTACGAAACCTCGCCGCGGCGCGGATCGTGCGCGGGGGCGGCCCGGCGCTGCTCCCGGCCGGCCACCCACAGCGCGATCTGCGTACGTGAGCGCATGCCCAGCTTGTCCCGCACATTGTCGAGGTGCGTCGAGACGGTACTCGCCGACAGATCCAGACGAGCGGCGATCTCGCGGTTGGTCAGTCCCTCGGCGACCAGCGCCGCCACCGTCATCTCCCGCCCTGTGAGCGGGGACTGCCCGTTGTCCGTACCGACGGCCGGCATCGCTCCTTCGCCGGTGCCGCGCAGGGCGTAGGCGATCAGCCGCTCCCAGCCCATCCGGCGTCCCTGGGCCACCGCGGTGTCCCGCCCCGCCGGGGGCAGCGCCGCCGCCGCGCGGTCCGTCGCCGACTCGACCTGCCGTTGCCACTCCGCCTCCGGCTCGGTGTCCAGCCGTCTGCGCGCCTGCGCAGCGGCCGCGAACAGCCGCAGTGACCGCTTCATCTGGCCCCGTTCGGCCGCCACGACGGCAAGCCCCTCCAGCGGATACAGCGCGTGGAAGCTCTCACCGGGCACCGTGCGCAGGCCCTCGGCGAACAGGCCCTGGGCCGCGTCGGCATCGCCCAGGGCGAGCCGGATCGCACCGGCGGTGTGCAGCGCGGCCGCCGACTGCGCCCAGGGGGACTGACCGCGCAGCAGCGGCAGGCAGGACGCCATCAGCTCGTCGCCCTCGGCCGCCTTGCCGATGTGCAGCAGCGCCCAGGCCAGATGGTGGCGGCACCACGCCGTCTCGCGGGGGCGGCCGAGGGCGGCGACGATGTCCAGGCACTCCGCGAAGTCGGCGACGGCCCGGGCGAACTCGCCGCCGCACACCAGGGCGGCGGCCCGGGCGTCCAGGGCGTTGGCGAGTGCGGTGGGGTTGTCGCGCCGCCGCTCGATCGCCACGGCCTGCTCCGCGAAGTGCAGCGCGGCTGCCGGGTCCTGCTGCTGGCAGGCCGCGCGTGCGGCGAGCGCCAGTGCCGCACCGCCGTGGGTGGAGTCGTCGTCCTGCGCGAGTACCTGGGTCAGCAGGGCGCGGGCGGCCGTCAGCTGCTCCTGCTGGAAGCGCACCCGCGCCAGCTCGATGGCCAGCCCGCGAGGCGGCTTGCCGTCGCGGCCGGTGGCGTAGGCGACGGCCGCCGCAAGGTTCTCCCGTTCCTTCGCCGGTGCTCCGCCGATCTGGTCGGCGAAGAGCCGCCCGGCTGCGGGCTCCAGCAGAGCGGTCAGCCAGTCCAGGGCCCGCTGCCAGGTCCTGTGCAGCTCGCCGGAGTCGGCGAGCCGGTCCAGCGCGTAGGCGCGGATGGCACTCAACTGCCTGAATCTCGCGGTGCCTTCGGTCCCCGGCAGCCGTACGATCAAGGACTTGGCCTCGAGGGCGCACAGCACGCGCAGCACATCACGCGGCGGCACCCCGCCGTCGGCGCAGACCGCGGCCGCGCCCACGGCGTCGAATCCGCCGACGAGGACGGCGAGACGGCGGAAGAGGGTCTGCTCCTCCGGGTCCAGTAATCGATGGCTCCAGTCGATCGCGGCGGCCAGTTCGCGGTGCCGGCCGGGCCCGGTCCTGCTGCCGTCCGTCAGGAGCGCGAGCTGGTCGTCCAGGCCGGCCAGGATGTCGCTCAGCGGAAGGGCTCCGGTGCGGCGGGCCGCCAGCTCGATGGCCAGTGGCATCCCGTCAAGGCGCCGGCAGATCTCCGCCACGGTCCGGGCGTTGGCGGCGTCCAGCGCGAATCCGGGTACCCGGCCGGCGGCGCGCTCCACGAAGAGCCGTACGGCATCGGCCTGCAGCACGGCTGCCGGGTCGTCCTCGACGGCGAGCGATGACAGGGACAGTTCGCCGACCCGGAACACCACTTCGCCCTGGACCCGCAGCACCTCGCGGCTGGTGGCGAGGATCCGCAGCCGGGGGCACCGGCTCAGCAGGGCCGCGGCCAGCTGTGCGCACGGCTCCGCCAGGTGCTCGCAGTTGTCCAGGATCAGCAGCATCGAGCGGTCGCCCAGTGTGTGGGCCAGCATCTCGACGCCGCTGCGGCCGCCGCGTTCGCCCAGGCCGAGTGCGGTGGCCACGGCCTGGGGCAGCTGGTGGCCGTCGTGCAGCGAGTCCAGCTCGACGAACTGGGCTGCCCGGCCGTCGGCGCCGCCGCGCAGGCTCCCGGCGAATTCCAGCGCGAGGCGGGTCTTGCCGACTCCGCCGGGGCCGGTGAGGGTCAGCAGCCGCGCCGACTTCATCAGGGTGCGCAGCCGGGACAGTTCACGGCTGCGGCCGACGAAGGAGTCGAGTGCACGGGGCAGTTCCCGGCCCCGAAAGGGCGTGGCCGGTGCCGGTGCCCCGGGCGGTTGCGTACGATCCCCGGCCGCGGCGGGCGGCTGCGTACGGCCCCTGCCGTCCTGTGCCGAGCGGCGACGGAAGGCTCGCTGCCGGCAGGCGGCACAGCAGTAGCGGGCGGGCCGGCCGCCCTGCGCCGGCTCACTTCCCGTATGCCTGCCCTTGCCGGGCAGCTCTCTCCCGCACTCCTCGCACGTTCGACTCGGGCTCATCCGTCGAATCCTTGCCGACCGGCCGCACCCGGCACCACCGTCTGGGCAGAAGGTGAGCCACGCCCCACGGCGGCTGAGCACGGGCTGAGCGCCCGCTATGTGCTCGCTGTGGACGGCGCCCGGTCCCGCTCCGGCGGCTGAAGCCGCTCCGCCGTGCGCCGCGCCGTCTCCTGTGCCCATGCCCCGCTGGTCAGCGCTCCGACGACGAGTACGCACAGTCCGCATCCGGTGATGATCCACCAGGCGGGCCTGCTCGCGGCGACGAAGCCTGCTGTGTACGAGGTGGCGGAGACCCCGGCCGCAAGAACGGCCCCGATGACGGCGACGCCGAGGGTCTGCCCGATCTGGCGGCTGGTGGAGGCGACGGCGGCGGCGACCCCGGCCTGCGCACGCGGCATTCCGGAGACGGCGGTGTTGGTGATCGGCGCGTTCACCATGCCGAAGCCGAGGCCGAACAGGACGTAGCCGGTGAACATGAGGGGCGTCGACGTCTCGGCCCGGAAGGCGGCGAAGAACACTCCGCTCGCGGCCATCGCCGTGCCCGCGATCAGCAGCGACAGGCGCGGACCGCGGACGGCGACCAGCCGTCCCGACAGAGGCGCGCAGACAAAGCAGAGGGCGGCCATCGGCAGCATGTACAGACCGGCGTGCAGGGCGGACAGGCCGCGGATGTCCTGCAGATACAGGGTGTTGATGAAGAGGAATCCGCCGAGCGAGGCAAAGGCGCACACCGCGATGACGGTGGCCCCGCTGAACGGCGCGGAGCGGAAGAAGCGCAGATCGATCAGGGGCTCACGGCGCCTCGGCTCGTACAGCAGCAGTCCGACGAGCGCGACGGCGGCGATCACGGCGAACAGGGGAGCGGGCGCCTCGATGATCGCGTACGTGAGCGATCCGAGCAGGGCGATGACCAGGAGCTGGCCGACGGGGTCGGGGCGGCGTGGCTTCGGGGCGCGGGACTCCGGGACGTAACGCCAGGTCAGCAGGAGCGCAAGGAGCCCGACGGGCAGATTGACCCAGAAGATCGAGCGCCAGCCGACGCTGTCCACGAGCACTCCGCCGACCAGTGGCCCCGCGGCCATGGAGATGCCGACGACACCGCCCCAGACCCCGATCGCGCGGGCGCGTTCGCGCGGGTCGGTGAAGGTGTTGGTGATGATCGACATGGCGACCGGGTTGAGCATGGCGCCGCCGACGGCCTGGACCATGCGGAAGGCGACGAGCGCTTCGAGGCTGAGGGCGAGGGAGCAGAGCACCGAGCCGAGGGTGAACAGCACGAGCCCGATCCGGAAGATGCGGCGGCGGCCGATCCGGTCGGCGGTGGAGCCCATGAGCATCAGCAGCGAGGCGAGGACCAGGGTGTACGCGTCGATGGTCCACTGCATCCCGGCGACGGAGGCGCCCAGCTCCTTGCGCATGGCGGGCAGCGCGACATTGAGGATGGTGTTGTCCAGGCTGACGATCAGCAGGCTCATACAGCAGATCGCCAGGACCAGCAGGCGCCGTCGGTGTGTGAGCTCGGGCATACGCGGATAGTACGGCTGCCTGATGACCGGCGTCGTACGCGACAATGGACGGATGACCACGCTCGCCCCGCCCCTGTCGACGTCCTCCCCGGCGCTGAGGATCGGCCCGCACGCCGTGCAGCCGCCGGTGGTGCTCGCGCCGATGGCCGGCATCACGAACGCCCCCTTCCGGACCCTCTGCCGTGAGTTCTCCGGCGGTAAGGGGCTGTTCGTCAGCGAGATGATCACGACGCGGGCGCTGGTCGAGCGCAATGAGAAGACGATGCAGCTCATCCACTTCGACGAGAGTGAGACCCCTCGGTCCATCCAGCTGTACGGAGTGGACCCTGTCACTGTCGGCAAGGCCGTTCGGATGATCGTGGACGAGGATCTGGCCGACCACATCGACCTGAACTTCGGCTGCCCGGTGCCGAAGGTGACACGCAAGGGCGGCGGCTCGGCGCTCCCGTACAAGCGGCCGCTGCTGCGGGCGATCCTGAACGAAGCCGTCTCGAACGCCGGCGCGCTGCCGGTGACCATGAAGATGCGCAAGGGGATCGACGACGACCACATCACGTATCTCGACGCGGGCCGGATCGCGGTCGACGAGGGCGTGACGGCGATCGCACTGCACGGGCGTACGGCGGCGCAGCACTACGGCGGCACGGCGGACTGGGACGCGATCGCCCGGCTGAAGGAGCACGTCCCGGAGATCCCGGTGCTCGGCAACGGTGACATCTGGTCGGCGGACGACGCGCTGCGGATGGTGCGCGAGACGGGCTGCGACGGGGTGGTCGTGGGGCGCGGCTGCCTGGGGCGGCCGTGGCTCTTCGGCGACCTGGTGGGGGCGTTCGAGGGTACGGGCACGTATGCGACGCCGACGCTGAAGGAGGTCGCGGTCGTGATGCGCCGGCACGCGGAGCTGCTGGGGGAGTGGATCGGCGACGAGGCGCGTGGCGTGATCGACTTCCGCAAGCATGTGGCCTGGTATCTGAAGGGCTTCTCGGTGGGCTCCGAGATGCGCAAGAAGCTGGCGATCACGTCGTCGCTGGCGGAGCTGGACGCGCTGCTGGCGGAGCTGGACCTGGACCAGCCGTGGCCGGTGGGGGCGGATGGGCCTCGCGGGCGTACGTCGGGGAACAACCGGGTGGTGCTGCCGGAGGGGTGGCTGAAGGACCCGTACGACTGCGCGGGTGTCAGCGCGGATGCTGAACTGGGCACGTCGGGCGGCTGACGGCGCGCCGGGGCTCCGCGCGACGCGGACGCTCCCGAGGTGGTGGGGCCGGGCCGTGGAGGACACTGCCGCTCATCTGATACGGGTCACAGGCACTGCCGGGACAGCCGCCGCCGGGGCAAAGAGTGCAAAAGGATCTAATGAGGTGGCCCTGAGTGCCACCTCGATGGCGGCGGCGCTGACGGAGTCCTTCCATGCACGGGTCGAGGCCGGGCCCCGCTGCGCTCCCGATCCCTATCAGGCGGCCGCCGCCCGGTTCGGCGCGCTCACCAGGGCCTGTGTGGCGGTGGAGGACTCGCCGGACGGCAGTGCGTCGGCGCAGGCCGCGGGCTGCCCGGTGCTGGTGGTGCCGTCGCTGCTGCGGTGCCCGCATCGCCCGGCCGGGTCTTCGCGGATAGCCTGGAGGACGTGGATCTCGACGTGCTCAGGCGGTGTGTTTCGGCCCGGGAAACGGGGTCCGGATGATGGGACGGAAGGCCTCGCGGCCGCGTGATTCTCGCCACCCTTGATAGGGGTGGCGCTCAGATGAGCAAAATAGCGTCGACTGCACCTCTCGGACGTGTGGCACCCAGTGCCACCCCTCCTGGGTTCAGTCGGCATAGCGACTCGTCGCTGTGTGTAGCGGTGATCGCGAAGATCGTTGCCCTGTGTATTCATGACTTCAGGACTTGAAAGCACGCGATAGATCCACTTCACCGCTGGATACTTTCGATCTGGTGGCGGACGAGTGGTTACAGCCGTATGACGAGCAAGTGGACGTACCCAGACGCCTTTGATCTGGGTATGTTCCTCGCCGTCAGGGCAGCCACCGAGTCCTCGAGGAGTCGAGACCCGTGTCGGAAAACAAAGATCAGAAGTTCGTCTACGACTTCACCGAGGGCAACAGGGACCTCAAGGACCTGCTCGGCGGCAAGGGCGCGAACCTCGCTGAGATGACCAACCTCGGCCTCCCCGTCCCTCCGGGCTTCACGATCACCACCGAGGCGTGCAAGGTCTACCTCGAGAGCGGCCAGGAGCCCGCCGCGCTGCGCGACGAGGTGAGTGCGCACCTCGACGCCCTCGAGCAGTCGATGGGCAAGAAGCTCGGCCAGGCCGACAACCCCCTTCTCGTATCCGTACGTTCGGGCGCGAAGTTCTCCATGCCCGGCATGATGGACACCGTCCTCAACATCGGTCTCTCCGACGACTCGGTGGCCGGGCTCGTCCAGCAGGCGGGTGACGAGCGCTTCGCGTGGGACTCGTACCGCCGGCTCATCCAGATGTTCGGCAAGACGGTCCTCGGCGTCGACGGCGAGCTCTTCGAGGACGCCCTCGACGAGGCCAAGGCCGCCAAGAAGGTCACCGTCGACACCGACCTCGACGCCGCCGACCTCAAGAAGCTGGTCAAGCAGTTCAAGAAGATCGTCTCCCGCGAAGCCGGCCGCGACTTCCCGCAGGACCCGCGCGAGCAGATGGACCTCGCGATCCGCTCGGTCTTCGAGTCGTGGAACACCGACCGCGCCAAGCTCTACCGCCGCCAGGAGCGCATCCCCGGCGACCTCGGCACGGCCGTCAACATCTGCTCCATGGTCTTCGGCAACCTCGGCCCCGACTCCGGCACCGGCGTCGCCTTCACCCGCGACCCCGCCAGCGGTCACCAGGGTGTCTACGGCGACTACTTGCAGAACGCGCAGGGCGAGGACGTCGTCGCGGGTATCCGCAACACCGTGCCGCTCGCCGAGCTGGAGACGATCGACAAGAAGTCGTACGACCAGCTGATGCAGATCATGGAGACCCTCGAAACGCACTACAAGGACCTGTGCGACATCGAGTTCACCATCGAGCGCGGCCAGCTGTGGATGCTGCAGACCCGGGTCGGCAAGCGGACCGCGGGCGCGGCCTTCCGCATCGCCACCCAGCTCGTGGACCAGGGCCTGATCGACGAGGCCGAGGCGCTGCAGCGGGTCAACGGTGCGCAGCTCGCCCAGCTGATGTTCCCCCGCTTCGACGAGAACGCGAAGGCCGACCTGCTCGGCCGCGGTATCGCGGCCTCCCCGGGTGCGGCCGTCGGCAAGGCCGTCTTCGACTCGTACACAGCGGTCAAGTGGTCGCGTTCCGGCGAGAAGGTCATCCTCATCCGCCGTGAGACCAACCCCGACGACCTCGACGGCATGATCGCCGCCGAGGGCATTCTGACCAGCCGCGGTGGCAAGACCTCGCACGCCGCCGTCGTCGCCCGCGGCATGGGCAAGACCTGTGTCTGCGGTGCCGAGGACCTCGAGGTCGACACCAAGCGGCGCCGGCTGACCGTCAACGGGACCGTCATCGAAGAGGGCGACGTCGTCTCCATCGACGGCTCCACCGGCAAGGTCTACCTCGGCGAGGTGCCGGTCGTGCCGTCCCCGGTCGTCGAGTACTTCGAGGGCCGGATGCACGCGGGCGCCGACGACGCCGACGAGCTGGTCGGCGCCGTGCACCGGATCATGGCCTACGCGGACCGAGTACGCCGCCTGCGAGTACGGGCCAACGCCGACAACGCCGAGGACGCGCTGCGCGCACGGCGCTTCGGCGCGCAGGGCATCGGCCTGTGCCGCACCGAGCACATGTTCCTGGGTGAGCGCCGCGAGATGGTCGAGCGGCTCATCCTCGCCGACACGGACGAGGAGCGCGAGCAGGCGCTGGGCGCCCTTCTGCCGCTCCAGAAGAAGGACTTCGTCGAGCTCTTCGAGGCGATGGACGGGCTGCCCGTCACGGTACGGCTGCTCGACCCGCCGCTGCACGAGTTCCTGCCGGACATCACCGAGCTGTCGGTGCGCGTCGCCCTCGCCGAGTCCCGCAAGGACGCCAACGAGAACGACCTGCGCCTCCTGCAGGCCGTGCACAAGCTCCACGAGCAGAACCCGATGCTGGGTCTGCGCGGTGTACGCCTCGGTCTGGTCATCCCCGGTCTGTTCGCGATGCAGGTACGGGCGATCGCCGAGGCCGCGGCCGAGCGCAAGAACGCCAAGGGCGACCCGCGCCCGGAGATCATGATCCCGCTGGTGGGCACCGTCCAGGAGCTGGAGATCGTCCGCGAGGAGGCCGACCAGGTCATCGCCGAGGTGCAGGCCGCCACCGGCACCGACCTCAGGCTCACCATCGGCACGATGATCGAGCTGCCGCGCGCCGCGCTGACCGCGGGTCAGATCGCCGAGGCGGCGCAGTTCTTCTCCTTCGGTACGAACGACCTCACCCAGACCGTGTGGGGCTTCTCCCGCGACGACGTCGAGGCGAGCTTCTTCACCGCGTACCTGGAGAAGGGCATCTTCGGGGTCTCCCCGTTCGAGACGATCGACAAGGACGGCGTCGGCTCGCTCGTACGCAGCGCGGTAGAGGCGGGCCGGGCCACCCGGCCCGACCTGAAGCTGGGCGTGTGCGGTGAGCACGGCGGCGACCCGGAGTCGGTGCACTTCTTCCACGAGGTGGGTCTGGACTACGTGTCCTGCTCGCCGTTCCGCATCCCGGTGGCGCGTCTGGAGGCCGGCCGGGCAGCGGCGGAGTCGAAGGGCAGCGACTCCCGATAAGCCGCCGGAGCCGTCGCCGGTCTCCTGGGGGCTCGCTCCTGGGGGATCGGTACCTCGAACCCTCACCGACCCGGTGGCGGCTCCGGAGCACCAGAGGAAGGGGCGGGCGCCTGTGCGGGGCGCCCGCCCCTTCCGCCTTTTTCAGGGGTTTGGAAAAGTCCCTGTTGAATTCCGGACGGCTACGGCGCCAGGCCGTTACCGGCAACCGAATTCCTGCCGTCTTCCTGCCATTCACTGAGCAAACAAGGGGCGGGGCGCGGCCTGCGGATCCCCATCCGCAGGCCGCGCCCCATTACCCGTGCCGGACAGGGAGCCGCAACCTTCTGTCGCCCGCCGCCGGACGCGCAAAGCCCCCCACGGTCTTCGCAGCGCCCATCGGTGACAGAAGGTTTCCTGCCCGACGCCGTACAGCCTTTCGGTTGGCACCCGACCCTCGCGAGGCGTTTCAACTGTGGCTGAAACACCGTGGTAACGTCCTGTGATTGCGTGCATACTCAGTGCCGGGGGCGATTGCGGATGCAACAGGTGGGGGTTCAGTGCTTCGTATCCATTTCACTGGGGACGACCTAGCCGGGGTACGGATGGCGGCCCGACCGGATGTGTTGTGGGAAACCATTCTCAGTTTTCACCGATTGCGGGAGCGGCGGCGTGCCCTGGCGTTCGGGGAATGGCGCTCGGAAACCCGGGCCCGGTTGAATGGTGAAACACGGCTGCTCGCCGCGCTGGTGCCGCCGCGGGGTTATTTCCCGGACTTTCTGACACCTCCCGAAGGGGGGTGCGGCCTGGAGGCGGGCCTGGAGGCGCTGCGGGCCACGCCGCCCGGACGCCTGCACTCCGAACTGGCCCTGGCGGCCACCGGACGCACCCCCGTTTCGGTGCTGCCGGGCCGCCCCGCCTCGCCGGTGCTGCCGGGCCGGCTCGCGGACCTCGCCGAGGGCAGACCCGAGGCGGTGGCCCGTCTCGCCGGGGCGCTGCGCAGCTACCACCGCGCCGCCATCGAGCCGTACTGGCCGCACATCCAGGCCAGAGTCGAGGCGGACCGTGCGGTGCGCGGCCGCGCGCTCCTTGACGGCGGCGCGGGCGAACTGCTTGCCTCGCTGCCACCGGTGCTGCGCTGGCGGCCACCGGTCCTGGAGGCGGACTATCCCGTCGACCGTGAACTGCATCTGAACGGGCGGGGGTTGCTGCTCCAGCCGTCGTTCTTCTGCCGGGGCACACCAGTGGTCTACCGCGACACCACGCTGCCGCCGGTGCTCGTCTATCCCGCCGCCCACAGCAACGCACCGGCTTTCTGCGAGAGCGGCGGTCCCTCGCTCGGCAAGCTGGTCGGCCACACCCGCTCGGCCGTGCTGCAGGCCATCCGCTACGGCTGTACGACCAGTGAGCTCGCCCGCAGGGCGGGGGTGTCACTGGCCTCCGCCAGCCAGCACGCGGCGGTGCTGCGGGAGGCGGGGCTGATAGTGACGCTGCGCCATGGCAACGCCGTACTGCACACCCTCACTCCGCTGGGCGCCGCCCTGCTGAGGGGCGGCGCCACTGCGGAGGCCGCGGGCTAGGTGCTGTCCGGTCGGTCAAGCCGGACAGGCTGAGGCGCGGATCGGTCAGGCCGGAGGGCTCAGGCGCGGAACGGTCCCGTCACCTCGTAGGTGATGCCGCCGGAGGAGGAACCGCTCGTGCCGCGCTGGCTGGAGAAGTACAGCCGCGTGCCGTCGGGGGAGAAGGCCGGTCCGGTGATCTCGGACGAGGACTGGCCGGTGATCCGCAGGAACACCGCGACGATGTCGTCCGGAGTGATGATGCAGATCTCCATGTTGCCGCCGTCCTCTGCAACGAAGAGATCGCCTGAGGAGGAGCCGGTGATGTTGTCGACGCCGGTCAGCGGGGCGGGGCCGGGGTTGACCAGGTTGTCGTCGTAGGCCAGCTCGTAAGTACTGTTCAGCAGGTTGACCTGCCAGACACGGTTGTCGCCCTTGGTGGTGAACCAGACGGTGTCACCGGCGTAGTGGCAGCCCTCGCCGCCGTTGAAGTGCTTGGCGCCGGAGACCTGGGTGCGGGTCGTGGTCGGCGAGCCGTCCGGGTCGGGCACGTTCTGCCAGGTGAAGGAGCCGGAGGTGCCCGAGCCGGCGACGAGCACCTGGAGGGTGCCGGAGGAGAGATTGCCCCAGGTGGTCGGGATGAACCGGTAGAAGCAGCCGTTGGTCTCGTCCTCGGTCAGGTAGATCACCTGGCGCACCGGGTCGGCGGCGGCAGCCTCGTGCTTGAACTTGCCCATGGCGTCTCTGCGGGTGCTGGTGCCGCCCCACGGGTTGGTCTCGTAGACGTAGCCGAGGGAGACCTCCTCGCAGGACAGCCAGGTGTTCCACGGGGTGGCGCCGCCGGCACAGTTCTGGCGGGTGTTGGAGAGGATCCGGTAGGCACTGGTGACGGTGCCGGAGGAGTTGAACTTCACGGCGCTGGCGCCGCCGCCGGGGTTGATCTCCGAGTTGGAGACATAGATCCAGCCGCCGCCGTCGGCGAAGCAGGCGCCGCCGTCAGGGGCGTTGTGCCAGGTGTAGGAAGTGCCCGAGACCGTTTGCCCGGAGCGGGCGATCACTCGGCTGGTGAACCCGCTCGGCAGCTGGATGCCGTTGGCGTCGGCGGCGCCCAGCGAGCCGTACGGGCTGGGGCCGTTCTGGGCGGGGGCCGCATATGCGGCACCGCGCATCAAGGTGCCGCCGAAGGCGGCGACGGAAGTGCCGATGACCGCTCCGCGCAGGAAGCTGCGACGTTCCACTGTCACTCCAGGTGAGGTGGTGACCGCCCCGGGCGCCAAGCCGGCGCCCGAGGTCGCGCGGTACCGGAACCTAGGAGTCCTGAATTGACAGCACGTCAACGAGTGGTGACGTACAGCGGTCGACCAGCGCGCCGACTTGGGGGTAGGGAGGGTTGCGCCCGGGCGCGCGCCGGGCGCGCGGCTGTTCACTACCCAGGCGTCCTGTCGTGACCCCGTTCCTCGACCGCCTGACGGGCGGACCCGGCCACCCTCGCGCCCGCCCCATGCGCGCGTCTCAGCGGTGCGGGACGGTGATCGCTCCCACCGGGCACGCCCGGGCAGCCTCCCGTACGAGCGGGCTGCCCGCGCCGTCCTCGCGGCCCTCCAGCAGCTCGCTGAATCCGTCGTCGTCCTGGGTGAACACCTCCGGGGCGGTCAGTGCGCACTGACCCGCCCCGATGCAGCGCTCCCTGTCGATGCCGATGCCGATGCCGATGTCCGTACGGTCGGTGCCCATGGCGGCTACCAGGCCACGGGGAGTTCGAGCATCCCCTGGATCGTGTCACCGGGTTTGCAGGGGATCGTCTCGGCGGGCGCCGCAAGCCGCAGTCCTGGCAGCCGGTCGAAGAGCGTCCGCAGCGCGATCTCCATCTCCGCGCGGGCCAGGTTCTGCCCCAGGCACTGGTGGATACCGAAGCCGAACGCGACATGGTGGCGGGCCGAGCGGTGCCAGTCCAGTGCGTCCGGCTCCGCGTACGCCGCGGTGTCGCGATTGATCAAAGACGTCGAGAAGACGACGCCCTCGTCGGCCCGGATGGTCGTGCCGGCCACCTCGATGTCCTCCGTGGCCACCCGCAGCATCCCGTCCGCGATCGACAGGAACCGCAGCAACTCCTCGACCGCGGTGGGCATCAGGGAGTCCTCGGCGCGCAGCTCCGACAACTGCTCGGGGTGCTGGAGCAGGGTGAACGTACCCAGCGAGATCATGTTCGCCGTCGTCTCGTGACCCGCGACGAGCAGGATCGCGGCCAGGCTGATCAACTCGCGCCGGTTCACGGCCCCTTCGCGCAGCTGCTGCTGGATGAGCTCGTCGAGGAGCCCGTCGCCCGGGTCCTTGCGCTTGCGGTCGATCAGAGTGCCGAGGTAGTCGTTCAGCCGGTCGCGCGCGTCCGCCGTGTCGGCGGCGGCCGGCCCGCGCAGCAGCCTGCGCGACTGCTCCTCGAAGAAGTCGTGGTCGGCGTAGGGCACGCCGAGCAGTGCGCAGATCACCATCGACGGCACCGGCAGCGCGAAGGCGCTCACCAACTCGGCGGGCGACCCCTCCTCGGCCATGGCGTCGAGCAGCCGGTCCACGGTCTGCTGGATCTGCGGCCGCAGCGCGGTGATGCGCTTGACGGTGAAGCTGGGGATGAGCCTCCGCCGCTGGGTGTTGTGCTCGGGGTCGTCGACGCCGAGCAGTGCCGTACGGCGATTGCTCAGCCGCGCGAAGCGCTCCGTGGGCATCGGGAACGCCTGGTTCTCGCGGTTGGTGGAGAGCCGCGGGTCGACCAGCAGCTCGCGCGCGACGGCGTGTCCGGTGACGATCCACACGGAGCGGCCGTCGTAGAGCGAGACACGGGAGAGAGGCCGCGCTTCGCGCAGCGGCGCATAGAGGGTGGGCGGGTGGTAGGGGCAGCTGCGGTTCTGCGGAAAGGTGATCCGGTCCACGTCTGCGGGCTCTGAGGCGGTGCGTTCTGCGGCAGTGGGTTCTGTCATGGTGACCTCATAAGCGAAGAGTTCCGCCGTGCCGATCACCATTAGATGCCTCAGGCGTCTAGTCGCCCATGCGTAGTTCGGCCAATTAGCGCAGCGGCGAAGACCGCTTCGATGGCTCCTTCTCGCCCTTGGGGCAGGCGCCCTATCCGGAACGACCGGTCACGATGGCTGTGGCGTTCCGGTACGCACCCGGAGTCACCCCGAAGCAGCGCACGAACCAGCGGTGGAAGTGGCTCTGGTCCGCGAATCCGACCGCGGCCGCCGCCTCCGCCGCCGAACCACCGGCCGCCAGCAGCGCCCGCGCCCGGCGCAGCCGCAGCAGCCGCTGACAGTCGCTGGGCGACATGCCGTACTCGGCGTGGAAGGCGCGGTACAGCGCGAACCGGCTGCAGCCCGCGGCCTCGGCGAGCTGCTCGGCGGGGATCTGCTCCGCGTACGCCTCCTCAAGGAGAGCCCGCGCCCGGCGCGCCACGGTCCGGGTCCGGCCGCCCTGCTCCGGCTCGCGCACCCGCAGCGGTCGTGTGGTGCCGCGTCCGACCATCGCGGTGACGGTCGCGGTCAGCCGCTCGTCCCGCACCAGCGGATCGGCGTCGCCGACGAGTGCGGTGTGCAGACGCAGCAGGGCGGTCCTGAGCACCGGATCGCTCAGCGCGGGCTGCGCGAACAGCGGCATCACGGCCCGCCCGTCGGTGACATCGGTGAGCAGCTCGCGTACGACGTCAGGGCCGATGTGCACGATCCGGTACTGGTATCCGAGGTCGGCCGCGGCCCGCCCGTCGTGCGGATCGTCCGGGTTGAACGCCATGACCATTCCGGCACCGCTGGTGTGCGCAGCACCCCGGCAGCTGAAGCGCTGGGCGCCGGCCTCGGTGATCCCGAAGGAGTACGCGTCGTGGCTGTGCAGGTGGTACACGTGCTGGAAGAAGTGCGCGTGCATGGCCTCCAGCGGGCGGTCGGGGTCGCGCCAGTAGCGTGCCCAGCCGTCGCGGCCGGCTGCCGTGGTCCGTGCGGTGTCCACCTCTCCATTGTCGCCGCCGCACGAGCGTTCAAGACGGGCCGGGTGCCGGGGGCGAACCATCGGCGCATGAGCACAGTCAAGGGCAACAACCCCTACCTCCTGCTGACGGCCACCATGGTGCTGTGGGGCAGCGCCTTCAGCAGCTCGAAGGTCGTCGTGGAGCAGGTGCCGCACGGTGTCGCCGCGCTGCTCCGCTTCGGCGGCGGCGCGCTGGCGCTGCTGCTTGCACTGCGCCTCTTCGGCAGGCGGGACACGGCGGTCTCGGCACGCGACCGTGGCCGGGCCGCACTCGCGGGGGTCCTCGGCGTCTTCGCGTACAACGTCTGCTTCTTCTGGGGCCTCGCCCTTGCGCCCGCCATGGACGGCGGCGTGATCATCCCGGTCATGAGCCCCGTACTCACCACCGCTTTCCTGCTGGTCAGCCGCAAGGAGCGGGCTTCGCCAGCGCGGATTGCGGGACTGTGCCTCGGTGTGGCCGGAGCGGTGGTCTTCTTCATCGGCGTCTGGACCGGCGGCGGGGGTACGGGGCGGCTCGCCGGGGATCTGCTCTTCCTCCTCGGCGCCTGCTGCTGGGCCGCGTACACCCTGGCCGGACCGCGGGTCCTGGCCGGGATCGAGCCGCTGCGCGCGACGACGTACGCGACGCTCGCCGGCGCGGTGCTCCTCGGCATCTACTCCGTGCCCGAGATGGGCCGCGTGGCGTGGAGCGATCTCACGCCGGGGCTCTGGCTGAACGTCGTCTTCCTCGCCATCGGCCCGGCCGCAGTCGCCAATCTCCTCTATTACCGGGGAGTCGCGGCGGTCGGACCCGCGTCGGCGTCCGTGATGATGTTCATGGTGCCGGTGTTCGGGACCTTCTGCGCCACGGTCTTCCTGGGCGAGTCCTTCGGCCCGGTCCAGACGGTGGGCGCGCTGATACTCCTCGGCGGCGCGGTGCTCGCGGTGACGCAGGGGAGGAGATGGCCGTCTGGCCGCTCACGCGTCGCGGGGAGTCAGGGCAGTGACCTACGACGCGTGAGCGGTGTAAGCGGTCAGTGAAGCCGTACCTCGTAGGCCGTCACCGACACCGCCTCGTCGTCCAGGCAGCTCCCGCTCGCCAGGTCGAAGCGCTGCTTGAGCAGCGGGGAGGCGACAAACGGGCGGCCGGACGTCGAGCCGACGAGGCCGCGGGAGAGAACCTGGGCGCCGGAGAAGGGGTCGCGGTTGTCGATGGCGTACGCAGTGCCCTCACGGTCCAGGAAGACCGCAGCCTGGCGGCCGTCGGGCAGCAGTGCCGCGACACCGCGTCCGGGGGTGAGCAGGGACAGCGCACACAGCGCGATCCACTCCTGGCCCAGGCGGAGCTGGACCTGAGTATCCGTCTTTTCGGGGGCGATCGTCATCGGGCGGCAGTACCTTCCAGGGCTTGAAGCGGACGGATGGACAGCAGCGGCAGATCGGGCTTGACCTGGTCGCGCTCGGGCACGAACTTCACCGTCGGGTCCGGCACGTCGGGCGCGTTGACGAACGAGACGAAGCGGCGCAGCCGCTCCGGGTCGTTGATCGTCTCGGACCACTCGTCGCGGTAGCCCGCGACATGGTCCGCCATCAGCGACTCCAGCTCGGAGCAGATGCCCAGCGAGTCGTGGACGACCACGTCCCGAATGTGGTCGAGCCCGCCCTCGATCCGTTCCAGCCACGTCGAGGTGCGCTCAAGACGGTCGGCGGTGCGGATGTAGAACATCAGGAACCGGTCGATGAGCCGGATCAGCTCCGCGTCGGAGAGATCCTGGGCGAGCAGATCCGCGTGGCGCGGGGTCGCGCCGCCGTTGCCGCCGACGTAGAGGTTCCAGCCGTTCGCCGTGGCGATGACGCCGAAGTCCTTGGACTGCGCCTCCGCGCACTCGCGCTGGCAGCCCGAGACCGCGGATTTCAGCTTGTGCGGGGAGCGCAGCCCCCGGTAGCGCAGCTCCAGATCGATCGCCATCCGGACCGAGTCCTGCACGCCGTAGCGGCACCAGGTCTGGCCCACACAGGACTTCACGGTGCGCAGCGCCTTGCCGTACGCATGCCCGGACTCGAAGCCCGCGTCCACCAACCGCGCCCAGATCAGCGGCAGTTGATCGACGCGTGCGCCGAACATGTCGATGCGCTGGCCGCCCGTGATCTTTGTGTAGAGGCCGAAGTCACGGGCCACCTCGCCGATGACGATCAGCTTCTCCGGCGTGATCTCGCCGCCCGGAATACGCGGCACGATCGAGTACGAGCCGTTCTTCTGCATATTGGCGAGGAAGTGGTCGTTGGTGTCCTGGAGCGCGGCCTGCTCGCCCTCCAGGACATAGCCCGAGGCGCCGATCGTGGGCGCGAGGGAGGCGATGATCGAGCCGACGGCCGGCTTGCAGATCTCGCAGCCGTTGCCGCCGCGGGCGCCGTCCCGTCCGTGCCGGTCGAGGAGATCCTGGTACGAGGTGATGCGCAGCGCCCGCACGATCTCGTACAGCTCCTGGCGACTCTGGCCGAAGCAGCCGCACAGGCCCTTGTCGACCTCGACGCCCGACGCCTCCAGCTCGGCGTTGACCAGCTGACCGAGCACCTTGACGCAACTGCCGCAGCCCGTACCGGCCTTGGTGCACTTCTTGACCTCGGGCACGGTGGTGCAGGAGTGCTCGGTGACCGCGCCGCGGATCGTGCCCTTGGTGACGTTGTGGCAGGAGCAGATCACCGCGTCGTCGGGCAGCGCGGACGGGCCGAGCGCGGCCGGTGCGCCGATCCCGGCGGGCAGCACGAGCTGCTCGGGCGAGAGCGGCGGGACGGAACCGGTGAGCGGGCGCAGCATGCCGTAGGAGTCGGCGTCGCCGACCAGTACGCCGCCGAGCAGCTCGCCCTCGCGGCCGATGACCAGCTTCTTGTAGATCCCGGACCGGGAGTCGGAGTACACGACGTCCAGGCAGCCCTCCGCCGTGCCGTGCGCGTCGCCGAAGGACGCCACGTCCACGCCGAGGAGCTTGAGCTTCGTGGACAAGTCCGCGCCGGTGAAGGCCTTGACCTCACCCTCCAGCGCGGCGGCCGCGGTCTCGGCCATCTCGTAGCCGGGCGCGACCAGGCCGTACACCCGGCCGTCCGACGCCAGTGCGCACTCGCCGATCGCGAAGACGGCGGGGTCGGACGTACGGCACTGCTCGTCGACGACGATGCCGCCGCGTTCGCCGATCTCCAGGCCGCAATCGCGGGCGAGCTGGTCCCTGGGCCGCACACCCGCCGAGAAGATGACCAGGTCGGTGTCGATGGACGAGCCGTCCGACAGCGCCATCGCGGTCACGGCGCCGTCCTCGCCCGCCGTGATCTCCTTCCCGCCGACGCCCGTGTGCACGATCAGGCCCATGTTCTCGACGGTGCGGCGCAGCGCGGCGCCGCCGCCCTCGTCCACCTGCAGGGACATCAGTCGCGGATTGAACTCGACGATGTGCGTGGCGAGTCCCAGCCCCTTGAGGGCCCCGGCCGCCTCGAGGCCCAGCAGCCCGCCGCCGACCACCGTGCCGGTCGTGCAGTTCTTGGCGTACTCCTCGATCGCGAGGAGGTCCTCGATGGTGCGGTAGACGAAGCAGCCGTCGCTGTCCTTGCCGGGCACGGGCGGCACGAAGGGGTACGAGCCGGTGGCCAGCACGAGCGTGTCGTACGTGAAGGTCCGTCCGGCGCGTGAGGTGACCGCGCGCGCCTGCCTGTCGATGGTCTCGGCCGGGTCGTCGAGGTGCAGCTCGATGCCATGGCGTTCGATGAAGTCGTCCTCGACGAGGGAGAGTTCGTCGGGAGTGCGGCCGCTGAAGTAGGAGGTCAGCTGGACCCGGTCGTAGGCGGGGCGGGGCTCCTCGCACAGCACGACGATCCGCGCCCGCCCGGCAACCCCGCGCTCCGCGAGGGCCTCCAGGAAGCGCTGGCCGACCATCCCGTGGCCGACGACCACGATCGTGGGGGTGGACATCTCAGGAGCCTCCAAGCAGATGCAACAGCGGGGTGGAGGGGAGCGGCTCGTCGCCCTCCCAGGTACGGGCCAGTTCGCCGACGGTGCCGAGGTCGCCGAGGAGAATCCCCCCGACGAGCCGGTCCCCGCGGACGACGACCTTGCGGTATGCGCCCCGGGTGGCGTCGGCGAGCCGGACGACGTCGTCCCCCGGGAGCGGGGTCGTCTCGCCGAACGCGGCGAGGTCGAAGGGGCCCTGCCCGGCCAGGGTCAGCCGGGTCAGGGCGCGGGTGCCGGTGTAGGCGGCGGTGCCCCCGGTGAGTACCTTCGCCAGGACGTCGGCCTGGTCGAGGGCCGGGCCCGCGAGTCCGTAGATCTGACCGTTGTGCTCGGCGCAGTCGCCGATGGCGTGGATGTACGGGTCCGAGGTGCGCAGTTCGTCGTCGACGACGATGCCCTTGCGGACGTCGAGACCGGCGTCCTGCGCAAGACCGATGCGGGGGCGGACGCCGCAGGCGATGACGACGAGTTCGGCGTCGAGGACATAGCCGTCGGCGAGTTCGACGCTCGTGCCGCGCAGTCCGCGAAGTCCGCGGACCCGGCACTCGGTGTGCACCTCGACGCCCAGCTCTTCCAGGTGGGTGCGGAGCAACTGTGATGCGGCGACGTCCAGTTGGCGCTCCATCAGATGCTCGCCCTGCTGGGCGAGCACCACCTTGGCGCCGCGTTGCGCGAGCGCCCGTGCCGCGGAGACGCCGAGCAGCCCGCCGCCGACGACGACCGCGCCGATGCCGGGCCGTACGGCCGCGGACAGGGCCTCACAGTCGTCCATGGTGCGGAAGGCGTGCACCCCCTCCGGCAGCCCGCCGTCGAGCCCCCGCAGCGGTGGCAGCACCGGGTTCGAGCCGGTCGCGAGCACCAGCCGGTCGTACGCCAGCGAGGTCCCGTCCTCGCAGTGCACGAGCCGCCGGTCCCGGTCGATGGCCGTCGCCCGCACGCCGGACCGCACCGGCACCTCGGGCAGGGCGATCACCTCGGGCCCGTACCGTCCGGCGAGAACCTCCGCGAGCAGCACCCTGTTGTAGGGGGCGTGCGGCTCCTCACCGAGGACGGTGACGGACATGCCGGCGGTGACGAGCTGCCGCGCAAGTCGCGCGCCCGCCGTCCCGCCGCCGATCACCACAGTCTCCGAAGCCATGTCCGAAGCCTGCGGCGTCGGTGTTACCCGGCAGGTCCTTTGCTGTTACCCAACGGGAACGCTGAGCTCAGCGCGCCGGAGGAGAAGGTGTGAGGGGCAGCGGTTCGGTTTGCCCCACCCCACAGCTCCGTACTGGCACGATCGAGCGCCGGGCGGCCACGCGGAAGCCTTACGTGCATGGACACCACACAGCGGAAACCGCTCGTCGCGAACCGGACCCGCGTGATCCTCCGTGCCCCCTTCACCGCGGACACCTGGAAGCGGGTCGGATACATCGCGCTCGCC
This sequence comes from Streptomyces sp. NBC_00210, assembly GCF_045160975.1. Taxonomy (NCBI): domain Bacteria; kingdom Bacillati; phylum Actinomycetota; class Actinomycetes; order Kitasatosporales; family Streptomycetaceae; genus Streptomyces; species Streptomyces sp. NBC_00210. The sequence continues at coordinate 5,945,784 of NZ_CP108120.1, forward strand.
CTCCCGGTCGGCATCCTGTGCGTCCCGATCGCTCTCGTGGGCGGCCCGGCCGGGCGCATACAGCGCGTGCTCGCCGAGCGCCTGCTCGGGGTGGACGCCGACGGGCCGGAGCGTACCGGACCACTCGCCCTGGCGCACGCGTTGATCAGCCTGCCGATCAACCTTGTCGCGCTGACCGTCACCTTCTACTTCTGGACCGTGGTGGCGATCAACCTCGGCTTCCCGCTGCGTCCCGACAACGACCCCACCCAGTCCTGGGGAGGCCCCACCCTGGCCGGGGCCTGGGCCGTGCACGCCGTCGGCGGCGGCGTGCCCTTCCTGTTCCTCACGCCCTGGGTCGGCAAGGGATTCACGAAGCTGCAGGCGCGGCTGGTCACGGGCTTCCTCGGCAGGGACCGCGGCGGGCTGCCGAGGAGTGTCGGGATAGCGACGGCCGTCGCCGCGGTGTGCGCCGTCCTTTCCGTACCCGTGATCCACCAGCTCTAGGTTGGCGCCATGCAGTCTCGCCCCGCGCAGTGTCGCCCCGCGCAGCCTCGCCCCATGCAGTCTCGCCCCGTGCAGCCTCGCGCCCTGCTCCTACTGCGCACCGCCGGATACGCCGTCCTCGCCCTGCCGCTCGCCCTGGTGACCATGCCCCTGGTGCTGGCGGGGCTGCTGGTGGGCGGGGTGCTCTCGGTGACGGCGGCCGGTCCGTGGCTGATCGCCCTGACCGTGCGCGGGGCGCTGGCCGTCGGCGGGCTCCAGCGGGCTCTGGCCCGCGCCCTGCTCGGCCTCGGCATCGAGCCGCCGGTGCGGCGCGAGGAGCCCGGCGCCTTCGGCTGGCGGCGGGCGGTGCTGGGGGACCGGGCCGGCTGGCGGGCAGTGGGCTGCGCGCTGGCGGCCCCGTTGACCGCACTCCTGCCCTTCGCCGCGGTGGTCGTCGCCTATGTGTACGGGGTGCTGTTCGTGCTGCATCCGCTCCTCAAGCGCTGGAACTACACGACGGTGCGCGAGCCGGACGGTTCCGTACGGCATGTGACGCTCGAGTTCTGGGGCGTCCAGATGGACTCCTGGCCGCGCTGGCTCGTCGTCGTGGCGGCCGGAGTGCTGCTGCTGTGCATAGCCCCCTGGCTGCTGCGTCACGCCCTCGTGCCGCACCGGCTGCTGCTGGCCGCGCTGCTCGGCCAGGACCCGGCGGAGCGCCGTATCCGCACGCTGGAGGAGACCCGGGCGCTGGCCGTCGAGGACGCGGCGGCGACCCTGCGCCGCATCGAGCGGGATCTGCACGACGGCACACAGGTCCGGCTCGTCGGACTCGGTATACATCTCACGATGATCGGCGAACTGATCGCGGCGGACGCGGACCGGGAGCGGGTGCTTGCCGTGGTCGAGACGGCCCGTACGAACGCCACCCAGGCGGTGGCCGACCTGCGCCATCTGGTGCGCGGTATCCATCCGCCCGTACTCGACCAGGGCCTGGACACGGCGCTGGAGACGCTCACGGCGGACGTGCCGCTGCCGGTGTCGCTCACGGCGGACATGCGCGAACGCCCCTCTCCCGCCCTGGAGTCCATCGCCTACTTCTGTGCTGCAGAGCTCCTTGCGAACGTCGTCAAGCACGCACACGCCATCCGGGCCGCCGTCGACGTGTCGGGCGCGAACGGCGAACTGCGCCTGTCCGTACGGGACAACGGCCGCGGCGGGGCGGCGATCGGCGCGGGCAGTGGACTGACCGGGCTGCTCGCCCGGATCCGAACCGTCGACGGGGTACTGACCTGCGACAGCCCGGCGGGAGGCCCTACCGTGGTGAGCGTTCTGCTCCCGTACCACTGAAACCGACTGAGGACTCATTCCATGCGCGTGGTCATCGCCGAGGACTCCGCGCTGCTGCGCGACGGCCTGGTCCAGCTCCTCGCCCTGCGCGGCGTGGAGGTGGCGGCGGCGGTCGGCGACGCGGCATCCCTGCTCGCGGCGGTCGCCGAACACCGGCCGGACGCCGCCGTGATCGACATCCGGCTGCCCCCGGGCCACACGGACGAGGGCCTGCGCGCGGCCGTCGAGATCCGCTCCACCTGGCCCGGCGTCGGAGTGCTGATCTTCTCCCAGTACGTGGAGACGCGGTACGCGACCCAGCTGCTCGGCGACGGCGGCGCGGGGGTGGGCTATCTGCTGAAGGAACGGGTCGTGGACATCGGCGAGTTCGTGGCGGCACTGGAACGGGTCGCATCGGGCGGCACCGCGCTGGACCCCGAGGTGGTCGCCCGGCTCTTCGGCGCCACCCGCAGGGCCTCGGCCCTCGACGCGCTGACCCCGAGGGAGCGTGAGGTGCTGGGACTGATGGCCGAGGGCCGTACGAACCAGTCGATCGCCGAGAGCTTCGTGGTCTCGGAACGGGCGGTGGAGAAGCACATCGCGAACATCTTCGCCAAGCTCGGCCTCGTGCCGGGGGAGCCGGGCCACCGCCGCGTCCTGGCGGTGCTGCGGTACTTGGACGCGAGGTCCTGAGCCGAGGGGTCCTGCTGTGTTCGCCGTCCGAACTGTCGGGTAATGTTGCTGTCTCCAGCAGCACACGTTCCAGGAGGTGAGACCCATTACCGCTGTAGCAGGCCGGGTGCTCTCATCTCACGGCTGCGCGGCTCACTGAGCCGGCTGACCGGGAGAGCGCCCTTCGGTGTCCCGAAAGGCTCTCGTGTCAGTTTCTCCTTCTCCCTCATCCCTTTCTCAGTCCGCCATCGTCACCAGGCTGCGCGCCGCCGGCTGTGTTTTCGCCGAGGACGAGGCGCAGTTGCTCATTTCCACGGCACGGACCCCGGACGACCTCGCGGCCATGGTGGACCGGCGCATCGCCGGGCTGCCCCTCGAACACGTCCTCGGCTGGGCCGAGTTCTGCGGTCTGCGGGTGGCCGTGGACCCCGGCGTCTTCGTACCCCGCCGCCGCACCGAGTTCCTTGTCGGACAGGCCACCGCCCTCGCCGGGCCGGGAGCCGTTGTGGTCGATCTGTGCTGCGGGTCGGGCGCGTTGGGCGCCGCACTGGTCGCCGGGCTCGACGGCGGAGAGCTGCACGCCTCCGACATCGACCCCGCAGCGGTGCGCTGCGCCCGGCGCAATGTCGTCGCCGCCGGTGGGCGGGTGTACGAGGGCGATCTCTACGCACCGTTGCCGGCCGGCCTGCGGGGCCGCGTCGACGTCCTGCTGGCCAATGTCCCCTACGTGCCGACCGAGGAGATCGAACTGCTGCCCGCGGAGGCGCGCGTGCACGAGGCTCTGGTGGCGCTCGACGGCGGCGCGGACGGGCTCGACGTGCTGCGCCGGGTGACGGCCGAGGCCTCGCGGTGGCTGGCTCCGGGCGGCTGCCTGCTCTTCGAGACGAGCGAGCGCCAGGCGCCGCGGGCCGTCGAGACCGTCGCCCGCGGCGGTCTGGTCCCGCGCGTGGCCACTTCCGACGAGCTGTACGCCACCGTCGTCATCGGAACCAGGCCACTTCCGACCTGGCCCGCCGCCACAAGCTCAGACGTCGCTCAACTCTTCAGGGATTGATGGACGCCACACCCATCACGTTCGTAGGGTCGCGAGCGTGCCCGACATATCGCTGACCGCGCTTGTCTTCCTCTGCCTCGCCGCCGCGGCGGCGGGCTGGATCGACGCGGTGGTGGGCGGCGGCGGGCTGCTGCTCCTGCCGGCCATGCTCCTCGGCCTGCCGCATGTGCAGGCCGCGCAGATCCTCGGCACCAACAAGGCGGTCGCCATCGTCGGCACCTCGGGCGCGGCGATCACCTATGTGCGCAAGGCGCCGGTGCAGGTGAAGACAGCGGTACGGATCGGGCTCGCCGCGCTCGCGGGCTCGATGGGCGGCGCGTTCTTCGCGGCCGGGATCAGCAGTGACGTACTGCGGCCCGTGATCATGGTGGTACTGCTCGGCGTCGCCGCCTTTGTGATGCTGCGCCCGGCCTTCGGCACCGCGACGGACGCCGACCGGCGCAGCGTCGGCCGGGCCAGGACGGCGGTCGCGATCGTGCTCGTGGGCGGCGGGATCGGCTTCTACGACGGGCTGTTCGGGCCCGGCACCGGCACGTTCCTGGTGCTCGCGCTCACCGCCGTACTCCACCTCGACCTGGTGACCGCATCCGCCACCGCCAAGATCGTCAACGTCTGCACCAACGGTGGGGCGCTGGCGATGTTCGCCTATCAGGGCACGGTGATGTGGCAACTGGCCGGTCTGATGGCGTTGTTCAATCTGGCGGGCGGGATGTTCGGGGCGCGGATGGCGCTCAGGAAGGGCAGCGAGTTCGTCCGCGGGGTGCTGCTCGTCGTCGTGTTCTCGCTGGTTGCGAAGCTCGCGTTCGACCAGTGGACGGCGTAGCCACGTCGGCGCGGGCCGCTTGGCCAGAGGACGCTGATCGCTCCCGGGGCCGGTTCCGCATGAATCACGCCGCGCACAGCGAGAACGACTGCGTGCACTATGCCTGCCGCACCCCGATGAGATGCCCGTACGCCACCACATTGCCGCGGTAGCCGGTCTTCCGCGTGAATCCGCCCCCGCAGGTGATCACCCGCAGCTCGGCCCGGTCCCTGGACCCGTACACCTTTTCGTCCGGGAAGTCGTCGGCCTCGTACACCTCGATGGCGTCGATGGTGAACACGGCGGTGCGGCCGTCCTTGCGGGTCACCTCGATCCGGTGCCCCTTCTTCAGCGCGCCGAGGCTGTAAAAGACGGCAGGACCCTTCGCGTTGTCGACGTGTCCGGCGACGATCGCCGTGCCCTTCGCCCCCGGGGCAGTGCCGTCGCGGTACCAGCCCACGAGGTTGCGGACGCCGGCCGGCGGCACCTCCAGGCTGCCGTCCTCGCGCAGGCCCAGTCGTGCGACCGGGGCGTCGACCCTGATCTCGGGTATGCGCAGCCGTACGGGTGCGGACGGCGGCAGTGGGTCGGCAGCCGCGTCGGTGTGGATCCTGGGGCCGGCCGCGAACGCCTCGGCGGCGGACGGAACGGGCGGGGTGACATTCTCCGAGCCGCTGTGAACCAGCCACAGGCCGGCGCAGACGGCGACGGCTATGCCCCAGCCCTTGCCCCTGCCGCTCATCGGTCCTCCGGAATCTCGCCCGCTCCCGTCAGATCGCGAAGACCTGACGGGAGCGGGGACACGGCGGTACGAGGGACGGTGGCAACCGGCCCGTCAGCTGTCCTGCGCGCCGCTCGCCCGACGGCGCAGGAGCAGCGTCCCGCCGACGGCGGCCGTGGCCAGTACGGCCACACCCGCCGCGATCTTGGTGGTGTCGGGGCTCACGCTGCCGCCGACGCCGGTGTTCACATGGCCGCTGGGCTGCTGGCTGTGGTGCCGCACGACCAGGTCGCCGGTGGCATGCCGGCCGTTGTTGCACTTCACCCCGATGGCGTAGGTCCCCGCCTGGGCGTGGTCGGGAACCCTGAACTGGCCGCCCAGGGCCTCCTTGTGGCTCGCCGGTTTCAACTGGAACTCATCGACGCCGAGGGCACCCGCGTCACCGACGCCATGGCCGCCCGTGCCGCAGATCGTGATGTTGATGTTCACGATGATGACGGTGCCCGGCGTGGCGGTCGACGGGAAGATCTCCAGCGAGTCGATGTCCGCCGCGTACACCCCGTGGGCACCGATCCCTATGGTGGCGAGCGCCAGCGCGGTGCCGGTGAGCAGGCGGGCGGTGGTGCGCATGGTGTTCCTCCGGGGAAGCGCGGAGGTGCGACGGGCGTCGTCCTCCTCACCTTGGTAAAGCGCAGCCCATGGCCCACGCCTGCTGATGGACAATCAGATTTCCCGGCCTGGCTCGGTGTGTCGCGCTGGACGTGGGGCGTCGTCGCAGGTCATCGAGGGTGATGGGGAATCAGGTGACCTCTTGGGTCCCTGGCGCGCCGAATGGGTGACGGCACGTCGCTGAACGGCTATGGCAACTGATGTTCGTTCACTCCGGGATGGCGTCCTCGGCGGGCTGGGCAGTGAACCCGTTTGTGTCGAGGTCGAAGTCGAACGGTGCGGGTACGTGCAGCGGCTTGCCGAAGGAGACCGTCGTGCGGGACCGGTAGCCCTGCGGCGAAGGGTCCCAGAATGCGGTGATCTCCTCGGCCTGCATGTCGAGGATCAGGTAAACCGGCACGTGGCGGCCGTACGCGTCGAGCTTGTCCTGCCAGTCGGCGTCGATGGTGGAGACTGACGTCAGCTCGGCGACGAGGGAGAGAGCCTCGCCGTCGGCGTGCCTGCCGTCGGCGTCGAATGCCGCTTCGTCGGCGACGTGAAGATCCGGTCCAAACGCGCGCTCGGACTGGGCGAAACTGAAAAGGAAGGGCGCCACATCAGCGTCGTGGCCCTCGGGCGCATGGGCTTCAAGTTGCTGGCGGAGTAACCTCATGGGCTTCTTGTAGCGAAGCTTGGACCACGGCGACACGACAATCTTCCCCCGGATGAGCTCGGCCTTGTAGCCGTCAGGTGTGTCCAGTTCCTCCACGATCCGGAGCAGACTCTCGAAGTCTCCGGAAGGCTGGGCGTCTATCGACGTCGGCCGTTCCATCATGGTCGTCACGGTAGTCCCTCCCCGCTGCCGCATGCAGGCTGTGCTCGCAGGTCCACCGTAGAGCCGCGCCACCGGGCGCGACCCGGCTTCGGCGGACGCTCGCCCGTTCGAGTTAACTCAACGTGATTCCCCGCTTTCCCGCTCCCGGGACCGACGACCAGAAGGAGCCTGTCAGTGGCCGAGGCGCTAACCGCATTGACCGTGTCCACCACGACCGACAGCGCCGACACGGCGCAGCAGCTCGCGCGCGGTGCGGTGGAGGCGAGGCTGGCCGCGTGCGCGCAGATCTCCGCGCCCGTCACGTCCGTCTACCGCTGGAAGAACGCGATCGAGACGACGGAGGAGTGGCAGGTTCTCTTCAAGACGACCGAGGCCTGCTATCCGGCGCTCGAAGCGCAGCTGATCGCGGCGCACAACTACGACACCCCGGAGATCATCGCGACGCCGGTGGTGCGAGGCAGCGGGGCGTATCTGGCGTGGATCGGCGCGGAGACCGTTGCGCCGTGAGCGGGTCCGGACCTCGGGAAGCGCTGCCGTTCTTCGTCTACGGCACGCTGCGCCCCGGCGAGTGCAACCACGACTTGTTCCTGCACGGCCGCACGGCGAAGGAGGAGCCCGCGGTGCTCGCGGACGCGGTGCTGTACGACGGGCCGGGCTATCCGTACGCCCTTCTCGAACCCGGCGGCGGCACGGTCGTGGGCGAGGTGGTGACGGCGGCGCCGGGGGAGTACGGGGAGCTGCTGGCCCTGCTCGATCGGCTGGAGGAGTACGTGGCACCGGGACACCCGCGCAATCTGTACGAACGGGTGGCGCGTGAAGTCCAGCGCCCGGACGGCACGGCGATACGGGCGTGGGTGTACGTCGCCGCGCCGGTCGTGGCCCGTGAGCTGCGGGCGAAGGGCGCGCGGATCCAAAGCGGCGACTGGCGCGGCTGAACGTGGGCGCTGAGCGCTTCGCGCCGGGCTAGGGCTGCTGCTCCACGCGCTCCACGCGGACCGCGCACACCTTGAACTCGGGCATCCGCGAGGTCGGGTCGAGCGCGGGATTCGTCACCGAGTTGACCCGGCCCTCGCCAGGCCAGTGGAACGGCATGAACACGGTGTCCGGCCGTATCCCGGCAGTGATCCGCGCCGGCCCGACGGCCCGGCCGCGCCGCGACACCACGGCGAGGGGTTCACCCTCGAGGGCCCCGAGCCGCTCGGCGAGCATCGGATGCAACTCGACGAACGGCCCGGGCGCGGCGGCATTGAGCTCGTCGACACGCCGGGTCTGTGCCCCGGACTGATACTGCGAGACGACCCGACCGGTGGTGAGCAGCACGGGATAAGCCTCGTCGGTCTCCTCGGCGGCGGCTCGATGCGCGACCGCGATGAACCGGGCGCGCCCGTCGGGTGTGGCAAACCGCTCGAGAAAGAGCCGGGGCGTTCCGGGGTGGGGCGCGCGCCCTGCGGGGCCGTCGGGCCCGGCGGCGATGCCCGGCAGGGCCGCGGGTGCCTGTCCGGCGCCCGTCGTCGCCGGTTCGGCGAGCGGGGGTCCCTCATGGCCCAGGGCCGTCGGCTCCGCGCTCCCGGGCCCGTCGGGCTCAGCGGTGGTCTCCGGGCAGGGCCAGAACACCCCGTTCTCCGCCGCGATCCTCCCGTACGTGATGCCGGAGTAGTCCGCCGGGCCTCCGGCCGACGCCCGCCGGAGTTCGTCGAAGACCTCCTCCGGGTCCGACGGAAAACCCTTCTCATGGCCCAGCAGGCTCGCGAGGCCGCCGAGGACCTCCAGGTCGCTCCGTACTCCCGGCGGCGGCGACACCGCACGCAGGCGCAGCAGGACCCGGCCCTCCAGGTTGGTCGTCGTGCCCGTCTCCTCCGCCCACTGGGTGACCGGCAGAACCACGTCCGCCAGCGCCGCCGTCTCCGACAGGACCACGTCCGCCACCGCCAGGAAGTCCAGCGAACGCAGCCGCTCCTCCACATGCCCGGCGTGCGGCGCGGAGACCACCGGGTTCGAGCCCATCAGCAGCAGGGACCGGACGTCGCCGCCCAGCGCGTCGAGAAGTTCGTACGCGCTGCGGCCCGGGCCCGGCAGTGTCTCGGGCTCCACGCCCCACACCCGGGCGACATGCGCCCGCGCCGCCGGGTCGTCCAGCTTGCGGTAGCCCGGCAACTGGTCCGCCTTCTGGCCGTGTTCGCGGCCGCCCTGGCCGTTGCCCTGGCCGGTCAGGCAGCCGTAGCCGGACAGTGGCCGCCCCGCCCGCCCCGTCGCCAGGCAGAGGTTGATCCACGCGCTCACCGTGTCCGTGCCCTTGGACTGCTGCTCGGGCCCGCGCGCCGTGAGCACCATCCCCGAGTCCGCCTCGCAGAACAGCCGTACCGCCTCGCGCAGTTGGGGCACTCCCACGCCCGTGAGGCGTTCGACCAGCTCAGGCCAGTGCGCCATCACCGCCGCCCTGGCCTCCCCCCAGCCGCTCGTACGGTCCTGGATGAACGCCTCGTCCGTACGCCCCTCGGCCACCACCACATGCAGCAGTCCCAGCGCGAGCGCCAGGTCCGTCCCCGGCCGGGGCGCCAGATGCAGGTCGGCCTGTTCCGCGGTCCGCGTCCGCCGCGGGTCGACGACGATCAGCTTGCCGCCGTTCTCCCGCAGCTCGGTCAGATAGCGCAGCGCGGGCGGCATCGTCTCGGCGAGGTTCGACCCGACCAGGATCACGCACCCCGCGCGCGGAATGTCCTCCAGCGGGAACGGCAGCCCGCGGTCGAGACCGAACGCCCGCTGATGCGCGGCCGCCGCCGACGACATGCAAAAACGCCCGTTGTAGTCGATCTGCGAGGTGCCGAGCACGACCCGCGCGAACTTTCCGAGCGCGTACGCCTTCTCATTGGTGAGCCCCCCGCCCCCGAAGACGCCGACGGCGTCGGGACCGTACACGGTCCTCGTACGCTGCAGCCCGGCCGCGATCGTCTCCAGGGCCTCCTCCCAGGTGGCCGGCTCGAGCCTGCCTGTGGCGTGGCGACGGACCAGGGGCTCGGTCAGGCGCACCCGGGAGGAGAGCAGTGCGGGCGCGGTACGGCCCTTGCCGCACAGCGCGCCCCGGTTCACCGGGAAGTCCGCACGCTCCACGACCTCAACCGCATCGGCGCCCCCGCGCAGGCTCATGCCGCACTGCAGGGCGCAGTAGGGACAGTGGGTCGGGGTGGCCGTCGGGGCGGCGGGGGTGGCGGGTGCGAGGTCGGGCATACAGCCAGGTTGAAACGCCCGTGTTACGCGGACGGGTGCGCCGGATTACGGTCCGGGTACGCCCATCTCCACCCGCACCCCGCTGTCCCGTGAGGCCGCATCCCCGCGAGGACGCATCAGGCGCGGCGGCCGAGCAGGGCCAGCAGCCTCGCCTGGTGGCTGTCCGCCGGCGGCGGCTCGATGGGCGCCGCGAACAGCCCGGACTTCGACAGCTCGGCCGCGTACGGCGTGACCTCCTCGAGCGCAAAGCCGACCAGTGCGTCCGGCAGTCGCTCCGGCGCGCCGATCGCCCGGGACAGGTCCCAGCCGTGCACGACCGCGTCCGTGATCATCTGTGCGCAGTACGCGACGGCCGGGGCCTCCCCGTACGAGAGGCGCACGGTCTGCTCCAGGGCGCCGGGCGCCGCGAAGGCCCTGCGGGCGGCGCGCGCGGCGGTGTCCCAGGCGGCCCGCGGGTTGTCGCCGAGCACATCGCCCTCGTACGCTTCGCCCACTTCCTCCGTGCTCAACCCGTCGGTCACCAGGTCGGGCACCCATAGCTGTTCCGCGGTGAGATGGTTGACGAGATCGCGTACGGACCACTCGGTGCAGGGCGTGGAGTCGTCCCACTGATCGGCCCGTACGGAGTGCACGCGGTCGGTGAAGAGCGCGAGCGATTCGGCGTGGAGGCTGAGCAGGGTTGCTACGTCTTTTTCCATACAGCTCACTGTCGCGCGCGACGGATCGCGAAGCGAGTCTGTGGCCGCGAGCCGCCGACGCGTGTCACCTTCGGGTCACCTTGCCGCCGCGGCCAGCGCTTCCTGCACGCCGGGCTCCTTCGCACCCAGGAACCGCGGATCCGGGGTGAAGGCGGCGTCCAGTGCCGCCTTGCCCGCCGCGAACACCTCGCGCGTCCCGCCGTAGTACCAGGTCACGTCGTGAGGCTCGGCAACCCCGACGCCGTACGACTCGACGCCGGCCGCCTGGCAGAGCGCGACGGCCCGCCGGATGTGGAAGTCCTGGGTCACCAGGACCGCGCGGTCGACCCCGAAGATCTTCTTGACGCGTACACAGGAGTCCCAGGTGTCGAACCCCGCGTAGTCGCTGACGATCTGCTTGTCCGGCACGCCGCGGGCGGTGAGGTACGTGCGCATGGCGTCCGGCTCGTCGTACTCCACGCGACTGTTGTCGCCGGTGACCAGCACGACCTTGACCTTGCCCGCCCGGTACAGCTCGGCCGCCGCGTCCAGCCGGTGCGCGAGGTAGGGCGTGGGGCGGCCCTTCCACAGACCGGCCCCGAAGACGACGGCGACATCCCGCGCGGGCACCTCGGCGACGGTGCGCACCCGGCTGTCGGCGACGGCGTGCATCCAGGTCGCCGGCGCCAGCGCGAATACGCACGCGAGCATCACCGTCTGGGCGAGGCGCCGCTGTGCGCGCCGGGTACGGGGCAACTTCGGCAGGCGCGGCCGCGGCACGCCAAACGTGAGTCTTGGTCGCTTCACACCTGGTCAGACGCGTGGAGAGGCTGATCGGTTCGGTCCCGGCGCCGACCAGGCGGCCAGCAGCAGGGATCTGGCCGCCGCCGATGAGTAGACCGCCGCCGCCAGCCAGGCCTCCGCGAACGCGTCCGGGTCGGCGGGCAGCAGCCGCCCGAGCGCGTCGTGGCGGCGGTCCGCGGCCGTCTCGGCCAGGGAGCGCGCGCACTCCGCGCCCATGGTCAGGCCAACCGCGCGCAGCCTGCGCGGGAGTTCTCCGTCGGCCGATGCGGCGGTGACGGCTCGGCCGCCGGCGACCGTACGGTCCACGGCGCGGCGCAGCAGGTCCAGCTCCACGGGGAGAGCGGGCGGCGCGGCGGGAAGCGGCCGGGCGCCGACGGCCGGGGCAGCGGCCTGTGCCGGTGTGGCGGTGCCCTGGGCCGGTGTGGTGGTGCCCTGGGCCGGTATGTGGGAACGGTTCAGCCGGCGCAGGCCCAGGTCCGCTCGGACCGTCTCGCCGTCGTGCCCGGTCCACGCGGCGGCGAGGGCATGGACGCCGCCCGGGCGGTCGGGAACGGCCCGGGCGATCAGCCGCAGGGCGAGCCCGGGGCGTGCGGCGAGCAGCCGCAGATTCTCCGCGTACGGCAGCTCGGGCCGCTCGTCCGGGGCGAGCAGTCGCAGGGCCGGGCCTTCGGTGACAACGAAGCCGCCGTCGCTGATCGTCCCGGTCAGAAAGAGCAGGTCGCCGCCTGCGGGGCGGGTGTCGGCGGGCTGGTCCAGCCGGTCGAGGGCGGCCGCGAGCTGAGCCGCGGGGGGCTGCTGCCAGAGCGCGTCGAGCGGCGGCTCGTGCCACTGGGCTCCGCTCGCCCGTACGGAACGGACGCGCGAGCCCCCGCCGATCCGGCCGTCCGGGGACACTGTCGGATTGGTGAGAATCACCCCGCCTCCGTCGCCCCACTCGCGCAGCGGCAGCGCACACCCGCCGGGCACCGGCGAACCCGCCGCCTGAGCCGCCCGCTCGGGCCCGCCGGGCGCTACGTCCGAGACAGTGCGGAGGGTGCCGTCGGGCGCTACGGCGTAAGTGGTCGCCCCCGCATAGCCGGAGGCCGTGACGACCGGCTCCGTGAACAGGCCGTACAGACGCAGGGGCTTGGCCGGTTCGTAGGCGCGGCGCGCGGGCGTGACGGCGTCGGTCGGCCGCCGTACGAGATCGAGCAGCCCAGCCAGCTCGGCGGACAGCTCCGACAGCCGGAACGCCGGGTCCTCGGAACGCGCCTCGCTCAGCCGCCGCGCGATCCGGACCGCGGCGGCGGACGGCAGATGCAGCCCGGCGAGGCGCGCGGAGTGGGCGGCATGGAGCAACTCGGCACGCTGTACGGCACCGCCACCGGTAACTCCGGTCACCAGCACCGCCGTTGCGGCGGATCGAAGGGCGCTCAGGGCGGTCGTCCGGGCGGGGGTGAGGCATGCGGCCGGGGGCGCCTCGGCGACGGCGGCCCGGGTGCCGGGCTCGTGGCGTGTGTCTGTGCCCGCGCCGGTGCCTGCGCCTGTGCCCTCGGACGCGGCGTGCACCGCCGGTGCTGTGTCCCGTGCGGGCGGCGCCTCTGCCGCGGCAGCCGCGTCCTGCCCGGGCGCCGCCTCCTGCCCGGGCAGCGCGTCCTGCGTGAGCGGCGCAGCTTCCGCGAGCGGTGTCAGGGACAGGACCGCCGCGCGGTGCAGGCATGCCGGAGCCAGCAGGCAGTCGCACGCCGCGTCGGCCGCATGCGCCACGATGCCGTCCGTGACCTTCAGCGTCACCGCCGTGTCGTCGTCCACCCTGACGCGTACGCCATCGGGCGTGGCCTCCACCGGCCACCCCGCCGCCTTCGCCAACGCACCGGACACACGCTTGCGCAGCCTCGCCGGGAGCAGGTCGAGCGCCCCGGCCGCCACCTCGGTGGCCACCGGAGGCAGCCCCGGGGAAGGGTTCGTCGTCACCGGTGCGTACCTCCTACGCGTTCGCCGACCCAGCGGGCCAGCTCCAGAGGGCTGAGCGCAGCGACCGGCATGCCCGCCGCCACCAACCGGCCCGCCACGCCCGCCGAGTAGCGCGGCAGGCCCTTGTCGTCCAGCGAGGCGCAGCCCAGGACATGGCAGCCGGCGTCGATCAGCGTCCGTACCTCCGAAAGGAGCGGGCCGATGGGGCCGCCCTCCTCGAAGTCGCTGACCAGGACGACCAGGGTGCGGGACGGCACGGTCACCAGCTCGCGGGCGTGCCGCAGTCCGCGGGCGATGCTTGTGCCGCCGCCGACACGGACCTCCAGCAACAGACTCAGCGGGTCGTCCACATGGTCGGTGAGGTCGAGCACCTCGGTGGAGAAGGCGACGAAGTGCGTGCTCAGGGCGGGGACTCCGGCCAGCACGGACGCGGTGAGCGCGGACCAGATCGTCGAGGCCTCCATCGAGCCCGAGACATCGACGACGAGCACCAGCCGCCAGTCCGTCGATCTGCGGGCCCGGGTACGGAACACGGGCCGTTCCGGGAGGACCGTCACCGCGCCGGTGACCGCATCCCGGCGGGCCGTCGCCAGATTCGCCCGCAGGGTACGGGGGAGGTCCAGCGGGCCGCCGGGGCGACGGGTGGGGCGCGGATGGGCGAGCCCGGTGAGCGCGGGGCGCAGCCGGTTGGCGAGGGCCTCGGTCAACTCCCGTACCAACCTCGACACCAGGGGCCTGAGGCGGGCGAGTTGCTGCTCCGGCAGACCGCCCGCGTAGGAGAGGACGGTGCGCAGCAGCTCCACGGAGGGGCGGGCGGCGGCGGGGTCCAGTTCCAGCGCGGCGTCGAGCCGCCCCGTGTCGGCGGCCGCGGCGAGCACCTCCTCGCGCACCCCGGGGCCGAAGAGCGCGGCGAGCTCGTCCGACCAGGCACGCACATCGGGGTACGGGGCCTCGCTCCCGCCTCCGGAACCGAAGCCGTCAGCTCCGTCCTCGCCCCGGGAGCCCTCGCCGCGGCCGCTTCCGTACAACTCGTCGAGCGCGGCGGCAATACGGGCCCCCGGCCCGGTCAACTCCCGTCCCCGCCCGAGAAGTAGCCGCCACCGCTCACCGGGAGTGAGCCCGTCGGCCCCGGTCCTCGCCGCGGACGTGGGCGTGGACGCCGGTACGCCCGTGCGGTTCGGCCGCTCAGGACCCGGGCCGTCCGCCGCACCGGGATCCCCGTGGAGCCCCCGTACTGCCAGCGCCTCGCGGCCCGCCAGGTCCGCCGACGCAAGGAGCGCCAGCGCCGCCGGGTCGGTCACCGGGCCCGAGAGCGTGCCCGCCGCTGTGCCCGTGCGGTCCTCCACCACCGACAGGAGGCGGGATCTGGCCGCCGGAGCCAGGGTGTCGAAGCCCGCCCGCAGCGCGGGGAGCCGGTCCAGGAAAGCCCGGTCCGGCAGCGACTCCACCCGTTCCAGCAGCGGGTCCAGCGCGCGGCCCGTCTCCAGCAGCGGGCCCGCCGCCAGCAGGGCGCCGCGCAGGAACTCGCTCAGTCCCGCGCGCAGTTCCGACGATGTCGCGCCGTCCGCCCGTGAGGCCAGACGGGCGCCGAACTCGCCCGGGTCCCGCTGCCCCAGCAGCACCCGCGCCGCGCCCGCCGCACCCCGCATCAGCGGCGTCGCCTCCGCCTCCAGCCGGGCCAGCGCGTCGGCGAGGCGCAGGCCCCCGCCCACCTCGGCGGCGCGCCCGGCGAGCGCGACCAGGGCGCGGGCGTCGTCCGGTTCGGTGGAGCCCGCGAGGCCGTCGAGCGCACGCACCCCTGCCGCGGCCAGCTCCTCGTACGCCGCGTCGACCGCGCCCCGCTCCCACGTGGGGTCGAGCCCCGGCACATGTCCGGACCTGATCCGGTCCAACAGGGCCATCCCGGCGAGCAGTTCGGGCAGGCTGCCGGTGGCCGGGAGCAGCTCGGCCGTCTCGGTCAGCCGCTGTGCGGCGAGGCCGGGCAGGGCGCACCGCGCGGCCTCCGCAAGACCGTCAAGTGCCTCCGCGGCAGTCGGCCCGCCCTGCCGCCGCTCGTCGGCGCGCCGCTGCCGCAGCATCCCGGCCGCGGACTGCTCCAGCGTGACCCCGTGCACGCCGGCCACATCGAGCATCGCGGCCGTCGACGGGGTCCAGGCCACGGCCCACCGCGTGGTGAGCGCGGCCGCGTCGCCGGCACCGGCGACGGCGGACTCCTCCCCGTACGGAACGCGGCAGACCGCGAGCCGCCGCAGAGTGATCTCGCGGCGCCGGTCGAGTTCGGAACGGAGCATGTCGAGGCGCAGATCGCGCTGCCCGGGCGCGTCAGGACCGGGGAGCTTCAACTGGCCGAGCAGCGTCTCCACCGCGGGCCCCAGCCCCGAACGCGGCGTACCCGGCGCCAGCCTGCCCTGCCGACCGCCGACCAGCACCTGCTCCATCGCGGCGGCCACGACCCGGCCCCGCCCCAGCAGACGTCCCTGGGTGAGCACGGTCTGTGCCGCCTCCGCCAGCTCGCCCCGCCCGGCGGCGGGAAGGCCGCGCAGCGACGCCAGGTCTCTGGCGACACGTACCACTTCACGGGCGTCGGCAGGCCCGCTGGGGTGACCGGCGTCCCGTACGGTCGCGCAGATCCGTACGGCGGTGGAGGTCAGCAGCTCGTCCAGCCGCGCCGGATCGCCCGCCGCGTGGAAGACACCGCGCTGCCACTCCGGGTCGCGGATCCCGGCGGGATAGCCGGACCGCTCGTCGAGCAGCGCGTACGAGTACGGCACCAAGGAAGTCACCACCTCGGCGCGGTCCGTCGGCGGCCGCTCGGGCAAGCCGCCGTCAGCCTTGAGCGCGGGCGTCTGCGCTGCCGTCAACGCGGGCGCGTGGAACGCCCCGATGACCGCCGCCGCCCGCCGCCCCGCGTGCTCCGCAAGACGCCGCCGCATGTTCGCCTCGCGCCGCAGGTCGTACGGGTCCACCGCGCCCGCGTCCCGACGCAGCGCCCAGCCGACCATCAGCGCGGCACGCCGCAGCGCCTCCGCGCCCGAACCGGGAGCGGTCGCCTCCACCAGCCGGTCCCACAGATCGTCACCGGGCCGCCCGCCTGCCCTGGCCCGCAGCGCGGCCGCGATCGAGCCCGCACCCGGACCGGGGTCCACCGGATCGGCGTCCGCCTGCGAGCGCGCAACCAGCGGCAGATCGAACGGCACCACCTCCACGCCCGCCTCCCGCGCCCAGCGGATCGCCGCCAGCTCCGGCGAGAACTCGGCGAAGGGCAGGAACACCAGCCCGGCCCCGCTGCCCGCCAGGGCGACCGGCGGCACCGTCGCCGGGTCGGCCAGGTGCTCCAGCCACGGCGCGAAATCCTCCGGCAACTCGATGAACAGCACCTGAGGCGCCGCTTCGTCCAGCAGCGCGGGAACGGCCGCCGCCAGCGCGGGGGAGTGGTGCCGCACCCCGATCAGATACGGGTCGCTGCACCCCGCGAGCGTAGCCAGCGCACCGGCCGGATCCGGCTCAGGCGAGCTCATCGCGCAGCTCCCACAGCGTGCGCCACAGCGGCGCCCCGCCCTCCGCCCGTCGCCGCACCGGCCCGTCCCAGTACCCCAACAGCCGTGCGTGGTCGGACGGATCGTCCTTGCGGACCGTGCCGAGCAGATGCCCGGGCAAGGTGCGTACGACATCACGCCCGTCGCTCAGATACGCCGCCCCGAGACCCATCGAGGTGGCCACATGCACCGCCTCCGCCGTCGACATGACCGTCGAAGGACGCTCCACCTCCCAGCCCTCGGCGCTGCGCCCGGTCCGCAGGTCCCGGAACGCCGTCACCAGCGCCTCCAGCACCGCCTCGTCCACCCCGAAGGCCGCGCCGGAACGCGCCAGCGCCGCCGTGGCCTGCCCGCGCACCAGCGCCGTCTCGGCGTCGAGGTCGCCGATCGGGCCGACCTCCTCGAAGTTGAACCGTCTCTTCAGCGCCGCGGACATCTCGGAGACGCCCTTGTCGCGGAGGTTGGCCGTGGCGATGAGGGTGAAGCCCGGCACGGCGTGCACGGTCCCGTCCGCTCCGTCGCCGCCGGCCAGTTCGGGCACGGACATCCGGCGCTCGGAGAGCAGCGAGACCAGCGCGTCCTGTACCTCGGGCAGACAGCGGGTGACCTCCTCGACCCGGGCGACCGCGCCGCGCGTCATCGCGGTGAGGACCGGCGAGGGCACCAGGGCCTCCCGGCTCGGGCCCTTGGCCAGCAGCATCGCGTAGTTCCAGCCGTACCGCAGCTGGTCCTCGGTGGTGCCCGCGGTGCCCTGCACGGTCAGCGTGCTGCTGCCGCACACCGCGGCGGCCAGCAGCTCGGACAGCATCGACTTGGCCGTGCCGGGCTCGCCGACGAGCAGCAGCCCGCGCTCGCCCGCCAGCGTCACCACGCACCGCTCGACCAGGGCGCGGTCACCCACGAACTTCCGTGAGACGACCAGCTGTTGACCGTCGGCCGACCGCAGCGCCTCGCCGTCCGAACCGCAGACGAAGATCACGGCGGCGCGCGGTGTCATCCGCCACCCGGGCGGCCTCGGCCCGTCGTCGTACGCGGTGAGGAAGGCCAGCTCCTCGCCGTACCGGTCCTCGGGCAGCTCCACCTGTCGTGCCCGCACCGCACTCATGGTGTTCTCGCTCATCGCGAACCTCCCCTGCCGCTACGGCCCTTGAACTCCTCGAACCCCGGCGCGTCGCCGTCCACGACCCGCTGCCACGCCGCCGCGAACAGCTGCGCCACCGGACGGTCGGGCACCACGAAGCCGTACAGATCCCACGGCACGAGCGCCGTCTTCCAGCTCTCCGCGGGCAGCCGCGGTGTCTTCTGCTCCAGCCAGCCGCCGGGCAGGAACAGCGAACGCCCTGCCCGCGCCCGCTTGGCCTCCACCACCAGGTCGGTGGCGGCCAGCTCGGTCCTGGCCTTCTTCAGCCGGGCGGGCTTCCAGCCGGTCCACTCCGCCTGGTTCCGGTCGGTCGGATCGGGCAGCGCGAGCAGCATCAGATACAGCGCGGCCGCATCCTCCGACAGCCCGTACCGCTCAGCGGCCTGCCCCACCAACTCCGGGGCGCTGTCCAGCGGATACTGCGGAGCCCCGGCCGGTCCGTCGGCCGTCACCAGTGCCGTGAACTCATCGCTCAGCACCGCACGCAACGACCTCAGCCCGGGCGTCTCACGCGCGATCCCCGCCAGCAGCTTGAGCGCGGGATGGTCGGGACCCCCGCCCTCGCCCAGCAGAGCCGCGGGCCGCACCCACACTGAGTCCCACTCCGCCCGGTATCGCATCGGCGCGAGCACCAGCGCGTCCGAGAGCTCGACCACCCCGTCCTTCGAACCCTCGCCCCGCAGAGGCTGCCCGAACGCCTCCCGCAGCCGCGCCGAGGTGGCATTCCCCTCGGCGTCCCAGTCGACACCGAGATCGAGCAGCAGCCCGGGATCGGCCAGCCGTTCGCGCACCATCCGCAGCGTGACCGGCAGGATCTCGCGCAGCGGATCGCCGTACGGCAGCCGGTATGCCAGCCAGCGCAGCACGGTGACGTACGAGCTCATCATGGAGCCGGTGAACATCTTCTGCAGCTCCGCCGGAACCATCGCGCCGCCGTCGGAGTGCTGTTCCGTTCGGCCGGTGAGCTGGCTCTGCGTCTGAGGGTTGAGTACCGAGTCGAGGATGGTGCCCGGTCCGATCTCCGCGACCACGCGGGTGATCAGCCAGGCGGGCGCGGTGCGCCGCTTGCCGCGCGCCGCCAGCCAGGCCCCGGTGAGCGGCTCCAGGTCGAAGCCCTTCGTCCACAGCTCGTCCACCCGCGCGGGCTCGACCGGCAGCAACAGGCCGGTGAACACCTGCCGTTCGGCAGGAGTCATCGCGCTCAGGACTGCCCGTCCCGTCTGCGCCTGAGCGCTCTTGGCACCCAGCGGCGCGAGATACTCGGCCGCCAGCAGGCCTTCCCTGCCGTAATCGGTGACTCCGGGCACGCCGAGAGACAGCAGCGCACCTGTCACCGCGCTGACCCCGACCCGCTCGGCGAACTCCAGTGCCTGCTCCGGCCGGTACGGCAGCGGCCCCCGCTCCCGCACGCCGTCCACGAGCCGGCGCATCGCGTCCGCCCGCACCGGGTCGTCGGCCGTCCCCAGCACCTCCGACTCGACGAGCGCGAAGCCGTCCCAGGCGCCGAAAGTCCCGGCCGGGTCGTACTCGATGCCGTTCCAGAACGCGTGCTCGTCCTCGACGCGCTGGCAGGCGACGATCAGCAGCCGCCGCGACCCCGAGTGCCTTACCGTGCCCAGCAGTTGATCGCCGTGCGAGGACCGCGCCGCCTTCAGCTGGACGAGCCGCAACCGCCCGCGCGGGTCGACGAGGACCGCGTCGCCGTCCGCCCGTACCTCCAGCGCCGCATCGAGGAATTCCAGCAGAGCCGCCCGGTCGGCGTCCTCGGTCGCCGGGGCTGCCGCGCGCACGGCGATCGCCGCCATACCGGCGCCGGGAAGGGTGAGCCAGCCGACGCTGGTGCCGGTCAGCGCCACCTTGGTGTCATCGGCGCCGGGCGCCAGCACCCCTCGCAGCAGCCGGAGTTGATCCACAGCCGTGGTCGTGCTGCGCTCCCAGCCGTGCGCCGCGTAGAAGTGCTTGGAGCCCATGAAACCGCCGAGCACATCGCGCAGCCTCCCGTCGTACGCATGCTGCACGGCCGGCTCCCGCGCCTCGTCCGCGGCCGGGTCCCGCTGCCCCTTCGTCGCACGCTCCGCGAGGACGCCGATGCGCTTGCCGTGCCGCGCCGCCTCCTCCACAAGACCGGCCACGCCCGCGAGCAGCCCCGGGTGCGTGATCTCCGGCAGTACCTGCCGTACGGCGGCGTCCGGCTTCGCGCCCTCTGCGACGGCCGCGAGCAGCGCCCCGGCCTCCGTCTCCGTCAGCTGCCGCAGCGCGGCGGAACCCCGCTCGTCGCGTGGCCGCAGCGCGTGCCAGTAGCCGATCGGCGGCACCAGCGGGGTCCCCGCGGCATGCGCCCTGCCGTGGTCGCCCTCCTGGAGCGTGGCCAGGCAGATGCCGTCCGTGTCGTACAGCTCGATCTTCGCGTCATAGCCGCGCTCCTCGCGCGGATGCAGGACGGCTCCGCCCGGCAGCCGCAGCGGCGGCAGCGGAATGCCGTGCGTGACATGCTCGAACCTGCTGCCCGCGGGGATTTCGACGGCCGGGCTGCGGCTGCCGTCCACCGAGCAGGCGGTGAGCGTCCGGGCCTGCGGGTCGTACCGCACCCACCAGCCGAGCAGCCCGTCCTTGCTGCCGAACGGCGAGGACTCCAGGCCCGGTTGCACGGGCAGCAGCCGGCAGGAGTGCTCCAGCAGTGTGCCCGCGCCCTCGGCCAGCGCCGAGTCGAAGAAGGCGGGCACCGAGATCCGGCCCCTGCGGGCCGACTCCGGGTCGTACTCCCACCACTTGCCCTCGTGCAGCACCCACACCGAGATGCCGTCCGATGCGACCGGCCGCCGCTCCGCCGCGAACGAGGTGTCGCCTGCGTGGATCGGCCGCCCGCCGAACGTGCGGCTGCCGTCGGGCAGTTGCAGCGAGGGGGTCTGGTACGAGATCCAGTGGTCGTTCAGCTCGCCCGCGGGCTTGAACACCTCGGCCGCCCTGCCCGACCAGCGGGCCCGACGGCTGTCGCCGTGGCCGTTGGCCACCAGCCACTGGCCGCCGATGTAACGGACCGTGGGCACGTCCCAGGAGTGCGACGAAGGCACCGGCAGGGAGAGCGTCTGCCGGTCGAGCACGGTGTCCGGCCCCACCGCGGCGGCCTGCATGCCGACCCGTACGACAAGAGCGGGCCAGGCGTCCGACAGGCGGTACCACTCGTCGACGCCCCGGCCGTACCGCTGGCCGGAGGCCATGGGGTCGACCTTGCCGAGCTCAGGGGCGGCCTCTTCCAGCGCGGGCCAGCCGAGCTCGTCGAGGATGCCCGCACTCAGGGTGCGCGCCAGCGCCCCGGCGGGGTCGACGGCGGTGATCCGCTCCACGGCCTCGGGAGCCGTCGCCAGCACGGACGGAGCGGAGAAGTGGGTCAGCCGGCCGAGCAGCCGGTCGAGACCCGGCAGTCCGAGCGGCTGCGACAGATCGTCGGCACGGTCGGTCAGCCAGCCCGCGAGCGCTGTGCGCAGCGCCGGGTGCTCCGCGATCCGCTGCAGCTGGGTGGAGGCCTCATGGGTGCCTGCCAGCCGCTCGATTCCGCCGCGCAGCAGTGGCGCGAACCGGGCGTCGCCGGCCAGCGCCGCAAGATCCCTGCGCCCCTCGCGCTCGTCGGACAGCCAGGGCGCCAGCTCCAGGTTCTCCATACCGTCCGACGGCGACTCGACCGGAACGCCGAGCGCCAGGGCGAGGTCGAGGAGATCGAGGTCAACGGTGGTGCGCCAGCCGCCGCCGCGCAGCAGCTTGAGCGGTGTGCCGTCCGCGATCAGCCGGTCCGCCAGCCGTTCCAGCAGCGTCAGGTCGGCCGGGAGCCGCTTCATGCCGCGCCAGCCGCGCTGGCGGTGCCGGGCCCACGACGACAGCCACTCGGCCGCCGGAACCTTCCCGTCGAGCAGCAGCCCGATCGCCCCGCACCGGTCCAGCAGCGCGAGCCATTCCTCGTCGAACTGCTCAGGGCTGTCGCCGCTCGTCACCGGCAGCAGCGCCAGCAGCCGCTCCCGTACGGCGATGTCCTCGGCGGCGACAGCGGCGAGCGCGGGCAGCGCCGACTTCCAGAAGCTCCCCGCCGCGCGGTTCATCGCGCCGGTGTGGATGATCTCCGCGATCAGCGCGCACTCCTCGGCCGCCGCGTCGAGACCCGCTGCCTTGGCGAGCCGCCGCAGATCCTCCACCATGCCCGCGTACGGGGTGAGTCCGGCCGCGCACCGCTCCGCGGACACGGCTCTGAACTCCGCGTACGCCGCCGGCGCCGACAGCCGTGCGGTCAGCCCCTTCGCGTACTCCCGCAGGGCCTTGCCGCTCAGCGCACCTGCCCCGGCGAACTCCAGGAAGACCTCCCGCAGCCGCTCCTCGTCGACCGCCAGCGCATGCCGCTGCTCGGCGGCCCGCGCCTTGCCGAAGAACACCGATGCGTGCTGCCGGGACTCGGCGGCCAGGAAGAGCCGCGCCGCCTGCTCGTAGAAGGTCGGCAGGAAGTGCGGCACGGAACGGTCCAGCCGCTCGCCGATCTCGTCGAAGCCCTCCTTGGCGAGTCCCGGCTTGGTCGTCACCAGCCGCGCCAGGCGCTCCATCTCCTTGACCACGGCGAGCGCATGATGGCCGTTGTCCGGGTCGTGGACCAGGGCCCAGGCGGGAAAGCCCAGCGACTGCCGCTTCACCCGGCCCACCGGTGCCGACCCGGCGCCGGCGAATCCCAGATACTCCAGGGCAAGGTCCTCGGCGGGTGCGATCGCCTCTGGCACCAGCCGCACCACCGTGCGGCTCTCCAGCGCCGGATGTCCGTACGCCCGCGCCGTCAGCTCGTCGCCCTGCCCCTTCTTCCGGCGTCTTCCCGCGCCGAGCGGCAGCACCGCCCCGGCCTCCAGCAGCCCGTCTTCCACCGATCCCCCTGTCGTCTTCCGTGCGGTGCTCACAGCCGCCCCTCCTCGTCGTCCGCGACCACCCGGCCCGCGTACACCAGCGCGGCCATCCGCTCACCCTCCGACCAGGCGACCGGCCCCACTTCGGCGAGCGGCAGCCGCCGGCCGTCCCGGTCCCGCCACTCCAGCGCCCCGGTCAGCGTCTCCCCGTCCGGATAGTCGTCCCCCACCCAGTACGCCGCCTCCAGCGACCGGCGGTCCTCCACCAGCGGGCACACCGCCTGGCCGCCGCGCACCCGGTAGCCCAGCTGGACCGCGCGCGCGGTCGCGTGCCGCAACTGCTCGAACTTTCCGTTGGCGTATGTCTGCCAGTCGTGGCCGCGCACGTCCTCCGGCCGCCGCCACACCTCGCGGAACAGCTGCTCCACGCCCTGCTCGACCCCCAGCTCCACGGCGAATTCCCGCAGATCGTCGAGGTCCTCGAGGAGCACCGGGTGCGGTATCAGCAGCGTCTCGCACTCCAGCCGCACCGAGTCGCCGTCCAGGTCGACGATGCCCGCGCCTTTCTCGGGGTCCGCGTCCCGCAGAAACCCGGCCCGCTCCATGTCGGCCGTCCCGTCGGCCCCGACCGGTGCCACCACCAGATCGCGCAGCGCCGTCTGCCACGCCGTGTCCGGCCACACCCGCGCCAGCAGCGCCACCGGCACCGGCAGCGAGCGCACCAGCCAGGTGTCCACCTGCTCCCGGCACTCCCGTTCGTGCCGTTCCAGCCACTCGGCGAGCTGCCGCAGCCGCACCACCTGGGCGTCGTCCCGCAGCTTCGGCGGCACCTGCTTCAAGGCGCGCCCCGCCGCATTTCTGCACAGCACCTTCGTGCCGTCCAGCGTTACGGCATATCCGCCGCTCTCCGTCTCGATCCAGCCCATGGCAAGACCGCCTCCCCGACGTTCCGGTTCCGATGTCGATCACAGTAGGTGACGGGTCTGACAACGCTGCCGGGCAGCCGGTGAGCCCGTGGAAAACACCCGTCACCCTCACGCAACGACCTCGCAACCTGCGCCCGTCAGGATCGGTGCATGACGGAGTCGGCACACCTTCGTGAGTCCCTGCCCCTCGACCCGCCCCTGCTCGAGAGAGCCCCCCTCGACGCCACCACTCTCGACGCCAGCCCTCTCGACAGCACCGCGCAGCTGCTCTCGCGCATCACCGACCAGCTGGGCACTCAACTCAGCCACGTCACACTGAACGGAACCCGCAGGCGCATGCCCCAGATATCAAGGCCCACCCTCGTCGCCGTCGCCCACGGCAGCCGCGACGCAGGCGCCCTGCACACGGTCACCCGGCTGCTGGACCGGGTCCGCGAACTGCGTCCCGGACTCGACGTCCGCCTCGGCCACATCGAACTGAACGAGCCGCTGCTGCCCGACACCCTCGCCGCCGTCGAGGCCGAGCAGCGTGCCGAGGGCGTCCGGGCGGTCCTGGTGCCCCTGCTGCTCGGCCGCGGCCACCACGTCAAGCACGATCTCCCACAGTCCGCCGCGGCCGTGGTCGGCGC
The DNA here is from genome assembly GCF_045160975.1 of Streptomyces sp. NBC_00210. Taxonomy (NCBI): domain Bacteria; kingdom Bacillati; phylum Actinomycetota; class Actinomycetes; order Kitasatosporales; family Streptomycetaceae; genus Streptomyces; species Streptomyces sp. NBC_00210. Next base: position 5,970,069 of record NZ_CP108120.1, read on the forward strand.
GGACATCCGCATCGCCGCCCCGCTCGGCCCGCACCCCCTCCTCGTCGAGGCCCTCTCCTCCCGACTGGCCGAGGCCGGCTGGCGACCCGAGGACGGCGCAAGCCGCAGCGCCGGAGTCGTGCTGGCCGCCGCCGGATCCCGCGACCCCGACTCGGCGACCGACGCCCGCCGGATGGCGGACCTGCTCAGCGAGCGCCTGGGGGGCGTGCCCGTCGTACCCGCCTACGCCTCCGCCGTCTCGCCCACCGTGCCCGCGGCCGTACGCGCGCTCACCGCCCGCGGCCGCCATCGCATCGCCGTCGCTTCCTACTTCGCCTTCCCGGGCCAGTTCGCCGCCGCCAGTGCCGCCGCCGCGCCCTGGATCGCCGCCGCACCGCTGGGCGCCCACGCGGCCCTCGCCCGGCTGGTGCTCCAGCGTTACGACGACGCCCTGACCACGACGGCCCCGGCCTCGGCGTCGACCCCGGCCCCGGCCTCGGCGTCGTACGCCGGTCAGCGGCGCGAACTCGCCACCGCGTGAGCCACCTCATCGCCCGCCTGCCACCGGCTCCGGTTACCTTCGGTGCATGGCAGGCACCACCAGCACCACCTCATCCGGCACCGGCTCCTTCGACGGCGCGTACGACGATGCGGCCACCGCGCGCTGGGCTCCCGAGCCGGACAAGCGCCCCGGCCGCACCGCCTTCCAGCGTGACCGCGCCCGCGTGCTGCACTCCGCCGCGCTGCGCCGGCTCGCCGGCAAGACGCAGGTGGTCACCCCCGGCACGCGCAACCTGGCCTGGGACGCGAGCCCCCGCACCCGGCTCACCCACTCCCTGGAGTGCGCCCAGGTCGGACGCGAGCTCGGCGCGGCCCTCGGCTGCGACCCCGATCTCGTCGAGGCCTCCTGCCTCGCCCATGACATGGGCCACCCGCCCTTCGGGCACAACGGCGAGCAGGCGCTCAACGACTTCGCCAAGGACTGCGGCGGCTTCGAGGGCAACGCCCAGTCACTGCGCCTGCTGACCCGTATCGAGCCCAAGCGCTTCGTCCACGACGGGACCGGCGAGCTGGTCAGCGTCGGCCTCAATCTCACCCGGGCCGTCCTGGACGCCGCCACCAAATACCCGTGGCCGCGCGGCGGGCACCCCACCGACCCCGACTCGGTGAAATTCGGCGTCTACGAGGACGACCTGCCGGTCTTCGAATGGGCCCGCCAGGGAGCCCCGCCGTACCGCAAGTGCTTCGAGGCCCAGGTCATGGACTGGTCCGACGACGTGGCGTACTCGGTGCACGACTTCGAGGACGGTCTGCACGCCGGCCACTTCGACCCCGACCTCCTCCTCGCCGAGCCTGAGCGCAGCGACATCTGGCGGGTGGCGATCGGCCGCTACGTACCGGAGGACACCGATCCGCAGGAGCTGGCCGAGGCACTGGACCGGCTCGTCGACCAGGAGTGGTGGCCGCACCACTACGACGGATCGGCCGTCGCGCAGGCCCGGCTGAAGGACGCCACCAGCCAGCTCATCGGCCGGTTCTGCCTCGCCGCCGAGGGCGCGACCCGCCAGGCATACGGATCGGGGCGGTTGACCCGGTACGCGGCCGAACTGGTAGTGCCGCGCGAGACCCGCAACGAATGCGCCGTGCTCAAGGCCGTCGCCGATCGTTATGTGATGCAGCGCGCCGAGCAGGAGGCGCTCCGCGCCGACCAGCGCATTGTGCTCGCCGAGCTGGCCGAGGCGATGACGGCCCGCGCGCCCGAGACCCTCGACCCACAGTTCCGCGCCCTGTTCGACGCCGCACCCGACGACCGGGCGCGCAAGCGGGTGATCGTCGACCAGCTGGCCTCCCTCACGGACGCCTCGGCGCGCACCCTGCACACCGACCTCACAGCCCGCCAATGAGCAGCCGGGAGGGCCGCCGAGGCGCGTCCGGGATGACACGCCCAGGGCCACTCCCTCTTCCGCCATCACGCTCCGTGCGGGACGCTCGCTGAAGGCTGCGCAGCGTAGAAGCAAAGAGGAGGCATCAAGTGGTCGACGCACATCGGACATTCGTCATCGTCGGCGGTGGGCTTGCCGGAGCCAAGGCGGCCGAGACCCTCCGCGCCGAGGGGTTCACCGGACGAGTGATCCTCATCGGTGACGAACGCGACCACCCCTATGAACGCCCGCCGCTTTCCAAGGGCTATCTGTCGGGCAAGGAGGAGCGCGACAGCGTCTTCGTGCACGAACCCGGCTGGTACGCCCAGGCCGATGTCGAACTGCACCTCGGCCAGACCGTTGTCGCGGTCGACCCTGCGGCCAAGTCCGTCCGGCTCGGCGACGGCACGGTTCTGCACTACGACAAACTGCTGCTGGCCACCGGCGCCGAGCCGCGCCGTCTGGAGATCCCCGGTACCGAGCTGGCCGGCGTCCACCATCTGCGCCGCCTCGCGCACGCCGACCGGCTGCGGAACGTACTCGCCGCGCTCGGCCGCGACAACGGCCAGCTGGTCATCGCGGGCGGCGGCTGGATCGGCCTGGAGGTCGCCTCGGCCGCCCGCGGCTACGGCGCCGAGGTCACCGTCGTCGAACCGGCAGCCACCCCCCTGCACCATGTCCTCGGCCCCGAGCTGGGGCAGATGTTCACCGAACTCCACCGCGAGCACGGCGTCCGCTTCCACTTCGGCGCCCGTCTCACCGAGATCACGGGTCAGGACGGCATGGTGCTCGCGGCCCGTACCGACGACGGCGACGAGCACCCCGCCCACGCCGTCCTCGCCGCGATCGGCGCCGCCCCGCGCACGGCGCTCGCCGAAGCCGCCGGTCTCGACATGGCCGACCGGGCGCGCGGCGGCGGCATCGCCGTCGACGCGAGCCTGCGCACCTCCGACCCCGACATCCATGCCGCGGGCGACGTGGCGGCCGCCGACCATCCGGTCCTCGAGTCCCGGCTGCGCGTCGAACACTGGGCGAACGCCCTCAACGGCGGCCCCGCCGCCGCGCGCGCCATGCTCGGCCAGGAGGTCTCCTACGACCGCATTCCGTACTTCTTCTCCGACCAGTACGACCTTGGCCTGGAGTACTCGGGCTGGGCGCCGCCCGGTTCGTACGACCAGGTGGTGCTGCGCGGAGACGTAGGAAAGCGGCAGTTCATCGCGTTCTGGCTGAAGGACCGCCGGGTGCTCGCCGGGATGAACGTCAATGTGTGGGACGTCACCGACCCGATCCAGCAGCTGATCCGCTCGGGCAACCCGGTGGACCCGGAGGCGCTCTCCGACCCGTCCGTGGCGCTCACTTCCCTCAACGGCTGACGGGAGTGTCACCGCGCCACCGTAGACTTCACGCGTGGCAGGCAGGATCAACGATGACGACGTGAAGGCGGTACGGGACGCGGTCCCGATCGACGCCGTCGTTTCCGAGTACCTCCAGCTGCGCAACGCCGGCGGCGGCAACCTCAAGGGGCTCTGCCCCTTCCACGACGAGAAGTCCCCCTCCTTCCAGGTCAGCCCGAGCAAGGGTCTCTTCCACTGCTTCGGCTGCCAGGAGGGCGGCGACACCATCGCCTTCGTGATGAAGATCGACCATCTCTCCTTCTCCGAGACGGTCGAGCGCCTTGCCGCGACGGCAGGCATCACCCTGCGCTACGAGGAGGGCGGGTACAACCCCAGCCACCAGCGGGGCGAGCGCATCCGCCTGGTGGAGGCGCACAAGATCGCCGCGCAGTTCTACATCGAGCAGCTGGAGAACGGCGCCGAGGCCGAGACGGGCCGCAAGTTCCTCGCCGAGCGCGGCTTCGACCAGGCCGCGGCCCAGCACTTCAGCGTCGGTTACAGCCCGCAGGGCTGGGACCACCTCACCCGCTTTCTGCGCGGCAAGGGCTTCAGCGACAAGGAGCTGATCCTCTCCGGCCTCTCCCAGGACGGCCGCCGCGGGCCCATCGACCGGTTCCGCGGCCGTTTGATGTGGCCGATCCGCGACATCTCGGGCGACGTCGTCGGCTTCGGAGCGCGCAAGCTGTACGAGAGCGACAACGGGCCGAAGTACCTCAACACCCCTGAGACGGGCATCTACAAGAAGTCCCAGATGCTCTACGGCATCGATCTCGCGAAGAAGGAGATCGCCAGGACCAGCAGGGCCGTGGTCGTCGAGGGCTACACGGACGTGATGGCCTGCCATCTGGCCGGGGTCACCACCGCCATCGCCACCTGCGGCACGGCCTTCGGCGGCGACCACATCAAGATCCTGCGCCGGCTGCTGATGGACAATGCCACCGCAGAGGTGATCTTCACCTTCGACGGCGACGCGGCCGGCCAGAAGGCGGCGCTGCGCGCCTTCGAGGACGACCAGAAGTTCGCCGCCGAGACATCGATCGCGATCACCCCGGGCGGCATGGACCCCTGCGAGCTGCGCCTCGCGGAGGGCGACGACGCGGTGCAGAAACTGGTCGAAACGCGCACCCCGCTCTTCGAGTTCGCGATCCGCCACAGCGTGCAGCGCCACAATCTGGAGACTCCCGCGGGCCGGGCCGCCGCGCTGGACGAGGCCGCGCCGATCGTCGCGGGCATCAAGAACATCGCCATCCAGCACGAGTCGGCGGTGCAGCTCGCCGGCATCCTCGGCATCCTCGACACGCAGTTCGTCGTCAAGCGCGTTGCACAGCTCGCGCGTTGGGCCCGTGACCGCGGCGGCCGCGGTCCGGCTCCCTCCCGCAACGCCGCACCGCAGCAGGTCCAGGCCCCGGCCGTGCCGTCCGGTCCCGCCCTCAACCTCCGCAGCCCCGCCCACCGCACCGAACGCGAGCTGCTGAAGCTGGCTCTCCAGCACCCGGAGCTGGTCTCCCCGGCCTTCGATGCGTACGGCGTCGACGAGTTCACCGCCCCGCCGTACGCCGCGGTCCGCCAGACCATCGCCGAGGCAGGCGGCGCCGAACAAGGCACCCAGGACTCCCTGGAGTACCTCGCCCGGGTCCGAGACGCCGCCGCGAACGACACGGTGCGCGCTCTGGTCACCGAGCTCGCCGTGGAAGCCGTCCACGCGAGGACCGTCGACGAGAGCTACGCCGGAGTCCAGCTCGTCCAGGTCCGCCTGCGCGCCGTCGACCGGCGCATCCGCGAGGTCCAGGGCAATCTCGCCCGCCTCGGCCAGCACGCCGACCCCGAGCACCACACGGCCGTACAGAGCGAGCTGTGGGTCCTCCAGCAGTACGCCCAGTCGCTGCGCAACCAGGGCGCGGACGCCCTTTAGGCCCTGTCCGGTCGACCGCAGATCCTGCTTCGGTAACCGCCCGGTCACGCACTGGACTCAAAAAGTCGCCGCACGCCCCTCGTGAACGCTGTGTGTCGTACCCCACACTGGGGTGCGGTGCCTGAGTCCCCGGAGCGCGGCCGGTCCACCCACCGTGGGCCTCTCACCCCCGCGGATCCGCTCATCGTGTACGGGACGGAAAGCGGCCCGGCCGCCCCCGTCCCGCTGCCGCACGCCCCCGAACCGGCAGCGATCACCCTGGAGGTCGCCCCCGTGCAGACCCAGACCCTGACCGAGACCGATACTGTCGCGGCCGTCTCCGCGCAGGTCCCCGCGCAGAGCCGGGCCGTACTTCACCCGGAGACCGTGCCCGAAGCCGTCCCGGAGACCGTTGTCGAGGATCCGGTGGAAGTGCCCGAGCCTCCGGACCCGCGGGCCGGCAGCCGAGTCGACAGCGGCCCCTCCTCCGACCTGTTCCGCCAGTATCTGCGGGAGATCGGCAGGATTCCGCTGCTCACGGCCGTCGAGGAGGTGGAGCTGGCGCGCCGGGTCGAAGCCGGTCTGTTCGCCGAGGAGCGGCTTGGCCACACCCCCGACATCGACGACTCCCAACTCGCCGTCGACCTCGACAGGTTGGTGGTCATGGGCCGGATGGCCAAGCGCCGGCTGATCGAGGCCAACCTCCGGCTCGTCGTCTCCGTGGCCAAGCGTTACGTCGGCCGCGGACTGACCATGCTCGACCTCGTCCAGGAGGGAAACCTGGGCCTGATCAGGGCAGTTGAGAAGTTCGACTACGCCCGCGGCTACAAGTTCTCCACGTACGCCACCTGGTGGATCCGCCAGGCCATGTCCCGGGCGCTCGCGGACCAGGCACGCACCATCCGGGTCCCGGTCCATGTCGTCGAGCTGATCAACCGGGTCGTACGGGTCCAGCGCCGGATGCTCCAGGAGCGCGGATACGAACCCACCCCCGAAGAGGTAGCGGTCCAGCTGGACCTGGCGCCCGAGCGGGTCAGCGAGGTGCTGCGGCTCGCCCAGGAGCCGGTCTCGCTGCATGCGCCGGTGGGGGAGGAGGACGATGTGGCCCTCGGCGACCTCATCGAGGACGGCGATGCCGCGTCCCCCGTCGAGTCGGCTGCCTTCCTGCTGCTGCGTGAGCACCTGGAGGCGGTGCTCTCCACCCTCGGCGAGCGCGAGCGCAAGGTGGTGCAGCTGCGCTACGGGCTGATGGACGGCAGGCCGCGCACGCTCGAAGAGATAGGCCGGATCTTCGGGGTGACGCGCGAGCGCATCCGCCAGATCGAGTCGAAAACCCTCAACAAGCTGCGCGACCACGCGTTCGCGGACCAGCTGCGGGGCTACCTGGACTGACACGGGGCTCCGCCCCCGGACCCCACGCCTCAATCGCCGGCGGAAATCAAGCCTGTCCGGCCATTGAGGACAACGCCCGAAGGGCGTACGGGGTCTGGGGCTCGCCCCTGTTCGGGATGGGGGTACTCCCCCTGGCTGCGCCGGGGGCGCCTCCGCCCAGGCGAAGCCCTGGGTGGGGGCGGGGCGGGGCTGTGCCCGATTTTGCGGCTCCGCCGCGTGGGCCCGCCGCACGCGCACCGCCCCCGGCCTACTCCACCTCCACCACCGCCTGCGCGAACTGCGCCGCGTACAGCCGCGCATACGCCCCCTCCGCGGCCAACAGCTCGTCATGCGTGCCCTGTTCCACGATCGCGCCGTTCTCCATCACCAGGATCACGTCCGCGTCCCGGATCGTGGAGAGCCGGTGCGCGATGACAAAGCTCGTACGGCCGTGGGCGAGCCGCGCCATCGCCTTCTGGATGAGCACCTCGGTACGGGTGTCAACCGAGCTGGTGGCCTCGTCGAGCACCAGGATCACCGGGTCGGACAGGAACGCCCGCGCGATGGTGATCAGCTGCTTCTCGCCCGCGCTCACGCCCGAGCCCTCGTCGTCGATCACCGTGTCGTAGCCGTCGGGCAGCGTACGGATGAAACGGTCGGCGTGCGCTGCTCGCGCCGCTTCCTCGATCTCCGCCCGGGTCACCTCGCGGGAGGCGCCGTACGCGATGTTGTCCGCGATGGTGCCGCCGAACAGCCAGGTGTCCTGGAGGACCATCCCTATCCCGGACCGCAGTTCTTCCCGGGACATCTTCGCGATGTCCACGCCGTCCAGGCTGATCCGGCCGCCCGTGACCTCGTAGAACCGCATCAGCAGATTCACCAGGGTCGTCTTGCCCGCGCCGGTCGGACCGACGATCGCGACCGTGTGGCCCGGCTCCACGCTCAGCGAGAGATCCTCGATGAGCGGCTTGTCCGGGTCGTAGCGGAAGGCGACCTTCTCGAGCGCGACCTGTCCGAGCGGACGCCGGGACCGCTCGCCCGTCGGCTCGTCGGCCTCCTGCTCCTCGGCGTCCAGCAGCTCGAAGACCCGCTCGGCCGAGGCGACACCCGACTGCACCAGGTTCGCCATCGAAGCGACCTGGGTGAGCGGCATCGAGAACTGCCGGGAGTACTGGATGAACGCCTGCACATCGCCGATCGACAGCGCGCCGGACGCGACCCGCAGCCCGCCGACGACCGCAACCAGCACATAGTTGAGGTTCGACACGAAGAACATCAGCGGCTGCATGACCCCGCTGTTGAACTGGGCCTTGAACCCCGCCTCGTACAGCGCCTCGTTCTGCTCGGCGAAGTCCTTGGCCGACTCGTCCTGCCGCCCGAAGACCTTCACCAGCGCATGGCCGGTGTACATCTCCTCGATATGGGCGTTGAGCTTGCCCGTGGACTTCCACTGCTGCACGAAGTGCGGCTGCGAGCGCTTGCCGATCTTCGTCGCCACGAACACCGACACCGGCACCGTCACCAGCGCGACCAGCGCGAGCAGCGGCGAGATCCAGAACATCATCGCCAGCACGCCCACGATGGTCAGCAGCGAGTTGATCAGCTGGCCCATCGTCTGCTGGAGCGTCTGCGAGATGTTGTCGATGTCGTTGGTCGCCCGGCTGAGCACCTCGCCCCGCTTGGCCCGGTCGAAGTACGACAGCGGCAGCCGCGACAGCTTCGCCTGTACGTCCTCGCGCATCCGGTAGACGGTCCTGTTGATCACCCGGATCGACAGCCGCGTCGCCACCAGCATCAGCAGACCCGCGGCCAGATACACCACCAGCGCCACCAGCAGCACATGGCCCACGGCGGTGAAGTCGATGCCGTCGCCGGGCGTGAAGCCCACGCCGGACAGCATGTCGGCCAGCCCGCCCTGGTCCTTGTCCCGCAGGCCGGCGATCGCCTGTTCCTTGCTGGTCCCGGCCGGCATCTCCCGGCCGACGACCCCGGCGAAGACCAGGTCGGTCGCCTGCCCCAGAATCTTGGGCCCGACCACCGCGAACGCGACGCTCAGCACACCCGCCGCGAGCATCACCCACAGCGTCATACGCTCGGGAGCGAGCTGCCGCAGCAGCCGCTTGCCCGAGCCCTTGAAGTCCATGGACCGCTCGACGGGGCCCATCATCATCCGTCCGCCCGGCCCGCTCATGCGGCCTCAGCCTCCGTCAGCTGCGAGAGCACGATCTCTCGGTAGGTCTCATTGCTCTCCATCAGCTCGTGATGGCGTCCGCTTCCCACGACCTGCCCCTCGTCCAGGACCACGATGCGGTCCGCGTCACGGATGGTGGACACCCGCTGGGCGACGATCACCACCGTGGACTCGGTGATCTCCCGGGCCAGCGCCCCGCGCAGCGCCGCGTCCGTCGCATAGTCCAGCGCGGAGAAGGAGTCGTCGAAGAGATAGATCTCCGGGCGTTGCACCAGCGTCCTGGCGATCGCGAGCCGCTGCCGCTGGCCGCCGGAGACATTGGTGCCGCCCTGCGCGATCGGCGCGTTCAGCCCGCCTTCCAGCTCCCGTACGAAGTCGGCGGCCTGCGCCACTTCCAGCGCCTCCCACAGTTCCTCGTCGCTCGCGCCGGGCTTGCCGTACCGCAGATTCGTGGCCACCGTCCCGGAGAAGAGATACGGCTTCTGCGGAACGAGCCCCACCGTCTTCGCCATCAGGACGGGATCGAGCTCGCGCACATCGACGCCGTCGACGAGCACCTCGCCGCCGGTCACGTCGAACAGCCGCGGTACGAGCCCGAGCAGCGTCGACTTTCCGCTGCCCGTGGACCCGATGATCGCGGTCGTCTCGCCGGGCCTGGCCACCAGGCCGACGCTGCGCAGCACCGACTCCTCCGCACCCGGATAGCGGAACTCCACGTCCCGCACCTCCAGATGCCCGCGACGGCGCAGCTGCCGCACCGGCTCGGCCGGCGTCACCACGCTCGAATCCGTGCCCAGCACCTCCTCGATCCGCTCGGCGCAGACCTCGGCGCGCGGCACCATCATGAACATGAAGGTGGCCATCATCACGGCCATCACGATCTGCATCAGATACGCGAGGAACGCGGTCAGCGCGCCGATCTGGATCGCGCCGCTGTCGACCCGCATGGCACCGAACCAGATGACCGCGATGGACGACACGTTCACGACCGTCATCACGGTCGGGAACATCAGCGCCATCAGCCGCCCGGTGGACAGGGACACATCGGTCAGCTCGGTGTTGGACCCGCGGAAGCGCTCCTTCTCGTACTCGTCACGGACGAAGGCACGGATGACGCGGTTGCCGGTGATCTGCTCCCGCAGCACCCGGTTCACCGTGTCCAGACGTACCTGCATGGTGCGGAACAGGGGCCGCATCTTCTTGACGATCAGCGACACCGCGATGCCCAGCACCGGCACCACCGCGAGCAGCACCGCCGACAGCGGCACATCCTGGCCGAGCGCCATGATGATGCCGCCGACGCACATGATCGGCGCCGACACCATCAGCGTGAACGCCATCAGGGCCAGCATCTGCACCTGCTGGACGTCATTGGTCGTACGGGTGATCAGCGACGGCGCCCCGAAGTGGCCGACCTCCCGGGCGGAGAAGCTCTGCACCCGGTCGAAGACGGCGGCCCGGACATCGCGGCCGAGCGCGGCGGCCGTCCGCGCTCCGTAGAAGACCGCTCCCATGTTGCAGAGCACCTGGACGATGCTGACGGCGATCATGAGAGCGCCGACCCGGAGGATGTAGCCGGTGTCCCCCTCGACAACACCGTTGTCAATGATGTTCGCGTTGAGGGTGGGCAGATAGAGGGTGGCGCTGGTCTGCAGGAGCTGGAGCACCACCAGCAGGGCGATGGGTTGTCTGTACGGACTCAGGTGAGTCCGTAGTAGTCGTATCAGCACACGCTGTCTCTCGTCGGCAAGATCTGGGGTCACCCCAATCTTCCGACACTCCACCCCTGGAACCTCAAGCCATTAATTCAAGGCAGGGTCAAGATGTCATGGGTCAGGATGGCGGGTTGAACGCCCCGGGGTGGATCTGGTCCCGCGTCGCTCCGTACTGCTGGCGCACCGCCTGACCCACCGCCAGCTCGTCACCCGGCTCGAAAATCTGCGCGGCCGCGCCCTGCCAGGCCGGCGGAGCGGCCGGCGACAGCGTCCCCTGCGAGACGCCGAGCGCCCATGCGGCCTGCCGGGCCGCGCCCAGCGCCGCATAGTCGGCGGGCTGCGGAACCACGACCTGCGCCCCGAAGATCGCGGGCGCCGCGGCCTGCACGGCGGGCAGTTCGGCGGCCGCACCCAGCAGAAAGACCCTGCGTACCTCGACCCCGCGCCCGCGCAGCACGTCCATGGCGTCCGCGAGCGAGCAGAGCATGCCCTCGAAGGCGGCCCGCGCCAGATGCTCGGGCTTCATCGACTCACGGCGCAGACCGCTCAGCGTCCCTGCGGTGTGCGGCAGTTGAGGGGTACGCTCGCCCTCCAGATACGGCAGCAGCACAAGCCCCGACGCACCGGGCGTCGACTTCATCGCCAGCGCGGAGAGCTCGTCGAGTCCCTCGGCCCCCAGCAGCTCGGCCGCGCCGCGCAGCGCCCGTACGGCATTGAGCGTGTGCACCACCGGCAGGTGCATCCCGGTCGCATCGGCGAACGACGTAATCAGCCCGCTCGGGTCGGCCAGCGCCTCATGGTGCACGGCCATCACGGAGCCCGATGCGCCCAGCGACACCACCGCGTCGCCGACCGCGACGCCCAGCCCGAACGCCGCCGCCATCGTCTCGCCGGTCCCGGCGGAGATCAGCAGTCCCTCGGGCGTCGTCCCCGCCGCTTGGGCAGGTCCGAGCACCTCGGGCAGCGCGCACTGGTGCCCGAGCGCGAGCTCCACCAGATCGGTGCGGTACGAGCCGGTACCCGCCGACCAGAAGCCGGTGCACGAAGCGCCGCCGCGGTCGGTGGTCCTGCGGGCCGGCCGGCCGAGCAGCTGCCACACCAGCCAGTCGTGCGGCTGCATGACTCCCGCGACGCGCTGCGCCGCATCGGGTTCGGAGCGCGCCATCCAGCGCAGCTTGGCGACCGGCTGCGCGGCCTGCGGCACCGAGCCGACGGCCTCGGCCCAGGCCTGCCGCCCGCCCAGCGCATCGATCAGATCGGCGGCGGCGACCTGCGCCCGCTTGTCGTTGCCGAGCAGCGCGGGCCGTACGAGATTGCCCTGCGCGTCCAGCGTGACCAGGCCGTGCTGCTGTGCGGAGACGCCGATGGCCTGCACGCCTTCGAGGAGCCCGCCGGCCGCCGCGTCACCGAGCGAGAGCAGCCACGCCTGCGGATCGATCTCGGTGGCCTTGGCCTCGACGGGGTGCGGCGCGTATCCCTGGCGCAGCACGGCACCCGTGTCCGCGTCACAGACCACGATGCGCGTGAATCCAGACGAACTGTCCAAGCCGGCGACTATCCCCATGTCAAAGATTCTGCCGCACCGGCGGGGGTATCACGTCACGTGTTGGTGGTTCCCCAGTCGTCCTCACCGCTCGCGGTCCGCTCCCGCAAGGAGCGCACCCGCTCGGCCACGGAGTCGGGCACCCGGTCCCCGACCTTGTCGCTCACGGCGTGGAAGGCCTTGCCCGCCGCCTGGCGGCCGTTCTGGGCCGCGGCCTCGGCGGCATTGCGCACAGCGGGATTCTGGGAGAACTCGCGCACGGACTTCTTCAGCTGTTCGTACCGCTCGCGCCCGGCCCGAGTGCCGAGCACGTAGCCGAGGGCGAGTCCAAGGACGAACGTGACCTTGTACCGCATGACTGCCACCCTTCCCTTGCGTCGGTGCAGGCCGCCTACCCGTCGTGGCCCGTGATCACCCGGGCCCATACCGATTGGCGGAGCACCCCCCTGCTTGCGCTAATGTATGTGTCGCAGCGAGCACACGCCCTCCGGGACGCCCCGGGTAGGTACGTTCGGTGCACACGCAGCAATCCCCTGTAGCTCAATTGGCAGAGCAGCCGGCTGTTAACCGGCAGGTTACTGGTTCGAGTCCAGTCGGGGGAGCGCGATCCCCTGTAGCTCAATTGGCAGAGCATTCGGCTGTTAACCGGAGGGTTGCTGGTTCGAGTCCAGCCGGGGGAGCAGCTATCGGAAGAGGGCCCCTCGGGGTCCTTTTTCATGTGTCCTGGACGTGCTCCGACGATCTTCTTCGCGACTTCTGGAACCGGGCAGGGGGCAGCGCAGTCCTCATGGTTGTGCGTTGCCGACCATCCGAGGCAGGAGATCGTATGAGCGGCTATGCTGCGGCAGACGGCGCGCACATTTGTGCGCGACGCGCCGTTAGGGGCGGTAGCTCAGCCGGTTAGAGCAGCGGACTCATAATCCGTCGGCCGTGGGTTCGAGTCCCACCCGCCCCACTGCGCGCTACGCGTGGAGAAACGATCTGACCAGCGTCTTCGCTGGTCGGACGGATCTTGTTGGTGATCGTGACGACCCGCTTCTGCCGTTGTCCACCCAGTGTGTGGACAGTGTGTGGAGAGAGGCGGCAACGACACGCCTCAACCGCGTGTTCCTACGCGGCTTCCTGGCCCTGTCGCTCGTCCGCGCAGTCGCCCTTCTGGGCTGGCTCCAGCCAGCCAGGTACATCGGATGCAGTGACGCGGCCGATCACGAAGCGCACCAAGGTGAGGTGCTGCCGCTGATCCGCAAGTACAGCCGCGTGCAGATTCTCGACTCGGACCAGCTGCAAGCTGCCTTCGGTGCAGTGCTCGCGCAGCCACTTCTCTGCGGCCCCGCAGCCTGCTCGGGAGAGCGCACGGGGGCTCTGGTCTCCCGCAGCACTTCGCCGTCGTGCCGAAGCAGGGCGCCCACCGCCCAGAGGTCGCCGTAGCTCGCCGCATGGGCGTACACGATGGCCAGCCCGTCCCTAAACGCACTCTCCGGGATCTTCAGCGCCTGATGCACCCTGATGGCTTCGCTCGCTCCGAGGAAGTGCGGCGGTGCGCCCCCGGCATCGCCGCCGCCTCCGCACGCAGCCTGGCTCGCGATTACGCCCGCGCCCGCGGAGCCTGGAGGCACCCCCTCGACACCGGCCTGTGTCACACCTTCGACCTCGAGGACCAGGCCATCATCGCAACCGCCCTGCAGACGGCGTTCGACACGCCGCAGCCCTTGCCGGCACTCCTCACATCCCTGCGCGTCCAACTCACCGAAGCCGTCGAGCAGGACGCCCGATGACCGGCCCCGCTACCCAGCAGGAGCAGACCGTTCTGCTGCTGCGTCTCGCAGGACCCCTGTAGGCATGGCATGACAGAAGCGCCTCCGCGAGACCCGTTCCGAGCCCACCAAATCCGGCGTCATCGGTACCTCGCTGCCGCAGCCGGACGAGAACGTGGCGAGCCCCTCGACAACCTCGTCCCGCTTCGCCTTGGAGTACGCGTCGACCAGCCCGGAACGCTACTGCGCGACTACCACACCGTCAGCGACTACCGAGGCCGCCCATTGCCACAAGGAGGCTTCTCCGCCAAGGGCATTCAAGAGCCCACATCCCCCGCGAAGCACACCCACATCACTACCCGCTACTACCTGCAGGACGCCGTCTTCGTAGCCGCCGTCGCCGGCCCTCGAGACCTGGTGGAGATCAGTGGATCTTGCCGGTCAGCCGGTCAGCCGGTCAGCGCGCAGGCGTAGTGGTGCAGCCCCTGTGTCGAACCCGGTGGAGGCGCATTGCGCCACCCTCGAGGTAGGCAGCTAACGTGAGGAAATTCGTGGGGCTACACCCCCGGTCAAAGAGGGCGGGCCGCTCCCGTCGGTGAGGCTCTCCGCTGTGTGCTGGTACGTCCCCCGCAGCTGCCTGTGTCGAGCAGCCGATATAGTCCTCAGCCGGTCCAAGAGGGTGGCCTGAAGCCGCCCATTCTCAGAGCCTGGACGGTGCAAAGACGAGGGGCGGGGCGTGCATATCCGTTGCACTGCACGGTACTTGGACACCCGGCACGAAGTGCGGCCGACGACGGCCGCCCGGGCACGGCAGGCTGCGGAACATCCGAGGAGGTGGCTTCGCATGACGGGAGCGTCACCGACATCGCGCAGATGTCCGCGGGAAGGTGATCGCGGGGGTGGAACGGATAGCGAGTCTTGAAGTCGTAACCTCGCTCAGCGCCGGCGTCCGCGGCCCCTGGGGGACCATCCAGACCCCACGCCGCCCGAGTGCACAGCGAGGAGGGCAAGCCCGACAAGCATCAGACTCGTCGGGCTGAAGATCACCTCGGTCGACGTCTCGGTGACGTGAATGACGAAGGCGATGACGAAGAGCACGGCGGCCGCGAATGCCAGCATCTGACTTCTCCTGCCCATGGACGGCGAACCACACGTGATCCCGGTGGCTGCGCCGCTATCGGTCGTCTTCCCTGCTGAGGGTCAAGCATTCGTGCGAATCATGGACCGGTGGTGCAGACGAGTCCGCGCCCGGCGCGGCAACGCTGGAGGCCTGAACGACCGTGCCTCCTTGATTTGCGGGCGCATCCTGCGCTTCGCGCTGCCGGTCCGCTGACCTGGCCCGGACGAGCCTCCTGACGTCGGCTTTCACTGGTGGCCGTGGGCGGATCGGCTACCGCCGCCGACGGCGAAGCTGAGGATCCAGATGGCCAGGAGCAGGACCGCGGCGTACCACAGGATCAGCATCGGGATGCCGAACCCGAGCAGAATCAGTAGGAGAAGAAGAATCCACAACAGCATGGCTGGGCCTCCAGGTGCGGGAAATTTCCAGCGTCCCGCGGGGTCCCGGCGAACGGGACGACGAGGACTTCGCCCGGAGAGTCCGAAGCGTCGTAGCCCTGCGTCATCGTCAGTCAATGCTGGGCAACGTCTGCTATCAACGGGCCAGTAGGACCGGGGAGTTCTGCGCGTCGACCACTCACATGCGCAGCAGCCGCTCGGTGATCTCCCGGTACTGCCGTAGTGCGAGTCGCAGTTCCTCTGTCTCCGCTTTGGTGTCCTGGCCCTGCCAGCTCGCTCGCAGGACGCGCCGCCGTTCGGCGAGTGCCTCGGTGAGGTGGGTGGCGACTTCGTCGAAAGCGCTGTCTGCGTCCTCCACCGCCTGGCGTGGGCTCTCGACGAAGTTGTTGAGGGCCTGCTGGAGGCGGATGGCCACCTCGTCCCGTGCTCCCTGCGGGAGCAACTGCTGCTCCGAGCCCGGGGTGCGGGCGGGGCCTTCGGTGCTGATGGCCGGCTCGCGTGGTTGCCGAGCCGGTTCGGGGCGAGGTATGGGCGGGGCGGTCTGCGCAGCGGGAACCGGGTTCTTGGCCTGGGGCTGCTGTGCGTGTTCCGCGTTGTACGTCATCGCGTGCCACTGCCCTTCGTGTGGTGGCGGCCGGGCGTCCACGGTGCGTGGCCGCGGTCGTCACGGGACTTCTGACGGCGTCGGTCCGAGTCGGCCGGCTGTTCTGTGATCAGTGCGTCGAAGAGACCTCGGGCCTCGACCATGGCCTCCCGCATCTCTTCCGTGCCGCCCTGGCCACGCACCGCCGTGTGCACCCTGCGGTAGCCCTCGACATGGTCGACGTGGTGCACCGAGATCGCGGCCGCCTGCTCCTCGAACTGCTCGCCGTCGGGGAAGCCCCGGTCCTTTGCCAGCCGCGCCAACACTGCGTCGGCCTCGGTGACCGCCTGCTGAGGCGCGTCCACGAACTGCTCCTGGATTCCGGCCCACTGGGCCACGTACTGCTCGCGGGCCTCGTGCGGCAGCGGCTGCTCCTTGAGGGAACCGTGCCGCTTCACTCGCTCGTCGAGTTCCCGCTCTGCCGCCTTGGTGTCGCCGTCGTGGCGGGCGACGGCACGGTCGTACTCGGAGCCGAATCGTCGCTTCAACTCGCGGCCGCCACCGCCCCGGCCGAGTCCGGCGAAGAGGGCGGCGGCCACGACAATGACGGCCACGGTAATGATCACGGCGGTGAACATGGCCGCCCTCTCTGGCTCTCGGCTCGAAGGTCGCTCTGCTGCATTTCCATCAGCCCCTGTCGTTCGTGCCCCGTATCGGTGCCTGCCGGATGAGGCCCACGCGACGTGGCCACTCCCCGGGCGGTGGTGGTCAGCGCCTGAAGGCGTCCTTGGCCTTGGCGCCGGACTGCTTCAGGTTGCCCACGACTCGGTCGGTCTTCCCTTGCCTCTTCAGCCGCGTGTTGCGGGTGGCTCGGCCAATGCCTTCTGTGATCCAGCCCTTGAGTTCCTGTGCCTTGTTCCTGATCTTCTGTTCGAAGCTCATGACTGTCCTCTACTCGTCTATGGGGTGAGGCTTCCGCGTACCCGTCTGGGTGGGGCTCCCGCGTGTGACTGACGTACAACTCGCCATTCCCGCGGGTGGGGCGGCGGCCTGGTACGGATTACCCGCGGCTTCGGCCGTATCGACGCCCGCCACGACTGCTGCCCCGGCCGCGCATGGCGAACCCGGCGATCCAGACGACCAGCAGTACTCCCGCGACGTACCAAAGGATCTGCATAGTGAAGCCGAACCCGAACAGAGCCAGGATCAGCAGAAGAAGAATCCAGAGCAGCATGGCTGCGCCTCCACGCGGTCACAGGGACATGTCCTGCGTTCCGCGGGGGCTGGGCGAAGCGAAGGTGAAGGCTTTGCCCGGGGAATCCGGAGCACCACAGCCCTACGCCGTCGGTGTCAGTCAACGCCGGTCGGCGACCCCTGTCAACGGGCCAGTGTTACTGGGGAGTTGCGAAGTAGGGTTTGGGGCCTCGGGTGTGAAGGTCGCCTCGGGGCTTCCGTCGGCTCCTTGGCCGGTGGCAGGACGTGGTCCTCCCACCAGGACAGGCCCATCACCGTGCCCAGCAGGACGAAGGGGACTGCAGCCGGAACGATCAGCGCGTACATGTGTACCGCCAGTTGTCGGATACGTGCGACGCCGCGGGCAGCGGAAACGGTGCCCGCTTGGGGCGCATCGAGGCTGCGCCGGGATCGCGTAGCGACGGCGACTGCGGGGCGACCACGCTCGTGACGAGGCAGGTTCCGGCATCGATGCGCAAGGTGCGCCCCCGAGGGAGCGCGGTAACTGATCGACGCTGCCGGGGGCCCGGGCCGCACCACACAAGCTAGTTGTCGACGCGATCCCTGAACAGGCGTCAGGCGGCCATCTGACGCCCGGCAGGGCTGTCTTGCGGCGTACACGCAGGACTGGTCTGGCCGGAGAGTCCCCAGCCCCCGGATGCCATGACCTGTTCCGCTCCGAGGAGCTCGTGCAAAGAGGGTCGGTTTCTTCCCCGTCGCCCTTGGGCTCTCCACTTGGCTGGGGAGGCTGCGCAGAGGTCAATCCAACGGTCGGGAGCGCAGGGAAGCCCATCCCCGTCTGCCCGGCGCCGGGTGCACCGGCTGGACCGGTGCGGCGCCCAGGGGCACTCACAGGGTGCGCGCTGGTTTCGGGTAGCGGATGGGGGCACACTGAGAAGTGCTGAGGTCACAGGCCCGGGGTCATGCGCGACCAACGGTCGGCGAGCACGCCCCGAGCGGTCGGGCCTCCGGGAGGGATCCAGGATGATCCACGTGGGCGATATCCGAGAGTGGCGCAGCCACGATGTCATTGACCGCGACGGACACAAGATCGGCATGCTGGAAGCGATCTATGTGAACACCAGCACCGACGAGCCGGCCATGGCGACCGTTCAGACCGGTCTGCCCACCCGGCACCGCCTGGTCTTTGTACCGCTGGAGGGCGCGACTGTCGGACCCGGCTACGTCAAGGTCGCCCATGACAAGGCGCTGGTGAAGGAGTGCCCCTCGATCGGCACGGACGACATCCTGCCGGCCGAGGAGGAGGAAGCGATCTTCAAGCACTACGGCCTGACCTACCAGCCGGGCACCGGCGGCGAGCGCCAACTCGCCCGGCGCTGAGCGCCCGCTCCTACGAAGGAGGCATCTGTTCCTTGTCGTGCTCGTCGTGGCCGTAGTGCTGGGCATCATCGGCGTGGTCGTCGAGGGCATGCTCTATCTGCTCTCCATCGGCGTACTGCTCCTCGTGGCCGGTATGGCGTACCTCGCTATTCGCTCGGCATTGCGCTCACGCCAACGCCCGGCCCGCTGACGCGCAGGATCACCACGCTGTCCGCCGAGCGCCGGCCTCGCCGGATGCCGCCGGGTGGCCGCATGCTCCTGCGCCGGCGCGGCGGCAGGGTGGTCGTGCCGACGTGCGGCAGGGCGAAGGCCGGTCCGGATGCCGGGTCGTGCTGCCAGGAACGGATATGCGCGGGGGCCTGCGGAGACGTTTCCGAGTAACCAAACTGGCGACGCTCGTGCACGCGATGCTGGCGGCGTTCTCGGGGAAGATCCCGGACCGGATCGTCCAGATGCCAGCTGCCCGGGTGGAGTCGATGAGGGCCGGGACGGCCCAAAAACCGGGGAGGGTGCTCCCGACATCAGGCCGCACCAGCAGCTCCGCCCCCTGTCAGCGGTGCAGGGGCTGGAAGCGGCGCAGCCGCAGGCTGTTGGAGACGACGAAGATGGACGAGGAAGCCATGGCGGCTCCGGCGATCATCGGGTTGAGCATTCCGGGGACGGCCAGCGGCATCTTGTAAGCGAACGCCCGGAACAGATTGGCCTTGATCGTACGAAGGGTGCGGCGTGCCAGCTGGATCGCGTCGGCCGCGGCTCTCAAGTCGCCGCGTACCAGGGTGAGTTCGGAGGCGGCGATCGCCGCGCTGGTGCCCATCGCCAGACCGAGGTCGGCCTGGGCGAGGGCGGCTGCGTCGTTGACGCCGTCACCGACCATCGCCACCACTCGGCCCGCCTGCTGCAACGGCTGGACTTCGGCGAACTTGTCCTCGGGGTGGACTTCGGCGATGACCTGATCGACACCGACCTGAGCAGTGACCGCCCGGGCCAGCGCCGTGTTGTCGCCGGTCAGCAGGAGGGGGTGAGCCCGGGCCGCTTGAGGTCGGCGACCGCCTCGGCACTGGTCGCCTTGACGGTGTCGCGGACCACCAGCGCCCGCGGACCTGTCCATCCCAGGCGACGAAGACCACTGTGCGGCCCTCGGCTTCGGCCGCGTCGCGGGCCCGGGCCAGTTCTGCCGCGCGGCGGCCTACGGTTCGGCGGACCGCTCCCGTGCGGTCAGCGCGTTGAGTGTCATGGCGGTGAGCCGGGCCTCCAGCGCGGCTTGGTCGGGGATGACGGCGGCGCGGAAGGTGCGTGCGGACAGCATCGACATGAGCCACCAGGCGGGTGCGGTCGGCGAGCAGGCCGGGACAGCAGACTCGTATCGGCGGTACGGGCACGGAACGCCGACGCGGTGCGCGCGCTGCTGGAAGAGGGCGCGGATCCCGACACGGCCGGTGAGGACGGACTCCCGGTGCTGTGCGCGGCCGTGACGGCGTACGACGAAGCGGTCGCCGAGGCGCTGGTGGAGGGCGGCGCGGACCAGGACCAGCAGCTGCCGGACGGGACGACACCGCTGCTGCGGGCGCCCCCGGCCGGGCGCATCGGGACGACGGCGGTGACGCGGTCGTCCACGGCGGGGGCAACGATGGAGGACCAGCCGCCGAAGCCGGCACCTGTGACGCCGACCCCGTGCGGGCGTACCGGAAGGGTTGTCGTCGCGGTGTCGATCATGAAGCCGGACCCGATCGCCTCCTCGCCCGACGCCACGGCTACACGTACCGCCACCTGGGTGGTACGGCGTCCTGAGCCGTTGGTCTGGGATGCGAGATGGTTCCCCCCGTTGGATGGTGGAGTCATGAACCATCACCACCACCAGTCCCAGCGGACGATCGAGATCGACACCCGGCTCGTCACGACCGGTGCCGTGCTCACCGCAGCCGGAGCCATGGTGGCGTGCGCCGGCATGGCCATGGCGGCCTTCGCCGTGTTCACGGCAGGTCGGCGCATGATTCGCGACATGGACGTGCCCCCGGCCCAGCAGGCGGCCATGAAGTGGCGGCAGGCCAAGGAGGCGTCCCTAGCAGGCATGCGGGCGTGGCAGACCGCATCCGACGCCCAGAACGGGTCGCTCGCCCGCTAGGTCCGGCGAAGCTGCTCCGCCCGCCGGGTCCCGGGCCCGGTGCAGGTGGAGCGATGCCTTCTGTCGGGGACTACGCGCCGACCCGGCGGTAGGCCTGGTCGGGTTACCCGGCCCAGATGCCACCTGGTGCTCGCCGAGCCCGGACAGTCCGTGCCGCAGAGCGGGAGGCAACCACTGCTGGCGGCGGGCGCGCGCGACGCAGTGGAACGATCCCGGGCCAGGAGCGCCGGATCGACTGGCTGGTGGATCCCGGCGACCCGGCGCCCGACGAGCTGGAGATCTGTCAGCCGGACCGGGACGCCCTCGGCTTCGCGCTGGTGTCCCCTGGCAGACTGGCCGTCGCCTACGAACATGTTCGTTGCGAACATGTTCGGTTAGGCTGTGGCTGTGACGCCTCAGACCCCGAAACCCCGTAGCCGCCGTGAACGGCCCGCCAAGCCCGCCCTGACCTACGACGGGATCATCGCGACCGCTGTCCAGCTGATGCAGACCGAGGGCCTGCAGCGAGTGACCATGCGTCGCCTGGCCCAGGAGCTCGACACCGGCCCGGCCTCCCTGTACGTGTATGTCCGCAACACCGCCGAGCTGCACGCGGCAATCCTCGAGGAGCTGCTGGGCGAGGTGGACCTGCGCCAGGCCAAGGCCGCCCGCGACTGGCGAGCGCGACTCGTGTCCGTCCTCACCTCGTACACGGTGGTGCTGTTCGAGCACCCCACCCTGGCCCAGTCGGCGCTGGTGGCCCGCCCGTCGGGCAAGAACTACCTCGCGCTGGTCGAAGCACTGCTGGCACTGCTGAATGAGGGCGGGGTCCCGGACGCGCAGGCGGCGTGGGGTGTGGACGTACTGCTGCAGGTGGCCACCGCGACCGCGGCCGAGCAGTCCACCCGCGACCGCGCCGTCGACGCCCAGGACGAGCACGACGCGCTCACCGCGGCGCTTCTGGGCGCCTCTGCCACGACGCACCCGCGCATCGCCGCGCTCGGCAGCGAGTTGCTCTCCGGATCCCCCGAGGCGCGCCTGGAATGGATCTTCCGCATGCTCATCAACGGCGCGCTGCACACCCCCAGAACCGACGACTGAATCGACGGTCCGTGCGGCCGGGCGGATGCCGCCCGCCCGCACAACGTCCCTGTGTCCCCACCGCATCGAAGGTGTTTTCCATGTCCGTGCACCACCCCATTGCCATCATCGGCGCCGGTCTCGGCGGTCTGACTCTGGCCCGCGTACTGCATGTCAACGGCTTGAAGGCAGCCGTTTACGACCTCGACGCGTCCCGCCACGCCCGCACCCAGGGCGGCATGCTCGACATCCATGAGGAGTCCGGCCAGGCCGCCCTGCACGCCGCCGGCCTCCACAAGGAGTTCCTCGAGCTCGTCCTCCCCGGTGGGCAGGCCGTACGGGTCCTCGACAAGCACGCCACCGTCCACCTCGACCAACCCGACGAGGGCGACGGCACCCGCCCCGAGACCGACCGCGGCCGGCTGCGCGACCTCCTGCTCGACTCGTTGCCCGAGGGCACCGTCCGCTGGGGCGCCAAAGCCACCGCGATACGTACCCTCGAAGCCCCCCGCCACGAGGTGACCCTCGCCGACGGCACCACTTTCACCACCGACCTGCTGGTTGGGGCCGACGGAGCCTGGTCGAAGGTGCGCCCGCTGGTCTCCGACGCTCGCCCCGCCTACACCGGCGTCTCCATCGTCGAGGCGGATCTGCTGGACGCCGATGCCCGCCACCCGCGGAGCGCGGCCGTCGCCGGCAGCGGCATGCTCTTCGCGCTCGGTGAGGGCAAGGGCTTCCTCACCCACTGCGAACCTGACGGAACCCTGCAGGTCTACACCGCGCTCAAGGCTCCCGAGACCTGGGTGTCCACCATCGACTTCACCGACACAGCCGCCGCCAAGCAGGCCGTACTGGAGCACTTCGCCGACTGGGACGACAGCCTCAAGGCACTGGTCGCCGACGCCGACACCACGCTGGTCCCGCGTCCGATCCACACCCTGCCGGTCGGCCACCGCTGGAACCGTGTCCCCGGCGTCACCCTGCTCGGCGACGCCGCCCACCTGATGTCACCGTTCGCCGGCGAGGGCGCCAACCTCGCCATGCAGGACGGCGCCGAACTCGGACAGGCCCTTGCCGCGCACCCCGGCGACACAGAGGCCGCACTCGCCGGCTACGAGAAGGCGATGTTCCCGCGCAGCGAAGCCGCTGCGGCCGGCTCAGCTGCCGGCCTCACCTTCTGCTTCGCCGAGGACGCGCCCAAGGGCCTGCTCGCCATGTTCGCCTCCCACCACCAGCAGACGGGCTGACCTGACCAGCACCCCAGGGAGACCACCACCCAGGATGTCCGGGCACCACGACCCGATGTCCATCAGAGCGAAGCAAGCGGAACAGGTCGAGGTTGTAGCGGACGTGGGGGCCACCGAAGTAGCCGCGGACGATGTGGGGCCGGAGCCGGCGGCGGTGGGAGGCGAGGTCAGGCTGCGGTCTCCTCGCCCGCTGGACAGGGCCCGGCCCGGGCGATGAGCAGGGCTACATCGTCGTGATCTCCCGGGTGGCGCAGGGAGTGCAGAAGCAGGTCGCAGGTGTCGTCCAGCGAGCGATCGGGGTCGTCGAGGAATTCGAGGAGGGCGTCCAGGCGTGCGTCGATGGCCTGGTCGCGGGTCTCGACCAGGCCATCGGTGTAGAGGACGAGTTGGTCGCCCGGCACGAAGTCGAGGCAGGTCGCGTGGAAGGCCACTCCACAGCCGCCAAGCGGTGCACCGGTGGGCAGGTCCAGAAGTTCGCGCTTGCCGTCCGGATGGAGGAGGACGGGCGGCAGGTGCCCGGCGAGGGAGACGTGGCACTGCGCGCTGTGCGGGTCGTAGATGGCGTAGACGCAGGTGGCGATCGTGTCCTGCTCCAGGTCCTCGGTGATGTGGTCGAGGTGCTGGAGGACTTGGGCGGGGTCGAGGTCGAGGCCGGCCAGGGTGCGGGTGGCGGTGCGGAGCTGGCCCATGCTGGCGGCGGCGCCGACGCCGCTGCCCATGACGTCTCCGACGACGAGGGCGGTCTTGTCGCCGCCGAGCGCGATGACGTCGAACCAGTCGCCGCCGATCTCGCTGGCTGCCTGGGCGGGCTGGTACCGGGAGGCGACAGCCAGCCCAGGCCGTTGCGGTGGCGGGTGGGGCAGCAGGCTGCGCTGGAGGGTGAGAACGGTGCGGCGTTGTTCCTGGACGGCACGGTGCCGCTCGGTGACGTCCACGCTGGAGGTCACCACCCCCAGCACCTTCCCGTTGGGCGCTTCGAGCCGGTGGAAAGAGATCGACCAGGCATGCTCGTTGTCGGGGTCGGCTGGGGTGCGGCCGACGGTGTACTGGTCCGAGACTGGGGTGCCAGTGGCCAAAACCTTGCGCATCGTCGCTTCGAAGGACTCGTCCAAGAAGGGCAGCACCTCATGGACGTGCCGGCCCACATGCTCGGCGGCAGGTACGCCGTTCATCCGTTCCTCCGCCGGGTTGACCGAGACGTACCGAAGGTCGGTGTCCAGTACACCCAGTCCGATCGGCGACTGCGACACCAGTCGGGCGGACAGTGCCAGGTCCCGTTCGACCTGCCGTAGCGTTGCCTGATCCGTAGCCAGGCCCAGGGCGTAGTAGTCCCCCTGGTCGTCCTGCAGCCTCATGTTGCGGAACTCCACCTGCCGCGCGCTGCCGTCCTTGTGTCGGACGGGGAAGACGCCGGCCCACCTGCCGCCCTCTTCCATGACCTGGGCGAACACGTCCAGTACGACCTCCAGGTGCTCCTCCGGGACCAGCAGGCGGCCCGCATACTGGCCGACTGCCTCCTCGGCGCTGTAGCCGAACAGGTCCTCGGCCTGAGGGCTCCAGAGATCGATCCTGCCTTCGGCATCGAGTAGGACGGCGGCGACGCCCAGCACGTCCAGCAGACCACCTGACGCGGCGGAGGCGGCCCCAGTTCGTCCCAGGTCGTCCCCGAAGGATCCGGTTGGACTCATCCCAGGCACCCCTTCCGCCCGCCGCCGCAACGTGCTGCCTGCCGCGGCTCGGGCCCGCGCCTTGTCGCCCTTCGCTCCGGGCTACTCCATCGTCTCCCCGCACCCGCCGGCCACGCACCCCCCGGCCTCGGCTTCCCGGGCTACCCGATGCGCGAGCAGATGCGTGGCTCCCGAGCCGACTCAGGCGCGGCAGGGATCGTTGCCCATGCGGCTGACCTGGGAAGATGCCTCGCGGCTCCACTCTCGGGCGAAGAGGGCTGGGTCGTTTTCATCGGTAGGGCACTCCGCTGCGCGCGGGTGTGGCCATGCCCGACTGGCATCTGCATGGACCTTCGAAGCGCGATCGGGAGCCACTAGCAGTACCGCCGCTGACCTGCGTAAACGCCCAAGATCTGAGCAGAGGGCAACGGTCGTAGGGATCACCAAAGGACTCGTAATCCGTCGGCCGTGGGTTCGAGTCCCACCCGCCTCACCGGGCGCCGCAGGTGCAGAAACGATCTGGCCTGCGGGCTGTGTCGGCTGGGGCGGTGGCGATATCAAGGCAACGGGACGCGGGAACCGGGCCACCGGGCGGGCGCGTCCTCATGATCCGGGACGGGTCGGCCGTCCGTCGGCTGTGCCATGTCCGCGCTGCTGACCTGCTTCAGCCGCGTAAATCTTCTGAGGAGACCGCCTGTGAACGAGAGACAGATCGAGTTTCACGCCTCGTGCGGCCACCTCATGTCCGTGCCGCCTGGGCAGAGCGGCACAGACGTGCGGTGCCCGCACTGCCACCAGGTCGTCCGCGTGCCGCAGCCGGACGTGCCGTACGCCGCCCCGGTGGTCCCGTCGGCGGGTCCGCCCGAGGCGGCGGCGCTCAAACCCCTCTACCTGGTCGCCCTGTTGGGCGGCCTGACGGCCGCGGCGGTCATCTACCTCGTGATGTTCAACGACCTGTCGGAAAGCTTGCTCATCGACATCACGCCGTTCTGGTTCTTCCCCATCGTCTTCGGCCTCTACGGCTTCACGTCCCAACGCCTGATCGGCTATCTCGCGCAAGGCCGGGCGAGGACGCTGGCCGAGGCGGCCCGGGTGTTCATCGACGTCGCCGGGCACTGGGCCGCCCTGGTGATGTTCCCCTTCCTGGTGCTGAAGTGGCGCAGCTCCCTGCTGGTTTCGCTCACCGCGGCCTTGTTCTGGGCCGTGCTGCTGTGGCTCTTCTTCGCCGCGGTCTTCCCGGCGCTGTGAGGACCGCGACGACGCCCCGCTCACCGGGGCCCCATCCGCCCCACCTCCGTCGATGCGTCGGGCTCACGAGACCGCTTCCTCGTACTGCCCGAGAAAGTCGAACTCTCCGTCGACGGTACGGAACAGGAACATGGCGTCGCTGTTGTAGTCCTTGCCCGTGGTGTACTCGATCGTCCGGCTGATGCCGCGGTAGTCGACCTCGTGCATGCGGCGCACGATCGCGCCCCGTTCCGCCAGGGGAGAGCCATTTCTCGTACAGACCGCGGCCAGGAACAGCACGGCGTCGTACGCCTCCGCCGCGTACCAGCCGGGGCGCTCGTCGAACCGTGCGCGGTACGCCGCAGTGAAGGAGCGGGCCGTCGGCGTGGACGTCGGATCGATGAAGGTGGTGGCGAACACCCAGTCCTCGGCGGCGGCGCCCGCGGACTTCAGGAACCGCGTGCCGAAGGCCCGTTGGGTCGCGACCCGGGCTCCGGTGAACCGGGCCTTGCGCAGCGCGGACGCGAAGGCGGCCGCGCGTTCCTGGCTTCCGCTGAACACGACCGCGTCCGCGCGATCCGCCATGACCTTGCCGGCGAGCGCGGCGGAGTCGAGCGTCCCGGCGGTGACACTGGTCACGGTCGCCTCCCTCCGCTCCTGTCGCAGCACCCGTTGGAGCTGGTCGCAGAGGGCCCAGGCGAAGTCGCCCTCGGCCTGGTCGTCCACGAGGAACACCTTGCGTGCGTCGACGGAGCGGGTGAGATAGGCGATGCACGGGGCGGCGAGCAGCTGATCGGTGGGCCGTAGCGCCGCATGCGAGCGGAGAGTGGACGCGCTGTCCTGTCTGACCTGTGGCGCGACCCCCACCGAAACCGAGAGGACCGGCATCACGGCCTTGGAGTAGATCTCCTCCACGGCGAGGAAACAAGCGTCGGTGGTGGGACCCAGAACGCCGAGGACACCCTCGTCCGCCGTCAGCCGCTGGGCCAGGTCCCGGGCGCGTTCGGGCTCGCCCCCGTCGTCGTACGGGCGCAGCTTCAGCCGCAGCGGGCGGCTCCTCTCGGCGTTGACCCGCTCGACGGCCAGCCGGGCGCCGTTGAGCTGCGCGCGCCCGTAGTCCCTCGCGGCGCCGGACAGATCCCCCTGGAAGGCCACGACGAGTTCAGGCCGCGAGGCCGAGGATGCCGAGGAGGCCGAGGCGCCGCCGCCCGTCTTCCTGCCGCCACGGGTGCTCCACCACCAGGCTCCGCCGCCGGCCGCCACTGCTCCGGACGTGAAGCCGATGCGCAGGAAACCACGGCGGCCCACAACGGGTGCGCGGGACTCCGGATCGACCAGGGACGTCACCGTCGCGGCTGCCGGTGACACCGTGCCGGCCGGTGTGGGCACCCGGGTCGGCTCGATCGCCACCATGCCGAGCACAGCCGCGGACCGGTCGGCGATCAGCCGCGTGACCGGCTCGGGAAGCCACCGCTCCCGGTCGTCGGGGGCGATCTCGTCCAGCGCCTCGCGGACCTGGGCGGCGGTCGGCCGCCGTGCCGGATGCTTGTCCAGGCACGCTCGTACGAGCGGCTCCAGCGCGTCCGGCAGCCCGGGCAGGTCCGCCTCCTCGTGGACTGTGCGGAGCAGCATGCCGGCGGCCGCACCGCCGCCGAACGGCCGTACGCCCGTGGCGGCAAAGGCCAGGAGACAGCCCAGCGAGAAGACGTCGCTGGGCGGGCCGATCTCGCCGGCGCGCGCCTGCGCCTGCTCGGGCGACAGGAATCCGGGCGAGCCGACGATCACGCCGCTGGACGTGAGCGCCGTACCCTCCGGCGTCCGTGCGATGCCGAAGTCGATCAGCCGTGGCCCGTCCGGGGCCAGCAGCACGTTGCCCGGCTTCACATCGCGGTGCACCAGTCCCGCCCGGTGGACCGCCTCCAGCGCCTCGGCGAGCCGGAGCCCCAGGACACTCACCGTGGCGGCGGACAACCGCCCTTGAGCCTCCAGCACTTCGGAGAGCGAAGGCCCCGGTACGAACGCGGTCGCAGCAGCGCGGTCAGCAGTTCCTCGGCCAGCTCTCGACGATCTGGCCGACCGGCAGCTCGTCGTCGAGGCCGTCGTGGAGAACACCGACGCGAAGACCGAGATCTTCGCCGCCCTGGACAAGATCGTCGAGGATCCGGACGCGATTCTGACCAGCAACACCTCGTCCATCCCGATCATGCGCCTGGGCATGGCAACGCACCGCGCCGACCGGGTCCTGGGGCTGCACTTCTTCAACCCGGTACCCGTCCTGCCGCTCGTCGAGGTCGTCGGATCCCTCCACACCGCGCCGGAGACCGTCTCGGCCGTCGAGGAGTTCGCCCGCGACACCCTCGGGAAGACCACGATCCGCTCCCAGGACCGGGCCGGTTTCGTCGTCAACGCCCTGCTGGTCCCGTACCTCCTCTCCGCGATCCGCATGGCCGAGTCCGGCTTCGCCACCGCCGCCGACGTGGACGCGGGTATGGAACGTGGCTGCGCTCACCCGATGGGCCCGCTCAAGCTCGCCGACCTGATCGGCCTTGACACCGTCGCGGCCATCGCGGAGTCGTTGTACGACGAGTTCAAGGAACCCCTCTACGCTCCGCCCCCGCTGCTGCAGCGGATGGTGGAGGCGGGCCTGCTCGGACGCAAGACGGGCCGAGGGTTCCACACATACGACCGGGGCTGAGGGGCCCGGGTTCGCCGCCGGGGCTCAGGGGCCCGCGGCTGCTGTGGAGCGGGGCGCGGAGCAGTCGACCGAGCTGCTCCGCGCCCCGTCGCACTTCCCTCCCGCCCGGCAGTCCTCGGTGGGGGCCCGTCGAGGTGCACGACGTTGTCGGCGCAGGTGTCGACGAGTCCGGGTCACCCGGCGCCGGTGACGATGCGGATGGCTTCGGCGGGTGCCAGGGCCGGGAGGACGCCCCGAAGGTACTCGATGCCGGTGAGGGGGCCTGGATGTGGTGGAGCAGCAGACGGGTGATGTCCGCCTGCCGCTCCGTGATCTCTTCATGCATGGATGTCAGCCCTGGTGACGAGCGCCTGAGCCAGGTCAGTAGGCGACGAGCCCGCTGCTGTATCGATCGAACTGCAGGTGGAACTTGGTGCCGTCCTTGACGTCGGTGGCCGCCAGTCCCCAGGTGCCGCCGGCGATCCAGCGGTATGCGTTGCAGTAGTAGCTGCCACTCGAGGTCGCGAAGCAGGTCCTCACATTGGTGCCGCTGCTGGGCTTCACGTTGATGTCGGCGCAGTTGGACGTGGCGTAGGCCCACCCGGAAGGGAAGGCGGGCCACTGGTTGTAGGAGTCCGTGGCGTAGCTCTTGGCGCTGCCGTAGCAGGACTGGGCTGTGGCGGGCGCAGCGGTGGCTGACGCAGTTGTTGCGGCAGCCAGTCCGCCGGCCATCAAAACGGCGGCGGTCAGCACTCTTATGGTGTGTGAGCGGATGCGCATGTTTCCCCCTGACTTCTGCGCGCCGGTCCCGGCGCACTGGGAAGCTACATAGACGCCTGGGCGCCCGGGCAGGGTGATTCCGGACAAAACTCACGTGACGCCCGTGCTGACCGGGGTGGGTGGGACCGGCGCCGCCTCGGGACGCGCCG
Organism: Streptomyces sp. NBC_00210; assembly: GCF_045160975.1. Lineage (NCBI taxonomy): Bacteria > Bacillati > Actinomycetota > Actinomycetes > Kitasatosporales > Streptomycetaceae > Streptomyces > Streptomyces sp. NBC_00210. Next base: position 5,999,429 of record NZ_CP108120.1, read on the forward strand.
GCCCGTCATCGCTTCCTGATGCGTACTGATCAAGGTCGGCGGCGAACCGGTACTTTCAGGTGGCTCTATTCGCGAGTTTTGGCAGTACCAGGTTCTTGCCGACGCGGCACCGGGATGCTCTTGGTGATAGTGGCCATCACGCCATGTTGTAGGGGGAGTTGTATGCGTCGATCCGGCGTGTCCGCCGACGTGGCGTGGCGCAGGCGGTCAGGTGCTGTCGGTCTGGCAGGCGGGGCAGAGCTCGTAATGGCCATCGCTCACCACGCTTCCCCAGCCGCGGCACTCGTCGCAGTCGCGAGCCAGGGCGATGTTCGCGCGGGGGGCAGGAGCGTAGGGGTGGGCTCCAGAGTTCATCAGGTCATGTTCCTCGGGTAGAGGGCAATGCATGGCAAAACTATGACAGACATCGCATAAATATTCAAACCGGCTCGGAGTGGGCGTCGACGGGGCAGTGTCTGAGCGCTTCATTTGGCGCTGGGGGCAGCGCCTGGCGTCGCGACCTGGGTGTCGTTCGAGTGGCCCGTATAGCAGGTCGGCGGGCTGTGCCGGAGGTATGCCTCCCGCTCGGCTAAGGCACCAGCTCCGACATCACGGCAAGCGGCAGCGACGGGTTCGCAGCTGCCGCTTCCACCACTCGCCAATCGTCGTCGGCGAGCAGTTCGACCATGACCGGCGGCGGCAGGGCCGGGTGGCCGGCGGCTATGAGCCTTGCCTGCTTGTCCGCCAGGCAGGCGAGCAGCGACGGGGCTGTCGCATTGCGGTGCCGGGCGACCTCGCGGAACGCCTTTTGCACGGGCGGTTCGTGCCGGGCCAGGTCCTCCAGCAGTGCCGACGACGCGTCCGGGTTGGCCGCCACCTTGGCGACGACCCGGACTCCGTGCCGGTCGACCATGTCGCGCAGCTGGGCTTCGGAGAGGCCCGGGTGTGGCGCGATGGACTTGACCACCTTTGCATCGGGGTCGGCGGCCAGCGCGTCGCGGATCTCGGCCGGCAGATTGCGCCGTTCGGCCAGGAGCATTCGCATGGCCGGATTCGGCGACTTGGCCAGCTGCATGGCCTCGGCTGGAGAGGCGGCGGCGATCCGCGGCAGCAGGGTCGAGCCGATCTTGGTAGTGCCGACCAAGTAGGTGAGCACGTCGAGCGGCACGTGTGGGTTGTGTGCGAGCCTGCGCTGCACGTCGTGGCCACGGTCGCCGGCCAGCGTGCGGATCAGAGCGTCGTCGATCGCGGGATTCTCGGCGAGGTCGGCGCGGACACCTGGAGTGGCATCTGCGGCGAGCCGTCCGCACACCTCCGAGGGCAGGTCGGGGCGGGCGGCGAGCGCACAGCGCAACAGCATTGAAGGATGGTCGACGAAGCCGACGACGGCAGTGGTGGGTGTGGCCGGGTTCCGCAGTGCCGCCTGCTGCATGTCGTGCAGGGTGGACTCGTGGGAGCCGTCGCAGGAGGCGCCCGGCAGCAGGTCGCAGTCGAGCCGCGGGCATTGCGGATCGTGCACGAACGGCGTCTCTTCGCGGTCGCAGACCAGGCACCGCTGGGCGGGCGGCAGCCCCTCGCCGGTGATCAGGGCCGCCAGTACGGCCGGGGGCGTCGCCTCGTTGGCCGCCACCGCGCGACGGACCTCGGCATGCGGATGCCGCGCAAGCCGGGCGGCCATATCCGGCGTCGTCCACAACGCGAGCTCCGCGACGACCCGTACGTCCGAGTCGGCGGCGAGCGTCTGCGCCACATCGGGCGGGAGGTCGGAGCAGGCGGCCAGCTTCTCCCGGCGCTCGACGACTGGATCTGCCGCGAAGAGGCGTGCCGACTCCGGGCTGCCGGCACGCTCGTCGAGCAAGGCGAGCGCCGCGTGCGGCTGTGCCACTGGATCGACGTCGGCAGCGGTCAGTCGCCCCTCGTACGCAAGCCGCACAGCGGTCTCCTCAACGCGCGAGGCCAGCGCAACCGCCTGCCCATGGCTGAGGTCCGCGCGATCAGCGAGGTCCGCAGCGATGTCGGCGTCCGCGACCGCGATCAGCCGGTCGACCAGCTCGGACGGCAGGGCCGCATTGGCGGCGAGCCCGCACAGGACATGGTTCACAGGGGCATCCTGTCCGGATCCTGGCCGAATGGCTCGTGGATTTCGCCGTCGTCGCTACGGAGAGACAACTCCCCTATCAACTCGTTGAGTTGCGGGTCGTCGGGATGGCGTCCGGCGTACAGGTACAGTGTGGCCACGCAGTCGCCGGCGGCCTTCTCCCAGTCGGCGTACAACTTGTGGGCGGCCTCGTCGAGGAAGACGAAGCGGGCGAAGTTGCGCTCTCGGTGGGGCCTGGCCTGGAAGTCGGTGAAGACGGCGGAGCCGAGCCGGTTGGCGGCCAGGATGTCCATGCGCCGCCCCAGGACCATCGCGGGGACGGCGAGGGCGTCCAGAGCCCGGTACAGGACGGGGCGGACCCGCTGCGGGCTGAGCGGCCGCTTACGGCGGGCACGGGCAGCGGTGGGCTGCGCGAGGTCGAAGAGGTGGGCGCGTTCGGTGTCGTCCAGCTGCAGGGCGCGGGCAACGGCCTCCAGGACGGTTTCGGAGACGTTCTGGGTGCGGAGTCAACGCCGGGCCACGTCTGCTGTCAACCGACCATGAGGCCAGGTGAGTTCTGGGTTTGAGGCGAGTCGGCGGGGGCGCTGTCCCCAACCTTGGAGCAGGACTACGCTGTTCAGTGAGGCCCCAGTCCCCGGCAGCGATGTCCAGTTCCGCTCCGGGAGGGTCTGCCATGTTCGTCCTGCTTCTCATTCTCGTCGTGGCCCTGCTCGGCCTCGGCCTGCTCAACCCCATCTGGTGGATGGCCGCGGCCGCGCTCATCTTCGGCCTCGTGCACTACGGCCGGGGTGGTGCCGGGGGTTGGGGCCGTGGCGGCGACTCCGAGTACCGGGAGTATCGGGATCACCGTGATCGTCAGGACCGCTGGGACCGGCGCTACAGTCGGCAGCGCCGAGGCCGCTGGGATCGCCAGGACCGCCGGGACCACGATCGTCACAGGTGAGAACGCCAAACTCAGGCCCCAGTGGGCCTGCCCGGAGATCTCCGGGCAGGCCGCCACTGTTGCGGTGCTCGCGAATGCCGTCCACGAGCATGCATCAGCCCCTCGGCCGGGGGCACCCGGAAGCTCAGGACGCGCACCGCACGCCCACACTGAGGGAGGGATCGTGACGTCGTCTCACGCACACGGTCGGGGCTGGTCCTCGAGATTCACGGCCCGTCGCTCCGCGGAGAAGCAGACGTTGACCGCCGCAGGGCGGGCTGGCTTCGTCGCCCGAGGCGTCGTGTACGTCCTCATCGGCGCGCTGGCCGTCAGGATCGCGCTGGGGAGCGGTGGCGAGGAGGCGGATCGACAGGGCGCGCTCCGTCAGGTCGGGGAGCAGCCCTTCGGGAGGGTGATGCTGTGGGCGCTTGTCGTCGGCTTCGGCGGCATGGCGCTCTGGCGGGGCGCCTGCGCGGTACTGGCCAGGGGGCGGCGGCGGAAGGCCGCCTCCCGGCTGTTGGACGGTGGCCGGGCGCTCTTCTACGCCGCGGTCTGCTGGGCGACTGCCGCGTTTGCCGCCGGGAGCGGCCAGGGCTCCAGCGGCGATGCGAAGTCGCAGGACTGGACGGCATCGGCGCTGGAACTGCCGTACGGACGTGTGCTGGTGGGTGCCGCGGGCTGCGTCCTGACCGGCATCGGCGCGGTACTCGCCGTACGGGCGGCGCTGCGGCGCTTCCTGCGGCAGCTGGACACCGGCGCCATGAGCCGCCGCACGCGGCAGGTCGTGACCGGGCTGGGTGTGGGCGGGGGCGCGGCGCGCGGCGCCGTGTTCGCCGCGGCCGGGATCTTCATCCTCGTGGCGGCCGTCCGCTTCGACCCGCACGAGGCCAAGGGCGTGGACGCGACGCTTCGCAGCTTCGCGCACACCCCGATGGGGCCGTGGCTCCTGGTCGCCGTCGCGGTCGGACTGATTCTCTTCGGCGTCTTCTCCTTCGCCTCGGCGCGCTGGCGCCGTCTGTGACCGTTCACCGGCGGCGGCGGTCGAAGTGGGACCGGGCGACCCTGGTCAGGGGCTCAGGCCGGTGAGGGGTTCGGTCCCGTCGATGAAGGCGCGGGCGAGGTCGGACAGGCGGCGGTTGTGTGCGCGGGCGTAACCGCGCAGTGCGGTGAAGGCCTGTTCCATGTCGATGCCCTGGCGTTCGGCGAGTTTGCCTTTGGCCTGCTCGATCAGTACCCGGCTGTTCAGCGCGGTCTGCAACTGTTCGTTGAGAACGGTGCTGCGGTGGGTGGAACGTTGTTGCAGCAGGCTGATGGTGGCGACGTCGGCCAGGGCCTGGGCGATGGGTGTGCCGACCGGGTCGAAGGGGCCGGGATGGGTGCGGAAGAGGTTGAGGGCGCCGACGACCTCGTCCCGCAGCCGCATCGGCAGGGCTTGGACTGCCGCGAACCCGCTGTGCTGGGCCCGCGCGACGAAGCGCGGCCAGCGATCGGCCTCTGTGCGCAGGTCGGGGACTGTTACGGGCGCGCCGGTGCGGAAGCATTCCAGGCAGGGGCCTTCGTCGTTCTGGAGCTGAAAGAGCTCGAGCAGGCGTACTTGTTCGTCGGAAGCAGCCATCACCCGCAGTTCGCCTTCCCGGTCGGCGAGCAGAACGCCGGCCGCGCCGGCGCCGAGCATGCCGACGCACCGGTCGGTCAGCAGGCGCAGGAAGTCCATCAGGTCGAAGTCGGCGACCAGGTTGTCGGCGAGTTCGACGAAGGTTTTGGCGAGGAGCTGCTGATTCATTGTGGACACCCTCTGTCGAGACTGGTCTAGGCATCGTCGTCAGCTGGATCTGGATCTGTGTTCGGGGAGAAGCGGATGCGGCGGGCGACCACGTCTGCGGACACCTCGGCGAGTCTGCGCCCTTGCGCATAGGCGTAGGCACGGAGCCGGACGAAGGCTTCTTCGATACCGACGCCGAGTTGGACCGTGAGCATGCCGACGGCCTGATCGATCTCGGCCCGGTACGCGCTCAGGTCCTCCTGGCGCATGTCCAGCAGCATTGCGCCGGTCGGCGCGCCCGTCACGTCGATCTGCGCATCGAGCAGGATCAGAGTCGCGATATCCGCGAAAGCCAACGCATCGGCGAGCTCCTCCGCGTTCAACCGGACCGGCACGCGGGAGTACAGGTCCAGAACTCCGGGACTGATCGCCCCCATGTGCAGGGGGAGCGCGAAGACGGCGAGCGCTCCTGCTTTCAGGGCCGCATCGGCGAACACGGGCCAGCGGCCCTGAAGTTCACCGGTCCGAAGATCCGGCGTCAAGACGGCCGAGCCGTGCGTGAAGGCATCCACGCAGGGCCCCACGCCCAGTGTGAGCTGAAGCTCTTCCAGTTGCTCGCTGATGTCGTCGGTGCTGCACAACGGATGGCTGGCTGCGGTCCGGGACATCGCGGACACCCCGGCTCCGCCGACCGGCAGTGCGGCCACCGCCGCCGTACACACATCCACCACGCCGACCCGGGCACCACGCAGGGCCGCCTGTTCGGCCACCAGCACCCGGATCCGGGCCGACCGGCTTCGAGGTATCACCCCGGCCACTGAGTCCGGGCATGACCATCGCGGTTCCGCGGCCGCCTCTGCCGGGACCGGGCGGCCATCACAGCACACCGCCCGCGAGGGCAGACGCGATCGGAGCCGGCTGACGCGGCAAGGTCGGAGCGGACGGGGCGAGGAACAGGAAACCGGTGTCGGTGAGATCGACGAGCCGAGCCACCAGCGGCGGCGGGTTGTGCAGTTGGAGGGCCCCACCGGCTGCCATCGTCTGGTGTGACGCGTGGAGGAAGGCGTTGAGGCCGCTGCAGTCGCAGAAGGTGACAGCGGTGAGGTCGATGTCGATGGTGCGGATGCCGTCGCGCAGGCACTTGTCCAGCGATTCGCGCACCAAAGGCACTGTATCCAGGTCGATTTCACCGGCCAGGGTGATCAGCGCCCGTTTCCTTCTGTCGTGACGGTAGACGTTCAGTTGCGGGAGGGGCATGACGCCTCGGTTCGGAAGACCATCCGGGCAGCGGGTGCGGTGGTGACCCACCCAGCTCTCTCCAGGTGATGCGGCGGGTGACCGGACTGAGGGTTCGCTCGTCGCAGCCCTCGTGTTGAGCAACCACAGGCCGCCGGGGTCCGGGACGTCCACACGTCAGCATAGTCCTCGGCCCGGTCCGACAGGCGGCCGGAAGCCGCCCATTCTCAGGGCCTGGACGGCGCCGAACAGTCGTCGTCGGGCGGTATCTCGAGCAAAGGGTCCTGCTTCCGGGCGTGAAGGTGCGACGGCGCGGCCTCAGGCGGCCCCATGGCCGCCTTCGGAATCCCAGACCGTCTCCCGGGTCGAGTCCCAGTCGGCCTCGGCCGCGATCCGGAAGAGCTCCGCCTCCTGGATCAAGCCGCTCGCTGTGAGACTGTGCAACGGGTCAGTGGCTGTGGTCATCAACCGGGCAGCTGTGGCGGGGCTGGTCTCGGGTGGGATCACCAGCAGGTCCCAGCGGCCGGCGGTGTAGGAGAGCAGCAGCAGTTTGTGCGGGTCCTGTTCGGCCTTGAACCAGCCCACATGGACGATGTGCCCGTGTACGGAAACCTTGCGCGGGATGACAGGCCAGAACGTGGGGTTCACCGTGACGCGGGTGATCCGCCCCCACAGCGGGTCCAGTACGGCTGTGAGCGCGGGAAGTTCCACCGTCAGGTCGCGGGAGCGGGGCCACCACGCACCGTCGAGAAGAGCCGGCGAGGTACCAGCCGGCGCCAGTATGAGTCGCAGCGGCAACGAAGAAGACAACGAAGAAGAGGCCCGGTCATCGACCGCGGGCGTATGCAGAATGGTCGCGGTCATGACGCGGACCCTGCCCCGGGCCGGTCATGGGCCGGCCCGGTGTCGTGATTCGCCGAGAACGACACGAGCTTGGTGGCTGGTGTGCGAAGTGTTCTCGGTAACTCCAGGGTACTCCCGGGCAGTGCCCATCGGGTCGGCCGTCGGGCAGTGGTTTGGGCTACGCCGTCGGGCATGGCTTGAGCGTCGACACGGATGGGCGCGCCCCCACGGGGGCGCGCCCACGGTCATGTCCGACGAATCAGAAGGACGAGACCTTGAGGAGGCGCTCCTTGGTGGCGTCGCCGTCCTGGGAGGGCCAGGTCCAGTCGTCGCTGCCGGCAGCCTGCAACGCCGCCTTGACTTCCTGGGGCGACGCGTTGGGGTGGGTGGCTCGGTACAGAGCTGCGCCGCCCGCGACGTGAGGTGCTGCCATCGACGTGCCGGACAGCGTGGCGTAGCCGCCGTTTCTGAAGGTGGAGAGGATGCACACACCCGGCGCGATCAGGTCGACGTCGGCGCCGTAGTTGGAGAAGTCGGCGAAGGTGTCGTCCTGGTCGCTGCGGCACGTGGGCCGGCCGAGGCCGCCGGGCTTGCCGTCGAAGTCGGCCAGGGCGCTGACGGTGATCACTTCGTCGTACGCGGCGGGGGTGATGTTCTTGGCGTCGGCGTGGTCGTTGGCCGCCGCGACGGTGTAGGTGACGCCCTTGGCGACCGAATCGCAGATCGCCCGGTGCTCGGCATCGCCGTTGGTCATGCCGCAGTTGCCGTCGTCGGTGCCCTCGCCGCCAAGACTCATGTTGGCGACTTCGATCTGGTCGGCGTGCTCGGTGACGTAGTCGATGCCGCAGATGACGTCCGACGTGCTGCCGATGCCGAGGGCATTGAGCACCTGCACCGGCCAGATCCGGGCGCCCGGTGCCATCCCGACCACTCCGGTGCCGTTGTCCAGGGCGCCGATGATTCCGGCGACATGGGTGCCGTGACCGTGCAGGTCCTCGGGGGCCAGCAGGGGCATCGTGCAGTTCTTGCCGCCGGCCCGGTACACGTTCAGGTCCGGGTGGTTCAGATTGACTCCGGTGTCGATGACCGCGACGTCTGCATTGACCCGGGTGTCCTTGCCGTCGATGGCAGCGGTGGAGCTCAGGTCGGCCTTCGACCGTCGCACACCGGTCGGGACCGTCTGGGCGGTGGCGTGTACCCACCGGTCGGGCTGCACCGAAAGCTGCGGGTCGTCGGCGAGCGTGGCCGCGGCGTTCGGGGTCATGGATGCCGCATAACCGTGGAGGGCGTAGCGGTAGACGTGGTGCACCACCGCACCCATGGTGGCGGCCTGCTCGACAGCCTCGTCCACAGCCGCATCCATTTCGGTGTCCCCGCGGGTGGCTGTGTCATTGAGAGTCACGATGTACCGGCCGGGGATCTGGCCGGAGTGAGCAGACTCCTGGGCCGCGGTAGAGGTCGGTGAAGCAGTCAGCAGGGCAAGAGCAAGGAGGGCGGCGCCGAAAAATTTGGGCATCCCGGACCTTTCGTGAGGGCGGTGAGGGGGCGAGCCAACCCGGCACTTCCGGGGCATTTACCCCGGAATATTCGGTTCGCTATCGCGCCCACAGCTAGCAGGTTTGCGGCGGTGTGACAGCCCGACATACGGTGACCAGGGGATTCTCTGACCCTCTGTCAACCATGTAGCCCTGCCCTGCCCTGCCCGGCCCTCGCCGTCGCGCCTCACCCCTCGGCCGGCATCGACGCCCGGTCCTGCGGGTCCGAGCCGGTGCGGCTGCTCAGGCTCATGAGCCGCCCGTAGGTGCTGGGGCAAAGGTGGTCTGACGGTGTTTTCGGACTTTCGTCCAATCGGTCTGGCATTTGCTATGAAGCGGCGCTCCATGGCTTGTAAATGCTGGCCAATACTGCCTACCTTGTCGCATATGCAGTCCTACACAATCGGTCAGGCGGCGCGTCTGCTGGGCGTCAGCGCCGACACCGCGCGCCGCTGGGCCGACGCCGGCCGGGTCGCGACCCATCGCGACGAGAGCGGCCGCCGCCTCATCGACGGCCGTGATCTGGCCGCTTTCTCGGTGGAGGTCGCCCAGGGCAGCACGGGCGAGGAGGAGGTCTCCTACACCTCCGCCCGCAACGCCTTTCCCGGCATCGTCACCGCCGTCAAGCTCGGTGATGTCGCGGCGCAGGTCGAGATTCAGGCGGGTCCGCACCGGCTGGTCTCCCTGCTGACCCGGGAGGCCGTCGAAGAGCTGGGACTGGAAGTCGGCATGCAGGCCACCGCCCGCGTGAAGTCGACCAGCGTGCACATCGACCGCACCTGAGCAGCGGACACACGCCTTCGTTCGCAGCCGCGGCACCCGCGCCCCCGTCGCGCTCGCCCTGCCCGCGCTCCTCGCGATCATCGCGCCGGAGGCGGTCGCCGTACACCGCGACAAGCCCACCGGCAGCCCGCGCACTCGGCAGGCGGCCGCCGAACCGGGCCTCGCCGACGGGACTTCCGTATGGACCAGTGCCAAGGCGACGGAAACGGTCATTGTGACGCTGTGAACCGACAGCGTCCGGCCGTTCCAAAGAAAACTCACCAGTAACTGACTCGACGTCAAATTACTTACGGGTCCGTAATGTTCGGCATTCCGGTACGGCCGAGGTGTACGGCCCTGTGTCGATAGTCGACAAGGGGACACAGTGACGTGAGCTGCGCACTCCCGCTCCACTCAGGAAACCGGCCAACTCTGAACAAGAGGCGAGCTGCCTTTTCCATTTTCTTGCAAGGCTCCGAATGGTCACCGATCCGGAACTCTTGTTCCACGGCTGTGAGTTGTGTAAGGGTGAGCTTCCTCCCGTCCGAACAAGGTGATTTTTGTTCACTCGTTCGAAAAGGCTGCGGTATAGACCAAGCGACCACGTACGCACCCTTTCAAGCGACAGAAATCCTCGGTCCCGTTAACCCGGGCCGGGGACCGGAACCCCCGCTCAACCCCCCACCGCAATGCCCTGGATGGATAGACGTCTATGCAGAATCCCCGTACTCCGGGACCCGTCCCTCCTCATGCCGGTCTCAGCTCCCAGGACCCCGACGAAGGTCTCGCTGCGACACTGCGGACCAGCGAGGGGAAGGACGACGCCCGTCCCGTAGCAGTGCTGCTGGCGAGGCACTGGCAACCGGCGTTCGACTACGCAACGATCTGCACTCCTTCGGCCAAGGCGGCCGCCATGCTCGCAACGGCCGCCTGCAGCAAGCTGTTGGAAAATCTGCGGCAGGCCCGCACGACGGCCGCTCTTCGGCCGCTGCTTCTGGTGACTGCCCGTCAAATCGGCAAGGCGTGGGCGGTGGACGAGCGCATCACCGCGCTATCCGAACTCCAGAATCCGGACACCGGACGTTCAGTTCCGGTCGACATGTTCACCATCCCGGAGAATCGCGCACTCGTCGCACGGGCTTTCCAGGCAATGCCGGGGCCCGCCCAATGTCTGCTCTGGCATGCCGAGGTCGAGGCCGAGGGCATATCCGTACCGGCGGGTTTGCTGGCCATTGATCCCCGTAGCGCGGCATCCCAGCTCGAACAGGCGCGTGACATCTTCCGCGCGGGCTGCCTGCGGGTCCATCTGGAGACCGCGCCGGACCAGGATTGCCGCCACTACAGCCGTCTCCTCGACGTATCCCTGCGCCGCGGCGGCACCCTGATACCCGACATCCAGACGCATCTGGCGAAGTGCAAGCACTGCCGCTTCGCCGCCGAACAGCTCAACCACGTCGACGGCCGGCTGGCCCTGCTGCTCGCCGAGGGCGTGCTCGGCCGGGCCGCCCAGCCCTACCTCGACTCGCGGCCCGCCCGCAACAACGCGCGCTCGCAGGCCCGGGCGGCCGGTGTGCGCAACGCGGTGCGCGGCGCCGGGCGGCACTCACGGGGCGGCCGCCCGCGCGCGCTGCCCCGTATCAACTTCCCCGGCCGCCCCTTCCAGAGCCGCGGGCCCTCGCTGCCCCAGCGCGGGCGCGGGGCCGTCATCACCGGCCTCGGGATCGTGACCGGTCTGCTCGTTGTCGCGACCGTCGTCATGGCGCTCTGGCCCGACGACGGCAGCCACGCCGGGCCGGTCGCCCCGAGCGGCTCCGTCACCGCGATGCCCGGGCCCGGATCCCGGGAACCGTCCAGCCCCGGTCCTGAGCCGTCGACCACGACCGCCGGGCTTCCGACAGGCCCGTTGAGCACCCGACTGCGCAATGTCGCCACCGGTCTTTGCCTCGATATCAGGGACCGCAGGGCGCAGCTCGGCGCGGAAGTGGCGATGGCGGACTGCTCGACCTCCGTCACGCAGGAGTGGGTGTACGAGAACGACGGGCTGCTGCGCAGCGCGGCCGCGGTCGACCTGTGCCTCAACTCCCATGCGCTGGACGGTGTGACGGTCCTCGGCCCGTGCACGGACTCGTCGGCGGTCAATGCGTCGGACGTGCGCTACGACCTGACCATCCAGGGCGATGTGATCCCGCGCTGGAACGACGATCTCGCCGTCGTCCCCGCCTCCGCGGAGATCGGGTCGCGCGTGGTCGTCAAGGTCCGGGACGGGTCGATGGCGCAGCGTTGGGCCACCGACAACGTTGCCTCCGTCTTCCCCAAGATCAGGCCGAGCGCGGACACGGGCAGACCGGCGACCAAGGAGGTCAATGTCATGCCGACGTCCGCGGTGTCCTCGCGGCCGCCGGAGGAGTCGGGTGGGACGCCGGAACCACGCGACGACGGTCCCTACGGCCAGGATCCGTACGGCGATGACCGGAGCGGGGACCATCCGTACGGCGATGATCCGTACGGGCAGGATCGGCGGCAAGACACCCGACGCGTCGGCGACGACCGGTCGGGGGCGGACGACGGTTCCGACGGCCCGCCCGAGGAGCCCGCGCTCCGGCTGCGCCCTGCCGACGCGGCGGATCGGCTCCCGGCCGGACGGGATCTGCCGAGCCCGGCGATGCTCCGCCGCGCGGGGGAGACCGATCGTGCCGAGGGATGACGAGTGCGGGGCCCGGACCGAGCACTGTGGTGAGGCGGTACCGGGGGAATGCACGAGGTGAGGCCGCGCCACCTCTGGACGAGGCCTCACCTCGTGCGTCCGGCGAGTGCACTTCCGGACGCACTCGCCGGGTGAACCGGGCAGGCGGACCGGTCAGGTGAACCGGGTCAGGAAGACCGGGTCCGGCGAACCGGTCAGGTGAACTGGGGCATGTCGCCCACCGTCGTCTGCAGATCGATCACGGAGAATGCGGCACCCTGCTGGTCCGAGACCGCGGCGATGCGTCCGAAGGGACTGTCCATCGGGCCGAAGTGCAGCTTCCCGCCGAGCCTGTTGACCGTGGCGACGGCGGCGTCGCAGTCCTGCACGGCGAAGTAGACATTGACGTACGGCGGCACCTCCGGCGGGAAGTCGGAGGTCATCTTGAGCCGGCCCGCGACCGGCTGGCCGCCGATGTTCCACACCGCGAAGTCGACCTGGTCGCCGGTCATCTTCTGGACCTCGAAGGGGAAGACGGCGGGGAAGAAGTCGTCCGCCTTGTCGGCGTCACGCGTGGTGACCTCGGCCCATGCGTACGAGCCGGGCTCGCCGGTCTTCTCGAAGCCCTCGTGGCTGCCGGACTGCCAGGCGCTGAAGTAGGCGCCGCTGGGGTCCCGGGCGGTGACCATGGTGCCGAACTCGCCGACCTGCATCGGCTCCATGGAGAGCGTTCCGCCGTACTTCCGTATCTTCGCTGCGGTGGAGTCGGCGTCGGGGGTGGCGAAGTAGAGGTTCCAGGCGGCCGGGACGCTCTCCATACCGGGCATCTGCGGTGAGACGGCGGCCACGGCCTTACCGTCCGAGTACGCCTGTGTGTAGTAGCCGAATTCTTCCGAGCCCTCGCCGAACGTCCAGCCGAGCAACTCACCGTAGAAGCGCTTGGCGCCTCCCAGGTCGGGGAACATGGCGTCGGTCCAGCAGGGCGTGCCTTCGGGGTGAACGGCCATGGGTCGAACCTCCTGGTTGGGGGTGCGTCCCTTTCACGCTATTCGGGTGAATGCGGGGGCGCGCGGCGAACCGGGTGCGGTGCGGGGGATGTAAGGGGTCGCCTCCAGACTCGTTCATATACTGCGCCGCATGCCGACAGACACCGCCCGCCCCCGGATACTCGCCGATCTCACGCCACTGCGTACCTCCGCCGACTACCGGCGGCTCTGGTTCGGCAGCACCATTTCCTGGGTCGGGCAGGGGATGACCGCCCTCGCCATTTCGCTGCAGGTGTACGACATCACCCGCTCCACCTTCGCCGTGGGGCTCGTCGGGCTCTGCTCGCTCGTCCCGCTCGTCGCCTTCGGGCTCTACGGCGGGGCCATCGCAGACACCGTCGACCGGCGCACGCTTGGGCTCGTCAGTTCGAGCGGCTCCGCCGTACTGTCCGCCGCCCTCGCGGCAGGGGCGTTCATCGGGTTCGGGCACGTCTGGTTCCTGTACGCCGTCGTCGCGCTGCAAGCCGTCTGCGCCGCCGTCAACTCCCCGGCGCGCAGCGCCATGATCCCGCGGCTGCTACCGCCCGAGCAGCTGCCCGCCGCCAATGCGCTCAGCTCCATGACCATGACCTCGGGGACGCTGCTCGGGCCGATGCTCGGCGGGCTGATCGTCGGGTTCGCGGGGTACCAGACCGCGTATTTCATCGACGCCGTCGCCTTCTCCGCGTCGCTGTACGCGATGTGGCGGCTGCCCTCCATGCGACCCGAACGCGCGGCAGGGGCCAAGAAGGCGTCCGTACTGGACGGGCTCCGCTTCCTCGCCACCCGGCCCAACCTGCGGATGACCTTCTTTTCGGACTTCTGCGCAATGATCCTGGCCCATCCGCGCGCGCTCTTCCCGGCCGTCGCCGTCCTCTGGTACGGAGGCGACGCCCGCACCACCGGACTGCTGGTCGCCGCCCCGGCCCTGGGCGCGCTGCTCGGCGGGGTGTTCTCCGGCTGGCAGGGGCGGATCCGCCGGCACGGTCTTGCGGTACTGCTCGCCGTCGGCGCCTGGGGGAGCGCGATCGCCGTCTTCGGGCTCACCCGCAACCTCTGGCTCGGGCTGTTCTTCCTCGCCGTCGCCGGCTGTGCGGACACCGTCTCGATGGTCTTCCGGAACACGATGATGCAGACCGCCGCCCCGGACGAGATGCGCGGCCGTCTCCAGGGCGTCTTCATCGTCGTTGTCGCGGGCGGCCCGCGCCTGGGCGACTTCCTGGCCGGCAGCGTCGCCGATCTGACCTCGCCGACGGTGACAGTGACGGGCGGCGGCATCGCCTGTGTGCTGGCGATTTCCCTGCTGGCCCTGCGCTGGCGCGACTTCGCGCGCTACGACGCCCGCAAGCCGATGCCATAGCCGATGCCATAGCCGATGCCATAGCCGACGCCATGGCTGACGCTTCAGCTTCAGCGCTCGCGCCGGCCGCCGATCGGCAGTGGTTCAGGGAAGAGGGAGCGCGACCTTGACCGCGTACACCGCCACCAGGCCGTAGCCGAGCCGGAAGGTCCAGGCGCGGGCGGCGTCCGAGATGCGTGCGCCCGCGAAACCACTGGCCGCGACCAGTAGTTGCTGCCACACGAAGGAGGCGAGGAAGACCCCGCCGACGAATACGGCCCCGGCCGCGCCGGTCACCAGGGCCGCGCCCTGAGCCGTGGTCAGGGCGGCGAAGTAGAGCGCGGTAGTGGGGTTGATGAGCGTGAGCGCGGCGAACCGGGTGAACGTGCGCACCGGTCCGGCGCCGTCGCTCCCACCCTCGGCGACGGGTCCCGGATGCCGCGAGGCCACGAGCCCGCGCACCGCGATCACCGCCAGCACGGTGGCCGACACCAGCCGGACCCAGGCCTCGACGCCGGAGAGCGCGGAGGCGACGAGGGGGCCGAGCGCGGTCGCCACGGCGGCGTACGCGCAGTCCACGACGGCGACCGCGGCCGCGGCGGCCACCGCACCGCGACGGTCGCGCATGCCCTCCTGTATGAGCAGCACACCCACTGCCCCCACGGGCATCGCCACTCCCAGGCCCGCAGCCGCACCCGCCATCGCCGTCGTCCACATCTCACTCATGGCGCACACTGTCGGGCCCCGGCCGCTGCTCACGCGGTCGAATTACGGCTCGTACTGCGACAATCGCGGTATGGACAGCCTCGACAGTGAAATCCTCGGTGTGCTGCGCCAGGATGCGCGGATCTCGTACCGCGATCTCGGCGTCCGGGTCGGCCTCAGCGCGAACGCCGCCGCCGACCGGGTACGCCGGATGCTCCGCGACGGAGTCATCCGTGGCTTCACCACGCTCGTCGACCCCACGGCCGACACCCGCGCGGGTCTCGTCGTCTTCATCGACATCACGCTCCGGCTCGACACGACGAACGAGGAGTTCGAGCGGGTCGTGCTCAAGCTGCCCGGCATCACCGAGGTCGTCCACGTGACGGGCGCGCACGACTATCTCGTACGGGCCAGAGCCGCCGACCCCG
Source organism: Streptomyces sp. NBC_00210 (assembly GCF_045160975.1). NCBI lineage: Bacteria > Bacillati > Actinomycetota > Actinomycetes > Kitasatosporales > Streptomycetaceae > Streptomyces > Streptomyces sp. NBC_00210. The sequence continues at coordinate 6,014,746 of NZ_CP108120.1, forward strand.
CCGAACTGGACGCTCTGCTGCGCACTCTCAAACGCGAGGCCGGCGTCGCCCAGTCATCGACCCGGATCGCCCTGCGGGCCGCCACCGGGGCGCCCGCGATCTGAGCGTGCCGCAGTGTGCCGGGGTCCCGTCAGCAGCTGCTCTCGACGAGCGGATCGAGGACCATCGACTGGATCTTGCCTTCCAGCATCGAGCCGAGGCCGAGCACGGCGCAGATGTCGGGCCGTTCGGCGATGTTCACGGGCATTCCGGTCGCATCCCGCAGCATCTGGTCCAGGCCCGGCAGCAGCGCGCTTCCGCCGACCATCATGATCCCGCGGTCGGCGAGATCGGCGACCAGGTCCGGCGGGCAGTCCCGCAGCACCTTGCCGATGCCGTCGAGCACGGAGGTGAGCGGGGTGTGGATCGCGTTCCGTACGGCGGCGGTGTCGACACGCACCGAGCGGGCGAGGCCGGTGGCCACGTCCCGGCCGTGGATCTCGGTCGAGGCCGGGCCGTGGGTGGTGAGGCCGTTGCCGTGCAGCGCCAGCTGGAGGGGGCGTACGGACTGGCTTGGCAGCATCAGTTCGTGCTGATGGCGCAGGTGCTGGATCACCGCATGGTCGATGGCGTTGCCGCCCACCGGGATCCGCTCGGCGGTGACGATCGCGCCGAGCGAGAGCACGGCGACCTGCGTGGTCGCCGCGCCGCACACCATGATCATGGTCGCGGTGGGCTGCTCGACGGGCAGTCCGCAGCCGACGGCCGCGGCGATCAGGGTGTCGACCAGTTCGACCCGGCGGGCGCCGAGGCCGACGAGGGTCTCGACGGCGGCGCGCTCGGCGAGCGGGTCGCTGTCGTGCGGGGTGCAGGCGGCGGCGCGCAGCCGCGGCTTGCGGCGCAGTTGGCGGCGGAGCTTTTCGCCGAGGAGGTGACGGAGCATCCGCTGGGCCATGTCGATGTCGACGATGGTGCCGCCGGAGATGGGGCGGGCGACGCGGATGTAGTCGGGCGTACGGCCCGTCATCTTCTCGGCCAGCTCTCCGACCGCGATCAGCGCGCCGGTGCGGGTGTTGACGGCGGCGACGCTCGGCTCGTCGACGACGAGCCCGGCCCCCTTCACGAAGACCCTGGTCCTCGCTGCTCCCAGGTCGACGGCGACATGGCAACGGCGCAACTGCTCAAGGCTGACGGTCACGGCAGATCCTCCCGAGTGCGGTACTTGTTCGCATCGTGCGATCGCCACGGGAGGTGCGCGCGCTGGGTGAGCCGGTCGGGGGTACGGAGCTGACGCACCGCCAGATCTGTTCAGCCGTTCGGGGGCGGCGCATGCGCCTGCGCCTGCGTTCGGTGCCGTGTCCGTGGGCGAGCGCCGTCGCCTGGCACGCGGCTGCGGTGCCCGCCGTCGCTGGGCGCGCGACCTGCGGCCGCGGTGCCCTCAATCTCATGCGGACTTCGGCCGGGGGGATTCCCGCCGGCTCAGTTCAGCCGCCTCTGCAGAAGGCCCCAGCAGAACTCCGCCACACACCGCTCCCCGCCCGGCAGCGTGATCTCCAACTGCCATCGCGTCGGCGCCGAGCCCTCCATCGGCCTCGCCGGCGGGAACGCCTTCGCCACCTCGTCCACCGTGCAGGACCACGGCACCAGATCATCGGCCGTACACAGCTCCGGCCCCGCCGCCCCCGGGGCGCGGACCAGCCACTCGTTCCACACCGCCCCGCCGTCCGCGGCCAGCACCTCGAAGCGCAGATCCGGCCAGAGCGGCACCGGCCACAGCAGCGCGTCGCACTCCAGATCGCCGATCTTCCGCCGGACGACCCGTTCCGGCTCGCCGAGCACCGAACGGTAACGGGCGAGCGCACCTCGGCTCCTGGGTGCCCGGACCATCCCTTGCCAGCGGCGGTTGGCCTCGCGCATCTGCGCCACCGAGACCCCGAGTTCCCCACGGGCGTCCTCGACGAGATCCGGTTGATGGTCGGCCATCCGGCGCAGCAACACCAGCTGGAAGTCGAGGGGCCCGAACGGCGCGGCTGCGGTCATGCGCGACATTCTGCCCGGCCGTGTGGTTCGAACGCGCCGTCAACCGTACGAAGCTGACTCGCTGCGGAAGTGAAGGTTCCGCACAACATCCTCACAATCTCATCCACCTCTCGTACTCCTCGCCGCATAGCCTGCGGACGCCATGGATTACTGCCACCAGTGTCGACGGCACCTCAACGGCGCGCTGGCCTGCGCAGGCTGCGGCACCCCGGTCGAGGAGCTGCGGCATCTCAGCCCCAGTGCGCCCGCGGCGGACCACGTCTACGAACTCGACGAGGTGTCCGAGCCCGCGGGCCATCGGCGTTCCCGCCGTCAGCCCCCGTCGCGCCGCAAGCCCCCGGCCGGACGCCGGGGCCGTAAGCGGCGTGGCCGCAAGGTGCTGTTCGGCACGGTCGGCCTGGTGCTCGCGGCGGGCGCGTTGAGCCTGGCCGAACTGGCCTTGGAGAATCCGGGCGACGAGGGCGCGGCCACCGCCGTGAAAGAGGACCCGAGCGTCGAGACGGAGCCCGCCCCGGAGCCGACGGACGACGATGTGACTCCTCCGGGTCCCGACGAGGTGACCGAACCGGCCGTCACGTCGTCGAGTTCCGCGCGCCCCACGCGCACCGGGACCGGCAAGGGCCCGGGCGGCAGCGGTTCCGGGAAGCCGAGGGCCGGCGGACCGGCCGGTGGCGGCCCGTCCGCCGGCCCCTCCGGGGGCGGGCCCTCGGGCAGCGCGGAACCGTCGACCACCGGGCAGCCGAGCGCGACGGGCACGGCGGACCCTTCGCAGCCGCCCTCGCAGCCGGCGCCGACCCCCACCCCCACAGAGACCTGCAATCAGTTCCTCTTCTGGTGCATCTAGGCCCTGTCCGGCCGATCTTGCCGGGCTCGCGTGCCCTGGCACGCGCATCTGCTGCGTTGTCGTCAGTCGCCTACGCTCCGCGTGGGCTCCTTCCTCCGCCTTGCATCTGCACGCACCAGACCCTCCCCCTACGCCCTGGGGGCGTGGGGGGACCCCCACTCACTGATCCGGCCTGATCGACCGGACAGGACCTAACCGGTGGTGCATACGACGAGCAGAAGGGGCCGAGAGGCTACGACGTCTGCTCGCCCAGCATCCGTCTGAGCAGGTCCCGCAGCACCGTCCGCTCCTCCTTGGACAGTTCCGCCAGCGGCTCGCGCGCGAAGTCCAGCGATTCCCGCAGTTTCCGTGCGGTCTCGGCTCCCTCCTCCGTAGGCGCGGCCAGCTTCACCCTGCGGTCGTTCGGATCGGGCCGCCGCTCCACCAGGCCGTGTGCCTCCAGCCGGTCCACGATGCCGGTGACGTTCGACGGCTCGCACTTCAGCTGCTGCGCGACCCGGCGCATGGGCATCGGCTCCAGAGTCAGCAGGCCGAGTACCCGCGCCTGCGCCCCGGTCAGTGAGTGCTTGGCCGCCGCCTGCTCGTACTCCGTGTGGTAGCGGGCCACGACGGTGCCGATGAGTTCGACTACTTCGACGGTCAGTGGATCAGTTCGTGGTGTGGCCATGGGTACCAGGATACCCGGATACTTGACAACATGAAATATCTAGGAGCATGGTTGTTTCAGTTAGTGAAGCTTTTCTAGGAGGAACGAGCATGTCCGCACTTCCCGCATCCGGCCGTGAATGGCACCTCGTCGCCCGTCCGCATGGCTGGCCCACGGCGGAGGACTTTGCTCTGCGTGAGGCGCCGGTGTCCGAGCCGGCCGAGGGCCGCATCCTCGTACGCAATCTGCACTTCTCGGTCGACCCCTACATGCGCGGCCGGATGAACGACGTGAAGTCGTACGTCCCGCCGTTCCAGCTCGACCAGCCCATGGACGGCGGCGCGGTCGGTGAGGTCATCGCATCCAACGCCGAGGGCTTCGCCGTCGGCGACCACGTCCTGCACGGCCTCGGCTGGCGCGAGTACGCCGATGTGCCCGCCAAGCACGCCACCAAGGTCGACGCCTCCCTCGCCCCGCTCTCCGCCTATCTCGGCGTGCTGGGCATGACGGGCCTCACCGCCTACGCCGGTCTCTTCGACGTCGCCTCCTTCAAGGAGGGGGACGCGGTCTTCGTCTCCGGCGCGGCCGGCGCGGTCGGCAGCCAGGTCGGCCAGATGGCGAAGCTCAAGGGCGCGTCCCGCGTCATCGGCTCGGCGGGCTCGGACGAGAAGGTCAAGCTCCTCGTCGAGGAGTACGGCTTCGACGCGGCCTTCAACTACAAGAACGGCCCGGTCGGGGAGCAGCTGAAGGAAGCCGCCCCGGACGGCATCGACGTCTACTTCGACAACGTCGGCGGGGACCACCTCGAGGCCGCGATCTCCTCGCTCAACGTGCACGGCCGTGCCACCATCTGCGGCATGATCGCCCAGTACAACAACACCGAGCCCACCCCGGGACCGCGCAACCTCGCCATGGTCATCGGCAAGCGGCTGCGCCTGCAGGGCGTGCTCGTGGGCGACCACGCCGCCCTCCAGCCGCAGTTCGTCCAGGATGTCGCGGGCTGGATCGCCTCCGGCGAGCTCAAGTACAACGAGACCGTCGTCGAGGGCATCGAGAACGGCTACGAGGCCTTCGCCGGTCTGCTGCGGGGCGAGAACACCGGGAAGATGATCGTTTCGCTCACCCAGTAGTCTCGTCCCCAGCCACCGCGGTCGTGGGCGCGAGCCGCGGTGAACCACAGAAGGAAATCTCTTCATGTCCATCCAGCAGTCCGACGTCCTGTACACCGCCGTGGCCACCGCGCAGAACGGCCGTGACGGCCGCGTCGCCACCCATGACGGTCAGCTCGATGTCGTCGTCAACCCGCCGAAGGAGTTGGGCGGTTCCGGTGCGGGCACCAACCCGGAGCAGCTCTTCGCCGCCGGTTTCAGTGCCTGCTTCCAGGGTGCGCTGGGTGTCGTCGCCCGCCAGGAGAAGGCCGACATATCCGGCTCGACGGTCACCGCCGAGGTCGGCATCGGCAAGAACGACGAGGGCTTCGGGATCATCGTCAAGATCTCCGCGGACATCCCGAACGTGGACGCCGCCACCGCCAAGGACCTGATCGAGAAGGCCCACCAGGTCTGCCCTTACTCCAAGGCGACCCGCGGCAACATCACGGTCGACCTCGCGGTCTGACCGGCACGGCGCAGGAGTCCGACCGGCACTGCGTACGAGAGGGCCGCACCCCGCCCGGGGTGCGGCCCTCAGCGCGTGATCAGCGTGAACTCAGTGTGTGATCAGCGCGTCCTCAGTGCGTCAGCAGCGCCCGGCCCACCTGCGCGAACACGCCCTTCGGATGGTCACGGAACAGCGGTTCGGTGCCGAACAGCACCACCGGCGCGCCCTTCGCCGTCCTGCCGCTGACGATCGACGCACGGCCCGCCGCGTCCTTCGGGCCGCCCGTCCCGTCGTCCAGCGCCCGCCAGTGGCCCGCGACCAGCGGGTTGCCCGCGCCGTACGACTGGTCGGCGCGCACACCCGGGCCGAGGTCCGTGAACCACAGCGGCGAGTACACGAAGGTGTGCGCCGGGGCGCCGCCGGTGATCGCACCGCCGGCGTTGGCCACGCGCACCACACCGTTGGCGTCGCCGTTGCCGACGACCGCCTTGGCCGCGAGCAGCCCGGCAGCCGCGTTGAACGCGGCACCGTCCGAGCCGAGTCCGACCACGCCGACACCGCTGCCGAGGAAGGCCTTGCGGGCGGCGGGCGTCAGCTTTCCGTACTCAAGACCGGCCGACACATACAGCACATCCGCCTTCGACCAGTCGAAGCCCGCGTTGAGGGCCTCCGTCGACACCGGCAGCACCTCGAAGCCCATCTCGCGCAGCGCGAACTGCTCGCCCGCCGTCACCGCGGCGGCGACCCGGGTCCGCTTCAGCGGCGCGACACCGCGCTCCTTCGTGGCCGTGAACCGGACCCCGAAACGGTCCGCGAGCACGGTTGCCCGCTCCCGCGCCGACGCCGGCACGATGGCGGACCCGTCCGCCGCACGCCGTACCGAAACCCCCTGCGCGAGTAGGGAGTTGACGGCAGCGAGCTCCTTCGGGTCGTCGAGCCGCAGCCGCAGATCCCCGAACGGGGACACATGGCCGGTGGGCGACGCGGCATGGACCGGACGGCTCACCACATGGAGCTCGCCCCCGGCGGCCTTCTCCACCGTCGCGCCCCACAGCAGGCCCAGGCTCCAGCCCGAGATGTCGTACATCGTGGAGACGTCCGCGCTGATGTCCCGGCCGTCGGCCAGGATCACATTGGCGATGCCGCGCTTGGACTGGTGCATGTCGACGACGTACGACCCCGCCGGATAGCTGCGGCCCGCGAGCCGGAAGGGCAGCACCGCCCGCTCGACCCGCACGTCGTTGACGACCAGATGGTCCACCAGACGGGCCGCCGCGGTCGCCGACCTCTGCCCGCGACCGGCCGGGATGACGTACGCGCGCGGGAAGGTCGTGGTGTACACGTCCTCGGGACCGATGCCCGGCACCCCCGGCACGGTCTTCTCGGAGACCGGCCGCTGCGCCTCGCCCGCCGCGCCCCGCCGGAAGGTCTCGATCTGGTCGGCGATCACCGAAGTGCGGTGCGTGCGCGTGTAGTCGAGCGTCGCGCGCATCGCCGCGCCCGCGATGCCCGTGTTGATCGCGGCCCGGCGGCGCAGCTCGGCGACCGGCAGGGAGTCGTACTCCTCGTTGTTGACCGCCATCGGGAACTCGATGGTGTGCGCGGCCACCGCGCCCTGGAACGGCATGTACTGCGGGGTGAAGATGGGCGGCCAGTCGTCCCAGCCCTCCTTCTGGTCCCGGAAGGGGATGACGGCGGGCTCGACGCCGTCCTTCGCCGGGGTGTACCCCAGCCCGTTGACGGCCTTCTCCATGCCCAGGGCATTGGCGTAGGCGTTCTTCAGGAAGAGGTCGTACTCGTAGTTCTCGCCGTGCGGCGGAGTCGTCGGCTCGATCAGCGTGCCGTTGACGTACCCGTGCAGATCGAGCATGACGGCGGGCTGCTTGTCGATGGCGATCTGCCGGATGGCACGCGCCTCGGGCTGGGAGCCGGTGATGAAGTCACGGTTCAGGTCGAAGCCGTTGGCATTGACGCGCGTTCCGGCGATACGGCCGTCCGGGTTCGCCGTCACATTGAGATAGATGCGGTTCTTCGACAGCAGCTCGGCCGTCGTGCGGTCCTTCGCCTTCGCCAGCTGCTCGATGAGCCTGAGCGCTGCGTCCGTGCCCTCCCACTCATTGCCGTGGATGTTGTTGTTGATGAACACCGGTGTCTTGTACGAGGACTTGATCCGCCGGTCCTTGGCGGCGGCGGCCGGAACGTTCTCGATCCGCTCCCGCATCCGCTCCTGCTCACGCGCCTGGCGCGAGCTCTCGGGCGCGGTGACGGTGACGAGATACAGCTCGTGCCCGCCGGCGGAGTGCCCGGCGACCTCGACGCTGACGCGGTCGCCGAGCTTCTGCAGGGCGTTCAGCCGAGGAGCGAGCGAGTGGTACGGCGCGAGCCCCAGCTTGATCGACTTGTCGGCCGGGTTCACGGGCGGCGCATCGAGGACGGTACGGCGCGGATAGCCGCCGCTCCTGGTGAGCTCGGGCGCCCTGGTCCGCAGTGCATCGGCCGTGGCCGAGAGCGGAGCCCGGGCAGCCGTGGTGTCGCGCCCGCCGCCTTCGCGTACGGGATGCGGCACGTCGCGACCGGGCGCGCCGGGAACCGCGGTCGCGGGTCCCGGCGCGAGCAGCAGCGCACCGACGAGCGCGGCGGTGACGGCCAGGACGGGTCTGGGGGTACCCATGCGTACGTGCCTCCGGAGTGTCGTAGTCGATCAGCACAACGATCAGTACGCAGGGGTCTACCGGTTCAACTCCAGAACAACAAGGGGGGCTTGAACGTGACACCCGGTTCGGCGAGCCGCCGCCACCGGCCTCATGGCTGCGGATCAGGCCACCCCCGATAGGGTGGTCCGTATGCGTGATCTCGGGGTGGGCTTCGGCTATTTGGTGAAGGGCCAGCGGTGGGTGGCCGGGCACGGCCGGTGGTTCGGCTTCGGGCTGCTGCCGGGGCTGGTGACCCTGGTGCTGTACACCGCCGCGCTCCTCTCCCTCGCCTACGGCGCCGACGACCTGACCACCTGGGCGACACCGTTCGCCGACGACTGGTCCTCGCCCTGGCAGGGGCTGGTCCGCGGCACTCTGACCGTGCTGGTCTTCGCCTTCGGGCTGTTCCTCGCGGTGATCACCTTCACGGCGGTGACCCTGCTGGTGGGCCAGCCCTTCTACGAGTCACTGTCCGAGCAGGTCGACCGCAGCGAGGGCGGCGAGGTCCCCGAGTCGGGGCTGCCGCTCTGGCGGGAGCTGTGGATCTCCGCACGCGACTCCCTGCGGGTCGTGCTGCGCGTGGTGCTGTACGGAGTGCTGCTCTTCGCGCTCGGCTTCATCCCGGTCGTCGGCCAGACCGTCGTCCCGGCGCTCGGCTTCTGCGTCTCGGGCTTCTTCCTGGCCGAAGAGCTCACCGCGGTCGCCCTTCAGCGGCGCGGTGTCGAGCTGAAGGAGCGTCTTGGGCTGCTGCGGGGCCGCAGAATGCTCACGCTCGGTTTCGGCATCCCGCTGACGCTCGCCTTCCTGGTGCCGTTCGTCGCGGTCTTCTTGATGCCGGGCGCGGTGGCGGGGGCGACGCTGATGGTGCGGGACCTGGTGGCGCCGCCTGAGAGCGACGACGGCCACCCGGCCCCGTACAGCTTGACCAAAGACTGACCAAATACCGGCGACCGCCAGGCCTCGGTCCCGAGGCGTTCCTCAGGGTGAGGCAGACCGTGGCCGGGCTCAGCTCACGCTGAGCGCGGTGTCGTCGATGACGAACGACGTCTGGAGCTGCGAGCCCTCCGTGCCCGTGAACTTGAGGGTGATGGTCTGTCCGGCGTACGCGCCGAGACTGAAGCTGCGCTGGGTGTAGCCACTCGCCGCATTGAGGTTGGAGTACGTGGCGAGTGTGGACAGGACCGTGCCGCCGCTGTTCAGGACCTGGACCTTGAGGGTGTCGTAGGCCGTGCTCGTGGTGGTCTCGGCCGTGTCGATGTGCAGATAGAAGCTGAGCGTGGCGGCGGCGCAGCCGGCGGGGATGGTCACCGACTGGGACAGGGTGTCGGTGTGGGCGGAGCCGTAGCCGCTGAGCCAGGCCTTGTAGGAGCCGGTACGGGCCGCCTCGCCGGTGTCGTTGGTGATGACGCCGCTGCTGGCGGTCCATGAGGCGCTGCCGGATTCGAAGCCGGGGTTGGCGATCAGCTGGGCGGCGGTGCAGGTGCCGCCCCCGCCTCCTCCGCCTGTGCCGCCGGAGAGCCACTCGGTGGCGTTGAGGGCGAGGGCCGCGTTGGTGCCCGCGGTGTCGTTCCAGCCGTCGTAGAGGGTGTTGCCGGACTGGCCGGTGCCGTCGTCGATGGGCGAGCTGTCGCCCCAGACCGCGACCCGGCCGCTGCCGAAGGTGCTGGTGGCGAAGAAGGCGCCGGTGTTGCCGGAGTAGCCGGTGCGGTAGACCAGGCCCTTGACGGCCGGGTTGTCGGCCGGCTTGAGGGTGACGGTCGTACCGCTGCGGATGATGCTGCCGGTGACCTTGCCGAAGGAGCCGTTCAGTACCGGGTTGGTGGTGTCGCTGATGGCGCGCGGGTTGTCCGTGCCGACGCTGAGCGTGTCCACGGAGAAGCCGAACGGATCGGTGCTGTCGACGCTGTTGTTGCTCATCAGGTCGTTGATGACCTCGACGGCGTCGTAGCCGTCGTTGTTCCGGTCGGCGCCGGTGTGGTCGGAGACCAGGAAGAGCCCGCCGCCGTTCTGTACGAACTTCATGACGGCGGTCTTCTCGGCGGCGCTGAGCAGGACGTTCGGCTCTGGCAGCACGAAGGTGTCGAAGTTCTGCAGATCGAGTGCGGCGGTGGTGCCATAGGTGATGGTGTTGCCCGAAGGCAGCGTCTTGAGCTGGTGGTTGCCGGTCTTCTGGAGCGCTACCCCCCAGGCGGAGAGGGCACCGGTCCAGTCGGTCTCGGCGGTGGGTGTCGAGTCCTGCGCGAGCGGGTCGGGCTGACTGGTACCGATGATCCAGTCGGCGTTGCCTGCGGTCTCGGCCTTGGTGTTGTCGAAGAGGATGCGGTGGGGAGTGGCGGCGGGCGCGGCGGTGGCGGCAGGGGTCGCGGAAGCGGCGGTGCCGGTCTGGACGGCGGTTCCGGCGATCAGGGCGCCGAACACGGCGATGGCGGTGCTGAGCGCACGTCTGTTTCTTCTGGGCTCTCTGGATCCGAGCATCCGGCATACCTCCATGAGGGGTGGGGGAGAGGCGGTGCGGGCGCCGATTCTGCGCGCGTAGAACTTCGCCCGTCGTACTACCGGGCAACGCGCGCTTGAACGGTACATGGCAGGCTGGAGGCCGGGCAATGCTCGGGCGACGCGGTCGCGCGCCGAGGGTCGTCGCACCTCAACGGCAGGTGGGACGACCCCCGTTCAGGGCCGTCAGGCAGTCGACTCCGCCGCCACCCGGATGATCTCCCGCACCTGCGCGATGATGTCCAGGCGGTTCTGGACGAACTCCGGGTCCGTGATCCCAGTCGTGTTCCCCGCGCCGAACTGCAGTACCGGCGTATGCACATGACCCCCCGGGATCGTCAGCCCCAGCCGGTCACGCAGCAGCGTCGCCCGGTACGCGATCTCGTTCGAGAGGTAGTCGCCTCCGCCACCGGCGCGCGCCGTCGAGCCTGCCGTCGGGCCGTCGGGGCGGACCACCGGGTCCGCTCCGCCCGCCGGGATCTCCGTCACCGTCGTGTTGTCGTACACCGGGAAGCGCCCTGTGCTCGCTGCCGCAATCGCCCGGTACGGAAGCGTTGTCGTCGTCCACTGCGGCTGCGACGCCGGGTCGCTGACCGGCACCGTCTCCGTACGCGAGACGTTCTCGTTGTCTCCGAACCCGCCCCGCCACGCACCATTCGTGCGCTCGATGTCGATCCGGCCCACCCGCCCCTGGCTCACCGTCGTGAACAGATCCGCCTTCGGCAGCTGCGTACGCAGGGTCCGCTCGACCGTGCCGTCCGCGAAGTCCTGCCAGCGCACGGGGAAGACCGCCGTCTCGATCCTCGCCGGTCCGTCCGCCGTACGGATCCACGTACCGTCCAGCGCCAGCGCCGTCGCCCCGGACGGATTGCTGATGCGGATGTCACGGTCCAGCGTGAAGGGGTCGAAGCCCGTCATCACAATGCGCTTGATGCCCTTCCCCGCCGGAAGGTTCATCGAGTCCTGGCCGCGCGAAGAACGCTCAAGCCGGTCGAGCAGTCGCGCACGCTCCGTTCCCGTCAGTCCGAACTCGGGCTGCCAGGCATGCAGTTCACGGGTCATGCCGAGCCGTGCCCAGTACAGCGGCCGGTCGTCGTCCCGGCTCAGATCGCCCCGCGCGGGCCCGCGGCCCTGGGCCCGGTCGACGGCCCGGTCCCACAGCCGTGAGCCATGGCGTAAGACGGCCCGCTCGGCCTGCCGGTACGACGACGCCCCCTGGAGCGCCTCCGCGAACCGAGGTACCACCGTGTCGAATCCACTGCGCCGCAGGATCTCCTGGGGCACGGCCTTGTCGAGCCGCGCCTCCTCGACGGTGACCGCGGGAGCCGACGTCGACGCCGCCCCCGACGTCGACGCCGCCCCCGAGGGCGGCGCCGGATCCGCGGCGGCGAGCGGCGGTGCCGCGAAGGCAAGGGCGACGAGGGCGACGCCAACTACGTCCAGGCGAGCGCGTATCCGGGACACGTGAATCCTTCCGTCGGGTGGCGGAAGTATCACCTTGGGACAACGGCCGTGGCTACCGTGCCACTTGAGACACAGCAGCCCCAGCAGCCGAGGAGGACGGCCAGGTGCTCGTACCGCTCTCCCCGGGCGGCGCGGTCACCCTCCCGGTGGGTCATGCACGCGGCGCGGTCGCCGCCGTGATGTTGCGGTAGGCGATCTCCGCCAGTCGGCCCTGGCCGTTCTTGCTCGGGTGGAACCAGTCCCAGCGGCTCAACTGGTCGCCGCTGAACCGGAAGTCGAAGACCGCACCCCCGTCGTACCGGCAGCGCATGTCCTTCCCGCAGACATCCTTCAGCACCTCGTTGTACGCCACCACCCGCTCATGCACCCGGGTCCGCCGCAGCTCGGCCTTCGGGCTCTCGTCGTCCGCGTTGCCCAGCATCGACGCGCAGATGCCCAGCTTCCAGATCTGCCTGCCCAGCGGATCGCCGCGGCCGGTCGACCAGAGCCGCTTGAGATCCGGCACGCTCGACACGTACACCTGGGCCTTCGGCGCGGTACGCCGTAACTCCTTCAGGGCGCCCTCGAAGGACCGGCGGAAGGCGTCGACGGGCGTCATGCGCTCCTCCGAGTCCGCGCAGGCGTCATTCGCGCCGACCATCACGGTCACCAACTCGGGCTTCTTCGCCGCCGCCTGCGTCATCTGCTCGGCCAGATCGGCCACGTCCGCGCCGGAGCGCGCGTAGTTCCAGCTGCGCTCGGCCACCGCGGGCGCGCCGATCAGCCGCAGCGCCAGGCTGCGTACCGTCGTGTCCGTGCCGGTCGCCCAGGACACCTCCGGGCAGTCGGAGAGCACGACACACGCGTCGAACCCGCGGGTGATGGAGTCGCCGACCGCGGCGATCGAGTCCGGGCTGCGGTCCCAGAGGGGGGTGGGCTTCGGGGACGGCCGCCGAGTGGCGGGGGCGCCGTTCCCTCTCGCGTCCGACGAGGAGTCACATCCCGCGAGCGTGCCGGTCAACAGGAGGAGTGCCGCCATCAGGGCTGCCGCCGCACCGCGCGAGCGGCGCGTCCGACTCGTCTCCCGCATCCCCAGTTCCCCTCCGTATCACCGGTCCGTGACGTCCTGCCGAGTGAAAGCTTGGTGCGTACGGGTCCCGGGACCGACATTACGTCACCCGTCGGGCGCCTGCTCACGGTAGCTTTTCCCCGTCGACCCAGAGGCAGCGTGCCCATCGGCTCCGGTAAATTACATCACGTCACATGCTGTCCCTTTTGCGGAGTTTCACTCCCGATGCTGTTTACTGAGGCCGCTGGGAAGACGATCCTCGTCCCACACTGGAGGTCCCGGTGACGACACGTGGCGTTCTGTACGTTCACTCCGCACCGCGCGCGCTGTGCCCGCACGTCGAATGGGCGGTCGCGGGCGTGCTCGGCGTGCGGGTCCAGCTGGACTGGATCCGCCAGCCGGCGTCGCCCGGCACGTGGAGAGCCGAGTTCTCCTGGCGGGGCGAGGTGGGCACGGCCTCCAAGCTCGCCTCTGCCCTGCGGGGGTGGCAGATGCTGCGCTTCGAGGTGACCGCGGAGCCCTGCCCCACGGCGGAGGGCGAGCGGTACAGCGCCACGCCCGAGCTCGGCATCTTCCACGCGGTCACCGGGATCCACGGCGACATCCTGGTTCCCGAGGACCGGCTGCGCGCCGCGCTGGCGCGCTCGGCGCAGGGGGAGACGGAGCTGGAGGCGGAGATCGCGAAGCTGCTGGGAAAGCCGTGGGACGACGAACTGGAGCCGTTCCGCTACGCGGGCGAGGGCGCGCCGGTCCGCTGGCTCCACCAGGTGGTCTGACAGCAGGTGGTCTGACCCGCAGCCGGCCCGCCGCGCGCCGCCAGGCTGGACGAAAAAGGCCCGCCCCCCGGGAAAGGGAGCGGGCCTCACGCGTAGGCGGACTCAGACCGTCCGGAACGCCAGCACCACGTTGTGGCCGCCGAAGCCGAACGAGTTGTTGATCGCCGCGATCGTGCCCTGAGGCAGCTTGCGGGGCTCGCCGCGCACGATGTCCGCGTCGACCTCCTCGTCGAGGTCCTCGACGTTGATGGTCGGCGGGGCCGTGCGGTGGTACAGCGCGAGCACCGTCGCGACCGTCTCGATGCCGCCCGCGCCGCCCAGCAGATGGCCCGTCATCGACTTCGTGGCGGAGACCGCGACATGGTCGAGCTCGTCGCCCAGGACCTTGCGCAGGGCCTTGATCTCGGCGACGTCACCCTGCGGCGTGGACGTCGCATGCGCGTTCAGGTGTACGACCTCGGTCGCCTTGAGGTCCGTCGAGTCCAGCAGGTTCTGCAGCGCGGTCGCGATGCCCCGACCCGTCGGCTCGGGCTGCGCGATGTGGTGGCTGTCCGCGGACAGGCCCTGGCCCAGCACCTCGCAGTAGACCTTCGCGCCGCGCCGCGCGGCATGTTCGGCCGACTCGAGGACGACGACGCCCGCGCCCTCGCCGAGGACAAAGCCGTCACGGCCCTTGTCGTACGGCCGGGAAGCCTTCTCGGGCTCGTCGTTGTTCTTGGACATCGCCATCATGTTGGCGAACGCCGCGATCGGCAGTGGGTGGATGGCCGCCTCCGTGCCACCGGCGACGACCACATCGGCACGGCCGGTGCGGATCATCTCGACGGCGTAACCGATCGCCTCGGCGCCGGACGCACAGGCGGAGACCGGAGTGTGCACGCCCGCCTGGGCGTTCACCTCCAGGCCGACGTTGGCGGAGGGGCCGTTCGGCATCAGCATGGGCACGGTGTGCGGGGAGACGCGGCGTACGCCCTTCTCCTTGAGCACGTCGTACTGGTCGAGCAGCGTCGTCACGCCGCCGATGCCGGAGGCGATGACCGTGCCGAGGCGGCCGGGCTGGATCTTGTCGTCCTCGCCGGCGGGCGCGGTGTAGCCGGCGTCGGCCCACGCCTCGCGCGCCGCGATCAGCGCGAACTGCGCCGAGCGGTCGAGCTTGCGGGCCAGCGGGCGCGGCAGCACCTCGCCCGGGTCGACCGCCGCGGGCGCGGCGATCCGGACCGGGAGGTCGGCGAACCGTTCGCCCTCCAGGGGCTTGACTCCGGAGCGTCCGGCGAGCAGACCCTCCCAGGTCGATGCGCTGTCGCCACCCAACGGTGTGGTTGCGCCGATACCGGTGACGACCACGGTGCGATTGGTCGAGCTCACAGGAATTCTTTCTCCACGTGTAGAGGGTGCTGAATATTCACGACGCCACCGTCAGGTGGCGACAAGCGCGTCTCAGGCTCAGGCCTGGTGCTTCGCGATGTAGTCCGCGGCGTCGCCGACGGTCTTCAGGTTCTTGACGTCGTCGTCCGGGATCTTGACGTCGAAGCGCTCTTCGGCGGCGACGACGACCTCGACCATGGACAGCGAGTCGACGTCCAGGTCGTCGGTGAAGGACTTGTCCAGCTGGACGTCCTCGACCGGGATACCGGCGATCTCGTTGACGATCTCCGCGAGACCGGAAACGATCTCTTCCTGAGTGGCGGCCATGTGGCGCTCCTTCGGTGTTGTTTCAGAGGGTGTGGCGTCCGGAAGATCCGGTTGCCTAGGGGAGGGTAACTACCGTGGCTGCGTAGACGAGACCCGCCCCGAAGCCGATGACGAGTGCGGTGTCGCCGCTTTTGGCCTGACCGGTCGCCAGAAGCCGCTCCATCGCGAGCGGGATCGAGGCGGCCGAGGTGTTGCCGGTGGTTTCCACGTCACGGGCGACCGTGACGTGCTCCGGCAGCTTCAGAGTCTTCACCATCGAGTCGATGATTCGCATATTTGCCTGGTGCGGAATGAAGACGTCCAGGTCGTCCGCGGTGATTCCGGCCGCGTCCAGCGCCTGCTGGGCGACCTTCGCCATCTCGAACACGGCCCAGCGGAAGACCGCCTGGCCCTCCTGCGTGATCGCCGGGAACTTCTCGACGGTGCCGTTGCGGTACTCGTCCCACGGCACGGTCTGCTTGATGGTGTCGGACTTGTCGCCCTCCGAACCCCACACGGTCGGGCCGATCTTCGGCTCCTTGGCGGGGCCCACGACGACCGCGCCGGCGCCGTCGCCGAACAGGAAGGCCGTCGCACGGTCCTCCAGGTCGGTCAGGTCACTCAGCCGCTCGACGCCGATGACGAGCACGTACTCCGCCGAGCCCTCGACGACCATTCCCTTGGCGAGGGTCAGGCCGTAGCCGAAGCCCGCGCAGCCCGCCGAGATGTCGAACGCGGCCGGCTTGATCGCGCCGATCTTGTCCGCGATCTCGGTGGCGACGGCCGGGGTCTGCTTGAAGTGCGAGACGGTGGAGACGATCACCGCGCCGATCTGCTGCGGGGTGATCCCCGCGTCGGCGATCGCCTTGCCGGATGCCTCGACGGACATCGCGCACACGGTCTCCTCGGGAGAGGCCCAGTGGCGCGTGGCAATGCCCGAGCGGGAGCGGATCCACTCGTCGGAGGAGTCGATCGTCTCGAGGATCACCTCGTTGGGCACGACCCGGGTCGGGCGGTAGCCGCCGACACCCATGATCCGTGCGTACGGAGCACCCTGGCTGGGTTTGATCTTCGACATGCTCTACGGCTCCTTGTCAGGCAGAGTGCTCGGCGACGAGCGTGCGGGCCGCGTCGAGGTCGTCAGGGGTCTTCAGCGCGAGCGTCTGCACGCCGGGCAGCGCGCGCTTGGCGAGGCCCGTCAGCGTGCCGCCGGGGCAGACCTCGATCAGGGCGGTGACGCCCTGCGCCTTGAAGGTCTCCATGCACAGGTCCCAGCGGACCGGGTTGGCGACCTGGCCGACCAGCCGGGCGATGACCTCGTCGCCTGTGGCGACGGTCTGCCCGTCCTTGTTCGAGACGTACGGGACGGCCGGGTCGGCGGGCGTGAGCTTCGTCGCGGCCTCCTGGAGCGTCGTGACCGCGGGCGCCATGTGGTGCGTGTGGAACGCGCCGGCCACCTTCAGCGCGATGACGCGGGCCTTCTCCGGCTTGTTCTCGGCGAGTGCGGCGAGCTGCTCGGCGGTGCCGGCGGCGACGATCTGGCCGGCGCCGTTGACGTTCGCCGCGGTCAGACCGAGGCCCTCGAGATGGGCGACGACGTGCTCGGGGTCGCCGCCGAGGACGGCCGACATGCCGGTCTCGGTGACCGCGGCGGCCTCGGCCATCGCCAGGCCCCGGGTGCGTACGAGGCCGAGCGCGGCGGCGTCGTCGATGACACCCGCGAACGCGGCCGCGGTGATTTCGCCGACGCTGTGACCTGCGACGGCCCCGGGCGTGATGTCACCCAGCGCGGCGGCCGACAGCAGGCCGGCGGCCACGAGGAGCGGCTGCGCCACGGCCGTGTCGCGGATCTCGTCCGCATCGGCCTTCGTGCCGTAGTGGGCAAGGTCGAGCCCGATGGCGTCGGACCAGGCCGCAATGCGGTCGGCAGCGCCGGGGAGGTCGAGCCAGGGAGTCAAGAAGCCGGGCGTCTGAGCGCCTTGGCCGGGAGCGACGAGTACGAGCACCCTCACACTCTCTCTTGTGGACGGCTCCAACCGCCCGTGGGGACAGGGACGAAGAACCGTCAGGGGAATTGTTGGTGTTCGACAAAAGTCTAGGGCTGCGAATCTGCGTCGGCCAGACGCCCCAAGATGAGTGCGATGCGCAGAGTGAACGCGGATCGGACATCGGAGGGTGACCAACCGGTGACGTCGGTCACACGTCGCAGCCGGTAGCGCACGGTGTTGGGATGGACGAAGAGCATCCGGGCCGCGCCTTCGAGACTGCTCGCCTGCTCCAGATATACGCTCAGAGTTTCCAGCAGCGCCGACCCTGCTTCTTCCAGTGGTCTGTAGATCTCCTCCACCAACTGCTCGCGCGCGGCGGGGTCCGCGGCGATGGCGCGCTCGGGGAGCAGATCGTCGGCGAGTACCGGGCGCGGGGCGTCCTGCCAGGCCAAACACGCCTTGAGCCCGGCGGCTGCGGCCTGTGCCGACCTGGTCGCGGCCAGCAGATCGGGCACTACGGGCCCTGCGACCACCGGTCCGGCCGCATAAGGCCCGATCAGAGCCTTGGCGACATGCAGCGGATTGTCGCTGCCGCCCGCGATGACGACGAGTCGGTCGCCGAGGACTCCGGTGAGGACCTGGAGCTTGGCGTGCCGGGCGGCACGGCGGATCGCCTCGACGGTGAGTTCGCTGTCACCGTCGGGAGCGGTGCCGAGGATGACGCAGACATGTTCGGGGGAGTTCCAGCCGAGCGCGGCGGCGCGGGAGACCGCACCTTCGTCGGCCTCGCCGGACAGCACGGCGTTGACCACGAGGGACTCCAGGCGGGCGTCCCAGGCGCCGCGGGCCTCGGCGGCCTGCGCGTACACCTGGGCGGTGGCGAAGGCGATCTCGCGGGCGTAGACGAGCAGGGCCTCGCGCAGCACCGACTCGTCGCCGGGGGCGGCGACCTCCTCGATCGCCGACTCCATGACCTCGATGGTCGTACGCACCATCTCGACGGTCTGGCGCAGGGTGATCGCCCGGGTCAGCTCGCGCGGAGCCGTGCCGAAGACATCGGTCGAGATCGCCTGCGGGGTCTCCGGATGCCGGAACCACTCGGTGAACGCGGCGATGCCGGCCTGGGCGACCAGGCCGATCCACGACCGGTTCTCCGGAGGCATCGCCCGGTACCACGGCAGCGTCGCGTCCATGCGTGCGATGGCGTTCGCGGCGAGCCGGCCGGAGGACTGTTCCAGGCGGCGCAGGGTCGCGGAATGCTGGTGGGCGTCGTTTGCTGCAGGTTCGGGCACGGGGACAAGAGTGCCTTATCGGGACGGGAGAACGGAGTGGCGGGGTCCTTTGTCCTGGTACGGGCGCCGGACGGCGCGGCGCCGGGGGGCCTCGCGGTCGCGCCGTGCAGCGGCTCGTGGCACGCAGAACGTGCCGTGTCGCCCGGCGCCGGAAGCAGCCGCGCACCGGCTCGTGTCACCGCGAGCGCCCGGGCCGCGGGGGACCTTGCTCGCCGCGTGAGCCCCGGCCGCGGTGACACCGTTCGCCGCGCGAGGTGCGTCCGGCGAACGGACGGTCGTCGCGGGGCTACCGTGGACCCGTGATTGACGTACGGCGCTCCGCCGACCGCTACCGCGGCGGCGACCCCGCCTCGGGCATCGAGTCCCTGCACGCGTTCTCCTTCGGGCGTCACTACGACCCCGACAACCTCCGCTTCGGCGCGATCCTCGCCTGCAACGAGGAGCGACTGGAGCCCGGCGCGGGATTCGACGAGCATCCGCACAGTCACACCGAGATCGTCACCTGGGTCGTCGAGGGCGAGCTGACCCACCGCGACTCGGCGGGCCACGCCACAGTGGTGCGCCCCGGTGACGTCCAGCGGCTCAGCTCGGCGGACGGCGTGCGGCATGTGGAGCGCAACGACGCGGACGTGCCGCTGACCTTCGTGCAGATGTGGCTGGCGCCGCTGTCGCCGGGCGGTGATCCCTCGTACGAGATCGTGCACGGCATCGCCGACTCGACGCCGTACGCACTCCCCGAGGCGGGCTCGATGCTGCACGTGCGCCGTCTGGCCCCGAGGCAGCGCACGGCGGTGCCGGACGCGCCTGCGGTGTACGTCCACGTCGTACGCGGTGAAGTGCGGCTGGCACAGGACGAGTTGGGTCCTGGCGACTCGGCGCGGATCAGCGACGCCCAGGGAGTCGAACTGGCCGCGGCCACCGGTCGTGCCGAGGTCCTGATCTGGGAGATGTGAGCCGGGACTCGTGCGCCGACCCAGTTGGGGCGGGACCTTCCAGCACGAGATCCAGGCCGTCGACGCGACCGGCTCCGACTGGTCCCGTCTCAGCGCAGCTCGGCGAGTACCGCGTCCGTGAACGCCGGCCAGGCCTCGATCGCCCACGGCCCGAAGTGCCGGTCCGTGAGCGCCACGCAGGCCGCGCCCGCGTCCGGGTCGATCCACAGGAACGTACCGGACTGCCCGAAGTGGCCGAAGGTGCGCGGCGATGACGAACTGCCAGTCCAGTGGGGGGACTTGGCGTCCCGGATCTCGAAGCCGAGACCCCAGTCGTTCGGCTTCTGGTGCCCGTAGCCGGGGAGGATCCCGGACAGTCCCGGATACGTGACCGTCATCGCCTCCAGCACCGTGCGGGCGTCAAGCAGCCGCGGGGCCTGGACCTCGGCGGCGAAGCGGACGAGGTCGTCGACCGTCGAGACGCCGTCCTTCGCGGGGGAGCCCTCCAGCGTTGTCGCCGTCATGCCCAGCGGCTCGAGCACCGCCTGGTGCAGATACTCGGCGAACGGGATCTCGGTCGCCTTGGCCATATGGTCTCCGAGCACCTCGAAGCCCGCGTTGGAGTAGAGCCGACGGGTGCCGGGCGGCGCCGTCACACGATGCTCGTCGAAGGCCAGGCCCGAGGTGTGGGCCAGCAGATGCCGGACCGTGGAGCCTTCAGGACCTGCCGGTTCGTCGAGTTCGATCGCCCCCTCCTCGTACGCCACGAGCGCCGCGTACGCCGCGAGCGGCTTGGTGACCGAAGCAAGGGGAAAGCGGTGCGACGTCGGTCCATGAGATCCGGCGACGGTGCCGTCCGCTCGTACGACGGCGGCCGCCGCGGTCGGTACCGGCCAGTTCTCGATCATCGCCACGCTCTGCATGCGTCAGAGCCTAGACGGTCCTACTGGACCGTCCTCAAGGGTGAGCCGCATCGCGGGATCGGGGGTGCGGACGAAGCCGAGCGAGGCGTACAGCGGCTCGCCGTCGGGAGAGGCGCGCAGGTCGATCCTGCGTACGCCGCGCTCGCGGAACCAGGCCAGCAGCGCCTCCATACAGGCGCGGGAATGGCCCCGGCGGCGGCGGTCCGGGTCGGTGGCGACGCTGAAGACGTAACCGCTGGTGCCGTGCGGATTGCCGGGGCCGCCGAGCCGGTACTCGATGGTGCCGACCGCGCATGCCGCCAGGCCCCCGGGCCGCTCGACGACGAACGCGGTCAGGTCGGCGTCCGGGTCGGCCAGCTTCTTGCGCAGCGTCGCGACGGCGGCGCTCTGCCAGCTGACGTCCGGATCGGGGCCGAGATACGAGTCCTGCATGACCTTGCGCAGGCGTACCAGTTCTTCGGCGTCCTCAGGGGTGGCGCGGCGTGCGAGGCTCATGGTTCCGGAGGCTATTCGGCGTCGTCCGGAAACTGCCACAGGTTTCCGCTTGCTTGGAGTGCACTCGAAGGTCCTAGCGTTGAGGCATGACGCTGATCGAGAGCACGGCGGTACCAACGGACCTGTGCATGTCGGCTCCCCGCGCGTATCCGCGCCCCGAGGGGCAGGACAGCTACACGATCAGCGAAGTCGTCGCCTTCACCGGACTCACCGCGCACACCCTGCGCTGGTACGAGCGGATCGGGCTGATGCCGCATGTCGACCGCTCGCACACCGGGCAGCGGCGCTTCAGCAACCGCGACCTGGACTGGCTCGCCTTCGTCGGCAAGCTGCGGCTGACCGGGATGCCGGTCGCGGACATGGTCCGCTACGCGGAGCTGGTGCGGGAGGGCGAGCACACCTTCGAGGCACGGCAGGAGCTGCTGGAGCAGACGCGGCGCGACGTTCTTACGCGGATCGCGGAACTCCAGGACACGCTTGCCGTCCTCGACCACAAGATCGAGTTTTACGCGGGCGCCCACCGGGCGTCGGAGAGGGTCTGAACCCTGATGAGCAACAGCAAGATCGCACAGGTACGGCTCGGGACCAACGGACCGCTGGTCGGCGTGCAGGGCCTGGGGTGCATGGGCATGAGCGAGTTCTACGGAGACACCGACCCGGTGGCTGCCCGGGACACCCTGGAGGCGGCGCTGGAGGCGGGTGTCACGCTCTTCGACACCGCGGACGTGTACGGGCGAGGAGCCAACGAGGAGTTCCTCGCGCCGTTCTTCGGGGCGCACCGCGACGAGATAACGCTGGCAACCAAGTTCTCCATCGAGCGGACCGACGACCCGCACTACCGGGGCATCCGTAACGACCCCGCGTACATCCGGCAGGCCGTCGAGGCGAGCCTCACGCGGCTGAAGACCGACGTCATCGACGTGTACTACATGCACCGCCGCGACCCGGCCGTGCCGCTTTCCGAGTCCGTCGGCGCGATGGCCGAGCTGGTCGAGGAGGGCAAGGTCAAGCACCTGGGGCTGAGCGAGGTCACCGGCGCGGAGCTGCGCGAGGCGCACGCCGTGCACCCGATCGCCGCCCTGCAGTCGGAGTGGTCCCTCTTCAGCAGGGATGTGGAACGCAGCGCGGTGGGCGCGGCGGCCGAGCTCGGCGTCGCCTTTGTGCCGTATTCGCCGCTCGGACGCGGATTTTTGACCGGGGCGTTCGCGGACGCGGGCAAGGAGCTGTCGGCGGGCGACTTCCGCCAGTACCAGCCGCGCTTCACCGGCGACAACGCCAAGACGAACGCCGCGCTGCTCGAACCCGTGCACAAGATCGCGGCAGCGCACGGGGCGACGGTCGGGCAGGTGGCGCTGGCCTGGGTGCAGCAGCAGGCAGAGGTGCACTCGCTCGCGGTGGTCCCGATCCCCGGCACTCGTAAGACGAGCAGGCTGCTGGAGAACGTCGGGGCGACCCGGCTGAAGCTGACCGCGGACGAGTTGGCGGTCCTGGAGCCGATCGCCGGGCTTGTGGCGGGGGACCGCTACCCGGACATGTCCTCGACGTCGGCGGCGCGCGAGGGCTGAGCCCGACCGGGCGAAGACTGCGAGGCGGCCGCGAGCGCTGCCGCTGGGGTCCCCCATGCAGTTCAGTGGGTACGTCGCCCCCGGCCGGCCACGTCTACAGCTCCGACAGCAGCTCCGCCTTCTTCGAACTGAATTCTTCGTCCGTCACCAGACCCGCCTGGTGCAGCTCCCCCAGGTGCCGTATCCGCTCCGCGATGTCCGCCGGGTCGCGTCGGCCCGGCCGCAGTGCCGGGACCGGCGCAGAGCCCGTGTTCCGTACGGACTCGAGCACCGCGGCCGCGAACGGCAGCGACTCGTGCACCGGACCGTATCTGAGCCCGAAAAGCACCGCCGCCGGGTCCTGGTCCACCTGTGCCGGCCCGGCCCCGTCCTTCCCGGGCTCCTCGCCGCGCCGCAGCAGGCGCAGATAGCCGTCGAAGGCCTCCGGCGAGCGCCACTCCACCCCGCTCAGCTCACCCACCGGGAAACTCTGGTCGCCCGCCTTCCACTTGGCGGACGACGCGCCCGTCCACGACCAGCGGAAAGAGACCTGCGAGCCGTCGAAGGAGGCCTTTCCGTCGTACGCCTTGAAGTGCATCGGGGCCTCGGGCGCGGCCACGGAGTACTGCTCGGCCGGCCGGTCCGCGTCCGCCGGCAGCAGCGCGCGCAACTCGTCCGCGTAGTACTCCGCCAGCGTCTCGCGCTCCGCGGGCAGCACCAGGCGGTACGGGTCGCAGCCCTCTCTCAACTGCCCGGCCGCCGCCTCCATCAGCGGATCCGCGCCGGGTCTCGGCACCGCGTGCAGCACCACCGTGCCGCGCTTGCCAGGGGAGAGCGTCACCGCCGCCAACGCCTCGTGGGGGATGCGCCGTTCGCGAAGCGTCTGGAACAGCTTCGGCGTGCGGAGCCCCCGTTCGAAGCGGATGAGCACGGAGTCGGTCTCGAACTCCCAGGTGGCTTGAATTCCGGCCAGCACATCACCCATACGCCTCACCGTATATGGCGTGCGTCTGCGCGTCGCCCCTCGGTGCCCAGCCCGATCCACGATGCTCTACGCGCGTCAGGCCGCCTCGTCGCCGTAAATACCACTGCGGCACGTGTCGTCCTCGCTCGCGCAGCTCACGCCGTCGTACGAACCGACGCCTATCTCCGCGAAGTTGCTGAGGCTGTCCGTACCCGGCTCGAAATAGCCGGTGTGACCGACGGCGCCCGCGGCCGACATGACCCGCGCTCCGAACGCCGGAGTCACCGGGTCCTCGCCGTGTCCGAGCCCGCCGACCGCCAGATGCGGGACGTCCTGGATCCAGTCGTCGCCGTCCCGCATCGCCCAGACACGGGCGTGAGTTCCCAGTCCGGCCACGTTCGGGGCGCGCATGCCGGGGCTGCCGGCCACCGCGATGTCGCCGACGCGGGTGGGCAGCCGACGGGCCGCCACGCCGCACACCACGGAGCCGTAACTGTGGCAGAACAGCGCGACCTTGGAGTCGCCGGGCAGCGCGCCGGTGAGCGCGGTCAGCCGTACCGCGCCGGCCTCGGCGAGCCGGCCGATGGCCGAGTCCATGCCGACGCCGACAGGTGCGGTGTAGTCGGCCCAGGCGATGACGGCAGTACGCGTACCAGGGGACGCGGCCCGCTCGGCGGAGTACAGCGACTGCGCCATGCCGAGGGGCGCGGAGTATTTGCGGGTGGTCCGCTGGAAGGTGAGCAGATTGGTGTCGACGCCGGGGACGATCACCGATACGCGCTCGGCGCGGTCGAGGTCGCCGAGTACCTCGGCGACCTTGCCGGGCCCGGACGGGTCGAACGCGAGGATCTGCCGGTCGGCGCTCATGAGCGCCTGGAAGCGGTGCATGCGGCGGACCGCCTCGTGGTGGCCGTCCGCGGTGAGGTTGGGGTCGCTGACGCGCTTGCGCTCCTGGTCGAGCGAGTGCGCGAGAGCCGTGCGGTTGGCGCGGTAGCGCAGGGTGACCGGCGCGCCGTTGAGATTGCCGACGACGAGGGGGTACCGGTCGGCGAGACGGGCCCGCTGGGCGCTGCCGAGCGAGCCGAAGAAGGCGGCGACCCGCTGCGGGGGCGCCGTCGTGGCGGGCAGCGCGCGCGCCCCGATCCGGGCCTTCGTCCAGCCGGCCAGCTCGGCCTCGAGAGCGTCGCGGGGACCGCTCTGATGTCGTATGGCGGTCCAGCCGGTGGTCGCCAGCATGATGAACACGACCGCGAGGGCGAGGAGGGCGCGCCAGGCGGTGAGGGTGGTGGGGGAGGAGTCGAAGGAAGTCACTGCGGGACACCCTAGGAGACGCGCGAGGGGGCTCGTGCAGACCGTGAGGTAGATCACGTGTCCGGGAGGGTGCGAGGGGGAAAGTCGTCACATTGAGTGCGCACGGGTCGCACGCTCCGGCGCGTACGGCGTCCCGCGGAGGAGGGGCCGGCGATACCCGGGGCTCCGCCCCGGACCCTGCGCCTCAATCTCCCCCAGACTTCGTCCGGGGGGACCCCCACGAGGCTGGTTTTTGGGGCTCGGCCCCAAGTCCCGCGCCTCCGCGATCCAGAAGGACCTCGGCGCCACCTTCCACGCCGAGAAGCTGAACATGGCGATCGGCATCCGGGGCGTGGTCATCGGCGCATCGACCGCGGGCGGCCCCATCCTCGGCGGCCCACATCTGACGTCAACCGCGTGCGTGCGACAGCCCCGCCGGCCGGCCCGGCGGGGCTGTCGCCTATCCGGGTGATCTGCCCCGAGCACCCTTGCCCGCTGCGACGACCGCAGGTCAGGGTGCGGTCAAGTGATCAGTACGACACGGGGGTTGACCGAAATGCGTGAACTGCGGAAGATCGTCATGGCCGGAGTCCTGCCCGGGGCTGTGGCCGGGGTCCTGGCCACAGCAGTACTGGCGCCCCCGGCGGCGGCCGCCGCGCCGCCCCGCCTCGGGGAGTGCGCGGCCGGCGAGCTCTGCCTGTGGGAGAAGGGCGACTTCAAGGGCGTACGCCAGGTCCATGAGCTGTCCGGCACCGACATCGAGAGCTGTGTGCCGCTGCCGCCCGGCACCACGGCCGAGGCGCTCGCGAACCGGACCGGACGGCCCGTCACCACCTACCAGTCGGCCCAGTGCGAGGAGACGGGCGAGTTCGAGACCTACCCGGGCGGCGGCACCTGGGTGCCCCAATCCCCGTACCGGGTCAGAGCGTTCAAGGTCTGGGAGCGCTGAACCGGGGTACCCGCTTGTCCGAGCCCCGATTCGACAACCTCAGGGAGTGATGATGGCGGGCTTCGGACACACCACGCGCAAGCACCCTCGTTCACGTGGCCGCACGTGGTCACGGAGCGGGCCGGACCGCGCGGCACTCGGAATCATCGGGCTGATCTGTGCGATCGCGGGCTTCTTCGTGCTGGGGATAATCCTCGGCCCGACAGCGATCGCCTGCGGCTGGCTCGGCATGGGCCGCCGATGGAACGGCGCACAGCCGGTCCCGGCGCTGGCCGCCGTCGTGCTCGGCGGTATTGACACCCTGCTGGCGATCATCTGGCTGGCGGGAGCCACGGTTCCCGCGAGCGGGATGTGGTGACGGCCGGCCGCGTACAGAGGCTGGCGGAGCGCGCACAGCGGTCCCGCGGCCCCGTACAGCGGTCCGTCGGCTCCGTACAGCGCTGCTTCGTCAGCCCCGCACTGCGGGTTCCTCGGGTGGACTGACCGGGGTGGGCACCGTGCCCGCCCCGGTCACCGAGAGCGCCGTCACCTGCTCCCGCAGCGCCTTCACCTCGGCGGTCAGCGCCTCAAGAAGCGCCGTCTGCCGCCGTTCCTCCGCGTCGTCCCGCTCGAAGCGGGAGATGAACCACGCCGCGATATTGGCGGTCACGACACCGAGCAGCGCGATCCCGGCGAGCATCAGCCCGACCGCGAGCACCCGGCCGAGGCCCGTCGTCGGTGCATGATCGCCGTACCCGACCGTCGTCATCGTCGTGAACGACCACCACACCGCGTCGCCAAGGGTCTTGATGTTCCCGTGCGGCGCGTCCCGCTCCACATGGAGCACGGCGAGCGAGCCGAACATCATCAGCCCCACAACCGCGCCCCCGACGTACGTCGTCAGGGTGATCTGCGGCGCCATCCGGGCCCGACGGCCCACCAGCAGCAGTGTGGAGACGACCCGCAGCAGCCGCAGGGGCTGTACCAGCGGCAGCACCACGGCGACCAGGTCCAGCGGATGGCTGCGTACGAAAAGCCACTTGTCCGGGGCGAGCGCCAGCCGTACGAGATAGTCGACGGCGAAGGTGCCCCAGACCGTCCACTCGGCGACCGTGCAGACGGTGAGCATCCAGCTGTCCGCGTCGGGTGCCACGATCGGCACGGCGTACGCGACGGCGAACACCACGGCGAGCGTCAGCAGGGGTGTCTGCATGCGCTGTTCCCACCGGACCTGCGCTGTTCGCTGCTTCATGCCCAGCATCGTAAGGATGCACAAGGGCGGCGGACCCCATCGGATCCGCCGCCCTCACACATCTACGCCGTCACACGACGGATGAACGACTATGCGTCGCCGCCCGCAGCGCCCGGGGCCGCAGCCGTCACATCCAGCAGCTGGTAGCGGTCCACCGCCTGCTTCAGCACCGAGCGGTCGACCTTGCCCTCACGCGCGAGCTCGGTGAGCACTCCGAGCACGATCGACTGCGCGTCGATGTGGAAGAAGCGCCGTGCCGCGCCGCGCGTGTCCGCGAAGCCGAAGCCGTCCGCGCCCAGCGACTGGTAGGTGCCGGGCACCCAGCGCGAGATCTGGTCCGGGACCGAGCGCATCCAGTCCGAGACCGCCACGAACGGGCCCTCGGCGGCGGACAGCTTCTGCGTCACATACGGGACGCGCTGCTCCTCCTCCGGGTGGAGCAGGTTGTGCTCCTCCACCTCGACGGCCTCGCGGCGCAGCTCGTTCCACGACGTCGCCGACCAGACGTCGGCCTTGACGTTCCACTCCTCGGCGAGGATCTTCTGCGCCTCGAGCGCCCACGGCACGGCGACACCGGAAGCCATGATCTGCGCGGGGATCGCACCGGCCTCGCCCGCCTTGTAGCGGTAGATGCCCTTGAGGATGCCCTCGACGTCCACGTTCTCGGGCTCGGCCGGGTGCTGGATCGGCTCGTTGTAGACGGTGAGGTAGTAGAAGACGTCCTCGCCGTGCGGGTGCTCCCCGGACGAGCCGTACATCCGCCTCAGGCCGTCCTCGACGATGTGCGCGATCTCGAAGCCGAAGGCCGGGTCGTACGCGACACAGCCCGGGTTGGTCGAGGCGAGCAGCTGCGAGTGGCCGTCCGCGTGCTGCAGACCCTCACCGGTCAGAGTCGTACGTCCTGCGGTCGCACCCAGCACAAAACCGCGCGCAAGCTGGTCGGCCATCTGCCAGAACTGGTCGCCGGTGCGCTGGAAACCGAACATCGAGTAGAAGACGTAGACCGGAATCAGCGGCTCGCCGTGCGTCGCGTACGCGGAACCAGCCGCGATCAGCGAAGCCGTACAGCCCGCCTCGGAGATGCCGTCGTGCAGCATCTGACCGGTCGGCGACTCCTTGTACGCGAGCAGCAGATCGCGGTCGACGGACTCGTACTGCTGGCCCAGCGGGTTGTAGATCTTGGCGCTCGGGAAGAACGAGTCCATTCCGAAGGTGCGGTACTCGTCCGGTGCGATCAGCACAAAGCGCTTGCCGATCTCCTTGTCCCGCATCAGATCCTTGAGCAGCCGCACGAACGCCATGGTCGTGGCGATCGACTGCTGGCCGGAGCCCTTCTTGACCGGGGCGTAGGTCTTCTCGTCCGGCAGGGCCAGCGGCTTGGACCGCACGACGCGGGTCGGGACGTACCCGCCCAGCGACTTGCGGCGGTCGTGCATGTACTGGATCTCCTCGGAGTCGCGCCCCGGGTGGTAGTACGGCGGCGCGCCGCTCTCCAGCTGCTGGTCCGTGATCGGAATGTGCAGCCGGTCGCGGAAGCCCTTGAGGTCGTCGACCGTCAGCTTCTTCATCTGGTGGGTCGCGTTACGGCCCTCGAAGTTCGGGCCGAGCGTCCAGCCCTTGACGGTCTGGGCGAGGACCACGGTCGGCTGGCCCTTGTGCGCCTTGGCCGCCGCGAAGGCCGCGTAGACCTTCTTGTGGTCGTGACCGCCGCGGCCCAGGTGCAGGATCTGCTCGTCGGTCATGTTCTCGACCATGGCGCGCAGCCGGTGGTCGTCGCCGAAGAAGTGCTGACGGATGTACGCGCCGGTCTCGGTCGCGTACGTCTGGAACTGACCGTCCGGCGTGGTGTTCAGCTTGTTGACCAGGATGCCGTCGCGGTCCTGCGCGAGCAGCGGGTCCCAGGAGCGGTCCCAGACCACCTTGATGACGTTCCAGCCGGCGCCGCGGAACTGCGACTCCAGCTCCTGGATGATCTTGCCATTGCCGCGCACCGGGCCGTCGAGGCGCTGCAGATTGCAGTTGACGACGAAGGTCAGGTTGTCCAGGCCCTCGCGGGCGGCGATGGAGAGCTGGCCGAGCGACTCGGGCTCGTCCATCTCGCCGTCACCGAGGAACGCCCAGACGTGCGACGGGGAGGTGTCGGCGATGCCGCGCGCCGCCATGTAGCGGTTCATCCGCGCCTGGAAGATCGCGCCGAGGGGGCCGAGGCCCATGGAGACGGTCGGGAACTCCCAGAAATCGGGCATCAGCCGCGGGTGCGGATACGACGACAGACCGTTCGGGAACTTCGACTTCTCCTGGCGGAAGGCGTCGAGCTGCGACTCGCTCAGCCGGTCGAGCAGGAAGGCGCGGGCGTAGATGCCGGGCGAGGCATGGCCCTGGAAGAAGATCTGGTCGCCGCCGTCGCCCTCGTCCTTGCCACGGAAGAAGTGGTTGAAGCCCACGTCGTACAGCGAGGCGGAGGAGGCGAAGGTGGCGATGTGGCCGCCGACGCCGATGCCGGGGCGCTGCGCACGGGAGACCATCACCGCGGCGTTCCAGCGGGTCGCGTTGAGGATCTTGCGCTCGATCTCCTCGTTGCCGGGGAAGAACGGCTCGTCCTTGGTGGCGATGGTGTTGACGTAGTCCGAGCTGCGCATCTCGGGCACGGCCACGCGCCTCTCGCGCGCCCGCTCGATCAGGCGGAGCATCAGGTAGCGGGCCCGCTCCCGGCCCCGCTCGTCGACGGCGGCGTCGAGTGAGTCCAGCCACTCCTGGGTCTCTTCGGGATCGAAGTCCGGGACCTGGCTGGGAAGGCCGCCAATGATGATCGGGTTGCGATCGGATCCGGAAGCCACGCTGTTCCTTCGCTGTTCGGTGGGTTCTGCACTGGGATGTCTGAGCGGTGTCGCACCGCCTCCATCGTGTACCGCGGGGAGGAAAACGTCACCTCTACTGGGGGGTAACCCCGGTTCTCGCGGACATCCCGCCCGAACCCCTGTTCCGGGTCCGGTCAAATCGCAACCTTACGCCCAAGGCGTCAATGCGTTTCGTTTCAGTGTTCGGTTCCGATTGGCGTACTGAAGGGGCAGAATGCCGCAAAGATGGCCGAATGGTGTGCCACCCAGCACGGGACAGGGTCGAGCGTGCCTGGAGTTGCGTCGAGACGGCCGTAAACGTCACCGTTTCGGCGGTCTGGGCGGCCGGGTACTTGCGCGATCCGCCCCGCCCGTGTGGACTACGGCCAACGCCACGCGTACGCGCGCGGCTGCAGCATTTACCGAACATGATCAGGAGGCAAGCCGTGAGCGCGACCGCGGACCACGCGGAGGAGCGGACCAACCCGGCCGGAAGGCTGGGGTTCGAGCCCGGACAGGTGGTCCAGGAGATCGGCTACGACGACGACGTCGAGCACGAGCTCCGTGAGGGCATCGAGGCTGTCACAGGCCAGGAACTCGTCGATGAGGACTACGACGACGTCGCTGACGTCGTGGTGCTGTGGTTCCGGGACGACGACGGCGACCTTACGGACGCGCTGGTGGACTCCATCGGCCTGCTCGACGAGGGCGGCGACATCTGGCTGCTGACGCCGAAGACCGGCCGGGACGGTTACATCGAGCCCAGCGACATCAACGAAGCCGCGCAGACCGCCGGTCTCTCCCAGACCAAGAGCATCAATGCGGGCAAGGACTGGTCGGGCACCCGACTGAGCGCCCCCAAGTCCAAGCGCTGAGCTCCGATCGCCCCAAGGGCCCCCACCGGCATACGTCGGCGGGGGCCCGCTGCGTAGGCTGGACCCACCACCCGTACGGAGCAGTCCGGCTCAACCGGCGAAGGGATGCACGTCATGGCGATCGAGGTCGGCACCAAGGCCCCGGACTTCGAGCTGAAGGACAACCACGGCCGCACCGTGAGCCTCGCCGAATTCCGTGGCGAGAAGAACGTGGTGCTCCTCTTCTATCCCTTCGCCTTCACCGGCGTGTGCACGGGCGAGCTCTGCGCGCTCCGGGACGAGCTGCCCAAGTTCGTCAACGACGACACCCAGCTGCTCGCCGTCTCCACCGACTCCATCCACACCCTGCGCGTCTTCGCCGAGCAGGAGGGCCTGGAGTACCCGCTGCTCTCGGACTTCTGGCCGCACGGCGAGACCTCGCGTGCGTACGAGATCTTCGACGAGGAGAAGGGCTGCGCCGTACGCGGCACCTTCATCATCGACAAGGAGGGCTTCGTGCGCTGGACCGTCGTCAACGGTCTGCCTCAAGCCCGTGACCTGAACGACTACATCAAGGCGCTGGACACCCTCTGATCCGGCGTCCCCGGCTCAACGGGCGACCCCCCGCGCCAAAGTCTGTTTTGAGCGGGAACCGGTCACTAGGATCCATTCGTTGATCCGATACACCGACGCACGACGGGGGCACCGCCCCTGACAACCAATGGAGGGACTCGTGGGAGTCAGCCTCAGCAAGGGCGGCAACGTCTCGCTGACCAAGGCCGCGCCCAATCTGACCGCGGTCACCGTCGGTCTGGGCTGGGACGTCCGGACCACCACCGGCACCGACTTCGACCTCGACGCCAGCGCCCTGCTGACCAACGCCGAGGGCAAGGTCGCCAGCGACGGCAACTTCGTCTTCTTCAACAACCTGAAGAGCACGGACGGGTCCGTCGAGCACACCGGTGACAACCTGACGGGCGAGGGCGAGGGTGACGACGAGCAGATCAAGGTCAACCTCGCCTCGGTTCCGGCCGATGTCGAGAAGATCGTCTTCCCGGTCTCGATCTACGAGGCCGAGAGCCGCCAGCAGTCCTTCGGCCAGGTGCGCAACGCCTTCATCCGCGTGGTGAACCAGGCCGACAACAACGAGCTCGCCCGCTATGACCTGAGCGAGGACGCCTCGACCGAGACGGCCATGGTCTTCGGTGAGCTCTACCGCAATGGCGCGGAGTGGAAGTTCCGCGCCATCGGCCAGGGTTACGCCTCGGGCCTGCGCGGCATCGCGCAGGACTTCGGCGTCAACGTCTGAGCAGGCCGCATACCGTCCGGCGCCGCACCCACAGTGCGGCGCCGGACGTGCCTGTGCAATCAATCGTCAGCTGGGGAGGACCACGATCATGGGCGTCACGCTCGCCAAGGGAGGCAATGTCTCCCTCTCCAAGGCCGCACCGAACCTCACTCAGGTGTTGGTAGGGCTCGGTTGGGACGCGCGCTCCACCACGGGAGCCGACTTCGATCTCGACGCGAGCGCGCTGCTGTGCAGCGATGGCCGCGTCCTGGGCGACGAGTACTTCGTCTTCTACAACAACCTGAAGAGCCCGGAGGGGTCCGTCGAGCACACCGGTGACAACCTCACCGGCGAGGGTGAGGGCGACGACGAGTCGCTGCTGGTGGACCTCTCCAAGGTGCCGGCCAATGTCGACAAGGTCATATTCCCGGTCTCCATCCATGAGGCCGACAACCGCGGCCAGACCTTCGGCCAGGTCAGCAACGCCTTCATCCGCGTGGTCAACCAGTCGGACGGCCAGGAGCTCGCCCGCTACGACCTCAGCGAGGACGCGTCCACCGAGACCGCGATGATCTTCGGTGAGCTCTACCGCTATGGCGGCGAGTGGAAGTTCAGGGCCGTGGGACAGGGGTACGCGTCGGGGCTGCGCGGCATCGCTCTAGACTTCGGGGTCAATGTTTCCTAAAGCGCGTGTCCGGGTTGATCAAAGACCCGGCCGGCCCCCGGGAGTCTCTGCTGGGGGTCCGGGGTCGACCCCCGGGGCGATGCATGCGGAAAGCGGCGCGGGGGAGACCCGTACACAACGATTGGGTAGCCAGTGGTCCTGAAAACCTTCGGCTGGTCGTTCGCAGTTACTGCGCTCGGCCTGGTCGCGGCGGTGTTCTACGGCGGATGGCCGGCCTTCGGGCTCGTCGCCATCCTGTCGATTCTTGAGATCTCGCTGTCCTTCGACAACGCGGTGGTCAACGCCGGCGTGCTCAAGAAGATGAGCGAGTTCTGGCAGAAGATCTTCCTCACCATTGGTGTCCTGATCGCCGTCTTCGGTATGCGGCTGATCTTCCCCGTCGTCATCGTCGCGATCACCGCGAAGATCGGGCCCATCGAGGCCGTCGACCTTGCGCTGAACAACCATGACAAGTACGAGCAGCTGGTCACCGACGCCCACCCGGCCATCGCCGCCTTCGGTGGGATATTCCTGCTGATGATCTTCCTGGACTTCATCTTCGAGGACCGGGACATCAAGTGGCTGAGCTGGATCGAGCGCCCGCTGGCCAAGCTCGGCAAGGTCGACATGCTCTCGGCCTGCATCGCGCTGATCGTGCTGCTGATCACCGCGGCCACCTTCGCGGTCAACGCCCACCAGTACGGCGGCCACCACGCCGACAAGTCGGCGACGGTGCTCACCGCGGGCATCGCGGGACTCATCACGTACATGGTCGTCGGCGGCCTCTCCGGCTACTTCGAGAACAAGCTCGAGGAAGACGAGGAGCGCGAGCACGAGGCCGAGGAAGAGGCCAGAAAGGCCGGCAAGCAGGTCACGGCCGCCAAGCTGGTCGGCCGGGCCGCGTTCTTCATGTTCCTCTACCTCGAGGTGCTGGACGCGTCCTTCTCGTTCGACGGCGTCATCGGCGCCTTCGCGGTCAGCAACGACCCGGTGGTCATCGCGCTGGGCCTCGGCATCGGCGCCATGTATGTCCGGTCGCTCACCGTCTACCTGGTCCGCCAGGGCACCCTCGACGACTACGTCTACCTGGAGCACGGCGCGCACTACGCGATCGGCGCCCTGGCCGTGATCCTGCTCGTCACCATCCAGCACGAGATCAACGAGGTCATCACCGGTCTCGTCGGCGTGGTGCTGATCGCCTGGTCCTTCTGGTCCTCGGTGCGCCGCAACAGGGCGCTCGCGGCCGAGGGCGGGGACAACTCCGACGAGAAGCAGGAAGTCAGTTCCGGGGTGTGACCCGGAGGCGATTGCGGAACGCTCTGAGCGGGGCGGCACTGAGGCACCGGCCTCGGCGCCGCCCCGCGGGGTTCACCGAGAGATGTGGGGGTGGGGCATGGCCTTCTGGGACAGGCTGTGGCAGGGCAGGTCAAGGCAGTTCGACTCGGGCAGTGCCGCGACGAACTCCATAGAACTGACCAGGCGGCACCCGACGGTCTCGCTCAGCAAGCAGGGCGCGGCCACCGGCAATCTGCGCGTCAACCTCTCCTGGCGGATGCGCACGTCCGACATCGAGGGCAGGTCCAAGCAGAGCGGCAGACTGCTGCGGCACCCCTTCAAGCTCTTCCAGCCCGATGTGGTCCAGGCCCACACCCAGGGTGTGGTCAATGTGGACCTCGACCTCGGCTGTCTCTATGAGCTGACCGACGGCAGCAAGGGCGTGGTACAGCCGCTGGGCGGCTTCTTCGGCTCTCTGAACGGCCCGCCCTATGTGAAGCTCAGCGGCGACGACCGGTTCGGCTCCCCGTCGGGCGAGACGATCTTCGTCAATCTCGATCACCAGGAGTCGATCAAGCGGCTGCTGTTCTTCGTCTACATCTACGACCAGACGCCGGCCTTCGACCGTACGCACGCGCATGTGACGCTCTATCCGAGCAACGGCCCGCGGGTGGAGATCGAGCTCGACGAACGGGCCCCGCAGGCCCGTTCCTGCGCGGTGTTCGCCCTGGAGAACGTCAAGGGCGAGCTGGTCGTGCGGCGCGAGGTGAAGTTCGTGTACGGCTTCCAGGCGGAGCTCGACCGGCTCTATGGGTGGGGGCTGCAGTGGGGCCGCGGCTACAAGAGCCGGGTGTAGCCGTCTTACGGGCGGACGAACTGGGGACCCATCGGCGGCAGCTTGAAGTTCGGGTCGGGCGCGTACGCGGCCGCGGCGGCCGGCTGCGGGTAGCCGTACCCCGACTGGGCCGCAGGCGCGGCCGGCTGCGGCGTGGCGGGCTGCGGGTATCCGTACGCAGGTTGAGTGACGCCGGGCTGCGGATATCCGTACGCGGGCTGCGTGACGCCGGGCTGCGGATATCCGTACGCGGGCTGCGTGGTGGCCGGCTGCGGGTAGCCGTAGGCAGGCGGTGCGGGCTGTGCCTCGGGCTGCGCGGGCTGGTGCTGGGCATCGGGCTGGGCGGACGGCTCCGCGGCCGCCTCCGCCTCGTCCACCGAGATACCGAACGCCGTGGCCAGACCGACCAGACCGGTCGGGTAGCCCTGCGCCACCGCGCGGAACTTCCAGCCGTCGCCGCGCCGGTAGAGCTCGCCGCAGATGATCGCCGTCTCCTCGCCGGTCTCCGGCTTCACATCGAAGACGGCCAGCGGCTCGCCGTCGGCCACGCCCGCGTCGTAGAGCGATATTCGCAGGTCGCGGACGTGCTGGAAGGTGCCCCCGTCCGAGGACGCGGCGAGCACCACCTGGTCGACCGAGGAGTCGAGAGAGGTCAGATCGGCCTCGACGGTGTCCGTCAGATGTTCGGCGACGCGCTTCTTGGGCAGCCGTCGCACCAGGCCCGAGGGGTGGCGCGGCTGGTTGTAGAAGACGAAGTCCTCGTCGTCGCGCACACGACCGTCCGGGCCGAGCAGCAGGGCGGAGGCGTCCACGTCGGGGACACCGGTGCCCGGGGTCCAGCGCAACACGGCCCGTACGGCCGTGGCGTCGAGAGGGACGTTCGAGCCCTTCACCATCGCGTGCGTCATGCCCGTAATCCTGCCTTCCCCGTACCCGCGCGGACAACGCGGGGCCCCCTTGTTCTGCGGCCAGGACATGGGCATGGTGCAAGCGGGTTACCTGGAATTCATGGACTTGGGGAACTCTTGACACACATTCGTACGTACTATTACCGGCCACCTCATTTGGGCCGCCAAGGCAGTACGGGGGAAATCAATGCGTCATTTCGGGCATCTTTCGCCTGCTGTCCGCGAGGGTCTGTTCCACCAGGAGCCGTGTGAGTTCACCGGCGCCTCGCCCGCCCGCGTGCTCGCCGCCGCGCTCGGCGCCACCCTCTACAGCCCTGCCACCCGGCCGAAGCTTGCCGACGACGTGCTCAAGCAGGTCGACCGCGGGGTCGTCTCCATGGTGCTCTGCCTGGAGGATTCCATCGACGACGCCGACGTGGCCGCGGCGGAGGAGAATCTGGTCCGGCAGTTCGCCGACCTCGACTCGCGTGGCGTGGAGCTGCCGCTGCTGTTCATCCGGGTCCGTGAACCGGGCCAGATTCCGGACCTGGTGCACCGGCTCGGCCCCTCGGTCCGGAGATTGTCCGGATTCGTACTTCCCAAGTTCACGGAGGAGCGTGGCGTCCCGTTCCTGGAGGCGCTTGCCGTCGCGGAGACCGCGAGCGCACAGCGGCTTTTTGCGATGCCCGTACTCGAATCTCCGGGACTGCTGCACCTCGAAACCCGCGCCGAGACGCTCGCCGGGATAGCCCGCACCGTCGACAAGTACCGCGAGCGGGTCCTGGCGCTGCGGCTCGGTGTCACGGACTTCTGCTCCGCGTACGGGCTGCGCCGGTCGCCCGACATGACGGCGTACGACGTCCAGATCGTCGCGGGCGTCATCGCAGACGTGGTGAATGTGCTGGGGCGGGCGGACGGCACCGGGTACACGGTGACCGGGCCGGTCTGGGAGTACTTCCGGCTGGGGGAGCGCATGTTCAAGCCCCAGCTGCGCCGGAGCCCCTTCATGGAGGGCCGCGCGGAGGAGCTGCGCACCACGCTCATCGAGCACGACCTGGACGGTCTGCTGCGCGAGATCGAGCTGGACCGGGCCAACGGTCTGCAGGGCAAGACCTGCATCCACCCCTCGCATGTGCTGCCCGTGCACGCGCTGTCCGTGGTCAGCCACGAGGAGTTCAGCGATGCGCAGGACATTCTGCGGCCGGAGCGGGGCGGCGGAGGCGTGATGCGTTCCTCGTACACGAACAAGATGAACGAAGTGAAGCCGCACCGGGCCTGGGCCGAGCGCACGCTGCTGCGGGCGGAGGTCTTCGGCGTTGCCAGGGAAGAGGTCGGCTTCGTGGAGCTGCTCACGGCCGGGCTCTCCGGCTGAAATTCGAGCTGATATTCGAGCCAGTGTTCGTGTTGAGATTTGTGCTGAGATTTCGGCTGAGATGACGAAGGAAGAGACTGTAAGCGTGGTGTGGTCGGGAACGTGGGTCGCTGAGCGGCTGGGCGTCGGGCTCGTCGGAGACGAGAAGCTGGACGGCCTGCTGGGGCTTGCCCTGCGCCGTAACCCCAAGCGGGCGCATCTGCTCGTGTCGAACGTGCTGGGCAAGCATGTCCCGCAGTCGCCCGCGGTGGTGTACGGCGCGGGGTACGGCCTGGGCGAGCGGGTGCGGGAGCTGCTGGGTGAGGAGCAGGCCGCCCGCGCGGTGGTCCTCGGCTACGCGGAGACCGCCACCGGTCTTGGCCACTCGGTGGCGGACGGGGTGGGCCGCGCGCCGTATCTGCACTCCACGCGCCGCCCGGTCGAGTCAGTGGCCCAGGCGGGCGGCTTCGAGGAGTCGCACTCGCATGCGACCTCGCACCTGCTGCTGCCCGAGGATCCGGCGCTCCTGGCGGGCGACGGCCCGCTGATCCTCGTGGACGACGAGTTCTCCACGGGCAACACCGTGCTCAATACGATCCGTGAGCTGCACGGGCGGTACCCGCGCGACCGGTATGTGATCGTGGCGCTGGTCGACATGCGCTCGGAGCGGGACCGGGAGCGGCTGTCCGCCTTCGCCGACGAGATGGGCGCGCGGGTCGACCTCGTGGCGCTTGCCTCGGGGACGGTCCGGCTGCCGGAGGGAGTCCTGGAGAAGGGCCAGGCGCTGGTGGCGGAACACGAGGCGAAGACGGACTCGTCCACGGCACGCGGCAGCGCCACCCACGGCGCCGTGCGTGTCGAGCTGGGCTGGCCCGGCGGGCTGCCCGACGGTGGGCGGCACGGCTTCACTCCCGCCCACCGCGTCGAGCTGGAGGCTGCCCTGCCCCGCATGGCCGGGCGAATAGCCGACGCGCTCGGCGCCGCGCGCCGCGTACTCGTCCTCGGCTTCGAGGAGTTGATGTACGCGCCCCTCCGGCTCGGTACCGCGCTGGAGCAGGTCGTCGACGCCGACGTCCGGTACTCCACCACCACCCGCTCGCCCGTCCTCGCCGTCGACGATCCCGGCTACGCCATCCGCAGCCGCCTCGTCTTCCCCGCCCACGACGACCCCGCCGACGGCCCCGGCCAGCGGTACGCCTACAACGTCGCCGGCGCCGGGTTCGACGCCGTCGTCGCCGTCGTCGACTCGGCCGCCGACACGCCCCAACTGCACGCCCCCGACGGCCTGCTGGCCCAGCTCGCAGCGCACATACCGCACGTGGTTCTGGCCGTTGTCCCCAGCTATGTACCCGAAGCACCTGAAAGGGCCTCCATGCTGCCCGAGCCCCTCCGCGGCCCAGCCTTCTCCTCCTACGCCCCAGAAGAGGTCGGCTGGCTGCTCCAGGACCTCTCGGACGTCGAGCTCGAGGCGCCGACCGAGGAGCGCGAGGAGGCTATCCAGAGCGGCGGCGCCCACTACGCCGAGTCGCTGCCCGTCGAGTACCAGCCGAGCGCCCAGTACCAGGAGCTCTTCAAGGCCGCGCTGGCGACCTCCGCCGCCAGAATCGCCCGCGCCGTCGGCACGGTCACCGAGACCGTCATCGCCGAACGGTCCCCGCGCCCCGTACTCGTGTCGCTGGCCCGGGCCGGCACCCCCGTCGGCGTACTCATGCGCCGCTGGGCCCAGCACCGGCACGGTCTGGACCTGCCGCACTACGCCGTCTCCATCGTCCGCGGCCGCGGCATCGACACCAACGCCCTGCGCTGGCTCCAGGAGCACCACGACCCGGCCGACGTCGTGTTCGTCGACGGCTGGACCGGCAAGGGCGCGATCACCCGTGAACTGGCCGAGGCGCTCGAGGAGTTCGACGGCTTCGACCCCGAGATCGCGGTCCTCGCCGACCCCGGCGGCTGCGTACGCACCTACGGCACCCGCGAGGACTTCCTCATCCCCTCCGCCTGCCTCAACTCCACCGTCTCCGGCCTGATCTCGCGTACGGTCCTGCGCGCCGACCTCGTCGGGCCGCACGACTTCCACGGCGGGAAGTTCTACCGCGAGCTCGCCGGCGCCGATGTCTCCAACCACTTCGTCGACACCGTCGCCGCCCGCTTCGACGAGGTCGCCACCGCCGTCGACGCCGAGGTCAAGGAACTGCTCTCGGCGGACCGCGCGCCCACCTGGGAGGGCTGGGCCGCCGTCGAGCGGATCAGCCAGGAGTACGGCATCGACGACGTCAACCTCGTCAAGCCGGGCGTCGGCGAGACCACGCGAGTCCTGCTGCGCCGCGTCCCCTGGAAGATCCTCGCCAAGCGCGGCGCGGGTGCCGACCTCGACCATGTACGGCTGCTCGCCGAGCAGCGCGGCGTACCGGTCGAGGAGGTCGACGAACTCCCGTTCACCTGCGTGGGGCTGATCCACCCCCGCTACACACGGGGCGCGACCGGTGCCGACGGCAAGGCGGTGGCCGCCAAGTGAGCCTCCTCATCGCCAGCGATCTCGACCGTACGCTGATCTATTCGTCGGCGGCCCTCGGGCTGACCATGCCCGATGCAGAGGCCCCGCGCCTGCTGTGCGTCGAGGTCCACGAGCGCAAGCCGCTGTCGTACATGACGGAGAGCGCGGCGGGGCTGCTGACGCAGCTCACCGCCGACACCGTCTTCGTACCGACGACGACACGCACGCGCAAGCAGTACCAGCGCATCCGGCTTCCCGGTGCCGCGCCGCAGTTCGCGATCTGCGCCAACGGCGGACATCTGCTCGTCGACGGCGTGTCGGACCGCGACTGGCGGGACCGCGTGGCCGGGACCCTCGCCGACAAGTGCGCCCCGCTGGCGGAGATCCGCGCCCATCTGAGCGCCACCGCCGACCCGGCCTGGCTGCGCAAGGAGCGGATCGCGGAGGACCTCTTCGCCTATCTGGTCGTCGAGCGCGCCCTGCTGCCGGAGGACTGGGTCGGGGAGCTCGCGGAATGGGCCGGGCCGCGCGGCTGGACCGTCTCCCTCCAGGGCCGCAAGATCTACGCCGTGCCGAAGCCGCTCACCAAGAGCGCGGCCGTGCGCGAAGTCGCCCGCCGCACCGGCGCGGAGCACATCCTGGCGGCCGGGGACTCCCTCCTCGACGCCGATCTGCTGCTCGCCGCGGACCGCGGCTGGCGGCCGGGCCACGGCGAACTGGCCGACAGCGGCTGGAGCGCCCCGCAC
Organism: Streptomyces sp. NBC_00210; assembly: GCF_045160975.1. NCBI lineage: Bacteria > Bacillati > Actinomycetota > Actinomycetes > Kitasatosporales > Streptomycetaceae > Streptomyces > Streptomyces sp. NBC_00210. The sequence continues at coordinate 6,054,838 of NZ_CP108120.1, forward strand.
GTCGACGCACTGCCACAGTCGGGCGTCGCGGCGGGCGAGGAGATCCTGCGCCGGTTCCACGGCTTCAGCAACGGCAGTGGCTTCGGCGACAGTTCCGGCAGCCGCTCCGGCGACAGCATCAGCGGCGCCGCGATCCCGCACCAGGCCGTGACCGCGCCGACGGCACCCTGAAGGCCGACGCGGGAAGGCCGCCGCGGGTTGTCGTGACCGATCGCAGCTGAAACCTGACGGCAGGGCGGCGGCTCGGCGCGGTGGCGTCAGCCGCAGCAGCCGCCTCCGCAGCAGCCGCCGCCCCCGCCTCCGCCCGCGCCGCCGCTCGGCGCGGGCGCGGACTTCGTACCGCCGACGGCGACGGCCGAGAGCAGCTTGACGGTGTCCTCGTGCCCCGCAGGGCAGCTCGCCGGGTCGGAGGACTGGGCCATCGGCCGGTTCACTTCGAAGGTGTCGCCGCAGCTGCGGCAGCGGTATTCGTAACGAGGCATGCCGTAAGGCTAGCGCTGCTCCTGTTCCGCCTGTCCCGTCGGTTCGGCCTGCTCCGACTTCTCCGCTGGTTCGGCCCCGCCCGAGTGGCGGGCCCTGTAGTAGGGGTTGTCGTGGGGCAGCGTCGAACTGACCCTCCCGTACATCCCGAAGAACATCAGCATCACGCCGACCACAAAGCTGAACAGGACGTTCTGTATGTGGAAGGCGAGCGGGTTGAAGCTCTTGTCCAGCAGGCCGAGGTTGATGAAGCCGCTGGCTATGAAAAGTATGCCGAGGACCATGTTCAGGGTGGAGGCGAAGTTGCCGCCGATGACCATGCCGACGAAGAGCAGCACCCCGACGCAGATGGAGAGGACGCTCAGCGTGCCGTTGGTGTTGAGGCCCGCGATGGTGTCGCCGTCGGTGTCGAAGAAGCCGACCTTGTTGATCAGCCCGAGAATGCCGAAGGCGAGCAGCACCAGCCCGGTCAGCCCCGCGCCGACGCGGTAGACCTGGCTGAGCCGGTGATCGACGGGCAGATGCTCGTCGAGACGGGGACGGTTGCGGTGGCTGGGATTGCGCTTGGTTTTGGACGGCAGTACGTGTGCGGCCATGTCCGGCCTCCTTCGTACGTACTCATGTACGGCTTCCAGGATCCGCCCGAGTGGGATGTGGTTCAAATCATTGGCGAAAACTGGACAAGGTTGGGGCGGGGCGGGCGGCGTTCCGGGGCGTGAGCGGCCTGGGCGGCCCGGGGCGTGTGGGCCGTGAGCTCACAGGACCCGACGAGCCCCGGACGGCCGGGCATGGCCCGCGTGCGAGTCCGTGCCGCCCGTTCCGTGCCGCCGGGGGCGGATTCAGCCCCGCCCGGCGCCCGCGCCGCGGTCCTCGCGGATCTGCTCCACGACGCGCGCTGCCGTACGCCGTACCGCTTCCGTCTCGGTCAAGAAGTGCCAGTAGTCGGGGTGCCGGCCCTCCAGCCCGGCGATGGCCCGCTCCAGCCGCCCCACCGCGTCGTCCAGCGGCTGTGCATGCCGCGGGTCCGGGGTGTTGCGCCCGGCCATGGCGAGGCGCTGCGCGTCCCGTACCGCGAACCGGGTGCGCTCGATCTCCTGCTGCGGATCCTTGGCCACGGCATTGAGCCGCTGCAGCCGGTCACCGGCCGCGGAGACCGCCTCGTCGGTGCTGTTCAGCAGCGCCCGTACCGTACTGAGCAGGGCTGTCGCATCCGCCCACCGCTGCTCGTCACGCGCCTTGGCTGCCTCCCTGAGCTTCTCCTCGGCCTGGCGGACGCTGATCGCAGCCTGCTCGGGCACCGGCTGGAGATCCTGCCAGCAGGCGGCGGAGAAACGCCGCCGCAGCTCGCTCAGAACGGGCTCGACGGACCCGGCGCGGGTGGTCAGGGCCTGTGCGCGGGTACGGAGGGAGACCAAACGCTTGTCGGTCTCGGCCGCCCGCTCGGGCAGCCGCTCGGCCTCGGCCCGCACCCCTTCGGCGTCCCGCAGCACGCGGTCGGCACGCTGCAAGGTCTCGGCGACACCGTGCCGCCCTGCGCCCTGATTGAGCTTGGTCAGCTCGGGCCCGAGCGCGGCGAGCCGGGCCGCGAGATCATCCGCTCGCAGACCGGAGCCCCGCACCGAATCGAGAGCATTGCTCGCGGAAAGGAGCGCCTGTCGCGCCCGCTCCACGGCGGGGGCGAGCCGGGCGAGCTGCGTCTCCGCCTTGTCGAGCAGCGGCCCGAGCCCCTGGGCGAACCGGTCGAGATCGCCCTTGACCCGTACGAGCTCGTCCTTGGCCCGGTTCAACTCCCCGCGCGCCTGCGAGGCGACGTGTGCTTCGAGATCGTGCCGGTCGAGGTCGTGCGCGTCGACGGCGGTGATGTACCGATGACTCGCCTCGTCGATCCGCTGCCCAAGCGCGGCGAAGTCGTCGACCGCCCGACGCGCCCCCGGCGAACTGTCCACCGCCGTGATCGTCTCGATCGAGATCCGCAGATCGCGCTGGGCGGTGTCCAGCTCGTAGAAGGCGGCAGCAGCAGCGTCCTTCGCGGCCTGCGCATCGGCCCGCTCACTCTCGCCCCGCCCGCCGAACCAACGCCGGCCACCCCCGCCCCCGCCGGCAAAGGCACCCGGCAGCGCCGCGACGACCAGCGGCAGAGGCAACAGCATCAGCGCGAGGACGTCGCGGACGGCACTCGCACTCGCTCTCGCACCTCTTTTTGCGTGCGGCTGCGCGTGTGTCGCCGTCACATCCCTCTCCCGTGCTGTGTCGCCCTGCCCGGTTCATTGTCCCACCAGGTAGTGACGAACACACGGGCTGGTTAGTTCGCGCTTCGCACGGTGACGTTGCCGTTGTCGGTGCGGGCCTTCACGACATGTGAGCTGCCGTCGTCGGTGGGCACGTCGACGTCCACATCGCCGTTGTCGCTCTTGGCCGTCACGGCGTACGGAGCGCCCGCGCGCGGCAGCTCGACGGTGATGGCGCCGTTGTCACTGACGGTCTCGACCCGATCGGGCACGGCACTGAGCCCGAGCCGCACTGACCCGTTCTCCGCCCCGACAGTCACGGCCTTGGAGCTGACCCGCTCAGCGACGATCTCCCCGTTGTCCGTGTCGAGCCGCAGCGGCCCGCTGGCGTCCCGTACGGTCACGGCGCCATTGTCGGTCCGGATCTTGAGCGCGGTGTCGAACCCACTGGCGGTCACGCTCCCGTTGTCGTCCTCCACGGTCACGGCCACACCTCGCGGCACCTTCACCGTGTGCCGGGCCTCGCAGCTGCTCGCGACGGCATCGCACTCCACCCGGAGGGTGAGCTTCCCGTCCTTCATCATCCAGGAGGCCCCGGGCCCGCTCCCCATGAACACCCACCCGTCGACCTGCCGGGTGACCTGCACATCCTTCACATCGGCGGGCACGATCTCGATGGCGGAGTTGTCGGAATCGATGGTGAGCGCCTTCCCCTCCAGCGGAAAAGACCGCTTCTCGACGGGCGCGTCGCCGGCGTCGGCACTACCGCACCCGGTGAGCGCGAGAGCACCGAGGACGGTGCCTCCGAGTGCGATGAACGCGCGGGCGCGATTGCGTCGGGTGGTCAGTACGGCCATGGTGATCGTTCCCCCAGGTGGTTCTGCCGATGTGCCCTCACGGTATGAGCGCGGGGGAGTGGGGAGCGATCCGGGCGACCACCGTGTGTGGGGTGGGGCTATCCCCAGTACCGATGTGGCTATCTCCAGTACTGAGGGGTGCGGGCCCGGTGGCCGGGAACGGGTTTGCAGAGCGGCCCCATCTGCCATGTACGCTGTTCCTTCATCCACGGGTGCGTAGCTCAGGGGTAGAGCGCTGCTCTTACAAAGCAGATGTCGGCGGTTCGAAACCGTCCGCGCCCACCAGTGCAAAGGCCCCCAGCCGATCATGGCTGGGGGCCTTTGACATCCACTTTTGACATCAACCGGGGCGGTCATTCACGACCGGCCGCCGCTTGAGCATCCGGTCCAGGTGGCTCACTGCTTCGCGCTGCGTGTCCTGCACGACGTGCGTGTAGACGTTCATCGTCACGGCGATCTGACTGTGACCAAGGATCTCCATCACGACGCGGGGAGCAACGCCCGCGGCGGTCAGCAGAGTCGCGCAGCCATGCCGGGCATCGTGCAGCCGGATCACTCGCAGGCCCGCATCTTTGGCGACGCGAGTGAACGAGCGGTACAGGTTGCGCGGCTCGATCGGTCGTCCCGTGCGCGTGGTGAAGACGTAACCGGTCTCCTCCCACCGGTCCCCGGCGCTCTCGCGCAGGGCGGCTTGCCGCATCCGCTGCCACCGCAGGGGAGCGACGCAGAGAGCGGGAAGAGGCAAGGTCTGCCGACGGCGGCGGCCCTTGGGATCGTCCTCGTACGCCTCACCGCGGACACGCTGCCGCTGAGTACGGACACGGATCTCCCGCTTGTCGAGATCGAGGTTTTCCCAGCGAAGCCCGACGACCTCACCGCGGCGGAATCCGAGCGCGATGGCGAGCACGAAGGCCGCATAGAGCGGGTCCTTTCGCGCGGCCGTCAGAAAGGTCAGCGTCTCGTCCAGGGACCACGGCGACAGATCACGAGCGTCGACCGAGGGCGGCTCCACCAGCGTTGCCACATTCCGCATGACCAGCTCTTCCCGGCACGCAGCCGTCAGCGCGGTACGGAGCACGCGGTGGGATTCCTTGGTGGTTGCCGCGGTGCTCTTCTTTTCCAGTTGGTTGAGGAAGCGCCGGACATCGGCGACGCTCAGCGACTCCAGCCGCTTGGAACCAAGCATCGGCACCAGGTACAGCCGGACGTGAACCTCGTACTTGGCGTAGGTGGTGCGCTTTCGACGCGGCTTGATGATGTTGTCCAGCCAGTACGGCAGCCACTCGGAGAGCTTGGCCGAGCGGGTGGGCACGGGCACGCCCTGGTCCACCTTGTCGAGCAGCTCGCGGCGCTTGGCGTCGCACTCGGCCCAGGTCTTGCCGTAGGCGAACTTGCGGGCCCGGGTGCCGTCCGGCTGAAGCACGTAGACAGCGGCCTGGTAGCGGCCGTCCTTGCGTTTGGTGATCGTGCCTGCGCCGTTGGGGTTGCGCTTGCGCTGGGAGACCATCAGGCAGCCTCCTCGATCCGATCGCGGATGTAATCCTGTAGCGCGATCTCGGGGATTCGGCGGGCGCGCCCCTCAGTGATCGAGACGAGGCGCTTCGAGCGGATCAGGTCATAGACCTTCGAGCGTCCGAACTTGAGCCGCGCCATAACCTCGGGCACGGTCAGCAGTTCGGCAGTGGCGGTGGTCATGCTGCGGCTCCTTCCATGTCGGTGGTGTCTGGGGTGATGGAGGCGGCGAGCCATTCCTCGCCGCGGGTGAGTCCGGTTCCGGCGAATGCCCAGTGCGCGAGGACGAGAGTGGTGTCGTCACTGTCCGAGTTGGCCGGCACGGGGATTTCGTCACCGTGTGCGATGGCGGCTTGGAGGCGTCGCCATTCGGCGCGGGCGGTGCGGAGTGCGCCGAGGGTGGTGGAGTAGCGGCGGGTCTTGGTGGAGAAGTGGCCGCGGAAGCCGAGCATGTGAGCCCAGGCCCGGAGCCGGAGGTCTTCCAGGTCTTTGCGTGCGCCGAGGGTCCAGGCGGTGCGGATCAGTCGGCGGGCGTGTTCGGGGATGGACTTGCGGCCGAGTTCGGCGAGGAACTTGATGGGGCGGTCGAGGGTGCCGGTCGCGGTCTCTGCTCCTTTGGTTGCGTACTTGGCGATGTAGGCGGCGACGGCGCGTTCAGTGAGCTGGGTGCCGCCGTCGAGGTCGGCCGAGCGGATGGGGCGGATGTCGAGCTCGGTGCCGAAGGCGAAGTGGTGGGCGCGGCCGTCGAGGATGGGGCCGGGCACTTCGGCGGCATCAGCGGCGGCGCGGATGGCGTCGGCGAGGAGTTCGGCGGTGGCCCATGCCGGGGGAGTGGTGGTGCCACCTTCGGGGCCGTCGAGGCGGATCACGGCATGGAAGTGGATCGCTCCGCGGCGCTGGTATTCGGCGACCTTGGCGAAGGAGACCCGGGCGTACTGGGCGAAGGCTCGTTGGGTCAGGCCTGCGCGCTTGGCGACTTCGCGGCGCAGGTAGATGGAGAAGCGAGCCCAGATCTTGGAGGCGTGTGCGTTCCACAGGACAGCCGTTTCGTAGTCGTAGGTATCGGGGTTGAGCGGGCTGCCCAACTCGGCTGCGTCCTTGGGGTGCCGGGTACCGCAACGGCAGCGGAGAACAGTGCCGGGCTTGGTCGTGGGGCGGTTGTGCACGGGCCCGAAGCTGGGGGCGGTGAAAGTGGCGAACACCCGTGGATGGGTGGCGACCCGCTCAGGTGTGCCTTTGCCGCCGCGCAGGCCTGCGGTGATCAGTTGGTAGGTGTCGCGGCGGTAGGTCTCGGCGCAGGCCGGGCAGCGGGTGGCGCGCCGGTTGTTGCAGCGGATCAGAAGGTTCCCGGCGGGCAGGTCGGCGGAGTTCAAGTGGTGCACGACCGGGCCGATCTCACCGGTCGTGGTGTTAAGGGCGTGTTCGGTGCGGTGGCCGTCGAGGCGGATCGGAGTAGCGCAGCCGCCCAGGCCCCGCAGTTGCCGCATGAGTCCGGGCATGGTGCCGAGCGAGGCGAGGAAAGCGAGGTCACGTACTGGGGGCGGTGCAGTCGCGGTCAAGGGGAGAGTCCTCCTCTCAGAGGGGGTTGGCAGTGCCGGGGCACCGGCCGCGGGAAGGGCGGGCGGTGCCCCGGCAGGCGGGATCAGCGGTGGGGGCAGGTGTTGCGGTGGTCGATCCACCGGGCGACGAGGTCGCGTACGTTGTCGTCGCCCTGGGCGCGGCCGGAGGCACCGCAGCAGCAGGCGTAGGAGCCGCGGGCGGGGTAGTCCTTGGCCGGTTTGGCGACGTGCACGCCGGGGCGGTCGGGGGTTGGTGCAAGATCGGTCGCGGCGGCCAAAGACTCGCGTAGGTGGGTCACAACCAGCGCCGCTTCTTGGGGGTGCTGGCCGAAGCGCTGGACGGGCCGGAGACGTCATCCGAAGTACGCCCGTAGGAGTTTTTGCGTGCCTGCGCTGCCTTGCTGCGTGAGGCGTCGTGGCGCTGGTGGGCGGATGCGATCTTCTTTGCCTCGTCGATCGGGGAGTCCAAGGGATCGGACAGGAGGCGGTGAAAGGGGATCCTCATGCCGTCACCTCCGAACCCGCAGTAGCGACCAGGTGGCGCAGGGGCGGGACGGTTCCGGTTCCGTGGCAGGTGCGGCAGTGGGCGGTGACAGTGCGCCGGTTGCCGTCGAGGTTGCGGCCGCCGAGGGTGATGGCGACGGATGCGAAACCGTCGCAGGCGGGGCAGACACGGACTTGGGCATGGTTGTGCTGGGGCATGATGGGGCTTCCTTCCGGTTGAGAAGTCGGGTAGGGGCTGGGCCTGTCCGGGCGGCGGAGACTTGGCGGTTTCGGTGCCGCCCGGAGGGCTGGTCAGCGATGGCGCGGGTTGTTGACCATGGAGCGCAGTACGACGGCGCAGACCGCGACCGAGGTGGCGGTGACGGCGACGGCGAGCAGGAGCGAGACCAGGACCGCGCCGACGACGAGCACGACTCCGGCACCCCCGGCGATGGCGGTCAGGAGGCCAGTAGGGGAGAGCCGGACCGCGGGAGCCGAGCGCATCGGAGCCGGGGTGGGGGCGGGGTGCTGGCAGGTGCACGTCTTGGCGTGCTGGTGCTGCTCGACCGGGGCCGCGTGGACGATCGGGGCGACGGTGCCGGTCGGTGTGGGCATGGTGGGGATCTTCGGGCGGAACATGGTTGATCTCCCTTCGGGCTACTTGACGGCGGTGTCGATGACGGGGGCGAGCAGGCTGTCTGCGAGGAGGTAGCCGCCGAGCATCAGCACGGCGACGAGCCACCAGGGCGGGCGGATGTGCTTGATGCCGAGCCAGCCGATGACGATCAGCGCGAGCCAGAGCGGAACGTCCATGACGGGTGTCTCCTCAGTGGGGCGTGCAGCGGTGGGTGCGGGCAGCCAGCTGCGCGGCGGACTGGTTGGAGAAGTCGGCGGACCAGCCGCAGCGGTCCCGCGAGCAGACCGCGGCGTGCTTGGTGCGGCCGTGCCGGTCGCGGTGGGTGCCGATCTGCACGGGGCCGATCCGCATCACGGAGTGGAAGAAGTCGCGGGCAGGCATGGTGTGTTGTCCTTTCTGGTCAGGTGAGTTGGGTGGCGAGCTGGGCGGCCATCGGGCCGGGCAGACCGAGCCGGTCGCGCAGGGTGTCGGCGTCGATCGGGTTGCCGGTCGCCGTGCGGTGGGCGTCGGCGAGCTTGCGGGCGTGGTCGACGAGCGCGGGCGGCACATCCACAGACGGCGGTGCAGGCAGAGCCGGGACCGGCTCGCCAGCCTCGACGGCATCCGGCTCGGGTTCGGGCGCCGAATCGGCCGGCACACTCACCGGCTCGACGACCGGGCGCAGGGGCTCAGGCTCCGCTGTTTCGTGGTCTGCGGGTGTGTGGACGAGGAGCGTGCCGCCGAGGAAGGCCAGCGCGGGCCATCCGGCGACCAGGATCCGCAGCCAGGCCGGTACGTTCGCCAGGTCGAGCAGGCCCGCGGTGGCGACGTTCGCCCCGAGCGAGGCGACCAGCGCCACCGCGAACCAGAACCATGCGGCACCGACGGGCCCGCCGACCTTGCGGAGCACGCTCAGCCGTCGCCAGGCGGCGACCATGAGCAGGTCCACGCTGACCGGGTAGGCCCATGCCTTCCAGCCGTCCTGTCCGGCGGCTGCGGCCAGATCGTGCAGGTGGGCGAAGGACAAGGCTCCCGCGATCACGGCCTGTACGAGCACGGCGTCCAGGCGGATCGCCCACTTGGAGGCAGCCATGTTCACAGCCCCTGACCCGGGTACTCAGGCCCGCTGTTGGGGTCGTAGCCCGGCGGCAGTACACCGCTCGGCAGCGAGGCGGCCAGCGACGGGCCGATGGCGGCGACGAACCCGTCGTCAGCGCCAGAGGTGTGGGTGTACAGGGCCAGCCCGCAGAGCAGGGCCACGGTGCGGTCGAAGTCCTCGCGGTCGTCCATGGGGCTTCTCCTGTTTCAGGCATGGAAGGGGTAGGGACGTGGCGCGAGACGGTCACGCCGACCGGAGTGGAACTGGGTGGATCAGGCTGTGGCGGGCTCTACGGCCGGGGCAGGGAAGTCCAGGCCCTTCAGGTCCGGCAGCTCCGGGCGGAAGGGCTCCAGGCCCTTGATCGCCGGGGTGCGGTGCGTGTGCGCGTTGCAGGCGGTCACGGCCTGCCGCATCGAGGTGAACGGCGTACGGATGCGGACCCAGCCGCCCGTGGAGTCACCGGCAACAGCCATGCCGGGCCGTTCGACGGGGATCTGTGTGGTCGCCAGCACGGCATCCGGGGAGATGTCGCCGAATGCCATCTTGGCGGAGGCCTCATCGTTGACCCGGTGCGAGACGCGGCCGGTCAGCTGGGCACGGAGCATGGTGATCCCGTCCCCGAGCTCCGCGCCGAAGCGCTGCCCGCAGATCTCCACATAGATGCCCGCGGCGCGACCGAGCTGGACCAGGCGCACCAGAGCGGTGACGATCCGCTCGCGACGCTTCTTCTCCGCCGTGTTGGAGAACAGCGCCAGCTCCGCGACCTCGTCGACCAGGAGGACGACGGGCACCGGTCGCAGATGCTCGGGCAGGCCCCAGATGTCGGCAGTGATCTCCGCATCCGCCGTGTCTGCGCTGATCCGCTGATCGCGCCGGATTACCTGATAGGTGTCCGCCATCTGCTCTACGAGCGCTTCGAGCAGATCGGCCGCATCGTCCGGGTTGTCGGCCAGCGCGGTGAACCGGCGTGCCAGTGGGGCGAGTTCAACGCCTTGCTTGCAGTCGATGCCGACGAGGGCGACGTGCTGCGGGGCGAGTTCCTTGACCAACTGGCGCTGATACACGGACTTTCCGGACTTGGTCGCGCCGAGGTTCAGCGCGTGCGGCACCTCCTGGTAGTCGCGGTAGTGGACCTCTCCGTCTTCCCGCAGCGCGACCGGGATGCGCAGCCCCTCACGCTCGATCTTCGCGGGCATCTGCACCCGCGCCAGCACGTCGTAACCGGTCATCCGCAGCTCGATGACACCGGACTTGATCTCACGCGAGGTGATGCCGTGCATCGAGAACGAGTGGCGCAGCCGGTCCGTGGAGGCGGCGAAGTCGAACGCGTCCTGACCGGGCCGCAGCTTCACCCGTAGCACCAGCCCGGTGCGCGTCGGCCGCATCCGCACAATGCGCGGCACCCGGGACTCAGGAGCCGGACGGTTGGCCATCCGAGCCAGCGCGAGGCGTAGCCGGGACGGCGGAACCGTCAGCCCGCAGGCCTCCATGACCGAGGCGTACCGGAAGGTCACCCGTGCCATGGCGAAGATGACCCCGAAGGTCAGCCAGTACCAAGCCGGGCGGACCTTCCGCAGCACCAGAGCCGTGGCGATGACCACCAGCGCTATGACGAGAACCCAGTTCCCTGACACGGTGCTCAGCCCTTGGCCTGGGAGGGAGTGACCAGCGCGACCGCGCGGAACGCGATGCCGAAGCGCTTCTCACCGTTGAACGTGTTCTCCCAGTCACGGGCCTTCAGGCCGACGACCTTGACCGGCATGCCGAGCGTGAGTCCTGCCGGAACACCCGTCTCCGGGATCGAGACGTTGTAGAGGTTCGCCTCGCCCTCGTCCGCGATGGTCAGACCGACCGTCATCATCTTTGCTCCGGTCTCCCGGTCGATGGCGATCTCTTCGGTCTGCTTGTTGATGATCTTCATCTTCGGCTCAACCGCAACGAACACGACAGCGGTCGAGGTGTCGATCTTGAACGATGACATGATGGAAGCTCCCTTGTAGGGGCGGAAGCGGCGACTTGCTTGGCGGTAGGGCGTCGCTTCCTGCATTGAGTCGTTGGAGCCCTGTGGCAGCGCCGCAGGGCTTCTGCGTTCCCATCTGGTGCGCACCAGTAGGTTGCATCTGGTGCGCACCAGCTGTCAAGCGATGTCGCTGTCCGGCTTTCTCAACTCGCCTTTCTGCGACGCTTCTAGAGAACCGCGCCGCTCAACGACCCGGTAGCCAACAGAGGTTCACTGCTGCACCGTTAACCCGACCTGTTAACCCCTGCCGACCTGCTGCGATGTGAGGCATGCTTCTTTGAGGAGCTGTCGGAACCAGCGGGGGCGGTACAGGTGCTCAACCGGCTGCGAGAGGTGAGGACCGCGCGCGAGTGGTCGCAAGCGCGCCTTATCCACGAGATCGAGAAGTACGCGAGACGGCATGTGCTTGACGTCGGTTCGACCGCCAGCCTGCGCGTCTACGTCTCGGAGTGGGAGAACGGCAAGCGTTCGATCAGCGAGCGCTACGCCCAGATCCTGCGGCCGGTCTTGGGTGTCACCGACGAGGAGCTATTCGGCCGGCACAGTCCTGCTGCCCCGCCCCCAGCAGTCGGCGGCTACGACGAATTGATCAGCCGCATCGACTCCGCCCGCAGCGTCAGTCTGACGATGGTGAAGACCTTCATGGATCAGACCGAGCTGCTGCGCACGGTCGACCGCCAGATGGGCGCGGCAGCACTCGTCGACCAGATGACGGGACACCTGGCGACACTCGAGGACGCGCTCACCTTCGCCGTACTCCCTGAGACACGCCGTCCTGTTGCTCTTGCTCTCGCCGGAGCCGCCACCCTCGCAGCCTGGCAAGCCCTTGATGCCGGAGGCGTCGAAAGGGCATGGCGGCACTACGAGTTGGGCAAGCGGGCTGCGCAGGAGGCAGGCGAGCCGATGTATCTCGCGCACGCCACGGCCGAGCAGGCGTATGTGCTCAACGATGCCGGGCGACCGGAGATGGCGGTCGATCTCGTACGCGAGGCTCAGCGTTTGGGCGGTAGCCAGATGTCGCCGCGGTTGCAGGCGTGGCTGTACGCGGCCGAGGCGGAGCTCTGCGCCAAGGCCGGGCTTGCGGATGACTGCCGTCGTGCCCTCGACAAGGCTGACGCCGTCCTGCCCGCAGGCATCGAGGCCCGGGACGCGGACATGCTGAGCATCTTCCTCAACGGCGGTCATCTGGCCCGATGGCGTGGGAACGCACTCGCGATGCTCGGCGACGATGATGCACTCGGCAGCCTCTACACCGCGCTCGATGGAGCCGACCCGACGTTCATCCGCGCTACGTCAGGTCTGCGGTGCGACCTTGCCCAAGCCCACCTTGCACGCGAGGAGCACGCCCAGGCGCAAGAGCATCTACAGCAGGCACGCTTGTTGGCCAACCGGACAGGTTCTGTCCGTCATCGGCGACGTATCGAACAGCTCACGCAGAAGCTGTAGGAGCGCCCTCACCGCGCGAGGCCAGCACGTGCAGGAGCGCAACGAGGGTGCCTGAACCCATCAGCTCATCTCTGGTCAGCAGGCCCGGGATGTCCGAGAGCGGCACCCAGGCAACGTGCCCTGCTTCCTCAACGTCCGTGGGGTCGCCGACATGCTGGGCGCCCTTGCCGACGTAGATCTCATGCGGCGAGTCGACCATGCCGACCATGGGTTGATAGGTGACCACGTGATCCAGAGACTTCGGCCGCCATCCGGTCTCTTCCTCAACCTCGCGGAGCGCGGTCGCGTGGGGATCCTCGCCCTCGTCCACGATGCCGCCAGGGAGCTCCCAGCCCCACTTGTCGGGCACGAAGCGATAGCGCCAGAGCATGAGCACGCGGTCTTGGTCATCGAGCACGGCCGCGATCGAGACATGGTGCAGCCGCACCACGTGATGCTCGAAACGCTCAACGCCCGGTGGCTCAACGTCGACAAGGGCCAGCTTCACCCAAGGGTTGTCGTAGACCGTGCGCTCACCGTGGATCTGCCACGACTCCAGATCGTCCGGCCGCTCGACACTCACGGCACGGGACGGCACCCGGTAGGAACTGCGGGCGTACGACTCGATCACCTTCTCGGCAACGAGCTTCGCCAGTACAGTGCGCAGCTGGGTACGGCCGATCTCTAGCTCTTTCTCCAAGGTGCGCTCAGAGGGCAGCTTCTCTCCGGGCTTCAACTTCCCCGACGCAACCCACTCGCGAATCGTGCGGTAGACCCGCGCCGACTTCGGTCCCATCCCTTGAGCCCACTCCCTGAGTCATCAGCTGGCCCGCACCAGCGTAGCCGTCAGGACTGACCCCCAACAGGTGACGATCACGGCCCGACGGCCGACGCAGGGCTGGTGAGTAGAAATCTTCTCTACGGGTTCAAGGCGGCTCGCTCCGCTCGCCGCGCGCTCCCCGGCTCAACCGCCGGGGACCGACGCTCCTGTCTCCGCCCCGCTCCGTCCCCGGCTCCGCCGGTCGCGCGGCTAGAGCGAGACGACTTGGCCGAGGCGAAAACGGCCGGCACGGGGCTGGGGCGGTCGACTCCACGGCTTTACGCAGCCACCATGGGGCGAGCCTCGAAGATCGGGGCCCACATCGGGCTTTAGCGGGCAGGTCAGGAGACTGCCCGAGTCGCGGAAAGCTTACGGGCCCCGATCTCTCGCCCCATGGCAGCTCCCGCCCAAAGCCGCTCCACCGACCTCGTGCACGCTAGGCTCGGCGGTCGGCCACACCGAATCCGGGGGTACGCATGAGCGAAGAAATGCGGTTACTTGAGTGTCCACAATGCGAGGAAAAGTCCCTCTTTGACGAATGGGTCATACGCCGCGACTGGACACCCGAGATAGCTGGCCGCCCAGCTGACTTCAAGCTCTGGCGTTGCCTGGCGTGCGGACAACCCCAGCTCTGGCACGAGCCCGTAGATTCTGACGACTCGAACGGGCCTCAACGATTGTGGCCCCAGGTCACCGCACTTGCTCCGGGCATCCCAGCATCGATAGCGCGCGAGATGGTGGAAGCGCGTGCATGCTTCGATGCCAACCTGTACACGGCAGCTGCCGTCATGGTCCGCCGTACGCTGGAAGGCATGTGCATCGAGCAGGGCACGCAGAAGAAAGCCCTCTTCCAGGCACTCCAGGCCCTCCGCGATAACGGGAAGATCGAGGGCCGCCTCTTCGACTGGGCACAGGCGTTGCGAGTGCTAGGCAACCAAGGCGCGCACTTCAGCGAGGAATCGGTGAGCCGGGAAGACGCAGCGGATGCGTTGTCTCTTGCCGAGGCTCTACTGAACTACATCTACGTCTTCACAGCCAAGTACGAGGAATTTCAGAAACGCAGACAGACGTCAGGAAACTGAGGTCTGACATCCACAGCTGACATCAACGACGCCAGACAGAGGCGTACGTCAGCGTCTCTGTCCGGCCGCCGCACCAGTCGACGGCCGCAGCCGGAGCGAGCTCAGATCGAACTTACAAGGCAGGTGTCGCCCGCCTCCGTCCGGTGGCGCGCCTTGGGTCCCCCATCGCGAGGTCCGAGCGAGCTGCCCGGTGGAGGGTGTTCAGGGCTTCAATGACCAGAATGCTCAACTCGCTCCGCCGGGCGGAAGCCTCGGCGCCCGGGTCAAGCGTCCACTCCAAGAGATCCCAGGTTCGCTGATTGACCGATCTGGCAGCATCAGCGGCCGCCTCGTTACTCAACAGAACGAGGCCTTCAAAGAGGACAGAGCGCCTGGCTTCCGCAGCCGCCATCTCTGAGAGAGCCTGAGAGTTGTCTTCTCCCCGCTCGCCGGCTTCGATGGCCTGCCGGGAGGCCCGAACCTCCTCCTTCACGCAAGATATGTACTCAATGTATGCATCGAGCTTGCGCTCATCCCATCGCGTAGCCAGTGTCCGATGGAACCTGGCCCGCTCCGCCATGCTCGTGGCGAAGAAGGACGTGAGTGCACCCACGAGTACGCCGACTAGGGTGATGATCTGACTCGTCATGCTGATCAAGTTACTGACCCGCAGAGGCACTTGGCCTCCGTGCCAGGTCCGTGTCAGATTGCCGGGTCAACCTCGGCCAACTGGGCGTGCAGACCCGCGGCCGCCGGCCTGCTGCCGCTCCACACCTACTGACCAGCGGAGGCGAAGCAGAGGTCACTGCTCAGCTCCTCAGCGTCCCGTCGGAGCCTCCAGGCCCCATAAGGTTCCACCATGGTGACTGCGACCGTCCGCGAGTGGCGCGAGGAGGAAGGGTGGGGCGTGCTCGACTCTCCCGAGACTCCCGGCGGGTGCTGGGGCCACTATTCCCACATCCAAATGGCTGGTTTCCGCGCGCTGTCGCCCGGGCAGCAGGTAGACCTCAAGTGGGATGCCCCCGGCTTCAAACAGGACGGGTACGACTACCGCGCCGTGAGCATCGTGCCTCGGCCTGCCTGACAATCACGCCTGTCGAATGCGTGTCGAAGAAGCCTCAAAGCCCAAGGCGCAGGAGCCAGGACAACCAGGTCAGGTGCCGCGGACTGTATCAACAGCCAGGCGCCTTCTAAGCGCCTGTCCCAGCATGACGGGAAGCTCTCTGCCCTCACGGGAGAAGTTGTCGGTGTCCGTCTGTACCGTCCGGCTCATGACTGAGAGACCCTCGAAGCACTGGCGCGACGGAGTGGCTGATGAGGCCGGCAAGGTGGCCGCCGGCACGTTGAACGCTGAGGACGCGTTCATGGCAGACCTCTACCCTGTGCCGCTCCTCGACGCGACCGACGCAGCCCTGGGCGCGTTCGAGAGCCAACTGCGGACGCTCCGCAGCCCCTCCGACGATGAGGTCTTCGAAGCAGTTGAACGGGTGGTGCTCGCCCTGAACGTCATCAATGATCAGCACGACGGGGCCGCCTACGAGACCGGCGAACGCGAAGAACTCGGCGACTACATCGACCAGGCGCTCACAGAGTGCGGCGTGGACGTTTCTGCGCTCACCGCGCGCCATGGGCTGGGCCGGTACGAGATCACCGACAAGTGGCGCGACTGGTAGGCACCCGCGGCGTGCCATGCCGTGCCGGAACGGCCGGGCAGTAGCGGTCAGTCGGGGGTAGCGGCGGTGTCAGCCTGCACGGCATACAGCAGCGACCCCGACCTCGACGTCAGCGATGTGAGCGGCAACGGCGTCGAGATCGACGTCGCACGGAATCTGCTGGACGGCACGATCAGGCTGTCGGTGCTCTGGACGGATGAGATCCACCTGTCCCCAGAGGGCGCCAAGCAGGTGGCGTACGCCCTGCTGCGGGCGGCGGGGGACTCCCGAATTCTCTACAGGGATGTCGTGGTCGGCGGGGAAAGGCGCGAGGACCCAGCCTGAGTCATTGAGAGTGGCGGGGTTCTGCCCAGTGGTTTCCAGGATCGGCATCCGCCAAGTCCACGATCACCGCCGCATGATCGGACGGCCATATGCCGTCGACCGGGCCGTCGCCCGCGCGGTGGATGGAGCGGACGCGGCCGAGGCCGCCGGGGCCGGGTGGGCCGACGTGGATGTAGTCGATGCGGACGCTCAGGGCACCGGCCGCCGCTACGTAGGGGTTTGCCGCGTCCCATGTGGCCGACGGTGCCGACGGGGCGGCGTACTCCCAAGCGTCGACGAGGACTTGGCCGGGGACCGCGGGGGCCGTCTTGTAGCCACCGAGCAGGCGGATCTCGTCTGAATCGGGCCAGGCGTTGAAATCGCCGGTGACCACCGGCGGAAAGAGAGTGCCGCCGCGGTGAGCCGCTATGAATTCGCCGAGCGCCGCGACCTGTTCGCAGCGCACGGCCGAAGCGTGGATCTCCGAAGTCAAATGGGTGGTGAAGAAGGGCACCTCGTGTGTGGGCGCGGCCAGTCGCGCATGCAGAGCCAGACGGCCGTCGTCATTTCCCTCGGCGGCGGGCAGCCGCGTCACGGCGCGGTCCACGATGGGCCAGCGGCTCAGCACGGCGTTGCCGAAATCGACCGTCGAGTCCCCGAGTCGTCTCTGCCAGCGCTCGGGGGCGTGCGAGGCGGCCCAGGTCCACTGCATGCCGAGCTCTTCCGCGAGCCACTGCGCGAAGTTCTCCCCGCCGCGGGCCCACACCTCCTGCAACCCGATGACATCGGGTTGCAGGTCGCGCAGCACGGTCAGGATCGCTTTCTGCCGCTGCTCCCACGGGCCGAACCGCCACCACACATTCCACGTCAGGACGCGCATCTGCCGCCTCACCCTTCCCTGAGTCCGTAGGTGCATCCTGCTGGCTCCGGGGCCCGCCCGGGGGTGATTCATTCTTTCCGCTGCACGGTGATCAAGGCGTGGGCGTGACCGTGCCGGTCGTGGCTTGCGTGGCGGCGGCGACTGTCTCATAGTCCGAGGTATGGACGCGCGCGAGGCGGCGCTCCGACAGGCATACGGCCATGCTGTCCGCTGGCTGGCGAGCCTGTCCGATCGCAAGGTTCCCGCCCGCGCTTCGGTCGACGAGATCGTGCGCGCGCTCGGTGTCGAACTGCCCGACGGCCCGAGCACCCCCGCCGATGTCGTCGACCTGATGGCCACGGCCTGTGAGCCGGGGCTCACCGCGTTTCCCAGCGGCCGCTTCTACGGGTTCGTGGTCGGTGGCACCGAACCGGCCGCGCTGGCCGCAGACTGGCTGGTCAGTGCCTGGGACCAGAACTGCGTGATGCGCGCCGTCTCGCCCGCGTACACGGCGGCGGAAGACATCGCCGGCGCGTGGCTGCTCGATCTGCTCGGGCTGCCGAGCGACAGCGCCGTCGGCTTCACCACAGGTGCCACGATGGCGAACTTCACCTGCCTCGCCGCCGGGCGCGACGCGGTGCTGCGGCGCGCCGGCTGGAACGTCGCCCACGACGGACTCGCAGGTGCGCCGGCCGTACGCGTCATCGTCGGCGAGGACCGCCACATGGCCATTGACCTGGCGCTGCGCTACCTGGGGCTCGGCAAACCCCAACTCGTGAAGGCGGACGATCAGGGACGCATCGAGCCCGAAGCCGTGCGGCACAGCCTGGCGGCCGGCGGGCAGAGCCCCACGATCGTGATCCTTCAGGCCGGAGACATCCACTCCGGCGCCTTCGATCCCTTCGTCGAAACGATTCGTGCCGCCCGCGAGGCCGACGCATGGGTGCACATCGACGGCGCCTTCGGACTGTGGGCGGCCGCCTCCCCGGTGTACGCACACCTGACGGAGGGCTGCGCATTCGCCGACTCCTGGGCGACGGATGCGCACAAGACGCTGAACGTCCCCTACGACTGCGGCCTCGCCATCGTGCGCGACCCGTTCGCGGTCCGGGCCGCGATGGGCCTGCAGGGCGACTACCTCATCCAGGACGAACACGGTGACCCCATCGACAAGGTCCCGGAGCTCTCCCGGCGCGGCAGAGCCTTCACCGTGTGGGCGGCGCTCAGGACCCTCGGCCGGTCAGGTGTGGCCGACCTCGTCGAGCGGCTGTGCCGACACGCCTCCGCGTTCGCCACCGGCATCGCCGGGATCGACGGCGCGACAGTCCTCAACGAGGTGGTATTCACTCAGGTCTGCGCCGAGTTCGGCAACGACGAACGCACGGAACGGGTACTGACCCGGCTGCTCGACGACGGCACGGCGTGGTTCAGCGGCTCCACCTGGCACGGCCGTCGCGTCATGCGGATCTCGGTGAGCAACTGGTCGACGACCGAGGATGACGTGACGCGCGCGCTCGACGCGATCCGGCGCGCATCCATGAATGCCTGATACGGAAGCCGCCATTCCGAGTCGGCAGCCTGAGTCCCGTGTTTTCCCAGGCTCTACGTCACCGCTTGTGCCAAAAGTGCGGCTGTTCGCTCAATGAGCCGGTTGTCCGGAGCCGCGTCCGCCTCGTGCTTGGTCGTCAGCACCGCCAGCACGATCGGTGTCCCGTCCGGTGTCCGGGCGATGCCCACGTCGTTGCAGGTGCCGTACGACCCGCCGCCGGTCTTGTCCGCGACGGTCCAGTCCTTGGGCAGCCCCGCACGGAATCGGTCCCCGCTGGTCGTGTTGTTCAGCAGCCATCCGGTCAGCCGTCTGCGGTCCCGGGGATCCAGCGAGTCTCCGAGAGTGAGTCGCGCATAGCTGCGTGCGATGGCCCTCGGGCTTGTCGTGTCCTCGACGCGCCATGGCTCGGCGGTGTTGAGCTTCGGCTCCCAGCGGTCGAGCCGTGTCGTCGTGTCCTGGATGGACCGGCAGAAGCGGGTGATCGCGGTGGGTCCGCCGAGTTCGCGGAGCAGCAGATTGCCTGCGGTGTTGTCGCTGTAGCAGATGGCGGCCCCGCACAGTTCGGCGATGGTCATGCCATGGGCGAGGTGGTCGGCCGTGCCCGTGATCGGTGAGTTTTCGACCAGGTCCGCCTTGGTGTAGCGGATGCGTTTGGCAAGCGTCTCACCATGGCGGTCGAGGTCTCTCAGTACGGCTGCCGCGGCGAGCGGCTTGAAGACGGAGCAGATGGGGAAGCGCTCTTGCGCCCGATGGAGCACCGTCGTCTTTGTCGCCAGGTTGCGTGCGAACACTCCGACGCGAGCCGCGTGCTGTCGTTCGAGTTCACGCAGTCGTGCGGTGGTGTCCCGGTGACGGGTGGCCGCGTGGGCAGGCCCGGTGGCGAGCATGAGCGCCGCGGCCGAACCGGCTGCGGCACCGGCCGTGAGAAGTGCGCGACGTGTCGGGTTGGACTCCGAGGAACCTAAGATCTTGTTCTCCTCCGCTCGGCGGCGCCCTTGTTCCCATTCATTGACGGCGCCGCATGACCGTTCGTTTCAACGAACCTGCAGCTCCTCAAGTGCCCGCTTCGCGGTGCGGTGTTGGTGGACCCGCAAGTGGAGCGTCGTCAGGTCGAGCAGCGGCGTATCGACAGAGAGCGCGCGAGCCCGCGTCACCAGGTCGCCGAAGACGTGCTCGACCTCCGTCGGCCGGCCGGCCACCACGTCGCGGTACAGGGAGGCAGTCAGTGGGGAGCCCGCCTGGGTCACCAATGCGCTCGTGGCCGTGAGTTGGGCGTCGGGGACGGGGAACCCGGCGGCAGCGGAGACCGTGGCGGCCTCCGCCAGGACGGCGGGGCCGAGGGAGGAGCCGCCGGCGGTGGCGTTGATGTCGCCGATGGTGCCGCGCATCAGGCAGGTCACCGCGGCGATCGTCGTGATGAAGACCCACTTGTGCCACATCGCCGCGATGATGTCCGTCGAGGCGTTCGCGTCGATGCCCGCGTCGTCCAGCAGGGTGTGGATGGCCTCCACGCGTGGTGAAGGGCCGCCGTCCTGTTCGCCGATGGTGAGGTTGGCGAGTGGGGCCAGGCGGACGATGTCGCCCTCGTCGTTCAGGGTGGTGATGATTTTGGCTACGCCGCCCAGGACCGGTTGGGTGCCGAAGCGCGTGTTGAGTTCCGCGAGATGGGCCAGGCCGTTGAGGAGGGGCACGATCGCGGTCTGCGGGCCGATCGCCGGGGCGACGTCGTCGATGGCCTGCTTGAGGGCGGTGGCCTTCACCGACAGCAGGACCAGGTCGTACGGGGCCGAGAGCTCGGGGGCCGTGACCAGCTGGGGTGCTATCACCTCCTCCTCGCCCAGGCCGGTGATGCGGAGCCCCCGCTCACGCAGCGTCGCGGCCCGGCGAGGACGGACCAGGAAGGTGACGTCCCGGCCCGCCTGGGCGAGGCGGGCGCCGAAGTAGCCTCCCGTGGCTCCGGCGCCGACGACCAGAATCCTCATGAGCGTGCACCTTTCGTAGTGGGGCTCGTAGTGGGGCCGGCGGGCGATATGTCAGTCGCGCAGCGGCTGCAGCAGACGGTGCGGGCGGGTCAGGGCGGCGGTCACCAGGTCATCGTCATCGGTGGGCGCGGTGAGTCCAGGGCCCGGAGTGACGAGGGTGTCCTCGGCGCCGACGGTGGCAGCGCAGTTGGTGCAGCGGCCGTCGGATGAGACCGGCGCGTTGTCCGCGGCGTGGCGGAAGATCCGGCGCGGGCCGCCCGGCGCGTAGTGCTCGTCGCCCCACGCGGTGATCGCGCCCACAACCGGCCACAGCGAGACGCCCTTTGAGGTCAGCTCGTAGACCTCCCGCCGCCCGCCGCCCGATACGCGCCGAAGCACCCCTGCCTCGGTCAGTGTGGTGAGCCGGTCGGTGAGTACGGCGCGGGGGATGCGCAGATGGGCCGCGAAGTCCCCAGTTCCCCTCGCCTCAGCCCTTCGTTCCCAACAGCTCGTCGAGCAGCTCGTCGAGCCGCGCGTACGTCTCGATCACGCCCCACTCCATGCCGGAAGCCATCGCCATGTCACGGACCTCCATCGACGGCCAGACCGAGGTGCTGGTCAGGGTCGTCCGGCCGTCCTTCTCCTCGAAGGTCAGTGTCACTACGGTCTCGCCGGAGCCCGGCATCTGCTCGAAGCCCTCGGTGTAGACAAGCCGCTGGGGCGGCACGATCTCCTTGTAGACACCGGAGAACACCACTTCCTGCCCGTTGGGCTCGGCCTGTCCCCAGCGCCAGGCGCCGCCCGGGCGGAGGTCGATCTCGATGACGGTCGTGGTCATCGAGCGCAGGCCGTACCACCTGCGGACGTGTTCGGGCTTGGTCCAGGCCTCCCACACGAGGCTGCGCGGTGCGTCGAAGTCGCGGGTGATGACGATCTCGAGGTCCGACGGAGTGGTCAGCGTCGTCGGGTGCTCGCTAGCTTTCGAGGTCATTGTTCCGCTGCCTTTCCTGAAGTTCGATCAGATAGTCGTCGAGCCGGCCGAAGCTCTCCTCCCAGAACCGGCGGTAGCCCTCCAGCCACTCGGTGGCCTGCTTGAGCGGGTCGGCATGCAGTTGGCAGGGGCGGTACTGGGCGTCGCGCCCTCTGGTGATCAGGCCGGCGCGTTCGAGCACCTTCAGGTGCTTGGAGATGGCCTGAAGGCTGATGGAGAACGGCTCTGCCAGCTCGTTGACCGTTGCCGCCCCGTCGGCGAGCCGCGCCAGGATGGCCCGGCGGGTCGGGTCGGCGAGAGCGCTGAAGGTGTTGCTGAGCGGATCGTCTGCCATCTCGTAATCAACCACCCAGTTGTTTAACCGATAGGTTGAGCATGCGCCCGGAGTGGGTGTATGTCAAGCGCTGGAATCCGGCGGCGGGAAGGGGTTGACGCGGTCATGTAAAGGGATCACATTTGTCGGCGGACAAGTAAGGAAACTTTCCTAACAGAGAGGCCGCCCCCACATGCGTACTCGTACTCTCGCGCTCGCCGCCGCCTCGGGCGCCGCCCTGCTCGCCGTCGCCGCACTGCCCGCCACCGCCAACACCGCACATCGTGCGGCCGGTTCGGGCGCGCGCGGGACGCAGGAAGGGTCGGTCAGTGCGGCCGATCTGCTGGCCAAGGTCAAGAGCTGTTCGCAGATATCCAACGGCAAGTACAGGACGGACAGCGAGACTTCGGCGACCGTCCCGGTCTGCGGAAAGAACGGCGCGGTGTTCTGGAAGGCCGACATGGACGTCGACTGCGACGGCCAGGTCACCAGCAAGTGCAACGCCAACACCGACCCCTGGTTCCAGGACGACACCGCGTTCCACCAGTCCAACGGCAAGCCGCTGAACGCCGAGAAGCTGCCGTACGTCGTCGTACCGAGCACCAGCAGCATCTGGAACTACTCGAGCGCCGGGATCAAGGGTGGCGGCGTCGTCGCCGTCATCTACAACAACAAGGTCGAGTACGCCGTCGTCGGGGACACCGGGCCCAACAAGATCATCGGCGAGGCGTCGTACGCCACCGCCCAGGCGCTGGGTATCGACCCGGACCCGGAGACCGGCGGTGCCGAGTCCGGTGTCACGTACATCCTGTTCAAGAACTCCAAGGTCTCGCCGATCGAGAGCCACAGTGCCGCGGTGAGCCTCGGCGACTCCCTCGCGAAGAAGTTCCTGCAGGACAACTGAGGCGGGGCAAGCGTGAGGGCCCGGGCCCGGCGACTCTGGGTCGCCGGGGCCGGGCCCCGTCCCGTTTTCCCAGGGACACGTAGGCCCCAAGGTTCTCAGCAGGGGACTACGTGCCAGACCGGAGTCCAGTCGTAGTACGCACTGTTCGCATACGCGCCGGGCGTCGTGTAGATCGTGTTGTAGCCGCGGTCCAGGAACCTCGCCCTGGTGCCCGGGGTCTGGTTGTTGCTCCAGGAGCCGGGACCGTTCCAGTTCGAAAGGTCGTACGTCCCGCACTTCCACAGGTTGAACTGCGTGCCGGTGAAGCCGGTGCCGGTCCACATGCAGAAGTTCTCGTACGGACACGCCGCCCTGGTGCCCGCCGGGCTCGAGAGGGCGCGGGCGTAGCGCTCGCCGGGCATGGCGACCACGATCTCGCCCTGGCCCGCCAGTTCGATCCTGTTGGGTGCGACCTGCTTGCCGCCCACCGTGGTGAGGTAGCCGTCGACCGTCTGCTGGAGCTGCCGCGCCTCGGCGGTGGTCAGTCCGGCCTGCTTCGCCTGGGCCGTGAAGCCCTGGCCGGTGCCGCTGCCGGTGCCGGACGCGGCGGTGGCCGGGCCGGTGAGTCCGATGACCGCCGCGGCGACGAGCGCCAGGGCCGTGAGTAACGAAGCGATCAGCTTGCGTAGTGCCATTCGGGTTTCCCCCTGCTGAATTCTGCGCTGATACCCGGCCGCCTCTTGCGGCGGGCATGTCACCGAGTCTCCAAGCGGGCCGGAGGGCCGGACAGCGCTTCCTCCATAGATGTCCAGAAGTCGCCAAGCTGCCGGACAGATGTCAACTGACCGGAATGTGCCTGGTGTTGTGTCCGTCAGCGGCCGCGCCCGCGTCGTCACCAGACCCACCAGGTGCCCACGCTCCCCACCACCCGCCGCGTCAGACCCAGTTCGGCGAGCGCGGTGTCGATCGGGCCCTGCATACGGCCCCGCCGGGAGACGATGCGTCCCGGGGAATTATCTGCGCCCTTTTGCTGGTTGGCGTCCGGTGACCGCTTGATGATCGTTGGGGAGGACGCATGGCAGCCGAAGTCGGTGTGCAGGGCACTGTCGCAGAGGGCTTCGAGAGCGTACGGGAGGAGTTCGCCGCACTGCTCGACGAAGGGGTCACCGAGTCAGGTGCACAGCTTGCGGCGTACGTGAACGGGCGGCAGGTCGTCGACCTGTGGGCCGGGGACGGCATGGCGGGCGACTCGCTGACCGGTGTCTACTCCGTCACCAAGGGCGCGGCGCACCTTGTTGTCGCCCTGCTCGTGCAGGACGGTGTGCTCGATCTGAACGGCGAAGTCACCCATTACTGGCCGGAGTTCGCCGCCGAGGGGAAGGGCGCGCTCACGCTGCGGGAGTTGCTCGGCCACCGCGCCGGAGTGATCGGGGTCGACGGCGGGTTCAGCATGGAGGAGATGGCCGACGACCGCCTGCTCGCCGGACGGCTGGCGGGACAGCGGCCGTTCTGGGAGCCGGGCACGGCGTACGGCTACCACGCCTTTGTGATCGGCGCCCTCACCGGCGAGGTGGTGCGCCGGGCCACCGGGCGTTCCATACAGGAGCTGTTCGAGGAGCGGATCAGGGCTCCGTACGGTCTTGACTTCCATCTCGGGCTGCCCGAAGCACTCGAGGCGCGCTACCTCGACGTACTGCCGATGCGGCCCACGCCGGATCAGCTCGCGGAGCTGCAGGCCAATCCGATCGACCCGAAGAGTCTGATGGGGATCGCTTTCAACGCGAACGCCGAGCCGCCCATGGACCTGGTGGACTTCGCCAACACGCGTGCCGTTCGGGCGCAGGGCCAGGCCTCGGCGGGCGGCGTCGCAAACGCGCGCGGGGTGGCGGGGATGTACGCGGCGGCGATCGGTGAGGTCGACGGCAGGGCCCCGCTGCTCAAGCCGGAGACGATCGCCGAGTTCGCCCCGCTCTACACCGTGGGCACGGACGTGGTCACCGGGGACGTGGACAACTTCGGCCTCGGCTTCCAGGCAAAGGGTGTGGGGTACCCGTTCCTGGGTGCGGACGCGTTCGGCCACAGCGGTGCTGCGGGCGCGGACAGCTTTGCCGATCCGCGCAGCGGTGTTGCGTACGGCTATGTGCGCCGCCGGTTCGCGTTCCCCGGCGGCGCCGCGCCGGAGAACGACCGGCTGGCGGCGTCAGTGGTGAGGGCGGCGACTGCGGCCTGATCGAGCCTCGGGGCTTGATCGAGCCTCGGGCCTGATCGAGCCCTCATCGAGGGGCCTCATCGTGCCTTGACCGGGTCCTCATCCGGCCTTGATGGGGGCTGGTGACGAGAGCCGCACCCGCGGTGACGGCTGCGGCCCCTGCCCGTAAGGCCGCCCGCTCCGGCGGACGTTTGTCAGACCTGCGAGGCACACTGAAGACATGTGCCGCAGTATCAAGACTCTCCGCCCGCCCGCCCTCCCCGAAGAGGCCACCGAGGACGACATCCGTGCCGCCGCCCTGCAGTACGTGCGCAAGGTGTCCGGCTTCCGTGCCCCCGCCGCGCACAATCGCGAGGTCTTCGAGCAGGCCGTCGACGAGATTGCCGAGGCGACCCGCAAGCTGCTCGAAGGGCTTGAGGTGCGCGGGTCCGGTGGGGGCGCTAAGCAGCCGGTTCGGGAGCCGGTGACTGTGTCGGGCGCCGCATGACGTATGCCGCCAGCGCGCCCGCCGCGAACAGCGCAAGCACCGAGACCGCCGCGCCGATCCAGGTCGCGCCCAGCCACTGGCCGCCGAAGTAGCCGAGGCCCACGCTGTAGCCGGCCCAGGCCACGCCCGCCAGGGCGGACCAGGGCAGGAAATCCCTCACCTTGTGGTGGGCCGCGCCCGCGCCCAGGGAGACGACCGAGCGGCCGGCCGGGGCGAAGCGTGCGATCACGACAAGTGCGCCGCCGCCCCGGCTTAGGGCCGTGCCGAGACGTTCCTGCGCGCGGGTCAGTCTGCGCGAGCGGGCGATCGCCCGGTCCAGGCGGTCGCCGCCGCGCCAGGCCAGCCGGTACGCGACGAGGTCGCCGAGTACGGAGGCGGTGGCCGCGCACAGCACCAGGACGAGCAGCGAGGGCACTTGGTGCGGGACGCCACCGGCCGCGGTCTCGACGGGCGCGGCGGTGGCAGTGGTCGAGCCGGCCGCGGCCGCGGTCGCCGCCGTGATCACCAGCACGCCGCTCGGCAGTACGGGCAGAAATACATCGAGAAGTACGGAAAGCGCCACGACGGCGTAAATCCATGGGCTGCCGGTCAGCGACCCCACACTCTCTAGCACCCTTAACTCCCCGGTTTCGTGAATAACGCCGCGACGTCGCAGGGGAGCGGCAGGGGCGGCACTACAGCTGTACAGCGTACGCCTGGCGTATACCTCGAGATCGCCAGGGGGCGTTGATGTAGTAAGCCTCACGTCTGGCGGGATTTGGGAATACGGGCGGGAATAGGGACGGGATTTGGGAGTGGGCGAAGTGAAAAACGGAGTGGGGGGCGGCGAAGTGGGTGGCAGGCGAAAAAGCGGAGCGCCCAGGTCCTCTTTTGTGAACGAGGGCCCGGGCGCTCCGAAAGCTCCGGCGGCAGCTGAATGAACCAGGACAGGGCTAGGCGGTTACCGCCGCGGTCTGCTCCTTGCGCTCGTCCTGCGCGGTCCAGTTCTCACTACGAGGGCCGAACACCCGGTCCAGCGCCAGTGCGCCCGGGCCGGTGAAGACCAGCAGCAGGAAGGCCCAGCAGTACAGCGCGGATCCCTCGCCGCTGTTCTGCAGGGGGAAGAGGCCCTCCGGCTGGTGAACGGTGAAGTATGCGTACGCCATCGAGCCCGAGGCGATGAAGGCTGCACTGCGCGTGCCGAGGCCGACCAGTACGAGTGCGCCGGCGACCAGCTCGATCACCGCCGCGTACCAGCCGGGCCAGGCGCCGGCCGGGATGGTGCCGCCGCTGCCTCCCGTGCCGCCGAGTACGCCGAAGAGCGAGGCGGCGCCGTGGCAGGTGAAGAGCAGGCCGACGACGATGCGGAACAGGCCGAGCGCATAGGGCTGGGCCTTGTTCAGACGGGTGGACAGCGAGGGATTGGCCATGGGGGACTCCTTCGGTCTGGGGACGTGAACCGACGAGGGGGGCCCTAGGTTAGGCAGACCTAATCGATGCTTGCAAGTTCAACATTTGACCAACGGTCGGCCTTTGCCCCGGTATTCGCCGTGGATTCCGGTCCGAGCGTGCCCACCGTGCGCAGCGCGGCGCGCGCCACCGCGTCCGCGTCTGCGAGCGTCACCGAGTCGACACCGGGCCTGGCCCCGGCCGCGGTCACCCAGTGGACGCCTTCGGTGGGCACGCCGATCGCGAAGCGCCGTGGGTGTGGGCGCCCTTGACGGTTGATCAGACGGTAAGGGCGCTGCGTTACGTCCAGTCCTCCGGTTTCGTAACCGTCGATCGTGTGCGGTCGGCACTGGCCCGTCTTCAGCAGCCGACCGAGCAGTTCGTCACAGGTCCGCCTGAGGTCCGGCTCCGGCAGCCGCGCCTCGATCAGCGTCGTCGCCGTGACGAAGGAGCCGGGCACGTCGGGCGACTCGGCGGTGAACACCCCGTCCGCCATCCCGACGCTCGTGCGCGGGCCGACCACCTCCAGGACGCCCGCCTCGATCAGCGCCGTCATCTCCTCTATCCGGCGGCGCGGCGGGCCGATGGAGAGGAAGGCGTTCAGCGGGGTGTACCAGCGGTCCAGATGGTCGCGCCGGGAGGTGCCGGAGAGCCCGGCATGGTCCACGATCAGACGCAGTTCGTTGCGGAGATCGCGCAGCACGTCGAGCGCGGCCTTCAGGGGACCCGCGACATTGCCGAGCGCGGCCTGCGCGGCGTCCTGGCGCAGATGGGCGAGAAGCCAGGCGCGGTGCTCGGCGGGCGAGCCGAAGCTCTCGCCGCCGTACGGGCGCGAAATCCGGTCCCAGGACCAGCGATCCGCCTGCGCGACGCCGAACTCGTCCAGTACGGCGGCCTCTTGGGGGCTGCCGTGGGGCGCCGCGAGATAGCGGTCTTGGAAGCCGGCCGGATGTGACAGCAGTGCCTTGTAGTGGACCGTCTCCACTTCCTTGGCCACCAGGGGCCAGATCTCCGTGAGGAAGTCCGGCGGATCGCCGTCGTCCGCGCGTTTGCGGAAGACGGCGATCGCGTCCGGGGTGAGTACGAGGGGCTCGTGCCGGCCCGAGGCGCCCTTCGCGTTGTCGCCGCGCGCCTGGTACGGGATGCCGCGCCGCGAGCCCGCGTGGAGCCGCGGTTCGCGGCCGGAGGGGCGGTAGACGAGGGCGCCGTTGCCGTCGGGTACGAACGTTCCGCCGCGGCCGGTCGTCAACAGCGCCATATGGTCGAAGAAGTTGAGGCCGAGGCCGCGGAGCAGGACCGATTCGCCGGGGGCTACGGCCGAGAGGTCGAGGTCGGCCGGGTTCGCGGGCCGGAAGAAACGCAGCGGGGGGTGGCGGGCCGCGTACTCGGCGAGATGCGCCTGCGTCTGGCGCGAGACCGCGGGCAGATGGCCCTGCGCGAGGATCACCGCGCAGAGTCCGGCGATCGTGGTGCCGTCGTCGAGGGTGAGGCTCTGCGTCGGGGAGACGGGCGCCCTGCCGAGGGAGTCGTCGAGCGCCACGCGGGCCCGCGGCACCGAGCCGGTCAGGGCCCCGGTCCGTGCCGCGGTGGACCTGAGGGCGCCGGTGAGTGCCGCCGCGCCGCTGAGGGGGCCGGCCACCGGTCCGGCCTGCGGGGGCGTGTCCAGTTCGTCCTCCAGCCGTATCGCCCGCGCCTGGTGGACCCGCACCGTCACCGTGTCCGGCGCGGCGTCCACCGTCTGCCGGAAAACCCACTCCAGATAGCGCCCGTAGCAGGCCCGCGTCGGATAGTCGTCGGGGCCGAGCCGCTCGTCGGTGTGCGCTGCCGCCCACTCGTACAGGCTCGGCCCCGGACGTATCGGACCTTCGCAGACAACGCTGCCGTCCGTGAACAAAGTGACCTGTGAGGCCACCGTGTTCATCAGCAGCTCGGCCGGCTGGTCGGTCCGCCAGACCCGGCCCGGGCCCGGCGGCGCCGGGTCGACGAGGTGGACCGTCAGCGACGTGCCGGGGATCAGCTCAGGGACCGAGGCGCAGAGTCTTTCGAGGACAGAGGTGCCGCGGGGGCCTGCCCCGACGACTGCGACGGCGTGGGAGTGGGGGGCTACTGCTGATCGCACATCGCCTACGTCGGACAAAACGGGAACTCCCGGGGCATGTGGGGTGCTTGGCAGCGGAATGTTCGGCTCATCATGCCGGGGGAGGCGCCGGAGTCGAACCCCAGGGGGCGAGGATCACCCTCCGCTGTGGGATGGATCACCGTTCGCAGTCAACTCCCGCTCATCCGCCGTCACCAGCCGCGTACCCGCGCCGCTCGCGGACCGGGCCGCGCCCGCCACCGTCTGCGCCTGGTCCAGCCGCAGCACCGCCGAACGGCCTCGCAGCGCCAATGTCATCAGCTGATTGCCGAACCACGGGCCGCCCGTCCGCTCCCAGTGGACGGGCGGTCTGCCCGTCCTGCCGTGGCGAGCCAGGGCGTGCCCGAGCCGCCGTCCGGCGCGGCTCCAGCCGAAGCGGAAGCCCAGCTGTATGGGGCGGGGAATGGAGTTGTGCACGGGCGAGCAGGTCAGCTGGAGCACCCTGGCCTCCGGTGCCGGGCCGGGCCACTCGGGCTCGGCGACGTACGCATGGTGTACATCGCCCGACAGCACACACACCGTCGCCGGAGCGTCGTCCCCGCTGCCCGCCTCCGCGATCAGCGCGGCCAGCTTCGCGAAGGAATCGGGGAAGGCCGCCCAGTGCTCCAAGTCGGCCCGTCTGCGCAGATCCTCGCCGAAGCGGGCCCAGCGGTCGCCGCGCTCGCCGCGGCAGAGCGCGGCGTTCCAGCTCTCCGCGTCATGGATGAGCGGCGGCAGCAGCCAGGGCAGCGAGGTTCCGATCAGGAGATGGTCGTACGGCCCCGAACCGGATCCGGGCAGCGAATCTGCCGCCGGCCCTGTCCCTGTCCCTGGCAACTTCCCGGACCCGTGCCCGGACCCCGTCGCGGACCCGTGCCCGGACCCCGCGGCGGACCCGTGTCCGGATCCCGTCGCGGACCCCCGCCCGTCCCGCACCTGGTCGCGCAGCCAGCGCGCCTCGTCCGCGTCCAGCATCGCCCGCCGCTGCTCCTCCAGGACCCGGCCGGCGCGTGTGTCCACCATCAGCAGCCGGGTCCGCCCGAAGTCGCGGCGGTAACTCCAGCGCACACACGCCGGGTCCAAGTCCGCCTCGGCGGCGAACCGCCGCAGCGCATCCGTCCCGTCGGGCGACGCCTGCACCGCCGCGTACAGCTTGTCCGACTCCAGCTCCGCCGGGGAGAGGTTGCCCAGGTGCTGATAGACCCAGTACGACATCAGCCCGCTGAGGATCCGCTCCTGCCACCACGCCGTCTCGCGCATCTCCGCCAGCCAGGAAGCGGAGGTGTTCCAGTCGTCGATCACATCGTGGTCGTCGAAGATCATGCAGCTGGGCACGGTGGAGAGCAGCCAGCGGACCTCGGGGTCCAGCCAGGACTCGTCGTAGAGCCGGGTGTACTCCTCGTAGTCCGCGACCTCCGCGCCGGGGGGCTCGCGCAGATCGCGGCGCGCGGCGAGCCAGGTCCTGGTCGCTGTGGACGTCTCGTCCGCGTACACCTGGTCGCCCAGCAGAAGCAGCACATCGGGGCGTACGGCCGTGGGGTCGGCGGCGAGCTTCGCGGCGAGGGTGTCGAGCGCGTCCGGTCCCACCGGGTCGTGCCCACCGCGTGGCGCGGCCGACCAGCGGCACGAGCCGAAGGAGACGGTGACGCCGTCGGAGGGGACGTCGGGAGTACGGATCGTGCTCGCCGGGAACGGGCTTCCTTCCAGCGGCCAGACCCGCCGGCCGTCGAGCAGCACCTCGTACGCGGTCGTCGTCCCGGGTGTCAGGCCGGTGACCTGGACCAGCGCATAGTGGTGGCCGGCGATCTGGAACGTACGCGCCGTGCCCTGCGCGCCGTCCTCGCAGCGCACCTCGGCCGTGCACGGCCGGTCGGCCTCGACCCAGACGGTCGCGCTCCCGCCGGACTCCCAGTCGACGTACCGCAGCAGTGGTCCCACGCGCAGCCCGGCCATGTGTTGCCCTCCTCTGTCGCCCCGTACGGTACGGAACGACAGGGGAGGGCCACCAGGTTCCTGCAGGAACCGTCAGCCGCTGGTCAGCAGCCGTTCAGGATGCCCTGGAGGGCACTCTTCTCGGCCGAGTCCACGGTCAGCGCGTAGTAGTGCTTCACGTCCACCCACATGCGCGCGTACATGCAGCGGTACGAGGTGCGCGAGGGCAGCCACTCCGCCGGGTCCTTGTCGCCCTTGGCCTGGTTGACGTTGTCGGTGACGGCGATCAGCTGCGGACGGGTGAGGTCGTTGGCGAAGGACTGCCGCTTGGCGGTGGTCCAGCTGCTCGCGCCGGACTTCCAGGCCTCGGAGAGCGGCACCATGTGGTCGATGTCCAGGTCGGCGGCGGCGGTCCAGGTGGCGCCGTCGTACTCGGAGAACCAACTGCCGCTGACGGCGGCGCAGCTGGAGTCCTGGACGACGTTCTTGCCGTCGCGCTTGAGGACGACCTCGCGCGTGTTGCACGCGCCCGACTGGGTGATCCAGTGCGGGAACTTGTCGCGGCTGTAGCCTGTGGACGAGCCCTCGGGGGACACCGTGAGCCCGGCGAGATAGGTACGGGCGGTGGCGGCGCTGACGGGGGTGGGCGGGGAGGCCTGCGCGGTGGGGGCGGTGGCGAGCAGACCGGTGACGGCGAGAGCGGAGGTTGCGGCGAGTACGGCTATACGGCGACATTGACGCGCGTAGACACCTGACATGCGAACTCCTTGGATGTGGGGGGTATTTGGCCGTTCGGGCGTGGCCATGTTGTCGGCGCCAGGTTTCGCTGGAGTGGGCGCCAGGTAACAGAGTGGCGACATGGGCACGTCAGATCAAGTCTTTTCTGACACTCCGGCACATGCCGTGGCACGTCGTAGGGTTGCCGGGTGCTGCTCACGGTCAATGTCACCTTCGGCGCTGTGCTGGCCGTCCTGCTGGCCGTCGCGGCGACCGTGGCCGCCGTCGCCCGGCTGGGCCGGGCGCGCGAGATCGCCGTGGCGGGCGTGCGGGCGGCCGTCCAACTCGCGGCCGTCTCCCTGGTGATCGGCTGGGTGGTCCGTTCGCTGCCGCTGCTGTTCGCGTTTCTGCTGCTGATGTACGCGGTCGCGGTACGGACGGCGGGCCGGCGGATCACCGCGAACCGGACGTGGCGGTGGGCGTGGCTGCCGATCGCCGCGGGTGTTGTGCCCGTGGTGGCCGCGCTGTTGCTCACCGGCCTCGTCCCGCTGAAGGGCATCACGCTGGTACCGGTGACCGGCATCCTCATCGGCGGCGCGCTCACCGCGACCGTGCTCGGCGGGCGGCGGGCGCTGGACGAGCTGGGGCTGCGGCACGGAGAGGTGGAGGCGGGGATGGCGCTCGGGCTGCTCGTTCGCGACGCCCGCATGGAGGTGGCGCGCCCGGCCGCCTCCGACGCGCTGCTGCCGGGGCTCGATCAGACCAGGACCGTGGGGCTCGTCACCCTGCCGGGCGCGTTCGTCGGCATGCTGCTGGGCGGCGCCTCACCGCTGCTCGCGGGGGCGGTGCAGCTGTTTGTGCTGGTCGCGCTGATGGCCGTGCAGGCAGTGTCGGTGTCGGTGGTGCTGGAGCTGGTGGCGCGGGGGCGGCTGTACCGGGATTCGCCGTGAGTGGCGCCTGACGTACCCTGAACGGAGCAGAAGGGGAGTAGCTCTTCGCCGGAACGTCGACATACTGCCGGGCCTCGTGCCCGGCCGGCGCCCGGAGGCGGCCCTCGTCGACCAGTTCGACCCGGCCCGCCAGCGAGACCTTCGGCCGCAGTGTCCTGTCTTTTCAGGTGACGCTGCCGTGCCGAAGCGACCCCTTTCCGATCAGGTCTCTCGGTCCGGCAGCCCGACCGATTGAGGAATCCGTTCCGTGCTCAGCTTCAGCATCCTGGCGATCACCTTCGGTGTCGTCTTTCTCGCCGAACTCCCCGACAAGACCGCGCTCGCCGGTCTGATGCTCGGAACTCGCTATCGCGCCTCGTACGTCTTCGTCGGTGTCGCGGCCGCGTTCGCGGTCCATGTCGCGCTCGCCATCGCGGCGGGCAGCGTGCTGACGCTGCTGCCGCACCGGCTGGTGCAGGCGGTGGTGGGCGTTCTCTTCCTTGCCGGCGCGCTGGTGCTGCTGAAGAAGGACGACGGCGACGAGGAACACATCAAGGCCCCGGCGGACCAGTCCTTCTGGAAGGTCTCCGGGGCGGGCTTCATGCTGATTCTGGTGGCTGAGTTCGGTGATCTGACCCAGATCATGACCGCGAATCTGGCCGCGCGTTACGACAGTCCGCTGTCGGTGGGCATCGGGGCGGTGCTGGCGCTGTGGACGGTGGCGGGGCTGGGAATTCTGGGCGGGCGGACGCTGATGAAGTTCGTGCCGCTGAGGTTGATCACGAAGGTGGCTGCGGGGTTGATGCTGGTGCTGGCGGGGTTCAGCCTGTTCGAGGCGGTGGCGGGGTAGGGCGCGGGGTCAGGCCGTGCAGGGCAACCGTCACCCCGTGACGTACAAACGGATCGTGCCGTCGGGCCCCGGCTCCACGCGCAGTGAGGTCAGGTCCTGGATGTGCGCGTCCGGGGACAGGGCCGCCGCGCGCGGGCCCACACCCATCACGCGCATGCCCGCCGCCCTCGCCGCCTCGATGCCCGCCTCGGAGTCCTCGAAGGCCACGCAGTCCGCCGGGGCGAAGCCGAGTTCGGCCGCGCCCTTGAGGAAGCCCTCCGGGTCCGGCTTGCTCGCGCCGACGCACTCGGCGGTGACGCGGATCTCCGGTATCGGCAGCCCGGCGGCGGACAGCCGGGCCCGGGCAAGAGCCTCGTCCGCCGAGGTCACCAGGGCGTACGGGAGCCCCGCGATGGCGGCCATGAAGGCGGGGGCGCCCGCGACCGGGACGACGCCGTCGGTGTCCGCGGTCTCCTGTGCGAGCATCACGCGGTTCTCGGCGTAGTTCTGCTCCATCGGCCGGTCGGGCAGGAGTGCCGCCATCGTGGCGTACCCCTGCCTGCCGTGTACGACCTTCAGCGCCTCGTCCGGGTCCAGGCCGTGCTCCGTCGCCCACTGGCGCCAGCAGCGTTCCACCACCGCGTCCGAGTTGACGATGGTGCCGTCCATGTCGAGCAGGAGGGCGCGGGCGGTCAGAACGAACGGGGCGGTTGCCGGCATCGGCGTACTCCAGGGCGCGGGAGAAGAGAACAAGTGGCTCCGCCCGCCGGTCAGGGAATACGGACGGAACCACTTTGTTCCATCACGATACAAAAACCTGGCGGTCTGCGCCACCCGGTCGGCGCAGAGCGAGCGTCACGGGTCCTGCGTCTCGGCCTCCAGCTCGCGGCGCGTCTTCGGGCCGTAGACCCCCTTTTGGTCGCCCTTGACGTGCCGGTCGTACTGGTAGGAGCGCACCGCGTCCTCGACGGACTGGCTGTACTGCCCGTCCATCGGGCCCGAGTACAGCGACACCTCGGCCAGCCGCTGCTGGAGCTCCACGACCTCCGGTCCGCTGTCCCCGGGGCGCAGCGTGCCCGACCGGGCACCGAGCGGCGCCGCGGAGGCCGATCCCGACGCACTCGCCGTCGCGGGCGGCGTCGACGGATCCGAGGGCGCGGACGGGCCGGGGGCCATGCGCAACGACGCATCCGCCGACGGCGTTACGGACGGCGAGGCCGACGCAGTCTCCGAAGCCGACGCGGTCTGCGAGGCGGACCCGGTCGGCGACGACGAGGGGGCGTCCGGCAGGACGTTCAGGCTCGGCGCGCTCGTCTCCCGGTCCGGCAGGGCCTTGTCGCGCTCGTCGTCCCCGGAGAACAGCCCTGACGCGAACGCCGCGGTCCCCGCCACCGCCACCGCCGCCGCGACCACCAAGAGACCCCGGTACGGCCGTCGGCGGCCGCGGTGGCGCCCGGGAGTGTGGCCCGTCGGCGTGAGATCCACCCGGCCCAGGTCCACCGCCGTGAGGTCCACGTTCGTGAGGTCCACCGCCTCGCGCGCGTCCCGCTCGTCACCCGGCCCCGGAACCACCGCATCCGGCAGCAGCAGCGGCACCGTCTCCGGCCCGGACCCGCTCTCGCCCACGTTGCGCAAGCTCACATACGGCCGCACCCGCAACGGATCGAAAACCCGCGTCGCCGCGATCTCCGCCTCTCGCCCGGCCCCGACCGCCTCGCTCGCCCGCGCCGCACAGTGGCAGCCGGGCACGGCTCTGCCCCCGGCGCCGCGCGGCATACCGCATTCAGGACACACGTGTCCGGTCATTGCCGGTTCCCTCCCCTTTACCTGCGAGCGATTATGCAGCCGCCGCAGGCGAGACCCAACGGCGCCCGGCTCCCTCGGCAGGCCATAACCGGTCACACCCACCACGATGAGGAGGAGAGTGGTGCGGAGAGCGGCGAGGAGAGAGAGCGGCATGGCTCAGGAAGTGAGCACCGAGGCCGTCAGTCCGGCCCCGGGCGAGGGCCAGAACCGGCAGGCCGTCATGGTCGCCATCGGCGCACTGCTTCTCGGCCTGCTGCTCGCCGCCCTCGACCAGACGATCGTCTCCACCGCGCTGCCGACCATCGTCAGCGAGCTCGGCGGCATGAACCATCTGTCCTGGGTGGTCACCGCCTACATTCTGGCCTCGACCGCGGCGACGCCCCTGTGGGGCAAGCTCGGTGACCAGTACGGCCGCAAGAAGCTCTTCCAGGCCGCCATCGTCATTTTCCTCATCGGCTCCGCGCTGTGCGGCATCGCGCAGAACATGCCGCAGCTCATCGGCTTCCGCGCGCTCCAGGGTCTGGGCGGCGGCGGCCTCATCGTCCTGTCGATGGCGATCGTCGGCGACATCGTCTCGCCGCGCGAACGCGGAAAATACCAGGGCCTGTTCGGCGGGGTGTTCGGCGCGATGAGCGTCCTCGGGCCGCTCCTCGGCGGCTTCTTCACCGAACACCTCAGCTGGCGCTGGGTGTTCTACATCAATCTGCCCATCGGCGTCGTGGCACTGCTCGTCATCGCCGCCGTACTGCACATCCCGGCCCGCCCGACCCGGCACACCATCGACTACCTCGGCACCTTCCTCATTGCATCCGTCGCCACCTGTCTGGTCCTGGTCGCCTCCCTCGGCGGCACCACCTGGGCCTGGGGCTCGGGTCAGATCATCGGCCTCGCCGTACTCGGCGCCGTACTTCTCGTCGCTTTTCTCTACGTGGAGCGGCGCGCGGCCGAACCGGTGCTGCCGCTGGGGCTGTTCCGGATCCGTACCTTCTCGCTCGTCGCCGTCATCAGCTTCATCGTCGGCTTCGCGATGTTCGGCGCGCTGACCTATCTGCCGACCTTCCTCCAGGTCGTGCAGGGCGTCACACCGACCCTGTCCGGTGTGCACATGCTGCCGATGGTGCTCGGCATGCTGCTCACCTCGACCGCGTCCGGACAGATCGTCAGCCGCACAGGACGCTGGAAGGTCTTCCCGATCGCGGGCACCGGTGTCACCGCCGTCGGCCTGGTCCTGCTCCACCAGCTCACGGAGACGAGCTCCACCTGGGAGATGAGCGCGTACTTCTTCGTCTTCGGCGCCGGTCTCGGCCTGGTGATGCAGGTGCTGGTGCTGGTCGTCCAGAACGCGGTCAGTTACGCGGACCTGGGCGTCGCCACGTCGGGGGCGACCTTCTTCCGCTCCATCGGCGCCTCGTTCGGCATCGCCATCTTCGGCACGATCTTCACCAACGGGCTCGAGAACAAACTGACCGACGCGCTCGCCGGACAGCAGGTGCCGCCCGGCGCCGGGGCGAGCGAGCTGGCGGCCGACCCGCGCGCGATCTCCGAACTGCCGTCCGCGCTGCGCCCCTCGGTGCTGCACGCGTACTCGTCGTCCATCACCGACGTCTTCCTGTACGCCGTTCCCGTGGTGGCCGTCGCCTTCGTCGTCGCCTGGTTCCTCAAGGAGGACAAGCTGCGCGGCTCGGTCACCGCGCCCGACCCCAGCGAGACCGTGGCCTCCAACCCGGTCACGCGCTCCTCCCACGAGGAGGTGGCACGGGCGCTTTCGGTGCTCGGCTCGCGCGACGGCCGGCGCAGGATCTACGAGAAGATCACCGAGAAGGCGGGGTACGACCTGCTGCCCGCGGCCAGTTGGCTGCTGCTGCGCATCCGCCGCCACGGCATGGTGGAGCCCCAACGGCTCGCCGACACCACGCCGGTGCCGCTGCGCGCGATCACCGAGGCCTCCCGTCAGGTGGAGGAGCGGGGCCTGGCCCGTCGCGAGGGGCCGCAACTGATGCTCACCGACGCGGGGATGGAGGCGGCCGTACGTCTGTCGAACGCCCGCGAGGAATCGCTGGCGGAGCTCCTCGGCGACTGGTGGGGCCCGGATCGCCCGACGGATCTGGTGCAACTGGTCCGGGACCTGACCGCGGAACTGTGCGGCTCGGACGAGGAGCGCCCGTACAGCCCCGACCCGAAGCGGGACCACGCCCGCTGAAGCCCCGGGAGCTCGGGGCCACCTGGACCCGGGCGTCGGCTGCGGGTCAACCGGCCTTCCCCGGGCCCGGGCCGCCCGGCCGCGCGCTTCGGAGCCCCGCGGGCCCTCGGCCGCCCCGGGTCACAGCGCCTTGCCGTACCAGACCTCCATGTACGGCCCCGAGCAGTACGCCGGGATCTCCGCGTAGCCGTGCCGGAGGTACAGCTTGCGCGCCTCGATCAGATCGAGCCGCGTATTGAGCACCATCCGCCGCGCCCCGAGCCCGCGCGCCGCGTCCTCCAGGGCCCCCAGCAGCAGCCCCGCGCCCTGCCTGCCGCGAAAGGCGGGCCGCAGAAAGACCCGGGTCAGCTCCGCCCGCTCGGCGTCCAGCATGAGCACCCCGCCGCATGCCGCGACCTTGCCGCCGTACCGCCCGACGACGAACTGCCCGGTGGGCGGCGTGAGTTGCTCGGCGCCGTCCCCGGTCAGCCCCTCGTCGATCTCCTCGGCGGTCGCGGGCCGCTTCCAGTAGCGGCTCGCGACCTCGTCGTAGTACTCGCGCCGCAGCACGCCGGCGTCGGCGGAATCGAAGGCTTCGGGGGCCATGGTCCACGTCGTCATGACGCTCTCTCTACCCGAGCCAGCGAACCCTTGGCCAACGATTTCCTGGCCGGCCTGAAGAGCCGGCCTGAAGAGCCGGCCCGAAGAGGGCCTACGCCTTGGGCGCGGCCTGCTGCACCACCTCGAACGACCAGAGCGTGGACCCGGTGGCGGCGGGCTTCGGCCGCTCCCCGCCACCCTGCTCGCCGCCACCCTGGTGCGCCGTCTTCATCGAGCCCTCCATCCATGCCTGGAACGCGGCTTCGTCGCGCCAGCGTGTGTAGACGAGGTACTGGTCTGTCCCTTCGAGCGGCCGAAGGAGCTCGAACCACTCGAAGCCGTCGGAGTTCTCCACCGACCCGGCACGGGACGCGAAGCGCTTCTCCAGCACCTCACGCTGCTCTTCGGGCACGGTCAGGGCGTTGATCTTCACAATGCTCATGCGCCCATCCTGCCGCACCGCCCACGCCCCCGACCGGAGGTGTCAGTCCACCACCCTCGCCAGCAGGAAGCCGTCGTACCCCTTCGTCCCCACCGTCTGCACCGCCGTCGCGTCCAGCCGCGGCTCACGCGCCACCAGTTCGTACAGCTCCCGCGTGCCGACGATCGCCGGGTCCGTGCTGTCCGCGTCCACGACCGCACCGCCGCGGATCGCGTTGTCGACGATGATCAGGCTGCCGGGGCGGGTCAGCTTGAGGGACCACTCGACGTAGCGCGGGTTGTTCTGCTTGTCCGCGTCGATGAAGACCAGGTCGAAGGGGCCCGCGCCCGGCTCGGTGACCAGTTTCGGCAAGGTGTCCAGGGCCGCGCCCACGCGGACCTCGGCGATCTTGTCGAGGCCCGCATGGGCCAGGTTCGCGCGGGCGACCTCCGCGTGGGCCGGGTTGAATTCGAGCGAGATCAGCCTGCCGCCCTCCGGCAGCGCCCTGGCCAGCCAGATCGTGCTGTAGCCGCCCAGTGTGCCGATCTCGAGCACACTGCGGGCGCCCTGGATCTGGGCCAGCAGGTTCAGCAGCTTGCCCTGGTTCGCGGCAACGGCGATGGCGGGGAGGCCGGCCTCGTCGCTCGCCGCGAGGGCCGCTTTGAGGGCTTCGTCGTCGTGGACGAGGTGGTCGGTGATGAAGCGGTCAACTGCGTTCCACTGCTCCTGGGTCATGGGCCCAACCTATTTCAGCGAGCCCCACTTTTCAGGCGACCGGCGGCGGCACATGGACCGGGGGCGGCGGCAGGACCGGCCTGCGGCGCCTGGCCCGTACGCGCCACAGCGCCGCCACCACGAGCGCCGCGAGCCCTGTGCCGACCGTCAGCAGCCACACCGGCACACCGCCCGCCGTCAGCAGCTCGTCCTCGTACACCACCCGCCGGAAGGCGGTGTCCGCCTCGGCCGCCCGCAGCTCGTGATCGCCGCTGATCCGCCCCGGCTCCGGGAACCTCTGGTCCAGCGCCGTCAGGAAGGTCTGCCCGCCGCCCGCGAACCCGGCGAGCACCCCGTCCGCCGGGACCTTGCCCGCGTACGTCACCTCCGGCGCATCCCCGCCGATCGAGGACTTCGGCTCCATCCGGTGCCGCGCCAGCACGAACAGGCCCAGCGACTGAGCGTTCTTGGCCAGCCGGGACAGCCGCATCGGGTAGATCAACTTCTCGCTGGCGAACCGCAGCCGCAGCGGATCGAGCGTGCCGCGCAGCATCGCACCCTCCGCCTCGGGGGCCAGCCGCACCGCCACGTACTCCCACTTCTGAGCGACGTACGGCTTCAGCTCCGTCGCAAGACCGGCCGGCAGCACGAAGCCGTTGGTTTCCAGCCAGCTTCGCAGCGCCCGCGGATCCGTCGCCGTCAGCCGGGCGACATCGAAGTCGCCGAGGCGCTCCCGTCCCACCACGCCCACCGAAGCCCTGGCTCCCGGCGCCGGCGCGCCCGCGGAATCCGTGGAGCCGGACGAGAAGGGCCAGTCGTGGGCGCGCGGCCAGAAGTAGTGCCGCGTCCTGTGCTCCGGCGCGCTCACCGTCTCCAGCTCGTCGAAGAGCGCCCGGTCACCGAGTTCCACCGTCGCCCTGCTGGGCACCGGCATGATCCACGCGGCCTTCCGCGCGTTCCCGTCGACCGTGAAGCGCAGGACGATCTGTTCCGTACGCCCGTCCCAGCCCACCACAGAGGTCTCGCGGTCGACCGCCATATGAGACCCGCGGTCCGGCACCATCGCCCCGCAGCCGCACGCGTACGCCGGGCTGATCAGCGATCCGAGCTGCAGCGCGAGCAGCGCTGCCACGACCAGCAGAATCCTGGCCCGCATTTCTTGTATGTTCCCCCGCATGCCTCCTGTGACGACGGCCCCGAACTTGCGGTTCCGGTGCCGGTCGGCGAGATATTCGGTCAAAACGGGGTGACACTCAGGCTAAGAGGGGGTTGCCTGGGTCTCCTTCGGGGGGCAATGCGAGGCTCTATGAACCAGAAACGCAGAACGTAGGGGAGGCCGGCGCGACGTGGCGAACGCGGAGCACAGCGTGCGCGGGAGCGGGACGACGGACTCGAGGATGGGCGCTGCCAGGGCCGCCCTGTGGCTCGTGGCCGCCGTCCTCGCGATACGGCAGGCGGCAGCGGTGCTCCGGCAGCCGCCCGGCGAGCGGCTGACCGACCTGGAGACCTGGATCGGCGAGAACGGCGTCCTGCATGTGAAGGGCTCGCTGTACGACGCCGACAAGTTCACCGGCACACCCTTCGCGGGACTCGTACTCAAACCGCTCGCGCGCTCTGCCGAGCAGAGCCTCGGCGTCGCCTGGACCTTCGGCACGCTCCTGCTCGTCGTCGGCCTCGGCCTGGTCGTCGCCCGCGCCCTCCCGGGCCCCGTATCGCGCCGAAGCGGCCTGCTCGCCGCCCCCATCGCCATCAGCCTGCTGATGCTCTCGCTGCCCGTGCGCAACAGCTTCTACCTCGGGCAGACCAGCATCATCCCGGTTCTGCTCGTCCTCCTCGGCTGCTTCGCCGCCCGCGGGGAAAGATCGTCCGGCCTGCTGATCGGTGTCGGAGCGGCCCTTCAGCCCACGGTTCTGCTCTTTGCGCCGCTGCTCTGGTTCACCGGCCGCAGACGCGCCGCGCTCACCTCGGCCGGCACTTTCGCCGCCTGCTCGGCACTCGCCTGGGCCGCGCTTCCGAGCGACTCCTGGACGTACTGGGTCCACCATGTCGCCGGCGCCGGACTCGGCGCCCGCCCCGACAGCCTCGCCAATCAGTCCCTGCACGGCGCGCTTTTGCGCTTCGGCCTCCAGGGCCCGCTCGAGATCGCGCTCTACGTCGCGCTCGCCGGCGCAGTCTGCTGGTTCGGCCTGCGCCGCGCCGTCCGCTACGCCCAGGACGGCCAGCTCCTCCTCGCCGTCGCCCTCACCGGCTGCGTCGCCGTCGCCGTCTCGCCCACCGCCTGGCAGCACCAGCTCCTGTGGGTGCTCCTCGCCGTCGTCGGCCGTGTCGGCAAGCGGGCGGCCGACCGGATGCTCTGGCCCGTCCTGATCGTCCTGGCGATGACGCTGCCCCAGGCGATGCTGCTGCCCAACATCGCCGTGCTCTTCCCCGTACGCGACAACGTCGTCCTGGTCGCCGCGCTCGCGGCCGCCTGCGCGGTGCCGTTCCTGCCCCGCACCTCGCCGTACTTCCGCGCGCCCATCCCCACCGAGTACGCCCTGCCCGCCCCGGCCCGCTGGCGCCGGGTGCCGCTGCTGCCCTTCTGGCGGCGGGTGCTCAGCCGCCCCAACCTGCTCCTCGAACTCCTCGTGATCCGGGTCGGCTACTCCGCCTACTCGCACATCCGCGCCGCCGCGACCGGCGGCGTCACCGCCGCCGAGGAGCACGGCCGCCAGATCGTCTCCACCGAGCAGGCGCTCGGCATCGACATCGAGCACTGGGTCAACCACGCGGTGGTGAAGGTGAAGTGGGCCGAGGCCTTCTTCAACTTCTACTACACGTCCTTCCACTTCATCGTGCCGCTGACCATCCTCGGCGTCCTCTACGTCCGCCGCCCCTCCGACTACCGCTGGGCACGCGCGTCCCTCGCCTTCGCCACACTGCTCGCGCTGCTCGGCTTCTGGCTCTACCCGCTGGCCCCGCCGCGCCTGATGCCCGGCATGGACTTCATCGACACCGTCCACGGCCCGCAGGACCTCGCCAACCCGGACTACGGTGCGATGACCGCGGTCACCAACCAGTACGCGGCGATGCCCTCGCTGCACTTCGGCTGGTCCCTCTGGTGCGGCCTGATCGTCCTCGTCCTCGCACCCAAGCTGTGGATGAAGCTCCTCGCCCTGCTCCACCCGCTCTTCACGGTCTGCGCCATCGTCGCCACCGCGAACCACTGGGTGCTGGACGCGGCGGGCGGCGCGGCGGTCGTCGGCGCGGGCTTCGGCCTCACGTACGTCCTGGCGGGCCGACGGCAGCTCCGGGTGCCCCCGGGCGCGGTCCCACTCGCGCGTGCGCAGGCGGAGACGCCGGTCCCGGCCGCACCGAAGTAGCACGCACGGCCCCAGGGGGTACGGGTGTCCCCGCACCCCCTGGGGTGGATCGTCGCGTTCCTGCCAGGATCCGCCCGCGGGCCCGTTTTCGCCACTCGGGCGAGTGCGCCGTCCCGCCCTCCGTCTCTCCCGCGCCGCCTTCGCGGCCTTCGCCGCAGGAGACCGGCCCCTACGACGGGCCCCGCGTCCCGATCAGCGCATCCGCGTCCCGCACGCCCGCCAGGCGGGCGAACCCCAGCGCGTACGCGTGCAGGTGGCCCTGCACCACGCTCAGTTCCTCGCGGCACGTCTCGTTGTCCGGCCAGTCCGCTTCCGGGGCGTCCGGGTGCTCCCGCTCGTATGTGCCGAGCCGGGGGTGCCAGGCGGACAGGAAGGGCCGCAGCTCGCGGTTGAGCATCGTGACGGCCAGGTATTCGACGGTCTGGCCGCCCCCGATGGCCGTCGAGGGGCGGCTGCCCTTCAATGTGTCGCGGGTGGTCGCGAACAGCCCGTACAGGGAGTTCATCGCCTCGCGGATGTTGCCGTCGTCGCTCGCCAGCGGCTGTGTGGACACGCGCGTCACCGTCTCGACGAACAGCTGCCACGCCACCTGCCGGGCATCGTTGTTGACCACGAAGGTGAACTCGCTCAGCTGCGGGACGGTGACCTTGACCTCGCTCAGGCGGGCGCCTCGTCCGTACGCCTCCATCACGATCACGGCGACCACGCCGGCAACACTGCCGGTGATGATGAAGAGGTAGCGCCCGGTCACCTGCGTCACGCTGAAGAGGGCCAGTCCCGTGACGCCTCCGATGATCGTCGCGCTGATGAGACGGGCGGTCCGGCCCCGCCGTAGCCAGTTGAACTTCCGCCCCTGCGTGCTGGGTTCACTCATTGACGCACCCCCTGGCGAAGGAATCTACCTGCTGAGGTGCGCCAGAGGGAGGCAGGGGCGGGGCGTGGGGGTGAGTTGGCCCCTGCCTCCCACGGCAATGCAGGTCAGCCGTGGCTGACCTGCAGCTCCTTGATGCCGTTCAGCCATGCCGAGCGCAGCCGCCGCGGGTCGCCGACCAGGCGCAGGCCGGGCAGCG
The DNA here is from genome assembly GCF_045160975.1 of Streptomyces sp. NBC_00210. Lineage (NCBI taxonomy): Bacteria > Bacillati > Actinomycetota > Actinomycetes > Kitasatosporales > Streptomycetaceae > Streptomyces > Streptomyces sp. NBC_00210. The sequence goes on from NZ_CP108120.1 coordinate 6,098,329, forward strand.
CGTCCGCTACCGCGTTGAAGATCAGGTTGATCTCCATCACGGCCAGCGACTTGCCGAGGCAGAAGTGCGGGCCTCCGCCGCCGAAGCCGAGGTGGGGGTTCGGGTCGCGGGTGATGTCGAACTGCTCGGGTGCGTCGAAGACTTCGGGGTCGTTGTTGGCGGAGGAGTAGAAGAGCCCGACCCGGTCGCCCTTCTTGATCTGCTGACCGCCCAGCTCCACGTCCTGGGTCGCCGTGCGCTGGAAGGAGACGACGGGCGTCGCCCAGCGCACGATCTCCTCCGCGGCCGTCGCCGGGCGGTCGCGCTTGAAGAGTTCCCACTGCTCGGGGTGGGTGAGGAAGGCGTGCATGCCGTGGCTGATGGCGTTGCGCGTGGTCTCGTTGCCCGCCACCGCGAGCAGGATCACAAAGAAGCCGAACTCGTCGTTGGAGAGGTTGCCTTCGTCCTCCGCGGCGACCAGTTGGCTGACGATGTCCTTGGCCGGACACTCCTTGCGGGCGGCGGCAAGGTTCATCGAGTACGAGACGATCTCCATCGCCGCCTCGGCGCCGATCTCCTCGGTGATGGCGTACTCGGGGTCGTCGTACGCCGCCATCTTGTTGGACCAGTCGAAGATCTTGGCGCGGTCCTCCTGGGCTACGCCGATGAGTTCGGCGATGGCCTGGAGCGGCAGCTCGACGGCGATATTGGTGACGAAGTCGAAGCTGCCGTCGGCCTTCGCGCCCGCGAGCGCCGTCTCGACGATGGCGTGGGCGCGGTTGCGCAGGGCCTGTTCCAGGGAGCGGATCGCCCGGGGAGTGAAGCCGCGCTGGACGATCTGGCGTACGCGCGTGTGCTCCGGCGGGTCCATGTTCAGCATGATCAGCTTCTGGACCTCGATCTGGTCGCGGCTGATCGACTCGTTGAAGCGGATGACGGCGGTGTTGGTGTTGGAGGAGAACAGTTCGGGGTGTGTGGAGACATGCTTGACGTCGGCGTGCCGGGTGACGACCCAGTAGCCCTCGTCCTGGAAGCCGGAGATCCCGGCCGGCTGTGTGCACCACCAGACCGGGGCGGTCTTCCGCATCTCGGCGAACTCGGGGTGCGGAACGCGGGCTTGGAGCAGATCGGGGTCGGTGAAGTCGAAGCCTTCGGGCAGATGGGGGCAGGGCATCGGCAACTCCAGGTCTGGCGGTGGTGTCGGTGACACGCTTCGTCCGAACGTGCCTGACGACCCATCAGAATTGGCCGAAAGGTAGTAACGAGTTCTACAAGTGGCAAGGGTCGCGGCCGGATTTGTTGCGGGGCATGGGTGCAGTAGGGGCGTGCAAGACCCTTGCGTACCGGGGGTAGCACTCATAAGACTGCTTGGGGAACTAGAACGCGTACTAGTTCTCGCGTGGCGGCGCCGGGACGCCTCCGCGCATGTCAGGAGAGGACGAGCTCATGGCCGCGGAACCCGTCATCGTCGAAGCCGTACGCACCCCCATCGGCAAGCGCTCGGGCGCGCTCGCAAATCTGCACCCCGCCTATCTGCTGGGCGAGACCTACCGAGAACTTCTGGGCCGCACCGGCATGCACGCCGACTGCGTCGAACAGGTGGTGGGGGGCACGGTCACCCACGCCGGCGAACAGTCCATGAACCCCGCGCGCAACGCCTGGCTGGCGATGGGGCTGCCGTACGAGACCGCGGCGACGACGGTGGACTGTCAGTGCGGCTCCTCGCAGCAGGCCAGCCATATGGTCGCGAACATGATCTCGGCCGGTGTCATCGACATCGGCATCAGCTGCGGGGTCGAGGCGATGTCGCGCGTGCCGCTGGGGAGCGGGTCCAAGCACGGGCCCGGCAAACCCTTCCCCGACGAGTGGAACGTGGACCTGCCCAACCAGTTCGAGGCGGCCGAGCGCATCGCGCGCAACCGCGGTCTCACCCGGGAACGGGTCGACTCGCTGGGGCTGTTGTCGCAGGAGCGGGCGGCCGTCGCATGGTCCGAGGAGCGCTTCAAACGCGAGACGTTCGCCGTGCAGGTGCCCACCACGGAGGAGGAGCAGGCCGCCGGTCAGGGCATGTGGCGGCTCGTCGACCGGGACGAGGGGCTGCGGGACACCAGCATGGAGGCGCTGGCCAAGCTGAAGCCGGTCATGCCGACGGCGGTGCACACCGCGGGCAACTCCTCGCAGATCTCGGACGGCGCGGCGGCGATCATGTGGGCCTCGAAGCGGATGGCGCGTGCGCTGAAGCTGAAGCCGCGGGCCCGGATCGTCGCGCAGGCACTGGTCGGGGCGGACCCGCACTACCACCTGGACGGCCCGATCGACGCGACGCGGGCGGTGCTGGGCAAGGCGGGGATGTCGCTGCGGGACATCGACCTGGTGGAGGTCAACGAGGCGTTCGCGTCGGTGGTGTTGAGCTGGGCGCAGGTCTTCGAGCAGAACCTGGACAAGGTCAACGTCAACGGGGGCGGGATCGCGATCGGGCACCCGGTAGGGGCGACGGGGGCGCGGCTGATCACGACGGCGCTGCATGAACTGGAGCGCAGGGACAAGGAGTTCGCGCTGGTGACGATGTGCGCGGGTGGCGCGCTGGCGACGGCGACGATCATTCAGAGGCTGTAGGGGACTGCCGTCCCTCTACGAACCCCAGTCCCCAATCTCCCCCCAGACTTCGTTCGGGGGGACCCCCTAGACGGGCTGCAAACCAGCCGTGCGGCGAGTGAGGACCGGGGTCCGGGGCGAAGTCCCGGGAGGGGGGCTGGGGCGAAGGCCCAGGGGTGGTGGCGGGTGTACCACGGTCCGGGTGTTGCCCGGATGTCCGGCGCAGCCGCGCCTTCCTACCTTCGAGGTATGACCTCAAAGCTGAGCAACCTCGCAGGCGCGACCGCAATCATCCTCACCGCGCTCGCCGCGAGCCCCGCGGCCCCCGCAGCCGTGGCGGAGCCGGTGCACCCCGCAGCCGTCAAGCACACACACGCGCGGGGCACGTTACTGCGGGTCGAGCGCATCGCGTCGCTCGACCGCGCACAGGTCGTCCGCTTCATCGCCGGGCCCGGGCTCGACACCCGTACCGTCCGCCACGGCGTACGCGCCTACCGGCTCACCTACCGCACCGTCACCGCCCATGGGCGTCCCACCGTCGCCACCGGTCTGTTCGTCCTGCCCGACGGCGGGGCGCGACGGCTCGACGTCGTCTCCGACACGCACGGGACCATGGCCCACCGCGACGATGCCCCCTCCGTCGGCAACGGCCTCGGGCGGCTCGCTCCCTATCTGCACGCCTCCGCCGGACGGGCCGTCTCCGCGCCCGACTACCTCGGGCTCGGCAAGGGGCCCGGGCGGCATCCGTACATGGACACCGCGTCCGCCGTGACCGCGAGCGTCGACATGCTGCGGGCCGCCCGCACCGCGAGCCGGCTGCTGGCGCGGCCGCTCACCGGCGATGTGTACGCCACCGGGTTCTCGCAGGGCGGGCAGGTGGCCATGGCCCTCGGGCGGGCCCTGCAGAACGGCGCCGACCGGCACTTCCGGCTACGGGCGCTCGCGCCGGTCTCGGGGCCGTACGACCTCAGGCACGCGGAGGTGCCCGGGCTGTTCGACGGCACCGTCAACAAGACCAGCGGCGTCTTCTACATGGCGTACTTCCTTACGGCGCAGAACCGGCTGCATCCGGTCTACCGGACGCCTGCCGACGCGTTCCGCGCGCCGTACGCAGCCCGGATCGAGGGGCTTTTCGACGGCCGCCACGAGGAGGAGGACATCGTCAAGGCGCTGCCGGGGACGCTGAAGCAGCTGCTCACGCCCGAGTTCCTGCGGCGGGTACGCCATCCGCGGGGCGGGCTGCTCGCGGCCCTGCGCGCGCAGGACGGCAACTGCGCCTGGCGGCCGAAGGCGCCGGTGCGGCTCTACACCGCGGCCGGCGACACCGATGTGCCCATCGCCAACACGCGCAGCTGCGCCCGCGATCTGGCCGCACACGGCACGAAAGCCCCGGTGTTCGACCAGGGAAAGGTCGACCACTTCGGGGCCTTCAAGAACGCAGCGCCCAAGACTGTGGGCTGGTTCAACTCGCTGGGCTGAGCCGGGCTGAGCCGGGCTGAGCCGGGCTGGACCGGGGCGGGCTGAGCTGGGCTGAGCCGGGGCGAGCCGGGCTGGGCCGGGCTCAGTACCAGCCCTGGGACTGCCAGGTGGACCAGGCGCCGCACGGGCTGCCGTAGCGGGAGTTCATGTAGTCCAGGCCCCACTTGATCTGGGTGGCGGGGTTGGTCTTCCAGTCGGAGCCGGCGGAGGCCATCTTGCCGCCCGGCAGTGCCTGAACCAGGCCGTAGGCGCCGGAGGACGGGTTGGACGCGGACACGTCCCAGCCGCTCTCGTGGGACACGATGTTGCTGAAGCACTGGAACTGCGCGTCGTCCTTGATCATCTGCTTGGCGATCGCCTGCGCGGAGCCGGACGGCGCGGCGGTCGTGGCGGCCGTCGCCGGGTTGGCGCCGAGGACCATGGCGGCGGAGCTCACCACGAGGGCGGAGCCGACCACAGCGGTCTTCGGGAGGTTGGCGATGCGGCTGATGAGGGAGCGAGACACAGGCGGTCCTTACGTCGGGAACAGGGCGGTCGCGGGCATGCCGGATTCCCGTACGTACGAGGGAAATCCGGCCGCCCGGAGGGCGCGTTGCGGCTCGGGATGAGCACGCCGCTCCTTGCGACCGGACCATGTTTAGCGAGCCACTCAGCCCCTCGCAACGACCCTTATTACTAGCCGAGCTCGCATATCGGGCAAATCATCCAGAAGGCTTGACGGGCGGCGTCCGCGCAGGTCACGGCGGGGATCGGAGGGGTCCTGAGGGGGCTCAGCGGCCCGCTGAGGTCTCCTACTCCGCTTCGTACCGGACTTTGGCGTGTGGGGCGGCTCACCTCTGAGGGACCCCCTCGGGGGCCTCGAATGTGACCTGCGCCTCGAAGTTGGCGCGACGTGTGGCACGGCGCAGCGCCTTGAGGACGGTGGAGCCGATGGTCAGGGTCAGTACGACGGTCAGGGCGGCGCGGCCCAGGTCCCAGCCGAAGGACGTCGTTGCGCAGTAGGCGAGGAAGCGGACCAGGTTCTCGGGGAGCCGGTCGCCGGGGTGGAAGGAGATCCCGGAGGTCAGCCCGCCGATATAGGTCCAGCCCTGCAGATTCATGACCGTGCCGTACGCGAAGGCCGCGACGGCTCCGTACACGGCGAGCATCAGCACCTCGGCGCGGCCGCGCAGGCGGTCGGGGCCGGGCAGGAGCCCAGCGCCCATCGTGAACCAGCCCATCGACAGCATCTGGAACGGCATCCAGGGGCCCACACCGCCCGTGAGCAGCGCGGACGCGAACATCGTGACCGAGCCGAGTACGAAGCCGAAGCCCGGGCCGAGGACCCGGCCGCTCAGCACCATCAGGAAGAACATCGGCTCCAGGCCGGCGGTGCCCGCGCCCAGCGGCCGCAACGCGGCGCCGACCGCGGCGAGCACCCCCAGCATCGCCACCGCTTTGGCATCCATCCCTGTGTCGGCGATCGTCGCCACGACCACGGCCACCAGGAGGGGCAGCAGCGCGGCGAAGAGCCAGGGGGCGTCGGCGGAGTGGGCGAGCCCGGAGTCGGCGTCGGCGAGCAGTGGCCAGCCGAAGGCGATGAGCCCGATCGCGCTGATCAGGGCGAGGGCGGTGATGGAGCGGGGACCTAGGCGGACGGGGCGTGCTTTCACGGGGGCGCGGGCGGCCTGCTTCGCAACGGGGCGTGTGACCCTCCTCACAAGGTTCGCAGGGTTCACAGGGCTTCCCTGACCTGGGAGACGGTCAGCCACTCCTGAGGGGCCAGGATCTTGGTGACCTGCGGCGCGAAGGCGGGGGACGAGACCACGACCTCGGCGGTCGGGCCGTCCGCGACGACCTCGCCACCTGCCAGGATCACCACGCGGTGGGCGAGCTCGGCGGCCAGCTCCACATCGTGGGTGGCCAGGACGATGGCGTGGCCCTCGGCGGCCAGGTTCTTGAGCACGGCGACGAGCCGGGCCTTGGCCGCGTAGTCCAGGCCACGGGTCGGCTCGTCGAGCAGGAGCAGCGGGGGCCGGCCGGTCAGCACGATGGCCAGCGCGAGCGCGAGCCGCTGCCCCTCGGAGAGGTCGCGGGGGTGCGTTGCGTCCGCGACGCCGGGGAGCAGCTCGCTGACCAGAGCACGGCAGGTGCCGGGGGTGGTTCCGGCGTCGGCGTCGGCGGCCGTGCACTCGGCCGCCACCGTGTCCGCGTACAGCAGATCACGCGGTTCCTGCGGGACGAGGCCGACCTGGCGGACGAGCTCGCGGGGGTGGGTGCGGTGGGGCGTGCGACCGCCGACTTCGACGGTGCCGGAGGTGGGCTCGACGGTGCCGACGAGGGTGGCGAGGAGGGTGGACTTTCCGGCGCCGTTGCGGCCCATGAGGGCGATGATCCGGCCCGGGGAGACGGTGAGGTCGACACGGCGGAGGGCTTCGATGCGGGCGCGGCGGACGGTGAGGCGGGTGGCGGTGGCGGGTGCGCCGGTGCGGCTGGAGGGGGTCTTCTCCCCGCCCGGCCCCCGGGGCGGGGCGGGGGAACAACCCTCCAGGCGGGCCCGCAGCGCACCCGCCCCGCGCCGCGCGTCCCGCACCGACAGCGGCAGCGGGTCCCACCCCGCCAGTCGGCCCAGCGCCACCACCGGCGGGTGCACCGGCGAGACCGCCATGATCTCGGCGGGCGCGCCCATCCGCGGCGCCGCACCCGGGGACGGCAGCAGGATGACCTGGTCCGCGTACTGCACCACCCGCTCCAGGCGGTGCTCGGCCATCAGGACCGTCGTACCCAGGTCGTGGACCAGCCGTTGCAGCACCGCCAGGACCTCCTCGGCCGCCGCCGGGTCCAGCGCCGACGTCGGTTCGTCCAGGACCAGGACCTTCGGGTGCGGCGTGAGCACCGAGCCGATCGCGACGCGCTGCTGCTGTCCGCCGGAGAGCGTGGCGATGGGCCGGTCGCGCAGCTCCGCCAGGCCCAGCAGGTCCAGCGTCTCCTCGACCCGGCGGCGCATCACCTTGGGGGCGAGGCCGAGCGACTCCATGCCGTACGCCAGCTCGTCCTCGACCGTGTCGGTGACGAAGTGGGCGAGCGGGTCCTGGCCCACCGTGCCGACGAGATCGGCGAGTTCGCGGGGCTTGTGGGTGCGGGTGTCGCGGCCGTCGACGGTGACCCGGCCCCGGAGGGTGCCACCCGTGAAGTGCGGTACGAGGCCGCAGACGGCGCCGAGCAGGGTCGACTTGCCGACGCCGGAGGGGCCTACGAGCAGCACCAACTCACCCTCGGGGACGGTGAGATCCACATTCTGCAGGGTCGGCGCGGCGGCGTCGCCGTACGTCACCGAGACGTTCTCGAAGCGGATCACGAGGACTCCTTCGGGAGGGGTGCGACGAAGGCGGGGAGCAGGCCGATCAGGATGCTCGCGGCGGGCCACAGCGGCAGCGTGGGCGCGGTCAGCGGTACGACGCCGGGGTGCAGCGCGTCCGGATCGTACGAGCCCGCCAGGATCAGCAGCGCGGCGACGGCCGCGCCGGAGCCCGCGACCAGCCAGGCCCTGGGGCCCCAGCGGTCGGGGCGGTAGCGGGTGCGGACAGACCGTCGCCCGCCGAGCCGGAGCCCCGCGAGCGCGGCGAGCAGTCCGGTGACGAGGAGGGGCAGTCCGTACGATGCGCCCGCGGCGGCCAGCAGTCCGTACGACCCTGCGCATACGCCGAGGAGCCCGCCGAGGGTGAGGACGGTCGTGGTGTGCCGGACGGCGGGCGGCACCTGTGCGGTCCGCCCGTATCCGCGGGCGTCCATCGACGCGGCGACGGCGACCGACCGCTCCAGCGCGCCCTCCAGGACGGGCAGTCCGATCTGCACGATGGCCCTGATGCCGCCGGTGGGGCGGCCGCGCAGGCGGCGGGCGGTGCGCAGGCGCACCACGTCGGCGACCATGTTCGGCGCGAAGGTCATGGCGACGACGACGGCGACGCCGACTTCGTACAGGGCACCGGGGAGCGACTTGAGGAGGCGTGCGGGGTTGGCAAGGGCGTTGGCGGCGCCGACGCAGATGAGGAGCGTGGCGAGCTTGGCGCCGTCGTACAGCGCGAAGACGAGCTGTTCGGCAAAGACCCGGCCGCCGATGCGGATGCCCTTTGCCCAGTGGGGGAGGGGGACTTCGGGGAGGGTGAGGAGGGTGTGCGTACCGGGGATGGGCGACCCGAGGACGACGGAGAAGAGCACACGGATCCCGATGACGACGAGGCCGAGCTTGACGAAGGCTCCATAGGACCGGGCCCAGGGGGCGTCGGTGCGGCGGGCGGCGACGACGTATCCGGCGACGCCGACGACGAGGCCGAGGAGGAGGGGGTTGGTGGTCCGGGAAGCGGCTACGGCGAGACCGAGCGCCCAGAGCCACCAGGCGCCGGGGTGAAGGGCGTTGCTGCGACTGGCCTCGGGCGTCCGCAGCCGCGCCCAGCGGGAGTGGCGGGGCGGGCCGCCACCGTCCCGGCACGGGGTGCGGGCCTGCGCTGTGCACCCGGTGTTGCGGTTTGCGGCGGTTCGCCCGCGAAGCCACCCACCGGAGAGCAACCACCAACGCCCACTGGCCCAGGTCGACCACGACCGCGGTACCGGCCCCGTCGGGCTCGACTCCTCAGGGTCGGCGGCGTACGGGCGGTTGCTTTGATCACCGGGTCCTGCCGCCGATCCCCTGCGGGGACGACCCTGCACGGCCCCTCCCCACCGGGACGCGATGTGCCCGGCCTCGTCGGGGTTCGCCCCCGAAGCCAGCCTTGGGGCAGCGACCAGCAACGCCCCTTTGCCCACGGTCACGACGTACCCGGGTACTTACGGCGGCGGGACTTCCACACCGCCGCGCCCCCAAGCGCGAGAATCACCGCGATGCCCGCCACGATGCCCAGCGACGGGCCGCCCTCCTCGGCGTCCGAGGCGGCCGGGGCCGACTGCTTCTGCTCGGGCGCCGAGACCTGGTCGCCGCAGCCCGACTTCGGGTAGCCCGCGATCGCGCACAGCAGTGCCTGGCTGTTGTACCTCAGCGGCTTCGCCACCGACGCCAGTGCCTCCGCGCTCGTCGCGTCCTTCCGGACCCGCGCGCACGCCACCCGCAGGGCCGGTGGCGCGTCGCCCGACGGCGCGTCCGCCCGGGTGCCGGAGTCGATGAGCAGCGCGATGCGCTTCGTGTCCGCCTTGGGGGGCGTCCCGCCGCAGATCGCCTTGAAGTCCGGGGTCCTGCGCGGCTGCGCCGAGTCCGCGCTGTCCTCGCTCACCGAGAAGCGGAAGCCGTTCACCGAGCCGTCCGTGGGCCTCGCGGTCGCCGGGCCCTCGGTGGCGTAGGTCCACGTGCCGCCGCTGCTCAGCCAGAACGACCAGTAGCGGTACCCCGCGGCCTGCGCCGGTCCCGCGCCCAGCAGCGCCGGCGCGGCGCCGAGCGCGAGAACCAGGGCGAGGATTCGCGTACGCATCACGGCTGCTGCTGGTTCTTCCGGCGGCCGCTGAACAGAAAGCCCGCACCCACACTCGCGACGAAGAACGCGCCGACGATCCACCAGACCCCGACGCCGGAGTCCGAGTCCGAAGAGTCCTTCTTCTCGGACTCCGACGTGTCGGCCGCGGGCTTCTCCGGCGCCGGACCCGTCGCGTTCAGGCCCGCCACCAGGTCCGTACCCCCGAAGCTCTTCGGGTCCGCCCCGGCCGCGTGCGCCGCGAGGATCAGCTGCGCGTACGCCGCCGGGCCCGACTCCTTCGCCCATGCCGCGGAGTTCTTCTCCAGCCACTCCAGCGGCTTTCTGGCCTGGTCGCCCAGGCCCTGCGCGGTCAGCGCGACGACTGCGTCCGCCGTGTTCCCGAAGTCCGGCTTCGGCGTCGGGTCGGCCGCGCCCGCCATCGGCGGGGTGTCGAGGTGTCCCGTCTTGGCGAGCGCGGTCGCGAGGTACACGGCGCCGTTGTGCGCCGCGCCCTCGACCGTCGTCGACTTCTCGCAGACCGTCCCCTTCGCGTCCTTCGCACCGGCGGTCACGACCAGCCCCTTGCCGTGCGCGCCGAGCACCGCCGCCGCCGTGGAGTCGGCCACGATCCCCGGCTGCTTCGGCTGATAGACGAACGCCCCGCCGTCCTTCCCGCCGCACGGCTTCGCGAACGTCAGCAGCGCGTCGTACGGCGTCTTGCCACCCTTCGACTTCACCTCGTCCGGCTTCTCGCCCGCCGCCGCGAGCGCGCCGATCACGATCGACGTGGAGTTCGCGTCGCTCGCCCCGCCCGGGTTGTAGCCCCAGCCGCCGTCCGCGTTCTGCACGGACTCCAGCCATCCGACCGACTTCTTCACGGCGGCGCCCTGCCCGCCGAGTGCGGCCAGTGCCTGCACCGCGACCGCGGTGGCGTTCGAGTCGAGCGGCAGCTTGGCGTCGCACGGCTTGGTCGCATCCGCCCGGTACGAGGGGAACGCCCCGCTGTCGCACTGCTGCCCGGTCAGCCAGTCCACCGCCTTCACCGCGGGCTTCAGGCCGGCCGTGTCCTGCGCGAGCAGCGCCAGCGACTGCCGCCAGACGCCGTCGTAGGCCGGGTCGCCCGTGCCGTACAGGCCCGAGGGCGCTGCGGCAGAAGGCGTGGGCGACGGTGCGGCGGCCGCGGCCGAGGTGATGGCCATGCCGAGTACGGCTGATGCGGCGAGCGCTGCGGCGCTGCGGCGGACGATGCTCATGGCGGGCTTGGCCTCTCCTGCGGGAGCCGGGCACAGGCACGCAAAGGCACCATGGCTCCGGCCCGTATACCTCGACGGTGCCGGCCACCGGCGGTTCCGGTGGCACGAGCCGTTCACGACCGCGTACGAGGCATTCCGACTCACCGCCTGAGACGGCGGCTCACGGTTGCGGGTCAGTGCCGGATTTGCACCGGCTTCCCCCCGTACGGGCATGATGACGACGCGCTCACTCTACCGGCGGGTTACTTATGCCCGTCAGGGCGCCTGCCTGAGCCAAGGTGGGAGCGAGTCAGAGGGCCACGTATGTGGTGGGGGTGCCCGCCAGCATCTCCGCCCGCCCCAGCTTCACCAGCCTGCGCAGATGTGCCTCCGCCTCCGAGACCGCGATGTTCCGTGATCCGTACGGAATCTGCTCCCAGGGCCGGTTCCACTCCATCCGCTCGGCGACCTGCCAGGTGGTGAGCGGCTCCGCCAGCAGGGCGAGCAGTCCGGAGAGGCGCTCTTCGTGGTGGGCGAGCAACTCCCGTACCCGGGAGGCCGCGTCGGGGAAGGCGTACTGGTGGGCGGGCAGTACCTCGGCCGGGGCGAGGCGGCCGACGCGCTCCAGTGAGTCGAGGTAGTCGCCGAGGGGGTCGGTGACGGTCGCGTCGTCGGGGTCCTCGTACAGGCCGATGTGCGGGGTGATCTCGGGCAGCAGATGGTCGCCGGAGAAGAGCCGGCCGTTGCCCGGCCGCTTCGCCGGGTGGGCCTCCTCCAGATGAAGGCACACATGACCGGGGGTGTGCCCGGGCGTCCAGATCGCGCGCAGCCGCCGCCCGGCCAGGTCGAGCAGCTCGCCCGGCACGATCTCGCGATCGGGCAGGGCGGCGCGCAGCCCCGGCAGCGTGCGCATCCGCCCCGAGGCGCGGGCCTCGCGCAACGGCGCGGTGTGCTCGTCGGGCGCGCCCGCGCGCGTCAGCTTGTCCGTCAAGTAGTCGAGCCAGCGGCCGGGTTCGGCCTCGCGGGTACGGCGTACCACCGCGCTGTCGGCGGCGTGCATCGCGATCCACGCACCGGAGGCGTCCCGGACCTGCCCGGAGAGGCCGTGGTGGTCGGGGTGGTGGTGGGTGATGACCACGCCGTGGATCTCGGCGACGCGAACGCCGAGGGAGTCGAGACCGGCGGTGAGGGTGTCCCAGGAGGAGGGGTCGTCCCAGCCGGTGTCGATGAGGACGGGGCCGCGGTCGGTGTCGAGCAGGTGGACGAGGGTGTGACCGAGGGGGTTGTCCGGGATGGGCACCTCGATGGACCAGACGCCCCCGCGGTGGTCGATCACCTGCGTCATGAGGCCCCTCATCATCTCTTCGGCGGCACGGCCATTGCCCACTATAACTAGAACTGGTTCCAATGGTCGCCCAAGTCGACTGTCTTCCGTGGGGAGTTGGCTGAGCTGCGGTGAACCCGCCGCCCGCACCTGATCGACGCATGCCTCATACGGGCCGGCCGGTAGTGGCAGGGCTGAATCTCGTGTGGCCGGGCAGTCACCCGCTCGGGTGACTGCCCGGCCACACGGCTGCCCAAGCCGGGCTGCGCAGCTTCTGCGGTCTGGCTCTCAGTGATGGGTCACGGGAGTCCTATGGCTTCGTCAGGGTTGACCTCGAAGTACTCGTTGACGGAGATGCCGACGGTCGCAGGATCGATGAGATTGCGCACATCGTCGACCGACGGTGCCTCCCACCGGCAGTGGGCCGGCGACCCGTCCGCCGCGGGCAGTACCTGGTGGACCGTCAGGCCGGCCGGAAGGTTTTCGGCCGTTTCTTTGGTAAGTGGGAAGAACGTCCCTGGATCTTCAACGGTGTGAGTCACTCCAACGAGCGTGGCTCCTCATCCCTTCTCGGCCCCGGCCGGCGGGGACGGGGCTTCCCAGTGCCTGCCGGTCGGCGTCGCCGTGGGACGGGTGAGTCTCAACCGGCTGGGCGCGGCAGATCTCTGACGGGGTCTCAGACCGACGCAGGCTGCGATTTCGCCACGATGAGTTGTTGCCCGATGTTGATCCGGTCCGGGTTGGCGATCTTGTTCCACTTGACCAGCTGCTCGACCGTCGTCCCGAACTTCGCGGCGATGGCCGTCAGTGTGTCGCCCTTCCTGACCGTGTAGCGGAGCGCTTGAGGTGAGTCAGACTGCGAGACGGTCAGCCGTTGCCCCGTCTTGATCACGTCGGGGTTGGGGATGCCGTTCCACTTGACCAGCTGCTCGACGGTTGTGCCGAACTTGGCGGCGATGCCGGTGAGGGTGTCACCGGACCTCACGGTGTAGAACATCACGTTTGTCACATGAGTTGTCATATGTCCCACGGTAGCCGGGGCCCGCCCAAATCGCTCGTGGAGAGCCAGTTCAACGGGAAACCACTGGTCACAGGCTCTTTCGTTCCTGCCGTGGACTACTCGAACTAGAACTGATATCAGTTCTGAAACAGTGTCAGACAATGCCGGGGCCCGCGGGAGGCAGCAGCCATGACGGAGCTTGTGGAACAGGGAAAGCTGTTCATCGGCGGGGAGTTGACCGACCCCCTCGGCGACCAAACGATCGAGGTCGTCTCGCCCCATACCGAGCACGTCATCGGCCGCGTCCCGCACGCCTCCCGCGCCGACGTCGACCGGGCGGTGGCCGTCGCTCGCAAGGCATTCGACGAGGGGCCCTGGCCACGTGCGACGCTCGATGAGCGGATTGCCGTGGTGAGCCGGATCAAGGACGCCATCGCCGTACGGCACGAGGAGATCGCCCGCTCCGTCAGCTCGCAGAACGGCTCTCCCTACTCCTGGAGCGTCCTCGCGCAGGCGCTCGGCGCGATGATGGTGTGGGACGCGGCCATCACGGTCGCGCGGGACTTCGTGCACGAGGAGCGGCGGGCCGGAGTGCTCGGGCCGATTCTCGTGCGACGGGAGCCGGTCGGGGTTGTCGCGGCCGTGGTGCCGTGGAACGTCCCGCAGTTCACGGCCGCCGCCAAGCTCGGGCCCGCGCTGCTTGCGGGCTGCACCGTGGTGCTCAAGCCCTCGCCCGAGTCGCCCCTCGACTCGTACATCCTCGGCGACATGGCCAAGGAGGCCGGGCTGCCCGAGGGCGTCCTGTCCATCCTGCCCGCGGACCGTGAGGTCAGCGAGTATCTCGTCGGGCACCCCGGGATCGACAAGGTGTCCTTCACCGGATCCGTCGGCGCGGGCAAGCGGGTCATGGAAGTCGCCTCGCGCAATCTCACCCGCGTCACCCTTGAACTCGGCGGCAAGTCGGCGGCGGTGATCCTGCCGGACGCGGATCTTCAGTCGGCCGTCGCCGGGATCGTGCCCGCGGCCTGGATGAACAACGGGCAGGCGTGCGTGGCCCAGACCCGTATCCTCGCGCCGCGCAGCCGCTACGACGAGTTCGCCGAGGCGTTCGCGGCCGCGGCCTCCGCGCTGGTGGTGGGCGACCCGCTGGATGCGGCGACGCAGGTCGGCCCGCTGGTCGCCCGGCGTCAGCAGCAGCGCTCCCTCGACTACATAAGGATCGGCCAGGAAGAAGGCGCCAAGATCCTTACGGGCGGCGGGCGTCCGGCCGGGCTCGACCAGGGCTGGTACGTCGAGCCGACGCTCTTCGGCGGGGTCGACAACTCCATGCGCATCGCCCGCGAGGAGATCTTCGGGCCGGTGATCTGCCTGCTGCCGTACGGGGACGAGAGCGAGGCGGCGAAGATCGCGAACGACTCCGACTACGGGCTCAGCGGCAGCGTCTGGACGGCGGACGTCGAGCGCGGCATCGACTTCGCGCGGCGGATCAGGACGGGGACGTACAACGTCAACACCTTCAGTCTCGACATGCTCGGACCGTTCGGCGGCTACAAGAGCTCCGGTCTGGGGCGCGAGTTCGGGCCCGAAGGATACGGCGAGTACCTGGAGCACAAGATGATCCATCTCCCCTCCACGTATACATCCGCCGCTGACGCGGCGGCCGGGGAGAACTGATGGGGGACCGCTGGCACGTCGAGGTCGACCGGAGCGTCTGCATCGGCTCCGGCCTGTGCGTGGGCAACGCACCGGAAGGCTTCACGCTGGACTCGGCGCGGCAGTCGCACCCGCGGGCCGCCGACATCGACGCGAACGAGCGGATTCTGGCGGCCGCGGAGAGCTGCCCGGTGGAGGCGATCGCGATCGCGCTGCTGGAGAGCGGCGAACCGGTCTTCCCGCCGGAGGACTGAGAGCCGGTCCTTCGAACGGCTGGGAACAGAGGTTGACTCGTGCGTATCGCACGGTGACCTCGTGACAGGCGCGACTGTCCGGGCCCTTTGGCGAGTGGAAATCTTGAGGCCACGTCGCCCGAGGGGGAAGTGAAATGGACAAGCGGTACGAGGTCTTCTGTCTGTCCGACAGAATCTTCTACGAGACCCCGGACCGCTTGTCCTCCGCGCCCATGGGTTCGCGCTCCGGCGGCGTTCCGCTCTTCGAGGCGGCCCTGCGCCCGGTCCCCGAAGGGTGGCGGAGATTCCTCTCCGGGGACTGGCTTCACCTCAGCCCCGACAACGCGCCGGCGCGGCCCCTCCAGGGCTGGAAAATCCATGTCTCGGCCTGTCTGGACAACGCGGAGAAGGCGGCGGCCAGGGTGTGGGACTACTGCGTCCCGCGGTCCGTGCCGTTCAAGTTCGTGCCCGGACGGCAGCCGTTGCATCTGCGCAATTCCAAGTACGCGGGCCGCGGCTCCAGCGGGAAGTTCGCCACCATCTATCCGGCGGACGAGGCGGAACTCCGGCTGATTCTCGAGGAGTTGGGCGGGGAACTTGCGGGGGAGCCGGGGCCGTACATTCTCACCGACCTCCGCTGGCAGGACGGGCCGCTGTATGTCCGGTACGGCGGCTTCGCCAAGCGGCACTGCGTGGACGCCGACGGCTCGGGCGCACTGGTGCCCGCGATCGAGAACGCGGACGGGGTGCTGGTGCCCGACCGGCGAGACCCGGTCTTCCAGCTCCCCGACTGGGTGACGCTGCCGTCGTTCCTCGAGCCGCAGCTGGCGGCGCGCAACGCGACGACGACCGGTGATCTGCCGTACCTCATCGAGCGCGCGCTGCATTTCTCCAACGGCGGCGGTGTGTACGCCGGAACCGACCGGCGGACCGGCGAGCAGGTGGTCCTCAAGGAGGCCCGGCCCTACGCGGGTCTTGCGGCGGACGGTGCGGACGCGGTGCGGCGCCTGGAGCGCGAGAAGACGGCGCTGGAGCTGCTCAGCGGTCTCGGGGTCGCGCCCGGTGTGCGCGACTGGTTCACCCTTGGCGACCACCGCTTCCTCGTCATGGACTTCCTGCCGGGCCGCACCCTCAACTCCTTCTTCGCGCAGCGCCATCCGCTGCTGGCGGTGCAGCCGGACGCGGGGGCGGTCGCGGAGTACACGCGCTGGGCGTTACGGATCCTGCGCTCGGTGGAGGAGGCGGTCGCGGCGGTTCACGGGCGCGGGCTCGTCTTCAACGACCTGCACATGTTCAACATCATGGTCGACCCGGACGAGACGTCCGTACGCCTGCTGGACTTCGAGGCGGCGACCCCGGTGTCCGAACACCGGGGCCAGGCGATGGCCCACCCGGGCTTCGTGGCTCCCGCCGACCGCGAGGGCTTCGAGGTGGACCACTATGCGCTGGCGTGCCTGCGGCTGGCGCTGTTCGTACCGATGACGACGCTGCTGGTGGTGGACAGGGCGAAGGCGTCACACCTGGCGGAGGTGGCGGCGGAGCAGTTCCCGGACCTGCGGAGGGATTTCCTCGAGGAGGCGGTACGGGTGATCCGGGGCGGGGCGGTCCCGTCGCCGGACGCGGTGGGTCCTGCCGGTGGCGGAACGCCTGCCGCGGGTGACGCGTCGCGCCGCCGGGAATCTTCGGCAGACGCGCCGGTTGCCCTGCGGGCCGCGGACGCCCCGGCCGGTGCCGCCCCGACCCGTGCCGCCCCGACCCGTGCCGCCCCGACCCGTGCCGCCCCGACCGGTGCCGCCGCGGCCGGGTATCTGCCCGCATCCCCGCACGACTGGCCCGCCAGTCGCGACTCCATGGTGCGCGCCATCCTCGCCTCCGCGACGCCCGAGCGTGCCGACCGGCTCTTCCCCGGCGACATCGCGCAGTTCGCGGACGGCGGCGGGCTGGGGGTCGCCCACGGGGCGGCCGGGGTGCTCTACGCGCTCGCCGAGACCGGGGCCGCGCGGTACGAGACGGGTGAGCAGTGGCTGCTCGACCGCGTCCAGCCGCCGCCCGACGGCACGCCCCTCGGGCTCTACGACGGGCTCGCGGGCGTCGCCCATGTACTGGACCGGCTCGGTCATCGCGAGCGCGCCCATGAACTCATCGGACGGGTGCTCGACGAGAAGTGGCAGCGGCTCGGGGCCGACCTGCACGGCGGGCTGGCCGGGCTCGGCCTCGTACTCCACCAACTCGGACTGCACGACGAGGCGTTGGAGGCCGCGCGGATCCTCGCCGAGCGGCCGGACGCAGGGCGCGGCAAACCCGCCGGGCTGCTGCGCGGCGCGAGCGGACCCGCGCTGTTCTTCCTGCGGCTGTACGAGTCCACCCGCGACCCCGCCCTCCTCGACCACGCCTCCCGGGCGCTGCGCCGGGACCTCGCCCGCTGCGTACGGGACCGCACGGGCACCCTGCTCGTGGACGAGGGCGCCCGCAGCATGCCCTACCTGGGCACGGGCAGCGTCGGCATCGGCGCGGTCATCGACGACTACCTCGTCCACCGCCACGACGACGAGCTCGCCGAGGCCAGGCAGGCGATCCTGCCGGCCGCGCGGCTGCGGTACTACGCACAGCCCGGTCTCTTCAACGGCCGCGCCGGCATGGTCCTGCACCTCGCCCGCAGCCGCGCCCCGCGCTCCCAGCTGGACGTCCAGATCGCCGCGCTCGCCTGGTACGCCGTGCCGTACAAGGGCCAACTCGCCTTCCCCGGCGACCAGATGATGCGGCTCTCCATGGATCTGGCCACCGGAACCGCGGGCGTCCTGCTCGCACTGGGCTCCGCGTCGGGCCCCGCGCCGGGCTCTGCGCCGGGCGAAGGCGAACGCCCCGCACGGCTGCCCTTCCTGCCGCCTCCACCGGCGGCTCCCCATACGGCCCCCAAGGGTCGAGCAGTAAAGAGCAGTAACGAGCAGTAAATACAGTCCCCATGAAGAAGGAGATCACGATGACACTTCTCGACCTGCAGAAGCTGGACGTTCCCGAGACGGACGGCGGCGGGCACGGCGACGAGAGCAGCGTCAGCCTGCTCCTGTGCGACAAGCACAGCTCGCACAGCAACATCCTCTGTCTCTGACAGTTCGGCGTTTGCGGCCCCGGGTGGCACCGCTCGCCACCCGGGGCCGCACCGACGAGGGAGGGCGTCCGTGCTCCTGCGTGAAACCGTCCGGCACCGCGCCCGCAGCGCCGCCCTCGTCCTGCTGCTGACCTGCGCCACCGCCGCCGCCGGACTCGCCATGCCGGCCGTGCTCGGTCGCGCCCTCGACCTGCTGCTCGCCGGACGTCGCGCGGACGCAGGCCCGTGGCTCGCCCTGTGCGGGGGCCTCACCGCCGTCTCCGTACTCCTCGGCGCACTCGACGGACTGGTCACCGGGACCGCCAACGCCCGTACCACCGCGTGGATACGGGAACGGGTCCTGCACCACGTCCTCGCGGCCGGACCCGCGCTCGGACCCGCGCTCGGACCCGCGCTCGGACCCCTGGCCGGACCCGCCGCCGGGCCCCGGGAGACCATCGCGCCCGGCGATCTCGTGGCCCGACTCACCGGCAACGCCGCCCAGGCCGGGACCGTGCCCACCGCGCTCGCGTCCGCGCTCGCCGCCGTTCTCACTCCCGTGGGCGGACTGGTGGCGCTCGTCCTCACCGACTGGTGGACGGCGCTGGCGGTGATCGCCGGAATGCCCCTGCTCGCGCTGCTGCTCAGGGTGTTCGTCCGAGCCACCGGCGAGAGCGGCGCCCGCTATCTGCGGGCCCAGGGCGAGATCGCCGGACTCCTGTCGGAAGCGGTCCGCGGAATCCGCACGATCACCGCGGCCGGCACCCAGCAGCGGGACGCGGCACGCATACTCGCGCCGCTGCCCGAACTGAGACGCGAGGGCCGGCTGATGTGGCGGATCCTGGGCGGCTCGACCGCCCGCGCGGCCGCCCTGCTGCCCCTGCTGCAGCTCATCGTGCTGGCCGTGGCGGGGCTGCGGCTCGCGGACGGCGCGCTGAGTGTCGGCGGGATGCTGGCCGCCTGGCGGTACGGGGTGCTCGCCACCGGCACCGGCGTACTGGTGGGACAGCTCAGCGGTCTGGTGCGCGGGCGCACGGCCGCGGGCCGGCTCGCGGAGATCCTCAAGACGCCCGTCATGGCGTACGGAGAACAGGAACTGCCCGACGGCAAGGGAGAGTTGGAACTGAAGGGTGTCAGTCTGCGCGGACTGCACGGCATCGACCTGACCGTGCCGGGCGGCACGGTCACCGCCGTCGTCGGCCGCTCGGGCAGCGGCAAGTCGGCGCTGGCGGCCGTCGCCGGACGGCTGGCGGACCCCGACGAGGGATCCGTGCTCATCGACGGCGTCCCGCTGCCCTCGCTCTCGCGCTCAGCGCTGCGCCGCGAGGTCGGCCACGCCTTCGCCCGCCCGGCCCTGCTCGGCCCGACCGTCGGGGACACGATCGCCTTCGGGACGTACGACCCCGGCGCCAAGAGGGTGAGAGAGGCCGCGCGAGCCGCGTGCGCCGACGACTTCGCACTCCGGCTGCCGCACGGTTACGACACGCCCTGCAAGGGCGTGCCGCTGTCCGGTGGCGAGGCCCAACGCCTGGGACTGGCCCGGGCGTTCGCGCACCCGGGGCGGCTGCTCGTACTGGACGACGCCACGTCCAGCCTGGACTCGGCCACCGAACTGAAGGTGTCCCACGCACTGTGGCACGGCTCCGTCGCCCGCACCCGCCTGATCATCGCCCACCGCGCATCGACGGCGGCGCGCGCGGACCTGGTGGTCTGGCTGGAGGAGGGCCGCGTCCGTGCGATGGCTCCGCACGCGGAGCTCTGGCGGCGGCCGGAGTACCGGGCGGTGTTCGATGCGTGAGCTCCGACTCCTGATGAGCTGTCTCCTGAGGGGCCGTCCTTCCGTACTCGTACGGCTCGTCGCGTGGTCCGCGCTGGAGGCCGGGCAGACCTTCGTCCTCGGCCACGCCATCGCCCGCGCCGTCGACGGCGGCTTCCTCGCCCACGACCCCGCCCACGGTCTGCGCTGGCTTGCCGCCGCGGCAGTCGCCGTACTGCTCGGGGCTTTCGGCACCGGCAGGGTGCACCGTGTGGTTGCCGACCTCGTGGAGCCCCTGCGGGACGAGCTGGTACGCAAGGTTGTCGACCGGGCTCTGCGCGACGGTGACGACGCGGCGGTCTCCCGGCTGACCCACCAGGTGGAGATCGCCCGCGACACCTTCGCCGGCCTCGTACTGGTCTCGCGCACCTTCGTCTTCACCGCCGCCGGGGCCCTGGCCGGGCTCTTCTCGCTCGCGCCCGTGCTGCTGCTGGTGGTCGCGCCACCCCTGTTCGCCGGTCTTGCGCTGTTCGTGCTGTCCCTGCGTCCGATGGCACGACGGCAGGAGGCCTTCCTCGTCGCCGACGAAGCCGTCGCGGCCGAACTGGGCGCGCTGATACCCGGGCTGAGGGACATCACCGCCGCCGGGGCACAGGAGCGGGCGGCCGCCGACGCCCGCGCCCGGTTCGCCGACGAGTACCGGGCGGCCCGCGCGCTGGCCCGCTGGGGCATCCTGCGCGTCCTGGCCCTGGGCGTCGGCGGCCGCCTCCCGGTGGTCCTGCTCCTGCTCAGCGCCCCCTGGCTGCTCGCGCGCGGGGTGAGTGCGGGCGCGCTGGTCGGCGCCCTCGCCTATCTCACCCAGTCGCTGCTCCCCGCCCTGCAGTCGCTGATGCAGGGTCTCGGCGCCTCGGGCGCGCGGTTGGCGGTCGTGCTGCGCCGGCTGACCGCGCCGGGGCCCCCTCAGCACCCGGGCCCGGCGTCGTACGCCGGCGGCGACGGTCCTGCCGTACTGCTGCGTGGTGTGACGTTCGCCTACGGCCCGGGCGCAGCGCCCGTGGTCGAGGGACTCGACCTGACTGTTCCGCACGGCGGCCACCTCGCCGTCGCCGGGCCGAGCGGCATCGGCAAGTCCACGCTCGCCGCGCTGACCGCCGGGGTGCTGCGGCCCGACCGGGGCGAGATCGTCCTGGGCGCCGAGCGGGTCCTCGTACCGCAGGAGGCGTACATCTTCACCGCCTCCGTGCGCGAGAACCTCGGCTACCTCTGCCCCGAGCCGCCCCCGGACCCGGCTCTGCTCGCATCCGCCACGGCCGTCGGGGCGCACGGGCTCGTGGCGCGGCTCGGCGGCCTGGACGCACTGGTCGAGCCCGCGGTGCTGTCGGCCGGTGAGCGCCAGCTGCTCGCACTGGCCCGCGCCCATGCAGCACCCGCGCCGCTGGTGCTGCTCGACGAGGCGACCTGTCATCTCGACCCGGCGGCGGAGGCGCGCGCGGAGCGGGCGTTCGCCGAGCGGCCCGGTGGCACGCTGATCGTCATCGCGCACCGGCCGGGCTCGGCGCGGCGGGCCGACCATGTGCTGATGATGGACGGCACGCGCACGGAGTACGGGACCCATGAGGAGCTGCTGGCCCGCTCTTCCTTCTACCGCGATCTGACCGGGTTCGCGGCGCCGACGGGCCAGCCGGCGAGTCAGTCGGCGGGCCGGCCGGTGGGCCAGTCGGCGGGGCCGTCACACCCAGCCCTCGCCCTGGGAGATCCTTATGGCGTCGACCCTGTTGCGGGCCCCGGTCTTGCGGGTGATGGCCGCCATGTAGTTGCGCACCGTGCCGTTGGACAGATGGAGGCTGCTCGCGATGTCGGCGATGGAGGCTCCCTCAGCCGCGAGTGACAGTACGCTC
This sequence comes from Streptomyces sp. NBC_00210, assembly GCF_045160975.1. Taxonomy (NCBI): domain Bacteria; kingdom Bacillati; phylum Actinomycetota; class Actinomycetes; order Kitasatosporales; family Streptomycetaceae; genus Streptomyces; species Streptomyces sp. NBC_00210. Next base: position 6,119,986 of record NZ_CP108120.1, read on the forward strand.
AACTCCCGTCTGGTCAGCGGCATCTGAGCTGCTTTCAGAAAGCTGAAGCCAAGGGAGTTGTCGATGAAGCGCTCTCCCCGGGCCACTTGCCGTATGGCGGCGATCAGCCGCTCGGGCGTGCCTTCCTTGTCGACATAGCCGACGGCGTGCGCCTCGACCGCGCGGCGGAGCGGACCTGGCCGATTTGCGCTGGCAAGCACCAGCAGGCGCCCGTCGGCCGCGCCTCTGCGCAAGCTCCGTAACTCGCCGATCGGCGCAATGCCGTACGAGTCCGCACACTCCAGGTCCACCGCGCAGACGTCGGGCGCGAGCGAGCGCGCGAGCCCCGGCGCATTGCGCCACGATGCGTGGAACACCTCCAGGTCGGGTTCGTTGTCAAGCCTCTCCGCCAGCGCAGCGCGCAGCAGACCGGCATCGTGCACGAGAAGTACCCGGATCACGTTTCGCCCCCTCAGCTCACCGTCCACGGGTTTGCTCCGTGCAGCACGCGAAACATTGTCATCGGTGGACGGGTGCCGTGAGGGCGGAGATCCGGCCAACGGGTGGCAAGAGGGGCGCACGCGCCAGATGTGAACGCCCGCGTGCACGACCCGCGCGCGCGGGGCCTGAAGAGCTACGACACCCCCAGGGCCCGCCTTCGGCGGCGGTCAGCTTCGCGCCTTCGGCGGCGGCGTCGTCAGGTCGATCAGACGGCACACCATCTCGATGTCGATCTTCACCTGTGCGATCGAGGCACGTCCCGAGAGCCAGGTGATCAGCGCCGAGTGCCAGGTGTGCTCGATCACGCGGACCGCGGAGAGCTGCTGCGGCGTCGGGTTCTCCAGGCCCATCGCGTCCAGGATGATCGCCGTCGTCTGCCGCGAGACGGTGTCCACCTCGGGGCTCACGCTGCGGTCCGCGAAGGTCAGCGCGCGCACCATCGCGTCCGCGAGATGCGGCTCGCGCTGCAGCGCCCGAAAGGCCCGCATCAGCGTCTCCGCGACCCGATCCGCCGCGTTGTCGCCGGCCGGGGGTCTTTTGCGCAGTGTCGTGTGCATGTGCTGGAGCTGGTCCTGCATGGTGGCGACCAGCAGATGGATCTTGGAGGGGAAATACCGGTAGAGCGTGCCGAGCGCCACGCCGGCCGCCTCGGCGACCTCGCGCATCTGCACCGCGTCGAAGCCGCCCCGGCTGGCCAGCTGTGCACTGGCATGCAGGATGCGACGCCGACGCGCCTCCTGGCGTTCCGTCAGGGGCGGCGACGCCGGCCCTGCCGACTTGGCTTCGGCTGTCATATGTCCCGTTCCATACGCGAGTCCGGATCGCACAGCATGGCAGCGCCCCTGCCGTGGCGCGAATCACCTGATCCGGCCCTTCCGGCGCCGCTACCTGCCGGTAGATTCGAAGCTCCTTGAGCGATCAAGTCTGAAACTTGTTCTAGATTAGCGCGAGCAGTTACGCTCCGGCGAAAACGCAGTGAGAAGGGGGCCGTGAGTGACCGCTGAGGCCATAGAGGTCGGCCCTCGTACGGGGTCGTCCGGCGGCGGTGACGAGCCGCTGCGCATCGCGCTCCTCACTTACAAAGGCAACCCCTTCTGCGGCGGCCAGGGCGTCTACGTACGCCACCTCTCGCGCGAGCTCGCCCGCCTCGGGCACAGCGTCGAGGTGATCGGCGCGCAGCCGTATCCCGTACTCGACGAGGGCGTGCCGCTCACCGAGCTGGCCAGCCTCGACCTGTACCGCAGCCCGGACCCCTTCCGTACGCCCGGGCGGGGCGAGTACCGCGACTGGATCGATGCGGTCGAGGTCGCGACGATGTGGACCGGCGGCTTCCCCGAGCCCCTGACCTTCTCGCTGCGGGCCCGGCGTCATCTGATCGCACGGCGCGGCGAGTTCGACGTCATCCACGACAACCAGACGCTCGGCTACGGGCTGCTCGGCGACCTCGGTGCGCCGCTGGTCACCACGATCCACCACCCGATCACTGTGGACCGGCAGCTGGAACTGGACGCGGCACCCGACTGGAAGCGGCGCGCCTCCGTACGGCGCTGGTACGGCTTCACGCGGATGCAGAAGCGCGTCGCACGCCGGCTGCCGTCCGTGCTCACCGTCTCCGGCTCCTCGCGGCAGGAGATCGTGGACCACCTCGGTGTACGGCCGGGCCGCGTCCAGGTCGTCCACATCGGCGCCGACACGGACCTCTTTTCGCCAAACCCGGCGGTCGCGGAGGTCCCCGGCCGGATCGTCACCACGTCCAGCGCGGACGTCCCCCTGAAGGGGCTCGTGCACCTGGTCGAGGCGCTGGCGAAGCTCCGTACGGAGAATCCGGCCGCGCATCTCGTCGTCGTCGGCAAGCGCGCGGAGGACGGGCCGGTCGCTCAGCTCATCGAGCGGTACGGACTCGAGGACGCGGTCGAGTTCGTCAAGGGCATCAGCGACGCGGAGCTCGTGGACCTGGTGCGCAGCGCGCAGGTCGCGTGTGTGCCGTCGTTGTACGAGGGATTCTCGCTGCCCGCCGCGGAGGCGATGGCGACGGGGACGCCGCTGGTCGCGACGACCGGGGGTGCGATCCCGGAGGTCGCGGGCCCGGACGGCGAGACCTGCCTGGCGGTCCCGCCGGGCGACGCGGGCGCGCTCGCCGCGGCACTGGGCCGGCTGCTGGGCGACGCGGACCTGCGCGTACGGCTGGGGGCGGCGGGCCGGGAGCGGGTGCTGTCCCGCTTCACCTGGGCGAAGGCCGCGCAGGGCACGGCTGAGCTGTACCGCGAGGCGATCGCGACGAGGTCTGGGGTCCTGCGGTGACCGGTCGCGCCACGGCCCCGGTTTCCCTACCTCTCCGCGGCCCGAGTTGTGGACGCAGTCCACAACTGCCGCGCACCGCAACACGTACTGGTTCCCTCGACTGCGAAAGCAGGATCACGTGCTGACCGTCGACTTCTCCCGCTTTCCGCTTGCCGCGGGCGACCGCGTCCTCGATCTGGGCTGCGGTGCCGGGCGGCACGCGTTCGAGTGCTACCGGCGCGGTGCGCACGTCGTGGCTCTCGATCAGAACGGCGAGGAGATCCGCGAGGTCGCCAAGTGGTTCGCCGCGATGAAGGGGGCCGGGGAGGCGCCCGAGGGTGCCACCGCCACCGCCATGGAGGGGGACGCGCTCAATCTTCCCTTCCCCGACGAGTCGTTCGACGTCGTGATCATCTCCGAGGTCATGGAGCACATCCCCGACGACAAGGGTGTCCTCGCCGAGATGGTGCGGGTGCTCAAGCCCGGCGGCCGGATCGCCGTCACCGTGCCGCGTTACGGACCCGAGAAGATCTGTTGGGCGCTCAGCGACGCGTACCACGAGGTCGAGGGCGGCCACATCCGCATCTACAAGGCCGACGAGCTGCTCGGCAAGATGAAGGAAGCCGGTCTGAGGCCGTACGGCACCCACCACGCGCACGCCCTGCACTCGCCCTACTGGTGGCTCAAGTGCGCCTTCGGCGTCGACAACGACAAGGCACTGCCCGTCAAGGCGTACCACCAGCTCCTCGTCTGGGACATCATGAAGAAGCCCCTGGTCACCCGTCTCGCCGAGCAGGCGCTCAATCCGGTGATCGGGAAGAGCTTCGTGGCGTACGCGACCAAGCCGCACCTGCCCGCAGTGGCCGCCAAGTGACTGTGCCCAGGCGCGGCCCCGACCGTACGGAACACCTCGTCCTGCCGGGAGTGCTGACCGCCGAGGAGGCCGCCGAGACGGTCGCCGGGATACTGGGCGTCCAGCGCGAGGACGGCGCGATCCCGTGGTTCCGGGGGCATCACCTCGACCCGTGGGACCACACCGAGGCGGCCATGGCACTGGACGCGGCCGGCGAGCACGAGGCCGCGACGCGTGCGTACGAGTGGCTGCGGCGGCACCAGAATCCGGACGGATCCTGGTACGCGGCGTACCACGACGGCGAGGCGGACCGGCCCACCGACCGCGGCCGCGAGAGCAACTTCTGCGCGTACATCGCGGTCGGCGTCTGGCACCACTATCTGGCCACCGGCGACGAGGCGTTCCTCGACCGGATGTGGCCTGCCGTCTTCGCGGCGATCGAGTTCGTGCTGGAGCTGCAGCGGCCGGGCGGCCAGATCGGCTGGAAGCGCGAGGCGGACGGTACGCCGGTCAACGACGCGCTGCTGACGGGCAGTTCGTCCGTCCACCAGGCGCTGCGGTGCGCGCTGGCGATCGCCGACGAACGCGAGGAGCCGCAGCCCGACTGGGAGTTGGCGGCGGGCGCGCTCGCGCATGCGATCCGCAGGCACCCCGAGCGTTTCCTGGACAAGAGCCACTACTCCATGGACTGGTACTACCCGGTCCTCGGCGGCGCACTGACCGGCGCCGAGGCGAAGGCACGGATCGAGGAGTCCTGGGACGACTTCGTCGTGCCGGGCCTCGGTGTGCGGTGTGTGCTGCCCAACCCGTGGGTGACCGGCGGCGAGAGCTGTGAACTCGCCCTGGCCCTGTGGGTGATGGGCGAGTCCGACCGCGCGCTGGAGATCCTGCAGTCCGTGCAGCATCTGCGGGCGGAGGGCGGCATGTACTGGACGGGGTACGTCTTCGAGGGCAACAGCGCGGTCTGGCCGGAGGAGCTGACGACCTGGACGGCGGGGTCGCTCTTGCTGGCGGTGGCGGCGCTCGGGGGAGACGAGGCGACGGTGGCGGTCTTCGGCGGGGAGCGCCTGCCGCGGGGGCTGGCGCCCGAGTGCTGCTAGGGGCGCGTCTGTGGCAACCGTACGTCCCGTCCACCCGCCGCCGCTGAAGATGGCGACATCCCCGGCACCCTGTGGGCAGCCCGCCGCGGCCTGCTGGCCGCCGAGGGAAGCGAGACGCGAAGCGGGCGCCGGGGTCTGGGGGGCTTGCCCCCCAGTTACGGGATGGGGGTACCTCCCACGGCCGCCAGGCCGTAGGGGGAGGGCGGGTAGGGGAAAACCTCCCCGGCCCGTCAGTGGCGGCGCAGGCGCCCCGCGACCGCGTGCCCCACGAACAGGTACACCACCGCCGCCAGGCCGTAACCCGCCACCACCCGCGCCCATGCCTCGTCAAAGGTGAACAGGTCGTACGACCAGCCCGCCAGCCAGCGCGCGGCGTCCTGGATGAAGCTCACCAGGTCGTTGGCCCGGTTGGCGTCCAGCAGATACATCAGGATCCACAGGCCGAGGATGACGGCCATGACATCGGCAACGATCATTATGACCGCCGCGGCCTGATTTGTTCCGTTGCGATGAAGAGGACTCATGTGTATCGGGTTGCCGCTTGTGAGCGTGTGAAACCCATAGAGCCCGCTCAGCGATGACTAGCCCTGGCCGTTCAACTCCGCCAGCACGCGCAGCGTGTGCGGGTCGGGGGCCGTCACCAGCAGGTCCGTGACCGGGCCCTTGCGCCACAGCTCCAGTCGTTCTGCGATCCGCCCGCGCGGCCCGACCAGCGAGATCTCGTCGGCGAAGGCGTCGGGGACGGCGAGAACGGCCTCCTCGCGGCGGCCGTCGGCGAACAGCGCCTGGATGTGCCGGGCTTCGGACTCGTACCCCATGCGCGCCATCAGATCGGCGTGGAAGTTACGGGCCGCATGGCCCATGCCGCCGATGTAGAAGCCGAGCATCGCCTTGACGGGCAGCAGGCCTTCGGCCACATCGTCACAGACCTTGGCGCGGACCATCGGAGCGATCACAAAGCCGTCGGGCAGTTCGGTGAGCGAGGCCTCGTAGACGTCCGTGCGCAGCGGGGACCAGTACAGCGGCAGCCAGCCGTCGGCGATGCGCGTCGTCTGAGCGATGTTCTTCGGGCCTTCCGCGCCGAGCAGGAGCGGCAGGTCGGCGCGGAGTGGGTGGGTGATCGGCCTAAGGGATTTGCCGAGGCCGGTGGCGTCGTCCGCGCGGTACGGATGGGAGTAGAAGCGGCCTGCCAGCTCAACGGGTGCCTCGCGCCTCAGCACTTGGCGGATCACGTCGACGTATTCGCGCGTGGCGGTCAGCGGGCTCCTCGGGAACGGGCGGCCGTACCAGCCCTCCACCACCTGCGGTCCCGACAGGCCGAGCCCCAGCATCATCCGGCCGCCGGAGAGATGGTCCAGGGTGAGCGCGTGCATGGCGGTGGCGGTGGGCGTACGCGCGGCCATCTGCGCCACGGCCGTGCCCAGGCGGATCCGGCTGGTGTGCGCCGCGATCCAGGTGAGCGGGGTGAATGCGTCGGAGCCCCAGGCCTCCGCCGTCCACACGGAGTCGTAGCCGAGGCGCTCGGCCTCGCGGGCGAGTTCGAGATGGCCGGGGTCGGGGCCGCGGCCCCAGTAGCCGAGCGCGAGTCCGAGTCGCATGCCAGCTCCTCTCCGACCGTGTGTTTCTGACGGTGCGTCACGGTACGGCAACGGCCCCCCGCCCGGAAGGGCGAGGGGCCGCTCTGTGGCGCTGTGCGTATCAGCCGCGCTGGATACCGCTGGTGTCCTGCAGCACGCCGCGGCGGCCGTCCTGCGTCTGGGCCACCAGGCCGGGGCCGCGCTGCTCGACCGCCAGGTACCAGGTGCCGGGCGCGAGTTCGGCGATCGGGGTCGGCGAACCGTCCTCGCCGTACAGCGGACGGGCCACCGGCACCGCGAACCAGAACGGCGTGAAGTCGGCCGGGGCACCGGCCTGCTGCGGCGCGACCGGAGCCGACTGCTGCTGGCCGGGCTGCGGCTGGGCGCCGTACGGCTGGGGCTGACCCGGCTGCGGCTGAGCCGGCTGCGCGCCGTAGGGCTGCTGCTGGGCGCCCGGGTAGCCGTAGCCGCCGGGGGCGCCGGGCTGCGCGCCGTACGGGTTGGCGGCCGGCCTCGGGGCGCCGACGAGGGCGACCTTGAGGGCAGGGACAAGCGGAGTGGCTACCGCGGCGCCGACCAGCACCAGGCTCGCGATCAGGCCCAGGATGAGCGCACCGCCCGCGTTGTCCGCCTCGAACATCCACATGAGGATGACCCAGGCGGAAGCTGCGGTCAGGGCGACACCGAGTTGTCCCAGGTCCAGGCCCGCGATCTTGCGCGGTTGGGGCAGCGCGCGGTTGATCACGACCAGAGCAGCGCCAACCACGCCGGGGAAGTAGCTGCCCCAACCCATCGGCGAGAATTCCCAAGTGTTCGGGACATGGTCGCAGAGGGAGCCGGAGCAGTCGCTCGTGTTGAGGAACGAGGCGATGAACAGCAACACCGCTGCTCCGATCACCACGCCATCGCCTCGGGTCAGAGAGCGGATGTTCACGTGAAAAGTCCTTCGTCGGTCGTCTCATCGGGGCGGTCGTCGCTGCCGCCGTTGCGGCGGTGAGCACGGCGCGGAGCTCGGGGGTGACTCCCCATCGTAGAGGTGAATCTATCGTCTGCCCGATCCGGCCGTCTGCCGGGTATCGCAGTTAGCCCTTGAGGTAACCGGCGATGCCTTCCGCCATTCCGAGCGCAGCTTGCTGGCGCCAGGCCGAACTCTTCAGCAGGGCCGCATCCTTCGGGTCACGCATATTGCCGCATTCGATGAACACCTTGGGCACGGTGGACAGATTCAGGCCGCCCAGATCCTTGCGTACGTCCAACCCGGTGCCGTCGCCCACATAGTTGGAAGGGGCGCTGCCGGTGGCACGTACGAACCTGCCGGCGATGCGCTCGCCGAGTTCGCGCGAGGGGCCGACGATCTTTGCGGTGTCCGCGGCACCCGCCTTGACCAGGGCCGGGAGGATGACATGGAAGCCGCGGTCGCCGACGCCGGCTCCGTCGGCGTGGATGGAGATGACCGCGTCGGCCTTGGCCTTGTTGCCGATCCTGGCCCGTTCGTCGACGCAGGGACCGAACGGGCGGTCGTTGTCATGAGTGAATTTCACCGTTGCGCCCTGCTTTTCGAGCAGGGTGCGAAGACGTTGTGAAACATCGCGGGTGAATTCGGCTTCGGTGTAATCGTCGTTGGTGGACGTGCCCGTGGTGTCGCATTCCTTGCGGTTCGTGCCGATGTCAACGAGTTTATTGATTTCAGCGGTATGGCGGAAATTGCCGGGGTTGTGCCCGGGGTCGACGACCACGACCTTGCCCGCGAGCGGACCCGACGCGCCGCCCTTCCCGCCCGGTTCCTGCGACCCCTTCGATGCCGAGGGCGAGGCCGAGGGTGAGGCCGAGGGTGAGGCCGAGTCGGTGTGCGAGGAGGACCCCGGGCCCGGCTTGCCCGCGGTGGTCTGTCCGCTCGGCAGGGGCAGCACCTTCGGCGGCTCGTTCTCCTCGGAGCCGTTCATCGCCTGCCAGACCAGCCAGCCCGCCAGGGCGGTCGGCACCAGCGCGGCGACCGCGATGGTGAGATTGCCGCGTCCTGGGCGGCGCGGTGGGGCGGGGGGCTGGTTCTCGTCGTACGACACGCTCGCGATGCTAAGCGGTCCCGAGGAAGTTCGGGCGGCGTCGCGCGCCGATGGCTGTCGCCTGGCTGCGTTGTCGTCAGTCGCCTACGCTCCGCGTGGGCTCCTTCCTCCGCCTTGCCAGACTCGGCCCTCGACCCTCCCCCGTAGCCCTTCGGGCACGGGAGGTGCCCCCACCTTCTCCCACCCGAACTTCCCCGGCACCGCTAGCCCGGCGGCTCAGATCCCCGGCCCGGTACGGCGCAGGACGCGCAGGGAGTCGGTCACTGAGACCTCGGTGAACGCGCCGGACGCGAGTGCCCGGAGGTAGACGCGGTACGGGGCCTGGCCGGTCCACTCGTCGACCGGGTCGGGGAAGACGTCGTGGATGACGAGGAAACCGCCGTCGGCGACATGCGGCGCCCAGCCCTCGTAGTCCCCGCCCGCGTGCTCGTCGGTGTGCCCGCCGTCTATGAAGACCAGGCCGAGCGGTGCGCCCCAGACCCGCGCCACCTGCGGGGAGCGGCCGACGACCGCGATGACGTGCTCCTCCAGGCCGGCCCTGTGCAGGGTGCGGCGGAAGGTGGGCAGCGTGTCCATGCGGCCGATCTCGGGGTCCACGGTCTCCGGGTCGTGGTACTCCCAGCCCGGCTGCTGCTCCTCGCTGCCCCGGTGGTGGTCGACCGTGACGGCCGTCGTGCCCGCCTCACGGGCGGCGTCGGCGAGCAGGATCGTCGAGCGCCCGCAGTACGTACCCACCTCCAGCAGGGGCAGGCCGAGCGCGCCCGCCTCGGCCGCTGCGGCGTACAGGGCAAGGCCCTCCCGTACGGGCATGAAGCCCTTCGCGGCCTCGAAGGCGGCGAGGGTCTCCGGCTTGGGGGCGGCGGCCATGGTTCCTCCTGGTCGTACGGGGTGTCCGGCCGCCATCGTGCCTCACACGTCGCACTCGAACCACATCGTCTTGCCTCCGGGGAGCGGCACCGTGCCCCAGCGGTCGGTCACGGTCTCGACGAGGAACAGCCCTCGCCCGCCCTCGTCGAGCTCGTCGCCTCTGCACTCGGGGCGCACCGGGCGGGGGCAGTGCGGGTGCTCGTCCGCGACCTCGACCCGCAGTCCGTCCGGCCGTCGCAGGATCAGCAGTGTGCAGCGCCTGCCCGGCACATGCTGTACGACGTTGGCGATCAGCTCGGTCAGGGCCAGCTCGGCGGCGTCGGTGAGCGCGGCCATCTCCCAGCGGGTCAGGAACGTCCGCAGGATGCGCCGCAGATGCCGCGCCGAGTGCTCACCGAGGGTGAAGCCCGTGCGATAGCTGTCGCTAATTGCCGCTGGTGGGCAGTCAGTTGTGTGATTCACGTCACCAGCATGCGGTGGTGTGGTTACGCTCGGCTACGAACGGAAACGAACGCCGCGAGGCGTGAGCTTGGGGGTGACCGCCGCGTGGTCAATATCCGCGACCTCGATCCCAGCGCATCGCCGCTGGACTACTACGGCTCCGAATTGCGCCGCCTGAGAGAGGACGCCGGGCTGAAGCAGGGCGAGCTCGGTTGCTGTGTCTTCTGTACGGCGTCGCTGATCGGCCAGATCGAGACGGCGAGGAAGGTGCCGACGAGGGACTTCTCGGAACGGGTGGACGCGGCGCTGGGGACGGGCGGGGTGTTCTCGCGGCTGGTGGGGCTGGTGCTGCGGAGTCAGTTGCCGAGCTGGTTCCAGGCGTATGCGGAGATGGAGGCGAAGGCGGCGTACATCTCCACGTACCAGGCGCAGTTGGTGTACGGCCTGCTCCAGACCGAGGCGTATGCGCGGGCGCTGCTGACAGTCGACCACCCGGACAGAGTCGACGAGATGGTGGCGGCGCGCATGGAGCGGCAGCGCATCCTGGCTCGCGAGAATCCGCCGGTGCTGTGGGTGGTGCTGGACGAGGCGCTACTGCACCGGGAGGTCGGCAGCCGCGAGGTTATGCGGAGCCAACTTGCCCACTTGTTGAGTTTCGGCGATCGGCAATGGGTCCAGATTCAGGTGCTGCCCTTCTCGGCCGGTGAACACACGGGGATGATGGGCTCGTTCACCCTTCTGCGCTTCGAGGATGACCCGGATTTCTTCTATGCGGAGAGCTATGACTCGGGCCAGATGACGGCCAACCCGCAAGTGATCAGGGAGCGTTCCGTCGGTTACGCTCGCTTGCAGGCCACGGCCCTGTCCCCCGAGGACTCGGCGGCGCTGATCGCTCGCGTAATGGAGGAACGTTATGGGGACCAGCCTGGACCTGACGGGCGTGCAGTGGCGTAAGTCGTCGTACAGCGGCACCAGTGGCGGCGAGTGCATCGAGTGCGCCCCGCTCGGTGCCGCCGCCTGGCGCAAGTCGTCGTACAGCTCCGACACCGGCGGCGACTGCATCGAGGTCGCCGCCCACCCCAGCCGTATCGCCGTCCGCGACTCCAAGAACCCCGACGGCCCCGCCTTCGCCGTCACCCCAGCCGCCTTCACGGCCTTCGCCGACGCCGCAGGGCGCGGGAGCTTCACTCGTCAGGCGTGAAGCGGTAGCCGATGCCCGGCTCGGCGATGAGGTAGCGGGGGCGGTGTCGGCGGCGGTGTCGGTGGCTGGGGCCCAGACCGGCCGGTCTGGGCCCCGGGCATGGTCAGCCGGTCCGCGGGATGGGCAAGGAGAGGTCGTACGACGTCTCGTTGCCGCCCTGGAGATACGTCAACCGTACAAAGAGTGTGCGGGCGGAGGCAGGAAGCGCAGGCTGCCCCGAGATCGTCCCTTCGGTGCGCGCGCCGTCGGGGTGGAGGCCGAACGCGCCTCCCCAGTCGCTGTATTCGTTGCCGAGATCGTCCTTGGCCTCCATGACCAGAAGGACCGGGCTCTCGCCCTCGGGTCCCTCCGGCAGTGGCGGGGCGACGGAGTACTCGACGCTGAAGGAATCCTCGTGCGCGGTCAGGCCGTGAAGCGTGAGCTCATGGCGACCGCCGAGGATCGGGACAGTGGGACGAGGGCTGCTGTTCATCGAGCTGTTCACGCGCTTCCGGGCTTGGGGACCTGGCAGGTGATGTAGCGGTCCGCCGCGCTGTTCGGCTTGGAGCCCTTGAGGAACCAGTAGAACGTCACCTTGTTCCCTGTTGCGATGGAACCGGACCCGCCGCCCACGTACTGGTACTTCTTCATGCTGCCGTGGAAGTTGTACGTGCTGATGGCGGTGTGGGGGCCGTACGGCGGGTTGATGGCCTTGCCGTTGACGTACGAGTAGGTCATGGTCACCGTCACTGTGGGGCCGAGGTTGGCGCGGGCAGTGTTGGACAGTTTGAAGCCCAAGGCCAGCGTGCCGCCCGCGGCACGCTGGAAGGTGACGGTGGACACCGCGTGCGTCCATGTCCCGGTGCACAGCTTGTTCGCGGGTGTACGGGCGTGGACTTCCTCGGCGCGCTGCTGCGCGAGCTCGGCCACAGCAGCGGCGTCCTTGGGCTGTGCCTCGGTGAGGAATCCGCCGCCATTGTCCGTCGGCGAATTCTCGGCAGCGGAGGCCGTCGCGGTTCCGCCGGTGGTGAGCAGAATCCCGCATGCCGCGGCTGCTGCCAGCGTGGTCAGACGGCGGGCGCGGGACAGTTTCGACTTCGACATGTAGTTCCCCCACATAGGTCGCGTGGTCACGGGGTGCGGGTGGTCGAACCGCACCTTGAGTGACGCTTGTGCGAGCAGTCTTGCCCGACATGATCGGCTGTCACAACGACCGTCGCGTATGTATGCCGTCAAGATGAGGTGGGCTCTCGGCCTTCCCAAGTACCTTCTTGTGAGCGGATGTTGGTTGAGCATGGGTCCCGGCTAGACGCCCGTGCTGATGTCGTCGCTCTTGGGCGCCGTGGTGGGTTCTCCGCGGCGGACCGAGCCGGGTGCGCGGGCCGCGGGGTGGTCGGCGGCGGCCGAGGAGGTCAGCTGCCAGGGGACGCTGATGACCATGACGCCCGGGGTGAAGAGCAGGCGGCTCTTGAGCCACAGGGCGGACTGGTTGTGCAACAGGTTCTCCCACCAGTGGCCGACGACGTACTCGGGGATGAAGACCGCGACCACGTCCCTCGGGCTGTCGCGCCTGATGGAGCGCACGTACTCCACGACGGAGCGGGTGATCTCGCGGTAGGGGGAGTCGAGGACCTTGAGCGGCACGGGGATCTCGTAGTCCTCCCACTGCCGTTGGAGAGCGGTGGAGGCGTCGCGGTCCACCGCCACGGTGAGTGCCTCCAGGTGGTCCGGTCGGAAGGCGCGGGCGTAGGCCAGGGCGCGCAGGGTCGGTTTGTGGATGGTGGACACGAGCACGATGGCCAGCACCCGGGAGGGCCGGACCATTTCGCTGCGTGGGTCGGTGACCGCGAGTTCGGCCGCGGTGGCGTCGTAGTGGCGGCGGATGCCGCGCATCATCACGAACAGCACGATCGCGGCGAGTACGGCCAGCCAGGCGCCCTGGGTGAATTTGGTGGCCAGCACGATGATCAGGACCAGGCAGGTGATGACCGCGCCGGTGGCGTTGATGACCCTGGCGATCTGGTGGCGGCGGCGCAGCGCCGGGTTGGTCTCGGTGCGCAGTTCGCGGTTCCAGTGCCGGACCATGCCGGTCTGGGAGAGGGTGAAGGAGGTGAACACGCCCAGGATGTAGAGGTGGATGAGGCTGGTGACGTTGGCTTTGTACGCCCAGAGCAGCAGGCCGGCCACGATGGCGAGGGCGAGGATGCCGTTGGAGAAGGCGAGCCGGTCGCCGCGGTTGTGGAGCTGGCGTGGCAGGTAGCGGTGCTGGGCGAGGATCGAGGCGAGCAGCGGGAAGCCGTTGAAGGCGGTGTTCGCGGCCAGGATGAGCACCAGGGCGGTGGCGGCCTGGATGAAGTAGAAGCCGACGCTGTTCTCGCCGCCGAAGACGGAGGCGGCGAGCTGGGCGATGACGGTGCGCTGCGTGTAGTTGGCGCAGTCGGTCAGGCCGGTCAGTCTGCAGGCGTCGTCGGTGATGTGCACCTTGGCGATGATTGCGAGTGTGGTGACGCCGACGAACATGGTGATGGCGGTGATGCCCATTGCGGCCATGGTGGTGGCGGCGTTCTGGGACTTGGGCTTGCGGAAGGCGGGCACGCCGTTGGAGATCGCCTCCACACCGGTCAGGGCGGTACAGCCGCTGGAGAACGCGCGCAGGACCAGCATCACCAGGGCGAGACCCGCCAGGTTCGCGTCCCCGGGCTGCGGCGTGATCCCGTACGCGGCGGACTCGGCCACCGGCGCGTCCCCCATCAGATAGCGGAACAGGCCGGTGCCGATCATGATCAGCACGCCGCCGATGAACAGATAGGTGGGGGCGGCGAACGCCTGGCCGGACTCACGTACCCCGCGCAGGTTCATCGCGGTCAGGACGGCGACGAAGATGAGCGCCATCAGCACGCGGTAGTCGACCAGGGCGGGCACCGCCGAGATGATGTTGTCCACGCCGGAGGCGACCGAGACGGCCACGGTCATCACGTAGTCCACGAGCAGCGAGGCGGCGACGACCAGACCGGCCGAGGGGCCCAGGTTGGTCGAGGCGACCTCGTACGAGCCGCCGCCGCTCGGATAGGCGTGCACCACCTGGCGGTAGGACAGCACCACCACGGTCATCAGGGTGACGACCGCGCCCGCGATATACGGCGTGAAGTGCAGATAGGCCAGGCCGCCCAACGTGAGCACCAGCAGGATCTCCTGGGTGGCATAAGCCACCGAGGACAGCGGGTCGGAAGCGAAGATCGGCAGGGCGAGCCGCTTGGGCAGCAGCGTCGCGCCCAGCTCCTCGCTACGCTTGGCACGGCCGATAACCAGCCGCTTGAGTATCCCGGTCACATTGAGCACGGCGCGAGCGTAAGCCGCCCCACCAGCCCAAAAGCACCCTCACTGGGGCCGGAGGGGCATCAAGAACTCGTTAGGATTCCGCGAGGGTTCGTACATATGGCGCAATTACGCCCACAGCGGGGGCGGTCGTCGCTACTCCAGTCCGGAGACCTTGAAGACCAAACGGGCGCTCTCGCCGTCGATCCGCTGCGACAGCTGCTTCAGGGCGGTCGCACCGGACAGCAGCGTCCCTCGGCCCAGGGAGATACGGGCGCCGGCGTCCAGCAGATGCCACAGCTCAGGATTGGCGGTGAACACGCGCGGGTCGACCTCGACCCGTCCGCCGTCCAGATCGCGCAGCACCAGCCGTTGTGCGACGCCGTCGGACCAGCGCACCGCCATCAGCCGGTCGGTGCGCACGCGTCGTTCGCGCAGTAGCCCGCGCGAAGCCAGCCAGCCCTCGCCGGCGGTCACCCGCGGCGGCAGCAACACCACAAGAAGGAGGATCGCGAGCCCCGTCCACAGGGCGGCACGGAGCACAGTCAGGCCTCCGGTGCCCCAGTCGATCAGCAGGAGCAGCGCCAGCAGCGCGGCGGCATAGCGCAGCGCTGCTCGTCGTTCACCGGTCCAGCCGGTATCGGCAGCGTGCTTTCCGGCGGGCTCCACACGATCGGCATCGTGGCCCGGAGCAGATCCTGTGCGCCGTTCCATGCAACCGACGCTAGAGGTGCCGAGGGCCCGCGCCGAGTTCATTGACGCACCGCTGACGCGATGTCGGTCAGTCTTGACGCCCCCCTGACGGCCGTCGTCAAGAACGCGTGAAGACACCGCCGCAATGCGCCAAGAATGCGCCAGCGACGGCCGTGGCCGGTCGGATCGGGGCGCACCCTGAGCGGACGTGAACGAAGGAGCCCGACTGCATGTCCGCCATGACCACATCGACCGGTGTCGCGCCCAGCGCAGAAGAGCCTCCGGATACGGGTGCTCGTCACAGGCTCACCGCCCTGACCGGCCTGGCCGCCCTGTCGCTCGATGCGATGGCTTCAGTCGCGTACGGGCCCGAGGCGATCGTCCTGGTCCTGGCCGCAGCCGGTGGATACGGGCTCGGCTTCACGCTCCCCGTCACCCTGGCGATCGCCGCGCTGCTGGCGGTGCTGGTCGCCTCGTACCGGCAGGTGATCGCCGCCTTTCCGGACGGCGGCGGCAGTTACGCGGTCGCCAAGGCGCATCTGGGCGCCCGTACGAGCCTGGTCGCGGCCGCATCGCTCGTCCTGGACTACGTCCTCAACGTCGCCGTCGCAGTCACCGCCGGCGTTGCCGCGCTCACGTCCGCCTTCCCCGAGCTGTACGGCGACCGGATGTGGCTGTGCCTCGCGGTCCTCGTCCTGATCACAGCGGTGAATCTGCGCGGCATCGTCGAGTCGGCGCGCGCCTTCATCGTGCCGACTGTCGTGTTCATCGGTTCGATCCTGGTGCTGATCGCCATCGGGCTGTTCCGCGACGCCCCGGTCTCGACCGAGGCGGCCGCCGGTCACGCCTCCGTACTCGCCGACAACGCCACCACCGTTGGCGCGCTGCTCCTGCTGAAGGCCTTCGCCTCCGGCTGCTCGGCGCTGACCGGCGTCGAAGCCATCGCCAACGCCGTCCCGTCCTTCCGCGCTCCGGCCGGCCGCCGCGCCCAGCGGGCCGAGGTCGCCCTCGGCGCGCTGCTCGGAGTGATGCTGATCGGCCTGTCCGTACTGATCTCCCGTTTCGGGCTGCAGCCGGTCGAGGGCGTCACCGTCCTCGCACAGCTCGCCGATGCGTCCCTCGGCCACAACTGGGATTTCTACGTCATCCAGTTCGCGACCATGACGCTGCTGGCGCTCTCCGCCAACACCTCCTTCGGCGGGCTTCCGGTGCTTCTCAAGCTCCTGGCCCGCGACAACTACCTGCCCCACGTCTTCGGGCTGAAGGCGGACCGTCAGGTCCACCGGCACGGTGTGCTGACCCTCGCCGGTGTCTCCGCCGCGCTGCTGGTCTTCTCCGGCGGCGACACCAACACCCTGGTGCCGCTCTTCGCGATCGGCGTCTTCGTCGGCTTCACCATCGCGCAGACCGGCATGGTCCTGCACTGGCGGCAGCTGCGCGGGCCACGCTGGGCGGGCAAGGCGCTCCTCAACGGCATCGGTGCCCTCCTCACCGGCATCTCCGCCGTCGTCGTCACCGCGACCAAGTTCCACGACGGCGCCTGGCTGATCGTCGTCGCGCTGCCGCTGCTGGTCGTCACGTTCGAGCTGGTGCACCGTGCGTACGAGAAGATCGGCGGGCGCCTCGGGGTGGGCCGTATCCCGGAACCTCCGCACCGCGACCGCTCGTTGGTCATCGTCCCGGTCTCCTCCCTGACCCGCCTCACCAGCGAGGCCATGACAGCGGCTGTGTCGCTGGGCGACGAGGTCCGGGCGGTCACGGTCTGTCACCCCGACGCGGAGGACCGCGCCCAGACCGAGGCACTGGAGCGCGACTGGGCGCTGTGGAACCCGGGTGTGGAGTTGGTGAGGGTGTCGTCGGACCGCCGCACTCTGGGCCGCCCGGTCGCCGCGTACGTACGGGAGCTGGCGGCGTGCGCGCCCGGGGCCCGGATCACCGTGCTGATCCCCGAGGTCGAGCCCGCCCACCTGTGGCAGCGGGTCCTGCAGAACCAGCGCGGTGCGGTCGTCGCACATGCGGTGCGCAGGGATACGGACGCGGTGATCTGCCGGCTCCGGTTCCGGCTGGACTGAGGCTCCGGCCTGAGATGCCGAGCAGGCGGCCACCGGCATCGGGCGCGGCGGGCCGCCCACCGGGGTTAGCGCTGGCCGGCCTTGCGGCCGTGGTTCGCCTTCTTCCTGCGGCGGGCCTTCTTCTTGCGGGAGCGCTTCGACATCTGGTTCCGGGGTCCCTTCAGGCGCTGTGGCCGACGAGGACGTCGGCGAGCTTGGTGAGGCGCTTGATCGCGCGCTCCTCGGTGGCGGCGGGAGCGGGCTGGACCCGCTCGTCGCCTTCGTAGTACGCGCCGTTGACGATCTCCACCGCCGGGTCGCAGAGCCGTACGACATGGCAGGCGCCGTCGGCGGCGATGGCCCCGTTTTGGCCGTACAGCGGCAGCAGCGCGGTCTCGCAGATGCCGGGGTGGACGGAGACGGCCGTCACGCGCGGGTCTGCGGCGAAGACGGTGAGCGCCAGCTGCGACTGGGCGTAGGCGGCGAGCCGCGAGTAGCGGCGTGCGCGACTGAGGTCGCTCCACTGGATGGAGCCGGTGCGGTGCAGCGAGGAGGAGACGTTGACGACTCTGCCGACGCGGCCGCCCGGCACCCTGTCCAGTGCAGGAGGAAAGGGTTGAGCCGGGCATGATCCATCCAAGAAGGCTGGGCGTGGGGATACGAAGAAGGGGCGCCGGACAAGGTCACGGCGCCCCGGGGGCTACGGACTACGCGTCAGCCGACGGCTGTCAGCCGAAGGCGAGCGTGTCCGGGCAGCGGGGCACACGACGGGGCGACGCCTGATGAGGCGGCCGGTCGAGAAGGAGCCACTCGCTGTTCACGCTGTTCATACAACTGGCTTGCCGGCGGCGGCTCAAGGACCTGGCGCCGTCCTTGACATCCCTCTGACGAACTTCAGCCCAATCCGGGCACGTTCGAGATCAGCAGGTCGATGAGCTTGATCCCGACGAAGGGCAGTACGAGTCCGCCGAGCCCGTAGACCGCGAGGTTGCGGCGCAGCAGGTCGTGCGCGGAGGCCGGGGTGTAGCGCACGCCGCGCAGGGCGAGCGGGATCAGCGCGACGATGATCAGGGCGTTGAAGATGATCGCCGAGGTGATCGCGGACGTCGGGCTGTGCAGGCCCATGAGATTGAGCGCCTCGAGCCCGGGATAGGCACCCGCGAACATCGCCGGGATGATCGCGAAGTACTTCGCGACATCATTCGTGATCGAGAAGGTCGTCAACGCACCGCGGGTGATGAGGAGTTGCTTGCCGATCTCGACGATGTCGATCAGCTTGGTCGGGTTGGAGTCGAGGTCGACCATGTTCCCGGCCTCCTTGGCGGCCGAGGTGCCGGTGTTCATGGCTACTCCGACGTCCGCCTGGGCGAGCGCGGGGGCGTCGTTCGTACCGTCGCCCGTCATGGCGACGAGCTTGCCGCCCTCCTGCTCCTCCCGGATCAGGGCCAGTTTGTCCTCGGGGGTGGCCTCGGCGAGGTAGTCGTCCACGCCCGCCTCCTCCGCGATCGCCTTCGCGGTCAGCGGATTGTCTCCGGTGACCATCACTGTACGGATGCCCATCCTCCGCAGTTCCGCGAACCGTTCGCGGATGCCGTCCTTGACGACGTCCTTGAGATGGATGATGCCGAGCATCCGCGGTCCGTCCCAGTCGTGGACGGCGACCAGCAGCGGCGTACCACCGCTCGCGGCGATCGAGTCGGCCCAGATGGCCGCCTGGGACGGGACGAGACCGCCGCGCATCTCCACCCAGTTGATCACCTGGGCGGCTGCGCCTTTGCGGATGAAGCAGGCCGCCCCGTTGTCCCACCGCAGATCGACGCCGCTCATCCGGGTCTGGGCGCTGAATTCCACGAACTGTGCGTTGCTCAACTCGCCCTGGGCCGGGGCCCGCAGTCCGTACTTCTCCTTCGCCAGTACGACGACGGAGCGCCCCTCCGGAGTCCCGTCGGCGAGCGAGGAGAGCTGAGCTGCGTCGGCGAGGATCAGCTCGTCGACGCCGGGCAGCGGTACGAAGCCGGCGGCCTCGCGATTGCCGAGGGTGATGGTGCCGGTCTTGTCGAGGAGGAGGGTGTTGACGTCGCCCGCGGCTTCGACCGCCCGGCCGGACATGGCCAGGACATTGCGCTGCACCAGGCGGTCCATGCCCGCGATGCCGATGGCGGAGAGCAGCGCGCCGATCGTGGTGGGGATCAAAGTGACCAGGAGGGCGACGAGAACGGTGGTCGACTGGGCGGCATTGGCGTACGCGGCCATCGGCTGCAGGGTGACCACGACCAGGACGAAGACGATGGTCAGCGCGGCCAGCAGGATGTTGAGCGCGATCTCGTTGGGTGTCTTCTGCCGTCGCGCGCCTTCGACCAGGGCGATCATCCGGTCCAGGAAGGAGTGCCCGGGGCGTGAGGTGACGCGTACGACGACCCGGTCGGACAGCACCGTGGTGCCGCCCGTGACGCCGCTGCGGTCGCCGCCCGACTCCCGGATGACGGGGGCCGATTCACCGGTGATGGCGGACTCGTCGACCGCCGCGATGCCGTCGACGACATCGCCGTCCGCTGGGATCAGCTCGCCCGCCTCGACGAGGACGAAGTCGAACAATTGAAGGTCGGTTGCTGCGACAGCCTCGGTCTCGGCGCTGTTCAGGTTGGTGCCGTAGCGCCAGTGCCGCAGCCGCAGCGCGACCGTGTCCGTACGCGCGCGGCGCAGTGACTCGGCCTGCGCCTTGCCGCGGCCCTCGGCCACCGCCTCGGCGAGGTTGGCGAAGATCACCGTCAGCCACAGCCAGATGCTGATCACCCAGGTGAAGACGGACGGATGGAAGAGCGCGGAGAGCGTGGTGAGCACCGATCCGGCGGCGACGACGAACAGCACGGGGTTCTTGACCAGGGCGCGCGGGTGCAGCTTGTGCAGTGCCTCCGGGAAGGACTTCAACAACTGCACAGGATCGAAGAACCCGCCCTGCCCGGAGCGCTTCCGGTGCGGGTGGGCGTGTGGCGGACTTCCATCCGGTGCCTGTGCTGTCGGAGCCTGCTGAGGAGCGGCGGGGAGCATCGCGAACACCTTCTGATGGGGGCGTGCAGGGGAGAAGCGTCAGGCGCTGAGGCCTGGTCGACGCCGGGGCGCCCCGGCGTCGACCAGGCTGACTGCGGCCGCGACGCGGGGAGCCGCCGCGTACCCGCCGCCGAACACGCGTCATTCCACTGACGTCCGCGGTTCCAGCGGCCGAAAGGCAATCTAGCCGCCGCAAAACCCTCATCTCGCCTTTGCCCAGGGGTATTTACGGCCCTCTGACAGGCGCGGGCGGTGGGGCATCAAGCCCGCATCAAGAAGCACTGACATAGCGTCAGGGCGGCATCAAGGGAGGCCGATTCGTGTTGGAGCGTGGCTGAGACTCATCGCACGGGGGAACGGACGACCGTCCGTGGTGTGAGCTTGGAGGGGCGTGTGACCATCACCGCCGGTACCGCGCAGAGTCCTGAGGCGGGATCCCGGACCGAAGCCGGAACACGCCACGCGACGGCCGTACGACCGGTCGGGCAACCCGGCCCGCGGCCACGAGGGAGGCAGCGGCCGGGCCGCCCGCGCCTGGACGCCCTGAAGCAGCGGCTGCGGCGTCGCTGGGCGACCCTGCCGGCCAGGCTGCGTCTGGCACGTACGGGGATTGTGCTGCTCACGGCCGCGCTCGGGCTGCTGCTGCTCCTGGCTGGGCTCGCTGTCTCCGCCACATGGCACACCGTTGCGGGACGCGACGCCCCGCGCACCACCAGCGCCGCCGGTCTCGGTCTCGCGCTCAACAACATGGACGCGCAGGCCGCCAACATCCTGCTGTCCAGCGGCGACGCGGGCGCGGGACGCATGGAGGTCCCGTACGACAAGGCCACCGGCTTCTACGACTCAGCTCGTCGCACGGTCAGCCGCGAACTGCGTACGCTCGCCGTCGCCGCCGAGGGCGACGCGCAGGCCGAGCGCACCGTCGAGGCGCTGACCGAGAACTTCGCCCGCTACCAGGAGCTGATCGGTCGCGCACTGGAGAACGACGGCCGCTCGGGCGGCAAGGCCGCGGCCCTGGACGACTACCAGTCGGCCACCCGCCTGCTCGGCAGCCACATCCGGCCCGAATCACAGGCGTTGATCGCCGCCAACAACGAGGCGTACGAAGCCGAGTACGACGACGCACGCTCCCGGCTCAACGCCGAACTGATCGCTGCGGTCGTGCTCGGCCTGCTGCTCCTCGCCGCTCTCGTCGTACTGCAGTGGTATCTCGCGAAGCAGTTCCACCGGATTCTCAACCCGGCACTCCTGGCCGGCACGCTCTGCGCCTTCCTCGCGTTCGCCCTGGGCGGCCAGGCACTTGCCGCCTCGTCCGATCATCTGCGTGGCGCCCGCCGTGACGCCTTCGACTCCGTCGTCGCGCTGTCCCGGGCACGCGCCATCGCCTACGACGGGAACGCCGACGAAAGCCGCTACCTCCTCTTCAGGCAGGAGCGGACCGCCTACGAGCAGTCCTTCCTCGACAAGTCACAGCAGCTGTACGACATCGAGGGGGCGACCCTCGCGACGTACGACACAGGCGTGGACGAGACTTGGGCCGCCTACCGCACCGACCATGCCGATCTGCGTTTCACCGGAGAGTTCCGGCGCGAGCTCGACAACATCACTTTCCCTGGCGAACGCACCGCCGCCGAGCGGACCGTCGAGGCGTACGCCGTCTACCAGCGCGACGACCGCACCATCCGCCGTCTGATCGCGGAGGGCAAGGAGAAGGAGGCCATCGCCTTCTGCATCAGCTGGGACCCGGGCAAGTCCAACGCCCACTTCGGCGCCTGGATGGCCGCACTCGACCAGGTCACCGCCATCAACCGGGCCCAATTCGCGGCATCGGTGCGCGAGGGCAGGGGCGCCGTCTCCGGCCTGCTGCCCGGGGCCGGCGGCGCTCTCGTGGCGGCCGCGGCGCTGACCGTACTCGGTCTGCGCCCGCGGCTGGCCGAGTTCCGTGCCTGAGCGGGCGGGGGTGATGTCCTCGTGTCAGGGAGTCGTCAAGGTCCGCGGGTCCGGCTTACCCGGACGGTGTTCCCGGGCGGACGCTGTCCTTGTGAGCGCTGAGAATGCAGTCGGTCTTGTCATCGCTGTCGGCCTCGTCGGGTACCTGGTGGCGGCGCTGATCTTCCCGGAGAAGTTCTGAAGCCCCAAGACGCGAGGTGGGCCATGAGAACTCCGCTTCGTGACACGGTCGCGCTGGGTGCCGCCCTGCTCGCCCCGCCCGCGGTGGCTGCTGTCCTGGTGCCTTTCCGTGATGACGCGACGAACGCGACCCTGGCACTGATCCTTGTCGTGGTCGTGGTGGCGGTCGCCGCGATCGGCAACCGCACGGCGGGAGCCCTCGCGGCGCTGTCGGCGGCCGCCTGGTTCGACTTCTTCCTCACCCGGCCGTACCAGCAGTTCACCATCAACGATGCCGACGACATCGAGACGGCCGTCCTGCTGCTGGTCGTGGGCATCGTGGTGTCGCAGCTCGCCGCACGCGCCCGGAAGCTCCAGGTGATCGCGGTGACCGATGCCGGTCAGCTGGCCCGTCTCCATGAGACCGCCCAGCTCGTGCAGGCCTCCGGTTCTCCCGACAAGGTCGTCGATCATGTGCGGCGGCAGCTCGTCGACGTGCTGGAGCTGCGGGGCTGCCGCTTCGAGTACGACAGTCTGCTCGGGCAGCCGCCGCGGCTGGAGCAGGACGGCGGCATGGTCGTGGCGCGCAAGCACTGGGACGTCGAGCGGCGCGGCTGGCCGGAAGGTGAGATCGAGCTCCGCGTCTTCGGCAACGGCCACTACCGCGGCCGGTTCATGCTGCGGCCCGGCCCCGGGGCCGTCCCCTCCCTCCAGGCGCGGCTGGTCGCTGTGACCCTGGCTGATCAGACCGGCGCGGCCCTGGACACGGCAGGCCCTGTGCTGGAGCACTGACCTCCTGGGTCTTCCGGCCTCCTGCCCTGTGTCGGATGACCGGAAAAGGATGTCGTCGGCGGGCCGCGGGGCCCATTCCGGGGTGTGACGGGCCTGTATTTCCAGTGGTCGGGGCCCGAGCGCGTAAGAGCTCCGTCAAGAGCGCGCCAATGGCCGTAAGAGGCCCGTCAACGGACCGCATATGCGCTCGGCGGGGCGCTTTCCTGGTCAGGTCCGTTCAATCCGAATCTCTTCCAGGAGCTCACGATGGCCGACGTGGCCTTCGTCGTCACCGCGATCGCGGTATTCGCGCTGGTGGCCTTCATCGCCAAGGGGGTGGCAAAGCTGTGACTGCCGAGAACATCGTCGGCCTGATCGTGGCCGTCGCCCTGCTGGGCTACCTCGTCCTCGCCCTTGTGTACCCGGAGAGGTTCTGAGCACAGATATGAGCCCCTTCCTCGCCGGTATGCTCCAGCTGCTCGCGCTCATCGCGGCGCTGGCGCTGGCATACCGTCCGCTCGGCGACTACATGGCCCGCGTCTACTCCTCCACGAAGCATCTGCGGGTGGAGAAGTGGATCTACAAGGCCATCGGCGCCAACCCCAATGCCGAGATGCGCTGGCCCGCCTATCTGCGCGGCGTCCTCGCCTTCTCCGCGGTCAGTGTCCTGTTCCTCTATCTGCTCCAGCGGGTGCAGGGCAGTCTGCCCGGCTCGCTCGGCTTCTCCTCCATCGACCCGGACCAGGCGTTCAACACCGCCGCGTCGTTCGTGTCGAACACCAACTGGCAGTCGTACTATGGCGAGCAGGCCATGGGCCACGTCGTGCAGACCGGCGGCCTGGCGGTGCAGAACTTCGTCTCCGCCGCGGTGGGTATCGCGGTGGCGGTGGCTCTGGTGCGGGGCTTCGCCCGCTCGCGGACCGGTGAGCTGGGCAACTTCTGGGCGGACCTGGTGCGCGGCACGGTCCGCATCCTGATCCCGCTCTCGGTGATCGGCGCGATCGTACTTGTCGCCTGTGGCGCGATCCAGAACTTCGCCGGGATCCACGAGGTCGGCCAGTTCATGGGCGGCTCGCAGCAGTGGAACGGTGGCGCGGTCGCCTCGCAGGAGGCGATCAAGGAGATCGGCACCAACGGTGGCGGTTACTTCAACGCCAACTCGGCGCACCCCTTCGAGAACCCCAACGCTTTCTCGAACCTGTTCGAGATCTTCCTCATCCTGCTCATCCCGTTCGCGCTGACCCGCACGTTCGGCAGGATGGTCGGCTCGATCAAGCAGGGTTACGCGATCCTCGCCACGATGGTCACCATCTGGTTCGGCTTCGTGCTGCTCATGATGTGGACGGAGTTCGCACACCACGGTCCGGCATTCGAGGCCGCGGGCGGGGCGATGGAGGGCAAGGAGACCCGCTTCGGCATCAGCACCTCGGCGATCTTCTCGATTTCCACGACGCTCACCTCGACGGGTGCGGTCAACTCCTTCCACTCGTCGAACACCGGTCTGGGCGGCGGCCTCAACCTGCTGGGCATGCAGCTGGGTGAGATCGCGCCCGGTGGGGTGGGTTCCGGTCTCTACGGCATGCTGATCATGGCGATCATCGCGGTGTTCATCGCGGGCCTGATGGTGGGGCGTACGCCCGAGTACCTCGGCAAGAAGATCGGCACCCGCGAGATCAAGCTGGCGGCCTGCTACATCCTCATCACCCCGGCGCTGGTGCTCTGCTTCACCGCCGCGGCGATGGCGCTGCCGACCCCGGTGGACTCGATGACCAACAGCGGTGCGCACGGCTTCTCCGAGATCCTCTACGCCTACACCTCGGCCGGCAACAACAACGGCTCGGGCTTCGCCGGTCTGAACGCGGACACGCAGTGGTTCAACACCACCCTCGGTCTGGCGATGCTGCTCGGCCGGTTCCTGCCGATGGTGTTCGTGCTGGCGCTGGCGGGCTCGCTCGCCGAGCAGAAGCCGGTCCCGGAGACCGCCGGCACCCTGCGGGCCAACAAGCCGCTCTTCACCGGGCTGCTGGTCGGCACGATCCTGATCATCACCGGTCTGACCTACTTCCCGGCCCTGGCGCTGGGTCCGCTCGCCGAAGGGCTGGCGTCATGACCACCAACGTAAAGAAGCAAGAGGAGCCCGGCTCCATGTCCACTGTCACTCCGACCCGGGCGCCGCACTCCGATGTACCGACCGGTCACAAGACCGAGCCCGGCCGCGTCGGCGGGGGTCTCTTCGACCCCAAGCAGCTGCTCAAGTCCTTCCCGGACGCCGTCCGCAAGCTCGACCCGCGCGTCATGATCAAGTCCCCGGTCATGTTCGTGGTCCTGGTCGGCTCCGTACTGACCACCATCTTCGCGTGTCTGGACCCGACCGACTGGTTCGGCTGGGCCATCGCCGCCTGGCTCTGGCTGACCACGATCTTCGCCAATCTGGCGGAGGCGGTGGCCGAAGGCCGCGGCAAGGCGCAGGCGGACACCCTGCGCAAGGCCAAGACGGACACGGTCGCCCGGCGCCTGACCGGCACGACCGAGGAGCGGGTGCCCGGCACCGACCTGCGCATCGGGGACCTGGTGGTCTGCGAGGCGGGTGACATCATTCCCGGCGACGGTGACGTCGTCGAGGGTGTCGCCTCCGTCGACGAGTCGGCCATCACCGGTGAGTCCGCTCCGGTCATCCGGGAGTCGGGCGGCGACCGGTCCGCGGTCACGGGCGGTACGAAGGTGCTGTCGGACCGGATCGTCATCAAGATCACGACGAAGCCGGGCGAGACCTTCATCGACCGCATGATCAACCTGGTCGAGGGCGCCGCCCGGCAGAAGACGCCCAACGAGATCGCGCTCAACATCCTGCTCGCGTCCCTCACCATCGTCTTCCTGCTCGCAGTCGTCACCCTGCAGCCGTTCGCGAAGTACGCGCACGCCGAACAGACCATGATCGTGCTGGTCGCGCTGCTGGTCTGCCTGATCCCGACGACCATCGGCGCGCTGCTCTCGGCGATCGGCATCGCGGGCATGGACCGGCTCGTGCAGCGCAATGTGCTCGCGATGTCCGGCCGGGCGGTCGAGGCAGCCGGTGACGTCTCCACGCTGCTGCTCGACAAGACGGGCACCATCACGCTCGGTAATCGCCAGGCCGCCGAGTTCGTACCGGTGCAGGGTGTCACCGAGGCCGAGCTGGCGGATGCCGCCCAGCTGTCCTCGCTCGCCGACGAGACGCCCGAGGGCCGTTCCATCGTGGTCCTGGCGAAGGAGAAGTACGGCCTGCGGGAGCGTCACCAGGGCGAGCTGGAGCATGCGGAGTGGGTGCCCTTCACTGCCCAGACCCGCATGAGCGGGGTGGACCTCTCCGAGAACGGTGAGGCCCGCAAGGTCCGCAAGGGCGCGACCGGTTCGGTGCTCACGTGGGTCAGGGAGCACGGCGGCCAGGTGGCCGACGACGCCGACCGGGCCGCCAACACGATCTCTCAGGCCGGCGGCACTCCGCTGCTGGTCGCGGTCGAGGACGATAAGGGCGCCCGTGTGCTGGGTGTCATCCACCTCAAGGACGTCGTCAAGGACGGCATGCGCGAGCGGTTCGACGAGCTGCGCCGCATGGGCATCAAGACCGTCATGATCACGGGCGACAACCCGCTGACCGCCAAGGCGATCGCGGAGGAGGCGGGCGTGGACGACTTCCTCGCCGAGGCCACCCCCGAGGACAAGATGGCGCTCATCAAGCGCGAGCAGGCCGGCGGCAAGCTCGTCGCGATGACCGGTGACGGTACGAACGACGCGCCCGCGCTCGCTCAGGCGGACGTCGGTGTGGCGATGAACACCGGTACCTCGGCCGCCAAGGAGGCCGGGAACATGGTGGACCTCGACTCCAACCCGACGAAGCTGATCGAGATCGTCGAGATCGGCAAGCAACTCCTCATCACCCGGGGCGCGTTGACGACCTTCTCGATCGCCAACGACGTCGCGAAGTACTTCGCGATCATCCCTGCGATGTTCGCGGTGGTCTACCCGGGCCTGGACAAGCTCAACATCATGAACCTGTCCTCGCCGGAGTCGGCGATCCTGTCCGCCGTGATCTTCAATGCGCTGATCATCATCGCGCTGGTGCCGCTCGCCCTGAAGGGTGTGCAGTACCGGCCGACCAGCGCGGACAAGATGCTCCGCCGCAACATCGGGATCTACGGCCTGGGCGGCCTGATCGCCCCGTTCATCGGCATCAAGCTCATCGACCTGCTCATCTCCCTCATCCCTGGCATCGGGTGACGTCATGAACAACTCTGTCAGCAGCACGGCACGGCTGGTCGGGGCGGCGCTCCGTGCCCTCCTCGTCCTGACCGTGGTGACGGGCATCCTCTATCCCCTCGCCGTCACCGGTGTCGCGCAGGCCCTGTTCAACGACAAGGCCAACGGCTCCGAGATCAAGTCGAACGGCAAGGTCGTCGGCTCCTCACTAATCGGGCAGCGGTACGACCTGCCGAAGAAGGACCCGAACGACGCGGAGGAGGCGGCGGTCCCGGACCTGAAGTGGTTCCAGCCGCGCCCGTCCAACGGCCTCGGCACCAACAGCGTCAACACGCAGTACTCGCTGATCCTGTCCGGCGCGACCAACCGGTCCGGCGACAACGGGGCGAAGGACGGCCGCTGCCCGACGGATCCGAAGAAGATGGAGGAAGGCAGTCTCTGCGCCCAGGTCGTCACCGCCCAGGACGCCGTGATCGCGGACAACTCCACCGCCACCTACGAGGTCAAGCCCTCGGACGTGCCGGCCGACGCCGTCACCTCCTCCGGCTCCGGCCTGGACCCCGGCATCTCCCCGGCGTACGCAAAGCTCCAGGTACACCGGGTCGCGGAGAAGAACCATCTCTCCGTCGCCCAGGTCGACAAGCTCGTCGCGGACAACACCGACGGCCGGATCCTCGGTTTCATGGGTGAGCCGACGGTGAACGTCCTTCAGCTCAACATCGCGCTCAAGGAACTCATCGAGAAGTGATCTTGTTATGGCAGCAGGCGGGAGTCCGAGGCCACCGGGTTCTCCTGGGGTCGTCGGCTCCCGCCTCGGTCCAGGACCGCACAACCCTCGCGCACAGAAAGGCGGCACACCGATGACCCGGGTGCTGGTGGTGGAGGACGAACCGCAGCTCGTACGGGCTCTCGAGATCAATCTGAGAGCACGCAAGTACGAGGTGGACTCCGCACCCGACGGGGAAACGGCCCTTCGGCTCGCCGCCGCGCGCCGCCCGGACGTCGTACTGCTGGACCTCGGGCTGCCCGACATGGACGGCACCGAGGTGATCAAGGGCCTTCGCGGCTGGACCCGGGTGCCGATCCTGGTGGTCTCCGCCCGCCGGACCTCCGACGAGAAGGTCGAAGCACTCGACGCGGGCGCCGACGACTACGTCACCAAGCCGTTCAGCATGGACGAGCTCCTGGCCCGGCTGCGGGCCGCATCCCGCCGAACGGCCACTGCGACGCCCACCGACGAGTCGGTGATCGTCACGACCGAGGACTTCACCGTCGATCTCCTGGCGAAGAAGGTCAAGCGTGACGGGCGCGACGTCCGCCTCACCCCGACCGAATGGCACCTGCTGGAAATCCTCATCCAAAATCGCGGGAGACTTGTCACCCAGAAGCACCTCCTGCAGGAGGTGTGGGGCCCGACCTACGGCACGCAGGCCAACTACCTCCGCGTCTACATGGCCCAGCTGAGGCGCAAACTCGAAGCAGACCCTTCACATCCCAGGTATCTCATCACCGCTCCGGGCATGGGCTACCGCTTCGAGATGTGAAGTGTCCGCACAACCACGAAGATCGGAACAATGGCACGCGGCAAGCTTCGGATCTACCTCGGTGCGGCACCGGGCGTCGGCAAGACGTACGCGATGCTCTCCGAGGCACACCGACGTATCGAGCGCGGCACCGACTGTGTGGTCGCCTTCGTGGAGCACCACGACCGGCCGCGCACCGAGGTGATGCTGCACGGCCTGGAACAGATCGAGCGGCGTGAGATCCAGTACCGGGACACAGCCTTCACCGAGATGGACGTGGACGCGGTCCTGGAACGCCACCCGGCCGTCGCCCTCGTCGACGAACTCGCGCACACCAACGTCCCCGGCTCGCGCAACGCCAAGCGCTGGCAGGATGTCAAGGAGCTCCTGGACGCGGGTATCGACGTCGTCTCCACGGTGAACATCCAGCACCTGGAGTCGCTCGGTGACGTGGTCGAGTCCATAACCGGCGTACGGCAGCGGGAGACCCTACCCGACGAGGTGGTCCGCCGGGCCGACCAGATCGAGCTGGTCGACATGTCCCCCCAGGCGCTGCGCCGCCGGATGGCTCACGGCAACATCTACAAGCCGGACAAGCTCGATGCGGCCCTCTCCAACTACTTCCGCCCGGGAAATCTCACCGCCCTGCGCGAGCTGGCCCTGCTCTGGGTCGCCGACCGGGTCGACGAGTATCTCCGCGAGTACCGCGGCGAGCACAACATCCGTACGACCTGGCAGGCCCGCGAGCGCATCGTCGTCGGACTCACCGGCGGCCCCGAGGGCCGCACGCTCATCCGGCGCGCTGCCCGCCTCGCCGAGAAGGGCGCCGGCGGCGAGGTTCTGGCGGTCTACATCGCCCGCAGCGACGGGCTGACCGCCGCGTCGCCCAAGGAGCTGGCGGTCCAGCGGACCCTCGTCGAGGACCTCGGCGGCACCTTCCACCACGTCATAGGGGAGGATGTCCCGTCCGCCCTGCTGGAGTTCGCGCGCGGGGTGAACGCCACCCAGATCGTGCTCGGCGTCAGCCGCCGCAGGACGTGGCAGTACATCCTCGGCCCCGGCGTCAGCGCCACCGTCGCCCGAGACTCGGGACCCGATCTCGACGTCCACATCGTCACCCACGAAGAGGCAGCCAAGGGGCGCGGCCTGCCGGTCGCACGCGGGGCGCGGCTCGGCCGCTCGAGGATCATCTGGGGCTGGCTGGTGGGCGTGGCCGGCCCCGCCCTGCTGACGGTGCTGCTGACCAATATGGTTGCGGACCTCGGCTTCGCCAACGACATGCTGCTCTTCCTGGCGCTGACCGTGGCCGCGGCCATGGTTGGCGGGCTGCTGCCGGCGCTGGCCTCCGCGGCCTTCGGCTCGCTGCTGCTGAACTACTACTTCTCCCCGCCGCTGCACAGGTTGACCATCGCCGACCCCAAGAACATCGTCGCCATCGTGATCTTCGTGGCGGTGGCGATCTCGGTGGCCTCCGTTGTCGACCTGGCCGCACGCCGCACCCACCAGGCCGCGCGGCTGCGTGCCGAGTCCGAGATCCTCTCCTTCCTGGCCGGCAGTGTGCTGCGCGGCGACACAAGCCTGGAGGCACTGCTGGAGCGGGTACGGGAGACCTTCGGCATGGAGTCGGTGGCGCTGCTGGAGCGGGAGAGCGACGTCTCGCCATGGACCTGCACCGGGAGCGTCGGCCCCCGCGCGGTCGTACGGCCGGAGGACGCGGACGTCGACATGCCCGTCGGCGACCACCTGGCGCTGGCGCTCTCGGGTCGGGTCCTGCCCGCCGAGGACCGCCGCGTGCTCTCCGCCTTCGCCGCCCAGGCCGCCGTCGTACTGGACCGCCAGCGTCTGGTCGGCGAGGCGGCGCAGGCCCGCGAGCTGGCCGAGGGCAACCGCATCCGCACCGCCCTGCTGGCCGCCGTCAGCCACGACCTGCGCACCCCGCTCGCCTCGATCAAGGCCTCGGTCACCTCCCTGCGCTCGGACGACGTCGAGTGGTCCGAGGAGGACGAGGCGGAGCTCCTCGCAGCCATCGAGGACGGCGCCGACCGGCTCGACCATCTCGTCGGCAACCTCCTCGACATGTCCCGGCTGCAGACCGGCACGGTCGCCCCGCTGATCCGGGTGACCGACCTGGACGAGGTCGTCCCGATGGCGCTCGTCTCGGTGCCCGTTCAGAGCGTCGAACTGGACATCCCGGAGACGCTGCCGATGGTGGCCGTCGACCGGGGACTGCTGGAGCGGGCAGTCGCAAACCTCGTTGAGAACGCCGTCAAGTACAGCCCCGACGCCACACCCGTCGCCGTGTCCGCGAGCGCCCTGGGCGACCGGGTCGAACTGCGGGTCGCGGACCGCGGACCGGGCGTCCCCGATGACGCAAAGGAGCGGATTTTTGAGCCGTTCCAGCGCTACGGTGACGCTCCACGCGGTGCCGGAGTGGGCCTCGGCCTCGCAGTCGCGCGCGGCTTCGTCGAGGCCATGGGCGGCACCCTCACCGCCGAGGACACCCCCGGCGGCGGCATGACGATGGTCCTCACCCTCGGCGCGGCGCCCGGCCTCGCTCCGGTCAGCCCCGAACTTCCCGCCTGGGGCACCTCATGACCGGGCGGACCAGTGCAGAGACGACAGTGGAGAAAGGCGGGCCGGCAATGACCCGGGTGCTCGTGGTCGACGACGAGCCGCAGATCGTGCGGGCCCTTGTGATCAATCTGAAGGCGCGCAAATACGAGGTGGACGCGGCTCCCGACGGTGCGACCGCGCTCAAGCTGGCGGCGGCCCGCCACCCCGATGCCGTGGTGCTCGACCTCGGTCTGCCCGACATGGACGGCGTTGAGGTGATCAGGGGCCTGCGCGGCTGGACCCGGATCCCGATCCTGGTCCTGTCCGCCCGGCACACCTCAGACGAGAAGGTCGAGGCGCTGGACGCCGGCGCCGACGACTACGTCACCAAGCCCTTCGGCATGGACGAGCTGCTGGCCCGGCTGCGCGCCGCGGTCCGCAGGGCCGAACCGGTCGGCGGCGGGGACGACGATGTGGTGATCGTCGAGACGGATGGCTTCACCGTCGATCTCGCGGCGAAGAAGGTGCACCGCGACGGGCGCGACGTGCGGCTGACGCCGACCGAATGGCATCTGCTGGAGGTGCTCGTACGCAACGCCGGGCGGCTGGTGAGCCAGAAGCAGCTGCTCCAGGAGGTCTGGGGTCCGTCGTACGGCACCGAGACCAACTATCTGCGGGTCTACATGGCCCAGTTGCGGCGCAAGCTGGAGGCCGATCCCTCGCACCCGAAGCACTTTGTGACCGAGCCGGGCATGGGATACCGCTTCGAGCGCTGATGCCGGGCGCACGCTCCCGAACCCGGAAGCGTGCGCCCACGCTTGGTTGTCGTAGCGCCGCTCAGCCGACGTGGACGCGAGGGCGCTTCGACCGGTTGGGTTCGGCCTCGCGCAGGACTTCGCGAGTGACCGGGGCGACTTCTCCCTGGCCGAAGAGGAAGAAGCGGAGGAAGTTGGTGAAGGGGTTGCCCTCGGTCCATTCGAAGTAGATGTGCGGGTGCTGTCCGGTGGTGTTGCGGACGTGGAGGAGCAGGGCGGCCAGGGCGTTGGGGATGGAGGAGGACTCCAGGGTCAGGACCCTGTAGCGGCCGTGCAGAACCTCGCCGCGTACGTTCAGACCGGCTTCGAACTCCGAGGGGTCGAGGACGGTCACCTCGACGAAGACGAAGTCCTCCTGGGCAGGGACGTCGTTGTCGGCCCGGATCTGCTGGATCTTGTCGCGGTACTCGGTGATGTCGCGGTTGTCGGGTTCGTTGGCGATGAACCTGATCCTGCGGCTGGCGATGTCGCGCACGAACCGCTCGGCCATGTCGTCCAGGGTCACGCTGGTGACGCGCAGTTCGAAGGCGCGGGCGAGCCGGGACATCAGCGAGACGAGGATGATCCCGGCGATGAAGCAGGCGCCGATCTTCACACCGTCGGGCCGCTCGATGACGTTGACAACGGTGGTGTAGAGGAAGACCGCCGAGATGACCGCGAAGCCGATGGTCCAGTTGCGCTGCCCGGCGCGGCGGGCAGCGATGGTCACCGCGATCGCCGCGGAGCAGATCAGCACCAGCACGCCGGTGGCGTAGGCACCGCCCTGGGCATCGACGTCGGCGTCGAAGATCCAGGTGACCAGGAACGCCACCAGGATGAAGACGATCACCATCGGGCGCACGGCGCGCGCCCAGTGCGGGGCCATGCCGTAGCGGGGCAGGTAGCGCGGCATCAGGTTGAGCAGTCCGGCCATGGCGGAGGCGCCGGCGAACCACAGGATGGCGATGGTCGCGATGTCGTAGACGGTGCCGAAGCCCCCTCCGAGGTACTCGTGCGCCAGATATGCGAGCGCGCGCCCGTTGGCCTCGCCGCCCGGCTCGAAGTCCTTCTGCGGGATGAGCAGGGTGGTGATGAAGCTGGTGGCGATCAGGAACACGCTCATGATCAGCGCGGCGGTGGTCAGCAGCTTCTTCGTGCCGCGGATACGTCCAGCGGGCTTCTCCTCGGTGTCGACGGGGTGGCCCTCGACGTGCGGCATGACCGCCACGCCGGTCTCGAAGCCGGACAGGCCGAGCGCCAGCTTGGGAAAGACCAGCAGCGACACTCCGACCATGGCCACCACGTTTCCGTGCTCGGCCGTCAGGGCGCTGGACCAGTCGGTGACGACGTGCGAGGCGGTGGCGACGTGCCACAGGCCCACGACCACGACGACCACGTTGAGCGCGAGGTACACGCCGACCAGGACGACCGCTACGCCGATCGCCTCCAGGAAGCCCTTGAGGAACACCGCGCCCAGCAGGGCGACCAGCACCAGCGTGACGACCAACTGCTGTCCCTGCAGCACGCTGGGCACATGCGGATTCTCCACCAGGTGGGTGGAGGCGTCCGCCGCCGACAGGGTGATGGTGATCAGGAAGTCGGTGGCCGCGAAGCCGAGCAGGGTCAGAACGAACAGCTTGCCCTTCCAGAACGACAGCAGGCGCTCCAGCATGGCGATCGAGCCCTCGCCGTGCGGGCTCTCCTCCGCCACCCGCCGGTACACCGGCAGTGCGCCCGCCAGGGTCACGATCACCAGAACGATCGTGGCCACCGGCGACAGCAGCCCGGCCGCGAGCGCGGCGATGCCCGGCTGATAGCCCAGCGTGGAGAAGTAGTCGACGCCGGTCAGGCACATCACTCGCCACCATCGCTGCCCCTTGTGCGCGGGCGCGGGTTCCGTCTCGGCCTGAGGCCCCTGCTGGTGCCTGGCCATGTCGGACAGGCCCTCCAGCATCCACGCGCGCAGGCGATGCCGTGGGGTGACAGCGGAATCGGAAGCCGTAGGGGTGGGACTGGCCACCGGTACTCCTGTCGTACGCAAAAGGATTCAGCCGTCGTGGGGACGGCCCGATCAGCGTACGCAACGCGGCCCGAGGGTGATTCGGCCGGTCAGGGTTGGTCGATCTGAGCCTTGGCGCCTCGGCCGAGCACCACGGCGCCACTCCAAGAACGCCGTCACCTGACCTACCGTCAGATTGGAACGTGTTCTAGTCTGCGCGCATGGGCATCGGAATCACGCAAGAGCAGCGGGAGCTGGCCCGGTCCGTACGCGGCTGGCTGGCACGTGCCGTGCCACCCGAAGAGGTGCGCAAGCTCCTCGACATGCCTTCCGGCGGGGTCGGCCGCCCCGGCTACTGGGACGGCGCCACCGAACAAGGGCTGCTCGCCGTGCATCTTGCCGAGGAGTGCGGGGGCGGGGGCGGCACGCTGCTCGACCTGGCCGTCGTCCTGGAGGAAACGGGGCGCGCGGCGCTGCCGGGACCGTACCTGCCGTGCGTGCTCGCCTCCGCCGTACTGGCCCGCGCGGGCAGAGCCGATCTGGCCGGGACACTCGCGCGAGGGGAGCGCATCGCGGCCGTCGCGCTCGGTCCCGGGACGCTCACCGCCACCCGGACTCGGGACGGCTACCGGCTCGACGGCACCGCCCCGCCCGTCCTCGGCGCCGGGCACGCCGATCTGCTCGTACTCGAAACCCCGACGGGCCGGCTCGCGGTGGACGCGGCTGCGCTCACCGTCCGAGTGCACCAGAGCGCCGACCCGACCCGGCCCACCGCCGAGGTCACCGCGCACGGCGTGACCGTGCCCCGGGACCGTGTACTGGAGATCGACACCGCTCTCGTACGGGATCTCGCCTGCGTGCTGTACGCGGCCGAAGCATGCGGCACCGCCGCCTGGGCGCTGCACACCGCCGCCGAGTACGCGAAGGTCCGTGAGCAGTTCGGGCGGCCCATCGGACAGTTCCAGGCGGTCAAACATCTCTGCGCTGACATGCTCGTACGTGTCGAGCAGGCCCGGGCGCTGACGTGGGACGCGGCACGCGCGGTGGACGAGAGCCCGGGCGTACGCGGCCTGGTGGCATCGCTCGCCGCGGGGGCCGCCCTGGACGCCGCGTACACCTGTGCCAAGGACTGTATCCAGGTGCTCGGCGGGATCGGCTTCACCTGGGAGCACGACGCCCATCTGTATCTGCGCCGGGCACTTGTCGCGCGCCAGCTGCTGGCGCCCGGCGACGACCACCGGCTGCGGGCCGTCCGGCTCGCGGCCGAGGGGGCACGGCGCGAACTGCGTCTCGAGCTGCCCGCCGAGGCGGCGAGGTACCGGAGTGCGGCCCGGGCGGCGGCCGAGGGCGTGCGGGGTCTCGATCCCGCTGCCGTACGCCGGGCTCTTGCCCCCACCGGGTACGCCGCCCCGCATCTGCCGAAGCCGTACGGCCTCGGCGCCGGAGCCGTCGAGCAGCTCGTCGTGCAGGAGGAGTTGCGGGCCGCCGGGGTGAAGATCGGCGACCTCGGGATCGCGACCTGGGTGGTGCCCTCGCTCATCGCGTACGGAAGTCCGGCGCAGCAGGAGAGGTTCCTGCGGCCGACGTTGAGCGGCGAGCTGCGGTGGTGCCAGCTGTTCTCGGAGCCGGGCGCCGGGTCCGATCTGGCGTCGCTGCGCACGCGGGCCGAACGGACCGCGGACGGCTGGCTGATCACCGGCCAGAAGGTGTGGACGAGCGCAGCCCAGCGTGCCGACCACGGGATCCTGCTCGCCCGCACGAATCCGGCGGCTCCCAAGCATGAGGGGCTGACGTACTTCCTCGTGGACATGAAGAACACCAAGGGGATCGACATCCGGCCGCTGAAGGAGATCACCGGGGACTCGCTCTTCAACGAGGTGTACTTCGACGGGGCGCTGCTTCCGCCCGACGCCGTGGTCGGCCGGGTCGACGAGGGCTGGCAGGTCGCCCGCAACACCCTCGGCAACGAACGCGTGCACATGGCCGACCAGTTGACCTTCGACACGGGACTCGAGGCGCTGATCGCGCGGGCGCCCGACGTGGACGGGGCCTGCCGGGCCCGCATCGGAGCCCTCGCCGCCGAGGCGCACGCGCTCGCCTGCATCGGGCTGCGGACCACCCTGCAGCAGGTGTCGGGCCTGGAGCCGGGGGCGGGCGCGAGCGTACGCAAACTCGTCCAGACCGCCCACCAGCAGAAGGTCGCCGAGCTCGCCCTCGAACTGCTCGGGCCCGAAGGCGCGTTGTGCGAAGGAGCCGGTGCGCCGGCCGTGCACGGCTTTCTCATGTCGCGCTGCCTGACCATCGCGGGCGGCACCACACAGGTTCAGCTCAACGTCGTCGCCGAGCGCATCCTCGGCATGCCCAGGGACTGAGGGGAAGACATGAAGGCGTACATCGTCGGTGTCGGTACGACGAAGTTCGAGAAGCCGGAGACCCGCGACTGGCAGTACTGGGACATGGCGAAGGAGGCGGGGACGCAGGCGCTGGCCGACGCGGGGATCTCGTACGACCTCGTCGAGCAGGTGCCCGTCGGCTACTGCTTCCAGGCCTCGACGGCGGGCCAGCGGGCCGCGTACGAACTCGGCCTGACCGGCGTGCCCGTCTACAACGTCAACAACAACTGCGCGACCGGCTCGA
This sequence comes from Streptomyces sp. NBC_00210, assembly GCF_045160975.1. NCBI lineage: Bacteria > Bacillati > Actinomycetota > Actinomycetes > Kitasatosporales > Streptomycetaceae > Streptomyces > Streptomyces sp. NBC_00210. The sequence continues at coordinate 6,156,556 of NZ_CP108120.1, forward strand.
CGGCGCTGATGATGGCGCGGCAGTTCGTCGAGGGTGGTATCAGCGACTGCGTACTGGCGCTCGGCTTCGAGAAGATGACCCGCGGCGCGCTGGGCGCCGGTTCTGACGGTGGTGACTTCAAGACGTCGCCCGTCGCAAGGCACTACGGGGTCATGGCGGCCGCGCACGGCTTCGAGATGAGTCCGCCCACCGCCCAGATCTTCGGCAACGCCGCCCGCGAGCACATGGAGCGGTACGGGACGACGGAGGCGCAGCTCGCCGCTGTGGGCGCCAAGAACCACCGGCATTCGGCGAACAACCCCGACGCCCAGTTCCAGGACGTCTACTCGGTCGACGAGATCCTGGCCGCCAAGACGATCCACCGGCCGCTGACCAAGCTCCAGTGCTCACCCACATCGGACGGCTCGGCCGCCGCCGTGGTCGTCTCCGAACGCTTCCTCGTGAGGCACGGGCTGCACGGGCGGGCCGTGGAGATCGCCGCCCAGGCCATGACCACCGACACCGAGGAGTCCTTCGCCTCCGGATCCTGCATCGACGTCGTCGGCAAACCGATGTCCCGGGCCGCCGGGCGGCAGGTCTTCGCGAACTCCGGGCTCGGCATCGAGGACGTCGACGTGATCGAGCTGCACGACTGCTTCTCCATCAACGAGCTGCTCACCTATGAGGCACTGGGCATGTGCGCGGACGGAGAGTCGGGCAAGCTCGTGGAGAGCGGGGCGACGACGTATGGCGGCCGATGGGTGGTCAACCCCTCCGGCGGCCTGATCTCCAAGGGCCATCCGCTCGGCGCGACCGGTCTTGCCCAGGCGGCCGAACTGGTACGGCAGCTGAGGGGCGAGGCGGGCCCGCGGCAGGTGACGGGCGCACGGGTGGGGCTCGGGCACAACATCGGGCTCGGCGGGGCGGCAGTGGTCACCCTGCTGCGGAAGTCCTAGGTCTGCAGGGCTTCTGTCTCATACACCGAATTCCTGATGTACGGGCCGCTGGGCGGCTGCGACCATGACGCCCATGGTCCAAGCCCGCTCAGACGCCCGCCAGCCCCTCGTACCGACAGCCACCGCCCGGCCCGCCCGTACCTGGGCGGTGATCCTTGCCGCGTGCGCCGGGCAGTTCCTCGTCGTGCTCGACGTGTCCGTGGTCAATGTGGCGCTGCCGTCGATGCGCGCGGACCTCGGGCTGACGACGACGGGCCTGCAGTGGGTCCTCAACGCGTACTCCATCGCCTTCGCCGGGTTCATGCTGCTCGGCGGGCGGGCCGCGGACATCTTCGGCCGCAAGCGGATGTTCCTCGTGGGGCTCGGACTCTTCACGGCCGCGTCCGTCGCGGGCGGGCTCGCCCAGGAGGGCTGGCAGCTGCTCGTCGCGCGGGCCGTCCAGGGGCTCGGCGCGGCGGTGCTCGCGCCGGCGACCCTCACCATCGTGACGGCGGCCGTGCCGCCGGGTCCGGCGCGGACCCGGGCGATCGGCACCTGGACGGCGGTGGGCGCGGCGGGCGGCGCGGCCGGCGGACTCGTCGGTGGGGTGCTCACCGATCTGCTGTCCTGGCGCTGGGTGTTGCTGATCAATGTGCCGGTCGGCGTGCTCGTGCTGGCGGGTGCGGCCGTCTGGCTCAACGGTGGGGGTACCGGGGATAGCTCGCACGCGGAGGTCCGCGGGTGCGGCCGCAGGCTCGATCTGCCGGGCGCGGTGCTTGTCACGGGCGGCCTCGCGACGGTCGCATACGGCATCGTGCAGACCGAACAGGCGGGCTGGGCCGCGCCCGTCACGCTGCTGCCGCTGCTCGGCGGGCTCGCTGTGCTCGGGGCGTTCGTGGCCGTGGAGGCGCGGACCGGGGTGCCGCTGATGCCGCTGAAGGTGTTCCGGTCGCGGGCGGTCTCCGCGGCGAACGTGGCCATGCTGGTGTGCGGTTCGGCGTCCTTCGCCATGTGGTTCTTCATGACGGTGTACGCGCAGAACGTGCTGGGCTACACACCTCTGCAAGCCGGCCTGGCGCTCATTCCCAGCTCGGTCAGCGTCATCGTCGGCTCGAAGCTCGCGCCCCGCCTGATGGTGCGGGCCGGTGGCAGGAACGTCGCGGTCATCGGGGCGCTGGTCGCCGCGACCGGGTTCGGCTGGCAGTCCACGATGACCGCGGACGGCACCTATTCCGCCTCGATCCTCGGCCCCGGCATCCTGATGATGGTGGGCGTCGGCCTCGCCGCGACACCGCTCGCGGCCCTGGCCACCGCGGGCGCGGCACCGGGCGATGCGGGCCTGGTCTCGGGGCTGATCAACACCTCCCGCACGATGGGCGGTGCACTGGGGCTGGCCGTACTCTCCACGGTCGCGGCGGCCCGTACGGCGGGCGGCACCGACCCGCAGGCGCTGACGGCCGGTTACGCGCTGGCGTTCCGCACGGGGACGGGTGTGCTACTGGCGGCGGCGGTGCTGATGCTGTTGTGGCTGCCCGGCGCCGCTGCCTCGAAGGAACCACCCGCGCAGGGCACTTCGGCGGGGTGAGGGCCTTCGGCGGGGTGAGGGCTCGGGGGGAGCCTTCGGCGGGGTGAGGGCCTTCGGCGGGGTGAGGCAACGGTTTCGATCCCTCAGGGACTCCAGTATGTGAGGAGGTGCCCATGGGGGAGAAGCAGACGCTGGATGAGGAGTTCCAGCAATTCGCGGCCGTTCGATGGCCGAAGCTGCTGCGCACGGCCTATCTGTTGACGGGGGAGCAGCACGCGGCGGAGGACTTGGTCCAGTCGTCACTGGAGCGGGTCTATGTGGCTTGGCGCAAGGTGAGCGCCGCCGATGACCGGGACGCCTATGTCAGACGGGTCATGGTCAACGCCCATGCCCGCAAGCACCGTAAGCGGCTCAAGGAGTACCTGTCGGCGCACGACGACACCGGAATCGGCCCCGATCTGCCTGAGCGCGGCGACCGCATCGCACAGGCCGACGACCGGGCGGCGCTGCTGCGTGCACTGGTCCAACTGCCGCCGCGTCAGCGCGAGGCGGTGGTCCTGCGCTACTGGGAGGACCTGAGCGAGGCGCAGGCGGCGGAGTGCATGGGGTGCTCCGTGGGCGCCGTGAAGAGCAATGCGGCCAAAGGGATCGCCAAATTGCGCGCCATACCCGCGCTGGCGAACGCAGTCGGAAGCCGAGGGACCTGGTGATGGAAGAAGAGCGGCAGAGCGCGGTGGAGATGGAGCTGGGCGTGGCGCTGGCGGAGGCGGCGGACAGTGTAAGGATCGGGCCGCTGCCCACCGCGGCGGTGATGGCCGGGGGCCGCCGTCGCAGGGCGCGCCGCCGGGCCGGAGTGGCAGCGCTGGCAACACTGGCCGTGCTGCTTCCGGCGGGCGGCTTCGCGGTGGCGGTGGCGACGGACGGCGAGGGGATCCGGAGCGCGGACAGAGTGGCGGCCCCGCCGGCCGTTCCCGGCTTGCTGACGCCGTTGACAGTGACGTTGGGGTCGCTGAAGTCCCCGGACGGGGCGGTGCGGAAGGCAGAGGTCACGGTGTACGGGGCACCGCGCACCAAGGAGGAGTCGGTGCGGCAGATCCAGCTCGCGGAGGAACGGGGGGACCTGCCCCGGGGTTCGTCCACGGCGGCCAGGAACACGGAGCCCGGCTCGGCTCAGGACGACGACCTGCACCTCGGCACCATGTGGTACGCCCCCTCCTACATGAAGGGTCACGAGCGGTACACGTTCGCAACGTCCCTCGTCAGTCCCGAAGGCACCTCCACGGGCCGCGCCGCGAGCGTCGGTGCAGGCAGCGCCGGCGACCACTACATGGGAGTGTGGGTGGGCAAAGTCGGAAGCCAGTACAGCGCGGTGGAAATCGGCTGGGGCAAGCAGACCAAGGTGAGGCCCAGGCTCGTTTCCGTTCCGGGGGTCTCTGAGAAGTTCTATGCCGCGGCCATCCCGGAGCGGCCGGGCCCGTTTCACATCACGCTCTACGACAAGGAGGGCAAGGTCGCCTCCCGGAACTGAGCCAGGCAGCGCGGGGCACGCCGTCGGCCTGGTGGACCGCCGAAGTTGATGGTGTGGCTCACAGCCAGCCCTGCTGGCGTGCCGCCCGTACCGCCTCCATGCGGTTGCGGGTGCCCGTCTTGCCGATCGCGGAGGAGAGATAGTTCCGTACGGTCGACTCGGACAGATGCAGCGCCCCCGCTATGTCCGAGACGGTCGCCCCGTCCACCGAGGCGTTCAGTACATCCCGCTCCCGCGTGGTCAGCGGACTCGGCCCCGCGCTCAACGCGGCCGCGGCGAGCGCCGGATCGATCACGGTCTCCCCGGTCAGCACCCGCCGGATCGCCTCGGCCAGCTCCTCGACGGGCCCGTCCTTGACCAGAAACCCCGCGGCCCCGGCCTCCATCGCCCGGCGCAGATAGCCGGGCCGTCCGAAGGTGGTGAGGATCAGCACCCGGCAGTCGGGCACCTCGTCGCGCAGCTGCGCGGCCGCATCGAGACCGCTGCACCCGGGCAACTCGATGTCCAGCAGGGCCACATCGGGCCGCGAGGTGAGCGCGGCATCGACGATGGCGTCGCCCCGGCCGACCTGGGCGACGACCTCGATGTCCTCCTCAAGACCGAGAAGGAGGGCGAGCGCGCCGCGCATCATGCCCTGATCCTCGGCGAGGAGGACCCGTACGGACTTGGCGGGCCGGTGGTCCCGGGGCATCTCTTCCACGGCGTAAGAGTACGTCCGACCAGCTCATTCGGCGTGTGCCGGTGATGCTTCGGGTTCCTGCACGGCGTCCGCCGGGAGTTCGGCCCGGATCCGGAAGCCGCCGCGCGGGGATGCGCCCGCCTCCAGGGAGCCGCCCGCTGCCGCGACCCGTTCGCGCAGACCCTCCAGCCCGCTGCCGGGCGTGCCCGAGCCAACGCCCCGGCCGTCATCCGTGATCACCAGACGGACCCGGCCGGGGGTCCCGGTGACCTCGATCTCGCAGCGCGACGCCTTCGAGTGGCGTACGGCGTTGGTGACGGACTCGCGGACCACCCAGCTCAGCAGCGCCTCGGTCTGCGGTTCCAACGGCGGCCCCGACTGCCGTACGACCGGCTCGATGCCGACCGTCGTGAGGATGTCGCGAGCCCGGTCGAGCTCCGTGGCCAGGCTGCCTTCGCGGTAGCCGGTCACCGCCTCGCGTATCTCGGTGAGGGCCTGACGGCCGACGGACTCGATGTCGGTGATCTGGACGATCGCGGCGTCCAGATCACGTGGGGCCAGCCGGCGGGCGGCCTCCGACTTGACCACGATCACCGACAGCGTGTGGCCGAGGAGGTCGTGCAGATCGCGCGAGAAGCGCAGCCGCTCCTTCTCCACGGCGCTGCGTGCCAACTCCTCCTTCGTGGCGCGCAGTTCCCTGACCGTCTCGGACAGGGCGAGAACGGCTGCGGTCACCATCGAGGAGATGAAGGTGCCGTACGCGACGTTGACCGCGCCCCATCCGTCGCGCCAGGCGGCGATGCCCCCGGCGGCGAGGCAGAGGGGGAAGACCACCTGGGGAAGCCTGCGTCCGCGCAGTACCGAGCCGACGGCCAGACCGAGCAGCGGGAAGAAGAGCAGCCACTCGCCGCCGTAGGCGATGGCGAGGAAGGAGGTGACACAGGCCAGGGCGACAAGCATCCATCGGGTGGAGGGTGCCTCCCTCGCCTCCTTGACGAAGGCGCGGAACACCACAGAGATGTAGAGGGAGTTGAAGGCGAGCAGACCAAGGCCGCCGATCCAGGGGTTCGGGGTCTTGCCCTGGAGGAGGTTGGAAAAGGCTCCCATGCCCATGAGCAGCCAGGGCAGCATCGCGAAGCCGTTGGGCGGAACCCCCTCCTCCGGGGCGTCCTTGCGCCGCTTCTTCCCGTCGCGCCAGGCGTCCCGCCGAGCCGGCCACTCGGCCTTGTAGGCGGCCATGCGCTCGGTGTACGCCTGGCTCCTCCAGTCCCACTTCTTCCGGCACATGGTTGCTCCTGTCACGCCGTCCTCGCGGACCGACGGTACGAGACCACCGCGTACGAACCGAACAGCAGGGCCCACACGATCAGCACGGCCACGGTGGTGAGCGCGGGGGCGGTGCCGTCGGTCAGGGCGCGGCCCAGCTCGGCGAACCGGTTGGTCGGGGTGTACTCGGACAGGGCGCGCAGCCAGCCGGGGAACAGCTCGACCGGGAACCACAGGCCGCCGACGATCCCGAGCCCGACGTTGCAGGCGACGTTCACGACGCCGGTGGTCTGGGCGGAGAGCCGGTAGCCGTTGCCGATGCCGAGGAAGGTGAAGGGGAGCGCGCCGAGCCACAGCGCGACGGCGAGGGCCGCCCACTGCCAGGCGTCCAGGCGGACGCCGTTGACGAGCGCGCCCGCGGCGAGGACGGCCACGATGGAGGGCAGGACCACCACCGAGCCGGTGATCGCACGCCCTGCGACGATCTGGCGCGGGCTCATCGGGGTGATCCTCAACTGGCGCAGCCAGCCGAGCGACTTGTCCTCGGCGACACCGGTGCCGGTGGACAGGGCAGCACCGAGCGCACCGTATGCCGCCATGCCGACCATGGAGGCCGTTTTCCAGTCGGAGGCGTCGTTGCCGATGTTGGTGAAGAGCAGATACATCAGCACCGGCATTCCGATGCCGAAGACCACGAATCCGGTGTCGCGCAGCGTGCGGCGGACTTCCAGCTTGACGTAGGCGAGGGTCATCGCACGGTCTCCAGTTCGCGCGTGGCGGTCAGGGTGAGGAAGACGTCTTCGAGGGAGACGGGGGCGACTTCGAGGCCGCGGATCGCGCCCAGACCGGCGAGCGCGACGACGGTCGCGTCCGAGTCGTCCGTACGCAGCCGGGCACGGTCCCCGCGTATCTCCACCGATATGACGCCGGGGAGCAGGGTCAGTCCTTCGGTACCCCGTCCGGCAAGGTCGAAGGAGACGAGACTGCCGCCGACCGAGCGCTTGAGCTGGTCGCTGCTGCCGTCGGCGACGACCCGGCCGTGGTCGATGACGACGATCCGGTCGGCGTTGTCGTCGGCCTCCTCCAGATAGTGGGTGGAGAAGAGCACGGTGTTGCCGCGCGCCGCATAGCCGCGCATGGACGTCCAGAAGGCGTGCCGCACTTCGACGTCCAGGGCCGCGGTCGGCTCGTCGAGGATGATCAGCTCCGGGTTGCCGGCCAGCGCGACGGCGAAGCGTACGCGCTGGATCTGGCCGCCGGAGAGCCGGTCGGCGCGGCGGTCCGCGAGCTCGGTGAGTCCGGCAAGAGCGAGCGCCTCGGCGACCGGCAGCGGCCGCGGATAGGTGCGGGCCACGAAGGTGACCAGTTCGCGCACGGTCACCCGCGGGATCGGCCGGCCGTCCTGGAGCATCGCGCCGACGCGGCCGGCGACGACCGCCTGCTCCGGCGTGACGCCGAGGATCTCGACCCGGCCGGCGTCGGACTCGTTCAGGCCGAGCATCAGGCTGATGGCGGTGGACTTGCCCGCGCCGTTGCGGCCGAGCAGGGCGACCGTCTCGCCGCGCCGGATGGCGAGGTCGATGCCGTCGACGGCGCGTACGTCGCCGAAGACCTTGGCCGCTCCGGCGAAGCTCACCGCCCCTGCGGTGTCCGGTGTCTGAGGATGCGTCTGCGTCATGTGGATCACGCTACGGAGCGGGGCCGGACCCCCGGCAGATGCGCATGTACGGACTCGGCAGTGACAAATGTCCCGGGCGCACGGGACGCGGTGCCAGCACTTCTGACATGGCGTCAGTGGTCTTCACATGTACTGGAGGCTGCGTTATACATAGGGGCCAACCGACCCTAGAACGCGTTCTAGAACGGGCGCCCGGGCCGGTCCCGTACGACCTCGGTGCGGCCGACGGTGCGGACGGCCGCGCCGAGGTCTTCCCCTCATCAAGGAGCAGCTTCCACATGCCCATTGATGCCGCCAAAGCCGTCGCGGCCGAAGCCCGCAGCACCGAGATCCACTGGGGTCACAAGGACGTCCAGCTCTACCATCTCGGCGTCGGCGCGGGTGTCCCCGCAACGGACCCCGACGAGCTGCGCTACACGCTCGAGTCAAAGCTGCATGTGCTGCCGAGTTTCGCCACTGTCGCGGGCGCGGGCCTAGGCGTGGTGGGCGGGCTCTTCGGCCCCGGCCTGGACATCGACCTGGCAGCCGTACTGCACGGCGGACAGACGATCGAGCTGCACCGTCCCATCCCGGTCAGCGGCACGGTGGTCGCCACCTCGCGCGTCGCCGCCGTCTACGACAAGGGCAAGGCCGCGATCCTCGTCCTGCGCACCGAGGCCGCCGACGACGAAGGTCCGCTGTGGACGAGCGATGCCCAGATCTTCGTACGCGGCGAAGGCGGCTTCGGGGGCGAGCGCGGCCCCTCCTCCCGCCTCGAGCTCCCCTCACGCGAGCCCGACAAGACGATCGAGAAGAGTGTCCGCGAGGACCAGGCGCTGCTCTACCGGCTCTCCGGCGACTACAACCCGCTGCACGCGGACCCGGAGTTCGCCGCGCGCGCGGGCTTCGACCGGCCCATCCTGCACGGGCTCTGCTCGTACGGAATGACGCTCAAGGCGGTCGTCGACACCGTGCTCGGCGGGGACGTCGACCGTGTCCGCTCGTACACCACACGCTTCGCCGGGGTGGTCTTCCCCGGCGAGACCCTGCGTATCCGGATGTGGCGGCTGGGCAGCAAGGTGCAGGTGTCGGTCACCGCGGTCGAGCGGGACGACGCACCGGTGCTCGCCGACACCATCGTCGAACATTCGTGATTGGAGCCGCACCATGCGCGCAGCCGTACTGCACGAAATAGGGCAGGACAAGCTCGAAGTCCTCGACGATGTCGAGGCGGTGGGCTTCGGCCCGGGGAAGGTGAAGATACGGGTACGGTCCACCGGACTGTGCCACTCCGACATCTCGGCGATGAACGGCGTGCTGCCTCAGCCAGCGCCGTTCGTCCCCGGACACGAGGGCGCCGGGGAGATCGTCGACGTCGGCGACGGCGTGAGCACCCTCAAGCAGGGCGACCGGGTGCTGCTGTGCTGGCTGCCCGCCTGCCGCGTCTGTCCCGCCTGCAAGCGCGGTCAGACCGAGCTCTGCCTGGCCGGTTTCATGAACGCGGGCACCCCCAACTTCAAACGCCCCGGCGGTGACGTGTTCGGCTTCGCCGGCACCGGCACCTTCACCGAGGAGGTCGTCGTCGACGCCGGGTGCGCCGTCCCGATCCCGGACGACGTTCCCTTCGACATCGCCGCGCTGATCGGCTGCGGAGTGACCACGGGCCTCGGCGCCGCCATCAACACCGCGGACGTGACCGCCGGTTCTTCGGTCGCCGTCATCGGCTGCGGCGGCGTCGGCATCTCCGCGATCCAGGGCGCGCGGCTCAAGGGCGCGGCCCAGATCGTCGCGGTGGACCCCGTCGCGAACCGGCGCGAGGCCGGCTTGAGGTTCGGAGCCACGGAGGCCGTCGCGCCCGACGAGCTGGCCGACGCCAAGCAGCGCATCACCGCGGGCGAGGGCTTCGACTACGTCTTCGAGGTCGTCGGCAGGTCCGCCACCGCCCGCACGGCATACGAGGCGACCCGGCGCGGCGGCACCCTGTGCATCGTCGGCGCGGGCGCCATGGACGACTTCCTCCAGCTCAACATGTTCGAGCTGTTCTTCGACGAGAAGCGGATCCTGCCGTCCATGTACGGCGGCGGCGACGTGCTCACCTCGTACGAACGGGCCATCGCGCTGTGGCGCGCGGGCCGTATCGACCTCGAAGGGCTGATCACCCACCGGGTGCAGCTCGCCGAGATCAACGACGCGCTGGCGCAGATGCGTACGGGCGAGGCGCTGCGCACCTGCATCGAGATCTGAGAGGGCTCCGATGTCACTGCCACTCGACGGCCTGTCCGCGATCGTCACGGGGGCGGGCCGTGGCCTCGGGCGCGCCGAAGCGCTCGAACTCGCCCGCCTGGGCGCGAGCGTTGTCGTCAACGACTACGGACGGCCGGGCCGCGACGGCTCGGGGGAGGCGTCGGCGACCCCGGCCGAGGAGGTCGCCTCTCAGATCCGTACGGCGGGCGGCTCCGCCGTGGCCCACCACGGGGACGTCTCCGACTTCGCGTCCGCCCGTGGACTCGTCGAACTCGCCGTCACCAGTTACGGAAAGCTGGACATCCTCGTCAACAACGCGGGCATCCTCAGGGACCGGATGGTCTTCTCGATGACCGAGAGCGAATGGGACTCGGTCATCCGCGTCCACCTCAAGGGCCACTTCAATACGACCCACTTCGCATCCGTGCACTGGCGCGAGCGCTCCAAGGCCGCGGGCGGGCCGGTCTACGGGCGGATCGTCAATACCTCCTCGGAGGCCTTCCTCGCGGGCTCGGCGGGCCAGCCGAACTACGCGGCGGCCAAGGGCGGCATCGTCGGCCTCACCACCTCGACGGCGCTGGCGCTGGCCAAGTACGGGGTCACCGCCAATGTGATCTGCCCGCGCGCCAGGACCCGGATGACCGAGGACGTCTTCGCGGGCTTCGCCGAACCGGTGAACGGCGGTCTCGACCCACTGGCACCGGAGCATGTGTCCCCGCTGGTGGGCTACCTGGCCTCGCCCGCGGCGGCCAGGGTGAACGGCCAGCTGCTGGTTGTGCACGGCGGGATGGTGGCGATCGTCGAACGGCCCAGGGTGGCGGCGAAGTTCGACACCTCGAAGGAGGCGTTCAGTTACGAGGAGCTGGACGGGCTGCTCACGTCGCACTATGCGGGCCGCGCGGAGAACGAGACGTTCGGGGCGACGGAGGTGCTGGCCCTGAAGCGAGACTAGGGCCCATATGCGACCTTCGGCCGCATGTCCTCAACCGCCGGACGGGCAAATTCAGCCCCTCCGGCGATTGAGGAGTGGGGTTCGCGGCGGAGCCCCGGTGGGTCAGGCCGCCGCGGACTCCGCAGGGCGGCGATGGCGGCCGTGCACCTGCGTCGCCGCATTCTCCTTGGCCGCACCACCCCGGTGCCTCCCGGCACCGCCCGCCTCGATCGCCCTCTGCGGCCGCTCGTCGATGGTGTCGGTTCGAGCCTCAGACATGTGAGAAGTCCCCCGTTGAGATCGCTGAGTTACGTGTGGCAAAGCCGAGAGTTTAACCAGGGGCAGCACGGCCGGTGAAAGGCGCCTGCTGCAAAGGAACCGGTCTGCACACAGCGGCAGCCCCGGAACCCTCCGACGGTTCCCCACCTGCGCATTCCGCAGGTGCCGGTTCCGTGATCACGTCCTTCCCTTCGGTGATCATGTCGTGTCCGTCGATCCTCGCCACCCCGCACGGCACCGCCCGCGTCGCGTACGGCAGTTGCAGCACCCCTTCGCGGCTCCACAGCCCCGCCCCCGCCAGCCATCCGTCCGGCGCGGCCAGTTGATGCAGCTTCTTCGCCGAGGGACGCCATACGCCCAGCCAGCTTCCCGCCGCCCCGTCGATCCGCAGCGCCACCGCGCAGCTCTCCGGCATCAGTACCTGGCCGGGCTGCACCGCGAACGGTGTCACCGCGCAGTCCGGGAGCCGCAGGCACTCCGCAAAGCGCACCGGCCGCCGACTCCCCAGCACGCCCCAGCCCAGCCGGTCGTGTCCTGCCGCGTTGGAGCGGATCAGCAGCAGCCCGCTGTCTGCGTCGGCCAGCAGCAGCCGGTCGTCGCTCTCCTCGGTGATCTGGAGCAGCGGCGTGACCTCCCCGCCCCGCTCCAGATCGACGGCCACCGCCTTCACCGGGCCGCCGTCCACCTGCCCGTCGAGGGCCAGCATCCGTCCCGTACGGTCCAGCCACACCCCGCCGGAGCAGCGGCCCGGCACCTCGGCGACGTACTCGGGGCCGAACGTCCCGCCCGCCACCAGCCAGATCGAGGTCGACGTCGCACCCGGCGCCAGCGCGTACGCACGTACGCCGTCCGGCGACGGCGGAAGCAGCGTCAGCCCGGCCGACTCGATTTCGCCGAGCGGCAGTTCACCCGTCCCCGGCCCGGTCGGATACAGCAGCGAGAAGGCGTGCCGTCCCGCCACCCGCCGCCGGATCAGCACCCTCCCGTCGGCCAGCGGCAGCACCTCGGTGTCGCGTTCTTCGGGCTGGTCCAGCGGCAGCGGCACCGCATAGGGCTCGGGCCCGTCGAGCGTCCACCGTTCCGGGTACAGGGCCTCACCGACCCCGGTGAGCCGGGCCGCGTATGCGCCGTTCGCGGTGATCGTGAGCCGCGTAGTCGCCGTGATCCCCGTCTTCCCCACGGCTCCGTCCTCCGTGGCGGTCTCAATGGCACAGGCTGTCATCGACTGGTCACCTCCGGCGACGAAGCTAGGTTTCGCACTTCCTGCCGAACAACAGAAGAACCGTCACTTCACACATACGGGTGTCCATGACGGCGTTCGCCTGAGGCGGAGCGGGCGACTGTGCTCGGGGGGCCTGGTCAAGAAGCCGGCCCAGGTGCCCAGGCCACCGGGGCGCGGGGGACAGGTAGCCTTTCCTCCGTGCCCCGTCTGTCTGAAGTCATCGCCGCGCTCGATGCCCTGTGGCCCCCCGAGCGGGCCGAACAGTGGGACGCCGTCGGCACGGTCTGCGGCGACCTCGACGCCGAGGTCAGCCGCGTACTGATCGCCGTCGACCCGGTCCAGCAGATCGCCGACGAGGCGATCAAGCTCGGCGCCCAGCTGATCGTGACGCACCACCCGCTCTATCTGCGCGGTACGACGACGGTCGCCGCCTCCCACTTCAAGGGCCGGGTCGTGCACACCCTGATCAAGCACGACATCGCGCTGCACGTGGCGCACACCAACGCGGACACCGCCGACCCCGGCGTGTCCGACGCCCTCGCGGGCGCGCTGGACCTGCGGGTCACCGGCCCTCTCGTACCCGAAACCGGCCTCGGCCGGATCTGCGAGCTCGACCACCCCGAGACGCTCCGCGAGTTCGCTGCACGCGCCGCCAAGCGGCTGCCTCCTACCGCGCAGGGCATCCGCATGGCGGGTGACCCGGACGCCGTGGTGCGTACCGTCGCGGTCAGCGGCGGCTCCGGCGACGGCCTCTTCGACGTCGTACGGGCCGCGGGCGTGGACGCCTTCCTCACCGCCGACCTGCGCCACCACCCGGCCTCCGAGGCCACCCAGCACTCACCGCTGGGCCTGGTCGACGCCGCCCACTGGGCCACCGAGTGGCCCTGGTGCGAGCAGGCCGCCGCCCAGCTCGACGAGATTTCCGACCGGCACGGCTGGGGCCTTCGGGTCCATGTCTCGCGCACGGTCACCGACCCCTGGTCTTCCCACCACTCTTCCTCTGGAGCCCCCAACTGAACGCCGCGCCCGCCGACCAGATCCGACTTCTCGACGTCCAGGCACTCGACGTACGACTGTCGCAGCTTGCCCACAAGCGCAGGTCACTGCCCGAGCACGCCGAGATCGAGTCGCTCAACAAGGACCTCACGCAGCTGCGCGACCTGCTGGTCGCCGCGCAGACCGAGGAGAGCGACACCGCCCGCGAGCAGACCAAGGCGGAGCAGGACGTCGACCAGGTGCGCCAGCGCTCCGTGCGCGACCAGCAGCGCCTCGACTCGGGCGCGGTCACCTCGCCCAAGGACCTGGAGAACCTGCAGCACGAGATCGTCTCGCTCGCCAAGCGCCAGGGCGACCTGGAGGACGTCGTCCTTGAGGTCATGGAGCGCCGCGAGTCCGCGCAGGAGCGGGTCGCCGAGCTGACCGAGCGGGTCTCCTCCGTGCAGGCCAAGGTCGACGACGCGACCGCCCGCCGGGACGCCGCGCAGGAGGAGATCGACGCCCAGGTCGCGTCGGCCACCAAGGAGCGCGAGGTCGTGGCGGGCTCGGTACCGGCGGATCTGCTGAAGCTGTACGAGAAGCTGCGCGTCCAGCAGGGCGGGGTGGGCGCGGCCCGCCTCTACCAGCGGCGCTGCGAGGGCTGCCAGTTGGAGCTCAACATCACTGAGGTGAACGAGGTCCGCGCGGCGGCTCCCGACGCGGTGCTGCGCTGCGAGAACTGCCGCCGGATTCTGGTCCGTACCTCCGAATCGGGGCTGTAGTGCCTGTACTGCGGGAGTTCGTCGTCGAGGCCGACGGCGGTTCCCGGGGGAATCCGGGACCGGCCGGATACGGCGCGGTCGTGCTCGACCCGAAGACGGGCCAGACGCTGGCGGAGACGGCGGAGTACATCGGCATCGCGACGAACAACGTCGCCGAGTACAAGGGCCTCATCGCCGGGCTGAAGGCGGCGAAGGAGCTCGACCCCGAGGCGTCGGTCCGGGTGCGGATGGACTCCAAGCTGGTCGTCGAGCAGATGTCGGGCCGCTGGAAGATCAAGCACCCGGACATGAAGCCGCTGGCGGCGGAGGCGGGGCGGATCTTCCCGCGGGACCGGGTGACGTACGAGTGGATCCCGCGCGAGAGGAACAAGCACGCGGACCGGCTCGCCAACGAGGCGATGGACGCGGGCAAGAAGGGCAAGCAGTGGGAGCCGTCGCGCTCCACGGCGGAGCTCGACACGCGTGATGCCGAGGCGGCGCGTGTGGTGGGCGACGCGGCGGCGGGCGCGGCGAAGGCGAGGGCGGCGCTGGGCCGTCCGTCCGCCGGGTCCGCGCGGCTGGGCGACGCGGCTGAGACCGTGGGCGCGGGAGCGTCTGCGCCGGCCAGCGGGCGAACGGCCCTGACTGAGGCCGGATCCGCGTCTGTTCCGGGCGCCGGGCGATCGGCCCTGGCCGAGACCGAAATAGGATCCGCGGCGGCCGAAGCCACCGAGGAGAGCACGGCCGTCGGCTGGGGACCCGCCGACCTCGGCACCCCCGCCACCTTCGTACTCCTGCGGCACGGCGAGACCCCGCTCACCCCCGAGAAGCGCTTCTCGGGCAGCGGCGGCACCGACCCCTCCCTCTCCCCGGTCGGCCGCCACCAGGCGGAGGCCGTCGCGTCCGCGCTCGCCGCGCGCGGCACGATCCAGGACATCGTCAGCTCCCCGCTGAAGCGCTGCCGTGAGACCGCGGAGGCCGTCGCGGCCCGGCTGAACCTCGACGTCCGTATCGAGGACGGTCTGCGCGAGGCGGACTTCGGCGCCTGGGAAGGGCTGACGTTCGCGGAGGTGCAGGAGCGGTACCCCGACGACCTGACCGCGTGGCTCGCCTCCCCGAAGGTGGCGCCGTCGGGAGGCGGCGAGAGCTTCGCCACCGTCGCGCGCCGGGTGGCGGCGGCCCGCGACAAGCTGATCGCCCGCTACGCGGGCCGTACGGTCCTGCTGGTCACCCATGTCACACCGGTCAAGACCTTTGTCCGCCTGGCACTGGGCGCCCCGCCGGAATCCCTGTTCCGGATGGAGCTCTCGGCGGCGTCGATCTCGGCGGTGGCGTACTACCGGGACGGCACCGCGTCGCTGCGCCTGCTGAACGACACGTCGCACCTGCGCTGAGCGGGACGACGCGTCGCACGTGCGCTGAGCGGGACGGCGCGTCGCACCTGCGCTGAGCGGGACGGCCCGGCGCGCAGCCCGCGCCGGGCCACCTCCGCGGCGATCGTAGGAGTATCGCGCCCACCTTCCGCGCTTCCGTACCCCTTGCACCGGATCTAGTGTCAAGGACATGGACAGCGAGAACCTGCTCGGGCAGTTCCTGCGTGCCCGCCGTGCACTCGTGCGGCCCGAGGACTCAGGGCTGCCGGCCGGAAGCCGTCGCCGGGTGGCGGGGCTGCGTCGGGAAGAAGTCGCGCTGCTGGCGGGGGTCAGCACCGACTACTACATGCGTCTGGAGCAGGGCCGGGAACGGAATCCGTCGGCGCAGGTGGTCGATGCGCTGGCCCGGGCGCTGGGTCTGGACGAGGAAGCGGTGGCGCATCTGCACCGGCTGGCGCGCCCAGCCTCCGGCCGACGCCGTCCGGGCACACGGCGAGAGCGGGTCAGTCCGACCCTGGTGCGCATGATGGAGGGCTGGCACCGCACTCCGGCGGTGGTGCTGGGACGCTGCCTGACCGTGCTGGCCCACAACACCCTGGGCCGCGCCTTGTTCGACGGTCACGCCTACAGCGGGGATCTGGTGCGGCTGGTGTTCCTCGACCCGGACGCGAAAGAGTTCTATCCGGACTGGGAGCGGGTGGCGGTCAACACCGTCGCCGGACTGCGGTCGGCGGCCGGTGCCGACTACGACGACGCCCGGCTGATCGAAACGGTCGGCGAACTGTCGCTGAAGAGCGAGGAGTTCCGCCGGCTGTGGGCCCGCCACGACATCCGCCAGAAGACCCGCGAGACCAAGTGCTTGCGGCACCCCTTGGTCGGGGAGCTGACGCTGGACTACGAGTCGCTGACCGTCAACAGCGCCCCGGGCCAGCAACTGGTCGTCTACCAGGCCGCCCCCGGCAGCCCGTCCGAGCAGGCCCTTTCGCTGCTGGGCAGCCTCAGCGCCGAGAGCACCAAGGCTCCGTGGCCGCCGGAGAACGCATCCCCCAGCGAACGGTGAGCATGCCGGCCGCTCACGGACCACGGGGACCCGGACGTCACCTGAGCGCGGCCGCTTCCGCCGCCAGCGTCTCGACCCGCGCCCAGTCCCCGGCCGCTATCGCGTCCGCCGGCAGCATCCACGTACCGCCCACGCAGCCCACGTTCCGCAGCGCCAGATACGCGGGCGCGGAGGCGAGCGAGATCCCGCCCGTCGGGCAGAAGCGGGCCTGAGGCAGCGGTCCCGCCAGGGACTTGAGATATGCCGTGCCGCCCGCCGCCTCGGCCGGGAAGAACTTCATTTCGCCCACCCCGCGCTCCAGCAGCGCCACGACCTCCGAGCTCGTCGAGATCCCGGGCAGAAACGGCACGCCCGACGCCGTCATCGCGTCCAGCAGCCGCTCCGTCCACCCGGGGCTCACCAGGAACCGCGCCCCTGCCGCCACCGCCGCGTCGACGCCCTCGGCGGAGATGACCGTGCCCGCGCCGATGACAGCGTCCGGCACGTCCGCCGCGATCGCGCGGATCGCATCCAGCGCGGCCGGCGTCCGCAGCGTCACCTCGATCGCGGGCAGACCGCCCGCGACCAGGGCCCGCGCGAGCGGTACGGCATCGGCGGCGTCCTCGATGACGACGACCGGAACGACGGGCGCAAGGTCCAGGACAGAGGGCACGGAGGTCATGCCCCCATCCTGCCGGTCCCTCTGCGCATCACGCAACGAGCGTTGCACTCCCTGCAACGCGTTAGTGAATCTCCGAGACGACGACGTCGAGCGCCCATGCCTTCCCGGCCTTCACGGGTGCCTGCGCCTCGACGACATAGCCCAGTTCCCGCAGCGCCTCCACCAGCGCCTCCGGCGACTTCGGCGCGGCCCCCGCCTCCAGCAGGCTCCGTACGATCCGGCCCTTTGTCGCCTTGTTGAAGTGGCTGACCACCGACCGCTTCTCGACCCCGTCGACCAGCTGCGAGTGCAGCACCCGGACCGTCGCCGTACGCCCCGCCACGTCCCCCTTCGGCTTCCACGCCGCCGCGTACGCGGAGGAACGCAGATCGAGTACGAGACCGTCACCGGCCGCCTGGGGCAGGACGGCCGCCATCGGCTCACGCCAGTACGCACCCAGCGCGCCCAGACCGGGCAGCTTCACCCCCATCGAGCAGCGGTAGGAGGGAATCCGGTCGCCGATCCGCACCGCGCCCCAGAGCCCCGAGAAGACCAGCAGCCACTGCCGGGCCCGGCGGCGCGCGTCCGGCTCCAGGGTGGCCAGGCCGAGCGCGTCGTACAGCACACCCGTGTAGATCTCCCCGGCAGGCCGGGTTCCCGCGGTCCGCAGCTCCACGTTCTTCGCGATCTCGCCGCGCAGCCCATCGCTCAGCCCGAGGACCTCGCGCGCCTTGTCCTCGTCGGCGGCACACAGCTCGACCAGTTCGTCCAGCACCGCGGCGCGCGCTCCGGCAAGACCCGGCAGCGACAGGGACTCCGGCTTCAGCGGAGCGCCGCGCCCGGAAGCGGCCTTACCCTCCGACGGCGGCAACAGCACGAGCACGGCAAGTCTCCTTCGTACGTACGGGGGCAGGGGGTGCGGCCCCCGCGCCAGCGTACGGGGTGCCAAGGTCCCCACCCCGCCATACGCTCGGTCCATGCCCCGCCGCCATGTGCACATGACCGGCGCAGCCGAGGCTCCACTGCGGGCCGCCCTCCGGGAGCTGCGTACGACGCTCGACGTGCCGGAGGACTTCCCGCCCGAGGTCCTCGCCGAGGCGGAAGCCGCCGCCAGGGCCCCGCGCCTGCCCGAGGCCGACGCCACCGACATCCCGTTCTTCACCATCGACCCGCCGGGCTCCGTCGACCTCGACCAGGCGATGCACCTCGCCCGCCGCGGCCGGGGCTACCGGGTGCACTACGCGATCGCCGACGTCGCCGCCTTCGTCGCACCCGGCGGCGCGCTCGACGCCGAGGCACACCGCCGCGTACAGACGCTGTACTTCCCGGACGAGAAGGTCCCGCTCCATCCGGCCGTGCTCTGCGAGGCCGCGGCCAGCCTGCTGCCCGACCGGACCGCACCCGCGCTGCTCTGGCAGTTCGACCTCGACGCCGAAGGCCGCACGGTCGCGACCGAGGTGCGGCGGGCGCTGGTACGCAGCCGGGCCAAGCTCGACTACGCGGGGGTGCAGCGGCAGATCGACGCGGGCACCGCCGAGGAGTCGCCGGCGCTGCTCAAGGACATCGGGCTGCTGCGGGAGCAGTTGGAGATCGAGCGCGGCGGGATCTCGCTCAACGTCCCCGAGCAGGAGATCGTCGAGCGGGACGGCGTGTACTGCCTCGAATACCGCGCCCCGCTCCCCGCCGACGGCTGGAACGCCCAGATCTCGCTGCTCACAGGCATGGCCGCGGCCGACCTCATGATCGCGGCCGGGACCGGCATCCTGCGTACGCTGCCCACCGCCCCGGGCGGCGCCGTGGCGCGGCTGCGCCGTTCGGCCGAGGCCCTGCGGATCGACTGGCCGCACCATGTCTCGTACTCCCAGCTGGTCCGCTCCCTGGACCCGGACAACCCCCGCCATGCCGCCTTCCTGCAGGACTGCACCACCCTGCTGCGCAGCGCGGGCTACAGCGCCTTCACGGGCGGCGAGCTGCCCTCACCCGCGGTCCATGCGGCGGTGGCCCACGAGTACACACACTGCACCGCGCCGCTGCGGCGGCTCGTCGACCGGTACGCGGGCGAACTGTGCGTGGCGGCGGTGGCGGGCCAGGAGCCGCCACAGTGGGCCCTGGCCGCGCTGGAGGTGCTGCCGAAGGAGATGGCGGCGGGCTCGCAGCGCGCCAACACGGTGGAGCGGGAGTGCATCGACATCGTCGAGGCGGCGCTGCTGAGGGAGCGGGTCGGCGATGTCTTCGAAGGGTTCGTGGTGGATGTGAAGGAGAACGAACCGGCGGTCGGCACCGTGCACCTGGAGGATCCGGCGGTGGTGGCACGGATCGAGGGCGGCGGGGCGGAACTGCCGCTGGGGGAGCGGCTGCGGGTCAGGCTCACCCAGGCGGACCCGGGTTCGGCGAAGGTGCTGTTCGCGCCCGCGTGAGTCGGCCGGGCCGGGACGGGTTCGCCCGGGCGCGGAGTCTGGTCGACCGGCACCGTGAGCCTCGACCCCAGGCCTGCCAGGTAGCATGGTCACCACGGCAGACGAGCCGGGCGGACGGCCGCGTGGAGATCTTCTGGATCTCCTCGAGGAACGTCCGGGCTCCACAGGGCAAGGTGGTGGGTAACGCCCACCCGGGGTGACCCGCGGGACAGTGCCACAGAAAACAGACCGCCGGGGACCTCGGTCCTCGGTAAGGGTGAAACGGTGGTGTAAGAGACCACCAGCGCCTGGGGTGACCCAGGCGGCTAGGTAAACCCCACCTGGAGCAAGGTCAAGAGGGGTCGCGGTAAAACGCGGCCCTGCGCGGACGTTCGAGGGCTGCCCGCCCGAGTCCGCGGGTAGACCGCACGAGGCCGGCGGCAACGCCGGTCCTAGATGGATGGCCGTCTCCCCGGCCGCCGCGAGGCGACCGGGCGACAGAACCCGGCGTACAGCCCGACTCGTCTGCCGTCTGCCGTGTGCCGCCGATCGCCACGCACTTCGGCCCGGGGCGTCGCAGACCGCGACTTCCGGCGCACCACCGTGCTGGTGCCGATCGGCTCGCGGTCGGCTTGGAATACTGCCCACCTCCTTGAGCTCCCTGAACGTGGCCGCCGAGCTGACGAGCCGTCATGAAAAATCGAGGTTAGGGGTGCCGTGACCCATTCCTGGGGTTGGGACTAGGGGTAATCCCTTCCTAGGCTGTCGCCGACTTCATGTCCTCACTCTGCAATGGAGGCTCATCGTGGATTCGTTGTCCGATGCCGTTCTGGCTGGCGCTCCAGCGGATGAGCTGATGCGCACGGAGGTGCCGTCCGAGTATCTTGCCGCGCATTTGCGGGTGGAGGACGTCGGTATGTTCGGGGGGGCTTCGGACAAGGATGTGCGGAGTTCTTTACGGGTGGGGCCGGTGGAGATGCCGGAGCTGGCGCCGGATGAGGTTCTGGTCGCGGTGATGGCGAGTTCGATCAATTACAACACGGTGTGGTCGGCGATGTTCGAGCCGCTGCCGACGTTCAATTTTCTGGCGCGGATGGGCAAGCAGGGTGGTTTTGCGGCGCGGCATGACCGGCCGTATCACGTGGTGGGTTCCGACGGTGCGGGTGTGGTGGTGCGGGCAGGTGCCGGCGTACGGCGCTGGAAGGCCGGCGACCACGTCGTCATGAGCGGCGCCTATGTGGACTCCGAGGATCCCGCCACCCACTCCGACAGCATGCTGAGCTCCAGTCAACTGGCCTGGGGGTTCGAGACGAACTTCGGCGGCCTGGCCCACTACGCGGTGGTGCGGGCCAGTCAGCTGCTCACCAAGCCCGCTCACCTCACCTGGGAGGAGGCCGCCTCCATCACTCTGTGTGCCGGTACGTCGTACCGGATGCTGGTGGGCGCGAACGGGGCGCGGATCAAGCAGGGTGATGTGGTGCTGATCTGGGGCGCGGCGGGTGGTCTTGGTGCTTTCGCGGTGCAGTTGGTGCGGAATGCCGGTGGTATCTCGGTGGGGGTGGTGAGTTCACCGGAGAAGGCGCAGCTGGTGCGGGAGCTGGGCTGTGATGTGGTGATCGACCGGTCGGAGATCGGTCTGGGCGGGGGCGTGGCGAGCCCGGATCAGACGATCGAGATGGGCAAGCGGCTCGGCCGGGCCATCCGGCGTGAGGTCGGTGAGGATCCGCACGTGGCGTTCGACTACATCGGGCAGGCCACGTTCGGGATGTCGGTGTTCGTGGTCCGGCGTGGTGGTGTGGTGGTGACCTGCGGGTCGAGCACGGGGTATCAGCACCAGTTCGACAACCGCTATTTGTGGATGAACCTGAAACGCATCATCGGCAGCCACGTGGCGAACCTCCAGGAGAAGGCCGAGTGCAATCGGCTCTTTGAACTCGGCAAGCTGGTGCCGGTGCTTTCCTCGGTGTATCCGCTGGCCGAAGTCGGTGAGGCGGCACGGCTCGTGCAGCTGAATCAGCACACCGGAAAGGTGGGCGTTCTCTGCATGGCACCCAAAGAAGGCCTCGGTGTCACGGATCAGGAACTCCGTGAACATATCGGCGAACAACGCCTCAACCCCCTGCGACCGGTAGGTGAAAAGGCACGCATGGTGGCCTCGGTCGTCTGACAGCGCCGATGCCATGGCGAAAGTCCGCGTGACTCCATTCCGCGCAACCCTCCTGGGAAAGGCCGACCTGTGTCATCGAAGGCCAGTAAATCCTTCGGCATTCGAACCGGCCGGACCTTCAGACGCCGCCGCACCGCCGTCCTCACAATGTCGGCAGCGCCTCCGTCGCGCTCACGATCGACGACGCGCACCGCGGCGGCCACATCGCACCCTGATCTCGTCCTGCTCGCCGGATTCGGCGGCGCATGGCCTTCGGCGCCGGACTGCCGCGCCGGGCGGTGACGGCATGACCGCGGCGATCACCCGGGTCGGCGTCGTCGGCAGTGGCCTCATGGCCTCGGGCATCGCCGAGGTCCGCGCCAAGGCGGGACTGGACGTACGCGTCGTCGTCTCCCGCCCCGCCCCGCCTCGCCGGTGACGGGCCGCAAGCGCATCGCCGACTCGCTCGACCGAGGCGACCTGGGCCGCACGACCGGCCGCCGCTTCCACGTGCACACGTGACCTGACGCCCGCGGGGGGCAGGCCGCCTGCGCGTGCTCCCTCACCCGGAAAGACCGAGATCCCCCAGACAGACCGAGAGGAAAACATGAACATCGAAGCCGGGTCCGGTGCGGCCGCACGGGCGGTGTCCGATCAGTCAATCGCCGTTGTCGGCCTCGCATGCCGCCTGCCGGGAGCACCGGATCCGGACGCCTTTCTGCGGTTGCTGACCAACGGCACGGACGCCGTCACGGAGGTGCCGGCCGGGCGTCCCGGACTCACGGCCGACGGACACCGTCGGCGTGCCGGATTCCTGGACCGGATAGACGAGTTCGACCCAGCGTTCTTCGGGATCTCGCCGCGCGAGGCGGCGGGCATCGACCCGCAGCAGCGGCTCGCGCTGGAACTCGCCTGGGAGGCCCTCGAGTACGCCGGCATCGTCCCCGCCGACCTGCGGGAGTCCGACAGCGGCGTCTTCGTCGGAGCCATCTGGGACGACTACGCCAAGATCGCCCACCAGAACGGCGACCAGGCCGTCACCCACACCTCCATCACCGGTCTCAGTCGCGGCATCATCGCCAACCGGCTCTCCTACTTCCTGGGACTGCGCGGCCCCAGCCTGGTCGTCGACTCGGCCCAGTCGTCCTCCCTGGTCGCCGTCCACCTCGCCTGCGAGAGCCTGCGCAGCGGCGAATCCACGCTGGCCCTGGCGGGCGGAGTGAGCCTCAACATCGCGCCCGAGGGCTTCACCGTCGCCGAACGCTTCGGCGCACTCTCGCCGGACGGCCGCGCCCGCACCTTCGACGCGCGCGCCAACGGCTACGTACGCGGAGAAGGCGGCGGATTCGTCGTGCTCAAGCCGCTGTCCCGGGCCCTCGCCGACGGGGACACCGTCCACGCCGTCATCCGCGGCAGCGCCGTCAACAACGACGGCGGGGGAGAGAACCTCACCTCGCCCCGCGGCGAGGCCCAGCAAGACGTCCTGCGCAGGGCCTACGAGCAGGCCCGGGTGGACCCCGCCACGGTCGACTTCGTGGAGCTGCACGGCACCGGAACCCCGGTCGGCGACCCCGTCGAGGCCGCGGCGCTCGGCGCGGTGCTCGGTCGTGACCGGGACGCGGACTCGCCCCTGCTGGTCGGTTCGGTCAAGACCAACATCGGGCACCTG
This sequence comes from Streptomyces sp. NBC_00210, assembly GCF_045160975.1. Lineage (NCBI taxonomy): Bacteria > Bacillati > Actinomycetota > Actinomycetes > Kitasatosporales > Streptomycetaceae > Streptomyces > Streptomyces sp. NBC_00210. Next base: position 6,179,821 of record NZ_CP108120.1, read on the forward strand.
GAGGGCGCGGCGGGCATCGCCGGCCTGCTCAAGGCGATCCTGTGCCTGCGCGAACGCAGCCTCGCGCCCAGCCTCAACTACGCGACACCGCACCCGGACATCCCCCTGGACGCCCTGCGGCTCCGGGTCAACGACACCCTGCGACCGCTCGCCGCGGACGCCGGCCGCGCGCTGACCGCTGGGGTGAGCTCCTTCGGGATGGGCGGCACCAACTGCCATGTGGTGCTCACCGAGGGTCCCACCGCCGTCAGCGTCGAGGACACGGACGCCGTGTCCCTCCCCGTGCTGCTCTCCGGACGGGACGAGACCGTGCTGCGCGCGCAGGCGGAGAGGCTCCGCCGCCATCTCGCCGACCACCCCGGCACCACCCTCGCGGACACCGCGCACACCCTCGCCACCGGGCGCACCCACTTCGCGCACCGCGCCGCCCTGCCCGCCAGGGATCGCGCCGGGCTGCTGGCGGCGCTCGCCGAACGTGCCGCGCCTGGCGCCGGGCGGGGCGCGGAAACCGGGCGGGGCGGTCAACTCGCCTTCCTCTTCACCGGCCAGGGCAGCCAGCACCCCGGCATGGGCCGGGCACTCCACCGGCACTTCCCCGTCTTCGCCGACGCCTTCGACGCGGCCTGCGTGGAACTCGACAAGCACCTCGAGCGGTCCGTACGTGCTCTGGTGCTCGACCCGGACAGCGCGGCGGACGGCGCGGACGACGGCGTACTCGACCGGACGGTCTACACGCAGACCTCCCTGTTCGCCTACGAGACAGCCCTGTTCCGCCTTCTCGAAGCCTGGGGCGTCACCCCCGCCGTGCTCCTCGGGCACTCGGTCGGCGAACTCGCCGCGGCCCACGCGGCCGGCATCCTGTCGCTCGCCGACGGCGCGGCGCTGGTCGCCGCCCGCGGCCGGCTGATGCAGCAACTGCCCGCGGGCGGCGCCATGGTGTCGGTGCAGGCCACCGAGGACGAGCTTCGCGCCGACCTCGCAGCGCTCGCCGGACGCGTCGAGATCGCCGCCGTCAACGGGCCCGCCTCCGTCGTCGTCGCGGGCGACGAGGACGCGGTCGTCGGCCTCGCCGAGCGGTGGCGGGAACACGGCCGCAAGACGAAACGGCTCCGGGTGAGCCACGCCTTCCATTCGCCGCACATGGAACCGATGCTCGACGAGTTCCGTGCCGTGGCCGCCGGACTCACCTACCTGACCCCCCGCATCCCCCTGGTCTCCAACGTGCTGGGCCGGATCGCGACGGGCGACGAGATGGCCGGGCCCGACTACTGGGTCCGCCACGCCCGGCGCGAGGTCCGCTTCCTCGACGGCATGCGGGCCCTGGAGGAGCACGGCGTACGCGTGTACCTCGAAATCGGCCCCGACGGGGTGCTGTCCACCATGGGCCGGGACAGTGTGACGACGGACGGCAGCCTGTTCGTACCGGCCGCCCGCGCCGGCAAGGCGGAGCCGCGCACCCTGACCTCCGCCCTCGGTGAACTGCATGTGCGCGGTGTCCCCGTGGACTGGCGACGCGTCTGCGCCGACCCGGGCGGACGCCGGGTGCCGCTGCCCCCGTACGCCTTCCGGCGCGAGCGGTACTGGCTCACCGCGCCCACCGGTTCCAGGGACCTGGGCGCCGCGGGCCTGGGCCCCGTCGACCACCCGCTGCTCGGCGCCGTCGTCGCCCGGGCCGACGCGGGCGAACTGCTGCTCACCGGCAGGCTGTCCGCGCTCACCCAGCCGTGGCTCGCCGACCAGCGGCTGCACGGCACGGTGGTCGCACCGCCGACCACACACCTCGAGCTCGCCCTGCGGGCGGGCGCGGAGAGCGGCGCCGAGCGCGTGGCGGAGCTGCGCCTGGAGGCACCGCTCGCCCTGCCGGCGGACGGAGCGGTCCAGCTCCAGGTCGCCGTGGGCGCCCCGGACGGTTCGGGGCACCGCCGGCTGACGGTGCACTCCCGTCCCGAGGCCGCGGACCGTGCTCCCGCCGGGGCGCCGTGGACCCGGCACGCCATCGGTGTGCTCGCCCCGGCGCAGGACGCGGCCGAGCCCGAACTCGGCCCCTGGCCACCGCGGAACGCGCAGGCCCTCGACCTCACCGCGGCGGCGGAGGAAAACGCCCGGCGCGGTCTCGACCACGGCTCTGCCTTCCAGGGACCGACCACCGCCTGGCAGCGCGACGGCGAACTCTTCGCCGAGGTCGCGCTCGACGGCGAACCGCGCACGCAGGCGGGCCGGTTCGCCCTGCACCCCGCGCTGCTCGACGCGGCGCTGCGCCCCGCCGTTGCGGCCCGCCGCCCCACAGTGTCCGGCACCGCCCCCGACCAACCCACGATGCCCATGGTCTGGGGCGGTGTCCGGCTCCTCGCTTTCGGAGCCGAACAGCTGCGGGTACGACTGACACCGCGGGGCGACGGCGACGGGTTCGCCCTCGCGGCCTTTGACGCCGCGGGCCGGGCGGTGCTGACCGCCGAGTCGCTGGCCCACGGCAACTACTCCGCCCAGGAGTTGGCCACGGCCGCCGTACAGGACGGCGACCTGTACCAGGTGCAGTGGCAGGAACTCGCCCCGGCCGACGGCGAGCCGGCGCCCGCCGGGCCCGGGGAACGCTGGGCCGTTGTCGGAACCGATCCCTGGGGGCTGGCCGGGGCACTCACCTCCGGCACCCGGGGCGTGCAGCACCACACCGACCTGGCCTCCCTCCTCGCCGCGGCGCCCGAACGGCCCGCCCCCGGTCTGGTGTTCGTCCCTCTTCCCCCAGGGGACGAACACCACCCCGCCTCCGCCGCCGTCCGAGAGGCGACGGAAGTGCTCGACGCCTGGTTCGCCGCCGAGGCCTCGGCCCGCTCCCGCCTCGTGCTCGTCACCCGGGGCGCCGTGGCCGTGGACCCCGCGGACAACCCGGCCGACCCGGCGCAGGCCGCGGTCTGGGGAGCCGCCCGCGCCCACCAGGCCGCGCACTCGGGCCGGCTGACCCTGCTCGACCTCGGCGCCGGGCGCGGCTCGCTGCGGATGCTGGCCACGGTCGCGTCGTACGACGAGCCCGAGCTCGCCCTGCGGGGCGGCCGGGTGAGCGTGCCCCGGCTCACCGCCGTGGACCGGGCCGCCCTGCGCACAGCGCCCTGGGAGTCCGGCGGAAGCATGCTGATCACCGGTGGCACCCGGGGCCTCGGCGCGGCCGTCGCCCGCCACCTGGCCGGCACGCGCACCGTGCGCCGGCTGCTGCTCGCCGGTCCCGGCGCCGAGGATGACGAGGCGGCGCGGGCGCTCGTGGACGAACTGTCGGGGCTCGGCGTGCAGGCGGTGGTCGCGGACTGCGACCCCGCCGTACGCGAACAGGTGGAGCGGCTGCTGGCGGCGGTGCCCGCCGAATACCCGCTCACCGGTGTCGTCCACGCGTGGGAACCGCCGGACACATCGGCCGAGCAGGTCATGGACGCGGCGCTGCACCTGCACGAACTCACCCGGGACAGCCACCTGTCGGACTTCGTGCTGCTGTCCTCGCACGCCGGAATCCTGGACGGACCCGCGGACCGTGCGGTGCTCGGCGCGTTCCTCGCCGCGCTGTCCCAGCGGCGGCGCGCCGAGGGGCTGCCCGCACTCACCCTGGCCGTACCGGCCCCGGCCTTCGCCGAGGCCGGCGCGGGCCACGACGCCCCGGCGCGACTGCCGTACGCCGTACCGGCATGGCTCGACGCGGCACGGGCCGCCGAGGCGCCGGCGCTGCTGCTCACCCACATCGACCGGACCCCGGTGCGCGAGGAGCCGCCGGCGCTGCTGAGCGGGCTGGTGCGCAGGCTGCCCCGGCGGGCCGCCGCGCCCGGCGCGGCCGAGGAGCCCGCCGCCACCGGGTTCGCGGCGCAGCTGCTCGGCCTGCCCGAGGGCGAACGCGACGGACTGCTCGCGCAGGTGGTGCGCGCACACGCCGCGACCGTCCTGGAGCACGCCACCCCGGACACCCTCGACCTCGCCCAGAGCTTCAAGGACCTCGGATTCGACTCGCTGATGGGAGTGGAGTTCCGCGACCGGCTCGCCGCGGCCACCGGTCTGAAGCTGCCGTCCACGCTCGTCTTCGACCACCCGACGGGCGAGTCGGTGGTCGGCCGCCTGCGCGGCGAACTCCTCGGGTCCGCCGACGCGACGGCCGAGGCGGCACGTCCCCTGCCGGCGGCCGCCGCATCGGACGACCCCATAGCCATCATCGCGATGAGCTGCCGGTACCCCGGTGGCATCGCCTCGCCCGAGGACCTGTGGCAGGTCGTCGCCGAGGGACGCGACGTCGTGGGGCCCTTCCCCGCGGACCGCGGCTGGGACCTCAAGGGCAGCTACGACCCCGAGGGCAACGAACCGGGCAAGCACTATGTGCGCGAAGGCGGATTCCTGCACGGGGCCACGGAGTTCGACGAGGCCTTCTTCGGGATATCGCCCCGCGAGGCCGCCGCGATGGACCCGCAGCAGCGACTCGTCCTGGAGATCGCCTGGGAGGCCTTGGAGCGCGGCGGCCTCACCCCACAGAACCTGGCCGGCACGCCGACCGGAGTGTTCGTCGGCACCACCTTCCAGGACTACGGGCCGCGCCTCGACGAAGGGACACCGGCCACTGAGGGCTACCTCATGACCGGCAGCACCCCCAGCGTCGTCTCCGGGCGTGTGGCCTACACCTTCGGATTCGAAGGGCCCGCCGTCACCGTGGACACCGCCTGCTCCGCCTCCCTGGTGGCCCTGCACCTGGCCTGCCAGTCGCTGCGCCAGGGCGAGTCCACGCTGGCGCTCGCCGGCGGGGTGACGGTGATGTCCACGCAGGGCATCTTCGTCGAGCTCACCCGGCAGCGCGCCCTGTCGCCCGACGGTCGCTGCAAGGCGTTCTCCGCGGCGGCCGACGGCACCGGCTGGGCGGAGGGCGCGGGCATGCTCCTGCTGGAGCGGCTCTCCGACGCCCGGCGCAACGGCCACCCGGTCCTCGCCGTCGTCAAGGGCTCGGCCACCAACCAGGACGGAGCGAGCAACGGCCTGACCGCGCCGAGCGGACCCGCCCAGCAGCGGGTCATCCGGCGGGCCCTGGCCAACGCGGGAATCTCCGCCTCGGACGTCGACGCGGCCGAGGCGCACGGCACCGGCACCCGGCTCGGCGACCCCATCGAGGCCCATGCGCTCCTGGCGACGTACGGACAGGAGCGGCCCGCGGGCGAGCCGCTGTGGCTGGGCTCCGTGAAGTCCAACTTCGGCCACACCCAGGCGGCGGCGGGCGTGGCCGGGGTGATCAAGATGGTGGAGGCGATGCGCCACGGCGAACTGCCGCAGACCCTGCACGCCGACGAGCCGTCGCCGCACATCGACTGGGCCTCCGGCGCCGTCTCGCTGCTGACCCGGCGGATGCCGTGGCCGGACCTCGGGCGGCCGCGCCGGGCGGGCGTCTCCTCGTTCGGCATCAGCGGCACCAATGCGCACGTGATTCTGGAGCAGGCCCCGGCGGACGATCCCGGTCCTCGGGCGGCCGTGCCCGACGGCCCCCAGCCGTGGGTGCTCTCCGCGCAGCACCCCGCGGCGCTCCGGGAGCAGGCCCGCAGGCTGCGCACCCGGCTGGCCGACGCCGACCTGCCGCTCGCGGACACCGCCACGGCCCTCGCGACCACGCGGTCCGCCTTCCGGCACCGGGCGGTCGTGGTCGCCGAGGACCGGGAAGGGTTCCTCGCGGGCCTGGACGCGCTGGCGCAGGAGCAGTCCGCCGCCTCGGTCGTGCAGGCCACCGCCGACGCCGCCGGCCGGACCGTCTTCGTCTTCCCCGGACAGGGCTCGCAGTGGGCCGGGATGGCCGCCCGGCTCCTCGACGAATCACCGGAGTTCGCCCGGCAGCTCGCCCGGTCCGCGGCCGCCGTCGAGGCCCATGTGCCGTGGTCCGTGGCCGCCGTGCTGAGGGAGGAGGAGGGCGCCCCGTCGCTGGAGCGGATCGAGGTCGTCCAGCCGGTCCTGTTCGCCGTGCACGTCGCGCTGGCCGGACTGTGGCAGGCGCACGGGGTGACCCCGGACGCCGTCGTGGGCCACTCGCAGGGCGAGATCGCCGCCGCCTGCGTCTCGGGCGCGCTGAGCGTGGCGGACGCCGCACGCATCGTCGTCCTGCGCTCGCAGCTCTTCGCGGACGAGCTCACCGGCCGCGGCGCGGTGGCCTCCGTGGCGCTGCCCCGCGCGGCGGCCGAGCCCTGGCTGGCTCCGTACGGCGCACGGCTGTCTGTCGCGGGCGAGAACAGCCCGGGGACGGTCACCGTCGCGGGCGACACCGAGGCGCTCGAAGAACTGGTCGCCGCGCTCCGGGAACAGGGCGAGCGCGCCCGGGTGGTGCCCGCCACGGTGGCCTCGCACAGTCCCCAGGTGGAACCGCTGCGGGAGCGGATCCTGGACCTGCTCTCCTTCGTGCGCCCCCGGCTCGGCACCGTCCCGCTCTACTCCACGGTCACCGGCGACGTGGTCAAGGGACCCGAGCTGACGGCCGAGTACTGGTACGAGAACTGCCGCCGTCCCGTCGGCTTCCTGTCGGCCGTGCGCACCCTGCTCACCGACGGGTTCCGGGTGTTCGTCGAGACCAGTGCGCACCCCGTGCTGACCATGAGCGCCGAGGAAACGGCGGACGCCGAGGGCGTGAGCGTGGCGGTGGTCGGCACCCTGCGTCGCGACGAGGGCGGGAAGAGCCGGCTACTCACCTCGCTCGGTGAGGCATGGGCCCACGGCGTGGACGTCGACTGGGGCCCGGCGTTCCCCGGCGCGCAGGCCGGCCGGGTTGCGCTGCCGACCTATGCCTTTCAGCGCAAGCGCTTCTGGGCCCAGGAGTCCGCCGCCCCGGCGTCGGCGGCCGGGCTCGGGCTCGCGGCGGCCGACCACCCGATGCTGAGTGCGGTCGTCCCGCTCGCCGAGGCCGAGGGCATGGTGCTGACCGGGCGGCTGTCCCTGGACGACCACCCCTGGCTGGCCGACCACGCGGCGCTCGGCACGGTTCTGCTGCCGGGCGCGGCACTCGTGGAACTGGCCCTGCAGGCCGGCGACCGGGCGGAGTGCGCCCTGCTCGACGAACTCACCCTGGAGACGCCCGTGGTGCTCCCGGCCGACGGCGCCCTCCACCTGCAGATCACGGTGGGCGCCGCCGACGGGTCCGGGTGCCGCCCGCTGAGCGTGCACACCCGCCCCGACGCGGACGCACCGGAGCTGCCCTGGACCCGGCACGCGACCGGAGTCCTCGCGCCCGGCGGCCCGGACGAGGCGGACGCCGAAGGGATCGCCGAGCTGCGTCAGTGGCCACCGCGCGGTGCCGAGCCGGTCCCGCTCGACGGCTGGTACGAGGCGCTCGCCGCCGGCGGATACGAGTACGGCCCCGCTTTCCAGGGGCTGCGCTCCGTGTGGCGGCGCGGCGGCGAGGTCTTCGCGGAACTCGCGCTGCCCGACGGGGAGACCGAGCGGGCGGCCCGGTTCGGGCTGCACCCCGCGCTGCTCGACTCCGCCCTGCACGCCATCGAGCTCGGTGCGCTGCCCAGCACCGGGGACACCCAACTGCCGTTCGCCTGGAGCGGGGTGCGGCTGTACGCCACCGGCGGGACCCGGGCCCGCCTGCGGTTGGCCGCGGCAGGGCCGTCCAGCGTCTCGCTGCACCTCGCGGACGCTGCGGGCAACCCGCTCGCGCGGGTCGCGTCGATGGCGCGGCGGCCCGTTTCGGCGGAGCAGCTGAGCCGTTCCACGGTGAGCGACGCCCTGTTCCGGCTGGACTGGGTGCCCCTGTCCGTGCCGCCGGCCACGGACGGCGGGCGCTGGGCGGTCGTCGGACCGGACGGCCTGGGCCTCGCCGAGGCCGTTGCGGCGACCGGTGCGCACGTGGCCGGGCACGCCGGGCTCGACGAGCTGCCTGCCGACACGGAGCTCGCCTTCGCGGTGTGCGGCGGCGACGCCGCCGCTGGAGGGCACGACGAGGCCGAGGCCCTGCGGAGGGCGGTCACCTCCACCCTCGCCCTGCTCCAGTCCTGGCTCGCCGACGAACGCCGCGCCTCGGCACGCCTGGTCGTCGTCACCCGTGGAGCGGTCGCCACGGCCGACCACGAGGACGTGACCGACCTGCCGCGCGCCGCCGTATGGGGCCTGTTGCGGTCGGCGCAGTCCGAGCACCCGGACCGCTTCACGCTCCTCGACGTGGACGGCACGGCCGCGTCGTGGGCCGCGCTGTCGGCGGCGGCAGGCGGCGAAGAACCCCAGATCGCGTTGCGTGAGGGCAGGGCTGCCGTGCCCCGGCTCGTCCGGGCGTCGCCCGGCGCGGACGCCGCGCCCTGGAACCCGGACGGCACCGTGCTGATCACCGGTGGCACCGGCGCCCTCGGCAGGCTCACGGCCCGGCACCTGGCCGCCGAACACGGCGTACGGCGGCTGCTGCTGACCAGCCGCTCGGGACCGGCCGCCGAGGGCGCCGCCGACCTCAAGGGGGAACTCGCCGCGCTGGGCGCCGACGCGGAGATCGTGGCCTGCGACGTCGCGGACCCCCAGGCACTGCGCCGGCTGCTCGCGGACATTCCGGCGTCCCAGCCCCTGACGGCCGTGGTGCACACCGCCGGCGTGCTCGACGACGGGGTGCTCGCCGCGCAGACCCCCGAGCAGATCGCGGCCGTGCTGCGCCCCAAGGCCGAGGCCGCCTGGTGGCTGCACGAACTCACCCGGGACCTGGGGCTCACGGCCTTCGTGTCGTTCTCCTCTGTCCAGGGCCTGCTCGGCGGCCCCGGCCAGGCCAACTACGCGGCGGCCAGCGCCTACCTCGACGCCCTCGCCCAGCACCGCCGGGCAGGCGGCCTGGCCGCCACCTCGCTGGCATGGGGCCTGTGGGCGCAGGGAGGAATGGAAGCCGCCCTCAGCGAGGCCGACCGCGCCAGGCTCGCCCGCACCTCGGGCATGACGGCCCTGACCGGCGAGGAGGGCATGGAGCTCCTCGACGCCGCTCTGTCCACCGGACGGTCCGGCGCCGTACCGGCCCGGCTGAACCTCGCTTCGCTGCGCAGCCGCGCGGCCGCGGAGCTGCCCGCCCCGCTGCGCGCACTCGTACGGCCGAAACCCCGGCGGACCGCCGCCGTGGCCACCGCGGCCGACGAGGGAAACCCGCTGGCCCGGCGCCTGGCCGGACTGACCGCGGCCGAGCGGGAGAAGGCGCTCGTCGACCTCGTCCGCGCCGAGGCCGCGGCCGTTCTGGACCACGACAGCCCCCAGGACATCGGCAGCAGGCGGGAGTTCAAGGAACTCGGCTTCGATTCGCTGACCGCGGTCGAGCTGCGCAACCGGCTCGCCCGCGCGACCGGCCTGCGCCTGCCCGCGACGCTGGTGTTCGACCACCCGACGCCGCAGACACTCGCGCACCGGATCGGCGCCGAGTTGCCGGCGCAGCAGGAGCAGGAGCAGGAGGAAGCGGCGACGCGGCACGCACAGGACCCGTCCGCTGACAGCGGCGGGCACGGACCGGCGCAGGAGACCCGGCAGCCGGACGGGGAGACCGCCGGACCGACGGCGGACCTCATCGACGGCCTCGACGTCGATGACCTGATCCGCCTGGCCCGCGAGGGACTGGGGACGTGACGGCGGCCGACGGCGCGGCACGGACGGTGAGTTCGGTGAACGCACAGGAAGGGAAGAGCATGACGGGCACGTCCCCGGAAGCAGTGGTCCAGGCGCTGCGAGAAGCGCTCAAGGAGACCGCCAGGCTGCGGCAGGAGAACCAGGAGTTGCGCGCGTCCGCCGAGGAGCCGGTGGCCATCGTCGGGATGAGCTGCCGGTTCCCGGGCGGGGTGCGCTCGCCGGAGGACCTGTGGGAGCTGGTGGTGTCGGGCGGGGACGCGGTGTCCGGGTTTCCGGAGGACCGCGGCTGGGATCTGGAAGGCCTCTTCGACCCCGACCCGGAACGACCCGGGACCTCCTATACGCGAAGCGGTGGATTCCTTTACGACGCGGGGGAGTTCGATGCCGAGTTCTTCCGGGTCAGTCCGCGGGAGGCGTTGGCCATGGATCCGCAGCAGCGGCTGTTCCTGGAGACGTCGTGGGAGGCGCTGGAGCGGGCCGGCATCGATCCAGCGGAGTTGCGCGGCAGCCGCACCGGCGTCTACGCCGCGTCCTTCTACCACGACTACGGCCCGCCGCTGCACGCCGCCACCCAAGGCGTGGAGGGCTACCGTCTCACCGGCAGCCAGTCCAGTGTGCTCTCGGGCCGGGTGGCGTACAGCTTCGGTCTGGAAGGGCCCGCCGTCACCGTCGACACCGCCTGCTCGTCCTCGCTCGTCACCCTGCATCTCGCCGTGCAGGCACTGCGTCAGGGCGACTGCACGCTCGCCCTGGCCGGCGGTGTCACGGTGATGGCCATGCCCGGCACCTTCGTCGAGTTCAGCCGCCAGCAGGGCCTCGCCGGCGACGGCCGCTGCAAGTCCTTCGCCCAGGCCGCCGACGGCACCGGCTGGTCGGAGGGCGTCGGGGTGCTGGTCGTCGAGCGCCTCAGCGACGCGCGGCGCAACGGGCACCGGGTGCTGGCGGTGGTGCGGGGCAGCGCCCTCAACCAGGACGGCGCCAGCAACGGGCTGACCGCCCCCAACGGCCCCGCCCAACAGCGCCTGATCCGGCAGGCCCTCGCAGGCGCGCGCCTCGGCGCGGCGGACGTGGATGCGGTGGAGGCGCACGGGACGGGGACGCGGCTGGGTGATCCGATCGAGGCACAGGCGCTGCTCGCGACGTACGGACAGGAGCGGCCCGCGGGCGAGCCGCTGTGGCTCGGCTCGGTGAAGTCCAACCTCGGCCACACCCAGGCCGCGGCGGGCGTCGCCGGTGTGATCAAGATGGTGATGGCGCTGCGGGAGGGGGTTTTGCCGCGGACGTTGCATGTCGACGCGCCGTCGTCGTTCGTGGACTGGGAGGCGGGCAGTGTCGCGCTGCTGACCGAGCAGCGGGAGTGGCCGCAGAGTGGGCGGGTGCGGCGGGCTGCGGTGTCCGCCTTCGGGATCAGCGGCACGAACGCGCATGTGATTTTGGAGCAGGCGCCTGCTGAAGAGGCTTTGCAGCAGCGGGAGTCAGGTGCGGCCGTGGTGCCGTTGTTGGTGTCGGCGGCCGGTGAGGCGGGGTTGCGGGGGCAGGCCGGGCGGTTGCTGGCGCATCTGGCGGCGCGTCCTGAGCAGACGCCGGCGGAGGTGGCGTACGCACTGGCGATCAGTCGGTCGGCGCTCGAGCACCGCGCGGTCGTGCTCGGCAAGGACCGGGACGAACTGGCCGCGGGCCTCGAAGCACTCACCGCCGGCGAACCCTCCCCGGGCGTGCTGCGCGGCGATGCCGACCCCGACGGCAGACTCGCCCTCCTGTTCACCGGCCAGGGCAGCCAACGGCCAGGCATGGGACGGGAGTTGTACGAGGCATTCCCGGCCTTCGCCGCGGCGCTCGACGAGGTGTGCGCGGCCCTGGACCCGGAGTTGGAGCGGCCCCTGCTCGACGTGCTGTTCGCCCGGCCCGGCACCGAGGCGGCCGAGGCGCTCGACGCCACCGCGTACACCCAGGCGGCGCTGTTCGCCCTGGAGGTCGCGCTCTTCCGGCTGATCTCCTCCTGGGGAGTACGCCCCGACTTCCTGCTCGGCCACTCCGTCGGGGAGATCGTGGCGGCCCATGTCTCCGGTGCCCTGTCCCTGCGGGACGCCTGCACCCTGGTCGCCGCGCGCGGCAGGCTCATGCAGGCGCTGCCGCCGGGCGGCGCCATGGTGTCGGTGCGCGCCGGCGCGGACGAGGTCGTCGGCGTACTGGCCGGACACGAGGACCGGGCCTCGGTCGCCGCGGTCAACGGACCCGCCTCCGTGGTGCTGTCCGGCGACGAGGAGGTGGTGACCCGGGCCGCGGACGTGCTCGCCGGGCGAGGACACAAGACGCGCCGGCTTGCGGTCAGCCATGCCTTCCACTCCCCCCTCATGGAGCCCATGCTCGCCGAGTTCCGCCGCGTCGTCGGCAAGCTCGACTTCGGCGCACCGCACATCCCCGTGGTCTCCAACGTCACCGGACGTCTGCTCACGGCCGAGGAGATCGCTTCCCCCGACTACTGGGCGCGGCAGGTCAGGCAGACCGTCCGCTTCCTCGACGGCATGCGGTTCCTGGAGTCCGAAGGCGTCACCGTCCACCTGGAGCTCGGGCCCGACGCCGTGCTCGCGGCCATGGGGCAGGACTGCCTGACGGCGCCGGGCACGCGGGACGCCGAACCGGTGCTCGCCCCGCTGCTGCGCCGCGGTCACCCGGAGGACTCCTCGCTGCTCCGGGCGCTCACCGAGGCCGCCGCGCACGGGGCGCCGCTCGACTGGGCCCGGCTGCTCGGCGGCCCCGGCGGTCGGCCGGTGGAACTGCCCACGTACGCCTTCCAGCGGCGTCGCTACTGGCTGCACCGCCCGGACGCGGCCGCGGGCCCGCAGACCACCGCCGCACCGGAAGCGGACGAAACCGCCCCCGAGCAGCCGCGGCTCGCGGACCTGCCCGAGCCCGACCGCGGCCGCCGCATCCTGGACCTCGTCCGCACCGAGATCGCGGCCGTCCTCGCCCACCCCACGACGGAGTCCGTCCAGGCCAAGCGGGCGCTGAAGGACCTGGGCTTCGATTCGCTCGCCACGGTCAAGCTGCGCAACCGGCTCGGCCGCGCCACCGGGCTCGACCTGCCGGCCACGGTGATCTTCGATCATCCGACTCCGGCCGCCCTCGCCGACCATCTGCGCACCCTCCTCACGACCGATGGCGACGAGCAGGAGGAGAGCGCGCCCGCTCCGGCCGAGGCCCCGGAGGCCGACGACCTCGCCGAGCGCCTGGAGACCGCGTCGGACGACGACTTCTTCGCCCTCATAGACAACGCACTCGGCACCCAGACCGACAAGGACCGCAATGTCTGACGAACACAAGCTCCGTGACTACCTCAAGCGCGCCACGGTCGAACTGCACGACGCGCGTCGCCGACTGCGCGAAGCCGAGGAGCGCACCGGTGAGCCGGTGGCGATCGTCGGGATGAGCTGCCGGTTCCCGGGCGGGGTGCGCTCGCCGGAGGACCTGTGGGAGCTGGTGGTGTCGGGCGGGGACGCGGTGTCCGGGTTTCCGGAGGACCGCGGCTGGGATCTGGAAGGCCTCTTCGACCCCGACCCGGACAGGGCGGGAACGTCGTATGTGCGGGAGGGCGGATTCCTTTACGACGCGGGGGAGTTCGACGCCGAGTTCTTCCGGGTCAGTCCGCGGGAGGCGTTGGCCATGGATCCGCAGCAGCGGCTGTTCCTGGAGACGTCGTGGGAGGCGCTGGAGCGGGCCGGTATCGATCCAGCGGAGCTGCGCGGCAGCCGCACCGGCGTCTACGCGGGCTGCGCCGCCACCGACTACCAGGCCCTGCTGCACACGGTCCCCGCGGAGATCGAGCCTTATCGGCTCACCGGCGTCTCGGGCAGTGTGCTCTCGGGCCGGGTGGCGTACACCTTCGGTCTGGAAGGGCCCGCCGTCACCGTCGACACCGCCTGCTCGTCCTCGCTGAGCGCCCTGCACCTGGCCGTGCGCGCCCTGCGCGGTGACGAGTGCTCGCTCGCACTCGTCGGCGGGGTGTCGGTCATGAGCACCCCGTCGTCGTTCGTCGACTTCAGCAGGCAGCGCGGCTTCGCGCCCGATGCCCGGGTCAAGGCCTTCGCCCAGGCAGCCGACGGCACGAGCTTCGCTGAGGGCGTCGGGGTGCTGGTCGTCGAGCGCCTCAGCGACGCGCGGCGCAACGGGCACCGGGTGCTGGCGGTGGTGCGGGGCAGCGCCCTCAACCAGGACGGCGCCAGCAACGGGCTGACCGCGCCCAGCGGTTCGGCCCAGCGCCGGGTCGTCCGCGCGGCACTCGGGGATGCCCGGCTCGGCGCGGCGGACGTGGATGCGGTGGAGGCGCACGGGACGGGGACGCGGCTGGGTGATCCGATCGAGGCACAGGCGCTGCTGGCGACGTACGGACAGGAGCGGCCCGCGGGCGAGCCGTTGTGGCTGGGCTCGGTGAAGTCCAACGTGGGCCACACGCTCGCCGCCGCCGGGATGGCCGGTGTGATCAAGATGGTGATGGCGCTGCGGGAGGGGGTTTTGCCGCGGACGTTGCATGTCGACGCGCCGTCGTCGTTCGTGGACTGGGAGGCGGGCAGTGTCGCACTGCTGACCGAGCAGCGGGAGTGGCCGCAGAGTGGGCGGGTGCGGCGGGCTGCGGTGTCCGCCTTCGGCATGAGCGGCACGAACGCGCATGTGATTTTGGAGCAGGCGCCTGCTGAAGAGGCTTTGCAGCAGGGGGAGTCGGGTGCGCCGGCGGTGGTGCCGTTGTTGGTGTCGGCGGCCGGTGAGGCGGGGTTGCGGGGGCAGGCCGGGCGGTTGCTGGCGCATCTGGCGGCGCATCCTGAGCAGACGCCGGCGGAGGTGGCGTATGCGCTGGCGATGAGTCGGTCGGCGCTCGAGCACCGCGCGGTTGTGCTCGGCAAGGACCGGGACGAACTGGCCGCGGGCCTCGAAGCACTCGCCGCCGGCGAACCCTCCGCCCAGGTGGTCCAAGGAGCGGCGCAGCACCGGGACGGCGCGGTGTTCGTCTTTCCCGGGCACGGGTCGCAGTGGGTGGGCATGGCCGAGTCGCTCCTCGCTTCCTCCCCGGTCTTCCGCGCCGCCTTCGAGGAGTGCGCTACGGCCCTCGCCCCCTTCGTGGACTTCTCGCCCCGAGAGGCCCTCACGGACGCCGCGCTCCTGGAACGGGTCGAGGTCGTCCAGCCCGTGCTGTGGGCCGTCATGGTGTCCCTGGCCGCGCTCTGGCGCGCGCACGGAGTGGAGCCGGCCGCCGTGGTCGGACACAGCCAGGGCGAGGTCGCGGCGGCGTGCGTCGTCGGCGCGCTGACCCTGGAGGAAGGGGCGCGGGTGGTGGCCGCCCGCAGCCGCGCGCTGGCGTCGCTGCCCTCCGGCGGGATGGTGTCCGTCGCCCAGTCCGCCGAGCGGACGGCCGCGCGCCTTGAACGCTGGAACGGGCGCCTGGACATCGCCGTGGTCAACGCCCCCTCGTCCGTGGTGGTCTCCGGCGCCGCGGACGCCTGCGACGAACTGCTCGCCGAGTGCGAGAGCGAGGGGGTCCGCGCCCGGCGGCTGCCTGCGGCTCAGGCCGGCCACTCGGCTCATGTGGAGGCGGTCCGCGCCACGTTGACCGATGCGCTGCGCGATCTCGGGCCGAAGCCCTCGACGATCCCGTTCTATTCGTCGGTCGAGGGCGGCGC
Organism: Streptomyces sp. NBC_00210; assembly: GCF_045160975.1. Classification (NCBI taxonomy): domain Bacteria; kingdom Bacillati; phylum Actinomycetota; class Actinomycetes; order Kitasatosporales; family Streptomycetaceae; genus Streptomyces; species Streptomyces sp. NBC_00210. The sequence goes on from NZ_CP108120.1 coordinate 6,195,063, forward strand.
CGTGGACACCGCGGGCCTCGACGCCGGCTACTGGTACCGCAATCTGCGGCACACCGTGCGCTTCGACCGGGCCGCCCGCGCCCTCGCCGACGACGGGCACCGGGCCTTCTGCGAGATCAGCCCGCACCCGGTACTGACCTTTGCCGTGGCCGAGACCCTGGAGGGCGACAGCTCGGCGCTGGTCCTTGGGACGCTGCGCCGCGGGGAGGGCGGCCTCGAACGCTTCTGCACCGCGCTGGGGAGCGCGTACGCACGCGGCCTGCCGGTGGACTGGACCCCGCTCCTGCGCGGTGCGGCCGGACCGGCGGTGGAGCTTCCGACGTACGCCTTCCAGCGTCGTCGCTACTGGGCGGACCCGGCCCAGCACGAGGCGCCGGTGTCCGGCGACGCGGCCGACGCCGAGTTCTGGGCTGCCGTGCAGAGCGCGGACGGTGCGGACCTCGCCCGGCTCACGGGGATCGAACCCGGCGGTGCGCTCGACGGGTTGCGCTCGGCGCTGGCCACCTGGAGGCGTCGCCGGGCCGCGCGCTCCGAGGCCGGCTCCTGGCACCACCGGGTGCGCTGGCAGCCGGTGGGGGAGCTCGCGGCGGGCGCCCTGTCGGGGGTGTGGCTGCTGGTCGTTGCGGCCCAGGAGGGCAACGAGGGCGTGCGCGACGGCCGGGACGGCGGCGCGGACGGTACGGCCGCCGTGCTCGTCCGGGCGCTGGAGGCCCGGGGCGCGCGCGTTGTACGGATCGCGGTGGACGTGTCGTCCGGGCCGGGCACCCGGCGGGAGCGGCTGGCAGCCCTGCTGCGGCAGGCGGCACAGCGGGCGGAGGCCGCCGCGACGGGAGTGCTGTCGCTGCTGCCGCTCGAGGAGAGGGCGGCCGACGCCGACGACGCTTTCGGCCACCCGGGCACCGCCGCCACGCTGGCCCTGCTCCAGGCACTGGCCGACGTCGGTGTGCAGGCGCCGCTGTGGTCGGTGACCAGCGGGGCCGTCTCCGTGGCGGACTCCGATCCGCTGACCCGCCCGCAGCAGGCCCCGGTGTGGGGCCTGGGCCGGGCGGCTGCGCTGGAGAGCCCCAAGATCTGGGGCGGCCTCGTCGACCTGCCGGCCGTGATCGACGAACGGACCGCCTCGCGGCTCGTCCGGCTGCTTGCCGGGGCGGGCCCGGAGGACCGGTTCGCCGTCCGTGCCTCCGGGGTCTACGTTCCCAGGCTCGTCCCCCTGGCTGCGGGCGCGCCGGGCCAGGAGCCCGCGTGGTCGCCGCCGGAGGGGACCGTACTCGTCACGGACGGCACGTCGGGCCCCGGGGCCGAGGTGGCCCGGCGGCTTGCCGCTCTCGGCGCGGGCCATCTGCTGCTCACCCAGGCCGCGGCTCCGCCGCATGCACAACTCGACGCACTGAAGCGGGAGTTGGGGGAGCTCGGAGCGCTGGTGACCGTGGCCGACTGCGACCCGGGTGACGCGGATGCGGTGGCCGCGCTGCTGCGGACCGTCCCCGAGGGGCGGAAGCTGAGCGCCGTCGTGCACACCGCGGAGATCCGCGCCGAGATCCCGCTCGACCGGCTGGAGCCGGGGCAGTTGGAGCTCCTGCTCGACCGCAAGGCCCGGGCCGCGTGGAACCTGCACCGGCTCACCCTGGAGCACCGGCCCGCGGCCTTTGTGCTGTTCTCCTCCCTCGCGGCCACGCTCGGCACCGGGGCCGGTCTGGGCGGCCACGCGGCCGCGAGCGCCTACCTCGACGCGCTCGCCGCACACCGGCGCGGCGCGGGGCTGCCGGCCACGTCCGTGGCCTGGGGCCCCTGGGAGGAGCCGGACGCCGAGCCCGTGCGGCGGGAGCGGCTGACCGGGCGTGGCATCCCTCCGATGGATCCGCGGTCGGCGGCGGACGCTCTGCTCGACGTCCTGGGCCGGGACGAGCCGACGGCGGTCGTCGCGGCCCTGGACTGGGAGCGCTATCTGCGCGCCTTCGACGCGACCCGTCCCGACCCCCTGATCGGCTCGGTCCCCGACGTCGTACGCCTCAGGGCGGCGGCCGCGACGGGTACGACGGCCGCGGCGGTGTCCCCGGAACGGCTGGCGGCGCTGGAGCACAGCGAGCGTCTCCCCGCCCTGCGCGACCTCGTCCGTTCCGAGGTCGCCGTGGTGCTCGGCCACGCCGACGCCGCGGCGGTCGAACCGCACCGAGGTTTCCTGGAACTCGGCCTGGACTCCCTCACCACGGTCGAACTCCGCAACCGTCTCGCCGCCGCGACGGGACTGCCACTGAAGGCCCGCGCGATTCTCGACCACCGCACCCCGGAGGCCCTGGCGGGCCATCTGTACGAGCAATTCGCGGGCAGCGAACCCGAGAACCCGGAGGCTTCCGGCACCTCGGCGACGTCCGGCGCCCGGGCCACCCGCGACACCCCACCCCCCTCCCACCCGTCGCCCGCGCTCTCGTCGGCGTCCTCCTTGCGGGACCAGCTCCTCGACGCCGTACAGCGAGGCGTCACCGGTGAGTTCACCCGGCGGCTCGTCGAACTGGGCCGAAGCCGTCCCTCCTTCACCACGCCAGGGCCCGGCGACATCCCCGAACCCGTTCCGCTCGCGTCGGGCGGCAGCGGGCGCCCCGTGCTGTTCTGCCTGCCCACGGTGATGGCCACCATGGGCGCTCACCAGTACGCCCGGTTCGCCGCACCCTTCCGCGGAGAACGGAGCGTCCACGCCGTGCCGTTGCCCGGGTTCACGGCCGATGAGCGACTGCCGGCTTCGCTGGACGCCCTGGTGGACGCCTTGGCCGAGGCCGTGCGGCGCCGGGCGGGCGAGGAAGCGTACGGCCTGGTCGGCTACTCCTCCGGCGGACTGCTCGCGCACCTCGTGGCGCGCCGCCTGGAGAGCGACGAGGCGAAGGTTTCCGCCGTGGTGCTCCTGGACACCTCCGCGCCGCTGCCCGGCGAGCCGGTCCAGGTCGCGCCCGTGGTGCTCGCGGGGATGGCGGCGCGGGCGAGCGAACTCACCCCACTCGACGACGCGCGCCTGACCGCGATGGGCAGCTACCTCGGTCTCCTCGAGGAGTGGCGGTACGTCCCGGTCGAGGCACCCACCCTGCTGGTCAGGGCCGGTGTCCCGGTGCCCGGCCAGCCCGGCGGCGAGGCCTGGCGGGCCGTCTGGGAACGGACGCATGACGCCGTCGAGGTGCCGGCGGACCACTTCACCATGATCGAGCAGAGCGCCGAGCACACCGCCCGCGCCGTGCGGGACTGGCTCGATGCCTCGAACCCCCACCACCCGACGTGAGCCTCCGGCCCGGAATCGCGGACGGAGGACGAAGAGTTCGGCTACGGCGAAGGAGCGTGTGTGATGAGGCGTAGGACTCCCGTGCTGATCGTGGGAGCGGGCCCGTGCGGCCTGGCCGCGGCCTGCGCATTGCGGATGCGCGGCGTCGAGGTGCGGCTGGTGGACGCCGGCGCGGACCCGGCCACCGGGTCGCGAGCCCTCCAGCTGTGGCCCCCGGCACTTGACGTACTCGCGGAACTCGGCGTGCTCGAGGAGGCGGAGCGCCGCGGAACCCGGGTCAGGGAGATGATCTACCACCTGGCGGGCGGCCGGGGACTGCGCGTCCGGCTCGGCCGTCCCAACGAACCTCTGCTCCTGCCGCAGGAGCAGACCAACGCACTCCTCGAGGAACGTCTCGGGCAACTCGGCGGCACCGTCGAGCGCTCCGTCACCGTCATCGGTGTGGCCGTGACGGACGACGGCGTCATCGTCAAGGCGCAGGACGCGGACGGCGAGATTCAGCTCATCGAAGCCGACTGGCTGATCGCGGCGGACGGGGTGCGCAGCACGGTCCGCGACGCGCTCGGCATCGACTTTCCCGGCTCGCCCGTGCGCAGCCCCTTCCTCATCGCCGAGGGCAACTTCGACGGCGACTACGCACCGGGCGACGTCCACTACTACTTCGGCCGCACCGGCTCCCTGGTGTTCGCCCCGATGAACAACGGCCTGGCGCGTGCGGGCTTTCCCGTGTCGGACGACTTCGAACCGAGCGCCCAAGCCGTGCAGGAACTCCTGGACGAGCGGTGCGCGCCCGGGCTGCGGCTGACCGGGCTCACGGCGATCTCGAAGTTCGCCAGCCAGGAGCGGATCGCCGTGCGGTTCCGGCAGGGCCGCTGCTTCCTGGTCGGGGACGCCGCCCACACGCATGCGGCGGTCGGCGGCCAGGGACTCAACCTCGGGCTTCAGGACATACGCAATCTCGCCTGGAAGCTGGCCGGGGTGCTGGACGGCAGGCTCAGCCGCTGCGTGCTCGCAAGCTACGAGACCGAACGGCGGTCGGCGGCCGAGCAGATCGTGCACAACACCCAGCAGTTCGTCCGGATGTTCACTCTGCCGCCCTGGGCGGCCGTCGCCCGCAACGCCGTCTGGCGGGGCCTGGAGTCGACGGGCGTGCTGCGCCGCTGGTTCGCGCCGCTGATCGCCGGCCGGCGCATCCACTACCCGCAGTCCCTGTACGGAGCGGACCCGCCCGGCGGTGTGGCCCGCGCCCTCGCCGTGCGCGCGGCCCGCCTCGCCCGGCCCGGCGAGCGGACACCGCACCACCTGGCCGGGCCCGCCGCCGGGCCGAGGGACGTCTTCCAGCTGTGCACATCGGGCGCCGAGGACGGCGAACTGGCCGTGCGGGCAAGCCGGATCGCCGCCGAACGACCGGATCTCGTGGTGCACGGCAGGCTCCCGGGCGGCCCGGCCAAGGGCTTCATGCTCCTGCGTCCCGACGGTTATGTCGCCGCCAGCGGGACTACGCGGCGGGAACTGGCGCATGTGCACCGTCTGCTGGACGCCATCACGGCACGCGCTCACCAGGAGGCATGAGTGACCACGAAGGAACGGGTCGAGGAACTCGTCGCACTCAAGGCCGAGATACGCAAGGGAGACCCGGCTGGCACCGAACGCCAACAGACCAAGGCAAAGTTGACGGCGCGTGAGCGCATCGCGCTGCTCCTCGACAAGGGGTCGTTCAACGAGGTCGAGCAGTTGCGCCGACACCGGGCAACCGGCTTCGGCCTGGACGCCAAGAAGCCGTACACCGACGGTGTCATCACCGGCTGGGGCACAGTGGAAGGCCGTACGGTCTTCGTCTACGCCCATGACTTCCGCATCTTCGGCGGCGCGCTGGGCGAGGCCCACGCCACGAAGATCCACAAGATCATGGACATGGCCATCGCGACCGGGGCGCCGCTGGTGTCCCTGAACGACGGCGCGGGCGCCCGCATCCAGGAAGGCGTCACCGCGCTGGCCGGCTATGGCGGCATCTTCCGGCGCAACACCAAGGCGTCCGGGGTCATCCCGCAGATCAGCGTGGTGCTCGGCCCCTGTGCGGGCGGCGCCGCCTACAGCCCCGCCCTCACCGACTTCGTCTTCATGGTGCGCGGCACCTCCCAGCTGTTTCTGACCGGACCCGACGTGGTGCAGACCGTCACCGGAGAGAAGGTCTCCAAGGACGCCCTCGGCGGCGCCGACGTGCACGCGGGCGTGTCCGGAGTGGCGACCTTCGCGTACGACGACGAGGAGAGCTGCCTGGCGGACGTACGGCATCTGCTGTCGCTCCTGCCGTCCAACAACCGCGAGCTGCCCCCGCACGAACCGGCCACCGACCCGGTGGACCGGCGCACCGAATCCCTCGTGGATCTGGTGCCGGCCGCTCCCCGGCAGTCGTACGACATCCGGCGGGTGATCGAGGAGGTCGTGGACGACGGCGACTTCTTCGAGGTCCATCCGGACTGGGCGAACAACGTCGTCTGCGCGCTCGCCCGGCTCGACGGGCACACGGTCGGCATCGTCGCCAACCAGCCGGCCGCCTTCGCCGGAGCGCTGGACATTCCGGCGAGCGAGAAAGCGGCGCGTTTCGTGCAGTTCTGCGATGCCTTCAACATCCCGCTGATCACTCTTGTCGACGTACCGGGCTTCCTGCCGGGCGTCGACCAGGAACACGGCGGCATCATCCGGCACGGCGCCAAACTGCTGTACGCCTACTGCGACGCGACGGTGCCGCGTGTGCAGCTGATCCTGCGCAAGGCGTACGGCGGCGCGTACATCGTCATGGACTCCTCGGCGATCGGCGCCGACCTGTCGTACGCCTGGCCCATCAACGAGATCGCGGTGATGGGCGCGGAGGGAGCCGCGAGCGTCGTCTTCCGGCGGGAGATAGCGGCCTCCGCCGACCCGGAGGCGGTCCGTGCCCGGAAGATCGAGGAGTACCGCACCGAGCTGATGCACCCTTACTACGCCGCGGAACGCGGCCTGGTGGACGACGTCATCGAGCCCGGTGATACGCGCGCCGTGCTCGTCCGCGCGCTGGACATGCTCCGTGGCAAGCACGCCGACCTCCCGGTGCGCAAGCACGGCAACCGCCCCGCGTAGCCGCGTACGCCAGTGGCCCCGCACCGTGCACTGTGCGGGGCCACTGGGTGTGAGGGGCGTCCGGCGGATTGCTACCCGCCCGCCTTCACGCCGTCGACGACGACGGCGGCGTATTGCTCGTAGAACGCGAGATACCCCTCGATCTGGGGGACGGCCGGCAGCGGGTCCTGGTAGGACCAGACGACGTCCGGCCTGGCCGGACCGTCCTCACCACGGTAGGACCAGTGCGACGCCTCGCCCTTGTACGGGCAGTGCGTGCGCGTCTCGGTGGCCTCGAAGGACAACAGGTCGACGTCCTCCGGCGGCAGGTAGTAGCGCACGGGCAGCCCCGTCTCGAACACGGCGACCGGGCGGTAGGATTCCGCCACCGTCCTGCCGTCGATCTCCACCCGTACGTGCCGGGAACTGCGCAACGCGTCGACGCGGTGGTACGGATCGCGCGGCAGCACGAAGATCTCCTCCTGCTCCTCGTACCAGTGCTCGAGGACCGTCTCCGGATGCCGGAACCACTCGAAGGCGATGTACCCGGCAAGGTCCTGCGCCGGGTAGCGCCACGCCGCGTTGGACACCACCGCGCCGTCCAGGTGCAGGTCGTAGAAGACCGTCGAGCCGGCGTGCGGACCGTCGGCGGGCGGGCTCTGCGCCGGTCGCAGTAAGTCCGTGCGGACCTCGCCCTCGCGAAAGGCGTACGTCGGGTAGGGCAGGCCCGGTTCACGGACCAGGACCGGGTGCTTGCTGTCCACCACGGTGGTCCCGCCCCGGGTGGCCCGCACCCAGCGTTCGCTGGGTTCCCACTTCAACTCGTCGAAGATCAGCACGACTTGTCACACCTCCGTGACTTCGGTGTCCCGCTGCCCGGCAGTCGGCGCGGCCTGCGCCTCGGGAGCGGCGTCGGGCTTCTTGAGGGCCAGGGCGATCAGGGCGGCCACGACCAGAGCGGCACCGCCCGCCACGCCCGCGATCCGCAGTCCGTCGGTCAGCGAATCCGCCGTCGGCAGGCCGTCCACCAGGTCGAGCCCGGAGTTGGCGATGGCGACGACCGCGGCGAGACCCACGGCGCCGCCGACCTGCTGGGCCGTGGTGGCGAGGCCGGACGCGACTCCCTGCTCCTCCGGAGCGATACCGGCGCCGGCGGCGGCGTACATCGCGGGGAAGCCGTAGCCCGCGAGGCCCCAGATGACCGTGCCGGGCATCAGGGCCCAGAACGAGCCGTCGGACGTGTAGCCCAGGGCGAGCACCATCTGGCCGACGCCGATGAAGAACATGCCGCTGGCCAAGGTGGTGCGCAGCCCCCACTTGGCGAGTGCCATCGGTGCGAGCTTGCCCGCGCCCACCATGGAGATCACGGTCAGCGGCAGGAAGGCGAGACCGGCCTGGAGGGCGTCATAGCCGAGCACGTTCTGCAGATACGTGGTGAACAGGTAATAGGAGCCGCTGAGCGAGCCCATGAAAATGAACATCACGGCCATGGCCGTGGCCAGGCTGCGGTGGCGCAGCAGCCGCAGCGGGACCAGCGGGGCGCGGGTACGGGACTCGACCAGTAGGAACACGCCGAGCAGAACCACACCGCCGACGATCGACCCGGCGCCGCTCAGCGAACCCCATCCCTTCTCGGGGCCGCTGACCAGGCCGAAGACCAGCAGTGATGAGCCCGCGGTGGCGAGGAGTCCGCCGGGCAGGTCGAAGGCGCCCTCACCGGGGGCCGTGCGGTCGGGGGCAAGTAGCCGTGGCGCACTGAGGACGGCGATCAGCGCGAGCGGGACGTTGACAAAGAACACCGCCTCCCAGCCCAGGTATTCGGTGAGCACGCCGCCGAGCAGCGCGCCCGCCGCGAGACCGGAGCTGCCGGCCGCGCCCCAGACGGCCAGCGCCTTGTTGCGCTCGGTGCCCTCGGCGAAGCTCGTCATGATCAGGGCGAGGATCGCGGGGGTGAGCAGCGCGCCACCCAGCCCCTGGACGGCCCTGGACGCCACCAGCATCCACGGCTCCGTGGCGAGTCCGCCGACCAACGAGGAGATCCCGTACAGGCTCAGCCCCGCGATGAACATGCGGCGTTGGCCGAAGCGGTCGACGGCCCGGCCGCCGAGCAGCAGGAAGCCGCCGAAGCCCAGGAGATAGGCGCTGACGACCCACTGCAGGGACTGGGTGGAGAAGTCCAACTCCTTGCCGATGTCGGGCAGCGCGACGTAGACGATGTTGTAGTCGATCGTGATGATGAATTGGGCGAATGCCAGGAGCGCGAGCACGAGCCCGGACTTGGCCTTGACACCGGAATCAGAGGAAACCACTGCCTGCGTCCTTCTCAGCGGGGAAGTTGTGGGATTGCGAAAATGCGTGGGGGGCGGGGGCAACGTTCCCCGGAGAGCGGCAGGGGGGCAGTGCCCACCCTGTAGGTCAAACCAGTGCCCTTGGGGAACGACTTGTTACCGACAACATGCTCTGTGAAGATGAGAGTTCGCGGAAGGAGGCACTTTTATGTCCCAGGGGAACACCGGTGTGACCGATCCTGAGATTCACGCCGTCGCCTGCCCGGTCAGGGAGGTGATAGACCGCGTCGGCGGCAAGTGGAGCGTGCAGATCATCCTGGCCGTGGCCAGGGGCCCCGTGCGCTTCACCGAACTCGAACGCCGCATCGACGGCATCAGCCGCCGGATGCTGACGCTCACTCTGCGGAATCTGGAGCGTGACGGCCTCATCGTGCGCACTGTGTACGCCACGGTGCCGCCTCGGGTCGAGTACACGGCGACCGAACTGTCGCGCGAACTGCACGAGCCGCTCGAAGGGCTGGCCGAATGGGCCCGCCGCAATCTGGACAACATCGCGGCGGCGCGCGCGGCTTACGACCGCGGACGCAGCGTCATCGCCTCCTGACCGACCGGCGCCCCCCGGTCCCGGCGGCTCCAGGCCGTGCCGGAGGACCGAGGGGCGTCGCGCTTTCCGCTTCCGCGGACCCGCTCCTGTGCCCGCAACCCCTGTCGTGCCGCCCCTCCCGCCCCCCCCGTAGCCGACGTAGGGGTGGGACGGCGGGGACAGGGGTTGCCTTTTAGGGGTCCCACCGCTTTAGCGTGGTCGCTGGAATTCCCAGAGATTCCCGTGACTTAAGGAGTGGAAATCCGTGGCTTCCCTGCCTTCCACAGAAATTCAGGAAGCAGTGGTTCCGAGCCTTCTGACTGCCTTTGCGACCGGAGTCCTCGACCCCGGTGTGTTCCAACGCTTTCCGGAACAGGACGAGTCCGACCGGAAAGCGGGTAGTGCCCGGATCGAGGAACTCGAGCGGCTGCTCACCGAGCGGCTGGACGCCGAAGAGGTGGACCGGCGGGGCGTATTCCCCGAGGGCTTCCTGGAAGAGCTGCGAGCGCGCGGATTCCTGCGGTTGCAGAACGAAGGCGACGTCGGCGGCCTCGAGCTGTCCGTATACAACACCTTCCGGCTCGTCGAACAGGCCTGCCGCACCTCCGTGCCGGTCGGGCAGTTCCTCTCCGTACAGGCGGGCGTGGGGGTCGCGGCCCTCCTGCCCACGCTGCCTCCGGGGCCGCTGCGCGACCATGTGCGCCGACGGGTGGCCGAAGGGGTGACGTCGGCGTTCGCCGTGACCGAGCCCACCGGACGCAACAACGTCTGGCCCGGGACGACGGCGTCGCTGTCGGCGGACGGGACCCACTACGTGCTGCACGGACAGAAGCTCTTCACCGGTGGCGGCCCCGTCGCCGAACTCGTCGCCGTATCCGCCGCGTTGGGCGAGGGCGCCCGGCGCAGGTTCTGCGTGTGCTTCGTGGCGGCGGACTCCGAGGGCTACGCGGTCACCGCGAGCTCCGAGTTCACCGGCAGCAAGGGACTGCCCAACGGCGCCCTCAGCCTGGACGGGGTGCGGGTCCCGGCGGAGCTCGTACTGGTCGGAGAGGAGGGCGACCCCCGGTTTCCCGCCGCGACACCGCTGATGGGGCCGACCGCGCTGCTCGGCCAGCTCTACTTCAACTCCGGCCCCGCCGTCGCACTCGCCAAGAACTGCGTGGAGTGGACCCGGCAGTTCGTGGCGCGGCGCGCCGTCAACGGCCGGCCCCTCGGATCGTACGAGCAGATCCAGCGCCTGGTCGCACAGTCCCTTTCCGAGGTGTACGCCCTGGAGAGCGTCGTGCGCTGGAGCCTGATCGGTTCGAAGCTCGCCGACCGCTGGCTGGAGCGGACCCTGATCAAGAACATATCGGTCCGCACGGCGTGGCGCGTCGTCGACAGGACCGTCTCGCTGCTCGGCGGAGAGGGCATCGAGACCGTCCGCAGCAAGACCCTCAGAGGAGCCGCCCCGCTCCCCGTCGAGCGGGCTTTCCGCGACGCGCGCGGGCTGCGCGTCGCCGGCAACGTCGACTTCCAGCTCGACTTCACCGGAATGTGCCAACTGCTGTCCTGGCTCTACGACGCCGACCGGCCGCCCGCCGAGCCCCTGCGAGCGGCCGGGTACCCGGCCGCCTGGACCGCCGCCCTCTCCCCGGCCAACGCAGCACATCTGCGGGCCGCCGAACGGCATCTGAAGCGGTTCAACGAAACCTGCCGCGAGCTGGTGCACACCCATCCCGACCGTGCCGAACTGTTCGCCCGGCAACGGGTGGTGGTGCTCCTGGGCCGACTGGCCGGCGAACTGTTCGCCGTTCTCACGGTGCTCGCGCGCAGCGGAAGCGCGGCGGCCGACGGCACGTCCACGGACACCGCCCAGACGCTCGCCGAGTTGTACTGCGCGGATGCCGACCACCGCATCGCCGGCCTGTGGCGCCGTTACGTCGCTGTGTCGCAGGAGGGCCGGTCCGCTCCCGACTTCGCCGCGCTGAGCGGCCGTTGGCTGGCCGGTGCGGCACTCATGGAGCTCACAGGGCCTTGAATCCCCCAAGCCGCGCGACCCACACACCAAGAGGCAAGAGAGATGACGAGAGAGGGGAACACCCCGCCATGACCACAGAGATACCGGCCTTCGACGCCGACATCGTCAGGCAACTCCTGCCCATCGATCCGTTCGATCCGGCATTCCAGCTCGACCCGTACCCGGTCTACCGGCGTATCAGGGAAGAGTCGGGCCAGATATTCCGGATGCCCGCGGGGACGACCATCGTCCTGAGCCATGAGCTGTCGTCCGCCATATTCAAGAGCCCGCATTTCGGCTTCGGCGACGGACCCATGATCTCCGACCAGTTCTACCCCAACCCTGACGGGGCGCCCGTCCGGCCGCTGATGTTCATGGACCCGCCGGACCACACACGGATCCGGCCCCTGGTCAACAAGGCGTTCACCCCGCGGACCGTCGAGCGGCTGCGCGGCAAGGCCGAACAGTACGTACGAGAACTCCTGGTCACCTCGGTCGAGGAGAGCACGGACGGCACCGTCGATCTGATGAACTCCGTGCTGCGCCCGCTGTCCGGGCTGGTCATCGGTGATCTGCTGAATGTGCCGCAGCGCTATCACCAGGACTTCTTCGCCTTCTCCAAGGAAAGCGGCCGGGGGCTCGACCCCGCGTTCACACTCACCCCCGAACAACGCGCGGCGCGCGACGCGGCACGCGGCGGGTTCATCGCCGCGGGCGCCGAAATGGTGGCCGAGCGCCGTATCAAGCCGGGCGACGACCTGGTGAGCGAACTCGTCGCCGTGATGGCGGAGGGCGGTGAGCGGCTCACGGATCTGGAACTGTCCGTGACCATCATGAACCTGCTGGCCGCCGGGTTCAGCGGGATCGCCGCCCTGACGGGCAACTGCACCATCGGCCTGCTGCGCGAGCCCGGACAGCTGGCCTGGTTCCGTGACCACTCCGACCAGGCGGCGCCCGTGGTGGAGGAACTGCTGCGCATGGACCCGCCGTTGCAGCTCCTGATCCGCACCGCGCTGGCGGACACCGAGGTGGGCGGATTCACGTTCGCGGAGGGCGACCACGCCGTCCTGCTGCTCGGCGCGGCCAACCGGGACCCGGAGGTGTACGAGAATCCCGACACCCTCGACCTGACGCGCCCGGCAAACCGGAACCTCGGCTTCGGACACGGCATCCACTTCTGCGTGGCAGCCCCCATCGCCCGGATGGCCGCGCAGGTCGCCCTGGTCGAACTCGTCAAGCACGACCTGGAGTTGGTCACCGAGCACCCCGAGCACTGGCCGGGCATGACCCTACGCACCCTGGGCGAGCTGCCGGTGCGCGTGCGCCTGGCTTCCTGACCTCTCGCCGAACCGCTGCATGACGCAACTGTCCTCCGTACCCGGGCATCTGCATGTCGAGTCGGAACGGCATCCGCCCCCCGGCGCTGAATGCGCCGGGGGGCGTCAGGCGCTGGGCCGCTGGTCGTCCACTCAGCGGGCGGCGCTGAACTCAAGGGGGACGTCGAGCAGCACCGTGTGCTTGTTGTTGGCGCCCCACACGACCTTCCCGGCAGGCCTGATCTCCTCGGCCCGGTCGAGCAGTTCCTCCAGCACCAGCCGGATCTGGAGCCGTGCCGTCTCGTCACCCAGGCAGAAGTGGGCGCCGTACCCGAAGGACAGATGGGGATTGGGGTCGCGGCGGATGTCGAAGCGGTCCGGATCGGTGTAGACCGTCTCGTCGCGGTTGGCCGACGGCCACCAGAAGGTGACCTTGTCCCCGGCGTTGATGGTCCGGCCGTGCAGTTCCATGTCCCGGGTGGCGGTGCGGCGGTTGTACGGGTTCGGCGGGTTCCAGCGCAGCACCTCCTCGATGGCGCCGGGCATCAGGGAGCGGTCCTCGCGCAGGGCCTGCCATTGGCCGGGGTGCTCGGCGAACGCCAGCACCCCGCCGGCGATCGTGTTCCTCGGCTGTTCGAGCCCGGTCACCATCAGGACCGTAAGATTCACGGCGCGTTCCTGCGGTGACAGCGGCGGCTCGTCGCCCCGGTCCTCGGACAGTTCCCCGACGGCAAGTACGGTCGCGACGTCCTCGCCCGGCTGAGCGCGCTTGCGGAGCAGCAGTTCCTTGAAGTACTCCTGCATGGCGCCGAACGTGGCGGCCGACTGCTCGTCGGGCAGCCCGGTACGGCGGTTGAGGAAGCCCAGGCACGAGCGGCCCCAGTCGAGGAGCCGGTCCCAGTCCTCCCGGGGGGCGCCCAGCAGCAGCGCCATCGACTTGACGGCGAACTCCTCCGACACCTCGGTGACGAAGTCGGCCTGGCCCTTGGCCACCGCGGCCTCCAGCAGCTCGGCGGCCAGGGCCCGCAGCCCACCCTCCAGCGCCGCGGCCGCCCGCCCGGTCACCCAGGGGGCGAGGAGGGCCTTGACGAGTGCGTGCCGGGGATCGTCCATCATGCCGAAGAGCACCCCCGGCAGCGCCCCGGCCGGAAGGTCGTCGAGATGGGTGCCACCGCCCGAACGGCCTCCGCCGCCCTGCGCGGAGTACGCGCTGTCGGCCGCGGCGGCTGTGATGTCGGCGTGCCGGGTCAGCACCCAGAAGGACTCGCCGTCCACCGTCTGCCCGGGCGGGTGCCGGAACAGCGGGGCCTCGCGGCGCAGCCGGGCGAAGAGGTCGTACGGAATTCCCTGGGCGAAGGCTTGCTGGTCGGTCAGATCGAAACCCCCGAGGATTTCCGGGAGTTGATCCGCGGTCTGTGTTTTCCTGGGCTCCATGGCTCTCCACTGCTTCTCGGGCGGAATACGAGGTGTGCGGGGAATGCGGGGCGTACTTCTTCCCGGGCAGGCGCCCGCGAGGCGGACGTCGGTGGCACGGTTCTCGTCACACCGGGACGGGAACCGCGAGGGTGAGCGCGTAGCGCCCGGCCCGGTCGGTCCACGAACGGCTGGGTTCCAGCCAGGCGGCACCGAGTTCGGTGTGCAGCTGCGGCAGCCGGAACTTCGCGGACACCTCGGTGCGGATGTCCTCACCGGCCGCGAGTTCCACCGAGAGTCCGGCCCCGGGGATGCGCACGGTGAGGGCCGTACGGGCGCGCAGCCGCATTTCGATCCACTCGTGCTCGGCGTCCCAGAGCGCGATGTGCTCGAAGGAGTCGGGGTCGAAGTCCGCGCCGAGTTCCCGGTTGAGGACTGACAGGACGTTCTTGTTGAACGCGGCGGTGTCGCCCTGTGCGTCGTCGTACGCGGCGACCAGCGTCGCCTCGTCCTTGACCAGGTCCGTGCCGAGCAGCAGGGCGTCCCCGGGGAGCATCGCGGCCCGCACCACGAGCAGGAACGCCATTCGCTCGGCGGGCAGCAGATTCCCGATGGTGCTGCCGAGGAAGACGATCAGCCGGGGCCAGGGCACGGTGGGCAGTACGAGCCCGCGCTGAAAGTCGGCGACCAGCGCGTGCACGGTCAGCCCCGGCCGCTCGCGCACCAGCGCCTCGGCGGCGCCCACCAGCGCCGACTCGCTGACGTCGACCGGTACGTATGTCAGCGGTCCGCCCAGCGCGTCGAGGAGCAGCCGGGTCCGCTCCGAGGAACCGGAGCCGAGCTCGATCAGGGTGCGGGCTGCGGTGACGGCGGCGATCTCCCGTGCACGATCCTGGAGGATCTCCAGCTCCGCGCGCGGCGGGTAGTACTCGGGAAGCCGGGTGATCCGTTCGTAAAGCTCGCTGCCGCGCGTGTCGTACAACCACCTCGGCGGGAGCTGCTTGGGGACAAGCGAGAAACCCCGGATCACGTCGGCGGCGAGGTCGTCGGCGGGCGCGTCGGGCAGGATGCGGCTGAGGGCGAACGGACGGGCCGGCATGGTCGTCACGGGTGCTGCTCCTTCCAGGTGTCGAGCAGGTCGTCGGCGGGACAGCGGCCCCGCGCCACATACCGGTCGGCGAACCGGGCAACGGCTTCGCGGACCGCCGGGCTCGCCCCGCGCCTCGGCAGGGCTTCCAGGGCGGCCCGGAAACAGACCTCGGCCACCTCGCGCAGTTCCGGGTCGGCCAGTCCGTGCCGGACGGCGGCACGCCACAGGGGGTTGCGCGGGGCAGGGCCGGTGCCCGCGCGTTCGGCGAGCTGCTTCACCGCCCGGTACGCCGTTTCCGCCGCGGCCGGATCGTCGAACAGGGTGGCCGTGACGGCGAGCGGCACGACCCAGCCGTCGGCGCCCGGCTGGGCGTCGATCATGCGCAGCTCCAGATAGCCCCGTGGCCGCACCGGGGGAAACAGGGTGCTGAGGTGGCAGTCCAGATCGTCGAGGCCCGGATGCAGACCTGGCACCGTGCCGCGCAGCCACTCACGGAAGGTCAGCCCCCGCGGCGTGATCCACGGCGCCTGCTCGGTACGGATGAACATCACAGGAGCGTCCAGCGCGTGCGCGGCCCAGGCCGCGGCCGGATCGGCGAAGGCTCCCGCCGGGGCCAGGCCCGCGTCGAGAGCGGCCCACACCGCCTGACGCGTGGAGCGCAGACCGGTGGGACTGCCCATCTGCAGTGGGGAGTTGGCAAACGTCGCGGTCAGCACCGCACCGAGCAGGTGCGCCAGCTGCCAGCGCCTGCCCTGGCCCAGTGGCCCGGGTTCGCGCTCGCCGCTGTCCAGGCAGATCTGCGTCGAGGCGGTGCCGGCCATCATGAAGCGCCCGGCCGACCCGCCTCGGTCGAAGTGCGCCTCCATCGCCGCATAGCGCGGTGAATGCACCACCTTCGCGGAGACTGCCAGGGATTGAGGCCGTATCCGGCCAGGGCGAGGCCGAGCGGGCGCAGCCGGCCGCGCACCAGGCGCAGATCGGCGTCGACGGCGTCCACGCAGCGCATGAGCGAAGCCGCAGGCGGTGAGCTCAGTTCGAGTTGACCGCCCGGTTCCACGGTGAGCGCGGACCGCAGCGGCAGCAGGCGGACGGCGTCCGCGGCGGCGGCGAGCCGCGGCGGGGAGAGTGGGTGGGCGGGGTCGTTCGGGTCGATGAGCAGCCACTCGAGCTCCACACCCGTCCGGCGGGGCGGACCGGGAGGGAAGCCCGACTTCCGTACATGCAGTTCCGCAGCCGACTCCGTCAACTGCTCCTGGGCGGGCGGACACACGCCATGGGGCACGGGAAGACCTCCAGTAGAGGACGCGTCGTGAGGCGCCCTCCACCTAAGTCGGCCGGTCCGGGGAGATCAAGAACAACTGGCCCGCAGCGCCCGAAGATAGGGGTCCGTTCTGGGGTTCCAGGGGTTCGTGCGGGGACCTGGGCGGCCCCGGGGAAGTCCGGGCGGCGTCGCGGGCCGATGGCTGCGCACCAGCCGGGGGAGGGGCACCCGCTGCTCGGGCCGGCCAGCGGGTGCCCCTCCGGGCGCTACAGCGAGGAGCCGGGCGTCTGCCGCCTGCGCGGCTGCAGCGCGACGTCGGCCGGGAGGGCCAGCGCGA
Organism: Streptomyces sp. NBC_00210; assembly: GCF_045160975.1. Lineage (NCBI taxonomy): Bacteria > Bacillati > Actinomycetota > Actinomycetes > Kitasatosporales > Streptomycetaceae > Streptomyces > Streptomyces sp. NBC_00210. The sequence goes on from NZ_CP108120.1 coordinate 6,211,714, forward strand.
GTTCTGAACGGCGCTTGACATTGAGCTTGCGGTAGACCCGGGTCAGATGCTGTTCCACCGTGCTGATCGTGACGAAGAGCCGCCCGGCGATCTGCCGGTTGCTGTACCCGCGTGCGGCCAGCGAGGCCACACGCTGCTCCGCCTCGCTGAGCACCCGCGCCCGGTCCGCGTCGACCCGCTCGACTGCTCCCGGCGGGGCGGCGGTCCACTCCATTGCCGCCCGGGCCTCCGCCGACCGGCCGCGCTGCCCCGCCCCTCGGTCCTGCGTCGTGTCCCGCGGATCCGTCGGCCGGTGCAGTACTTGCAGGGAGCGGCCCATGTCGTACAGCGGGTGGGGGAGCTGCCGGGGGTCCTCGCAGCCCTGCAGCGCTTCGAGCGCCTGCTCGAGAAGGCGTGGCCGCTCCGCGGGCGCCGAGGCCGCCGCGAGAACACGGAGGGTCAGCGCCCGGGCGCGGGGCTGGTCGGGGGAGCAGCGGGCGAACTGCGCGGCGGCCAGTTCACGGGCGGTCTCCGTGCGGTTCATGAGCAGATGGGCCCGGGCGGCATCGGTGCGCCACGGCAGCAGCGCGGGGATGTCGATATTTCCCTGCACGGCCAGCTCGCCCACGATCTCGAAGTCGTCGAGCGCGGCGCGCGCCTGTCCGTGCGCGAGATGCATCCGGCCACGCGCATGCAGGACCAGCAGCCCGGCCGGCGTCTGGCAAATGGTGTCCGGCCACGGACCCTTGAGGCATTCGGCGACGACCGCGTCCTGAGGGGTACCGAGTGCCGCGTGCGCCTGGATGAGCGTGCTCAGTGGCAGTCCGACGGCCACGCCCCAACTGTCGTACGGGATGATGGTCAGCGCCTGACGGGCCTGCTGCATCGCGGCGAGCAGACTGTGCCGGCGCAGCGAGATCTCCGCGCGCACCGCCGTCAACTGCGCCAGCCAGGTGGGCGAGTTGGCCGACTCGACCTCGGCGAGCAGGGACGCCGACCACTGCTCGGCGTCGGAGAGCCGGTCGCACAGTACGAGGGTCATCAGCGAAGCGGTCAGGATGCTGAAGTTGCCCTCCGAGAGCTGATACCTGCGCAGCAGGCTGGCGGCCAGTTCGGCCAAGCGCGGGCTGGGCCCGGCCCGCAGCAGGTTCGTCAGGAGCGTCGGCGCGCGCAGATGGCAGCTCGCCGAAGTGGCGTACGCGGCCGAGTCGTTGCCCAGGCCGGCGGATGCGGCGCCGGGCGCGGGCTCGCCGTCCGGCTGCTCGGCAAGTGAACTCGGGGTCTCCGGGTAGCAGATGGACAGGAACATCCGGGCAGCGGCAAACCGGGCTGCTCCATTGGGGTCGCGCGGTATGCCGAAGGCCTGCAGCGCGTTCAGCGTGTCGACGGCCGCCGGGGCGTTGCCGAACCAGAGCAGCGACCTGACCTGCGCGTAGGCGTTCTGGTGGGTGAGGGCACCGGTGGGTATCGCGGAGCGCAGGACCGGTTCGCGGCGCAGTGCCACGGCCGGATCGATGCGCCACTCGGCCCGGGCGAGCATGGCGGTCGTCACCGCCTCCTGGTTCGGGTCGGACTCGGTGCGCAGCGCCAACCGCAGGCAGTCCAGGGCGAGTTGGACGTTGTGCTCGGCCAGGGCGATCTCGGCGGCCTGCTGCAGCACGGGCACGCCGTACCGCGGCGCGGGACGCTCGGCGGCGAGCAGGTGGTGGGCCACCGCCGGGATCGGGGCACCCGTGCGGAACAGGAGATCGGCCGCCTGGCCGTGCAGCTCGGCGCGTTCCGCGCCGCTGAGTCCGGTCAGTACCGCGGCGCGTGCCTGCGGATGCCGGAACCGGCCGTCCTTGAGCACCCCGGAGGCGTTGAGCAGGGCGACGGCCCGCTGCGCGGCATGCGTGCCCAGACCGGACAGCACGCCGGGCTGCATGGCCGCCGTGCCGCTGCCCAGGACGGCGATCTCCCGGGCGACCGCGAGGGCGGCCCGCCCGCCGCGGTAGACACAGCTGAGTACTGCCTGTTGGTAGGCCTTGCCGACGACCGGCTCGGCCGGAACCAATCCGTCCGGGGCGCAGTTGTCCTCCGCGATGCCGCTCAGCAGGAGAGGGCTTCCGCCGCTGAGTGCATGGCAGGCGTGGGCGAGGCGCTGTGCTGCGTCCGGTCCGAGGCGTCGTGCGAGTACGGACTCCGCGCCCGCCGGCGTCAGCAGCGGCAGCTGGATACGGCGCAGCAGTGGCACGCCGGGCATGTCCCCGTTGAGGAGCGCTTCGGCGTACTGCGATTCGGAGGACGCGGAAAGGAGGATCAGCAGTCGGCCGGTGCGCAGGCGACGCGCCAGCAGGGACAGGCAGCGGACCGTGTCGGCGTCCGCGAACTCGACGTCGTCCACCGAGACGATCAAGGGGTTCGCGGAGTCCTCGACCAGATCGAGAAGGGACAGGCACATGCGGTGCAGCAGCTGGGCCGGGTTCCGTTTCCGCGCCTCGCCGGGGAGCAGGCGCTCGCCGTCGAGGAGATCGTCCAGCCGGTCGGCGCTCAGTCCGGAACGGATGCCGCTGCGCATGAGCTGATCAAGCACGCCGAAGGGCAGATGCCGTCCGGAAGGGGACCCGGTGGCACCGAGGTGCCTGGCTCCCGCAGCTATGGCCTGTGCGACGAAAGCTCTTAATAACTCGGTTTTGCCGCTGCCGAGTGGTCCGCTGATCAACGCGATCCTGCCTTCTCCGGCCGGCCAGTCGTCGAACAGGGCTTGGAGGGCTGCCAGCTGGGCGCTCCGTTCTTGGAGCGTCGCGCGTGCCGAGGCCGCAAACGTGGGTGGGCACGCAACTGTCACCTGCACCGTCATTGCAATTCCCCCTAAAACAATGCCGCGAATGAAGGACTTATGGGTCCGTCGACGTTGTTGCTTCAACCGCTTTCAGGGTGCTTTAGAATTAAAGTATCGGTCGCCGTGTGACGTCAACGCCGAGGATCTTCGGCGGCGGCGCATGATCGGCGCACATCACGGCCGTGCAAGGAGCGTGACCCGCGCCTTTTGGCTAGATTTTACGGCGGCGCGGCCCGGATCTTCGGGTCCTCGTGATCTAAATCACAATGCCGAGGGCTAGGCTATTGCGTCCTGCGGTGGCAAGCGCCGACGCCCGTGCGCCCGGACCGGAAGGCAAGGATTCAGCCATGCCGACTCGCCTGCATTAGCTCCTTCTTGCTCCGCGGCCGGGCCGCCCAGGAACGCGACGAGCTTTCACGCCGCCGCACAGAGCCCTACGTTCCACCCCGCCAGATGGTTCACACACGAGTAGGCGGGATGGTCGTGGCCCGGGTCGGCGCCCAGATTCACGATCGTCTTGCCGACCTGCTCGGGGGTGAGTGCCGGCCCCGTCCACTTGGTGAAGGCGGCCGCGTCCACCCCTTGCCGCGCGGCGCAGGTGGCCACGTTGTTCGCGCCAAGATCGGGGCCGTAGAGGGATGGGGCAGCACCGAGACGAACGTGAGGCCACGTCCGCCGGAGTGGTGCATTGACGGCCACTCGGTGATCCGGTTTCGAGGCCGTGCGGTGAGTTCGATGGGCAGGACTCTCGTCGGTTTCTGGCTTGTTCGGGTTCAGGCGGGCCTTGGCGAGAAATTCGCCCGCCGGCGCCTGAGACTCACCCCTTCGCGGGTACGGCGATTGCCGTCACGATCAGCCCGTTGCGGACCAGCCAGTTGCCGCTGAACCCCGACAGCCGCGTGCCGTTCACCACGGGGCCGGGGACCAGCAGCCGCGCGGTGAAGCCGCCGCCGACCGGATCGATGCTGATCGCGGCTTCGTCGAAGTCCAGCCAGCGGCCGGTGAGCGGAAACCACGCCTTGTAGACGCTTTCCTTGGCACTGAACAGGAGCCGGTCCCAGCACACTTCGGGCCGGTAGGCCGCCAGCGCGCGCAACCGGCCCCGCTCCTCGGCCAGGGTCACCGACTCCTCCACTCCGTCGTTGGGCAACGGCTGGTTGGGCTCGGCGTCCAGCCCGATCGTCACGAGGTCGGCGGCGTGCGCCACGGCAGCCGCGCGATAGCCCGAACAGTGCGTCATGCTGCCGACGATCCCGTCGGGCCACTGCGGCGCGCCCCCCAGTCCCGGGAGTATCGGGGCGGGAGGGATGCCGATCCGTTGCAGCGCGGTGCGGGCGCAGGCTCGTACGGTGCCGAATTCCCGGCGCCTTGCGTCCACCGATTCGGCTATGAGCGCCTCTTCCTCGGGAAACAACGCGGGCGGATCGACCGGGTCTTGGAAGACCTCGATGGTCACGATCGGCGCGGGCAGTAGATCCTCGATCATGCACGACCGCCGGCTGTCAGGGCCGACGCGGGTATCTGCACCAGCCCGGCTTCGGTGGTACTCGAACTTACCCTGGTGCGGCTGGCTTCCGCTGCCATCCGCCTGTGGACTGCGGGACTTCCTTGTTTGAGTGATGTGCCGCTCCCGGACGGGACGGCGGCTTCATCTGACGGCGGAGCGCCCGCTGCGCCGGCTGATGTACCGCCAGACAGCCCGTTGGAATCTGAGCATCAGCACGCCCACCACGATCAGCAGCACGATGTTGAGCAGGAGTTGGCCCAGGGATCCGCGCGCATCGCTCCAGCTGGAGAACGCGCAGGAGACGCCGATGTCGGCGGCGGCGGGGATGGTGGTGACCGAGATGAAGACGCCGAGCAGCGCACTCGTCCGGGCCTGGGTCAGCGACACGATGCCGACGATGCCGGCCAGGACCGCGACGACGACCGAGAAGACGTTGGGGGCGTCGATCAGCGTGGAGACCGGCCTGATGCCGAGGTCGAACGCCTTGGGCTGAAGGTCGAGGCCCCGGATCGCCCACGAGAACAAGAACGTCACCAGGACGGCCAGCGAGAATCCCGCTGTCAGGGCGAAGAGGCCCTGCCGGATCCTGATGCGGTTGCCACGGTCGATGCCCAGCGCGACGCTGGTGATGGCGCCGTACTCCGGTCCGACGACCATCGCCGCGACGATGAGGATCTGGGAGTTGGTGATGATTCCTACCGCCCCGATAACGCCTGCGATGACCAGGTAGACGTAGAAGCTCGGCAGATAGGTGCCCTCGGCGCGAATGCGTGCTTCGACCTCCTCCCAGACGGGCGCGTGCGCGAGCGCCCCGAGCTGCTGTTGCTCCGCCTCGGCCGCGGTGCCGGAGAAGGCCATCTCGACCGGCTCGATGATGATGGATCCGCGGCGGTCGAGTTCCAGTTCGCGCAGTCCGCGCAGCACGGCGTTGGCCGCACCCGCCAGGATGTCGCACTCGACCGCGTCGCCGTCGGGGTTGCGCGCCAGTTCGGGCAGGACCATCAGGTTGAAGACATAGCGGTCGCCGGCCAGCAGGGCGACGGCCCGAGGAGTGAGATCAGGGGGGCTCACCAGACGGACGTGGATCATCTCCATGCACAACCTCCGTCGCTCGGCCGGCGGCCGCACCGAGGCGCTGCGGTGCCTGTGCACCAGGTCGGGGCCTGCCTGTACCCGGCCGACACCAGCCAGTAACGCCCGCCGGGAGGGCCGTCGGCAAACCGAGTGAGGTACCTCGGCCCTGCGGCCGCGGTCGCTCCGTCCGCACGGCCAGGCCCCGGCTGCGGCGGGCCTGCGGCCGGTCGCCGTTGAGCCGTCCGGGTGCCGGCCCGCGGACCGTCGTCGCCGGCGGCCCTCGGCGTGCGGTCGTCGACCGCTTCCACGTGGCAAGGCCGACTGGGTAGCCGGATAGTGGACGCAGGGGGCCTCTTCGCGAGACTTCGGAGCAGCCATGGACCGCTACCCCCCCATCGCCGAGCACGGCCTGGTGGGCGACCTGCAGACCGCCGCGCTCGTCTCGTCGCAGGGTGTCGTTGACTGGTTCGCCGCTCCCAGGTTCGATTCGCCCAGCATCTTCGCCGCCCTGCTCGACCACGACCGCGGCGGATACATGCGGCTGGCCCCCGAGCACCCCGCTGGGACCTGCAAGCAGCTCTACTACCCCGACACCGCCATCCTGGTAACCCGGTTCATGTCACCGGACGGGGTGGGCGAGGTGGTCGACTTCATGCCCCCGGACCGGACCCGAACTGCCACTGACCGGCACACCCTGGTCCGCGTGGTCCGTGCCGTGCGGGGGACGGTCGACTTCACACTCGAGTGCCGGCCGCGCTTCGACTACGGCCGGGCCGAGCACGAGCTCGAGCTCGGCGAGAACGGCGCCCTGTTCCGGGCCCCGGGGATGGACGGGCACCTGCAGTCCACCTTCCCGCTGGAGCGGGACGGCCAGGACGTACGCGGAACGGTGACGCTGAGCGCCGGCGAGTCCGGCGGCGTCGTGTTCACCGTCTGCGCGTCCGGCGGCGAGGCGCCCGCACCCCTCACGGTCGACGGGGTCACCGCACAGGTCGAGGACACCGGCCTCTTCTGGCAGAACTGGCTGCGCCAGTCCCGCTACCGGGGACGGTGGCCCGAGCTGGTGCACCGCTCGGCCATCACCCTCAAGCTCCTCACCTACGCCCCCACCGGCGCCCTGATCGCGGCGGCCACCATGGGCCTGCCCGAGCAGGTCGGCGGAGAGCGGAACTGGGACTACCGGTTCACCTGGGTACGCGACGGCTCGCTGTCCGTGCGGGTCATGCTGGACCTCGGCTTCGTCGAGGAAGCCACCGCCTTCGTCCACTGGCTGGTGGACAGGTTGCGTGACCGCGAGGGCAAGGAGGAAGAGCCGCTCCAGACGATGTACCGGATCGACGGCAATCCCGACCTGCCGGAGGAGACGCTCGATCACTTCGAGGGCTACCGTGGCTCCTTCCCCGTCCGCATCGGCAACGGCGCCGCCGACCAGCTCCAGCTGGACATCTACGGTGAGGCCCTCTACGCGGTGTCCCAGGGGGCCGGGATCGCGCAGCAGGCCAGTTTCGAGGGATGGCAGTCGCTTACCAGGACGCTGGACTGGTTCGCCGACAACTGGGACCGGCCGGACGAGGGCATCTGGGAGACCCGCGGCGGCCGCCAGGACTTCACCTACAGCCGGGTGATGTCGTGGGTTGCCTTCGACCACGGCCTGCGCCTGGCCGAGCACTTCCGCAGGCCCGCAGACCTGGAGCGGTGGCGCAATGCGAGGGACGCCGTATTCGAGCAAGTCATGGAACGCGGTTGGAGCGAGAAGGAGGGTGCCTTCATCCAGCACTACGACGGCGACGTCCTGGACGCCTCGCTGCTGCTGATGCCCAGGGTCGAGTTCATCGCTCCACGGGCCACGGCCTGGCTCTCCACGCTTGACGCGATGGATCGCAAGCTCGTCTCCGACAGCCTCGTCTACCGCTACGACCCGGCGGCATCGCCGGACGGGCTGCGCGGCTCGGAGGGCACCTTCAGTCTGTGCACCTTCCTCTACGTCGACGCGCTGGCTCGGGCGGGGCGGCTGTCCCAGGCCCGTTACACCTTCGAGAAGATGCAGACCTACGCCAACCACGTCGGGCTGTTCGCCGAGGAGGTCGGTCCGAGCGGGGAGCAACTGGGCAACTTCCCCCAGGCGTTCACCCACCTGTCCCTGATCATGGCCGCCATCACCCTCGACGAGGCGCTCGACGCGGAGAACGGGCGCTGACCCATGGTCGCGCACGCCCGTCCGGCAGGACCGCCGCGGCTGACCGCGGCCGAGTTCGACGTGCTGTACCGGCGCCTGGTCTCGCGCGCCGCCTGGGCCAGGGGCGACCGGGGTGCTCTGGCCGCACTCACTCCCGCCCGTGTGCTGGCCGCCACCCGCGAGGTGCGGACCGGGCGGACGGTCACGCTGGCCGCGCCGGTGGAGACGCTGCCCGGTCCGGACAATCCGGAGCCCGCGAGGCATCGGATGAGCGGGCAGCCCGAGGAAGACACCTCGAGCGGGCTCCACTTCGCGATGGACAGCTTCGCAATGAACGTGCACGGTGACGCCGACAGCCACATCGACGCCCTGTGCCACGTGATCTACGACGGCACGCTGCACGGCGGCGTGGCCGCGAGCAGCGTCAAGGCGGACGGCGCCACGGCGCTCTCCATCGAGACGGCTCGCGACGGGATCGTCGGACGCGGCGTGCTGCTGGACATCCCGCGGCTGCGCGGCGTGCCGTGGCTCGAACCGGGTGATCACGTGACCGCCGACGACCTCACGGCGGCGGAGAGCGCCCAGCACGTCCGCGTGACCGAGGGCGACCTCCTGTTCGTCCGGGTCGGCCACCGCCGACGCCGTGGCGAGCTGGGCGCGTGGCACGCGGCGGACGCGCGCGCGGGGCTCCATCCGTCAGCGCTGGAGTTCCTGGCGGAGCGGCGGGTCGCTGTGCTCGGCGGCGACGGCAACAACGACACCGCCCCGAGTTCCACCGAGGGTGTCGACTTCCCCGTGCATGTGCTGGCGGTCCACGCCATGGGCCTTCATCTGCTGGACTACCTGCAGTTCGAGGATCTGGTACCGGTCTGCGAGGCGGAGGGGCGCTGGTCGTTCCTCTGCGTGATCGCCCCGCTGCGGCTCCCGGACGCCACCGGCTCACCGGTCAACCCGATCGCCGTCCTCTGAGGTCTCCGGCCCGGATCCAGGTCAGGGCTTGCGGGGCAGCACGATGTTCTCCAGCGGCTCCCCGGCCAGATAGCGCAGCAGCTGGGTGCGGATCAGCCGCAGCGCCCGGGGCAGAAAGGCCGAGCTGTTGCCTCCGGCAGGAGGGCTGATCAGCGGGCGAGGAACCGCGCGTCGACCAGTCGACGGGTGTCCTGGGTGAGCGGAACGGTGAGCAGCACGATGTCGGCGCGGGGCCGGGCGGAGCGCCGGTACCGTCCCACACCGCGACGGGCAGACCCTCGGGCAGGCCGCCGACCCGCGAAGCCGGGTACGGGAGCAGAAACCGGGCGGCGCTCGGATCGGCGGGACGGTCCATGGGGCTCATGGGCCGAATCCAGGCCCTGTCCGGCCGACCAGCAGGTTCCCTCGATCTCGTCGTCGGACATCACCTAAGGTACGGCCGAGAGGGTGTTCAGGCCTGCCGTCACACAGCGGGTCTGGAGCCTGCCGGGGCTCGTAGGGTCCCGTGCTGTCGGCCGGCGTCGTACAGGCGCCCCTCGGAGGAACGTCGTGCGAACAACTTCCCCGGTGCCCACGGTCGTTGTGGTCATGGGTGTATCCGGTTCGGGGAAGTCCACCGTGGGTGGACTGCTCGCGCAGCGGCTCATGGTGCCCTTTCTGGAGGCGGACGACGTTCACCCGGCCGCGAACCGCGCCAAGATGGCCGCGGGCCGTCCACTCGACGACGAGGATCGCCGGCCGTGGCTGCTGTCCCTCGCCGACTGGATCCGGGAGGTGACCGACTCCGGCCAGGGCGGGGTGATGGCGTGCTCGGCTCTCAAGCACGAATACCGAGACCTGCTCCGTAGGGCAGGCGCCCGTGTGTGGTTCCTGCACCTGGCGCTCGACCGGGCGACCGCCGACCGACGGGTCGCCGGACGCATTGGCCATTTCATGCCGGCCCGGCTGGTGGACTCCCAGTACGCCACCCTCGAACCGCTGCGACCGGACGAGCCCGGGCTGACCGTCGACGCGGAAGCCGACCTGCAGGCCATCGTCGACCAGGCGGCGAACGCCGTGCGGGCGATCCGGTGAATGCGCACCTGTTCGGCTCCCGTCGGGTCGCCGCTCCCGAGACCGCCCGATAGCTTCGGAACCGGCACCGAACGTCCCGGCAGCGCGGATGCGCGTCCGGCACGGTGCAGTACAGGGGCCCTTTCGGGCCGTCGCTACGGCCAGGACAGCCAACGACTCCTAGAACGGGACCTTCGCATGGCCGACGATCACCACTACGACGTCATCGTCATCGGTACGGGAGCGGGCGGCGGTACGCTCGCCCATCGGCTGGCCCCCACCGGCAAGCGGGTCCTGATCCTGGAGCGCGGCGACTACCTGCCGCGGGAGCGGGACAACTGGGAATCCACCGCCGTCTTCGTCAAGGGCAAGTACCGTGCCCCCGAGTTCTGGTACGACAAGCACGGCAACGAGTTCCCGCCGGAGGTGAACTACTACGTCGGGGGCAACACCAAGTTCTACGGCGCCGCGCTCTTCCGGCTCCGGCCCGAGGACTTCGGCGAGCTGCGCCACCACGACGGCATCTCACCCGCCTGGCCGATCCGCTACGAGGATCTGGAGCCGTACTACACGGAGGCCGAGCAGCTCTACCTGGTGCACGGGCGGCATGGCGAGGACCCCACCGAAGGTCCGGCCAGCGGCCCGTATCCACACCCCCCGGTGGAGCACGAGCCGCGCATCCAGCAGCTCAGCGACGACCTGGAGAAGCAGGGACTGCACCCCTTCCACCTGCCCATCGGCGTGAACCTCACCCAGGACGAGAACGGCCGGGCCACCCATTCCAGCGTCTGCATCCGCTGCGACCGGGTCGACGGCTTCCCCTGCCTGATGGGCGCCAAGTCCGACGCGCAGGTGATCTGTGTCGATCCGGCACTGAAGCACGGCAATGTCACGATGGTGACGGGCGCCAACGTGCGACGCCTGGAGACCGACCCGACCGGACGCACCGTCACCAGGGTCGTCGCCGAGCTCGGGAACGGAACGACCGAGGGATTCAGCGCCGACATCGTGGTGGTCGCCTGCGGCGCGGTCAACTCGGCCGCCCTGCTGCTCCGTTCGGCCAACGACAAGCACCCCGGCGGCCTGGCCAACAGCTCGGACGTGGTGGGACGCCACTACATGCGGCACAACAACCTGGCGCTGATGGCGGTGTCGAAGGAACCGAACCCCACCAGGTTCCAGAAGACCCTTGCGCTGCACGACTGGTATCTGGGAGCGGACGACTGGGACTTCCCGCTCGGCGGGATCCAGATGCTCGGCAAGTCGGACGCCGACCAGATCCACGGCGAGGCGCCACGCTGGGCCGGCGCGGTCTCGCCCGACATGCCGTTCGAGATGCTGGCGCACCATGCCGTCGACTTCTGGCTGTGCGGGGAGGATCTCCCGCTGCCCGAGAACCGCGTCACCCTCGACAAGGACGACGACATCCACCTGGCCCTCGACGAGAAGAACAACATCGCCGGGCTGAAGCGCCTCCAGCACAAACTGCAGGGAATGCTGAGCCACCTGGGCATGCACGAGCACCATCTGCTGTCACACAGCATCTATCTGCACAAGGGCATGCCGATCGGGGCCACCGCGCACCAGGCCGGCACCGTCCGGTTCGGCGACGACCCGAACAGCTCCGCCCTGGACGTCAACTGCAAGGCCCACGACCTCGACAACCTCTACGTCGTGGACACAAGCTTCTTCCCGAGCATCGGCGCAGTGAACCCGTCGCTGACCGCCATCGCCAACGCCTTGCGGGTCGGCGACCACATCGCCGCCCGGCTGCGCTGACGGGGTGTCGCACGCAGCGACGGAGCAGGCGGAGCGCCGCTAAAGGTGGTCCCCGGGTGTTCTGGCGGCCCGGGTGTCGGCGTCGGTGAGCGGCTCCAGCTCACCCATGGTGTCGAGCCGGTAGAGCAGCACCAGCGCCGGGCCGACCAGCACGATCGAGATGACCATGACGATCCCCAGCCAGCGCAGGGTGTGAGCAGCGCCGGCCGCGTCGGCCACCGTCAGCGAGGTGGGCAGCAGGTAGGGCCGCTGCGCAAAGCCCCAGGCGCCGACGGTCAGGGCGACGCTCGCCACCGAGGTGTAGCGGGACCAGCCGTAGGACCGGCGCAGCAGAAGCAGCACCGTGGCCAGACCGCAGACTGCGGCCAGCACGATCAGCAGCAGGCCCCAGCCCCCGGTGAGGCCCTCCCAGACGTACCGGGCGTCGTTGTGGGTGACGGGCAGGCCGATGAGTGCGAGGACGACGACGGCGCAGAAGGCGAGCAGCGCCCGCCGTCGGAAGTAGTCCACGAGGTCGTCGGCGCCGAACCGCAGGGCGTCGGAGCAGAGGAACACCGCCCCGAGGAACGCGGTGGCGGCGATGGCCAGCAGACCCACGAGGACGGAGGTTCCATTGGCCCAGGCGTCCGCGGAGGCGGTCGTGCCGACCTTGACCCGACCGGAGGCGATGCCGCCGAGCACCGCCCCGAGGAAGAACGGGGTGAGCAGCGATGAGATGGCAAACATCGCACCGTAGACCCGCCGTTGGGCCAGCCGTCGGGACGGCTTGCGCAGGGCGAATCCGGCGCCGCGGAGCACCAGTCCCACGGCCGCCAGGGCGAGCGGCAGCCACAGCGCGGCGAAGACGGCCTGGAACATCGTCGGGAAGCCTGTCCACATGATGATCAGCACGAAGATCAACCAGACGTTGTTGACCTCCCAGACCGGTGCCATGGCGTGGTCGATGAGCCAGCGGGGCCGCTGGCCCCGCTCCGCTCCTCCGGCCATGAGGTCCCAGAAGCCCGCGCCGTAGTCGGTGCCCCCGGCACAGGCGTAGGCGGCGATCGCGAGCACCATGACCCAGGCGATGAGATCGGCCATCATGACGCACCGCCAGAGGTGCGGTCGGACCCGCCACCGGGCGCGGCCCCGGCAGTTGTGGGCTCGGGCTCGCTTCTGGGCCCGTAGGGGGTGTCGGTCTCAGGGGGAAGTGCGGCGCGCGCGGTGGCTGCGCCCTCGTCGGCGATGCGCCAGCGAGTACGCATCTTCAGGACGATCGCGAGGAACGAGCCGAAGACGGCCACGTACACGACCATGACGATGCCGAGCATCGCCCACAGCGATCCGGCCCGGGTGGGGGTCACCGCCTCCGAGACCCTCATGTGGTTGTAGACGATCCAGGGCTGGCGGCCGACCTCCGTGGTGATCCAGCCGCACTCCACGGTGACCAGGCACGCGACTCCCGCGATTGCGGCGCAGCGGAAGAACCAGCGGCTGCGAGGCAGGTCCCGATGTCGCAGCCAGGACCAGGCGTACCAGAGCGCGAGCAGGATGAGCACGCTGCCGATGGTGACCATGATGTCGAAGGCCCAGTGGGCGATGGTGGCCTGAGTCGCCGTCGGGCGGTCGCTCGCGGCGACCGACGACAGGCCCGTCACCTTGGTGTCGGGGCTGAATCCGGCGAGGATCGAGTCCAGTTGGGGGATCTTGAGCCCGCCGGAGATCGTCCCGTCGGGATGCAGACGCCCGAACATGTACTCCGGTACGTGGGTGTCGGTCTTCCAGACGATCTCCGTGGCGGCGAACTTGATCGGCTGCTTGTGGAAGACGGCCCGGGCAGCGGAGTCGCCGAGCATGAACTGGACCGGTGTGAGGATTGCGGCAACGGTGAACGGCAGCGTGAAGCCGAGCCGGTGGTAGCGGTCGCGGCGCCCGCGCAGCCAGCCGACCGCGTACACGCCGGCGACCACGTAGCCGGCGGTCAGGAACATCGCGACCACGAAGTGCCAGTACTCCGGGCCGAAGATCGGTGTGAAGACCGCCTGCCGCACGTCGACGTCGACGGGATTGCCCTGGGCGTCGAGGCGGAACCCCTGGGGGGTGTTCATCCAGGAGTTGGCCGCGATGATGCCGAACGCCCCCATCAGGGCGGCCAGCGGCAGCGGTACGGCCAGCCAGAAGTGCGTCCAGGGCTTGAGCCGGCGCCAGCCGTAGAGGTAGATCGCGATCAGGACGGCCTCCAGGAAGAACGCCCAGGCCTCGACGCCGAACCCGAGGCCGAAGACGTCGCCCCAGCGGCCCATCATGCCGGGCCACAGCAGGCCGAGCTCGAAGGACAGCACGGTGCCGGTGACGACGCCGATGGCGAACTGGACAGCCATCACCGCCGACCAGCGCCGCGCGAGCTGAAGGGCGACGGCGTCGTTGCGGCGCAGCGCCCGGTGGTGCATCAGCAAGGTGATGAACGGCAGCGCCACGCCGAACGGGACCAGCAGGATGTGCGAGGCCAGGGTGAAGGCCATCAGCTCGCGAGCCGGCAGGAGTTGGGGCGGGGTGTTCGCCAGAAGGGCCGCTGTGCTGAGCATGTGCGCCTCGATGGTCTGCCCCGCGGGGGGCGGGGGGTGAGGAACGGCAGGGTGCGAAGGGATGGCGGCCAGGAGGTGTTGGCCGGGCGCCGTGGTCAGGGAGGCGGCACGGGCGCCTTCTGCCCGGGCGCCCGGCCGGCCGGCGCTTCGGCGTCGGACGAGGTGAAGGCGCGCTCGCGTCGCGAGTTGGTGGCGAAGGCGACGGACCAGCTGAGCACCGCTCCCAGCCTGCTGCGGAATCCGGTGAGAAAGGCCAGGTGGATGAAGAGCCAGGCGAGCCAGCCGATCGCGCCCGACAGGTGCAGCGCGCCGGCCTTGACGACGGCCCGGCCGCGGGAGATGTAGGCGGCGCTGCCGAGGTCCAGGTACTTGAAGGGCTTCGGCTGCTTCGCCCTGCCCTCCACCGCGTGGCGCACGACCCGGCCGGCGTATGCGCCCGACTGCATGGCGACCTCGGCCAGGCCCGGCAGCTTGTTCAGGCTCATCACGTCGCCCGTGACGCGGATCTCCGGGTGGCCGGGGACGGTGAGGTCGGGTGCGACGACGATGCGTCCGGCCCGGTCCTGGGTGGCGCCGGTTGCCCGGGCCAGCGCGGCGGCGAAGGGCGGCGCCTCGACCCCGGCTGTCCACAGCACGGTGCGTGCTTCGAACCGGGTGGTCGCACCGTCCTGGTCTTGTACCGTCAGGCCCCGCGCGTCGACATCGGTGACCTTCGTGCCCAGGTGGAGCTCCACGCCGAGGCTTTGCAGGGTTCGGGCCGCGCGATGGGCCAGTGGGCGGCCGAACGCGCCCAGCACCTCGTCGGAGCCCTCGAAGAGCAGCACCCGGGCCTGGGCGGAGTCGATCGTCTGGAACTCCCGGTCGAGCGTGTGGCCGGCGATCTCCCTGATCTGTCCGGCGAGTTCGACACCGGTCGGCCCGCCGCCGACGAGCGCGAAGGTGAGCCACTGCTGCCGTTCCCGGGCGTCTGCGGCCGTTTCGGCCATCTCGAACGCCTGGTAGATCCGTCGGCGGATGTCCAGCGCGTCGTTCAGGGTCTTCATGCCGGGGGCGTGCGCGGCGAACTCGTCGTGCCCGAAGTAGGACTGGCGCATGCCGACTCCGACGATCAGATCGTCGTAGGGCAGCTCGACAGCCCCGCCGTCGGGTCGCCGGGCGTGGACCAGCCGGGCTTCGACATCCACGTCGGTGGCCTCAGCGAGCAGGCAGCTCACGTTGTGGTGGCGTCGCAGGACCGCGCGGAGCGGTTGCGCGATCTGGCCCTCGGACAGGATGCCGGAGGCGCACTGGTAGAGCAGCGGCTGGAAGAGGTGGTGGGCACGGCGGTCGACCATGGTCACGGCGACCGGAGACCGGCGTAGGGCGCGGGCGGCGAACAGCCCGGCGAACCCCCCGCCGAGGATCACCACCCGGCGGGGCTGGACGTGATCCTGCATCGGAGATCAGCCTCCGGTGGCGAAGCCGGGGAAGAGCGTCATTCCGCCGTCGACGTAGAGCGTGCTGCCGACGACGTAGTCGAGCAGGTCGGACGAGATGGCGACGACGGCGTTGGCGATGTCGTCCGGGTCGCCCACGCGGCGGTACGGGATGAGGCGCAGCAGGTCGGCCTCGGCCTCGGGGGTGGACCAGGCGTCGCGGTTGATCGGTGTGCGGATGGCGCCGGGTGCGATCGCGTTGACCCTGATCCGCTGGGGGGCCAGTTCCTGGGCGAGGGTCTGCATCAGCATGCCCACACCACCCTTGGAGGAGGCGTAGTTCACGTGCCCCGACCACGGGATGATCTGGTGGACCGAGCTCATGCAGATGATCTTCCCGGCCGACCGGGACACCTCAGCCACCACACCGCGCCGCACGAACTCCTTGGCGGCCTCGCGCGCGCAGAGGAACTGGCCGGTCAGGTTGACGTCGATGACCTTCTGCCACTGGGCGAGCGTCATGTCCAGCACGGCCGCGTCCCGCTGAAGGCCCGCGTTGGCCACCATGATGTCGATGGTGCCGAACTCCTCGACCATCCGCGCCACCATGGCGACCACCTGGTCCTCGTCGGACACGTCGGCCTCATGGGCGTAGGCGCGGACCCCGAAGTCCTTGATCTGCCCCACGACCTTCTCGGCCTCGTCCCCACCGACGACGTAGTTCACCACTACGTCCGCTCCGGCCCGGCCCAGGGCAACGGCGGTCGCCATGCCGATACCCGAGTTGGCACCGGTCACCAGCGCCTTCTGGCCCCTGAGGAGCTGCGCAGACGTCGTCCCGCGGTTCTCGTCGACACTTCCTGCCACCACGATCTCTCCTTCGGCGTTTCGGACGGCACGCACGCCGAGAACGGGCGACGCGCATGAGGAGGGCCGGGAGCCGGCCGGCCGCCAGGACAGACACAGGAGCCGTCGCCTGCCCGGCGCCCCGACCCAAGCACCCTGCGCCGCGGGCGGGACAGACCGGCGCGCCACGCAGCCGTATTCGGCTGGGCATGTCACACAGTCGGGCTACGAGCGTGCTGCGAGCCGCCGTACTGGGTTGGCGCCACGGCCCACCCCCGCCAGCGCGGCGAGCACGGCGTCATTGGCCGCCCGGCTGCCGACCGTGAGCCGGATTCCCTCGCCGGGGTAGTACCGGGCCGCCACGCCGTCGGCGGTGAGCGCGGCCGCGCAGGCCTCGATCGGGTCGGGGGCGGTGAGCCAGAGGGAGTTGGCGTGGCTCGGGCGTATGTGCAGGCCGAGGCCGAGGAGTTCGCAGCGCAGTCGTTCGCGTTCGGCGACGACGGTGTCCACGCGTCGGCGCAACTCGTCGTCGGCACGCAGCGAGGCCTCCACTGCCGCCGTTGCCACCGCGTTGATGCCGAACGGCAGCTGCTGCCGGCGGATCCGGGCCACCAGGTCGGGGCTGCCGAGCCCGTAGCCGACCCGCAGGGCCGCCAGACCGTACGCCTTGGAGAAGGTGCGCAGGACCAGCAGGTTCGGCTGCGCGCCCAGGAGCGCGGGGGAATCCGGCAGATCGGTGTCGCGGGCGAACTCGATGTACGCCTCGTCGAGCAGCACGGTGACATGTTCGGGAACCTGCCGCAGGAACGCGGACAGCGCGTCCGCGGTGATCAGGCTTCCGGTGGGGTTGTGCGGATTGCACAGCACCACGACGCGGGCGCGGCCGTCGAGCACCGCAAGCAGGGCGGCAAGGTCCTGGCGGCCGTCCGGCAGCAGCGGTACGGGAACCGGCTGGGCGCCGACCATGGTAGTGAGCAAGGGATAGGCGTCGAAGGTGCGCCAGGCGTAGGCCACCGTGTCGCCGCGCCGGACCACCGCCTGCAGCAACTGCAGCGCCACGCCCACCGATCCGCTGCCGACCGCAACACGGTCAGGGGCCACCCCGCACCAGTCGGCGATCCGCTCGGTGAGCAGGTCCGGGTGGAACTGCGGGTACCGGTTGGCCTGCGCGACGGCACGCCGCATCGCCTTGCGTACCGACGGCAGCGGCGGGTACGGGCTCTCGTTCAGGGCCAGCCGGTGCAGTACGGGGATGTCCATCGGTCAGCCCCGCTCGCCGTGCCAGCGGATGGCGACCGCACCGGCGAAGTCGCCGGCGTGGGCGAATCCCCCCAGCACCACCAGGTCGCCGTCCTGGACCTGCCGCGAACTGATGGCGCGGTCCAAGGTGATCGGGATCGCTGCTCCGAAGAGATTCCCGCATTGATCGAATGTGTGCAGATGCCGTTCGGCAGGCAATTGCAGCGCTTCTCGCCAGTTCCGCAGGAACGTGCGGTTGGGCTGGTTGGTGATGAGTACGTCGATCTCGGTGGTCGCCACTCCGAGCCGCCCGCACAGGTCCGTGACCACCTCCGGCACCAGACGGTTCCCGCGTGCCAGCACCTTGGCGACGCTGGCGTCGGTGAACCCGATCCGCAGCTGGGACTCTCCTGGCTCCCAGTACTTGCGGCCGTCGTCGACCGCCACGGTCATGTCACCGGCGTACTCGCCGATGTGCCGGGTCTCCACGTCCAGCACCGGCGTTTCGGCCGACGTCGTCACGTATCCCACGCCGCAGCCGTCGCCGGGGATCGCGGCCTGGGCGAGCCTGCGCACCTCGGACTGGGTGAACCACTGGCCGGCCGCGCTCTGTGCGTTGCAGATCAGGGCGGTCTTCGCATCGGTGGTGGTGAGCAGCCGGCGGGCCAGTTTGAGCATGTACACGAATGACGCGCAGCCCGCGTTGGCCACGTCGATCAGCCATTCCGGGCGCAGGCCGAGCCGGCGTGCCACTTCGGTGCCCGCGCCCACGAACGGCAGGTCCGGCAGCTGGCTGTGCACCAACAGCACATCCACGTTGCGGATCTCGTCCCTGCCGTGCCGCTCGATCAGGGGCTGTACGGCGCGCTCGACCATGTCCGCGTTGGTCTCGTCCGCGGCCACGTGGTGCCGTAACGGCGGGATCCTGAACATGGGGTGGTCGCGGAGCTTGTCCTCGGCTCCGGGGTACGCGGTGTAGAACTCCGCGGGGACCGGCTCACCGGGGAGGTAGCTTGCGACATCGGTGAGGCTGACCGTGTTCACCTCACCACCGCCGTCGCGGGCGGCACACCTATGGGCAGGCCGCCACGATGGCGGTGCTCCAGGATCGCCTTGAGGTTCTGCATCTCCACGGTGTGGCCCGCGTAGAACAGATCCCAGTAGTCGCCCACCCACGGCCGGTCCGGGCGGGGCGCCAGCTCGGGGTGCGGGTTGTCGTCGTAGTACGGGTGCTTGCAGTTGGTCCAGGTGATCATCGACCCCGGCCTGTCGAGCACCAGCCGGGCCGGGACGACGCGCATCAGGTAGATCATCCACAGCTTGTCGCCCTGGTCCCAGGAGCAGTGGTAATCCACCGTCATGGCCTCGGGGTTGGCCACCACCTTGCAGTAGATCGTGGTGTCGTCCTCCAGCCGGTCGTGGCCGACCCACAGCCCCGGGGTGCCGGCAGGCGCGAAGTCACGCAGGCTGCAGGTCCACTCCTCCAGGTGGTGGCCCTGGCGCAAATAGTCGTAGGCCTGCTCCGGCGGGCAGTCGACGTGCTCGTGGATGGTGCAGTACTGCCCGTAGACCTGGTGGTGCGGGTAGACCGCGTGGGTGAGGTCCATGCAGTGGGCGGCCAGCTCCTCCTTGCCGGTGTTCTCGATCCGCATCAAGCCGGGGATGTCAGCCAACGTGGACGGGTCCGCGCTCATCAAAGCTCTCCTCGCTCTCGGTGCTTTCGGCGTTCTCGGCGTTCGTGGTGCTTGCGTTGGTGTGCTCGGTGCTTGCGGTGAAGGACAGGAAGGGAAGGAACGGCGGAATCTCCCGCGCGTCGCAGTCCAGCGCGACGAACGCCGGACCGCTGCCCGCGTTGCCGCGCAGCAACGCCCGGCGCAACTGCGCACCGTCCCCCGCCCAGGTGGCGTCGAGGGCCGGGAAGGCGGCGGCCACCCCGGCGGCGATGTCGGTCCGGGCGAACAGGTCGTCGCTGCGGACGCCGCCCTGGATGAGCTCTTCGCGGACGGCGCACATGGCGTGGGCGTTGTTGTTGAAGATCACGAAGGTCACTGGTGCGGCGTACTCGACGGCGGTGTGCACTTCCATCCCGTGCATGAAGAACGCTCCGTCGCCCGCGAGTACGTAGGTGCGTCGGCCCGTGGCGAGCGCGGCGCCGATGCCGGCTCCGAAGGTGTAGCCCATGCCGCCCATGCCGACCGCCACCACAAAGCGGCCGTGGCGCGGTGCGGGAAGCAGATGGACCGCGCTGGCGCCCGCGTTGCCGGCGTCCACGAAGACGTGCGCGTCCTGGGGGAGTGCCGCCTCGACCGCGGCGACCGCCTCGGCGTAGGAGAGGGTTCCAGCACCGGCCTGCGGAACGGGAGTCGGTGCAGGCGTCGGCAGCGGACCGGCGTGCTCCGGGCAGGGAAGGGGGCGCGACGGGAGCCGGTCGGCCACTGCCCGCAGCGCGTCCCGCAGGTTCCCGCTCAGCGCGATGCCGGCCACGAAGGGTGGTTCGGGATCGATGCAGACGACCGGCGTGGCGGCCAGAGCCCGGTCAAGACCGCCGCGTGCCAGTAACGGCAGGCGGGTGCCGACCAGCAGGCACAAGTCGGCCCGCCGCAGGCAGCCTTCGACGTTGGCATGCCCCATCACCCCGGCCACACCTGCGAACCGGATGGCCCGGTTGTCGAACACGTCCTTGGCGTCCGGGGTGACCGCGACCCAGGCGCCGAGCCGCCGGGCGAGCTCCGCCAGTTCCGGGCGGGCATCCGCGGCGGCCACCCCTTCACCGGCGATGACGAGGACACGGCTCGCGCCGCGAAGCGCGGCCGACGCGGCGTCCAGGGCCTCGAGCCCTGGCGCCGACGCGCTCGGCGTCGGCACGTTCGGCGTCGGCACGCTCGGCGTCGACGCGGTCCGCGTCGTCGGCCCGCCGCGGACGGGTAACGCGACCTGCGCCTGCTGTACGTCCTTGGGCAGCAGCAGCACCGCCGGCCCCTTTGGATCGGCCTGTGCCGCCGCGATCGCCCGGGGCAGCAACTCCGCGAGCGAGTCCGCGTCGTCGACCCGGGCGCAGAACCGGGAGACGGGCGTGAACACATCCCGGGCGTCGAAGGAGCCCGCCTTGCCGCTGGAGTCCTGGAACGCCCCATGGCCCTCCTGGCCGGTGGGCGGCTGTCCCACGAGCGCCAGCACCGGCACCCGCGAGGCATACGCCTCCGCCAGGCCCGGCACAAGATTCATCGCACCGCCGCCCGACGTGGCCGCGACAACGCCGATGCGCCTGGTGGCACGCGCGTATCCGTCGGCCATGGTGACGGCGGAGAACTCGTGTTTGGCGACGACGCCGCGGATGGTGCCGGCGTGGTGGACGGCGTCGTACAGGTCCTCGATGTTCGCACCGCCGACGCCGAACATATGGGTGACGCCGGCCCTGGTCAGCTCTGCGGCCAGGTAGTCGACAAGGCGTACCGCGCCTTCCTCGGGAATCTCGAGCGTTGTGTCCGTAATGGCGGTCATGCGGAGCTCCTGTCCGCTTGGTCGGGCTGGACGATGAGGCCGGACGGCGACACGACCTGAAAGCGGTGCCGGTACTCGTTCGGGGTGAGCCCGAGGGCTCGTCCGAAGCATCTGAAGAACGTCTCGGGGGCTCCGAATCCACAGCGGCGCGCTACCTGGCTGGCCGTCAGATCGGTGGTCTCCAGCAGCTCGCGGGCGCGGGCGATGCGCGTCTGCTCGACATACTGGCCAGGGGTCGTGCCCACCTCGCGCCGGAACACTCGGGCGAAATTGCGCAGGCTCATGTTGGCCCGCTGGGCGATCTCGGCCACGGGCAGCGGGTCCTGAAGGTTGTCCAGGATCCACTCCTGCGCGGTCCGGATCGGCGCGTGATCGGCCAACTGCGCGTCGAGGACGGCGCTGAACTGCGATTGTCCGCCGTGCCGCTTGAGGAACAGCACCAGAAACCGTGCCACCTCCAGCGCGAGCGCCGCGCCGTGGTCGGCCTCCACCAGAGCGAGCGCCATGTCGATGCCGGTCGACACTCCCGCCGAGGTGACGAACCGGCCGTCCCAGACGAAGATCGGCTCGGGGTCCACCGTCACGTCCGGGTAGCGGCAGGCCATCTCCTCGCTGTACGCCCAGTGCGTGGTGGCGCGCCGCCCGTCGAGCAGGCCCGCCTCGGCCAGCAGAAAGGATCCGCCGCATACGGAAGCGACTCTCCGCGACCGGGCGGCTGCCCGGCCGATCCACGAGATCAGGGCAGGGTCCGCCAGCGCGTCCTTCAGGCCCCATCCCCCCGGGACGAGGAAGGTGTCGATCGGGCCCTGCCCCGCCTCCAGCGGCGCGGCTTCGATCATCACCCCCGAGCTGGTCCGCACCAGTGGCGCATCGACGGAGACGAACTCGATCCGGTAGGCCGACTCCTGGAGCAGCCGGTTGACGGTATCGAACACTTCAATGGGTCCGGTGATGTCCAGGGCCTGCGCACCGGAGTACACCACCACCACAACTCGTCGCTCTAACACGGTCACAGCCTGTATTCGACGGCGAACTGGCCGCAATGACAGCTTGCTGACGAATACGGCCAACGGGCGGTCGCCGACGGCTGGAGAGCGGCGCTGATCAGGCAGTTCGTGCGCCTGACTGGCAGGCTTGGGTGAGGTAGGTCACAGCGGACCCGAGGACGCCCCGTGAACGCAACCATCCGGACCAACCAGTACGAGGGCTCCTGCCTCGTATGCGGCGGGATCGTGCCTGCCGGTCAGGGGATTCTGCTGCCCGGCACACACGGGGGCTGGGAGGTCTACCACCCCGAGCATGCGCGCGAACCCGCTCCGCCGCCCCGCGGCAGACACCCGGGCTGGCACCGCCGCCGTCTCATGGCCGTGGACATCGCGACAACAGGCAACCGCACCGGCATCGACCGGATTCTCGCCGTGGCGGTGCGCACCACCGACGGCCAGAACCGTGACTGGCTGATCGACCCGGGGCCGGGACTCGCCGTCGATCCGGGGAAGACCCACGGCATCACCCTGGACCGGGCATGCGCTGACGGCGTTCCGGCGCCCGGGGCACTGGAGGAGCTTGCCGCGCATCTCGCCGAATATCTGGCGACGAAGGACCCGCTGGTTGTCTGGCACGCTCCGTACGTACTTACCTTCCTCGAGTCCGAACTGCTGCGCCATGGGCTGCGAGTGCTGTCCGAGCGTCGCCCCGCAGGGCTGTTTCCGATCTGCGATCCGCTCATCCTGGACCGGCATGTTGATCGTTTCCGATCAGGCGGCCGTGCGTTGGAGACGGTCGCCCAGTGGTACGGAGTACCCCACGACCGCCCTGGAAAGCCCGGCAGCGACGCGGAAGCCGCTCTTGTGCTGGCGCAGGTCCTCGGCGCGTGTCATGCGTCGGTCGGCAGGCTGTCCCGGCCTGCGCTGCACTATGAGCAAGTACGGTGGCGAGAGGAACAGGCGCGTGAGGCGGAAGAGTTCGATCCGTCGAGAAAACGGGATCACCGCTGGCCGCTGGGCACGGTCGAGGCGCTGCCCTGGGAGCCTCCCGCGGCCGACGGGCCTTAGCTCACGAGGATCCTCATGACGTGGCGTTCGACGTCCCGTTCAGGGAGCGCTCCGCCACGCCCCCCATATGCGACGCGAAGACCTGTGGGGCGTCGGGGGTGAGCGTGCGCAGTGCCACCATCGCCGTGATGATCACGTCGCACAGCTCCGACTCGACGTCCTGCCAGCTGTGCGTCGTGCCCTTGCGCGGGTTCTGGCCCGTCGCTCCGATGATGGCCTGCGCGACCTCGCCGACCTCCTCCGTCAGCTTCAACATCCGTAGCAGCACCTCCTGTTGGGGTGGCAGTTCGCTCTCCGCCTCGAGCCATCCGTGCAGGCGGTCGACCGTGTCCCAGATGGGGTCCATGGTGTCCATTGGGTCCATCGTGCGGTCCAGGGTGGGGTTCATGCTGGCGTTCATGGGGTGATCCATAACGGAAGCCTGTCCTGTGTAGGGTTCCCGGATGATATTCGGAGCTGACACATTCGCCGGTGCCGTCGCGGAGTTCGAGGCATCGGTGCAGACCCGGGACGGGGAGCGTTCGGAGCGGGCGTTCACCCAGATGCGGCAGACCTTCGGGCAGGCGGGGGCGGACGAGGTGGCACAGGCGGCGCCGCGGCTCGCCGCGCTCCTCGGCGAAGTGCCCCCGGGGCCGCGGGCCGTCGCCGCCGTCGTGGTCGGCGCCTGTGTCGAGCGTGGGGCCGATCCCGTGCCCTGTGCGCCCGGATTGTTCGCGGTCGTACGGGACGCCTTCGAGGCCGCCGCCCAGTTCTGCGAGCGCTGGGCCCAGAACGGCGGCGGGGACCTCCCGGACCCCGAACAGACCGAGCTCACCGACGACATCATCGACCGGGTCGGCTACGCGACCGCCCTCAGCTGGTGGACGCTCCAGCAGTTCCAGATGGCGGCCCTCGCGCTGCTCACCAACAAGGCGGTACGGCAACAGCTCGGCGGCAAGGGCGAGTTGCTGGCGCTGGTCGAGCGGGCAGACGAGGCGACGGAGGGCGGGTACAAGGGGCTCTCGTACGCGCTGCGCGTGCTCGACGACGAGCCGCTGGTGGTCCTGCACCGGGAGAGCCGTACGGGATACGCCCTGCGGATGACCGGCATCGGTGACAACTTCCAGCTGCACACCCTGCTCGCCGGCGCCCTCATCGGTGGGCTGCACATCCCGGGCGAGAGCCCGTCCGCGGAGGCGATCGCCGTGTGCCGGGACGCCGAGGGGCAGGCCCCCACCACGGGCTCGTTCAATCTGGTCGCACCCGACGGAGGCTGGATCTGGAACGAGGGCACGCCCTCCGACATCCCCGTCGTCGACGGCGTACGGCTGCTGGTGCTCGACCCTCCGCCGTATCAGCGCGGCTGGCCGGCCGGGCGGTACTTCCCCAATATGCCCGGCAACCTGGTCATGGAGCGGGTGCTCGGGGCGGGGGAGACCGCCGGGTGGTTCGCGCAGGTGGCCGACGCCAAGGGGTGACGGGCGGTCAGTGCGGGGGGTCGGGCCCGCGGGCTCCGGCCGGGCGGCTCGGCCGGAGCCCATGCAGGGCCGGTCCGCGTCCCCGGGTGGACCGGGCAGCAGCTCAGCCGCGGCCGATGTACGGCATCGACGTTGCCATCACCGTTGCGAACTGCACATTCGCCTCCAGTGGCAGCTCAGCCATATGGAGCACCGTCCGGGCCACGTCCGCCGCGTCCATCACCGGCTCCACCACGACCTCCCCGTTCGCCTGCAGGATCCCCGCCTGCATTCGCTGTGTCATCTCCGTCGCCGCGTTGCCGATGTCGATCTGGCCGCAGGCGATCCCGTACGCCCTGCCGTCCAGCGACAGGGACTTCGTCAGGCCCGTCATCGCGTGCTTCGTCGAGGTGTACGGCGCCGAGTGCGGGCGGGGCACATGGGCCGAGATCGAGCCGTTGTTGATGATCCGACCGCCCTGCGGGGACTGGGTCTTCATCGTGCGAAAAGCCGCCTGCGCGCACAGGAACGCGCCCGTCAGATTGACGTCCACCACCGCGCGCCAGTCCTCGTAGGAGATGTCCTCGAAGGGAACCCGGGGGCCGGACGTACCAGCGTTGTTGAACAGTAGGCCAATTCGGCCGTGGCGCTCACGCGCGGTGGCGAACAGCGTGGTGACATCCGTCGGTGACGTCACATCAGTGGGGACGCACAGCACGTCCCCACCCGCCAGCGACGCCGTTTCCTCCAGTGCCTCGGCGCGCCGCCCCGCCAGAACCACCGACCAGCCCGCACCCGCCAGCGTCAGCGCGACGCTGCGGCCGATGCCCGAACCCGCGCCCGTCACCACCGCAATCTTTGCAACAGCGTTCATGGACGCGCAGCGTAACCCCGTACCTGTACGCGGAACTCATCCGACCGACATACGGATGTTGTGTACTCGACAACGCGGAGTCGTCGGCCCCTACTCAAATGCGAAGGGACAACACCCGTCAGGGGAGGGGCACATGAGAACCGCATCGCACGCACCCGAGCTGCGCGCCGCCGCCCAGCACATCGGCCGCCGCAGGTTTCTCACCGTCACCGGCGCCGCCGCCGCGCTCGCCTTCGCCGTCAATCTGCCCGGAACCGCCCACGCCGCCGAGCTCGACCCCAAGAAGATCACCGAGGACCCCTTCACCCTCGGCGTCGCATCCGGAGACCCGCAGCCCGGATCCATTCTGCTGTGGACCCGCCTCGCGACCCGTCCGTACGAGCCCGACAGCGGACTGCCCCGAGCCAGGATTCCGCTGCGCTGGGAGATCGCCCATGACTCCGGCTTCTCCCGCATCGCCAGGCGCGGATCCGTCACCGCCCACCCGGAGTTCCACCACAGCGTGCACGTCACGGTGACGGGGCTCGACAACGACCGGCCGTACTACTACCGCTTCCGCGCGGGGACGTGGATCAGTCCCACCGGCCGCACCCGCACCGCTCCCGCCCGCTCGGCCCGCATCAGCGAGCTGAAGCTCGCGGCCGTGTCCTGCCAGGCGTACCACGACGGTTACTTCACCGCGTACAAGCACCTCGCCGAGGAAGAGCTCGACGCCGTCTTCCACCTCGGCGACTATCTGTACGAATACGCCGTGAACGCCGTCGGCGGTGCGCGCGCCTACACCGACCGGCGCCTGCCCGCCCACTTCAACCAGGAGACCGTCACGCTCGAGGACTACCGGCTGCGCTACGGCCTCTACAAGTCGGACCCCGATCTCAAGGACGCGCACGCCGCGCACCCCTTCGTCCTCACCTGGGACGACCACGAGACCGAGAACAACTACGCGGGTGACATCCCCGAGAACGACGTGCCGCCGGAGGAGTTCCTGCTACGCCGGGCCGCCGCCTACCGCGCGTACTGGGAGAACCAGCCGCTGCGCAGGCCCCAGCGGCCCGATGGCCCCGACATGCAGCTCTACCGCAGGCTGCACTTCGGTCGGCTCGCGCAGTTCGACATCCTCGACACCCGCCAGTACCGCTCCGACCAGGCGTACGGCGACGGCTGGCAGGTCCCGGGCCCGGAGTCCGAGGACCCGGCGCGCACGCTGACCGGTGCCGGGCAGGAGCGCTGGCTGCTCGACGGGTGGAAGAACTCCCGCGCCCGCTGGAACGTGGTGCCCCAGCAGGTCACCTTCGCCCAGCGGCGCGATGTCCCCACCGGCACCTTCAAGTTGAGCATGGACGCCTGGGACGGTTACGCCGCCTCGCGGGAGCGGGTCCTCGCGGGCGCCGCGGCGGCCGGCATCGAGAACCTGATGGTCCTCACCGGCGATGTGCACGTCGGCTACGGCTTCGACCTGAAGAAGGACTTCAACGACCCGGCGTCCCGCACCATCGGCACCGAGATCGTCGCCACCTCCATCAGCAGCGGCAAGGACGGCTCCGACAAGCCCGCCAACTGGGACAACCTCACCAAGGCCAACCCGCACCTGAAGTTCTACAACGGCCGGCGCGGTTATGTGACCGTCACCCTCGGCGAGCAGCAGGCGCGCGCCGACTTCAAGACGGTCGGCGCCGTCACCAAGCCGGGCGCGCCGATCACCACGGCCGCGTCGTTCGTGACGGAGGCGGGTAACCCCGGCCTCGAGCCGGTCTAGCTTCGTCCGGGAGCGGACGCCGATGTGGTCCCGTACCGCGTCGGCGTCCGCGTGCGCCCCGCCCCAGCGACGCCGAACCGATCCGCGAATGCCTTCTGAGAGCATGGGGCGGGATTCAAGGACATGGAGACGCAATGCCGAAGCCGGACAGCGGCCAGGGAAGCACAGAAGGACACATACCGGCCGCCGCCGCGGTACCTCTTGCGGAAGCCGCGCCGCCCGCCGCCCAGGCACCCGCGTCCGCACCCGCACCCGTCGCTGCAGCCCGCCGCGTCGGCTTTCTGGTCACGCTCGTGCTCGGCGGGCTCACCGCACTCCCGCCGCTTTCCATGGACATGTACCTCCCGGCCCTGCCCGCGGTCACCAGATCGCTCGGCGCACCGGCCGCGACCGTACAGCTGACGCTGACCGCATGCCTGGCGGGCATGGCCCTCGGTCAGCTGGTCGTCGGCCCGATGAGCGACAGATGGGGACGCCGCCGGCCGCTGCTCATCGGCATGATCGTGTACGTCGCCGCCACCGCGACCTGCGCCCTGGCACCCACCGCCGAGCTGCTGATCGGCTTCCGGCTGCTCCAGGGACTCGCGGGCGCGGCCGGCATCGTCATCGCGCGGGCCGTGGTCCGCGACCTCTACGACGGCGTGGAGATGGCCCGGTTCTTCTCCACGCTGATGCTGATCTCCGGCGTCGCGCCGATCATCGCTCCGCTGATCGGCGGCCAGGTGCTGCGGATCACCCAGTGGCGCGGCATCTTCGTCGTCCTGACCGGCGTCGGCATCCTGCTCACGCTGGTCGTGGCGAAGTGGCTGCACGAGACCCTGCCCCGCGAGAAGCGGCACAGCGGCGGCGTCGGCGAGGCACTGCGCACCATGCGCGGGCTGCTCGCCGACCGGGTCTTCACCGGCTACACGCTCACCGGCGGGCTCGCCTTCGCCGCGCTCTTCGCGTACATCTCCGCCTCGCCCTTCGTGGTGCAGGAGATCTACGGCGCGTCCCCGCAGACCTTCAGCCTGCTCTTCGGCGTCAACTCCGTCGGGCTGATCACGGTCGGCCAGATCAACGGCAAGGTGCTGGTGGGGCGGGTCAGTCTGGACAAGGCGCTGGGCTTCGGGCTCGCGGTGATCACGCTGGCCGCTACCGCGCTGCTGCTGATGACGGCGGGCGTCTTCGGGAGGGTGGGGCTGCTCCCCGTTGCGGCAGGTCTCTTTGTGCTGATGTCCGCGATGGGTCTGGCCATGCCCAACACCAACGCCCTGGCCCTGATGCGCACCCCGCACGCCGCGGGCTCCGCGTCCGCGCTGATCGGCACGTCCGCGTTCCTGATAGGCGCGGTCGCCTCACCGCTCGTCGGGATCGCGGGCGAGGCGACGGCCGTCCCGATGGCGGTGGTCCAACTGACCTGCGCCCTGGGCTCGTTGGGCTGCTTCCTGGGTCTGTGCCGCCCCTGGCGGCGGCCCGCCGAGGCGCTCTGAAGATCCCGACGCCCGCGGCCTGCGCCCGCGGCAGCCGCACATGGCTAGAATTTGTCGGTGAACGCCACACTCCCCACCGCGGAAGCCCTGCGCAGCGCCCTTGCCGGGCTGCTCGACGGGCTGCCGCCCACACAGGCCGCGCGGGCCGTCGAACGGCTGATCGCGAACTACCGCGGGGCGACCCCGACCGACGCGCCGGTGCTGCGGGACCGTTCCGATGTCGCCGCGTATGCCGCGTACCGGATGCCCGCGACCTTCGAGGCGGTACGGGCGGCGCTCGCCGGTCTGCGGGCCGCAGCTCCCGGGTGGACCCCGGCCACGCACACCGACATCGGCGGCGGCACGGGCGCGGCGAGCTGGGCGGTCGCGGAGGCGTGGGAGTCGGCGGAAGGGGCGTCGGGGTCCGGTGAAGAGGCGTCGGGGTCCGGGGAAGCCGGGGGCCCGCGCACGACCGTGCTCGACTGGGCCGAGCCGGCGCTGGCGCTGGGCCGTGAACTGGCCGCCGCCTCGGGAGTGCCCGCCCTGCGTGCCGCACAGTGGCAGCGCTCACGGATCAGCGCGGCGCTCCGTATCGAGAGCACTGATCTCGTCACGGTGTCGTACGTCCTCAAGGAGCTCACCGCCGAGGACCGCGCGGCCGTCGTCACCGAGTCGGCCCGCGCGGCCCAGGCGGTCGTGATCGTCGAGCCCGGCACCCCCGACGGCTACGCCCGTGTCATCGAGGCCCGCGACCGCCTGATCGCGGCGGGCCTGCGGGTGGCCGCGCCCTGCCCGCACAGCGCCGCCTGCCCCATCGAGCCCGGTACGGACTGGTGCCACTTCGCGACCCGGGTCAGCCGCTCCTCGCTGCACCGCCAGGTGAAGGGCGGCTCACTGCCGTACGAGGACGAGAAGTTCAGCTATGTCGCGGCGGTCCGCTTCCCGCCCCACCCGGCCCCGTCCCGGGTCACCCGCAAGCCCCAGATCCGCAAGGGCCTGGTCCTGCTCGACCTGTGCACACAGTCCGAGGGCCTGCGCCGCGACACGGTCACCAAGCGCCGGGGCGCGCTGTACCGCGACGCCCGTGACGCGGCGTGGGGCGACGCGTGGCCGCCGGAGCCGGTGGAGGACTGACCTCTCCGGCCGTGCGGCGCGAAGCTGCCGCCGCCGGAGCCGCCGTTGCACCCACACACCCGCCGCTGCGGAGATTCAGGGCCGGAGCTCCAGCGTGCAGCACTTGACGCTGCCGCCGCCCTTGAGCAGTTCGCTCAGATCCATGCCCATCGGCTCGAACCCCCTCTCCCGCAACGGTTCGAACAGCCCCACCGCCGCCTGCGGCAGCAGCACATGGCGTCCGTCGCTCACCGCGTTCATGCCCAGCGCCGATGCCGCCGGCTCGTCGGCGATCAGGGCGTCCGGGAAGAGCCGGGTCAGTACCGAGCGGCTGCCCGCCGAGAACGCGTCCGGGTAGTACATGATCTGGTCCGCCGCGTCGTCCAGCACGCACAGCGCCGTGTCCAGGTGGTAGTAGCGGGGGTCCACCAGATCCAGGCCGATCACCGGCCGGCCGAAGAACTCCTGCGCCTCGGCGTGCGAGAGCGGGCTGGAGCGGAAGCCGCGCCCCGCCAGCAGATAGGACGCAGTGACGGCGAAGTCGCCCTCGCCCTCGTTGATGTGTACCGGCTCGTGGACCTCGGTGAAGCCATGGTCCCGGAACCAGCCGAGATGCGCCTCGGCCTCGGCGGTGCGCTCCGGATGCGCGAAGCGCGCGCCGAGCACCCGCCCGTCCACGACGGTCGCCCCGTTCGCGGCGAAGACCATGTCGGGCAGCCCGTCCAGCGGATCGAGCAGTTCGACGGTGTGGCCGAGCGAGATGTAGCGGTCGCGCAGGTCCTCCCGCTGGGCGAGGGCGAGCGGCAGATCAACCGGCTTCGTGGGGTCCATCCACGGATTGATGGAGTACGTGACCCGGAAGTGGGCCGGCGGGCACATCAGATAGCGCCGAGTCGGCAATGAGGGCTCCTTACGGACGGCTGGGGCAACTGCCGCCCATGGTGAGGCCTGCGAGGCCCGCGCACTGTGATCCGATCGGGTGGTTTGCCACGAAGGGCGCCAGGGCAAGGCGCTGAGCCCCCGGAATGCGCGGACAAGCCCCCCGGTTGGGGGCGGTGGCCGTCCGAGGAGCAGGATGGTGGGACGATGGCAGGGTCCACCTGGAGCAAGCGTGAGGTGTGAGGGGATAGATGGGCGACGGTAAAGGCCGCTACCGCGGCACGGAGAACAGGCTCTCCCGGGAGAGCCGGCTGCCCCAGTGGCTGCGCCGGCGCCCCAAGAACACCGAGCCCGAGGACTCCCGCCGCGAGACCCTGCTGCTGGCCAGCGCCGCCGCGGGCCTGCCGCTCGCGCCCGCCGCCCACCCCGTCGCGTACCGCTGTTCCTGTGAACGCATCGGCTGTCCGACCCCGGGCAGGCACCCGGTCTCCTTCGCCTGGCAGACACAGTCCACGACCGACAGCGCCCAGATCGAGCGCTGGGCCCAGGGCCAGCCGCAGGCCAACTTCATCACCGCGACCGGCATGGTGCACGACGTCCTCGACGTTCCCCTGGAGGCCGGCCGCAGCGCCCTCGACCGGCTGCTCGAGCAGGGCATCGAGGTGGGCCCGGTCGCCGAGTCCGGCGGCGCGGGCAACGAGGGGAGGCTGCTGTTCTTCACCGCCACGCGCGGCACCCCCGAGGACGAGGACGAGTGGTGGCCCTGTGAGCTGGACTGCCACCCCGAGACGATGGACGAGCACCCGGGGCTGCGCTGGCACTGCCGCGGCAGCTATGTCCTCGTACCGCCCGCGAAGCTGCCCGGCGATCTCGACGTGAGCTGGGTGCGCGGCCCCGAGCATCCGCTGCCGGATCCGCTGACGCTGCTCGAGACGCTGACGGACGCGTGCGCGAAGTATGCGGGCGAGAACGAGCGGCTGGACCATCACGAGGTGGCCTGGCCCCTCGGTCGCTAGGGCGTGTTTTAGAAGTCCCGCCTGCCCCGCGACGCCTGGCACGCACACTCGCGATGTTGTCGGAGTCGCCCAAGTACGTCCAGTACGAGGGCGATCCTCCGCCTTGCGATTGCACGCACCAGACGCCGCAGGGCCCGCCCTGCGGGCGGACGGCGCTACTTCTAAAACACGCCCTAGTACTCCAGCAGGATTTCGCTGTCTGACCTGCGGGTTTCGCTGGGCGGCTGGAGTGTAGCGGGCTGTGGAGTGGTCAGGGGCGGTCTCACGGAGGCCGCCCCTCGAACGTGCGACAACGCCGCAGGTAATGACAGCGACGGGCGACTGCCTGGCGTCGTCGGCGCCAGTTCGACCAGCTCATCGCGTGGCGTCGGCCTCGGCGTCCGCGCAGGTGCGGGGGCCGGGGACGACAAGCTGCCAGGAGTCGCCGAACCTCCGCCACTGTGAGCGCGATGGCCCCGGCTGCCTCACCGGTTCCGCCCCCTTTTCCCTGGCCTGGTGTGCCGTGGCTGCCAGGAAGGCGTGCGCGAGCATGGCGAGGGTGATGTGCCGGTACCAGCCCACGTAACGGCGGACTTCGTACTGGTCCAAGCCGCACTCGTTCTTCGCGGCCTGGAAACACTCCTCGATCGCCCAGCGCGACCCGGCGATCCGCACCAGTTCCCGGGCGGTGGTCTCCAAAGGGGCGTAGGCGAGGTAGTAGGCGACTTCGTCGGGCTTGCGGATGCTGCGACGGGCCAGCGCCCACCGCATCCGATGGGGGACCTCGCCCTGGTAGTCGAACTCGGCGACGGCCGGCAGCCGCACCGCCGCCCAGTGGTAGACCCGCGGTCCCTTCGCGCCGTCTCCGCATGAGATCTTCTCCCACGCCTCGGCCGGGGCCTGTGCGAACAGGCCCTCGATGCGGGGACAGCCCACAGTGAACTGGGACTTGGGCACGGCCAGCACATAGCCGACGCCCGACTGCTCCAGCAGCCGACGGAAGCGACTCTCCTGGCCGTAGGCGGAATCCGCAGTGACCCAGGCGATGGGCAGCGGTGAGGCGAGGGCCCGCAGCACCATGCGCCGGGCCAGTTCGCCCTTGGTGGCAAACGCCTGGTCGTCGGGGACTTTGGCCGCGCGGCAGCGTTCACGGTCCTCGGCCCAGGACTTGGGCAGATACAACTCCCGGTCCACCAAGGCGCGCCCGCGGCCGGAGGCGTAGGCGGCGAAGACACCGATCTGGCAGTTCTCGGTGCGGCCGGCGGTTCCGGAGTATTGGCGCTGAACCCCGGCGGAGGTGGTGCCCTTCTTGATGAAGCCGGTGTCGTCGATGATGAGGACCCCGCCGTCCTCACCGAGCTTGTCGGCGACGTATTGCTGCAGGTCGTCGCGGATGTCGTCGGGCTCCCACTTTGCGCCGGCGAGCAGGTGCTGCAGACCGTCGGGGGTGGCATGGCCTGCCTGTTCGGCCAGCTGCCAGCTGTTCTTTCGGGCCACCGGGGCGAGCAGTCCGCGTACGTAGTCACGCATGCGGCGGCGAAGCTCCACACGGCCGAAGTGATGACCGATGGTCACGAAGAGGTCGTCCAGTTCAAGGTCCCACTGCTCGGCAGCACTCTCGAAGATCACGTGGGGAGCTTTCCCAACCGCTGTCATTACCTGCGGCGTTGTCGCACGTTCGAGGGGCGGCCTCCGTGAGACCGCCCCTGACCACTCCACAGCCCGCTACACTCCAGCCGCCCAGCGAAACCCGCAGGTCAGACAGCGAAATCCTGCTGGAGTACTAGGCACTGTTTCTCGGATCTCGGGACGTGAGCGGGGGGTTGGGGTCAGGCTCGGGGTATGGGCCGTGGGGATCTGACAAATGCGGAATGGGATCGGCTGGCTTCGTGCTTACCTCGTGGTGGTACTCGTGGGGGCCGGTGGAGCGATCACCGTCGGGTGATCAACGGGGTCCTCTACCGGGTGCGGACGGGTGTTCAGTGGCGGGATCTTCCGGAACGGTTCGGGCCGTGGGAGACGGTCTATAAGCGGCATCGCCGCTGGTCCGCGGATGGAACGTGGGAGATGCTGCTGTCGAAGGTCCAGGCCGCCGAGGACGCCGCGGGCCGGATCGACTGGGACGTCTCGGTGGACTCAACAGCGGTGCGGGCCCACCAGCACGCCGCCGGCGCAAGGAAGGCTCGGCCGGCCGCGGTTGTTCAAAGGGGGCCGTCCGGGGGACGAACCAGGCCGATCCGGTGCTTCGGAAGCTGGCCGCCCGATTGGCGGAGGTGGTCAGATCGGCGAATGCCTGGGACGCTCCCGCGGAGGCTTCACGACCAAAATCCACCTCGCCGCGGAGGGACGATGCCGACCCCTCGCCCTCGTCCTGACACCCGGACACTACGGCGACGGCCCTCAGCTCGAGCGCGTGCTGGAGCAGGTATCCGTGCCTCGCACCGGAGTCGGGCGGCCCCGCACCCGCCCCGACCATGTCCTGGCGGACAAGGCCTACACGTCCCGAATTAACCGTCGTTACCTGCGACGACGTGGAATCCGGCACACCATCCCCGAACGTCTCGACCAGCAAGAACACCGCCGCAACCGCGGTTCCCGAGGCGGCCGGCCCACCGGTTTCGACAGCGAGCGCTACAAGAAGCGCAACACCGTCGAACGCGCCATCAACCGGTTGAAGGGCTTCCGAGCCGTCGCCACCCGCTACGAGAAACGCGCCTACATCTACCTCGGCACCGTCACACTCGCAGCACTCCTGATCTGGCTCCGCACATGATCCGAGAAACAGCGCCTAGTACTCCAGCAGGATTTCGCTGTCTGACCTGCGGGTTTCGCTGGGCGGCTGGAGTGTAGCGGGCTGTGGAGTGGTCAGGGGCGGTCTCACGGAGGCCGCCCCTCGAACGTGCGACAACGCCGCAGGTAATGACAGCGACGGGCGACTGCCTGGCGTCGTCGGCGCCAGTTCGACCAGCTCATCGCGTGGCGTCGGCCTCGGCGTCCGCGCAGGTGCGGGGGCCGGGGACGACAAGCTGCCAGGAGTCGCCGAACCTCCGCCACTGTGAGCGCGATGGCCCCGGCTGCCTCACCGGTTCCGCCCCCTTTTCCCTGGCCTGGTGTGCCGTGGCTGCCAGGAAGGCGTGCGCGAGCATGGCGAGGGTGATGTGCCGGTACCAGCCCACGTAACGGCGGACTTCGTACTGGTCCAAGCCGCACTCGTTCTTCGCGGCCTGGAAACACTCCTCGATCGCCCAGCGCGACCCGGCGATCCGCACCAGTTCCCGGGCGGTGGTCTCCAAAGGGGCGTAGGCGAGGTAGTAGGCGACTTCGTCGGGCTTGCGGATGCTGCGACGGGCCAGCGCCCACCGCATCCGATGGGGGACCTCGCCCTGGTAGTCGAACTCGGCGACGGCCGGCAGCCGCACCGCCGCCCAGTGGTAGACCCGCGGTCCCTTCGCGCCGTCTCCGCATGAGATCTTCTCCCACGCCTCGGCCGGGGCCTGTGCGAACAGGCCCTCGATGCGGGGACAGCCCACAGTGAACTGGGACTTGGGCACGGCCAGCACATAGCCGACGCCCGACTGCTCCAGCAGCCGACGGAAGCGACTCTCCTGGCCGTAGGCGGAATCCGCAGTGACCCAGGCGATGGGCAGCGGTGAGGCGAGGGCCCGCAGCACCATGCGCCGGGCCAGTTCGCCCTTGGTGGCAAACGCCTGGTCGTCGGGGACTTTGGCCGCGCGGCAGCGTTCACGGTCCTCGGCCCAGGACTTGGGCAGATACAACTCCCGGTCCACCAAGGCGCGCCCGCGGCCGGAGGCGTAGGCGGCGAAGACACCGATCTGGCAGTTCTCGGTGCGGCCGGCGGTTCCGGAGTATTGGCGCTGAACCCCGGCGGAGGTGGTGCCCTTCTTGATGAAGCCGGTGTCGTCGATGATGAGGACCCCGCCGTCCTCACCGAGCTTGTCGGCGACGTATTGCTGCAGGTCGTCGCGGATGTCGTCGGGCTCCCACTTTGCGCCGGCGAGCAGGTGCTGCAGACCGTCGGGGGTGGCATGGCCTGCCTGTTCGGCCAGCTGCCAGCTGTTCTTTCGGGCCACCGGGGCGAGCAGTCCGCGTACGTAGTCACGCATGCGGCGGCGAAGCTCCACACGGCCGAAGTGATGACCGATGGTCACGAAGAGGTCGTCCAGTTCAAGGTCCCACTGCTCGGCAGCACTCTCGAAGATCACGTGGGGAGCTTTCCCAACCGCTGTCATTACCTGCGGCGTTGTCGCACGTTCGAGGGGCGGCCTCCGTGAGACCGCCCCTGACCACTCCACAGCCCGCTACACTCCAGCCGCCCAGCGAAACCCGCAGGTCAGACAGCGAAATCCTGCTGGAGTACTAGGTCCCGTCCGGCAGGATCGGCCGGACAGGACCCAAGCGCACGCTGCCCGGATCGAGGACCCCGGTCCGGGGCCCAGCCGCGGCTACGAACCCTTCGCCGAGGTCAGACCCGTCAGTCGGCCCAGCACCTCGACCTGCCCGCTGCCCGCCGCGCCCGTCGGCACCGTCACCGCCTGGCTGGAGACCCGCTCCTTGGTGATCGTGGAGGTCACCTGCCCGGTCAGCAGCGCCTTGACGTCCGGGTGCACCTTCAGCCGTACACCCTTCGCCGCGGTCTGCCGCTCGTAGTTGCGCACGGTGAAGAAGACCAGCGCGTTGCCGTCCTCGGTGACAAGGCCCAGCGGCGCGAAGTCGTCCGAGTCCAGCGGCTGGTCGATGTACTGCGTGGTCATCCCCGGCAGATTCGCGTCCTTCTTGCGGGAGGCGCGCCAGCCCGAGGTGTGCGGTCCGTCCTTGAAGTGCTCCGGCTTCCCGTTCTGCATGTACGAGGCGTACTCCTCGCTCAGATCGCGGGGAGCGACCGCCAGCGCCGTGCTGTCCGGGGCGACCGGCTCGGCCCAGCCGTCCTTGTCGGTCTTCAGGGCCGGGATCCGGCTGGGGGACAGGATCGTGAGATACGCCGCCTGCCACAACTGGTCCGCACCGCCCCGTACGAAGACGAGCACCCAGCGGTTGTCCCCGGCACCCTTGTCCACATCGCGGTTGGAGTCCACGTCGGCGAGGAAGAAGCGCGGCCAGCCGGCCTTCTTCGGGATCGTGAACTTCGCGTCGGTCAGCTCCAGCGGCACATGCTGCGGGTTGCCGTCCGGGTAGTTGACGTTGCGCGCCTTGAGACCGGCCTGGTTGATCGCGCCGAGCGCACCGGTGACATGCTCCGCGTCCAGCGCCGGGTCGTACGCCTTGTCGGCCTCGTTGTACGCGTCGGTGAAGTCCTTGAGAGCCTGCGCGGCCTCACCCCTCGTCGCGGACGGAACGACTTCCAGCTCCCCGTGCACCGTCACGCACGCGCTCGCTGTCAGAGACAGCACTGTCGTCGCCGCGAGTCCCGTCGCCGCCCGGCGCAGCCTTCCCACCCGCATCGGCCTTCTCATCGGTTGCCTTCTGCTCCTTGACCCCCACTGACCGTCCGAACCCTACCGGGGCCAGGAACAGCCCGAGCGTCGGGATCAGATACAGCGCCCACACCGTGACCTGAAGAACGGTGGGGTTGGGCTGGAAGTTGAAGACGCCCTTCAGCAGCGTGCCGTACCAGCTGTCCGGCGGGATCGTCGCGCTGATGTCGAAAGCCTTGTTCGCCAGACCGCCGAGGAAGCGCGCCTCCTGGAGGTCGTGCACGCCGTACGCAAGGACGCCCGCCGCCACGATCACCAGCATGAGGCCGGTCCACTTGAAGAACTTCGCCAGGTTGATCCGCAGCGCGCCCCGGTAGAACAGCCAGCCCAGCACGACCGCGGTGGCGATGCCGAGCAGCACACCGGCCAACGGGCCCTGGGTGCCGCCCTCGTCGGTGGCCGCCCGGACCGACGCCCACACGAACAGCGCCGTCTCCAGGCCCTCGCGCCCCACCGCCAGGAACGCGGTGGCGACCAGCGCGCCCGTGCCCATCTGTAGCGCGGCGTCAAGCTTGCCGTGCAGTTCGGACTTCAGATGCCGCGCCGTGCGCCGCATCCAGAAGACCATCCAGGTGACCAGGCCGACCGCGACGATCGACAGCGAGCCGCCGAGCAGCTCCTGCGCCTCGAACGTCAGCTCCTGCGAGCCGAATTCGAGCGCGAAGCCGAAGCCGAGAGAGAGCGCGACCGCGACCCCGATGCCGATCCAGACCGGGCGCAGCGCGTCGCGCCGCCCGGTCTTGACCAGATACGCGATCAGGATGCAGACGACCAGGCTGGCCTCGAGGCCCTCGCGCAGGCCGATCAGATAGTTACCGAACACGTCGGGTCCCTTCGGTCAGGAGAACAGCGCCCGGCCCCACCAGTCGTCCTTGCCCCGGACGCCCGGCGGGACGGCGAACAGCGCCGAACCCACGTGCTGGATGTACTCGTTGAGGTCGTCGCTGCCCGCCAGCGAGCGCTGAACCGGAATGAAGCCCTTGTGCACGTCGCGCTGGTACGCGAGGAAGAACAGCCCCGCGTCCAGCCGGCCCAGACCGTCCGTGCCGTCGGTGAACGAGTAGCCGCGGCGCAGGATCCTCGCGCCGCCGTTGGTGTCCGGGTGCGCGAGCCGTACATGCGCGGTCGGCAGCATCGCCTTCAGGAACGGCTCGTCGCGCTCCTTGGCCTTGCCGACCGGCGCGCCCTCGCCCTTGTCGCGGCCGAAGATGTCCTCCTGCTCGCTGAGCGGAGTGCGGTCCCAGGTCTCGATGTTCATCCGGATCCGGCGCGCGACGAGATACGAGCCGCCGGCCAGCCAGCCCGAGCCCTCCTTCTCGGAGACCCAGACATGCTTGTCGAGCGCGGCCGTGTCCGTACCGGCGATGTTCCGGGTGCCGTCCTTGAAGCCCATCATGTTGCGCGGGGTCTGCGCCTCGGGCGTCGTCGACGAGGTCTTGCCGAAGCCCAGCTGCGACCAGCGGACCGCGACCTTGCCGAAGCCGATGCGGGCGAGGTTGCGGATCGCGTGCACCGCGACCTGCGGGTCGTCCGCGCAGGCCTGCACGCACAGATCGCCGTCGCTGCGCGCGGGGTCGAGGTTGTCGCCGGGGAACTTCGGCAGCTCCGCCAGGGCCGCCGGGCGCTTGCCCTCAAGGCCGAAGCGGCCCTTGGCGAACAGGGACGGGCCGAAGCCGATGGTGAGCGTGAGCCGGGACGGCTTGAGGCCGAGAGCCTCGCCGGTGTCGTCCGGCGGGGCCTCGGCGAGACCGCCGTACGCGCCCTCGCCGACCGCCTGGCCGGCCGTCATCCGCTCCGCGGCGCGCGTCCAGTCCTTGAGCAGCTGCACCAGCTCGGCGCGGTCCTTCGTCTTCACGTCGAAGGCCGCGAAGTGCAGCCGGTCCTGGACGGGGGTGGCTATACCTGCCTGGTTCGGGCCGTGGAAGGGCACGGCCGCGCCGGCCGAGGCGGCGGGCTCGGTTGTGTCCCCGCGGCTCAGGGCAACGGCGCCGCCGGCCGCGGCGGCGCCGAGCGCGAGGCCCGCACCGCCCCAGCCGAGCACCGAACGACGGGACGGAGCCTGGTCCTGGGACTGGCCGCCGGTCTCCGTGGTCTCCGCGGTCTCGACGGTCTCGGTGGTGTCGTTGTTCTTCTCGGACATGTCGATCCCCCCGTTACTTCGCAACCGCGGCGCCGAGCTTGGACAGCGGCTCGGCGAGCGCGTTGACGCCGTCGCTGAGCTCCTTGCGCTGGTCCTTGCCGACCTTGTCGTAAGAGGTGAACTCGTACGAGGTGGTGTCCTTGCGGTACTTGTCGAGCAGCGCGTTCAGCGTCGCGAACTGCTTGTCCAGCTCGGCGACGAGCTTCGGGTCGTTCTTGGTGGCGACCGGCTTCAGCAGCTCGAAGGACTTCTGCGCACCTTCGACGTTGGCCTTGAAGTCCACCAGGTCGGTGTGGCTGTAACGCTCTTCCTCACCGGTGACCTTGCCGGTGGCGACCTCGTCCAGCAGCTCCTTGGCGCCGTTGGCCATGGAGGTCGGGGAGATCTCGGCGGTGCCGACCTTCTTCTGCCAGTCGGTCAGGTCCTTGATGAGGGTGTCGGCGAGGGCCTTCTCCGCGGGGCCGAGCTTCTTGGTCTGCCACAGCGCCTTCTCCAGCGTGTGCCAGCCGGTCCACTTCTGGCCCTTCTCCAGGCCGTCCTCACGCAGGTCGACCTTCGGGTCGATGTCGCCGAAGGACTCGGCGACCGGCTCGGTGCGCTCCCAGCCGATGCGGGAGTCGGCGTAGGCCTTCTTGGCGGCCTCGATGTCGCCCGCCTTCACGGCGTCGGTGAAGACCTTCACCTTGGGCAGCGTCTCGTCGGCCTGCTGCTGCACGTACTTGCGGTACGCGGCGACGGCGGCGTCCATCTGCGGGCTGCGCTTGGCGGCCTTGCCGTTGCCGGTGGCGCTGACCTTCTGGCTGATGCCGTCGCCCTTCATGCCGGGCTTGCAGGTGACCTCGTAGTCACCGGCCTTCACTTCGGCGGTGATGTTCGCCTTGGTGCCGGGGCCGATGTTCTCGCGCTCGGTGACGATGCGGCCGTCCGGGAAGAGGACGTAGACCTCGGTGACCTTGGAGCCCTTGTTCTCGATGTCGAGCTGGACGTGCCCGGCCGGGAACTCCTTCTTCGACAGCTCGCAGGAGTCGTCCTTCGCGGTGACCTTGATCGCGCCGTCGCTGCCCTTGGCATCGCTCTTCTCGGCGCAGCCTGTGACGGCGGTCAGGGCCGCTGCGGTTGCGGCGGCGGTGACGACGGACAGACGGACGGCTCGCATGCGGACTCCAGGGTTCGGAAGTGAGGCGGACCTAACTTAACCGAGGCTTACCTGACCGATACCCGCCCGTCCAGTGATTCAGCTCTCATACCGTTCATAGGGTCACGGGCGAATCGCGGAACGCCTGTGGAAATCCCATGTCCAGGTAAAGGCAGGGTCAAGTGACCCGTTTCGAGTGCGCCGGAAGCGCTGCGGTGTGCGACTGCCACGGGATGCGCCGCAACCGTGCCGGCTTCCGTGCCGACCGCCATGTTGGCCGAAAACACCAAGTCGGCCTGCCTGGTGCTTGAATGCTGGAGTGAATGAACGTGACGTGCTCGACGTGCTCCACGTCTTCTGCGGTGGCGACGGCCGGTACGGCAACGCCCTCGGTGTCGTACGCGACCCCCGCGCGTATCCCGACCGGGCGTCCCGGCAGGCACTCGCCGCCGAGCTCGGATTCAGCGAGACCGTGTTCGTCGACGACCCCGAGCGCGGCGTCGTCGACATCTACACCCCCGGCCTCCGGCTTCCCTTCGCCGGGCATCCGCTCGTCGGCGCCGCCTGGCTGCTCGATCTTGAGGCGGTGAATCCGCCCGCCGGCGAGGTGTGGGTCCGGCAGGACGGGGAGTTCACCTGGATCACCGCACGCGCGGAGTGGGCGCCGCCGCGCACACTGCGGCAGTACGGCTCGGCCGCCGAGGTCGACGCGCTCGAGGTGCCGCCTCCCGGTGAGTGGGTGTACGCGTGGGGATGGGAGGACGAGGCCGCGGGCCGCGTCCGGGCGCGCGCCTTCCCCGGGCGGGGCGACGGCATCGACGAGGACGAGGCGACCGGTGCAGCGGCGCTGCTGCTCACCGACCGGCTCGGGCGGGCCCTGAACATCACACAGGGCCGGGGATCGCAGATCCTGACCGCCCCCGGCCCCGACGGCACGATCGAGATCGGCGGCCGCGTACGCCTCGCGACCCCCGTTCCCGTCTCGCGCTGAGCACCGCGCCCACCTGCCGCTTATGCGCTGAGCGGGCCCCTTCGGTGTGCCGCGGTGGCCGTGCCCAGCTCCCGGAACATCGCTCCGTTGCAGTGGAACGCCCGCTTGCACTCGTCCACGATCCGCTGCTTCTCCAGGTCGTCCGCGTTCACCGCGTCCAGCAGTTCGCGGTAGTCCCGCTTGAACGCCGCCGGGTTCGGGATCTGCTCGAAGACGTAGAACCGTACCCCGTCGCCCTTGCGCCCGAAGCCCCAGATCCTCTCCGCCCTGTCGCGGATGATCTGGCCGCCGGACAGGTCGCCGAGGTATCGGGTGTAGTGGTGCGCGACATAGCCCGCGGGCCAGTCGCTCGCGCACTGTGCGATCCGCGCGGCGTACGCGGCGGTCGCGGGCAGCGGCGTGAGCCCCTTGCGCCAGTCCACTCCCCGCAGATGCGCCAGATCGCGCTCCAGTTCCGCCGTACGCATCAGCTCCGGCCGGATGAACGGCCCCGCCACCGCGTCGCCCCTCAGCGCCTGCGCCGGCTCCTCCAGCGCCCGGTACACGAACCAGAGCTGCTCGGTGTAGCGCGCATACGCCTCCACCCCCAGCCGGTCGCCGAGCAGGTCGCTCATGAAGGACGAGGTCTCCGCCTCGGTGTGCTGCGCGTGCGAGGCGACACGGATGACCGTCGAGAAGGGCGTACCGGTGGTCGTGGCGGTGGCGTCCAAGGCGGGCCTCCAGGGGACCGGTGGGGACGGGAAAGGAAGCGGTGGCGGCACTGGCTGTTGCCGGCGCCACTCTTCCGACTTAGGCTTACCTAAGTCAATATGTTCCCGACGTCCTGTCGGTAAAACCCTACGCCTCTCGGCGATCGCCGCAAGACGATCACGGCAGAGCGATCACGGCAGGGTGAGGATCTCCGTGCCCGTCTCCGTCACCACGAGCGTGTGCTCGAACTGCGCCGTCCGCTTCCGGTCCTTGGTCACCACGGTCCAGCCGTCTTCCCACATGTCGTACTCGTGCGTGCCGAGCGTGAGCATCGGCTCGATCGTGAACGTCATGCCGGGCTGGATGACTGTCGTGGCATGCGCCGCGTCGTAGTGCGGGATGATCAGCCCCGAGTGGAACGACGAGTTGATCCCGTGCCCCGTGAAGTCGCGCACCACGCCGTATCCGAAGCGCTTCGCGTACGACTCGATGACCCGGCCGATCACATTGACCTGGCGGCCCGGCTTGACGGCCTTGATGGCACGGTTGAGTGACTCGCGGGTCCGCTCCACCAGCAGCCGCGACTCCTCGTCGACGTCGCCGCAGAGATAGGTCGCGTTGTTGTCGCCGTGCACGCCGTTGATGTACGCGGTGACGTCGAGGTTCACGATGTCACCGTCGCGCAGCACGGTGGAGTCCGGGATCCCGTGACAGATGACCTCGTTGACCGAGGAGCACAGGGACTTGGGGAAGCCGCGGTAGCCGAGCGTGGAGGGATAGGCGCCGTGGTCGCACATGAACTCGTGCGCGACCCGGTCCAGTTCGTCCGTGGTCACGCCGGGCGAGATGTGCTTGGCGGCCTCCTGCATCGCCTGCGCGGCGATACGACCCGCGATGCGCATCCGTTCGATGGTCTCGGAGTCCTGGACCTCCGGCCCGGTGTACGGCGTCGGCGCGGGCTTCCCGACGTACTCGGGGCGCCGGATGTTTCCGGGAACGGAGCGGATGGGAGAGAGCTCCCCTGGTACGAGCAGCGACTGGCCAGACATGCCAGCGAGTCTAACCAGGGGCGATGGGGCAGCATGGCGGGAGAGGAAGGAGCCGACGATGGCCCTGTTCAAGAAGCGCACGGTCGGAAAGCCGGGCGAGTGGTACTACTGCCTGCAGCACAAGAAGGTCGAAGAGGGCCCGGAGTGCCCGGCGAAGGACCGCTTCGGTCCGTACTCCTCGCGCGAGGAGGCGGAGCACGCGATGGAGATTGCGCGGGAACGGAACCTTCAGTGGGAGACGGACCCGAAGTGGCATGACGCGCCCAGGCCGGACGGCGACGACGTGGCGTAACCGAGGGTCCCGTGGGCTCTGGAGCCGTCCTTCCGGTCGCCCCCGAACTACCAGCGCGCGGGCGGCGGTGACGTCAGCTGGTCCGCCAGCCGCGACAGCCGGTCCCTGAGCCGCCGCCGCCCCCGCGCCACCGGCACGCTGTTCTCCCCGGCCGCCGCGCTCACCAGATGCTGCACCGTGTCGATGTCGACGTCGTCCACCTGCCCGGCCACCGTCAGCGCCTCGTGCGCCAGGCCGTGCACCTCCGGGTCGCCGCCGTCCAGCGCCAGCACCGTCGCCCCGGCCCGCCGGGCGTCGTGCACCCGCTCGAGCAGCCCAGCGTCCGGCCGCGTCG
Source organism: Streptomyces sp. NBC_00210 (assembly GCF_045160975.1). NCBI lineage: Bacteria > Bacillati > Actinomycetota > Actinomycetes > Kitasatosporales > Streptomycetaceae > Streptomyces > Streptomyces sp. NBC_00210. The sequence continues at coordinate 6,255,318 of NZ_CP108120.1, forward strand.
GCGCCACCACCAGCAGGGTCTCGCCGCGCCGCGCCGCCTCCAGCCTGCCGAGCCCGACCGCCAGCTGCGCGGGATCGGCCGGCCGCACCCGGTGCCGTACGAGCGTCGGCGTCAGCTCCGGCTGCCCGGACCAGGCCGCCTCGTCCACGAGATGCGCGGCCAGATGCCACGGCTCGTACTCCTCGGTCCCCACCAGCAGCAGCCCGCCGCCCTGCGGCACCACGGACGACCGCAGCACCCCCGCGAACCGCCGGGTCGCCGCCGGCCACTGGGTACCTGCCAGGACTTCGCGCAGCAGCGCGACGCGTACGGCATCCATGGCCCCGCATACTGCACCACGGCCGGACCGGGCGGGGCCGGTTGCCGCCCGCTCACCCGATCGGGTGCCCAATACCACGAAGTAAGGTCGAGCCCATGACTTCTACTGACAGTGCAGGCACCGCGCCGAAGGCTCCCGCCAAGGACCCCTGGGACCTCCCCGACGTGTCCGGCCTGGTCGTCGGCGTCCTCGGCGGCACCGGCGACCAGGGCCGCGGGCTCGCGTACCGGCTGGCCAGGGCCGGGCAGAAGGTGATCATCGGTTCCCGGGCCGCGGAGCGCGCCGAGACCGCGGCCGCCGAGCTGGGCCTCGGCATCGAGGGTGCTGACAACGCCGAGTGCGCCCGGCGCAGCGACGTGGTGATCGTGGCCGTGCCGTGGGACGGGCACGCCAAGACCCTTGAGACGCTGCAGAAGGAGCTCGTGGGCAAGCTCGTCGTCGACTGCGTCAACCCGCTCGGCTTCGACAAGAAGGGCGCGTACGCGCTGAAGCCGGAGGAGGGCAGCGCCGCCGAGCAGGCCGCCGCCCTGCTGCCCGACTCCCGGGTGACCGCCGCCTTCCACCATCTGTCCGCCGTGCTGCTCCAGGACGAGTCGATCGAGGAGATCGACACCGATGTGATGGTGCTGGGTGAGGTACGCGCGGACACCGACCTGGTGCAGGCGCTGGCTGGCCGCATCCCTGGCATGCGCGGAGTCTTCGCGGGCCGGCTGCGCAATGCCCACCAGGTCGAGTCGCTGGTGGCGAATCTGATCTCGGTGAACCGCCGCTACAAGGCGCACGCGGGTCTGCGCGTCACCGACGTGTAGTCGACGACAGGGCAGCCGGGGCCATGGGGGACACTGGACGGCGTACGTCATCAGTACCCGGACAGGAGCCGTACCCCATGCCCCGCCTCGCTCTCTCCTCCCTCGCCCTCTGCCTCCTCGCCGTCGGGGCGGCGGTGGTGTCCTTCGTACAGGGCAGCTGGCTGGGGATCGTGTGGGTGCTGCTGGCCGGGCTCTCCTCCAACATGGCGTGGTACTACCTGCGCCGGGCGAAGGCGGAGCGCCAGGCCCGTGGGGCTACCGGTTGACGAACGCCTGGCAGGCGTCGCTCGTCTGCCAGAAGCGGTAGAAGTCCTGGCCGCAGTACGTCTCGGCCTCGCTGATGCCGAGCCCCCGCAGGATGGCGTCGATCGCGTCGAAGAAGGCGTGGTTCACCTCGGGGATGAACAGGATGCCGAAGACGGCGAGCAGCCCGAAGGGCGCGTACGGCTCGACCTGGCGGCGGACCTTGTACGAGAGCCACGGCTCGATCACGCCATAGCCGTCAAGGCCGGGCACCGGCAGGGAGTTCAGGATCGCGGCGGTGATCTGGAGCAGCGCGAGGAACGCGAGCGCGAAGCGGAAGACCAGCGGGACCCCGTCCAGCGCGTTCAGCCAGAACGGCGCGGTGCATACGAGGGCGAACAGCGCGTTCGTCAGCGGCCCTGCCGCCGAGATCAGGCTGTGCTTCCAGCGGCCGCGGATGCGGCCCCGCTCGATGAAGACCGCGCCGCCGGGCAGACCGATGCCGCCCATGATCACGAACAGTACGGGCAGCACGATGCTCAGCAGCGCATGGGTATAAACGAGCGGATTGAGGGTCAAGTACCCTTTTGTGCCGATGGAGATGTCGCCACTGTGGAGTGCGGTGCGGGCGTGTGCGTACTCATGCAGACAGAGCGAGACGATCCAGGCGGATGTGACGAAGAGGAACACGGCGATGCCGGGGCTGGCCGAGAAGTCCGTCCACACCGCCCAGCCGGTCACCGCCATGACGGCGACGATCCCGAGGAACACCGGACTGATGCGCCGGTCGCCGTGGCGCTTGGTGGCGGTGGTCATGGGTGCGGCTCCTGAGGCTTGGGGGTCCCCCCACGCCCGCCAGGGCGTTAGGGGGAGGGACGTGCGGGACCGACCGTACCGGTGACGTGAAGGGAACGTCCCGCGGGGGCGCGGAGGTTCCTGCTGCACGAGGCCGGGGCGGCAGCGGTGACAATGGGCGGGTGCGCTATCGGGTACTCGGCACCACTCAGGCTCTGAACGACGACGGCACGCCCGTCGCGCTCGGCGGTGCGCGGCTGCGCGCGCTGCTGGCCGTACTCGCGCTTCGGCCCGGGCGTACGGTCCCGGTCGGCGTCCTCGTCGACGAGGTGTGGGACGGCGATCCGCCCGCGGACGCGGTGGGCGCGGTGCAGGCGCTGGTCGGGCGGCTGCGGCGGGCGCTGGGACATGCGGCGGTGGCGTCGGCGGACGGTGGCTACCGGCTGTGCGCCGAGGGCGAGGATGTGGACCTGCACCGTTTCGAGCGCCTTGCGGGGGAGGGGGCGCGGGCGCTGGAGGAGGGCGACGCGGTGAAGGCGGCGGCGCTGCTCGACGATGCGCTGGGTCTGTGGCAGGGGCCGGTGCTCGCCGATCTGCCGAACCGCACGGCCGAGTCGGCGCGCTGGGACGCCCGCCGCCTGGACGCCCGCCGCGCGCGCCTCGCGTCGGCGCTGGCGCTGGGCCGCGCGGAGGAGGCGCTGCCGGAGCTCGTCGCCCTCTGCGGGGAGCACCCGCTGGACGAACGCCTCCAGGCACTGCGGCTGCGGGCGCTGCGGGCTGCGGGCCGGCCGGCGGAGGCGCTGGCGGCGTACGAGGAGATACGGGCGGACTTGGCGGACCGACTGGGGGCGGACCCGGGCCGCGAACTGCGTCTGCTCCACGCGGAGTTGCTGCGCCCGGATGTTCCCCCTGCCCCGCCCCTCCCCGACCCTGGGGCTGCGCCCCAGCCCCCGTGGGTGACGCCTGGGGCTGTGCCCGGGCCCGGCAGCGGGCCAGAGTTCCCGCCGCGGGGCGGCGCGGAACAGGGCCCTCGGGCTCCCGCAGGGGACGCCTCCGGAGCTTCCGGCGAAGCCGGGGCGAGGGTCTGGGCACCGGGACCGCGTCCCGGGGAACCGTTCTCGCCGCGGAGCGGCGAAGAAGCGACCGAAGCGACCGGCGAAGCCTGGGCGGGGGATTGGGGTCCGGGACCGCGTCCCGGGCAACCCTTCACGCCGCGGAGCGGCGCAGAGGCCGGGGGCCTGCGTCCCGGTGAATCCCTCCCGCCGCGGAGCGGCGAAGGAAACCGGGACGGGATGGCCCGGGTCCAGGAGGGAAGCCCCGCCGGGAATCTGCGTGCCCGGCTCACCTCCTTCGTCGGGCGCGATGCCGACATCCTCACCATCCACGCCGACCTGACCCACTCCCGCCTCGTCACCCTCCTCGGCCCCGGCGGTGCCGGAAAGACCCGGCTGTCGCAGGAGGCGGCCGAACGGGCCGCGGAGGCGTGGCCCGACGGGGTGTGGCTCGCCGAGCTCGCGCCCGTGGACGACCCCGAGACCGTTCCCGACGCCGTCCTCACCGCCCTCGGCGCCCGCGAGACCGTGCTCCGCGGTGCCGGTGCCGAGGAGCTGCGCGCCGCCGAGCGAAACGGCGACGACCCCCTCGCACGGCTCACCGAGCACTGCTCGCGCCGCCGCATGCTGCTCCTCCTCGACAACTGCGAGCATGTCGTAGACGCCGCGGCCACCCTCGCGGAGCGGCTCCTGGAGAGCTGCCCGGCCGTCACCGTCCTGGCCACCAGCCGCGAACCGCTCGGCGTCCCGGGCGAGTTGGTGCGCCCGGTGGACCCGCTGCCGGACCCCATGGCCCTGCAACTGCTCGCGGACCGCGGCACGGCCGCCCGGCCCGGTTTCCGCATCGAGGACGACCCGGACGCCGCCGCCGAGATCTGCCGCCGCCTCGACGGGCTCCCGCTCGCCATCGAACTCGCCGCCGCCCGGCTGCGGATGCTCACCCCCCGCCAGATCGCCGACCGGCTCGACGACCGCTTCCGCCTCCTGACCAGCGGAAGCCGCACCGTACTGCCGCGCCAGCAGACGCTCAGAGCGGTCGTCGACTGGTCCTGGGACCTCTTGGAGGACACCGAACGCGCCGTCCTGCGGCGGCTGTCGGTCTTCGCGGGCGGCTGCGACATCGCCGCCGCCGAGGCCGTCTGCGGCGCGACCGCCCTCGACGTACTCGGGTCGCTCATCGACAAGTCACTCGTCGTCGCCGCCCCGACCCCCGACGACCAGATGCGCTACCGCCTCCTCGAAACCGTCGCCGAGTACGCCGCCGAGCGCCTCGACGAAGCCGAGGAGCGGGACGCCGCGGAGCGCCGGCACCTGCTCCACTACCGGGAGTTGGCGCGCACCACCGACCCCCTCCTGCGCGGCCACGGCCAGCGCGGGGCCATCGCCCTGCTGCAGCGCGAGTACGAGAATCTGCGCACCGCGCTCCGCCGCGCTGCCGCAGCCCGTGACGAGCAGGAGGTGCTCTGCCTCGTTCTCTCGCTGTCCTGGTACTGGCAGATGCGGGATCTGCGCAGCGAGGCCAGACACTGGGCCGCGGCCGCAGGCGCACTGGGCCCCGACCCCTTCCGCGCGCCCGTCGAACCCGCCCCGCCGATCTTCGAGCGGTTCACCGACGCGCCGCCGCCCATGTCGCCGGAGCTGCTGCAGGAGGCCAGACGCAGCGCGGGGCTGATCCGCATGGTCTTCATGGAGTACAACATCGAGGAGTGGACGACCCCGGAGCGGACCGAGTGGCTGCGCGGGGTCACCCGGGCCTATCACCCGGGGCTGCCGCAGACCTGCCGCCCGCCGGCCTCGCTGTGGTTCTTCGCCGTACTGCTGACCGGGAACGCCGAGGACCTGAAGGATCTGCTCAACGAGACCGTCAAGGCCTGCCGTGCCTACGGATACGAGTGGGAGCTCGCCGCCGCGCTCCAGGCCCGCGCCAATGTCCTCGCCAACCGCACCCAGTGGGCGGGTGACGCCACCCGTGACGCCGACGAGTCGCTGGAGCTGTTCACCCGGCTCGGCGACGCCTGGGGCGCGGCCGAGGCACTGTCCGCGCGCGGCGAGGCGCACGAGCGGCGCGGCGAATACCGGCTGGCCGCCGAGGACTTCACGGCCGCGATCGGGTATGCCGAGCGGATCGGCGCCCAGGCCCAGACCGCGGTGCTGCGCTCCCGCCTCGCCGGCATCCTCCTGGAGTCGGGCGAGGGTGACCGGGGCGAGGCGATCATCCGCGAGGTGCTGGCCGAGAAGGGCATGGGCAACGAGTCGGCGGCCATCGCCCGGCTGTACCTCGTGCTGTGGCTGGCCCGCAGCGGTCGCGTCCAGGAGGCGCGGGCCGAGATCACGCAGCTGCTGCAGCAGTTCCAGTCCAGCACCCTCGCGATCTTCGAGGGCATGGTCGTCGGTGTACAGGCCTGGCTGGACGTGATGGACGGCTGCTACGAGCAGTCGTTGGAACGGGTCCGTGTGGCGCTGCGCAGGGCGCACGACCCGCTGGCCCGTATGGTCGCGCCGCAGTTGGCCTCGGTGCACCTGGTGACCGCCGCGACTGCCCTGGCCAAGGGCCGGCCCGGCCGCGCCGAGGACGCGGCCCGGGTGCTCGGCGCGGCCGACGCCGATCTGCCGCCCGGTCATTTCCGTCCGCTGTACGAGAGTGAGAGCCGGGTCGAGGCGGAGGAAGCCGTACGCGCCCTGCTCGACGATGCCGCGTACGAGGCCGCGTACGCCGAGGGCGGCGGCCTCACCTTCGATGAAGCCGCCGCCCTGGTCCAGGACCCCTGACCCCCTGTCGGGATCACGTCTTCTTACGGAACTTGGCGACCGCGAGCGGCGCCGTGACGAGCGTGATCACCGCCGCCCAGCCGAGCGTCATCCACACCGCGTGGGCGACCGGGCCGCCGTTGATCAGATTCCGGGCCGCGTCCGCCAGGTTGGAGAGCGGGTTGTAGTCGGTGAAGGTCTGCAGCCAGCCGGGCATCGTGGTCGGCGGGGCGAAGATCGACGAGCCGAACTGGAGCGGCATCAGGACCATCATGGCCATCCCCTGCACGGCCTGGGCCGTCTTCATGGTGAGACCGAGCAGGATGAAGATCCACATCAGCGAGGCGCCGAAGACCAGGGAGAGGCTGACCGCGGCGAGCAGTTCGAGCACCGAGGTGTGGATCTGCAGGCCGAGCAGGAAGCCCATGCCGAGCAGTACGGTCGTGGCGACCAGCATCCGGCCGACCTCGACCACGATCTTCGCGATGAGGACGGAGGACCGGGCAATGGGCATGGACCGGAAGCGGTCCATCACGCCCTTCTTGAAGTCGTCGTTGACGCCGGTGCCGACGGCCATGGCGATGTTCATGCCCATCATCGCCATCATGCCGGGGACCACGTAGTTGACGTACTGCTGCTGGTTGCCCTTGCCGGAGATCGCGCCGCCGAAGACGTACACGAACAGCAGAATGAAGATGACCGGCATCAGCAGGGCGTCGAACATCGACTCCGGGTCCTGCTTGATCTGCAGGGCGTTACGGCGCACCAGCGCGCCGATGTGCCGCAGATTGGCCCGCAGGCCGATCCGGCCCTCGCCGGGAAGCGCCTTCGCCGGGGCGGGCGCGGGCGTCTTCGAGTGCTGCAACGTTGCCGTACTCATGCGGCGACCTCCTCGGGAATGGCGTCGGACACGGGCGTCTTCTCACCGGTGATGGCCAGGAACACCTCGTCCAGGCTGGGCAGATGGGTGCCGATGTGTGCGATCCCGAAACCGTGGGCGCCCAACAGGCCGACGACGGCGGTCAGTTGCTCATCGCTCAGGATCGGTACGTACAGCAGGCTCTCGTCGGGGACGACCGTCGCACCGGTGACCCCGTCGAGGCCCGACTCGCCGAGCATGCGGGCCATGGCGGACAGCTGCGCCGGGTCGCTGGGCCGGATCTGCAGGGTGCGGCCGCCGACTTTCGCCTTGAGCTCGTCGACGCGGCCGTTCGCGATGACGCGCCCGCGGTCGATGACCGTGAGCTCGCTCGCCAGCTGCTCGGCCTCCTCCATGTACTGGGTGGTGAGCAGTACGGTCGCCCCCTCCGCGACCATCCGCTGCACCTCGTCCCAGACCTCGTTGCGGGTCCTGGGGTCGAGGCCGGTCGTGGGCTCGTCCAGATAGAGCACGGCCGGCTGCCCGACCATCGAGGCGGCCAGGTCGAGGCGGCGGCGCATGCCGCCGGAGTACGTCGCCGCGGCCCTCTTCGCGGCGTCCGTGAGCGAGAAGCGTTCCAGCATCTCGTCGGCGCGGCGGCGGGCATCACGCCGTGGCAGATCGAGCAGCCGCCCGATCATGTACAGGTTCTCCCAGCCGGACAGTTTCTCGTCGACCGAGGCGTACTGTCCGGTGAGTCCGATGGTGCGGCGCAGCTGCCGCGGCTGCTTCAACACGTCGTAGCCGGCGACGACGGCATGGCCGGCGTCCGGGACGACGAGGGTGGAGAGGCAGCGTACGAGAGTGGTCTTGCCGGCGCCGTTGGGTCCGAGTACACCGAGCACGGTGCCTTCACGGACGTCGAGATCCACGCCGTCCAGCGCTTTGGTACTGCCGTAGTGCTTGACCAGCCCCCGCACCTGGACGGCGCTGCGCGTGCCGTCTGGGTTCTTGTCGTTTCGCGTCATGCCGTCAACGATGAGGGGCGTCGCCGACAGGCCGCCGACACGTCACCGACAGGTCACCGACAAGCGGGCGACAGCCCGCCGACACCGCTGAAGATGCAGGTCAGGAGCTCGCAGGCTTGGCGTAGTCGACGAAACCGGCCCAGTCGAGCGCGACGCAGGGCTCATCGCCGACCACCCAGGCGTCGTGGCCGGGCTGGATGTCGATGAAGTCGCCGGGACGTATCTCATCGGTCTCGCCGTCATTCATGACGACCTTCATGCGACCGCTGAGGACATAGCCCAGATGGTGCGACTGGCAGCTGTCGGTCCCGGCGATGGGCTTGATGTGCTTGGACCAATGCCAGCCCGGCTCGAACACGGCACGGCCGACCGGCGGCCCGCCTTCCGTGGTGAGGAGGTCGAGCCTCCCAGTTCCCTCTGAGAACGGACGGGTCTCTTCCGGGGAGTCGAAGGTCTTACGCACGATTCCGGCCATGACTACCGCCTCCCGGCGGGGTGGTGCGAGGAACCCCGAGGCCACTTTCCAGGCTACGCCAGGGCGTGTTGATGGCCACCGCTCAGGCCGACAGCCCGCCGACGGGGGAAGATCGGCGGGCTGTCGTTGGTGCCGGAGGTGGCTATGGGGCCCAGGGAAAGGTGTCCCTCGGCGGCCCTAGTGGAAGGTGTGCTCCTCCTGCGGGAACGCCCCGCCGACGACGTCGTCGGCGAAGGCCTTCGCGGCGTCACCGAGGGTCTGGCGGAGGTTGGCGTACTGCTTGGTGAAGCGCGGAACCTTGCCGCCGGTGAGGCCGGCCATGTCGGTCCAGACGAGGACCTGGGCGTCCGTGTCGGGGCCCGCGCCGATGCCGATGGTCGGGATGTGCAGGCTGCGGGTGACCTCGGCGGCCAGCTCGGCCGGTACGAGTTCCAGGACGACCGCGAAGGCGCCGGCGTCCTGTGCCGCCTTGGCGTCGCGCAGCAGCCGGTGCGCATCCTCGTTGCCGCGGCCCTGCACCCGGTAGCCCATGGTGTTGACGGACTGCGGGGTCAGGCCCAGATGCGACATGACCGGGATGCCGGCCTGCACCAGCATCTCGGTCTGGCCCAGCGAGCGCTCGCCGCCCTCCAGCTTGACCGCGCCGACGCCCGCGTCCTTGACCAGCCGGGTGGCGTTGCGCAGCGCCTGGACGGGGCCCTCCTGGTACGAGCCGAAGGGGAGGTCACCGACGACGAGGGCGCGCCTGGTGCCCCGTACGACAGCGGCAGAGAGCATGGTCATCTCGTCCATCGTGACCGGCACGGTGGTGTCGTAACCGAGGTGACAGTTGCCCATGGAGTCGCCGACGAGAATGACCGGGATGCCGGCCTCGTCGAAGACGGACGCGGTCATCGCGTCGTAAGCGGTGAGCATCGGCCACTTCTCGCCGCGCTCCTTGGCGGTGGCGACGTCGTGGACCGTAATGCGGCGAGTGCCCTTGCCGCCGTACAGCGCCTTGCTGCTGTCGGTGGGCTTCTGGGCAGCCTGAAGCGTCATGGCTGAACGGCTCCTTCGTCATCTCGTGGCGCCCTGACGGCGTCCCCGGATCACCCCCATGGTGGCACCTAGTGCCGTCCGGAAGGAAGAGGACCCGTTTCTTCGGTAAAGTGTTTCTATACGAGACGGTCTCGTATCGAAATATGGCTAGTCTGGGGATCATGTCGACTCCATCCGGCGCAGCTGCCGTTCCCCGCATACCCGAGGCCGTCCACCGCCGCCGCTGGGCCATCCTCGGCGTCCTGATGTTCAGCCTGCTCATCGTCGTGCTCGACAACTCGATCCTGAACGTGGCGGTCAAGACGATCGCCAGTCCCGCGCCCGTAGGAGTCGGCGCGACGCAGAGCGAGCTGGAGTGGTCGATCAACTCCTACACGCTCGTCTTCGCCGGACTGCTCTTCACGGCGGGACTGCTGGGCGACCGCATGGGCCGCAAGAAGGTGATGCTGTTCGGCATCCTCGTCTTCGGCATGGGCTCGGCCCTCGCGGCGTTCTCCGGCTCGCCCGGCGAACTCATCGCGTACCGCGCGGTGATGGGCTTCGGCGCGGCGTTTGTGATGCCGGCGACGCTCGCCGTGCTGATGTACGTCTTCGAGCGCGAGGAGCAGCCGAAGGCGATCGGCATCTGGGCGGGCAGCGTCGGGCTGGGCATCGCGATCGGCCCGATCGCCGGCGGACTGCTCCTCGAGCACTTCTGGTGGGGCTCGATCTTCCTGGTCAACGTGCCGATCGTGATCATCGCGGTGATCACCATGGTGGTGCTGGTGCCCGACTCCAAGGACCCGAACCCCGGGCGTATCGACCCCGTGGGCGTGGTGCTGTCGGTCATCGGCCTGGTCCTGCTGGTGTACGGAATCATCCGCGGCGGCGAGCTCGCGGACTTCCTGGCGCCGTCCTCGCTGCTTCCGCTGCTCGGCGGGCTTGTGGTGCTGGCCGTCTTCGTACTGCACGAGAAGCGCAGCGACCATCCGGCGATCGACATCTCGTACTTCAAGAAGCCGGCCTTCTCGGCGGCCGTCGCCGCGATCGCGCTGGTCTTCTTCGCGCTGATGGGCGTGACGTTCTTCTCCGCGTTCTATCTGCAGAGCGTGCGCGGGTACAGCGCGCTGGACGCCGGACTGCTGATCCTGCCGTTGGCCGTGGCGCAGATGATCTTCGCGCCGCGCGCCCGGCTGGTCGTCGAGCGCTTCGGGGCGCGGGCGGTCTGCACGGCGGGAATGCTGCTGGTCGCGGTGGGTCTTTCGGCGTTCGCGCTGTTCGACGCGGACACGCCACTGTGGGTGCTCGAAGTGGTCTTCTTCGTGCAGGGCGCGGGAATGGCGCACATCATGCCGCCGGTGACGGTCTCGGTCATGCAGGCGCTGCCGCGCGAGAAGGCGGGGTCCGGTTCCGCGGTCAACAACACGTTCCGGCAGGTGGGCGGGGCACTGGGTGTCGCGGTGCTCGGCTCGTTGCTCTCCACGCGGTACCGGAGCGGGATCGAGGGGCATCTCGAGGTGCTGCCGAGTGGGGCCCGGGAGGCCGCGGGGGAGTCGATCGAGACGACGCTCGGTTACGCGCAGAAGCTCGGTCAGGCGGGCAAGGAGCTGGTCGCGCCTGCGCACGAGGCTTTCCTGGACGCGATGCATCTGACCGCGCTGGTGTCGGCGGGCGTGGCGCTGATCGGTGTGGTCGTGGTCCTGCTCTTCCTGCCGGGCGGCCGCCCGAAGAGGGCACCGGCGGCCGAGCCCGAGCCCGAGATCGAGCTCGGGTCGGAGAGGGAGAGTGCCGGGCCTGATCATGACACGAGGTCGGTCAGCGAGAATTGACGGAGCTGACGGAGCTGACGGCGATGACGGCGGCGGATGAGACGGCGAGAGACGGAGCGGACGTGCGGCTGAGGCACCACCACGACAACCCGGGGGCCGCGGCTCCGGCCGGCCCGGCATCCGGGGGCGGCCCGGCACCCGTCGGGCGGCCTGCCCAGGTTTCGGCCTCCCGCGGGGCGGGGCCTGCCCCGGCCACGGGCGCGTCGTCCGCTCCGGCACCGGCAAAGGCTCGGCGCGCCCGCCAGGGTGCTGCCTCGTCCGTGGCCCCTGCCCAGGGCCCCGCGGCGCGAAGCGCGCGCGACGGCGCCTCCGGCGCACGTCCCGCCTCGTCCGGTGCGTCAGGGCCCGCGGGGCGGCGCGGCCGGCCCCGTAGCGAGGCCGTCGAGCGGGCCATCGTCGAGGCCGTCGTGCGGCTCCTCGAAGAGGGTGTGCCGCTGTCCGAGTTGTCCATCGAGCGCATCGCCCGCACCGCCGGGGTCGGCAAGGCCACCATTTACCGCCGCTGGGAGGGCAAAGAGGCCCTTTTCGTCGACGTCGTACGTTCCATGGAACCCGTCGACCCCCCGCTGCCCGGCACCTCCGTCCGCGACGACCTCGTGGCGATGGTCGAGATGCTCCGCCGCCGCGGCCTCGCCAAACGCTCCTCCGCCCTCCTGCACAACGTCTTCGCGCAGATGCAGAGCTATCCCCAGCTCTGGGACATGTACCACCACACCTCCGTCGTCCCCCGCCGCGAGCGAATGGACGAAGTGCTGCGGCGCGGCATCGCGAGCGGCGAGATCCGCGCCGACATCGACTTCGATCTGCTCGGCGACCTCTTCGTCGGCCCGATGCTCGTACGGACCGTGCTGCGCCCGGGAGGCACACCCGAGGTGGGCAGCGCGGAACGCATCGTCGACGCCGTACTCCAGGGCGTACGCCCGCCACGCTGAGGGGCCATCAACTCGCCCGTCGCGGCCCGCCCGAAGTGTGCGCGTTCTGTCACAACGTCCCCACCTGGGCCGTTACCAGGAACTCCGTCCTCCGCCTTGTCGTCATCGAGGCAGTAACGGCCGTCCGGCGACGGCGGTAAAACGCCCGCCATCGCCTAGTGTCGACGGCGAGGTGTGACGGCAAGGCAGTGAGGACAGCTTTATGGCGCAGGCGTACAAGACGGAGACGGGGAACGGCAATCCGGAGGACCGGCGCACCGGAACCCCGGCCCGGGGCCTGTTCCGGCGCTGGCGCGGCGACAACCGGATCTGGCGACGCGGCATCGCCCTCGCGTGCTTCGCCGTGCTGATCGCCCTGTTGATGATCCTGCACGCCCAGATCCCCAACCGGATCGGCAACCTCGGCAGCCTCGCCGAGACCTTCCTGCCGTGGCTCGGCGTGTTCGTCCCGGTGATCCTCGCCCTCGCGATCTGGCGGCGCTCGGCCACCGCGCTGATCGCCCTGCTGCTCCCTACCGTCGTCTGGCTCAACCTCTTCGGCGGCCTGGTCACCGACAAGTCGGCGAGCGGCGGCGATCTGACGCTCGCCACACACAACGTCAACGCCGACAACCCCGATCCCGCGGGCACGGCCAAGGAGGTCGCCGCATCGGGCGCGGACGTGCTCGCGCTGCAGGAGCTTCCGCTCGGCAAGGTCTCCGCGTACGAACAGGCTCTGGCCGGCACCTACAAGTACCACTCGGTGCAGGGCACGGTCGGGCTGTGGAGCAAGTACCCGATGAGCGACACCGCTCCGGTGGACACCCGGCTCGGCTGGACGCGCGCCATGCGCTCCACCGTGCAGACGCCCATGGGCGCTGTCGCGGTGTACGTCGCCCATATGCCGTCCGTACGCGTCAAGCTCCACGCGGGCTTCACGGCCAACCAGCGCGACAACAGCGCGGTCGCGCTGGGCGAGGCGATCGCCCACGAGCGGGGTGCCAAGGTCGTGCTGCTCGGCGACCTCAACGGCACGATGAACGACCGCTCGCTGAAGTCCATCACCTCGCAGATGCGGTCCACGCAGGGCGCGGCGGGCGACGGCTTCGGCTTCAGCTGGCCGGCGTCGTTCCCGATGGCGCGCATCGACCAGATCCTGGTGAAGGGCCTGGAGCCGGTCTCGTCGTGGACGCTGCCGCGGACGGACAGCGACCATTTGCCGATCGCGGCGCGCGTGAAGCCCTGACGGGACGCGTGCCCCAGCGGCGCGGCCGGGGCAAATCAAGTTCGACGGTGATTGAAGCGTAGGCAGAGCCCCAGTTATGTGACGGCAACCACCCGTTCATCCGTGGGAACAATCCCCATGAGAGCCTTTGTTTCGTAGGAGAACTAACTCGGAAAGGCTCTCCCATGCCCCTGGCGCTACTCGCGCTCGCCATAGCGTCGTTCGGCATCGGTACAACGGAGTTCGTGATGATGGGCCTCCTGCCCAACGTCGCGGACGACCTCAACACCTCCGTCCCCACCGCCGGCCACCTCGTCTCCGCATACGCGATCGGCGTCGTCGTCGGCGCACCTCTGCTCACCGCCCTCGGCTCCCGCATCCCCCGCAAGCGGATGCTCGTGCTCCTGATGGCTCTGTTCACCGTCGGCAACCTCGCCTCCGCCCTCGCCCCCGGCTTCGGCTGGCTGATCGCCGGCCGCGTCCTCGCCGGGCTGCCGCACGGCGCGTTCTTCGGTGTCGGCGCGGTCGTCGCGGCGCGGCTCGTTGCCGACGGGCGGCAGGCGCGCGCGGTCGCCACGATGTTCCTCGGGCTCACCGTCGCCAATATCGTCGGCGTACCCGCCGCGACCCTGCTCGGCCAGCACCTCGGCTGGCGCGCCACCTTCCTGGTGGTCACGGTGATCGGCCTGGTCGCCATGGCAGCACTCGCCCGGCTCGTTCCGTATGTGCCCCTCGACGCGCACCAGAGCGTGCGCCGCGAGCTGCGCGCCCTCGGCAGCCGTCAGGTGCTGCTCGGCCTGCTCACCGCGGTCTTCGGCTTCGCCGGCGTCTTCGCGGTGTACTCCTACCTCGCCTCGATGACGACCGAGGTGATGGGCTTCGGCGAGTCCTCCGTCACTCTCGTCCTCGCGCTGTTCGGCATCGGCATGACGCTCGGTGCGCTTGCCGCGGGACCGCTGACCGACCGGGCGCTGCGCCCCACGCTGTACGGGTCGCTCACCGCCCTTGCGCTGGTGCTGGTGGCCTTCCGCTTCACCGCGCACCACCAGGCCGCCGCTCTGGCCACGGTCGTCGTCCTCGGCGCGGTCGGCTTCATGACCACCACGCCGCTCCAGATGCTGGTCATGCAGAAGGCGCAGGACGCCCCGACGCTGGCCTCCGCCTCCAACCACTCGGCCTTCAACCTGGCCAATGCGGGCGGCGCCTGGCTCGGCGGCGCGGCCATCGCGGCGGGCTGGGGCTGGATGTCCCCGACGCTGGTCGGCGCGGTGCTGGCGGTCGTCGGCCTGGCGATCGCCGCGGTCGCCGGCCTCCTCGACCGCGGCGGCCCGGAGACGACGACGGGGGCCTCCCGCGTTGTCGCCGCGGGAAGCCCCCGTACCGAGGAGCGCCGGATCAGCTCGTCGTCTCCCGCCAGCGGTTCGTGATCGGGAGGCGGCGGTCCTTGCCGAAGCCCTTCGCCGAGATCTTGGTGCCCGGCGGGTACTGACGCCGCTTGTACTCCGCCGTGTCCACCATCCGCAGCGTCCTGGCCACCAGCTCCTCGTCGAAGCCGGCCGCGACGATCGCGTCCTTGCCCTGGTCCCGGTCCACGTACAGCGCGAGGATCCGGTCCAGTACGTCGTAGTCCGGCAGTGAGTCGGTGTCGACCTGGCCGGGGCGCAGTTCCGCGCTCGGCGGCTTGGTGATGGAGGCCTCAGGGATCGGCGGGACCTGTCCGCGCTCCTCGGCGGCGCGGTTGCGCCACTGGGCGAGCCGGAAGACGGTCGTCTTGTAGACGTCCTTGATCGGCCCGTACGCGCCGACCGAGTCGCCGTACAGCGTCGAATACCCCACCGCCAGCTCGGACTTGTTGCCCGGCGCGAGCACGATGTGGCCCTCCTGGTTGGAGATGGCCATCAGCGTCGTGCCGCGCAGCCGCGACTGGAGGTTCTCCTCGGCGAGACCGGTCAGACCGAGCGCACCCATGTACGCGTCGAACATCGGCTCGATCGACACGGTGCGGAAGTTGAGCCCGGTACGGCGGGCCAGCTCGGCGGCGTCGCCCTTGGAGTGATCGGAGGAGTACTTCGACGGCATGGAGACGCCGTACACGTTCTGCGCTCCGAGCGCATCGCAGGCGATCGCCGCGACGAGCGCGGAGTCGATGCCGCCGGAGAGCCCGATCAGCACGGAGCGGAAGCCGTTCTTGGCGGCGTATGCGCGCAGGCCGACGACCAGCGCGGAGTACACCTCCTCGTCGTCGTCGAGCCGCTCGGCATAGCCGCCGGCCAGCTCCGCCTCGTACGCGTCCAGCGGCTCCTCGGAGATGACGACCCGCTCGATGCGCAGTCCGTCGTCGACGACGCCCGTCGGCGGCTCGGCCGAGGCCGCGGGCAGCTCCAGATCCAGGACGACGCTGCCCTCCGCGAACTGCGGGGCGCGCGCGACGACTTCACCGGCCGCGTCGACGACGATCGAGTCGCCGTCGAAGACCAGCTCGTCCTGCCCGCCGATCATCGCCAGATACGCGGTGGTGCAGCCGGCCTCTTGGGCGCGCTTGCGTACCAGCTCCAGGCGGGTGTCGTCCTTGTTCTGCTCGTACGGCGAGGCGTTGACGGAGATCAGCAGCCCGGCCCCGGCGGAGCGGGTGGCAGGGACGCGGCCGCCGTCCTGCCAGAGGTCCTCGCAGATCGCGAGTGCCACGTCGATGCCGTGCACGCGGATCACCGGCATGGTGTCGCCCGGCACGAAGTAGCGGAACTCGTCGAACACGCCGTAGTTGGGCAGGTGGTGCTTGGCGAAGCTCAGCACCACCTCGCCGCGGTGCAGTACCGCGGCGGCGTTCTGCGGTGCTCCGGCGGGCTGACCGTAGCGGGGCTGCGCACGCTCGGAGCGGTCGAGATAGCCGACGATCACGGGGATCTCCCCGTAACCCTCGTCGGCGAGACGCGCGGCGAGCGCCTGCAGGGCGGCCCGTGAAGCCTCGACGAAGGAAGAGCGCAGGGCCAGATCCTCGACGGGGTAGCCGGTCAGCACCATCTCCGGGAAGGCGACGAGATGCGCCCCCTGCTCGGCGGAGTGCCGGGTCCAGTGCACGATCGACTCGGCATTGCCGGCGAGATCGCCGACCGTCGAGTCGATCTGATTCAGAGCAAGGCGTAGTTGAGGCACATGGCCCAGTGTAATCGTCTTTCTGACGCGATGTCCTGGGGGAGGGGTGTGGGGCGCCCCACTCCGCACGGCAGGACTCCGTACGGCAGGCCCCCGTACGGCGGGCCGGGCGCCCCACACTGCTCCTCCGGGTAATCCGGCTACTTTTGGTAACCCAGCACCGTCATCATTCCGGACTCGGAGTGGTAGACGTTGTGGCAGTGGAGCATCCACAGGCCGGGGTTGTCCGCGTCGAAGTCCACCGTCAGCGTGTCGTTCGGCAGCACGATCGAAGTGTCCTTGCGCGGGCCGTTCTGGACATTCGCCAGGGCGTAGGTGTGGCCGTGCAGATGGATCGGATGCCACATCCTCGTGCCGTTGGTGAAGACCAGCCGGACCCGTTCGCCCGCCCGGACCGGATGGCGCTGATCGTGGGTGTAGGGCTTGCCGTCGAAGGCCCAGTTGTACTGCGCCATGCTGCCCGTCAGACGCAGCTTGATCGTGCGGTCCGGCTTCCGTGCGGGAAGGGCGACGGACTCCGCCGCGCGCAGCCGGTCCGCGGTGAGCAGTCGGCCGGAGAGCTCCTTCGGGCGTGCGGAGGAGGCCGGGGCCGCCCCGCCGCCCGTGCGGAGCAGCGCCATCGCCACCGCCCGCTTGCCCTCGGCGATCGCCGTCAGCGGGAAGACGCCGTCGCCCGCCGTGACCAGCACGTCGTACCGCTCGCCCATGCCCAGGAGCAGCGCGTCGGTCTTGGCGTGCCGGACGGGGAAGCCGTCCGTGTGCGTCACTGTCAGCTCATGGCCGCCGAGCGCGATCCGGAACGCCGTCTCCGCGGCGGCATT
The DNA here is from genome assembly GCF_045160975.1 of Streptomyces sp. NBC_00210. NCBI lineage: Bacteria > Bacillati > Actinomycetota > Actinomycetes > Kitasatosporales > Streptomycetaceae > Streptomyces > Streptomyces sp. NBC_00210. Next base: position 6,272,602 of record NZ_CP108120.1, read on the forward strand.
GATGATGCGCAGCCGGATGCGGTCGCCCGGCTTGGCGCTGAACGACGAGGGGGCGCTGGCCGCGCGCCCGTTGACCAGGTAGAGCGGGTACCTGATGTCGCCGGCATCGCCGCCGAGCTGCGGGCTGGTCGCGCCCATCATCATCATGGACGGGCCCTCGGTCGTCGCCGTCGGGGACGGCATGTGCTCGGCCGTCGCCATCGGGGACGCCATGTCCTCGGCCGAGTGCACACCGCCCCTGCCGTGGGTCAGGTGCGCCAGCACCGCGTCCGGCGTGGCGCCGTCGATCCCGTCGAGCCAGTCGTCCAGGACGACGATCCACTCCTTGTCGTACTTCAGGGGCTCTTTGGGGTCGTCCACGATCAGTGGGGCGTACAGACCGCGGTCCAGTTGGACGCCCGAGTGCGGGTGGAACCAGTACGTCCCGGGGTGCGGCACCGTGAAGCGGTAGTCGAAGGAGGCGCCGGCGTTGATGGCGTTCTGGGTGAGGTGGGGGACGCCGTCCATGTCGTTGCGCAGGGCCAGGCCGTGCCAGTGCAGCGATGTGGCCTGCGGCAGGTTGTTGGCGAGGGTGAGCGCGAGCGTGTCACCCGCGGTGACGCGGACCTCCCGGCCGGGCAGCCGGTCGCCGAACGCCCAGGACTTGACCGTGCGGCCGCCGCCCAGGTCCAGCTGAGTGGCGGTGGCGGTGAGCTTCACCTTACGGACGGGACCCGAGCCGCGCTTGCGTTCGGCGGCGAGGACCTCCGGGCCGTTGGGTTCGACATAGCCCTTCGGGGCAGCCTCCCCGGCGCTGCCGTGGTTCATCGAGCCGTGGCCGCCCGAGCTCGTCGATTCGGAACAGGCGGCCAGAACTCCCGTGCCGGCGGCGGCGATTGCGGCGCCGAGCACGGCGCGGCGCGTGTGGTGAGTGCGCATGACTGAAGACACCTCGTGGTGGTGGTGATGCGTGCAGATGGGCGCTTCTGCTGCTTCTGGTACACCGCTCGAAGCGCGGAGGTTCCCAGGCAGCGGGGCCCTCTTCTAGATCCGCAGCACCGACAGCCTGGCGAGGAGCGCCCTGCGCGGCGGCGGGTCGGGCCACAGTGCGCGGAGTATCCGGGCGTCGCAGGGCACGAGGGCGGTGACGGGTCCGGGCCGGAGCAGTCCTCCGGCGAGCAGGACGAGGGTGAACGTGTCGAGCACGGCGAGGCACACGGCCATCGGGTCCATGCCCGTGCCGGGCAACTCCGGTCCGGTGTGCGCCAGTCCCGCGGGATCGGCGGTCTGTTGCTGCCCTGGAGGCGCGATGTGCCCTGTCGAGACGGACTTCGCGTGCGCTGTCGAGGCGGACTTCGCGTGCGCTGTCGAGGCGGACTTCGCGTGCGCTGTCGAGACGGACATCGCGTGCGCTGTCCAGGCGGAGGACGTCGAGGTGGACATCGAGTGCTCCGCGGTACCGCCACCGTGCCCCGGCGCCGGGTGTCCCACCGTGTGCATCGTGGCGATACCGAAGACCAGCGCAATGAACAGCAGCAGCTGTCCGAACCGCGCGCGCCGACCGATCACCATGAGCGGCAGCTTACCCCCACCCGGTATGCATCGACATGCGGGCCACGCCATCGCTGCCGTCCGGGCGGTCGCGGCCATCTCTGGTGCCGGGGCCCGCAGCGGCTCCGGACGTCTGTTCGTGGCAGGCTGATCTGTGGTGCTCGCGCTGTCTGTGGCGCGGGAGGGGAAAGGTGGCGCGAAGTGACATTCGTACGGGTGGGAGGCGTACCGCACCATGTGGTCGTCGAGGGCAGCGGACCCGTCTGCGTCCTGAGCGCCGGGCTCGCGATGAGCTGGTTCGACTGGGACCCCGTCGTGCCCCTGCTCGCCCCGCACCGCACCGTCGTCCGCTTCGACCGCCCGGGGCACGGGCTGAGCGGCCCGGCCGGCGTGCCGCCGTCGGCCGCCGGGGAGGCACACCGCATCGCGGGCGTCCTGGACGCGCTCGGCCTGCACGGCCCCGCCACCGTCGTCGGGCACTCGATCGCCGGGTTCCACGTCGAGGCCTTCGCCCGCCTGCATCCCACCCGTACGGCCGCCGCCGTCCTCGTCGATTCCAGTGTCGAGGAGCACGCGCGCGTGCCTGCCGCGCCCGCCCTGCGTACCGCCGCCGCCCGGGCGCTCGGCGCCGCGCTCTCGGCCGCCGGAGCGCCCGCCGCCCTGGGGCCGCTCACCCGCCGTACGACGGTTCGTCTCTCCCGTACCGGCGGCGGGGACCCGGCACCCCTCGCTCTCGTACGCCGCTGCTACGCCACCTCCCGGGTGATGCAGGGCGCCCTTCTGGAGAACACCCACTACCGCGCGGTTGCTGCCGAACTCCTCGACCTGCGCGAGCGCCACCCGCTGCCGCACGTCCCCGTCACCGTGCTGGCCGCGAGCGCGGGCGGGCCGCGCTGGGCACAGCGGCAGCGCGCGCTGGCAGGGCTGCTCGGCGCCCGTTTCGAGGCGGTCGCCCCGTCGGGCCACCTGATGATGCTGGACCGCCCGGACGCGGTGGCCCGGGCGGTGCTGGGGGATGACGCGATAGGTGAGGGGAGCGGCGAGGGGGTCGGCAGGGTCAGATCTGCTGCGCGTACACCTGGCCGACCCAGGCCGCGATCTGGTCCCCCGTCAGATGCTGCGCGAGATCGGCCTCGCTGATCATCCCCACCAGCCGCTTGTGCTCGATCACGGGCAGCCTGCGGATCTGGTGGCCCTGCATCTCCTGCAACACCTCGTCCACGTCCGAGTCGGCGTCGACCCAGCGCGGGGTGCCCCTGGCCATGTCGCCCGCGGTGACCTGCGAGGGGTCGTGACCCATCGCCACACAGCCGACCACGATGTCGCGGTCGGTGAGGATGCCGCAGAGCCGTCCCTCGACCCCGGCGATCGGCAGGGCGCCCACGTTCAGCTCGCGCATCAGCAGCGCCGCCCGGTCGATGGTCTCGTGCGCGGGGATCCACTGGGCCCCCGGGTGCATGATGTCTCTGGCGGTGGTCATGGGGTCGTCCTTCCTCAGCAGATGACGTCCCCGAGCGAACCCATCGTGATTGGGCCGTTCGGCGTACGCGACCGCTGTAGGCCGAACGGGTGAAAAACAGCCCCTGACGTGGCACGTCCGGCGCGGCCTTCCGCCCGCCCCGGGTCACCTCGCGGGTGACCGGGGCGGACGGCGCTCCTGCTGAAACGCGCCCTGAACGCGCCCTAGGAGGTACGGACCTCGGCGCCCCGCTTGTGCAGCAGGTCCACCATCAGCTCGACCTCCGAGCGCTGTGCGGCCACCATGCCCTCGGCCAGCTTCCGCTCGGGACCGACGGTGCAGAGCTTCACACAGCCCTCGGCCATCGATATCCCGCCGTTGTGGTGGTTGATCATCAGCTGGAGATACTCGATCTCGGCCTGCTTGCCGCTCGCCCTGCCGAGCCGGTCCAGGTCCGTCCTGGTCGCCATGCCCGGCATCAGGGCACCGTCCTCGGCCTGATGCCCCATGTGGCCGTCGTGGCCCTTCATGCCCGGCATCATCCAGGCCATCGGCTCGCTGTCCGCCGACAGCTTGGGCAGCCCCCACAGATCCAGCCAGCCCAGCATCATGCCGCGCTGATTGGCCTGCGTGTTGGCGATGTCGTACGCCAGCCTGCGCACCTCGTCGTCCTGCGTGCGGTCCCGGACGATGAAGGACATCTCCACCGCCTGCTGATGGTGGACCGCCATGTCGCGCGCGAAGCCCGCGTCCGCCGAATCCGCCGACGGCGTACGGGAGGTGGACTCAGGAGTGGAGTCACCACCGCCCGCCGAGGCCACCGTGGCGGCCCCGGCGAAGAGGAGCGCGAGCACGACTGCCGTGATCGCCGCCCACTGCGTACGGTTCATGCGGATCACTTGCCGCCCAGCCCGTTGGTGCACGCCGCGCCCGGCTCAGGGGTCTGCGGGCCCTGCACGTACTTGGTGAGGAACTTGCTCACGCGCGGGTCGTCGGCGCGGTCGACGCTGAGCTGCTTGCCCCAGGCGCTCAGCATGATCACTCCGGCCTGGTCCTTGACCGGGCTCATCAGCGTGTACGGGGTCTCCTTGACCTTGGCGCTCAGCTTGGTCACATCGGCGGCCGGCGCCTTGGCGTTGTACGTCACCCAGACCGCGCCGTGCTCCAGCGAGTGCACGGCGTTCATGTCGGGGATCGGCTCCTTGTAGACGTCGCCGTTGCAGTTCATCCACACCTGGTTGTGGTCTCCGCCGACCGGAGGCTTCATCGGGTAGGTGACCGCCTTGTCGACATGCTTGCGGCCGAGCTTCTTCGCCTCCCAGGACTTCTCGCCGATGACCGGAGCCTTGGCCTCGGCGACCTTCTGCTCCTTCTTCTCCGACTCCTTGTTGAGTGCGTACACGCCGAAGCCGACGAGACCGGCCACGACCACACCGCTGACGGCGATGGTGATGATGCGGCTGCGGCGCTCGCGGCTCTGCTCGGCGCGGCGCATCTGCTCTATTCGGGCCCGGCGGTCGTTGTTGCGGGAAGCCATGATGGTTGTCGTCCTTCGTGAAGTCAGGTCTGTGTGATCAAGGAGCTGGGGTGGCGGGACTGCTGTGTGGCTATGTCCGCAGCACTTGAAGGACGTGAAGGCCGGGTGCGCGTGGCAGCGCTTCCGAGTGGGGCAGCCGGCCGGTGAACGGCGGCGGGCCGAGGTGCGGGGGCTGGGCCCCGGCCTCGAGCGGGGCGTCCAGCGGCGGCGCGGTGAGCACGGCGGCCTTGACCAGCGGCACCAGGCCGCAGGCGCCGTCGTCGTACGGACAGCTGACCTCGGTCGTGACGCTCTGGGGCGCGGAGGCGTGGTGAGGGGCGGTCGGGCTCAGACAGATGACGAGCGCGCCGAGGAGCGTCGCCACGGCACTCAGCAGTGCCATGGGACGCGCAGTGCGCGCGATGTGGTTGAGCCGGGAACCCCCCATGGCCGCAGATCGTAGTGTGCGGGCGCGTCCGGCACCTCATATGGGCCGCGAAAACAGCCGTCGAAGCGGCAGGAGAAGTGGTTACGCACGAGATCAGGGGGGCCTCGGGGTCGTCTCGGCGTGGGCCCTGACCCACAATGGGGCTCAGCCGGTACTGCGGCCCTTGGCGCGGCACGCAACGCGCCTGAAACCCTGGGGTGGCATGCTCGTGCGGAGCAGGCGGCTTGACCAGCAAGGATGGGTGGAAATGGATAAGCAGCAGGAATTCGTGCTCCGTACGCTCGAGGAGCGCGACATCCGCTTTGTGCGCCTGTGGTTCACCGACGTGCTCGGCTTCCTGAAGTCGGTCGCGGTGGCCCCCGCCGAGCTTGAGCAGGCATTTGACGAGGGCATCGGCTTCGACGGCTCCGCGATCGAGGGCTTCGCGCGGGTCTACGAGTCCGACATGATCGCCAAGCCGGATCCGAGCACCTTCCAGATCATTCCGTGGCGCGCGGAGGCCCCCGGTACGGCGCGGATGTTCTGCGACATCCTGATGCCCGACGGCTCTCCCTCCTTCGCGGACCCGCGCTTCGTACTCAAGCGGATCCTCGCCAGGACCTCGGACCTGGGCTTCACCTTCTACACCCACCCCGAGATCGAGTTCTTCCTCCTGAAGGACAAGCCGCTGGACGGCTCCCGGCCGGTGCCCGCGGACAATTCCGGATACTTCGACCACACCCCCCAGAACGTCGGCATGGACTTCCGCCGCCAGGCGATCACCATGCTCGAATCCATGGGCATCTCGGTGGAGTTCAGCCACCACGAGGGCGCGCCGGGCCAGCAGGAGATCGACCTGCGGTACGCGGACGCGCTCTCCACCGCCGACAACGTCATGACGTTCCGCCTGGTCATGAAGCAGGTCGCGCTGGAGCAGGGCGTCCAGGCGACCTTCATGCCGAAGCCGTTCAGCGAGTACCCCGGCTCCGGCATGCACACCCACCTCTCCCTCTTCGAGGGAGACCGGAACGCCTTCTACGAGTCGGGCGCCGAGTACCAGCTCTCCAAGGTGGGCCGCTCCTTCATCGCGGGCCTGCTCAAGCACGCCGCGGAGATCTCGGCCGTCACCAACCAGTGGGTCAACTCCTACAAGCGCATCTGGGGCGGCTCGGCCCGCAGCGCGGGAGCGGGCGGCGAGGCCCCTTCGTACATCTGCTGGGGCCACAACAACCGCTCGGCGCTGATCCGCGTCCCGATGTACAAGCCGGGCAAGACGGGCTCCGCCCGCGTCGAGGTCCGCTCCATCGACTCCGGTGCGAACCCGTATCTGACGTACGCGGTGCTGCTCGCCGCGGGCCTCAAGGGCATCGAGGAGGGCTACGAACTCCCGGCGGGCGCGGACGACGACGTGTGGGCGCTGTCGGACGCGGAGCGCCGGGCGATGGGGATCGAGCCGCTGCCGCAGAACCTGGGCGAGGCGATCACGCTGATGGAGCGGAGCGAGCTGGTGGCGGAGACGCTCGGCGAGCATGTCTTCGACTTCTTCCTGCGGAACAAGAAGCAGGAGTGGGAGGAGTACCGGAGCGAGGTCACGGCGTTCGAGCTCCGCAAGAACCTCCCAGTGCTGTAAGCACAGGTCAGAGCCACATTTCCGCCTAACGGCAATCGGGGCCTGCGGTTGACGACCGCAGGCCCCGCGCCTGTCTTATCCGTCCTGGGCCGTCTGCGGGCCGTCCGCCCCGGAAACGGTGCCCGCCCTCATACATGCTTCCACGGCCGTGCGGGCGAGGCCGACCGGACAACCTGATATCGCCCCACACAGCCCGCCTGACGATCTTTGAAGACGAACCCCAATAGTGCTCCATTGGGGGGAACATTCCGGGGTCTCGCCAGCAGGTTCACTCCAATGCGCTTCCCTCCGTCTACGTTTCTGTAAGGAGAGGGTAGGTCTGTTCCATACCGACGGAGGAGAGAGCCGATGGCTGAAGGAACTGTGCATCGACGCGGTTATCGAGAAGGTACCGGCGGTGAGATGCTTGCCGAATTCCTGGGAACCTTCGTTCTGCTTTTGCTGGGCATCGGGTCGGTGGCTGTCGCAGTCGTCGGTCTACCCGGCTCAGGACGACAAACCGTGGACTTCGGTGCCGCCAACTGGCTTATCATCGCGTGGGGTTGGGGCCTCGCCGTGGTTTTCGGCGTATACGTGGCCGGCGGAATCAGCGGCGCCCATCTCAACCCCGCGGTGACTCTCGCCTTCGCGGTTCGAAAGGATTTCCCCTGGCGGAAGGTCCTGCCCTACTGGCTGGCGCAGGTCGTGGGCGCCTTCGTCGCCGCCGCGCTCGTCTACGCCACCTACAGGTGGGCGATCGACGCGTCCAACGCCAAGACGGGAGTCCCTCGAGACAAATCTCTTGGCACATACTCGATCTTCGCCACGTTCCCCGCCGAATACTTCGGCGATTCATGGTGGGGCCCCTTGCTCGACCAGATCGTGGGGACCGGAATCCTGCTCCTGCTGATCTGTGCACTCATCGACACGCGCAATTTGGCTCCGATGTCCAATCTCGGCCCGTTCCTCATCGGCCTGGTGGTCGTGGCGATCGGTCTGACTTTCGGCACCAACGCCGGGTACGCGATCAACCCCGCACGTGACTTCGGCCCCAGGTTGTTCACCTACTTCGAAGGCTGGGGTTCAATTGCTCTCCCCGGGACCTTCCAATGGTTCAGTCACTACTGGTGGATCCCCATCGTCGGCCCGCTCATCGGCGGAGTCGCCGGCGTCCTCGTATACGACCTGATCATCACTCCGCTGATCAAGGCCAGGATGGGGGCGACCGAAGAAGGCCCCGCCACCGAGGAGCCCTAAACTGCTGGAGGCCCACCCTCTTTCCCAGGTCCTGACCTCGATGCCCGGCATCGGCGTCAGGACCTGCGTCATTCTCCTGGTCACGATCGGCGGCGGCACAGCATTCCCGACCGCAGCCAGCCTGGCCTCCTACGCCGGCCTCACCCTCGGTGAAGAGTGACGGAGGCCGTGCGGCCAACCCGCCTCGGCGGAGATGGGGGCGAGATCCGGACGCGTCTGCTCGCGCGGAGAGCGGCGATCACGCTGTGCCCCGACCGCGCCTATTCTGCGTCCTTCGCGTCGGTGTGATGGGACCTCCGCCCGCGCGGTGGCGGGCCTTCTTGGGTGGCCCTGCGGCTGTGCCGACTTCCCGGGTTCACGTCAGAAACCGGCTGGATTCCGCACTCTCACCGCTGGCGATGGCGCCAATGACACAGCCTTCCGGAGATTTCGTATCACTCGTGTAACGGCAGGCGGCATTAGCGGTTGGAATCGGCGGTATGAACCCAACGGGCCTTATTTTCAGCGGTAGTTGAGGCATCGCGCACCCTTGCCACCGCGGTCGCTTGTTCCACATAATCGCAGGGCGCTTTGCGGACTCATCCCCCACTGGGTTCGGACGCCTTGCGGCGTGCTGCCGTTTTTCCAACGCACTTCATGCGGTGGTGACTTCCGGTTCCCGTGGTTGGCATGAGCTCGTCATCGAGGCGTACCCCCCACGAGAGGAAGTCCGTTGAACAGCTACCTGAAGCACCTCAGGACGACCACCGCGATCGGTGCCGTCGCCCTCGCGGCCTTCAGCCTCCAGCCCGGCGCGGCCAACGCCGCCACCCCGCCGTCCTCACGCGGCGAAGTAGGCGCGACGGTTGTCGGCGGGACCAAGGCCGATCAGGGTGAATTCCCGTTCATGGTCCGGTTGTCCATGGGCTGTGGCGGCGCGCTGTACGCCAAGGACATCGTTCTGACCGCCGCCCACTGCGTCGACGGCAGCGGCCCCAACACCGGCATCACCGCGACGGCGGGCGTCGTCGACCTGGAGGACTCCAACGCGATAAGCGCGAAGTCCACCGAGGTCCTCCAGGCGCCCGGCTACAACGGCAAGGGCAAGGACTGGGCGCTGATCAAGCTCGAGAAGCCGATCGATCTGCCGACCCTGCCGATCGCCGGGGACGACAAGCTCAACACCGGCGATTTCGACATCGCCGGCTGGGGCGCGGACAAGGAAGGCGGCGACCAGCAGCGCTACCTGCTCAAGGCCAAGGTCCCGTCCATCGACGACGCCACCTGCCAGAAGGCGTACGGCGACCAGCTGACCCCCGCCGATGAGCTGTGCGCCGGGATCCTGGACACCGGCGGCGTCGACACCTGCCAGGGCGACTCCGGCGGCCCCATGTTCCGCAAGGACGAAGCGGGTGCCTGGATCCAGGTCGGCATAGTCAGCTGGGGCGAGGGCTGCGCGCGCCCGGGCAAGCCCGGTGTCTACACCGAGGTGAGCACCTTCGCGGCGGACATCAAGAAGGCCGCCGACGGGCTGGGCGGCTGATACCGGTCGAGCTCCGCAGGAACCTGCCGGTGCTGTAAGCGGGATCAGCTGTACCCACTCAGGGCCGACGGTCGATGACCGTCGGCCCTGAGCCGTGAGATCGCTCAGCGCTGTCCCAGGACGTCCAGGTAATGCGCGTTGGACATGACACCGAGGATGTTCCCGAAGGGGTCGATCACGGACGCGGTCACGAAGCCCTCGCCGCGGACCGTGGGGGCCTGGTACTCCTTCGCGCCCTTGGCGAGCAGGGTCTCGAAGGTCGCGTTGAGATCGTCGACGTGCCAGTACATGACGGCCCCTCCCGGCACGTCCGGGACGCCGGCGGGGGCGTAGGCGGCGTCGATCAGGCCCAGCTCGTGCTGGTAGTCGCCGATGCGGAACTCGACGTACCCGGGGCGTTCGAAGTACGGCTCGATGCCCAGCAGCTCGGTGTACCAGCTCTTTGCCGCGGCCAGATCGGCTGCCCAGAAACTGACGGTGGCGAGTCCTCGCAACATGGTCCTGTCCCTTCGTTCGCTCCAGCGGATGCGTGACAACGAAGGTAGGCGGCAACTAGGACAGATCATGTCCTCATTGGCTGAGGATGCGAACCATGCGGTGTGCGGTGACCCTGGAGGGGTGGGGGCCCATGCCGCAAGGAGGATGACTCCATGTCCATGATGGACAAGCTCAAGCAAATGATGAAGGGCCACGAGTCGCAGGCCGACAAGGGCATCGACAAGTCGGGCGATGCCGTCGACGACAAGACCCAGGGCAAGTACAGCGGCCAGGTCGACACCGGCCAGGACAAGCTCAAGGACGAGTTCGGCACGGGCCGCGAGGACCGCCCCCAGCCCTGACCGTGCTGCGTCCCCGGCCGCCGCTGTCTAGGGCCGCGGTGCGCCGTTCCAGCGCCATGTGGTCAGGCGCGGGTGTCCGGGCAGTTCGGCGCGCCCCGTGGCCCACAAGAGGGTGGGCCAGGAAGCGGAGTCCTCCGGGGCGTCCGGGAACAGCCGGGTCAGCACCCGCGAGCACAGATCGGCCGGCGGGTCCCAGGCGAGCCCGAGTCCCTCGGCCAGATCGTGGGTGTGCACAAGGGTCTCCACGACCCCCATCGCCGCGAAACCTTCCGGGTCCGACACCCCGTAACTGTGGTACGCGCGGACCGTCGCCGGTGTCGTACGCACCATGGCGACCAGCAGCGCGCCGCTCGCCTCCAGTAGCTGCAGCAGTCCGGTGACCCCCGCCGCACGGTCCGCGTGGATGGCGTTCCCGGGCCCGCCGGGCCGTCGGCCTTCCCATACGAAGGGCACATGGCCGTCCAACGGCGGTGTCCTGGGGCCGAGTTGGGCTGCGTACACGAAAAGGTCGTCGCTGAGGTGCTCGACGGTCTCCCAGCAGTCCCACTCCAGCGAGCCGGCCTTGCCGTCCCAGGCCGCCGGGGGCGCCTCTCGGAGTGCGGCGACGGCGAGCTGGACGGCCTGGTCGACGTCGTCCGCGGTGACGGGCAGGCGTCCGGCTTCAGTTGATCGAGGCATGGCAGGAACCGTAGCGCGTGCTGCCCGAACAGGGTCTAATCGGCGCTGGGGCGCAGCACCTCGTGCAGCGGCTTCGTGGCGCGTACTCGATACTCCTGCACCGCCCAGGCGTTGCCGTCCGGGTCCTTGAAGTGCATAAAGGTCCCGCCGTCGCTCGGCGCGATCTCGACCGGGTCCGAGACCTCCACGCCGCGCTCGACGAGCTCGGCGTGGGCAGCCTTGATGTCCGCGACGACGAGCTGAAGCCCGGCGTAGGAGCCCGGCTCCGGGCCGCCCTCCGGGCCTCCGATGCCCTCACCGATGACGATCGAGCACCCGGAGCCGGGAGGCGTCAGCTGGACGATGCGCATGTCTTCGGTGACCTGTCTGTCGACGTCGAGCTTGAAGCCGAGCTTGTCACGGTAGAAGTCTCGGGCCCGGTCCACGTCCGAGACGGGGACCACGATCACTTCGAGCGTCCAGTCCATGCCGGTGCCTCCTGGCGGTCAGCGGTTGGCTGCGTGCGTCACGAAGTCTGCCCATGCCCGAGGGGCGAAAGCGAGCTGCGGGCCGCGCGTGTTCTTGGAGTCGCGGACGCGGATGGCGCTGGGGGTGCCGGCGACCTCGACGCAGTCGGAGCCGGCTTCGCCGGTGCTGTAGCTGCTCTTGAACCACGCCACTTCCACGCAGTCGGAGTCGGGCTCGGGGCTGCTGTAGCTGCTCTTGCACCAGTCGAGCTTGGGCTCGATGCTCATGTCTCTCCCCGCACTTTCTCGATGAGGGCCAGCGACTCTCGTGGCGTGAGAGCCTGCGCTCGGATGCTTCCATACTGCATCTCGAGGAACTGCACCTCCCTCGGCTCGGAGATCAGGCGCGTGAAGTGCAGCACCTCCGCATATCCCAGCGTCACACCGCTTCGGAGCTTGAAGATCCGGAACCCGCCAGTCAGACCAGCATGTTCCTCGCGGTCGGTCGGCATCACCTGGATCTCGACGTTCCGGAACTGCCCGACCTCCAACAGCCGTTCGAGCTGCCGTCGCTGCACCATTCTGCCGCCGACCGGCCGACGCAGCGTCACCTCGTCCTGAACGAAGCTGAAGACAGGCAGGGCTTGCGTCTTGTCGATGATGTCCTGGCGTGCCATCCGGGCACCTGTTTCGCGTTCAATGACGTCCTCTGTGTACAGAGGCCGTCTCATGCGGAACAACGCTCGCGCGTAGTCCTCGGTCTGCAACAGCCCGTGGATCACCCCGCTGTTGAACGCGCCGAGCTCGACCGCCTCGGACTCCACCTTCGCCAGGTCCCTGATCTTCTTCGGATACCTGGCCTCCTCCACATCCCTCTGCATCGCGGTGATCTTGCCGCCCGCTCCCAGGACGTCGTCAGCCCTCTGCAAGTACACGTCCTTCGGGACGCGCCGTCCGCGTTCCACCGACGAGACCTGCTCCTCGCTGTACCCGATGGCCGTCCCCAGCTCCGCCTGCCTGAGCCCCGCCGCCTCCCGCCACGCCTTCAGTTGACGGCCAACCGCCCTGAGCACGGCCCCGCTCTCGTCGTCCCAACTCTGCTGCTCCGCACCGTCGTCCATGCCGCCCTCCTCCGCGCATCCGCACTGCCCGGACCGGCCCTGACTCCGCCCGGACAGTAACGCTGCGTACCGACGTCGTTGCTGTTCAGAGTAGGTGCGGATGGCCACGCTGAGTGATGTGAACCAAGAAATCACCCGAACTGCGACATCTGTACGCCACTTCACCGTGCTGCTCTCGCCCACCCGCCGGGGCGCGCGGCTCGCCCGTCGGCTGACGGTGCAGCACCTCATCGACTGGGGGCAGCCGTACGAGGCCGCCGGGCAGATCGTCGCCGAGCTCGCCGCGAACGCCGCGCTGCACGGGCGGGTGGTCGGGCGGGACTTCCGCCTCACCGTCCGTCTGACGGAAACGGGGACGGTGTGCATCGAAGTCACCGACACCCGCGCCGACCTGCTGCCCCAGGCGCCTGAAGGCCCGCTCCCCGACGGCGAGTCGGGCCGCGGGCTGCTGCTGGTCGAGGCGTACGCCGACAGGTGGGGGACCGTGGTCGGGCCTGCGCCCTGCAAGACCGTATGGGCCGAGATCGACTCTCCTGTGCCGCTCTGACCGCATCATGGTTCTCACGACCCGGTTGATGTGCCGGATGCCGCTCACTGCCATCGGGCGTGCCGCGCACATCCAGTCGCTGCCCGCCGGAGCGAAGGTCTCGATGAAGGCCCTCGCGGACCGCTTCCCCGAAGGTGAGGTCCGCATTGCCGCCGCCCTGCGCGAGCTGGAAACCCACGGCTACCTCGCCCGGACCCGCGAAGCCTGCCGTCGGGCCGCGTCATCACCCGTACGGTCTCGTAGGTCGCAGTGGCGGCATAGGCACACGGTTCTGAAGCGAGCCGACCGGCCGCTCAGCCGAACGCTGCGAGGTGTTCAAGGAAGACGACTGTCATTGCCTCCTCATCTCCGGCGGCGGGGACCGTCCATTCGTCCTGACTGCCGGCCTGCATCGCCGGTTCGGTGCTGAACCGCAGGATGCCGGGTGACGGAATGAGGTCATCTCGTACCCACGTCGCGAACCGCGCCGCCTCCGTGGCACTCGCCAAGGCCAACGTGATGACCCCGCACTCCGGTACGGGAGTCTGCGCCGTTCCCTCGATCCAGATGCCCGGCCCGACTTCGACCTCGAAGTCGACCACATCGTTTCCTCGTAGGTGGCTGGTGCGGAACTTCGTAAAGGCGTCAGGGAACGACCGGGTGAGCGCCTGAACGAACCCGTCGACTGTCATGTGCCAGGAGGCTGCGTCGTCAACCGGTGGGTGAAGGATGAACGTGGTGCGGATGTCACGGTAGTCAGTCATGCCTTCATCTCCTGTGTCACGGCACATAGCGTGCGGTGCCATTGACGCCGTTCATGGCCATCATGCTCTGCCAGTAGCCGGCGGAGTCTGTGTCGTTCGTGACGATTTCCAGACCGCGCAGCTCCCTGTTGCGAGGGTCTGACATTGCTGCACGGTAGCGGACGAGTTCGCGCTCGTCCGACCCGTACATACCGTCGATGCGAGGGTCGAAACGCAGCTTCCCCTGGGCGTCGGTCTTTGGTGGAGTAGCCAGGGTCTTGTCGACCTCGGTGAGGCTGCGGAAGGTTTTTTTGCAATCCGGCTCACGCACATGCTTGGCTTCGATTGCGTAGCCGTCGATCGGCCGTACGCCGTCGACCATGAGTCCGCGTCCGCTGCGACCCGTGGATGCGGCGGGGAGGGGCACTTCGCGTTCCGGATATCCGGCCACGCGCAGTTGGTAGGCGTTGTCCGGGCTGGTGGGCCCTCCGCCGCCTGCGAAGCCTCCGGGCGGCAGACCATTGGCCCACGCGCGGAAGGAGGCCTGCTCCGATGCGGTGAGGATACGTGTGCTCCCGGGCTCGGGCGGTATCGGGTCCCTGGTGAGGGCAGGGTCGTACGGGTTGCCCAGCGGGAGGACTGCCGGCGCGCGGCCGCGGTACGACGCGGGCACGAGCGGCACCGGAACTGGCACTGGGATCGGTATGAGGGGCAGCAGCGGGAATCCCGAGTCGCCGCCCTCCGGCTGCGGGAGTTTGATGCGCCCCTCTGCGGTGTCGAGAGCATGAGCGATCTCGCCGAGATCCCGTATCCACGGATCGCCGAGGACCGCGTCAAGTAGCCCACCGTCGTAGCCGTTGTTGCCGAACAAGGGGCTGTCCCAAGGCATGTCGACCGCGAAAAGATCGGCTTGGTGCTGCTGGATTTTTTCCTTCGCGGCGTCCACGTGATCGGCATAGCATTCACAGGCTTTGGCTAATTGATTGCAAGCGGCAACCAGGTTGGTTACCAGTGGCTCGTCTGCCTGAGCCTTTGCCGGCGGGCAGGTGAAGCCCACGCAGTACTTGAAGTACGTCTGGAATGAGTCCGCCGCCTCACCGGAATGGGCATTGCTCGCGGTCAGTGCGCAGGTCTGGGCATCCTCGAGGAAACGCTGCATCAGCTTTCCCGCGTGCCGCCATGTCTTGGCCACGTCGCGGATCTTCTCCGGAGATCCGCGGAATCGGTCGCTCCTGCCCACCGGGGCGTACTGGTCGTACCAGGCGGTCTCGCCGACCACCTCCGGCAGCTCCTGCCCCCGCCCGAGGAAATTCTCCGAGCAACCTTCGTCGGGGCGGCCCATGCCGGCGGTCATGTCCTGCTGTCTTCCCAGGAATGCGGCTACGCGGCGGCTTTCCTCGGCCATGAACTCACGCGCATTGCGCATCAGGCCCCGAGATGTCTCACCCAACACGTAGGCACTGAAGCCTGTCTTGTCGAGCGTTGTAGCGGCCGCGGCACGGTAAACCTTTGCGAACGCTCGACCGGCATCGTCGTCCCCGGCCATGCCATGCTGGCGAGCCAGTTCGTGAAAAAGGGCGATTGTGGTGTCCCGGGCCCCACGCATGGAATCGAGCAGCCCCATCGACCCGCGGATCATGCCCTCAGCAGTGAACTTCAACTCCGGCGCAAGATCACTCACGGCATCCCCCTCCCGTTTGCCCTGTTGCAGGCGTGACGACTCAAACCTAATGCAACGCCAACGAGCCTGTCAGGAACGGGAGATGTGTGTGACGCCATGCAGCGTCACCCGCCCGCACCTGCTCAGCGCTCCGGCAGCGCAGGGGATCCCGCGTCACGGGGTCCCTGTGGTCAGGACCGTGACGTAGTCGACGAGCATGGGACTGCCGGGGCGCGTCCCCGGGATGGGCGTGCTGTGCCCGGCGACGGCTTTGGGGAAGCCTCCGCCGACGGCCACGTTGAGGAGGATGAAGTGCCCGTGGCCCGTGGCGGCGTCCCAGGTGGCCTCGTCCATCTGTGCCGAGCTGACGGAGTGGTAGCGCCTGCCGTCGACGTACCAGCTCACCCGCTCCGGCTCGGCGCTGCGGTCCCACTCGACGGTGTAGGTGTGGAAGCGGCCGGTGCAGTCCGAGTCGGGGCAGGTGGTGTTGGCGCTGAGGCCCGTGCTCTCGTTGCAGGGGCCGCCCGTGCTCGTCCCGCAATGCATCGCGCCCCAGACCCGGTTGGCGCCGTTGGCGTTCTCCATCACGTCGAACTCGCCGACGGTGGGTGATACCCCCTCGCCGGTACGGAAAGGCCCGCCCAGGGTCCAGAAGGCCGGCCAGTACCCCGCGGCCGTGGCGCCGGTGATTGCAGGGAGCCGGATGCGGGCCTGAATGCGCAGCTTCGTGCCGTCCGCCGGCCGAAAGTCACTGCGGCGCGTCTCGATGCGGCCGGAAGTCCATCGTCCGGCGCTGTCCCGCAGCGGTGTGATGCGCAGGTTGCCCCGGCCGTCCTGGCTCAGGTTGGCGGGGTCGGTCGTATACCTCTGGACTTCGCCGGTTCCCCACTGGGGCGGACCGCCTGGGTATCCGGTGCCGACGTCGATGATCCAGTCTTCGGTGTCCGGCGCATTTCCGGCTCTGCCGTCGAAGTCGTCGGTCCACTCGACGGTCCAACCGCCGGTGGACGGCTCACCGGCATGCGCAGCCGGTGGGGCACAGCCCACGCAGAGCGCGGCGAGTGCGGACGCCAGTGCCAGGCACGTGCGACGGGCCCCGGGCGGCAGCTTCATCGGGGTGCACCTCCTGGCCCGGCCGTGAGCAGCCGACCCCGCTGGAGAGTTCAGGGGGCTTGCACGACCTCGGGCGCGGCCACCAGCGGCAGCCGTGCGGTCACCGTGGTGCCCTCGCCCTCCTGGGAGTGGACTTCCGTCGTGCCTCCGTGGTTCGTCACGATCGTGTTGACGATGGTCAGCCCGAGTCCCGTGCCCGGGATGGCTGCGTCCACGGCGTTCGAGGCGCGGAAGAACCGGCTGAAGAGCTGCTTGCGCTCCTCCTCGGGGATGCCGATGCCGGTGTCGCTGACGCTGAGGACCGCATGGCCGTCGTCCGCGGCAGCCTCGACGCGTACAAGCCCGCCGCTGGGAGTGAATTTCACGGCGTTGGACAGCAGGTTCATCAGGACCCGGTCCAGTTGGTCGCTGTCCGCCTCCAGTACGAGCGGCACTTCGGGGCAGTCGATCTCCAGGCGGACGGAACCCGCCTCGGCGGCGGGCTTGATGGTGTCCACCGCCGAGGTCACCAGTTGGCGCAGGTCGATCTCGCTCTTCTGCGAACTGAAGGTGCCGGCCTCGATCCGGGACAGGGTCAGCAGATCCTCGATCAGCGCGCGCAGCCGGTTGGCATTGCGGTCGACGATGTCCAGCATGCGCCGCTGCGGCTCCAGGAGCGGGCCCGTGTCGTCGTCCTTCAGTAGCTCGATATATCCGACGATGCTGGTCAGCGGAGTCCGCAACTCGTGGGAGACGGTCGACAGAAAGTCGCTCTTGGCCTGGTCCAGCGCCCGCAACTTCTCCACCAGACGCGCTTCTTGACCGTAGAGCATCGAGTTGTGCAGTGCCCGGCCGACACCGGCGACCATCGACTCCGCGATGTCGATGTCCACCGCCCGCCAGCGATGCTCCGGCCGGGTGCGGGCCAGGACCACGGCACCCATGGGCTCCTCGCCCACTCCGAGGGGGATGAACACCACCGAGACCAGGCCCATGGACGCGGCGGCATCCCGGTTCTCTTCCGGTATGCCCGCCTTGCCGAAGGAGCCGGGGGCGCCCGGCACGGGCGTGGTATCGGACAGGTAGTCGGACAGATCGTTGATGGACCAGGTCGTTCCCCGGCGGTAGTGATCGCGGATCACTTCGGCGGGCACGGGGGGAAGCGCCCTTTGTTCCTCCGTGGGCAGCAGGCCTTGCTCTGCGGACCATGCTCGCGACACAGGCACGGTCGGCTTGTCCCCGTCGGAGAGCAGCACGAATATGTAATCCGCGTCCAGACCCTCGCCCATCCCTGCGCAGGTCACCTCCAGGACTTGATCGACATCGAGGCGCTCCCGGATCCGGATGCCGACGTCGCGCGCAATCCCCGACAGTCGGCGCCGCTCCTCCTCGATCCTGCGCAGCCGGTCGCTCTCCTCGGCGAGCGTGTTCACCGACCGGGCCACCGCGCGGATCTCAGCGGGCCCCTGCTGCTCCGCCCGCGCCGAGTGCTCCCCGGCGGTGAGCCGCCCGAGAGTTTTCTCCACGCCCTTGAGGGGCCTGACCAGGGCACGGGTGGTTCGCAGGGACGTGTAGACAGCGGCGGCGATCGCCGCGACCAGAAGGGCGCTGACACCCGCGAGATTGACGTGGACGATCCTGTCGGCGCGGTCGTCCAGCCGCTGGGCTTCCTCGGTCAACTGGACTTCCAACTTGTGGTTGGTGGCATCGAACGCGTTGTACAGGACGGTGCCCATCCGGGTGAGCCGGGCTGCCTTCTCGCTGCCCGGTCTGGCTCTCATCTGTTGGTCGGCTATGCGCAGATACGCCTCGAGCTGCTGTGCCTGTGTCCTCAGATTCCGGTCGGTCTCGGGACTGCCATCCTCAACAGCGGAGGCGAGTACCGCCGGGTATTCCTCGCGCGCCGTTCGGTAGGCGTCCAGCTGTTTCTGATCGCCGGTGAGGAGAAAGCCGCGCATGGAACGCTGCATGTCGGCAGCGTGGCCATGCAGCCGCAGATTGTCGGCGAGGGCCGGCTGCGTCCGGTCGATGATCTCGTCGGACGCCCCGTGCGCGATGGACGAAGCGGTCAGCACCCCGGCCGCGACCAGCAGGATGAGGCCGATCAGCACGCCGAACGCGGTGCCGAGCCGCCGCGTCACGGAGTAGCCGCCCAGTTCCCTGCCGCCGCTCACGCTCGATCACCTTCGCTCGCTCGCGCCTGCCCGGACTCGGAGAATCCGCTGCGGGGCATGGAGCCCCACACCTGCGGTGCGTGGCTCACTGCGTCCCAAATGCCGCGCAGTCGCCACCACGCCGTGAGCTGGCGGTATCCGAGGTTCTCGGCGGTCGCCCCGACGAGGGCGCCCCCGGTGTCCCCCCACCGTACGAATCGGTGGAAGGCGTACTCCTCCGCCGCGACCGACACCAGAGTGACCACCAGGGCGTAGCCGTACGAGACGAGCAGGAAGCGCCACAGGAAGTCCAGATCGACCGCTCCGAACAGCAGGCCCAGCGGGATCAGGACGAGGGCGGACAGTTCGATGACGGGGGCGAGCAGTTCGAAGACCACGTAGAAAGGCAGCGACACCAGCCCGATCCGGCCGTACCGGGGATTGCCGATCATCCGGCGGTGCTTGATCAGGATCTCCGTAAGCCCGCGGTGCCATCGCCGCCGCTGCCGCGCCAGAACCTTTGCCGTGGGCGGTGCCTCGCTCCAGGAGATCGGCTCGCTGACGAACACGATGCGGTAGTCGCGGCCCTGCTGACGCAGATGCCGGTGGAGCCGGACGACCAGCTCGGCGTCCTCGCCGATGCAGTCCGGATCCATTCCACCCACCGCCACCACCACGTCCCGGCGGAAGAGGCCGAAGGCGCCGGAGATGACCAGCAGCCCGCCGACCTTCGACCACCCGGTGCGGCCGAGCAGAAAGGCGCGCAGATACTCGACAGCCTGGATGAGGCCCAACAGGTTTCGGGGCATCCGCGCCTCGACGACGCGCCCCGCGACGATGGTGCAGTCGTTGGCGATGCCGATCACGCCGCCGGAGGCCACCACCCGCAACGGGTCGTCGCAGAACGGCTTGGCCACCGCGAGCAGCGCCTCGGAGTCCAGGATCGAGTCCGCGTCCACCATGCACAGCAGCGGATAGCGCGCCACGTTGACCCCGACATTGAGCGCGTCGGCCTTGCCGCCGTTCACCTTGCGGGCCACCACCAGGGGCACCGGGCCGCCCCTGGGCAGATGGACCGACTCCACCGCGCCGCGCGCCGGTACGTCGTCGGGCACGACGCGCTCCACCTCGACGAGGTCGAATGCCTCCCGGAGCCTGTCCAGCGTCGCGTCGGTGGAGCCGTCGTCGACGACGACGACCTCAAAGACCGGGTAGCGCAGCAGGAGCATGGCTCGGACCGCCTCGGCGATCCCTGCCTCCTCGTTGTGCGCGGGCATGATCAGCGACACCGGCGGGGTGAAGGGGTTCGCGGAGGTGTCGTCGTAGCCTGCGAAGGATGCCCGGCGCAGCCTTCGGACGAGCTCTCCGACGGCGAGGACGATCAAGAACAGGTAGCAGGTGTTGATGACGGCGAAGTACGTGAGGATCACGCCGTCGCTCACCGCGATCAGGGCGTGTGCCGCGTCCCGGAGCCAGCCGAGCGGCCCGTCGCTCGCCACGCTCGTGGCGCCGGGCACGTTCACCGGGCTCAGCGTGCCGGCCGCGCTCGCCGTACTCACGGGGCCGCCCCGACGACGTGACTGGAGGACGCGCCCACGACGGACGACTCCGCGAGCGCCGCCCTGGCCTGCGCCGCCGCCCGCGGGCCGGAACGGCCGTCGGCGGCCGCCCGCAATTCGGCGCCGCCGACCTCGCCCAGCCGCAGCAGGGACCGGGCCGCGGTGGCAGCTACATGATCATCCTGGTCGCCGAGCAGGCCCCGCAGCCGGGCTGTAGCGGCGACGGCACCCAGGTTGCCCAGGGCACCGGCGGCCACCGTGCGCAGGGCGACCGGCTGACCGGGGTCCACCGCGGCCAGCAGCGGCTCAAGACCGTCGGGCATGCCGAGCCTGCCCAAGGCGCGGGCGGCCCTGATGCGCACTTCCGCATGGGGATCCTCGCTCAGAGCGCGCGCGATCTCAGCGGTCCTGGAGACCCCGCCGATCGCGCCCAGCGTCTCGATCGCCACGGCCCGGACGAGCGGCTCCGGGTGCTCCAGGCCCGCCGCGATGCTCCGCAGGGCCTCCGGCCCGAAGGACGTCAGCGCCCGGGTGACCACGGCGGGCGGTACGGTCCGCGGTCCGTAGAGGCAGTCCAGCAGCTGCGGGACGACCGAGGGTTCTCCGATCCGGCCCAGCGCCCGTGCGGTGACCAACCGCACCTCCGGGTCGCGGTCGTTCAGCAGGCGGCAGAGCGGTGGCGCCGCGGGCCGGTGACTGAGCTGGCCGAGCACTTCCGCGGCGCGGCCCCGTCGGACCGCGCCCCAACGGCCCAGATCCGCCACGGCATGCGCGGTGGCACCGCGCCGCTCGAACAGCTCGATGAGCGCGGTCCTGGCTTGCCCTGCGACCTTGCCGAACATCACCGCCACCGTTGGCTCCAGAGCCCCCCAGGTGCGGTCGTCGAGCTCCGAGAGCCGGTTCAGCGCCTCGCTCTGCTCGTCCTCCTCCGCGCACACGAGCTCCAGCAGCACCCCCCGCACCGGGGCCACGATCCGCTCTCTTCGGCGCTGCCGGTACCGACGTACGACGCGCATGCCGACGATCAGTACCCCCAGCAGCACCACGACGGACACCAGGCACACCAGTGCGCCGGTGACGAGACTGGTGGCGATCACCGCGTGGCCCGGGTGAGCACGGCCTGGACCCGGCTGCTCAGCTCGCGCGGACTGAACGGCTTGATGATGTAGTCGTCGGCTCCCGCGGCGAATCCCGTCTCGACGTCTCCCTCCTGGGAGCGGGCCGTGATCAGGATGACGGGGAGTGACTCGGTCTCGGGCGCCGCGCGTAGTTCGCGGCACACATCCAGACCGGACATTCCGGGCATGCGTATGTCGAGCAGGGCGACATCCACCGGCTGGCTGCGCGCTGCCTTGAGTGCGGCCATACCGTCCTCCACGGCGATGACCTCATGGCCGCTCTGGGTCAGCTTGAACGCGACAAGGTCCCGTATGTCGACGTCGTCATCGGCAATGAGGATGCGAGCCATTACGTCTCCTGGGATGGGGAATTCCGGAAGGAGTCGAGGAGGCGCAGCACACTCGAGCGCCGGAACGGTTTGGCCAGCATCTCGTCCACCGCCAACTCGGACAGGTCCTGCTGGTCGAGCACGGAGGAGACGACGAGGTGGCACTTGCTGGTGCGGCTGTCCGCGCGCAGTCGGCGGATGACTTCCCGGCCGTCGATGCCGGGGAGCAGGATGTCGATGACCACCATGTCCGGTGGGTCCGCGAAGGCAAGTTCCAGGCCCTCTTCGCCTGTGTCCGCCATGGCCACCTGGCACCCCAGCCCGCTGAGATGACGCTTCAGCAGGGCGCTGACGTCCAGATCGTCTTCGATAACGAGTACGCGTGGAGAGCCCATTACTGTCCTTGTCACGGAAGTATCGCGTCACTGCCATCAAGATAGGTGCGTTTCATCTCCCCTGCCACATTTATGATCACTGTCGGTGACTGAAGAAAGAGCGGGGCGGGGGAGTCGGCCAATTCGGCCAGGGGATACGCGGGTTGGACAACGGGCTTGTCAGGAACGGGAGTTGTGTGACGCCGTGCGGCGTCACACACTCGCGTCCGCTCAGCGCTCCGACAGCGGCGACGGCGCCTCCTGGACGATCCAGCCGTTGCCGTCCGGGTCCTTGAAGAACATGAACGAGTTCCACCGCTCGCCGGGGCCGGGCTCCCAGCCCGTCTTGCCCACGTGCTGGATCTCGCTCACGTCCACCGACCGTTCGACGAGCGCCGCTCGGGTCGCGGCGATGTCCGTCGTGCACAGTTGCAGGCCCTGGAGCGAGCCGGGGGGCATCGCGGGCTGGTCCGGGTTGCCCGGCAGGCCGCTGCCCATCGCGATCGAGCAGCGGGAGCCGGGCGGGGTGAGCTGGATGATGCGGACGCCGGGGGCCACTTCCTGGTCGAGGTCGACCTTGAAGCCGCAGCCCTCCTCGTAGAACGTCTTCGACCGGTCGGGATCGGAGACCGGGACCATGATCACTTCAAGAGTCAGTTCCATCGACGGAGCTCCTTCACTGATTTCGCTGATTCACTGATTTCACTGAGTTGCACGGATTTCACTGAATTTCACCGCGTGAACTGCCAGCGGGTCTGGCCGAACGGGTCGCCCTTCGCAAAGCCGAATGCCGTGCGCGGCGCCACCCGGAACACCAGGTCGGGGCCGCCCGAGCTGATGAATCCGCCCTCGCTGACCTCGAACTCCCAGTCCGGGCCGTATTTCTGGACATACGCCGTGGAGATGGCGCGCAACTGCGCCTCGTCGGTGACGCGCACCGCCTCGCCCTCGATCACCAGGTCATAGCCCTCGTTCAGGGCGTTCGCGCCCGTGGTGAGGACCACCTCCTGATTCTGGCGGAGGTTCTTAGCCTTGCGCTCCTCGACGCCGGTGCAGAAGTGCAGCCCGCCGTCGTGCCACACGGCGATCAGCGGGGTGACGTGCGGGCGGCCGTCGGGTCGTACGGTCGACAGCCAGAAGAGCTCGGCGGCCTTCAGGCGGTCGACCGCCCGGGACCAGTCCCCGACGGTGGCTTTCGGGTCGCTGTAGCGGGGGTCCAGCTCGGGCACTGGTTGGAGCACTGGTTCGGGCATGGCGGGGTCCTCTCCGTCCGGGGGTCACCGAATGTGTAGACCGTGGTCGGTTCCCGTACTCATCGGTCCGCCCCGGCCCCGGTACGGGTGGCCTCAGGTGGCGGGCGGGCCCAAGATTGTGAATGTCATGCCATCGGCGCCCGCTCGCCGCAAGGGCGCGGATCACTGGGGTCCACCGCGGGTGGTTCGGCCTAAGCTCGAGTCCGGACCTTGATCGCAGGACGGGAGACGGCGGGATGACGGTGCCGGGGCGCAGGAGCAGTACGTTCACCCGCCTGCTGCGGCACGGCTTCACCGATCCCGCTGTCGCCGAACGGCTCCTCGGCCTCCCCGAGATGGCATCGGTACGGTCCGACCCGGTCCTGCTCGACGCGCTCGGCGCCGTCGCCGATCCCGACCTCGCGCTGCGCGGTCTCGTACGGCTGGTGGAGGCCCAGGAGCCGACGGCCCGGCGCCGCCTCCTCGACACCCTCGTCACCGCCAAACCGCTGCGCGACCGGCTGCTCGGAGTGCTCGGCGCGTCCGAGGCGCTCGGCGATCACCTGGCCCGCCACCCGGGCGACTGGCAGGCCCTCGTCACCTATGAGGCGACCGATCTGCATCCCGGCGTCGCGGAGTTCGAGCGCGGACTCGCCGACGCCACCGACCCGGTGTCGCTGCGGATCGCCTACCGCCGGTGCCTGCTGTCCATAGCGGCGCGCGATGTGTGCGGTACGACCGATGTCGCCGAGGCCGCCGCCGAACTGGCCGACCTCGCCACGGCCACGCTGCGCGCCGCCCTCGCCATCGCCCGCGCCGCGGCCCCCGGCGACGACGTGCTGTGCCGGCTCGCCGTCATCGCCATGGGCAAGTGCGGCGGCCACGAGCTCAACTACGTCTCCGACGTGGACGTCATCTTCGTCGGCGAGCCGGCCGAGGGCGCCGACGAGAGCAAGGCCATGCAGGCCGCGACCCGGCTGGCGTCCCATCTGATGCGGATCTGCTCCGAGCCGACGGTCGAGGGCACGATCTGGCCGGTCGACGCCAATCTGCGGCCCGAGGGACGCAACGGCCCGCTGGTGCGCACGCTCTCCAGCCACCTCGCCTACTACCAGCGCTGGGCCAAGACGTGGGAGTTCCAGGCCCTGCTCAAGGCCCGGCCGGTCGCCGGCGACCCCGCGCTCGGCGAGGACTACATCGAGGCCGTCGAGCCGCTGGTCTGGCAGGCCGCCGAACGCGAGAACTTCGTCGCCGACGTACAGAAGATGCGCCGCCGCGTCGTCGACAACATCCCGGCGGCCCAGATCGAGCGCGAGCTCAAGCTCGGCCCGGGCGGGCTGCGGGACGTCGAGTTCGCCGTACAGCTGCTGCAGCTCGTGCACGGGCGCAGCGACGCGACGCTGCGCAGCGGCAGCACGCTGGAGGCCCTGCGGGCGCTGGCGGCCGGTGGCTATGTGGGGCGTGCGGACGCGGCGCAGCTGGACTCCGCGTACCGCTTCCTGCGCGCCATGGAGCACCGCATCCAGCTGTACCGGCTGCGGCGTACGCATCTGGTGCCGGAGGACGAGGCCGATCTGCGCCGCCTGGGGCGCTCGCTCGGACTGCGTACGGACCCGGTCGCCGAGCTCAACAAGGAGTGGAAGCGGCACGCGGCGGTGGTGCGGCGGCTGCACGAGAAGCTGTTCTACCGGCCGCTGCTCGACGCAGTCGCGCAGCTCGCCCCCGGCGAGACGCGGCTCAGCGCGGAGGCGGCGCGGCAGCGTCTGGAAGCGCTCGGTTACGCGGATCCCGCGGCGGCTCTGCGTCATCTGGAGGCGCTCTCGTCCGGGGTGTCGAGGAAGGCGGCGATCCAGCGGACCCTGCTGCCGGTTTTGCTTGGCTGGTTCGCGGACTCGGCCGATCCGGACGCCGGTCTGCTGGGCTTCCGCAGGGTGTCCGACGCGCTCGGCAAGACGCCCTGGTATCTGCGGCTGCTGCGGGACGAGGGCGCGGCCGCGGAGAATCTGGCCCGGGTGCTGTCCGCCGGGCGGCTCGCTCCCGACCTACTGCTGCGGGCGCCCGAAGCGGTCGCCCTGCTCGGCGATCCGGAGGGCCTGAAGCCGCGCAGCCGGGACCATCTGGAGCAGGAGATCCTGGCGGCGGTGGGGCGGGCGGACACCGCGGAGGTGGCGGTCGCGGTGGCTCGTGGGGTGCGCCGCCGCGAGCTGTTCCGTACCGCCGCGGCGGACCTGATCGGCTCGTACGGCACCGAGGACAATCCCGCCGAGGCGGACCCCGGTGCCCTGGTGGACCGGGTCGGGAACGCGGTCACCGACCTGAACGCGGCGACGATCGCCGGCGCTCTGCGGGCCGCGGTGCGCGAACAGTGGGGCGACGAGCTGCCGACACGGTTCGCGGTCATCGGCATGGGGCGCTTCGGGGGACACGAGCAGAGCTACGGCTCCGACGCGGATGTGCTCTTCGTCCACGAGCCGCGGGAGGGCGTGGACGATCAGGAGGCGACGCGGGCGGCGAACACGGTCGTCACGGAGATGCGTCGGCTGCTGCAGCTGCCGACGACCGACCCGCCGCTGCTGATCGACGCGGATCTGCGGCCGGAGGGCAAGAGCGGGCCGATGGTCCGCACGCTTGCCTCCTACGAGGCGTACTACCGCCGGTGGTCGCTGGTCTGGGAGAGCCAGGCTCTGCTGCGGGCGGAGTCGATGGCGGGGGACGAGGAGCTGGGGCGCCGCTTCATCGATCTGGTCGACCCGCTGCGCTACCCCGCGGAGGGGCTCGGGGAGGACGCGGTCCGGGAGATCCGCCGGCTGAAGGCCCGGATGGAGTCCGAACGCCTGCCGCGCGGGGCTGACCCCACGCTGCACACAAAGCTGGGCCGGGGCGGTCTGAGCGACGTCGAGTGGACGGTCCAGCTCTTCCAGATGCGCCACGGCTGGGCGGAGCCGGGCCTGCGGACGACCCGCACGCGGCTCGCCCTGGCCGCTGCGCATGCGGCGGGCCTGATCGCGACCGAGTACGCCCAGATCCTCGACGAGGCGTGGGTCCTGGCGACCCGGGTGCGGAACGGGGTGATGCTGGTCCGGGGCCGCCCGGGCGACACGTTCCCGTCGGACGGGAGGGAATTGGCGGCGGTGGGGCGGTACTTGGGCTATGAACCGGGGCATGTGGGGGACATGCTGGACGACTACCGGAGGGTGACGAGGCGGGCACGGGCAGTGGTGGAGGAGCTGTTCTACGGGGCGTGACGCGTTCCCCGGTGAGCAGGACGCGGACGAAGCCGTCCGGCGCTAGGGCCCGTCTTCCGGAAGGCAGGCCCTAGCGGCGCGAGAGGCTTACCGGGCGGCGGGCGAGCCGCGGGCGGCTCGCGTCCTCAGCCACCGCGGGAACCAGCTGCGGCAGCTGGTGCGGCAGCTGCCGGTACCAGGCGTAGGAGAGGGCGAAGCCGAAGGCCAGACAGAGCATGCCGCCTACCGCGTCCAGCCAGAAGTGGTTCGCCGTGGCCACGATGACCACGAGCGTGAGCGTCGGGTAGAGGAGGCCGAGAATCTTCGCCCACGGCGTGGCCGCCAGCCCGAAGATGATCAGTCCGCACCACAGTGACCAGCCGATATGCATCGACGGCATCGCCGCGTACTGGTTCGACATGTTCTTCAGGTTGCCCGAGGCCATCGAGCCCCACGTGTGATGGATCAGCACCGTGTCGATGAAGGCGTGGCCGTTCATCAACCGAGGCGGCGCGAGCGGATACAGGTAGTAGCCGACCAGTGCCACACCCGTAGTGGCAAAAAGGACAAGACGGGCAGATGCATAGCGGCCCGGATGCCGGCGGTACAGCCACACCAGCACACCGATCGTCACGACGAAGTGCAGTGTGGCGTAGTAGTAGTTCATCGACACGATCAGCCAAGTCACGGAGTTCATCGCGTGATTGACCGACTGCTCGACCGCCAGGCCCAGCGAGTGCTCGACGTCCCAGATCCAGTCCGCGTTACGCAGCGCCTGTGCCTTCTGCTCCGGCACCGCATTGCGGATCAGTGAATACGTCCAGTAACTCACCGCGATCAGAAGGATTTCGAACCAGATGCGCGGGCGACGGGGCGACCGCAGCTTCTGCAGCCGGGTGCGCGCAGGCGGCACGTCGGCGGCGGCTTCGTCCACCATGGGTGACGGGGTAGCCGTCCGGCCTTCCAGTGTCTTCACGGTCGCTTCGCCCATAGGGAGAGAGTCTGTCAGATTCGCGTCCCACACCGATCATCCCTCGGTCTGGTCCTGTTTGCATTGTCTACGCCCTAGGGACGACTGTCTGCACCGGGTCCCGGTGAGGGGCGCTGTACGGGCCCCGAAGCGGTCGATCCCCGTACCACCAGCTCCGGCATGAAGACGAATTCGCTGTGCGGTGCGGGGGTCCCGCCGATCTCCTCCAGGAGGGTGCGCACAGCGGCCTGCCCCATGGCCTGGACCGGCTGCCGGATGGTGGTCAGCGGCGGGTCCGTGAACGCTATGAGCGGAGAGTCGTCGAAGCCCACCACAGAGACATCGCCCGGTACCTTCAGGCCCTGCCCACGCGCGGCGCGGATCGCGCCGAGCGCCATCATGTCGCTCGCGCACACCACCGCGGTGCACCCGAGCCCGATCAGGGCGGCCGCCGCGGCCTGGCCGCCTTCGAGGCTGTAGAGGGAGTGCTGGATCAGTTCCTCGGACTCCTCGGGCGCGAGACCGAGCCGGGCCTCCATGGCCTGCTGGAAGCCCTCGATCTTCCGCAGTACGGGCACGAAACGCTTCGGGCCGACCGCCAGGCCGATCCGGGTGTGGCCGAGTGAGGCGAGATGGGTCACGGCGAGATGCATCGCGGCCCGGTCGTCGGGCGAGACGAAGGGGGCCTTCACCTTGGGCGAGAAGCCGCCCAGGAGGACATAGGGGACACCCTGTCCGCGCAGCTGGTCGTAGCGCTGCATGTCGGCGGTGGTGTCCGCGTGCAGGCCCGAGACGAAGATGATTCCGGAGACGCCGCGGTCCACCAGCATTTCGGTG
This sequence comes from Streptomyces sp. NBC_00210, assembly GCF_045160975.1. Classification (NCBI taxonomy): domain Bacteria; kingdom Bacillati; phylum Actinomycetota; class Actinomycetes; order Kitasatosporales; family Streptomycetaceae; genus Streptomyces; species Streptomyces sp. NBC_00210. Next base: position 6,300,823 of record NZ_CP108120.1, read on the forward strand.
AGCTCGTCCTCGGTGGAGCCGCCCGGGGTCTGGGTGGCCAGGACCGGGGTGTAGCCCTGCCGGGTCAGGGCCTGGCCGATGACCTGGGCGAGCGCCGGGAAGATCGGGTTGTCGAGCTCCGGAGTTATCAGGCCGACCAGGCCGGCGCTGCGCTGCTTCAGCCGCACGGGGCGCTCGTATCCGAGCACGTCGAGCGCTGCGAGTACGGATTCGCGGGTGGCCGCGGCCACACCGGGCTTGCCGTTGAGCACGCGGCTGACTGTGGCTTCGCTGACCCCCGCCTGGGCTGCGATGTCGGCAAGCCGTGCGGTCACGGGACTGGACCTTACCGGTCGCACGTCAGATTGCCCACCACGCACAGCAATCACCGGGAATACGGGCTGTGTCACCCACCGGCTCCATGGCCGCGGAGGAGATCAGCAGCCGACCCGGCAGGGGCAGTTCGATCTCCGATCCGGTGGTGTTGAGGGTGCAGACCAGGCCCGTGCGGGACAGCGCGAGCAGCCCTTCGGGCCCCGGCAGCCACCGCATCGCGCCGCCCGGCAGCGCACGGCGCAGCGCCAGCGCCGAGCGGTAGAGCTCGAGCGTCGAATCCGGGTCGCCGGTCTGGGCCGCCACGGACAGTCCCCGCCAGCTGCGGGGCTGGGGCAGCCAGCTGGTTCCGGGTCCGAAGCCGTACGGCGGCTCCTGGCCCGACCACGGGATCGGCACCCGGCAGCCGTCGCGGAAGCCGTCCTGCCCCGCCGCCCGGAAGAAGGCGGGGTCCTGGCGCACCTCGTCCGGCAGGTCGGTGACCTCGGGCAGCCCGAGCTCCTCGCCCTGGTAGATGTACGTCGAACCGGGCAGCGCCAGCGTGAGCAGCGCGGCCGCGCGGGCCCGGCGCAGCCCCTGCCGGCCGCCGCCGTAGCGGGTGGTGTGGCGGACCACGTCGTGGTTGGAGAGCACCCAGGTGGTCGGCGCCCCCACCGAGGCGGTGGCGGCCAGTGACTCGTCGATCACGCTGCGCATCGCCTGAGGGTCCCAAGGGCACCGCAGAAACTGGAAGTTGAAGGCCTGGTGCAGTTCGTCGGGGCGTACGTACAGCGCGAGCCGGTCCGGGCCGGGGGCCCAGGCCTCGGCGACGCCGATCCGGTCGCCGGGGTAGGAGTCGAGGAGCCTGCGCCAGGAGCGGTGGATCTCGTGCACCCCGTCCTGGTCGAAGAAGGGCAGTGTCTGGGCGCCGATCAGCTTGGCCTGTTCCTTGTGGCCGATGTCCGGCAGGCCGGCCGCCTTGACCATGCCGTGCGCGACATCGATACGGAAGCCGTCGACGCCGAGGTCCAGCCAGAAACGCAGCACCGAGTCGAACTCCTCGTGCACCTCCTCGTTCTCCCAGTTGAGGTCGGGCTGCTCGGGCGCGAAGAGATGGAGGTACCACTCACCGTCCCCAGTCCGGGTCCAGGCGGGGCCGCCGAAGACCGACTCCCAGTCGTTGGGCGGCAGCTCACCGGCCGGGCCCTTGCCGGGCCGGAAGTGGTAGCGCGCACGGTCCGCACCCCCGGCGCGGTCTGCCCCCTTGGCATGGTCCGCGAGCGCGGCCCGGAACCACGGGTGCTGGTCCGACGTGTGGTTGGGGACGACGTCCACGATCACCCTCAGGCCCAACTCGTGCGCGGTGCGTACGAGATCGTCCGCGTCGGCGAGATCCCCGAAGAGCGGGTCGACGGCCCGGTAGTCGGCGACGTCGTAGCCGCCGTCGGCCTGCGGGGAGGCGTAGAAGGGCGTGAGCCAGACGGCGTCGATGCCCAGCTGTGCGAGATACGGCAGGCGCTGGGTGGCCCCGCGCAGATCGCCGATGCCGTCACCGTCGCTGTCGGCGAAGGAGCGCACGTACACCTGGTAGATGACGGCATCGCGCCACCAGCCCGGGCCCTCGTTGGAAGAGCTTGCAGGGTGCGGCCCTTCGGCGGCCGTGGGGGCCGGAAGGCCGATGGCGGCAGCGAGCTCGTGGGTCATAAAGGGGTCCCTCTCGTTACTGTCCGGGGCGGGGGGACGTACATCTAACGAGGTCAACGTGGGTGTGGGCCCGTAGTGACGGTGTGCTGAGGACCAAAATACAGTCTCTGCAAGGGCTTGCGAAGGTCTTTGCAGACCTCCGTAGGGTGCCCCGAGTAGCGCAACTGGGCCGCCGTCAAGCGATGCAATGGCAACCCTCAGGACACGTGGATGTAACGATCCCTCGCTCTTGCAGAAAATTGCCGCAAGGTCTTTCGGCTCTCTTTCATCCTTGTTACGTTCCTGCCGAACCCGGCGCCGCGAGGGAGCGGTCGGCAGGGGGCCTGGTCGCCTCCGCCATCTCGGGCATCTCTGAAGGAGTTCACATGCGGCGTGGCATAGCGGCCACCGCGCTGGTAGCGGCACTGGCACTGGCAGCGACGGCGTGCGGTGGGGGCGACGATGGCGACAAGGCCGCCGGCCCGGTCACCCTGACCTGGTGGGACACGTCCAACGCGACGAACGAGGCGCCGACGTACAAGGCGATGATCGCCGAGTTCGAGAAGGCGAACAAGGACATCAAGGTCAAGTACGTCAACGTCCCGTTCGACCAGGCGCAGAACAAGTTCCAGACCGCGGCCGGCAGCAAGGGCGCTCCCGACATCATCCGCGCCGAGGTCGGCTGGACCGCCTCGTGGGCGAAGTCGCAGTTCCTGGCCCCCCTGGACGGCACGGACGCGCTCAAGGACACCGGGGACATCACTCCCTCGCTGCTCAAGCAGGCCCAGTACCAGGGCAAGACCTACGGTGCCCCGTTCGTCACCGACTCCCTCGGCCTGATGTGGAACAAGGAGATCCTGAAGAAGGCCGGCTTCGACAAGGCGCCGACCACCTGGGACGAGGTCAAGAAGGTCTCCAAGGCGATCAAGGACAAGGCCGGAGTCAACGGCTTCCAGCTCCGCGCCGACGCCTACTTCGAGCTTCCGTACCTCTTCGGCGAGGGCACCGACATGGTCGACGCCGCCGGGAAGAAGATCACGGTCAACTCGCCCGAGGCGGTCAAGGCCGTCGAGGCGAGCAAGGCTCTGCTCGCCTCGCCGGGTGTCGCCAAGCTCGATGTGACCGCCGACTCCTACGCCCACATGATGGACGCGTTCAACACCGGCAAGGTCGCGATGATCGTCCAGGGCCCGTGGGAGCTGACGAACATCTACAAGGGCGCCGCCTTCAAGGACAAGGCCAACCTCGGCATCTCCGGTGTCCCGGCCGGCTCCACCGGCAAGGCCGGCGCCCCGACCGGCGGCCACAACCTCTCCGTCTACGCCGGCTCCGACAAGGCGCACCAGGTCGCGGCCCAGAAGTTCGTCGGCTTCATGACCTCGGGTGAGACCCAGGCCAAGATCGCGCTGAAGAACGGCACCCTGCCGACCCGCGCCTCCGCCTACACCGCGGCGGTCAAGGCCACCCCGGGCATCGCCGAGTTCCAGAGCATCCTCTCCGGCTCCGCCCGGCCCCGTCCGGAACTGCCCGAGTACAGCTCGCTCTTCGCCGACCTCGGCACCAACCTCGCCGCGATCCTTCAGGGCAAGGTGAGCACCCAGAAGGGCCTCGACACCACCGCCGAGTCCTACAAGAAGCTGCTCAAGGACTTCTCCTAAGGCACCCACCGGCCGTCCGGACCGCTCCCGCACAGGGACGGGACGGACGGCCGCCCGTGGTGGTACGGCCACGTCCCCGTCCGGGGCGGTCCGTACCACCACGCCCCGCGTACACCCGCTCAAGAATCTGTCGTAAAGGTGTCGAAGATGACCGTCGCCGTCGAGGGCGGAAGCCGAAAGACCCAGCGTGGCAATGCACCGCGCCCCGGGCCGATGAGCCGTATCAGGCAGTCGTACAACCGGAATTGGTATGCCTGGGCGATGGTGGCCCCGGTCGTCGCGGTCATCGGCGTGCTGGTGCTCTACCCCCTGGGCCGCGGCATCTACCTGTCGCTGACCGATGCCGACAGCAGCAACGTCGGCCGGACGATCGGCGTCAACAAGATCCCCGACAGCTTCTCGTGGGTGGGCTTCGACAACTACACGGAGATCCTCTCCGGCGGTGACCACCAGTTCTGGCCCCACTTCACCTGGACCATCGTCTGGACGATGGTCTGTGTGACCCTGCACTACGGGATCGGCCTGGGGCTCGCCCTGCTGCTGAACCGCAAGATGCGCGGCCGCACCTTCTACCGGATGGTCCTGATCCTGCCGTGGGCGGTGCCGACCTTCGTCACGGTCTTCGCCTGGCGGCTGATCCTCGCCGACGACGGCGGCGTCCTCAACATGGCTCTGGAATGGGCCCGCTTGCCCACCCCGGCCTGGCTCAGCGATCCCTTCTGGCAGAAGACCGCCGCCATCATGGTCAACACCTGGGTCGGCGTCCCCTTCATGATGGTCTCTCTCCTCGGCGGACTGCAGTCGATCCCGCCCGAGCTCTACGAGGCCGCCGAGGTGGACGGCGCCACGCCCTGGCAGCGCTTCCGGTATGTGACGCTGCCCGGCCTGCGCTCGGTCAGCAGCACGGTCGTTCTGCTCGGCGTCATCTGGACCTTCAACCAGTTCGTCGTCATCTTCCTGCTGTTCGGCAACAACTCGGGCACCGAAGCCCAGATCCTCGTCACCTGGGCGTACCGCCTCGGCTTCGGACAGGACCCGCGCGACTACGCCGGCTCCGCCGCGTACGGCGTCATCATCCTGTCGATGCTCATCGTCTTCGCCTCCTTCTACCGGCGCTGGCTGGCCCGCAACGAGAAGGCCGCCTGACGGCCGCCCCGGGCCGTCGAGCAACAGCACCAGCCATGACGAAAGAGAGGGCAGCCAACCCCATGAGCACCACAGCAGATCTCCCGGTCGCGGGAGCGGCCGAGGCGCCTGGCGCCGTCCCGCCCCGCAAGCGCTCTGCGAGCAAGCGGCAGCTGAAGCGCGGAGAGCGTCCCCGTTCCGCATCCCTGCTGATCCACTCCGTGCTGATCATCGCGAGTTTCATAGCGGCCTTCCCGATCGGCTGGATCGCCTGGATCTCGCTCGGCCCGGACAAGACCGACTTCCTTCACCCCGGCAAGATCGCCGACAAGATCAGCTTCGAGAACTACACGACGGTCCTGAACGACACGTCGTTCCTCCAGTGGTTCGTCAACTCGCTGATCGTCGCGCTCGGTACCTGCCTGCTCGGCGTCTTCATCGCCGCCAGCTCCGGCTACGCGGTCTCCCGGATGCGCTTCCCCGGCCACCGTCAGCTGATGTGGACCTTCCTGGTCACCCAGATGTTCCCGGTCGCCATCCTCATGGTGCCGCTGTACAACATCCTGGCCAACCTGGGTCTGCTGGACACCTACTGGGCCCTGATCCTGGTCTACTGCACCACGGCGATCCCGTACTGCGCCTGGCTGCTCAAGGGGTACTTCGACACCATCCCCGCGGAGATCGACGAAGCCGGCCGGATCGACGGACTCACCCCGTTCGGCACCTTCTACCGGCTGATCCTGCCGCTCGCCCGGCCGGGCCTGGCGGTGGCCGCGTTCTACACCTTCCTCACCGCCTGGGCCGAGGTCGCCTATGCGTCGGTGTTCATGCTCAGCGACGACAAGTACACCCTCGCCATCGGCCTGACCACCTTCATCAGCGAGCACGACACCCAGTGGGACCTGATGGCCGCGACCTCCGTGCTGATCGCCATCCCCGCGTCGCTGTTCTTCTACCTGGTCCAGCGCCACCTGGTCACCGGCCTCACCGCCGGCGCCGCCAAATCCTGACCCCCACGAACCGGGGCACCCGGCCGCCTGACCGGCCGGGTGCGCCCCGCTGCCTGATGTTTCGCCCGAATCGCTGCACCGAGCCTCAGAGGGATCGAGAATGACCCAGTACCTGGCTGACGCCCATCACACCGACCTGACCGCGGCGCGCGCGGACTGGTGGAGAGACGCCGTCATCTACCAGGTGTACCCCCGCAGCTTCGCCGACGGGAACGGCGACGGCATGGGCGACCTTCCGGGCATCCGCAGCCGACTGCCGTACCTCAGGGAACTCGGCGTCGACGCCGTATGGCTGAGCCCCTTCTACGCCTCGCCGCAGGCCGACGCCGGCTACGACGTCGCCGACTACCGGGCCATCGACCCGATGTTCGGCACGCTCCTCGACGCCGACGCGCTGATCCGGGACGCGCACGACCTCGGGCTGCGCATCATCGTCGACCTGGTGCCCAACCACTCCTCCGACGCCCACGAATGGTTCAAGCGCGCGCTGAAGGAGGGCCCGGGATCCCCGCTGCGCGACCGCTACCACTTCCGTCCCGGCAAGGGCGCCGACGGTGAACTGCCGCCCAACGACTGGGAGTCCATCTTCGGCGGCCCCGCCTGGACTCGTACGCGGAACCCGGACGGCACCCCGGGCGACTGGTACCTGCATCTCTTCGCCCCCGAGCAGCCCGACTTCAACTGGGAGAACCCGGCCGTCGCCGACGAGTTCCGCTCGATCCTGCGCTTCTGGCTCGACATGGGCGTCGACGGCTTCCGGATCGACGTGGCCCACGGCCTGGTCAAGGCGGCGGGTCTGCCCGACATCGGCGGGAGCGACCAGCTGAAGCTGCTCGGTAACGATGTCATGCCGTTCTTCGACCAGGACGGTGTCCACGAGATCTACCGCGCCTGGCGCACGATCCTCGACGAGTACCCGGGCGACCGCATCGCGGTGGCCGAGGCGTGGACCCCCACCGTCGAGCGCACCGCCAACTATGTACGCCCCGACGAGCTGCACCAGGCCTTCAACTTCCAGTATCTGGGCACCCAGTGGGACGCGGCCGAGCTGCGCCGGGTCATCGATGCGTCGCTGGACGCCATGCGGCCCGTCGGCGCCCCGGCCACCTGGGTGCTCTCCAACCACGACGTGACCCGGCACGCCACCCGCTTCGCGGGCCCGGCGGCCGGCACCCAGATCCGCGAGGCCGGCGACCGTGAACTGGGTCTGCGGCGGGCCCGCGCCGCGACCCTGCTGATGCTGGCGCTGCCCGGCTCCGCCTACCTCTACCAGGGCGAGGAGCTCGGACTTCCCGACGTCACCGACCTGCCCGACGAGGTCCGCCAGGACCCGGCGTTCGGCCGCACAGAGGGCCAGGACGGCTTCCGCGACGGCTGCCGGGTGCCGATTCCGTGGACCGCCGAGGGAACTTCGTACGGCTTCGGCGCGGGCGGCAGCTGGCTGCCCCAGCCGGAGGGCTGGGCCGGGCTCAGTGTCGAGGCGCAGACCGGCGACGCGGACTCGACGCTGGAGCTGTACCGCAGCGCCCTCGCGGCACGCCGTGAGCACCCGGCGCTGGGCGCGGGCGACGCGGTCGAGTGGCTGGACGCCCCCGAGGGCGTGCTCGTCCTCCGTCGCCCGGGCGGCTTCGTCTGCACCGTCAACACGACGGGCGCGGCGGTACGGATATCGGCCCCCGGCCATGTCCTGCTGGCCAGCAGCGCCGTGCAGTCGGAGAACGGCGAGACCGAACTGCCCGCGGACTGCGCTGTGTGGTGGACGGTGTGACGATCTCCCCGTCACGGGTCGGCGCCGTCCAGTCCGGCGCCGCCCCGCGGCTCGCGGACATCGCGGCCCAGGCATCGGTCAGCGAGGCGACCGCCAGCCGGGTCATGAACGGCAAACCGGGGGTGGCGAGCGGCACCCGTCAGCGGGTGCTCGCGGCGCTCGACGTGCTCGGATACGAGAGGCCCGTACGGCTGCGGCAGCGCAGCGCGGGCCTCATCGGCCTGCTGACTCCCGAGCTCACCAACCCGATCTTTCCCGCCTTCGCGCAGGCAGTCGAGCAGGTCCTGGCCGGGCACGGCTACACCCCGGTGCTCTGCACCCAGCTGCCGGGCGGCGCGACCGAGGACGAGCTGGTCGAGCAGCTCCAGGAGAGCGGTGTCAACGGCATCGTGTTCCTGTCCGGGCAGCACTCCGACACCTCGGCCGACCACACCCGGTACGCCGAACTCGTGGACCGGGGTGTTCCGTTCGTCCTCATGAACGGCTACAGCGAGCACATCAGCGCGCCGTGCGTCTCGTGCGACGACCGTGCGGCGATGCGGACGGCCGTACACCATCTGGCCGAGCTGGGGCACGAGCGGATCGGCCTCGCGATCGGCCCCCTCCGCTATGTGCCGGCCCACCGCAAGGCCGAGGGCTTCACCGACGGTCTCCGCTCCATCCTGGGCTACACCGCCGCGGCGGCCGAACAGTTGGTCCAGCGCTCGCTGTTCAGCGTCGAGGGTGGCCATGCGGCGGCCGGTGCGCTGCTGGACAAGGGGTGCACCGCCGTCGTCTGCGGCAGCGACATGATGGCTCTCGGCGTGATCCGCGCGGCCCGGGAGCGTGGCCTCGATGTGCCGTACGACCTCTCGGTGGTCGGGTTCGACGACTCGCAGCTGGTGGCGTTCACGGATCCGCCGCTGACGACGCTGCGCCAGCCGGTGAAGGCGATGGCGGCCGCGGCGGTCGGTGCGCTGCTGGAGGAGCTGCAGGGAAGTCCCGTACAGAGCACGGAGTATGTGTTCCAGCCCGAACTCGTGGTCCGGGGCACCACCGCGCAGGCGCGCCGGTAGAAAACGCTCTTCTACGCGGCCTTGAGGCGTGCAACTTCCCGTGCTCGCTGAGAGGCATGCAGGGACCTGAGGCACGTTCGGGAGAGGAGCAGGGAAAGCCGCCCCTGCGCTGCCCCCCAAGGCGCGCGCAGGGGCGGCCGGATCGGGTGTCAGCGCAGGGCTTGGGCGATGCGCTGCCGGAGGGTCTGGTCGCCGATGGTGTCGGCGTCGCGCCATGCGGCGCCGGTCACCTCTTCGGCCTGGAGCTGACCGATGTCGGCCGTGGTGCGGAAGAGGAAGCGGAAGTCGATGTGCTGGTGGTCCGGTTCACCCTTGGTGTCGTTGGCGGCGATGGGGTGGACGTCGATGTGAACGGGCCGGTGCGTCACCGTGGTGACGGCGTCAGCGGGAATACCCGTCTCCTCGGTGAGCTCCCGCAGGGCCGCCTCCAGCAGCGCATCGTCCACGCTCTCCAAGTGGCCGCCGGGCAGGAGCCACTTGTCCAGGGCCAGGTGGTGGACGTGAAGGATGCGCCCGTCCGCTCCGGAGAGGATCGCGCCGGCGGTCGCGTGGCCGCGGAACTCGCTGCGGGCGCTGAGGTCGGCGCCGGAGTCCAGGAGGTCCAGGACCGGTGCGAGGCCGGGCTTCTCCTCGGGGTGTTCGTCGAGGTAGGCGGTCAGGGTGGTGCGGAGGTGGGCTTCAGTGATGGGCAAGTCGATCACCTGTTGAAGTAGGAGAGCCAGGTCGCCGCGACAGCGGCTCGGTCAGCCGCGCTGACCTCGTGCATACCGGGGTCGAGGTCACCGCGGGTGAGCATCCTGATCCCGGCGAGGATTTCCGCCTGGACCAGGAAGATGAACGGTCCAACGCTGGCGCCGTGCAGGAAGTTGACGGCGTTCCCGCCGTTCGCCAGATAGAAGTAATGACCCGTGGTCTGGTAGCGCGTGACGTGGTCGCCGACCATCGTGCGGGTGTAGACGTTCGGCAGCCCGGCAAGGTCGAGTTCGTCCTCGCTGCTGGTGACGGTGGCGACGTAGGCGCCGTTGCGAAGGTGCGGGAAGTCCTCGCCGTGCAGGGAGACCGCGCCGGTCGCGCAGAGCACCAGCCCGGCCCCGGTCAGCGCGCTCTCACGGTCGCGGGCGACGGCGAAACCCTGGGAGAGGGCCTGGGTGCGGCGGACAGGGTCGATGTCGAAGACGGTGACCTGGACCCCCTTCGCGTGCAGCAGCCGGGCGATGCTGGAGCCGAGCTTGCCGAAGCCGATGACCAGGGCGGGCCGTCCGTGCAGGATGTCGCCGCGTCCGCGCATGACGGCCTCGGTGGAGAAGACCACGGACTGGCCGACGAGGAAGTCCTCGGGGTCCTTCAGCGGCGAGCGGGCGACCGAGATGACCGGGCAGGGCAGCTTGTCGAGGTCCTCGTAACGGCGGTGGCCGTTCTCGGTGTCCTCGATCACCCCGGCGATCCGGCCGGAGAAGCGTCCGTGGAGGTCGGTGAGAGTCGGGGCGAAGTTGCCGCCGACGTCCAGCAGTGCGACCGGCTCGCCGGCGGCCCGGGACTCGAAGTAGTCCAGCGCGGTGTCGGTCTCGGCGAACAGTTCGCGGGTCAGTGCGTCGACCGGGAAGCTCTGCTCAACCTCGCGCTGGGCGGACGGGCTGATGGACTTCGGCTTGGGCAGCACCGCCCGCAGCCTGGAGAGGGAGGCGACCGCGCGGACGAAGCCGGGCCGCTCGGGAAGCAGGTGGGTGACCAGGAACGACGCTGCCTGCTCGGTGGGGGCGAACTCGGCGGCGATCTTGGCGAAGTAGGCGTCCAGCCGGGCGCGTTCGAAGGATTCCATGGCAGTTCCCTCTCGTTGAGAGTGCGGGCCGTGCATGGGGAGGCTGGTGGTTCAGGTGGTGTGGGCGAGGCCGAACAGGGAGTCGGTCGGTGGCGAGGGTGGCGTCCAGGTAGGCGTCGACGCGGGAGGCGTCGGCGGAATGCGGCAGCGGGTCCAGGCCGAGCAGAAGGACGGCCCGGCCGCTGCCGGTGAGGAGATCGGTCCAGCTCGGGTGGGTCGGCAGCCGCAGGCCGTAGCGGGCGCCGTGGAACCTCAGCAGCACCCGGCCGCCGATGACTTGCAGACGCCCGTGAAGGTCCGGGATGCTCTCGCGGGCTGCGGCCAGACCGCCGAGCGATTCGGCGATGTGGCGCATCCGGGCCTCGATCATCTCAGCGGTGTCGTGGCTGGTGCGGCCGGGCGGATGAGCGAGCAGGATGTGCGCGATGCTCTGCCCGGCCGGATCGGTGCCCGGCCAGGTCCAGGCTCCCAGCGAGACCAGCAGACCGGGACCGGAAGCGGCGGCTGCTGGCGCCGCAGGGCGTGTCAGCAAGGCGTCTCCCTGGCCTTGAAGTGCGACCAGACGACCTTGCCGAACGGCAGGCGGTCCTCGACCCCCCAGCCGTCGGAGAACTCCTCGACGATCCGCAGGCCCCGGCCCGACGGGTCGGTGCCGGAAGGATGCCGGACTGCGGGGCGGTGGCTGCGGCTGTCGTGTACTTCCAGGCGTACGAAGTCGTCGTCGGCTTCGAGCTTGACCAGAAAGCCGTGACCGGGAGCGGATCCGTGGACGACGGCGTTGGAGGCCAGCTCCGAGACGCAGAGGCGGATGTCCTCGGCGCGGGCGGACAACCCCCAGGAGTCCAGGGTGGTCAGGGCGAAGTCGCGGGCCTGGCCCACCGATTCGGGCTTCGCGGTGAAGTACTGCTGCGTGGGGTCGGGCATGGTGAGCCTCATGTCTCAGCGTCCAGGGCCGGGGCGTGTCCTGGGATCTGGCGGCGGGCGGGCCCGCCGGGAGGGACGGAGTGGCCGTGGCCGGCCGGGCGGGACCGGCGGGTGCCGCGGACCAGCAGCAGGCGGGCTCCGGCCGTCTCGATGCGCCTCTTCCGCTCGGCCGCCATCGCCTTGGGGCCCAGGTGGGAGGCGGCGGGCAGCACGACGCCGTAGGTGTCGGGCAGCGCGAGCACGTCCAGCAGCCCGGTGAACGCCGCCGAGACGGGCCCGGCCGTGGCCGTGCGGTCGGTGAACACCCCCGACAGCGTCAGCTCGTGCTGCTGGCAGTACTCGGCAAGCGATGCGGTCAGGGCGATCTCCCGGGCGCCGGAGACGTTCACCAGCCGCAGGAAGCCATAGACGACCGGGCCGCTGACACGGCGATGCTCCGTGAGGGGTTCCATGCTTCCAACCGTCCAAAGGGAAGTAGACAGAGAGCGGGCGGGGGCCGTGGCTTGCGGTTTCGGCCCCTTCAATTGAGCGTGACGGCAATCCAACGGACGTGAAATGACCGGGTGTTGTACTTCCGTTGCACTTGCGTCCCCCGCCGTGCGTGCTCCGTGCTTCGATGACTTCTCGGAAAGGAGCGACGCGTGGCGACCGTGCACCACTGGAGCGGCCTGGAGGCCCATGCTCTGCGTCTCGCGCTGCGGATGAGCGTTCGTGCGTTCGCCGAACACCTCGGTGTCGCCGTCCGCACCGTCTCCAAGTGGGACAAGCTCGCCGCCGCCACCGAACCGCGCCCGGACACCCAGGCCATCCTCGACACCGCGCTCGCCCGCGCGGACGCCGCCGTCCACCTGCGGTTCGAGACACTGCTGTACGAGAGCGGCCGGACCACCGCCGCAGGCCCGGGGCGGCGGGTCACCACCAGCGGACCCCGGATGTGGGACTACGAGTCGTGGACCGACGACCTGGACCGGACCGTGGTCGCGCTCTCCCGCCAGAACTTCACCTTCGCCTCCAGCCTGCTGACCCGGTGGATCAACCAGTGGAGACCGCCGGAGCTGGACGACAAGGGCCTGTACTTGTTCGCCCGCTCCACCGCCCTGCTCGGCGACCTCCAGCGCGACCAGGGCGCCGTGCTCGGGCCGTTGTCGGCTCAGCACTCCTATGCCGGGGCCCGCTCGGTCTTCGCCCAACTCGACATCCCCCGCCGCGTCGCCCAGCTCGACCTGTCGCTGGCGGTGGTCACGGAGATGTCCGGGAAGCTGGAGATCGCCGCCCGCCACTACGAGACCCTGGCCGTCGACGACCGGCTCTCGCGCCGTGACCGGGCCCGTGCCCGGCTGTGGGTGGGGACCGCGCTGAGCAAGGACGGCAACCACGACTATGCGGCCTGCGTCATGCAGGCGGCGACCCGCGAGTTCGAGGACCTGGCCGAGCCCGACGACTGGTCTGTGGCCCACCAGAAACTCGCCCTCGCCCACCGCGGTGCCGGCGATCTCACTGGCGCCCTGCACTTCATCGACATCGCCCGCAGCAGCCAGGCGACGGACTCACCGATGCAACGCGTGCGACTGGACACCGCCCACGGTCACATCCTGCTTTCCGACCGGGACACCCGCGATGATGGACTTCTCGTCCTCGACCAGGCCGCCAAGGTGGCCGCGCAGTACGGACTCGTGCACCAACTGCGCAGTATCGAGGGCATCAGGGCCATGAGTGAGGGGCCGACGGGGCCCCGGCAACGGTGACCAGGGAGAGACGCGCGTGAACGACAACCAGCAGGCCCTCACCGAGGACCAGTGGCAGCAGGCCAAGTTGATCTGGGACTACCACCAGATGCACCACGAGACCCGGCCCGCCGACGCGGCGATCGGCCTGGGCAGCCACGACCTCGGAGTGGCCGCGTTCTCCGCCGAGCTGTATCGCGCCGGGCTCTTCCCGCACCTGGTCTTCACCGGCGGCAACAGCCCCACCACCGCCAAGGTGTTCCCGCGCGGGGAGGCCGTGCACTTTAGCGAGCACGCCATCGAGCTCGGCGTCCCCGCTTCGGCGATCCTGCTGGAGCCGAACGCCGGGAACACCGGCCAGAACATCGCCCTGTCGCGCGCCGTGCTCGCCACCGCCGGGATCACGCCGAAGACGGTGCTTCTGGTCTCCAAGCCCTATATGGAGCGACGCTCCTTCGCCACCGCCCGCAAGCTGTGGCCGGAGGTCGAGATCGTCTGTGCCTCGGAGCCACTGAAGTTCGACGGCTACCTCAAGAGCATCGGCGACGAGAAACTCGTCCTGGACATGCTCGTCGGCGACCTCCAGCGGGTGATCGAGTATCCGAAGCTCGGTTTCGCCATCGAGCAGGACGTCCCGGAGGACGTGCATGCCGCGTACGAATCTCTCCTCGCCGACGGCTTCGACAGCCGTCTCCTGGGACCCTGATCTCCCCGCTCCGGGCGGACTGTGCTCGATCCACCAGCCCAACCTGTTCCCGCGGCTGACCACCCTGGCCAAGCTGTTCGCGGCGGACTACTGGATCGTCCTGGACGACGTTCAGTTCACCCGCCGCGACTACCAGCACCGGGCCCGCCTGGCGGCCCTCGGCGACCCGCTCCAACGGCAGTGGCTTTCCATCCCCACCCGCCTTCCCGGTGGCCGCCAGACGGCCATCAGGAACGCTCTGATCGTCGATCCGATGCGGTCCCGGCGGCGGACGATGCAGATGCTCTGGCAGTACTTTGGGTCCAGCCCGCACTGGCCCGCCCTCGACCAGGCATTGGTCCCGGTACTCGACCTGTTCACCACCACCGACAAGACCGCCGATGTCACCGAGGCGTCCACGCACATCCTGCTGGACCTGCTCGGCTGGAAGGGCCAGGTCCTCCGCAGCAGCCAGCTGGCGGCCCGGCCGGGGCGCTCACAGCGGCTCGCTGATCTGGCCGCAGTCACCGGGGCAAGGTCATATCTGTGCGGGACCGGCGGCATGAAATACCTGGAGACCGACCTCTTCACCTCCCGCGGTATCACCGTCACGCCGTTCCGCACTCCGACGGCAGGCGGGTGGGACTCCGGCCGTGCGATCAGCGCACTCCGGGCTCTGATGCTCCTCGGACCGTCGGCCCTGGCTGACGCACTGCGGGCAGTCGCCGCCGACCAGGACGAGTCCCGGCCCGCCGCGTAGTGGCGACGGAACCCGTACTTCGGAACTGAGGCACACCCACGACCTGGTCCGCCGGTTCGCCGCCATGCTCGACAACCGCGACGCCACACCCTGGCGGCCTGGCTCGACGAGCTCGCCCACAGCGGACTGGCACCGCTTGCTGGTGTTGCCGGAGCTCTCCGCGAAGACCAGCAGGCCGTCGCTACGGGATCGCCACCCCCTACAACTCCGGCGTCAACGAGGGCCGCATCACCGACGTCAAGCTCCAGAAACGCCTGATGGCAGGACGCGCGGGAGTCCCACTCCTCCGCCACCGCGTCGTCCTAATCGCCCATCTCCGCCGCCGTTACGCGGACCGGCCGCCCCCGGCGCCGAGATGATCTCCGGTTACAAAAATCTTGCCAGAGCCGTGAACGTGCCCAGTCGCGTACCGCTGTTGTGCAAAGGTCAGCCCCGTGGACTGGGCCGATCGAGGGGGTCGGGTGGTCAACAACCCCCGACGAACCCCTACGCGCTCTTGTCCCGCATCATCTGCTTGAGAGCCGCTCGGAGCCCTCCCAAGTTGTCCTGGGCCTCCTCCAGCTCCGCTCGCAGTCGCTCGGCGTGATCCGCGCGGCCCGGGAGCGTGGCCTCGATGTGCCGTACGACCTCTCGGTGGTCGGGTTCGACGACTCGCAGCTGGTGGCGTTCACGGATCCGCCGCTGACGACGCTGCGCCAGCCGGTGAAGGCGATGGCGGCCGCGGCGGTCGGTGCGCTGCTGGAGGAGCTGCAGGGAAGTCCCGTACAGAGCACGGAGTATGTGTTCCAGCCCGAACTCGTTGTCCGGGGCACCACCGCGCAGGCGCGCCGGTAGGAGCCCGTGACCGGACCGGCCGGCCGGGCGCGTGGGGCCCGGACCTGCCGGGCCCCCGGCCGGCCGGCCCGGAGTCATGGTTGAACGTAACACCACTGCAAACCTTGCGAAAGGTCTTGCAGTTGGGAAACGGCAAGATTTCTGCGGCGCGACGAGAGTGTGTCCAAAGGGTTGACCCTGGGCCGGGGTGGCTCGTACGGTCGCGACCGCAATAACTTTCTGCGTTCTTGCAGCAAGAACCGTCAAGTGGCGCAGCAGACATCATCGGAACCATCAAAGGCCTTACGGGCACGGCGCGTTGCCGGACAAGGCTGCACCGTCACCCGCACCTCCCCCCCATGCAGGAGGAATCATGGCCGGCAGACCTCTTGCCGCGGCGCTCGCCCTTGTGGCGGGCGCGGCGGTGAGTGTGATTGCACCGGTGGGCCCCGCGCAGGCGGCCCCGCCGGGGGACAAGGACGTCACGGCCGTCCTTTTCGAGTGGAAGTTCTCGTCGGTGGCCAAGGCGTGCACCGACAGTCTGGGCCCGGCCGGCTACGGCTATGTCCAGGTCTCCCCGCCCCAGGAGCACGTCCAGGGCCCCCAGTGGTGGACCTCGTACCAGCCCGTCAGCTACAAGATCGCCGGACGGCTCGGCGACCGTGCCGCGTTCAGCAGCATGGTGAGCACCTGTCACGCGGCGGGCATCAAGGTCGTCGCCGACTCGGTGATCAACCACATGGCCTCGGCGGACGGGACCGGCACCGGAGGCTCGTCGTATACGAAGTACGGCTACCCGGGGATCTACTCCGGCGCCGACATGGACGACTGCCGGTCGAACATCACCAACTACACCGACCGCGCCAACGTCCAGAACTGCGAGCTCGTCGGGCTGGCCGACCTGGACACCGGCGAGGACTACGTCCGGGGCCGGATCGCCGCGTACCTCAGCGACCTGCTCTCGCTCGGCGTCGACGGCTTCCGCATCGACGCCGCAAAGCACATGCCGGCCGCCGACCTCGCCAACATCAAGTCCAGGCTCAGCAACCCGGGCGTGTACTGGAAGCAGGAGGCGATCTACGGCGCGGGCGAAGCGGTCTCGCCCAGTGAGTACCTGGGGAACGGCGACGTGCAGGAGTTCCGGTACGCCCGCGACCTCAAGCGTGTCTTCAACAACGAGAACCTCGCGTATCTGAAGAACTACGGCGAGGGGTGGGCCTACATGGAGTCGGGGAAGTCGTCGGTCTTCGTCGACAACCACGACACCGAGCGCGGCGGGGACACCCTCAACTACAAGGACGGCGCGAACTACACGCTGGCGAATGTGTTCATGCTGGCGTGGCCGTACGGGGCGCCGGACGTCCACTCCGGCTACGAGTGGACCGACAAGGACGCCGGACCGCCGAACGGTGGCACCGTGAACGCCTGTTACACCGACGGCTGGAAGTGCCAGCACGCCTGGCGCGAGATCGCGTCCATGGTGGCCTTCCGGAACACGGCGCGCGGTCAGGGCGTCGTGAACTGGTGGGACAACGGCGGCGACCAGATCGCGTTCGGGCGGGGCTCGAAGGCGTACGTCGCGATCAACCACGAGGGGTGGTCGCTGACCCGCACCTTCCAGACCTCGCTGCCGGCGGGCGACTACTGCGACGTGCAGTCGGGCAGGGGCGTGACGGTGAACGGCTCGGGCCAGTTCACGGCGACACTCGGCGCGAACACGGCGGTGGCGCTGCATGTGAACGCGCTTGGCTGCGGGTCGAGTTAGGCCCGGGCCGCCCCTGAACCGGGGCTCCGCCCCGGACCCTCCCCCTACGCCCTGCGGGCGTGGGGGGACCCCCACCCCTCAATCGCCGGCGGGGCTTGATATGCCCGGGCATATCAAGCACGTCCGGCGATTGAGGACACGCCCGGAGGGCGTACCGGGGTCCGGGGCGAAGCCCCGGTTACGGGATGGGGGTACCTCCCACGGCCGCCAGGCCGTAGGGGGAGGGCGGGGTGGGGGAACGCCCCGCGCAGCGGCCAGCCGCACCCCGCCCCCTCCGACACCAACACCTCCGCCCCACCCAAGGAGAACCAACCGGTGACCACCACCCCCCGCGTCAGCGCGGCCGGCACCGCCGCCGCCCTCCTCGCGGCGCTCATATCCGCCGGGCCGGCCGCCGGCACCCCAAGACCGCCCGCACCGCCCTCCGACAAGGCGCTCGCAGCCACGCCCGCGCGGCATGATCTGACGCGGGAGCAGTTCTACTTCGTACTGCCCGACCGGTTCGCGAACGGCGACACCAAAAACGACCGCGGCGGCCTTTCCGGTTCGCGCCTCGAGACCGGATACGACCCCACCGACAAGGGCTTCTACCAGGGCGGCGACCTCAAGGGGCTCACCCGGAAGCTCGACTACATCAAGGGCCTCGGCACCACCGCCATCTGGATGGCGCCCATCTTCAAGAACCGGCCCGTCCAGGGCACCGGCAAGGACGCGTCGGCCGCCTACCACGGGTACTGGATCACCGACTTCACCCAGGTCGACCCCCACTTCGGCACCAACGCCGATCTGGCGAAGCTGATCGACAAGGCCCACGCCAAGGGCATGAAGGTCTTCTTCGACGTCATCACCAACCACACCGCCGACACCGTCGACTACGCCGAGAAGGCGTACGGATACCGGCCCAAGGGCGCCTACCCCTACCTCGACAAGGACGGCCGTCCCTTCGACGACCGCGACGGCATCAAGAAGGTCGACGCGGACTCCTTCCCGTACACGCCCAAGGTCACCGCGCCGAAGGTCCCCGCCTGGCTCAACGACCCCACCATGTACCACAACCGCGGCGACTCCACCTTCGCAGGCGAGAGCTCCGAGTACGGCGACTTCTCCAGCCTCGACGACCTGTGGACCGAGCGCCCCGAAGTCGTCAAGGGCATGGAGCAGATCTACGAGAAGTGGGTCCGCGACTTCGACATCGACGGCTTCCGTATCGACACCGTCAAGCATGTCGACATGGACTTCTGGACCCAGTGGGCCACCGCCCTCGACGCGTACGCCGCACGGCACGGCCGCGACGACTTCTTCATGTTCGGCGAGGTCTTCGCCGGGGACCCGGCCATCACCTCGCCGTATGTCACGCGCGGCCGGCTGGATGCCACCCTCGACTTCCCCTTCCAGAGCGCGGCCCGCGCCTACGCCTCGCAGGGCGCGTCCGCCGCAGGGCTCGCAGGCGTCTTTGCCGACGACTACCGCTACACCAGCGACAAGGCCAACGCCTATGAGCAGGTGACCTTCCTCGGCAACCACGACATGGGCCGCATCGGCAGCTTCCTCAAGCAGGACAACCCCAAGGCCGACGACGCCGAACTGGTCAAGCGGGCCCGGCTCGCCAATGAGCTGATGTTCCTGTCCCGGGGCAATCCGGTGATCTACTACGGCGACGAGCAGGGCTTCACCGGCGCCGGCGGCGACAAGGACGCCCGGCAGAGCCTGTTCGCCTCCAGGACCGCCGACTACCTCGACGACGACCAGCTCGGCACGGACCGCACGCACGCATCCGACGCGTACGACCCACAGCACCCCCTCTACAAGGCAATTGCTCAGCTGTCCAAGCTCACCAGGCAGCACCCGGCGCTGCGCGACGGCGTCCAGACGCAGCGGTACTCGGCCGACTCCGTGTACGCGTTCTCCCGTACGGACCCGAAGGCCCGCACCGAATACGTCGTCGCCGTCAACAACGCCGACACCGCGAAGAAGGTGTCGATCCCGGCCGATGCCACCGACTTCCGTACCCTCTACGGCGGTTCGGGCACGGTCGGCGCCACCGACGGGAAGATCACCGTCACCGTCCCGGCGCTCTCCTCGCTCGTGCTCCAGTCCACCGCGCCGCTGCCCGAGCCCACCGTCAAGCCCACGATCAGCCTCAGCGCCCCGGCGGCCGGTGCCACCGGCACCGTCGAGATCAACGCGGACGTGGCCGGCGGCCGGCTGAACCGCGTCGTCTTCGCCGCCCAGACGGGCAACGGCAGGTGGCGCACGCTCGGCTCCGCCGACCATGCCCCCTACCGCGTCACCCAGTACATCGACCCGAAGGTGGCGGGCGGAACGCCCCTGCACTACAAGGCAGTTGTGGTGGACAGCGCGGGCCGCACCGCAAGCGCCCTCGCATCGACGACCGCCGGTCAGGCCCCGCCGCCCGAGAAGCCGGTGGCCGTCGAGCGCGACTACGCGGTGGTCCACTACCAGCGCCCGGACGGGGACTACGGCGGCTGGCAGCTGAAGTCCGGCGACCAGCAGACGGCGTTGACCGGCCGTGACGCGTACGGCGCGTTCGCCTGGGTCAAGGTTCCCGAAGGCGCCGCGACCGTCCCGTACACCGTCGAGAAGAACGGCACCGCGGACGGCCCGCAGCGAAGTGTCACCCTCGCCCGCACCGGTGAGGTCTGGATCGCCCAGGGCAAGGACGGCCAGAGCGACACCGCCCCCGACGGCGCCTACCCGCCGCAGGACAAGACCAAGGCCGTCCTCCACTACCACCGGGCCGACGGCGACTACGACGGCTGGGGTCTGCACACCTGGACCGGCGCCAAGGACCCGACCGACTGGTCCAAGCCGCTCCAGCCGGTGAAGAAGGACGCGTACGGAGTGACCTTCGAGGTGCCGCTCGCGCCCGGCGCGACCTCGCTCAGCTATATCGTCCACAAGGGCGACCAGAAGGACCTGCCGAGCGACCAGTCCCTGGACCTCGCGACGT
Source organism: Streptomyces sp. NBC_00210 (assembly GCF_045160975.1). Taxonomy (NCBI): domain Bacteria; kingdom Bacillati; phylum Actinomycetota; class Actinomycetes; order Kitasatosporales; family Streptomycetaceae; genus Streptomyces; species Streptomyces sp. NBC_00210. The sequence continues at coordinate 6,320,874 of NZ_CP108120.1, forward strand.
ACACGAACGAGGTCTGGCTGCTGGCCGGAGTGCCGAAGTACCTGCTGCCGCAGACCGGCGGCGCGCCCTCGCTCGACCTCACCAAGGCCGAGGCCGAGTGGATCGACCGGGACACCGTCGTCTGGAAGGTGAAGACGACCGGCGCGACCAGCCAGCAGCTCGTGTACGCGAAGGACGGCGGCATCTCCGTCGTCGACGGCGCGCTGAGTGACGAAGGGCAGTGGCTGCGGCTCACCCCCGCCGCGCTCACCGAGCCGCAGAAGGCCAAGTACCCGCACCTGAAGGACTATCCGGCCTTCACCGTCGACGCCCGCGACCGGGACCGGGTGCGCAATGCGCTGCGCGGTCAGCTGATCGCGACCCAGCGGGCGGCGAACGGCGCGCTGCTCGCCGCCACCGGTGTACAGATCCCGGGTGTCCTGGACGACCTGTACGACGCGACGGGCGCGAAGCTCGGGCCGGTCTTCGACCGCGGCCGTCCCACCCTCTCCCTGTGGGCCCCCACGGCTCACTCCGTCTCCCTCGAACTCGACGGGAAGACGGTCCCGATGCGGCGGAACGAGGCGACCGGCGTCTGGTCGGTCACCGGGCCGAGGAGCTGGGCGGGCAAGCCGTACCGCTACGCGGTGCGGGTCTGGGCGCCCAGCGTCCAGAAGATCGTCACCAACAAGGTCACCGACCCGTACTCCACCGCCCTGACCACCGACTCGGCCCGCAGTCTGGTCGTCGACCTGGCCGACCCGAAGCTTGCCCCGGCGGGCTGGGGGACCTTGAAGAAGCCGGCCGCAACGCCCCTGCGCGACGCTCAGATCCAGGAGCTGCACATCCGCGACTTCTCGGTCGCGGACCGGACGTCCAAGCACCCGGGTCAGTACCTCGCGTTCACCGACCGCGATTCGGCCGGGATGAAGCACCTGGCGTCGCTCGCCGCATCCGGCACCTCCTACGTCCATCTCCTGCCGGCCTTCGACATCGGCACCGTCCCGGAGAGGAAGTCCGACCAGGCCACACCCGCCTGCGACCTGTTGGTGTACGCGCCCGACTCCGACGAGCAGCAGGCGTGCATCGCCAAGGCCGCCGCCAAGGACGCCTACAACTGGGGCTACGACCCGCTGCACTACACCGTGCCCGAGGGCTCGTACGCCTCCGACCCGGAAGGCACCAGGCGCACGGTCGAGTTCCGGCAGATGGTCCAGGGCCTGAACTCCAGTGGCCTGCGCACCGTCATGGACGTCGTCTACAACCACACAGTGGCGAGCGGGCAGGCCGACAAGTCCGTACTCGACAAGATCGTGCCCGGCTACTACCAGCGGCTGCTCGCGGACGGCACCGTCGCCACCTCCACCTGCTGTGCGAACACCGCCCCCGAGCACGCCATGATGGGCAAGCTCGTCGTCGACTCGATCGTCACCTGGGCGAAGGAGTACAAGGTCGACGGCTTCCGCTTCGACCTGATGGGCCACCACCCGAAGGCCAATATTCTCGCGGTGCGCACGGCCCTCGACTCCCTGACCCCGCAGCGCGACGGCGTCGACGGCAAGAAGATCATCCTGTACGGGGAGGGCTGGAACTTCGGCGAGATCGCGGACGACGCCCGCTTCGTCCAGGCAACCCAGAGGAACATGGCCGGGACGGGCATTGCGACCTTCTCCGACCGGGCCCGTGACGCGGTCCGCGGCGGCGGCCCCTTCGACGGGGATCCCGGCATCCAGGGCTTCGCCTCCGGCCTGTTCACCGACCCCAATTCCTCGGCGGCGAACGGCACCCCCGCCGAGCAGAAGGCCCGCCTCCTGCACTACCAGGACCTGATCAAGGTCGGTCTCACCGGCAACCTCGCCGCGTACACCTTCACCGACAGCTCCGGCCGCACCGTCAAGGGCTCCGAGGTCGACTACAACGGCGCCCCCGCCGGGTACGCGGCCGCCCCCGGCGACGCACTCGCCTACGCGGACGCCCACGACAACGAGTCCCTGTACGACGCCCTCGCCTTCAAACTGCCCGCCGCCACCTCACCGGCGGACCGGGCGCGGATGCAGGTGCTGGCGATGGCGACCGCGGCGCTCTCCCAGGGGCCCGCGCTCTCCCAGGCCGGTTCGGATCTGCTGCGCTCCAAGTCGCTGGACCGCAATTCCTACGACAGCGGGGACTGGTTCAACGCGATCCACTGGGACTGCCGGGACGGCAACGGTTTCGGACGCGGGCTGCCGCCGGAGGCCGACAACAAGTCCAAGTGGCCGTTCGCCAAACCGCTGTTGACGGCCAAGTCGCTCGCGGTGGGATGCGGGCAGATCCAGGGCGCCTCGGCCGCGTACCGGGACCTGCTCACCATCCGCAGCACCGAGAAGGCCTTCAGCCTGGCGTCCGCGGGCGAGGTGCAGTCGACGGTCTCCTTCCCGCTGTCGGGCAAGGACGAGACCCCGGGCGTGATCACCATGGTCCTCGGCGACCTGGTGGTGGTCTTCAACGCGACACCGGAGCAGCAGACGCAGAAGATCCCGGCGCTCGCCGGGAAGCCGTACGCGCTGCACCCCGCCCAGGCGGCGGGCGCGGACTCTGTGGCCAAGTCGGCAGCATATGAGGGGAGTTCGGGCAGCTTCACCGTGCCGGCGCGTACCGTCGGCGTCTTCACCCGAGGCTGACCCGGGCCAGGGCGTGTTTTAGAAGTCCCGCCTGCCCCGCGACGCCTGGCACGCACACTCGCGATGTTGTCGGAGTCGCCCAAGTACGTCCAGTACGAGGGGGATCTCCCCCAGACTTCGTCCGGGGGTGCCCCCACCGCCTTGCGATTGCACGCACCAGACGCCGCGGGGCCCGCCCTGCGGGCGGACGGCGCTACTTCTAAAACACGCCCTGGTCGGCGGGGCGGGCCGAGTACGGATCGGTCCGCCCCGCAACCTTGACCGGGCTTCACTTGACGGCCTTCTCCAGCAGGACGACTCCGTAACGGCTGCCGTCCTTGGCCACCTTGCCGGGCTCCTCGCCGGCGACGCGGTAGCCGGCGGCCTCGTAGTAGGTCCGCAGCGCGGGATTGTTCGACAGACAGTCGAGCCGTACGAACTCCCGCCCGGTGTCGGCGATGCGCTGCTCGGCATGCGCGAGCAGCAGTCGGCCGAAGCCCTCCGGGGCCGTGTCCCGGTCGATCATGAGGCGGTGCACATACCCCGCCACGGGAGGCTGGATCCCCCAGGCGGGCTGGTCCTCCCACCACAGTTCGTACGCGCCCAGGGCCTCGCCCTCCCCGGTCTCGGCGATCCAGACCTCCCCCTCCTTGATCCAGTGCCGGAAGTGGTCGGCGTCCTTGTCGCCGGGTTTCCACTGCGCGATGCCGTTGAGCTGCATCCAGCGGGCGGCCCCGTCGAAGAGGGCGACCAGGGTTTCCGTATCGGAGTGGGCGGCGAGCCGACAGATGATCTTCATTCCGGCATTATTGACGGGGTCATACAGACCCACGTACCAGTACCGGCGCCAAGGACATGAGCCGGCCGATCAGATCGCCGAACGGTCCCTCGGTCGGCTCGTCCGCCAGGATGTGCAGCAGCACGCCCGCCATCTCCTCGTCGTACGCGGCACTCACCGCGCACAGCGCCGCGAAGTCGTGCACCAGCTGCAACTCCAGCTCGGCGCGCGGGACCCGTCGCCCGTCCAGCCAGATCAGCGCCGTCGACTCGGCGAGCGACACCCAGGAACGGACGACCAACTCCAGCCGCGCGGGCGGGGTCTCGATCCGCAGATGGGCCAGGATCTGTTCGTACGCGGCCTGCCGGACCTCGTCGATCATCGCGTTCGTCGTCGAACAGCCCACCGCGGGACCGCCCCGCATCAGCGCGGAGAACCCGGGCCCGTGGTGGTCCACGAAGTCGAAGAACCGGCCCATGACCCGCAGCAGCCGCGCCCCGAGCGGTCCTTCCGACGGTTCCATGAACCGGCCGGCCAGCTCTTCGGCCGCCCGTCGCAGTGCCGCCTCGTACAGGCTCTGCTTGCCGGGGAAGTAGTGGTAGACAAGCGGCCGCGAGATACCCGCGGCCGCCGCTATCTCGTCTATCGACACATCGTCGGGGGATCGGTGGCTGAACAACTCCAGCGCCACTCCGATCAGCTGCTGCCTGCGCTCCTCGACGCCCATCCTGCGGCGTACCCCGGTCGTCATGCGAACAGCCTACCGAGTGGCCCGCGTGCACTTTCCACAGGTGCTCCACAGGCCGTCTACAGGCGAAAACCAGCCTTCCGCTTCGGCAGTGCAAGACGCCCGCGTCCACACACCGGGCCGCGGAGCGGCCGAACGCCCCGCCACGCACGGCTCAGTGCAACGCGCCCACCCGACTCCCGTCCCCCAAGCGCCCGTTCAGCTCCGCCTGTGCGCCCTTCTGCGTCCGCACCGCCAGCAGATGCCCGTTCGCGCTGCCATCGACCCCGCCCGAGGTGGCCAGCGAGGTGAACTGCTCGCTGCCCGCCGCGAGTACGTACCACCGGCCCGACTGCGACTTCCACACCACGCCCGCCAGCACCTTCGGGTCGCGAACCCCGCAGGCTGGCGAGTCCTCGGCCCGCGCCGCGATCGCGGCGGGCGTGCCCGCCTGCGCGGCCGGGGCCTGGAACTGGGCCATGACCCGGCTCCCGGTGCCCCGCCAGGTCTCCGCGCGCGTACACAGCCAGGCCGCGATGCCGTTGGACTCGGGCAGGGCCTGGCGCGCGTACTGCCAGGAGTTGACGCTGCGCACCCCGTGCGCCCGGACCCCGGGCAGCAGGCAGGCCGTGCGGGCCCACGAGGCGCGCTCCGCCCGGCCGGTGACGTCCCGCGGAGCGGAGGGCGGACCCGAGGTGAGCCGCGCCGGGGTCAGCTCGCCGAGGTCGGTGAGCAGCCGGTCGGCCGGTCCGTCGCGCAGCTCGAGCACGTCCCAGGCCCGGCAGTCCCGCGCCTGCGCCGGGCTCGGCAGCGGGCCGGTCAGCCCGTCCGCGTCACGCGTCAGCGGGCGCGCGTCGCCCGCCGGGTCGAGCAGGTCCCGTACGGAGGCCCTGCGCACCCAGGGCGCGGTCAGATAGCGGACATTGCCGCTGGTACGGCCCGCCACCAGCGCGGCCGACGAGGTTGCGTCCGCCCCGTCCGTACGCGCGAAGTCGAGCGCCACACCACCGGTGCCGCCCTTCGGCTCGGCATAGCGGACGACCCGCAGCCCGTCGTGGAGGAGCACCACACGGGCCTGGTCGACGTCGCCCGCGTACAGCAGCTGGGGCGAGCCCATCGGCGGTCCCGGTGGTGTGCCGGGGGTGGCGGAGACCTGGACCGTGCTGCCGGGTCTGGCCCAGACGGCGAGCGCGCGGCGCAACAGAGCAGTGTCGTCGGTGAGAGAGCCCCGGGTCGGCCAGACGGAGAAGTCGGTACGGGACGAGCTCTGCCAGGCCGTGGGGGAGACCCGCGTCAATGTGGCCGGGTCGAGGGCCGATTCGGCCGCGGGGTTGCGCGCGTACGGCGGCGCGGCCGCGCCGTTCGGGCCCCAGCCGTCGCCCGGCAGCCCGAGCAGCGCGCCGCACACCGCGAGCGCCGCGGCCGCCACCAGAGCCGCCTTGGCGTGCTGGCGGCGGCGCATCAGATCGGTGGGGCGCGCCTGCAGCGAGCACGGGTCGAACTCGGGCGACTCCAGAAGCTCGTACTGCGGCGGCACCTCGCCCGCCTCCGCCAGCGCCGCATGCGGGTCCGCCACTTCGGCGGCGGTGAGCTCGTGGCGTACCTCGCTGTCGGACAGCCCCTCCAGGCCGCGCAGTACATACGCCGCCCTTGCGGGCCCGGACAGCGCGGAAAGCTGCTGGTCCAGGGCGAGTTCGTCGGCACCTCCGGAGCGCGGGAAGACACGCAGGCCCCAGACATGAGGCAGCAGCGGCGGGAGCTGGGCGCGTTTCGGCCGGGCGAACCGCTTCAGCGGAAAGCCGGCGTCCAGGGCCTGGCGGAGAACCCGCCCTCGTACATAGGTGTATCCGGGGTCGGCGTCGCCCTGCCCGCGGCGGGAGCCGGGGATCGCGGAGTCGGCGTCCCGGGCGACCGCAGGGGCGGTGCGGCCGCGTGGCAGCGAGCGCTGCGCGAGGGCGTGCGCGGTCAGCACACGGCGGTTGCGGCCGAGGGTCGGGGGCAGTACGAGATAGGCGATCCGCACGAGCCGGGGGTAGTGCTCGACGAGGGCGGCCTCGGCCTGTTCGAGGGCGACAGGGGCGGAGGCGGGAGCCGGAGCGGGGGTGGAGACGACATCCTGTGAGCGCACGTTCAGCAGAACGAGCGAATGGTCCTATGGTCACCCGCCGCCCCCCGATCGGGGGGCGGCGCGTGCGCCCTTGACGCCATCGCCCGCTGAGCTGCGCGTGACCCGGCCCGTCGGCCCGGCTCATCCGTTCAGCCCGTCAGCCGCTCGTGGATCCGCTCGATCGCCGCCGCCGCGACGCCGAGCCCATCGCAGACGTACTTCTCCATCGTGCCGTAGCGGGCGTCGACCTCGTCCAGCGCCGCCGCCAGATACTCCGGCAGCACACCGATGACCGCGAGGGCCGTCTCGGGGTCGCCGCCCTGCGCCGTGAAGCCCTCGACAAGCGGCGCGAAGGCCTGCCGTACCGCCGGATTCACGGCGAGATACTCCGCCTCGACGGTCTCCGGATCCGCGCCGAGCAGGGAGAGGACGATCGTCGCGGCCCAGCCGGTGCGGTCCTTGCCCGCGGTGCAGTGGAAGAGCAGCGGGCCTGATTCGGGGTCGGCGACCTCGCTCAGGAAGGCGCCGTAGGCGGCGTGCGCCGAGTCGGTGGTGACGAAGGAGCGATAGGTGTCGGCGAACCACGTCTGCGCCCGGCCGCCGCCCAACTCCCGCTCGGCGAGCACCGGATCGGCCAGCACCCGCCTCAGCTGCGCGGCCGGCGGCATCCGGCCCGCGGCCACCTGGTCCGCGAGCACATCGGCGAGCAGCAGCCGACCGCCTCGCGGAATGTGGTCCGGGCGGTCCCGGCGCTCGGCCTCGGTGCGGAAGTCGACGATCGTACGGATGCCGAGCGCGGCGACGGCCGGATCGGCGACGGGGTCGAGCCGGTCGAGCTGCCCGGAGCGGAAGAGCAGACCGGGTTGTACGGAACGACGGGCGGGCAGGGGAGTGCCGCCGAGGTCGCGGAGATTGGCGACGGTGGTGGCGGGGATCGCGGTCATGGCGGGACGGCTCCCTGGCTCGGCACATGGCTGTTATCTACCGAAGCAACCTATTTCATGCCGAACGCGAACCAAGGGCCACGACCCCCGCGGGGTCATGCGACCGTGATCGACCAGCCGCTGAACTGCACCGTGCCGCGGGCCCCACTGCCGCCGTTGGCTGCGCTCATGAAGAGTCCGGCGTCCTGGGCCGCGGCGGTCCCCGGCACCGAGACGGTGGCGACAGTGCGCCAGGTCGCGCCGCCGTCCGTCGAGCAGGCGCCCGTGAAGGACGTCCCGGCATTGCGGGTCAGCCGCAGCAGCACCGGGGCCTTGACACCGGTGATGCGCCGGTAGGTGTCCAGTGTGCCGTCACCGTTCGTGTCGTACGACAGCACGATGCCCTGGCCGGGTGTGGCGGCCAGATTCAGCAATCCCCTGTCGCCGGGCCTGGCCAGGCTGTTGCGTACGACGATGCCCGCTCGGGCCCAACTGCTCGTGTTCTCCTGGGAGTCCACCCGCACCACGACGCTCGTGCCCGCGGTGAGCGCGCCTTCCCGGTAGGCGGTGCCGAAGTGGGTGGTGCCCCGCCACAGGTCATTGCCCGCGCCGTTGATCGCGAAGCGCTCGCCGAGCTGTCCGAAGACCGCCCTGTTGCTGGTGAAGGTGCGCCATCCCGGCTCCAGCGGTGTCGCCATCCAGAGCGAGCCCTGTTGGGTCACGGTCACCCGGTCCTCGCCGCGCGGCCCGTACTGCGTGCCCAGTTCGTACGGCATCGGGACCAGCGGCTCGGTGAGGGGTTCTGCCGGAGCCGTCACCCGCCAGCCGACCGTGCCGGTGCCGCCCGCCGGGACGCTCCTGAGGAAGGTCTCGCCCAGCGGCTCGGCGGCCAGGCCCGTCAGGGCGAAGTCGACGCGACCGGTGGAGCGCAGCCCGTTCAGATTGCGGAAGGCGGCCGTGGTGGTGCCGGTGCTGCCGGGCGTGAACGCCGGCGGGTCCACGGTGAGGTCGACGAACCCCTGGTAGGGGGCGGTCGCGAGGGTGTCGTGCACGCGCCTGGCCGTTCGGTACGCGTCCCCCGTCGCCCGTACCGGGTAGGCGCGCCGGTCCTTCGTCCATGCCTCCTCCGCCGGGTACCAGTCGAAGGACTTGGGGGCGCGGCCCTCGGCCATCGCGGCGGCCTGTTCCTCCAGATACGCCTCCCACTGCGGCACATGGACATCGTTGATCAGCCCGTGCCAGTCGCGGTTGGCGTAATTGCTGAGCTCATTGGCCGCGGCCCGGTCCGCCCAGGTGGTGATCAGGACCCGCGCGGTGCGCTCCAGCTCCACCGCCTCGTCCGCGCTGGTGGCCAGCCGCTTGGCGTCCTCCAGCCAGGGGCCGAGCAGAAAGGCGCGGTGGCAGCCGGCCATCGTGTCGCTCAGCCGCATCAGCTTCAGCCAGAGCGCCGACAGGGCGCGGAAGGTGTCCACATCCTTGTTGAGATGGGCGGCCCGCAGCGGGAGCTGGAGCGTGCGGGAACGGTTGGCGAGTGCCTGCCGGGCCAGGTCGGTCACATCGTGGCGGTAGGCGTCGCTGTCCCGCAGCGAGGGCCGTACGCCGAGCAGCGCCGCGAACGCCCGGTCGAAGTCCGCCGGATCGAAGGCGGTCCCGATGGACGAGGTCAGGCTGGGGCGGCGGCAGAACAGCGAGTCGTAGGGGCGGCCGTCCGTGCTGGTGAGCCGGTACGCGGTCGCGGCGAGCGCGGCGAAGGCGGCGCGCGCCGAGCCGTCGTCGCCGCCGTAGCGGATCTCTGCGTAGTCGGCGAACCAGGCGTCCCGGTCGATCTGTTCCTCGCGCCAGGCGAGCTCGCTGAACAGTTCGAGCGCGGCGGGGTCCCGCTCGGCGGCCTCCGGCATGTACGCGGTGCCCGCCAGTGCGCTGCCCGGCTTGTCGCGCCAGGCGGTGAACTTGCTCGTCCACCGGTCGGTGTTGGCGCCGATGGTCGTACGCCCGCCGAAGTTCGGGATGGTGCCGAAGGCGTACGGAGCACCGCCCCACGACGCCTCGCGGTCGTTGACCGTGTCCAGGTCGGAGAGGCCGTCGACGATGAGCACCCGGTCGGTGTCGATGGCGTCGAGCAGCGCGGCCCGCGGGTTGGACTGCCAGCCGAGGATCACCCAGGTGGCGCCGGGTCGGGCGGTCTGCAGCGCCTTCTCCACCGCGCGGGCGGCAGCCGCCACCGGGACGTCCCCGGCGGTGCCGCCCTCGTGCAGCAGGTCCATCTTGAAGTGGTTCACCTCGCCGAACAGTTCCTGCTGGTGCCGGTAGAAGGCGGCGGCGACGTCCGAGAAGTTCGGGGTGCGGGGGTCGAGCCAGTCGGGCCGGCGCAGCCCGTTCCAGATGCCCTGGGGGATGACACGGGCGCCGGGATTACGGGCAACGAAGCCGTCCGGGACCGTACCGAAGTAGCCGGGCAGAACCGGGTGCATACCGAGCTCGCGCATCCGGTCGGCGATCCGTCTGCCGAGGTCCGTGCGTCTTTCGATGAGCTCGGGGGAGAGCGGCCCGCCGTACTCGCTCATGTTCTGCAGCAGCCACCACGGCTGGTGCGAGGGCGCGGGCAGCCAGGTCCGCGCCTCGGTGTCGGAGTATCCGAAGTCCATCAGGAGCCGGTGGTAGACGGCCTCCTGGCCGGGCGTGAGAAGCACCTCGTTGCAGCCGTGCAGGGCGAGGACGTCGAGCAGTCGCTCCCAGCGGGCCCAGTCGGCGTAGGGGGCGGTGTAGCCGTCGTGCGTGTCGTTGTACGCGAACCGGTGCGGGACGGTCGCGGACCGCTCGAGCGCCTCGCGGGGCGCGGGCAGCCGGCCAGGCAGGTCCAGTTGGCTGCCCGACCACGAGATGTGCGCCCGGCAGACGTACTTGAGGTACCAGTGCACGCCGGTGAGGAGTACGGCGGGGCTGGTGCCGGCGACCTCGATACGGCCCCTCGAGCCGGTGACCCGGAAGCGCTCGGGGCCCTCCAGGGCCGCCAGCAGGAACTGCCCGGCGTGCCGGGGCAGCAGCCGCTCAAGGGCCTGCTGGGCGGGCGCTGTGCTGAATCCGGCCGTGGTGGTCGCGGGGGCGGTGGTCGCGCGGGCGGTGGTGGCAGCCGGGGTGGCGGCTGCGGGGGTGTGTCCGGCGAGTGCCGCACCCACGCCGATCGCTCCTGCGGTGCCCAGTACGGTACGTCTCGACAGCTCGATCATCAGCGCTCCTCCGTGTTGCTCAAGTGACAACAGGTGCGTGCGGAGCCGCAGGTTACCGGGAGTTCTCTCGCGCGAGAGGCGGGTGACAGGGCACGATGGCCGGATGCGGACGAGTACGAACAAGGGCGCGAGGCGTACAGCCCGCGCAGCACTGACAGTTCTGGCGCTGACCCTTGCCGCCGCCTGCGGAGCGAGCGACGACGGCGATGGGCGTGGCGGGGACGACAAGGCCCCGAAGACGGCCACCGGCACTCTGGAGCAGCTGGCCGAGAAGGCCGAGTGCAAGCCGAACATCCAGACGGATGCGGACGAGCTGCGGCAGGCCAACTGCACCACGGGCGACGGCAAGTATGTGCTGGCCACCTTCGCCACCGACCGGGGCCAGCGCGAATGGATCAATGTGGCCAATGACTACGGCGGCTCGTATCTGGTCGGCCGCAAGTGGGTCGTGGTCGGCGACGCCAAGGTGGTGACGGCGGTTCGCGGCCGGCTCGGCGGCACGGTCGAGACCGGCTCGGATCACACGGGTCACACCGGCGGCGGGGACAGCCACACGGGCCACACGGGCTCGGGCCACTCGGGGAGCCACGGAAGCTGACCGCGCACACACTGGACGGGGGGCCGAAAAAGCCGGATCGGCCCCCCGTTTCGGAGGGCCGATCCGGCCGTGTCAGGTCAGGTCAGGTCGCCTGCGTCACTGGCACTTTTGTCCGTTGTTGATGCAGTTCACCACCTTGTTCATGAGGTTCTCGTCGAAGACGTTGATGAAGTCACCGTGGTCGGTGATCGGCTTGTGCAGCTGCTCGGGGAAGGAGTCGACCGCAAAGCCGGGACCCGGCGGGACGTCATAGACGATCCGCTGCACCAGCTGAGGAATGGCCTTGAATCCATTGCCGCAGTTGCCATTGCCGTCCGCGAAGGCCACATGGGTGCGGTGATTCGCGCTGTCGGTGTTCTGGCCGTCCCAGCAGCTCTGGAACTTGAAGCTCCGTACCACCTGGCTGCCCTCGGGGCAGATCGGGTACTTGTCCTTCAGCTGGCGGTTCTCGAAACCGGTGCAGCTCCAGGAGGCATTGGCGTTCGCGTCGCCGTTGGTGAATGCCTTGGCGTCACCGGTGATGATGCGCAGGAACTTCGGCATGGCGGTCACCTTGCTGACCGGGTTGCCCACGAAATTCAGCGTGACCTGCGACGGAGTCTGGATCTCTCCGACGTTCTTGTCCTTGCCGCCACCGTCCGCCTGGGCGTCGTTCTCGTTCTGACCGTTCTGCAGTCGCAGGACCGGCCAGTAGTACGTGGACTTGTCGCCCTGATTCTGGCAGCTCGTCTGGCCGTTCGCGAGATCGTCGTCGCTGGCGAAGGCGTCATTTGCCTGGTTGCCGACGTAGTCGTGCATATGGTGCGCGCCATTGCTCACACCAGGGGCGACGATCACATTGTCCGGATTGAACTTGCCGTTCTCGTTCGTTCCGCATTTGGTGACGAACTTACCGTTGGAGCCGCCCTGCTGCTGCTGGGGCCGCTGGACGTTCGGCTGGACGGACTGGATGTCTACGAAGTCGGATGCCTCGGGTCCGTTGCCGCCCTGACCTCCTTGATCGTTGCCCTGACCATTGTCATTGCCCTGGTCATTGCCCTGACCGTCGTCCTGACCGCCATTCTGGTCACCATTTTGACCACCGTCCTGGCCCTGGTTGTTGTCGCCCTGCCCGTCGCCGTTGTCCTGGCCGTCGTTGTTCTGGCCGTCGTTGTTCTGACCGTCGGCCTGGTCGTCGGCCTGCAGCGCGCAGTCGGCGAGGTCGTCCATGCCCTGCGGTCGCTGGCCGTTGCGGTCGATCGCGTTGGCAATCCGGTCGATGCTCGCGCGCCGCTTGTCCCTGAGCGGATTCAGGATGGCATTGTCGGCGAGCTGGGGATCACGCTCGATCTGCTCCTTCTGGTCGGCGAACCGCTTGTACGCGTCGGTGATCTGGCTGTCCATATTGGCCAGCTCACCGTCGACCTCCTGGCGTGCCTGGGGTGGCACTTCCGGGAGTTCGTTCGCGACCTCGGGGCAGTCGATGGTGGACACCGCCTGCCCGGCGGACTTCGTCTGCGCCTGCTCGTTTTGCTGACCGGACCAGGACCAGCCTTCACTCGCGGATGCATACACATTGACCGCAGCCAGCCCACCCCCGCCCAGGATCAATGCGGCCGAGGCGATGATCGCCCGGTTCGCCAGCGTCGAGCGTTTTCTTGTGCGTCCCATGGAACTCCTCTGCTTCGTTGCCGGGGTGGGTTTGGGGGATCCCGGCAGAGGGAGAAGCGCGTCGTTCCATACGGGTGTGGCTCATGTGGTGTTCAAGCGGAGTGCGGCAGACATGGGAATTCGTAGAAATCTCCATCAGCAAACCCGGCGCATTGCGCCGAAGTCGGACCGCGGCCGGGATGGCAGGATGGGGCGCATGACCGAGATCCACACCCCCCGGCTCCTGCTGCGCCGCTGGCACGACGACGACCTTGTCCCGATGGCCGAGATCAACGCGGACCCGCAGGTCATGCAGTGGATCGGTGACGGTTCCGTACGCGATCTGGAGCAGACCGCCGAGGACATCGAGCGCTGGGAGGAGGAGTGGGACGAGGAGGGCTTCGGACTTTTCGCCGTCGAACTGCTCGCCTCGGGCGAACTGGCGGGCCTCGTCGGCCTGTCCGTGCCCACGTTCCTGCCGGAGGTGCTGCCCGCGGTGGAGATCGGCTGGCGGCTCGGTACCCCGTTCTGGGGCCAGGGGTACGCCTCCGAAGCCGCCGCCGCCACACTGGAGTTCGCGCTCCAGGACCGCGGCCTCGACCGGGTGATCAGCATCGCGCGGCTGGGCAACGACGCGTCCGAGAACGTGATGCGCAAGCTCGGCATGGAGCTGGAAAGCGAGACGACGCACCCGGTGTACGGCTTCCCGCTGCACGTCTACGCGATCGACCTCACGGAGTACCAGGCCTGACCACACAACGACTCGGGCACCGGACAGGCCTGAAAACCAGGCCTGTCCGGCGCTCGAGGACGGAAAGCTAGCCGCGGTCCAGATACGCCAGCACCGCAAGCACCCGGCGGTTGTCGTCGTCCGAGACCGGCAGGTCCAGCTTTCCGAAGATGTTCGAAGTGTGCTTGGCCACCGCCCGCTCCGTGACCACCAGCTGACCGGCGATCGCCGCATTGGAACGGCCCTGCGCCATCAGCTCCATGACCTCAAGCTCGCGCGGGGTCAGTCCGCCCATCGGCTTGTCCTGCGCCCGCCGGGACAGCAGCTGGGAGATCACCTGCGGGTCCATCGCCGTGCCGCCGGCCGCCACCCGTCGTACCGCGTCGATGAACTGCTCGGCGTCGAAGACCCGGTCCTTCAGCAGATAGCCGACCCCGCCGTTTCCGTCGGCCAGCAGCTCGCGCGCGTACAACTGCTCCACGTGCTGCGAGAGGACGAGCACCGGCAGCCCGGGCTTCGCCCGCCGCGCCGCCAGGGCGCACTGCAGGCCCTCGTCCGTGTGGGACGGCGGAAGCCGGACGTCGACGACGGCGACGTCCGGCTCCAACTCCGCGAGCGCTTTGGTCAGTTCGGGCCCGCTTTCCACGGCGGCCAGAATCTCGAAGTCGTACGCCTCAAGCATGCGGACCAGGCCGTCACGCAGCAGGAACAGATCTTCGGCTAGAACAACTCGCAAGGGATCTCCATGGTGACCATGGTGGGGCCGCCTGCGGGACTGCTGACGGCAAGTACGCCGTCGAATGTACCGAGTCGGCGTTCGATACCGCTCAGCCCCGAGCCGGACCCGATCGCCGCCCCGCCCTTGCCGTTGTCCGTGACCGAGATGCGCAGCGAGCCGTCCGAGTACGTCACATCGACCCAGAGCCGGTCCGCGCCCGAGTGCTTGACCGCGTTGGTGAGCGCCTCGCTGACCGCGAAGTACGCGGCCGACTCGACCGGCGCGTCGGCGCGGCCCGACAGCTCCACAGCCACCTCGGTCTTCACCGGCAGCCGCAGCGCCAGCGCCTTTACCGCGTCGCCGAGCCCGCGCTCCGCCAGGACCGGCGGGTGGATGCCGCGGACCAGATCGCGCAGCTCGGTCAGCGCCTCGGCGGAGGACTCACGGGCCTTGGAGATGAGCTGCTTCGCCTGCGCCGGGTCCTTCTCGATGAGCGCCTCGATGGTGCCGAGGTTCATGCCCATGGCGACCAGTCGGGCCTGCGCCCCGTCGTGCAGATCCCGCTCGATACGGCGCAGTTCGGCGGCCGAGGTGTCCAGCGCGTCGTGCCGGGTCTCGGTGAGGCGGTCGATGCGCTGCTCCAGCTCCTGCTCGTGCTCCGGCGCGAGCATGGCGCGGGTCAGCCTGAAGTGGGTGCGGACGAGGACGCTGTTGGCGTTCATGGCGATGGTCAGCCAGACCAGGCCGAGCAGCGCGGCCGCACCGGCCGTGCCCCAGCTGCTGACCGGCAGGAACGAGTACCAGTAGGTGCCGCCCGCATCCACGATCGGCTGCCACAGTCCGGCGGCGAGCAGCAGCCCGAAGATGCCGTCCAGCACCAGGGCCGGCGGGATCAGCGCCACGATCGCGCCCGCGGTCATGTCCCCCAGCAGCCACTGCATGTCCCGCCAGGTCGCCGGGTCCCTCAGCATCAGTGTGCAGCGCTCGACCTGGCCGGTGATGCCGCTGCGTATGTCGCGCGGGAAGGGGCGGTACGGAACGGGGATCCGCAGCGACGACCACTGGGCGGCGAGCAGCCGACGCTTATTGGCGTGGGCCCGTACCAGGGTCAGAGTCGCCGGAGTGGTGAACACCCCCACGCCGGCGGGGATCAGCGCGATCGACGTCACCGCCAGGACGAAGAGCGTGATCGATCCGATCAGTGCCGTCAGTGCCAGCGCCAGTCCCTGTGCGCCGGCCACCACCGCGTCACGTGCCTTCGTCGCATTCATTGGGGTTCCCCTCGTTGTCCGGTCTCAGGCACAAGTGTGGCTGGAGTGCGAGTGCGAGGGCACTGGTCCCCGACACCGGACCGGGGTGTACCTAGCACCACCCTCCTGAACTCGCCTTTTGTCTCACGGCAGGGGGCTTTGACGGCTGGGGCGCGAGGCCGCCGGTTTCTAGCGTCGTACTCGACTTATTCGACGCATATCTTGGGGGCGAATCGCGATGAGGCGAAACCTCGCGGCACGTATCGGTGTGTGGAGCGCACACCACCGCAAAACGGCGATCATCGGCTGGCTGCTCTTCGTCATCCTGGCCACGGCCGTCGGCGGGGCATCGGGGATGGTCGAGATGTCCGAGTCCGAGCAGGGTACGGGTGACTCCGCCCGGGCCCAGAAGATCCTTGACGACGCGGGACTTGGCCGGCCGGCCGGCGAACTGGTCCTGGTCAGCAGCGCGGCGGCGGGCGGCTGGCAGGACGCGGCACGCGAACTGGCCGCGGCCATCGAGAAGACCGGCGAGGCACAGAAGATCGAGCCGCCGCTCGCCGCCAAGAACGGCAGGGACGCGCTGATCCGCTTTGAGATAAAGGGCGATGCCAAGACGGCCGCGGACCGGGTGCAGCCCGTGCTCGATGCCGTACGCACGACGGCCAAGGCCCAACAGGGTGTTGAGGTGCACCAGTTCGGGAAGGCCAGCTCGGAGAAGTGGCTCGGCGACCTGCTCTCCGAGGACTTCAAGCAGGCCGAGTTCACCGCGGTGCCGCTGGCGCTCGGCATTCTGCTGGTCGCCTTCGGTGCGATCGTCGCCGCCCTGCTGCCGGTCGGCCTCGCGCTGACCGCGTGCCTGGCCGCCTTCGGTCTGCTCTCGCTCGCCAGCCACCAACTGCACCTGTTCCAGTCCACATACTCCGTGATGTTCCTGATGGGTCTCGCCGTCGGCGTCGACTACTGCCTGTTCTATCTGCGGCGCGAGCGGGACGAGCGGGCCGCGGGCCGCGACGCCGAGAGCGCACTGCGGATCGCGGCCGCCACCAGCGGCCGGGCCGTCCTCGTCTCCGGCGTGACCGTCATGCTGGCGATGGCCGGAATGTTTCTGTCCGGGCTGATGCTCTTCAAGGGCTTCGCCCTCGCCACGATCCTCGTCGTCTTCATCGCGATGCTCGGCTCGATGACCGTGCTCCCGGCGATGATGGCCGGGCTGGGCGACCGGATCGACGCGGGCCGGATCCCCTTCCTCAACCGCCGCGGCAAGAAGGGCGCGCACGAGAGCGGCGCGGTCGCGGGCGCGGTGCTCCGGCCCGTACTGGCCAAGCCGAAGCTGTTCGCATTCGCCGCGGTCGCGGTGCTGCTGGCGCTGGCGGCGCCCGCGGTGGGCATGAAGACCGAACAGCTCGGGATGGAGAAGCAGTTCGGTTCGGACGCCGCGCTGTCGGTCGCGTACAAGAAGATCACCGAGGCCTTCCCGGGCGGCCCGGAGCCGGCGCGGGTGGTCGTCAAGGCGGACAGCATCGACTCGGCGCCGATGCGGGGCGCGCTCGCGAAGTTCGACAAGAACACGGTGACCGTGCACAGGGCGCAGAACATCGCGGAGATCGAGGTCGTGCTGGCCGGGAACGGCACCGACACCCGCTCCAAGGACGCGCTGTCCGACCTTCGTGACAAGACGGTGCCCGCGGCCTTCGACGGCACCGGGGCGCAGGTCTACGTGGGCGGCGAGCTCGCCGCGTCGGTCGACTTCAACGACCAGCTGAAGCGCGGCATCGTCCCGGTCTTCGCCTTCATCACGGCCGTGACCTTCCTGCTGATGCTGCTCTGCTTCCGGTCCTACGTCATCGCCGTCACGTCGATCCTGCTCAACCTGCTCTCGGTGGGTGCCGCCTACGGCGTCATGGTCGGGGTCTTCCAGCACGGCTGGGGCGCGTCCGCGCTCGGTACGGAGGCGGTCGGCGCGATCGAGAGCTGGATGCCGCTGTTCGTGCTGGTGGTGCTGTTCGGTCTGTCGATGGACTACCACGTCTTCGTGGTCTCCCGGATCCGCGAGGCGCGTGACCGGGGGACGGACACGCGCACCGCCATCCGCGAGGGCATCCGCCGCACGGCGGGAGCGGTGACGGGCGCGGCGGTGATCATGGTCGCGGTCTTCGCGGTCTTCGGAACACTGTCCATGCAGGACATGCAGCAGATGGGCGTGGGCCTGGCGGTGGCGGTGCTGCTGGACGCGACGATTGTGCGGATGGTGCTGCTGCCGTCGGTGATGGCGCTGCTGGGCGAACGGAACTGGCGCACGCCGAGGGGCCTGCGGTGGCTCCCGAGCCTCGACCACGCGGACCCGCCGACTGCGGCCCCGGCCGGCCCGGCCCGCCAGGAGTTCCCGGTGCCGTCGCACCACTGACAGACCTGGGGCTCCGCCCCAGACCCTCCCCCTACGCCCTGCGGGCGTGGGGGGACCCCCACGCCTCAATCGCCGGCGAGGCTTGATTTGCCCGGGCATATCAAGCCCGTCTGGGGGTCCCCCCGGACGAAGTTTGGGGGAGATTGAGGACACGCCCGTAGGGCGTACGGGGTCTGGGGCGAAGCCCCAGTTACCGGAAGGGGCGGGGAGGGGAAAGCGCGCCGCAGGCGAACCTCACGCGTCCAGCACCTTCGCCTCGACCTCTGGCGCGAGCCCCACCACCGGCCGGTCCGCCCGCTGTGGCGCCGCGCCGCCGATCGACTCCAGCCACGCCCACGTGTCCGCCACCGTCTCCCCGGCAGGCCGGCACCTCAGCCCCGCCCCGAGCGCCCGTGCGACATCGAGGCCGTACACCGAGGCGTACACCTCCGGCAGTTCGTCGCGCGGGACCCAGATCGGCAGCTGAGTCCACGGCTCGACGCCCGCCGCCAGCACCGTCTCCGCCGGCGTCCAGCGCAGCTCGGCCGCCGAACCCGTGGCCCGTACGCACGCCTCCAGCAGCTCCCCGATCGTCGTATGGCCCGGCGCGCTCGCCAGGTTGTACGGGCCGCTCAGCCCGTGCTCCGCCGCGTGCAGGATCCACTCGGCCAGATCGCGCACGTCGATGAACTGCACCGGCAGATCCCGCGGGCCCGGCGCCAGGACCGGACCGCCGCGGGCGATCCGGTTCAGCCACCACGGCAGCCGGCCGATGTTCTCCCGCGGTCCGAGGATCAGGCCCGCGCGCACCAGCACCGAGCGCTCCTCGCCGAAGGCGTCGAGCACGGCCAGTTCACCGCCGCGTTTGGCCTCCGGGTAGGGCACATCGTCCGCGTCCGGCGAACCGTCCACCACCGGTGCGCTCTCGTCGTACCCGGCGGTCCGCGGCCCGGTGTACACGGAGCAACTCGACACATAGACATAGTGACTTGCCCGCCCGGCCAGCAGCCGTGCCGTGTCCCGCACGGCAGCCGGCGCAGCCGACCAGGTGTCGACCACCACGTCCCAGTCGCCCTCGGCATCCGCGAGCGCGGCAAGCCCTCCCTCGGCCGTACGGTCCCCGAGCAGCGTGGTCACGCCTTCCGGAGCGGCATGCCGTCCGCGGTGGAAGGCCGTCACCTCCCACCCGCGGGCCAGCGCCGCCTGAGCCACCGCGTGGCCCACGAACTCGGTCCCACCAAGAATCAGAAGCCTCATGACTGCGACTGTGCCGCGCGCCCACCAGGCACGCCCAGTGATTCCGCTGCCAGGTGAATGATCAAACGTGCAGGTCCGCTCGCCGCAACCGCTTGCGGGATGGCAGCATGTGCGGACCATGACGGATGCCCGGTCGCCGATACGCGCCCTTCGGGCCGCAATTTTCGCGGCAGTTGCCGTCACATTGGCCGCCGTGGGGCATTCATCCCTGTCTGCGCATGACATCCCGATCCCGGCACTGCTCACCGCGCTGGCCGTGACCGCGGCCGGCTGGTGGCTCGCAGCCGGCCGGCGCCGCGGGGTCCGCTCCTACGGGGCCGGGCTGTTCGCCGTGCAGGGCGTGCTGCACCTGCTGTTCACCACCGGACGCTGGCCCGCCCCGCACCATCACACGGCCCACGAGCACTACGACCACCTGGCGCACGAGCCGTCCGCCCCGCTGGACACGGGCATGGCGATCGCCACGGACGTCGACATGATCGCCGTCCACCTCCTCGCCGCCGTCGGCTGCGCCCTGTGGCTGGCCCACGGCGAGACCGCACTCTTCAAACTCGCGCACGCCGTCGCCGCGTTCGCCTTCACCCCGCTGCGACTGCTGCTCGCGGTCGTACGGCTGCCCCGGCCAGTGCGACCCGCGCCGTGTCCCGTCTCCCGCACCCCGCGCCCGCTGCACGGCGTGGTCCTCGCGCACACCCTCGTGCGGCGGGGCCCGCCCGCGCTTCTCGTCCCCCGTGCCACGGCCCCTGGAGCAGCCGTCTGACCTGGGGCCGCTTTCCCCATGTCAACGCCGACTCCTTAGGACCACCATGTCCATCGAAGTCCCCCGCAAGGGCACCGAACCGGCGGACGAGACCGGTAGCGATACCGGCAGCGCCGCACCCGAGACCACCAAGGCCGGCCCCTGGCGCGCACTGCGCCCCCTCGTACTGCGCCTCCACTTCTATGCGGGCCTGCTGATCGCCCCGCTGCTGCTCATCGCCGCCGTGAGCGGTCTGCTCTACTCGCTCTCCTTCCAGGCCGAGAAGTTCGTCTACCGCCACGAGCTCCAGGTGCCGGCCGGCGATCGCTCCGTCCCCCTCGCGACACAGGTCGAGGCCGCCCGCAAGGCCCACCCCGAGGGCACGGTGACCGCCGTGTGGCCGTCGTCCGAGGACGGCGCGACCACCCGGGTCCTGATGACCACCCCGCAGGTCGAGGAGGGTGAGTCCCTCGCCATCTTCGTCAACCCGTACACCGGCGAGATACGTGGCGAGCTGGCCGACTCCTTCGGCGCTCTCCCGCTGCGAGCCTGGCTCAGCGGGCTCCACTCCAACCTGCACCTGGGCGACTTCGGGCGCAACTACAGTGAGATGGCCGCCAGTTGGCTGTGGGTCGTGTCACTCGGCGGACTGCTCCTGTGGCTGGGCCGCAGGCGCCGCGCCAAGCGTGAGCTGCTGCTTCCCGAGCGTGGCGCGACGGGCCGCCGCCGCGCCCTGACCCGGCACGGTGCGATCGGCATGTGGGCGGTCGCCGGTCTTGTCATGCTCTCCGCGACCGGTTTGACCTGGTCCAAGTACGCGGGCGAGAACATCGACGCGATCCAGACCCAACTCGGCGGAGCGACCCCCTCCGTCTCGGCCGAACTCCAGCCGGGCGGCGGCGAGGGCGGTGGACACGAGGGCCACGACGGCGGTGGCGAAGCGGGCCACCAGGGCCCGGACATCGGCATCGACAAGGCGGTCGAGGCGGCCGCGGCCAAGGGAGTCGACGGGGAGATCGCCGTCACCCTGCCCGCCGACGGCAGCGGCTATGTGATCAAGGAGACCGACAAGCAGTTCCCGGTCCATCTCGACTCGGTCGCTGTCGACCCGGCCGACGGCGGGGTCATGGACGAGCTCAGGTTCGCCGACTACCCGTTGCTCGCCAAGCTGACCCGGTTCGGGATCGACGTCCACATGGGCAAGCTCTTCGGCCTCGCCAACCAGCTCGCCCTGGCCGCGCTCGCCCTCGCGCTGATCCTGCTCATCGTCTGGGGATACCGGATGTGGTGGCTGCGCAGGCCGACGAAGGACCGCACGCTGAGCGTGGGCCGGCCGATGCCGCGCGGCGCCTGGCGCAAGCTGCCGGTGACCGTGCTGCTGCCGATCGCCGCGGCCACGGCGCTGGTCGGCTGGCTCGTGCCGATGCTCGGCATCAGCCTGCTGGTGTTCCTGGTGATCGACATGGCACTCGGCGCGGTGGCGAAGGCCCGCTCCCGGGCTTAGGCCCTGTCCGGCCGATCTTGCCGGGTTCGCGTGCCCTGGCACGCGCATCTGCTGCGTTGTCGTCAGTCGCCTACTCCCCCGTAGCCCTTCGGGCACGGGAGGTGCCCCCATCGCGTGGGCTTCTTCCTCCGCCTTGCGTCTGCACGCACCAGACCCTCCCCCTACGCCCTGGGGGCGTGGGGGGACCCCCACTCACTGATCCGGCCTGATCGACAGGACAGGACCAGGCCCTGTCCGGCCGCCTGCGACAGGGGCCCGGTTCCGGTGACGTCCGGAACCGGGCCCCGTGCATCGGATCACGGCGTGTACTTGTAGCCCACCCGCCGCACGGTCTGGATCGCCCGGCGGTGCTCGGCACCCAGCTTGCGGCGCAGCCGGGCCACATGGACGTCGACGGTCCGGCCGTCGCCCACATGTCCGTAGCCCCACACGGTCGTCACCAGCTGGTCACGGGTGTGCACCCGGTTCGGATGCGCGACGAGATGGGCGAGCAACTCGAACTCGAGGTACGTCAGGTCCAGTGTCCGGCCGTCCACCGCGGCGGTGCGCTGCACCGGATCGATGAGCACCGGACCGTCGGCCGGTGCCTGCAGCTGCGGTGCGGGCACGAGCGCGGCGGGCTGCTGATCGGCCGGTACGAGCACCAGGTAGCCGATCATCGGCGGCTGGCCGGGGAGCGCGGGCAGCGCGTGCTGGGGTGCGGGAAGCCAAGTGGCCCCCGGCGGAAGGAAGTCCGCGACATCGACGACCTCGTCACGGTCGACGGCACGCAGTCGGTGGCGGCCCGCCGGAGCCTGGACGGTGGCGGCCGGGACGTCGGGGACGGCGGAGAAGGAACGGGCGGAGCTACGGGTGTTCGCCATGAGAGGTCAGCTCTTTCGCGCGGAGGAGTCGTCGAGTTCGTCGATGGGACGGACGTACGTCGTGCGCGCTGGCCGAAGGCCGGATGAGCGGCTTTAGAGGGCCTGCGCGTTCACCGCGCGGCAACACACCCGGTCGAAGTCGTGGTGCTGCCGGGAAGGCCAGAACGGCTCGAGGTCGCTGGGACCTGTTGCGAAGTGCTGGTAGCCGGGCATGGCCCTATTGAAGCAGACCCCCCGCCGTCACAGCAGGGTCCTCTCGTACGTTGATACGTGATCTTGTCGACATCGGGAGCCATCAGCAGGCAAAAAGGGCGCCCGCCGAATCGGCGGACGCCCCTCTCGTCAGTCAGCGGTCGCTCAGACCTGGCCGGCCTTCTCCAGTGCGGTGCAGCAGGTGTCGACGATCAGGCGGGTCACGGCATACGGGTCGACGTTGGCGTTCGGGCGGCGGTCCTCGATGTAGCCCTTGCCGTCCTGCTCGACCTGCCACGGGATGCGGACCGAGGCGCCGCGGTCGGAGACGCCGTAGCTGTACTCGTTCCACGGGGCGGTCTCGTGCAGACCGGTCAGCCGGTCGTCGATGCCCGCGCCGTAGTTCTTGACGTGGTCGAGGGGCTTGGAGCCCTCGCCCAGCGACTCACAGGCGGTGATGATCGCGTCGTAACCCTCGCGCATCGCCTTGGTGGAGAAGTTGGTGTGCGCGCCGGCGCCGTTCCAGTCGCCCTTGACCGGCTTGGGGTCGAGGGTCGCGGAGACCTCGAAGTCCTCGGCGGTGCGGTAGAGCAGCCAGCGGGCGACCCACAGCTGGTCGGAGACCTCCAGCGGGGCGAGCGGGCCGACCTGGAACTCCCACTGGCCGGGCATGACCTCGGCGTTGATGCCGGAGATGCCCAGGCCCGCCTTGAGGCAGTTCTCCAGGTGTGCCTCCACGACGTCACGGCCGAAGATCTCGTCCGCGCCGACGCCGCAGTAGTAGCCGCCCTGCGCGGCCGGGAAGCCGCCCTCGGGGAAGCCCAGCGGGCGGGAGCCCTTGAAGAAGGTGTACTCCTGCTCGATGCCGAAGATCGGCTCCTGGGCCGTGAACTTCTCGGCGACCTCGGCGAGCGCGGCACGCGTGTTGGACTCGTGCGGGGTCATGTCCGTGTTCAGGACCTCGCACATGACCAGGACGTTGTCGCCGCCGCGGATCGGGTCCGGGCAGGAGAAGACCGGCTTGAGAACGCGGTCGGATGCGTGGCCCTCGGCCTGGTTGGTGCTGGATCCGTCGAAGCCCCAGATGGGCAGCTCGGCGCCGTCGACAAGTATCTTCGTCTTCGAGCGAAGCTTGGCGGTCGGCTCGGTGCCGTCGATCCAGATGTACTCAGCCTTGAAGGTCACGGGGCCTCATCCTTTGCGGGTGCAGCGGTATGCCGCGCAGCTTCGCAATTCGCGATTTCCCGTCCGTTGCCCATGTGTGAACCCCACGTTACGCCCGACCCGCACCGGAAGAACGGTCGCAATGAGCCCGACCGGCAGCACTCCGGCAGCGCCCGCACGACACTTCAGGTCCGCGCCCTCAGCTCCGCCCCCTGCTTGAGCAGCGAATCGAAGCCCGCGGCACGGATCCGGCGGACAAGATCGGGGTAGCTGGTACCCAGCGCCTCGGCGGTGCGGCCCAGGTGCCAGTCGTGGTCGTGCAGCCGGCTGAGCAGATGGCCGCGGCGGATCTGCGCCTCGGAGAGCCGGAAGGTCTTGAGATAGGCGACACGGCCCTTGTGGTCGGTGATCGCCTCGCCGATGTGCTGCTCGCTCTCCCCGCGCCGGAAGGGCGGCAGAAAGCGCCACAGGCTGAATGAGTCCATCGTGTGGACCCGCTCGAAACTGTACGAGGGGTCGAGCAGCCGGGCCGCCATCAGGGAGCCGTGGCTCTCGGCCCACGCGCGCTCCTGGCCGCGGGCCGCCATCCGCAGATCGGCGAGCGTCGTCATGTGCCCGCGGTCGCGGATGCGCGCCTCGAAGTCGGGCACCGGACCGCCGAAGAAGGCGTACTGATGGACCAGTTCCCCGTACAGATCCTCGATCAGGGACGGGTGCAGGGCGCGGTAGTCGGCGGGGTGCGGCACGACGAAGGCCGCGGCGAGCGAGTCCGCCGCGTACACCAGCACGCCGCACTGGCCAGGGTGGATCTCGAAGATCCGCAGCGCCTCGCCGAGGCCGCGCACCGCCCAGCCCGCGTAGGCGTCCTCGGCACGTGGCGACAGGCCCTGGCGTACCGCCTGCTGGGACCACTCGTCCCAGACGATGGACGGGCCGCCGAAGTGCAGCGCCAGATAGCCCTCGAGGGCGAGATGGAGGGGGAGGAAGCGCAGCCGGTTCTCCTTGACCCCCTTGGTGGAGCGCCGCTTGGCCAGCCGGTGGTGACGGCGCACGGGCACACAGGCCGGGCACCCGTCGCCCAGCTGGGTTCCGTACGCCGCCGACTGGCCGCCCTCGCCCGACCAGTCCGCGACGAAGCCGTGCGGAATGTAGGAGAGATAGTGGTCGCGAGGGCCGAGTTCGACCTCGCCGTAGCCCGGACCGTAGATCTCATGGCGCAGCCGCAGCCCGTCCACCGGCTTCTCGCGCGCCAGCGGCACCAGCCGGATGCCGCCCCACACCTGGGCGGGCAGGGTGGTGAGTCCGGTCATGTCCAGCTTGTTCATCGCGCCCCCTCCAGGAAGCGTTCCGTGCGGCGGTCCAGATACGCCTGCAGCTCGGGCAGGCCGGTGCGGCCCTCGGCGAACTGCGCGATCTCCACCAGCGCCGCCAGATCCTCCGCGTCGCGGATGCCGGCGGTCGGCACGTTCGGAGCGAGGCGGCGCACATCGAAACCGTCCGCGTCGTATACGGGATTCACATGCACGACATGTGTGCGCCGGTCCGGGTCGAGCCGCGTGCGCCAGACCCGCAGCACCTCCTTGGCCAGGCCCGGCGGCGCGTTGTCCCAGCCGTCCGAGACGATCACCAGCCGCTCGGGGGAGTGCTCCAGGGCGTCGAGGATCCTGCTGCCGAGCGGCGTGGGGCCCCACGGCCGTATGAGCAGCGGATCGTCCGAGCCCGAGGTCCAGTGCGCCCGGTACGAACCGGCCAGCGCCTCCAGCAGGAAGTGGCAGCCGAGCGCGACCGCCAGCGGTCGGCGGCGCTTCACACCCGAGCCGGACGAGGAGTAGCTGTCGTCGAGCACGGCGCCGACCCGCCCCCAGGCCCCGACGTAGGGACCCGCGGCTCGCAGCGCGGCGGCCCGCAGCGCGCCGGTCAGTTCCGTGCGCCGCCGCACTCGCTCGTCCCGCTCCAGCGAGAGGACGTACAGCGCCAGCCGGGTCAGCGGCATGACGTCCAGATCGGTCTGCGTCCCGGCCCGCTGCGTACGCAGCCGCTCAAAACGGGTCATACGCGGGGCGATCCGCTCCAGGAACGCCCCGCGCGGGATGCCGTGCTTCGCCGCGAAGCCCTCGGCGACGGTGAACGGCAGCTCGTAGATGGCGCTCTGCTCGAAGTGGGCACGGCGGTACGCGTCGAGAAAGGCGTGCCCGTACCGGACACGCTTGCCGGGCCGGAACAGAAAGTCCCCGAACTCGCCCTCATCGAAGGGGAGATGAGTATGCCGGACGGCGGTTTTCAGTCCGTTGCGGTACTTCACGGCGTCGAGGCCCAGGTCCGGTCGGGCCGCCAGCCAGTCGCGCAGAATCGCGCGCGTGCGGCGGTTGTTGACCTTCGCGGCGCGCAGCGCACGGAACAGCCGGTAGACGCGCTGCGGCGGCAGTAGGGCGAGCCGGGCCGCGATCAGCCGGCCTTCCGTCCGCTTCTGCTCGGGGCTCGCGTCCGACGCCGTGCGCAGCAGCTGCTCGACGATCCGGACGCAGTTGTGGTCATTGATGTCGAGGGCGAGCGTGGCCGAGTACAGGGAGCGGTAGTTGACGCGTACGTACTCGTGCAGGAAGGCGAGTGACAGCTGCTGCTCGTGGGCCTCCGAGCGGAATTCGCGCTGTCCGGTCGCCGTGACCGCGGCGTTCACGAAGAGGAGCACGTCCTCGGCCGCGATGAGATCGGCATGGGTCTCCGCCATCGTCTCCCCCGTACTGCAATACACGTACTGCAATCCCCGTACACAGTGGTGCCGGCCGGGGAATGGGGGCGCGATCAGCGAAATCACTGCTTTATAGGCAAGTCCCGGAAGTCGCACCGGAGTCCCGCGGCCGGCCCCGAAAACGTAACACCGTTGGTCAGTCGTTCCGCGGGAATTTTCCGCTGCGGGCACACTGGGCCGCATGACGAAGCCCGCGAAGCAGCTGCGTATCGGACTCCTCGGCGCCGGCCCCTGGGCGGAGCGCACCCAGGCCCCCGCGCTCGCCGCCCACCCGGATGTCGACTTCGCCGGGGTGTGGGCCAGACGGCCCGAAGCGGCTGCCGCCGTCGGCGCCGCGCACGGCACGACGTCGTACTCCGGCGACGACGGCGCGGACGCCCTCTTCGCCGACTGTGACGCTGTCGCCTTTGCGCTGCCGCCGGACATCCAGGCGCCGCTCGCGGCCCGGGCGGCAGCGGCCGGGTGTCATCTGCTGCTGGACAAGCCGGTCGCGACGAGCGTGACGCTTGCGCGGGAGACGGCCGCCGCGGCGGAGCGCGCCGGGGTCGCATCGGTGGTCTTCTGCACCCTGCGCTTCGCCGCGGACACCGCGCCCTGGATCGATGCACATGCGGCGGTGGGCGGCTGGTTCACCGCCCATGCGCGGTGGCTCGGCTCGCTGTACGCGCCGGGCGCGGACAGTCCGTACGCCCAGTCGCCGTGGCGACGCGAGAAGGGCGGTCTGTGGGACGTCGGCCCGCATGTGCTGTCGGTGCTGATCCCGGTGCTCGGCGATGTGACGGAGGTGACCGCGGCGCGCGGGCCCGTGGACACCGTGCATCTGGTGCTGCGGCACACGTCCGGGGCGTCGAGCACGGCGACGCTCGGCCTGAGCGCGCCGCTGAAGGCCTCCGGCGTGAGCATCGAGCTGGCCGGCGATCAGGGGAAGGCCGTGCTGCCGGAGTGGGGCGATGCCGTGCGTTCGTTCGGGGCGGCGCTGGACGCGCTGGTGGAGTCGGCGCGTACGGGGCGGGCGCACGGTTGCGACGTACGGTTCGGGCTGCGGCTGACGGAGATCCTGGCGGAGGCGGAGCTCCGGCTCAATCGGTGATGGAGTGCCCAGGACGGTGCCGTATGTAGTGCCCAGGACGGTGCCGTATGTAGTGCCCAGGACGGTGCCGTATGGGGGGTGCGGCACCGTCCTGGATTCCGGAAGGACCGTCAGGGTCAGCCGATCTTCTCGATCCGCGCCTTGCGGATCAGGAACTTGCCGGGCTCGCGGACCTGCTCGAAGGCCGCGTTGTTCAGCAGGGCGCAGCTGCCGGACGCGGAGGCGACCTTGACGGTCGTCGACTTGTTGTTGTCGAGGTTGGTCACCTTGAGGGTGGTGCCGATCGGGAACTGGTTGCTGGAGGCGGCGGGTGCGCCGCCTTCGCCGGACAGGGTGACGGTCGAGCCTGCGCAGACG
The DNA here is from genome assembly GCF_045160975.1 of Streptomyces sp. NBC_00210. NCBI lineage: Bacteria > Bacillati > Actinomycetota > Actinomycetes > Kitasatosporales > Streptomycetaceae > Streptomyces > Streptomyces sp. NBC_00210. The sequence goes on from NZ_CP108120.1 coordinate 6,348,480, forward strand.
ACCTGGCCGTTGGCCTGTCCGCCGCCGGCCTGGTCACCGGCCTGGTCACCGGCCTGGTTTCCGCCCTGGTCGCCGGCCTGGTCGTCGGCCTGGTCGCCACCCTGATTTCCGGCCTGGTCGCCGTTCCCGATCTTCTCGATCCTGGCCTTGCGGATGAGGTTCTTGCCGGGCTCGCGGACCTGCTCGAAGGCCGCGTTGTTGAGCAGGGCGCAGCTGCCGGACGTCGAGGTGACCTTGACCGTGGTCGACTTGTTGTTGTCGAGGTTGGTCACCTTGAGGGTGGTGCCGATCGGGAACTGGTTGCTGGAGGCGGCGGGTGCGCCGCCTTCGCCGGACAGGGTGACGGTCGAGCCTGCGCAGACGACTTCGCCGTTGGCCTGTCCGCCGCCGGCCTGGTCACCGGCCTGATTTCCGCCCTGGTCGCCGTTCTGGCCGCCGCCCTGGTCCTCCGCCGGCGGTTGAGCGGCCTCACCTCCCCCGCCTGAGACCTCGCACCCCGACGCCGCCTGCTTACGCTTGATCTCCTCGATCACGGCCTGCCGGTTGGCGATCCGCGCCTCGGACTGCGCGTCCGGGTTTGCGCGCTGCTCGGCGATGAACTTCTCGTTGTTCTGCAGGGCTGTGACCAGCCCGTCGCAGGCCACCGACGACGCATTGCTGACGCCGGTCATGACCACTGCCGTACCGCCGACGACGGCGGCGGCGCCGACGAGCAGAGCGATCTTCTTCTTACCGCTGAGGGTCTTCTTGCGCGACACGTGGGACTCCTGTCGGGTCGGTTCCGTGTGCCGTTACGTACGAGTAGGCATCTGGTTCGTTTCAGGGGTCTCACCCACAACTTCCTTAACTTTTCTTAAGGTTGGCGCAGCTCAGCGAGTTGTCGGCCGATTCCTGAGCCGAGTTTCCACTCACGTCTCACTCGGGTGGGAGAGCCCGGTCCCGCACCTGCGGCGCCCGCTCCGCCAGGGCAGCCACCAGCTGGTCACGCCTGCGCCGGTGGGGCACGGACGAGCGCCGGCCTCAGAACAACCGGTCGAGGAGGTGCACCCAGGCGGCCAACTCGGCGCGCAGCTCGGGGTCCTGGACGCGATCGCGACACAGGAGGGCGGCATCCACCAGGTCCTTGGCGCCGCGCGAGATACGCATCGCGTCCAGATTCTGGCGGGCGAGCGCGGTGTTGTCCCGGGTCGGCACATCGGCCCGCGCGACGGGGAGTGCGTCGAGACAGCCCCGTACGACCTCGTCGGCGGTGGGCTCCGGAGCCTTCAGCTGGTCGACGACGTACGCGAGGTTCATGGCGGAGTCCGCCCGGTCGAAGGCCCCGGACACCGCCGCATGCAGCTCCAGCCAGAGCCGCAGCCGCACCCAGGCGTCACGCTCGCCGGGTGCCGCCAGGTCGAGCTGATGACTGCACTCGCGCCGGAGACTGCCCCACCAGTCCGCCGACTCCGGCGGCTCCGGCATCCGCCGCTCCACCCAGCGCCGCCGGTCCTCGTCCGGGATCCCGAGCAGATGCCTCAGCGAGTCCTGCACGGCCTGCCGGGACCATGGGCTCGGCGGAGGAAGGAAGTCGTTCGCCGTGATCGAGAACACTTCACCCTCGTCGTCGGCGATCACTTCGATACTGCTTTCACGCCGGTGACACCGCACATAGCCACCGGAATCGTCCGGGACCGGCTCGCTCAGCGGGCAGCCGGCCGCCTGGGCTGCCTGCCTCAAGTCGGCGAGCAGCAAGGGCACTTCCAGCCGGCGCGGCTTGAGGCTGAAGTAGTGCCCGACCCAGTCCCCGTCGGGTTCCCAGCGCTGCCACCAGAAGTCGATCAGTCCGTTCGGCCCGTAGCTGCGGTAGAGCAGATCCTTCTTCGGGTGCTCGAAGAAGTCCGTGCCGAGCAGGGTGGTGACGTCGTCGGGGGTGCACCGGGGGTCGGCGCCGCGCACGGATCCGCTCGCAATGACGTCGACATAGAAGTCGAGCCCGGGTTCGCCCGGTATGCGGCCGGCCCCGACGCCGTCGGGCACGCCCTGGTGGTACTCCGTCATTCCGCCCCCATGTTCTCGTCGCCCTCGCCAGTCGGCCCGCTGACGCTGCTGCGCCCGTTCGTCGTCCTGGCCGTAGCGGGCGCGGCGGTCTGGGGCTCTCTCCCGGCGGCAGCAGTCGCGGCGGCAGCCTCGGTGGGCGTGCTGCTCGTGGAACCGCTGACGCACCGCCGCTGGTACGCAGTACCGCTGTGACGTCCCAGGACCCGCGAAGTCCTCGGACCGGTGACGTCCAGGACCCGTGAAGTCCTCGGACCGGTGATGTCCTCGGACCGGTGATGTCTCAGGACCGGCCGAGCGCGTCCCGTACCGCCTCGTCCGTACGTCCCACGACGGCCGTCCCGTCGTCCGCCGTGATGATCGGCCGCTGAATCAGCTTGGGGTGCTTCACCAGCGCCTCGATCCACTGGTCGCGTGAATCCTCGTCCCGCGCCCATTCCTTGAGCCCGAGCTCCTTCGCCACCGCCTCCTGCGTCCGCGTGATGTCCCACGGCTCAAGACCGAGCCGCCCAAGGACGGCCCGGATCTCGTCCGCGCTGGGCACGTCCTCCAGATAGCGCCGGACGGTGTACTCGGCACCCTCCTCGTCGAGCAGGCTGATCGCGCTGCGGCACTTCGAACAGGCGGGATTGATCCAGATCTCCATCCCGCCACGGTACCGCGCAGACGGCCCTCAAACACCGCCTGGCCAGCGGCGATTGTCAGTGGTGGCCGGTAGACTGAACAGTAGTTCGGGATGGTCCCGCCACCGCGCCAGGAGGTTGCCGATGGCCGTTGCCACACTCATCACGAAGCCGACCAAGACGACCAAGACGACGAACCAGACCAAGTCCTCGCACCACCCACTGAAGAAGAAGCCGCTCCCGGCCGGACAGCCGCGCGAGTGGTACGTCTCCCACAATCGCCGGCTGAAGGCCATGCGCCTGTCGATCGCCCTGCTCGACTCGGGCGTCTACCACCCGGCGACGGCCGACAACATCAAGATACGAGCGACGGCGGAGCGCATCGGGATCCACCCGCCGTCGGACACGACCTGCCGGATGGTGCGGGCGCTGATCCGCTACGGCCGATAGATCGGGTCGAGCAAGGGGCATGACCTGCCGCCGTCACCCCGGGTGACGGCGGCAGGTTCGACACGGGCAAGAAACCACACCGGCACAGGGTGCAGTTGGCACACATTGGGGCATTCTGAACCCACTCGGTTCGAGCAGCCCCGGGGGCCAGCCATGTCGCATCCGTACCGCACCCTTCGAAGATTCCTCGTCTTCTGCGCCGCCGGCGTCCTCAGCGCCGGCACCACGCTCACCTTCGCCCCACCCGCCGCCGCCGAACCGGCCACGGCGGTCGCCTATCCCGCAGGGGCGAGCGCGACCCGATACTCCGGACTCGCCTTCGACACCTGTACCGCGCCGCCGCTGACGGCGATCCAGGCGTGGGGCGCCTCCCCGTACCGCGCCATCGGTGTCTACATCGGGGGCGTCAACCGCACTTGCGCCCAGCCCCAACTGACCGCGTCGTGGGTCGCGTCCGTGTCGGCGCTCAAGTGGCGTCTGCTGCCCATTTACAAGGGCCTGCAGCCGCCGTGCGGCGGCCGCCCCACCGACGCCAAGATCAGCACCGTCCCGGCGACCGCCCGATCCCAGGGCACCGCGGCGGCCGCGGACGCCATCGCCAAGGCCAAAGCGCTCGGCATGCAGCCCGGCAGCGCCTTCTACAACGACATCGAGAACTACTCCCAGACCGACGACACCTGCAAGATCGCCGTCCTGTCGTACGCCTCCGCCTGGACGAAGGAGCTGCACCGGCTCGGCTATGTCTCCGGCGTCTACATGAACCTCAACCAGGGAGCCAAGCAACTCTCCGACGCCTACACCTCCACCGCCTACGCCCGTCCCGACGCGCTGTGGATCGCCCGCTACGACGGAGTCGACTCCCTGACGGGCTGGACCAACATCGCCGACGCCAAATGGGCCGTGACCCAGCGGGCCAAGCAGTTCAAGGGCGACCACAACGAGACCTACGGCGGCGTCACCATCAACATCGACACCGACCGGCTCAACGCACCGGTCGCCACCGTCGCGTACACCCATACGGTGACGAGCTCCAGCACGCTCAACGCCCGCACCGGCCCCTCGACGGTCTACCCCGTCGCCAAGTCGTACGCGCCCGGGGCGGCCCTCAAGGTGGTGTGCCAGGCGCCCGGCTCCACCGTCGGCACCACCCGCGTATGGGACAAGCTCTCCGACGGCACGTACGTCACGGACTACTACGTGAGCACCCCGTCCAACACCAACTACAGCGCCCCGCTGTCGCGCTGCACGTATCCGTATCAGACCACCGCGGCGAGCGGCCTCGCCCAACACACCGGCCCCGGCACGTCGTACCCCGTGGCGGGGACGTCTCCCAACGGGTCCCTGGCGTGGGTGTACTGCCAGCGGCCGGGTTCGAAGGTCGGCACCACCAGTGTCTGGGACCGGATGGACAACGGCCGCTATGTCTCGGACTACTACGTGGCGACACCCAGCAACACGACCTACAGCAAGCCGGTTCCCCGCTGCTGACTCAGGCAGCCGCGCCGGACGCCCAGGTGGGCAGCACGGGATCTCCGACGGCGAGCGTCCCGTGCTGCACCACGGCCGCCTTCATGCCGAAGCTGACCTTGTTCTCGTACTCCGGCTCCCGCCGGTAGGTGGCGAGCGTACGGATCGGCTCGGGACCGGCCCGCAGTCCCGTGAGCTGGTCGACCAGCGGGACGCTGCACCGCATCGCCCGTACCGCGTAGGCGAGCCGGACCGTCCCGATCTCCAGCCGTCGCATCTCGTCCTCGGCGTGCGGCTCGGTGCAGCCGTCGAGGACGATGTTCGCCCGGAAGCGGTCCATCGGCACCGGCGCCGCGGCTTGCCGCATGCCCCGTTCCGTACCTCGTTCCGTGCCCCGTTCCGTACCTCGTTCCGTGCCCCGTTCCGTGCCCCGTTCCGCGCCGCGCTGCGCGATCCGCGCGTTCAGCCCGTCGAGCGACGCCTGTGAAGCCACCAGCACCGCATGCGCGTCCGCGAAGGCGACCTTGCCGGGCGTCTCGCCCCACCCGTCCCGGTCGAAGCCCGAAGGCACCCGCACCAGCCGTGACTTCGCCCCCAGCACCTCGGAGAACCACTCGGCGGCCGCGTCCCCCTGGTCGGCGCCCTCCCCGATGTCCCTGCCGAACATACTCACCGGCCGCCGCTCCCCGTCCGGGTCCACCTCCAGCAGTACGCTCTCGACCCCGCCCGCGGACAGTCGCAGCGCGACACCCCCGTCGACGATCTCCGGCCGGATCGCGGCCATGGCGGGCAGCGCCCGCTGACTGCGGAACGTACCGTCCGCGGCGTCCACGACCATGAACGTGCGGTCGTGCTCCAGCCCCGTCTCGCCGACCCGGGCGGTTTCGACAGCGGTACCGGCACAGCCCTTGACCGGGTAGTACGTCAGTTTCTGCACAGTGATCCCCATGCCGACCGATCGTACGTGCGTCCCGCGCCGACCGGTGAGACGATCAACGGGACGACCACCAGGGAGACGTACATGCTCATCGTGTCCGGACGACTCCACGTCGCTGCCACGGCCCGCGACGATTTCCTCACCGGCTGCCGCGAGGTCGTGACCCATGCCCGTACGGCCCCCGGCTGCCTGGATTTCGCTCTCTCACCGGACCCGCTCGACCCGACCCGTATCAACGTCTACGAACGCTGGGAGTCGGACGAGTCCCTGACCGCGTTCCGCGACTCGGGCCCGGCGCCGGACCAACTGGTGGCGATCGTCGATGCGGATGTGCAGAAGTACCGCATCTCGGCGACCGAGCCTGCCTGAGGCTTTGGCCGGCCGGTTTCAGAGCCGCGCGCTTAAGGCCCTGTCCGGCCGATCTTGCCGGGCTCGCGTGCCCTGGCACGCACATCTGCTGCGTTGTCGTCAGTCGCCGACGCTCCGCGTCGGCTCCTTCCTCCGCCTTGCATCTGCACGCACCAGACCCTCCCCCTACGCCCTGGGGGCGTGGGGGGACCCCCACTCACTGATCCGGCCTGATCGACCGGACAGGACCTAGGCGCGCCTTCGCCGCCGGCCACTCCTCGCTCAGGATCGAGAAGTACACGCTGTCCCGCCACGTCCCGTCCGGCCGCAGCCGGTGGCGGCGCAGTACGCCCTCACGCTGCGCCCCGATGCGGGCGATGGCGGCCTGCGACCGCTGGTTCATATGGTCGGTCTTCAACTGGACGCGCCCCATGCCGAGTTCCTCGAAGGCATGCGTCAGCAACAGCAGCTTCGTCTCCGTGTTGACGGCAGTCCGCCAGAACGCGCGCCCGTACCAGGTCCAGCCGATCTCCAGGCGCTCGTCCACCGTGTCGACGTCCAGGTACGTGGTCCAGCCGACGGCCTGCCCGGACGCCCGGTGGATGACGGCGAACGCCACGTACTCGCCCCGCTCTGCGTCATCGAGCAGCGCGCGCAGCTTCAGGCCGAGCTCGTCCTGCGTATGGGGCGTCGGCCCGCCCTGCCAGCGCCAGACCTCGTCGTCCCCGCCGCCCGCGGCGAAAAGGTCGGGGAGGTGATCCATCGTCAACGGTTCAAGACGGACGTAGTGGCCGGTCAGCGTCACGGGCAGTGGTGTCTTGGCAGGCATGACGCAAACGGTAGCCGCCATCTGCACTAGTTGCAATCCTATGTTGCACTAGTGCAAAACGCAATCACGCCATCTTAGTGCGACGTGTCACAGACAACCCGGCGGGCCTGTGGGAGCTTCAACTCCGTTACTCCTCAGGTGAGTTGCTGAAGAGTCGACGATCTGCCCGCACGTGGAGAGGATCGAATGAGCACTTTGGAAGCAATGACGCTTGACCAGGTGGTCGACACGGCTCGATATCCCCTGTCCGAACTCGAGAGCGCCGAGGGGCAGGCCGTGATTTCCCGCGCCCGGCGCGAACTGGCGGCTGTCGGCTGCACCGTGCTGCCGGACTTCATCCGCCCCTCGCTCCGCGACGTCCTGCGGCAGGAGTGCTCGGCCATCGCCCCCCGCGCGCACTTCGACGTCGAAACGGTCAACGTCTACAACATCGCGGTCGACTCGGCTCTGCCGGCGGACCACCCCGGCCGGAGGACCTTCCAGCGGGGCAACGCGTTCGTCGCGCGGGACCGTATCCCCGCAAGCTCCCTCATCAGCAGGCTCTACTCCCACCGGGTCTTCCAGCGCTTCATCGCCGACTGCTTCAGACTGCCGCAGCTGCACGAGCTGGCGGACCCGCTCTCCGGGCTCGTTCTCAACGTCGTCGAGCCCGGCATGGAGCACCCCTGGCACTTCGACACCAACGAGTTCACCGTCAGCATGCTCACCCAGGAAGCGCAGGCCGGCGGCGTCTTCGAGTACTGCCCGAACATCAGATCCGCGCACGACGAGAGCTTCGACGACGTCCGGGACGTACTGGACGGCCGGGGCGAGCGGATGATCCGGCGCCTGCCCCTGCAACCCGGTGACCTGCAGCTTTTCAAGGGCCGCTACTCGCTGCACCGCGTAAGCCCCGTGCGTGGCGAGATCGCGCGCCACTCCGCGATCTTCGCCTACAGCGAGCGCCCCGGCGTCATCGGGAGCGTGGCACGGACCAGGCAGCTCTTCGGCCGGGTACTGCCCGAACATCTGGCGGCCGAGGGCCGGGCGGTGCGAGGCGATCGACTGCTGGATTAGCGGCGGCGAGGACGTACGTGCGCGCGGTCGACCGCAGCCGTCGTAGGCCGTTTCCCCACTCTGCGATCCACGGAGGAGTAAGCCCTGTGCGTTTCGACGCGACCGGAAAAGTCTCGCTCGACCACATCTACACGCAGCCCGATCCGCGCGCGTATTTCAATGTGCTGCGCCCGCTCGGCTACTGCGTTCCGCAACAGGCCAAGCCCTACTTCGCGAAACTCATCAAGGAGTACCGGGACTCCCAGCACGTCGCGGTGCCGCAAGTGCTGGACATAGGGTGTTCGTACGGAATCAACGCAGCCCTGCTGAAGTACGACGCGACCATGGACGAGCTGTACGCGCGCTATGACGACGAGAAGAGCCGGGGAGAGAGCCGCGAAGCCCTGCTGGCCCGGGACCGGGAGCTGTCCCGGTCACGACAGCCCGCGCAGCGCATCCGCTTCGTCGGCCTGGACGCCTCCGACAGTGCCCTGTCGTACGCACTCGGGGCAGGTTTCCTCGACGACGCGGTGCACGCCGACCTGGAGGAGCACGAACCCACACCGCCGCAGCGCGCCCAGCTCGCCGGGACGGACCTGGTGATCTCGACGGGCTGCCTCGGCTATGTCACCCAGCGGACACTCACCCGCGTCGTGCGGGCGCAGGGCGGTCGCCTGCCCTGGATGGCGCACTTCGTGCTGCGGATGTTCCCGTTCGACCCCGTCGACCGCGCGCTCGACGAACTGGGCTACCGGACCGTCCGCGTCGAAGGTGTCTTCAAACAGCGGCGGTTCGCCTCTGAGGAGGAACAGACGCTCGTGTTGGACACGATGTCTGCCAACGGGGTGGATGCGCGGGGCCTGGAAACGGAAGGCTGGCTGTACGCAGAGCTCTACCTTTCCCGGCCGCACGGCACACGCACACGCACGACAGGTCCCAACGAATGGAATCGAGAACAGAATTGAACACCAGTCAGGCCAGTCAGGGAGCAGCAACGACCTTCGCGTACGAGGACACGCTGCCGCGCGTGCCGCTGCCTACGCCGGAGGCGAGCTGCGAGAGGTTCCTCGCCTGGTGCGCGCCCCTGCTGACCGCCGACGAGCTGGCGGCGACCGAGGCTGAGGTGACCGCTTTCCTCCGGCCCGACGGCCCCGGCCGGCTGCTGCACGCGGCGCTGGCGGAGTACGACGCGAAGGAAGGCGTACACAGCTGGCTCGACACCTTCTGGCCGTACCGCTACCTGGGCCGCCGGGACCGGATCGCGCTCAACGCCAACTTCTTCTTCCTCTTCCAGGACTCCGACCGACCGCAGCTGGAGCGGGCGGCGGGCCTCATCGCCGGGGCCCTCAGCTACAAGCGGCAGCTCGATCAGGAGCTCATCGCGCCGGTGGTGCAGCGCGGGCAGCCCCAGTCGATGGTGCAGAACAAGTACCTGTTCTCCACCACCCGGATCCCCGGCGCGCAACAGGACACCGTCCGCGCCCCCTACAGCGAGGCGCAGCCGGGCCCGTCCAAGGCCCGGCACATCGTGGTGTTCTTCCGGGGCGCCATGTTCCGGCTGGACGTACTCGGCGCCGACGGTGTCCCGCACAGCCTGGACGACCTCGAGGCCGGCCTGCGCGCCGTCATGAAGGCCGGCGCCGAACCGGCGGACACGTCCGTGGGCCACCTCACGACCATGGCCCGGGCGGAATGGGCGGCCGCCCGTGAGTCCCTGCTCGCCTGCCACCCCCGCAATGCGGACGCACTGGACGACATCGAGACCGCGCTGTTCTGCGTCGCGCTGGAGGACTTCACACCCGCGGACATCCAGGAGGCGTGCGACGAGCTGCTGTACGGCGACCGCGGCAACCGCTGGTTCGACAAGGCCGTGTCCTTCATCGTCTTCGCCGACGGCCGGGCCGGCATCAACGTCGAGCACTGCGAGCTGGACGGAACCACCATCCTCAGCTTCACCGACGCACTGCTCAGCACCCCGGCCGAGGAACAGTCCCACCAGTCCGGCGCGCTCTCCCAGGGCCTCCCGGCGCTGGAGCCGATCGTCTTCGAACTGGACGACGCCCTGCGGGCCCAGGCGCGCTCGGCCGCCGATGCCTTTGCGGCGTACGGGCAGAACACCGCGACCCGCACCGTGTCCTTCGCGGACTTCGGCAGCACCGCCGCCAAGACGCTGCGGGTCTCACCGGACGCATTCGTGCAGGTCGCCTACCAGCTCGCCCACCAGCGCGCCAAGGGGCACCTGGGCGCCACGTACGAATCGATCGCCACCCGGCAGTACCAGCACGGGCGGACCGAGGCGATGCGTGTCGTCACCCCCGAGATGGTGGCGTTCGTGGCGGCGATGGAGAACCCGTCGACGGACACGGCGACCCGCCGCGCCGCGTTCCGGGCCGCCGCGGAGGCCCATGTGGCACGCGCGAAGGAGTGCCAGGCCGGCCAGGTGCCCGAGCAGCACCTGTGGGAACTGGAACTGATCCAGCGCCGACGGGGTGCGGAGCTCGGAGTGCTCGAGCAGCCCGCGCTCTACCGGACGCCGGGCTGGGTGACGATGCGAGACGACTACCTGAGCACCAGCTCGGCGCCGTCGCACAACATCCAGTACTTCGGCTTCGGCTCGACGAGCCTCCAGTGCATCGGCGTGGCCTATGTGCTGCTGCCCGAGCGGTTCAACATCTATCTGAGCACGCCGCTGGCGGTGGCGGACCAGATGGAGGTGTTCGCGGAACGGCTCCGGGAGGCGGTGGGGGAGCTGCGGGAGCTGCTGGCGCCGGAGCGGTCCGAGGGCTGAATCGGCTGCCGGGGCTGGAGTGGAAGGGGCCGACACCGCATCGGGGTGTCGGCCCTCATTCAGCCCTCACCGACCGCAGGCTTTTGCTGACAGCGCTGCGGCTTGTGGGGTCCACACGATATTCACCGGCTGCCGCACCAGCGGGAAGGATCGCTACCGTGCAGTCGTGACCGGTTCTGCACAGCATTCACTACTCTTTCTCGATGTCGACGGACCACTTATTCCGTTCGGGGCGACGCCGCAACAGCATCCGAGCGGGTATCCGACGTATCAGACAGGCCCCGAACCGCTGGAGGCCTACGCGAATCCACTGCTGACCAGGATCAACCCCGCGCACGGGCCTCGATTGCTGGCGCTACCGTGCGACCTGGTGTGGGCCACGACGTGGATGTCAGACGCGAACGAGTGCATCGCACCGCGGATCGGCCTGCCGGAGTTGCCCGTGGTGATCTGGCCGGAGCCGTCCGACGAGGATGAGCACGGTGGGCTCCATTGGAAGACCCGCACTCTCCTCGACTGGGCAGCCGGGCGCTCATTCGCCTGGGTCGACGATGAGATCACCGATGCTGATCGGGCCTGGGTAGCAGCGCACCACCCAGGAAGAGCCCTTCTGCATCGCGTCGACCATCGACAAGGCCTCACAGACGCGGACTTCGCTGCTCTCGACATTTGGCTGCGGGCGGGCTGACTACAGTCTGGAGCCAATGCTCCGTCGACACCGAGGCCCTCCCCGGCACTACCGAGGGCTGATCCCCTCCATCACGGCAGAGGGACACGATCGACTAAAACCGCTCAAGCGCGATGCCGGACCATGTGCAGCTCACCCGGCCGCGCGGCAACCTGGTCAACTCGCCGGGCTGGTCAGGACACAGTTCGGATAATCGTTGTCCGGATCGCCGACGGCGACCCAGAGCTTCAGGACCTTGCCTTGCCTCAAGGCGTCGTAGGAGTCGGGCTCCCGCTCACCCGTTTCAGGGTGAGCGGCGTCGAAGGTCACACCGACGAAGGTTTGCTTCTTGTTGGAGTCTTGCACCCAGGTGCCTGTTCCGGACCCGGTCAAACCCTCGTCCCAGCGGTAGGCGATGCAGACTTTATCGGCGATGAACGTCCCGTCCGGCTTCAGCGTGAGGGTGCCGCCGTCGGCATCGGTCCACGTGGTCGCAAGTTCGGCCGGCTTCAGAACGACCGCATCGCCTTCGGGCGGCGGCATGACGGTCAACCTGCCGCAGGCCGTCAGGGCGAGGGCCATGGCGAGCAAGATCGGCGCAGCACGACAGGAACGCAACACACTCCACCCCTAACGGGTTCCGCAGGCCGCGTGCGCGACCGATGGGCTCAAGAACGCACGCCGTACCCTGGCACAGTGTTTGAACACGTTCAAGTCAGTCGTCGGCGGCCACTCTCTTCACGAGGCGTGAGGCGGTACGGCAGCGAAGTACCGCAACCACAACGGCCGATCGCGGTCGGGCCGCAAACAGTCCATGGATCACCTTCTTCGCGAACCGCTTCCTGGCCCGGCGCACGCGACGGTCCATGCCATCACCACTTGACGCGACGGGCACCGCGACAGGTTGCTGACCACCCAGGGCAGAGAACAGTTGCTCGCCGCTACACCACACCAGGAGACATGACTCACCGACCGGACCTTGAGAGCAGGTCCGGCCGACTGATAGCGCTCTTCTTCTGCGCGAAAGTCATGGGTCCGCACCCGCATGAGGCGGACCCCCGGCTGGAGCCCGCCCGGAAAGAAGCGGCGCGGCTCGCTGCTGAGCTTCAGTCCCTCTGACGGCAGTCACCAATCAACGACACCAGCGGTACGCACTCGGTTTCTCTCGGACGCCGCAAGCGGAGCCGAAATTCAGCGGCGGCAGACGAGGATGCCACCCTGGCAGGTGATCTCGAACGCCCCGTGCCGGGCGATGTGATCGACCAGGATGACGCGGGCCCGATCGATGGTCACCTCGAATGGCACATCGTGCTGGTCCGCCATGCACGGTAGGAAGCCATGTGCGCCACCACGGGTTCCGGGTCGCGGACCGTGATGGTTCCGGGGAGCTCGATCGTCTCGACGCGACTGAACTCCTTCCCGAGGAAGGCCGGCGCCTTCTCCAGAGAGAATCGGGCGCTCAGCGAGATTCGGGAGGGGCCGCGAGCGACACCCAGGACGTCGCCTGCGGCGTGTACCCACAGATCGTTCAGCTCTGCCTTGTCACGTTCGCTGTTGGTGGAAACGATCACCGGGCCCTCGCCGGTCACGACGCGGGACAGCTCTTTGACCGTCTGGGCGATGTCCGGGACGTGGTACAGCATGTGCAGGGCCAGAGCGGCGTCGGCGCTCGCCGTTGCCAGCGGGAGACGCGACGCGTCCGCCACGGCGACGGGGCCGGGGACGTCCGCGAGGATGCCGGCGGCGATGTCGAGACCGAGGAGGCTCAGGTCGGGTCGGTCCTGCCGAAGGCGCTTGATGAACTTGCCGTTCCCGCAGCCGACATCGACAACCAGCCCGCGTATCGCGCTCAGTTGCTTACCGACCATGCCGGGCAGGTCGTAGCGAGGTGTTTGCCACCGGTAGAGCGACTGGAGTGCGGCGAGGTAGCGGTCGTCGTTGTACGCGCTCCCGGCGAGGCGGCCACGGTCGGTCACTTCGGCGTCGTGTGCGGGGGAGAGCTCGGTCACTTCGACAGCTCCGGGGGACGGGCGGCACGGGTGGCCGCGACCTCGCGCTCATAACGTCCTTCAGAAGGGCACCGGTAGACCGGTGTCACGTAGCCGGACCAGCGCCTTGCCGAGGCACTCATGAGCTGAAGCACCATCGGCCCTGAGCCCACTGGGCAGTGGGCCACCGCTGGCAACGAAAGTCCACGGTGGCTTCCCGTCACGCATCCGCTCAGCGTCGATCCTGATCATGGCGTCCACGCCCTGTTCGCCAAGCCATTCAAGGATGAGCAGAACGGCGTCCTCGACGCCGCTCTCCGGGTCCGTCTTCGGCCACCGGCTCTTCGAAACGGTCACGCCCACGACCCTACTCAGCTGGCATCGGGATGAACATGTCACGGGCTGGGCGGCCAGCAGTACAGGGGGAGTGCCCTCGCAGAAACGACCGTCGGCCGCGCCCTTCCGGTGACGGAAGAACACGGCCGACGGCCCACAGACAGCCCAGGCGAGCGGAAACCCGCTCCGACCCGCGGCGTCATTAGATGTCGAAGTACAGCTATCGATAGGAGTCGTCGAAGTGTGGGAGCGCCACCCTGGCACCGGGCTCTGGCGTCCTACGCGGCGTCGACCGCCCAGGCGCCGTGGTCTGGCGAGCAGCCCATTCACGTACCTTCGCGAGGTGGTCCGGCTGGAGGCCGGTGTATGGGTCGGGCTGGATGAGGAGGGTGGGGTGGCCGCGGGCGGTGCGTTCGGCGGCCCAGGCGTGGTCCAGGGCGGTGAAGTCGTCGTCGATCCAGACGACGGGGTTTCTGCCGATCCAAGGGTCGACATGGTCGCGTTTCCAGAGGTAGCCGTTGGGGTGGCTGGTGGTGATCTGAGGGCGGGGGAGGTCGAGGTAGGGGAAGTCGGGCAGGCCCAGGAGGGGCCCAATGATCGTGGTCGCGTCCTTGCGCCAACTCGTGCACCACACGGGGGTGATGAGGCCGTTGGTCAGGAGGGCGGTGAGGACGCCGCCGTGGTTCGGGTCGAGCCAGACGGGGACAGGGTCGTTGAGGTGCCGACCGGTGGGCAGGACGGTGTGGCGGACGTGCGTGGGCGGGGTGCTGCCGTCAGCAGCCGGGAACGGTATGAGGACGCCGTCGATGTCCAGCAGCAGGTAGGGCAGGGGCATCGGTGCCTCCGGGGTCAGCGTTTGCGGGCGGTGATCAGCAGGGTGGTCGGCCACGGGTCACGGCGCGGGTGGCGAAGCTCCAGGGCTGACGTGATGCGCAGGCCGGTCCGGGCGAGGTGGGCGCCCCAGCGGCGGGCGTCGAACTCCCATCGGGCGATGGGTAGTCGGGTGTTGTCGGGCGCGGTGACGTAGTCCTCGCGCGGACGGTCGTCCGCGGATGGATGTCTTCCGGCCCGTGCCGGGTGCGGGACGGAGAAAGCCAGGACACCGCCCGGCTTCAGGCGGCGCGAAATGGGGGCGAGCAGGAGCTCGGGGTCTACGAGGCCGATGGCGCCGAAGACGGAGTAGATCGCGTCGAAGGTCTGGCCGGTGGTCTGCAGGTGGTGCAGTGCGTGGTCGGCGGCGAACGTGGCGCCGTCGATGTGTCCGTAGTGGGAGCGGGCACGGCGTATCTGGAGTCCGATCAGGTCCACGCCGGTGACGCGGGACTCATGGTCTTTCGCGAGGTGGGCTACGTTGTGGCCGGGGCCGCAGCCCAGCTCCAGGAGGCGCTTGCGGCGCAGGTCCGGGCCGAGAATCTCGGCGCCGGGACCGAGGCCCGGGTGGGTGCTCCATTCCATGCGGGCCGGTGCGGTGAGCGCGTGAGCGGGGGCAGCGGCCATGCGCTGGGCGGCGTGGGCGTACCAGGGAGAGACCTGGGCGAGCACCTAGACCTCCAGGAGCTGGACCACGTCGTTCAGGTGGCGGCGGACGACGGGGATATAGCCGGGGTCCTTGGCCGGGTCGTTGATCCAGCGAATGGCCTGCTCCATGAACCACTCCACGGCCCACATGCGGTGCCAGCCCAGGGCCCATGCCTCGGCGGCCAGGCCGCCCCGGGCGGCGAGGGCGTCTTCGTGGCCGCCTGCGGTGACGTACTGCTCCAGGAACACCCGAAGTCGCACGGGACTCGGCGCGTCGGTGGTGCCGTGGTAGGAGGCGAGGTCGATCAGGCCGGGGCCGGTGAAGGCGCGGGCGAAGTCGAGGAGGTGCCAGCCGTTCTCCCCGATGTGGACGCTTGTGGGGTGGAACTCGGAGTGGACCCAGCCGAATGGGTCGAGCGTCGCCCCCTGGACGCGGGCCTCGGCCGCAGCGGAGATCTTCCCCAGCGTGGTCTCGATGTCGTCGCAGTCCGTCCACCGGTCGGCCTTCCTCAGCTGCTGGAGGTGATCGAGGGCTCGGCCGGGCAGGGCCGCTAGGCCGGCGCCGTCGAGGAGGGGCAGGCCGCGCGCCGGGCGGGCGGCGTGGAGCATCACGGCGGCGGCGATGCCGTCGAGGTCGTCGGCATCCCGTACGGGGGTGCCGAGGTCGTCCATGAGCATCCCGAGCCACTTGTCCTGCATGGCGGTGGCGTGGAGCTCGGGGACCGGCAGCCCGCGCTGGTGCGCCACCAGCAGGGCCTGCGCCTCGTGGTCGAAGGGCTCCTTGGCGTACTTGAAGACGGCCGTGGTGCCGTCGGGGTAGGTGACGCGTTCGACGCCGGACATGCCCCAGACGCGGATCTCGGCACGTTCGGGGAGGGGTTGGCCGACGAGGGTGCACAGGTCGTCCAGCAGGGCGGCGGTCAGGCTCTGGTTCATGGGGTTCTCCAGGGGCTGGTGGCTCCGGGGCGGGCGAGCGGGTCAGCCCGCCCCGGAGCCGTTCTCGGGGTGGGGTTACTCGGCCGCGGTCACGCGGTGGGCGTAGACCTGTTCGATCCAGCCCGCCTTGAACTCGGCCAGGTCGTCACGGAAGTTGGCCATCGAGGCACCGTAGGGCGCGACGACCCCGCCGGACTGGTCCGGCACGGACTGGCAGCCGTGCACGAGCCGGCCGCCGAGGGCGGCGTGGGCCTTGATGGACTCGATCCGGCGGTGCTCGTTGAACCAGCCGCCGTGGTAGACCTCGTCCAGCATTCCGCCCATCTGGTCGTCCAGGTCGAAGACGACCGAGGTGGCGGCGGGGAAGAACCAGCAGGGGCCGACGTTGGAGATGTGCCCGTCCAGCTCGACCTTGTTGAGCGCCATCAGCGTGGCCGCCTCGCGCAGCATGCGCAGGTGGCTGGCGGTGATCTGCGGGAGGCCGAGCGACTCGAGGTGCTCCTTGCGGAAGAGGTACGAGTAGACCGAGTACGCCGTCGCCAGCACGCGGGCGGCATCCGTCGTGGACTCGCTGTGGTTCTTGATGAAGTCGAGCGCGAGCTGCTCGACCGCACTCTCGGTCGTCTCGTTCGCGTCGAGCAGCTGGGCCTTGACCAGGTCCCAATCGGCTACGAGCCAGGTGTTTGACTCAAAGCGGAAGAAGTACTCGGCCGGGTCGATGGTGATGCGCCGACCGTCCACCTGGATGCCGGGCAGGCGGCTCCAGCGCGGGTCGAAGGCGTCGGGCAGCTCGACCGTGATGGTGGCGGTGTCGATGGTGGTCACCGTTTCTCCGTCTCTGATCGGCCGGGCCGAGGCATAGGAATGCCCGAGCCCGGTAGGGCGTACGGAACTTGGGGGCCGCCCGGCCCAAGAGTGGGGCGGCTGTCGATAAGTGAACCTGCCGCTACGCAGAGTGGGTACGGTGTGACCGAGGCCAAGCGGTATACGCGGTTTACAGCTCCGGGACGGAGGATCGTGCCAGCGCCGACCGACCCCAACTCCCGCCTGCGCGAGGTCATCGCCACCGCCGGATGCACGTACGAGGCACTCGCCAGGGACGTACGCCGCATCGCAGCCGAGAACGGCGAGCTGATCCAGACCAACAAGTCGGCCATCTCCCACTGGACAACTGGCACCCGCACTCCCTCTGGCCAGGCAGGCCAGTACCTGGCAGAAGCTCTCTCCCGCCGCCTGGGCCGCGTCATCACCCAGACCGAAATCGGCCTCCAATCACCAGACACGGAGTTCCCACCCGGCATCGACCCGGTCACCACGGTCACCGACCTCGGCCGCGCAGACGTCGAGCGCCGCCGTTTTCTTGCCGTGGCCGCCTTCACCACGGCCGGCGTCGCAATGCCGCTACTGCACGACCACGAAGCCACGTCCCGCATGCTCCGCGCCCGCACAGCCCGCTCCCTCGTCGGCCGCGAGGACATCGACGTCGTACGGCAGATCACTGCGGCCTTCAGCGCTGCCGACGAACGCCTCGGCGGGGGCCACGGTCTGACCACCGTCACCGCCTACCTTGCCGACACCGCAGCCCCCATGCTCCGCGGACGCTTCCCCTCCGACGCCTTACGCCAAGCCGCCTTCGGTGCCGTCGCCGAACTCGCCTACCTCGCAGGCTGGAAGCACCACGACCTCGGCCACGAAGGCGCCGCCCAGCGCTACTACCAGGTCGGCTACCAGCTCGCCTGCGAAGCCGACCCTCACGGTCACGCCGCCTGGATGATGCGCGCCCTCGCCCACCAGGCCCTCAGCCTCAAACAGCCCCACCACTGTGTCGACCTCGTTGAAGGCGCCCTCACCCGCGGCCTAGGCCATGTCGACGGACAGACCGAAGCCCTCCTCCACATCGCCCACGCCCGCGCCTACGCCTCCACAGGCGAGAGCCCGTTGGCCGCCCGTGCCCTCCTCGCCGCCGAAGACGCCCTCCTACGCGAGGACGGTCCCCAGCCCAGCTACTCCCGCGTCAGCGGCCCCGCCGCCGGCACCGTGGCCAGCCACACCGCCCGCACCCTGACCGACCTCGCCGACCACATCGGCACCGAACAACAGCACCGCGACGCCCTCACCCGCTGGGACCCGGAGAAGTACAAGCGCGTCCACGCCCTCACGTACGCCGATCTCGGCGACAGCCTCGCTGCCCAGGCTCGCGCCGACGAAGCCGTCGCCGCCTGGTCCCAAGCGCTGACGTTGATGGAGGGCATGACCTCCGACCGCACCCGCAAGGCCATCACGTCGCTCAGATCCACCCTCGCCGTCTACCACCGTCGCGGCGTCCCCGGAGCCGCGGAACTCACCCGCCGCGCACGCGAAGCACTCGCCTAAGCTGCCAACAAACCGGCCGACGAAGGGAAGATCGTGGCTCAGCCGACAACCGACGAACAGCAGCCCAAAGCCCTCAAGCCCGCCCTCGAATCCATGACCCTGCTGGTCGCTGCTGTCATCGTCCACGACAAGGCCACCAACCGCGTCGTCCTCCTCCAGCGCAGCCAGAACGCCAAGTTCGCCCAGGGCAAGTGGGACCTCCCCGTCGGCAAGAGCGAACCCGGCGAGCCGATCACTGAGACTGCGGTGCGGGAGCTGTACGAGGAGACGGCGCTGACGGTGAAGCCGGAGGCGCTGATGGTCGCCCACATCATCCACGGGGCGTGGGGAGTCGAGGCGCCCAACGGCTTCCTCACGGTCGTTTTCGCCGCTCATGAGTGGACCGGGGAACCTGAGAACTGCGAGCCGCACAAGCATGCGCAGGTCCGCTGGGTCGATGCCGCGGCCATCCCCGAGGAGTTCGTGGACACGACGGCCAGCGCCTTGCACCGCTATCTCAACGATGGCCCGGAGGTTTCCCTCGACGGTTGGTGACCGACGGGACCTGACCGGTGAAGGGCCGGGCCCGAAGGCAGGTTCGCCGCACCGACAGTGGACCCCGGTCCTCAGAATTGGATTCCGTCCAGGTCACGACAGCCGGGAAAACTCCTGGAAGGTCACGGCGGAGGGGGCGCTGCAGCTTGGATTGTATTGGCTTGTGCTCGCGCCACCGCCCGAGTTTGGGCAGCATCGGATCGGCGTAATACGAACAGCGACGCAAGAGCTAATACGCTGGGGCCGGATAGCATCGAAGCCAGTCCAACATGCCCCTGCATTCCCACCAGTACTGCCGCGACAAGCATTCCTGCGCTAAGTAGAAATCCTGCCACTAGGCCAGTAATTAGCAGGAAGTGAGACCGTCGAGCTGTCCTCTCCCGAGTTTCGAGGCGGAGGCTCTCCAGTTGCATCTGTTGAAGAGCGGATTGTTGCGCCATTCTCAGCTCGTGCTCACGGCGCAGTTGAGGCTCTAGTGCTTTGAGGGCTACCTGCAAGTGCTCAGCGGGAAGATCCGCCCACTGCATGGCAATATCAAGGCCAGTCTGCTCGTGCCGCGGTATGTTCGAAGCCTCACGCGTCATCGCTCAGTTCCCCCGCCGCCATCGCCCACAGTTTGCTTCTGCCTCAGCCCGGGAGGTGGTGGCCCTAGGGCTCTGAACAGATCGTCGAAGCCCTCCGACAGGTGTCGTACTGCCGTGTTTGCGTCGCGATTTTCTGTCAATTCGATCAGGTCAATCGAGGTTGGCTGATCAGGCTTTGGTGCTACGAGCATTCGCTCGACCAGTCGGAGGAACATCGACGCATCGCGCATTATTTCGTCGGCGTCCCTCTGCGTGGCTGCATTCTCAATTCCAGCCTCCGCCCGGGCTCTACGTCTCGCGCCGGAAGCAAATAAGGCGCTCCAATCTGCCAACTCGGGGGCTATCTCAGGTAGTACTTCCCACGCGCTCCTGATTCGATTTCGGCGACGCGGAGTGCCTTCAGGACGTCCCCGGGTTGCTAGAACTGCAGCAGCGGTCCGCAAAGCAGCGAGGTGGGCGGCCGCATACCGTGAATTCGAATCTTCAATGGTTGATGCGTCTTTGAGTCCCGAATGGGCCTGCGCGAGGAGATCGAGTGCAGAGGGCGGAACGGTGGACCGCCTCAGGACCGGATGTACTTCGCGGGGTTCGCGACGGCTTAGCTGTGCGTGGTGTGCGGGGGAGGGTTGCTTCGTCGGCAGCTCTCTCTTGTGGACCTCGTCCCAGCGCGCGTGGAGGTCGGTGAGCTGCCCCCTTCCAGCATCCTCCGTTGCTAGCCATGCATTGTCGCCCACCGCGCGTAGGGCTTGCCTGTAGGCATCCAGCAGAATTTGCTCAGGTGGCCGTGGCGGAGCATGTGAGCCACGCCGTTTCTCATGGGCTTCTCTGTAGAGCCTCCATGCGCCATATGCGGCGAAGGCCGCCAGTAGAGCGATGCCTGGTCCTAAGAACCATTCCATGGGCCCCTCCGAGACGCTCGGCCGAGCATCAGTCCACGCAGTTCTCTTGCCTTAGCAGCGTGCCAGAGGCTCCCAGGCTCCGGAGGTAGATCGCGCAGAATGACGGGAACAGGCCTTCGGCGTACGACTGACTCGCTTGAGCGTCTGCTAGGGCCTGTCTGACAAACACCGCGTGGTTCCGTGGAGTTAGAGGATCAACGGAACCAGGGTGCGTCCGGCGGAGTAGCGTGGCGATCATGGTGGACTGGGATGTTCGGCCAGCGTCGGTGGTGGACGTCGAGGCGGTGGCCGAGTTGCGTGCCCTGGTGCTGCGGGATGACCTGGAGCGGCTCGGGCGGTACGACGAGCAGCGGGTGCGGCAGCGGCTGCGGGACGAATTCGACCCGACGCACACCTGGGTAATCGAGGTGGGCGACGCGTTGGCCGGCTGTGTGGCGCTGCGACAGGCTGAGGACGCCCACTGGCTGGAGCACTTCTACCTGGCTCCGCATCTGCAGGGCAGGGGCATCGGTTCGGATGTGCTGCGCGGGCTGCTGGAGCGATGCGACCGCGACGGCGCCCTTGTCCGGCTGAACGTGCTGCAGGGCAGTTCGGCCCGGCAGCTGTACGAGCGGCATGGGTTCACACTCGAGACCGAGGATCCGGTGGACGTATTCATGGTGCGCAAGCCGGCCTAAGAACCGGCCGGTAATCGTTCATGTCGGGCTCACGCAGCCACAGCATGAGTGAGGCGAGGTGAAGTCCAGCGAGGTAGCGGGCGGCCAGCTTGTCGAAGCGGGTGGCGATGGCTCGGAACTGTTTGAGTCGGCTGAAACAGCGTTCGACGACGTTGCGGGCCTTGTACAGCTCGCGGTCGAAGGCCGGTGGTCTGCCGGCCGCCGATCCGCGGCGTACGCTCCGACGGAGTCGTCCCGGACCTGGGCGCGCTCCAGCAGGCGGCCCCAGGTTCCGTCCGTCTCCCAGCGGGCGAACCGTTCATACACTGTCTGCCACGGCCCATACCGTTCCGGCAGGTCACGCCACGGCGCACCCGTCCGCAAACGCCACAACACCCCGTTGATCACCTGCCGGTGGTCCCGCCAGGGACGACCCCGCCCGTCCACACCCGGCAACAGCGGAACTATCCGATCCCACGCCGCATCCGTCAGCTCACCACGACCCGCCACAAGATCAATTATCAGACAGGCCCTAGTAGGACTCCGTTAGGTCTTCCGGTCGGGCCTGTTTGGGAGCATGTTGTGTGTGTGGACGCACACCAAGTGAACCGTGTTCGGGCGAAGTTGGCGCTATTCGTGGCTGACGTATTCGCGTCGGTGCCGCGCAAGGACCAGCGGGCCAAGGGCGACTGCTATCTGCGGGGACTGATGCTGGACGGTCGCCGCAAGTCCATCCAGGCGATGGCCTCGCGGCTGCCGGACGGCAACGAGCAGAACCTGCAGCAGTTCGTGAACCAGTCCACCTGGGATCCGGTGCCGGTGCAACGGCGGATCTGCGAACGAATGCTGCCGCAGATCGCCCCGACGGCCTGGGTGATCGACGATGTGTCGGTGCCCAAGGACGGCCGGATGTCGGTCGCCGTTGCGCCGCAATACTGCGGGGCCCTGGGCAAGCAGGCCAACTGCCAGGTCGCGGTAAGCGTCCACGCGGCAACCGACACCGCCTCCTGCCCGTTGCAATGGCGCCTGTTCCTGCCCAAGGACTGGGCGTCCGACACCGACCGCCGGTCCACGACCCGTATCCCGCCCGATGTCACGCACCGCGAGAAGTGGCGGCTGGCCCTGGACATGCTGGACACCCTTGCCTCCTGGGGCATGACGCCGCCGGTCATCGTCGCCGACGCCGCCTACGGCACCAACGCGCACCTACGGGCCGCCCTGTCCGACCGCGGACTCGCCTACGTGCTGGCCGTCCGCGCGGATGTCACCGCCCAGCCGTTTGATGCGAAACCCGTCGCCCCGGACCGCAACGGTCCCATCGGCTGCTGGCCCCAGCCCCGCTACCGGCAGCCCGCACCGTCGGTGGCAGCCCTGGCCGCCGGCCTCGGACAGGAGGCATTCACCGCTCTCACCTGGCGGAACGGCTCGCGAGGGGAGTTATGCTCCCGCTTTGCCGCCGTGCGTGTGCGCCCCGCAGGCAAAGCAGTCGAGCGCGCTGTCAAGGCCGCCGCCTCGGCCGAACAGGGCTGGTGGGACGGGGTCCTGCCCGACTGCTGGCTGCTGATCGAATGGCCCATCGGCGCCGAGGCGCCGACCGATTACTGGCTGTCCAACCTGCCGGCCGACACACCGATCGCCGACTTGGTCCGTCTGGCCAAGGTCCGCTGGCGCATCGAGCACGACTATCGCGAACTCAAACACGGCCTGGGCCTGGACCACTTCGAGGGGCGTTCCTGGCCGGGCTGGCACCACCACGTCACCCTCGTGACCGCCGCCCATGCCTTCCTCACCGAACAGCGCCTGGCCCCAAAAGCGCCCGGACCGGTCTCACCCTCTACCAAGTCCTCGACGCCCTCCAGGACGTACTGAGGTGCTGGACCGGCATCTGCACCACATGCCACCAAGCCCTGCCCGCCAGGACACACACCGCGCCAAGATCGAGAACGACCTAACGGAGTCCTACTAGGGCCCAGCCCAACCCTTGGTCAACTGCGCAGTCGGTTCCTAGCCGTTGAGTGCGACAACCGGCAGTGCTGAGTGGGGCGCTGGGTGACGCTGTCAGAGTTGTGCTGCGCACGTGCTTAACGGCCTGGTCAGCGTGCCTCTCTGCGTGAGCGATGCGTGGGCGGACGGCTCAGCACCCGCTGGATCGGACGTCACACGGTCGAATCCTGCAATTCTCTGACCAGGTGAAACCGGATCGGACGTGATCATGGCTCATCACCCGTCACGACCTTGCAGGCCCACGTGAGTAGGTCTCGGGTGCGGCCGCGCCATAAAACGAGTGAGGCCGCCACCCCGATGGGGAGTGGCGGCCTCACTGTAACTGACGCTACGTCAGAGGATCGGTCGGGCGGCGCACACGCGGTGCACAAGGGGGCGGAAAGCAAGCGGGAACTGCGAGCACTGCTGAGCAGTGTTTTCGCAGGTCAACGCATGTTTTCAGGATTCCCGCCCAGGTCACCCAGACCTGATCTTTAGATGTCGAAGTACAGCTCGAACTCGTGCGGGTGCGGCCGCAGCTGGATCGGGGCGATTTCGCTCGTCCGCTTGTAGTCGATCCACGTCTCGATCAGGTCCGACGTGAACACCCCGCCCGCCTGCAGGTACTCGTTGTCCGCCTCCAGCGCCTCCAGCACCGCCGGGAGCGAGGTCGGGACCTGCGGGACGCTCGCGTGCTCGTCCGGGGCCAGCTCGTAGAGGTCCTTGTCGATCGGCTCCGCCGGCTCGATCTTGTTCTTCACGCCGTCGAGGCCCGCGAGCAGCAGCGCCGAGAACGCCAGGTACGGGTTCGAGGACGGGTCCGGGGCGCGGAACTCGACGCGCTTCGCCTTCGGGTTCGAGCCCGTGATCGGGATACGCATCGCCGCGGAGCGGTTGCGCTGCGAGTAGACCAGGTTGACCGGGGCCTCGAAGCCGGGGACCAGGCGGTGGTACGAGTTCACCGTCGGGTTGGTGAACGCCAGCAGCGACGGGGCGTGCTTCAGGATGCCGCCGATGTAGTAGCGGGCCGTGTCCGACAGGCCCGCGTAACCCTGCTCGTCGTAGAAGAGCGGGACGCCGCCCTGCCACAGCGACTGGTGGACGTGCATGCCCGAGCCGTTGTCGCCGAAGATCGGCTTCGGCATGAAGGTCGCGGTCTTGCCGTTGCGCCAGGCGACGTTCTTCACGATGTACTTGAAGAGCATCAGGTCGTCGGCCGCGGCCAGCAGCGTGTTGAACTTGTAGTTGATCTCGGCCTGGCCGGCGGTGCCCACCTCGTGGTGCTGGCGCTCGACCTGGATGCCGGACGCCTCCAGCTCCAGGGAGATCTCGGCGCGCAGGTCGGCGAAGTGGTCGACCGGCGGGGCCGGGAAGTAGCCGCCCTTGTAGCGGACCTTGTAGCCGCGGTTGTCCTCGATCGCTCCGGTGTTCCAGGCGCCGGCCTCGGAGTCGATGTGGTAGAAGCCCTCGTTCGACGTGGTGTTGAAGCGCACGGAGTCGAAGACGTAGAACTCGGCCTCGGGGCCGAAGTACGCGGTGTCCGCGATGCCGGTGGAGGCCAGGTACGCCTCCGCCTTCTTCGCGATGTTGCGCGGGTCACGGCTGTACTGCTCGCCCGTGATCGGGTCGTGGATGAAGAAGTTGATGTTGAGCGTCTTGTCCTTGCGGAACGGGTCGAGCCGCGCCGTCGACAGGTCCGCGCGCAGCGCCATGTCCGACTCGTGGATCGCCTGGAAGCCGCGGATCGACGAGCCGTCGAAGGCCAGCTCGTCGGACGGGTCGAACGCCGTCGCCGGGATCGTGAAGTGCTGCATCACGCCGGGAAGGTCGCAGAACCGGACGTCGACCATCTTCACGTCGTTGTCGGCGATGAACTTCTTGGCGTCGTCGGCGTTCTGGAACATCCAACTCCTCCTACTCCCGACCCGGGGACGGGCGGGGTGGTTGCTCGTCGTGCGGCCAGTGCGGTGGCACACGCTGGACCCGACCTTAGGCAGGCCGGATTTCTCAAGCATGACCCATTTGTTTCGCTCAAGTTAACCGGAGCCGGGATCAAGACTGTGTCAAGGACCCGGCCCGAAGTGATCCAAAGCGGGGCCAGTACCGTGGACGGGTGGACAACAGGCAAGCAATCGGATCGTGGCTCTCCGGGCCCCGCGCGGCCGCCGAGGACATGGGTGCCGACTTCGGTCACCGGGGCGAGCGGCTGGGCCTGCCGCAGGCGGGACCGGGCTCCATCGCCCCGCTCGGGCGGCGCTTCGGGGCCGTTTTCATCGACTGGGGGCTCTGCCTCCTGATCGCATACGGACTGTTTGCGAATGGTGACGGGAAGGCCGCGGGGAACTGGGCCCTCGGCATCTTTCTCGTACTGAGCGTGCTCACCGTCGGGACCGTGGGCTTCACACCCGGTAAGCGCCTCCTCGGGCTCCGCGTCATCGCCGAGGACGGCGGAAGGCTCGGCGTCTTCCGGGTCGCCCTACGCAGTCTGCTGCTCACCCTCGCGATCCCGGCCCTCATCTGGGACCGCGACGGGCGCGGGCTGCACGACCGCCTCGCTCGCGCCGTACAGGTGCGGATCTAGCAAGCCGTACGAAGGCGAGAAGACGAGAAGCCGTACGAAGACGAGAAGCCGTACGAAGGCGAGAAGACGACAAGAGGGGCGCCCCGGAACAGTCCGGGGCGCCCCTCTTCACGTCGTGGAACGTCAGCGCATCTTTCCGCCGCGCGGCATCCGCGTGCCCTTCGGCATCGGCCCCTTGGGCAGCGGCATATTGCTCATCAGGTCGCCCATCGCCCGCAGACGGTCGTTCGTCGACGTGACCTGCGGTCCGGTGAGCACCCGAGGCAGCTTCAGCATCGTCGTGCGCACCCTCTTCAGCGGCACCTGACCGTCGCCGTCGCCGACGATGATGTCGTGCACCGGCACGTCCACCACGATGCGGGCCATCTTCTTCTTCTCGGCCGCGAGCAGTGTCTTGAGCCGGTTCGGGTTGCCCTCGGCCACCAGCACGATGCCGGCCTTGCCGACCGCCCGGTGCACCACGTCCTGGCTGCGGTTCATCGCGACCGCAGGAGTCGTGGTCCAGCCGCGGCCCACGTTCTGCAGTACGGCCGCCGCCGCACCCGGCTGGCCCTCCATCTGCCCGAAGGCCGCCCGCTCGGCGCGGCGTCCGAAGACGATCGCCATCGCGAGGAAGGCCAGCAGGAAACCGAGGATGCCCAGATAAACAGGGTGGTCGATCAAGAAACCGATCGTGAGGAAGACACCGAAGGTGACGATTCCCACAGCCGCGACGACAAGACCGACCTTCGAGTCGGCCTTCCGGGTCATCTTGTACGTCAGGGCGATCTGCTTCAGTCGCCCGGGGTTCGCAGCAGCGTCAGCGCTGTCTGAGTTTGCCTTCCTCGCCATGTGTGGAAGTTTACGTGGCCTAGGAAGTGCGACCAGCCACGGCCTCCAGTACATGCTGCGCCTCGACCCGGTCCTTGGCCCGGCGCCGGTCTTCCAGGACTGAGGTCCAAGCGTTCCTGCGGGCTGTGCGCTGGCCGCTGCCCAGAAGCAGCGACTCCATGGCGCGCAGAGCATCGGTGACGGACGGGATGGCGGTTGCGCGTACGGGTCGAACCGGTACGGCCTGCATGGTTGAGGTCCCCCCTCGGGGTGGGTGACGACGGTGAGCGGGTGCGGTGCGGGGCTTGCGGTGCGGGGTTGCCCTGACCGTTACGGGGAGCGGTGCGGAGCTCCACGAGGGGTGGTGCGTGCTGTGCGTACAGTCAGGGTTACTGATTGGTGTTACCAGGGCGTGACCGAGCGGTCAAACAGCGATGAAACCTTTACGCAGACCCTAGGAACACTGACGCGGCCCGTACGCCGCCCCGACCTGCGGGGAGGGTACGAGCCGCGTCAATGCGCCATTACTCGGCGGTAGTTTCTTGTGCCTGAATTCACACGCCGAGCGAGGCGGCCAGATCACTAGGGAGTGACCGTCGCGCCCCGCCGCTCCATCGCCTGCTGGTACAGCCGCCCCGCCCGGTACGAGGAACGCACCAGCGGACCCGACATCACACCGGAGAAACCGATCTCCTCGGCCTCCTGCTGCAGCTCCACGAACTCGTGCGGCTTCACCCAGCGCTCGACGGGGTGGTGGCGCACGGAAGGACGCAGATACTGGGTGATCGTGATCAGTTCGCAGCCCGCGTCATGCAGATGCTGCAGCGCCTCGCTGACCTCTTCGCGCTCCTCGCCCATGCCGAGGATGAGGTTCGACTTGGTGATCAGACCCGCCTCACGGGCGCGCGTGATGACCTCGAGGGAGCGCTCGTATCGGAAACCGGGACGGATCCGCTTGAAGATCCGCGGCACGGTCTCGACATTGTGCGCAAGCACCTCGGGGCGTGAGGAGAAGACCTCGGCCAGTTGCTCGGGCACCGCGTTGAAGTCGGGGATGAGGAGCTCGACCTTGGTGCGGCCCGACTCGCGCTCGGACGTCATCGAGTGGATCTGGCGCACGGTTTCCGCGTACAGCCAGGCGCCGCCGTCCTCCAGGTCGTCGCGCGCGACGCCGGTGATGGTGGCGTAGTTCAGGTCCATCGTCACGACCGACTCGCCCACGCGGCGCGGTTCGTCACGGTCCAGCTCCTGCGGCTTGCCGGTGTCGATCTGGCAGAAGTCACAGCGCCGAGTGCACTGGTCGCCGCCGATGAGGAACGTGGCCTCGCGGTCTTCCCAGCACTCGAAGATATTCGGACAGCCCGCCTCCTGGCAGACCGTGTGCAGGCCCTCGCTCTTGACGAGCTTCTGCAGCTGGTTGTACTCGGGGCCCATCTTCGCCCGGGTCTTGATCCACTCGGGCTTGCGCTCGATGGGGGTCTGGCTGTTGCGGACCTCCAGGCGCAGCATCTTGCGTCCGTCGGGTGCGACTGCGGACACGACCGGCTCCCTACAGCTTCGATTCTTCGGCGAACACCAGGGTACGCCCGTTAAAAGTGCGCCATTACGTCTGGCCAACCCATGGCCAGAGGGACGCATTCCCTAGGCGGTCGCCTTCTCCACCTCACGCGGCTTCAGCACCGCTTGCTCCAGCACATCCCGCAGATGCTTCTCCAGTACGGGCAGCAC
The DNA here is from genome assembly GCF_045160975.1 of Streptomyces sp. NBC_00210. NCBI lineage: Bacteria > Bacillati > Actinomycetota > Actinomycetes > Kitasatosporales > Streptomycetaceae > Streptomyces > Streptomyces sp. NBC_00210. The sequence goes on from NZ_CP108120.1 coordinate 6,376,587, forward strand.
GTCGGCGATCGTGATCTCCCGGCCCAGCTCGTTCGCCAGCGACGCCACGCCCGCGTCCCGGATCCCGCACGGCACGATCCGGTCGAACCAGGTGTTGTCCGGGTTCACATTGAGCGCGAAGCCATGCATCGAGACGCCCTTGGCGATACGGATGCCGATCGCCGCCAGCTTGCGGTCCTCGCGGCGCTGGCCGGCGTTGGAGGGGGCGTACTCCGGGCCGTTGAGCCGTGGGTCGAACTCCTCGTCCTGCAGTCGCGGGTCGAAGTCGAGCGAGAGACCGCCGATCGCCGGACGCTGCTCCACCGGATCGCCGAGCACCCAAACGCCGCTGCGGCCCTCGACCCGGCTGGTCCGCACGCCGAACTCCGCACAGGTGAGGATCAGCGCGTCCTCCAGCCGTCGGACGTGCGCGACGACATCCACCGGGCGCGGGAGCTTGAGGATCGGATAGCCCACCAGCTGGCCGGGGCCGTGCCAGGTGATCTTGCCGCCGCGGTCCACGTCGATGACGGGGGTGCCGTCCAGCGGGCGCTCGCTGTCCGCGGTGCGCCGCCCGGCCGTATACACCGGTGGGTGCTCAAGGAGCAGGCAGGTGTCCTCGATCTCGTCGGCGAAGCGGGCGGCGTGGACATCGCGCTGCTTCTGCCACGCCTCCTGGTACTCGACGGCTTCCTCGCCGAACCCCAGTCGGACGAACCGCAGCTCACTCACGGTTGTGCCTCCCTAGAACCTTCACCCTGCACTCATCACGCCCAAGCCACTGTACGGCGGCTCCCGTGAGGTGGGTCTGGCGGTACCTCCCGTGCCCGGAGGGCCACGGGAGGAAAGGGTGACCCGTCAGCGTTGTCCACAATCCTCACACGATCGGATGAATGTGGGGCGAAGCTGCCGGTCGGGGCGGACGGGGCGGCTAAATTCGCGCCGTTCCATGAGGGCTGCTTCCGGCCGCCCGGAAGGCAGGAGACCGCACAGCTGATGACGGACCGACCCCCTCAGCGCATCCCCAACCGCCAGCTTGCCGCGCTCATCGCAGAAGCCGGATTCTCCAACGCGGGACTTGCGCGCCGAGTGGACCAGCTCGGCCTCGAGCATGGCCTGGATCTGCGCTACGACAAGACGTCCGTGACCCGCTGGCTACGGGGCCAGCAGCCGCGCGGCACCACTCCCGCGCTGATCGCCGAGGTCTTCACCCGCCGGCTCGGCCGTCGGCTGTCGGCGCAGGACCTGGGTCTGGACGCCTGTGCGCCCGTCTATGCGGGTCTGGAGTTCGCCGCCACGCCCGAGGAGGCCGTGGACATCGTCAGCGGGCTGTGGCGAAAGGACTCCGGCAGCCATGCGGAACTCCGCAAGATCGCCTTCACCCCGGCGGGTCTGGTGGTACCGAGCCGGGACTGGCTGATCGGCCGGCCCGACGAGCGGGTGAGCCGGGGTGATACCGGGATGAACGGGACGACCCGCCTCCCGGTGCAGGGCCGGCCCACCGTCCCCCGGCAGCGCGGCACCGACCGGGGGCCGGGGCAGAAGGTCTCCAGTGGTGACATCGCGGCGCTGCGCTCCGTCGGCGAGCTGTTCCGCAGCCTCGACCACGCGTACGGCGGCGGGCACGCCCGGCAGGCGCTGGTCCGCTACCTGGAGCACGAGGCCGAGCCGATGCTGCGCGGCACCTACGGGGAGGCCACCGGGCGGCGGCTGTTCGCCGCGACCGCCGATCTGACCCGGCTGGCCGGCTGGACCTCGTACGACATCGCGGCCCACGGGCTTGCCCAGCGCTATTTCGTCCAGGCGCTGCGGCTCGCGCAGGCCGCCGGAGACCGGGCGTACGGCTCCTATGTGCTGGTGACCATGAGCCGGCAGGCGGTCTATCTCGGGCACGGGCGGGAGGCGGTGCAGCTGACCCGCGTGGCCCAGCAGGGGGTGGGCTCGTCGGCGCCGCCGCTGGTGCAGGCGCTGCTGCATGCGGTCGAGGCGCGCGGTCACGGTGTGCTGGGCGATGTGCGCGCGTGCACCGCCGCGTTGGTGAGGGCCGAGCGGGCGCTGGAGACGGCGCGGCCGGGGGACGAAGTGCCGCACTGGGCGCGCTTCTTCGACGAGGCGCAGCTAGCGGACGAGTTCGGGCACTGCCACCGCGATCTGCAGCAGTACCGGTCGGCGGTGCAGCACGCGGAGCGCTCGCTCCAACTGCGCGCCCCGGCGTTCGCGCGCAGCCGGCTCTTCTGCCGGGTGGTACTGGCCTCCGCCCGGCTCGGCCTGGGGGAACTGGACCAGGCGTGCGCGCTGGGGGCGGAGGCGGCGCTGCAGGCGTCGGAGATGCGGTCGGCACGGGCGATGGAGTATGTACGGGAATTCGAGCGGCGGTTGGAGCCGTATCGGGATGCGGCGGCGGTGCGGAACTATCGCGACCGGGTCGCTGCGCTGGGCTGATGCCCGGGGGGCGCCCCCCGGGCCCTGAACGCCCGGGGCCTGTTCCCCTACCCGCCCCTTCCCGGAACTGGGGCTTCGCCCCAGACCCCGGACGCCCAGGGGCTGGGGCGGAGCCCCAGGAGTTACGCCGCCGCCGGCAGCGCGGCCGCCCCCGTGGACCCCGCCCGTACGCCGAAGTCGCGCAGGATCGCATTCGCCGCCCTGCGCCCCGAGAACAGCGCGCCCTGGACCGTGCTCGTGTCGCGGTGGTCCCCGCACACGTACAGGCCGGACAGCAGCCGCACCGGGCGGCGCAGGTCGTGCGGCGGGGGCATCGCGGGTACCGCCTCCGGGTCGTGGTGGACCGCGAGCAGCTCCCAGTCGTCGGTCGGCGTGCCGTACAGCCTCGCGAGGTGCGCGCGGACCGTCCGGTCCAGATACTGCGGGGGCGTCCCGAGCACCGTCGAGGAGATCAGCACCCGGCCCTGCGGCGCGCGCGAGGGGTCGACCTCGCTCATGACCGCCGTGTGCGCGACGGGCCCGCTGCGGTCCGCGTCCAGCACCAGGGCCGGATCGGCGAGCGGGGCCTCGGGCGCGGTGTGGTGCAGCACCGTGACGGGGTGGAAGGACGGTACGCGCAGGCCGGGCAGCAGCTCGGCGGCCGCGCGGGCGCCGGTGGCCAGTACGAGGGCCCGGCAGCGGAGTTCGCCGTACTCCTCGGTCGCCACGCGGCTGATGGAGGCGTCCTTGACACGAATCCCCGTGTGTACGGTGCCGGGCGGCAGCGCGGCCGCCAGCTGCCGGGGCAGAGCCGCGGCGCCGCCCTCCGGTACGCACATCCGGCCGCGGGCGAAGCCGCGCAGGGCCAGGTCCGCGCATCGGCTGGAGGTGGTCAGCGCCGGATCGCAGAGCAGTGAGGAGAGCAGCGGGCGCAGGAAGCCGTGGACCGTACGGGCCGGCAGGCCGCGGGCGCCGAGCGAGCCGCCCGTGGATCGCTCGGGGCGGGCCAGCAGGCGCTCCACCGGGGTGGCGGCGATACGGGCGAGGGATGCGCCGAGCCGGGCCTGGTCGAGCGGCCGGGGGGCGCTCGCGAGGGCGCGCGCTACGGTGAATGCTCCCCCTACGCCCCGGAGAGCGCCGGGGGACCCCCATCGCGCGCTCCCTGGTTCACCGGCCCGCCGGACCACTTCACCGGTCCGCTGGAGCCGACCCCCGCTGTGCACGAGCACACCGGGCGAGAATGCCCGCAGGACCATGTCCCCGAGCCCGCCCGTGCGGCGCAGCTCGGGATACGAGGTGTTGAGCAACTGGCCGATGCGGTCGAGCCGGAAGCCGTCGAGGTAGTCGGTGGCCATCCGCCCGCCCACCTCAGGGCCGGCCTCCAGAACACTGACCGAGACGCCTGCGCCGGTCAGTTGATGAGCTGCTGCGAGACCGGCGATTCCGGCCCCGACAATGATGACGTCCGCATCATGAGCGGTGCTGCTGAGCACGTGCCCCTCCCCGAGGTCGGCGCGGCTGGTGGGAGGCTCATGCCCCCGACAGGCCCGAGGAATACCCGAGTTCGGACCGAGACTAGGCAGGGGTGGCCGAACCGGGACTCGCGCATGCGGTGGGGCACCGGTGCGCGGGGGCGCACGTCTGCTTTCCCGGCTCTGCCCCGGGACCCTGAAGTGCCGGACGGGCCGCAAGTGCCGGACATCAAGTCCGTCCGGCACTTGCGGACAGCGGCACCGCTACCGCAGCGCCGCGCCGATCGCGTCGTCGATGCGCGGGAACGCGAACGAGAATCCGGACTCCAGCAGCCTCGTCGGCAGCGCCCGCTGGCCGCCCAGGACATCCTCCGCCAGCTCGCCGAGTGCGATCCGCAGCGCGGGCGCAGGAACCGCGAACACCGCGGGACGGTGCAGCGCACGGCCCATCGCCTCCGTGACCTCGCGGTTCGTTGCCGGGTGCGGGGCCGTCAGATTCACCGGCCCCGACAGCGACTCGGTGTCCAGGATGTGGCGCAGGGCGGCCACCTCGTCATGCAGCGAGATGAAGCTCCAGTACTGCCGGCCGCTGCCGAGCCGACCGCCGAGGCCCGCCTTGAAGATCGGGAACATCCGGCCCCATGCCCCGCCCTTGCGTGCCACCACGAGTCCGGTGCGGGGGAAGGCCGTTCGGATGCCAGCCTCCTCGGCCGGAGCCGCCGCCTCCTCCCAGTCGACGACCAACTTTGGCAGAAACCCGTCGCCGGGCGGCGCGCTCTCGTCCACCGCGCGGTCCCCGGTGTCGCCGTAGTAGCCGACCGCGCTCCCGCTGATCAGCACGCGGGGCGGCGTGTCCAGGGAGGCGACGGCCTCCGCGATCGCGGCTGTGCCCAGCACCCGGCTGTCCCGGACCTCCTTGCGGTACGCGTCGTTCCAGCGACGCGCGCCGATCCCCGCCCCGGCGAGATGCACCACGGCCTCGCAGCCCACCAGGCCGCCCACGTCGACGTACTGCCGCTGCGGGTCCCACTCCACCTCGTCCCCGGTCTGTGCGGGGCGGCGCACCAGGCGCACCACCTCGTGCCCGTCCGAGCGCAACGAGCGCACGAGCGCCGAGCCGATGAGTCCCGTGGAACCGGTGACGGCAATACGAGTTGGCTGCATGGCCCCCATCCTGCCCCGGCGCCTGCCCATGGCACAGTGGCGACCATGTCCGAGTCGCACATACGCCCCGCACTCCGTACCGACGAGGCAGCCCTCGGCGAGCTCGACCGGGACACCTGGTCGCCGCTGCACTCCGTACAGCCGCGGCCGACGCCTCCGTACGACCCCTTCTTCGACTCGAACCACCGGCCCGAGCACTTCCTGGTCGCCGAGGACGCCGACGGCACGGTCGTCGGATACGTCCGGCTGATCCCGCCAACACCGCTCGCCTGCAACCAGCATGTGCGCCAGATCCAGGGCCTCGCGGTGGCCGGCCGGGCGCGCGGGCGGGGCACCGGCCGGGCGCTGCTGCGGGCGGCGTGCGACGAGGCGCGGCGGCAGGGCGCGGTACGGATGACGCTGCGGGTGCTCGGGCACAACAAGCCGGCGCGTGCGCTGTACGAGTCGGAGGGCTTCGCGGTCGAGGGCGTGCTGCCGGGGGAGTTCTACCTGGACGGACAGTACGTGGACGACGTCATGATGGGCCGCGGTCTGGGCAGTCTCACCGGCTGAACGGACTCGGACCGGACCCCTGGATCACACCGGACTGCTCGGATCGCACCGGACTGCTCGGATCACCGGACTGTTTGGCTCACGCCGGAGGGCATGGCTCACATCGCCCCGAAACGCTCCCAGAGTTTGGGGAAGCGCTGCGCCAGCGCCGCGTCGTCGTCGAAGTCGAACGGCGTGCCGATCGGCTCGGCCGGCTGCGGCGGGATCCCCAGGTCGGGCGCGACGACCCCGGTGAGCTGCTCGTACGCCTCGTCCGCCGCGTACCCCAGCTCCTCACCGTCCCCGTCGATGTCCTCGTCGAACTCCTCCAGCAGCTCGGCGAGCGAATCCGGCTCGTGCACCCCGCCCTCGAAGATCTCCCGGCCCTGCCCGATCAGCCAGCAGCGGAAGTAGTCGAACGCGTCGTCGCTGGCGCCACCGAGCAGCACGGCTGCCGCGCCCCACAGATCCCAGGTGTACGCGCGGTTGTAGCGCGCCTCGAAGTGCCGGGCGAAGTCCAGCACGGAGTCGGGGTCGAGCTGCAGCAGCCGTTCGACCAGCAGGTCGGCATGGTCCTCGGGGTCACCCTCGGCCGCCTCGCGGGTGCTGTCGACGATCTCCCAGAACTCCGTCTCGTCCATCACGGGACAAGCATCGTGGTTGGCGAGGGGCGGCGCACGCGGAGCCGCCGAAATGCTGACTCTTTCGACAGTCTGACGAATGGCGGACAGGAGATGTCGGGTATCCGTGCGACGGTCGGCGCATGACGACGCAGACACCGACGCACACGCCTCTGACCGGGAAAGTCGCGCTGGTCGCGGGGGCCACTCGGGGCGCGGGCCGCGCCATCGCCGTGGCGCTCGGGGCCGCCGGCGCGACCGTATATGTGACCGGACGCACTACCCGCGAGCGGATCAGCGAGGTCGGCCGGGCGACGGAAACCATCGAGGAGACGGCCGAGCTGGTCACGGCGGCGGGCGGCGAGGCCGTCGCTGTACCGACGGACCATCTGGAGCCGGACCGGGTGCGGGCGCTGGTCGAGCGGATCGACCGGGACCACGGCCGGCTCGACATCCTGGTCAACGACATCTGGGGCGGCAACCATCTGCTCGACTTCAACACCAAGATGTGGGACATCGAGCTGGACCGCGGGCTGCGGATGATCGACCTCGGCGCGCGGAGCCACATCATCACCAGCAGCATTGCGCTTCCCCTGCTGGTGCGCAGGCCGGGCGGCCTGGTCGTCGAGGTCACGGACGGCACGGCCGAGTCCAACAAGGACTTCCGCGAGAACTTCTACTACGACCTGGCCAAGAACGCCCCGATCCGGATGGCCTTCATCCTGGGTGAGGAACTGAAGAGTGCGGGCGGCACGGCGGTGGCGGTCACGCCCGGGTTCATCCGCTCCGAGGAGATGCTCGACATCTTCGGCCTCACCGAGGAGACCTGGCGCGACGGGATCGACAAGCAGCGGCACTGGGCGCTCTCGGAGTCGCCGGTCTATGTCGGCCGGGGGGTGGCGGCGCTCGCCGCGGACCCGGAGCGGGCGCGCTGGAACGGACGGTCGCTGCACAGCGGACAGCTGGCGAAGGTGTACGGCTTCACGGACACGGACGGGAGCCGGCCGGACGTCTGGGGCTTCATGGCCGAGGAGGCTGCGGGCGCGGATCCGTCCCTGGAGGACTACCGGTAGGGCCGCCCTGCCGGTGGCCCCGACTGCCGGTGGCCCCCACTGCCGGGAGGCTACCGGGAGCGTCGACTGCCCCGGCGTCGGCTACCGGTAGAGCTCGGCCGCCCGCTGCGCCGACTCGGCGAACAGCGCACGCAGCTCCGGCGGCTCGAGCACCTCGACATGCGGACCCAGCGCGAACAGCTGCCCGTACGCCACCTCATGGGACTCCACCGGCAGCGTGAGCGTCACCCGGCCCTGCCCGTCCGGCCCTTCCGCGGCCGCCAGCGCCTCGCGGGCGGCCACGCGGTCCGTGACGTACGGCAGTCGCCGCGCGCCCTCCTCGGTGAGCCGGACCACCACCTCGGCGCGCAGGATGGAGCGCGCGAACTGGGCCGCGCGCTCCGCCCAGAAGCCGGGGAGATCGAAGTCCTCGTCCCGTACGAAGAGTTGCCCGTTCCCGTCCACCGCCGTGAACCGGTCGATGCGGTACACCCGGAAGCTCCCGTCCGCGCGGGCGCACAGGTACCAGACACCCGCCTTGAGCACGAGCCCGTACGGCTCCAACTCCCGCTCCACCTCTGCGTCCCGACGCCGGTAGCGGGTCCTGATGCGACGGTCGTCCCACACCGCCTCGGCGACCGCGGGCAGCAACTGCGGTGTCTCGGGCTCCTGGTACCAGCCAGGGGCGTCGAGATGGAAGCGCTGCGCCACGCTCTGCGGGGCGTCCTTGAGCGAGGGAACCAGCGCCGCGGACACCTTCAGGCGGGCCGCGGACGCCGCGTCGTGAAGGCCCATCTCCCGCAGCGCGCCCGGGAGTCCGGACAGGAACAGCGCCTCGGCCTCACTGCGGCCGAGGCCGGTCAGCCGGGTGCGGTAGCCGCCGACCAGCCGGTAGCCGCCGGCCCGGCCCCGGTCGGCGAAGACCGGGACGCCGGCCTCCGACAGCGCGAGGGCGTCCCGGGTGATGGTCCGCTCCGACACCTCGAGCTCACGTGCCAGCTCGGCCCCGGTCATCGAGGGCCTTGCCTGGAGGAGCAGAACCATCTTGATCAGCCGGGCAGCGCGCATGACCCCATGATGGCGGAGATCAGATGGCGGAGATCAGGCGAGCGGCTCCTGGAGCTCGGTCACCCACTTCTCGAGGTCCGCCGGGCACTCCAGCGTGACCTCCCTGGCGTACCCGGCCGAGCGGTGGTCGCCCGCGTCGATCCAGCGGGCCAGGGCCTGGGCGGTCGGCACGACGGCGGCCATCGGGCCGCGATGCACGATCGTCGCGGCCCGTTCGACGGCGGGCAGGTCGACGATCTCGAAGTCCTGGCCGGGCCGCGGTGCGGCCGCGACCGTGACTCCCGCGTGCACCAGGATCGCGCCCTCGCCCTCGGGCGCGTCCTCGTAGTACGCGATGCCGGGGCCCGTCGGGGTGACGCCCGCCGCCTCCAGACGCCGGAACAGCTCGTCGTACAGCGGGCTGATGACCGGGCCGATGTGCTCGGGCTCGTAACCCGCCGCGGTGGCGGTCAGTTCGGCCACCCGTACCGCGGGGATGCTCTTGATGATGACGTCTTCGGTGGGCATGTGACCCTCGCTCTCGATCGACCGGAGCCTCGCCTCGACCTGGGACAGCCGCGCGGCCGCCTCGGCCATCGCCGTCTCCAGCTCGGCCCGCCGCAGCGAAAGCATCCCGCGCAGCTCCTGGGTGCTCACCTTTCCCTCCAGGATCTCCTGCACCTGTTGCAGCGTGAAGCCGAGATCCTTGAGGGCGATGATGCGGTTGAGCTGGGCGAGCTGGGCCGCCGCGTAATAGCGGTAGCCGCTGAAGGGATCGGTGCGGTCCGGACGCAGCAGCCCGATCGCGTCGTAGTGACGCAGCATGCGGGCCGACACCCGGCCGTGCCTGGCGAAGTCTCCGATGGTGAACATGACGCCTCCTACTGCACGGCTTCACACGGTGTCAGGGTCAAGGATTCACCCACGACGAACCCCCGGCGCCGTCGGGCCGCCGGGGGTTCGCCATTCGTACAACCTCGTACAACCTCGTACAAGAGATCCTTACAGGCCGTAGCGCTCGCGCGCCTCCTTCACGGCCGAGGCCGGGACCTCGCCGCGCCGGGCCAGCTGTGCCAGCGCCGCGACCGTGATCGACTGGGCGTCCACGCCGAAGTGGCGACGGGCCGCCTCGCGGGTGTCGGAGAGACCGAAGCCGTCCGTGCCGAGCGAGGAGTAGTCCTGCTCGACCCACTGGCTGATCTGGTCGGGCACCTGGCGCATCCAGTCGGACACGGCCAGGACCGGGCCGGGTGCGCCTTCCAGCGCCTGGGTGACATAGGGAGTGCGCTGCTCGCCGCGGAGCAGGGCCTCGTCGCACTCCAGCGCGTCGCGGCGCAGCTCGCCCCAGGAGGTCGCGGACCAGACGTCGGCCGCAACCCCCCAGTCCGCGCCGAGCAGTTCCTGCGCCTCAAGGGCCCAGTGGATCGCGGTGCCGGAGGCCAGCAGCTGGAGCCGCGGCGAGTCGGCGGCTCCGGCGACGCCCTCCTTGAAGCGGTACAGACCGCGCAGGATGCCCTCCTCGACGCCCTCCGGCATCGCGGGCTGCGGCTTCGGCTCGTTGTAGACGGTCAGGTAGTAGAAGACGTTCTCGGCCTCGGGGCCGTACATCCTGCGCAGACCGTCCTTGACGATGACGGAGATCTCGTACGCGAACGCCGGGTCGTAGTTGAGCGACGCCGGGTTCGTGGACGCGATCAGGTGCGAGTGGCCGTCCGCGTGCTGCAGCCCCTCGCCGGTCAGGGTCGTACGACCGGCCGTCGCGCCGACGATGAAGCCTTTGCCGAGCTGGTCGGCGAGCTGCCACATCTGGTCGGCCGTGCGCTGCCAGCCGAACATCGAGTAGAAGATGTAGAAGGGGATCATCGGCTCGCCGTGCGTCGCGTACGACGTCGAGGCGGCGATGAAGTCGGCCATGGCCCCGGCCTCGGTGATCCCCTCGTTGAGGATCTGGCCGTCCTTGGCCTCCTTGTAGTACATCAGCTGGTCGCGGTCGACCGGCTCGTACGTCTGGCCCAGCGGCGAGTAGATGCCCGCCGACGGGAACAGCGACTCCATGCCGAAGGTGCGCGCCTCGTCCGGGACGATCGGAACCCAGCGCCGGCCGGTCTCCTTGTCCCGCATGAGGTCCTTCACCAGACGTACGAACGCCATGGTGGTGGCCATCTCCTGCTTGCCGGAGCCCTTTTCGAGCGCCTTGAAGCCACGCTCCTCCGGCGTCGGCAGTGCCACCGCGTGCACCCGGCGGGCCGGGGCGGGGCCGCCGAGCGCCGCGCGGCGCTCGGTGAGGTAGCGGACCTCGGGGGAGTCCGCGCCGGGGTGGCCGTAGGGCACCTGGCCGTCGGCGAAGGCGCTGTCCGCGATCGGGAGCCCGAGCAGGTCACGCATGCCCTTGAACTCGTCGATCGTCAGCTTCTTCATCTGGTGGTTGGCGTTCTTGGACTCGAAGCCCTTGCCGAGCGTGTAGCCCTTCACCGTCTGCGCGAGGATCACCGTCGGCGCGCCCTTGTGCTCGACGGCCGCCCGGTACGCCGCGTACACCTTGCGGGCCTCGTGGCCGCCGCGGGAGGTGTAGAAGCACTCGGCGATCTTCGCGTCGCTCAGCAGCTTCGACAGCTCGACGAGCGCGGGCTCGGCGCCGAAGAAGTGCTCGCGGATGTACGCCACGTCCCTGGTCGCGTACGTCTGGAACTGCGCGTCCGGGACCTCACGCAGGCGGCGGACCAGCGCGCCGGTGACGTCCAGCTGGAACAGCTCGTCCCAGGCGGATCCCCAGAGCGATTTGACGACATTCCAGCCGGCGCCGCGGAACTGGGCCTCCAGCTCCTGCACGATCTTGAAGTTGGCGCGGACCGGGCCGTCGAGGCGCTGCAGATTGCAGTTGATGACGAAGGTCAGGTTGTCGAGCCGCTCACGCGACGCGAGCGCGAGGGCGGCGGTCGACTCGGGCTCGTCCATCTCGCCGTCGCCGAGGAACGCCCAGACGTGCGAGTTCGCGGTGTCCTTGATGCCACGGTTGTGCAGGTAGCGGTTGAAGCGCGCCTGGTAGATCGCGGAGAGCGGGCCGAGGCCCATGGAGACGGTGGGGAACTCCCACAGCCAGGGCAGCCGGCGCGGATGCGGGTAGGACGGGAGTCCGTTGCCGCCGGCCTCCTGGCGGAAGTTGTCGAGCTGCTGCTCGCTCAAGCGGCCGTCGAGGAAGGCGCGGGCGTAGATGCCGGGCGAGGCGTGGCCCTGGATGTAGAGCTGGTCTCCGCTGCCGTCGCCCTCCTTGCCGCGGAAGAAGTGGTTGAAGCCGGTCTCGTAGAGCCAGGCGGCGGAGGCGAAGGTGGCGATATGGCCGCCGACGCCGTGCTTGGAGCCACGGGTGACCATCGCGGCCGCGTTCCAGCGGTTCCACGCGGTGATACGGGCCTCCAGCGCCGCATCACCCGGAAAATCACCGTAGGCGGGCTCGGCGGTGGTGGGGATGGTGTTGACGTAGTCCGTCTCCAGCAGCCGGGGCACGGGAACGCCGGCCGTCTCGGCGTGCTGGAGGGTGCGGCGCATGAGGTACGCGGCGCGGTGCGGGCCGGCGTGCTGGGTGACGGCGTCGAGGGACGCCGCCCACTCGGCGGTTTCCTCGGCGTCGCGGTCCGGGAGCTGGTCGAGCTCGCTCGGAAGCTTGCGTACGCGTACGGGGTCGGGCATGGTCGCCGCCTTCCGGACTGGAGGGGGGTGGAGATAGGGGGTGCCTTGTCTGGCAGGACAGGGCTGGGGGTCGGTGGACCCGGTGTCGACTGTAAGTCCCTGATCGATGATCGATCAAAGCTTGGCGGGAAATTGGCATCCAGTGCCGCGAAATGGGGCACAGGGTGCCGCGCAAAATGGGTACGTTTCGGACGACCCGTCGCCGGTCCCCGCGGTCCGCCCGGTCACCCGGTGTGTCCGTGCTCAATCGCCGGACGGGCTTGATTGTTCGGCCCGTCCGGCGATTTGAGGTGGCGGTGCGGGGTCGTCCTGTTGCGGTTCGCCAGGTTCGGGGCGGAGCCCCGGTCAGGCGCGCGGCGCGCAGCCCAGGACGTGGGCCTTGACCAGCGCGCCGATCTCCGGGTCGCGGCGGCGGAACGCCTCGACCAGCGCCTCGTGCTCCTCCGCGTACGACTTCTGCACCGTCCCCAGCCAGCGGATCGAAAGCGCCGTGAACACCTCGATCCCAAGTCCCTCCCAGGTGTGCAGCAGCACCCCGTTCCTGGCCGCGCGCACCAGCTCACGGTGGAAGGCGACCGTGTGCCGGACCTGCGCGGCCGAGTCCCCGGCCGCGTCCGCCGCGTACAGCGCCGCCACATGCGGCTCCAGCGCGGAGCAGTCCTCGGCCAGCCGCCCGGCCGCCAGCTCCGCCGCGATCTGCTCCAGGCCGGCCCGTACGGGGTAGCTCTCCTCCAGATCCGCCGCGGTCAGATTCCGTACCCGTACGCCTTTGTTGGGCGCGGACTCGATCAGCCGCAGGCTCTCCAGCTCCCGCAGCGCCTCGCGCACGGGCGTCTGGGAGACCTGCAGTTCGGTCGCGATCCGCCGCTCGACGATCCGCTCGCCGGGCTTCCAGCGGCCGCTGACGATCCCCTCCACGATGTGCTCGCGGATCTGTTCGCGCAGCGAGTGGACGATGGGCGGGGTCATGGGGGCTCCCGGGGAGGACAGCGCGGACACAGGGGCCATTATTGCCGCCGCTCGTCGACCCTGAGGTCGCGTGGTGGCTCGGCGCACTACTGGGCCTGCTTGGGGCGGGTGTTGGGCCGCCGCCGAAAGCGCCGGAGAAGGGCTCGCGTATGCGCGTGGCCCCCGCCCGGAAGACCGGACGGGGGCCACACGCAGTGCTGGTAAGCCTTACAGGCCGAGCTCGACCTCGAACTCGCCCGCCTCCAGGATCGCCTTGACGGCCGTCAGGTAGCGGGCCGCGTCGGCGCCGTCCACCAGACGGTGGTCGTAGGAGAGCGCGACGTACGTCATGTCGCGGATTCCGATGACCGTGCCCTCGGGGGTCTCGATGACCGCCGGGCGCTTGACGGTGGCGCCGATGCCCAGGATGGCGACCTGGTTCGGCGGCACGATGATCGTGTCGAACAGCGCACCGCGCGAACCGGTGTTGCTGATGGTGAAGGTCGCACCCGCCAGGTCGTCCGGGGTGATCTTGCTGGCGCGCACGGCGCCCGCGAGCTCCGCGGTCTTCTTGGAGATACCGGCCAGGTTGAGGTCACCCGCACCCTTGATGACCGGGGTCATCAAGCCCTTCTCGGAGTCCACGGCGATGCCGATGTTCTCCGTGTCGAAGTAGGTGATGGTGCCCTCGTCCTCGTTGATCCGGGCGTTGATGACCGGGTGGGCCTTCAGCGCCTGGGCAGCGGCCTTGACGAAGAACGGCATCGGGGACAGCTTGACGCCCTCACGGGCGGCGAAGGCGTCCTTGGCCCGGGCGCGCAGCTTCATCACCTTGGTGATGTCGACCTCGACGACCGAGGTCAGCTGGGCCTGGGTGTGCAGCGCCTTCATCATGTTGTCGCCGATGACCTTGCGCATGCGGGTCATCTTGACGGTCTGACCGCGCAGCGGGGACACCTCGAGAGCCGGGGCCTTCGCAGCGGCCGGAGCAGCGGCGGCGGCCGGTGCCTGGGCGGCGGCCTTCGCGGCCTCGGCGGCGGCGATGACGTCCTGCTTGCGGATACGGCCACCGACGCCGGTGCCCTTGACCTTGGACAGGTCCACGCCGTTCTCGGCGGCGAGCTTACGGACCAGGGGGGTCACGTATGCGTCGCTCGCCTCACCCGCGGCGGGGGCGGCCGGAGCAGCCGGAGCCGGGGTCACGGGGGCCGGAGCGGCAGCCGGAGCGGGGGCGGGAGCCGCCTGAGCCGGGGCCGGGGCCGGGGCGGCGGGCGCGGCCGGGGCCACAGGGGCAGCCGGAGCCGGAGCCGGAGCGGCGGCCTGGGCAGGAGCCGGGGCGGCGGGCGCGGGAGCCGCGGCCGGAGCGGCACCCGCGGCGCCGATCACGGCCAGCTTGGCGCCGACCTCCGCGGTCTCGTCCTCGCCGACCGTGATCTCGAGCAGCACGCCGGAGGCGGGCGCCGGGATCTCGGTGTCGACCTTGTCCGTGGAGACCTCGAGCAGCGGCTCGTCGGCCTCGACGCTCTCGCCGACCTGCTTGAGCCAGCGGGTGACGGTGCCCTCGGTGACGCTCTCGCCGAGCGCCGGGAGGACGACGTCCGTGCCGGTGGCGCCACCCGCGGGGGCAGCGGCGGGAGCGGGCTCGGCGGCCGGGGCCGGAGCCGGGGGGGCCTCGGCGACCGGAGCCGGAGCGGGCGCGGCGGGAACCTCGGCCACCACGGTCTCGGCCTCGGCCGGAGCCGGGGCCGCGGCCGGGGCGCCGCTGCCGTCGTCGATGATCGCCAGCTCGGCGCCGACCTCGACGGTCTCGTCCTCAGCGACCTTGATGGAGGCGAGGACGCCCGAGGCGGGGGCCGGGATCTCGGTGTCGACCTTGTCGGTCGAGACCTCGAGCAACGGCTCGTCGGCCTCGACACGCTCGCCCTCGGCCTTCAGCCAGCGGGTGACGGTGCCCTCGGTGACGCTCTCGCCGAGCGCCGGAAGGGTTACGGAAACCGACATGGTTTCTGTTGCTCCTAACGGATGGGGTCTCCCCAGCTCGCGCGGAGCGCCGAGCGAGGGGACGTGCGGAAGTGTCGTCGCGCCCGAGGGGCTCAGTCGTGGGAGTGCAGGGGCTTGCCCGCGAGAGCCAGGTGGGCCTCGCCGAGCGCCTCGCTCTGCGTCGGGTGCGCGTGGATGAGCTGCGCGACCTCGGCCGGCAGAGCCTCCCAGTTGTAGATCAGCTGGGCTTCGCCGACCTGCTCGCCCATACGGTCACCGACCATGTGGACGCCGACCACGGCACCGTCCTTGACCTGGACGAGCTTGATCTCGCCCGCGGTCTTGAGGATCTTGCTCTTGCCATTGCCCGCGAGGTTGTACTTCAGGGCGACGACCTTGTCCGCGCCGTAGACCTCCTTGGCCTTGGCCTCGGTGATGCCCACGGAGGCGACCTCGGGGTGGCAGTACGTCACCCGGGGCACACCGTCGTAGTCGATCGGAACGGTCTTCAGACCGGCCAGCCGCTCTGCCACCAGGATGCCCTCGGCGAAGCCGACGTGCGCGAGCTGGAGAGTGGGGACGAGGTCGCCGACCGCGGAGATCGTGGGGACGTTCGTCTGCATGTACTCGTCGACCAGGACAAAGCCGCGGTCCATCGCGACGCCCTGCTCCTCGTAGCCGAGTCCGGCGGAGACCGGGCCACGGCCGACGGCCACCAGCAGCACCTCGGCCTCGAAGGTCTTGCCGTCCGCGAGGGTGACGCGCACGCCGTCCGCGGTGTACTCGGCCTTCTCGAAGAAGGTGCCCAGGTTGAACTTGATGCCGCGCTTGCGGAACGCGCGCTCAAGAAGCTTCGAGCTGTTCTCGTCCTCGACCGGGACCAGGTGCTTCAGGCCCTCGATGACGGTGACGTCGGAACCGAAGGACTTCCACGCGGAGGCGAACTCGACGCCGATGACGCCGCCGCCCAGCACGATCGCGGACTGCGGAACGCGGTCCAGGACCAGCGCGTGGTCGGAGGAGATGATGCGGTTGCCGTCGATCTCCAGGCCCGGCAGCGACTTCGGTACGGAGCCGGTGGCGAGGAGGACGTGGCGGCCCTGGACGCGCTGGCCGTTGACGTCGACGGAGGTGGGGGAGGACAGCCGGCCCTCACCCTCGATGTACGTCACCTTGCGGGAGGCGATCAGACCCTGCAGGCCCTTGTACAGCCCGGTGATCACCTCGTCCTTGTACTTGTGGACGGCCGGGACGTCGATGCCCTCGAAGGTGGCCTTGACGCCGAACTGCTCACTCTCACGGGCCTGGTCGGCGATCTCGCCGGCGTGCAGCAGGGCCTTGGTGGGGATGCAGCCACGGTGCAGGCAGGTGCCGCCGACCTTGTCCTTCTCGATCAGGGCGACGTCCAGGCCCAGCTGCGCTCCGCGCAGTGCCGCGGCGTAACCGCCGCTACCACCGCCGAGGATCACTAGGTCGAAAACGGTGCTGGCGTCGTTCGCCACGTCACGTCCTCCATGCATGTGCGCCGGTCGCCGGCCTTCGATGACCGGGCGGCGGCTGGTGTTCGGCCGCTGTTTCTTCGGCCCTGTGGTGGGGGCCCTGTCCTGCCGAGAACCCATCTTCGCACTTGTTGACGGAAGGCGGGACGCGGGGCCGGGGCTTGAGATGGTGACCTTGAGCTCTTCCGGGGGTTACTCCCACGTACGGGCGCCTGCGGCGGGCCTTCCTCGGGTAGGAGAGGAGGCCCGCCGAAGGCGCACGTACCTAACCCAGGTCGCCGTCAGCCGTGCGTTCGGCGAGCTTCACCAGCGTGCGGATCGCCGAGCCGGTGCCGCCCTTCGGCGTGTAGCCGAACGGCGCGCCCTCGTGGAAGGCCGGGCCTGCGATGTCCAGGTGCGCCCAGGTGATGCCGTCGCCCACGAACTCCTTCAGGAACAGACCGGCCACCAGGCCGCCGCCCATCCGCTCACCCATGTTCGCGATGTCGGCGGTCGGGGAGTCCATGCCCTTGCGCAGCTCGCTCGGCAGCGGCATCGGCCAGGACTGCTCGCCGACCTCCTCCGCGATCTCGTGGATCGAGGTACGGAAGGCGTCGTCGTTCGACATGATGCCGAAGGTGCGGTTGCCCAGCGCCATCACCATCGCGCCGGTCAGCGTCGCGACGTCGACGATCGCGTCCGGGTTCTCCTCGGACGCCTTGGTGAGCGCGTCACCCAGCACCAGACGGCCCTCGGCGTCGGTGTTGAGCACCTCGACCGTCTTGCCGCTGTACATGCGCAGCACGTCGCCGGGGCGGGTGGCGGAGCCGGACGGCATGTTCTCGGCGAGCGCGAGCCAGCCGGTGACATTGACCGCGATGCCCAGGCGGGCGGCCGCGACGACGGCGGCGAACACCGCGGCGGCGCCGCTCATGTCGCACTTCATCGTCTCGTTGTGGCCGGCCGGCTTGAGCGAGATGCCGCCCGAGTCGTAGGTGATGCCCTTGCCGACCAGTGCGAGCGTCTTGGCCGCCTTGGAGTGGGTGTAGGTGAGCTTCACCAGGCGCGGCGGGTTCTGCGAGCCCTGGCCGACACCGAGGATGCCGCCGAAGCCGCCCTTGAGGAGCGCCTTCTCGTCCAGGACCTGCACCTTGATGCCGTTCTCCTTGCCGGCGGCGGTGGCCACGGCGGCGAAGGCCTCGGGGGTGAGGTCGTTCGGCGGGGTGTTGATCAGGTCGCGGGCGCGGTTGATCTCCTCGGTCAGCGCGATCGCGCGCTCGGCCGCGGCCTTGTACGCCTTGTCGCGCGGCTTCGCGCCGAGCAGGGCGACCTCGGCGAGCGGCAGCTTGGCGCCGTTGCCGTCCTTGGTGTTCTTCGCGTCCTTCTCGACGCCGCGGTAGGCGTTGAAGGCGTACGCGCCGAGCAGCGCGCCCTCGGCGATGGCCTCCGCGTCCTCCGAGGCCTCGATGGGCAGCGCGAAGGCGGCCTTCTTCGTGCCGGTCAGCGTGCGGGCCGCGGAGCCGGCGGCACGGCGCAGCGACTCGGCCGGGTACGCCTCGTCCTTCTCCGGGACCGGACCGAGGCCGACCGCGATGACGACCGGGACCTTGAGACCGGAGGGGGCGGGGAGCTTGGTCACCTCGCCCTCGGCACCGGTGGCGCCGAGGGTGTCCAGCACAGAGGCGAGCTTTCCGTCGAACGCCTTGTCCACGGCCTCGGCGCCCGGCGCGACGACCGGGCCCTTGGCGCCCTTCGCGACGCCGACGACGAGGGCGTCGGCGCGGAGCGTCGCTGCGCCGGCGGTGCTGAGAGTGAGAGCAGTCACGGTGGTGAAATCTCGCTTCCGTTGAGTTCCAGGCCGTAGAGGGGGGTGGTGGGGACGGATCGACATCCCGCGCCGGACAAGAGCCTACGCTCGGTCACCTGGCCCGCTCACGGCGGCGTTAATTCACTCGTCAGTGGCGTCTCTCTCACGTTCGGCGCCGATCTACGAGACTTCAGTGGCACGCGTACCCTTCCGCACGCCCTGTGAGACGCGTATCGCTGCCGTTCGCGCTGCTCCTGCTCGTCCTGGCGGGCTGTACAACACAGCAGGACGAGGACAGGTCATCTGCTATCTCTCCACCGGCGCGCATCGACATGTGCCGCACCAAGGGCTTCGACGCGGTCGAGCCGGACAACATGGACGGGTACGCCAACCGCACCGGCTTCCCCGTCACCGCCGCCGACCAGCTCCGCCACAACCGTCTGATCGCCGGCCTCGCGCACGACCGCGGTCTTGCGGTCGGCCGGCCCGTCGGCTGCAGCTCAGCTCGATGCTGAAGAAGTACGAGCTCGGGGTGTGGCGCAGGCCCTGCCAGGGCCTAGCCGAGCACCAGGGCGATCAGCGCAGCCGTCGCCGCCGCCTCGGCCAGCGCGCCGAACACGTCGCCGGTCACGCCGCCGAACCGGCGGACGCAGTGGCGCAGCAGGAGTTGGGCCGCACCGAGGCCGGCCGCCACAGCCAGCGCGTGATGCGCCGCCGCGTACCCGCCGAGCAGCGCGCCCGCCCCCGCGCAGCCCGCGGTGACCAGGGCGGCGACGGCGAGAGAGGTGCGTACGGGAACGGACTCCGCGACCGCCGCGCCCAGGCCCTCCGGGCGGGCCGCCGGGACGCCGGTGCGCGAGGCGAGAGTGAGGGCGAGGCGTGCGGTCACGCCCGAAACCACCGCGCCCAGCGCGCCGTACGCCCAGCCCCGGCCGTACAGCTCGGCCACCGCAGCGACCTGGGCGAGCAGCACGAACAGCAGCGTGATGACCCCGAACGGACCGATGTCCGACTGCTTCATGATCCGCAGCGCATCCTCCGCGGGTTTGCCGCTGCCGAGCCCGTCGGCGGTGTCGGCGAGGCCGTCCAGATGCAGGCCCCGGGTGAGGGCGGCGGGGACGGCGACGGTGGCGACCGCGGCGAGCAGCGGGCCCGCGCCCAGCAGCGCCGGCACACTCCCGGCGGCCGCCGCCACGAGGCCGACGACCAGGCCGGCGAGCGGCGCGCTGAGCATTCCGGCGCGTGCCGCGTCCCGGTCCCAGCGCGTCACGCGGACGGGGAGCACGGTCAGGGTGCCGAAGGCGAAACGTATGCCGTTCAGTGGGAGCACCGGCGAAGGGTAGCCCGGCCCGACTGACGGTAAATTGCGCATAACGCGCGAATCGGGAGCGGGTGGCATGGGTCACTGGTTTTACCGCAACATCATCGAGCCGGGAAAGCTCCCGATGCTGCTCGCGCTGGCCTCCTTTGTACTCACCTTCCTGATCACCCGAATGGTCACCCGGCTGATCAGGGCAGGCAGGGGGCCGTTCAAGAACGTCACGCCGGGCGGCATGCACATCCACCATGTGGTCCCCGGCATCTTCCTCACCGTCATCGGCGGCTTCGGGGCGGTCGGCAGCAGCCGGTACGGCCCCGCGGCGGCGGTCTGCGCGATCATCTTCGGCATGGGCGCCGGCCTCGTCCTCGACGAGTTCGCGCTGATCCTCCATCTCGACGACGTCTACTGGACCGAGCAGGGCCGTCAGAGCGTGGAGGTGGTGGTGCTCGCCGCGGCTCTGGCGCTGCTGGTCCTCAGCGGCTTCTCGCCGCTCGGTGTCAACGAGGTGAGCCCCGACGAGCGCCAGGACCGTGCCTCGCTGCTCCTCACTGTGGCGATCAACTTCCTCCTGGTACTCATCACGATGTTCAAGGGCAAGCCACGGATGGCCCTGATCAGCGTTCTGGTGCCGTTCGTGGCGATCTTCGGGGCCGTCCGGCTGGCCAGGCCCGGCTCTTTCTGGGCCCGCCGCTTCTATCGCAACCGGCCCAAGGCCCGCGCCAAGGCGGGGCTGCGCGCCTTCCACCACGACCGGCGCTGGAACCGGCCCCGGCACAAGTTTCAGGACCTTATTGGCGGCGCGCCCGACCGGCCCGACGCGCCCGACCGACCTGACGTACCTGGGCCTGACGTACCCGGGCCCGACGCGCCGCCCGACCGACCTGACGTACCCGGGCCTGACGCGCCGCCCGGCCTGCCCGATGCACCAGGGCGTGACGTACCCGGGCCCGATGCGCCCGACCGGCCTGACTCACCCGACCGGCCTGACGCACCCCGGCCCGATGCGCCGCCCGACCGGCCCGCCTCGCGCGACGGCTGAAGCCGGTGCCGCAGGCGCCGCCGGCGGCGCAGCGTCGAGAGCCCGATCACCGCAAGCACCGCGGCGATCGCCGCCAGATGCTCCTTGCCCGCCAGATTGTTCTTCACCAGCACCTCGACGATCATCGACGCGATCACGAGAGACATCGTGAGCCGGGCCCGGTAGCGCCAGCAGACGAAGACAGCGAGGCCGACGACCGCCGCAGAGGGGCCGGTGTCGACGATCAGGGCATCCGACGCGGGCAGCCCGAAGACGCCGTCGGGGCCGAGCGAGATGCCGATCCGCGCGCACGTCGTACCGGCCAGCGTCGACGCGTACGCGATCACCAGCGTCCGGTACCGGCCCAGCGCGATCTCGGCGATGCCGAACACCAGCAGGATCTGCGCCAGCGCGCCCCACACCGGCAGATCCAGCGCCGGTACGAACAGCGAGAGCGGGGTGCGCAGCAGGGCGACCCAGAGCGGGTCCTCGGCCTTCACGAAGCCGATTCCGCGGACCGGGCCGAAGCCCCAGGACTGGTTCTGGATCAGCTGGAAGAGCGCTGTGAGGCAGACCGCCCCGAGCGTCATCGGAAGGGCCCGCCACTTCTTGGTGACGAGCGCCTTGCGCAGGGTCGCGTACAGCGGTCCCCACTCGCGGCGCGCGAACGCCCTCACCCTGTTCAACGCTTGGTCTCCAGGTGTCTGCGGTGCAGCCACTTGGGCAGACCGGGCGCCTCCAGGAAACCCTCGGCGCGGCCCGCGGCGACGCCGATGCGCAGCAGGTCGGCGCTCTTTTCGAAGAGCATGAAACGCGGCTCCCAGATCGGTCGGTACTTGGCGTTGGCCCGGTAGAGGGACTCGATCTGCCACCAGCGGGAGAAGAAGCTGAGGAGTGAGCGCCACAGCCGCAGCACCGGACCGGCGCCGAGCTTCGAGCCACGTTCGAAGACCGATCTGAACATCGCGAAGTTCAATGAGACCTGAGTGATCCCGATCTCCTTTGCGCGCTGCAGGAGTTCGATGACCATGAACTCCATGAGGCCGTTCTCGGAGTCGCGGTCGCGCCGCATCAGGTCGAGCGAGAGCCCCTTGGGACCCCAGGGCACAAAGCTCAGCACCGCCCGCAACTCGCCCTGGCCGTCGGTGCATTCGAGCATCACACAGCGGCCGTCACCGGGATCTCCGAGCCGCCCGAGCGCCATCGAGAAGCCGCGCTCGGTGGCCCCGTCGCGCCAGTCGTCGGCCCGCGCCAGCAGGACGTCCATCTCCTCGGGCGGGATCTCCTCGTGGCGGCGGATCCGTACCTCGTAGCCGGCCCGCTTGACCCGGTTGTAGGCCTGGCGCACGGTCCGCATCGCGCGCCCGTCCAGGGTGAAGTCGTCCGTCTCTACGATCGCCTCGTCGCCGAGCTCCAGGGCGTCCAGGCCGTGCCGCGCATAGATCGTGCCGGCCTCCTCGCTCGCCCCCATCACGGCCGGGATCCAGCCGTGTTCGCGGGCCTTTGCGAGCCAGGGATCGATCGCGCCGGGCCAGGCCTCCGGGTCGCCGAGCGGATCGCCGGAGGCGAGCGAGACTCCGCCCACCACCCGGTAGGTGACCGCCGCCTTCCCGGTGGGGGACCACACGACGCTCTTCTCCCGGCGCAGCGCGAAGTAGCCGAGCGAGTCGCGGTCGCCGTGGCGCTGGAGCAGGACGCGCAGTCTCTCCTCGTCGTCCTCGGTGAGCGGGTCGACCGCGCGGCGGGAGCGGAAGGCCGCGTACAGCACGGCGAGCAGCAGCAGCGTGGACAGGACGTTGATGGTGACGTTGACCCAGCCGGGCGTGCTGATCCCGGCGAAGCCGGAGTCGTCGGCGGCGAGCGACACGAGCCGCATCACGCCGTAGCGCCAGCGCTCCAGGAAGGTGGACTGGCCGCCCGAGGTGTTGGTGACGGTGACGAGTATGGCCGCGAGCAGCGAGGTCAGCAGCAGCCCGCCGATCCCTACGGCCGCGGCCAGCTTGGGGTTGGCGCGGTCGCCCTTGGCGTAGAACTCCCGCCGCCCGAGCAGCAGCGCGAGCACGAAGGCGGCGGTCAGGACGAGCGAGATCCAGTTCTGTGCGTGCTCCCTGATGGCCGGGTCGACGGCGACCGCGAGGACGAAGAGCAGCAGAAAGAGCCCGGCCAGTACGGAGTTGAGGATCCACGCGGCCCGCTTGCGGCGACGCATGGTGATCGCCAGGAAGAGCGTGAAGACCCCGGAGGCGAAGCCCGCCGTCAGCAGATACGGCGTGAAGAAGTCGTCGATGTTGTGCCGCCGGAGATCCTGCCCGAAAGAGACCCATACGGCGCTCAGGAGATTGATGAACGCCACCGCGCGCAGGTACCAGACGGCGAATGCCGCGCTGCGTCGTGAGCGGACGGTGCTTCGGCTCGTACCCCGGCCGGCCTCTTCGCTGGACAAACGGACCTCTCCCATGAAACGCGATGATATGGGGCATCTCGCGTCATGATGGGCGAGGTGCGGCGGCCTGTGGCGGCCGCACCCACGCGTCAGTCCGTGTCGCCCTCCACCGGCTCCACCGGCTCGGTACGCTCCGGCAGTTCGGCCGCGAGCGCGGCCGAAGCCTGCACGAGGGGGAGTGCGAGCAATGCCCCGGTTCCTTCGCCCACAGTGACGCCGTGATCGAGCAGGGGGTTGAGCGCCATCCGGTCCAGGGCCTTGGCCTGCGCCGGTTCGCCGCTCAGCTGGCCCGCCAGCCACCAGTCCGGCGCCCGGAACGCCGCACGCTGCCCCACCAGGGCACACGCCGCCGAGACCACCCCGTCGAGGATCACCGGCATCCGGCGTACGGCGCTCTGCAGCAGGAAGCCCGTCGTCGCGGCCAGATCCGCGCCGCCCACCGTCGCCAGCAGCTCCAGCTGATCGCCGAGCACCGGCCGGGCCCGCCGCAGCGCGTCACGGATCGCCGCGCACTTGCGCATCCAGGCCAGATCGTCGATGCCGGCGCCGCCGCGGCCGGTCACCACCGAGGCGTCCGTGCCGCACAGGGCGGCGATCAGGGTCGAGGCCGGTGTGGTGCCGCCGACGCTCAGATCGCCGAGCACGACCAGGTCGGTGCCGGAGTCGGCCTCCTCGTCGGCGACGGCCATGCCCAGGCGTACGGCTGCCTCGGCCTCCTCCACGGTCAGCGCGTCCTCGACGTCGATACGTCCGCTGCCCCGCCGCACCCGGCGGCGTACGACATCCTCGGGCAGCAGCTCGGGGTCGCAGTCCAGAGAGGCGTCGACGATCCGCACCGGTACGCCCATCCGGCGGGCCAGTACGGCGACGGGGCTCGCGCCCTCCAGTGTGGCGCGCACCAGCTCGTGCGCGGAACCGGACTCCCGGCCGGAGACGCCCAGTTCGGCCACCCCGTGGTCACCGGCGAACAGCACCACCCGCGGCTGCTCGATCGCCTTGACCGGTACGGAGGCCTGCGCGGCGGAGAGCCACTCGCCCAGCTCGTCCAGTCGGCCGAGGGAACCGGGCGGGACGATCAGCCGCTCCCGGCGTTCCTCGGCGTCACGCCGCATGCCGCTGTCGGGGCGCTCGATCAGATCGGAGAAGTCGTCGAGATTCAGCCTGCTCATTCGCCGAACAGTACCGGCAGCGGTGTCGCCATAGGGCAGCGCCCGTCAGCTGCGCAGCGCGAGGGCCTGACCGGCGACGACCAGGAGCAGATGCTCGCACTCCTCGGCGAAGGCGGCGTTGAGGCGGCCGAGTTCGTCGCGGAAGCGCCGGCCCGACGCGGTGGCGGGCACGACACCGGAGCCCACCTCATTGGTCACAGCGACGACGGTGCGCTGGGTCTGCCGTACGGCCTCGACCAGTTCGGCGACCCGCTCGTGCAGTGCGCGCTCGCCGTGCGCCGCCCACTTGGCGTCGTCCCAGGCGCCCACCCGGTCCATCGCGTCGGTGAGCCACAGGGACAGACAGTCGATCAGCATCGGCGGTCCGTCCTCGGCAAGGAGAGATACGAGGTCGCAGGTCTCGGCGGTACGCCAGGAGCCCGGCCGGCGCTCGCGGTGCCGCCGGACGCGGGCCGACCACTCGGCGTCCCCGTCCCGGCTGCCGCCCGTCGCGACGTACAGCACCTCGGGGAAGGACTCCAGGCGCCGCTCGGCCTCGAGGGACTTGCCCGAGCGGGCGCCGCCGGTGACTAGGGTGCGGCGGGGGAGATCCGGTACGGCGTGGTACTCGCCGACGATCAGCGTCGTGCCGTCGGGCACGGCCCGCGCGCCGGCGGCCGCAAGGCGGCGGGCGAGCTCGGGACCACCGGGGACGTCGTGGTCCAGGTGCACCGCGACGATGTCGGTGGTCGAGCCGATCGCGCCGGAGGCACGCAGCCGGGCGATGCCGTCCGGCCGTCCGACGACATCGCCCACGACCATCTCGTACGCGGCGAGGCCCTCTGCGAGGCCCGCGGGCGCGGCGCCCGGCGGCATGTACAGCAGCCGCTCGCCCTCCGGCGACGTCACCTCGTACCCGGTACCGGGGTGGTCCATCGGCATGGCCCGCACCCGGTGCCCACTGATCAGCGTCAGCTCCTGCCCGTCCGGCACGCGCCCGGCCGTGGGCAGCCCGGCGGGCAGATCCACGGCCGGCCCGTCGTGAGGATGCGTCAGCAGCACCTGCCGTACGCCGACGAGGGAATGCCCGGACCGCGCTGCGGCGAGCGCGGCGCCGGGCGTGAGGTCGAGCAGCAGGGCCCCGTCGATGAGCAGCGCGGTGGCCGCCCGCGCATACGGCCCGCGGGCCGTGGCGCAGACGGCGCAGGGGCAGTCGGGGCGGGGCAGTCCGGCGGGCCCGCCGGTGCCGAGCAGAGTCAGTTCCACGCCTCTGATCCTCCCGCGTCACCGCGGGCGGTGCGCGCCCGGATACGCTGCGGGCAGGATAGTGATCAGCTGGTGGCCCCTGGGAGTGGGAGGCGGACATGGCATGGACGTGGCGTTTCGAGAAGTCCGACGGCACGGAGGTCCAGCCGGCGGTGCAGCCGGAGGAGTTCACGACGCAGGGTGACGCGGAGTCCTGGATCGGCGAGTACTGGAAGGACTTGCTCGAAGGCGGCGCGGACCAGGTGGTGCTGTCGGAGGACGGCGCGAAGATCTACGGCCCGATGAGCTTGAACGCGGAGGGCTGACAGCCGGGGGGCACGGGTTCCACGAGGTCCGCGCCGCGGGACGGCCCGCACGGCGTCGGGTCCGCGGCCAGTGGGGTCCCCGTGCCCCTGGCTGTTTCCGGCCGCGGGTGCGTGGTTTCCCCCGGCCTGCCTGCGGCGCGAACCTGCCGCTTCCCGGGGGCGGGGCGTCAGCCCCACCGGGCCTCGCCCGCAGGAAACAACCCCCCGGCCCCCGCCGCTCAGGCCTCGCCCAGCGTCACCTCGACCCGACCCTCCTCACCACCCCGCAGATACGTCACCGCCACCTTCTCGCCCGGGCTCGCCGACGCCAGCGCCTCCGCCAGTGACATGACTGACGTGATCTCCGTCGAGCCCAGCTTCGTGATGATGTCCCCCGGCCGGATACCCGCCTTCTGCGCCGGGCCCCCCTTCGCCACCGACACCACCGCTACCCCCGACGGCTGGTAGCTGTCGTCCAGGACCGTCCGCGCCGTGATGCCCAGCGCCGCCCGGCCCGAGTGCGTGACCTCGCCGTTCTTGATCATCTGGTCCGCGATCGACTTCACCGTCGAGACGGGGATCGCGAAGCCGATGCCCGTCGCCACACCGCCAAGTCCCGGGTCCACCGCCTCCAGCGTCGGAATCCCGAT
This sequence comes from Streptomyces sp. NBC_00210, assembly GCF_045160975.1. Taxonomy (NCBI): domain Bacteria; kingdom Bacillati; phylum Actinomycetota; class Actinomycetes; order Kitasatosporales; family Streptomycetaceae; genus Streptomyces; species Streptomyces sp. NBC_00210. Next base: position 6,402,903 of record NZ_CP108120.1, read on the forward strand.
GAGCTCGCTGTCCAGATTCACCAGCGCCCCACCACTGTTGCCCGGATTGATCGCCGCCGACGTCTGCACCATGTTGCTGATCGTCGCGCCCGTCCCGCCCCCGTCCTCGCCCTCGCGCACCGTGCGGCCGACCGCCGAGACGATGCCCTGCGTGACGCTGCTGGACAGACCCAGCGGCGAACCCATCGCCAGCACGATCTGCCCGACCTCGACCTTCGACGAGTCACCGAGCTTCGCCGCCTTCAGACCCTGTGGCACCTTGTCCAGCTTGATGACCGCCAGATCCTGCTCCGGGTAGGAGGACACCAGCTGTGCTGTCAGCTCCAGCTCACCCGTCGCCACGGTCACGTTGAAGGATTTCTCGGCGCCCACTACATGCGCGTTGGTGACGACATGGCCCTTGTCGTCGTAGACGACGCCCGAGCCGATACTGTCGCCCGCCTGGATCTGGACGACCGACGGCAGGACGTTTCTGATCACCTTCTCGTAGTCGGCCTCCAGATCGTTGGCGGCCTTGGGCGCGGCCTGCGGCGACGCGGATTCCTTCGGTGAGCCCGTGCACCCGCCGAACAGGGCAGCCGCGCAGACGGCAGCGGTCACAGGCATCAGTACACGGCGTACGAGCGATGCGTCCATGTCCGGAGTATCCCTATTTGCTCCGCGACATAGCCCGTTTTTGCTGCGAAATGGCCTCTGGTAGACCCCGATCAGTGGGGTGCGCAGCAGCAGGACGCGGCTTCTCGTTCGCTCTTTCGGTGGATTTCCCGGCGGCGTCCGAGCCGCGACCCGGGTTCAGTACCCAGCCGCGTCACTCATCCGCGCCACTCCAGCCGCGCAGCTCGGTCGTGTCCCGCAGCTCAGCCGCGTACGCCGCACAGATGCAGCAACGCCGCCACCCGCCGGTACGGCTCCGTGCGACCCGCACGGTCCTCCGCCGCCAGCAGCCGCTCCAGTTCGGCCGCGGCCGGCAGCTCGCACTCCACGGGCACGTTGTCCGTGAAGACCCGCACCCCGTACCAGGCGTGCAGCGGCGCCGCGATACCCGCCAGCGTCGCCGTCAGCGCATCCAGACGGTCGGCCCGCACCGGCAGCCCGAGCCGATTGGTGTACGTGTCCGAGTCGAAGGCGGCCAGTGCGCCCGTCCAGTCCCCGTCCAGCGCCGGCCGCATGGCCAGCGCGTCCCCGTTCCGTACGAGCAGCGAGAGCAGCCCGCCCGGCGCCAGCATCCTGGCCAGGCCCGCGAGCATCGCGTCCGGCTCCGGGACATACATGAGCACGCCGTGGCAGAGCACCACGTCGAAGCTGCCCGGCAGAAAGTGCACCCCGGTGTCGCGGCCGTCACCCTCGATCAGCCGGACCCGCTCGCGGATCCCGGCCGGCTCGGTGGCGAGCGACTCACGGGCCACCCGGAGCATGTCCGGTTCGGACTCCAGGCCTGTCACCGTGTGCCCGGCCCGGGCCAGGCGCAGCGCCTGGGTGCCCTGGCCCATCCCCACGTCGAGTATCCGCAGCCGCTGTCCTACCGGATAGCGGGCGGTTATCTGCTCGTCCAGCTGTCGGGCGACGAGCTCCTGGCGGACGGTGTTGCGCAGTCCACGGAGCCCGGCAAGCCACTCGGCCGAAGCACCTCCGAAACCGGAGATCTTCGTGCTCAGGGCCGCTCTCCGCGCTTGACCTGCGGCTTGGGCAGCCGGAGGCGACGCATCTGGAGCGTACGCATCAGGCCGTAGGCGACCGCACCACGCTTGGACTCGTTCGGGAAGCGCTCGTTCAGCTGCCTCTTCAGGCGGAACGCCAGGCCGATCGAGTCGACGACGATCAGGACGATCACACCGAGCCAGAGCAGCAGCGCGATGTTCTGCAGCGAGCCCACCCGGACCATGCTCAGGACCAGGATCACCACCGCGAGCGGCAGGAAGAACTCGGCGATGCAGAAGCGCGAGTCCACGAAGTCGCGCACGAAGCGGCGGACCGGTCCCTTGTCGCGGGCCGGCAGATACCGCTCGTCGCCGCTGGCGAGCGCCTCGCGCTGCCTGGCCATGTCCGAGCGGCGGGCCTCGCGCTGGCGCTTCGCGGCCTCCTTGCGGTCGACCGGCGCGCTGGAGGCACGGCGACGCTGGGTCTGTGCCTCACTCCGCTTCGGCGTGGGGCGGCCCTTGGGGGCCTCGGGGTCGCGGGGATGCTTGGAGAGGTCCAGCGGCACCTTGTCGGTGGGGGACTTCTCTTCCTTGGAACGGCTACCAAACACAAAGCCCAAGGGTACGGGGTGGAACGCAGGGACGGGGCACCGCCCGGGAACGATCGCGCAACACCGTGCGTCTGTAGAAGGACAGAACCCGGCCGCAAGCCGGACAGAGCGGACGTTGCCCGTGGATTCCCTGATGGCCACCTACTCCTTGCGCCGGATCGGGGCCGTTGTCAGTCGTCCTTGGGGATGAGCGCATCCGCGCTCGAACAGTGCGGTAATGGATGCAAGGCCCGTACTGTGGGTTCTGTTGGAGTGCTGAAGCTGAGTCCGTCAGAAGGGGGCGCGCGAAGCCCATGAGCGGTGTCATGAAGCGTATGGGGATGATCTTCCGCGCGAAGGCAAACAAGGCCCTTGACCGGGCCGAGGATCCGCGCGAAACCCTCGATTACTCGTACCAGAAGCAGCTGGAACTGCTCCAGAAGGTGCGCCGCGGAGTCGCCGATGTGGCGACCTCCCGCAAGCGGCTCGAGCTGCAGCTGAACCAGCTGCAGGGACAGTCCACCAAGCTGGAGGACCAGGGCCGCAAGGCGCTGGCGCTCGGCCGTGAGGACCTGGCGCGCGAGGCGCTGTCCCGCCGCGCCGCGCTGCAGCAGCAGGTCACCGACCTCGAGACACAGCACCAGACGCTGCAGGGTGAGGAGGAGAAACTCACCCTCGCGGCCCAGCGGCTGCAGGCCAAGGTCGACGCCTTCCGCACGAAGAAGGAGACCATCAAGGCCACGTACACCGCGGCCCAGGCGCAGACCCGGATCGGCGAGGCCTTCTCCGGCATCTCCGAGGAGATGGGCGACGTCGGCATGGCGATCCAGCGGGCCGAGGACAAGACCGCGCAGCTGCAGGCCCGGGCCGGCGCGATCGACGAGCTGCTCGCCTCCGGTGCGCTCGACGACCAGTCCGGGATGGCGAAGGACGACATCGCCGCCGAGCTGGACCGCATCTCCGGTGGTACTGATGTAGAGCTGGAGCTGCAGCGGATGAAGGCCGAGCTCGCGGGCGGCTCGACCTCGCAGCAGGCCATCGAAGGCGGCTCCGGCCAGCAGGACGCGGCCGGGCAGCAGAACACCCCGAAGTTCGACAAGCAGTGACAGGCAGCGACAAGCAGTAGGGACTCGTCATGATCGTACGGATCATGGGGGAGGGTCAGCTGAGGCTGGCGGACAGCCACCTCGCTGAGCTGAACAAGCTCGACGACGAGCTGCTGGCCGAGATGGAGAGCGGTGACGGCCCGGGCTTCCGCCGCACGCTCCACGCGCTCCTGGGCAAGGTCCGGGAGCTCGGCGAGCCGCTTCCGGACGACTCCCTGGAGCCGTCCGAGCTGATTCTCCCGACTCCGGACGCGACTCTCGAGGACGTCCGGGCGCTGCTCAGAGACGACGGCCTCATCCCCGGCTGACGTCCGCACTCCCTGCGGGTCGACCTCCGCACTCCAACAGACAGAACGCCCCGCCCCGGATGATCCGGGGCGGGGCGTTCTGCCGTCATCTGCTGTGCTCGCGCATGTGCTTGCGCATGTGCTTGCGCATGTACGCGCGCATGTACGCGGCTTTCGCGGCACGCCGTACCGTTGCTCGATGTGACCTCACTCGCCACCGGGTTCGCCCGCACCCAGCGCTGGCTCCGCGCGCATCCGCTGGCGCTGGACGGCGCACTCGCGGCGGCCGTGCTGATCTGCATGGTCGTCGGCTCCTTCGCGGACCCGAACGGGCGGCACGGGCCGGAATTCGGGAGCCGGACCCCTCAGCTGCGCAGTGTGCTGCTGATGGTCCCGGCGGCCGGCGCGCTCGTCTTCCGCCGCCGCAACCCGCTGGCGGTGCTCGTCCTCACCGGCGCGGTCTCCGTCGTCGAACTGGTCACCGGAGACCCGCCCGCCCCGGTCGCGATGAGCGCGGTGATCGCGCTCTATACGGTCGCCTCCCGCACCGACCGGCCCACCACCTGGCGGGTCGGCCTGCTCACCATGGCGGTGCTGACGGGTGCCGCGATGTTCTTCGGCTCGCCTCCCTGGTACTCCCAGGAGAACCTCGGAATCTTCGCCTGGACCGGAATGGCGGCGGCCGCGGGCGATGCCGTACGCAGCCGTCGTGACTTCGTCGGCGCGATACGTGAGCGGGCCGAGCGCGCCGAACGCACCCGTGAGGAGGAGGCCCGCCGCCGGGTCGCCGAGGAGCGGCTGCGGATCGCCCGCGATCTGCACGATGTGGTCGCGCACCACATCGCCCTGGTCAATGTGCAGGCGGGTGTGGCGGCCCATGTCATGGACAAGCGGCCCGACCAGGCCAAAGAAGCCCTCGCCCATGTGCGCGAGGCCAGCCGCTCGGCCCTCAACGAACTGCGCGCCACCGTCGGCCTGCTCCGCCAGTCCGGCGATCCGGAGGCCCCGACCGAGCCGGCGCCCGGCCTCGAAGTCCTCGAGGAGCTGGTCATCACCTTCCGGCAGGCAGGTCTGCCGGTGGAGGTGGCCCGCGCCGACGACGGCATCAGGCTGCCGGCGGCCGTCGACCTCGCGGCGTACCGGATCATCCAGGAGGCGCTGACCAATGCGCAGAAGCATGCGGGCCGCGACGCCAAGGCCGAGGTGAGCGTGATCAGGGTCGGCCCGACCCTGGAAGTGACCGTGCTGGACAACGGCGCGGAGCCGCAGGGGCAGACGGTCGGTGGCGGCCACGGTCTGCTGGGCATGCGCGAGCGCGTCACCGCGCTCGGCGGCACCCTCACCACCGGTCCCCGCTACGGCGGCGGCTTCCGCGTACAGGCGATACTGCCGCTCAAGACACGTACGGGGGAGGACAGATGACGATCAGGGTGCTGCTCGCCGACGACCAGACGCTGCTGCGCAGCGCGTTCAAGGTGCTGGTGGACTCCGAGCCCGACATGGAGGTCGTCGCGGAGGCCGCGGACGGTGCCGAGGCGGTCGACCTGGCCCGCTCGGCCAAGGCCGATGTCGTCCTGATGGACATCCGTATGCCCGGTACGGACGGGCTCGCCGCGACCCGCCTGATCAGCGCGGACCCCGAGCTGTCCCAGGTACGGGTCGTCATGCTGACCACCTTCGAGGTGGACGAGTACGTGGTGCAGTCGCTGCGGGCCGGGGCGTCGGGCTTTCTGGGCAAGGGCGCGGAACCGGACGAACTGCTGAACGCCATCCGTATCGCAGCCGCGGGTGAGGCGCTGCTCTCGCCGGTGGCGACCAAGGGCCTGATCGCCAAGTTCCTCGCGCAGGGCGGCACTTCGGACGACGGGCAGGAGTCCAAGGCGTACTCCGAGCGGCTCGCCGCGCTCACCGGGCGCGAGCGCGAGGTCCTCGTCCTGGTCGCGGGTGGCCACTCCAACGACGAGATCGCCGAACAGCTCGCGGTCAGTCCGCTGACCGTCAAGACCCATGTGAACCGCGCGATGGCGAAACTGGGTGCCCGCGACCGTGCCCAGCTGGTGGTCATCGCGTATGAATCGGGCCTGGTTCGTCCAAGGGTGGAGTAAGTACCAGGGTGGAGTAAGTACCAGGGCGGAGTAAGGGGCACCCGCAACTGCGGGTGCCCCTTACCGACAGACCGGACGCGCTACGGCAGCGCCAGCATCCGCTCCAGCGCCAGCTTCGCGAAGCTCTCCGTCTCCTTGTCGACCTGAATCCGGTTCACCGGATTCCCCTCCGCCAGCGACTCCAGCGCCCACACCAGGTGGGGCAGGTCGATGCGGTTCATGGTCGAGCAGAAGCAGACCGTCTTGTCGAGGAAGACGATCTCCTTGTTGGGGTGCGCGTTCGCGACCCGGCGGACCAGGTTGAGCTCGGTGCCGATGGCCCACTTGGAGCCGGCCGGGGCCGCCTCCAGCGTCTTGATGATGTACTCCGTCGAGCCGACGTAGTCCGCCGCGGCCACGACCTCGTGCTTGCACTCCGGGTGCACGAGGACGTTCACGCCCGGGATCCGCTCGCGTACGTCGTTCACCGAGTCCAGCGAGAAGCGACCGTGCACCGAGCAGTGACCGCGCCAGAGGATCATCTTCGCGGCGCGCAGCTGCTCGACGGTCAGCCCGCCGTTCGGCTTGTGCGGGTTGTACAGGACGCAGTCGTCGAGCGACAGGCCCATCTCACGTACCGCGGTGTTGCGGCCCAGGTGCTGGTCCGGCAGGAAGAGCACCTTCTCGCCCTGCTCGAAGGCCCAGTCCAGCGCGCGCTTCGCGTTCGACGAGGTACAGATCGTCCCGCCGTGCTTGCCGGTGAAGGCCTTGATGTCCGCCGAGGAGTTCATGTACGAGACGGGCACGACCTGCTCGGCTATGCCGGCGTCGGTCAGCACGTCCCAGCACTCCGCGACCTGCTCGGCCGTCGCCATGTCCGCCATCGAGCAGCCCGCCGCCAGGTCCGGCAGCACGACCTTCTGGTCGTCGGAGGTCAGAATGTCGGCGGACTCCGCCATGAAGTGCACACCGCAGAACACGATGTACTCGGCCTCCGGCCGGGCCGCGGCGTCCTTGGCCAGCTTGAAGGAGTCGCCGGTGACGTCGGCGAACTGGATGACCTCGTCGCGCTGGTAGTGGTGGCCCAGGACGAAGACCTTGTCGCCGAGCTTCTCCTTGGCCGCGCGGGCGCGCTCCACCAGGTCCGGGTCGGACGGGGACGGCAGGTCGCCGGGGCACTCCACGCCGCGCTCGCTCCGGGGGTCGGCCTCACGGCCGAGCAGCAGCAGGGCGAGCGGCGTCGGCTGGACGTCGAGCTCAGGGCGGGCTTGGGCGGTGGTCACGTCACGCACCCTTTCTCTTCTTCAGAGGTACTTCTCGTCTATTTGACGCTATCTATCATAACTGCTTCACGTCACTTTGACGATGTCCATAGCGTCGATGTGACGCACCCCCCGTACACCCCGCTGTACACCCGCCGTCCACAGGTCAGCCCCCTCCCGCGAGCCGGTGTGCGAGCATGAAGGGGAAAGTCAGCCCCTCGGCCCGGAATGAATCCGCGGCCATGCCGGTTGCAATCGTCGGCAAGCAGTCTCCGTACAACCCGGGAGAGAAGCAGATGTCCGTATCGGACGAGACCACCACCGTGAACGACGGCATCCTCCTGTCCGACGCCGCCGCGGCCAAGGTCAAGGCCCTGCTGGACCAGGAAGGCCGTGAGGACCTGGCGCTGCGCGTCGCCGTTCAGCCCGGCGGCTGCTCCGGCCTGCGCTACCAGCTGTTCTTCGACGAGCGTTCGCTCGACGGCGATGTCGTCAAGGACTTCGGCGGCGTCAAGGTCGTGACCGACCGGATGAGCGCCCCGTACCTGGGCGGCGCGTCGATCGACTTCGTGGACACGATCGAGAAGCAGGGCTTCACGATCGACAACCCGAACGCCACCGGGTCCTGCGCCTGCGGCGACTCCTTCAGCTAAAGCTCGAGGCGGGTACGACTAAAGCTCGAGGCCGGTACGACACGTACGAAGGCGGCGCCCCCGACACCGGGGGCCGCCGCCTTCGTACGTGCGCTGTGTCAGTTCGGTGCTGTGTCGCTTCAGCGGGTCGGGCTCCGCGGTACGGCCTGACCAGTCTGAGCGTCCACGACCTTCCGGTCGCCCAGCGGCTTGTCCAGCGTCACCTTCTCCGTCAGCTCCTTGGCGATGGCGATGCAGACCCGATCCGGGTCCGGGTTCGTCTCGGTGATCTTGACCTTCACGGTGTCGGCGCTCTCCGTCGCCGTCGCCGCGTAGTCGCTGCACACCCCGCCCCAGAACGTCACGGTCAGGGTCCGCCCGTCCGCGCTGTACGACTGGACGCGCCGGTCGGACGGCGTCGCGTGGTCCTTCCGCGGCTCGGTCGGCTTGACGTTCTGTGCCGGCGGCGTGGGCTGCTTCAGGAACTTCGGGGCCACCGCGGGCTGCGCGATGGTGAACGGCTGGGCGCCGCCCTTCGGCTCCACCTGGAAGAGCCACGACGGTACGAGTGCCTGCTGCCCGTCGACGTACTGCGCGGCCAGTCCGAAGACCGCCTTGCCGATCGTCAGCTGTTGCGGACCCGTAACCCCGCCCTTCGGCTCGCACGGGGCGTCGGGCTTCTGCTCGCCCTCCAGCGGCACGGGCGTGGCGCAGCCGCCGATACCGATCGGGCCGCTGCCCCTGGAGTCCTTGTTCAGCTGCTTCAGCGCCTCCTGGGCGGAGATCACCGGATACTCGTCGCTCTTGACGGGCTTCTTCAACTGCCCGCTGCCGCCGACCACTTGACCGTCCGCGCCGACCTGGACGCCGGTCGTCCAGCCGTACGTCGGCAGGCCGCCGACCACCGGATCGGCGTTCACCACCCGTACCGAGCCCATCAGTTGGCGGGCGTCCAGCTTCGCGTCGCTCTGGCCGAGCGCCTTCAGCACGGGCGACGCGGCCTTCTTCGCGGCCTCCTCGCTCACCGGCGCGGTGCGGGCCGTGCTCCCGCCCGTTGTCCCCAAGTCGCCACGGGACGGACAGACATCGACCTTCTTGCAGTTGTCACCGCCCGGCGAAGGCCCGAACCTGGCGAACGTCCAGGTGCCCGGCGCCTCCTTGTTGACCTGCAGCAGCGGGCCCGCGCCGTCCTTGTCCGCCCCGATCTTCCAGGCCTGGCCGACCGGCCGCGGTGTGCCCGGCAGCCCGAGCGCCTTCGCCAGCGCCGTCACCTCGGCCGCCGTGACAGCACCCTTCGCACGGTGGACGGCGGCCTTGTCCGGTCCGTCCGGCAGCTTGCCCGCGGCCCGGTAGACGACCCCGCCCGAGGGGTCGGGCTCACCCGGCGCGATGCCGCTGCGGCCCGAACCGTCCCCGCGGTCGTCCAGGGCGAGCGGGGGCGGATTCGAGCCCTTGCCCGGCGCACCGCTCTTGGCCTGTGCGCCGTCGCTGCCGAAGCCGGCCGTCGCGAAATACGCGCCACCGCCACCCGCGATCAGCACAGCCGCCGCCACTGAGGCGACGACGAACGGGGAACGCCGACGGCGGGGGCTGTCCACGCTGTTGGGGGGTCGCTCCGTACTGCTCACCGCATCGCTCCTTGTCTCATGTCTCCGTTGTACGGGGACATGAATGTGACGGAGCGGGGGAGCGCACGGTTCCCTGATGCGCCCCCCGTTGAGCGGAACTCAGTCGCCGAGCGGAACTAGTCGCCGTATTCCGCCATCGCGTCGAGAAGCCGGGCGGAAGAGGCCGGAACCACGACACCATGGATACGGGACGGCGGCACAGGCGCGGGCACGGCCGCCGCGGGCACCACCCAGTGCGGAGCCATCCGTGCGCAGTCACCGCGCAGCTGGGCCAGACTGATCTCGGACTCTCGCGACTCGCGGGGGGTGATGGGCTTCGTCATATCCGCACCGTACGCACCGGGGCGACCATGAAAAAGGCCTACTATCGGGTAGTTTCCGCACTTCGCGAGGGGCCGTCGACCCGGTAGCGTGAACTGTCAAACCCACCCCGCCCCAGGAGCGCATCGCCGTGCGAATCGCAGTCACCGGCTCCATCGCCACCGACCATCTCATGACCTTCCCCGGCCGCTTCGCCGACCAGTTGGTCGCGGACCAACTGCACACGGTCTCCCTCTCCTTCCTGGTCGACAACCTCGATGTGCGCCGGGGCGGTGTCGGCGCCAACATCTGCTTCGGAATGGGACAGCTCGGCAGCGGGCCGATCCTGGTCGGCGCGGCCGGATCCGACTTCGACGAGTACCGCGCGTGGCTGGACCGGCACGGCGTGGACACCGCCTCCGTACGCATCTCGGAGGTGCTGCACACCGCGCGCTTCGTCTGCACCACGGACGCCGACCACAACCAGATCGGCTCCTTCTACACCGGCGCGATGAGCGAGGCCCGCCTCATCGAGCTGAAGTCCGTCGCCGACCGGGTCGGCGGGCTGGACCTCGTCCTGATCGGCGCGGACGACCCCGAGGCGATGCTCCGCCACACCGAGGAGTGCCGCTCGCGCGCGATTCCCTTCGCGGCCGACTTCTCCCAGCAGATCGCGCGCATGAACGGCGACGAGATCCGGATACTGCTGGACGGGGCGACCTTCCTCTTCTCGAACGAGTACGAGAAGGGGCTCATCGAGTCCAAGACGGGCTGGACGGACGCGGAGATCCTGGCGCGCGTCGGCCACCGGGTCACTACGCTCGGCTCGAACGGCGTCCGCATCGAGTGCGCCGGTCAGCAGCCGATCGAGGTCGGCGTGCCGGAGGAGGAGGCCAAGGTCGACCCGACGGGCGTCGGCGACGCGTTCCGCGCGGGCTTCCTGTCGGGCCTGTCCTGGGGGGTGAGCCTCGAGCGCGCGGCGCAGGTCGGCTGCATGCTGGCGACGCTGGTGATCGAGACGCTGGGCACGCAGGAGTACACGCTGCGGCGGGCGCACTTCATGGACCGCTTCACGAAGGCGTACGGCCACGACGCGTCCGCGGACGTCCAGCGCCACCTGCACTGACACCGGGGCTCCGCCCCGGACCCTGCCCCCACGCCCTGCGGGCGTGGGGGCACCCCCATGCCTCAAACGCCGGCGGGGCTTGATATGCCCGGCCACGTCAAGCCCGTCCGGGGTCCGGGGGCGAAGACCATGGTTCGGGAAGGGGCGGGGAGGGGCACCCCCCGGCAGACGTCACATCACCCGACGCACCACGTACGCCACGCCTCGCTCCGCCCCTTCCTCGCCCACGTACTCCTGCCCCCGCATCTCGCACCATGCCGGGATGTCCAGCCGCGCCGCCCCGTCGTCCGACAGCACCGTCACCGTGCCGCCGATCGGCACGTCCCCGATCACCTTCGCGAGCTCGATCACCGGGATCGGGCACCGCTTGCCGAGTGCGTCCACCACGAGTGACGCCGTCTGCCCGGACCCCGGCGAAGTGACGGGCGCGCCGAGGCGTTCCCGTACCGCCGACACCACACCGGGCAGGACCGACAGGAAGCGCTCCACGTCCTCCTCCGTCGTGCCGAGCGGCAGCGAGACCCGAACATTCCCCTCGCTCAGCACCCCCATGGCCCGCAGTACATGGCTGGGCGTGAGCGTGCTGCTCGTACAGGAGGAGCCCGACGAGACCGAGAACCCCGCCCGGTCCAGCTCATGCAGCACTGTCTCTCCGTCGACATAGAGACACGAGAAGGTGACGAGATGAGGGAGGCGGCGCACCGGATCGCCCACCACCTCGACATCCGGCACCAGCTCCGGCACCCGTGCGCGGATCCGGTCCACCAGGGCCCGCAGCCGTACCGCTTCGTCCGCCGCCTCCGCCCGTACCGCCCGCAGCGACGCCGCCGCCGCCACGATCGCCGGGATGTTCTCGAAGCCGGCCGACCGCCCCGACTCCCGCTCGTCGGCGGGCCCTTGAGCGGCGAACCGGACACCCTTGCGTACGGCGAGCAGCCCCACCCCGGCGGGCCCGCCCCACTTGTGCGCGCTCGCGGCGAGCAGCGACCAGTCGCCGGCCACCGGCCCCCACGCGAGCGACTGCGCCGCGTCGACCAACAGCGGCACCCCCGCCGTCGCGCACGCCTCGGCAACCTCCGTCACCGGCTGTTCCGTTCCCACCTCGTGGTTGGCCGACTGCAGACAGACCAGCGCGGTGTCGTCCCGCAGGGCGGCGGTGTACGCGGCAGCCGATACCGCCCCGGCACGGTTCACCGGCACCTCCGTCACCGTCGCCCCGTCGGCCGCCTCGTGCTCGGCCGCCGCATGCAGCACCGCCGAGTGCTCGACAGCGGAGACCACCAGATGGCGCCCGACACGCCGACGCCCCGCGAGCACGCCGGAAATTCCGAGGTGAATCGCTCGGGTCCCCGAAGGAGTGAAGACGAGCTCGTCCGGCCGGCAGCCCACGGCCTCCGCCGCGGCCTCCCGCGCCGCGTCCAGCAGCAGCCTGGCGCGCCGCCCCTCGCGGTAGAGCCGGGCGGGATCGGCCCAGCCCTCGTCGAGGGAGGCCTGCAGGGCCTGCCGGGCCACCGGGTGCAGTGGAGCGGAGGACGCGACATCGAAGTAGGGCACGCTGCAACGCTAACCCTGCCGAGTCACCACGTCCGTGGTTGCCCCCGCGCTCCCGGTGGAGGGTTCGTGGGCGCGTCCCCGCGCTCCCGGTAATGGGGGCGCGGGCAGAGGGCCGTACGCCGGTGCCGGCTCCATGGGGGGCGTAGGCCAGGGGCCGTCAGATGCCCACCGGAGGCCGGGATTCAGCGCCTGAACCAAGGGCAGTCCATTCCTTCGGGGTGTCGGACGGCGCGTTGGGCACCCTCCCCGCGCGACCCCAAATAGCGTCCAGTAGGGTTTGGTCCGCATAAACATCCAAACCCCTGCCCGCGTCAGGGCCGGCGACCGACAAGCGAGACGGCCGCATCCCGTCGCGCGGGCCGAGACTCTCGGGAAGGCGCTACGTGAGTCCCAACGGCTCCGACCGCTCGTCGCGGCGCCCGATGCGGCGGAAGCTGCTCCAGGTGCTGACCGCGGGCGTTGTCCTGGCGACCGCCTCTGGTTGCACATACAAGGACTTCCCCCGCCTGGGAATGCCCACCCCGGTAACGGAGGAGGCTCCCCGGATCCTCTCCCTCTGGCAGGGCTCGTGGGCGGCAGCGCTCGTCACGGGCATCCTGGTGTGGGGGCTGATCATCTGGAGTGTCATCTTCCACCGGCGCAGCCGTACCAAGGTGGAGGTACCTCCGCAGACCCGGTACAACATGCCCATCGAGGCCTTGTACACGGTGGTTCCGCTCATCATCGTTTCGGTGCTCTTCTACTTCACCGCACGTGACGAGTCGAAGCTCCTTGCTCTCTCCAAGCCCGCCCACACGGTCAACGTGGTCGGCTACCAGTGGAGCTGGGGCTTCAACTACATCGAGAACGTGCCGGGCGTGAAGGGTGACGCCAAGACCGACGCGAACCTGGCAGCGATTCCGGACAGATTCCATGCGGACTACCCGGCGAACGCGGGCGGCGTCTACGACGCCGGCATCCCCGGCACCCGCAACCCCCAGACCGGCAACCCGGGCCCGACGCTGTGGCTGCCCAAGGGCGAGAAGGTCCGGTTCGTCCTGACCTCTCGTGACGTCATCCACTCCTTCTGGGTTGTCCCCTTCCTGATGAAGATGGACGTCATCCCCGGGCACACCAACTCCTTCGAGGTGACGCCCTCCCAGGAGGGCACCTTCCTCGGCAAGTGCGCGGAGCTCTGCGGCGTCGACCACTCCCGGATGCTCTTCAACGTCAAGGTCGTCTCCCCGGAGCGCTACCAGCAGCACCTCCAGGAGCTGGCGAAGAAGGGGCAGACCGGCTACATCCCGGCCGGTATCGAGCAGACCGACCCGGCCCGGAACTCGGAGACGAACAAACTGTGAGCATCCTCAACGAACCTCAGGGTGCCGCCGAAGCAGCTGACGACTCGTACGCGAACGAGCTGCCGGTACGGCGCAAGCAGCCGGGGAGTGTGGTCGTGAAGTGGCTGACCACCACTGACCACAAGACCATCGGCACGATGTACCTGATCACGTCGTTCGCGTTCTTCTGCATCGGCGGTCTGATGGCGCTCTTCATGCGCGCCGAGCTGGCCCGTCCCGGCACCCAGATCATGTCGAACGAGCAGTTCAACCAGGCGTTCACGATGCACGGCACGATCATGCTGCTGATGTTCGCGACGCCGCTGTTCGCCGGATTCGCGAACTGGATCATGCCGCTGCAGATCGGCGCGCCCGACGTGGCGTTCCCGCGGCTGAACATGTTCGCGTACTGGCTCTACCTCTTCGGCTCGCTCATCGCGGTGGCCGGCTTCCTCACCCCGCAGGGTGCGGCCGACTTCGGCTGGTTCGCCTACTCCCCGCTGTCGGACGCGGTCCGCTCGCCGGGTGTCGGCGCCGACATGTGGATCATGGGTCTGGCCTTCTCCGGCTTCGGCACGATCCTCGGTTCGGTCAACTTCATCACCACGATCATCTGCATGCGCGCTCCCGGCATGACGATGTTCCGGATGCCGATCTTCGTGTGGAACGTGCTGCTGACCGGTGTGCTGGTCCTGCTGGCCTTCCCGGTGCTGGCCGCCGCGCTCTTCGCGCTGGAGGCGGACCGCAAGTTCGGCGCCCATGTGTTCGATGCGGCCAACGGCGGCGCGTTGCTCTGGCAACACCTCTTCTGGTTCTTCGGCCATCCAGAGGTGTACATCATCGCCTTGCCGTTCTTCGGGATCGTCTCCGAGGTGATCCCAGTCTTCAGCCGCAAGCCGATGTTCGGTTACATCGGACTGGTGGGCGCGACCATCGCGATCGCCGGTCTGTCCGTGACGGTGTGGGCGCACCACATGTACGTCACAGGCGGCGTGCTGTTGCCGTTCTTCTCCTTCATGACCTTCCTGATCGCGGTACCGACCGGTGTGAAGTTCTTCAACTGGATCGGCACCATGTGGAAGGGCTCGCTGTCCTTCGAGACTCCGATGCTGTGGACGATCGGCTTCCTGGTCACCTTCACCTTCGGTGGACTGACCGGCGTCATCCTGGCCTCGCCCCCGATGGACTTCCACGTCTCCGACTCGTACTTCGTCGTCGCGCACTTCCACTACGTCGTCTTCGGCACCGTGGTCTTCGCGATGTTCGCCGGCTTCCACTTCTGGTGGCCGAAGTTCACGGGCAAGATGCTGGACGAGCGGCTCGGCAAGATCACCTTCTGGACGCTGTTCATCGGCTTCCACGGCACGTTCCTGGTGCAGCACTGGCTGGGCGCCGAGGGCATGCCGCGTCGGTACGCGGACTACCTCGCCGCCGACGGCTTCACCGCGCTGAACACGATCTCCACGATCAGCTCGTTCGTGCTCGGTCTGTCGATCCTGCCGTTCTTCTACAACGTCTGGAAGACGGCCAAGTACGGCAAGAAGATCGAGGTCGACGACCCGTGGGGCTACGGCCGTTCGCTCGAATGGGCGACGTCCTGCCCGCCGCCGCGGCACAACTTCATCACTCTGCCCCGGATCCGCAGCGAATCCCCGGCGTTCGATCTGCACCACCCGGAGATCGCGGCCCTCGAGCACGTCGGCCACGGCGCCGGCGTCATTGCTGGTGAGAAGGAGGCGGGCAAGTGAGGATCCAGGGCAAGATGTTCCTCTGGCTGAGCGTCTTCATCCTCGCCATGGCGGTCGTCTATGGCGTGTGGTCGAAGGAGCCTGCCGGCACTACGGCGCTCTTCCTCGGCTTCGGCCTGAGCATCATGATCGGCTACTACCTGGCCTTCACGGCCCGGCGAGTGGACGCCATGGCGCAGGACAACAAGGACGCCGACGTGGCGGACGAGGCCGGCGAGGTGGGGTTCTTCTCCCCGCACAGCTGGCAGCCGCTCTCCCTGGCCGTGGGCGGTGCCCTGGCCTTCATGGGCGTCGTCTTCGGCTGGTGGCTGCTGTACTTCTCGGTCCCGGTCGTCTTCATCGGTCTGTTCGGCTGGGTATTCGAGTACTACCGCGGCGAGAACCAGAACCAGTAGTTCCGGCTGAGGGTCCGGGGGTTGGCCCCTGACCAATACGGCGCCGCGTCAAGCGACACACGGCAGGGCCCGGATCCCCTTCACTCGTGAGGGGGATCCGGGCCCCTCCGTTTGGAGTCACCCAGCGCGCCGCTGCCAACTGATCTTCATAGCGTGTGCTTATGAACCACACGCCGCGCATTCGCACCGTCCTCAGCTGCACCTTGCTGGTCGTGTCCTTCGGCGCGACCGCAGCAGCATGCTCGGACTCCGACAGCCACCCGCTCGCCGCGAAGCCGTTCGACGCGGCGGACCAGGTCTCCGTCAACACCCCCGACGGCGGCACCAAGGTGGACCCCGACAAGCCGCTCGAGGTCGTCGCCACGGGCGACGACGGCCGGATCACCGATGTGACCGTCACCGACGACTCGGGACACCACCTCGCCGGCGAACTCGACGCCGAAGGCGCCCGCTGGCGCTCCACCGCACCTCTGTCCGCCGGCGTGAAGTACACCGTCAAGGTCTCCACGGAGGACGAGGACGGCTCCCCGGGCGTCCGTACGCTGGCCTTCGAGACCTCACCCGCCAAGCGGCTCCTGACGGTCAACCTCGGCCCCAAGGCGGGCACGTACGGCGTCGGCCAGCCCATCACCGCGGAGCTCAGCCTCCCGGTCAAGGACAAGGCGGCCAGGGCCGTCGTGGAACGCGCCCTGAAGGTCGAGTCCATGCCCTCCGTGGAGGGCGCCTGGTACTGGGTGGACGACAAGAAACTGCACTACCGCCCGAAGGAGTACTGGCCCACCGGCGCGACCCTGCGGGCCACGAGCAACCTCCAGGGCGTCAAGGTCTCCGACAAGCTCTACGGCGGCCCCTCCAAGGACCTGAAAATCACCATCGGGGACCGCATCGAGGCCATTACGGACGCGGGGTCGCACCAGATGACGGTCAAGCGCAACGGAGAAGTGATCAACACCATTCCGGTGACCACCGGCAAGCCCGGCTTCTCCACCCGCAACGGAATCAAGGTCGTGCTCGGCAAGGAGTACTTCGTACGGATGCGCGGTACCAGCATCGGGATAGCGGAGGGCAGTGCGGACTCGTACGACCTGCCCGTCTACTACGCGACACGGGTCACCTGGAGCGGTGAGTACGTCCACGCCGCGCCCTGGTCGGTCGGCTCACAGGGGTACGCGAACGTCAGCCACGGCTGCACCGGGATGTCCACCGGCAACGCCGCGTGGTTCTTCGAGACCGTCCGTGAAGGCGACATAGTCAAGGTCATCAACAGCCAGGGCGCCGAGATGGACCCGTTCGGCAACGGCTTCGGCGACTGGAACGTGTCCTGGGACAGGTGGCGCGGTGGCAGCGCGCTGGTGGCCGACACCAAAGACGGCAGCAGCCCGGTGGACGTGGCGCGGCTGCGTCCCGAGGTCTGACGGCCCGGCCAGGCACGGTCCGGGCCCGTCTCAGAAAGGGCGACTGGGAAAGCGGCTCGGCTTCAGGAATTGATGGCCAGCCGGGCGCGCAGCAGGCCGGCCAGCGCGTCGGCGAACTCCACCGGATCGACCGGGAGCGTCACCGCGGCCTCCGCACGGCTCCAGGTGGCCAGCCAGGCGTCCTGCGGGCGGCCGATCAGCAGCAGCACCGGCGGGCAGTTGAAGATCTCGTCCTTGATCTGCCGGCAGACGCCCATGCCGCCCGCGGGAACCGTCTCACCGTCCAGGACGCACGCGTCGATGCCGCCCTCGTCCAGCCGCTTCAGTACGGCGGGGAGGGTGGCGCACTCGACGAACTCGACCGGGGGAACATCGGGCGCGGGCCTGCGTCCAGCGGCCAGCCGCACCTGCTCGCGAGTGTTGGCGTTGTCGCTGTAGACCAGGACTGTGGCGCTCGACTGCATTGTTCCTCCGAATCGACGGCGGCACTGCATCAGGAACCGATGCGCGGATGCTACTCCGTCCCACTCCCTGTCAACAGCGCTTCGGACACTGCTTCGATGGGCCGTTCGGGCTGGACACAGCCTACTGACACACCGAACGGCACCCCCCGGAGTGAGGGCGGGATAAGCGACCGACATAATGTCGGTCGTGGCGACAGCAACGACAGTAGAAACCGGGCACGCGCACCCGTCGGTCAATCGACCGAACCTCACCAGCGTCGGAACCATCATCTGGTTGAGTTCCGAGCTGATGTTCTTCGCGGCCCTCTTCGCGATGTACTTCACCCTGCGATCGGTGACGGGCGCCGAGCACTGGAAGGAAATGGCTTCGGCCCTGAACTTCCCCTTCTCGGCGACGAACACCACGATCCTGGTGCTCTCCTCCCTCACCTGCCAGCTCGGCGTGTTCGCCGCGGAGCGGGGCGATGTGAAGAAGCTCCGCGCCTGGTTCGTGATCACCTTCGTGATGGGCGCGATCTTCATCGGCGGTCAGGTCTTCGAGTACACCGAGCTGGTCAAGAAGGACGGCCTCTCGCTGTCCTCCGACCCGTACGGCTCGGTGTTCTACCTGACCACCGGCTTCCACGGCCTGCACGTGACGGGCGGCCTCATCGCCTTCCTGCTGGTACTCGGCAGGACGTACGCGGCCAGAAGGTTCACTCACGAGCAGGCAACCGCCGCCATCGTCGTGTCCTACTACTGGCACTTCGTCGATGTCGTCTGGATCGGCCTCTTCGCCACGATCTACATGATCAAGTAGTCGGGCCGGGCCCGACACACATCCAGCAAGCATCGACGCAGAAGATCCTGACACCGGGGTAATCCGTGAAAAAGCTCTCCGCACGACGACGCCATCCGTTGGCGGCGGTCGTCGTCCTACTCCTCGCGCTGGCGGCCACTGGGGGGCTGTACGCCGCGTTCGCACCCGTGGACAAGGCGCAGGCCGATGAAACCGCCCAGTCCCTCGCCATCCAGGAGGGCAAGAAGCTCTACACCGTCGGCTGCGCCAGCTGCCACGGAACCGGCGGTCAGGGCACCTCTGACGGCCCGAGCCTGGTCGGCGTGGGCTCCGCCGCGGTCGACTTCCAGGTCGGCACGGGCCGGATGCCGGCCCAGCAGCCCGGCGCCCAGGTGCCGAAGAAGAAGGTCATCTACACGCAGCGCGAGATCGACCAGCTCGCGGCGTACATCGCCTCCTTCGGCGCCGGTCCGATCGCGCCGACCGAGAAGCAGTACAGCCCCGAGGGTGCGGACATCGCCAAGGGTGGCGACCTGTTCCGTACCAACTGCGCCCAGTGCCACAACTTCACGGGTGAGGGCGGTGCGCTGACGGACGGCAAGTACGCCCCGAACCTCGAGGGCGTGGAACCCAAGCATGTCTACGAGGCCATGCAGACCGGCCCGCAGAACATGCCCTCCTTCCCCGACACGACGATGCCCGAGCAGCAGAAGCGGGACATCATCGCGTACCTCCAGAACGTGAACGGTGACGAGTCCGAGAGCCCCGGCGGCCTCAAGCTGGGTGGCCTCGGCCCCGTGCCCGAGGGTCTGTTCGGCTGGATCTTCGGTCTGGGTGCACTGATCGCAGTTGCCGTCTGGGTCGCGGCCCACACCGCTAAGGCCAAGAAGTCATGAGTAGCCAAGAGATTCCAGAAGAGAACCTGCCCGCTGAGCAGGGCACCGCGCACGGCACGGTAGAGACTGCCGAAGATCCGTTCGCCGACCCGGGGCTGCCGGTCCACAAGCCGCGCATCCAGGACATCGACGAGCGGGCCGCCAAGCGCTCCGAGCGTGCGGTCGCCTTCCTGTTCACGCTGTCGATGCTGGCCACGATCGGCTTCATCGCCTCGTACGTCATCTTCCCGGTCGACAAGATCGTGTTCATCTGGCCGATCGGCCATGTGAGCGCGCTCAACTTCTCGCTGGGCATGACGCTCGGCGTCGCCCTCTTCTGCATCGGCGCGGGCGCGGTCCACTGGGCCCGCACCCTGATGTCCGATGTGGAGATCGCCGACGAGCGCCACCCCATCGCGGCCCCCGCCGAGGTCAAGGCCAAGGTGATGGCGGACTTCGCGGCGGGTGCCGAGGAGTCCGCGCTCGGCCGGCGCAAGCTGATCCGCACCACCATGTTCGGCGCGCTGGCCATGGTGCCGCTCGCCGGTGTGATGCTGCTGCGCGACCTGGGACCGCTGCCCGAGAAGAAGCTCCGGACCACTCTGTGGGCCAAGGGCAAGCAGCTCATCAACATGAACACCAATGAGCCGCTGCGTCCCGAGGACATCGTCGTCGGATCGCTGACCTTCGCCAAGCCGGAGGGCCTGGAGGAGGACGCGCACGACTTCCAGAAGGAGATCGCCAAGGCGGCCCTGATGATCGTCCGTCTGCAGCCGGAGGACATCAAGGACAAGCGCGAGCTCGAGTGGTCGCACGAGGGCGTCGTGGCGTACTCGAAGATCTGCACCCACGTCGGCTGCCCGATCAGCCTGTACGAGCAGCAGACGCATCACGTGCTCTGCCCCTGCCACCAGTCAACCTTCGACCTCTCCGACGGCGCCCGCGTCATCTTCGGCCCGGCCGGTCACGCCCTTCCGCAGCTGCGGATCGGTGTGAATGCTGAGGGCAACCTTGAGGCGCTCGGCGACTTCGAAGAGCCCGTCGGTCCTTCCTTCTGGGAGCGCGGATGAGTACTACAGAGAAGAACCGCAAGGCACCCGCGGGCGAGCGGGTCGCCGACTGGGCGGACGGACGGCTCGGGATCTACTCCCTCGCCAAGTCCAACATGCGGAAGATCTTCCCGGACCACTGGTCCTTCATGCTGGGTGAGATCTGCCTGTACAGCTTCATCATCATCATCCTCACGGGTGTGTATCTGACGCTGTTCTTCCACCCGAGCATGAACGAAGTCGTGTACGACGGCTCGTACGTCCCGATGCAGGGCATCCGGATGTCCGAGGCGTACTCCTCGACGCTGGACATCAGCTTCGACGTCCGCGGCGGCCTGCTCATCCGGCAGATCCACCACTGGGCGGCGCTGATCTTCGTCGCGGGCATGATCGTGCACATGATGCGCGTCTTCTTCACGGGCGCCTTCCGCAAGCCCCGCGAGGTCAACTGGGTCTTCGGCTTCCTGCTGCTGGTGCTCGGCATGTTCACCGGCTTCACCGGCTACTCGCTCCCCGACGACCTGCTCTCGGGTACGGGTGTCCGGTTCATGGAGGGCGCGATCCTGTCCATGCCGATCGTCGGCACGTACATGTCGTTCTTCCTCTTCGGCGGGGAGTTCCCCGGCGGGGACTTCGTGAGCCGGTTCTACTCGATCCACATCCTGCTGCTGCCGGGCATCATGATGGGCCTGCTGGTGGGCCACTTGATCCTGGTCTTCTACCACAAGCACACGCAGTTCGCGGGCCCCGGACGTACGAACAAGAACGTCGTCGGCATGCCGCTGCTGCCGGTCTACATGGCCAAGGCCGGAGGCTTCTTCTTCCTGGTCTTCGGTGTGATCGCGGCCGTCGCCGCCATCGCCTCGATCAACCCGATCTGGGCGCTGGGTCCGTACCGTCCGGACCAGGTGTCCACCGGCGCTCAGCCGGACTGGTACATGGGCTTCTCCGAGGGGCTGATCCGGGCCATGCCCGGCTGGGAGATCAACTTCTGGGGCCACACTCTCGCCCTGGGCGTGTTCATCCCGCTGATGATCTTCCCGCTGGTCCTGGCCACGATCGCGGTCTACCCGTTCGTCGAGTCCTGGGTCACCGGGGACAAGCGCGAGCACCACATCCTGGACCGCCCGCGCAACGCCCCGACCCGTACGGCCTTCGGTGTGGCGTGGCTGACCTGGTACTTCGTCCTGCTGATCGCAGGTGGAAACGACATGTTCGCCGTCTTCTTCCATCTGTCGATCAACGACATCACCTGGTTCGCCCGGATCGGCTTCTTCGTCGCGCCGGTCGTCACCTTCGTCATCACCAAGCGAATCTGCCTTGGTCTGCAGCGTCGCGACCGGGAGAAGGTGCTGCACGGACGCGAGTCCGGCATCATCAAGCGCCTGCCGCACGGTGAGTTCGTCGAGGTCCACGAGCCGCTCAACCAGGAGCAGCTGTACACGCTGACCGCGCACGAGCAGCCCAAGCCGCTGGAGATCGGCCCGACGGTCGACGAGAACGGTGTCGAGCGCAAGGTCCCGCTCACCCAGAAGCTCAGGGCGAGGCTCAGCAAGGGCTTCTACGGCGAGGGGACCAAGATCCCCAAGCCCACCCCGGATGAGTACAAGGAGATCACCAGCGGCCACGGCCACCACTGATCCCAGCTGACCGCCCCCAGCGGTCGCCACAGCTGGGGGCACCTCCCGGCGGTAGCTGAGCGAGAGCCCCGTCCATTCATCGGACGGGGCTCTTTGCTGTCCCCGGGGCTGGATAGGGTGGGAGCATCCCTGTTCGGCTGTGGACCCTGGAGTGGACCATGAACGTTGTGACCCGTGGTGGCGGCGACAGCGTGGCGGACCTCTCCTGGCCCGTCGTGCTGAACGCCCTCCTGGAGAACCGTGACCAGAGCGCAGACGCCACGGCGTGGGCGATGGACCGCATTCTCAGCGGCGAGGCGACGAACGCACAGATCGCGGGCTTCGTGGTGGCCCTGCGGGCCAAGGGCGAGACGGTCGAGGAGATCTCCGGTCTCGTACGGACCATGTACGCGCACGCGAATCTGATCGAGGTGCCCGGGCCCAGCGTCGACATCGTCGGCACCGGCGGCGACGGCGCCAAGACCGTGAACATCTCCACGATGTCCGCGATCGTCGTCGCGGGGACGGGCGCGAAGGTCGTCAAGCACGGCAATCGTGCCGCCTCGTCGGCGAGCGGCGCATCGGACGTGCTGGAGAAGCTGGGCGTCAATCTCGAGCTGACCCCGCAGCGGGTCGTCGAGGTCGCGGACGAGGCGGGGATCACCTTCTGCTTCGCGGTGAAGTTCCACCCGGCGCTGCGGCATGTGGCTGCCGCCCGCAAGGAGTTGGGCATCCGCACCACGTTCAACTTCCTTGGCCCGCTGACCAATCCGGCGAAGGTGAAGGCTCAGGCCACCGGCGTCGCGGACGCCCGCGTGGCGCCGATCGTGGCCGGCGTGCTGGCCGAGCGCGGCTCCTCGGCGCTGGTCTTCCGAGGTGACGACGGTCTGGACGAGCTGACTACGACGGCGACGTCGCGGGTCTGGGTGGTACGGGACGGCGCCGTGCGCGAAGAGGCCTTCGATCCGCGGGACATCGGCATCGACCTGGTGCCGGTGGAGGCGCTGCGGGGCGCCGACGCCTCGTACAACGCGGATGTCGCGCGCCGGCTGCTGAGTGGTGAGACCGGGCCGGTACGGGATGCGGTGCTGCTGAACTCGGCAGCGGCGCTGGCGGCGCTGGAGCCGACGGACGGCACGCTGAACGAGCAGCTTGCGGCCGGCATGGCCAGGGCCGCCCAGTCGATCGACTCGGGTGCGGCCAGGGCGGCGCTCGAGCGCTGGGTGGCCGTCAGCAACGCCTGAGGCGTCTGTGGCGTGAGGCAAGGCGTGTGCTGGTTCCCGTCTCAGGAACTGGACCTCGCCTTGCACGCCGCGGGACGTATGGCAGGATGCTCTTCAAGGTCATGAGTGACAGCGATTAAGGCCCCGGCTCGCTGTCCGGCAACCCTCCGTCCGTGGCGGGGTGCCCCGGGTGAAGACCAGGCCGTGGGCAGCGAGGTCTGCGGCAAGCGCGGACCCCTGCAAACCCTGGGGTCCTGGTCCTCAAGGGAGCAGTCTCGTGAGCAAGCGAATGCGATAGGGCTTTTCGCCCCCACTTCAGTACGCCTCCGTACGGTCAGTTGCCGTGCGTTCGAGGCAACCCCCGCGTGCAGAGCGGCCGTTGAGGCGCCGATGCGCGGGTTCACGAAGCCATTCCGCCTTTGCCGGGAGATATCGCCATGTCCGCACGCCCGAACGCCGTTGCCGCCGCCTCTGCCCCCTCCTCCGTAGCCTCCGCCGCTGCCGACTCCGCCGACCCCGCCTGCGCGGCGCCGCTGCCGGTCCTCGGCCGCGATGTGACGGTCCCGCTCGTGACCGGCGGTGAGGTCACCTACGCCGCCCTCGACTACGCCGCGAGCGCGCCGGCGCTGCAGCGGGTGTGGGACGACGTGGCCGCGTACGCGCCGTACTACGGCAGCGTGCACCGGGGCGCCGGGTACCTCTCGCAGCTGTCCACCGACCTCTTCGAGAACAGCCGGGTCACGGTCGCCGAGTTCCTCGACTGCCGGCCCGGCGACCAGGTGATCTTCACCCGTTCGACCACGGACTCCCTCAACCTGCTGGCCCAGGCCGTGCCCGCCGACTGCCAGGTCTTCGTCTTCGAGACCGAGCACCACGCCTCGCTGCTGCCCTGGAGGGACGCGCGGGTGACGTACCTGAACGCGCCCCGCACGCCGGAGGACGCCGTCGCCACACTGGAGCGTGCCCTCGCGGGTCGTGAGCCTCACGGCCCCGCGCTGGTCTGCGTGACCGGCGCCTCCAATGTGACCGGTGAGCTGTGGCCGGTGAAGGAGCTGGCGGCCGCGGCGCATGCGCACGGCGCGCGAATCGTGCTGGACGCCGCTCAGCTGGCGCCGCACCACCCGGTCTCCGTGCAGGACCTGGACGTCGACTGGATCGCCTTCTCCGGGCACAAGCTGTACGCACCCTTCGGCTCGGGCGTTCTCGCGGGCCGCTCGGACTGGCTGCAGGACGCGGAGCCGTACCTGGCGGGCGGCGGCGCCTCGCGGAAGGTCGCGCGGCGCACGGACGGCGGTGTGGACGTCGAGTGGCACAACACGGCCGCGCGTCACGAGGCGGGATCGCCGAATGTGATCGGCGTCTACTCCATCGCGTCCGCCTGCAAGGCGCTGGTCGAGGCGGGCTTCGAGTCGCTGGTCGAGCGCGAGCAGCACCTGATCGCGAAGGTGCGGGAGGGACTTGCGGAGGTCCCCGAGGTGAAGGTCCTCTCCCTCTTCGGTGACGACGCACCGAGGGTCGGCGTCATCTCCTTCGTGGTGGAGGGCTGGAACAGCTCGCACTTCGCGGCGGCGCTCTCGGCGGAGTACGGGATCGGCGTCCGGGACGGTCTGTTCTGCGCCCACCCGCTGGTACGCACGCTGCTCGGCAGCGACCCGCAGGACCCGGGCGAGTGCGGCGCGCCGGAGGCCGAGCCGGGTGAGCGCTCGCTGAACGCGATCAGGGTGAGCTTCGGTGCGGGGACGCCGGACGAGCACGTGGAGCGTTTCGTGGGGGCGGTGAAGGAGCTGGTGCGCGACGGCGCGAAGTGGACGTACCACACGGAGGACGGCCGCTGCGTCCCGGCCGTCTGACCCGGTCCGCTGCCCTGGGCCCATGAACAAGCCCGCGCCTGCCGGCGCGGGCTTGTTGCCTGTGTGCCCCCGCCTCAGGCGCTACGCGTCCAGGCCGATGGCGAACGCCGCCTCCAGGTCGTGCTGCGAGTACGTACGGAACGCCACATGCGTGTCCGTCGCCTCCACGCCCTGGATCTTGCTGATCCGGCCGGGGATGACATCCGCAAGGTCGTCGTGCTTCGCCACCCGCACCATGGCGATCAGGTCATAGGTGCCGGTGACGGAGAAGACCTCGCTGACGCTGTCCAGCGCGGCGATCGACTCGGCGATCTCAGGGATGCGGTCCACGCTGGTCTTGATGAGCACGATCGCGGTGATCACGGCTGGCTTTCTCCCTCGGTGGCCGCTGCTTGGGCCTCAAGCCTACTGGCTGGGGGTCCCGGTGCCGCCCGGCGTCAGCCCCCTATGTCACTGCCCCCGGGAATCACGGCAGCCGTACGCCTGAATCGCCCCCAGGCGTAGAGGAACCCGATCCCGAACCCCACCAGATGCGCCAGATACGCCACCCCCGGACCGCTGCCCGCCCCTCGCGCCGCCAACCCCTGCAGAACGAACCAGAAGATCAGCACGATCCATGCGGGGAAGCGCAGCGGCAGGAAGAAGAGGAACGGGAAGAGACTGGTGACCCGGGCCTTCGGGAAGAGGTACAGGAACGCCCCGAGCACGCCCGAGATCGCCCCGGACGCTCCCACCAGGGTCTGCTCGGAGTCGGCGTTGGCCGCCGCGTAGGCGAGCAGCGCAAGGTAGCCGCAGCCCAGATAGAACAGGGCGAACTCCAGCTGCCCCATGCGCTCCTCGGCCATCGCCCCGAAGACGTAGAGGAAGAGCATGTTGCCCAGCAGATGCAGCCAACTGCCGTGGACGAAGAGGGCGGTGAGGGGAGTGAGGAGAGTGTCGGGGGAGCTGTTCAGCAGCTCGGCGGGGATCACGCCCCAGCGCTGGAAATACAGGCTCTGCGCGGTCAGCAGCGCGTCACCGGTGCCGTACACCGGGTTGACGCCCGAGACCGGGCTGATCACGAACACCGCACAGCAGACGGCGATCACTCCGTACGTCACCGCAGGTCCGGTGAGCGTGCCCCGCAGGACCGCGCTCCCGAGGCCCGCACCCCGCCAACCGATCATGGACAGAGCATGGCGTAGTGGGACTGAACGGTACAGGGTGCCTCGCCGCGGCACAGGGTACCGGCGAGGCCGTAGGGTTACGGGCAGTACACCCGCAGTTCGATGGCGCACAGCGGCACCCGCACCCGCATCATGGAAGAGGACGGCTCGATGACGACGGTTCCCATGCCGACCGCCAAGACCCGCTGGCGCTGCACGCTCTGCGGCAACCTCACCCGTTTCGACGTCACGCGCTCCTCCAAGGTCGTCGAGTACGTCCATCTGGACCTGGCCGGAGAGCCGACGGTCGAGGAACGCGAGGTGGTCAGTGAGACCATCGAGTCGGTGCGCTGCCGTTGGTGCAATGCGGTGGACCAGATCGAGCTGGTGGACAGGCCGGGCGCCGGCTCCTGAGGGAGCGGCCCGAACGGGTAGTGGGGTGACGGATCGTGGAGCAGCCTGCACACGGCGCTGAGCCGGCCGATGCGGCCGGTGACGCCGCCGAGGCGCTCGACCGCCCGCTGCCGGAGGGCGTACGGCGCCGGGTGGTGGCGCTGGTCTCGGACGCGTTCGGCGGCCTGACGGTCTCCGAACTCCCGGCCCAGCTGCGGCAGTACGCCCGGTTCACCCCGACCCGTCGGGCCAAGTTCGCGGGCAACGCGATGGCCGCGGCGCTGGAGAGCGACCCGGTCTTCCGGCAGCGCATCGCTGAGCGGCTCGGCCAGGCCCAGCCGGAGCTGTCCGCGGCGCTGGAGGCCGGATCGCCGCCCGCGGCCGCCGATCCCGTCGATGTCGCGGCTGCCGCCTATGTGCTGCGTCCCACCGGATGGGTGAAACTCGTCGCCGCCGCGGGCGAGGAGGCCCAGCGGGCGGACGCCGAGCGCGCCGACGAGGCCGGGCGACGCGAGCTGGAGCGGCTGCGCGAGGAGCTGACCGAGGCGCGCGGGCAGACCAAGAGCGAGACCGAGCGGCTGCGCACGGAGCTGGAGGCGGCCCGCAAGGAAGCCGAAGCGCTGCGCCGCAAGCTGCGCAGCGCCCAGAGCGATGTGAAGCGCGGCGAGGCCGCTCTGCGCCGTACGCACGCCGAGACCGAGACGATCAGGTCGGAGGCCGCCGCCCAGGTGTCGGCAGCCGAGAGCGAGACCCGTCGGCTCAAGGCGCGCCTCGGCGAGGCGGAGGCGGCCTTGGAGGCGAGTCGCCGGGCCGCGCGCGAGGGCCGCTCGATCGAGGACATGCGACTGCGGCTGCTGTTGGACACGGTGCTGGACGCGGCCCAGGGGCTGCGCCGTGAGCTGGCCCTGCCGCCCGCCGCCGTCCATCCCGCCGACACGGTGGACGCGGTCGAGCCGGGCCGGATGTCACCCAAGGACATCGCCGCCCGTGCGCTTTCGGAGACCGATCCGGCGCTGCTCGACCAGCTGCTCGCGCTGCCGCAGGCGCATCTGGTCGTGGACGGCTACAACGTCACCAAGACCGGCTATCCGACGATGCCGTTGGAGAAGCAGCGGCTGCGGCTGCTCGGCGGACTCTCGGTGCTCGCCGCGCAGACCGGAGCCGAGATCACCTGTGTCTTCGACGGAGCCGAGCTGGCGGCCCCGGTGCTGCTGGCGCCACCGCGTGGAGTGCGGGTGCTGTTCTCCAAGCCGGGTGTGACGGCGGACGAACTGATCCGTCAGCTGGTACGGGCGGAGCCGCCGGGCCGGCCGGTGGTGGTGGTGTCCACCGACCGCGAGGTCGCCGACGGAGTGGCGAAGGCCGGGGCCCGACCGGTCGCGTCCGCCTTGTTGCTGAAGCGGCTTTCGCGCATCTAAGTAACTCCCGTACTCAATGCCCGAATTCGACCGATGTTGACGGGACGTTGTGTCAAGTGGCCACTACTACGCGTGTGATGTGAGTAAAGAATGCGGTCGGTGAGCCAGATTTTTCTCATCAGGATTTGAACTGATCACAAGAAGGTCACTAGGGTCGGGCCTCGAACCTTCGCGCGGTTGATCGTCCAGCCGGGGCGAACAGCGAAGGAACCGCCGAATCTGTGCAGTTCAGCCCTTTTGTCCCCGGGGGATGAATGCTCAGAGCCGGGGATTCAACCCCCCACAGCCCGGTAGGCGGCTCGAGGAAGAAGGAGCTCGCCTTCGTGGCGTCCCACCGTCGACCCAAGCAGCCGAGCCGCACCCGTGTGACCGTGCTCACCGCGACCGCCGCTGCGGCCGTAGCCCTGACCTCCCAGGCCGCCCAGGCCGAGCCGAAGCCGAGCAAGAGCGAGGTCAAGGAGAAGGTCGACAAGCTCTACGAAGAGGCGGAGAAGGCCACCGAGAAGTACAACGGGGCCAAGGAGCAGCAGGAGAAGCTCGAGAAGCAGGTCGACGCTCTGCAGGACAAGGTCGCCCGCGGTCAGGACGAGCTCAACACCCTGCGCGACGGCCTCGGTTCGGTGGCGAGCGCCCAGTACCGCTCGGGCGGCATCGACCCGGCGGTGCAGCTCTTCCTCTCCTCCGACCCGGACACCTACCTCGACAAGGCCTCCGCGCTGGACCAGCTGGGCGCCAAGCAGACCGAGGCGCTGGCCGAGATCCAGGCCAAGCAGCGGACCCTCGCTCAGCAGCGCAGGGAGGCCCAGGACAAGCTCGCCGACCTGGCCGACACGCGCAAGGAGCTGGGCGCCAAGAAGAAGGAAGTCCAGTCCAAGCTCGGCGCCGCGCAGAAGCTTCTCAACACCCTTACCGCCCAGGAGCGTGCCGCGCTCTCCGCCGACGAGTCCCGGGCAAACCGTGACAACTCGCGTGCGGACCTCGGCAACTCCGTCCCCGCCTCGCAGCGTGCGGGCGCGGCCTTCGCCGCCGCCCAGAGCAAGATCGGCTCGCCGTACGTCTACGGCGCGTCCGGCCCCAGCTCCTTCGACTGCTCCGGGCTGACCTCCTGGGCGTACTCGCAGGCCGGTGTCTCCATACCCCGGACCTCGCAGTCGCAGGCCAACGCCGGCACCCGCATCTACTCGCAGAGCGGACTCCAGCAGGGCGACCTGGTCATCTTCTACGGCGACATGCACCACGTCGGCCTGTACGCGGGCAATGGCCAGGTGCTGCACGCCCCCAAGCCCGGTGCCAGCGTGCGCTACGAGTCGATCGGCAACATGCCGTTCCAGTTCGGCGTGCGCATCTGACGCCCAATCGGGCGATTTCCCGCACCCGCTGCTGACGTCACGCCCCGCCATTGACCTGTGGTCTCCGGCGGGGCGTCACTTTGCGTGCCCGGCGCGGTCTTTGGTCGCTCCGTGTTCACCCGGCTACTGTCTGCCGCGCAACATCCCTCGTACAGCGGAAGGGAGCGCGGCTCGTGACGTCCCATCGACGGCTCTCACAGTCCGGCCTCACTCAGAGTGCCCGGGTCACCGTCCTGTCCGCCGCGGCGGCAACGGCCGCCGCAGCGCTCGGGGCCGCACCGGCGAGCGCCGAACCGGGTGCCACCGCGGAGAGCACCCGGGCCACGGTCGACCGGCTCTACGAGGAGGCCGAGCAGGCCACCGAGGAGTTCAACAAGGCCGGTGAGCGCGTCGAGCGGCTGCGTGAGCAGGTGACGCAGGTGCAGGACAGTGTGGCGCGCGGCCAGGAGCGCATCAACCGGATGCGGGGGGCGCTCGGATCGGTGGCCGGCGCGCAGTACCGGTCGGGCGGCATGGACCCCGCCCTCGCCCTGCTGCTCTCCGCGGACCCGGACAGCTACCTGGACAAGGCCGCGACCCTGGACCGCATCAGCGAGCGACAGACTGCCGTGCTGCGGGATCTGCGGCGGGAGCAGCGCAGCCTCGGCCAGGAGCGGGCCGAGGCCTCCCGCGACCTCGCCGAACTGGAGCGCAGCCGGGCGGCCGTGGCCCGCCACAAACGCACCGTCGAGCGCAAACTCACCGAGGCGCAGCGGCTGCTGAACTCCCTGCCGGCCGCCGACCGCGAGGCCTTCGACCGGGTGTCGCGCGCGGGCCGGGGGCCCCTGCCCGCGCTCTCCGGCCTCGCGCCCGCCTCCGCGCGGGCGGCCGCCGCGGTGCGGGCGGCCCGCAGCGTGGTCGGCCGCCCCTATGTGTGGGGCGCCAACGGGCCGTCCGGCTTCGACTGTTCGGGGCTCACCCAGTGGTCGTACGCACAGGCGGGGGTCGGCCTGCCGCGCACCTCGCAGGCGCAGCGGTACGCGGGCAGGCAGGTCCCGCTGTCGCAGGCGCGTCCGGGAGACCTCGTGGCGTACCGCAACGACGCCAGTCATATCGGGATGTACATGGGCAACGGGCAGGTGGTGCATGCGCCCTACCCGGGCGCCGCTGTGCGCTACGACCCGGTCGGCATGATGCCGATCTCCTCGGTCACCCGCGTCTGAGCGGGGTTCCGTCCCGGGCCGCGTT
The DNA here is from genome assembly GCF_045160975.1 of Streptomyces sp. NBC_00210. Classification (NCBI taxonomy): domain Bacteria; kingdom Bacillati; phylum Actinomycetota; class Actinomycetes; order Kitasatosporales; family Streptomycetaceae; genus Streptomyces; species Streptomyces sp. NBC_00210. The sequence goes on from NZ_CP108120.1 coordinate 6,433,376, forward strand.
CTGTTCCGGGCTGCGTTCCGTTCCGCGCCGCGTTCCGTACGATCGGCCATGTGGCAGGTCAGGGGCGCAGCACAGGGCGCCGGGCGATACGGCGTGCGGCGGGGCTGTTCCTCTCCGCCGCCCTGCTGGTGTCCGGCTGTACATCCGGCGAGGCGTCCGACACGAGCGTGCGGGACATCCGGCAGACCCTGGACGCGCGTGCGGCCGCCGTCCTGGGCCATGACGAGAGCGCTTATCTGGCCGCGCTGGCACCCGAGGCCGTGCAGCTGCGTACGGCGCAGCGCAGGGAGTTCCGCAACCTCGCGGACGTGCCACTGCGCTCCTGGGAGTACCGGCTGGGGACGGTGCAGCGGCACGGCACGCGAGCCGTCGCCGAGGCCGAGCTGCGCTACCGGATCGAGGGGTACGACACCGCCCCGGTGACCGCGCCCCGCACGCTGGAGCTCGCCGAGCGCGACGGCCGCTGGTATGTCACGGCAGAACGCGCGGGCACGGGCGGCGGCCAGCAGCTCTGGCAGCAGGGTGATGTGCAGGTGGTCCGGGGCGAGCGGAGTCTGATCCTCGCCGTCGGCCAGAACGGCGCGCGGCTGAAAGCCCTCGCGGCGACCGCCGACCGGGCCGTGCCCGCCGTGTCGGACGCCTGGACGTCTCCCTGGGCGCGCCGTGTCGTCGTCCTCGTCCCCGCCTCACTGGACGCCATGGGGAAGCTGCTCGGCGCGCCCGCTGCCGGGTACCGGGGGATAGCGGCGGTCACCACGGGCGAGACGGGTGCGGCCGGGACGGCGCCGGCGGACCGGATGATCGTCAACCCCGACGCGTACGGGGTGCTCGGTGACTTCGGCCGGAGCGTCGTCCTCACTCATGAGACCACCCATGTGGCCACCCGCGCGTACACCTCGGCGGCGACCCCGATGTGGCTCTCGGAGGGCTTCGCCGACTGGGTCGCGTACCGCGGCAGGGGCCGCACGGCCGGGCAGACCGCCCCCGAACTCCAGCGCGCGGTGGGGCGCGGCGAGGTGCCGGCCGCGCTGCCGTCCGACGCGGACTTCGCTTTCGGGTCGGACGCGGACAGGCTGGCGCGGGCGTACGAGGGAGGGTGGCTGGCCTGCGAGCTGATTGCGGCGCGCTGGGGCGAGGAGAAGCTGACGGCGTTCTACCGGGCCGTGGGGGCGGGCAAACACCGGGCGGGGGCGGTCGAGAAGGCGCTGGCCGATGGGCTGGGGACGACGCCGCAGGACTTCACGGTGCGGTGGCGGGAGTATCTGCGCGAGCGGCTGGCGGGCTGAACACGCTGCCATGGCTGTCCCGGGCGCGGCGCCCGGCCGGGCCGGGAGTCAGGGTCAGGAGGACAGCAGCGCATTGTCTCGGGTCGACTGGGCGGGCAGCAGCCGGCGGCGGCCCGGCTCGCTCACCGTCTGGCGCCACAGCCGCAGGCATGCCGTCAGCGTCGCGGCGACGAGCAGCCCGTTGCGTACGAACAGCAGCAGCACCCCCAGCGGCTCGCTCGCCACCACCTGCGAGAACCAGACGGGGAACTCCAGCAGCGAGACCCCCGTCGCGGCCAGCACCAGCCAGGCGGGCAGCGCCATCCGGCTGCCCCGGAAGACCAGGCACACAGCGGCCAGACCGACCAGCCAGATCATGTACTGGGGGCTGATCACCCGGCTCGTCGTGGTGAACAGCAGCACCGCGGCGAACGCCGCGTCGCACAGCGTGCTCGCCACGAACTTCTGCACCCGCAGCCGCCAGAGCACCAGCCAGCCGAGGGCGAGCAGGGCGAGGCCGAGGGAGAGCGTGGAGACGAGGGTGACATGGCGGCCCACGAACTCCACCGACCCGTAGTTCAGCAGCACCTGACCCTGCCAGCCGTGGTGCCGCGCCACATGGAAAACCAGTCCGCCCAGCGACTCGACCTCGGTGCCCCGCTCGCGCTGGAAGGTGAGAAAGGCCAGCGCGCCCGGCATCGCCGCGACGAGCGCAACCGCGACCGCAGCCGCCGTGCCCGCCGCGGTGGCCCAGGCGCGGCGGTTCGCCCGTACGCCCGGGACCCCCGCGAGCAGCAGCAGCGGCCAGACCTTCAGCAGCGCGCCGAAGGCCGCGAGCGCGCCCAGTGTGCGCGGATGGCGTGCGCCGGCCAGCAGCGCGGCCACGGCGACGGCCGTGACCATCAGGTCGTAGCGGGCGTACGCGGTCGGGCCGAGCAGCGGCACCCCGGCGACCCACACCCACGCTCCCCGCGGCGACTTGCCGGTCTTGCCGCCCGCGTACAGCAGCAGGCCGAAGACCAGCGAGTCACAGAGCAGGGTGAGGGCAAAGAAGGCGGAGGCGTAGCCGAGGAAGGGCAGCAGGGCGGGGGAGAGGATCGCGAGTGCCGCGGCGGGCGGGTACTGCCAGGCGACGTCGTCCATCGGATAGGTGCCGTTCTTCAGCACCTCGTACCAGCCTTCGTAGATCACCGAGACATCGGTGGTGACATCGGGGCCGGGGAGTGTCAGCACATCGAGGACGCAGAGCAGCAGCGCCGTCCTAGTGAGGATCCACACCAGGGCGGCAAGCCATGTGCCGCCCCTGCCGCTGCCGCCCGCGCCGCCCCTGCTGCCCGCGCCGCCCGCGCCCTCCGCGCCGTCACCGCCGAAGCCGCCCGTGCCGTCACCGCTCCCGCGCCCGCCCGCCATGAGCACCTCATCCCGTTTAGGCCGATTTGAGGGTCCCCATGATGCCCGGCAGGGCAGCGCAGGAGCGGTGAGGCAGGGCCGTTCGGTACTGTCGGCGACGATGCACAAGACCTTGATCGTGACCAACGACTTCCCGCCCAGGCCCGGCGGCATCCAGGCGTTCCTGCACAACATGGCGCTGCGGCTGGACCCGGATCAGCTCGTCGTCTACGCCTCCACCTGGAAGCGTGGCCGCGAGGGCGCCGAAGCGACCGCCGCATTCGACGCCGAGCAGCCGTTCACGGTCGTACGGGACCGTACGACGATGCTGCTGCCGACCCCCCGCGTCACCCGCAGGGCCACCCGGCTGCTGCGCGAGCACGGCTGTCAATCCGTGTGGTTCGGCGCGGCAGCCCCGCTCGGTCTGATGGCACCGGCGCTGCGCAAGGCCGGTGCACGGCGGCTTGTGGCCACCACGCACGGCCACGAGGCCGGCTGGGCACAGCTGCCCGTGTCCCGGCAGCTGCTGCGCCGGATCGGCGAGGGTACGGACACGATCACCTATCTCGGTGAGTACACCCGCTCGCGCATAGCCGCCGCGCTCACCCCCGACGCGGCCGGGCGCATGGTCCAACTCCCGCCCGGTGTCGACGAGAAGACCTTCCACCCGGGCTCGGGCGGGGACGCGGTCCGCGAGCGGCTCGGGCTGACCGGCCGACCGGTCGTGGTGTGCGTATCGCGGCTGGTGCCGCGCAAGGGCCAGGACACGCTGATCCAGGCGATGCCCGCGATCCTGGCCAAGGTGCCGGACGCGGTGCTCCTGATCGTCGGCGGCGGTCCGTACGAGAGGGATCTGCGGGGGCTCGCCGACGAGAGCGGCGTCGCGGGGTCCGTGCGCTTCACCGGCGCCGTGCCGTGGGAGGAACTGCCGGCGCACTTCGGCGCGGGCGACGTCTTCGCGATGCCCTGCCGCACCCGAAGGGGCGGCCTCGACGTCGAGGGCCTCGGAATCGTGTATCTGGAGGCGTCGGCGACCGGGCTCCCGGTCGTCGCAGGCGACTCGGGCGGCGCCCCCGACGCCGTACTCGACGGAGAGACGGGCTGGGTGGTCCGCGGCGGGAGTGCCGAGGAGTCGGCCGAGCGGATCGTGGCGCTGCTCGAGGACCCGGAGCTGCGGCGGCGGATGGGGGAGCGCGGCCGGGAGTGGGTCGAGGAGAAGTGGCGCTGGGATCTGCTGGCCGAGAAGCTTCGCACACTGCTCTGACCAGCCTGAAACCAGACATTTTGCTGACCTGCGTAAACCCGCGCCAGACACATCGCTGAGCTGCGTAAACCATTTTTTGATGGAGCGTCAGTTCTGAGCCGCGCGGGATATGGGCACAAGACCGAATTCCGCCCATGCTCCGGACATGACATCAAATCTGACGCGCCGTCAACTGCTGGGCATCGCCGCCCTGCAGACCGCGGCCGCGCTCGGCTTCACCCGCATCGGTCTCTCCCCGGCAGTCGCCGGGGAGGCCTCGGCCGCCGTCGAGCCCTCGGCAGCCGACTACGCCCCCGCCGTCGTGATCGGCTCCGGCTACGGCGCTGCCGTCGCCGCCCTCCGCCTCGGCGAGGCAGGCGTCCGCACCCTCGTACTGGAGATGGGCCGGCTCTGGGACACCCCGGGCCCGGACGGAAAGATCTTCTGCAGCACCGGAGCCCCCGATCAGCGCTCCATGTGGTTCCGCACCCGCACCGAGGCCCCGCTCGCCACCTTCCTCTGGCTGGATGTCGTCAACAAGAACATCAGCCCCTACCCCGGCGTACTCGACCGGGTCCGCTACACCGGCATGTCCGTCTACGTCGGACGCGGCGTCGGCGGCGGATCGCTGGTCAACGGCGGGATGGCGGTGACCCCGCTGCGTACGTACTTCTCCGAGGTGCTGCCCCAGGTCGACGCCGCCGAGATGTACGACACCTACTTCCCGCGGGCCCGCCGGATGCTCGGCGTCAACACCATCGACCCGGCCTGGTTCGAGTCCACCGAGTGGTACCGCTTCTCGCGGATCTCCCGCAAACACGCCCAGAACGCCGGCCTGAGGACCGTCTTCGTGCCGAACGTCTACGACTTCGGCCATATGCAGCGTGAAGCCGCCGGACAGGCCCCGAAGTCGGCGCTCGCCGGCGAGGTCATCTACGGCAACAACCACGGCAAGCGCAGCGTCGACAAGACCTATCTCGCGGCCGCGCTCGGCACCGGCAACGTCACCATCCAGACCATGAGCCGGGCCAGAGGCATCCGAAGGGAACCCGACGGCGGCTATGTCCTGACCGTCGACCGCACGGACATCTCGGGCAGGGTCGTCGGGACCGACGAGATCGGGTGCAGGCAGCTCTTCCTCGGCGCGGGCAGCCTCGGCAGCACCGAACTCCTGCTGCGCGCACGGGAGAAGGGCACGCTGCCCGACCTGAGCGCCGAGGTCGGCAGAGGCTGGGGCCACAACGGCAATGTGATGACCGGCCGCGCCAACCACATCTGGGACACGGTCGGGGCGAACCAGGCGACCATGCCCACCATGGGCATCGACGACTGGGCCAACCCCACGAATCCCGTCTTCGCGGAGATCGCGCCGCTGCCCATGGGATTCGAGCACTGGATCAGCCTCTATCTGGCGATCACCAAGAACCCGGAGCGCGGGACTTTCTCGTACGACTGGGCCAGCGACTCCGCAAAGCTCGACTGGACCCGGTCGCAGAATCAGCCTTCAGTCAACGCGGCCAAATCTCTCTTCGACCGCGTCAACAAGGCGAATGCCACCATTTACCGGTACGACCTCTTCGGCGGCAACAAAACCTTCGCCGACGACTTCACGTACCACCCCCTGGGCGGCTGCGTACTGGGCCGGGCCACCGACAACTACGGCCGTGCCAGGGGGTATTCGGGGCTGTACGTCACCGACGGCGCCCTGGTCCCCGGCTCGATCGGGGTCAATCCGTTCGTCACCATCACGGCTCTCGCCGAACGGAACATGACCCGGATTCTTGCCGAGGACCCCAGCGGCTGATCAGCGGCGGCACTCAGCCCCGGTAGATCGCCTCGATCTCATCGGCGAAGTCCTTCGCCACCACATTGCGCTTCAGCTTCAGCGACGGCGTGATGTGTCCCGCTTCTTCAGTGAACTGGGAGGAGAGAATGCGGAATTTCCGCACCGATTCCGCCTTGGAGACGGCCGCATTGCCGTCGTCCACCGCCCGCTGGACCTCCGCCTGCAGATCCGCGTCGTCGCGCAGCGAAGCCGCCGTCGAACCGGCCGGCTTGCCGTGGTCCGAGACCCAGCGCCCGAGGAACTCCTCGTCGATGGTGACCAGCGCGCCCACGAAGGGCCGCCCGTCGCCCACCACCATGCACTCCGCGACCAGTGCATGCGCGCGGATGCGGTCCTCGATCACTGCGGGGGCGACGTTCTTGCCGCCCGCAGTGACCAGGATCTCCTTCTTGCGGCCCGTGATCGCGAGGTAGCCGTCCTCGTCCAGGGTGCCGATGTCACCCGTGTGGAACCAGCCGTCGGCCAGCGCCTCCGCGGTCGCGGCCTCGTTGTTCCAGTACCCCTGGAAGACATGCTCGCCGTGCAGCAGCACCTCGCCGTCGTCCGCGATCCGCACCACCGAGCCCGGCAGCGGCTGACCGACCGTGCCGATCTTCTGCCGGTCCCACGGGTTGAACGCGGTCGCCGCACACGACTCGGTGAGGCCGTAGCCCTCCAGCACCGTGAAGCCGATGCCGCGGAAGAAGTGGCCGAGCCGCTCGCCCAGCGGAGCGCCGCCGGAGATCGCGTACTCGCCGCGCCCGCCCAGCACTGCGCGGAGCTTGCTGTAGACGAGCCTGTCGAAGACCTTGTGCTTGATCCTGAGGCCGACCGACGGGCCTTCGGGGGTGCCGATCGCCTTGCTGTACGCGATCGCCGTGTCCGTGGCCTTGTCGAAGATCTTGCCCTTGCCGTCCGCCTGGGCCTTCGCCCGCGCCGAGTTGTAGACCTTCTCGAAGACGCGCGGCACACCGAGGATCAACGTCGGCCGGAAGGAGGCCAGTTCATCGGTGAGGTTCTTGATGTCCGAAACACAGCCGAGCTTGATCGGCGCCATCGCCGGCGCGAGCGCGACCATGCGGCCGAAGACGTGCGCGGCAGGGAGGAAGAGCAGCACGGAACTCTCGCCCGTGCGGAACAGCGGCTTGAGGCGCTCGACGAGATTGCCGCACTCCGCGAAGAAGCTGCGGTGCGTCAGCACGCAGCCCTTGGGGCGGCCGGTGGTGCCCGAGGTGTAGACGATCGTCGCCGGGTCGTCCGCCTTGGCGGCGGCGCTGCGCGCGTCGACCGTCTCTTCGCTGACCTCGGCGCCGGCCGCGGTCAGCTCCTCGACCGCGCCCTTGTCGATCTGCCAGACACTGCGCAGAGCGGGGAGCCGGTCCCGTACCGACTCCACGGCTGCGGCGTGCCCGTCGCTCTCCACGATCACCGCGACCGCGCCGGAGTCGCCGAGGATCCACGAGACCTGCTCGGCCGAGCTGGTCTCGTACACCGGGACGGTGACGGCGCCCGCGCTCCAGATCGCGAAGTCCAGCTGCACCCACTCGTAACGGGTGCGCGACATCAGGGCGACCCGGTCGCCGGGCTGGATGCCCGCGGTGATCAGGCCCTTGGCGGCGGCGCGCACCTCCGCAAGGAACTGCGTGGCGGTGACGTCCGTCCAGACGCCCGCCACCTTTCTGCCCATGACGGCTACATCAGGATGCTGAGCGGCATTGCGGCGGATCAGATCCGTCAGATTGCCGTCCGAAGGGACCTCGTACAGGGCCGGAAGGCTGAACTCGCGCAAGACTGCTGCTCCTCATCAGGCGCCGGCGCCACGGCTCTGTGTGATGCACCGGCTGCGGTCCAAGATCGGGCAGGTGCTCGTTGGAGGCGAGCACGACTGGACTGCCCGGACGTTACCCACCAGTACTCGGTTCCGGATAGGGGGTTCCGGCCAGATGTTCGCTGCGTCACATGTGTGTGGCATCGCTTCGCGCAGAGTAGTCCACACCCGTGACGCCTCGGTAGAACGGCTGGTCCGTCCCCCACTACCCAGCCGCAACTCCGTCGTCCTAGGGTGATCGTCATGCGAGGCATGCGAGTCAATGTGGTCAGTGACGTGCACGGCAACGCCAAGGATCTCGCCATGGCGGGTGACGGTGCCGACGCGCTCATCTGCCTCGGCGACCTCGTCCTCTTTCTCGACTACGCCGACCACTCGCGCGGCATCTTCCCCGATCTCTTCGGCGTCGAGAACGCCGACCTGATCGTGGAACTGCGCACGGCCCGCCGCTTCGACGAGGCCCGCGAGCTGGGGCGCAGGCTCTGGGGTGAGCTACGGACGGACCGGGAGAGCGCGATCGAGTCGGCCGTACGGCGCCAGTACGCCGAGTTGTTCGCGGCCTTCCCCACTCCTACCTATGCCACCTACGGCAATGTCGACATGCCGGCCCTCTGGCCGGAGTACGCGCGCCCGGGCACCACCGTTCTCGACGGCGAGCGTGTCGAAATCGGCGGGCTTGTCTTCGGCTTCGTCGGCGGCGGACTGCGCAGCCCTATGAACACGCCCTACGAGATCTCCGACGAGGAGTACGCGGCCAAGGTCGAGGCGCTCGGGGACGTCGATGTGCTCTGCTCGCACATCCCGCCGGAGGTGCCCGAGTTGACCTACGACACCGTCGCGCGCCGCTTCGAGCGCGGCAGCAGCGCACTGCTCGACGCCATCCACCGGATCCGCCCCCGGTACGCGCTTTTCGGCCATGTCCACCAGCCGCTCGCCCAGCGGATGCGCGTCGGCCGGACGGAGTGCGTGAACGTCGGGCATTTCGCCTCGACCGGTCGCCCCTGGGCGCTGGAGTGGTGACGTACGGGTCCGCAGTGGTGACCCACCGGCCCTGGGGTGGTTGACCAGCCGGGGCGCGATAGCCTGCACACCACACCACCCCCGGTCCGTACCGCACTGTGAGGAGCCGCAGCGATGGCGGAACACACCAGCTCGAGCATCACGATCGAGGCGGCGCCGGCCGACGTGATGGGCGTGATCTCCGACTTCGCCCGCTACCCGGAGTGGACGGGTGAGGTGAAGGAGGCCGAGGTGCTCGCCACCGACGCCAAGGGCCGCGCCGAGCAGGTCCGGCTGGTGCTCGACGCCGGCGCGATCAAGGACGACCACACCCTCGCGTACACCTGGAACGGCGACAACGAGGTCAGCTGGACGCTCGTCAAGTCCCAGATGCTGCGCACCATCGACGGCTCGTACAGCCTCAAGGCCGTCGGCGGTGGCGACCGCACCGAGGTCACCTACCAGCTGACCGTCGACGTCAAGATCCCCATGCTCGGCATGATCAAGCGCAAGGCCGAGAAGGTCATCATCGACCGCGCCCTGGCCGGTCTGAAGAAGCGCGTCGAGAGCGCGCCCACCGCCTGATGCGCAAGGTCCTCGTCACCGGCCTCGGCGGCGCGGGCCGTACCACCGTCGCCGCTGCCACCGCGCTCGCCGCGGCCGGGCGCGGCAGGCGCACGCTGCTGCTCTGTGCCGAACCCGGCGACATTCTCGGCACGCCCGTCACCGGCCGGCCGGGCGATCCGGCGCAGCTCACGGATGGGCTGTGGGCCGAGCGCGTCGACTCCGCGGCCGACTTCCGGGCCGAGTTCCTCTCGCTCCAGGAGCGCAGCGGCGCCGCGCTCGATCTGCTGGGCGCGGCCCGGCTGGAGGACGAGGAGCTGACCGAGCTTCCCGGCAGCGACCAGTACGCGCTGCTGCGCGCCCTGAAGACCGCCGCCGACGGCGACTGGGACGTGGTCGTCGTCGATATGCCGCCGCTGCGCGAGACCATCGCCCTGCTTGCCCTGCCCGAGCAGCTGCGGCGCTATCTGCGCCGACTGCTGCCGCCGGAACGGCAGGTTGCCCGCGCGCTGCGCCCGATGCTCGCCCAGCTCGCCGGCGTGCCGGTGCCCGCGCAGTGGCTGTACGAGACCGCGGCCCGCTGGGACGCCGAACTGGCCGCTGTCCAGACGGTGATCGAATCCAGCAACACGACCCTGCGGGTGGTCGCCGAGCCCTCGCCCGCGGCCGCCGACGCCCTGTCCGCCGCTCGCCCCGGGCTCGCACTGCACGGACTGCGGGTCGACACCCTCGTACCGAACCGGATCCTGCCGCGGGACTCCGCCGACACCTGGCTCGCGACCCTCTCTGCCCAGCAGGAGAAGTGCCTGCGCGAGTGGTACGAGCTGTGGGTGCCCGAGGTCTCGCTCTGCGAAGTGGCCCACCTCGGCCGGGACCCGCGCGGCCTGGACGACCTCACGCTCCTCGACACCGGTTCGTCCTGCACCACCTTCGAGCAGGCGGGCACCGGCGGCGGCCTTTTCGCGGGCGACGGGCTCGCGGTCGAACTCGACTGGGACCGCGAGCGGCGGGCCGCCGACCCCTGGGCGGTGGACGACCCGGCCGCGGACGGTGGTTTTGACGCACTGCTGCGCGGCCCCGCGGGTGCCGGACCGGCGGGCGCGGGCAGCGCCTGGCAGCCGGTCGAGGACCGGCGCGATCAGGACGGGGTCCTCGTCTGGGGGCTGCGGCTGCCAGGCGCCGTCAAGGAGGACGTCGGGCTTGTCCGCCGTGGGGACGAACTGCTGCTCACCGTGGGCCCGTTCCGCAGGATCGTTCCGCTGCCGTCCGTACTGCGCCGCTGCACAGTGTCGGGCGCCGGACTCACCGACGAGGTGCTGCGGGTCCGCTTCACTCCGGACCCCGAGCTGTGGCCGCGGGCACGCTGAACGCCCTGCCCCCATTCGGGTAACGTCGAGCGTACGAACCGGAAGTTCCGCCACCGCCGCTGTGCAGGAGTACGCCATGAGTGATGCCACCGAGCGTCCCGTCGACGACGACGCCTGGGCCAGGGCGTGCGCCGAGGACCTGGAGGCCGAGAAGGCCCGCCGCCGCGCCCAGTACGGGCCGCCGCCCGGCTCCGCCGCGGAGGAGCTGCGCAAGCTGCTCGACGCGGTCGCCGACAAGGTCGCCTCGTTCCAGAGCTCCGTTCCCGGCCTGGCCGCGCAGAGCGCCGTTCAGCAGCTGGTCAACCAGGCGAAATCGGCCGTCGAGCCGGTCATCGAACGCAACCCACAGGTCTTCGACCACCTCGCCGCGGCGGGCGGCGAGCTGCTCGCCGCTTATCGATCGGCCGTCGAGGGCCATGAGCGACGCTGGGCACAGCGGCCGTACGACCCGAGCGGGACCAAGGGCACGGCGGCCGCCGAGGACGACACGGACCCCCGCGACGAGGGCCCCGGGGCGAGCGAGCACATCGACCTGGACTGACAAAGGCGGTGCCCGCCCTCGGGTACGGTTGGCCGTAGCGGGGCTCGACCGAAAACTGAGGGACACATGGGACTCACCATCGGCGTCGACATCGGCGGCACGAAGATCGCGGCCGGCGTGGTCGACGAAGAGGGCACCATCATCGAGACGCACACGGTGCCCACCCCGTCGACCCCGCAAGGCATCGTCGACGCGATCTGCTCCGCCGTGGCCGGGGCCGGCGAGGGGCACGACATCGAGGCCGTCGGCATCGGCGCCGCCGGATACGTCGACGACAAGCGCGCGACCGTGCTGTTCGCGCCGAACATTCACTGGCGGCACGAGCCGCTGAAGGACAAGGTCGAGCAGCGCGTAGGCCTCCCGGTGGTCGTCGAGAACGACGCGAACGCGGCGGCCTGGGGCGAGTACCGCTTCGGCGCGGGCCAGGGCCACGAGGACGTCATCTGCATCACCCTCGGCACGGGGCTCGGCGGCGGCATCATCATCGGCAACAAGCTGCGCCGCGGACGCTTCGGCGTGGCCGCGGAGTTCGGCCACATCCGGGTGGTCCCCGACGGTCTGCTGTGCGGCTGCGGCAGCCAGGGCTGCTGGGAGCAGTACGCCTCCGGGCGCGCCCTCGTGCGCTACGCGAAACAGCGCGCCAATGCCGCCCCGGAGAACGCCGAGGTGCTCCTCTCGCTGGGCGACGGCACGGTCGAGGGCATCGAGGGCAAGCACGTCAGCGCGGCGGCGCGGCAGGGCGACCCGGTCGCGGTCGACTCCTTCCGCGAACTGGCGCGCTGGGCGGGCGCGGGTCTGGCCGATCTGGCCTCGCTCTTCGACCCGTCGGCGTTCATCGTGGGCGGCGGCGTCTCGGACGAGGGCGAGCTGGTCCTGGACCCGATTCGCAAGTCCTTCCGGCGCTGGCTGATCGGTGGCCGGTACCGGCCGCACGCGCAGGTGCTGGCGGCGCAACTGGGCGGCAGGGCGGGCCTGGTGGGCGCGGCGGACCTGGCGCGGCAGGGCTGAGCTCTTCGTCCTCGATCGCCGGACGGGTTTGATGTTCCGGCGATCGAGGGCGTTCCCCCGGAAGGGCGTACGGGGGCCGGGGCGGAGCCCCGGTGGATGGCTCGTGGCGTCGTATCGTGAGCCGCATGGCGATCACTGCGTTGCCCAACCCCCGCACCGAGCCGGACGGTTCGGTCGTGATCCGGGTGCTCAGCTACAACATCCGCTCGCTGCGTGACGACGAGGACGCGCTGACCCGGGTGATCCGTGCCTGTGAGCCCGATCTGGTCTTCGTCCAGGAGGCCCCGCGGTTCTTCCGCTGGCGCAAACACGCCGCCCGGCTCGCCGCCAAGAGCGAGCTCGTCGTGCTGACCGGCGGCGCGACCGCGGCCGGGCCGCTGCTGTTGTGTTCGCTGAGGGCGACCGTTGAGCGTACGCAGGACGTGCTGCTGCCGCGCAGCCCCGGCCTGCACCGGCGCGGCTTCGCCACCGCCGTCGTACGCATCGGGGGCGCCCGGATCGGATTGCTCAGCTGTCATCTGAGCCTGCAGAGCGACGAGCGCTACGCACAGGCCGGGATGCTGCTCGACCGGCTGAGGGCGATGGACGTGCCGTATGCGATCGCGGCGGGCGACCTCAACGACCGGCCCACCGGGCGGAGCTTCCGCAGGCTTGCGGGGGAGCTGCAGGACTGCTGGGCGGTCGCTCCCTGGGGCGGCGAGCACACGTCGACGCCCGAGGACCCGCACCAGCGGATCGACGCGGTCTTTGCGACGGAGGGCGTCGAAGTGCTGGGCTGCGGCGTGCCGCTGGACCTCCCGGGCATCACCCCGGACGACTTGGAGGCCGCGACGGATCATCTTCCGGTGCTGGCCGCGCTCCGGGTCCCCGCGGCCTGAGCGGTGGCCCGAGCCCCCGAATCAGACCACTGCCTCGTCCGAGCCCTTGAATCAGACCACTGCCCCGGAATCAGACCACTGCCCCGCGGCCCGGGTCGTCGTCCTCGTCGTCGTCGGCGCCCGACATCCGGGCCACCAGGGTGGCAAAGCCACCCAGGAAGCCGCCGACGCAGAGTGTCGTCAGCCACCACGTCATGTCCCACTGCAAGAGCACCGCGACGAGCATCAGCACCGGGCCGCCGACCACCGCGAGCCAGGCGAACTTGGCCGTGACATCGGCCTCCGGCAGCGGCGGCGGCTCCGGCGGCACGAAGTGGCCCTCGTCGTCGTCGGCGTCGTCGAGGTCGTCGTCCTTCGGCTCGTCCACCTGGTAGTCGCGCGGCCCGCCGACCCCCGGTGCGAAGGTGATCGAGCTGCCCAGCGCGGGCCTGTCCGCGTCGGAGTCCTCCTCGGGGTCGGGCTCCGGCTGTGCCGCCCGGTCCTGAGAGGTCTCGTTCACCTCGCCCTCGGCAAGCAGCGCGAGATCCTCCACCGACTTGAACGGCTTCGCGCCCGGCGGGTCTGCGGGCTCGTCGCCGTACCCGGCGACGATGGCCGCCCAGGCGGCCTCCTCGTCGATGGGCTGCGGCTCGCGGTCCGCGTCGTGCTGTTCAGCCACCGGTGGTGCTCCCCTTCTTCCCGACACTCGGAGCGAGCCGGCCGATGAACGCGTAACTCTCGTCGAAAATTCGCTCCGCATCGTGGTCCAACGTCGCCACGTGGTAGCTCTGTTCCAGCAGGATCTCCGTGACGTCCGTGGAGGAGACCCGGCTGAGGACGCGGGCCGAGTCGACCGGCGGCACCACATGGTCCTGCGGGCTGTGCAGCAGCACCATCGGCTGGGTGACCTGCGGCAGCTCGCCGTCGACCAGCCGGAGGAAGTTCCGCAGGGAGTGCGCGGCGTGCAGCGGCACCCGGTCGTAGCCCACCTCCTCAGAGCCCTCCTTGGCGATGTCGCTCGTCAGGCCCTTGGTCGTCCGCACGAAGTGGCGGGCGACCGGCAGGGCGTGCGCCGACAGGCCGTGGACCTTGTTCGCCGGGTTGACCAGGACGATGCCGCTGATCGCGTCCCCGTGCTTCGCGGCGAGCCGCAGCGTGAGCGCGCCGCCCATCGAGAGCCCGAAGACAAAGACCTGGCTGCACCGCTCGACCAGCACCCGCAGCTCGCGGTCCACCTCCGCGTACCAGTCCTGCCAGCCGGTGACCTGCATGTCCTGCCAGCTCGTGCCGTGCCCGGGGAGCAGCGGCAGCGACACGGTGAGACCGCGCTCCGCCAGATACTCGGCCCAGGGGCGCAGCGACTGCGGGGAACCGGTGAATCCGTGACAGAGGAGGACGCCGACCTCTCCGCCTTCGTGGCGGTACGGCTCGGCTCCAGGAAGGACCGGCACCAGGGTCTCCTGTTCGTCAGTGTCTGAAGGTGTACTTCACCGTACGCGACCGGACCGACACCGACCAGGTGCGTAAGCCCCCCAGCGCGGGGACCCCGGGCCCACCTCGGGTTAAGGTCTGTTCGACAGCACACAGGAGGCACCCGAGTGATCTACGGCGCAATGAAGTTCTCCATCGGAGGCTCGCTGAAGCTTGCCTTCAGGCCCTGGGTGGAGGGTCTTGAGAACATTCCCGCCGAGGGACCGGCGATCCTGGCGAGCAATCATCTGTCCTTCTCGGACTCGTTCTTCCTCCCGGCGGTGCTCGACCGCAAGGTCACCTTCATCGCCAAGGCGGAGTACTTCACCTCGCCCGGAATCAAGGGCAAGCTCACCGCGGCCTTCTTCAAGGGCGTCGGACAGCTCCCGGTGGACCGTTCGGGCGCGCGCGGTGCCGGTGAGGCGGCGATCAAGGCCGGAGTCGATGTCATCGCGGGCGGCGGCCTGTTCGGCATCTACCCGGAGGGCACCCGCTCCCCGGACGGCCGCCTCTACCGCGGCAAGCCGGGCGGCCTCGCGCGCGTGGCGCTCGCCACCGGTGCTCCGGTCATCCCGGTCGCGATGATCGACACGGAGAAGATCCAGCCGCCCGGCAAGGTGGTCCCCAAGCTGATGCGCCCGGGGATCAGGATCGGCAAGCCGCTCGACTTCAGCCGCTACCACGGCATGGAGGGCGACCGCTTCATCCTGCGCTCGGTGACCGACGAGGTCATGTACGAGATCATGAAGCTTTCCGGCCAGGAGTACGTCGACATCTACGCGACGGCTGCGAAGCGCCAGATCGCCGAGCAGAAGGCGGCGGCGGACAAGGCGGCGAAGGCGGCCGCGAAGGCGGACACGGCAGAGACGACGGACCGGCCGGCTGCCTAGCCGAGCCGTCCGTCCTGGGGTGGGGGACATGGCCAAGCGCCAGCGGGTCGTACGGATGTCGGTCGAACTGCCGCTGTGGCGTGCGCTGACGGCGTACCGCGTCATCACCATGACGTACGCGGTGCTCCTCGCCGTCTTCACCCGGGACAAGTTCGAGCGCCCCTGGGTGGCGGTGGCCGTTCTCGCGGTGATCTCCGTCTGGACGCTGCTCACGCTCCCCAAGGTGGCCAACGCCCGCCGCTGCACCAAACGCTTCCTCGTCGCCGATCTCACCATCGCCCTGACCGGCATTCTGCTCACCCCGCTCGCCGACGCCCAGGCGCAGCACATGGACGGCCCGACGCTGCCGACGATATGGACCGCCGGATCCGTCCTGGCCTTCGCCATCAAGGGCGGCTGGCGCTGGGCCGGCTTCGCGTCCTCACTCGTCGCCGTCGTCAACATCATCGAGCGCGGCCAGCCCAGCCGGGACACCTTCCACAACGTCCTGCTGGTCTGGGTCGCGTCCATCGGCATCGGCTATGTCGTCGAGGTCGCCCGCGCCTCCGAGCGCACCCTCGCCCGCGCCCTGGAGATCGAGGCGGCGACCCGGGAGCGGGAGCGGCTGGCCCGCGACATCCACGACAGCGTGCTCCAGGTGCTTGCGATGGTGCAGCGGCGCGGTACGGCGCTGGGCGGCGAGGCCGCCGAGCTCGGCCGGATGGCGGGGGAGCAGGAGGTCGCCCTGCGCACCCTGGTCTCCAGCGGCCTGGTCCCCACGATGCGCGCCTCCGCCGACGCCTCGATGGGTGCCGTGGTCCGCACCGTCGAGGACGACGAGACCTCGGGCGAGCCGGAGCTCTACGATCTGCGGTCGCTGCTCGCGCAGCACGCCGGATCGAAGGTGACGTTCTCGGAGCCGGGCGCGCCCGTGCTGCTCCCGACGACCGCGGCGGCCGAGCTCGCCGCCGCTGTCAGTGCCGCCCTGGACAATGTCCGTAGGCACGCGGGGGACAACGCCCAGGCCTGGATCCTGGTCGAGGACTGGCCGGACGAGGTGATCGTGACGGTCCGGGACGACGGCCCAGGCATCCCGGAGGGCAGGCTTGCCCAGGCGGAGGGCGAGGGACGGCTCGGTGTCGCCCTGTCGATCCGCGGGCGGCTGCGGGATCTCGGCGGCACGGCCGAAGTGATCTCGGTCCCGGGCCAGGGCACAGAAGTCGAACTGAAAGTTCCACGGGCCTCGCGGGCTCCACGGGCACGGGCTCCACGGGGGAAGGCAGGAAAATGACGGATCAGCAGACGATCAAGGTGATGGTCGTCGACGACCACCCGATGTGGCGGGACGCGGTTGCCCGCGACCTGGACGCGGCCGGCTTCAAGGTGGTGGGGACGGCCGGCGACGGTCCCCAGGCCGTGCGCCGCGCCAGGGCCGTCGCGCCCGACGTCCTCGTACTCGACCTCAATCTGCCCGGGATGCCGGGCGTCCAGGTGTGCAAGGAACTCGTCGGCTCCCATCCCGCTCTGCGGGTCCTGGTGCTCTCCGCGAGCGGCGAGCATGCGGACGTACTGGAAGCGGTGAAGTCCGGCGCCACCGGCTATCTGCTCAAGTCCGCCAGTACGGAGGAGCTGACCGACGCCGTGCGGCGCACGGCCGCAGGCGACCCGGTCTTCACGCCCGGCCTTGCGGGCCTGGTCCTCGGCGAGTACCGCAGGCTCGCCTCCGAGCCCGCTCCCGGGCCGGGGGGCGACGAGCCGAAGGCGCCGCAGCTGACCGAGCGCGAGACCGAGGTGCTGCGGCTGGTCGCCAAGGGGCTCTCGTACAAGCAGATCGCCGAGCGCCTGGTCATCTCCCACCGCACTGTCCAGAACCACGTCCAGAACACGCTCGGCAAGCTCCAGTTGCACAACCGCGTGGAGCTCGTGCGGTACGCCATCGAGCGTGGCCTCGACGACGAGTAGTTCGCCGGCCCTCGCCCGTACGAGACTCGTACGGGTGAAAAACGGGCGTCAACCGTCGTATGACGCACAGGAATTGACCTTTCGTCCCATCCCGTAGTGACCTGGATCACCATTAGCGTGGCGGTCATACGGCTCACCAGGCGAAGGGAAGTTTCCATGCGCGTCGGAGTACTGACCGGGGGCGGCGACTGCCCCGGGCTCAATGCGGTCATCCGTGGCATCGTCCGCAAGGGCGTGCAGGAGTACGCGTACGAATTCGTCGGCTACCGCGACGGCTGGCGCGGACCCGTCGAGGGCGACACGATCACGCTCGACATCCCGGCCGTACGCGGCATTCTGCCCCGCGGCGGCACCATCCTCGGCTCTTCGCGCACCAACCCCCTCAAGTCGGAGAACGGTGTCCGCCGTATCAAGGAGAACCTCGCCAAGCACGAGGTCGACGCGCTGATCGCGATCGGCGGCGAGGACACCCTCGGCGTTGCCGCGCGCCTGTACGAGGAGTACGGCATCAAGTGCGTCGGCGTGCCCAAGACCATCGACAACGACCTGTCCGCCACCGACTACACCTTCGGCTTCGACACCGCGGTCGGCATCGCCACCGAGGCCATCGACCGGCTGCACACCACCGCCGAATCCCATATGCGCGTCCTGGTCGTCGAGGTGATGGGGCGCCACGCGGGCTGGATCGCCCTGCACTCCGGTCTGGCCGGCGGCGCCAATGTCATCCTCATCCCGGAGCAGCGCTTCGACGTCGACCAGGTCTGCGCCTGGGTGACCTCGCGTTTCAAGGCCAGTTACGCCCCGATCGTGGTGGTCGCCGAGGGCGCCATGCCCAAGGACGGCGAGGCGGTCCTCAAGGACGGCTCGCTCGACTCCTTCGGCCATGTCCGGCTCTCCGGCGTCGGCGAGTGGCTGGCCAAGGAGATCGAGAGGCGTACGGGCAAGGAGGCCCGCACCACCGTCCTCGGCCATGTCCAGCGCGGCGGCACCCCGAGCGCCTTCGACCGCTGGCTGGCCACCCGCTTCGGGCTGCACGTGATCGACGCGGTGCGGGACGGGGACTTCGGCAAGATGGTCGCGCTGCAGGGCACGGACATCGTGCGGGTACCGATCGCGGAGGCGACGGCCAAGCTGAAGACGGTCGACCCGAGGCTGTACGAGGAGGTCGGCGTCTTCTTCGGCTGACCCCTGGGCTCCGCCCCAGACCCGCGCCTCAATCGCCGGCAGGGCTGAATTTTCAGCCCGTCCGGCGATTGAGGACATGCCCGAAGGGCGTACGTGGGAAATCAGGCCCGGCCCACTCGCGTCGTCGCGACGAGGAGGCCGTGGATCACCTCCGGCCCCCGCATCGTCAGTACCGACTCCGGGTGGAACTGGATGCCCGCGAAGCCTGTGCCCCGCAAGGCATGCACCTCCGCCGAGAGGGGATCGCGGGCCACCTCGACCCCGTGCGCCTCCAGCTCCGCCGCCGCCGCGTCGTCACAGCGCGCCGTGAAGCTGTTGTAGAAGCCCACCGTCTCCGCACGCCCGAAGAAGTCGATCCGCTCCTGTGCTCCCTGGTACGGCGCGTCCTTGCGCACGATCTCCAAGCCGAGCTCGGCCGCCATCAGCTCATGGCCGAGGCAGACGCCCAGCAGACCGTGGCGGTGATCGCGCAGCAGATCCGCTGCGAGCGAGCGCAGGAAACGCATCTTCGGGTCGCCCGCGTCGGCCGGATCGCCCGGTC
Source organism: Streptomyces sp. NBC_00210 (assembly GCF_045160975.1). Taxonomy (NCBI): domain Bacteria; kingdom Bacillati; phylum Actinomycetota; class Actinomycetes; order Kitasatosporales; family Streptomycetaceae; genus Streptomyces; species Streptomyces sp. NBC_00210. The sequence continues at coordinate 6,452,289 of NZ_CP108120.1, forward strand.
CCGGACCCAGCACCACCGGTCCCGTGTGCGCCAGAGCCGACTCCCGCAGGCCGGGCTCGTCGTACCGACGCACCGTCACCTCCAGGCCCGTGGAGCGCAGCAGATGCGCCAGCATCGCGGTGAAGGTGTCCTCGCCGTCCACGACCAGCGCATGGCCGCTCAGCCGGGCGCTGCGCTCCTGCATCCGCAGCCAGAAGGGCGCGAGGTCGGCGCGGCGGGCGTCGAGGGCGGCCCGTACCCGCGGGTCGTCGGCGAGCTGCGGGCGCTCGGCGTCCTCCCGCGGCCGGCCCGGCGCCACCCCCAGCGCGGCGAGCACACCGGCCGCCTTGGCGTGCGTCTCGGCGACCTCGCCCGCCGGGTCGGAGTGCCGGACCAGCGTCGCCCCGACCGGCACCCGCAGAAAGCCCTCGTTGTCGATGTCGGCGGTGCGGATCAGGATGGGGGAGTCGAGGGTCTGCGCGCCGCCGTCGTCAATGCCGATCAGCGCGAGGGCCCCCGCGTAGTAGCCGCGCCCGCCCACCTCGTGCCGCTCGATGACCCGGCAGGCGTTCTGCACCGGCGATCCTGTCACCGTCGCCGCGAACATGGTCTCCCGCAGTACGTCCCGTACATCCAGGGAGCTCTTGCCCCTCAACTCGTACTCGGTGTGCGCCAGATGGGCCATCTCCTTGAGCCGGGGACCGATGACGACGCCGCCCATGTCGCCGACGGTGCACATCATCTTCAGCTCCTCGTCGACGACCATGGAGAGCTCCTCGCGCTCCTTGCGGTCCGCCAGGAAGGAGAGCAGCGCCTCGGGGGTGGGGCCTTCGGGCGGATAGCGGAAGGTGCCGCTGATGGGGTTCATCACGACGGTGCCGCCGCTCATCCGGACATGTACCTCGGGGGAGGCGCCGACCAGGGTGCGCCCACCCGTCTCCCGCCGCCGCCCTTCCAAGGAAGGCCCTGCGGGCCCCCTGTTTCCCGTGTGCACGACGAAGGTCCAGTACGCGCCGCGCTCGCCGGCCAGCAGCCGCCGGAACAGGGCCAGGGCGTCGGCCCGGCCGAAGCCGGGGACGCGGCCGGTATAGGTGCGGCGGATGACGAAGTTCGCGCCCTCGCCGCGGCCGATCTCGTCGTCGATGACCCGGCGGACGATGTCCGCGTACTCCTCGTCGCCGACGTCGAAGGCCCCGCCCTCGACCTGTACGTCATGGGCGGGAAGCGTCGACAGGACTTCGGCGAGCGGCAGTTCGTACGACTCGTCGGCGACGAGCACCGACAGCGGCGTTCCGTCGTCGCGTACGTCGAAGCCGCGTTCTCCGATCTGGCGGAACGGGACGAGGGCGAGGGACGGGCGGTCCCCGGCCGGGAGGTCGGCGAGCCGCTCGACCTCGTGCACTGGGCCGATCAGGACCTCGACGATGTCGTGGTCATGGCCGGGGGTGCGCCTGCGCAGCAGGGCGAAGGGCGGGCAGTCGTCGTCCAGGAGTCGGCTGATGAGCATCGGGCGTGTTCCTTCCGAGTGGGAGGAACGGCCGTTGCCCCGGGACCCGGGAAACACTGAAGGCCGCCCCTCGGGCGGCCTTCGCGATCCTGTTGCGCGCGATCAGTCAGTGGGCCGCCGGGTGTGCGGTCCACCACCAGTTCTGGGTCGAGTGCGCGAACATGCCGCAGACCTTAACGCACTTCCGCGCGCGGTGCCGCGGTACGTCCGGGAAACGGACGGCCGCGGCACCGCGCGCGGAGCTCAGGCGGTCGGACGCGGGTCAGACGAGCAGGTTGTAGATCTGCCAGCCCTCGGCGATCTTGACGCGGGCGGCGAACGGCGATGTCGCGCTGCCGCTGCCCTTGTACAGCCACAGCACACCCGAGGAGTCGCGGGCGATCAGGTCGGGCTTGCCGTCGCCGGAGAGGTCGCTCGGCCCGGCCAGGATGTTGTAGATCCCCCAGCCGGTGCCGATCTTGGTCCGTGCGGCGTACGGCGCGGTGGCGTTGCCGGTGCCCTTGTAGAGCCAGAGCACACCGGAGGAGTCGCGGGCGATCAGGTCGGCCTTGCCGTCCGCGGTGATGTCTCCGGTGTCGGTCAGCTGGTTGTAGATCCCCCAGCCGGGGCCGATCTTCACTCGGGCGGCGAAGGGTGCGGTCGCGGTGCCGGTGCCCTTGTAGAGCCAGAGCACACCGGAGGAGTCGCGGGCGATCAGATCGGCTGTTCCATCACCGGTGATGTCCCGGGCGCCGGTCAGCTGGTTGTAGATCTGCCAGCCCTTGCCCACTTCAAGGCGCTTCTGGAACGGCGCGGACGGGTTGCCGCTGGCCCGGTAGTACCAGAGCACTCCGGAGGGCTCCCGGGCCACGATGTCGCCGGCGGCGTCGGCGCGCAGAGCGGTCATCGAGGTCACCACGTTGTAGCCCTGCCAGCCGCTGCCGACGCGGTAGCGGGTCAGCAAGGGGGAGGTGGCGTTTCCAGTGCCCTGGTACTGCCACAGCACGCCGCCGGAGTCGCGGGCGACGACGTTGTAGCGGTTGGCGCCGGACACGGGGGCCACCGGGGCGGCCTCCTCGACGTCGCTCGCCTTCACCCACGCCATGCGGTGGTTGTAGCGGATCGGGACGTAGAGATCGGTCTTGCCCTCGACCCGGAGCTGCTTGGAGCCGAAGTATTCGTCACCGAGGACCGCCTCGCCTGCCTTCACATAGGCCTGGCCGGAGGGGAAGGCGTACTTCGACAGGTAGTCGGGACTGTCCGTCGGGGCGGTCTCGCCGGTTCCCTCGTAGGCCGAGGCCTCGGGGAAGGAACGTCCGTAGATCCGGGCCGTCACGCCGGCCTTGAGCTTCACCACGGTCCCGCTGGTGACGGGCGCGGTGTACTGGCCACCGGGGTTGTAGAACCAGGCCTTCTGCCCGCCGTACCAGACGGCCGTCCAGTCGTACTGCGCCTCGGCAACGACGTAGGTACCTCCCGCGACGACCTTGTTGCCCCAGTTCGGGCCGTCGCTCCACAGCACGCCGGGCATGTACGGGTCCTTGATCGGCGTGGCCGTCGATGCCGTCGTGTACAGGTACCCGAAGTTCGCCGGCTGCTTGGCGACGGTGCTGCCGTCGTACGTGATCGTGGGCTGGTTCGCCGCGGTGAACGGCACAACGACGCGGACCAGCTGACCGGCCTTGAGCAGGCCGCCGGCTCCGCCGGCGCCCGTCGGTGCGCCCAGCAGCGACATGTAGTGGTTCCAGTCCCAGAACGGGCCCGCGTCCCAATGCATGCCGGCCACGTTGGCGTCCAGCTGTCCCGGCACCTCGTCGTGGCCGATGATGTGCTCACGGTCCGGCGTAATGCCGTACTTGGCCGCCAGGAACTTCACCAGGGCCGCGGAGGACTCGTACTGCGGCTCGGTGTACCAGCTGCCCGCCTTGATGGCGTAGCCCTCGTGCTCCACGCCGATGGCGTGCATGTTGACGGTCCAGTTGCCCGCGTGCCACGCCAGGTTCTTGTTCTCGACCATCTGGGTGACCAGACCGTCCGAGGCACGGATCAGGTAGTGCGCGCTTCCCCTGGCCGTGGAGCTCTGGAAGGCGGCGATGGTGCCGTCGTAGCTGCCCTCGGTGTCGTGGATGACGATCTGGCGGATGCCGAACCCGCCTGCCGGGCGGTCCGCGAGCGTGTAGTTGCGCTGGCCGGTGCTCGGGACCTCGGCCGGGATGTAGTTGCAGTTCAGGCCCGACGGGCACTCGGGCGTCGGAACCGCCGTCGTGCTCGCGAAGGTCGCGGCGAGCGGGACCTTCGACGGCTTGACCGGCTCCACCGACGGATCGGCCGGCAGCGTGACCACCTGGCCATCCGTGGTGAGCTCCCGCTCGCCGGTCTTGATCGACTCGAATACCCGTTTCGCGAAGAGGTCGGCGCCCTTCTTGTCCGGCGATTCGCTGAAACGGGCGACGGACGGGTACCACTGCCCCGGGTCGTCCGGCAGCTCGCCGGTCGCCTGGCGCTGGTACTCCGCGAGCAGCGCCGCACCGGCGCGGATGCTCTCGGCCGTGTCGTTCTTCAGGGAGTCCGTCGAACCGTCGATCAGCTCGGCGGCCTTGTCCAGCGTGTGCAGCCGTGGGTCGTCGGTGTCGACGGTCTCCTTCGGGAGGCTGCGCAGTGCCTTCGCGGCGTCGAAGGTCTTCTCGATCTCCGGGTTGCCGCTCGTGTTGAGGTGCGCGAGGCGCTCCTTGTCGTCGTGCTGCTCAACGTCCTCCGGGCCGACCTGGGTCAGTCCCATGACGTTGTACGCGCCGGTGGTGCTCGGCTGTCCGTCGTGGGCCTCCCAGCGCGTCTGGTGGTACGAGACCGCCATCAGCACGCTCTTCGGTACGTCGAACTCCCGTGCCGCGTCCCCGAACTGGGACTCCAGCGCCATGCCCGGAGGCGTTCCCTTACCGTCCGACGAGCCGAGGAAGTCGGGAGATGCCACCGCGATGGTGCCGATCGCGGCGCTGGCGACCACGGCGGTGGCAATGCCGTAGATCAGGATCTTTTTCGTGCGGTCTCTGCGATGTCCCCTATGCCCGCTTTTCAACGCCCACCCCTGCTCACAGACCTACCCCTGTTGACTTGGATCCCGCTGATTTCTCAGGAAACGGCGTGAGGTTAGCAGTCCGTAAAGTTGAGCGTTACAACAAGATGCACCCCAGGCCAATTCGGTTGCCTGGAGTGGGGGTTGTCTCATGTACGGAGTCCCTGTCCGTCGGTGTACGCCGCAAATGATCTTCGCCTCCGGGGGCGTCTGCCATGGCGGGCCGCTGAACCCGGAGGTGACCGCGGACGGGCTCGCCGTCGACCGGGCGGCCCTCGGCGACCCGGAATCGGGCATGGACCGCCGTCTCACGTACTGGGCCGCGGCGTGGATGCCGTCACGGACCCCGTACTGTTGGCTGGGTGACCGTGAACGCTAAGACCACCGTTGTCGGTGGCAACACCTGGCGAGACCTGCCCGCGGCGCAGCAGCCCGAGTACCCCGATGCCGAGGCTCTGCGCGATGTGATCGCGGACCTCGAGTCGTATCCGCCGCTCGTCTTCGCGGGCGAGTGCGACCAGCTGCGTGCCCGGATGGGAGCCGTCGCCAAGGGCGAGGCGTTCCTGCTTCAGGGCGGCGACTGCGCCGAGGCCTTCGACGCCGTGTCCGCCGACCACATCCGTAACAAGCTCAAGACCCTGCTCCAGATGGGCGCGGTGCTCACCTACGCCGCCTCCGTGCCCGTGGTGAAGGTCGGCCGTATCGCCGGCCAGTACTCCAAGCCGCGCTCCAAGCCGACCGAGACCCGCGACGGCGTGACGCTCCCCACCTACCGGGGCGACTCCGTCAACGGCTTCGACTTCACCGAGGCGGCCCGCATCCCGGACCCCGAGCGCCTGAAGCGGATGTACAACGCCTCCGCCGCGACGCTCAACCTGGTGCGCGCCTTCACCACCGGTGGCTACGCCGACCTGCGCCAGGTGCACGCCTGGAACCAGGACTTCGTGAAGTCGTCGCCCTCCGGCCAGCGCTACGAGCAGCTCGCCCGCGAGATCGACAACGCGCTGAACTTCATGGAGGCCTGCGGCACCGACCCGGCGGAGTTCCGCACGGTCGAGTTCTACGCCTCCCACGAGGCGCTGCTGCTCGACTACGAGTCGGCGCTGACCCGCATCGACTCCCGTACGGGCAATCTGTACGACGTCTCGGGGCACATGGTCTGGATCGGCGAGCGCACCCGCCAGCTGGACGGGGCGCACATCGAGTTCGCCTCCCGGATCCGCAACCCGATCGGTGTGAAGCTCGGCCCGACGACCACGGTCGACGAGGCGCTGCAGTACATCGACAAGCTCGACCCGGAGCGCGAGCCCGGCCGGCTGACCTTCGTGGTCCGCATGGGCGCCGACAAGGTCCGCGACAAGCTCCCGGAGCTGGTCGAGAAGGTCACCGCCTCGGGTGCCACCGTGGCCTGGGTGACCGACCCGATGCACGGCAACACCTTCGAGGCCGCCTCCGGCCACAAGACCCGCCGCTTCGACGACGTGCTCGACGAGGTCAAGGGCTTCTTCGAGGTCCACAAGTCGCTCGGCACGCACCCCGGCGGTATCCATGTCGAGCTCACCGGTGACGATGTCACCGAGTGCGTGGGAGGTGGCGACGAGATCTTCGTCGACGATCTGCACCAGCGCTACGAGACGGCCTGCGACCCGCGCCTGAACCGCAGCCAGTCCCTGGACCTGGCCTTCCTGGTTGCCGAGATGTACCGCGACCAGTAGTAACGGATCAACGACAGTGGGGCGCGGATCGATGTGATCCGCGCCCCACCGTCATTTCGGGGCTTTTGCGCATCCGGTTCTGCGGCTAAGGTTAGGTAAGCCTCACCGATCATCGGGAAAGGCGCCACCCTATCGATCCCGTCCGGGAGGTGAACCGCGTGTACGTGTGCTCATGCTTCGGCATCACCGAGAAGCAGGTCAAGGAACACGCGGACGCCGGTGCCTGCACCCCTCGACAGATAGCGTCGGTCTCCAAAGCCGGTACCGACTGTGGATCGTGTGTCCGCCGCATCCAGGGGATTCTGGGCCGGGGCAGCTGCCCGCGGCGTGAGCTGATGGAGCAGGGCAACAGCGCGGCCGTACTGGCCTCCGACCCCGGCTCCGGCGCGCAGACCGAGCTCCGCGAAGCGGCCTGATCCGAAGCGGCCTGATCCGAAAGATCCGAACCGGCCTGATCCGAAAGACAGGACCTAGCCCTCAGGCTGCTCGATCAGCTGCGCGATGTAGAGCGGCTCACCGAGCTTCTCGATCAGCTCCAGCTGCGTGTCGAGATAGTCGATGTGGTGCTCCTCGTCCGCCAGGATCGACTCGAAGATGTTCGCCGACGTGATGTCGCCCTTGCTGCGCATCACCTCGATCCCGCGCTTGAGGCGGTCGATCGCCTCGACCTCGACCTGCCGGTCCGACTGGAACATCTCGGTGACCGTCTGGCCCACACGCACATGGAACAGGCGCTGGTAGTTCGGCAGGCCGTCGAGGAAGAGAATCCGGTCGGTGAGCACTTCCGCGTGCTTCATCTCGTCGAACGACTCTGCCCGGGTGTACTTGGCGAGCTTCGTCCAGCCGAAGTTCTCCTGCATCTTCGCGTGCAGGAAGTACTGGTTGATGGCCGTCAATTCGGCGGTCAGCTGCTCATTGAGAAACTCGATGACTTCGGGGTCGCCCTGCATCGCAGAGGCTCCTTCCGCACGTGTGACTGGGCAGGTGGGCGAATCTTCGCACCGCGGCCGGGGGCAGTCCAGTAAGTGCATGCTTAGTACGAGTTGCCCGAATCGGTCCAGACCTGGTCATGACCACCCCTCCCGGTCTGTCACCATTGAAGGCATGGGTCAGCCGGAAAGCCGGGAATACCGCGCATCAGAGGAGTCCGAGCTTCCCCCGGGGCAGCGACTGCAGCGTGGCTGGCCGGTCACTCACTACGGGCCCGTACCCAAGTTCAAGCCGGACCGCTGGGAGTTCAGGGTTTTCGGCGCCACGGCCGACGGCGGCAAGCACTGCTGGAACCACGAGGAGTTCTCGGCTCTGCCGTTCTCGACGGTGGTCGCCGATCTGCACTGCGTGACGAAGTTCAGCATGCTGGGGGCCGAATGGGGCGGTGTCCCCGCCCGTACGATCGTGGAACTCGCACCGCCGGCGGCGAACGCCACCCATGTCATGGTCTGGGCCGAGTACGGATTCAGCGCCAATATGCGGCTCGCCGACTTCGTCTCGGAGCGCACGATCTTCGCGACCCACAAGGACGGCGAACTGCTCACCGCCGAGCACGGCTTCCCGCTCCGGCTGGTCGTGCCGCATCTGTACGGCTGGAAGGGGCCCAAGTGGGTCCGGGGCGTGGAGTACATGACCGCCGACCGCCGCGGCTTCTGGGAAGAGCGCGGGTACCACAATCTCGGCGACCCCTGGCGGGAACAGCGCTACTCGTACCAGGAAGAGCCCGGGGACGGCCCCGAGCTCTGAGTCCTGGTGGCCGGCGCGGTCAGTGGTGGTACTGGTGCACCACCGCATGGCCCTTGCCGCGGCCGATCATCCACCTGTTCACGGGTGTGGTCACCATGAAGGCGACGACGAGTGAGATGCCGAGAGCGCCCCAGAACAGTGCGTCGGCCAGCTCTGCGTCCATGGCGCCCGGCCAGAGCACGATCACGCCGTTGTCGATCAGTTCCATCACGGCGATGGAGAGGGTGTCGGCGGCGAGGGCGACCCGGACCGCGGTCCTGAAGTCGACTCCGGCCCTGAGGACGCCGCGCAGCGTGAGCGAGTAGCCGAAGAAGAAGGCCAGGACGATCGCCAGGACCATCGTCGGGACGTTTCCCCAGCCCAGCGCGGTGCCGATGACCATACCGAGCACCTCGCCGATGGCGCAGCCGGTGAGGCAGTGGAGGGTCGCCTGGGCAGCCATGGCCCAGCTGACCCTGCCGTGGTCCTCGGGCGTGTGGTGCGTGTGCTCGGTGTGAGCGTCGTGCTGCATGAGAAGCCCCCAATGTCGGACAGCGGTTCCTGCTGAGCAAGAACCGTATACCCCCCAGGGGTATTCCTCTGTGGAGATCTCTCAGCGGAGTTTCTTCAGCCGCGCCACGTCCGCCGAGTGCCCCTCCTTGCCGCCGGGCGTCTCGATGATCAGCGGTACGCCCTCGGTCGCCGGATGCCGCATCAGCTCCCTGAACGGCTCCTCGCCTATGTGACCTGCGCCGATGTTCTCGTGCCTGTCCTTGTGGGCGCCGATCACGTCCTTGGAGTCATTGGCGTGGATCAGCTTGAGCCGACCCTCGCCGACCGTCTCCACCAGCAGATCCAGGGTCTGCGCCATCCCGTCCGGGCCTGCCAGATCGTGCCCGGCCGCGAAGACGTGGCAGGTGTCCAGGCAGACGCCCAGTTTCGGATGGGAGTCGAGCGCCTCGAAGTACGGCCCGAAGTCCCAGGTCCTCGAGCAGAGCGAGAAGCCCTGACCGGCCGTCGACTCCAGCAGCAGGAACGGGTCGTCGTCGTGCGTCAGCTCGTCGAGCAGCGGCAGCATCCGCTCGCGCACCTGCGCCAGCGCCACCTCGCGGGTCCTGCCGCCGGTCGCCGAGCCGGTGTGCACGACCACGCCCAGCGCACCGATCTCCCTGCCCCGGCGCAGCGAATGCCGCAACGACTCCACGGATTTCTCGGCGGTCGCCTCGGTGTGCGAGCCGAAGTTGATCAGATAGGGGGCGTGGACGTACGCCGAGATCCCGTCGGCGGCGCACTCGGACCGGAAGAGCTCGTCCTGCGCCGGGTTTCCGGCGGGCGTCGCCCAGCCGCGCGGATTGGCCACGAAGACCTGTACTGTCTCGGCCTCCAACTCACGGGCGTAGGCAAGACCGGTGGTGGCGAGGCCGCCGGCCACGGGGACATGGCCGCCGACGGGGTTGCGCATCAGAACTACAGTCCCTTGGTCTTGATGGTGATCGTGCTGCCCTCGGGCGCCTGTTCGCCCGCCGCTACGGACTGGCTCTCCACGGTGTCGCCGAGGAAGGGGAAGCTCTTCTCCACCTTGACCTCGAAGCCCGCGGACTTCAGCTTGTCGGTGGCCTCGTCCGCCTTCATGCCGACGACATCGGGAACCTCCACCATGCGCGGGCCCTTGGAGACCGTGAGCGTGATGGTGTCGCCGCGGGCCAGCTGGGCACCCTCGGTCGCGGACTGCTCGGCGATGGTGCCCGCCTCCTCGGGGGAGTTGATCTGCTCGGAGGCGACCTTGACCTTGAAGCCGGCGCCTTCGAGCTTGCTGGTGGCATCCTCCACCGACTCGCCGGTCACATCCGGGACATCGACCGGGGCGCCCCGGCTGACGACGAGGGCGACCGCGGAGTCGGGGCTGCGTCCGGTACCGGCCGCAGGGTCCGTACTGATCACCGAGCCCTGCTCGATCTCGTCGCTGAAGGACTTGGTGATCACACCCGGTGCCAGGCCGACCTTCCGCAGCTGCTGCTCGGCCTTCTTGAGCGGCATGTTCTCGACGTCGGGAACCCTGACGATCTCCGGGCCGCGCGAGACGATGAGCGTCACGGAGTCGTTGCCGCGGATGCGCTGATTGATCGCGGGGACGCTATTGATCACCGTGCCGCGCTCGACCGTCTCGCTGAAGTCGTACCGCACATTCTTCACGCCGAGTCCGGCGCTCTTCAGCTGCTGCCTGGCGTCCTTCTCGGTCTTGCCGATGAGGGCCGGTACGCGGGTGAACTGACCCGAGTTGATGTACCAGACGCCGGCGCCCACGCCGAGCACGAGCAGGACGGCGACCAGCATCGCGAGCATGCCGCGCCGCGGGACGCCCAGGAGGCGGGGCGGCTCGGGCTGGTGCGGCGGCTGCGGGGGCGGCATCACCAGCCGGGCGGTGTGGTCCACCGGTGGTTCCTCGCGGGAGATCAACCGCGGGATGACATCCGTACGGTCCTCGGACGAGGAGGGGACCTTGCCCGCGCTCTCGCCGGTCGTCCCGCTCTGCGCCGGGTGCTCGGCCGGAACTTCGGTACGCGCACGCGGCGGCACCATGTCCAGCTGCTCGTCGCCGAGCGCCGCACGGGCCTCGCGGACCTGCGCCAGCAGCGCCACCGCGTCGTGCGGACGGACCTCGGGGTTGCGGGCGGTGGCAACCGCGACCAGCTCGTCGAGCTCGACGGCGAGTCCGGGGAACTGCGCGGAGGGCGCCGGCATGGCCTCGTTCAGATGCTGGAAGAGCACCTGGGCGGGGGTGTCCCCGGCGTGCGGCTTGGCACCGGTCAGCATCTCGTAGAGGACGACCCCGCAGGCGTACACATCGGCGCGGGTGTCGGCCGTGCCGTGCTCGATCTGCTCGGGGGCGAGATAGGAGACCGTGCCCAGCACCGTGCCGGTGGTGTTGGTGACCGAGCCGACGGAACGTACGAGACCGAAGTCGGCGACCTTGACCCGGCCGTCGTCTCCTATCAGCACGTTCTCCGGTTTCATGTCCCGGTGGACGAACCCTGCCCGGTGCGCGGCGCCGAGGGCGGCCAGCACGGGCTCCAGGATGTCGAGCGCGGCGCGCGGCTGGAGCGCCCCACGCTCGCGCAGTACGTCGCGCAGGGTGCAGCCCGCGACGTACTCCATGGCGAGATAGACGTACGCACCCTCGGCGCCCTGGTCGAAGACCGCGACCACATTGGGGTGGGCGAGGCGCGCCACGGACTTGGCCTCGCGGATGAAGCGCTCCACGAAGGACGCGTCGGTGGCGAGGGCGGGGTGCATCACCTTGAGCGCGAGCACCCGGTCGAGTCGGGTGTCGACGGCCCGGTAGACCGTGGCCATACCGCCGACGGCGACGCGCGCGTCGACGCGGTAGCGGCCGTCGAGCACCTGCCCGACGAGGGGGTCCTTGAGGGTCGTATCCACGCGGGAGATTCTACGAGTCACCACGGACAGGCCAGACGCCCCGGGCGGGACCGGGGCCGTACTGCAGCCGAGCTGTGACAGCGGTGGCCTTTCCCGGGGGCTCCGCCCCCGGACCCGCCCCCTACGCCCTGCGGGCGTGGGGGGACCCTCAGCGCCTCAAACGCCGGCGGGGCTGAAAGTTCAGCCCGTCCGGCGTTTTGACGCGTGGGGGTCCTGGGCGGAGCCCCGGTTACGGAAACGGCCGCAGCGGTCAGAACGCCGGGCGTTCCGGGTCCAGGGCCGCGCGGCCCTCGTGCGGCGAGGACGCCTCCGCGAAGTGGCGGCGCGGAATGCGGCCCGCCCGGTACGCGAGGCGGCCCGCCTCCACCGCGTGCCGCATCGCCTCCGCCATCAGCACCGGTTCCTGCGCCCGGGTCACCGCCGACGCCAGCATCACCGCCGCGCAGCCCAGCTCCATCGCCAGCGCCGCGTCCGACGCGGTGCCCGCTCCCGCGTCCAGCACGACCGGCACGCGCGCGTGTTCGACGATCAGCTGGAAGTTGTGCGGATTGCGGATACCCAGACCGGAGCCGATCGGCGAGCCCAACGGCATGATCGCCGCACACCCCACGTCCTGAAGCTTCCGCGCCAGCACCGGATCGTCATTGGTGTACGGCAGCACCGTGAAGCCGTCGTCGACCAGCGTCTCGGCCGCGTCGAGCAGCTCGATCGGATCGGGCAGCAGGGTCCGTTCGTCCGCGACGACCTCCAGCTTGATCCAGTCCGTGCCGAGCGCCTCGCGCGCGAGGCGGGCGGTCAGCACGGCCTCGCCCGCGGTGAAGCAGCCCGCCGTATTGGGCAGGACCCGGATGTTCAGCTTCTCCAGGACGGACAGCACGGAGCCCTGGACAGTCGGGTCGAGGCGGCGCATCGCGACGGTGGTGAGCTCGGTGCCGCTCGCCACGAGGGAGCGTTCGAGCACGTCGAGGCTCGGTGCCCCGCCCGTACCCATGATCAGGCGGGAGTTGAGGACGGTGTCACCGATGGTGAGACGGTCGTCGGCCATGGTTGATCAGCCTCCCTGCACTGCGGTGAGGACCTCGACGCGGTCGCCGTCGCCGAGCAGCGTGCCCGACCACTCGCTGCGCGGGACGACCGCTTCGTTGACGGCGGCGGCGACCCCGGCGGGAGCGGCGGTGAGGGCCGTGACCAGGGTGTCCAGGGTGGTTCCGGCGGTGAGCTCGCGGGCCTCGCCGTTGACGGAGACGTTCATGCGGGCTGCTCCAGAGGTACGGGAGAGAAACGGCGCGGCGTGAAGGCGCGGGCCTCGTCCGGCAGCGCGCCGGTGACCAGCAGCTCGGCCAGCACATCGCCGGTGACGGGGGTCAGCAGCACCCCGTTGCGGTAGTGCCCGGTGGCCAGATGCAGACCGGGCAGCGCGGTCGGACCCAGCAGCGGGGCGTTGTCGGGGGAGGCGGGGCGCAGCCCCGCGCGGGTCTCGGTGAGCGGCAGCTCGGTGATGCCGGGCACCAGCTCGTGCGCGTCGCGCAGCAGCTCGTACACGCCGCCCGCGGTGACCGTGGTGTCCCAGCCGAGCTCCTCGCTGGTCGCGCCGACGACCAGCTCGCCGTTCTCGCGCGGCACCAGATAGACATTGCTGCCGCGCACCACGGCCCGCACGGTCCGGGAGAGGAAGGGCGCGTACGCGGGGGGCACGGTCAGCCGCAGGACCTGGCCCTTCACCGGCCGCACGGGAGGCAGTACGTCCGCCGGCAAGCCGCCGAGCCTGCCGCTCAGGCTGCCGCCCGCCAGGACGACCTGATCCGCGGTGAGCTCGTCGCCGTCGGTCAGTACGGCCCCGGCCGCCCGGTCCCGTACCACGGAGAGCCGCTCCGCCCAGCCGCGGTGGAAGATCACCCCGGCCCGTTCGCAGGCGGTGAGCAGCGCGGCCGCCAGTCGGCGCGGATCGATCTGGTGATCGCCGTCCACCCGCAGGCCCCCGCGTACGCCGGGTGCGAGCATCGGCTCGAGACGTCTGCATTCGCGGCCCGTCAGCCACTCCGACTGAAGGCCGGACTGGCGTTGCAGGGTGTGCAGTTCACGCAGATGCGCGCGGTCGTCGGCATCCAGCGCGACGGCGAGTGTCCCGCAGGCGCGGTACCCGAGGCGCTGCCCGCTCGCCTCCGCCAGCTCGGCGACGAATGCGGGATAGCGTCTGGCGGACTCCAGATTGAGACCGAGCAGCAGCTGCTCGCCGTAGTGCAGCTCGGTGACGGCGGCGAGCATGCCCGCGGCGACCTGCGCGGCGCCGCCGCCCGGCTCCGGATCGGCGACGGCGACCCGCAGTCCGCGCTGTGCCGCGCGCCAGGCCGTGACCAGGCCGATGATTCCGCCCCCGATGACGAGGACGTCTGAAGTGCGCGTTTCGGAAATACGCGACATGGGCGTCCAGCCCCTCCCTTCGCCGGCATGACCCGGATCAGGTTCGTACGGTCGGAGGCCGCCAGCCTCCCTCTCAGCCCGGTGCGTCCGGGCTCCCGCGAGTGCCTTACGGTCGCCACCCTAACCCCAGCCATCAGCTCGCAGTAAGGGAGTGCGGGGTGAGCGGCGTCGCGGATCCCGACTTCCTGACGGGTCGTCAGATCGTTAAGGTTGCAGGGTGAGCGAGCAGCAGCAGACAGCACAGGGCGGGCGCCGCGTGGTCGTCGTCGGCGCGGGAATGGCCGGCGTGCAGACCGCGGTGGCGCTGCGCGAGCAGGGCTTCACCGGACCGGTCACCCTGATCGGCGCCGAGCCCCACCAGCCGTACGACAGACCGCCGCTCTCCAAGGCGATCCTGCTCGGCAAGGCGGAGGGGTCGGCCTTCGAGGTCGACTTCGAGGCGCTCGACATCGAACTGCGGCTGGGCTGCGAGGTGACCGGCGTGCGCCCGGCCGCGCATGAACTGGACACCGAGGCGGGGCCCGTCCCGTACGACGTCCTGGTCATCGCCAGCGGTGCCGAGCCGATCACCCTGCCCGGCACCGAAGGCGTCCCCGGCGTCCATCTGCTGCGCACCCTCGACGACGCCGAGCGGCTGCGCCCCGTACTCGCGCAGCAGCACGACGTCGTGGTCGTCGGCGCAGGCTGGATCGGCGCGGAGTTCGCGACGGCGGCCCGGGAGGCGGGCTGCGCCGTGATCGTCGTCGAGGCCGCCGACCGCCCCCTCGCGGGCGCCCTGCCTGCCGAGATCACCGCCCCGATGGCCCACTGGTACGCGGAGTACGGCGCCGAACTGATCACCCACGCGCGCGTGGCCGACATCGAGCCGGGCACGGTGATCCTGGCGGACGGCCGCCTGCTCCCGGCCGGGGCGGTGGTCGTGGGCATCGGCGCGCGCCCCGCCACCGGCTGGCTCGCGGGCTCCGGCATCGGGCTCGGCCCGGACGGAGCAATCACCGCGGACGAGTATCTGCGCACCTCGCTGCCCGACGTGTACGCGGTGGGGGACTGCGCCTCCTTCCCGTCCGCCCGCTACGGCGAGCGGCTGCTCGTGCACCACTGGGACAACGCCCTGCAGGGGCCGCGCACGGTGGCCGCCAACGTCGTGGGCGAGGCCCCGCAGGTCTATGACCCGGTGCCGTATTTCTGGTCCGAGCAGTTCGGCCGCTTTGTGCAGTACGCGGGCCATCACACCGCCGCCGACACCATGGTGTGGCGGGGTGATCCGGCCGACGCCTCCTGGTCGGTGCTCTGGCTGCGCGAGGGTGCGCTGGTCGCGCTGCTCGCCGTGGGCAGGGCCCGTGACCTGGCGCAGGGGCGCAAGCTCATCCTGTCCGGCGCGCGGCTGGATCCGGACCTCGCGGCAGACCTGTCCGTCCCTCTGAAGGCGGCGGCTGTCTAGGGGGCAGCGAGCTGCCGCACGAGGGGTCCGGCTACCGACTGTCAGTCCGGGATGGCACGCTTGTCCTGTGACCGAGATTGACGCAAAAATCGATGCTCTCGTCCCCGCCTGGCTCCACCTTCCCGACATCGCGGAAATGCTCGATGTCGAGGTGACACGCGTACGGCAGCTGGTCAAGGAGGGCCAGCTGATCGCCGTGCGCCGCGGTGAGAACCGGGCGCTTCAGGTGCCTGCCGCCTTCATCGACGGCAACAAGGTGGTCAAGGGTCTCGCCGGGACCCTGACGCTCCTGAAGGACGACGGCTTCACCGACGAAGAGATGCTGGAGTGGCTCTTCACTCCCGACCCGACCCTGCCGGGCACGCCCGCGCAGGCGCTCAGCGAGAATCGCGGCACGGAGGTGAAGCGCCGTGCCCAGGCGCTCGCCGTCTGACATCCGGACTTCGTGATGCCACGTCCTGGCGTCACGGGGTCCTGAAGACAACACCACGCGGTGTGCGGGACGGGGGCCGAGCGTCCCTGCCCGCACACCGCCCACCCAACGGGGGGAAACACCCATGCCCACGGCTCGTGAGCTGCTGTCCGACGCCCGGCTCTATCTCTGCACGGACGCCCGGAAGAAGCAGGGTGACCTCGCGGAGTTCCTCGACGCCGTGCTCGCCTCCGGGGTCGACATCGTGCAGCTGCGCGACAAGGGCATGGAAGCGGCCGAGGAGCTCGAGCACCTCCAGGTCTTCGCGGACGCCTGCCGCCGGCACGGCAAGCTGCTCGCCGTGAACGACCGCGCGGACGTGGCCCACGCCATCGGCTCCGACGTGCTGCATCTGGGCCAGGGCGATCTGCCGGTCCCGGCCGCCCGCGCGATCCTCGGCGACCAGGTGCTGACCGGCCGCTCGACGCACGCGGAGTCCGAAGTGGATGCGGCCGTCGCCGAGCCCGGCGTGGACTACTTCTGCACCGGACCGTGCTGGCCCACCCCGACCAAGCCCGGGCGGTACGCCCCGGGACTCGGCCTTGTGCGGTATGCGGCAGGGCTGGAGACCGACCGGCCGTGGTTCGCGATCGGCGGGATCGACGCGGGCAACCTCGAGGAGGTGCTGGACGCGGGCGCGCGCAGGATCGTCGTCGTACGGGCCATCACCGAGGCCGACGACCCCGCGGCGGCGTCCGCGTCTTTGGCCAAGCGCGTCAGGGAGCGCGACGCATAGATGGCGCATGAGACGCATAGGCGGCGCGTGAAGGGGGCGCGGTGGACAACGGGAAGCGCATAACTGTCCGAGGGGTGGACATTAGGCAGACAATACGGACATATTCCCTGGTTCTGGTTGGGTGACCGTCGAGCCCTGGATAACCTGCAGTTATGGCCCTCGGAACAGCTTCCACCAGGACGGATCGCGCACGGACAGTGCGCGAGCTGCTTGCGACCGGCAAACCTTCCTACTCTTTCGAGTTCTGGGCGCCCAAGACCGAGAAGGGCGAGCGGAACCTCTGGAACGCGCTCCGCAGGGTCGAGGCCGTCGCCCCGAACTTCGTCTCCGTGACCTACGGCGCGGGCGGCTCGACGCGCGCCGGTACCGTCAAGGCCACCGAGCAGATCGCCGCCGACACCACCCTCACCCCCGTCGCACACCTCACCGCGGTGAACCACTCCATCGCCGAGCTGCGCAACATGATCGGCCAGTACGCCGACGCCGGGATCCGCAACATCCTCGCCGTCCGGGGCGACCCGCCCGGCGACCCGATGGGCGAGTGGGTCAAGCACCCCGACGGGGTGCGGTACGCGGCCGAGCTCGTCCAGCTGATCAAGGAGTCCGGTGACTTCTGCGTCGGCGTCGCAGCCTTCCCCGAGATGCATCCGCGCTCGGAGGACTGGGACACCGACACCCGGCACTTCGTGGATAAGTGCCGCGCCGGTGCCGACTACGCGATCACGCAGATGTTCTTCCAGCCGGAGGACTATCTGCGGCTGCGCGACCGGGTCGCGGAGGCAGGCTGCGAGACCCCGATCATCCCCGAGGTCATGCCGGTCACCAGCGTCAAGCAGCTCGAGCGTTTTGCCCAGCTCAGCAATGCCTCGTTCCCGCCGGACCTGAAAGAGAGGATCCTCACCGTCAAGGAGGATCCCGCCGCTGTACGCTCCATTGGCATCGAGTTCGCAACGGAGTTCTGCGCACGTTTGCTCTCCGAGGGTGTCCCCGGACTGCATTTCATTACGCTCAACAACTCCACTGCGACGCTCGAAATCTACGAGAATCTCGGACTGCACGAGCAGTCGTGATCGGTCGCACCCGCCCCCACCCCGGGCGGTGACCGAAGGAGAGGGGCGGGCATGGGCTGGACGGTCCTCTACGCCGCGTTCGGCATCGTCGCGCTGTGGCTGCTCGGCGAGGTGCTCTTGCAGTACAAGGCGCGACTGCGCTGGCGGCTGCTCGCGTTCGCCGGATTCCTCGGCGTGGTCGTCGGCGTACTGCTGCCCTCCGTCGTGGTGATCGCGCTGGGCGCGATAGCCTTCGCGGTCGGCCAGACGTACGTCACGCTCTCGTTCCGCCGGGGCTTCTCCACCGGCTGGGCGCTCGGCGGCAGTCCGGGCGTGAGCCGCCGTCGCAAGTCCGGCGCCAGGCCGGACGAGGCCGCTTTGCGCGAGCCAACACTCGAGGTCTCGGACCTCTCCTACGAGCACGGCGCGGCCGAGCCGGCGTCCGGATACGAGCCGGAGCCGGTGTACGAGCCGCAGCCGCTCCCGGACGACACCGGGCAGTACGGCGTCTACAGCGACCAGGCCTATGCGGCGGCGCAGCAGCAACAGGACCAGAGCCAGAGCTACGGCCAGTACGGCGGCATGTACGACACCTACTACTCCGGCTACGCCCAGCAGCCCACCGGCCAGGAGAGCTACGCCGGTCAGTACGACTACGGAAGCGGGCAGCAGCAGTACGCCCCCTACTCCGATCCGTACGTGGGCGGACAGCAGTACAACACGTACGACAGCTATGACAGTTACGGCGGCCAGCAGCAGTACGCGGACCCCTACGCACAGCCTCAGCACAGCGAGACGCCGCCCGGCGGGGTGTGGGTGCCCCAGCAGCGCGACGGCGAGCAGCAGGCTCCGCCGATGCCGGCGGAGCAGCCCTCGCCCTACGGCTACGACACCGGGTCCGGGTACAACGAGCAGCAGTACCGCTACTGACGCTTAGGGCCTGTCAGCCAGGGCCTGTCACTGAGAGCCGCGGAAGTCCGCGCCCTCCACGATCAGACCGGCCACCAGCGCCCCCGACATCCCCGCGTGCGCGAGAGAGCCGCCCGGGTGGGCCCAGCCGCCGGCGAAGTGCAGCCCGGGCAGTGGCGACCGGTTGGCCGCGGGCAGCAGCGCGCCGCGCGCACCGGCCAGCGCCGGGCCCGGCACCTGGTACATGCCCGTCTCGCGGAAGGTGTCGGCGGGGGTGCGGACCTCGCGCCACAGCAACCGCTCCCGCAGCCCGGGTATGGCAGCCTCCGCGGCCTCGGTCATCCGGTCGGCGAAGGCATCCACCGGCTGCGGCTCGCCGCCCCACAGGTTCTCCGAGGAGAACAGGCCTCCGGCCGGGACGGTCGCGGTGACCGTCACCGACTCATGGTGCCCGTCGGGGCGCAGCCGCTCGTCGTCCGGACGCAGCACCGCGACGGTCGGCCGGTCGGGAAGCCTGGCCCCCGCCAGGGCGTCCAGCTCGTCCGCCCGGTCCGCCGAGTGCACCAGCGTCCGGTGCACGGCGTCCGCGGGCCGCGCGCCCCGCAACGCCAGGCACACGGTGACCCGTCCGGTCCGTACTGCCGACTGAAAGCGGGGCCACTCGTCCTGGCTCTCCCAGCCGATGACCTGGTCCCGGTAGAGGGCGGGCACGGGCGCGCCCGCGACCACCTGGTCCGCCTCGATCAGCCGCCCATCGGCCAGCTCGACACCCGCCGCCCGGCCGTCCTTCTCCCGTACGCCGCTCACCTCGGCGCCGAAGACGAACTCGACCTTCCGGGCGAGGCACCGTTCGTACACGGCGTCAGCGAGTGCGCGCATGCCCCCGCGCACGTACCAGCTGCCGAAGGTCTGCTCCATGTACGGCAGCACGGCGGCGGAGGCGGGGGCGGTGACCGGATCGAAGCCGTACGACAGGGCGTAGCTCTCCAGCAGCGCCGCCAGCCTCCGATCGGCGAGCTCGCGCCGGCCGACCTCGGCGAGCGTCCTCGCCGAGCGCCGCAGCAGCCCGGACCTGAGCGCCGGGTACGGCTCCCGCTCCAGCGGGGACAGGTCGGCGGGCAGGGGCTCCTCGAGCAGGGGGCGCCGGGTGCGCTCCCAGGCGTCCCGCGCGCGGCCCAGGAAGTCGCCCCAGCGCGCACCCGCGCCCGCCCCGAGCGCCGCGTCCAGCGCGGAGACGATGCCGGCCCGCGAGGCATTCGGCAGGGACACCGCGGTGCCGTCGGCGAATACATGACGGCTCGCCGGGTCGACCTGGACCAGCTCGACGCACCGCTCCAGCGGCTCCTTGCCGGTCTTGACGAACAAGTCCCGCCAGACGGCGGGCAGATGCAGCAGAGCGGGACCGGTGTCGAAGCCGAAGCCCTCGCGCTCGAACCGGCCCACCGCGCCGCCATGGGTCGCCGAGCGCTCGTACACCGTCACCCGGTGGCCTGCCACGGCCAGCCGGGCGGCAGCCGCCATGGCGCCCATCCCGGCGCCGATCACCGCAATCCGTGCCATGTCAGCGACTTTATCCGCCGCCACTGACAGTGGGTCCAGGCGGTCCGGTCACCGGGGTTCGGGGCCGGCTGGGCTCCGGCGGGCGGATCACCAGGGCGGTGGCTGGGCCGCGCGGCTGCCGACCGCGTCGTCGGCCGGCGGCCTGGGGGCCGGCCCCCGGTAGGCGCGGCCCTCGCGGCGCTGCGCCCTGCGGCGCAGGAACCGGCGGATCCTGCCGGCGACGAAGGCCAGTACCACCACCCCCAGCAGGAGCAGCGTCCCGGCGATGATCGCGGCCGCAAGCGGATGGAAGACCGCGAACGAGATGATCCCGGCGACGCCCAGATCCTCCGCCGTGCTCAGCGCGATATTGCTGAACGGCTCGGGCGAGGTGTTCACCGCCATCCTCGTGCCGGCCTTGACCAGATGGCTCATCAGCGCGGCCGAACCGCCGACCGCACCGGCCGCGAGCTCGGGCAGTGAGCCGTTCTCCCCGGCCAGCAACGCCGCCACGACCGCGCCCGCCACCGGCCGGATCACGGTGTGCACCGAGTCCCACACCGAGTCGGCGTACGGGATCTTGTCCGCCACCGCCTCACAGAGGAAGAGCACTCCGGCCACGATCAGGACATCGGTGCGCTGAAGCGATTCGGGCACTTCGTCGGTGAGGCCGGTCGCACCGAAGATGCCGAACAGCAGAACCACCGCATAGGCGTTGATCCCGCTGGCCCAGCCGCTGGTGAAGACGAGAGGGAGTACGGACACGGACGCGATCGTAACCAGTCGGCTGCCCGCGCGGGTGGGGATGAGCACGGACAGCTGAGTATCCGTACCTAGTGGGCGAGATGAGTACGCGCGCGGATGGGGCCTCACCTGCGTAGACGGAAGAGTGGAGACCACGGAGGGGGCGCGGCGCCGGTACCGACGACACGGGGCGGCGGAACGGCGCGGCTCCCCTGACGGAACGGGGGTGCACGACGGAGAACCCACTGACCACGGGCTCTCCGGCACACGGGTTCTCCGGCTCCACGGGGGAACAACGGGGGCAGACGGGGAACAACGGGGGTACGGGGGAAACACGCCGGTCCGGCGGGGCTCGGGGGGATCGAGCCTCACCGGACCGGCACTTTTGTATCCGCGCGCTGTCAGGCGCACGCTCGCGCGGCTGTCCGGAGCGCGCACCGTCCAGCACGCGCGCGTGGAGCGCGCCTCAGCGGCCGCTGACCCGGCCGTGCAGCAGCCGCGACAGGGCGGAGTGCACATCGTCGAGCGACCGCTCCGGCTGGAAGGCCTGCCAGTCGAGCGCCGCCACCAGGACCATCCCGACCAGCGCCGCCGCCGTCAGCGGAATGTCGATCTCCTCGCTCAACTCCCCGTTCTCGACGGCTTCCCGGAGCACGTTCTCGACGACGGCCACCGCCTGCTGCCGCACCACGAGGAGGGTCGACTGCCAGGCCCTGTTGGTACGCCACAGCTCGGCGACGTACAGCTGGGTGAAGGCCGGATAGCGCTCGATGAACCCCAGACCGGCCCTGATCATCGCGTCCAGTGCCTCGACCCTGCTGCCGCCGCGCTCAGTCGTCTCGTCGGCGGCGGACTGCAGCGAGGAGGTGAGCAGGCCGACGCCGAACCGCAGCAGCTCCTCGAAGAGTTCGGTCTTGCTCTTGAAGTTGTAATAGACCGTGCCCTTGGCGACCCCGGCCCGTTCGGCGATCTCGTCCACCGTGGTGGCGGAGAACCCCTGCTCGGCGATGAGCGTCACCGCCGCCTCATAGAGCTTCGCCCGGGTCGCCCGGCGTCTGGTGCTCGTGCTGTCCATGCCGTCCATGGCATCGATTCTCACAGGTCCGGCCGTCCTCACAGACTCAGCTCCGGGTGCAGCCTGTCGAGCGTCCACACCTGCTTGCGCCGTGCGGAGACGGCGGTGAGCGCCAGCGCGCCCGCGGTGAAGGCGATCAGAATCGTGCACGCCTGCCAGACCGGGCCGAGTCCGCCGCCCGTGATGAGCAGGCGCAGCGTCTCGACGACGTACGTCATCGGGAGGAAGGGGTGGATGGCGTTGAAGAAACCGGGGCTGGTCTCCACCGGGTAGGTGCCGCCGGCCGAGGTCAGCTGGAGCATCAGCAACGCCAGTACGAGGATCCGTCCCGCCGCCCCGAAGCGGGCGTTCAGCCACTGGATGATGGCCGCGAAGCAGCAGGTGACGAGGGCGAGGAAGCCGATCGTCCCGGCCGTGTGGGTCATCTCGAGGCCAATTCCCCAGTGCAGCACGGACATCAGCGCGCCGACCTGCACCAGGCCGATCGCGGCGACGGGCAGCCAGCCGGCCACCGCGATCCGCCAGGCGGAGGCGCCGGCGGCCAGGGCCCGCCGGTTGAGCGGCTGGATGAGCATGTACGCGACCATCGAACCGACCCAGAGGGACAGCGGGATGAAGTACGGGGCGAAGCCGGTGCCGTAGTTGGGTGCCTTGTGCAGAGACTGGCTGGCCAGCTTCACCGGGTCGGCCATCACCTCGGTGCGGCGGTCGCGGTCGTTCTTGTCGTAGTCGGGGATCTTGTCGACGCCCTTGTTGAGCCCGCCGGCCAGCTCGGTCGAACCGTCCGCGAGCTTGAACATG
This sequence comes from Streptomyces sp. NBC_00210, assembly GCF_045160975.1. NCBI lineage: Bacteria > Bacillati > Actinomycetota > Actinomycetes > Kitasatosporales > Streptomycetaceae > Streptomyces > Streptomyces sp. NBC_00210. Next base: position 6,474,883 of record NZ_CP108120.1, read on the forward strand.
CCGCCGTCCAGGCTGTTGGCGCCGTTCTTGAGCTTGCCGACACCACTGTCGAGATCCGTGGAGCCCGTCTTGGCGCTGCTCAGTCCGGTGTGCAGCTTGTCCGCGCCCTGAGCGACCTTCCTGGCGCCCGAGTTGAGCTCATTGATCTTGCGGACGGAGGACTCGAGGTCCTCGTCGAGGTGCGGTGACCGCTTGGCCAGGTCGTTCGCCTTCTTCTGCAGATCGGCGAGCTGGCCGTCGAGCTTCTTCAGGTCGCCGTTGTTGTTCTTCACCAGGGCGTTGACGTCGTCGGCGACCGTGGCGACATCGGCGGCTGTGACCTTGGCACGCTTGAGGGCGGGGCAGGCGGTCGGGTCGGGCAGCAGCGCGTCCTCGCAGTGCGATTTGTAGATGGCGCTCAGCTCGTCGGCCGACTTGTGGGCGAGGGCCGCGGAGCCGGGTGCCGTCTTCACGAGGATGTCGAGGTTGTGGCGCACCGCCTGCGAGGAGTCGGCGACCAGCCGGGCCGTGTCGCCGATCGCCTTGCCGTTGTCCTTGAGGTACGGACGGACGTCGGCGGCGATCCCGTTGACCTTGTCGGCGAGTTCCTGGGTGCCGTCGGCGACCTGCTGGGAGCCGGTCTCGAGGTCGCCCGCGCCCTTGTTGAGCTTGGTCAGGCCGCCGGCGAGCCTGCCGCTGCCGTCCTTGGCGTCCTTGAGCCCGTCCGCGAGGTCCTTGGAGCCCTTCTTCGCCTTGCCGATCCCGCCCTTGAGCTGGTCGGCGCCCTTCGCCGCCTTCTCGGTCGCGTCATGGATGTCGGAGAAGGAGATGAAGATCCGGTCGAGGAAGGAACGAGAGGTCTTGGTCGAAGCGGCGGTGCGCACCTCGGAGAAGACCGTTCGCGAGATCTGTCCGACGATGTAGTTGTTGGCGTCGTTCGTACGGACCTGAAGGGCGCCGGTCTCGGGGGAGTCGCCGGAGCTCGACGCGATGCGCTTGCTGAAGTCCTTCGGCATGGTGAGGGACAGGTAGTACGACCCGTCCTCGACGCCCTTGCGGGCCTCGGTGGCACTCACCTCGTGCCACTCGAAGACCTCGCTCTCATGCAGGCCCTTGGTGATTTCGTTGCCTGCCGCGATCTTCTTGCCGGCGGCGGTGGCTCCCTTGTCGTCGTTGACGAGTGCGACAGGGATCCGGTTGAGCTGTCCGTACGGGTCCCAGAAGGACCACAGGTACAGCGCGCCGTACAGCAGTGGGAGCAGCAGGATCGCGACGAGTGCGGCGCGCGGCAGCTTCCCCCTGCCGAACCGCTTCAGCTCAAGCGCGGCCAGTTTCGGCGAGCGCATCGGTCGTCCCCTCCTCGGTGGTGTCCTGGTCGGTGTCCGCGGACGCGTCTTCGGGCGTGACTTCGGACGTGGTTTCTGTGGCTTCGGTTGTGTTGGCGGGCACGGCGCCAGGAGTTGCGTCGGGCGCGGCTTCGCTCTCCAGGGCCGGGGCCGCGTCCGGGGCGTCCGGGTCGGTGGTGGCGGCCGTGCGGATCGCCGTCGTGCCCTCCGGCGCCTGACTGCACACGGTGAGCACCGTCGTGCCCGCCTCGGCGACCGAGCGCAGCAGCTTCCAGGCCTCGGCCCGGTCCGTGTCGGAGAGCTTGAGGTCGACGTCGTCGACGGCGAGCAGACGCGGCCGGCCGATCAGCGCGAGGGCGACGGACAGGCGCAGCGCCTCGAGCCGCTCCAGATCGCGTACGGCCGTGCGCTCCCCCTTGGGGAGTGCGGCCAGGTCCAGCCCCGCCGCCTCCAGCGCCTCGTCGATACGGCTGCGGGTCGCGGCTGCGCGCTCGGCCCGGGGCCGCAGCAGGGTGCGCAGCGAGCCGTCGAAGTGGCGTTGCAGCAAGCCCCGTTCACGCAGATGCTCGGCGACGGTCAGGGCCGGGTCGAGCTCGCTGACGCCCGTCACCGGGCCGAGCGCGCTGATCCGGCGTACCGCGGCCATCTTGCGCGGCAGCGGCAGACCACCGATCTCGGCGTGGCCCTCGGTGGGGCGCATCCTGCCGGCGAGCGCGAGCAGCAGGCAGGTGCGGCCGGAGCCGGACGGGCCCTCGATCGCGATGAGCGAACCGGGTTCCGCCTTGATGCTCACCGAGCGGAACGTCCAGCCGCGCGGGCCCTTGAGGCCGAAGTCCTCGGCGGTGACGGCCGCCCCGTGGCTGCCGTCAGGGCTGTCAGAGCTACCCACGCGTTCCCCCCAACATTTTTGAACTGACTGGTCAGTTCAAAAACTACTCCGAATCTCCGTCCGAAGCAAAAGAGGCTGGTTCAGCGATCGAGATCCCGTCCGCAGGCGGCCCTGTCCGTCGCGGCCTTGTCCGTCGCGGCCTTGTCCGTCGCGGTTCCGGGCGTCACTTTTCCTCGTCCTCGGCCGAGCGGAAGTCGTACGACTCCAGGCGCGGCTCCATATGGGCCACCATCTCGGCGAGCCGTGCGCAGACCTGTTTGATCTCCTCATAGGTCTTGTCGCGCTCGGTGATGACTGCCGCGAGCAGCAGGGCCGTCAGCGCCGTGGCGCCGTTGAAGGCCTGCAGCGTGACCATGTTGGCGAACAGGTCGTGACCGGCGAACGGGCCGGACTCCCGGGCCGCGGCGAGGATCGCCAGCGTCGACACCCCCAGCGCACACGGCGCGGCACCGGCCAGCTGGAAGCGGAACGCGGCCCAGATCAGGAACGGAAAGACGAGGAACAACAGGGCGGAACTGCCGGTACTGGTCGCCAGAATCGTCACGAGGAGCGTGCCCAGCAGCAGCGCCACCGCTTCGATCCAGCGGCCGATCCCGGCATCCCGTGGCCACCGGGCCCTGCGCAGCGCGAGCAGGAACGGAGTGACGACAAGGACCCCCATCGCGTCACCGGTCCACCACACCGACCACGTCGGCCAGAAGTCGCTCCCCTCCAGTGCCCCGGCAAGCACCAGCACCCCGCTGCCCACGGTCGAGCTGATCAGCATTCCGGCCAGGGCGCCGAGGAAGATCAGTGCCAGTACGTCCCGCAGTCGGTCCAGCTCGTTGCGGAACTGGGCCCGACGCAGCAACAGGTACGCGCAGACCGGAGCCAGGGTGTTGCCGGCGACGATGGTCAGCACGGCGAGGGGCGAGGGGCCGATGGACACATTGACCAGGAAGGCGCCGAGCGCGATGCCCGGCCAGATCCGCAGGCCGAGGACGAGCAGACTGGCCAGGGCCACTCCGGTCGGCGGCCACAGCGGCGTGACCTGACCGCGTACCAGCTGCTGAAGCAGCCCGAGTCGGGCGGCCCCGTAATAGAAGGCGGCGACAGCGAGGATCTGCAGGGCAGGAGGCCCATAACGGCCGATCTCCGCAGTGCGCACCACAGCATTCTGCGCTCCCGGTGGGCCCCCGGCGACCGGGACGGCGGGATCGGCTGTCCGGGCCGGGCGGGTCGAGTACGGTGTGCTGCGCGGTTACCCAGGCACCGGCGGGCCGTCGTAACGGACGACGAGGACGGCGGCATCGTCACGGTGACCGGTCCGTTCGGCGACCTTGATGACGGCCGAGGCCAGCACGTCGGGGTCGGCGTCGAATCCCGTGCGGGCCAGCCGGTGCACCTCGGCCAGGCCGGCCTCCATCGGGTAGGTCGGGCCTTCGACGACGCCGTCGGTGAGCAGAACGAGGACCCCTGCCTCCGTCAGCCGTCGGTGGGTCACCGGATAGCGCTCGCCCCGCACGACGCCCAGTGGCGCGCCGCCGCTGTCCAGGGCGATGCCGGAGCGGCCGCCCGCGGTGGCCCAGATCATCGGGACATGGCCGGCCCGGGACACGGTGAGATCGCGGCTGACCGGGTCGAACCGGAGGAAGCAGCAGGTCGCGAAGAGGCCGAAGCCCATCGAGATCAGCAGGTTGTTGGTGCGGCTGAGCACCTCTCTCGGATCGCTCGTCCCCTCGGCGAGGGCCCGCAGGCTGGTGCGGACCTGGCCCATGAACGCGATGGCCTCCACATCGTGGCCCTGCACATCGCCGATCGCGAGCCCGAGCGACCCGTCCATCATCACGAAGGCGTCGTACCAGTCGCCGCCGACGTCGAGACCGTCCCGTGAGGGCGAGTAACGGCCCGCGATATGCAGGCCGGGCAGCTTCGGCAACTCCGGCGGGAGCATATGGCGCTGCAGGACCATGGCCAGCTCGACGCGGGCCCGCTGCAGCTTGATCCGCTCCAGGGCCTGGTCGACGAGTTGCCCGAGGGTGAGCAGGAGTTGCTGCCCACTGTCGGGAGGGTCGGGGCGATGTCCGCGCATGACCGCTCCGGGGGATCGCGCGTACTACTCACCTCACCTTAGCCGTCCGCCCCCGTAAGCCACCTCTGTTGGGGAAAACAGCCGTCTCCACAAGGCAAGCAGCGGTCCCCACAGAGAAAGCAGCAGGTCAGAGCCGATTGTCAGTGGTGCCCCTCACGATGGACACATACGGCCACAGCGCCGTCACACGACGACAGGAGGTTCGTCATGGCCAGCTCCTACGCAGCAGCCGCACACCGGCGCCGCGCCACCGGCCCTGCCCCCTCACTGACCGGACCGGCGAACGACGTGCACCCCGTCCTGCGGCGGGCCTCGGCACCGCCCGCCGCCCTCGACCTGCTCGCCCAGGCCCGTACGGGTCTCGACGAGGCCGCCACTCTCGAAACGCCCAACGAACGGTATGCCACGGCCCATCTGGCCGCCCTTCGCACCGCGGCCGCGGTGCTCGCGGCCCGCGGCCGCCCGGAGACCAGCGAGCGCCGCAGGCAGCGCATCCGAAGTGCCTGGGAAGTCCTGCCCGAGATAGCGCCCGAGCTGACCGAGTGGAGTGCGCTGTTCGCCTCGGGCGCCCGCCGCAGGGCGCGCGCGGAGGCAGGCATACAGGGCGCGGCGAGCAGCCGCGACGCCGACGACCTGCTGCGCGACGCGGCCATGTTCCTGCGCCTGGTGGAGCGGCTGCTGGTGCTCCAGCCGGTGCTGCCGCAGCCTCGCGCCGAGCAGCCGGAGGCGGGAGGCGCCGCGGGGTGAGAGGGAGGGGCCGGGATGCTTGGCGGAGGCAATAGGGTGGGCTGCGTATTCACCGTTCACTCGATCAACACTCGAGCGACCGTCCACCCCGCTCACGCCCCGGGACCGGGGCGGCACCGTCCGAGGAGTCAACTGCCGTGTCGGACCCGATGCGCCCCCGCGCCTCCCTCCGTACCGCCGTGGTCTGGGAGGTCCTCAAGGACGCCCTCGACCGCCGGGTCAAGGCGATCGGGTCGGACGCCCTGGACATCCTCGACACCGGCGGCGGCTCAGGGAACTTCGCGGTGCCCGCGGCCAAGCTCGGGCACCGGGTCACCGTCGTCGACCCCAGCCCCAACGCGCTCTTCGCGCTGGAGCGCCGGGCCGCGGAGGCCTCAGTGGCCGACCGGGTCCGCGGGGTCCAGGGGGACATCCACGGTCTCTTCGACGTCGTCGAGCGCGGTGGGTACGACGCGGTGCTGTGCCATGGAGTCCTGGAGTACGTGGACGACCCGGCCGAGGGCGTGCGCAATGCCGTGGACGCGCTCCGTCCGTCCGGCGCCATCAGTCTGCTCGCCGCCGGGCTCGGTGGGGCCGTCCTCGCCAGGGCGCTGGCAGGGCACTTCACCGAGGCCCACCATGCGCTGAACGACCCGTCAGGCCGCTGGGGCAACGGCGACCCGGTGCCCCGGCGTTTCACCGCCGAGCAGCTGACCGAGCTGCTGGCCGACGCGGGCGTCGACGTGGGCGCCGTACACGGTGTCAGGGTCTTCGCCGACCTCGTCCCCGGCGTCCTGGTGGACACCGAGCCCGGCGCGCTGGACGCGCTGCTCAAGCTGGAGGCCGCGGCCGCCGAGCTGCCCGCCTTCCACTCCGTCGCCACCCAGCTGCACGTACTGGGCGAGAAGCGCGGCTGATCAGCGGCGCAGCCGCACATGGAGTACGCCACAGACCCCCCGATCGTGGCCTTGGCCCCGTATGATCGGGGGACACCATCCGGCATGACGGATTGGCGGTTGGGGAATCTACGCCTCAGCAGCCAAAGCCGCCGTGGCGGCCCGGACTGGCGAATTGGCGTAGAGGGCGGGTTTCACGGGGGCGATTCCCTGCCTATCCTGAAAGGGCCGCATACCGGTCGCCCCCGCGACCGACGACTAGGAGGACTCCGTGCCGCTCTCGGAGCACGAGCAGCGAATGCTCGAGCAGATGGAGCGAGCGCTGTACGCCGAAGATCCCAAGTTCGCTACAGCGCTTGAGGGAAGCGGGCTGCGTACGTACACCCGGCGACGGGTCTACCAGGCAGTCGTCGGCTTCCTGGTGGGTATCGCGCTCCTCATGGCCGGAATGGTCGCGCAGCAGATCTGGATCAGCGTGGTGGGATTCCTCGTCATGCTCGGCTGTGCGGTTCTCGCGGTCACCGGATGGCGCAAGGCGCCCAAGCCGGGTGAGCAACAGACCCTGGGGGACGCGGCAGCGACCTCTCGCCGCCATCCTCGTCAGCGCAGGTCGTTGATGGCCCGGATCGAGCAGCGGTGGCAGCGCCGCCGCGACGAGCACGGCAACTGAACTTCTTGCTTCACCGCCTCCACAGGCTTTACGGGTGAAGGGCTGATACGAGTGAGGGGCCGACGCAATCGCGTCGGCCCCTCACCCGTATCAGCCTTCGCATCAGCCTCGCTGCCGGGACGGGCGGCGCAGGATCTGCGACCACCGGTCCAGCCGCAGGCGGTGCACGCCCCAGCGGTCCGTGACCGCCGCCCAGCGCTCGGACAGGGCCCATACCACCCGGACGGTTGAGCGGGGCGCGAGCACTGCCCGCAGCTTCGTCCAACGGCTCACCGCGGCACCGAGTCCGAGCCGGATCTGCCCGACGTCTTCGGTCAGTCCCGTGCCCGGCCGGGGCACCGGCGCGTACAGCACCTGCTCCACCGCATGGGCCACCCGGTGCACCGCGTCCGCCGACTCGCCCTCAAGACGTCCCAGCCGGACGATGCGGGCAGCCGCCTTGCGGGGCGTCTGCGAGTCGTCGGGCAGGATGCCGTGGTCCCAGGCCGTGTCGGCGATCTCCTGCCAGGCCGCCAGCGTCCGGGCCGAGGCGTCCTCGGGCGTGCGCCCGCCGGAGCCGAGGCGGGCGGCCCGCACCCTGATCCGCCACAGCATCGGCAGCAGCGGTACGAGGACCACGGCCAGCACGATCACAACTACGCCCAGCACGGTCCCCAGCGAGGTGCCCGGGTCGGTGGGCGGCAGGATCTCCTGCGGGGCGGCCGCCCCGCAGTCGCCGAGCCGCTTCGCCTGCGGCGGGCAGCTGTCCGAGGCGGAAGGCACCGTGGTCGGCTCCGACGATGGAGTGGCCGACGGCTGGGCCGGGTTGCTCGGATTGCCGCTCGGCGACTCGGGCCGGGTGTAGTCCGGCGCGGAGCCCCGGCTCGGGGTCGGCTCGAACCGGGTCCAGCCGACGCCCTCGAAAAACAGCTCGGGCCAGGCGTGCGCCTCGCGCAGACCGACCGACATCGTGCCGTCCGGGCGCGGGGAGCCGGGCGTGAAGCCCACCGCGACCCGCGCCGGTATGCCCAGCGTCCGGGCCATCGCGGCCATCGAGAACGAGAAGTGGACGCAGAAGCCTTCCTTCTGCTTCAGGAACCGGCTGATCGCCTCGATGCCCGTACCCGACGCCACCTGTGTGTCGTACCGGAAGCCGCCGTCGACCGCGAACCAGTCCTGGAGCTTGACCGCCCGCTCGTAGTCGTTCGTGGCTCCCTTGGTCACCACCTTCGCTGTCTCCCGGACCACGTCGGGCAGCCCCTCGGGCACCCTGGTGTACTCGCGCAGCAGCTTCGGGGGCGCGGCCGGCGCCGAGGCCAGCTGATCCGCCGTCGGCTTCACCAGCAGGCTGGTGACGGAGTACTGCGCGCCGCGGGTGTTCTGACCGCGGTCGCCGACCAGCGTCCGCCCGGTGGGCTCGTAGCGCCAGCGTCCGTCGATCTGTACCTTCGTCGCCGGGTAGGGGAGCGGCAGCCAGCTCTGCTTGTACGAGCCCGCGGCGGAGAGGTTCGTCTTGATCTCGGTGACGCCGACGGCCGAGCTCAGCCCTTCCGGCTGCGGAAGCTGGTCCGGCACGTCCTTGACCTTGCGCTCCGAGGACTTCCACGCCGTCCCGTCGAACTCGTCCAGCGCGACGATCCGCAGATAGAGGTCCTTGGTGTCCGTCGCATTCGTGCGGTACCTGATGACCTCGCGGTTGTCGGGCTGGTTCAGGCTGTCCTGCAGCGAGACCAGCGGATTCACCGCGGAGATGGTGCCGCCGCCGGGTCCCGGGCCGTCGCCGCTGCCGGTGGCGCCCAGCAGCCCGCCGTTCAGCGCGGGCAGCGCCGCCGGGACCACCAGCGCGACACCGAGGGCGAGTGCGCCGATCCGGCGGCCGGTGCGGACCGGAGCGGTGGGATTGCCGCCCGCCGCGGGGACCCAGCGCCCCGGCCCGGGCGGGGCACCGCCGAAGACCCGGCCCCACTGGGAGAGCCGGTCGCGGCCCTCGGCCAGCAGAAGCACCAGATATCCGGTGGCAGCCAGCAGGAACCACAGCCAGCTCGCGCCGCCGCCGGCCAGGCCCGCGGCGACCGAGTACAGGGCGAGCAGCGGTAGCCCCGCCGGGGCCGAGCTGCGGAACGTCACCGCGAGGGCGTCCACCGCAAGGCCGATCAGCAGCACGCCGCCGATCACCATCAGCTTGATGCCGTCGGTCGCCGGCGCCGGGATCGCGTACCGCCCGACGTCCTCGCCGCCCGCGTTCAGCAAGTGGCCGAACTGCTGGAACACATCGGGTCCCGGCAGCACGCCGAGAATCGCCTGGCCCCGGGCGAAGACCATGGTGAGCAGCAGCAGCATGACAAGGGCCTGCACCGCCACCGTCAGCGGGCGGGCCAGCGGCACCCGCCGGGTCAGTGCGCCCACGCCGCTCAGGATCGCCAGCAGGAACGCCGCCTGCAGCATCCAGGTGGCCGGCTCGACCAGCGGCAGCATCGCGCCCGCCGCCATCAGCGTGGCGGCATAGGCACAGAGCGCCAGCCTTCCGCGACCGCTCATGACCAACCCCCAGAGAAACCGTTCGTACCGCTGCCGGAGGCCTCGGCGCGCTGCCGGCCGGCTTGCTGCCACAGCTCCGAGAGCGCAGCCCCCTGCGGCACGGCCAGGGCCGTCCAGCCCGCCTCGCGCAGCAGTCTCAGCCGGTCCTCGACGGCCCCGGCACTTGCGCCGCTCGTCACCCAGGCCTTGCTGTCCAGGACGAAGGCGACAGCGGCGCCGCTGCGCTGGCGCATGCGCCCCGCCAGGGCCGCCTGCTCCTCGTCCAGATCGCCGAAGAAGGCGACCAACAGCCCTTCGTTCCCGCCGCGCAGCACGTCGTACGACGGCGAGAGCCCGGTGCCGTCGGAGTGGTCGACGACCGCGAGCGTGTCCATCATCAGTCCGGCGGAGTCCGCGGACTCCTGGGTCGACCCGGCGAAGCCGTCGGCGCCCTCACCGGGCACCGAGTTTCCCGTGTCGGTCAACAGCCGGACCGCGAAGCCCCGTTCCAGCATGTGCACCAGCGCCGAGGCGGCGCCCGACACGGCCCACTCGAAGGCGGAGTCGGGACCCGCACCCTGATAGGCGGTGCGCCGGGTGTCGAGCAGCACCGTGCATCTGGCCCGCTGCGGCTGCTCCTCGCGGCGCACCATCAGCTCGCCGTAGCGCGCGGTGGAGCGCCAGTGCACCCGGCGCAGATCGTCGCCGTAGCGGTAGGTGCGCGGGATCACGTCGTCGTCGCCGGCCAGCGCCAGTGAGCGCTGGCGCCCGTCGCCGTACCCCGCGGCCTCACCCGCGAGCCGCACCGCCGGCAGCGCCTCGGTCTGCGGAATGACGGTGAGGGTGTCGTAGGCGCTGAAGGATCGGGTCAGCTCGCACATCCCGAACGGGTCGCTCAGCCGCAGTTGCAGCGGCCCCAGCGGATAGCGCCCGCGCAGATCCGAGCGCACCCGGTAGGAGACCTCGCGCCGGCCGCCCGCCTCCACCCGGTCCAGTACGAACCGGGGCCGCGGCCCCAGCACATACGGCACATGGTCCTGGAGCATCAGCAGCCCGGTGGGCAGCCGCGAGACGTTGTCCATCCGCAGATGCACCCGCGCCTCGGACCCGGCGGGCACCCGCGACGGGGAAAGACGCCGACTGCCCGCGACCCGGTAGCGGGTGCGGTACAGCACGGCCACACAGGCCAGCGGCAGCACGGCGAGCAGCAGACCGACCCGCAGCAGGTCGCCCTGCCCGAGGACGTACGCGCACACCATCGCCGCCACGCCGGCCGCGAGGAAGGAACGGCCGCGTGTGGTCAGCCCGCCCAGGGCCGCCCGCACGCCGCCCGTGTCCTTGCCTTCCGCGGCGGCGGGCGCCCCGGCCGACATCACAGCCGCCGGGCGCCGGGCTGCTGGCCGTAGAGCGGCGGCTGCGCCGGCCGGCCCGGGACGTAGCTGGTCTCCGAGCCGTTGGCCGTGGGCACGGGGGTGCGCTGCATGATCTCCAGCACGACCTGCTCGGCCGTACGCCGGTTCAACTGCGCCTGCGCGGTGGGCAGCAGCCGGTGCGCGAGCACCTGAACCGCCAGCGACTGGACGTCGTCCGGCAGGGCGTAGTCACGGCCGCTCAGCGCGGCGGTGGCCTTCGCGGCCCGCAGCAGATGCAGCGTGGCGCGCGGCGACGCGCCGAGTCTGAGGTCCGGGTGGCTGCGGGTGGCCGCCACCAGCTCCACCGCATACCGCCGTACGGATTCGGCGACATGGACCGTACGCACCGCGTCGATCAGCTTCACGATGTCGTGGGCGTGCGCCACCGGCTGCAGATCGTCCAGTGGCGAGACGCCGCCGTGCACATCGAGCATCTGCAGCTCGGCGTCCGCGCTGGGGTAACCGATCGACACCCGCGCCATGAAACGGTCGCGCTGCGCCTCCGGCAGCGGATAGGTGCCCTCCATCTCCACCGGGTTCTGGGTGGCCACCACCATGAAGGGGCTGGGCAGTTCATACGTCTGCCCGTCGATGGTTACCTGGCGCTCCTCCATCGACTCCAGCAGCGCCGACTGCGTCTTCGGCGATGCGCGGTTGATCTCGTCGCCGATCACGATCTGGGCGAAGATCGCGCCCGGCTTGAACTCGAAGTCACGCTGTTGCTGGTCGAAGATCGACACACCGGTGATGTCGGACGGCAGCAGGTCCGGCGTGAACTGGATACGCCGCACCGAGCAGTCGATGGACCGCGCCAGCGCCTTCGCCAGCATCGTCTTGCCCACGCCCGGCACATCTTCGATGAGCAGATGCCCCTCGGCGAGCAGCACAGTAAGCGAAAGCCGTACGACCTCAGGCTTGCCCTCGATCACACCCTCCACCGACCTGCGGACCCGCTCCGCTGTGGTGGTCAGATCTGTGAGGCTCGCTCGATCGTCATAGGTCGTCACCCGGCCCTCCTCGGCCCGTTCTACGGGCCGGGCTCGTCAGACGGCCCGGCCCACCCCAACTCACACACCATCTCCGGAAGCTTCCGGAAGGTGCCACACACGCATTCTTGTTGGCGTTACCGCGTTGTGTCACTCGCCTGTGGATAAAGGGGTGGGATATGGATGCTTTGCCGTGTTTTCTGAGGTGTCCGCTCGGTCACACCGAGGGATCGATCTCGCGCAGCAGACCCTGTGTCACATCGAAGACAAAGCCTCGCACGTCGTCGGTGTGCGGCAGGAACGGCGAGGTGCGGACCCGCTGCATCGACTGCCGTACGTCCTGGTCGACGTCCCGGAACGCCTCCACCGCCCATGACGGACGCTGCCCCACCTCGTCCTCCAGCTCGTGCCGGAAGTCCTCGGTCAGCGACTCCAGGCCGCAGTTGGTGTGGTGGATGAGTATGACGCTGCGTGTACCGAGCGCGCGCTGGCTGATGGTCAGCGAGCGGATCACATCGTCCGTGACCACGCCGCCCGCGTTGCGGATGGTGTGGCAGTCGCCCAGTTCGAGGCCGAGCGCGTCGTGCAGGTCGAGCCTGGCGTCCATGCAGGCGACCACGGCCACGCCCAACACGGGACGTGCGTCCATCCCAGGGTCCTGGAAGCCGGCGGCGTAGCGCAGGTTCGCCTCGACAAGACGGTCGGTGACCGTACCGCCGGAGCGGGCTGCGTCAGCAGGGTGATGCGCGGAAGTCGACATGGTGACGACGGTAATGGGCACACGCGACCGAGGCCTGCTGTGAGACGGGACAAAGAACATCAATGAGCCTTGTTGTGAGCTAACCCACAGGAGTGATGCGGCCGCCTCCTTACGAGTGAACTGTCCGCTCGCGCGACACCTGTCCCACCCGCCCCGCGCCACGCAGCGGCCGGTTGATTGACCCGGAGGGCCTGTGGACTAAAGTGACGCGAAGTTCAGGGACACATCCTGCACATACTGCAATTTTGACGTAATTCCCCGCGTGTGCGGCGTACGTACGACTCTTCTGAGCGGGCGGGGACCCGGCAGTACGTACGCCCGCTCCGGATCTGAGAGGGCGCATGAGCGAGCGCAGCGAGCGAATCATTGGAAGCCGTGCGCCTGGCGAATGTCGCCCCGAGCTCTGCGAGGGGCGCGCATGAGTCAGACCCGACACGTCCCGGTGATGCTCCAGCGGTGCCTGGACCTGTTGGCACCGGCCCTGGAGCAGCCCGGGGCGGTCGTCGTGGACTGCACCCTCGGCCTCGGCGGACATAGCGAGGCCCTGCTCACGCAGTTCCCCGAGGCGCGCCTGATCGCGCTGGACCGGGACAAGGAAGCGCTGCGGCTCTCCGGCGAGCGGCTCGCCCCCTTCGGCGACCGGGCCACCCTGGTGCACGCCGTGTACGACGAGCTGCCAGAGGTCCTCGAGCGGCTGAAGATCCCGCGCGTCCAGGGCATCCTCTTCGACCTCGGCGTCTCCTCCATGCAGCTCGACGAGGCCGGGCGCGGGTTCGCCTACGCCCAGGACGCCCCTCTCGACATGCGCATGGACCAGACGACGGGCGTCAGCGCCGCCGAGGTCCTCAACACCTACCCGCCGGGCGAGCTGGTGCGGATCCTGCGTACGTACGGCGAGGAGAAGCAGGCCAAGCGGATCGTCTCGGCAGTCGTACGGGAGCGCGAGAAGGAGCCTTTCGCCAACAGCGCCCGGCTCGTCGAGCTGATCCGCGACGCGCTGCCGCAGGCCGCCAAGCGCACCGGCGGCAACCCGGCCAAGCGCACCTTCCAGGCCCTGCGCATCGAGGTGAACGGCGAGCTCACCGTCCTGGAGCAGGCGATCCCAGCGGCGGTCCAGGCCCTCGCCGTCGGTGGCCGCATCGCCGTCCTGTCGTATCACTCCCTCGAGGACCGGCTGGTCAAGCAGGTCTTTGCGGCCGGCGCGGCCAATACGGCGCCGCCCGGCCTGCCGGTGGTGCCCGAGGAGTACCAGCCGCGGCTCAAGCTGCTGACTCGCGGTGCGGAGCTGCCGACCGAGGAAGAGGTCGCCCAGAACCGCCGTGCGGCGCCCGCGCGGCTCAGGGGAGCGCAGCGCATCCGGGAGGACGTGTGAGCGCTGCGGCCAAGCAGCTGAAGGGGCGGGCGGCGCGGCTGGCCAAGCTGATGCCGTCAGGGCCGAGCACCGCGGCCCGTACCCCCTTCGTCCTGCTGGTCGTGGTGCTTCTCGGCGGCGGGCTGATCACGCTGCTGCTGCTGAACTCCGCGCTCAACCAAGGCTCGTTCAAGCTGAGCGAGCTCAAGCGGAAGACCACTGAGCTCACCGACGAGCAGCAGGCGCTGCAGCGCGACGTGGACGCCCGCTCCGCGCCCGACGCCCTGGAGCGGCGCGCCCGCGAACTGGGCATGGTGCCCGGCGGCAGCCCCGCCTTCCTCGAGCCGGACGGCACGGTCCGCGGCGTGCCCCGCCGGGCCACCGCCCGGCCGTCGCCGGCCCCGACGCCGATGGAGATCCCGGCTCCGGTGGCCGCGTCCGCGTCGCCCGCGTCGCCCAGCACTCCCGCGTCGCCCGGCACCCCCGCGAATCCCGGCACCCCCGCGAATCCCGGCACGCCGGCGTCGCCCCCCGTCTCGCAGTCTCCGTCGCCCGCCTCGCCCTCATCGGCGACGGCCCCCGCCGCACCGTCATCCGCACCAGCCGCCCAGCAGCAGCCCGCGCCCCTCAAACCCCCGACGCCCCCCAAGCCCGGCCGGGCGGCCGGCCCCGGGCCCAGCAGCCAGGCGGCCGGTCCCACCCAGGCAGCCAAGCCGTCCCGCCCGCCCGCCAAGCCGACCCCGACGACCCCCGGCAGGTGACGCAGTGCCCAAGGAAGCTCCGCGCCGCCGGGTGCCAGGACCCGCCCGGCGTCCGTCCGTCCGCCCCGCGGCCCGCCGCCCGCGGCCTGGCCCGCGCATCATCCGGCTGGGCAGCCCGCGCCCCCGGCTGCGCCTGGTCAGCCTCGGCCTGACCCTGGTGATGCTGGTCTTCGTCGTACGCCTCCTGCAGGTGCAGGCCGTCGACGCCAGCGCGTACGCCGCCAAGGCGGAGAAGAACCGCTACCTCAGCCATGTGCTCACGGCCGAGCGCGGTGAGATCACCGACCGGGCCGGCATCGCCCTGGCCACCAGCGTCGATGCGTACGACATCACCGCCGACCCGAAGATGTTCATGCCCAAGGAGAGCAAGGCTCCCGACGCCCCGGAACAGGCGGCCGCACTGCTCGCCCCCATCCTCGGCAAGGACGCCGGTGAGCTCGCCAAGAAGCTGAAGACCCCCAAGTCCCGCTACACCGTGCTGGCCCGCCGCCAGACCCCTCAGGTCTGGAACCAGATCAAGGATCTCAAGTCGGTCTTCGCCGAGAAGGCCGTCGCCGACAAGCGCAAGGGCGGACCCGGCGCCAATGTGCTGAGCGGCGTGTTCCAGGAGCCGAGCAGCAAACGCGTCTACCCCAACGGCGATCTCGCCGCCGGGATACTCGGTTACGTCAACGCCGAGGGCCGCGGAGGCGGCGGCGTGGAGTCCATGCTCGACAGAGCCCTCGCCGGCCAGGACGGGAAGATCACCTACGCGCAGTCCGGCGGCCGCCGCGTCCCCACCGCCGGCTCCCGCGAGGTCCCCGCGGTCCCCGGCTCCGACATCGAGCTGACCATCGACCGCGACATCCAGTGGGCGGCCCAGCAGGCCATCGCCGAGCAGGTCAGGAAGTCCGATGCCGACCGCGGCTACGTGATAGTGCAGGACACCCGGACCGGCGAGGTCCTCGCCATGGCCAACGCGCCCGGCTTCGACCCCAACGACCTCACCCAGGCCAACTCGGCCGCCATGGGCAACGCCGCGCTCCAGGACGCGTACGAGCCGGGCTCCACCGCCAAGGTGATGTCCATGGCCGCCGTGCTGGAGGAGAAGGCCGCCGGGCCCGGCACCCATGTCGTCGTCCCCAACCGGCTGCACCGCGGCGACCGGCTCTTCAAGGACGACATCGACCACCCCACCTGGTATCTCACGCTCAACGGGGTACTGGCCAAGTCGAGCAACATCGGCACCATCCTGGCGGCCGGGCAGCTCGGCAAGACCCAGCCGGAGGCCAACCAGGTCCTCCACTCGTATCTGCGGAAGTTCGGCATCGGCAGCCCCACCGGCATCGGCTACCCGGGCGAGACGCCGGGCATCCTCGCCAAACCGCAGAACTGGTCCACCTCGCAGCAGTACACGATCCCCTTCGGCCAGGGCCTCTCGCTCAACGCCATGCAGGCGGCCTCCGTCTACTCGACGATCGCCAACGGCGGCGTACGCATCGAGCCCACCTTGATCCGCGGCACCAAGGGCCCCGACGGCCACTTCGCCCCGGCGCCCGCTCCCAAGAAGACCCGTGTCGTCAGTCAGCAGACCGCGAGCACGCTCGCGACGATGCTGGAGTCGGTCGTCGGCGACGAGGAGGGCACCGGCACCAAGGCCCGCATCCCCGGATACCGGGTCGCGGGCAAGACCGGCACGGCCAACCGGGTCGACCCGGAACTGGGCCGCTACCGCGGCTACACGGCCTCCTTCGCCGGGTTCGCGCCCGCCGACAAGCCGCGCATCACCGTCTACTGCGCCATCCAGAACCCCACCAAGGGCAGCTACTTCGGCGGCCAGATCTGTGGCCCGATCTACCAGAAGGTCATGGAGTTCGCGCTCAAGACCCTCCAGGTGGCGCCGACCGGCAGCGACCCCGCCCGGCTGCCCGTGACCTTCAAGCCCGGCGAGTAACCCGGAGGAAACACCCAGTGACGACCATCGCCTCCGATTCCGGGAACCGGCCGGACGAGCACGCTGCCCGCAGCACCCCCTCCTTTTCCCCCGGGCCGGGTGCGCCGGGTACGCTCACGGCCGTGTCACAAGCTGATCAGTACCGAACCGCCCAGCAGGACGCCACCGCGAAACAGCCGGGAGCGCCCCGTCCGGACAGGCCCCGCCCGACACCCCTGGGGGAGCTGGCCGCCCGGCTGGGTGTGCAGAGCCCGGGCCCCGGTGAAGCAACCGGCATCACCCACGACTCGCGGGCGGTACGGCCCGGTGATGTGTATGCCGCCCTTCCCGGTGCCCGGCTCCACGGCGCCGACTTCGTCGCACAGGCGGCGGACCTCGGGGCGGCCGCGATCCTCACCGACCCGACGGGCGCCGAGCGCGCGGCCGCGACCGGACTGCCGGTCCTGGTCACCGACGACCCGCGCGGCCGCATGGGCGAGCTCGCCGCCGAGATCTACGGGCACCCCGGCGACGATCTGCTCCAGATCGGCATCACCGGCACCTCCGGCAAGACCACGTCGGCGTATCTCGTCGAGGGCGGCCTGCGAGCCGCCGGCCACAGCACCGGTCTGATCGGCACGGTCGAGATGCGCATCGGCGACGAGCGGATCAAGTCCGAGCGCACCACCCCGGAAGCCACCGACCTCCAGGCCCTGTTCGCCGTCATGCGCGAGCGCGGCGTCGAGTCGGTCGCCATGGAGGTCTCCAGTCACGCCCTCGTGCTCGGCCGGGTCGACGGCTGCGTCTTCGACGTCGCCGTCTTCAACAACCTCAGCCCCGAGCACATGGAATTCCACTCCGACATGGAGGACTACTTCCAGGCGAAGGCGCAGCTGTTCACGCCGAAGCGCAGCAAGCTCGGGGTGGTCAACTTCGACGACGAGTACGGTCGCAGGCTCCTCAAGGAGGCGTCCGTACCGGTCACGAGCTTCTCCGCCGAGGGACATCCGGACGCCGACTGGCGGGCCGAGAACGTGGAAATCAGCGCAGTCGGCTCGACTTTCACCGCGGTGGGACCGGGCGGCGAGCGGATCCGCGCCCAGGCCCCGCTGCCGGGACCGTTCAATGTGGCCAACACCCTGGCCGCCGTCGTCACCCTCGCCGTCGCGGGGATCGACCCGCAGACCGCGGCCGACGGCATCGCCGCCGTCCCCGGTGTGCCGGGCCGGCTCGAGCGCGTGGACGCGGGCCAGCCGTATCTCGCCGTCGTGGACTACGCCCACAAGACGGATGCCGTCGAATCGGTCCTGCGCTCCCTGCGCAAGGTCACCGACGGCAGGCTGCACATCGTCCTCGGCTGCGGCGGCGACCGGGACAAGACCAAGCGCGGCCCGATGGGCGCCGCCGCCGCCCGCCTCGCCGACACCGCCGTACTGACCTCGGACAACCCCCGCTCCGAGGACCCGCTCGCGATCCTCGCCGCGATGCTCGCCGGGGCGGCCGAAGTCCCGATCCACGAGCGCGGTGACGTCCTGGTCGAGGCAGACCGGGCGGCCGCCATCGCCGCGGTCGTCGCCCGCGCACAGCCCGGCGACACCGTGCTGATCGCGGGCAAGGGCCATGAGCAGGGCCAGGACATCGCCGGAGTGGTCCGCCCCTTCGACGACCGTGAGGTCCTGCGCGCCGCCATCGAGCACGCTGCAGCCGTTCAGAACAGTGGGAAGAAGCAGTGATCGCCCTCTCCCTCGCCGAGATCGCCGAAATCGTCGGCGGGCAGTCGTACGACATACCGGATACGGCCGCCTCGGTCACCGGTCCCGTCGTCACCGACTCCCGCGCGGTGCAGCCCGGTGCCCTCTTCGTCGCCTTCGCGGGCGAGCACGTCGACGGCCACGACTACGCCGAGCGGGCCGTGGCGGCAGGAGCGGTGGCCGTGCTGGCCACCCGCCCCGTCGGCGTACCCGCGATCGTCGTGCCCGACGTGACCGCCGCGCTCGGCGCCCTGGCACGCCGCGTCGTCGAACGCCTCGGCACCACCACCGTCGCGCTCACCGGCTCGGCCGGCAAGACCAGCACCAAGGACCTGATCGCCCAACTCCTCGAGCGCAAGGGCCCAACGGTCTACCCGGCGGGCAATCTGAACAACGAGATCGGCCTGCCGCTGACCGCGCTGCGGGCCGCCGAGGACACCGAACACCTCGTCCTCGAAATGGGCGCCCGCTACATCGGCGACATCCGCTACCTCACCGGTCTGGTCCCGCCGAAGATCGGTCTCGTACTGAACGTGGGCACCGCCCACATCGGCGAGTTCGGCGGCCGCGAGCAGATCGCCGAGGCCAAGGGCGAGATCGTGGAGGCCCTGCCGGAGGACGGCGTGGCCGTACTCAACGCCGATGACCCGCTCGTACGCGCCATGGCTTCCCGTACCAAGGCACGCGTCGTCCTCTTCGGAGAGGCCGACGACGCCGACGTACGTGCCGAGAATGTCCGGCTCACAGAATCCGGACAGCCCGCTTTCAGGCTTCACACACCCACCGGGTGCAGCGACGTGACCTTGCGCCTGTACGGTGAGCACCACGTGTCGAACGCGCTCGCCGCGGCCGCCGTCGCCCATGAGCTGGGCATGTCCGTCGACGAGATCGCCCTCGCGCTCTCCGAGGCGGGCACCCTCTCCCGCTGGCGCATGGAGGTCACCGAGCGACCGGACGGCGTGACGGTCGTGAACGACGCCTACAACGCGAACCCCGAGTCCATGCGAGCCGCCCTTCGCGCGCTCGTGGCCATGGGCAAAGCCTCGCAGGCAAAGGGGGGGAGAACGTGGGCGGTGCTCGGCCTGATGGCCGAGCTCGGCGACGAAGCGCTCGCCGAGCACGACGCGGTCGGACGGCTCGCCGTCCGGCTCAACGTCAGCAAGCTCGTCGCAGTCGGGGGCAGGGAAGCGTCCTGGCTTCAACTGGGCGCATATAACGAGGGTTCGTGGGGTGAGGAGTCGGTGCACGTGTCCGACGCGCGGGCGGCGGTCGACCTGTTGCGCAGTGAACTGCGACCGGGAGACGTCGTGCTGGTGAAGGCTTCCAGGTCGGTCGGTCTTGAGCGGGTCGCCCAGGCGCTCCTCGAGGACACGGCCGAGGGCGAGGTGGCCGGCCGATGAGGCAGATCCTCTTCGCGGGAGCCATCGGGCTCTTCCTGACCCTGGTCGGCACTCCGCTGCTGATCAAGCTCCTGGCCCGCAAGGGATACGGGCAGTTCATCCGGGACGACGGCCCGCGCAGCCACGGCAGCAAGCAGGGCACGCCCACCATGGGCGGTATCGCCTTCATCCTGGCCACGCTGATCGCGTACGCCCTGGCCAAGGTGATCACCGGCGAGGACCCGACGTTCTCGGGTGTGCTGGTGCTCTTCCTTACGGCGGGCATGGGCCTGGTCGGCTTCCTCGACGACTACATCAAGATCGTCAAGCAGCGCTCGCTGGGTCTGCGGGCCAAGGCGAAGATGGCCGGCCAGCTGATCGTCGGCATCGCATTCGCCGTGCTGTCGCTGCAGTTCGCCGACAGCCGGGGCAACACCCCCGCCTCCACCAAGCTTTCGTTCATCACGGACTTCGGCTGGTCGATCGGCCCGGTGATCTTCGTCGTCTGGGCGCTGTTCATGATTCTCGCGATGTCGAACGGCGTGAATCTGACGGACGGTCTGGACGGCCTGGCCACCGGCGCGTCGGTGATGGTCTTCGGCGCGTACACCTTCATCGGGCTCTGGCAGTTCCAGGAGTCCTGTGCCAACGCGGTGACGCTGACCAACCCCAACGCCTGCTTCGAGGTACGCGATCCGCTGGACCTCGCGGTCGTCGCCTCCGCCCTGATGGGCTCCTGCTTCGGCTTCCTGTGGTGGAACACGTCGCCCGCCAAGATCTTCATGGGCGACACAGGTTCGCTCGCCCTCGGTGGCGCGCTCGCGGGTCTGGCGATCTGCTCCCGTACGGAGTTCCTGCTCGCCCTCCTCGGCGGACTCTTCGTCCTGATCACCATGTCCGTGGTCATCCAGGTCGGTTCCTTCAAGATGACCGGCAAGCGGGTCTTCCGGATGGCGCCGCTCCAGCACCACTTCGAACTCAAGGGGTGGTCCGAAGTCCTTGTGGTGGTCCGCTTCTGGATCATCCAGGGCATGTGCGTCATCGTGGGTCTTGGGCTCTTCTACGCGGGCTGGGCGGCCGACAAGTGAGCACACAGGACTGGCGGGGCAAGCGGGTCACCGTCGCAGGTCTCGGGGTCTCCGGGATCCCGGCGGCCCGCGTGCTGCACGGTCTCGGCGCCGTCGTCACGGTCGTCAACGACGGGGACGACGAGCGCTCCCGTGCGCAGGCGGCCGAGCTGGAGGCGGCGGGAATCACCGTCCGCCTCGGCGACGGGGCAACGCTGCCCGCCGGTACGGAGCTCATCGTCACCACGCCCGGCTGGAAGCCGGACAAGCCGCTGTTCCTGGCCGCCGCCGAGGCCGGTGTCCCCGTCTGGGGCGACGTCGAACTGGCCTGGCGGCTGCGCGGGCGGAACGGCAGAAAAGCGGTGCCCTGGCTCGCGGTCACCGGCACCAACGGCAAGACCACGACCGTACGGATGCTCGCCTCGATCCTTGAGGCCGCGGGTCTGCGTACGGCGGCCGTCGGCAACATCGGCGTCTCGCTGCTCGACGCGGTCCTCGGCGAGGAGCCGTACAGCGATCTCGATGTACTCGCCGTCGAACTCTCCAGCTACCAGCTGCACTGGGCGCCGTCGCTGCGCGCCCACTCCGCCGTCGTGCTCAACCTGGCACCGGACCACCTCGACTGGCACGGCTCGATGCAGGCGTACGCCGCCGACAAGGGCCGGATCTACGAGGGCAACACCGTCGCCTGCGTCTACAACGCCGCCGACAAGGCGACCGAGGACCTGGTGCGCGAGGCGGACGTCGAGGAGGGCTGCCGGGCGATCGGCTTCACCCTCGGCACGCCGGGCCCCTCCCAACTCGGAGTCGTGGACGGGATCCTGGTCGACCGCGCCTTCGTCGAGAACCGGCAGAAGCAGGCACAGGAGCTCGCGGAGGTCACGGACGTCAACCCGCCGGCCCCGCACAACATCGCCAACGCCCTTGCGGCGGCGGCGCTGGCGCGTGCGTACGGCGTCGCGCCCGCTGCCGTACGCGACGGACTGCGCAACTTCCGGCCCGATCCGCACCGCATCGAGCGCGTCGAGGACGTGGACGGGGTCGGGTACATCGACGACTCCAAAGCCACCAACACCCATGCCGCGGAAGCGTCTCTGGCGGCGTACGACCCGATCGTGTGGATCGCGGGCGGCCTTGCCAAGGGTGCGACCTTCGACGAGATCGTCGAGAAGTCGGCAAAGCGACTGCGCGCAGTCGTACTTATCGGTGCGGACCGGGCGCTGATCCGCGAAGCCCTCGCGCGACACGCGCCCGAGGTCCCGGTCGTCGACCTCGACCGGACAGACACTGGGGCGATGTTGGCGGCGGTCTCGGAAGCTGCGCGCCTCGCCCGGCCGGGGGACACGGTTCTGCTGGCCCCGGCCTGTGCGTCGATGGACATGTTCGCCAACTACAACAAGCGAGGCGAGGCGTTTGCGGACGCGGTCCGCGCACTTGCCGCCGAGCGCGCCTGACCGGACCGACTCCCGCGCCGTGCCGTGCGTCCCGGCGGCCGCGCCAGGCACGACTGGAGGGGACAGCGACCATGCCGGCCGATGACACCACCCCCGGCCCGGGCCCACGCCACCACCCCGCCGCGCCGCGCCGGGCTGCCGCTGCCCTGGGCCCGACCTCGCGCCACGCTGCCGCGCAGGGGCCGAATGACGCCCTTTCCGGGCCGAGCCTGCGGCCCGCTGCCGTCGCGGTGCGGCCGGATGGTGCCGCCCCGGGCCTGAGCCCGAGCGGCGCTGCCGCGCCTGGGACGGCGTCCGTCGTCCCGGGGCCGCAGGGTGCCGTCTCCGGGCCGAGCCCGCGGCCCGCTGCCGCGCCGGGGCCGGCCGACGCCCTTTCCGGGCCGAGCCCGAGCGGCGATGCCGCGCTGGGGCCGGATGGTGCCGTCCCGGGACTGAGCCCGAGCGGCGCTGCCGCGCCGGCGCCTGATGGCGCCGTCTCCGGGCCGAGCCCGCGGCCCGCTGCCGCGCCGGGGCCGGAGGGTGCCGCCCAGGCGCCGAGCCTCAGCCGCGCTGCCGCGCCCGGCCCGGATGGTGCCGCCCCGGGCCCGAGCCCGCGGCGTCCAGCCGCGCGCGGGAGCGCGTACGCCGGGCCTCGCGCCCTCGCGGGCTCCGTCCGCACCCTGCGGGAGCACGCCGCCGAGGTCGGACCGGCCTTTCTGCGCACCCTGCGCGAGCGTGTCGCCGGGATCGGCCCGGTTCTCATGCCCGCCATGCCCGCCATGCCCGCCCTGGCGGGCCCCGGTCCCGGCCCCAGCCCCGTCGGGCTCGTCCTGCGCAGTCGCGCCGGCGGAGCAGTACGCCGCCCGCCTACCGCCCGCCGCACCGCACGCAGGCCCAGCACCCCCCGACCGCCCCGCGACCGCGGCCCCCGGCGCCTGTACGAGCAGGCGCGCCGCGCCTGGGACCGGCCGCTGACCGCGTACTACCTGATCCTCGGCAGCAGCCTGCTGATCACCGTGCTCGGCCTGGTGATGGTCTACTCCGCCTCGATGATCAAGGCGCTCGAGCTCTCGCTCCCGGCCTCCTACTTCTTCCGGAAGCAGTTCCTCGCCGCCGCCCTCGGCACCGGTCTGCTGCTGATCGCCTCCCGGATGCCGGCCAAGCTGCATCGCGCCCTGTCCTATCCGCTGCTGATGGGCGCCATCTTTCTGATGGTGCTCGTCCAGATCCCCGGGATAGGGCACGCGGTCAACGGCAACCAGAACTGGATCTATCTGGGCGGCCCCTTCCAGCTCCAGCCCAGCGAATTCGGCAAGCTGGCGCTGATCCTCTGGGGCGCCGACCTGCTCGCCCGTAAGCAGGACAAGCGGCTGCTGACCCAGTGGAAGCACATGCTGGTGCCGCTCGTCCCGGTCGCCTTTCTGCTGCTGGGCCTGATCATGCTCGGCGGCGACATGGGCACGGCGATCATCCTCACCGCGATCCTCTTCGGCCTGCTGTGGCTCGCCGGAGCGCCCACCAGGCTGTTCGCGGGTGTGCTCGGCATCGCCGGGCTCGTCGGCTTCATGCTGATCAAGACCAATGAGAACCGGATGTCCCGGCTCTCCTGCATCGGCGCCATCGACCTGGGGCCGAAAGGCGAGTGCTGGCAGGCCGTGCACGGCATCTATGCTCTTGCCTCCGGCGGATGGTTCGGTTCCGGTCTCGGCGCAAGTGTGGAAAAATGGGGGCAACTCCCCGAACCTCACACCGACTTCATCTTCGCCATCGCCGGCGAGGAACTGGGGCTGGCGGGGACGCTGTCGGTGCTCGCTCTCTTCGCGGCTCTAGGCTATGCGGGTATCCGCGTGGCCGGACGTACGGAGGACCCCTTCGTGAGGTATGCCGCGGGAGGCGTGACCACCTGGATCACGGCCCAGGCCGTGGTCAATATCGGTGCGGTGCTCGGTCTGCTGCCGATCGCCGGTGTCCCGCTCCCGCTGTTCTCCTACGGAGGATCGGCCCTGCTGCCGACCATGTTCGCTGTCGGGCTGCTGATCGCCTTCGCGCGAGAGGACCCAGCCGCGAAGGCGGCCCTGGCCGTGCGGAGGCCCGGGGTGAGATGGAAGACAATGAGACGGCGCGGTAAGAAGCGTCCGTCCGGAGAGCGGTGAATTTCGGTGCATGTCGTACTCGCCGGTGGGGGGACCGCCGGCCACATCGAGCCCGCGCTCGCCCTCGCGGACGCCCTGCGCAGGCAGGACCCGACCGTGGGGATCACGGCACTGGGCACGGAGAAGGGGCTCGAGACCAGGCTCGTGCCCGAGCGGGGTTACGAGTTGGCGCTCATCCCCGCCGTTCCGCTGCCGCGCAAGCCCACCCCTGAGCTGATCACCGTCCCCGGGCGGCTGCGCGGCACCATCAAGGCCGCCGAGCAGATCCTGGAGCGTACGAAGGCCGACTGCGTCGTCGGCTTCGGCGGCTATGTCGCGCTGCCCGGCTATCTGGCCGCCAAGCGGCTCGGGGTGCCGATCGTGGTCCACGAGGCCAACGCCCGGCCCGGTCTGGCCAACAAGATCGGCTCGCGGTACGCCGCGGGCGTGGCCGTCGCCACGCCCGACAGCAAGCTGCGCAACTCCCGCTACATCGGCATCCCGCTGCGCCACACCATCGCCACCCTCGACCGCGCGCGAGTGCGACCCGAGGCGCGCGCCGCCTTCGGTCTGGATCCCAACCTGCCGACGCTGCTGGTCTCCGGCGGCTCGCAGGGCGCCCGCCGCCTCAACGAGGTGATCCAGCAGATCGCCCCGGTGCTGCAGCGCTCCGGGATCCAGATCCTGCACGCGGTCGGCCCGAAGAACGAACTGCCGCGCGTGGACAACATGCCCGGTATGCCGCCCTACATCCCGGTACCGTACGTGGACCGGATGGACCTCGCGTACGCCGCGGCCGACATGATGCTCTGCCGCGCGGGCGCGATGACCGTCGCCGAACTCTCCGCCGTGGGGCTGCCCGCCGCGTACGTACCGCTGCCGATCGGCAACGGCGAACAGCGGCTCAACGCCCAACCGGTGGTGAAGGCCGGCGGCGGACTGCTCGTCGACGACGCCGAACTGACCCCCGAGTGGGTCCAGGGCAATGTCCTTCCGGTGCTTGCCGATCCGCACCGGCTGTACGAGATGTCGCGTGCCGCCGCCGAGTTCGGCCGCAGGGACGCCGACGACCTGCTCGTCGGCATGGTGTACGAGGCGATCGCTGCACGCCGCCAGGCGTAAGAAGGGCAGGGGAGCGTGGCCGGACCGACCACCGCCGAACGGGGGGCAGGCAAGCCCGCCGGCGGGAACGCGGGGTCGGCGGGCCCGTCCCGCCAGGGCCCCCCGGCCCGGCGGCTGCGCCTCCCCGGCCGCCGCGCCCTGCTGACCGCCGCCGCCTCGATCCTGCTTCTCGCGGGCGGAATCTGGGTGCTCTACGGCTCCCCATGGCTGCGCGTGGAGCGGGTGGAGACCTCCGGAGTTGAGGTTCTGACGCCGCGGGAGGTCATGGATGCGGCGGCCGTGCCTATCGGTTCGCCGCTGATTTCCGTCGATACGGACGCCATTGAGGCCCGGCTGCGGCAGAAGCTGCCCCGTATCGACACGGTGGACGTCGCACGGTCGTGGCCGCACGGGATCGGTCTGAAAGTGACCGAGCGAAAGCCTGTCCTGCTGCTGGAAAAGGGCGCAAGGTTCGTCGAAGTGGACACGAAGGGCGTACGGTTCGCCACAGTGGACAAGGCTCCCAAGGCTGTTCCGCTGCTCGAAATGGCAGTGGGCCAGTCCCCGAGTCTGCGCCGCTTCGGCACCGACCGGCTCGTCGCCGCGGCGGTACGGGTCAGGGACGAACTCCCCGGAAATGTCGCCGCGGACACAACAAAGGTCACAGTCCGCTCGTACGACTACATCACCGTGGAGTTGAGCCGGGACCGTACGGTGGTCTGGGGCAGCGCCGAGCACGGACCGGCGAAGGCGCGTGCGCTCACCGCACTGATGAAAGCCGCGCCCAAGGCCCGGCACTTCGACGTGAGCGCGCCCACCGCCCCTGCCGCATCGAGGAGTTGACGGACATATGCGCTGTTCAGCACCCTGACTGGGCAGCGCAACGGCTGATCACATAGGGTGAAAAGAAAAACGGGAGGTTCGGCGTGTTCGTTGAACGCGCGCCACTTGTCGACTTAGTGTCCTGTTCGGAGAGTCCAGGAAGCAGACACACTGGTAACCCTAAACTTCAGCGTTAGGGTTTGGGTCGGCGTTTCGGACCGTCCCATCGGCATCCGTCGTCGCGACGCGGCAACCGCGCAGCGACGACACGTAACTCGAGGCGAGAGGCCTTCGACGTGGCAGCACCGCAGAACTACCTCGCAGTCATCAAGGTCATCGGTGTCGGCGGCGGTGGTGTCAATGCCATCAACCGAATGATCGAGGTCGGCCTCAAGGGCGTCGAGTTCATCGCGATCAACACTGACGCGCAAGCCCTGTTGATGAGCGACGCCGACGTCAAGCTCGACGTCGGTCGTGAACTGACCCGCGGCCTGGGGGCCGGAGCCAACCCGGCAGTCGGCCGCAAGGCGGCAGAGGACCACCGTGAGGAGATCGAGGAGGTCCTCAAGGGGGCCGACATGGTCTTCGTCACCGCAGGCGAAGGGGGCGGCACCGGCACCGGCGGCGCACCCGTGGTCGCCAATATCGCTCGCACGCTGGGCGCCCTGACGATCGGCGTCGTCACCCGTCCGTTCACCTTCGAGGGCCGCCGCCGGGCGAACCAGGCGGAGGACGGCATCGCCGAGCTCCGCGAAGAGGTCGACACCCTGATCGTGATCCCGAACGACCGCCTGCTGTCCATCTCGGACCGCCAGGTGAGCGTGCTTGACGCATTCAAGTCCGCGGACCAGGTGCTGCTGAGCGGCGTCCAGGGCATCACCGACCTCATCACCACGCCCGGCCTGATCAACCTCGACTTCGCCGACGTCAAGTCCGTGATGTCCGAGGCGGGATCGGCGCTCATGGGCATCGGCTCGGCCCGCGGCGACGACCGCGCGGTGGCCGCGGCCGAGATGGCGATCTCCTCGCCGCTGCTCGAGGCCTCCATCGACGGCGCCCGCGGGGTGCTGCTCTCCATCTCCGGCGGCTCCGACCTCGGTCTCTTCGAGATCAACGAAGCGGCCCAGCTGGTCAGCGAGGCCGCCCACCCCGAGGCCAACATCATCTTCGGTGCGGTCATCGACGACGCCCTGGGCGACGAGGTACGGGTCACGGTCATCGCGGCCGGCTTCGACGGCGGACAGCCGCCGGCCCGCCGGGACACCGTCCTCGGGGCCGGCGCGGGCAAGCGCGACGAGCAGCCGGCGAGCTCCGCCCGCTCCAGCGAGAGCGCGCGCTCCTCGCTCGGCTCCGTGCCGCACCGCGATGAGCCCTCGGCTCCCGCGGAGCCGGCTCCGGTCGCCGGCGACCTGAACTCCCCGGGCTCGTCGGCGCAGGTCCCGCCGGCCCGTCCGTACCCGGACACCCAGGCCGAAGAGCTCGATGTCCCGGACTTCTTGAAGTGACCTCTTGAAGTGATAGGACAGCACGACATCGTGAGCGGCGCGAACTTCGCCTTCACCGACAGGTGGGGCGGGGTGAGCGCCGTTCCGTACGAAGAGCTCAACCTCGGCGGAGCGGTCGGCGACGACCCCGCGGCCGTCCTGGCCAACCGGGCGATCGCCGCGAAGGAACTGGGGCTCGACCCGGACGAGGTCGTCTGGATGAACCAGGTCCACGGCAAGGACGTTGCCGAGGTGAACGGGCCGTGGGGCGAGGGGCCGACCACGCCCGTGGACGGCCTGGTCACTGCGCGGCGCGGGCTCGCCCTCGCCGTACTGACCGCGGACTGCACTCCCGTACTGCTCGCCGACCCGGTCGCGTCGGTGGTGGGCGCCGCGCACGCGGGCCGGCCCGGGATGGTCGCGGGGGTCGTGCCCGCGGCGATCGAGGCGATGAGATCACTGGGTGCGCGCCCGGAGCGGATCATCGCCAGAACAGGACCCGCCGTCTGCGGTCGCTGCTACGAAGTTCCCGAACAGATGCGGGCGGAAGTTGCCGCGGTCGAGCCTGCCGCCTGGTCCGAGACCAGCTGGGGTACTCCGGCCGTCGATGTCACGGCCGCGGTCCACGCCCAGCTCGAAGCGCTCGGCGTGCAGGACCGGAAGCGCTCGAAGGTCTGCACACTGGAATCGCGCGACCATTACTCGTACCGCCGCGACCGCACCACCGGGCGGCTCGCCGGATATGTCTGGCTGGCTGTGCCTTCCCGGGGGGAGACCCCCGGACCCCCGGCAGGAGAGACCGCATGACCGACCGCAGAACCGAACTCGCAGGGAATCTGGCGTTGGTGGAGGAACGTATCGCCTCCGCCTGTGCGGCCGCCGGCCGCAAGCGGGAGGAGGTGACCCTCATCGTGGTCACCAAGACCTACCCCGCGAGCGATGTGCGGCTGCTGTACGAGCTCGGGGCGCGGCACGTCGCCGAGAACCGTGACCAGGACGCGGCGCCGAAGGCCGCCGCCTGCTCGGATCTGGACCTCAGCTGGCACTTCGTCGGACAGTTGCAGACCAACAAGGTCCGTTCCGTGGCGAGTTATGCCGATGTCGTGCAGTCTGTCGACCGGCTCAAGCTCGTCACCGCTCTGTCCGCCGCCGCGGTACGCGAGGAGCGCGAGCTCGGCTGCCTGATCCAGGTCGCGCTGGACGCCGGGTCGGGGGAGCGCGGGGCGCGGGGCGGCATTGCGCCGGACGGTATCGAGGAGTTGGCTGCCGCGGTGGAGGAAGCACCAGGACTGCGGCTCGACGGCCTGATGACCGTCGCGCCGCTCGCCGGACCGTACGCGGGACGGCAACAGGCGGCGTTCGAGCGGCTGATGGAATTCTCATCCCGCCTGCGCGCCGGGCATCCGGCTGCGAACATGGTGTCAGCAGGGATGAGTGCGGACCTCGAAGAGGCCGTGGCGGCCGGAGCGACACATGTGCGCGTCGGCACTGCGGTACTCGGACTCCGACCCCGGCTCGGGTAACGTCGCGAAGCAAGTCGGACCACAGCAGAAAATATGGTCATTCCCGGCAAATGCGGGCAGACCGAGTGGATCGCGGGCACTTGGTGACGAGGCCGATCCGATCCACCACAGAGCGGAGGACTCAGAGAATGGCCGGCGCGATGCGCAAGATGGCGGTCTACCTCGGCCTCGTGGAGGACGATGGGTACGACGGCCGAGGTTTCGATCCCGACGACGACTTCGAACCCGAGCCGGAGCCCGAGCGGGACCACCGGCGCCACCAGCCCCCGCACCAGGTTGAGCGGGACGAACCGGTACGGGTGGTGCAACCGCCCGCGCAGCGCGAGCCGGTTCCGCTTCCCGCCGAAATCGGACGTCCGGCGCGAATTGCCCCCGTGGCGTCCATCACACCTGAACGTCCCAACCTGGAGAAGAACGCACCGGTGATCATGCCCAAGGTCGTGTCCGAGCGGGAGCCCTACCGCATCACCACACTGCACCCGCGGACCTACAACGAGGCCCGTACCATCGGGGAACACTTCCGCGAAGGGACCCCGGTGATCATGAATCTGACGGAGATGGATGACACCGATGCGAAGCGACTTGTCGACTTTGCCGCGGGACTCGTCTTCGGCTTGCATGGCAGCATTGAGCGAGTGACGCAGAAGGTGTTCCTGTTGTCGCCTGCTAACGTCGATGTCACGGCGGAGGACAAGGCCCGCATCGCAGAGGGCGGATTCTTCAACCAGAGCTGAGAACACGACACCGGGAACGACCCGGCCGCAAGGCCGGTAAGACGAGAGCCAGGGGAGAGGGAAGCAAGGAATGGGCGTGGCGCTGCAGGTGGTCTACATCGCGCTGGTGTGCTTCCTTGTCGTGCTGATCTTCCGGCTGGTCATGGACTACGTCTTCCAGTTCGCCCGCTCATGGCAACCCGGTAAGGCGATGGTGGTCGTTCTGGAGGCCACCTACACTGTCACCGATCCACCGCTCAAGCTTCTGCGGCGGTTCATTCCGCCGCTGCGTCTCGGGGGCGTGGCACTCGACCTGTCCTTCTTCGTTCTGATGATCATCGTCTACATTCTGATCTCCGTCGTGAACGGCGTGGGGAACTGATGTGAGCGATACGGTCCTGCCGACTGCCGACGACTACGTAGAGGTGAAGAAGAGATGCCGCTGACCCCCGAGGACGTGCGGAACAAGCAGTTCACGACCGTCCGCCTCCGAGAAGGCTATGACGAGGACGAGGTCGATGCCTTCCTCGACGAGGTCGAGTCCGAACTGACCCGCCTGCTCCGCGAGAACGAGGACCTGCGTGCCAAGTTGGCCGCGGCGACACGTGCGGCCGCGCAGAACCAGCAGCAGGGCATGCGCAAGCCGGAGCCGCAGGACGGCCGAGGTCCGGGTGGGCCGGTGCCCGCCGCCATATCCGGACCGCCGGTCCAGCAGCAGCCCCCGCAGATGGGTCCCCCCCAGCTGCCCAGTGGTGCTCCGCAGCTGCCCGCCGGTCCCAGCCACGGCGGTCCGCAGGGCCCGATGGGCCCCGGTCCGATGCAGGGCGGTCCCATGGGTGGCCCGATGGGCGGCCACATGGGCGGTCACGGCCCGCAGATGCCGCAGCAGGGCCCCGGCGGCGACAGCGCCGCGCGCGTCCTCTCGCTGGCTCAGCAGACCGCGGACCAGGCGATCGCGGAGGCCCGTTCCGAGGCCAACAAGATCGTCGGCGAGGCGCGCAGCCGCGCCGAGGGTCTGGAGCGGGATGCCCGCGCCAAGGCGGACGCGCTCGAGCGGGACGCCCAGGAGAAGCACCGCGTCGCGATGGGCTCGCTGGAGTCCGCGCGCGCCACGCTGGAGCGCAAGGTCGAGGACCTGCGGGGCTTCGAGCGCGAGTACCGCACGCGTCTGAAGTCCTACCTGGAGTCGCAGCTGCGTCAGCTGGAGACCCAGGCGGACGACTCGCTGGCCCCGCCGCGTACTCCGCCGACCGCTTCGCTGCCGCCGTCCCCTTCGATGGCTTCGGCCGGTGCGGGTGCGATGGGTCACACCATGGGCGGCAACCAGTCCATGGGCCAGTCGATGGGTCAGTCCATGGGCCAGTCGATGGGCGGCAACCAGTCGATGGGTGGTGCCCCGTCGTACGGCGGCCAGCAGCAGATGTCCCCGGCGATGACCCAGCCGATGGCACCGGTGCGGCCGCAGGCGCCGCAGCCGATGCAGCAGGCGCCGTCGCCGATGCGGGGCTTTCTGATCGACGAGGACGACAACTGACGGCGGGTCGCGCGGATCGCGCGTAGCCGTCGGCAGGCTGAGGGCCGGGCCCGGGACATGACGTCCCGGGCCCGGCCCTTTGTCGTGCGCTGCGTCCGGGTCGCCTGCGGCGGGCTCTGTCCCCTACCCGCCCTCCCCCTACGGTCTGGCGGCCGTGGGAGGTACCCCCATCCCGAACCGGGGCTCCGCCCCGGACCCCACGCCTCAATCGCCGGCCGGGCTTGCTTCGGGGCTTCGGCCCGGGCACCGCTCCTCCATCGCCGGAGGGGCTTGTTTTCGGGGTGGGGAAAGCAAAAGGGCCCGAGCCATCGCCCGAGCCCCCTTGCGTCGACGCGCTACACCTTGCGCAGACGGAACGTCAGCGACAGGCCCTCGTCCGTGAACGGGTCACCGAAGCCCTCCGCCGCCGCGTCCCGGCCGAACTCCGTCGCCAGGACCTCGTCCGCGATCAGACCCGCATGCTCCGTCAGCGCCTCCGTCGTGGACGGGTCCGTCGCCGACCAGGTCACCGCGATCCGGTCCGCCACGTCCAGGCCGCTGTTCTTGCGGGCCTCCTGGATCAGGCGGATCGCGTCACGCGCCAGACCCGCGAGCCGCAGCTCCGGCGTGATCTCCAGGTCGAGCGCGACCGTCGCACCCGAGTCGGAGGCCACCGACCAGCCTTCGCGCGGGGTCTCCGTGATGATGACCTCCTCCGGGGACAAGGTGACGGGCGAGCCGTCGACCTCGACGGAAGCAGTCCCCTCGCGCAGGGCCAGGGAGAGCGCCGCGGCGTCCGCCTCGGCGACCGCCTTGGCCACCGCCTGGACGCCCTTGCCGAAGCGCTTGCCCAGCGCGCGGAAGTTCGCCTTCGCCGTCGTGTCGACCAGCGAGCCGCCGACCTCGGAGAGCGAGGCGAGGGACGAGACGTTCAGCTCCTCGGTGATCTGCGCCTGCAGCTCGGGAGAGAGCGACTCGAAGCCCGCCGCCGCGACCAGTGCCCGCGACAGCGGCTGGCGCGTCTTGACCCCGGACTCCGCGCGGGTGGCGCGGCCCAGCTCCACCAGGCGGCGGACCAGCGCCATCTGGGAGGAGAGGGTGGGGTCGATGGCGTCCAGGTCGGCCGTCGGCCAGGTCGACAGATGCACAGACTCGGGCGCGTCCGGCGTCACCGGGACGATCAGGTCCTGCCAGACCCGCTCCGTGATGAACGGCGTCAGCGGGGCCATGAGGCGGGTCACCGTCTCGATGACGTCGTGCAGCGTGCGCAGCGCGGCCGCGTCGCCCTGCCAGAAGCGGCGGCGCGAGCGGCGTACGTACCAGTTGGACAGGTCGTCGACGAAGGCCGAGAGCAGCTTTCCGGCGCGCTGCGTGTCGTACCCCTCCAGCGCCTGGGTCGTCTGGTCCACCAGCGCGCCCAGCTCGCTCAGCAGCCAGCGGTCCAGGACCGAGCGCTCGGCCGGGGCCGGATCGGCCGCGGACGGCGCCCAGTTGGACGTGCGCGCGTACAGGGCCTGGAAGGCCACCGTGTTCCAGTACGTGAGGAGGGTCTTGCGCACGACCTCCTGGATCGTGCCGTGGCCCACCCTGCGTGCCGCCCACGGCGACCCGCCCGCCGCCATGAACCAGCGGACCGCGTCGGCGCCGTGCTGGTCCATCAGCGGGATCGGCTGAAGGATGTTCCCCAGGTGCTTGGACATCTTGCGGCCGTCCTCGGCGAGGATGTGGCCCAGGCAGACCACGTTCTCGTACGAGGACTTGTCGAAGACGAGCGTGCCCACGGCCATCAGCGTGTAGAACCACCCGCGCGTCTGGTCGATGGCCTCCGAGATGAACTGCGCCGGGTAGCGCTTCTCGAAGATCTCCTTGTTCTTGTACGGATAGCCCCACTGCGCGAACGGCATCGAGCCCGAGTCGTACCAGGCGTCGATGACCTCAGGGACGCGCGTCGCCGTGCCGGAGCACTGCGGGCACGGGAAGGTGACCTCGTCGATGAACGGGCGGTGCGGGTCCAGCGCCGACTGGTCCTCGCCCGTCAGCTCGCCGAGCTCCGCGCGCGAGCCGACGACGGTGAGGTGGTTCTCCTCACAGCGCCAGATCGGCAGCGGCGTGCCCCAGTAGCGGTTGCGGGAGAGCGCCCAGTCGACGTTGTTGTTCAGCCAGTCACCGAAGCGGCCGTGCTTGACCGAGTCCGGGAACCAGTTGGTGTTCTCGTTCTCCTCGAGGAGCCGGTCCTTGATCGCGGTGGTGCGGATGTACCAGGACGGCTGCGCGTAGTAGAGCAGCGCGGTGTGGCAGCGCCAGCAGTGCGGATAGCTGTGCTCGTACGGGACGTGCCGGAAGAGCAGGCCGCGGGCCTGCAGATCGTCCACGAGCGCCTCGTCGGCCTTCTTGAAGAAGACGCCGCCGACCAGCGGGACGTCCTCCTCGAAGGTGCCGTCGGGGCGGACCGGGTTCACGACCGGGAGGCCGTAGGCGCGGCAGACCTTGAGGTCGTCCTCACCGAAGGCGGGGGACTGGTGGACCAGACCGGTGCCGTCCTCGGTCGTCACATACTCGGCGTTGACGACGTAGTGCGCTTCCGAAGGGAACTCGACCAGGGCGAAGGGACGGTCGTATGTCCAGCGCTCCATCTCCGCGCCGGTGAAGGACTGCCCGGTGACCTCCCAGCCTTCGCCGAGCGCCTTCTCCAGCAGCGGCTCGGCGACGACGAGCTTCTCCTCGCCGTTCGTCGCGACGACATACGTCACGTCGGGGTGCGCGGCGACGGCGGTGTTGGAGACCAGCGTCCAGGGGGTCGTCGTCCAGACCAGCAGCGCAGCGTCGCCCGCGAGCGGGCCGGAGGTCAGCGGGAAGCGGACGAAGACGGAGGGGTCCACGACCGTCTCGTAGCCCTGCGCCAGCTCATGGTCCGAGAGGCCGGTGCCGCAGCGCGGGCACCAGGGGGCGACGCGGTGGTCCTGGACAAGGAGGCCCTTGTCGAAGATCTCCTTCAGCGACCACCACACCGACTCGATGTACTCGGGGTCCATCGTGCGGTACGCGTCGTCGAGGTCGACCCAGTAGCCCATGCGGGTCGTGAGCTCGGCGAACGCGTCCGTGTGGCGGGTCACCGACTCACGGCACTTGGCGTTGAACTCGGCGATGCCGTACGCCTCGATGTCCTTCTTGCCGGCGAAGCCGAGCTCCTTCTCGACGGCGAGCTCGACCGGCAGGCCGTGGCAGTCCCAGCCGGCCTTGCGGGCGACGTGGTAGCCGCGCATCGTGCGGAAGCGCGGGAAGACGTCCTTGAAGACGCGAGCCTCGATGTGATGGGCGCCGGGCATGCCATTGGCAGTCGGCGGGCCTTCGTAGAAGACCCACTCGGGACGGCCCTCGGACTGCTCGAGGCTCTTGGCGAAGACCTTGCTCTCGCGCCAGAAGTCGAGCACGGCGTGCTCGAGCGCGGGCAGGTCGACCTGGGCGGGCACCTGGCGGTACTGCGGTGGTGTCATCGAGGAGCTCCTCCAACGGACAGGTCATTCGTTCCGTCGGAGGGACGAGAGCCTGTGCTCCCGCGGTACCACCCTCCTTGGCCCGCCGATCGTGACCGGTGAGCCCCCTCATTGGGGTCGCGAAGCCGGTTCTACTCGCCCCCGAACGCTCCGAGGGCTTTCTTCCGGCGGCTCAGGGGTGATGCTTCGCATCGTGCTCGCCCCCGGGCTCTCACCGTCCCCGGGTCGCTCATGGCTGCGTACGACGCTACTCGTCCCCATCCACGCCTTTCGCTGCGCCCAGTGTACGGGCCCGTACCGGGGGCGGCCGACCGTATTTCAGCGGGCCGTCCACGGGCTCGCCCGCGAGGCGGGTCATTGACCCGAATGGCGATACGCGCTCCGACGGAGTCCGGCTCCGCCCCGGGGGCGGATTACCGGGCGGGGAGCTGGGCACAACGGATGCAGGTTCGCCTTGTCGCAGGCCGGGGCGGACCGATGCGGCGGCGTGCCCCGTTTGCCGCGGGGCTTGGGTCGATTTATCGTCCCAGCACGATTCGCGCGCAAGATCACAATATGTGAAGGGGCCGCGGCATGGTGGCGAAGAAGACCGCCGAGAAGACGGCGTCCGCAAGATCCACCGCCGCGAAGAAGGCGGCGGCGAAGAAGTCGGTGACCAAGAAAGCGGCCACCAATAAGGCGGCGGCGAAGAAGGCGTCGGCTGCCACGGCGACGGCGACGGTGAAGCGGGTGTCGGCGCTCGCGGCACCTGCCGCGAAGAAAGCCACGGCGAAGAAGGCCCCCGCGACGAAGAAGGCCCCCGCGACGAAGAACGCCCCTGCGACGAAGAAGGCGACCCCGACGAAGACCACCATGGCAAAGACGACCGCCACGAAGACGACTGCCCCGAAGAAGGCCGCGGCGAATAAGGCCACGGTAAAGACGACCACGACCGAGAAGGCCGCCGCCAAGGAGACCGCGGCGAAGAAGGCCGCCACGAACAAGACAACCGCCACCAAGAAGAGGGCGACGGCCGTGTCCGCGGACCGTACGCCGCCGGTGAAGAAGGCACCTGCGAAGAAGGCCGTGGCCAAGAAGGCCGCGAAGAAGGCCGCAACCGCGGCCAAGGGGGCGGCCCAGGCCGCACAGCAGACAGGAGCCAGGACGGTGGGAGCGAAGAAGACCGCGGGTACGTCATCCGCAGCCGGCAAGGGTGCGGCCACGGTGCCCACGATCACTACAGCCGCCGCGACACCGCCCGGCGGGCTCGCGGTGCGGCCCGGCGAGGACCCGTGGACCCCCAAGGAGGTGGCCGAGGCGCGTGCCGAGCTGGAGAGCGAGGCGGCGCGGCTGACACTGGAGATCAGCTCCTCGGAGGAGTCCGTGGCCGGGCTGATGCGGGACTCCGGGGACGGCGCCGGCGACGACGACGCCGACACCGGGACCAAGAACATCACGCGTGAGCACGAGCTGGCGCTCGCCGCCAACGCCCGGGACATGCTGGAGCAGACCGAGCGGGCACTGCTGCGGCTGGACGCCGGGACGTACGGTCTCTGCGAGGTCTGCGGGAACCCGATCGGCAAGGCTCGTATGCAGGCTTTCCCCCGCGCCACCCTGTGCGTCGAGGACAAGCAGAAGCAGGAACGGCGGGGCTGACTCCGTACGTGTGTGCCGTACCCTCGTGCTCAGTCAGGCACCTAGGTTGAGGGACTCACGTGGCAGAGGCGGAGCGCACCATCGGTACGTCGGATTCAGCGGGAGCCGACGAGGCTGCGTCGCCCGCCGAGCAGCCCCGGGGCAGGCGCAAGATCGCCGTGCTCTTCGGCGTGGCGGTCGTGGCGTACCTGATCGACCTCGTCAGCAAGATGATCGTGGTGGCCAAGCTGGAGCACCACGAGCCCATCGAGATCATCGGCGATCTGCTGAAGTTCTCGGCGGTACGGAACGCGGGCGCCGCGTTCGGCATCGGCGAGGCCTTCACCGTGATCTTCACCGTCATCGCGGCGGCGGTGATCATTGTGATCGCCCGGCTGGCGCGCAAGCTCTACAGCCTGCCCTGGGCGATCGCCCTCGGGTTGCTGCTCGGCGGTGCGCTCGGCAATCTCACCGACCGGATCTTCCGGGCGCCGGGCGTCTTCAAGGGCGCGGTCGTCGACTTCATCGCGCCCGCGCACTTCGCCGTCTTCAACCTCGCCGACTCCGCGATCGTCTGCGGCGGCTTCCTGATTGTGATCCTGTCCTTCAAGGGGCTGGACCCCGACGGGACAGTCCACAAGGACTGACAAGGCATACTCAACGGGTGAGTACGCTTCCCGAGATCCGCACCCTGCCCGTACCCGACGGCCTCGAGGGCGAGCGCGTCGACGCCGCCATCAGCCGGATGTTCGGGTTCTCCCGTACGAAGGCGGCCGAATTGGCCGCCTCCGGGAAGGTGCAGGTCGACGGCTCGGTGGTCGGAAAATCCGAACGGGTGCGCGGCGGGGCGTGGCTCGAGGTCGAGATGCCGCAGGCATCCGCGCCGGTGCAGATCGTGGCCGAGCCCGTCGAGGGCATGGAGATCGTGCACGACGACGAGGACATCGTCGTGATCGTGAAGCCGGTCGGGGTGGCCGCGCATCCGAGCCCCGGCTGGACCGGTACGACCGTGATCGGCGGTCTCGCGGCCGCGGGGTACCGGATCTCCACCTCGGGCGCGGCGGAGCGGCAGGGGATCGTGCACCGGCTGGACGTCGGTACGTCCGGACTGATGGTCGTCGCCAAGTCGGAGCGGGCGTACACCCTGCTGAAGGCGCAGTTCCGGGACCGGGTCGTGGACAAGCGCTACCACGCGCTGGTGCAGGGGCACCCGGACCCGATGAGCGGGACGATCGACGCGCCGATCGGACGGCACCCCAACCACGACTACAAGTGGGCGGTGACGGCGGAGGGCAAGCCGTCGGTCACGCACTACGACCTGATCGAGGCGTTCCGGGCGGCGTCGCTGCTGGACATCAAGCTGGAGACCGGGCGTACGCACCAGATCCGGGTGCACATGGCGGCGCACCGGCATCCCTGCGTGGGCGATCTGACGTACGGCGCGGACCCGACGATGGCGAAGCGCCTCGGGCTGACCAGGCAGTGGCTGCACGCCGTGCGGCTGGGCTTCGAGCATCCGTCGGACGGGCAGTGGGTGGAGTTCGAGAGCTCGTACCCGGAGGACCTGCAGCTGGCCCTGGAGAAGATCGCGGCGGAGAGCGCGTGAGTGTCTTCGAGGTGCGGGTGGCGGTGGGGCTCGCGGACCGTGAGGCGTGCTTCGCCGTACGGAAGGAAGTCTTCGTCGTCGAGCAGCAGGTGCCGGCGGAGATCGAGTACGACGCGTTCGACGAGGTGGACGCGGCCACGGTGCATGTGCTGGCGGTCGGCGCGGACGGGCTGCCGCTGGGGACGGGCCGCCTGCTGTACGGCCCGGCTGCGGCGGACCGCACCGGCGGCGACCCGTCGGTGGGTTCGCTGGGCCGCCTCGCGGTGAGCACGGCGGCACGGGGCCTGGGGGTGGGTGTGGCGCTGGTCCGGGCGATCGAGGAGGCCGCGCGTGAGCGGGGCCTGGCGGCGGTGGACCTGCATGCGCAGACGCATGCGACGGGGTTCTACGAGCGGCTGGGGTATGTCGCGTACGGGGCGGAGTTCCTGGACGCGGGGATCGGGCACCGGGCGATGCGGCGGGCGCTGTAGCGCGGCCGCGCGGCCGCGGCCGCGACTCAGCCCGGTAGGCCCCAGCTCGTCCACGGGCCCAGGGGCGGAACGTCCCGCGGTGTCGCCGGGTGTGTGCCCGCTGTCGTGATCACCGCCGTTGCGTGGCACGGGAGTTGGATGGCGAGTACATCACGTCGTCCCACGACCCGCATGGTGCCCGCGCCTCAGCAGAACCGGAAGACCTCTCGCGCAATAAACATCCGATGGCTGTTCAGGATCGTGAATCAGAGGCCTCTTCCGCAGGGGGTGTTGGGATGATTACGGCGATTTGCGTGGCACGCTGGAAGGCCTGACCGTGGAGGTCTCAAACCGCCGGAGGGCACACCGTGGACCAATTGGCGCTGCTGTTCGCGCTGTTGCTCGGGGCCGTGGTGACGGTGCCCCTGGGGGAGCGGCTCAAGCTGCCCGCGCCGGTGCTGATGACGCTGGCCGGGATTGTTCTGGCCTTTGTACCGGCGGTGCCGAATGTCGACGTGCCGCCCGAGTTCATCCTGCCGCTGTTGCTGCCGCCGCTGCTGTACGCAGCCGTGCAGCGCACCTCCTGGCGGCAGTTCACCGCCAACATCCGGCCGATCCTGCTGCTCGCGGTCGCGCTGGTATTCGTGACGACGGCGGCGGTGGCGGCCGTCGCCAACGCGATCGTTCCCGGGGTGCCGATCGCCGCGGCTGTCGCGCTCGGCGCGCTGGTCGCGCCGCCCGACCCGGTGGCCGCGACCGCCGTCGCCGGGTCGCTCGGACTGCCGCGACGACTGGTCTCGATCCTGGAGGGGGAAGGGCTGTTCAACGATGTCACCGCGATCGTGCTCTACCACGTGGCGATCGCGGCGGCGGTGAGCGGAACGTTCTCCTGGCCCGCCGCGGCGGGTGAACTGGTGCTGTCGGCCGTGGTGGCCGTCGCCGTCGGGCTGGCGCTCGGCTGGCTCTCCAACAAGCTGATGGGGCTCCTCGGCGATGCGACGCTGCAGATCGGCCTGTCGCTGATGGTGCCGTTCGTCAGCTATGTACTGGCCGAGGAGCTGAAAGGGTCGGGTGTTCTCGCCGTCCTCACCACCGGGCTCTTCCTGGCCGAGCATGCGGCCGACGCCGACGACGTGATGGGGCGGCTCGCCGGGAACACCTTCTGGCAGATCGTCGACACCCTCGTGACCGGAGTCGCGTTCGGGCTCATCGGCCTCGAACTGCACAACGTCTTCGGCACGGCCGACGGTCGCGAGACGCAGATGCTGGGGTGGGGCGCGGCGATCACCGGCGTTGTCGTGGTCGTACGGCTGCTGTGGCTGATGCCCGCGACCTGGCTCGCCAAGCGGCTGCACACCCTGCGGGACTACGACGAGGAAATCCCCGTCAGCTGGCGGGAGACCGTCGTCATGTGGTGGGCGGGGATGCGAGGGGTGGTGTCGGTGGCTCTGGCGCTCGCGATCCCGCTGAAGACGGACAGCGGGGCGGGCTTTCCCGCCCGGGACGAGATCATCTTCATCGCCTTCGCGGTCATCCTGGCCACGCTCGTCCTCCAGGGGCTGACGCTGCCCTGGCTGGTCCGGCGGCTCGGCGTGCGTGCGGACGCGGACGCCGAACGCGAACTGGAACGGCGCCTGGCACTGCGCGCCGCGAAGGCGGCGAAGCACCGGCTGCGGGAGATCGAGGCGGTGGAGGAGCTGCCGGAGGACATCAGCGAACGGCTGCTGCGCAGGGCGTACGACATCGGGGTGCGGATCAGCCCGGACATCATGGACGAGGAGCGGCGCGAGTGGTTCGCCAAGCGCGTGGACCGGATGAGGACGGTACAGCGGATCCAGCGGGAGATGCTGTCGGCGGCGCGGCACGAGGTCCTCTCGGCCCGCAACGAACCCGGCGCCGACCCCGAAGTCGTGGACCGGGTGCTGCGGCACCTGGACGTCCACAGCCTGCGATGACGATGTGTCAGCCGCGGCCCGTGCGGGCCCGGGTGTCGCCCTCGTGGGTCTCGTCCCGCGGAGGCGGGACGGACACGCCGTCACGAGCGGCCGGGGCCGTCGAGACCCGCGGCAGCGCGTAGGGATGCTTCTCGTACAGCCAGGCGATCATCTGCTCCCGTACGGCACACCGCGCCGTCCAGAGGTCGTCCGCATCCTTGGCCGTCACCACGGCCCGCACCAGAATCGTGGTCGGCGTCGTGTCCGTGACCGCCAGACTCCAGTCCCGGCCGTCCCATGCCGTGCAGTCACCCAGGATCTCCGGAAGCTTCTCGCGCATCAGACCCACCGGAGCCGAGTGGTCCAGATGGAAGAAGACCGTCCCGGTCATCTGCACCCCGCCGCGCGACCAGTTCTCGAACGGCTTGCCGGTGAAGTACGACACAGGCATCGTGATCCGGCGCTCGTCCCAGGTCCGTACGGCGAGGAAGGTGAGCGTGACCTCCTCGACCACACCCCACTCCCCGTCCACCACCACCGTGTCGCCGATCCGCACCATGTCGCCGAACGCGATCTGGAAGCCGGCGAAGAGATTGCCGAGTGTGGACTGCGCGGCGACACCGGCGACGATGCCGATGATGCCCGCGGAGGCCAGCATCGAGGCCCCGAGCTTCTCCATGCCGGGGAAGGTCAGCAGCATCGCCGCGGCCGCTACCACCACGACGATCGCGGTGACGATCCGCATGATCAGCGTGACCTGCGTACGCACCCGCCGCACCCGGGCCGGATCGCGAGTCGACGACGCATAACGGGCGTACGAGGACTCGACGACGGCGGACACGTTCCGGGTCACCAGCCATGCCCCGGCGCCGATCAGCACCAGCGACAGCACATGGCCGATGCCCGCCTCGTGCACCTCGATGGGCTGCCAGCCGGTCTCCCGGAAGCTCCCTCTCAGCAGCGCGGTGAGCAGCACCACCTGGAAGGGCAGCCGGCAGCGGCGCAGCAGCCCCCACAGCGGGGTCTCGGGGTGGCGGTCGTCCACTCGGCGCAACAGCAGGTCAAGGACCCAGCCGAGCAGCAGCGTGAGCACGACCGAACCACCGAGGACGATCAACGGGCGCAGTACGTTCTCCATGACTCCGACGCTAACTTGACTACGACGTCAACTGGCAGGATGGCCGAATGAACATCATGCTCTTCCATTCGGTCTACGGTCTGCGCCCGGCCGTGCGCGCGGCAGCCGACCGGCTGCGTGAAGCCGGGCACCAGGTTCACGTGCCCGACCTCTTCGAGGGACAAACCGTCGAAAGTGTCGAAGAGGGCAGGGAACTCAAGGACAAGATCGGCAATGAGGAGCTGCTGCGCCGGGCGATCCTGGCCGCCTCGCCGTACTCGGACCGGGGTCTGGTGTACGCGGGCTTCTCGCTCGGCGGCTCGATCGCACAGAATCTCGCGATGGGCGACGAGAAGGCGCGCGGGCTGCTGCTTGTCCACGGCACGTCCGACATCGCGGAGGGCGCGAGCGTGGACGAGCTGCCCGTACAGCTGCATGTCGCCGATCCCGACCCCTTCGAGCCGCACGACTGGCTGAGCGCCTGGTATCTGCAGATGCAGCGGGCGGGTGCGGATGTGGAGGTCTACCGCTACCCGGGCGCCGGGCATCTGTACACCGACCCCGAGCTGCCCGACTACGACGAGGCGGCGGCCGAGCAGACCTGGCGGGTGGCGCTGGGCTTCCTGTCGACGCTCGAGCAGCGCTAGCGGGGTGGCTGCCCGCCGCGGGTGCGGCGGGCAGCCTGGCGTCAGCCGGCCCGGTAGGCGGTCCAGCTGTCCTTCATCCGCTGCACCTGGCCCGCGGTGAACTGGTACATGCACGGGTCGTAGGTGTAGTCCATGAAGTTGTGGATCGGGTCCACGCCGGTCTTGTTGGCGCAGCTGTCACGGCCGGTCGGGCAGGCGGTCGCCGCGGTCTTCTCGGCCGGGGTGTCCGAGACATAGTCGCCGTTGCCGGAGCAGCCGCCCTGGAAGGTGTGGTACAGCCCCATCCAGTGGCCGACTTCGTGGGTGGCGGTGTCGCCCTCGTTGTAGTTGGTCGCGGAACCGCCGGGCAGCGAGGTGTCGAGGACGACCACACCGTCGTCGGAGGGGTCGGAGGCGTAGGAGGACGGGAAGGTGGCCCAGCCGAGCAGGCCGCCGCCGAGGCTGGCGGTGTAGAAGTTGAGCGCGCCGGCGCCGCCCTTGCGCAGCGTGGACTTCATGGCCGTCTCGGCGGAGGAGCCGGGCTGGATGCCGTTGTACCAGGTGGCGTTGTCCGTGTAGTCCGTGCCCGCCAGCGAGAACTGGAAGCTCGAGTTGGTGTTGCCGGTGCCCTGGCCGGCGTAGGCCGCGTTGAGGACCGAGATCTGCTTGGAGATGTCGGTGGCGGTGAGCTTGCCGGTCGAACCGCTGTGGATGACGTGGAAGTAGACCGGGATCGTGGTCGTGGCGGCGGCGGAGAATCTGCGGCCGTCGGCCCGGGCCGCCTCGACTCTCTTCTTCAGATCCGCGTCCATGGCCTGGGCCTTGGCGGCGGTGACCTCGTTGGGCTCGTGGGCCTGGGTGCCGCCGACGGGGCGGGACTTGCGGGCGGCGGCGCTCGTGCCGGTGTCCTCCGCGCACTCGTTGGCGGCGGACGTGGCGGCGGTTGCCTTGGTGCCGGGTGCCTGGGCGGCGGCGATGCCCGAGGGGGCGGAGAGCGGTGAGAGGGCCAGGGTTCCGGCCATGATTGCCGTGCCGATTACGCGGTTACGCAAACGCGGCGATATGCGGGCAAAAGTACGCACAGGGTCTCCTCGCGTGGGGGTGTGGGGGAGGGCCTTTTTCTGGCCACCGCGGGGAGATTACGGGTGCATGACATGGCTCAATGAGTGCTGATCAAGCCCAATTGACTCGCGTAGACCGGGGTGCATCAGGGGTGAAATCGCCTGTGCCGCCCGAGGGTTGGGATGCCCGCGTAACAAGTGGGGCTGAAGCGACGGGTGGTGTGTCCGCATTCATGGTGCGGATCACGCCACCCGTCGCGGCGATGTGATCTTGAGTTAACACATCGCGGAGTGGCTGGAATTCGCCGTTGGGGCGGGGGTCAGCGCACCGGCTGGTTCACCCGCTCGACCTTCTGCGTTCCGCTGAGCGTCCGGTAGGAGCGGCTCCACTTGGTGGTCGCGTCCTGCTTCGTCTTGTCGGAGATGACGTAGTAGTCCATCTGGGAGTGTTCGGCGGTGATGTCGAGCACGCCGTAGCCGTGGTTGTCCATGTCCAGCCACTTCACATGGCGGTTGGCCGCCTTGACGGCCGTCTCGGCCACCAGCGAGAGAGTGTTGGGCGCGACATGGAGGATGTCGTCCAGGTTGTCGGACGTCACCGATGTCACGACGAACTCGGTCGCCGCGGACTGCGACAGCGGATACGTCGCCGCCTTGACCGGCACATCGTTCGCCCAGGCCATGTGGATGTCACCGGTGAGGAAGACGGTGTTCTTGATGCCGCGCCGGGTGAGATGCGCCAGCAGCTCCTTGCGGTCGTCCGTGTAGCCGTCCCACTGGTCGACGTTGATCGCGAGGCCCTCCTTGGGCAGGCCGAGCAACTCCGCGATCGGCTCCAGGAGATGGGCCGGCAGCGAGCCGAAGGCCACCGGCGAGATCATCACCGACGTGCCGACGAGCTTCCAGGACGCGTCCGATCCGGCGAGACCGGCCTTCAGCCAGTCCAGCTGTGCGCGGCCGGTGATCGTGCGCTCCGGG
Organism: Streptomyces sp. NBC_00210; assembly: GCF_045160975.1. Taxonomy (NCBI): domain Bacteria; kingdom Bacillati; phylum Actinomycetota; class Actinomycetes; order Kitasatosporales; family Streptomycetaceae; genus Streptomyces; species Streptomyces sp. NBC_00210. The sequence goes on from NZ_CP108120.1 coordinate 6,518,935, forward strand.
TCGTCGACGCTGCCGTTGCCGATCGTCGTCTGCTGCGAGCGGAAGGAGCGCAGGTCCAGCAGGTGCAGATCGGCGAGCTTGCCGAAGCGGAGCCGGCGGTAGACCGTGCCCTCGGTGGAGGCGCGTACGGGCATCCACTCGAAGTAGGCCTGGCGCGCGGCCGCGGCGCGCGCGGCCCAGTCGCCCTCGGTACCCGGCGTGTGGTTCTCGGCCCCGCCCGACCAGGTGTCGTTCGCGAACTCGTGGTCGTCCCAGATCGCGATCACCGGGTGGGTGGCGTGCAGCGCCTGCAGATCGGCGTCCGTCTTGTAGGTGGCGTGCCGTGTGCGGTAGTCGGCGAGCGTGATGATCTCGTTCTTCGGGGAGTGCTGCCGTACGACGTACTTGGGCTCGGGGTAGCCGCCGGTCGCGTACTCGTAGATGTAGTCGCCGAGATGGAGGATCGCGTCCAGGTCGGCACGGGCGGCGAGATGGCGGTACGACGAGAAGTAGCCGGACTCCCAGTTGGCGCAGGAGACCACGCCGAAGCGGACGCCGGGCGTTGCGGCGTCGGTGGCGGGGGCCGTGCGGGTGCGGCCGACGGGCGAGACGCTCGCGCCGGCGGTGAAGCGGAAGTAATAGACGGTCGCCTGGCGCAAACCCCTTACATCCACCTTGACGGTGTGGTCGGAGGCGGCCTTCGACGTCGTGCTGCCGCGGGCGACGATGCGGGCGAAGCCCTTGTCCTCCGCGACCTCCCAACTCACCGCGGTGTCCGGGCCCTTGCCCGAGCCCGGCACGGCGTCCGGCGTGGGGGTGATACGCGTCCACAGCAGCACGCCGTCGGGCAACGGGTCGCCCGAGGCTGTGCCGTGCAGAAAGACGGGGGCCTCCTCGGCGGAGGCAGCGGTGGCGGTGGTGGCGACCGCGAGAGCGGGCGCGGCGACGACAGCAGTGGCGGCAGCGGCCTTGACGACCGTGCGGCGGCTGGGAGTTGGCGAGAATCGACTGGTCACGGCCGAACAGACTACTGACCGGTAAACCGAATGCGCGGGCGAACGGGGAAAGTTCGCCTACCCATCGGTAACGGTCAACCGGCCCGTTCCCTGCCGTCCGCCCGCGGCTCCGGCGGCAGCGGTCGGGAGGGGTGCGCGACGGGGACCTGCGCCTCAACGCCGCGCGCCCGTCAGCTCCGCGAAGGGCGGACCGGGTGCGCCGGATCACGGCGCACCCGGTGTGCGAGGTCAGCCCTTGAGGGCCTTGGCGATCGCCGCGTTGTACTGGGCCACCGTCATCGGCGGGCTGTCCGTCCCCTCCGCCGTGATCTTCTTGCCGTCCATCTTCAGCGACGGCGTGCCCTGGACCCCGCTCTTGTCGAACGTCGCCGACATCTTCATCGCCCACGCGTCGAACGTCCCCTCCTCGACGTTCTTCTTGAACTCCGCGTTGTTCTTCAGCGCCGGGACCGTGTCCGCGACCTCCAGGAGATACGCGTCCTTCGCGAACTTGTCGTCGCTCTCCTGGGGGTGGTACTTCGCCGAATACAGCGCGGCCTTGTACTCCGAGAACGCCTCCGGGCTCACATTCAGCGCCGCACCCAGCGCGCTCAGCGCGTTCTTCGAGCCCTCGCCCTGGTCCGCGTTGTCGATGAAGGTCGCGCCTATGTACTTGAGCTTGTACTTCCCCGCGGCGACGTCCTTCTTCACCGTCGCGCCCACCGACTGCTCGAAGTTCGCGCAGATCGGGCAGCGCGAGTCCTCGTACAGCTCCAGCGTCTTCTTCGCCGTCGCCTTGCCGATGACGACGGTCGTCCCGTTGTCGCCCTCGGTGTTCTTCGGCGCGGTGATGTTCTTCTCGTCCTTCACCGACTCCCAGTGGCCCGGCTTGTTCGCCTGCATGACGGCGTATCCGATGCCGCCCGCGATGGCGAGGACCACGACCGTCGAGCCGATGACGACAAGCTGCCGACGGGCCTTGTCCTTCTTGGCCTGGCGCTCACGCTCCTGGCGCAGCCGCTCGCGGGCCGCCGCCTTGTTGGCCTGGCTGTTGCGTGCACTCATGCTGTTTCACTCCGTGTGATGTCGTATCGAGAGATACGGAAAAGGGGGACTGCGGGCTCAGGCGAAAACTGCGGCCGAGCGCGGCGGTCCCCGCCGTCCGACGGAGTGCACCAGCAGGCGGGTGCGGGAGACACGGGGGCGGCCGAGCGCGGGGCACGCCCCCCGGCGTACGGACCGGCGCGCCGTCCCCGAAGCGGCGACCGCCAGCAGCAGCGGCCGGAACGCGAAGGCGCCCACCGCCCGCACCAGAGTGGCCAGCGCGGACTCGCCGCGCCGCAGCCAGGCCGCGGCGAGCAGGCCCACCGACACATGGGCGGCGAGCAGCAGCCAGGGCAGGGCGGGATCGGTGGAGTGGAGCAGGGGCAGCGCAGCATGGCCGGTGGCCACACCCGGCAGCTGTGCGCCGACGCTGTCGCCGCACAGCACGTCGAAGCCGACCGAGCGCAGTGAACCGGCGACCGGCCCTCCCCCGGGGCCGTAACAGACGTCCTGGCCGGTGGTGAACACGGTGTCCGCGGCCAGCTCCAGCGGGACGAGCAGACTCGCGATCCGCCAGTAGCCGCGCTCACGGCCGGACAGGGCGTACGCGACGCCGAAGACGCCCGCCGACAGACCCGCGACGGTGGCCAGCGGCAGCGGAGCCCGGGAGAGCAGCACATGGGAAGCCACGGACAGCGTCACGACCAGTGCCGTGAAGATCGCTGCCCGCAGCCCCCTGAGCTGCATCTCTGATACGTCCATCACCCGGGAGTGTCCCATGGCTGCCGGTAAGCGGTCCCTAAAGATCCGCCGAGGCTCAGCCCAGGCGGCCGTTGCGGAACAGGTCCACGAAGATCTGGTGGTCCGCCCGCGCCCGTGCGCCGTAGCTGTGCGCGAACTCGACCAGCAGCTCGGGGAAGCCCTCCTCGTCGGCCGCGATCGCCGCGTCGATGGCCCGCTCCGTGGAGAACGGCACCAGCGAGTGCCCGCTCTCGTAGTCCGCCGCGCCGTGCATCGTGGCCGTCGCCCGGCCCAGGTCGGCGACGACCGCCGCGATCTCCTCCGGGTCGTCGATGTCGGACCAGTCCAGATCCACCGCGTACGGAGAGACCTCGGCGACCAGCTGGCCGGCGCCGTCCAGCTCGGTCCAGCCCAGCCACGGGTCGGCGTGGTCCTGCAGCGCGCGCTGCGAGATCACCGTGCGGTGGCCCTCGTGCTGGAAGTACTCCCGCACGGCGGTGTCGGTGATGTGCCGGGAGACCGCGGGGGTCTGCGCCTGCTTCATATAGATGATGACGTCGTTCTCGAGGGCGTCGCTGTTGCCCTCCAGCAGGATGTTGTACGAGGGCAGGCCCGCGGACCCGATGCCGATGCCGCGACGGCCCACCACGTCCTTGACGCGGTAGGAGTCGGGCCGGGCCAGGCTGGACTCGGGCAGCGTCTCCAGATAGCCGTCGAAGGCGGCCAGCACCTTGTAGCGGGTGGCCGCGTCCAGCTCGATCGAGCCGCCGCCGGGCGCGAACCGGCGCTCGAAGTCGCGGATCTCGGTCATCGAGTCGAGCAGCGAGAAGCGGGTCAGCGAGCGGGCGTCGCGCAGCACGTCCAGCAGCGGGCCCTCGGCGGTGTCCAGCGTGAAGGGCGGCACCTCGTCGTTCTTCGCGCCCGTCGCCAGGGCGTGGATGCGCTCGCGGTAGGCCGCGGCACAGATCTGGACCAGCTCGGTGATCTGCTCGTCGCTGAGCGCCTTGGTGTAGCCGATCAGCGCCAGCGATGCCGCAAGCCGCTTCAGGTCCCAGGTGAAGGGGCCGACATACGCCTCGTCGAAGTCGTTGACGTTGAAGATCAGACGGCCGTTGGCGTCCATGTACGTGCCGAAGTTCTCGGCGTGCAGATCTCCGTGGATCCACACCCGGCCGGTGCGCTCGTCCAGGAACGGGCCGCCGTGCTGCTCCCGCTCCAGGTCGTTGTAGAAGAGGCAGGCCGTGCCCCGGTAGAACGCGAACGCCGAGGCGGCCATCTTCCGGAACTTGACCTGGAAGGCAGCGGGATCGGCGGCCAGCAGCTGGCCGAAAGCGGTGTCGAAGACGGTGAGAATCTGCTCGCCACGCTCTTCGGCTGTGACCTCGGCGGGGCGCGGTACCGACATCGCTGGGTGCCTCCTGGTGCCTGACAAATAGGAGCGGTGTTCCGCCCCCTCCAACGCACGAAGGTACCCGGGAGTGCCCGCCGACTGTCAGTGCGGCGACGTAGACTTCCACGCTGTTCCCCCAGACTGCCCGCAGCCTGTCATCCACCGTTTTGCTGGAGGCCTCCGCCGTGACCAAGCCGCCTTTCACGCACCTTCACGTCCACACCCAGTACTCCCTGCTGGACGGTGCCGCGCGGCTCAAGGACATGTTCAACGCCTGCAACGAGATGGGCATGACGCACATCGCCATGACCGACCATGGCAACCTGCACGGCGCGTACGACTTCTTCCATTCGGCGAAGAAGGCGGACGTCACGCCCATCATCGGCATCGAGGCGTATGTCGCCCCGGAGTCCCGGCGGAACAAACGGAAGATCCAGTGGGGCCAGCCGCACCAGAAGCGGGACGACGTCTCCGGTTCCGGTGGTTACACCCACAAGACGATCTGGGCGGCGAACAAGACCGGTCTGCACAATCTCTTCCGGCTCTCCTCGGACGCGTACGCCGAGGGCTGGCTGCAGAAGTGGCCCCGGATGGACAAGGAGACCATCGCCCAGTGGTCGGAGGGGCTCATCGCCTCCACCGGCTGCCCCTCCGGCGAGCTCCAGACTCGGCTGCGCCTCGGCCAGTTCGACGATGCCCTCAAGGCGGCCAGTGAGTACCAGGACATCTTCGGCAAGGACAAGTACTTCCTGGAACTGATGGACCACGGCATCGAGATCGAGCGCCGGGTCCGCGACGGCCTGCTGGAGATCGGCAAGAAGCTCGGCATCCCGCCGCTCGTCACCAACGACTCGCACTACACCTACGCCCAAGAGGCCGGCGCGCACGACGCCCTGCTGTGCATCCAGACCGGCAAGAACCTCTCGGACCCGGACCGCTTCCGCTTCGACGGCACCGGGTACTACCTCAAGTCCACCGACGAGATGTACGCCGTGGACTCCTCGGACGCCTGGCAGGAGGGCTGCGCCAACACCCTCCTCGTCGCGCAGCAGATCGACACCACCGGCATGTTCGAGGCGAAGAACCTCATGCCGAAGTTCGACATCCCCGAGGGCTTCACCGAGATCACCTGGTTCCAGGAGGAAGTCCGGCGCGGCATGGAGCGCCGCTATCCGGGCGGCATCCCCGAGGACCGCCAGAAGCAGGCCGAGTACGAGATGGACGTCATCATCCAGATGGGGTTCCCTGGCTACTTCCTCGTGGTCGCCGACTTCATCATGTGGGCCAAGAACAACGGCATCGCGGTGGGTCCCGGCCGAGGCTCCGCGGCCGGTTCGATCGTCGCGTACGCGATGGGCATCACCGACCTCGACCCGATCGAGCACGGCCTGATCTTCGAGCGGTTCCTCAACCCCGAGCGTGTCTCCATGCCCGATGTCGACATCGACTTCGACGAGCGTCGGCGCGTCGAAGTGATCCGGTACGTCACCGAGAAGTACGGCGCCGACAAGGTCGCCATGATCGGTACGTACGGAAAGATCAAGGCGAAGAACGCGATCAAGGACTCCGCCCGCGTCCTCGGCTACCCGTACGCGATGGGCGACCGGCTCACCAAGGCGATGCCGGCCGATGTCCTCGGCAAGGGCATCGACCTCTCCGGCATCACCGACCCCTCGCACCCGCGCTACAGCGAGGCCGGCGAGATCCGCGGGATGTACGAGAACGAGCCGGACGTGAAGAAGGTGATCGACACCGCCAAGGGCGTCGAGGGCCTGGTCCGGCAGATGGGCGTGCACGCCGCCGGCGTCATCATGTCCAGCGAGCCCATCGTCGACCACGCCCCGATCTGGGTGCGGCACACCGACGGCGTCACCATCACGCAGTGGGACTACCCGCAGTGCGAGTCGCTGGGCCTGCTGAAGATGGACTTCCTCGGCCTGCGCAACCTCACGATCATGGACGACGCCATCAAGATGGTGAAGGCCAACAAGGGCATCGACCTGGAGATGCTCTCCCTCCCGCTGGACGACCCCACGACGTACGAACTGCTCTGCCGCGGTGACACCCTCGGCGTCTTCCAGTTCGACGGCGGCCCCATGCGTTCGCTGCTGCGGCTGATGAAGCCCGACAACTTCGAGGACATTTCCGCCGTCTCGGCCCTGTACCGGCCGGGCCCGATGGGCATGAACTCGCACACGAACTACGCGCTCCGCAAGAACGGCCAGCAGGAGATCACGCCGATCCACCCCGAGCTCGAGGAGCCTCTCAAGGAGGTCCTCGGCGTCACCTACGGCCTGATCGTCTACCAGGAGCAGGTGCAGAAGGCCGCCCAGATCATCGCGGGGTACTCGCTCGGCGAGGCCGACATCCTGCGCCGGGTGATGGGCAAGAAGAAGCCCGAGGAGCTGGCGAAGAACTTCGTTCTGTTCCAGGAAGGCGCCCGCAAGAACAACTACTCGGACCAGGCGATCCAGGCCCTGTGGGACGTGCTGGTCCCGTTCGCCGGATACGCGTTCAACAAGGCGCACTCCTCGGCGTACGGCCTGGTCACCTACTGGACCGCGTATCTCAAGGCGAACTATCCCGCCGAGTACATGGCCGCGCTGCTCACCTCGGTGAAGGACGACAAGGACAAGTCCGCGGTCTATCTGAACGAGTGCCGCCGCATGGGCATCAAGGTGCTGCCGCCCAATGTGAACGAGTCCCAGTCGAACTTCGCCGCGCAGGGCGACGACGTGATCCTCTTCGGCCTCTCCGCCGTCCGCAATGTCGGCACGAACGTTGTGGAATCGATCATCCGCAGTCGCAAGGCCAAGGGGAAGTACACCTCCTTCCCCGACTTCCTTGACAAGGTCGAGGCCGTCGTCTGCAATAAGCGGACCGTTGAATCGCTCATCAAGGCCGGCGCCTTCGACGAGATGGGCCACACCCGCAAGGGCCTGGTCGCCCACCACGAGCCGATGATCGACAACGTGGTGGCGGTCAAGCGCAAGGAGGCCGAGGGCCAGTTCGACCTGTTCGGCGGGATGGGCGAACAGGACAACGACGAGCCGGGCTTCGGGCTCGACGTCGAGTTCTCCGACATCGAATGGGACAAGTCGTATCTGCTCGCGCAGGAGCGCGAGATGCTCGGCCTCTATGTCTCCGACCATCCGCTCTTCGGTATCGAGCATGTCCTGAGCGACAAGACGGACGCGGCGATCTCCCAGCTCACCGGCGGGGAGCACGCCGACGGCGCGGTCGTCACCATCGGCGGCATCATCTCCGGCCTGCAGCGCAAGATGACCAAGCAGGGCAACGCCTGGGCGATCGCCACCGTCGAGGATCTGGCCGGCTCCATCGAGTGCATGTTCTTCCCGGCGACCTACCAACTGGTGTCGACACAGCTCGTCGAGGACACCGTGGTCTTCGTCAAGGGACGGCTCGACAAGCGCGAGGACATCCCGCGTCTCGTCGCCATGGAGCTGATGGTCCCCGACCTCTCGTCGGCGGGCACCAACGCCCCGGTGGTCGTCACCATCCCCACGGTCAAGGTCACCCCGCCGATGATCAGCAGGCTCGGCGAGATCCTCAGCCACCACAAGGGCAACACCGAGGTGCGGATCAAGCTGCAGGGTCCCCGCAAGACCACCGTGCTCCGGCTCGACCGGCACCGCGTCCAGCCCGACCCGGCGCTCTTCGGCGACCTGAAGGTGCTGCTCGGCCCGTCCTGCCTGGCCGGCTGAGACCTCCGTACGGAGCGGAGACTTTCGTACCGAGCGGAGGACTCTGTACGCATACGCAAGGGGCGCGCCCGTCGTCACGGGCGCGCCCCTGTGGCGTGAGAGTGCTGCTATAAGGCGCGATCAGTTGTGGCCGAAGCGCTTCTGGTGCTTGCGGGCCACGTCCGCCGGGCTGCCCTGAGCCTGGGACTGGGGGTGGGCCTGTGCCTGGGACTCGTAGGCAGTCGACTTGGCGGCCTGCTCGGGGCCGCGCTCCGAGGACGACGCGCGGTCCTGCTGACCACTCTGCTTGCGGTTCTTGTTCTTGGCCATGGTGATTCCTCCTGTGGGTCTCGGGGCCAGGGCCGCTGTCAGACTCACATACGGGATAAACCGCCGCATTTTGGATCATTGCGGTGTGTAACGGGCGTTTGTTGTGCGCCGGTCCGCGGATCCGCCACGCCGATGATCGAGTTCCGGCCGTTAACCCTCCGGTGGTCGGGCAGACTCGAAGGAAACCCGGAACAATCCCCGATCCGGACTCTTCCCGGATCCGGATTTTTCCTCGATTCTCCGATCCCGAGGTTCCCGAAAGAGGGTGGAACGCGTGGACCGCTGCGTAGTCCTGGTGGACGCCGGATATCTGCTGGGCGCCGCCGCGAGTCTTCTCGCCGGGGAACCGGCGCGTTCCCGGATCACTGTCGACCACGCCGCCCTCATCCAGGGCCTGCGAGAGCTCGCCGAGGCCGATACGGAGCGCCCACTGCTGCGTATCTACTGGTTCGACGGCGCCCCCGACCGCGTACCGCAACCCGAACACCGGCGGCTGCGCGTCATGCCACGGGTGACGGTCCGGCTCGGCGCCCTGACCCGCAGCGACGGCCGCTGGGCGCAGAAGGGTGTGGATGCGGCCATGCACGCCGAGCTCACCGAACTCGCCAGAAACCGTGCCTGCTCCGATGTGGTCCTGGTGACGGGCGACGGGGATCTGCTGCCCGGTCTGATGTCCGCCAAGGAGCACGGAGTCGCCGTCCATCTCTGGGCGGTGCAGGCCGCCGACGGCGACTACAACCAGTCCGAGGACCTGGTGGCCGAGGCCGACGAGCGCCGGGTGCTCGACCGGGCCTGGATCACCCGTGCGGTACGGGCCAAGGAACTCACCGGCATCTGCGCGCCACCGCCCGTGCCCCGCCCCGAGATTGCGGCCATCCTCTCCGCGCCGCTGCCCGAGTCGGCGCTGGCTGCCTCGCAGGAGCGTGCCGCCGAGGCCGTACGCAACGGCTCGCAGCCCGCCCCCTCGGAGAACGGCTCCGAGGAGGTCCCGGCCCCCGCGGCGAAAGGCGTCCCCACCCCCAAGGACCTGGCAGGCCTGCGCGCCCCCGGGCAGCACTCGGCGCCGCACCCGGCCAGTGCCACGCTGCGCTGGTCCTCCGACAAGGGCTGGGTCGAGCGCCCCGGTGCCGGGCCGCTGGGCGAGCCGGCGGAGACCGCTTTGCTGCCGACGCTGGCCCAGCTCACCACCGCCGAACAGCGCTGGGCCGACCGCGAGGAGGACATCACCACGGTCGGCGGCGACCCCTTCGAGGTAGGCCAGGTCTTCGCCCGGCGCTGGATGGAACGGTTGGCCGAGTCAAGCCACGTGCAGAAGTTGTCCACCATGTATCCGCGCATCCCGCACCGCATCGACGGTGAACTGCTGCGCTACGCCGCGCGCTTCGGGCTGCTCGCGCACAAGGACGACCAGATCGACGAGCACGACCGCTATGCGATCCGGGCAGGATTCTGGCGCGAGATCGATGTGCGCGCGGCCGCGGAACACGCCCCCGCGGGGGAATAGCCCTGCCGACCCCGTAGGCTCGTCCCTTGTGAGTACGGTGTGCGTGGTGCGGGATCTGGTCAAAACGTACCCCGCCGTGCGCAGTCGCCGCGGGGCTCCGGGAACGCCTGAGGTACGCGCCACCGACGGGATCTCCCTCCAGGTGCGGCGTGGCGAGATCTTTGGTCTGCTCGGGCCCAATGGCGCCGGCAAGTCCACCCTGGTACGGCAGCTCACCGGGCTGATGCGCCCGGATGCGGGCAGCGTCGAGGTGCTGGGCCACGATCTTGTACGCCACCCGGAGCGGGCCGCCCGGCTCATCGGCTACCTGGGCCAGCAGTCCACCGCACTCGACGAACTGACCGTCGCGCTCGCCGCCGAGACCACGGGACGGCTGCGCGGCCTTTCCGTGCGGGACGCGCGGGCCGAACGGGACGCCGTACTGGACGAGCTCGGTCTCACCGAGCTCGCCACGCGTCCGCTGAAGAAGCTGTCCGGCGGGCAGCGGCGGCTGGCGTGCTTCGCGGCGACGCTGGTGGGGGAGCGGCCGGTGCTGGTACTGGACGAGCCGACCACCGGCATGGATCCCGTCGCGCGGCGCGCGGTGTGGGCCGCGGTCGACCGGCGACGGGCCGAGAACGGGGCCACCGTCCTGCTCGTCACCCACAACGTCATCGAGGCCGAGACCGTACTGGACCGGGTCGCCGTGCTGGAGCGCGGCCGTGTCATCGCCTGCGACACCCCGACAGGGCTCAAGGAGCGGATCGCCGGTGAGGTGCGGGTCGAGCTGGTGTGGCGCGAGCGGGCGCCGCTGGAGGTGCCCGAGGTCGCCGCGCTGCGTGCCCTGGCGCAGGAGTCCGGGCGCCGTTGGGTGTTCAGGCTGGCGCCGGACGAGGCGCGGGCGGCGGTCGCGGCCGTGACGGGCGGCGCGGCCTTCGCGGCGCTCGACGACTTCACGCTGGCCACGCCCAGCCTGGAGGACGTGTACTTGGCGCTCGGCGGGAACGCGACGAAGGGGCTGGTCAAGGCGTGAGCATCGTGCCCGCGGAGGTGGTGTCCGCGAAGGTCTCAGTGGAGAGCCGGGCCGCGGCCGCCGCGCCGCTCGCGCCGCGGGCGCGGCTGCTGCCCGCGCTCGGCGCCGTGTACCGCGCGCAGCTGTCGCGGGCGCGGGTCGCCCGGATCCCGCTGCTCTTCGTGGCGACCTTCCAGTCGATCGGGATCATGGTGCTGATGCGCGGGGTCGTCGACGGCGGCGGCGAGGCGCGGGCCGTCGTCGCCGGGTCGAGCGTCCTCGTCGTCGCGTTCGTCGCGCTCAATCTCCTCGCCCAGTACTTCGGGCAGCTGCGGGCCGGAGGCGGCCTCGACCACTACGCCACGCTGCCGGTGCCGCCCGCGGCGGTGGTGCTCGGTGCGGCGGGTGCGTACGCCTCCTTCACGGTGCCCGGGACTCTCGTCACGGCGATCGCCGGCAGCGTGCTCTTTCAGCTGCCGCTGACGCATCTGTGGGTGCTCGCCGCGGTGATCCCGCTCGCCGGGGCGGCCCTCGCCGGTCTTGGCGCGGCGCTCGGGCTGCTCGCGCCGCGCCAGGAACTGGCCACGCTGCTCGGGCAGTTGGGCATGTCCGCGGCGCTGCTGCTCGGGGTGCTGCCGGCCGACCGGCTGCCCGGTCCCGTCTCGTACGCGCGTGATCTGCTGCCGTCGACGTACGGAGTCGAGGCGCTCGCCAGAACCTTTGACGCGCGTCCCGACTGGGCGGTGGTGAGTCTCGACCTCGCGGTCTGCGCGGCGGTCGGTGTCGTTTCGCTGACGGTCGCGACGTGGGCGTACCGGCGGGCGGCAGTCCGGTGAGGCGCCGTCCGGGCAAGCCTGGCACGATGGCGGGGTGACCGCACCTCTGACTCCGCCGCACCAGCCTTCGCCGAACAACGACGACCCGTGGCAGTCGCCGCCGGCCGCGCCCTACCACGTACCGGGTGCGGAGGGCGGCGGTGCCGATCTGAAGACGGACCTGCGGGACGCGGCCGTGGTGCTGGTGGCCGTGGCGATCGCCGGTGTGGCGCTGGGGCTGCTGTGGCTGTGGCTGGCCCCGCGGGTGCCGCTGATCTCGAACGGCAAGGCCGTCTTCCTCAAGGACACGGAGGGCGAGGAGGCGGTGGGTGCGGACGGTACGTTCGCGCTGCTGGCCCTCGCCTTCGGCGCGGTGAGCGCGGCGGCGGTGTTCTGGATCCGCAGGCGCGGGGGCATCGCGCTGGTGGTGGCGCTGGCCCTGGGCGGCCTGCTGGGCTCGCTGCTGGCGTGGGGCATCGGGGAGTGGTTCGGCCCGACGGACGACGTGGTGGCGCATGCGCGGGCGGTGGGGGAGGGCGTGACGTTCGACGCGCCACTGGAGCTGAAGGCGACGGGGGCGGTGCTGGCGTGGCCGGTGGCGGCGATGGTGGTTCACCTCGCGCTGACGGCGCTGTTCGGGCCGCGGGACCCGGAACCGGAGTGGCCCACGGGGTACGGACCGGGGCCCGGCGGACCGGCCTGACCTACCCGCCCCGTCCCGTAACCGGGGCTCCGCCCCGGACCCTCCCCCTACGCCCTGCGGGCGTGGGGGACCCCGTGTCCTCAATCGCGGGAGGGGCTTGATTGCCCGGGCGTATCAAGCCCGTCCGGCGCTTGAGGACTGGGGGTCTGGGGGCGAAGCCCCCAGTCGGGCCGGGCGGCGGCCGTGGTTGGCCCTGTGCTTGCGGACGCGCCACTTGCGTTTGCGGGTGCGTTTGGACATGCCGTGTCCTCTCCGCGTACGCGCTCCCCGACAGAGCGTCCCTACGGTCGTAGCCGAGGACCGCCCCGCCGTCGACCCCCTACGCGCGGCCGATCGGCGCCAGTACCGCCCCGGTCAGGGTCGCCAGGTCCGCGGGGGCCAGTTCGACCTCCAGGCCGCGGCGGCCCGCCGAGACGCAGATCGTCGGATGGCCGGACGCCGTCGCATCGAGGACCGTGCGCAGGCGCTTGCGCTGGCCGAGCGGAGAGATGCCGCCGCGGACATAGCCCGTCGTGCGCTCCGCCGCCACCGGGTCCGCCATCGTCGCCCGCTTCGCGCCCACCGCCGCCGCCAGCGCCTTGAGGTCCAGCTGGCCCGCCACCGGGACGATCGCCACCGTCAGTTCGCCGTCGACGTCCGCGACCAGGGTCTTGAAGACCCGGTCGGGGGAGACTCCGAGCGCGACGGCCGCCTCCTCGCCGTAGGAGGGCGACGCCGGGTCGTGGTCGTACGCATGCACCGTGAAGGCCGTGCCCGCCGCGGTCAGGGCGACCGTCGCGGGCGTGCCGCCGGACTTCTTGGGCTTCTTCGGCACGGCAGGCTGCTCCTGTCAGTTGGGGCTCGTCGGCGCCCGGGTCAGGTCGACCGCGGGCAGCGACGGCAGATGGCGGATCACCGCGGTCTCCGCGCGCAGCAGCGTCAGTTCCTCGCGCAGCCGGGTGGCCGTGTCCGGCGCCTGGAGCAGGCGTTGCTTCGTCGGGGTGTCGAGCACCGCCGCGGCCGCCACCAGATACGACACCACCGACGGCTCGTCCGGCAGATCCGCGCTCGTGGACAGCGACCTCTCCCGCGCCCCCGCCAGCCGCTTCTGGTAGCTGCGGAAGGCCCGCAGCACACCTTCCGCGAGGGCGCCCGCGCCGTCTCCGGACTCCTCCGGGAGCTCTTCGAGTTCCGCGGTCAGATACGGGCCGCTCGCGTCGACCGAGAGGAGCTTGACCCGGGTCGTTCCGGTGGCGAGCACCTCGAAGCTGCCGTCGTCGCGCTCGCGGATCGTCGCCGCGTCCGCGATACAGCCGACCCGGTGGAACGCCTGGATCGGGTCGGCGCCGAAGCCCGCCGCGGGACCCCGCTGGGGCAGCGCGGTCTGGTCCGGCATGCCGGGCGCGGTCGGCGCGACCTCGCGGCCGTCGCGGATGGCGACCACGGCGAAGCGGCGCGGCTCGGACTCGTCCGTCTTCAACAGCTCGCGCATCATGGCGCGATATCGCTCCTCGAAGACGTTCAAGGGCAGGACGAGGCCCGGGAACAGTACCGAGTTCAGCGGGAACAGAGGAAGACGTGCGGTTGTCACAACGGTCTAGCCTAATGGCCCATGGACCCGCTTCGTCCGGCCCTTGGGCGCAGAGGCATCGTCGATGCGATCTCGATCCGTACGCCGTCCCGCGCTTCGAGGAACTGCCCCAGCGGATCATCGGTGACCGACGTCCACGGAAATGACGTCGCATGCGGTCCGATCAGCCGGAACTGCTCCAGCGCATCCGCCCATCGTCCCCGCGCCACCAGCACGTACGCCAGCAGATTGCGCACCTCGGCCGGCCAGGGGTCCGCGGCCGCGTAGTCGCCCGAGAGCGTGATGGCGAGATCGGCCGCCGCGTCGATCCGGTCGTCCTGTACGGAGTTGGTGTCGCCGTTCAGCAACTGCGCGAACGCCGCCCGCACCGGCAGCGCCTGCACCAGCGAGCCCGGCAGCGAGTCCGCCGCGGCCTGCTCGGCGAAGTCGAAGCACTCGCGGTGCGAGCCGTACCACTGCGCGGACAGATACTGCAGGGCCGCGACATGGCAGCCGTAGTGGTGCGAGGAGCGGCGCACGGCCTGCTCCCACAGCGACTCGAAGGCCGTGTGCGTGGCATGCGTGCCGCGCGCGTGGTCCAGCGAGATCCGCCACGGAACCGGATCGTTTGTATCGCCCTCCGCCGCCGCGTCGATCAGCGGTCCCAGTTCACGCAGCCGCTCCGCCCTGGCCGGTGACTCCCACGCCCTGCGGACCGCGAGCTCGGCCTTGACGACCAGTGCGTCGGGGTCGCGCGGCGCCGCGGCGAGCCAGTTCGTCAGCCACTCGTCGCGGTTGTGCGCGAAGGTGGCGAGCCGCATCACATACCGGTCGCGGTTCTCCCACTCGGCCGATTCCCGGGTGGTCGCCAGCAGCTTGGCGGCCGGTTCGTACTCCCCGAGTGCGGCCGCGACCAGCGCCGGGCCCAGCCGCTCGTCGGGGGCGTCGAGCAGTACCGCCTCGGCGGGCGGCAGGCCGTCGGCCAGCCGCGGCGTATGACGGATCATGCGCGCGGTACGGATCAGAGCACGGAGCAATGACATGGTGCGGACCATTGAAAACTGCAGGTCGGAGGGCGCGCCAGAGGGCAGCTGTGAAGCTTTGGTAGCGGCACAATGGTTGTCCTGGCAAAAGTCAAGAGAGCGTAAAGAACTGGCTCATGGGCAGCGCAGCCCCCACCGCCCTCAACCACGGCGCAGCAGACGGGACGCGCCGGCCGCGACCGTCGTCGCGAGGATCCAGCCGAGCAGCACCAGCGCGGCCGATGCCCACTGCCAGCTGCTGTCGAGCTGCCAGTACCCGTCCTGGCCGAGATTGATCACCGGCACCAGCAGGTCCAGGGCATAGAGCGCCGCGTTCCACTGCGGGTGCTCGTCGGGCTTGATCGGCGCCGGATCGATCTGGGCGAAGGCCAGTGCGCCCATCGCCCAGAGCACCGCCATCCACAGCGCGGCCCGGCCCGGGCGGTAGCCGTACGCCACCGTCCAGTCCTGGAGATAGCCCCAGAGCTTCGCGGCCAGCGGCAGCGTCTCCCGGCGGCGGCGCTGCTTGGCGAGGAGCACCTCGCGGGCGTCCGCGTCCTCGCCGCTGTTGCGCAGCACGGTCGCGAGTCGTTCGTACGGCTCCGGGGAGTACTCCGGGGTCGCCGAAGCCACCCACTCCAGCCGGCGGCTGAGCGGGAAGGCCTCGTACGGGACGAGGTTCTCGTAGACGAAGCCGCCCATCGCGAGCCCACCGGGACCGGGCCAGCTCGCCGCCAGATCGATCAGCGTCACCACCTTCGCGCCGTTCAGCACGACGCGCCCCTCCTCGGGGCGCTCCGCGTTGAACCGCAGCTCCGGTGTGACGATCCGGCGCAGCGACAGCTCCTCGCGCGAGCTCAGCACAAAGCGCGCCCGGTGCAGATCGACCGCGTCACCGAAACGCCCGTCGTCCAGCCGCACCCCGCCGTGGCACTCGAAGGGCTGCAGCCGGGTGCCGCGCGCGGGCGTCCCGGCATTGGTGGCGATGCCGAACGGCGGAGTGGAGCCTTGGTTGCCCGTGGACTCGCTCACCCACGCGCCCGTCAGATAGAGCGTCCGCTCCACGCTCAGCTGCGGGGCGTTGAGTGCCCGCCGCTCGGCGGCCGCGCGCAGCCGGCTGCCGCGCAGGCTGAGCGAGACCCCCACCTTCGCGCCGCGCAGGCTGAACTCTCCGTAGGTCTCTATCAGTTCCGCCTGTAAGTCCTGCGCGACCGACATTCCGTCGGCGGTGATGGCCCGGCCCCGGCGGTCCGGCCGGACATGGATCTGGTTGAGCAGCAGATCGGTGCCGATCTGCGCATCGGTGAGCCGGATGCCGTGCTCGACCCGGCAGCGCGGCAGATGGAGATCACCCTCGGTGCGCAGCCGGGCGGCCTCTATCCGCGGGATCGCACAGCCGACCATGCGCACCGTGGTGAAGTGGGCCTCGGGCATCAGCAGTTCGCTCTCGAAGCGGCAGCCGTTCAGCTCGACATACGGGGCGATGCTGCCGCCCGCGAGCTTGAGGGTGCCGGTGATCTGCACCCCGCGGAGCTTGAGGGCCGCGACCCGGCCTGGCCGCGCGGGCGGTCCGCTGAGCAGCAGCCGGGCGACGATGCTCGCGCGGACGCTGCGCTCCTCGCCCCAGGGGCGTGGCGAGAAGGGATCGTTCAGCAAGGGGTTGGGATCGCTCAGGTCGTACGTACTCCCGTTTTTGAAGGCGTTCCACATGCGCAGCTCGGTCGGGCTCAGTCCGTCCGGCGGTCCGCCGTCCAGCGGCTCGGTCAATGCCGCTCCTCCGCTTCGTTATTTCGTACAGCTGTTCTTCCCGCTGTGTAACGGACTGAACGCTAGTGGTCATGGTCATGTTCCGAAACCAGGGGGGTGGCGCAAAGCGCCTCGTTGAGGGGCGGTGGTCGGTGGGGGCACCTCCCAGCGGTAGCTGGGGGAAGGTGGGCCCATATCAGCCAGTGATACGGACGACCACCGGCCGATTCCGGTCTGAGAGAAT
This sequence comes from Streptomyces sp. NBC_00210, assembly GCF_045160975.1. Taxonomy (NCBI): domain Bacteria; kingdom Bacillati; phylum Actinomycetota; class Actinomycetes; order Kitasatosporales; family Streptomycetaceae; genus Streptomyces; species Streptomyces sp. NBC_00210. The sequence goes on from NZ_CP108120.1 coordinate 6,535,692, forward strand.
TGGTTCCGTGATCTCACGAATCGATCTGCGCGGCGACGCCCTCCCGGAGGGTGGCGCTCTGCGCGACCTGCTGCCCCGTGCCGAGTTCGACGTGGAAGCCGCCCTGGAGAAGGTGCGGCCCATCTGCGAGGCCGTGCATCATCGGGGCACCGCGGCGCTGATCGACTACGCGGAGAAGTTCGACGGCGTCAAGCTGAAGCAGGTGCGGGTGCCCGCGGCTGCCATCGCCGACGCCCTGGAGCAGCTGGACCCCAAGGTCAAGGCCGCCCTTCAGGAGTCGATCCGGCGCGCCAGGATTGTGCACCGGGCGCAGCGCCGCAGTGAGCACACCACCCAGGTCGTCCCCGGCGGCAGTGTCACCGAAAAGTGGGTACCGGTCGAGCGCGTCGGCCTGTACGCGCCGGGGGGCCGCTCCGTCTACCCCTCCTCCGTGATCATGAACGCCGTGCCGGCGCAGGAGGCGGGCGTCGAGTCCATCGCGCTCGCGTCGCCGCCGCAGAAGGAGTTCGGCGGACTGCCGCACCCGACGATTCTGGCGGCGTGCGCGCTGCTCGGCGTGGACGAGGTGTACGCCGTGGGTGGCGCCCAGGCCGTCGCCATGTTCGCGTACGGCACCGAGGAGTGCGCCCCCGCCAATATGGTCACGGGCCCGGGCAATATCTGGGTCGCCGCGGCCAAGCGGTACTTCACCGGCCGTATCGGAATCGACGCCGAGGCCGGACCGACCGAGATCGCGATCCTGGCCGACGGGAGTGCCGACCCGGTACACGTCGCCGCCGACCTGATCAGCCAGGCCGAGCACGACCCGATGGCCGCCGCCGTGCTGGTCACCGACTCCACCGAGCTGGCGGACGCGGTCGAGAAGGAGCTGGAGCCGCAGATCGCGGCCACCAAGCACATCGAGGACCGGATCGTCCCCGCGCTGAGCGGCAAGCAGTCCGCAATCGTCCTGGTCGACGGCGTCGCGGAAGGCCTGCGGGTCGTCAACGCCTACGGCGCCGAGCACCTGGAGATCCAGACCGCCGACGCCTCTGCGGTCGCCGCCCGCGTCCGCAACGCCGGCGCGATCTTCGTCGGCCCCTGGGCGCCGGTCTCGCTCGGCGACTACTGCGCGGGCTCCAACCACGTCCTGCCGACCGGCGGCTGCGCCTGCCACTCCTCCGGCCTGTCCGTGCAGTCCTTCCTGCGCGGGATCCACATCGTGGACTACACGCGGGACGCGCTCGCCGAGGTCACCCACCACGTGGTGACGCTCGCGGAGGCCGAGGACCTGCCGGCGCACGGCGCCGCGATGAAGGCGCGCTTCGAATGGAAGGTGCCGAAGGCATGACGGGCATCGACGACCTTCCCGTACGGGACGAGCTGCGCGGCAAGTCCCCTTACGGCGCGCCCCAGTTGGACGTTCCCGTACAGCTGAACACCAACGAGAACCCCTACCCGCTGCCCGAGCCGCTCGTCGAACGGATCGCCGAGCGGGTCGCCGAGGCCGCGCGTGGGCTCAACCGCTACCCCGACCGGGACGCGGTGGAGCTGCGCACGGAGCTGGCCGCGTATCTGACCCGGACCGGAAAGCACCCGGTCGGCATCGAGAACGTATGGGCGGCCAACGGCTCCAACGAGGTCATCCAGCAGCTGCTGCAGACCTTCGGCGGCCCGGGCCGTACCGCGATCGGCTTCGAGCCCTCGTACTCGATGCACGCGCTCATCGCGCGCGGCACCGGCACCGGCTGGATCTCGGGCCCGCGCAACGACGACTTCACCATCGACCTCGCGGCGGCCGGGCAGGCCATCGCCGAGAACGCGCCGGACGTCGTCTTCATCACCTCGCCCAACAACCCCACGGGCACCGCGGTCGAGGCCGAAACGGTGCTCGCGCTGTACGAGGCCGCCCAGGCCGCCAAGGCTGCTCATGCCGGGGCGATAGTCGTGGTCGACGAGGCGTACGTCGAATTCAGCCACCGCCCCTCGCTGCTGCCGCTGATCGAGGGCCGGCCGCATCTGGTGGTCTCGCGCACCATGTCCAAGGCCTTCGGCGCGGCCGGTCTGCGCCTGGGCTATCTGGCCGCGGACCCCGCCGTGGTCGACGCCGTCCAGCTGGTGCGGCTGCCGTATCACCTGTCGGCCGTCACCCAGGCCACCGCGCTCGCCGCGCTGGAGCACACCGATACGCTGCTCGGGTATGTCGAGCAGCTGAAGACCGAGCGGGACCGGCTGGTCGCCGAGCTGCGGGCGATCGGCTGGGAGGTCACCGAATCGGACGCGAACTTCGTGCAGTTCGGCCGTTTCGCCGACAGCCACGAGGCCTGGCAGAAGATCCTGGACCGCGGCGTCCTGGTACGTGACAACGGGGTGCCCGGGTGGCTGCGCGTCACCGCCGGCACCCCCGAAGAGAACGACGCGTTCCTCGACGCGGTTCGTGAGCTGAAGAAGGAGTACGACGTATGACTCGCGAGGGTCGTGTTGGAAGAGCGGAACGCACCACCAAGGAGACTTCGGTCCTCGTCGAGATCGACCTCGACGGTCACGGAAAGGTCGATGTGTCGACCGGGGTCGGCTTCTACGACCACATGCTCGACCAGCTCGGCCGCCACGGTCTGTTCGACCTCACCGTGAAGACCGAGGGCGATCTGCACATCGACTCGCACCACACCATCGAGGACACCGCCCTCGCCCTGGGTGCCGCCTTCAAGCAGGCGCTCGGCGACAAGGTGGGGATCTACCGATTCGGCAACTGCACCGTGCCGCTGGACGAGTCCCTCGCCCAGGTCACGGTGGACCTCTCGGGCCGCCCCTACCTCGTGCACACCGAGCCCGAGAACATGGCGCCCATGATCGGCTCGTACGACACGACGATGACCCGGCACATCCTGGAGTCCTTCGTCGCACAGGCCCAGATCGCGCTGCACGTGCACGTCCCGTACGGGCGCAATGCGCACCACATCGTGGAGTGCCAGTTCAAGGCGCTGGCCCGGGCCCTGCGCTACGCCTGTGAGCGCGACCCGCGCGCCGCCGGCATCCTCCCCTCCACGAAGGGCGCCCTGTAACTCCATGACCGGCCTCTCCACCGTCCTCATTGTCGTCGGGCTGTTCCTCGCCGGCGGTGTCTACTCGTTCGTGAAGCAGGACCTGCCCAAGGGCCCGATCGTGCTCCTCGGCATCGGCTCGGCGATGTGCCTGGTCGCCGGTGTCCTGCGGATTCAGGGGATCTGGGCATGACCGCGAGCAAGAAAGTCGTCGTCTTCGACTACGGATTCGGCAATGTCCGCTCCGCCGAGCGGGCGCTGGCCCGGGTCGGCGCGGATGTCGAGATCACCCGTGACTTCGACCGGGCGATGAACGCCGACGGGCTGCTCGTGCCCGGCGTCGGCGCCTTCGCCGCCTGCATGGAGGGCCTGAAGAAGGCCCGCGGCGAGTGGATCGTCGGCCGCCGCCTCTCCGGCGGCCGCCCGGTCATGGGCATCTGCGTCGGCATGCAGATCCTCTTCGCGCGCGGCATCGAGCACGGAGTCGAGAGCGAAGGCCTCGACGAGTGGCCCGGCACGGTCGGCCCGCTCAAGGCCCCGATCGTCCCCCACATGGGCTGGAACACCGTCGAGGCGCCCGCCGACAGCCGGCTCTTCGCCGGACTCGACGCCGACGCCCGGTACTACTTCGTGCACTCCTACGCCGTGCACGAGTGGGAGCTGGAGGTCACCAACCCCGCCATCCGCGCGCCCCAGGTCACCTGGGCCACGCACGGCGAGCGCTTTGTCGCCGCCGTGGAGAACAACGCGCTGTGGGCGACGCAGTTCCACCCCGAGAAGTCCGGCGACGCCGGCGCCCAGCTGCTGACCAACTGGATTGAGACGCTGTAATGCCGAAGCTTGAACTCCTGCCCGCAGTCGACGTCCGCGACGGCCAGGCCGTACGCCTGGTGCATGGCGAGTCCGGTACGGAGACCTCGTACGGCTCCCCGCTGGAGGCGGCCCTGACCTGGCAGCGCGCCGGCGCCGAGTGGCTGCATCTGGTGGACCTGGACGCCGCGTTCGGCACCGGCGACAACCGGGCGCTGATCGCCGAGGTCGCCGGGGCCATGGACATCAAGGTCGAGCTCTCCGGCGGCATCCGCGACGACGCCTCGCTCGCGGCAGCGCTGGCCACCGGCTGCACCCGGGTCAACCTGGGCACTGCCGCGCTGGAGACTCCCGAGTGGGTCGCCAAGGTCATTGCCGAGCACGGCGACAAGATCGCGGTCGGCCTGGATGTACGCGGCACGACGCTGCGCGGCCGCGGCTGGACCCGCGACGGCGGCGACCTCTACGAGACGCTGGCCCGCCTCGACTCCGAGGGCTGCGCCCGTTACGTCGTCACCGACATCGCCAAGGACGGCACGCTGCAGGGCCCCAACCTGGAGCTGCTGCGGAACGTCTGCGCGGCCACCGACAAGCCCGTCGTCGCCTCCGGCGGCGTCTCGTCGCTGGACGACCTGCGTGCCATCGCGTCGCTCGTGCCGCAGGGTGTGGAGGGCGCGATCGTGGGCAAGGCGCTGTACGCGAAGGCGTTCACCCTGGAAGAGGCCTTGGAGGCTGTGTCCGGATGACCGAAGTACGGCGCGTGCAGAGCGGCAGTCCCTGGGAAGAGACCATCGGCTTCGCGCGCGCCGTCGCGGCGGGTGACCGGGTCCTCGTGGCGGGTACCACGTCCTTCAAGGGCCGGGTGCTGTACGGCGAGGGCGATCCGTACGAGCAGACGCGGGTGGCCTTCGGCAACGCCCTTGAAGCGCTGAAGGAATTCGGGCTCGGTGCCGAGTCGGTGATCCGCACCCGGATGTATCTGACCCATGTGCGCGATGTCGACGAGGTGTCCCGGGCACACAAGGAGTTGTTCGACTCCGTGCGCCCGGCCGCGACCCTCCTGGTGGTGGAGGGTTTCGTCGACCCGCGCATCCTGGTCGAAGTAGAAGTCGAAGCCTTCCGAGGAGCAGAGCAGTCATGACCCTCGCGGTCCGAGTCATTCCCTGCCTGGACGTGGACAACGGCCGGGTCGTCAAGGGCGTCAACTTCCAGAATCTGCGCGACGCCGGCGACCCCGTCGAGATGGCCAAGCTGTACGACGCCGAGGGCGCCGACGAGCTGACCTTCCTCGACATCACGGCCTCGTCCGGCAACCGGGAGACGACGTACGACGTGGTGCGCCGCACCGCAGAGCAGGTGTTCATCCCGCTGACCGTGGGCGGCGGCGTGCGCAGCGCGGACGATGTGGACAAACTGCTGCGCGCGGGCGCCGACAAGGTCGGCGTGAACACCGCGGCGATCGCCCGACCCGAGCTGATCCGCGAGATCGCCGAGCGCTTCGGCCGCCAGGTGCTGGTGCTGTCGGTCGACGCCCGCCGTACCGAGTCGGGATCGTTCGAGGTGACGACGCACGGCGGCCGCAAGGGCACCGGCATCGACGCCGTCGAGTGGGCACACCGGGCCGCCGATCTCGGTGCGGGCGAGATCCTGCTCAACTCGATGGACGCCGACGGCACGAAGGACGGCTACGACACGGAGATGATCGCGGCGGTACGGAAGCACGTCACCGTCCCGGTCATCGCCTCCGGTGGTGCGGGCAGGCTTGCGGACTTCCCGCCCGCGATTGCGGCGGGCGCGGACGCGGTGCTCGCGGCTTCGGTCTTCCACTTCGGCGATCTGCGCATCTCGCAGGTGAAGGACACCCTGCGGGAGGCCGGGCACCCGGTGCGCTGACGCCCCTGCGCAGAGCTGCCGCGCCGAAGCCCTGCCGCCAGGCCTGGTCACATGCCGAAGGGGCTGACCTCGTGCAGCCGGGCGATCGACTCCTTGTCGCCCTCCAGGTCCACCTGGGCCACGTCCTGCCGCCCGAACGCGAACATCGTCAGTTCACTCGGCTCCCCGGTCACGGTCACCACCGGAGTGCCGCGGTGGGCCACCGCCGTCTGCCCGTCCGTACGCCGCAGCACCAGACCCACCGGCGACCTGCGGCCCAGCAGCCGGGCCGCCTTCTCAAGACGCGACCACAGCGCGTTCTCGAACACCTGGTCCAGCGGGCGCGGCGTCCATTCCGGCTGCGCCCGCCGCACATCCTCGGAGTGCACAAAGAACTCGACGGTGTTCGCCGCCTCGTCGATCTGCTTGATCCCGTAGAACGACATGCGCGGTGGTCCCGTACGGATCAGCTGGATCAGCTCCTCGTACGGCTTCGAGGCGAATTCCGCCTGCACCCGCTCCAAACGGTCCCTGAGCGCGCCGAGCACAATCCCGCCCGCGGCGTCGGGCCGCCGCTCGCGCACCACCACATGGGCGGCGAGGTCCCGGGTCTGCCAGCCTTCACACAGAGTCCGGGCATCGGGGCCCACCGTCTCCAACAGGTCCGCGAGGATAAGTCGTTCACGCTTGGCATGGGTCGACATGCCCGCCAGCGTACGGCCGGGGCACCGGGTCCGCCCAGTGGACGCACCGCCCGCAGCCCTCGTCGGGCACGGCACAATGGGCCCTATGACCAGCAGTGTCCCCGCAAGCTCCCTCGATCCCGCCGTCGCCGCCCGCCTCAAGCGCAGCGCCGACGGCCTGCTCCCGGCCATCGCCCAGCAGTACGACACCGGCGAGGTGCTGATGCTCGGCTGGATGGACGACGAGGCCCTGCACCGCACCCTGACCACCGGCCGCTGCACCTACTGGTCCCGCAGCCGACAGGAGTACTGGGTCAAGGGCGACACCTCAGGCCATGTCCAGCACGTCAAGTCGGTGGCTCTGGACTGCGACGCCGACGCGATCCTCGTCAAGGTCGACCAGATCGGCGCCGCCTGCCACACAGGGGACCGCACCTGCTTCGACGCCGACGTTCTTCTGGACAAGTAGGGTCTGGCGCCATGGATCTCGAGACCTTCCGCAAGCTGGCCGCCGACCGTCGTGTCATTCCCGTCAGCCGCCGCCTCCTCGCGGACGGCGACACCCCGGTCGGCCTCTACCGCAAGCTCGCCGCCGAGCGGCCCGGCACCTTCCTCCTCGAGTCCGCCGAGAACGGCCGCTCCTGGTCGCGCTACTCGTTCGTGGGCGTCCACAGCGCGGGCACGCTCACCGAGCGTGACGGCCAGGCCCACTGGCTCGGCACCCCGCCGGTCGGCGTCCCGGTCGACGGCGACCCGCTCGAGGCCCTGCGCACGACCGTCGAGGCGCTGCACACTCCACGCGACCTCGCCTCCGGTATGCCGCCCTTCACCGGCGGCATGGTCGGCTATCTCGGGTACGACATCGTCCGCAGGCTCGAGAAGATCGGCCCCGGCGAGCGCGACGACCTGAAGCTCCCCGAGCTGACCATGCTGCTCACCTCGGACCTCGCTGTGCTCGACCACTGGGACGGCAGTGTCCTGCTGATCGCCAACGCCATCAACCACAACGACCTCGACACGGGCGTGGACGAGGCGTACGCGGACGCCGTCGCCCGTCTCGACGCCATGGAGAGCGATCTCGCCCGGCCGCTGGCATCGGTGCCCGCCGCGCTGCCGCCCTCCGAGCTGCCGGAGTTCTCCGCGCTGTGGGGCGGCAAGGCCTACCAGGACGCGGTCGACGACATCAAGGAGCGCATCCGGGCGGGCGAGGCCTTCCAGGTCGTGCCGTCCCAGCGGTTCGAAACCCCTTGCCGCGCAAGCGCGTTGGACGTCTACCGCGTGCTGCGGGCCACCAATCCGTCGCCGTACATGTACCTCTTCCGCTTCGACGGCTTCGACGTGGTGGGGTCCTCCCCCGAAGCTCTCGTCAAGGTCGAGGACGGGCACGCCATGGTGCACCCGATCGCCGGGACCCGGCCGCGTGGCGCGACGCCGCAGGAGGACCAGGCGCTCGCCGACGAGCTGCTGGCCGACCCCAAGGAGCGCGCCGAGCATCTGATGCTCGTCGACCTCGGCCGCAACGACCTGGGCCGGGTCTGTGCGCCGGGCACCGTCGAGGTCGTCGACTTCATGTCGATCGAGCGGTACTCCCACGTCATGCACATCGTCTCCACCGTGACCGGCCGGGTCGCCGAGGGCCGCAGCGCATTCGACGTGCTCACCGCCTGCTTCCCCGCGGGCACGCTGTCCGGTGCGCCCAAGCCCCGCGCGATGCAGATCATCGACGAGCTGGAGCCCTCACGACGCGGGCTGTACGGCGGCTGCGTCGGCTATCTCGACTTCGCCGGGGACTCCGACACCGCTATCGCCATCCGCACCGCGCTGCTGCGCGACGGCACGGCATACGTGCAGGCCGGAGCCGGTGTCGTGGCGGACTCGGACCCGGTCGGCGAGGACACCGAGTGCCGCAACAAGGCGGCCGCGGTGCTCCGCGCCGTACACACGGCGAACCGCCTGGGCGGTTGAATCGGCGGTAAGGGATAGTGGGGTATGTGAGTGCTGTACCCATACCCCAGCCACGCGCCGAAGCCGCTTCCGCCGCCATGAGCAGCCGGCGCAGCCTCGCCGCGGCCCTGTTCCTCGGCGCCGTGGGCGCGGCCGTCGTCCTGCTCGCCGGCGGCCAGATCTGGGCCGAGGGCACGGCGGCCGTCGGCGGCGGCAGCCTGCCGCTCGACGCCCAGGGCAGTGATGTCACCGGCGTCCCGACGGCGCTCGCGATCGTCGGCCTGGCCGCCCTCGTCGCCGTCTTCGCGGTCCGCAGGGCCGGCCGCCTGCTCGTCTCCGCACTGCTGGCCCTCAGCGGCGCGGGCGCGGCGCTCGCCGCCTTTCTGGGGGCCTCGGACAGCGCGGCACTCGACGAGAAGGCGGCAAAGGCCACCGGCGACAGCTCCGCCACCGTCGACGCCCTCACGCACACGCCCTGGCCCTATGTGACCGTGGCGGGCGGCCTGCTGATCCTGCTCGCGGGCCTGCTCGCGCTGCGGTACGGCAAGCGGTGGCCCGCGATGTCCGGGCGGTACGAGCGTGACGGCACCCCGAGGCCCCGGAAGGCCGCGGTCCTGGACCCGGACCGGCCCGAGGACCTCTGGAAGGCCCTGGACCGCGGCGAGGACCCGACGCAAGAAGCGTGAGGCCCGCCCCCGGCGAGAGACACAGCCGGCGTGACACACCCCACGTCAACGCATTCCACGGCGTACGGGACAATGATGGGTGAGCGTCCGGCTCACCACCGAGCAATCAGCCACAGAGCATCACGAGGAGCACACTCATGGCGGGCAGCAGCCACGGACACACCCCGGCCGCCTGGACCGGCGTCACCATCGCCTTCATCGGTTTCTGCATCGCAGGCGTCTTCATGGTGGCCGCCAATCCGCTCGGCTTCTGGGGCGGCATCGTCGTCATCCTCCTCGGCGGCGTTGTCGGCGGTGCGATGAAGGCCGCGGGCCTGGGCATGCCGAAGGAGTCCGAGGCGCAGGTGCGGGCCCGGGCGCAGGCGGGCCCGGCGACCGCCACGGCGCAGCCGGTCACGGCGGAGACGTCCGCCTGACGTCGTCCGTCTGAGGCCGTCCGACCGACGTCGTCCGTCTGAGGCCGTCCGACCGACGTCGTCCGTCTGAGGCCGTCCGACCGACGTCGTCCGTCTGAGGCCGTCCGACCGACGTCCGCCGCGGCACTGCCGTACGCAAGGCGCAGCCCCGTTCCCACCGGCTGCGCCTTTCCGCGTGAACGGGCAGAATCACGGGGTGGACGCCATGCCTTCCCCGCCCCCTTCGCCTCCTGCACCCTTTCCCGGCGAGCCCACTCCCGGGCCGCTCAGGCGGCGTCTTGCCGCGCCCCTGGGCGCCCTGGCAGGAGTCGCGGCGGCCTTCGCCTACGTCGGCACGGTCGATCCCAATGAACCGGGCCACTACCCGGTCTGCCCCCTGCTCCGTTTCACCGGGATCTACTGCCCCGGCTGCGGCGGCCTGCGCAGCGCGCACGCCTTCATCCACGGCGATCTGACCACCGCGCTCGGGTCCAATGCCATGGCCGTCGTGGGCTACGGAGTCTTCGCCGCGGTGTGGGTGGTGTGGCTGATTCGCGCGGTACGGGGCGTGCCCATGCGGATCGCCGTGGCACCGGTGTGGTGGTGGGCGCTCGGCGGCGTCGGGCTGATCTTCAGCGTGGTGCGGAACCTTCCGTTCGGCTCTGCTCTGGCTCCGTGAAGTCCCAGGTAGTGGGACAGCCGTCAACCGGATGCGAACCCCGGGCCCTCCTGCGGATACCATCGACATGGCTGATCCTGAACCATCACCGTCCCGGAAGGGGGCTGCTCGCGTGAGTGTGCTCGACGAGATCATTGAAGGCGTGCGCGCCGACCTCGCAGAGCGGCAGGCGCGTGTCAGCCTCGACGAGCTCAAGGAGCGCGCCGGCAAGGCTCCTGCGGCCAAGGACGGCGTCGCCGCGCTGCGTGGCGAGGGCGTCCATGTGATCTGCGAGGTCAAGCGCTCCAGCCCGTCGAAGGGCGCACTCGCCGCGATCGCCGACCCGGCCGGGCTCGCCGCGGACTACGAGGCGGGCGGCGCGGCCGTCATCTCCGTACTGACCGAGCAGCGCCGCTTCGGCGGCTCGCTCGAGGACCTGGAGGCCGTCCGCGCCCGGGTGGACATCCCGGTGCTGCGCAAGGACTTCATCGTCACCGCGTACCAGCTGTGGGAGGCCAGGGCGTACGGCGCCGACCTCGTGCTGCTGATCGTTGCCGCGCTGGAGCAGGAGGCGCTGGTCTCGCTGATCGAGCGCGCGGAGTCGATCGGGCTGACGCCGCTGGTCGAGGTGCACGACGAGGACGAGGTCGAGCGGGCGGTGGAGGCCGGCGCGAAGATCATCGGTGTCAACGCGCGCGACCTGAAGACGCTCCAGGTCGACCGGGCGACGTTCGATCGAGTCGCGCCCGAGATCCCGGCGCACATCGTCAAGATCGCCGAGTCCGGGGTGCGCGGTCCGCACGACCTGATCGCCTACGCCAATGCGGGTGCCGACGCCGTACTCGTCGGCGAGTCCCTGGTCACCGGCCGCGACCCGAAGTCGGCAGTCGCCGACCTGGTGGCCGCGGGCGCGCACCCGGCGCTGCGGCACGGGCGGAGCTGAGCCTTCGATGACCGTCCGCTGCGTCTGCCGACCGACCACCGCGGGCCGCTGCCCGCGGTGGGCCGGTGTGCGCGCCGGCGCCGGACTGCCCGCGCGGGACCCGCACGCACCGCTCGCGCGGGGCTGCAAGCCGCGCGGCTGCCGGGCGCCGGCCCGGCGGGTGCACGGTCGGCGGGTGCGGTATGTCATCGGCTCGGAGCCGGGACAGGTCAACGGCATGCGATGGCGCGGGGCCTGCGCGCGCTAGGCGGTGCCGTTGCGCGGGACTGTTCCCCTCCGCCCCTTTCCCGAATCGGGGCTCCGCCCCCAACCCCGTATGCGACCTTCGGCCGCATGTCCTCAATCTCCCCCAGACTTCGTCCGGGGGGACCCCCAGACGGGCTCGAATTTCCGCCGGTCGGCCTGAACCCTCAGGCCGACCGGCGGAAAGTCAGCCCAACCGGCGATTGAGGCGCTGGGGGTCCCCCCCCACGCCCCAGGGCGTAGGAGGCGGGTCCGGGGGCTGGCCCCGGCCACGGGATGGGGCGGGGCGAGGGAAAGACCCGCCGGTCACCGCCACCCTCAGCCACACGCGCGCATACCGTGTCCCCTGTACACCAGACTTCTGGGGCATAACGCCCCGACAAGGAGCATGTCGCATGTCGAGCGACTTCTTCATTCCCGACCCGGACGGTCAAGTCCCCAGCCCCGAGGGCTACTTCGGCGCCTTCGGCGGCAAGTTCATCCCCGAGGCCCTCGTCGCCGCCGTCGACGAGGTCGCCGTCGAGTACGACAAGGCAAAGGCCGACCCCGCCTTCGCCGCCGAGCTCAACGACCTCATGGTCAACTACACCGGCCGCCCCAGCGCGCTCACCGAGGTGCCCCGGTTCGCCGAGCATGCCGGCGGTGCGCGGGTCTTCCTGAAGCGGGAGGACCTGAACCACACGGGATCGCACAAGATCAACAACGTTCTCGGCCAGGCGCTGCTCACCAAGCGCATGGGCAAGACCCGCGTCATCGCCGAGACCGGCGCCGGCCAGCACGGCGTCGCCACCGCGACCGCCTGCGCGCTCTTCGGCCTCGAGTGCACGATCTACATGGGCGAGATCGACACCCAGCGCCAGGCCCTGAACGTGGCGCGGATGCGGATCCTCGGTGCCGAGGTGATCCCGGTGACCTCCGGCAGCCGGACCCTGAAGGACGCCATCAACGAGGCGTTTCGCGACTGGGTCGCCAATGTGGACCGTACGCACTATCTCTTCGGCACGGTCGCCGGACCGCACCCCTTCCCCGCCATGGTCCGCGACTTCCACCGGGTCATCGGCGTCGAGGCCCGCCGCCAGATCCTTCAGCGGGCCGGCCGGCTGCCGGACGTGGCCGTCGCCTGTGTCGGCGGCGGATCCAACGCGATCGGGCTGTTCCACGCCTTCATCCCGGACGCGGACGTACGCCTCGTGGGCTGCGAGCCCGCGGGCCACGGCATCGAGTCCGGCGAGCACGCGGCCACCCTGACCGCGGGCGAGCCCGGCATCCTGCACGGTTCGCGCTCGTACGTGCTGCAGGACGAGGAGGGCCAGATCACCGAGCCGTACTCGATCTCCGCCGGACTCGACTACCCGGGCATCGGCCCCGAGCACTCGTACCTCAAGGACATCGGCCGCGGTGAGTACCGCGCGGTGACCGACGACGAGGCCATGCGGTCGCTGCGGCTGCTGTCCCGTACCGAGGGCATCATCCCGGCGATCGAGTCCGCGCACGCGCTCGCCGGAGCGCTGGAGCTGGGCAAGGAGCTCGGCAAGGACGGGCTGATCCTGGTCAATCTGTCCGGCCGCGGCGACAAGGACATGGATACCGCCGCCCGGTACTTCGGGCTCTACGACGGCGAGGGGGACGCGAAGTGAGCGGGAACATCAAGCTGTTGAGCGAGACCCTGGCGCAGGCCAGGAGCGAGAACCGGGCCGCGCTCATCGCGTATCTCCCGGCCGGCTTCCCCACCGTCGACGGCGGCATCGAGGCGATCAAGGCCGCCCTCGACGGCGGCGCCGACGTGGTCGAGGTCGGACTGCCGCACAGCGACCCCGTCCTCGACGGCCCGGTCATCCAGACCGCCGACGACATCGCGCTCCGCGGCGGCGTGAAGATCGCCGACGTGATGCGTACTGTCCGCGAGGCGCACGAGGCCACCGGGAAGCCGGTGCTCGTCATGACGTACTGGAATCCGATCGACCGGTACGGCATCGAGCGCTTCACCGCCGAGCTCGCCGAAGCGGGCGGCGCGGGCTGCATCCTGCCCGACCTGCCGGTCGAGGAGGCCGGTGTGTGGCGAGAGCATGCGGAGAAGCACGGCCTCGCCACGGTCTTCGTCGTCGCGCCGAGCAGCAAGGATGCCCGGCTGGCGAAGATCACGGCGGCCGGTTCCGGCTTTGTGTACGCGGCATCGCTGATGGGCGTCACCGGCACCCGTGAGTCGGTGGGTGCGCAGGCCCAGGACCTGGTACGGCGTACCCGCGCTGCCACTGACCTGCCGGTCTGCGTGGGCCTCGGCGTTTCCAACCCCGATCAGGCCGCGGAGGTCGCCGGCTTCGCCGACGGCGTGATCGTCGGGTCCGCGTTCGTCAAGCGGCTCCTCGACGCCCCGGACCTCTCCGCGGGCCTGCTGGCCGTACGGGAACTCGCGGCCGATCTCGCCCAGGGCGTGCGCCGGGACCGGTAGCTCGTACGAGTGGATCTCGGACCGGGGAGGCATGCGACATGCCTCCCCGGTTCGTTTGCGGGACGTGAGCGAGAATCAGGAACGGAAGCGGACCGCGCGCGAGCGGCTCCAGCAGGAACGTGCGTCGCAGAGGGCCCGTGAGAAACGCCGGCGGACGCTGATCGTCACCGCCGCGGTCGTCGGTGTACTCGGCCTCGCCGCCGTCGTCGGCGTGATCGCCGCCAACGCGGGCAAGAACGCGTCGAAGGACGGCTCCGACGCCGGTCCGCTCCTCGCGCCCGCGGGCGTACAGGGCAAGGACCAGCTCGCCATCCCGGTGGGCGCGAGCGACGCCCCCGCCACGCTCACGGTCTGGGAGGACTTCCGCTGCCCGGTCTGCGGGCAGTTCGAGAACGCCTTCCGGGACACCCTCCACGAGCTGGAGAAGGCGGGCAAGCTGAAGGTCGAGTACCACCTCGCCACCATCATCGACGGGAACATGGGCGGCAGCGGCTCGCTCCGCGCCGCGAACGCCGCGGCCTGCGCGCAGGACGCCGGCAAGTTCGACCCGTACCACGACGTCCTCTACGAGAACCAGCCGCCGGAGCAGGAGGACGCCTTCGGCAAGAACAGCAGGCTGATCGAGCTCGCGGGCAAGGTCGAAGGTCTCGACACCCCCGCGTTCCGCAGCTGTGTGGAGGACGGGAAGCACGACGCCTGGGTGGCCAAGTCGAACACCGCCTTCGTCAACGGCGGCTTCCGTGGCACGCCGACCCTGCTGCTCAACGGGGAGCCCATCTTCCCGGACAAGAGCGGCGAGCAGATCTCCGTGGCCAACCTCAAGAAGTGGGTCGAAGCGGCGAACAAGGGCAAGAAGCCGGGCACGTCCACGCCGGGCCCGAGCGCCGGGGCCTCCTGACGGCTTCCCGCCGTACGAGGAAGGCTTCCCGTCTCAGCGCAGGCTTCCCGCCGCAGACGCAGGCTTCCCGCCGTGCGACCAAGCGCGGCTCGTTATCCATACGTTGCCGGGTGGGTTGCCGTGCCTCCCACCCGGCAGGGTAGCGTCGGTCCTGCCATGGAACTTGCCTACATTCCCAGCCCGTCGACCGGAGTGATCCACCTCGGACCGCTCCCGCTGCGCGGCTATGCCTTCTGCATCATCATCGGCGTCTTCGTCGCCGTCTGGTACGGCAACAAGCGCTGGATCGCGCGGGGCGGCAAAGCCGGCACCGTGGCCGACATCGCCGTCTGGGCCGTGCCTTTCGGTCTCGTCGGCGGCCGGCTCTACCACGTGATCACCGACTACCAGCTGTACTTCAGCGAGGGTGAGAACTGGGTCGACGCCTTCAAGATCTGGGAGGGCGGCCTCGGAATCTGGGGTGCGATCGCGCTGGGCGCGGTCGGTGCCTGGATCGGCTGCCGCCGCCGCGGGATCCCGCTGCCGGCCTGGGCGGACGCCCTCGCGCCCGCGATCGCCTTCGCGCAGGCGATCGGCCGCTGGGGCAACTGGTTCAACCAGGAGCTGTACGGGAAGCCGACGGATCTGCCGTGGGCCCTCAAGATCACCGAGGGTACGAACCGCGAGGCGGGCCTCTACCACCCGACGTTCCTGTACGAGTCCCTGTGGTGCATCGGCGTCGCGCTGCTGGTCATCTGGGCAGACCGGCGCTTCAAGCTCGGGCACGGGCGGGCGTTCGCGCTGTATGTCGCGGCGTACTGCCTGGGCCGGGGCTGGATCGAGTACATGCGGGTCGACGAGGCGCACCATGTGCTGGGGCTGCGTCTGAACGTATGGACCTCGATCGTGGTCTTCGCGCTCGCGGTGGCGTACATCGTCATCTCGTCGCGGCTGCGGCCGGGGCGCGAGGAGATCGTCGAGCCGGAGCGGCCGGAGGACTCCGCGAAGTCCGAGCCGTCCCAGACGGCGGCGGACCCGGAGGACAAGGCCGACGACGACGGCCCCGCGGACGCCGCTGACGAGGACGCGGACGATGCTTTTGCCGACGGCGCTGCCGAGGACACTTCGGCTTCGGCAAAGTCGGCAAAGGACGCGGACGAGGACACTGAGGCAAAGGACGCGGCCGACGGCGACGAGAAGGCGGACGCGGAGTCGGCCAAGAAGGGCTGACCGCGGGCACCTGCCAGGGCACCTGCCACGAGGCCGCCAGGACCAAAGGTTCTGGCGGCCTCGTTGTGCTATCCGCCCGCCCTTTGGGCGAGGCAGAGTGTCCGCCGCGCCGCGGCCACGATCGCGGCGTCGACGAAGCGGCCGTCCGGCAGGGCCAGCGCGCCCTCGTCCGTGGCGGCTGCCTTGACGATCTCCTCCGCCGCCTCGATCTCCTCGGGCGTGGGGCGGAACGCCCGCTCGATGACCGGGAGTTGGCGGGGGTGGATGGCCGCCCGGCCGAGAAAGCCCAGCGCGCGGCCGTGGGTGCAGGAGGCGTAGAGGGCGTCCAGGTCACGGATGTCGGGGAAGACGGACTGGGCCGGCGGTGCGAGACCGGCCGCACGGGCGGCGATGACGATGCGGGTGCGCGGCCAGTCGAGGGATGTGCCGTCCCGTACGCCGAGGTCGGCCCGGAGGTCGGCCTCGCCGAGTGCGATGCCGTGGACGGCGGGGTGGGCGGTGGCGATCGCGTACGCGTGCTCGATGGCGAGCGCCGATTCGAGGAGCGGATAGAGAGGGACGCCCGGGGCGCCGGCCGCGATCCGCCGAATGTCAGTGGCGTGTGCGACCTTGGGAATACGCAGAGCACAGAGGCCGGGGAGCGCGATGAGGGCCTCGATGTCATGGGGGGTGTTGATGCGGACATGGACAGGGAGCGTCTGAGGGGAAGCGAGAAGTTCGGCCGTGGCGGCCAGGGCGTAGCACTTGCGGTCGGGGGACACGGCGTCCTCCAGGTCGACGATCACGACGTCGGCCCCGGAGGCGAGTGCCTTGCGCACGACCTCGGGGCGGTCCCCGGGGGCGTACAGATAGGTGAGGGGGGTCGTCATAGGGCGCCCTGGGTGCGCAGTGCGCTGATGTCGGCCCGGGACAGGCCGAGTTCGGTGAGGACCGCGTCCGTGTCGGCGCCGTGCGGGCGGCCCGCCCAGCGGATGGCGCCGGGGGTCTCGGACAGACGGAAGAGGACGTTCTGCATACGCA
Source organism: Streptomyces sp. NBC_00210 (assembly GCF_045160975.1). Lineage (NCBI taxonomy): Bacteria > Bacillati > Actinomycetota > Actinomycetes > Kitasatosporales > Streptomycetaceae > Streptomyces > Streptomyces sp. NBC_00210. The sequence continues at coordinate 6,552,525 of NZ_CP108120.1, forward strand.
GGGGGCCGAGTTCGGGATCGGCGACCTCGGTGATGGTGTCCAGCGCCTGGTACTGCGGGTCTTCCATGACGTCGCGGATGTCGTAGATCGGGGCGATCGCCGCTTCGGCCTTCTCGAAGGCGGCCATGGTCTCGGCGCGGGTGCGGCGGGCGATCCAGCCGCCGACCGCCTCGTCGAGCACATGGGAGTGCTCGGCGCGGCCGCTGCCGGTGCCGAACCACGGCTCGTCGATCAGGTCGGGCCGGCCGACCAGCTGCATGACGCGTTCGGCGATGGACTGGGCTGAGGTGGAGACGGCCAGCCAGTAGCCGTCTGCCGTGCGGTAGGTGTTGCGGGGGGCGTTGTTGCGGGAGCGGTTGCCGGTGCGCGGCTGTACGTAACCGAGTTGGTCGTACCAGAGCGGCTGGGGGCCGAGCACGGTCAGGATCGGCTCGATGATGGCCATGTCGACGACCTGGCCGTTGCCCGTGGCGGCGCGGGCGGCGAGTGCGGTCATGACGGCGTACGAGGTGGCGAGCGCCGCGATCGAGTCGGCGAGGCCGAACGGCGGCAGGGTGGGCGGACCTTCGGGCTCGCCGGTGATGGAGGCGAAGCCGCTCATGGCCTCGGCGAGCGTGCCGAAGCCGGGGCGGTGGGAGTAGGGGCCGAACTGTCCGAAGCCGGTGACGCGGGTCAGGACGAGGCGGGGGTTGGCACCGCTCAGCTCCTCCCAGCCGAGCTGCCACTTCTCCAGGGTGCCGGGGCGGAAGTTCTCGATGATCACATCGGCGGTGGCGGCGAGCCGGAGGAGGGTCTCGCGGCCGCCGGGCGTGGACAGATCGAGCGTGATGGTGCGCTTGTTGCGGCCGAGCAGCTTCCACCACAGGCCGACGCCGTCCTTGTCGGGGCCATGGCCCCGGGAGGGGTCGGGTCTGGTGGGGTGCTCGATCTTGATGACCTCCGCGCCGAAGTCGCCGAGCATGGTGGCGGCGAGCGGTCCCGCGAAGAGGGTGGCCAGGTCGAGGACGCGCAGCCCCCGCAGCGGAGTGGGCGCCGGCGTCATGAGGCGTTGTCGATCTCGGAGCGGTAAGGCATCGAGGTGGAGGCTCCCGGGCGCTGGACGCACAGGGCGGCGGCCGCGGCGGCCCAGCCGAGGGCCTGAGGCATGGGCTTGCCTTCGCCGAGGGCGACGGCGAGGGCGCCGACGAAGGTGTCACCGGCGCCGGTGGTGTCCACGGCGGTGACCTCGGGGGCGGGGACGGTGAGGGGGGTCGCGCCCCGGGTCGCGTACAGGCTGCCCGCCGAGCCGAGCGTGATCACGACCTCGGGGACCAGCCGCAGCAGTTCCTCGGCAGCGGTGTGCGGGTCGGCGACGCCGGTGAGGGTGGCCGCCTCGTGCTCATTGGGCACCAACAGGTCGGTGACGGCGAGGAGTTCGGGAGGCAGGGGCTGGGCGGGGGAGGGGGTCAGGATGGTTCGTACGCCGTGGTGGCGGGCGGCTTCGGCGCCGTCGAGCACGGCACTGAGGGGCAGTTCGAGCTGGAGGAGCAGCATGTCGGCGGTGGCGATGAGGGCCTCGTCGCCGGGGGCGAGGGCGGTGACGGTGCCGTTCGCGCCGGGGATCACCACGATGGAGTTGGCGCCCTCGTCGTCGACGACGATGTGCGCGGTGCCGGAGGGGCCGTCCGCGGTGCGCAGCAGGTCGATGTCGACGCCGGAGGAGACGAGCGTGTGGCGGAGGAGGGCGCCGAAGTCGTCCGAGCCGACCGCGCCGACCATCGAGACCTCACCGCCGGCGCGGGCGGCGGCGACGGCCTGGTTGGCCCCCTTGCCGCCTGGGATCGTCCGGAACTCCCGCCCCGTGACTGTCTCTCCGCGTTTCGGCGCGTGGGCTACGTACGCGACGAGGTCCATGTTGGTGCTGCCGAGCACGGCGATGGCGGTCATGGGCGCAGTGCCTCCTGAAGTGTGAGGTGGGCGAGGGTGTCGAAGCCGATGCCGTCGAAACCGGCGACGGAGGTGGCGAGACGGTTCTTGAGCGGCGCGGTCCAGTGGTCGGGGAGCTTGTCGGGGTGGCCGGCGAGCAGACCTGCGAGGGAGCCGGCGGTCGCGCCGTTGGAGTCGGTGTCGAGGCCGCCGGAGACGGCACGGCAGATGGACCCGGTGAAGTCGCCCTCGGCGTGCGTGAGGGCGGCGGCCAGCAGGGCGGCGTTGGGGACGGCATGGACCCAGTGGTAATGGCCGAGGACGGAGTGGATGCGGTCCACGACGGTGTCGAAGTCGGGCTCGGCACGGGCGGTGCCGATTCCGAAGCGGATGGCGCGGGAGAGGCGTGAGGAAGGGGGGACGACGCTGAGGCCGGCGGCGAGCGCGTCGTGCACATCGGCGGTGCGGGTGGCCGCGGTGGCGATGGCGGCGGCGATGAACATCGCGCCGTAGACGCCGTTCGCGGTGTGCGTGAGCGACGCGTCGCGATGCGCCTGGGCGGCGGCGGCCGCGGGGTCGCCGGGGTGCGTCCAGCCGTGCACATCGGCGCGGATGGCGGCACCGATCCACTCCCGGAAAGGATTGCGGTGGGCGGCGGTGCAGGGCGGCTCGATGCCTTCGAGGAGGTTGCGGTAGGCGATGCGCTCGGCGGTGAAGGTACGGCCGGCGGGGAGTTCGTCGAGCCAGAGCCCGCCGAGCTGGGCGGTGGTGAACGCCTTTCCGTGGCGCTGGAGGAGCAGCAGATTCAACAGGGGGTAGTTGAGGTCGTCGTCCTCGGGCATGCCGTCGATGTTCTCGGCGAGCGAGGTGGTGGCGGAGCGCCGGTTCCAGGGGTGGGCGGCGGCGAGGTCGGGGGGCAGACCCTTGGCGGTGAACCAGGTGCTCAGCGGCCAGTTGCCGGTGGCACGGGCGAGAGCGCGGATGGCGTGGAGGGGGAGCTTTTCGACGGGTTTGCCGAGAAGACAGCCGACGCCCCGGCCGAGCCAGGCGGCGTGGAGGGCGTGGAGGCAGGCTTCCCCGGCCGGGGACCGGCCTCGGGGCGGCCCTTCGTGCGCGGTAGGGGGCGGGTCCCCGGACCCGCTGGGCTGGGGCGCTCTGTGCGGCGGGGCCGAGGGCCAGGCGGGGCAGGACGCCTTGATCAAGGGGAGTGAGGTGGGCTCGTACTCCGTCAAGGGACAGGGGAGTACGGCCAGTTCGTCGAGGAGGTCGCGGGCGAGGGCGCGTAGATAGGGCGGTGCCGGAGCGGGGGACGCTCCTGCGCTCGATGGGGCCAGGGAGCCGCCCGCCCCGGTCCAGCGGGTGCGGATCGACCAGGCGTCGCGGCCGTCCTCCTCCGCCTGGCGCAGTTCGTGGCCGAGCAGATCCTCCGGCTGGACCCAGGTGAGGCGCAGGCCCGTCATCGTGTGTCCGTCAGGAGGGCGAAAGCCGACTCGTGGCTGCGGCGGCGGGCCGTGTCACGGGCGAACACTTCACGGGTGACCTCGGCCAGTTCCCTCGCGGGGGCGTGCAGGTCGATGCGGCTGGCTTCGGCGACCGTTTTCGCCCACTCCTCGGGGACGGCGGCCTCGCCGTGCAGCGCGCCCGCGATCGCCCCGGCCATCGTGGCGATCGAGTCGCAGTCGCGGCCGTAGTTGACGGCGCCGAGCACCGTACGGCGGTAGTCGCCGCCGCCGACCACGAGCATGCCGAGGGCGATGGGCAGCTCCTCGATCGAGTGCAGCCGGGAGGGGCGGCGGGCCGCGAGGGACGGAGCGCGGTAGTCCGGGCCCACCGTGTCGAAGGGGGCGACCGCGGCCCGCAGCGGGGCGAGCGCCGACTCGAAGTCCGTGTGGCGCACGGCGACTTCGGCGACCTCCTCGATCGCCGCGTTGGTGCCGTCCTTGGCCAGGGACAGCGCCGCGTCCACGACCGAGGCCGGCGTCGCGCCGGGCACGCAGGCCGCGGCGACCGCCGCCGCGAAGACGCCTGCCGCCTCACGGCCGTACGAGGACTGGTGCGCGCCCGCGATGTCGACGGCCTCGGCGTAGGCGCCCGCGGGATTGGCCGCGTTGACCAGGCCGACCGGGGCCATGTACATCGCCGCGCCGCAGTTGACGATGTTGCCGACGCCCGCCTCGCGCGGGTCGTTGTGCCCGTAGTGGAGGCGGGCGACCATCCACTTCTCGGCGAGGAAGACACGCTGCAGGGGCAGCGCCTCCGCCTCCAGCTCCGGGATCCAGCGGGGGTTCGAGATCAGGTCCGGGACCAGGTGGTCGGCGACGGCGTACGCGCCGAGGTGGTCGCGGACCGTCGCGTACACGCGGATCAGCGCGTGTGTCATCAGGGTGTCGTCGGTGATGTGCCCGTCGCCCTTGTGGAACGGCGCGATGGGGCGGGCGGTGCGCCAGTCGGGGCCGTGCCACGGGCCGACGATGCCGTGGACGCGGCCGCCGTGCCGCTCCACGATCTGCTCCGGGGTGTAGCCCTCGACCGGGCCGCCGAGTGCGTCACCGACCGCCGCGCCGAGCAGGCTGCCGGTGATCCGGTCATCGAGTGCGAGCGTCGCGAGTGTCGTCGTCATGTCGGAATTGTCCACCCGGGGCGGTCAGTTCCGTGTGTGCGAGCAGCCCGGCGAGTTCTACGAGATCGGTGCCGGCGAGGCGGGGGAGGGCGCAGCCGGCGAGCGTACGGCAGGCCTCGCGCCAGGTGCCGGGGACCGAATCGCCACCGCCGAGCGCGCCGGTCAGCGCGCCCGCGAGAGCGGGTGCGGAGTCGGCGACGCGGGACAGACAGGCGGCGGCGGGTACGGCTTCGGCGACCCGGCCGCGGGCGGCGGTGGCGACGGCGAGGGCGACGGGGACGGTCTCGGCGGCGGCGATCCCGTAGCTGTAGACGTGGTCGACGATCTGGTGCTCGAGCAGGGGGACGAGCTCGAAGGCGCCGTGCGCGTCGCGGGCGAGCTTGACGGCGTGCTGGGCGTTGCGGCCGATCTCGGTGGTGTCGGGGAGTTCGGCGAGGGCGGCGTCCACCGCGTCGTCGACGGGCGCCCCGCCGAGCGCGGCGGCCACGGCGGCGGCCATGGCGCGGGCGCCGTGCACCCCGTCGCCGTCCTGGCTGTAGCGGGCGTCGAACTCGGCGAGCGCGGCGGCGGCGGCCGGGTCGCCGGGGTGTACGACAGCGAGGACGCAGGCTCGGATGCAGGCGGCGTCGTCGAAGTAGTGCGGGTTGTCGTGGCCGGTGGCGGGTGGGCGCAGTCCGGTGGCGAGGTTGCCGAGCCCGGCGCGTACGGAGATGCGGGCGCGGAGGGGGAGCACGGCGGACTCGACCTCGGGGGCGCGGTCGGCCGCGGCGGCGACTTCGCTGGCGAGGGAGTTCCAGGCGAGGTCGACGGCGGCGCGCATACGGCGGGCGGGGGCGAGGCCGGCGAAGAGGTCACCGGCGGCGGTGAGCACGGTCTCGGCGGCGAAGGCGGCCCATTCGGCGTCGTCGGAGGGGCCGAGGCGGAGCGGTTCGGGCGGCTGGTTGAGGGCGATGGGGACGGGGAGGGTGGTGGTGGCGTTCTGCTCGGCGAAGGTGTCGAGCTCGCGGGTGAGCCGGCGGGTCCACTCGGGCATTCGTGCGGCCCGGTGCCGCGCGGCGGGCCACCCGGCGGCGTCGCCGGCGGCGAGCCCGAGAAGGAGCCCTTCGATGGGCCGCGACGGGGTACGGGGCGCGGCGGGGCGGGGGCGGTTCTCGGGCGCCGGTGCGGTGCTCGGCGCGGGCCCCTCGCCCGAGCGAGTGGGCTGGTGTGTGCCCGCGTCCGGCTCGGGCGCGGGCCCCTTGCCCGGTGTTTCTTGCGTGGCGGGCGCCAGTGCCATGGGCGCGTCGCCGGGTTCCCGTGCGGTACTCGGCGCGGGCCCCTCGCCCGAGCGAGTGGGCTGGTGTGTGCCTGCGTCCGGCTCTGGCGCGGGCCCGCAGCCGGGCGCCTCGCTCCCGGCCGCTGCGGCGTCCGCGGCGCCCGCATCGCCGAGGTCCGCATCCTCGAGGTCTGAATCCCCCGCAGCCCCGAGTTCCGCATCCCCGGCAGTCTCGAAGCCCGGAGCCCCGTTCATGACGCCGCCTGGCTGTCGTCGTCCGGCGTCAGCAGTTCCGCGATGTCCAGCACGTGGTATCCCGCCATCGAGGGGAGGCAGCTGCCGCGGACCGGGCCGATGGCCGTGGACCAGGTCGGAGGGATCGACGACGCGCCCGCCACCGCGCCGGCCAGCGCGCCCGCCACCGCCGCCGTGGTGTCCGCGTCGCGGCCCATGTTGACCGCGGTGAGCACCGACGTACGGAAGTCTCCGCGCGCCGCCGCGAATGCCCCGAAGGCCAGGCCCACCGCCTCCGGGGCCAGGTCCGTCCACGGATAGCCGCCGATGACGACCGCCGAGCGGACCGCGCGTTCCATCGCCAGCGTGTCCGTGTGGGTGCGCCGCGCGGCCACCACCGCGCGGCGCAGGGAGCGCGCCGTCCAGGAGTCCATGGGTACGACGGACAGCGCGGCGCCGATCACCGAGGCGGGGCCGCCGCCCGCCATCGCGGCCGCCACCCCGGCCGCGACCGCCTGGCCGCCGTAGATGCCCTCGCCGTCGTGGCTGACGCTGCCGTCGATGGCGACCAGTCGCGCCGCCTCCGCCGGGTGGCCCGCCGCGAAGACGCCGAACGGGGCCGCGCGCATCGCCAGGCCGTCGCTCCATGCGTGGCGGTGCTGCGCGGAGATGGGGGCTTCGAGCCCGCGGCGGAGGTTTTCCAGGGTGCCGCGTTCACTGAAACCCGCCCCGCGGAACGGGCCTTCGTCCAGGTCCGCGATCCAGTGGTGCCACGCGTTCTCGACATGGGCGACGGTCAGCGCCGAGCCGTGCCTGGCGAGCAGCAGACCGGAGAAGATCGCGTACTCCGTGTCGTCCGTGCCCGCCGGGTCCTCGCTCACGAAGCCCTCGATACGGCCCCACCGGCGGCGGATCTCGGACGGCCGCATGTTCTCGGCGGGAGCCCCCAGCGCATCGCCCACCGCGAGGCCCAGCAGTGCGCCACAGGCCCGCTCGCGAAGTGCGCAGGCCTCACCGGCAGGATCAGCGGGATCGCATGCAATCAACTCCATGGGCCGGGCCCCTTTCATGCGCACCGAGCCTCTTCCTGGATCTGTGCCACGCGCGGCGGACAACGAGTCTGAGAAACGCCCCTGTCACCCGCTCGACTCCAGGTAAGTACGGCCTGCCTTGCTGGCGCGCCCCTTACCTCGCGCGTATTTTCGAGGGTGTTGAGGGGGAGCGGGCGCACCAAGTTCGCTGCCGGAGAAGGGGAGAGCTGTGTCCATCATCGAAACCGAGGCGACGCTCCACGTCGCGCACCGTGACAACCACACCCACCGTGATGTCAACGGTGGCTGGCTGCGCCCCGCCGTCTTCGGTGCGATGGACGGCCTTGTCTCCAACCTTGCCCTGATGACCGGTGTGGCGGGCGGCGCGGTGTCCCAGCAGACCATCGTCATCACCGGTCTTGCCGGTCTCGCCGCGGGCGCGTTCTCCATGGCCGCCGGCGAATACACCTCCGTCGCCTCCCAGCGCGAGCTCGTCCAGGCCGAACTGGACGTCGAGCGGCGGGAGTTGCGAAAGCACCCCGTCGACGAGATGGAGGAGCTCGCCGCCCTCTACGTGGCCCGCGGCGTCGAGCCCGCGCTCGCCCGCGAGGTCGCGATGCAGCTCTCCAAGGACCCCGAGCAGGCCCTGGAGATCCACGCCCGCGAGGAGCTCGGCATCGACCCGGACGACCTGCCGTCGCCGACCGTCGCCGCGGTCTCGTCCTTCGGCTCGTTCGCGCTGGGTGCGCTGCTGCCCGTGCTGCCCTATCTCCTCGGCGCGAGTGCCCTGTGGCCCGCGGTGCTGCTCGCGCTGGTCGGACTCTTCGGCTGCGGTGCGCTCGTCGCCCGGGTGACCGCGCGCAGCTGGTGGTACAGCGGACTGCGCCAGCTGGTCCTGGGCGGCGCGGCCGCGGCCGTCACCTATGGGCTCGGGACGCTGTTCGGCGCCGCCTTCTGAGGCGGGCGACCGCCGTCCGGCCCGGGCGCGACATGTCCGGCGCACGGCGCACCGGCTCCCTCGGGGACCGGTGCGTCCTTGTGTTTCCCCTCGGCGGTCGGCAAGGTTGTGACGTACGTCCTCTCCACGAAGTCCGCCCTGGGTGAGACACTATGCGAGGGGCTACATAAGTAGCCGTTACCCCGTGGTTTCGAGTCCTTAACCACCGGGCATGAGCCGTAGGCGCTGTGGGCAACGAAGCCTGCTCTGCGACGGGCCAGCGGATATCGATCTGTCCGGCTGTGACCCACTCTCACCGCTATGGGCGGTGTCCGCATGCTGGAATGGGCTATCCGCTTTCCGAGAAGCACTCCATCATGTAACCTGCACGAAATTTCGCGGAGGGCCAACGTCGTCCCTCGGTAGTTACACATGCCACGACGACGACGGGAGTGCCGATGCGTTCCGACGCCTGGTCGCCCATGGACGGTCGCCCCGCCCCTCAGGGGATGTACGACCCCCGTAACGAACACGACGCCTGCGGTGTCGGGTTCGTGGCCACCCTCACCGGTGTTGCCAGCCATGAGCTGGTCGAGCAGGCGCTGACCGTACTGCGGAATCTCGAGCACCGGGGCGCCACCGGCTCCGAGCCCGACTCGGGTGACGGTGCCGGCATTCTGCTTCAGGTCCCGGACGCGTTCCTGCGCAAGGTCAGCGGTTTCGAGCTTCCCGAGGCCGGTTCGTACGCCGTGGGCATCGCCTTCCTGCCGGCCGACGACTCCGCCCAGGCTGTCTCACGGATCGAGACGCTCGCCGCCGAGGAGGGCCTCACCGTCCTCGGCTGGCGCGAGGTCCCCGTCACCCCGGATCTGCTCGGCAGCGGCGCACGCGCCACCATGCCCGCCTTCTCGCAGCTCTTCGTCGCGGACGGTGAGAGCAAGGGCATCGCGCTCGACCGCAAGGCCTTCCTGCTGCGCAAGCGTGCCGAGCGCGAGGCCGGGGTCTACTTCCCCTCGCTCTCCGCCCGCACCATCGTCTACAAGGGCATGCTGACCACCGGCCAGCTGGAGCCCTTCTTCCCGGACCTCTCCGACCGGCGCTGCGCCACGGCCGTCGCGCTCGTCCACTCGCGGTTCTCGACGAACACCTTCCCGAGCTGGCCGCTCGCCCACCCGTACCGCTTCGTCGCGCACAACGGCGAGATCAACACGGTCAAGGGCAACCGCAACTGGATGCGCGCCCGTGAGTCGCAGCTGGTCAGCGACCTCTTCGGCAGCGACAAGCTGGACCGGATCTTCCCGGTCTGCACGCCGGACGCCTCCGACTCCGCCTCCTTCGACGAGGTGCTGGAGCTGCTGCACCTCGGCGGCCGCTCGCTGCCGCACTCCGTGCTGATGATGGTTCCGGAGGCGTGGGAGAACCACGACTCCATGGACCCGGCCCGGCGCGCCTTCTACCAGTACCACTCCACGATGATGGAGCCCTGGGACGGCCCGGCCTGTGTCACCTTCACCGACGGCACCCAGGTCGGCGCGGTCCTCGACCGCAACGGCCTGCGCCCCGGCCGCTACTGGGTCACCGACGACGGCCTCGTCGTCCTCTCCTCCGAGGTCGGCGTCCTCGACATCGACCCCGCCAAGGTCGTCCGCAAGGGCCGCCTCCAGCCCGGCAAGATGTTCCTCGTCGACACCGCCGAGCACCGCATCATCGAGGACGACGAGATCAAGTCGGCCCTCGCCGCAGAGCGGCCGTACCAGGAGTGGCTGGAGGCCGGCGAGATCGAGCTCGAGGACCTGCCCGAGCGCGAGCACATCGTCCACACCCACGCCTCGGTCACCCGCCGCCAGCAGACCTTCGGCTACACCGAGGAGGAGCTGCGCGTCATCCTCGCGCCCATGGCCAGGACCGGCGGCGAGCCGCTCGGTTCCATGGGTACGGACTCCCCGATCGCGGCCCTGTCCCAGCGCCCCCGGCTGCTCTTCGACTACTTCACCCAGCTCTTCGCGCAGGTCACCAACCCGCCGCTGGACGCCATCCGCGAGGAGCTCGTCACCTCGCTGTACTCCTCGCTCGGCCCGCAGGGCAATCTGCTGGAACCGACCGCGGCCTCCTGTCGCAGCGTCACGCTGCCCTTCCCGGTGATCGACAACGACGAGCTGGCCAAGCTCATCCACATCAACGCCGACGGCGACATGCCGGGCATGAACGCCGCGACGCTCTCGGGCCTGTACCGGGTCAGCGGCGGCGGCGACGCCCTCGCGGCCCGTATCGAGGCGATCTGCGCCGAGGCCGACGCGGCCATCGAGGACGGCGCCCGCCTGATCGTTCTCTCCGACCGGCATTCGGACGCCGAGCACGCGCCGATCCCGTCGCTGCTGCTCACCTCTGCCGTGCACCATCACCTCATCCGCACCAAGCAGCGCACCCAGGTGGGTCTGCTGGTCGAGGCCGGTGACGTCCGCGAGGTGCACCATGTCGCGCTCCTCATCGGCTACGGCGCGGCCGCCGTCAACCCGTACCTGGCCATGGAGTCGGTCGAGGACCTGGTCCGGGCCGGCACCTTCATCGAGGGCCTGGAGCCCGAGAAGGCCATCCGCAACCTGATCTACGCGCTGGGCAAGGGCGTTCTGAAGGTGATGTCCAAGATGGGCATCTCCACCGTCGCCTCCTACCGCGGTGCCCAGGTCTTCGAGGCCGTCGGCCTCGACGAGGCCTTCGTCGAGAAGTACTTCAACGGCACCGCCACGAAGATCGGCGGCGCCGGACTCGAGGTCATCGCCAAGGAGGTCGCCGCCCGGCACGCCAAGGCGTACCCGGCCTCCGGCATCGCCGCTTCGCACCGCGCGCTGGAGATCGGCGGCGAGTACCAGTGGCGGCGTGAGGGCGAGCCGCACCTGTTCGACCCGGAGACGGTCTTCCGCCTCCAGCACGCCACGCGCACCAAGCGGTACGACATCTTCAAGAAGTACACGGACCGGGTGAACGAGCAGTCCGAGCGACTGATGACGCTGCGCGGCCTGTTCGGCTTCACGTCGGACCGGCAGCCGATCTCCATCGACGAGGTCGAGCCGGCCTCCGAGATCGTCAAGCGCTTCTCCACCGGCGCGATGTCGTACGGATCGATCTCCCGCGAGGCGCACGAGACCCTCGCCATCGCCATGAACCAGCTGGGCGGCAAGTCCAACACCGGTGAGGGCGGCGAGGACGCGGACCGGCTGTACGACCCGGAGCGCCGCTCCTCCATCAAGCAGGTCGCCTCCGGCCGCTTCGGTGTGACGAGCGAGTACCTGGTCAACGCGGACGACATCCAGATCAAGATGGCGCAGGGTGCCAAGCCCGGCGAGGGCGGCCAGCTGCCCGGCCACAAGGTCTACCCCTGGGTCGCCAAGACCCGGCACTCGACCCCGGGCGTCGGGCTGATCTCGCCGCCGCCGCACCACGACATCTACTCCATCGAGGACCTGGCTCAGCTGATCCACGACCTCAAGAACGCCAACCCGGCCGCCCGCATCCATGTGAAGCTGGTCTCCGAGGTCGGTGTCGGCACGGTCGCCGCCGGTGTCTCCAAGGCGCACGCGGACGTCGTCCTCATCTCCGGCCACGACGGCGGCACGGGCGCCTCGCCGCTCACCTCGCTGAAGCACGCCGGCGGCCCCTGGGAGCTCGGTCTCGCCGAGACCCAGCAGACCCTGCTGCTCAACGGCCTGCGGGACCGGATCGTCGTACAGACCGACGGCCAGCTGAAGACCGGCCGCGATGTCGTCATCGCCGCGCTGCTCGGCGCCGAGGAGTTCGGTTTCGCGACCGCGCCGCTCGTCGTCTCCGGCTGCATCATGATGCGCGTCTGCCACCTGGACACTTGCCCGGTCGGCATCGCCACGCAGAACCCGACCCTGAGGGACCGGTTCTCCGGCAAGGCCGAGTACGTCGTCAACTTCTTCGAGTTCATCGCCCAGGAGGTCCGTGAGCTCCTCGCCGAGCTGGGCTTCCGTACGATCGAGGAGGCCGTCGGCCACGCCGAACTCCTCGAGACCGAGCGGGCCGTGAGCCACTGGAAGGCTCAGGGCCTCAACCTCGCGCCCCTCTTCCACGTCCCCGAGCTGCCGGACGGCGCCGTGCGCCACCAGCTGATCGAGCAGGACCACGGTCTGGAGAAGGCGCTCGACAAGGAGCTGATCGAGCTCGCCGCCGAGGCGCTGAACGCGGCGTCCGCCGAGGACGCCCAGCCGGTCCGCGGGCAGATCGCCATACGGAACATCAACCGGACCGTGGGCACGATGCTCGGTTACGAGGTGACCCGGCGGTTCGGCGGTGCGGGCCTGCCCGACGACACCATCGACATCACCTTCACCGGCTCGGCCGGCCAGTCCTTCGGCGCCTTCCTGCCGCGCGGCGTCACCCTGCGGCTGGAGGGCGACGCCAACGACTACGTCGGCAAGGGCCTCTCCGGCGGCCGCGTCATCGTCCGCCCGGACCGTGGCGCCGACCACCTCGCCGAGTACTCCACCATCGCGGGCAACACCATCGCCTACGGGGCCACCGGCGGCGAGCTGTTCCTGCGCGGCCGCACCGGCGAGCGCTTCTGCGTCCGCAACTCCGGCGCCACGGTCGTCTCGGAGGGCGTGGGCGACCACGGCTGCGAGTACATGACCGGCGGTTACGCGGTGGTGCTCGGCGAGACGGGACGCAACTTCGCGGCCGGCATGTCCGGCGGTATCGCGTACGTCATCGACCTCGACCGGGACAACGTCAACGTCGGCAATGTCGATGCCGTCGAGGCCCTGTCGGACGCCGACAAGGAGTGGCTGCACGATGTCGTGCGCCGCCACCAGGAGGAGACCGGCTCGACCGTCGCTGCGAAGCTGCTCGCCGAGTGGGACGTCGCCGTGGACCGTTTCAGCAAGATCATTCCGACCACGTACAAGGCAGTGCTCGCCGCCAAGGACGCCGCTGAGCTCGCCGGTCTCTCCGACCAGGAGACCACCGAGAAGATGATGGAGGCGGCGACCAATGGCTGACCCCAAGGGCTTCCTGACCACGGGGCGCGAGGTCGCCAAGACCCGCCCCGTGGGTGAGCGCCTCAAGGACTGGAACGAGGTCTACGTTCCCGGCTCGCTGCTGCCGATCATCAGCAAGCAGGCCGGGCGCTGCATGGACTGCGGCATCCCGTTCTGTCACAACGGCTGTCCGCTGGGGAACCTCATCCCCGAGTGGAACGACTACGCCTACCGCGAGGACTGGGCGGCGGCGAGCGAGCGGCTGCACGCGACCAACAACTTCCCGGAGTTCACCGGGCGGCTGTGCCCGGCGCCGTGCGAGTCCGCGTGTGTGCTCGGCATCAACCAGCCGGCCGTCACCATCAAGAACGTCGAAGTCTCGATCATCGACAAGGCCTGGGACGCCAATGACGTCAAGCCGCAGGCCCCGGACCGGCTCTCCGGCAAGACGGTCGCGGTCATCGGCTCGGGCCCGGCGGGTCTGGCCGCGGCCCAGCAGCTGACCCGGGCGGGCCACACGGTCGCGGTGTACGAGCGCGCGGACCGCATCGGTGGACTGCTGCGGTACGGCATCCCCGAGTTCAAGATGGAGAAGCGCCACATCAACCGCCGTATCGAGCAGATGCGGGCGGAGGGCACGAAGTTCCGTACGGGCGTGGAGATCGGCCGCGACATCGACGCGGCGAAGCTGCGCAAGCGGTACGACGCGGTGGTCATCGCGGCCGGTGCGACCGTCTCGCGCGATCTGCCCGTCCCGGGCCGTGAGCTGAACGGCATCCACTTCGCGATGGAGTACCTGCCGCTCGCCAACAAGGTGCAGGAGGGCGACTTCGTGGCCCCGCCGATCACGGCAGAGGGCAAGCACGTCGTGGTCATCGGCGGCGGCGACACCGGCGCGGACTGCGTGGGCACGGCGAACCGGCAGGGCGCGGCCTCGGTCACCCAGCTGGAGATCATGCCGCGGCCGGGCGACGACCGTCCGACGGGTCAGCCGTGGCCGACCTTCCCGATGCTCTACAAGGTCACATCGGCGCACGAGGAGGGCGGCGAGCGGGTCTACTCCGTCTCGACGACGCACTTCGAGGGCGACGAGGACGGCAATGTCCAGTTCCTGCACCTCGTCGAGGTGGAGTTCAAGGACGGCAAGCTGGAGCAGAAGCCCGGCACGGAGCGGAAGATCCCGGCGCAGCTGGTCACCCTCGCCATGGGCTTCACCGGCACGGACCAGGAGAACGGCCTGGTGGAGCAGTTCGGCCTGGAGCTGGACGAGCGGGGCAACATCGCGCGGGACGCGGACTTCGCGACGAACGTCAATGGCGTGTACGTCGCCGGTGACGCGGGCCGTGGCCAGTCGCTGATCGTGTGGGCGATCGCCGAGGGCCGCTCGGCGGCGCGCGGTGTGGACCGCTATCTGACGGGTGCGAGCCAGCTGCCGGCCCCGATCCGCCCGACGGACCGTGCGCTGACGGTCTGAGCCCCACCTCAATAGACGTCCCGTACAAAGGCGTACGGGCTGGGTTCTTCCGGGGTGCACCCCCGGACCCCCGGCGCTGCGGCGCCTGCCCTGTCCCCGACCGGACAATGGGTGGGCGCCGCGGTGTGTCTGTCTGACAGGGAGCGGGCCCCGGAGAGCTCCAGCCCTCAGGGACTTATGTAAACGAATGCAAGTCTTGCAGTAGCCTTGCGGTCATGGCGAAACGACTGGTCGAGGTGGCGGAATACGCCGGGGTGAGTGAGGCGACGGTCAGTCGCGTCCTCAACGGGAAGCCGGGGGTCGCGGAGTCGACCCGGGCCGCGGTGCTGAGCGCGTGCGACGTCCTCGGGTACGAGCGGCCCCGGCAGCTGAGGGAGCGGGGCAACCGCCTGGTCGGGCTGGTGGCCCCGGACTTGACCAACCCGGTCTTCCCGGCGTTCTCCGAGGTCATCGGCTCCACGCTGGCGCAGCGGGGGTTCACGCCCGTGCTGTGCACCCGCACCTTCGGGGGCGTGTCCGAGAGCGACTATGTGGACCTGCTGCTGGAGCACCAGATCTCCGGTGCGGTCTTCGTCTGCGGCCTCCACTCGCACATCAAGGCGGACCACAGCCATTACGAACGGCTGCTGGAGCGCGGACTGCCCGTCATCGGGGTGAACGGGATGGCGGAGGGGCTGAGGTTCCCGTCCGTGTCGACCGACGACGGGATGGCGGCCGAGCTGGCGGTACGACACCTGGCTTCCCTGGGGCACCGGCGCATCGGGCTGGCGCTGGGGGAGTACGACGATCATGTGCCCGCCGTCCGCAAGAAGACGGCGTTCATCACGGCGATGCGCGAGCTCTGCGGCGTGCGGGACCCCGAGCCGTTCGTCACACACACGATGTACTCGCTGGAGGGCGGCGCCGCGGCCGCGCAAAGACTCATTCAGCAGGGCGTCACGGCCGTGGTGTCCGGCAGCGACCTGATGGCTCTCGGTGCCGTCCGGGCGTTCCAGCGCATGGGACTCGATGTGCCGGGCGATGTGTCCGTCGTGGGGTACGACGACTCGACGTTCATGCCGCTGGCCAACCCTCCGCTGACCACGCTGCGCCAGCCGGTCGAGTCGATGGGCAGGGCCGCGGTGTCACTGCTGGCGAGCCGGATCGCCGGCAAGAACAACAGCAACGAGGAGCTCCTGTTCGAGCCCGAACTGGTGGTGAGGGGCAGCACAGCGGTCGCGCGCGGCTAGCGGAGTCAGTGGTGGGGAGAACCCACCCCAAGAGAAGGCGGCGTCCTCAGGGACGCCGCCTTTTTGCATGGAAACGATCGCGAATGACGGCTGCTTGCATAAGAAATGTTAAGTAACTTGCGAGTATCTGTAGACTCCCTTGCGCCTCGCTGTTTAGTCTCACTGCACCTTGGCGGAGGACGACCGCCGGGAGCCGCACAAAGGAGATCAACATGAGGCACCTGCTGCTCAGAGCCTGCGTGGTGAGCACGGCTGCGGCCGTTCTGGCCGCATGCGGGAGCGGGGGTACCCAGGCGCGAAGCGGGGGCGGAAACAGCACCGACAGCTTCAAGGGCCGCGGACCCATCACGCTGGCGGGCGGCAAGGACAACACCGGTGTCCTCGCCAAGATGCTCGACAAGTGGAACAAGGGCCACCGCAAGGAGCAGGTGCGTTTCATCGAACTGCCCGACAACGCCGACGACCAGCGCCAGCGGATGATCCAGAACGCATCGCTGAAGTCCGGCGAGTTCTCCGTACTCAGCCTCGACGTCGTGTGGACGGCCGAGTTCGCCGCCAACCGCTGGGTGGCCGAACTGCCCAAGGGCAGGTTCGAGGCCGGCAAGTACCTGGGGCCCACGCTGGAAGGCGCCTCGTACCTCGGCCGTCTCTATGCCGCCCCGTGGACCTCCGACGGCGGGTTGCTGTACTACCGCTCCGACCTGCTGAAGCAGGTGGGCGCCCAGCCCCCGCGCACCTGGGCGGAGATGGAGCAGACCTGCCAGAAGGTCCTGGCGCTTGAGCAGGGCAAGGGCATGTCCTGCTACGCGGGCCAGTTCGACAAGTACGAGGGCCTGACGGTCAACTTCTCCGAGATGATCGACGGCGCGGGCGGCGCCGTCGTCGACAAGGACGGCAAGCCGACCGTCGACTCACCCGAGGCGCTCAAGGGCCTCAGCTTCTTCACGGACGCCTACAAGAGCGGCCTGATACCGAAGAAGGCCATCACCTTCAAGGAGGAGGAGGGCCGGCAGGCCTTCCAGCAGGGCCGGCTCGTCTTCCACCGGCAGTGGCCGTACCAGTGGTCCCTGGCCAACGCCAAGGACGGCTCCTCCAAGGTCGCGGGGAAGTTCGGCGTCGCCCCGCTGCCGGGCCTGAACGGACCGGGCGTCTCCAGCCTGGGCGGACACAACCTGGCCATCAGCAGGTTTGCCAAGAACAAGGCCACGGCACTCGACTTCATCACCTTCATCACCAGCGAGCAGTCGCAGCGCGAGAATCTGCTGCTCAGCTCCAATGCGCCGACCATCGCCTCCCTGTACGACGACCCGGCGATGATCGAGAAGTACCCGTACCTGCCGGTGCTCAAGAGCTCGATCCTGGGCGCCGCACCCCGGCCGCGCGTGGTGCGCTACGGAGACGCGACGGCGGCGATCCAGGGCGCGGCGTACCGGGCACTGCAGGGCGGCACACCGCCGGCGGCGGCACTGAAGGAGCTCCAGGAACGTCTGGAGAAGATCGCGAAGCCGTGACCCCCGGTCCGCGCGGGGCCGCCTCAGATGCGGCTCCGCGCGGCTGCCTTCGCCCGCCCTTTCCCCGCCCCGCTGAAGGTGACCTCCCATGTCCAGCCTGACGGCACCGCAACGCCCTGCCACCCTGGCGCCCAAGGCGCCCACCGCCCCCGGCCCGTCCCGAAAACGCGGCACAGGCCGACTTGCCGCACTGCTTGTGTCCCCAACGCTCCTGGTTCTCGCGCTGGTTGCCGGATACCCGGTGCTGGCGGCCTTCCGCGAGTCCCTGTTCAGCGAGAAGTCCGGCCTGGACAGCTCCGGATTCGTATCGGAGGGCGAGCAGTTCACCGGCCTGACGCACTACACGGAGATCTTCGGCGGAGAGGCGGGGAAGCAGTTCTGGAACGCCTTCTCCAACACCACGTTCTTCACCGTCACGACCGTGCTCATAGAGACCGTGCTCGGCGTGGCGATGGCCCTGGTGATGAACCACGCGGTACGTGGCAGGGCCCTGGTCCGGGCCGGGGTACTGGTGCCGTGGGCCATCCCCACGGTGGTCTCCGCCCTGCTGTGGCAGTGGATCTTCCAGGCCGACGGTGCGGCAAACGCCCTGCTGGGGCAGGAGATCCTGTGGACCACGGACGGGGTCCAGGCGGCCCTGGCGGTGATCGTGGCGGACACCTGGAAAACCGCCCCGTTCGTGGGGCTGCTGGTACTGGCCGGTCTCCAGCTGATCCCGAGAGAGGTGTACGAGGCGGCGCGTGTGGACGGCGCGAACCGCCTTCAGGAGTTCCTCCGCATCACCCTTCCCATGATCAGGCCGGTGCTGCTGGTGGCCGTGCTGTTCCGGCTGCTGGACGCGCTGCGCATGTTCGACCTGCCGTACGTCCTCGTCGGCGCGCACAAGGAGTCGGTTCAGACGCTGTCGATGCTGGCCTTCGACGAGGCGGCCAACACCCGTTACGGGCCTGCCTCCGCCTACGCGGTGATCCTCTTCCTCTATGTCGCCGTGGTCGCCTTCGTCTTCGTCAGACTCCTGGGCGCCGACGTGTTCTCCGAGCAGCGGACCAAGAAGCGCGACCGCCGCGCCCGGCGGGCAACGACGAAGGGAGCGACGGCATGAGCGCCACCTCGACCACCGTACGGATTCGGCCCCGGCGACGATTCACCGCACCGGCCGTGCTCGCCTCCACCGGCGTCGCCGCGATCATGACCTACTGTCTGGCGCCGTTCTACTGGATGGTCGTCTCCAGCATGCGGCGCAGCTCCGATCTGTTCGACAAGTCCCCGATCCCCTCGCCGTGGTCGCTGGAGAACTACCGGGCGGTGCTGAGGCCGGGGACGGGCTTCGGGCGGGCGCTGCTCAACAGCCTGCTCGTGGCCGGCATCACCACGGTGCTCACCCTGGTGATCGCGGTGTTCACCGCCTACGCACTGGCCAGGCTGGAGTTCCGCTTCAAGAACGCGGTGCTGGCCGTGATCATCGCGACCTCCATGTTCCCGGGGATCGCCCTGGTCGTGCCGATGCTGAAGCTCTTCTCCAACACGCTGCACTGGGTCAACACCTACCAGGCGATGATCGTGCCGTCGATGTCGTTCGCACTGCCGCTGGCCGTGTGGAACCTGACCGCGTTCTTCAAGCAGCTTCCACGCGAACTGGAACATGCCGCGATGGTGGACGGTTGTACTCCAGGACAAGCGTTCCGCAAGGTCATCATGCCGCTGACCGCGCCAGGCGTGTTCACCACCGCCATCCTCACGTTCATCGCCGCGTGGAACGAGTTCATCATCGCCGTCTCGATGGTGAACAAGAACTCGATGCAGACCGCCACCGTCGCGATCTCCCGCTTCGGAGGGTCGACCGGGTTCGACATCCCCTACGGCACCAAGATGGCGGCCGGCGTCGTCGTCACGGTGCCGCTGGTGGTCCTCGTACTGATCTTCCAGCGAAGGATCATCGCGGGACTCACCGCGGGCGCCGTCAAGTAACCGGCCCCCGCCCGCCCCTCACCTACGTTCTTTCGAGGAGAAACACCGTGGCTCCTGCCCGGACCCCCGCCAACTGGTGGCGCGACGCCGTCATCTACGAGGTGTACATCCGCAGCTTCGCCGACGGCAACGGCGACGGTATCGGCGACATCGCCGGCCTGCGCCGGCGCCTTCCCCACCTCGCCCGCCTCGGTGTCGACGCGCTCTGGCTCAGCCCCTGGTACCCGTCCCCCATGGCCGACGGAGGCTATGACGTCGCCGACTACCGGGACATCGACCCGGCTTTCGGCACCCTGGACGAGGCACAGGCCCTGGTGGAAGAGGCGCATGAGCACGGGCTGCGCGTCCTCATCGACATCGTGCCGAACCACACGTCGTGCGAGCACGCGTGGTTCCGCGAGGCGCTGGCCGGCGGTCCCTCGGCGCCGGCCAGGGACCGCTACATCGTCCGGCCGGGTCGAGGCCCCCGCGGCGACCTGCCGCCCAACGACTGGAGCAGCGTGTTCGGCGGCCCCGCCTGGACACGGATCACCGAGCCCGACGGCTCACCCGGGCCGTGGTACCTGCACCTTTTCGCACCCGAGCAGCCCGACCTCGACTGGGACAATGCCGAGGTGCGCGCCGAGTTCGAGTCGATCCTGCGCTTCTGGTTCGACCGCGGCATCGACGGGGTGCGCATCGATGTGGCGCACGGCCTGATCAAGGCACCGGGGCTGCCGGACCTCGGCTCACTCGACGTCAAGCTCCTCGACTCAATGGGCGTCGGTGATCACCCGCACTGGGACCGCGACGAAGTCCACGAGATCTTCCAGGGCTGGCGGGCTGTCGCCGACTCGTACGGCGAGGCCCGTGCCTTCGTCGCGGAGGCATGGGCGGGCACTCCGGAGCGACTGGCCCGCTACGTCCGCCCGGACGAGCTCCACACGGCGTTCAACTTCGACTATCTGATGGCTCCCTGGCGGGCAGGCCAACTGCGCCGGGTGATCGACGAGTCGCTCACCGCCCTCGGCGCGGTGGGTGCGCCCGCCACCTGGGTGCTGTCCAACCACGATGTCGCCCGGCATGTCTCCCGCTACGCCAGACCGCAGCCCGAGGGTCAGCAGCGCTCGCTGTCCCAACTGGACCGGTCGGCCGACCTGGAGCTCGGCACCCGGCGGGCCCGGGCCGCCGCCCTGCTCACGCTGGCCCTGCCCGGGGGTGCCTATCTGTACCAGGGCGAGGAGCTGGGCCTGTGGGAGGTCGAGGATCTGCCGGAGGAGGTGCTCCAGGACCCCACCTGGGAACGCTCCGGCCACACCGACCGAGGGCGTGACGGCTGCCGCGTCCCGCTGCCGTGGAGCGGTGACGGCCCGCCGTTCGGATTCAGCCCCGACGGCACCGCCTCGGCGCCGTGGCTGCCTCAGCCGGAGGCGTGGAAGTCGCTGACCGCCGAGGCTCAGGACGGCGACCCCGCCTCCATGCTGAACCTCTACCGGTCCGCGCTGAGCGCGCGCCGGAGCCAGAGCGCCCTCGGCGACGGCACGATCGGCTGGGAGAGCGCCCCGGACAGCGACGTTCTCTCGTTCCGCCGTGAGCCCGGCTTCCGGTGCGTGGTGAACTTCTCCGACGAGCCGGTGGACCTGCCCGCCCACAGCGGGGTACTGCTGGCCAGCGGGACGCTGGACGGTGACCGGCTGCCGAGCGACACCGCGGTGTGGCTGGCGCTCTGAGGAGACGGGTCGGCCGGGCCGGATTCTCCGCCTTGACGGTGGACCGACCCGGTCGACGGGGGACCGGCCCGGTCGAGTTCCGGTGACGTAGCCTCAACTCTCCCGTCCCCTCGCACGAACGGAGCCCCGCATGGCGGCCATCAGCCTCGCCAAGGTCGAGGAGAAGGCGCCCGCGCTCGTCAGCCTCTACAAGAGCGCGGGCGTATCGCTGCAGAAGCACGGCCTGAGCGGGCAGCGCGCCGCCGTCTATCTGGTGCTCGACTACTCCGGCTCCATGAAGGACTACTACAAGGACGGCAGCGTGCAGGCGCTCGCCGACCGGGTGCTCGGTCTCTCGGCCAACCTCGACGACGACGGCTGTGTACCCCTCGTCTTCTTCTCCACGGACATAGACGCGGTCACCGACATCGCCCTGGAGAACCACCGGGGCCGGGTCGACGAGATCGTGGCGGGCCTCGGCCACATGGGCAAGACCAGCTACCACCTGGCCATGGACGCGGTCATCGACCACTACATCGACAGCGGTTCGACCGCGCCCGCGCTCGTCGTCTTCCAGACGGACGGCGGCCCGATCAGCAAGCTCGCGGCGGAGCGCTATCTGTGCAAGGCGGCGAAGCTGCCGCTGTTCTGGCAGTTCATCGGCTTCGGCAACAAGCGCAGTACGCAGTTCGACTTCCTGCACAAGCTCGACGAGCTCGCCGTGCCCGCCAAACGGCCCGTCGACAACGCCGGTTTCTTCCACGCCGGGCTCGACCCGCGCAAGGTCCCGGACGAGGAGCTGTACGACCGGCTGGTCGCCGAGTTCCCGCACTGGCTGGCCGCAGCCCGGGCGCAGGGCATCGTGCGATGACGCCGCGGGTGCTGCGGGCGGCGGACCGTACCGCCGTGCCGTGGAAGAACGGCGGCGGCGTCACCCGTGAGATCGCCCTCTCGCCCGAGGGCGCGTCGATGCACGACTTCGACTGGCGCATCAGCCTCGCGGATGTCGCAGCGGACGGGCCGTTCTCCGCCTTCCCCGGGATCGCGCGCACGCTGACCGTGGTCGAGGGCGCGGGGATGGACCTCACGGCCGGCGGGCAGCAGGTACTGGCCGCCGAGCGGTACCGGCCCTACGACTTCCCCGGCGACGTCGAGACCGGCGGCAGGCTCCTGGCCGGGCCCGTCGTCAACTTCAACGTCATGTACCGAGGGGGCCGCACGGCCGCTCTGACCTCGGTGGTGCGGGGAGGACTGCTGGTTGTCGTGCCGGCCGGCTCGACGGTCGTGATCGTCGCGCTGGACGGGCCGACCGTCCTCAAGGAGGCGGGGCTGACGCTCGGCCAGTACGACGCCGTCATGCTCGACGAGTCGCCCGGCTCGCTGCGTACGGAGGGGCACGTGGCGGTTGTCACCCTGCGGAGTGCGGCCGGTCAGGCGCCGGGCACCCAGTAGTTGTGGACCTGCGAGATCGTCGGGCCGCCACCCGGGCCCGCGGGCATGCCTGAACGTTCGGCGACGGGCATCATGGCCGCGGTGAACTTGTTCATGGCTTCCTCCGACTCCCAGAGGTCGTAGATCTCCAGGCCCGAGTCGCCGGGCACGCAGGCGTGCGACAGACAGCCCGCGAAGATCTCGGGCGTTTTCTGCAGTTCGGCATTGAGGGCGTCGTACTGGTCGGTGGTGACGCCGGGGAGAGTCGCATGCACGAAGATCGCCATCGGGGTCCTCCTTTGTTTACCCGCCTTCCAGCAGAGCACGTTCGCCCTGGATCGGCACACGGAGAGCAAACCCGACAGCAGATGTCGCTTTTTGGCGGTTCGATGGCCTCATGACCTCTCGTTCATGGGCGGATTTCCTGGCGGCTGAGCCCGCCTTTGCCGAGGCCGTACGGAACCGCTTCGGTCGCTACAAGCACCATGTCCTGGCGACCGTGCGCAAGGACGGGTCCCCACGGGTGACGGGGCTCGAAGCCGACTTCCGCTTCGGTGAGTTGTGGCTCGGCATGATGCCGGGCTCCCGCAAGGCGCAGGACCTCCGGCGCGATCCGCGACTCGCGCTCCATGCGAACCCGGGGCCGGACGACTCGATGGACGGCGGCGACGTCCGGATCGCTGGGCGCGCGGTGGAAGTGACCGACTCCGAAGCGAAGGCCCGCTTCACGGCGGAGGCCGGGCCGCCGGAGCCGTACCACCTCTTCCGGGTGGAGATCGGCGAGGTGGTGCAGACGTACGTCGACGGCGATGAGCTGGTCGTACGGTCCTGGCGCCCGGGCGAGGGCGTACGGGAGCACCGGCGCCGCTGAGCGCCCGGGTCAGCCGTCGAGCACGCGCGCCCGGCACGCCGCGGGGGTGCCCCACGCATCGCGCAGCGGCCGTGCCTTGCGCAGCCAGAGCGAGAGGTCGAGCTCGTCGGTGTACCCGACCGCGCCGTGCAGCTGGAGCGCGGCACGGGCGGCGGCGTACGCGGCCTCACCCGCGGCGACTTTTGCGGCGGCGATGTCGGCGGGGGCCATCGAAAGCGCTGCCCCGTAGAGCAGCGGCAGGGCGAACTCCAGCCCGACGAGGACGTCGGCGAGCCGGTGCTTGACCGCCTGGAACGACCCGATGGCGACCCCGAATTGGGTGCGCTGCTTGACGTATGCAACGGTCCGCTCGAGCAGCATGAGCCCGACGCCGAGGGCTTGCGCGGCGGTGGCGAGCCGCGCGACGTCACCGCCGTGGGCGGCGGCGTCCGCGACATGCGCGCCCTCGGCCAGAACCTCGCCCCCCTGGGTGGGAACGGCCAACCGCCGTACTGGATCGAGGGACGCGCGAACGGCACCGTGCGAGGAGGCGACGCGCAGGGCCGAGTCCTCGGCGGTCGCCACCAGCATCACCGTCGCCGCGTCCGCGTCCAACGCGTAGCCGCCACCCGTCGTCAGTGTCGCCAGTGCCTCGCCCGAGGCCAGGCTCGGCAGCAGGCGTTTCGCCGCGCTCGTGTCGCCCTGTTGCGACAGGCGGGTCAGCAGCGCCGCCGACGCGACCGTCTCCACCACAGGACCCGGAACCGCGTGGCGGCCCAGCTCCACGAAGGCCACCGTCAGTTCGACCGGGAGCAGGCCCACGCCCTCGTACGGCTCCGGGACCGCCAGCGCGAAGACACCCGCCTCGGCCAGGCGGGACCACAGGGCCAGACCCGGCGCATGGTCCCCCGCCGCCCAGGCGCGGGCCGTCGGCGCGGGATCCGAAGCCGTCAGCATCGCGTCCAGGGACTGCGCGAACGCCCGCTGTTCATCGTTGAGGAGAAAACGCATCAGCGCCGGCCCTTCGGGAGGCCGAGCAGCCGCTCGGCGATGATGTCGCGCTGGATCTCGTTCGTGCCCGCGTAGATCGGACCCGCCAGCGCGAAGACATAGCCCTCGGCCCAGTCGGTGTCGGCCCGTTCGCCGTCCGGGCCGAGCAGATCGAGCGCCGTCTCGTGCAGGGCGATGTCGTACTCGGACCAGAAGACCTTGTTCAGGCTGGACTCCGCGCCGACGCTCGCGCCCGAGGCGAAGCGCGAGGCCCCGACGTAGGTGAAGAGCTGATACGCCCGCGCCCCGATCACCGCGTCCGCGACCCGGTCGCGTACACCCGGGTCCTCGCCCCGCTCGCGCCACTGTTGTACGAGACGGTCCGAGGCGGCCAGGAAGCGGCCGGGGGAGCGCAGCATCAGCCCGCGCTCGTTGCCCGTCGTGGACATCGCGATCCGCCAGCCCTGGCCCGGCTCGCCGATCACGTCCTCGTCCGGGACGAAGACATTGTCGAGAAAGAGCTCGGCGAACGCGGGCCTGCCGTCCAGCCGGCCGATCGGGCGGACCGTCACCCCGTCCGCCGACAGGTCGAACATCAGATACGTCAGCCCCTGATGCGGCTTCGGCGCACCAGGGTCCGTGCGGAAGATGCCGAACGCCCGGTCCGCGAAGGCAGCCCGCGAGGACCATGTCTTCTGGCCGCTCAGCAGCCAGCCGCCGTCCGTGCGCACCGCACGGGACTTCAGCGACGCGAGGTCGGAGCCGGACTCGGGCTCCGACCACGCCTGCGCCCAGATCACCTCGCCGCTCGCCATCGGGGGCAGCACCCGCCCGCGCTGCTCGTCCGTCCCGTGGTCGAAGAGCGTGGGGGCCAGCAGATTGATGCCGTTCTGCGAGACCCGTCCCGGCGCGCCCGCCGCGTAGTACTCCTCCTCGAAGACCAGCCAGCCGAAGATGCCGGCGCCCCGCCCGCCGTACCGGCGCGGCCAGGAGACGACCGACCAGCGGTCCGCGTGCAGCTGTGCCTCCCACGCCCGGTGCGCCGCGAAGCCCTCCCGGGTCTCCAGCGACGGCAGCGGCTCGGCTGGCACATTGGCCGCGAGCCAGGCGCGGGCCTCGGCCCGCAGCGCCTCGTCGTCGGCGGAGTGGTCCAGATCCATCCGGAGCTCCTTCCCTAACAAGTGTTTGGTAGGTTAACGTGCTGCTGTGACGGACAACAGGGCGCAGTACGTACCGGGCCACGGCCTGCTGAAGGGCCGTACCGCCGTGATCACCGCCGCGGCCGGCGCCGGCATCGGCGGCGCGACCGCACGCAAATTCCTGGAGGAGGGCGCCCGCATCCTCATCAGCGACGCGCACGCGCGCCGGCTCAAGGAGTCCCAGGCGGCACTCGCGGAGGAGTTCGGGCCCGACGTCGTGACCTCACTGCCGTGCGACGTCACCGACGAGAGCCAGGTCCAGGCCCTGTTCGAGGCGGTCGTACAGGAACACGGCGGCCTCGACATCGTCGTCAACAACGCGGGCCTCGGCGGCACCGCCGCCCTCGTCGACATGAGCGACAAACAGTGGGACAAGGTCATCGACGTCACCCTGAACGGCACCTTCCGCTGCACCCGGGCCGCCCTGCGCTCGTTCCGCACCTCCGGCCGCGGCGGAGTGATCGTCAACAACTCCTCCGTCGTCGGCTGGCGCGCCCAGGCCGGCCAGGCCCACTACGCCGCCGCCAAGGCCGCAGTCATGGCGCTCACTCGCTGCGCGGCGATCGAAGCGGCGGAGTACGGCGTACGCGTCAACGCCGTCGCCCCCAGCCTCGCCATGCACCCGCATCTGGTGAAGGTCACATCGCCCGAGGTGCTCGACGAGCTGATCACCAAGGAGGCCTTCGGGCGCTACGCCGAGCCGTGGGAGATAGCCAACGCCATCGTCTTCCTGGCCAGCGGCTACTCCTCGTACCTCACCGGCGAGGTCGTCTCCATCAGCAGCCAGCACGCGTAGACGGAGAATGACCGTGTGCCGAACCAGCCGAACAAGAAGAAGAACCAGGTGACCCCCTCGCCCGAGCGCCGCCGCGAGCTCCTGGACACCGCCGCCGAGGTGTTCGCCGCCCAGGGGTACAACGCCACCACCGTCCGCAAGATCGCGGACGAGGCGGGGATGCTCGCCGGCAGCCTCTACTACCACTTCGATTCCAAGGAATCGATGCTCGACGAGATCCTCTCCACCTTCCTCGACGAGCTCTGGCAGGGCTACGACAGCGTGCTCGCCGCCGGACTCGGGCCCAGGGAGACCATCGAGGCCCTTGTCACCGAGTCCTTCCGGGAGATCGACCGGCACCGCGCCGCCGTCGCGATCTACCAGAAGGAGTCCAGGCACCTGGCCGCCCAGCCCCGCTTCCACTACCTCACCGACTCGCAGCAGAAGTTCGAGAAGGCATGGCTCGGGACCCTGGAGCGCGGGGTCAGGGAGCAGGTGTTCCGCGCCGACCTGGACATCCGGCTCACCTATCGGTTTGTGCGCGACACCGTGTGGGTCGCGGCGTCCTGGTACCGGCCGGGCGGACAGCACAGCCCCGAGGAGATCGCCCGCCAGTACCTGTCGATGGTGCTGGACGGAATCGCCGTACGCAGCTGACCGACGAAGGAGTTGTCATGGGCGAGGCCTACATAGTCGAAGCGGTGCGCACTCCGGTGGGCAGGCGCAACGGCCGACTGGCCGGGGTGCACCCGGCCGACCTGGGCGCGCATGTCCTTACCGCCCTGGTCGAACGCTCCGGGATCGACCCCGCCGCCGTCGAGGACGTCGTCTTCGGCTGCCTCGACACGGTGGGCCCGCAGGCCGGCGACATCGCCCGTACGGCATGGCTGGCGGCGGGACTGCCCGAGGAGGTGCCGGGCGTGACGATCGACCGCCAGTGCGGCTCCTCCCAGCAGGCGGTGCACTTCGCGGCGCAGGGCGTGCTGTCGGGCACCCAGGACCTGGTCGTCGCGGGCGGCGTGCAGAACATGACGCAGATCCCCATTGCCTTCGCGTCCCGGCAGGCCGCCGAACCGCTCGGGCTGACCGGCGGCCCGTTCGCGGGCAGCGAGGGCTGGCGTGCCCGGTACGGCGACCAGCCCGTCAACCAGTTCCACGGCGCACAGCTGATCGCCGAGAAGTGGTCAATCTCACGGCGCGACATGGAGGAGTTCGCGCTGCTCTCCCACCGGCGGGCCATCCGCGCCATCGACGAGGGGCGCTTCGAGCGGGAGCTCGTGGCGTACGGCGACATGACCGTGGACGAGGGCCCGCGCCGCGACACCACGCTGGAGAAGATGGCGGCCCTGAAGCCGGTCCTGGACGGCGGCACCATCACGGCCGCGTGCTCCTCGCAGGTCTCGGACGGCGCGGCGGCGATGCTGATCGCGAGCGAACGGGCCGTCGCCGGGCACGGCCTGA
The DNA here is from genome assembly GCF_045160975.1 of Streptomyces sp. NBC_00210. Classification (NCBI taxonomy): domain Bacteria; kingdom Bacillati; phylum Actinomycetota; class Actinomycetes; order Kitasatosporales; family Streptomycetaceae; genus Streptomyces; species Streptomyces sp. NBC_00210. Next base: position 6,580,080 of record NZ_CP108120.1, read on the forward strand.
CGCCGCGGGCCCGTATCCACCATCTCTCCGTACGCGGCGAGGACCCGATCCGGATGCTGTCGGCTCCGATCCCGGCGACGGCGTACGCACTGAAGAAGACCGGCCTGTCGATCGACGACATCGACCTGGTCGAGATCAACGAGGCCTTCGCGCCCGTAGTGCTCGCCTGGCTGAAGGAGACCGGCGCCGACCCGGACAAGGTCAATGTCAACGGCGGCGCCATCGCCCTGGGCCACCCACTCGGCGCCACGGGCGTCAGGCTGATGACGACGCTGCTTCATGAACTGGAGCGCACGGGAGGCCGGTACGGACTGCAAACGATGTGTGAAGGGGGAGGTCAGGCGAACGTCACGATGATCGAACGGCTGTGATCACGAGCGTTTCGGGACGTGGCGTGCTACGGTTGGCGACGTTGCAGTTTTGGTACCCATGAACTTTGTGTGCGCCTGACGGGAATGCTTCCTCAGGCGCACATTATTGTTTCCGGCTTTTCCGGATGGGGGTCAATGCAGCGACGGGAAACTCACGAGGTGTGAGTTTTCGGCTTGCCCCTGTTTTAGGAGAATGACATGGCTACTGGAACCGTGAAGTGGTTCAACTCGGAAAAGGGCTTCGGCTTCATTGAGCAGGACGGCGGCGGCGCCGACGTCTTCGCCCACTACTCGAACATCGCGACCTCCGGCTTCCGTGAGCTCCAGGAAGGCCAGAAGGTCTCCTTCGACGTCACGCAGGGCCAGAAGGGCCCGCAGGCGGAGAACATCGTCCCGGCCTAATCGCTGGACGCGTATCTCGCAGCCGGGGCCCGCACCGTCGTGGTGCGGGCCCCGGTTTGTGCTGTTCTCAGGCCAAGGAAGGCAAACTCCGAATGACTCGCTCCGAACGCCCGGCCGCCCGAGTGGCCCGCAGGCGCCCGGTCAGTTCCCGCGCCAAGGGCCCCGTGAAGGGTTCCGGCAAGACTGCTGCCCGCAAGGTGGCGCCCCCGCAGGAATTCACACTGCCGGAAACCGTCACGCCCGCGCTGCCCGCCGTCGGCGCGTTCGACGAGCTGGACATGCCGGCCGCCCTGCTCAAGACCCTCGCGGCGCAGGGCGTGACCGAGCCCTTCCCGATCCAGGCCGCGACCCTGCCGAACTCACTCGCGGGCCGCGACATCCTCGGCCGCGGGCGCACCGGCTCCGGCAAGACCCTCGCCTTCGGGCTGGCGCTGCTCGCGCGCACCGCGGGCCGGCGCGCCGAGCCGAAGGCGCCGCTCGCGCTCGTCCTCGTACCGACCCGCGAGCTCGCACAGCAGGTCACCGACGCGCTGTCGCCGTACGCGACCTCCGTGCAGCTGCGGCTCGCCACGGTCGTCGGCGGTCTGTCGATCAGCAAGCAGTCGGGCGCGCTGCGGCGCGGCGCCGAGGTGCTGGTGGCCACGCCCGGGCGGCTCAAGGACCTCATAGAACGCGGCGACTGCGTACTGGACCGGGTGGCGATCACCGTCCTGGACGAGGCCGACCAGATGGCCGACATGGGCTTTATGCCGCAGGTCACCGCGCTGCTCAAGCAGGTCGAGGCGGACGGCCAGCGGATGCTCTTCTCGGCGACGCTGGACAAGAACATCGACCGGCTCGTACGGATGTTCCTCACCGACCCCGTCGTGCACTCGGTCGACCCGTCCGCGGGCGCGGTGACCACGATGGAGCACCATGTGCTGCACGTCGTGGACGAGACCGACAAGAAGGCCGTGGCCACGCGTATTGCGGCGCGCGACGGCCGGGTGATCCTCTTCGTCGACACGAAGCGGTCCGCCGACCGGTTCGCCAAGCGGCTGCTGGCCAGCGGCGTACGGGCCGCGGCGCTGCACGGCGGGCGTTCGCAGCCGCAGCGCAATCGCACGCTCGACCAGTTCAAGAACGGCCAGGTCACCGCGCTGGTCGCGACGAATGTGGCGGCCCGGGGCATCCATGTCGACGATCTCGACCTGGTCGTGAACATCGATCCGCCCGTCGACCACAAGGACTATCTGCACCGCGGCGGGCGTACCGCCCGGGCGGGCGAGTCCGGCAGCGTGGTCACGCTGGTGCTGCCCGAGCAGCGGCGTGAGATGACGCGGCTGATGGCGGACGCGGGCATCAGCCCGCGCACGGCCAGGATCAAGTCCAGCGACGAGGAGCTGGCCCGTCTCACCGGGGCGCGCGAGCCGTCGGGGATCGCGATCACGATCGAGGTCCCGCAGCCGGTCGTGCAGCAGCAGCGGCCGCAGCGCCGCCGCGCGCAGGTGCCGGGGCAGGGTGGCGCGCAGGGCGGTGGCGGCGGACGAAGCCGTGGTCGGCGTGGTGGGCAGGGCGGCGGCCAGGGGGCGCAGACCGGACAGGCTCGGCAGGGCGGTCGCCCGGCGAGGGGCGGCGCGCAGGGCGGACGGCGCACGGCGGCGTAGCCGGTGCGGGGTCCCCGTAACCGGGGCTCCGCCCCGGACCCTCCCCCTACGCCCTGCGGGGGCAGGGCGTAGGGGCCGGGTTCGGGGGCAGCGCCCCCGGCAGCGCGGCGAGCACCCCCGCCGCTTGCGACATCACCCGCCTCACCAGCTCCTCGCAGCTCGGCAGATCCTCGATCAGCCCCGCCACCTGCCCCGACGCCATCACCCCCACGTCTGTCCGGCCTTCGACCATCGACGCCCGCAGCAGCATCGGGGTGTTCGCGGCGAGCAGCACCTGGCTCCAGCTCAAATCCTTGCCGTGCTTCATCGCCAGCCCGTCGCGGAGCATCCGCGACCACGACAGGCCCGAGAGCTTCCGGAACCCCGCGGCCCGCCGCACCGCCTGCGCCAGCGCTCTCGTACGGCCCGCCCGCTCCAGGGAGTCGACGAGTTCCGTTCGCAGCATCCGGTGCGGCAGACCGTCGACCGCGGTGGTGACCGTGACGTCCTTGACCGTCGCGGCCAGGTACTTCGCCTTGACCGCGTCCGGGACGGTCGAGTCGGACGTGAGCAGGAAACGCGTGCCCATCGCGATGCCCGCCGCCCCGTAGGCGAGCGCGGCGACCAGGCCCCGCCCGTCGTGGAAGCCGCCCGCCGCGATCACCGGTATGTCGACCGCGTCCACAACCTGCGGCAGCAGCACGGTCGTTGCGACATCGCCCGTGTGCCCGCCGCCCTCGCCGCCCTGCACGATCACCGCGTCCGCGCCCCAGGCCGCCACCTTCTCCGCATGGCGGCGGGCCCCGATCGAGGGGATCACGACCACGCCCGCGTCCCTGAGCTCGGCGATCAGCTCGGCGGAGGGCGCAAGGGCGAAGGAGGCGACCCGTACGCCCTCGTCGATGATGATCCGCACCCGTTCGCGGGCGTCGCCGGCGTCGGCGCGGAGATTGACACCGAAGGGCGCGTCCGTGCGGGACATGACCTCGCGAACGGCCCGGCGCAGCTGGTCGACGCTCATCGTCGCGGAGGCGAGAATGCCGAGCGCGCCTGCGTTGGCGGTGGCCGAGACCAGCCGGGGCCCCGCGACCCAGCCCATCCCGGTCTGCACGATGGGGTGCTCGACCCCGACCAGCCTGGTCAGCGCCGTCTCCATCACGCGGGGACCTCGCGCTCGCGCGCTCCCGTCGGGTCGATCACCTCGCGGATCAGACGCAGCTCGTCGGCGCTCGGATCGCGGGTGTACGGGACGTCCGGGCCGATCGCCAGATCGAAGCCGGTGGCGCCCTGGATCTGCTCGACGGTGACCCCCGGGTGCATGGACGCGATCCGCATCGAGCGGTCGTCGGTCTCGAAGTCGAAGACGCCGAGATCGGAGACTACGCGTGGAATGCGGTGGTAGCGGGCGCCCGCCGCATGGTCGTAGCCCACGCCGCTCACCATGTCGACGCGTTCGACGAAGACCCGCGTCGAATGCCTCGGCACCCAGTAACTGACCGGATTGTTCAGGGTGTTGACGGGCGCTCCGCGCACCCCGAGCAGCTGCCGCTTCGGGCGCGCCCAGTCGCCGATGCAGGAGATGTTCTGGTTGCCGAAGCGGTCGAGCTGACTGGCGCCCATCATCACGTGCCGCTTTCCGCCGGTGACCATCGTCAGATGCCTGCGGTACGGCAGCCAGCCCTCCACCGCCCCGTCGAGAGACACCAGCATCGCCTCGCCGTCGGTCAGCAGCAGATCGGGCGAGAACGTACGCCTGGCGAGCCTGGCCCCCAAGGACGGGATCAGTCCCATGGGGCCGGCCAGCACCTCGCCGTTGTCGCGCCATGCCTCGGCACAGGCGATGACGCAGTACTCGGAACGACTGATCGTCACTGCTGCTCCTTGTGCCATGCCTGGACGGCCGACTGGTAGTCGTGCTCGGTGGCGCCGGCCAGAAAGCGCGCGGCGAACTCGGGCCACGGGGTGGTCGCGTACAGCTTCTGGAAGGCCTCGTCGCGGTGGTGGTCGGGGACGCAGGAGGTGAAGTGCGCGCCGTTCGGGGTCTCGACGACGCCGCTGACGCTGTGGCGCGAGACCAGCAGCGACTGGGGCGGTGCGTCCTTGGTGAGTTCGGCGGTTTCCACCAGCTGCTCACAGGAGACGTACGCAGCGTCGGCGGCCTCGCAGAACAGATCGTCGAAGTAGGGGTCGGGCCCCAGGTACTGGCCGTTGCCGATCCGGTCGGCGCGGTTCATATGGACGAGTGCGGCATCCATCCGCAGGGCCGGTACGGCGACGAACTCCTCCCCGTCCTCGTACGGCGAAGTCACCGTGCGCAGCCCGGGGTTGACCCGCATCACGTCGGAGCCGATGCCCGCCCGGACGGGGAGGAAGGGCAGCCGGTTCGCGGCGGCGTGCAGCCCCCACATGAACATCGCCTCGTCGATCTCCGTCAGTTCGAGCGAGCCGCGTTCGCGTGCGGCGCGGAAGTGCGGTTCGAGCGGGATCGAGTCGAGCGTGACGAAGGCCGTGACGAGTCTGCGGATGCGGCCGGCTGCGGCGAGCAGGCCGACGTCCGGGCCACCGTAGGAGACCACGGTGAGATCAGTGATCTCGGACCGGAGCAGTGCCCGCACCAGCGCCATCGGCTTGCGGCGCGAGCCCCAGCCGCCGATGCCGATCGTCATCCCGCTGCTCAGCCGGGACACCACCTCGTCGGGCGTCATCGTCTTGTCGGTCACGCTCGGTCCTCCTTGCCGAAGGTGTCGTTGCCGACGGTGTCCTTGCCGAAGGTGTCGCGGACGCGGTCGGCGACCCCGCTGAGGTTGGCCTCGAACGTGAAGCCCTGCTCGAAGCGGTAGCTGCGGCGTACGTCGACGGGGTCGATGCCGTTGATGGCGGCCTTGGCCAGCCGGATCAGACAGCCGTCCTTCCGCGCGATCTCCCGGGCCAGTCCCAGTGCCGCATCGCCCAGTTGCTCCCGTGGCACGACCTTCCAGACCGAGCCGTGGGCGTGCAGTTCGGCGGCGGTCACGGTGCGCGAGGTGTAGTACAGCGCGCGCATCAGATGCTGGGGGACCAGCCGGGCGAGATGGGTGGCCGCGCCGAGCGCGCCCCGGTCCAGCTCCGGCAGCCCGAAGACCGCGTCGTCACAGGCGACGATCGCGTCCGCGTTGCCGACGAGGCCGATGCCGCCGCCCAGGCAGAAGCCGTGCACCGCCGCGACGACGGGCACCTCGCACTCGTACACGGCGGCGAAGGCCTCGGAGCAGCCGCGGTTGGCGCCGAGCAGTGCCTCGTGCCCGGCATCGCGCTGCATCTCCTTGATGTCGACCCCGGCGTTGAAGCCGCGGCCCGCGGCGGCCAGGACGACACAGCGGACCTCGGGGTCGCGGCCCGCCGTGCGCAGGGCGTCGGCGAGGTCGTACCAGCCTTGTACGGGAAGGGCGTTGACGGGCGGGAAGTCGACCGTGACGAGAGCGATGCCTTTCTCGGGGCTTGCGGTGGAGACACCCATGGGCGGATCAGCTACCTTTCCACCAAACATTTGTTAGGTGAGGAAGGTAGCAGCCGATGGAGCTGGACGGGAGGGTCGCCGTCGTCACCGGCGGCACGCGCGGCGTCGGCGCCGGGATCGCCCGGGCGTTCCTTCGGGCCGGCGCCACGGTGGTGATCTGCGCCCGGAGAAGTCCCGAAGTCGCGATACCCGGTGCCGAGTTCGTAGCGCTGGACCTGCGCGATGCGGCCGCCGTGGGGGAGTTCTTCGACGGCGTCGTCTCGCGGCACGGCCGCCTGGACACCCTCGTCAACAACGCGGGCGGGACGCCGTACCGGCTGCTCGGCGAGGGCGATGCGGCCCGCCATGCCCGGGTGATCGAGCTCAATCTCACCGCGCCGCTGACCGCGTCCCTCGCGGCCCATGAACATCTGCGGACCTCCCGCGGTTCGATCGTGATGATCGGCAGCGTCAGTGGCGGCCGTCCTTCGCCCGGCACGGCGGCGTACGGAGCGGCGAAGGCCGGTCTGGAGAGCCTGGCCCGCTCCATGGCCGTCGAGTGGGCGCCGGAGGTCCGGGTGAACACGCTCGTCCTCGGCACGGTCCGCACCGAACTCTCCGCACTGCACTACGGGGACGAGGAGGGCATCGCGGCGGTCGGCCGCACGGTGCCGCTGGGACGGCTGGCCGAGCCCTCGGAGATCGGGGACGCGGCAGTGTTCCTCGCCTCGGACCGCGCGGCCTATGTGAGCGGGGCCGCACTGCTCGTGCACGGCGGCGGGGAGCGCCCCGCCTTTCTCGATGCCGCAACTGTCAACAAGGAGAAGTGAGATGACCCGGATCTGCGAAGGACGCGTCGTCATCGTCACCGGTGCCGGGCGGGGTCTCGGGCGGGCCCATGCGCTCGCCTTCGCCGCCGAGGGAGCGAAGGTCGTCGTCAACGACCTGGGTGTCGGCCTGGACGGGGCGGGCTCGTCGGCGAGCCCGGCCCGGCAGGTCGTCGACGAGATCACGGCGGCCGGCGGCGATGCGGTGGCCCACGGCGGCGACATCGCGACGACCGACGGAGCGGCTTGTCTCGTCACGGCGGCGCTCGAGACCTATGGACGGCTCGACACCCTGGTCAACAACGCGGGCTTTCTGCGCGACCGGATGCTCGTCAACCTCGACGAGGACGACTGGGACGCGGTCGTGCGAGTCCATATGAAGGGCCACTTCCTGCCGCTGAAACACGCCGCCGCGCACTGGCGCTCCGAGGCCAAGGCGGGTCGTCCCGTGTCCGCCCGGGTCATCAACACCACTTCGGGGGCAGGGCTGTTGGGCAGTGTCGGCCAGGGCAACTATGCCGCGGCCAAGGCAGGAATCATCGGTCTGACGCTGGTCGCTTCGGCGGAGCTCGGCCGGTACGGCGTTCAGGTCAACGCCATCGCGCCCGCGGCCCGTACGCGCATGACCGAACGGACCTTCGCGGGGCTCTGTGCGCTGCCGGAGGACGTCTCGCCGCTCGTCGTCTGGCTCGGCTCGTCCGGGAGTGCGGGCGTGACCGGGCAGGTCTTCGAGGCCGAGGCGGGCCGTATCACCGTCATGGAGGGCTGGCGGCCGGGCCCCACCGCCGACAAGGGCACGCGCTGGACTGCGGCCGAAGCGGGCAAGGCGGCGCTGAAGCTCCTGGCGGACGCCGAGAATCCGCAACCCGTGTACGGAGCGGGCTGAGCTTCACCCCCGCGAAGGCCGGCGGCCACTCAGGTTAACTCGTCGAAAACTAAAGGACGTTGGCCTTGACGCGTCCATGTCTACGCGCGTCATGATGTCCGTATGCGAATCCCCCCACGAATCGCCACGCTCGGCGGCATTGCCGCCCTGGTATCCACGCTCGTCATCGGCGGACAGGCCACGGCCTCCCCCACGGCTGCGGCCGCCGTCGGTGACATCTGCTACTCCGACCTCCCCTCCCAGGCGCACGACACCCTCGATCTGATCGAGCAGGGCGGCCCGTTCCCGTACAAGCAGGACGGCACTGTCTTCTCGAACCGCGAGGGCGTCCTGCCCTCGCACTCGTCCGGCTACTACCACGAGTACACGGTCAAGACGCCGGGCTCCTCGACCCGCGGCGCCCGCCGCATCGTCACGGGCCAGGCATCCGCCGAGGACTACTACACCGCCGACCACTACGCCACGTTCGACCTCGTCGACTACGGCTGCTGAGCCGGTATCCTCCGCCCCGTGACCAGGACCTATGTGATCGACGGGGCGGAGGTCACCGGCCTGGACAGCTTCTGGCGGGTGATCGGCGAGGCCGTGAACGGGCCCGGCGGCTACTTCGGCCGCAATCTCGACTCCTTCGCCGACTGCCTCAGCGGCGGCATGGGAACCCCGGACGACGGCGACTTCGCCATCGAGTGGCGCGACCACGAGCGCTCCCGTACTGCGCTGGGGCGCGACGAGACCGTACGGCAGCTTCAGCTGCGGCTGCGGCGGAGCCATCAGCTGAGCAGGGACGCGGTCCAGGAGCAGTTGGACCGGGCGAAGGCCGGCCTCGGCCCGACCGTGTTCGACTGGCTGGTGGAGATCATGCAGGAGCGGGCGCCGGGCGCGCTGCGACTGCTCTGACAGGCCGACGAGGGTCAGCGGCAGCGCGGCAGGGTCTGCTCGAGCCGCCGCTTGAGCTTCTCGTCCCTTATGTGCTGCACGGCGTCCGCGGCCGCCCCACGGGCGTATCCGTCCGGGTCCTCGTCCGCGAGAATCCGCGCCAGGGCCGCTTCCGCACGCGGATCCTGACGGATCGCCAGACCCCGGGCCGCCTCCGCCGAGGTCTCCACGTCCTGGTCGGTGAGCCGCGCGGCCAGCGCCTCCCGTATCTCGTCCGTATCGGCGTCCACGTCCGCCAGCGCCGTGGTCGCCCAGTCCCTGACATGAGGGTCCGCGTCCCGGCTCAGTGCGATCAGCGCGTCGATGCCCTCGGCGTGATCGCCGGGCACGAGCCCGAACAGCGACAGCGCCACCTGATTGCGCACCTCCGCGTCCGGATGACCGGCATGCCGCAGGATCTCCGGCAGCACGGCCGGATCCCCGTGGTGTCCGAGCCCGAGCACGACCGCCTGGATCAGCTCCGGCTCCCGCGCCTCACGGGACAGCTCGCGCAGCAGCGGCAGCGACCGGGCGGCGAACGGACCCAAGCCCTCGTTCCCGAACCCCAGTTGGGCCAGCACGTCCGCCGCGAACGCCTGGCGCATCGGGTCGTCGCTCGCGCACCATGCGGCCGCCGCCTGGAAGGTCTCCTCGTCGCCCCGCGCCCACAGCGCCAGCACCGCTTCGACCCAGTCGTCCTGGTTGGGATCCCCGCAGCGCAGCGCCCGCTCGGCCAGGTCCGCGTACGGCGTCTGGACACCCAACTCCTTCTCCAGGAGCGTCACGATCGCCGCATGGCCGGTCTGCTGCTCATTGCCCGCCCGCGGCGTGCCGTCCGGCTGCAGCACCTCGACGATGACGGTCTCCCCGCCGTCCTCGGCGACCCGGCGCGCCACCGTCTCGTACTCCTCGCCCTGCTCGTACGCGCTGAGCAGCCCCTCACGCAGCTCCTGCTCCACATCCCGCCCGAGCCACAGCCGGGCCTCGGCGAGCGCCGCCTTCTTGGCTCCGGCTCCGGCGCCGTGCCGCAGCAGGGCCCGCACCGTCGAGGGGGAGCCGCGGCGGGTCGCCAGCACCAGCGGCAGCTCGCCGCCGGGCCCCGGAAGATCGGGATCGGCGCCGTGCTCAAGCAGCGCCTCCGCGGTCGCCGCATGGCCGAGCGTCACCGCCCACCGCAGCGCCGTGAAGCCGTACGCCTCCTGCTGATCGGGCCGGGCGCCCGCGGCCAGCAGGGCCCGCACCACCTCGGTGTGTCCGCCGACCGCCGCCCCGCACAGCGGCAGATCCCCGCCCTCGGGACCGCTGCCGCGCGCGGGGTCGGCGCCCGCGGCCAGCAGCAGCCGCACGATGCCCACTTCGGCGCTCACCGCCGCCCGGTACAGCGGCGTCTGCCCTTCCTCATCGGTCGTGTCCGCGGGGATTCCCCTGCGGAGCAGCGCCACGACGGCGTCGTCCGTGCCGCTGTACACCGCCCGGAACAGCTCGCGGACTTCCGCAGCCGGCTCTTTCGTCATATTTCGAGCCTACGGAAGATCGGTCAGGTGTCGCATTCGAGAATCGTGCGGCACAGCCCGCAGCGGGCCCGCACCCGCCCCCGTACGGGAACGCGGATGCGCTGGTGGCAGGTGGGGCAGGGGAAGGAGACGAGCGGCCCGTCGGGCCCGCGCTCGAAGGAGTACGAGGACGACTCGGCGCCCTGGTGCCGGGCGGCCGCCTGGCCCAGGTGCTCCATCGCATGGCGCCGCTCCTTCGCATAGCGGTGGCGACCCGCCCAGCCCGCGGTGGTGAGCGGCGGCTGCTGGGCGTCGCGCAGCGCCTGGGCGCGGCCCTTGGTGTACGCGGTGTAGCCCTGCGGGCTGGTGAACCACGGCGAGGGGTCCTCGTCGAAGGCGATCGCCCGCTTGGCGAGTACGTAACCGAACTCCTCAGGGGTGAGATAGCCCAGCTTCTGGCTGGAGACGTCGTCCTCGCGGAACGCGTCGAGCAGCAGCCAGCCCGCGCCGAGGTAGGTGGTCGCCGTGTCGGTGAGGATCTCGTTGTCGCGGGTGCCGCGGAAGGACAGGTCGAGCCGGTGCAGCAGCACATGCATGATCTCGTGGGCGAGGGCGGCGCCGATGTCCCTCCGGTGGGTGCGGAAGCGGTCGTTCAGCTCGATGAAGTACTCGGGGCCCGCGGTGAGTTCGACGCTCGCCGCATGGTGCATCTCGCGGAAGCTCACGATCATCCGGGCGTCCGGCAGATGGAGGTGCTGGACCAGGGCGCGGGCCACGCGCTGTGCGCCGAGGTGGAGATCGTCCTGGTCGGAGAAGGTCACATCGGCGGGCAGGACGCTGGGGGCGTAGGAGTGCACGCCCTCCGGTGACAGCCGTCTGTGGACCGCGGTGATCGCCGCACGCACGGTGTCGAGGTGCGGATAGCCGTGTACGACCTCACTGCCCTTCGTCACCACGTCCCGTACCCCCCATGCACGACGGTCGGCCCGGCTCAACTCTACGGGGCGGCGGGCGCGAATCCGCGGCGGCGGCCTGGCCGAAAAGTGCGCCTTGTGGCCCGAGTGATCCACTCTCCATAATCCGGTCACGCCTTGTCGGGCCCATGTCAGCGCGCGTAGGGCTGCACCTGGAAACGGCGCCGGCGTACATCTCAACCCCCCACGAAAGGCAGTCCGTTGAAGCAGTTCATTCGTATGCTCCAGAGATGCGCCGCGGCCGGTGCCGTCGTGCTCGCGGCGATCAGCCTCCAGCCCACCTCGGCCTCGGCCGCCACCCCGCCCGTCGTCGGCGGAACCCGCGCCGCCCAGGGCGAGTTCCCGTTCATGGTCCGGCTCTCCATGGGCTGTGGCGGCGCGCTGTACACCAAGCAGATCGTGCTGACCGCCGCGCACTGTGTGAGCGGCTCGGGCAACAACACCAGCATCACCGCCACCGCAGGCGTCGTCGACCTGCAGAGCTCGAGCGCCATCAAGGTCAAGTCGACCAAGGTCCTCCAGGCCCCCGGCTACAACGGCACGGGCAAGGACTGGGCGCTGATCAAGCTCGCCAAGCCGATCGACCTGCCCACCCTGAAGATCGCCGACACGAAGGCGTACGACAACGGCACCTTCACGGTGGCCGGTTGGGGTGCGGCCCGCGAGGGTGGCGGCCAGCAGCGCTACCTGCTCAAGGCGCAGGTGCCCTTCGTCTCCGACGGCAGCTGTAAGCAGGCGTACCCCGAACTGGTGGCCGGTGAGGAGATCTGCGCCGGATTCCAGCAGGGCGGCGTCGACACCTGTCAGGGTGACTCCGGCGGCCCGATGTTCCGCAAGGACAACAACAACGCGTGGATCCAGGTCGGCATCGTGAGCTGGGGCGAGGGTTGCGCGCGGCCCAACTTCCCGGGTGTCTACACCGAGGTGTCCACGTTCGCGGCGGCGATCAAGTCCGCGGCGGCGAACCTGTAACTCCTGGGGCCCGGCCCCCGGACCCCCGAGCCAGGGGTCCGGGGGCCGGGTCTCTGCGCCTTGAGGCTCGGCCCCGGACCCCGCACCGGGGGGCTCCGCCCCGGGCCCGCCCCTTACGCCCTGCGGGCATGGGCCCCAGCGCCTCAAGCGCCGCACGGGCCGAATTCGGGGCTCCGGCCCGGACCCCGCAGCGGTTCGGCCGCGAAACCACCCACCGGACAGCAACCACCAACGCCCCCTGGCCCAGGGCAACCACGAACCCGGTGACTTGGAAAGTCACCCCAGACAGACCCCCGCGCCCGCCCCCTCCAGCTCCAGCACCCACACCTCGTTCGCCCCCTCCCTCAGCACCGGCCCCGGGACGTACATCCCCCGCTGCGGCCCCGCCGACCAGTAGCGCCCCAGGCAGAAGCCGTTCACCCACACGAACCCCCGCCGCCAGCCCGGCAGTTCGAGCTTCGCGTCCCCCGCGCCCCGCACCTCCAGCACACCCCGGTACAGCCCGGCGGCGCCGGGCTCCGCGGCACCGCCCTCGACCGTGCGGAAGGGGACCTTCGCGACCGCGCCCTCCTCGTCGAAGGCCATCAGCCGCAGCGCCCGAGCCCGTATGCCGTGCAGGAACTGCCGCTCGTGCAGCACGCCGCCGGTGATGCCCTTGGGCTCGCCCGTCCTCGGCCCGTAGTTCACGCGTCCCAGCGACTCCACCCAGAGCTCCACCTCGGCGGGTCCGGCCACCGGCTCCTCAAGGGCGGCGTTCTCGCCGCTCAGTACGCCTGCGCGTACCCCGTCGACGTACACGACGGCCAGGTCCCGCAGACCCTGGACGCTCAGCGGATACGGGCGGCGCGGGCCGGGGACGCGGACTTGGTAGCGGACCAGACCGCGGTCGACCCACAGCTCTTCGAACGTGGGCGGTACGGGACCTTCCGATTCCTCGTCGCCGAGCGCCTCCAGTACGTCGTCGAGCGGTGACCAGTCGGTGAGCTCTGCACGCACCGGCGTGCCCAGCGCGGCGGGCGCAGTCGGCAGCTCGGCCGGCGCGCCGTCGAGGTACGGCGCGAGTACGTCCCGGAAGCGCCAGAACTTCTCCGTCGGCCGTCCGTACTCGTCGATCGGCGCGTCGTAGTCGTACGAAGTCGCGGTCGGCTCCAGCTCTCCGTCGTGCAGTTCGCCCGCGCGGTTCGCCCCCGCCCAGCCCGCGAAGCTGGTCCCGCCGTGCGCCATGTACACATTCACGGAGGCGCCGGCTTCCAGGATCTCCCGCAGCGCGGCCGCCGCGTCCGCCGGATCCCGTACGGCACGGTCGCTGCCCCAGTGGTCGAACCAGCCGCACCAGAACTCCATGCACATCAGCGGTCCGGCGGGCCGATGGCGGCGCAGCGTCGCGAAGGCGTCCCGGGCTCCCGACCCGAAGTTCGCCGTCGCGAGCACTCCCGGGACCGAGCCGCCGGTGAGCATATGGTCCTCGGGTCCGTCGGAGGTGAACAGCGGGACGCTCACCCCGCAGCCGCGCAGCAGGTCCACGAGATGGCGGAGATAGCCCTGGTCACAGCCGTAGCTGCCGTACTCGTTCTCGACCTGCACCATGATCACGGGGCCGCCGCGGGTGATCTGCCGCTCGACGACCTGCGGCAGGAGCCGGGTGAACCAGCGCTCCACATGCCCCAGATACTCGGCGTCCTCCGTGCGTACGCGCCGTCCGAGGCGGCCGGTCAGCCAGTGCGGCAGCCCGCCGTTCTCCCACTCGGCGCAGATGTACGGACCGGGCCGCACGATCGCCCACAGCCCTGCGGCGTGCGCGGCGTCGAGGAAGCGGCCGAGCGCGTCGTCGTCGGCGTACCGGCCGGGCTGCGGCTCATGGAGGTTCCAGGGGACATACGTCTCGACGCAGTTGAGGCCCATGGCCCGCAGCATCGCCAGCCGGTGGTCCCACTGCGCCTCGTGCACCCGGAAGTAGTGCAGCGCTCCCGACAACAGCCGCACGGGCAGCCCGTCCACCAGGAAATCCCGGTCACCCACCGTGAAATCGGTCACGTATCGCCCCTCTCTCGGTCACGTACCGCGACCAACCTTCGCCCTCTGGCGGCGAGCGGGTCCATGGACAAAGATCGGCGCTGTTTGGACGCAGCGCAGGCACGCAGCACACACGCAGCGCAGGCACTCGGCGCCCGAGGAAGGGGCGGAAGCGGATGTACCACACCTGGATGCGCTATTTCACCCCCGGCCCGGTCCATCACCGGCTCGGTCTTGTCTGTCTGGGCGTGGGGCTCCAGCACGGCGTCCTGCCCACCGTCGGGCCCCGCACCCTCGACCACCACGTCGCCGTCGTGATCAGCGCCGGCAGCGGCTGGTTCCGCGGCACCGACGGGCGCCGCACCGCCGTCACCGCGCCCGCACTGATCTGGCTCACCCCGGGCGTACCGCACCACTACGGCCCCGATCCGGACCGCGGCTGGGACGAGAGCTTCGTCGACTTCGCCGGGCCTGCCACCGCCACGTACACCGAACTCGGCTACATAGAGCCCGAGCGTCCCGTCGTCCCCCTGTCCGACGCCGCCGGGGCCCGCGCCGCGGTGGGCCGCATCGCCCGCGCCGCACGCCGGGGCAACCCGCTCCTGGAGGTCGAGACGGCCGCCGCCGTCCATGAACTCCTGGTCGCCCTGCGCCGTGCCCGCGCCGACACCAACGCCGACGGCGACCCGGTGCTCAGCGCCCTCGCGCGGGACGCATTCCAGCCGCTCACCGTCGCCGAACACGCGGCCCGCCACGGTATGACCCCCGCCGAGCTGCGCACCGCGGTCCGCCGCGGCGCGGGCTGCAGCCCCAAGGACTACCTCCTCGCCATCCGCCTCGGCCGCGCCAAGGAACTCCTCGCGGCCACCGAGCTCCCGGTCGCCGCGGTCGCCCGCCGCGTCGGCTACGAGGACCCGGCCTACTTCTCCCGGCTCTTCACCCGTCGCGTCGGCACCGCGCCCATCCGCTTCCGCGAGCAGCAGGGCCGTACGGTCCCCGGCGGCTGGAGCAACCAGATTCCGGATCCCGAACACCCCCCGACGATCGCCACCGGTCCGACGTAAGCTCGCTGACCATGACCACGAGGGACATCGACGAGAACGTGCGCGCCGAGCTGAACCGACTGCGCGAGAGCATCGACAACATCGACGCGGCAGTCGTCCATATGCTGGCCGAACGCTTCAAGTGCACCCAACAGGTCGGCCACCTCAAGGCGCAGCACCATCTGCCACCGGCCGACC
Organism: Streptomyces sp. NBC_00210; assembly: GCF_045160975.1. Lineage (NCBI taxonomy): Bacteria > Bacillati > Actinomycetota > Actinomycetes > Kitasatosporales > Streptomycetaceae > Streptomyces > Streptomyces sp. NBC_00210. The sequence goes on from NZ_CP108120.1 coordinate 6,595,274, forward strand.
CGGAGCGGGAGTCCCGGCAGATCGAGCGGCTGAGGCAGCTCGCGGAGAGCGCGAAACTGGACCCGGCGTTCGCCGAGAAGCTGCTGAACTTCATCATCGCCGAGGTGATCCGTCACCACGAGACGATCGCCCGCTCCTGACCGCACCGCTCCTGCGTACTTCGTAAGGGCGAAAGCGGGTCCACCTCGGTTCCTGCGCGCTGCTGAAGCTGCTCCTCCCCGAGCCCGAGACGGACGCACTGCGCACCTTCCTGGCCGCACGGGCCGCAGAAGGCACACTCGTACGCGCAGGGGCGGACCCCGAAGTGGGCGACGCCGCCATCCGTCTCACCGACCCGATCCTGCGCGCTGACCGCCTTCGTCACCTACGACAGGCGACTGGCCGCGGCGGCCACCGAGCGGGACCTGCCGGTCGAGGCCCCCGGCGCGTAGAAGTGCGTGCGCTGACAGCGCAATCAATACCCCGTGTGCGGGACAGGTCCCATCAGGCAGCATTGCCCTCATGTCCGTACTGACGCGCGACGAAGCGCAGATCCGAGCCAAGCTCCTCGACGTCCACCGGTACACGATCGACCTCGATCTCACCACCGGGGAGCAGACCTTCGACTCACGAACCGTCATACACTTCACGGCTCGCGCGGACGGGGACACCTTCGTAGAGCTCAAGCCGGAAGTGCTGCGCTCCGTCACCCTCGACGGACAGCCCCTCGATCCCGAGTCGCTCGTCGAGAACCGGCTCGCGCTCCCCGGGCTGAGTGCCGGAGAGCACGAGCTGCGCATCGAGGCGGACATGCGCTACTCCCGTACCGGCGAGGGCATGCACCGCTTCACCGACCCCACCGACGGCGAGACATACGTCTACACCCAGCTGTTCATGGAGGACGTCCAGCGCGTCTTCGCCGCCTTCGACCAGCCCGACCTCAAGGCCGTGTTCGAGCTGTCGGTCACCGCGCCCGAGGGCTGGACCGTCCTCGGCAACGGAGTCGCCACGCACGACGGCCACGGCAGGTGGACCTGCGCGCCGACCCCGCCGCTCGCCACCTACTTCGTCGCCGTCGCCGCAGGACCCTGGCACTCCGTACGCACCGAGCATGCCGGACTGCCCTTCGGCATTCACTGCCGCCGCTCGCTCGCCCCCTACCTGGACGCCGACGCCGACGAGATCCTCGAGATCACGCGCCAGTGCTACGACCGGTACCACGAGAAGTTCGAAGAGCCGTACCCCTTCGACTCGTACGACCAGGCCTTCGTGCCCGAGTTCAACGCCGGGGCCATGGAGAACCCGGGCCTGGTCACCTTCCGCGACGAGTTCGTCTACCGCTCCGCCGTCACCGACACCGAGCGGCAGACCCGCGCCATGGTCATCGCCCACGAGATGGCTCACATGTGGTTCGGCGACCTCGTCACGCTCAAGTGGTGGGACGACATCTGGCTCAACGAGTCCTTCGCCGAGTACATGGGATACCAGACCCTCACCGAGGCCACCCGCTTCACCGACACCTGGGTCGACTTCGGCATCGGCCGCAAGTCGTGGGGCTACGACGCCGACCAGCGGCCCTCCACCCACCCCGTCGCGCCCGATCCGGAAGCCGTTCCCGACACCGCGTCCGCGATGCTCAACTTCGACGGCATCTCCTACGCCAAGGGCGCGTCCGCGCTGCGGCAGCTCGTCGTCTGGCTCGGCGAGAAGGACTTCCTCGCCGGCATCAACACCCATTTCGCCCGGCACAAGTTCGGCAATGCGACCCTCGCCGACTTCATCGACTCCCTGGCGCAGGCCACGGACCGCGATGTGCACGCATGGGCCGAGTCCTGGCTGCGGACGACCGGCGTGGACACCCTCACCCCGACGGTCGCCGAGTCCGGCGGCAGCTGGTCGCTCCGGATCGCCCAGGACGGCAGCCGCCCGCACCGTATCGCGGTGGGCGCGTACGACATCGACCCCGTGGACTCCGAGCGGCTCGTGCTGCGCACCCGCCTCGACGTGGACATCCCGCAGAACGGGAACGACGGCGCCCAGCCGGGCCGCCGTCCCGCCCTCGTCGTCCTCAACGACGGCGACGCCAGCTACGCCAAGGTCCGCCTCGACGCCACCTCCTGGGACACGGCCGTACGCTCCCTCTCCGGCATCCCGGACCCGCTGACCCGCGCCGTCGTGTGGAACGCCGCCCGTGACATGGTCCGCGACGGCGAACTCGCCCCCGCCGCCTATCTGGAGGCCGCCCGCGCCCACCTCCCGCGCGAGTCGGACCTCGCCGTCGTCCAGGGCGTCCTCGCCTTCGCCGCCATCCAGCTCGCCGACCGCTACCTCCCCGCCGACGAGCGGCCCGCCGCCCTCGGCGTGCTCAGGGGCATCTGCCGCGATCTGCTGCGTCGCACCGAGGACGGGAACAACCCCGGCCTGCGCCTCACCGCCGTACGCCACTTCATCGACGCCGCCGCACAGCCCGAGACGCTCCAGGAGTGGTTCGGCGACGGCAGCGTGCCCGGCGGCCCGGAGCTCGACCCCGAGCTGCGCTGGCGCATCCTGTACCGCCTCGCCGTCCTCGGCGCGACCGACGACGCGGCGATCGCCGCGGAACTGGACCGCGACCCCAGCGCCACCGGCCAGGAGGGCGCCGCCCGTTGCCGTGCCGCACTGCCGACCGTGGAGGCGAAGGCGGCCGCCTGGCAGCGGATGTTCACCACCGACTCCCTGTCCAACTACCTGTTCACCGCCACCGCCCAGGGCTTCTGGCAACCCGAGCAGGCCGATCTGGTACGGGAGTACGTGCCCCGCTACTACCCGGACGCGGTGGCGGTGGCCACCCGCCGCGGCCCGGCCATCGCCGAGGCCGCGGGCCGGTACGCCTTCCCGCTGCATGCGGTGGACACGGAGATGCTGAGCCTGGGCGAGGAGTGTCTGCGCGACGCCGAGATGATCCCGGCGCTGCGCCGCAAGCTGGTGGACCAGCTCGACGACCTCCGCCGCGCGCTGAGGGTGCGCGCGGGGTAATAACCGTTCCGGGGGGCTCCGCCCCCTACGCCCTGCGGGCGTAGGGGGACCCCCAGAAGGGCGTACCGGGGTCCGGGGCGGAGCCCCCCACGCGGCGGAGCCGCAAATTGTCACAGTCAGGAAGGGGCGGTCGGGGAACACGCCCCGCGCAGCGGCCCACCCCCACCGCCAATACCACCTTCGGGTTCCGATCGTTGAGGTACGCGACACCCCGCGCTCACCCGAAGGACCCGCATGAGTACGCCGCCAGGCCCGCCCCTCGCCGGAGGGACCACAGGCCCCGACGCCCTGGGGCCGCTGCTCGCCGTCGTGCTCGACGCACTCAGCGCAGGCGCGGCGGCGCGCGGCGGGCCGTTCCCGCAGGGCGGCCCCGGCGCCGTCGCCGCGCGCGTGCGCGAGGCCGCCGAACCCGTGCTCCCCGACCTCGGCACCGGCGCCGAAGCCGCCCTGCGCACCCTCGTCCACACCCTCGCGCACGGCGCCGCCGACCCCGCCGACCCGCTGTGCGCCGCGCATCTTCACACCCCGCCCCTCGCGCTCGCCGTCGCCGCCGACCTCGCCGCCTCCGCGCTCAATCCGTCGCTGGACTCCTGGGACCAGGCCCCGGCCGCGTCCGAGCTGGAGGCCGCGGTCTGCCGCGCGCTCGCCGCCGAGGTCTATCCGCACGGGCCCGACCCCGACGCCCTGGTCACCACCGGCGGCACCGAGTCCAACCAGCTCGGCCTGCTGCTCGCCCGCGAACGCCACGGCGCGGTCCAGGTGATCTGCGGGGCCGCCGCCCACCACTCCGTACACCGCGCGGCCTGGCTGCTCGGCCTGCCCGAGCCGGTGACCGTACCCACCCCCTCCGGCGTTCTCGACCTCGTCGCGCTGGACGAAGCGCTCACGGAGGTGACCGGCCCGCTCCTCGTCGCCGCCACCGCCGGCACCACCGACACGGGACGAATCGATCCGCTCCCCGAGATCGCCGACCTCTGCGACCGTCACGGCGCCGAGCTCCATGTGGATGCCGCCTACGGCGGACCGCTCGTGTTCAGCGAAGAACACGGTGGCAAGCTCGCGGGCCTGCAGCGCGCCCACTCCGTCACCCTCGACCTGCACAAACTGGGCTGGCAACCGGTCGCGGCCGGCCTGCTCGCCGTACCGGACCGGGTCCGCCTCGCCCCCCTCGCCGTCAGCGCCGACTACCTCAACGCCGACGACGACACCGAGGCAGGCCTGCCCGACCTGCTGGGCCGCTCCCTGCGTACGACCCGCCGCCCCGACATCCTCAAGGTCGCCGTCACCCTCCGGGCCCTGGGCCGCACAGGTCTCGCCGCGCTGATCGACCGCAGCTGCGCCGCCGCCCACCAGTTCGCCGGCCTGATCGAGCAGCACCCCCGCCTGGAGCTGTACGAGCGGCCCACCCTCCCCACCGTCCTGTTCCGCCCCGCCGCGGCCACCGACGAGCAGACCGCCGCCATCCGCCGCACCCTCCTCGCCGAGGGCCGCGCCGTTCTCGGCCGGGCCCGCGCGGAGGGCCGGCTCTGGCTCAAGGCCACCCTGCTCAACCCGCACGCCACCCTGGGCGACCTGGAAGCCCTGATCGAACTCGTGGAAGGCAGCACCCCCCGATGACCGGAACGCCTGCAACCGAACCCACCCCCTACGCCCTGGGGGGGTGGGGGGACTCCCAGCCCCATGACCTCGTGGGCGTCGGCATCGGGCCGGTCAACCTCTCCCTCGCCGCTCTCGCGCACGGCGTCCCGGGCGGACTCGCCACCGCCTTCTACGAGCAGCGGCCCGCCTTCGCCTGGCATCCCGGCCTGCTGATCGAGGGTTCGACGATCCAGGTCCCCTTCCTCGCGGACCTGGTGACCCTCGCCGACCCGGCCAGCCCCTGGACCTTCCTCAACTATCTGCGCTCCCAGGAGCGGCTCTTCCCCTTCTACTTCGCCGAGAAGTTCCACATCCACCGTGCCGAGTACGACGCCTACTGCCGCTGGGTCAGCGACAAGCTGCCCGGTCTGTACTTCGGCCACCAGGTCGACGCCGTCCGCTGGAACCCCGAACGCGCCCTGTTCGAGGTCGACTTCACCCAGCTCGACGCCGAGGGCGAGGTCGAGGCCCTGGGCCGCGCATACACCCGGAACATCGCGCTCGGCGTCGGCACCGAGCCGTACGTCCCCGAGCCGCTCAAACCGCTCGCCGACGCCGTCACCGTCCCGGTCATCCACTCCGCGGACTATCTCCACCACCGCGAACGGCTACTGGCCGCCGAGCGCATCACGATCATCGGCTCCGGGCAGTCGGGCGCGGAGGTCTTCCTCGACCTGCTGCGGGCCCGCCCCGCGGGGAGCGAGAAGCTTCACTGGCTGGGCCGTTCGGAGGCGTTCGCGCCGATGGAGTACTCCAAGCTCGGCCTGGAGCACTTCACCCCCGACTACATGCGCTACTTCCACGCGCTGCCCGAACAGACGCGCAACGGCCTCGTCCCGCGCCAGTGGCAGCTCCACAAGGGCATCGACGCCGACACCATCGCGGCGATCCACGACGAGCTCTACCGCCGTACGCTGCACGGCGGCTGGCCCGACGCCGTCCTCGCCCCCGGCGTCACCGTCCGCACCGCGGGCCGGGTCGGCACCACCAAGATCGAGCTCCACCTGGAGCACACCCAGCAGGGCAGCCGCTCCCGGCTCACCACCGACGCCGTGGTCCTGGCCACCGGCTACCGGGAGCGCCCGGTGGACCGGATGCTCGTCGGCCTCGACAGGTACATGCGCTGGGACTCGGCCGGACGGCCGCTCATCGACGACCAGTTCCGGCTGTGTCTCGACGAATCGGTGCGCGGCTCGGTGTACGTACAGAACGCGGAGCACCATACGCACGGTGTGGGCGTGCCCGACCTCGGGCTCGCGGCGTGGCGCAGCGCCGGCATCCTCAACTCCCTGACCGGCAAGGAGCCCTATCCGCTGCCGCGCCGCACCGCCTTCACCAGCTTCGGCCTGGACCGCGAACAGGCCCGCCCGGCACGGGTGCCGGCGGGCCTGCTGCCATTGGTGGAACAGTCCTGATCAGAAGACCGGCGTACCGTCCCGGGTCAGCTTCCAGCCCACCGTCGCGAACTGCGCCGGGTCGACCGAGCCCTTCGCCTTCACCCAGTTGATGATCGTGTTCCGGATCTCCTCCGAATTGGCCCACAGCTGCTGGGCCTTGGCGACATGCGGGAAGTTCCCGCCACCGGCGGCCCGGTAGTTGTTGACGGCCAGCACGAACTGCGCCGCCGGGTCGACCGGCTTGCCGTCGAAGGACAGCTTCGCGATCCGTGCACCGGCCGGCTTGGCGATGTCGATCTCGTACGTCAGACCCGAGATCGCGTCGTAGTTGTAGTCCGGGGTGTTGTCGGCGTTGGTCAGCTTGGCGGTGTCGACGGGGCCGCCCGCCGGCGTCTGGACGTAATACCGCGCCGAGAACTCCAGATAGTCCTTGATCTGCGCGCCGGTCAGCAGCCGCGCCTCCAGGGTGTTCTCGAAGACATAGAGACCGGCCGCGTCCCTGATGGTCACCTGCCCCGCCGGGATCGCCGCGGTGCGCGAGAAACAGGAGGCCTGCGAGAGGACGGGCAGTGCCGCGTACTGGCCGCCGGCCAGCGCCGCCTTCACCGTCTCCGCCTGGACGTGGCTGATCAGATCGATGATCGGCTCGTCCTTCCACGGCGCATCGGCCGTGGTCATCGCGGCGGTGGAGGTGCCGATGATCTGGTTGACGTAGGCCACGACCTTCGTGTGCTCGTCGCCGAGCAGCTTGGCGATCTTCGGGTCCTCGTCGGCCGTGTTGGAGTTGAGGACCTGCGCGCCGACAGTCTCGACTGTCCAGCGGCCCTTCTGCCAGACCAGTTCGAAGTCGAACAGGGTCAGCCGCTGGCCCCACTTGAGCGGCTCGGAGAGCACGACCTTCTGGCCGGTCTCCTTGTTGGCGACGAAGTACTCGGCGATTTCGGTGTGCGCGTGGCCGACGAGTATCGCGTCGATGCCGGGCACCTGCTCGGCGACCAGAGCGGCGGCGTTCTCGATGTACGGGAGCTGGTCGCCGTACGAGGACGTGCCGCTGGAACCCGAGTGGGCAGAGACGATCACGACGTCCGCGCCCATGGAGCGCAGCTTCGGCACCCACTTCGCGGCCTGCTCCTCCAGACCGGGGAAGACCATCTTGCCCTGGACGTTGGCCTTGTCCCAGATCGCGATGCCGGGGTTGGTCAGGCCCAGGACCGCGACCTTGACGTCACGGCCGTGCGGGGTGCACAGCCGGTGGATGCTGTACGGCGGGAAGGCCGGGCGGAGCGTCCTGGCGTCCAGCGCGTTCGCGCCGAGCAGCGGGAAGCGGCACTGCTGCTGGAACTTGCGCAGCACCGGGATGCCGTAGTTGAACTCGTGGTTGCCGAGCGCCGCCGCGTCGTATCCGATGGCGTTCATGGCCTGGGCCATGGGGTGCACCGGGCCGCGCTCGGCCGTGATCGGGTCGACCTTGGCGTAGTAGTACGAGAGCTGGGTGCCCTGGATGGTGTCACCGGCGTCGATGAGCAGCGTGTTGCGCCGGCCCCTCTGCGCCCGGATCTTCTCCACCAGCGTGGAGATCTTCGCCAGGCCCACGTCGTTGTGCGCCTTGTCGTCGAACTCCTTGTCCGTGAAGTAGTCCCAGTTGAAGACATTGCCGTGCAGATCGGTGGTGCCCATGACGGTGAAGGAGTACCGCTTCGGCGGACGTCCCCGGCCGTGGTCCTGCTCGGTGGCCTCTGCGGCTTCGGCCGGCAGCGCGGCGCTGCCGACGATGGCCACACCGGCCCCGGCGGCGGCCGACCGCTCCAGGAACGTCCTACGGTTCAGCGGCATTTCGTCTCCCTCGTTTCGGTGCTGCGCGCCGTGCACAACGCGCGTAGATTCTGTCTCAGGAGTACCAATCAACAACAGCCCTCGCGGGTTTCTATCTGATGTCTGCCGGTTGTCCCGCGAGGGATGCAAAGGTGTCCATTACGTCCGCCGGTACGACCACGCAGTACAGAGGGAGCCTCCCGTGACCACCGACGCACCCGCCACCGCCGCGCCGTACGGCACCCCCGAGACGCCGCGGGTCGCCGTGCGCGGCGAGGCACGCCTGGAGTTCGACCCGGAGATCGCCAGGATCGGTGTCACGGTCAGCGCGCGCGGCACGGACCGGCGCAGCGCGCTCGAGGACCTCACCCGGCGCAACTCAGGCGTCCTGGACCTGATCAAGTCGTACGGCGAATCGGTGGAGAAACTGGAGACCGGCGCCTTCTCCATCACCCCCGAGCTCACCCGGCACGGCCGCGGCGAACGCGTCCGCGCCTACTACGGCCGCGTCCACATCACCGCCGAGCTCGGCGACTTCACCGCGCTCGGCGAGCTCACCACCCGCCTCGCGGACCTCGAACTCACCCGGGTGGACGGCCCCTGGTGGGCGCTGCGCCCGGACTCGCCGGCCCACGGCGAGGCGCGCCGCCAAGCGGTGAAGGAAGCGGTCCAGCGGGCCCGCGAATACGCCGAGGCCCTCGGCGCGCGACTGGCCGCACTGGTGGAGCTCGCCGACCTCGGCGCCGAGAACGCCGTTGCATATGGAATGCCGCCCGCCCCCGGCGGCATGAGGATGGCCGCATACGGATCCGACGAGTCCGCCGAAATGGCCCCGGCCCTTGACCTGGAGCCGCAGCGACAGACTGTGTACGCGCAGGTCAACGCCCGCTTTACGATGACGCCGCCGAAGCTCTAGTCAGGGAGCGCCGAACGGCCGGAAATGCTCATCGGAGCACCCCCGCGCCCAATTCAACACTTGTCAATAACCCTTCACGCAAAGGTTGTTGAGTAGTCATCCGGGACCAATTCTCTACTGGCCGGTAAGGCCTAGGCTCGAACTATGCGCCGAGCAAAGATCGTCTGTACTCTGGGGCCCGCCACCGACACATACGACCAGATCAAGGCATTGGTCGAGGCCGGAATGGACGTCGCCCGCTTCAACCTCAGCCACGGCACCTACGCCGAGCACGAGGAGCGCTATCAGCGCGTACGCAAAGCCTCCGACGAAACGGGCCGCAGCGTCGGCGTCCTCGCCGACCTTCAAGGCCCGAAGATTCGTATGGGACGCTTCCGCGAAGGCCCCGTACTCCTTGAACGCGGCGATGAATTCACCATCACCGTCGAGGAGATCGAGGGCGACCGCGAGATCTGCGGCACCACCTACCCGGGCCTGGCCGACGATGTCACTCCCGGTGAGCGCATCCTCGTCGACGACGGCAAGGTCGCCCTCGAAGTGACCTCGGTCGACGGCCCCCGCGTCCACACCCTCGTCGTCGAAGGCGGCATGGTCTCCGACCACAAAGGACTGAACCTCCCCGGGGTCGCCGTCTCGGTGCCAGCTCTCTCCGAGAAGGACATCGAAGACCTCCGCTGGGCGCTGCGCATCGGCGCGGACATCATCGCGCTCTCCTTCGTACGCAGCGGACGCGACATCGAGGACGTCCACCGGATCATGGCCGAGGAGAACCGCCGCCTCCCGGTCATCGCCAAGATCGAGAAGCCGCAGGCCGTCGAGAACATCGACGACATCGTGGCCGCCTTCGACGGGATCATGGTCGCCCGCGGTGACCTCGGCGTCGAGATGCCCCTCGAGCAGGTGCCGATCGTCCAGAAGCGCGCGATCAAGCTCGCCAAGCGCAACGCCAAGCCGGTGATCGTCGCGACCCAGATGCTCGACTCGATGATCGACAACTCCCGCCCCACGCGCGCCGAGGCGTCCGATGTCGCCAACGCCGTGATCGACGGCACCGACGCCGTGATGCTCTCGGGCGAGACGAGCGTCGGAAAGTACCCCATCGAGACGGTGCGGACGATGGGCCGCATTGTCGAGGCGGCCGAGGAGGACGTGCTCGCCAAGGGCCTGCCGCCACTGACCGAGCGGAACAAGCCCCGTACGCAGGGCGGCGCCGTGGCCCGTGCGGCGGCGGAGATGGGTGACTTCCTGGGCGCGAAGTTCCTGGTCGCCTTCACCCAGTCCGGCGATACCGTCAGGCGCCTGTCCCGCTACCGCTCGCCGATCCCGCTGCTGGCCTTCACGCCGGACCCGGCCACCCGCTCCCAACTGAACCTCACCTGGGGAGTGGAGACCTTCCTCGGCCCGAGCGTCGAATCCACCGACGCGATGGTCGCCCAGGTCGACGAGGAGCTGCTGAAGATCGGCCGCTGCGAGAAGGGCGACATCGTGGTGATCACGGCCGGCTCCCCGCCCGGAGTACCAGGCTCCACGAACCTGGTGCGGGTGCATCACATCGGCGAGGACGACAGCCCCAAGTAAACGCCGTGAGGCCCCCCTTCGGAGGGGCCTCAGTCGTGACCTTGGAAAACGAGGGAAAGTACCCCGGGTGGGATTCGAACCCACGCTGGATGGTGTTTGAGACCATTGCCTCTACCGCTGGGCTACCGGGGCGCCCTTGGAAACAAAGGATGGCGAAGACCCTTCGTGTCCCAACCATACAGGAGCTGGGTAGGCTCATGGGGAGCACCCTGCCTTGGAATGAGGAGTCCCGTGACCGCCCCCGAGTCGCCCCAGCCCACCGCCGATGACGACAAGTCGCACGTCCCTCCGCTGACGACCCGCGTGGTGATCGCCGAGGACGAGGCCCTCATCAGGCTCGACCTCAAAGAGATGCTGGAGGAAGAGGGGTACGCGGTCGTCGGTGAGGCCGGAGACGGCCAGCGGGCCGTCGAGCTCGCCCGGGAGCACCGGCCCGACCTGGTCATCCTCGATGTGAAGATGCCCGTCCTGGACGGGATCTCCGCGGCCGAGAAGATCGCCGAGGAGTCCATCGCCCCCGTTCTGATGCTGACCGCGTTCTCGCAGCGCGATCTCGTCGAGCGGGCCCGGGACGCCGGAGCCATGGCCTATCTGGTGAAGCCGTTCAGCAAGAGCGATGTGGTGCCCGCCATCGAGATGGCCGTCTCCCGCTTCACCGAGCTCAAGGCGCTGGAGAAGGAGGTCGCGGACCTCTCGCAGCGGCTGGAGACGCGCAAGCTGGTGGACCGCGCGAAGAGCATTCTGCAGACGCAGTACGGGCTCACCGAGCCGAACGCGTTCCGCTGGATCCAGAAGACGTCTATGGACCGGCGGCTGTCGATGCAGCAGGTGGCCGAAGCGGTCATCGAGGACGCCGAGGAGAAGAAGGCCGCTAAGGGCGAGTAGCGCATTCAGCAGGCCATGTCAGCAGTACATACAAAGAGGCCCGCACCCCGAGCTCGGGGTGCGGGCCTCTCCGTATACGTACGGCTCAGTCCTCGCCGAGATACGCCTTGCGGACCGAGTCGTCGTGGAGCAGGTCCTGGCCCGTGCCCGAGAGCACGATGTTGCCGATCTCCATGACATGGCCCTGGTCAGCGAGCGAGAGCGCGGCCTGGGCGTTCTGCTCGACGAGCAGAATGGTGGTGCCCTGGGCCTTGAGCTCTACGATCGTCGCCATGATCTTCTGCATCATGATCGGCGAGAGACCCATGGAGGGCTCGTCGAGCATGAGCAGCTTGGGCTGGGACATGAGCGCGCGCCCCATGGCGAGCATCTGCTGCTCGCCGCCGGAGAGCGTGCCGGCGGCCTGCTTGCGCCGCTCACCCAGGATGGGGAAGAGGTCGTAGGCGCGCTGGATGTCCTTCTCGATCCCGGCCTTGTCGCTGCGGAGGAAGGCGCCCAGCCGCAGGTTGTCCTCGATCGTCATGCGCGGGAAGATGTGCCGCCCCTCGGGGGAGTGGGCGAGACCGAGCGAGACGATCTGGTGGGCCGGTACCTTCTTGAGCGACTTGCCGTTGAACTTGATCTGGCCGCCGACGGGCTTGAGAAGGCCCGAGAGGGTGCGCAGCGTGGTGGTCTTGCCGGCGCCGTTGGTGCCAATCAGGGTGACGACCTCGCCGGCCTCGACGCTGAACGAGATGCCCTTGACGGCCTCGATCTTGCCGTAGGCGACGCGCAGGTCCTCGACTTCGAGAAGTGCGGTCATCAGTCGTTCTCCTTGCTGGCGGACTCGGCGGGTCCGGTGGACTCCGCTGCGCCGGTTTCTGCCGCCACTACTTCCGCGACTTCTTCGTCGCCGGGGGCGCCTTCGAAGGGTTCGCCGAGGTAGGCCGCGACGACTCGCTCGTCTCCCTGGACGGTTTCGCTGTCGCCCTCGACGAGCTTCTCGCCCTGGACGAGCACCGCGACGCGGTCGCACAGGTTGAAGATGAAGCGCATGTCGTGCTCGATGACGAGGACGGCGATGCCCATGTCCCGGATGGCGAAGACGAGTTCCTCGGTGGCCCGGGTCTCCTGCGGGTTCATGCCGGCCGTCGGCTCGTCCAGGAGGAGCAGACCCGGGTCGCTCGCCAGGGCGCGCGCGATCTCGAGCTTGCGCTGCTCGCCGTAGGGGAGGTTGCGGGCGAGGTGCTCGGCCTTGCCGGCGAGGCCGATGAACTCGAGGAGTTCCATGGCCCGTGCCCGGGACTTGGCCTCGGCCTTGTGGAAGCCGGGGCCGCGCAGGAGGGCGGACCAGAGGCCTTCCTTGGTACGGGTGTGGCGGCCGACGAGCACATTCTCCAGGACGGTCATGTTGCCGAAGAGGCGGATGTTCTGGAAGGTGCGCGCGACGCCCGCCGCCGTGACCTTGAAGGACTTGGCGGGGAGGACGGTGCCCTTGTAGCGGACCTCGCCCTCGGTGGGGATGTAGAGACCGGTGAGGCAGTTGAAGAAGGTGGTCTTCCCCGCGCCGTTGGGGCCGATGAGGCCGACGATCTCGCCGCTGTTGACGGTGAGGTCGACCGAGCGTACGGCGGTGAGGCCGCCGAACCGCATGGTGACGCCGCGGGCGTCGAGGACCGTCTCGCCGGGCGCCGTGGCCGGGGCGGTGTCCTTCGTGGTGGTGTCGGTGGTCATGGATCAGGCCCCTGTCTTGCTGAGGACTGCGGGCGCTTCCGCGGATTCGTGGAACTCGAGCTGGCGGCGCCGGTTGGGGATGAGTCCCTCGGGCCTGAAGCGCATCAGGAGTACGAGCGCGAGGCCGAAGGCGAGGAGCTGGTAGTCGCCGAGGAACTGCAGCTTGGCCGGGATCAGGTAGAGCAGCGCGGCGCCGACGAGCGGTCCGCTGATGGTGCCCATGCCGCCGAGGACGACCGCGGCCAGCAGGAACGCCGAGTTCGGCGGGACCACGTGGGCGAACTGGTACTGCTCCGGCGTCACGGTGTAGGTGACGTGGGCCTGGACCGTGCCGGCGAGGCCGGCGAGAGTCGCACCGAGGGCGAACGCGATGAGCTTGACCCGGAAGCCGTTGATGCCCATGGCGAGCGCCGCGGTCTCGTCCTCGCGGATCGCGATCCAGGCGCGGCCGATGCGGGAGTCACCGCTGCGGCGGAAGACCACCACGACGATCAGGGTGATCAGCAGCATCAGGAAGAAGTAGTTCGCGAACCGGCCGATGGTGACGCCGAAGAGGCTGTGCTCGAGTCCGAAGTCGAAGCCGAACATCTGCAGGTTCGGGATCGACGAGATGCCGTTGGACCCGTTGGTGATGTCGGGGCCGGAGGTGCCGTCGAGGTTGTTGACGGTGATCCGGAAGATCTCACCGAAGCCGAGCGTCACGATCGCGAGGTAGTCGCCGCGCAGTCGAAGGGTCGGGGCGCCGATGAGGACACCGAAGACCATGGACGCGGTGGCGCCGACGAGGACCGCTCCCCAGAAGGGGAAGTGGACGTCGAACGGCGAGGACGGCGATCCGGAGACCATGGCCGCGGCGTACGCGCCGACGCCGAGGAAGGCGACGTAACCGAGGTCGAGGAGTCCGGCGAGGCCGACGACGATGTTCAGACCGAGGGCGACGGTGGCGAAGATCAGGATGTAGACGCCGATGGTCGCGTACTGGTCGTCGGACTGGGTGAAGGGGAACGCGGCGGCGGCGGCGAACGCGCCGGCCATCGTCACGTTGCGGTGCTTCGCGGTGATCGCGGACACCCGTCCGACCAGTCCGGCCTTGAAGAGCGCGCCGAACCCGAAACCGGCGGTGATGAGGAAGCCGATGAAGAGCTCGTCGTACTCGGTGCCGATGCCGTACGTGAAGACGACCAGGCCGAAGCTGAGCGCTGCGACGATGATCAGGATCTCGACGTACGAGGGCAGCTTGCGGGCGGGTGCCGCGGTGCCGCTGGCGAAGGCCGCCTTGAACGTGGTGAAGGAGGCGCGGGCGTTGTGCCGGAACTGGTCCCAGCCGGAGTCATCGGGGTCCACCGGGTCGGGCGCGGGGCGCTCGAAGGGGAGTCCGAGGGCGCCGATGAGAGCGGCCAGGGTGGCGATTCCCGCGACGAAGCCGCCGGGCTCGAGGTTGGCGAGGCCGCCGAGCTGGTAGCTGATCGCGATCAGGGTGAACCAGGTGGTGGCGAAGGCGCCGAGTGCGGAGAGCCTGATGGAGCTGTCGGCACCGGCGGGGGTGAGCCACTTCAGGCCCTTGACCCCGTACGAGGAGAGTCCGAACAGGGTGGTCAGGGCGCCCGCGATGAGGACGAGCCACTGGAGTCCGCCGGGGTAGCCGTAGACGGTGAGGTCGCCCGGGAAGGCGGCCGTCCAGGTCCAGGCGGTGAACGCCGAGATGACGGTGAGGGCGCCGCCGCCGGTTGCGACCGCTCGCGCGATGGTCGGCGGGAGGGCGATGAGGCCCGACTGTGCGCTGTCGGCCGGGGTCCGCGGGGTTTCCGCGGTGGTGGTCTGTGTCGTCATCGGTGTCACGCCCTGTCCGCGACGCGCTCGCCGAGGAGGCCCTGTGGCCTGACGAGGAGCACGACGATGAGAAGTACGAAGGCCCAGACGTCGGCCCAGGACTGGCCGCCGAGCTGCTGCATGCCGGGGATGTCGTTGATGTAGGCCGTGGCCATGGTTTCGGCGATGCCCAGGGCGAGACCGCCCAGCATGGCGCCGTAGATGTTGCCGATTCCGCCGAGGACGGCTGCGGTGAACGCCTTGAGGCCGAGGATGAAGCCCATGCGGAAGTTCACTTCGCCGTACTTGAGGCCGTACGCGACGGCTCCGACGGCCGCGAAAGCGGCGCCGAGGGCGAACGCGACCACGATGATGCGGTCGGTGTTGATGCCCATGAGCTTGGCCGTGTCCGGATCCTGGGCGGTGGCCTGCATACCGCGTCCGGTGCGGGTCTTCATGACGAAGAACGCGAGGATCGCCATGCAGATGGGAGCGGCGATCAGCAGGAAGATGTCACCGGTCTGGATGGTGATGCTGCCGAGGTGGAAGGGGCCACCTGGGATTTCGGGGAAGGTACGGGAGGACTTCGCCTCGGGGTACCAGGCCCACACCGCCTGCTGGAGAGCCAGCGAGAGGCCGATGGCGGTGATGAGTGGTGCGAGGCGGGGTGCGGTGCGCAGCGGTCGGTAGGCGAAGCGTTCCGCCCCGACCGCGATGGTGGTGGCGACGATGATCGCGCCGATGAGCATGAGTGGCAGGGCAAGCCACATGGTGGTGCCGGTGGGAAGGATGAGCCAGACCGTGAGGGCCCCGAACCCTCCGGTCATGAAGATCTCGCCATGGGCGAAGTTGATGAGCTGGACAATGCCATAAACCATCGTGTAGCCGATGGCGACGAGCCCGTACATGGATCCCAGTAGCAGGCCGTTGACCAGCTGTTGCGGCAGTTCGTGCACCGCAGGTCCTCCGAGTCTTTCGACGGATGTGACACCGCGCGGGGCGCTGGTTCTGCGGCGCCCCGCGCGGCTTGTGAGGTGTTACGGAGTGAGGATCAGCCGGCGAACGTGCCGGACTTGACGGCCTTCCAGGCAGCGCCCTCGTACTTGTAGACGGTGAGCTGCTTGTTGGTGGCGTCGCCGAACTCGTCGAAGGAGACCTTGCCGGTCACTCCGTCGAAGGAGACACCCTGCAGGGCCTCGATGACCTTGGCGCGGGCATCGGAGGGAAGCTTGCCGTCGTTGCCCTCGACGACCTTCTTCACGGCCTCGATGATCGACCAGGCAGAGTCGTACGAGTAGCCGCCGTAGGCCTCGTAGGCCTCCTTGTAGCCGCCGGCCTTGTAGTTGGCCACGAAGTCCTTGGCCGAGGGGAGCGTCTCGACCGGCGCACCGACCGAGGTGGCGAGGTCGCCCACGCCCTCCTTGCCCGAGAGCTTGATGAAGTCGGCGCTGTAGATGCCGTCGCCGCCGACGAGCGGGATCGCGGCGCCGGACTTCTTGATCTGCTTGCTGAGCGGGCCCGCGACCGGGTACTCGCCGCCGTAGTAGACGACGTCGGCCTTGGAGCTCTTGATCTGGGTGACGACGGCCGCGAAGTCCTTGGTGTCAGGGTTCACGTGCTCGGTGCCGGCGACCTTGCCGCCGAGCTTCTCGAACTCCGCCTTGAAGGTGGCGGCGAGGCCGGCACCGTACGTCTTCTTGTCATCGATGATGAAGACGTTCTTCTTCTTGGCGTCGTTGAAGAGGTACTGCGCGGCGAACGGGCCCTGGATGGCGTCCGTGGTCGCGGTGCGGAAGTACGACTTGTAGGGGCGGGCCTTCTCGCCGCTGTTCCACTTCGGTCCCTGGGTCAGGGCCGGGTTGGTGTTGGCGGGGGAGACCTGAGCCAGCTTGGCGTCGTCGAAGACCTTCTGCATGGACTCGGCGACCGAGGAGTTCAGCGGGCCGACGACACCGAGGACGTCCTTGTTGGCGACGAACTTGGTGGCGTTCTGCTGTCCGGAGGACGGCTGGGCCTGGTCGTCGAAGGCCTCGACCTTGAAGGTGATGCCGTTGACGTACTTCTTCGCGTTGGCCTGCTTGGCCGCGAGGTCGACGGAGTTCTTGATGCCGAGACCCAGAGCGGAGAGCTCACCGGTCAGCGGGGCGTCGATGCCGATGACGACCGTGGTACCGCCGCCCTCGGCCCCACTTTTGCTGTCGTCGCGAGAGCCACAGGCGGTGAGCGCAAGGGCTCCCGCGGTGAGCGCAGCCGTCATGGCTATGAGCGAACGTTGACGCACGATCAGTCCTTTCACCTGGCACGGCCGCCCCCCATGGGACGTACCGAGTCGAGCGCTGGAACCGAACTGAAGGTAATCCGGCGGCGCGGTGACTGGGCGTGACTCTAAGCGCGGTATTGGGGGAGGTGGAGTGGTCTGGCCAAGGATGTGACGCTCTTGTTATGCCGCGGCGTACTGCATAGCGGAGTTTCGCGGGTGGAACGGGGGAATTCCGGTCGGTTCGTCTTGTCCGCATGCTGAGAACGTGCAGGACCGTCCGGCGGTTTGAGTCCTGACATTTGATCTTCGGGGCACGCAGTGCCAACCGCTCTGGCCAGGTCTCGGGCATACCGATCGCCCAGAATGTAACTCTGCTCTTGCATTGCTCGCGCATTACGCAGTGTTACGTCGAGGAAAGGGAGACCGGCATTCCGTGCCACCTTTTCGCAATCCGACACCTGAACGATGACGAGTACTTTGCGTGGCCCTTCGGTACTCACGGTGAACGGCGCTGCGGGCCTGGTGGAGACCCGCAGGCCCTCCGAGGTCTGGGTGATCCGCTCGATCGTGACCGGTGGTCCGGAGGTGGTGGTGACCGTGATGGTGAAATCGAACGAGTCGTGTCCGGCGACCGGCCGGGCGGGTGCCTCGTAGGCCAGCGCGACCGCCTGCGCAGGCCAAGGCGTCGGGGGCGGCGGAGGCGGCGTCGGCCGGGTCACGTAGAGGTACGACGCGCCTGTGGCGAGGACGGCCGCCGAGGTGGCGGCGATGACCGCGGGGCGATGACGCGCGGCGAAGTCGGCGGCTCGGCTCTGCCGCGGCCGTGCCGCGCGGGGAGGGGGTGCGTCGTCCGGCGCGTAGGTGCCCTCGCCCGGCTCGACCGGGCCGACTCCGCTCATTGCCAGGGGCCTCCGGTCGGAGTCCCGCTGCGGTAGCGCTCAGTGCACCGGACTGTGGCCTGACTGTCGATCAGCTTCCCTGCGGCGTCCGCCCCCAGGCGCTTCTGTTCGGTGCGGGCGGCGGCCACCACGTCCAGCAGGATCTGGTTCTGTCCGCCGGACAGACCCATGGCCTGGTAGTCGAGGTTGGCCTGCTTCCCGCCGTGGAGGACGACCCGCGCCCAGTGGGAGATCAGCCGTTCGCACAGTTCCTTCGGTGAGGTGACGCGCGGAGCCGGTGCGGCGGATTCGGCGGGACCGCCCCCGCAGCCGGTGAGGACGGCCAGCAGCAGGGCGGCGGGCACCGCAAAGTGCCTTGCTCGGCGTGGCGGTCGGGACCCCATGCCGCGACGCTAGCGGGGGTGACGGGAGAGGGCAATGGTGCGCTTGGTGCCGCCGGACGTGCGGTCCGGCGGCACCCACCGCGGGAGGGCGGCGCGGGCTGCGGAAGCTCGGCGAATCGGGCTGCAGCTGCTCCGCGAATCGGGCCACGGCAGCTTGGCGAAACGGGCTACGGCAGCTTCGCGAAGGGGGAGAGGAACGCGCGGGCGCCGGGGGCGTCCAGGCGGTAGGAGACGTTCGTGGCGTAGCACGGGCCGTCGCCCGTGATGGTGGTGGCGACCAGGGTGCGCTTGCCGGCCAGGGTGGCGAAGTTGGGGCCGCCGGAGTCGCCGTAGCAGGCCCCGCCGTTGCCCTGCGGGGCGGTCATGGCCAGGCGCACCCAGGCCTTGTTGAGGGCGTCGAAGCTGACGGGGGCCTTCATTCGGACGCCGCCGCCGGGGTGGGTCTGGCCGCCGGGGCCGCGTGCGGCTTCCTGGGTTCCGTACCCTGCGACGAAGAACGGAGTGTCGTTCAGTCCCTGCGGGCCCAGCGCGTCGAGCGCTCCGGCCTTGGGGAGAGTGGCCGGGGTGAAGGTCCAGCGGGCCTTGACCTGGGCGGCCGGCAGTTCGATGACCGAGATGTCGTGACCGTCCGAGGCGGGGCCCGGGTAGTCGGGGTGGCTGTGGGCGGTGCCCTGGACGGCGACGGCCCTCGCCACGGCCGCCGGGTCGCCGGGGTGTTCGGCGGCGGCCCTGTCGAGGCCCGCTTGCACGTCCTGGTCGAGGGAGACGTAGAACTTCACGTTCGCCGGCCAGTCGGTGGTGCAGTGCGCGGCGGTCAGGAAGGTGTCCGCGTCGATCATGGTGCCGGAGCAGACCCAGTCGACCCGGTCGGGGGTGGCGGGGTTGTCGTCGTTGTCCCAGGTGGCCACGAGGGCGCCGACCTCGGTGCGTTCCGGCGCGGGCGTGGCGTTGTACGAGTTGATCGCTGAGGACGGCAGAGCCGCACTGAGGACGAGCGCGCAGGCTGCCGCGGTGGCGGCACTCAGGCGTACGGGTACGGCAGTCAAGGGGAGACCCTTCGTGTCGCGGGACGGGGGTTCTCCTGTGGGGTGGCCGACAGTGAAGCGCGCGTGTGGGCCGTGCTGCAAGAGTGACGGGAATCTTTGGCTGTTGCTTGACTGATTCCTGCGGCCGAGGGGAAGTTGGCACGGATTTGCGGTCCGGTGCCGGTGTGCGACGCCGGACCGCAGTGCCGGTCAGCCCGTCGTGCCGCCCAGATTCGCATCCCGCAGCAGACAGGTCAGCCTGGCCGTGCAGACCCGCTTGTCCTGCTCATCGGTGATCACGATCTCGTACGTCGCCGTGGAGCGGCCGCGATGCACCGGACTCGCCACGCCGGTGACCAGGCCCGAGCGGACGCCACGGTGGTGCGTGCAGTTGAGGTCCACGCCGACGGCGATCTTGGTGCTACCGCCGTGCAGCATCGAGCCGACAGAGCCGAGCGTCTCGGCGAGCACGGCGGACGCGCCGCCGTGCAGCAGTCCGTACGGCTGGGTGTTGCCCGCGACCGGCATCGTGCCGACGACGCGTTCCGCCGAGGCCTCGGTGATCTCCACGCCCATACGGTCGCCCAGCGTCCCCGCGGAGAAGAGCGCGGGCAGGTCGACCCCGAGCGCGGCGTATTCGTCGATGACCTCTTGCGGGAACTTCACGGTTCTCTGCTCGCCCATGGGGCCCGGCTCCGATCTCAGTACCTTGCGTGCTGTGTGCACCGTCTTATCAGATGCCTGAGCGAACGCTTAGCGGGGTGTCCCCATTCCCCGCGGCCCCTCACTGCCCGTGCTCGAACCGCACCACCACGGACTTGCTCGCCGGGGTGTTGCTGACGTCGGCGGTGGAGTCCAGCGGCACCAGCACATTGGTCTCCGGGTAGTACGCGGCCGCGCAGCCACGCGCGGTGGGGTAGTGCACCACTCGGAAGCCGGGCGCCCGCCGCTCCACGCCGTCCTTCCACTCGCTGACCAGATCGGTGTACGAGCCGTCCGCAAGGCCCAGCTCCCGGGCGTCCTCGGGGTTCACCAGGACGACCCGGCGGCCGCCCTTGATACCGCGGTAGCGGTCGTCGAGGCCGTAGATCGTGGTGTTGTACTGGTCGTGCGAGCGCAGCGTCTGCAGCAGCAGCCGGCCCGCCGGGACCTCGGGGAACTCCACCGGCGCGGCAGTGAAATTCGCCTTCCCGGTGGCTGTGGGGAAGCGGCGCTCGTCGCGCGGGGCATGCGGGAGCGTGAAGCCGTCGGGGCGGGCGATCTTCGCGTTGAAGTCCTCGAAACCGGGCACCACGCGCGCGATGCGGTCGCGGATCGTCCCGTAGTCCTTCTCGAAGTCCTCCCAGGGCGTCGTCGACGCGGGACCGAGCACCGCACGCGCCATCCGGGTCACGATGGCCGGCTCGGAGAGCAGATGAGGGCTCGCCGGGGGCAGATTGCCGCGCGAGGCGTGCACCTTGCCCATCGAGTCCTCGACCGTCACCACCTGCCTGCCGCCCGCCTGGACGTCCTTGTCCGTCCGGCCGAGGGTGGGCAGGATCAGTGCCCGCGCGCCGGTGACCGCATGCGAGCGGTTCAGCTTGGTCGACACATGGACGGTGAGCCGGGCCCGGCGCATCGCCGCCTCGGTGACCTCGGTGTCGGGCGTCGCGCCCACGAAGTTGCCGCCCATCGCGAAGAAGACCTTCGCCTCGCCGTCACGCAGCGCCTGGATGGAACGTACGACGTCGAAGCCGTGGTGGCGCGGCGGCGCGAAGCCGAACTCCTTCTCCAGGGCGTCCAGGAAGGCCGGAGCGGGCCGCTCGAAGATGCCCATGGTGCGGTCGCCCTGGACATTGGAGTGTCCGCGCACCGGGCAGACGCCGGCGCCGGGGCGGCCTATGTTGCCGCGCAGCAGAAGGAGGTTGACCACCTCGCGGATGGTCGGCACCGCGTGCTTGTGCTGGGTCAGGCCCATCGCCCAGCAGACGATGGTGCGCTTGGAGGCCAGAACCATGGCGAGCGCCCGCTCGATCTCGGCGCGCTGAAGGCCGGTCGCAGCCAGCGTCTCGTCCCAGTCGGCGGCCGCGGCCGCGGCGACGAACTCCTCGTAGCCGTGGGTGTGTTCGCGGATGAACTCCTCGTCGAGGGCCCCGTCCGTCTCGAGGATCAGCTTGTTCAGCAGCCGGAACAGGGCCTGGTCGCCACCGATGCGGATCTGCAGGAAGAGATCGGTGAGAGCCGTCCCCTTGATCATGCCCTGCGGGGTCTGCGGATTCTTGAACCGCTCCAGGCCGGCCTCGGGCAGCGGATTCACCGAAATGATCTTCGCGCCCGCGTTCTTGGCCTTCTCCAGGGCGCTGAGCATCCGGGGGTGGTTGGTGCCGGGGTTCTGCCCGGCGACGATGATCAGGTCCGCCTGGTGGAGATCCTCCAGCGAGACGCTGCCCTTGCCGATGCCGATCGTCTCGGTGAGCGCCGAGCCGGAGGACTCGTGGCACATGTTGGAGCAGTCGGGGAGATTGTTGGTGCCGAATTCGCGGGCGAAGAGCTGGAGCAGGAAGGCGGCTTCGTTGCTGGTGCGGCCCGAGGTGTAGAAGAGCGCCTCGTCGGGGGATGCCAGCGCCGTCAGCTCCTCGGCGATGATCGCGAAGGCCCGTTCCCAGGTCACCGCCTCGTACCGGTCAGCCCCTTCGGGGAGATACATCGGCTGCGTGATACGTCCCTGCTGCCCCAGCCAGTACCCACTGCGTGAGGCGAGATCGGCCAGGGAGTGCGCGGCGAAGAAGTCGGGTGTGACGCGGCGCAGCGTCGCCTCCTCGGCCACCGCCTTCGCGCCGTTCTCGCAGAACTCCGCCGTATGCCGCTTGTCCTCCTCCGGCCAGGCACATCCCGGACAGTCGAAGCCGTCCTTCTGGTTGACCTTGAGGAGGGTCTGCGCGGTACGGCGCACACCCATCTGCTGCTGGGCGATACGGAGTGTGTGCCCGATGGCGGCCAGACCGGCGGCCGCATGATGCGGGGCGGCGACCTGCGGTGCGTCCTGGACCGGGTCACCGGTGGGCGGCTTGGTGGCCATCGCGCTCTCCCTTGAGCCTGCGTGTGCGGTGCGACCCCTGATCCTGCCACGGTCGGGAATGTCAGTGGTACGTGGCAGGATCGGGGACGTGGCTGAGACAGCATCGAAGAAGACCGCAGACAACCGACCGCGCCTGCTCCTCATGGACGGGCATTCCCTGGCGTACCGGGCGTTCTTCGCGCTGCCCGCGGAGAATTTCACGACCGCGACGGGCCAGCCGACCAACGCCATCTACGGCTTCGCGTCGATGCTGGCGAACACGCTGCGCGACGAGTCGCCCACGCACTTCGCGGTGGCGTTCGACGTGTCCCGCAAGACGTGGCGCTCACAGGACTTCCCCGAGTACAAGGCGAACCGCTCCAAGACCCCGGACGAGTTCAAGGGCCAGGTCGAGCTGATCGGCGAGCTGCTCGACACCATGAACGCCGTGCGGTTCGCGGTGGACGGCTTCGAGGCGGACGACATCATCGCCACCCTCGCCACGCAGGCCGAGGCCGCCGGCTTCGAGGTGCTGATCGTCACCGGCGACCGGGACTCCTTCCAGCTGGTCAGCGAGCACACCACCGTGCTCTACCCCACCAAGGGCGTCTCCGAGCTCACCCGCTTCACGCCGGAGAAGGTCCAGGAGAAGTACGGACTCACCCCCCAGCAGTACCCGGACTTCGCGGCCCTGCGCGGCGACCCGTCGGACAACCTGCCGGGCATCCCGGGCGTCGGCGAGAAGACCGCCACGAAGTGGATCAGCCAGTTCGGTTCGTTCGCGGAGCTGGTGGAGCGCGCCGACGAGGTCAAGGGCAAGGTCGGGCAGGCGCTTCGCGACCACCTGGAATCCGTCAAGCTCAACCGCCACCTCACAGAGCTGGTGCGGGACGTGGAGCTGCCGAAGGCCGTCGCCGACCTGGAGCGCCTTGCGTACGACAGGACCGCGCTGAAGGGGTTCCTGGAGGTGCTGGAGATCCGCAACCCGAGCCTGCGCGAGCGGCTCCTCGCGGTAGACCCGGGCGCCGAGGCGGAAGAGGCCCCGGCTCCCGCCGCCGGCGTCGAGCTGGACGGCACGGTGCTCGGCACCGGTGAGCTCGCCCCCTGGCTCAAGGAGCACGGCGGTCAGCCGCTCGGCGTGGCCACCGTCGACACGATTAAGGCGGGTGGCGCGAAGCGCCTCGTTGGAGGGGTGGTGGCGGAAGACGGGCGGGATCCGGGCACCGGCAGCGTCGCCGAGATCGCGCTCGCCACGGCCACGGGACCCGCCGCCTGGTTCGACACCACCCAGCTGAACGAGGCCGACGAGCGGGCCTTCGCCGACTGGATCGCCGACCCCGACCGGCCGAAGGTCATGCACAACGCCAAGGGCGCGATGCGGGTCTTCCCCGAGCACGGCTGGAGCGTCGACGGCGTCACCATGGACACCGCGCTCGCCGCCTATCTGGTCAAGCCGGGCCGCCGCTCCTTCGCGCTGGACGCGCTCTCCGTCGAATATCTCGGCCGTGAGCTCGCCCCGGCCGCCGCCGACGGGCAGCTCGCCTTCGGCGCGGACGAACAGGCCGAGGCCGACGCCCTGATGGCGCAGGCGCGCGCGGTTCTCGACCTCGGCGATGCGTTCACCGCGCGGCTGATCGAGGTCGGCGCGGCCGACCTGCTGCACGAGGTCGAACTGCCCACCTCCGAGCTGCTGGCCCGGATGGAGCGGCACGGCATCGCCGCGGACCGCGCCCATCTGGAGGCCATGGAGCAGCAGTTCGCGGGTGCCGTGCAGCAGGCGGTGAAGGAGGCGCACGCAGCCGTCGGGCACGAGTTCAACCTGGGCTCGCCAAAGCAGCTGCAGGAGGTCTTCTTCGGCGAGCTGAATCTGCCCAAGACCAAGAAGACCAAGACCGGTTACACCACGGACGCGGACGCGCTGGCGTGGCTCGCCGCGCAGACCGAGCACGAGCTGCCGGTCATCATGCTGCGCCACCGTGAGCAGGCCCGGCTGCGCTCCACGGTCGAGGGCCTGATCAAGACGATCGCGGCCGACGGCCGTATCCACACCAGCTTCAGCCAGATCGTGGCGGCGACCGGCCGGCTCTCCTCCACCGACCCGAACCTGCAGAATGTGCCGGTGCGCACGGACGAGGGCCGCGCGATCCGTCATGGCTTTGTCGTCGGCGAGGGCTTCGAGTCGCTGATGACGGCGGACTACAGCCAGATCGAGCTGCGGGTGATGGCCCATCTGTCGGAGGACGAGGGCCTGCTCGAGGCGTTCACGTCCGGCGAGGACCTGCACACCACCGTCGCCTCCCAGGTGTTCTCGGTGGAGCGGTCCAAGGTCGACGCGGAGATGCGCCGCAAGATCAAGGCCATGTCGTACGGACTTGCGTACGGCCTCTCGGCGTTCGGCCTCTCGCAGCAGCTGAACATCGAGGCGGGCGAGGCGCGGGCCCTGATGGACACGTACTTCGAACGGTTCGGCGGCGTGCGCGACTATCTGCGCCGCGTCGTGGACGAGGCCCGCGCCACCGGCTACACGGAGACGATGCTGGGCCGTCGCCGCTATCTCCCCGATCTCAACAGCGACAACCGTCAGCGCCGCGAGGCCGCCGAGCGGATGGCTCTGAACGCCCCGATCCAGGGCACGGCGGCGGACATCGTCAAGATCGCGATGCTGAACGTGGACCGGGCGCTGACGGAGGCGAAGCTCAAGTCCCGGATACTGCTGCAGGTCCACGACGAAATCGTGCTGGAGATTGCGCCCGGCGAGCGGGAGACGGCGGAGGAAATCGTCCGCCGCGAGATGGCGGGCGCGGTTGAGCTGCGCGCACCGCTGGATGTCTCGGTGGGTGCGGGCGGGGACTGGGAGTCCGCGGCGCACTGACCGCGGAGCCCGCGCCCGGCTCCCGTCGGGGCTCCCCCTACGCCCTGCGGCGTGGGGGGAGGGTCCGGGGCGAAGCCCCGGACCGGGAAGGCGCCGCATGCTTCGGCCCGGCCGGCCCCCCGCCTCAGACCCGTATCGCGTGCTCCCGCAAGCGCATGACCACCCCGTACAGCAGAAGTCCCACCGCGAGGCCCGCGCCCGCGCCGAAGCATGCGGTCGGGATGATGTCGAGGGGCGAGTCCACCCGCCCGTAGTACGTGTACCAGCGCGCACACCGCTGTACGACGCCGAGCAGCACGCACAACCCCAGCAGCATCCCCGCCAGCCACCGCCCCCGCCCGTCAAGCGTCGGTGCGGGCGTCGGGGCGGGCGGGGCGGCCGGCGTCTCGGCCGCGGGCCGGAGCCGGAGTGCCGACGCCACGAACCACACCAGCGCCACCAGGGCAAGCGCCGAAGTGCCGTACTGGGCGTAGCTATGAAGGGGGAGCCCGGCCACCTTCTCGTTCAGGACCGGCAGTACCCGCGTACCCCATCGGTCGTGGTGGGTGAAGGAGTCCCAGACGATGTGCGTGCCCGCGCCGACAACCGCCGAGACATAGAAGCGCAGCACCAGCGCCCCGCGTCCGCCCGCGGGCTGCCCCCGCCCGCGCAGGAAGGCGTGGACACGCCCCTGCCAACGGGCGGGCACCAGAGCCACCAACGGCTCGCGCACCATCAGCCACACCGCCAGCAGCGCGGCCGTGATGGCCACATCGACGGTCAGCAGCCCGAGCGGGGCGTGGGTGACATTCCCGAACTCCATCGCCCCCGGAACGGCCGTGGCCGCGAAGTACGTCATGTCCGGCGAGAACGAGCCCATCACGAGCACCGATGCCAGCAGCGGTCCGCGCGCGGACCCGTCCCGGCGGATGCCCGGCAGCACCGCAGCGGCATGGCTCAGCGTGAATGGCATGGTCGTGCCCCCTGGTGGTCGCCCCCTGGGACCCTCGGAATCGCCGGAATCGCCGGAATCCTCGGAACCGTTCGAACCCTCGGGACCCTTGAACCCCTGATCTCTGTCGATCAATGACGTTCAGTATGCGTGACGTTCGAAGTTCGGGTTTGAACTCCGCTGCGGCAACCAGGAGGTGGCGAACTGGTGAAATCCGGTCAGGGGCCGGTGTCCCGTGCCCCCGAGTTGCCGTAGGGTCGCCTGAGTCCCGCGCTGGGGAGCGCGGGCAGTCGCCTACGGGGAGGGAACAGACGTATGGCAGCGCATTTCGGCCGCCGACTGCGCAGGGGAGCGACCACCACCGCGGTAGCCGCGGCTGCTGTCGCCGCACTCTCCGCCTCACAGGCGCCCGGCATCACGCAGGCCATCACGGGCGACAGTCAGGGCGCTTCCGACGCCACCCCGCCGCCCGGTACCCCGGTCACCGGCAACTCCCCGTACTACACGGACCTGCCGCCGCTGAACACCCCCAACAAACCGGGCACTTCCATAGAACTGCCCGCGAACGGACCTACCGAATCGGGCATTCCGGCCTCCGTCCTCGCGGCGTACAAGCAGGCCGAGCGGACCATCGCGGGTTCGGACCCCGGCTGCCACGTCCCCTGGCAACTGCTCGCCGCGATCGGCAAGGTGGAGTCCGGTCAGGCGCGCGGCGGCCGTGTCGACGCCAACGGCACCACACTCTCCCCGATCCTCGGCCCGGTCCTCAACGGCGTCGGCTTCGCCAACATCTCGGACACCGACCACGGCGCGTACGACGGCGATTCGGTGCACGACCGCGCGGTCGGGCCGATGCAGTTCATCCCCTCCACCTGGGAGAAGTGGGGCCAGGACGCGAACGGCGACGGCCGCAGGGACCCCAACAACATCTACGACGCCGCACTCGCCGCCGGACGCTATCTCTGCGCCGACGGCCGTGACCTGGCGGTCAAGTCCGAGCTGGACCGGGCGATCCTCGGCTACAACCACTCGCAGGAGTATCTGCGTACGGTCCTGTCCTGGTTCGAGTACTACAAGCGCGGCACGCACGAGGTCCCGGACGGCAGCGGCGTGCTGCCGATCACCGAGGGACCCGACAGCTCCGAGTCCGTGCCGAGCCACACGCCCACCCCCACGCCGGGCACCGGTACTCCGGACCCCAAGCCCAGTACGCCGAAGCCCGACGGCACCATCAAGCCCACCCCGAGCCCCACCCCCAAGCCGACACCCACACCCACACCCACGCCCACTCCGACGCCGTCCCCCGTCAGCAGCATCGAGAACGCGGGCACCGGCGAGCTGACCGCCATGGCCGGCCACGAGTTCACCGCGCACGCCACCGTGCGTGTGAAGAACGCCGCCGGACGGACCGTCGCGCAGCAGCCCGTCCGGTTCGAGATCGTCGGCGACACCGAGGCCCGCTTCACCGGCGGGAAGGCGAGCGTCGTCCTGAACACCGGCGCGGACGGAACGGTCACCGCGCCCGCTCTCCAGGCAGGCGAGAAGGCCGGCGCCTTCACGGTCCGGGCCACGGTGGTTCTGGTCAACCGCACGCTGCCTCCCGTCAGCCTCGCAGCGACAGTCACCGCCCGCGCCGCCGACGCGGTCGCCCGGACCGACGACAAGGTCCTGACGGCCGCCCCCGGCACGGAGTTCGCGGACGTCGTCGAGGTCAAGGCCACGTACAAGGGCGCCATTGCCCCGGGTGTCGCGGTCACCGCCACCATGATCAAGTCCGCGGACGACCCGGCCGTCAACGACAAGGGTCCGTACTTCAAAGATGCCGAAGGCAAGACGATCCGCACGCTCACGGATCTGAAGACAGATGCCAACGGCGTGCTGAAGCTCCCGAAGATCTTCGCGGACGACCAGACCGGCACCTTCCTGCTCCGCCTCACCACCGAGGGCGGCGCGACCATCACCATCGAGCTGAAGGTCGCCGCCCCGGCCGCCTGACGCGTACAGGCGATTCCCGCACCGCCCCTTTGCCGCTCGTCGGCAGAGGGGCGGTGCAACGTGTTCTCATCTCACGGCTCCATTGCTACGGTGCCCCCGCCCTGACGCCGTATCAGATCCGGCTGGATCCGAGCCCCGGGAGGCCGAGCATGCGTGCCCTCGTCGCCGCCGCCATCGGGCTGGCCGCCGCACTCGCCCTCGTCCTCACCATCACGGCCATCGGCGCGCCACCCGGCGAGACATCGCCCAAGCCGCTGCTGACCACCGTCCCCGGCCCCAAGAAGTAGGAGGGCCACCCCCATGCGCCGCCGCGCGAGCCTCGTACTCCTCGCCCTCGCCGTCTTCTTCGCCGCACTCGCGCCGCTGCTGCGCTGGTACGCATTCCCGCGCCTCGCGAAGATCCCGCCCAGCCAGTATCAGGAGATGGTCCTGGAGGCGAAGCCCGCGACCCTTCTCGACTACGGCTCCCTGGAGGCGAAGCAGGTAGAGAAGGTCACCATCGTGCAGACGCTCAAGGGCAATGTGGAGGAGTCCGAGAAGATCGAGCGCAGCGCGGGCCGCGACGTCGTCGTGTGGGACTCGCTCTCCTACGTCCAGGGTCCCGACGGCAAGATGGTCTCCCAGATCCCCGAGCGATACATCTTCGACGCCCACAGCCAGGCGCCCGTGCACGCGACCGGCGAGACGGTGGACGGCGACGCGGTACGGCGCGAGGGCATCGAGTTCAAGTGGCCGTTCCTCACCCAGAAGCGGGACTACCAGTACTTCGACGCCCAGGCCCGTACGTCGGCGCCCATCCACTACAAGGGGACGCAGAAGTTCCGCGGGCTCGACGTCTACTACTTCGAGCAGACGATCCCGTGGACCAAGGTGCCGTACCCGAAGAAGATGCCCATCCCCGGGGTCGACGCGACGACGCTGGAGAAGCAGACCGGCACGACACGCTGGTACACCACCAAGCGGATGTTCTGGGTCGACCCGGTCACCGGCGCACCCGTCAACGGCGAGGAGATCCACAAGGAGGAGCTGCGCGGCGGCTCGCTCCTGGGCGGCCGGGACAAGGTCACCGCCTTCGCGGGCCATGTGAAGATGCGCCCGGACTACATCGACTACACCGTCGATCTGGTCACGTCCCAGCGGCAGCTGGTGCTGCTGATGACGTCATATCTGCCGTGGGGCTTCCTGCTCCTCGGCACGGGCCTGCTCGCCGGCTCGCTGTGGCTGGAGGCCCGCAGCCGTCGGCCACAGGCACCCGCCGCGGAGCGTGAACCCGAGCCCGTCAGCGCCTGACCGGGTCGTCGCCCCGGTCGGCACGCGCCTTGGTGTGCCGGGTGGGCTCGGCGGTCGAAGGGTCCTCAGGCCAGGGGTGCTTGGGGTAGCGGCCGCGCAGCTCCGCCCGTACGGACCGGTATCCGTCCTGCCAGAAGGACGCCAGGTCCGCGGTGACGGCCGCGGGCCGCCCGGCGGGGGAGAGCAGATGGACGAGCACCGGCACGCCGGAGACCGTGGGCGTCTCGCGCAGGCCGAACAGCTCTTGGAGCTTCACCGCCAGGACGGGCTGCGTCCCGCCGTACTCGACGCGGATCCGGGAGCCGCTCGGCACCTCGATCCGTTCCGGCGCCAGTTCGTCGAGACGGGCCGCTTCGCCGCTCGCCCACGGCAGCAGCCGCTGCAGCGCCTGGCCGGCCGGGATGCGCCCGAGATCGGCCCGCCGCCGGGCGCGGGACAGCTCGGGTTCCAGCCACTCCTCGGTACGGTCGAGCAGCGCCGCGTCCGACACATCGGGCCAGGGCGCGCCCAGCTCCCGGTGGAGAAAGGCGAGCCGCTCGCGCAGACCTTCCGCCTCGCGCGTCCAGCGCAACAACCCGAGCCCATCGCGCCGAAGCCCTTCGAGCAGGGCGTCCCGTACAAGAGTGGGGTCGGGGTCCTTGAGGGCGCGTACGGAGAGCTCGACGGCGCCCAGCCGCTCCACCTGCCGGGCGACGACATCGCCGTTCTCCCAGTGCACCTCGTCGCCCTGGCCGAGCAGATGCGCGGCGGCCGTACGCGCGGTCTCCTCGTCGATGACGGCGGCGAGCCGCACCCGCGCGGAGGCGGCGTGTGCTGGCCGGTCCGCGACGGCGACGGCCAGCCAGGGCGCGCTGCGCAACCGCGACCCGGCGCCGAGCTCCGCGCCGGTCCCGGAGGCCATGAGGAAGGCCCCTTCGCCGCGGGCTGCGGCGACCCGCTCGGGGAAGGCGAGGGCGGCGACGAGCCCGGCGACGGCGTCGTCGGCGGTGTGGGCGTGGCCGGGGTCCTGGGGAACAGACGACAGCGACGACGCCAGCCGCCCCGACTCCGTCCGCCACCGCCCCGCGTACCCGTCACCGCCCCGCCGGGCCGAGCGCCACGCCGCTGCCAGATCGTCGCCGTACTCCCGCGGCGGCTCCTCGCTGAGCAGGGCCACCACCTCCGCGGCCCGCCGTGCGCCCACCTCCTGCGCGCCGTCCAGCAGCGCCCGCGCCAGCCGCGGATGCAGGCCCAACCGTGCCATTCGTACGCCGCGTTCGGTCGCCCGGCCCGTCGCGTCCACCGCGCCGATCGCGGAGAGGACCGAGCGCGCCGCGGCCAGCGCACCGGCCGGGGGCGCGTCGAGCAGCGCCAGTCCCGCGGCCGACGGGTCGCCCCAGCAGGCGGCCTGCAGGGCGAACGCCGCCAGATCCGCGACCTTGATCTCCGGGTTGGGGAACCGCGGCAGCCGCGCATCCTCCGCCTCGGACCAGCAGCGGTACACGGCGCCGGGGGCTTCGCGGCCGGCCCGGCCCGCGCGCTGGCGGGCGGCGGCCTGCGCGGCCCGTACCGTCGTCAGCGCGCTCAGACCCCGCGCATGATCGGTGCGCGGCTCCCGCGCCAGACCCGAGTCCACCACGACCCGTACACCCGGCACGGTCAGCGAGGACTCGGCCACCGACGTAGCGAGCACGACCCGGCGGCCGGGGCCGCCGGACAGCACGGCGTCCTGCACCGCGGCAGGCGCCCGGCCGTGCACCTGAAGCACCTCGGCACCGACATCGTTCAACTGCCCGGCCACCCGGCCGATTTCACCGACGCCGGGCAGAAAACACAGCACATCACCCGCGCGCTCGGCCAGCGCGCGCCGCACCGTGGCGGCCACATGGCTGAGCAGCGCCGGATCGACCCGCATCCCGTGCGGCGGCCGCACCGGGCGCGCGGGAGGTGCCCACACCACCTCCACCGGATGCGCGACACCCTCGGCCGCCACCACGGGCGCATCGCCGAGCAGCCGCGCCCAGCCCTCGGCGTCGGTGGTCGCCGAGGCCGCCACCAGCCGCAGCTCGGGCCGCAGCGCGGCCCGTACGTCCAGAACGAAGGCGGCCACCGTGTCCGCGTCCAGATGCCGCTCGTGGCACTCGTCGAGGACCACCACATCGACCCCGGCCAGCTCCTGGTCGCGCTGCAGCCGCTGCAGGAGCACTCCGGTGGTGACCACCTCGACGACCGTCTGCGCCGACACCGTGCGCTCGCCGCGCACGGTGAAACCGACCTTCCCGCCGACGCTCTCGCCGAGCAGCCACGCCATCCGCCTGGCCGCCGCCCGCGCCGCGATCCGCCGCGGCTCGGCGACCACCACGCGCCGCAGCGGACCGCCGCCGACCAGACCGGACAGCACCAGCGGTACGAGCGTCGTCTTGCCGGTCCCCGGCGGCGCGCACAGCACCGCGCACCCGTGCTCGTCGAGAGCACGCATCAGCGCGGGTACTGCGCTGCGTACGGGAAGGCCCCCGAGGGCGTCGTCGCGGATCACAGCCCCAGTCTCGCAAGAGTCCTGAGGCCGAAGCCGCCCAGGATGCGCCGGTCCTGTCCTCAGTCCCGCTCGCAGACGAAGATCGCCGTCCCCGGGATCAGATGCCCGCGCAGCGGGGACCAGCCGCCCCACTCCTGGCTGTTCCAGTCGGGCCACTCCGGCTCGACCAGATCCACCAGCCGGAAACCGCCCGCCACCACGTCCCGCACCCGGTCGCCGATCGTCCGGTGGTGCTCCACATATACGGCGCGCCCCTGCTCGTCCTGTTCGACATAAGGAGTGCGGTCGAAGTACGAGGCCGCCACCGACAGACCCTCGGGCCCCGGCTCGTCGGGGAACGCCCACCGGATCGGGTGCGTGACGGAGAAGACCCACCGTCCGCCCGGCCGCAGGACGCGCCGTACCTCACGGAACACCTGCACCGGGTCGGCGACGAAGGGCACCGCCCCGTACGCGGAGCAAGCGATGTCGAAGGAGCCGTCCCGGAAAGGCAGCGCTCCCGCGTCGGCCTCGACCAGCGGGACGTCGTCGCCGATCCGGAGCGCGTGCTGGAGCTGACGGTGGGAGAGGTCCAGCGCCACCGGGCGAGCGCCCTGCGCGGCCAGCCAGCGGGAGCATTGCGCCGCGCCCGCGCCGATCTCCAGGACGTCGAGCCCCTTGAGCGATGGGGCAGGACCCAGCAGCCCGGCGTCCGCCTCGTCGAGCCCCTCGGGCCCCCAGACAAAGCGGTCGTCACCGAGGAACGCACCGTGTTCGGTCTGGTACTCATCGGCGTTGCGGTCCCACCAGCCACGGCTGGCTCGGCTGCTCTCCGCGTCCCCGGCAATACGTCGGGTAGCTTCCGGCTCGAAATCTTGGAACATCGTCACCGTCGTTGTAGTTTGCGTTCAGCGCGGCCAATGGTGGCCGGTTTGGCCTCGGCAAACATTATTGGTGCCGGGTATGGGGCGTTCCGCCCCGGGTGTGCGCCTTCGCGCATTGACCCTGTCCGGCTGCCCCCGTATGCTACAAGTTGCGCTGCGGGCCTGCGCGCTTCAGACAGAGCAGGCCGCGCTCGCATCTGTATGTATGTCCCCTCGGTTCACGAGGCGCCCCCTTTTCATGGGCGGCGCTTCCTAGGCTGTCCGGCTTCTGCAGCTGCGATACGGGCTCTCGGCGTAGCAGTACCTACGACTCACTGTCCGTACCGGAGCCCTTTCCCACATGACGAGCAGCACCGAGACCACCGCCACCACCCCGCAGGTTGCGGTCAACGACATCGGTAACGAGGAAGCCTTCCTCGCCGCGATCGACGAGACGATCAAGTACTTCAACGACGGCGACATCGTCGACGGCGTCATCGTGAAGGTCGACCGGGACGAGGTCCTGCTCGACATCGGTTACAAGACCGAAGGTGTCATCCCGAGCCGCGAGCTCTCGATCAAGCACGACGTCGACCCGAACGAGGTCGTCAAGGTCGGCGACGAGATCGAGGCCCTTGTTCTCCAGAAGGAGGACAAGGAAGGCCGCCTGATCCTCTCGAAGAAGCGTGCCCAGTACGAGCGCGCCTGGGGCACCATCGAGAAGATCAAGGAAGAGGACGGCATCGTCACCGGTACGGTCATCGAGGTCGTCAAGGGTGGTCTCATCCTCGACATCGGCCTCCGTGGCTTCCTGCCGGCATCTCTCGTCGAGATGCGCCGTGTCCGCGACCTCCAGCCCTACGTGGGCAAGGAGCTCGAGGCGAAGATCATCGAGCTGGACAAGAACCGCAACAACGTGGTCCTGTCCCGCCGTGCCTGGCTCGAGCAGACCCAGTCCGAGGTCCGCCAGACGTTCCTCACCACCCTGCAGAAGGGTCAGGTCCGCTCCGGCGTCGTCTCCTCGATCGTCAACTTCGGTGCCTTCGTGGACCTGGGTGGCGTCGACGGCCTCGTCCACGTCTCCGAGCTCTCCTGGAAGCACATCGACCACCCCTCCGAGGTTGTCGAGGTCGGTCAGGAAGTCACCGTCGAGGTTCTCGACGTCGACATGGACCGCGAGCGCGTCTCCCTGTCGCTCAAGGCGACGCAGGAAGACCCGTGGCAGCAGTTCGCCCGGACCCACCAGATCGGGCAGGTTGTTCCCGGTAAGGTCACCAAGCTCGTTCCGTTCGGTGCGTTCGTGCGCGTCGACGAGGGCATCGAGGGTCTGGTCCACATCTCCGAGCTGGCCGAGCGCCACGTGGAGATCCCGGAGCAGGTCGTCCAGGTCAACGACGAGATCTTCGTCAAGGTCATCGACATCGACCTCGAGCGTCGTCGCATCAGCCTCTCGCTGAAGCAGGCCAACGAGTCCTTCGGTGCCGACCCGGCCTCGGTCGAGTTCGACCCGACGCTGTACGGCATGGCCGCGTCGTACGACGACCAGGGGAACTACATCTACCCCGAGGGCTTCGACCCGGAGACCAACGACTGGCTGGCGGGCTTCGAGACCCAGCGCGAGGCGTGGGAGACCCAGTACGCCGAGGCGCAGACCCGCTTCGAGCAGCACCAGGCTCAGGTCATCAAGTCCCGCGAGGCCGACGAGGCCGCTGCTGCCGAGGGTGGCCAGGCCGCTCCGGCTGCCGCGCCGACCGGTGGCGGCTCGTACTCCTCGGAGTCGGACGACAACTCCGGCGCCCTGGCGTCGGACGAGGCCCTGGCTGCGCTGCGCGAGAAGCTGGCGGGCGGCCAGAGCTGACGCTCTGCCTCCACAGCTGACAGCTGACTGAAAGTAAGGCCCGCTCCTCCTGGGGAGCGGGCCTTACTTCTTTCTCCCTGACTTC
The DNA here is from genome assembly GCF_045160975.1 of Streptomyces sp. NBC_00210. Taxonomy (NCBI): domain Bacteria; kingdom Bacillati; phylum Actinomycetota; class Actinomycetes; order Kitasatosporales; family Streptomycetaceae; genus Streptomyces; species Streptomyces sp. NBC_00210. The sequence goes on from NZ_CP108120.1 coordinate 6,630,008, forward strand.
CGTCCCGGGGCGGTCTCAGGGGGTGACCGGGATGTTCGTCAGGCCCTTGCCGCCGGTGACGGTGTTGCTCGCATAGACGGTGGTCGGGCAGCTCGCACTGTTGTTGGTGACATTGATGGCGAGCCGCTTCGAGCCGGAAGCGCCGGTCAGATCCGACCGGTTGGAACGGAAGACGGTGCCGCAGCCCCAGCCGCTCTGCTGGGTATGGGTCTCGTAGCCGTTGTTCGTGGTGTTCTTGCCGGCGTTGTTCTCGACGAGGACGCCATTGCCCTTCACATCGACCCAGGAGTCGTCGAAGTTCGCGCCGGTGAGACCGCGGCCGTCGAAAGTATTGCCGATGATCTTCGCGCCGGTGGTGCCCTCCTTGATGTCGACGCTCTCGCCGCCGACGTCCGGTCCGATGGTGTTGCCGATGATCTGTACGTTGTCGCTCTTGTCGGAGAGTCCGCCCGCGCTGCCGACGTAGACGCCCTCACCCATGCCGCTGCCGTCGTTGCCGGTGTCGTAGATCCGCGAGTTCTTGATGACGCCGTTGCGGCTGGACTTACGGAAGTGGACGCCTTCCATGTCCAGGCCGTGCACGGTCACCGAGTCGATGACGACGCCATTGGCCGAGTCGGCCATGATCCCCTTCTGGCCGCCGGTGACGGTGATGCCCTTGACGGTCCAGTACGAGGCGCCGTTGAGGTGAAGGCCGTAGCCGCCGCCGGCGGTGAGCACCGCCTTGGACGAGCCGGTCAGGGTGATCCGTGCGCCGGAGGTGCCGGACGCGGTGGTCTTGAAGTTCCCGGTGTAGACGCCGTCGGCGAGCTGGATCGTGTCGCCGGGGCGGGCAGCGGACAGCGCGGACTTCAGCTGGGGGGCCGTGGTCACATTGATGACCGCGGCGGCTCCCGCGGGTGTGGTCAGGAAGGACAGTCCGCTGGTCGCGATGCCACCGGCCAGCAGGGCGGGGAGCAGCTTTCGGATATGCATGGGGGGTGCCTTTCCGTTCTCGTACATAAACGTTGGGCGAGTTTGTGAACCTCGAGCTGCCCCGTGACGGTAAGGGTGGGCATCGGGCATGTCAAGGTCTGGACCAGTTCGCGGTGAAGCCGCCGAGGTGAACTGGGCCCTGCGTGCGAGGTGTTCATCTCCGTACGGCGGGAATGCCTGTGAGTCACCGGGCGTTCTTCCCTATGAACACGAGGAGGAGCGGTGATCGTGCCTGATCCGCAGGGTTTGTACGAATGGGAGCCGAAGGGCCTGGCCGTCGTCGACATGGCGCTCGCGCAGGAGTCGGCCGGACTGGTCATGCTCTACCACTTCGACGGATACATCGACGCGGGCGAGACGGGCGAGCAGATCGTCGACAGTCTGCTGGACTCGCTGCCCCACCAGGTGGTGGCCCGCTTCGACCACGACAGGCTTGTGGACTACCGGGCCCGCCGCCCGCTGCTGACCTTCCGGCGCGACCGCTGGACCGCGTACGAGACGCCCGGCATCGACGTCCGGCTCGTCCAGGACGCCACCGGCGCACCCTTCCTGCTGCTGTCGGGCCCCGAGCCGGACGTCGAGTGGGAGCGCTTCGCGGCCGCGGTCGGGCAGATCGTCGAGCGGCTCGGAGTCCGGCTCTCGGTCAACTTCCACGGCATCCCGATGGGCGTCCCGCACACCCGTCCCGTGGGCCTCACCCCGCACGGCAACCGCACGGACCTGATGCCGGGCCACCGCAGCCCCTTCGACGAGGCTCAGGTGCCGGGCAGCGCCGAGTCGCTGGTCGAGTACCGGCTGATGGAGTCGGGCCACGACGTCCTGGGCGTCGCCGCGCACGTACCGCACTATGTCGCCCGCTCCTCCTACCCGGACGCCGCGCTGACCGCTCTCGAGGCGATCACGGCCGCGACCGGCCTGGTATTGCCGGGCGTCGCGCACAACCTGCGTACGGAGGCACACCGCACCCAGACCGAGATCGAGCGGCAGATCGGCGAGGGCGACGAGGAGCTGGTGTCGCTGGTGCAGGGGCTTGAGCACCAGTACGACGCGGTGGCGGGCGCCGAGACCAGGGGCAGCCTGGTCGCGGAGCCGGTGGACCTGCCGTCCGCGGACGAGATCGGCCAGGAATTCGAGCGCTTCCTCGCCGAGCGGGAGGGCGATGCGTAGGGGTGTGACCGGGAGGATGTCGCACAGAGTGCTCGCGTAGGCTGCGGCCCATGCTGAAGGTGGGCCTGACCGGCGGAATCGGCGCCGGCAAGAGCGAAGTCTCCCGTCTCCTCGCGTCGTACGGAGCCGTGCTGATCGACGCCGACAAGATCGCTCGCGAGGTCGTGGAGCCCGGCACACCCGGGCTCTCAGCCGTCGTCGAGGCCTTCGGCCCCGAGGTCCTGACCGCCGAGGGCACCCTGGACCGGCCGAAGCTCGGCTCGATCGTCTTCGCCGACCCCGAGCGCCTGGCGACGCTCAATGCGATCGTCCACCCGCTGGTCGGAGCCCGTTCCATGGAACTGGAGGCGGCGGCCGGGCCGGACGCCGTCGTGGTCCACGACGTACCGCTGCTCACCGAGAACAACCTGGCCGGGCTCTACGACCTGGTGGCCGTCGTCGACGCGTCGCCCGAGACGCAGCTGGACCGGCTGGTGCGGCTGCGCGGAATGACGGAGTCCGAGGCGCGTGCGCGGATGGCCGCACAGGCCACGCGCGAGCAGCGGCGTGCGATCGCCGATCTTGTCATCGACAACGAAGGGCCGCTTGAGCAGCTGGAGCCGCAGGTACGCAAGGTCTGGGCGGAGCTGAGCCGGCGCGCCGTCGCGGAGTCGGGCGGGAGTTGATTCGCCGCGTTCGCCGGGTGCATCGTCGGGTGCGCCGGCCGCGTCGCTGGGTGCGCCGGCGCATCGCTTGATCGGAATACCGCTGCCGTAACCGGTGTTGGAACCGTGGAGCAAGGGGAAGGATGCGACCGTGGCCAATAGCAATCCGGAAACTCACATCATCGACTACCGCGCGGCCGAGCAGTTGCTCGCCGCGAGGGACCCGCGGGGTGCTGTGAAGCTGCTGGACTCGGTCATCGCCGCCCACCCCGAGAACACCGCGGCCCGGCTGCTGCGCGCTCGCGCCTTCTTCGCCGCCGCCCAACTGCGCCCGGCCGAGCTCGAGTTCGAGCTGGTCCTGGAGCGCGAGCCGGACAATGCCTTCGCCCACTTCGCGCTGGCGCGCACCTTCGAGCGGGCCGGCCGCCCCGAACAGGCCAAGCGGCACTTCCGCCTGGCGGCCGCGCTGGACCCGAAGCCGGAGTATCTGAAGGCCGCGCGTTTCGACGCGGAGCGGTGAAGGCCGCGCGTTTCGACGCGGAGGCGTGAGGGCGCGAGACACCCTCACGACACTCCTCCAATGACCCTGCCGCTAATGACCGTGCCGCGGGCGGCCGCTGCCGCGGACCGGATCGTACGGCGGGACATCCGGGCCGGGCTGGAAGTGCGGGCCCTGGTGGATGTGGCGCAGGACCATGAACAGATCGACCGTGACGATCAGCATCAGCGCCCCGCATGCGGCCGCCCAGCCGGGACGTGCCGCGAGGGCAAAGCCTGCCGTACCCGCCGCGGCCCAGATCAGCCCCCATACACTCAGCCAGAACCGCAGCCGCAGGGGACTGCGTGCAGTCGTCGGTTCACTCCCAGTGCGCATGGCGATCCCATCTCCTACTCCAGGATGCACCTGTTCCCCCAAGTACCGGAGGAGTCGCTGGTGACAACCGCATTGGTGGAGCTGCCGGAAGCGGACGAGCTGGCCGAGACGCTGCTGGACCTGGCCGTGCCGCACGAGGACATCAACGAACTCCTTGCGCTGCGCGCCCCGCTGGCGGCCGACCCCGGGCTGCGCCGACTGCTGGAGAAGGGTGTCCGGGAGCTGGTCCAGGACATGGGCAAGACCGACGGCGGCGGGGAACTGCCGCGGTTGCCCGAGGACTCGGGCGCCATGGGCAGACTGTTCCCGGTGTACGTCTTCGTCGCGGCGCTGCCGTATGTGCGGGCGTACCACCGGGAGCGTTCCGTATCGGACGGTGTATCACGGCGTACGCTCGCCGACCTCGGCCGGCAGATGGCCGTGCACCGCAGGCGGGTGGGCACGGGCGGGCTGCTGATACCGGGCTGGCTCGGGCTGCACTTCCGGGGCGAGCTCTACCAGTTGGGGCGGCTGCAGTTCCAGCGTTCCCGGCTGGGCGGGCGGACGGGTGAGGCCGTACGGGCGGCCGGACTGCCGCTGGGGCCCGAGGACTTCGCCCTCGACGTACATGTCCCCGACTTCCTCGGGCCGATCACGCCCGAGGCATGCGACCGCTCGCTGGCACTGGCCACGGGGTTCTTCGCGCGCCACTTTCCCGAGGAGCGGTACCAGGTGGCCACGTGCCACTCCTGGCTGCTCGACCCTCAGCTCGCCGGGTATCTGCCGAAGGACTCCAACATCGTCCGCTTCCAGGAACGATTCCGGATCGCATACGAGAAGAAGGATGCCGCCGACGGCGATCCGGTCGCCTTTGTTTTCGGCGATCCGGAGCTGCCGCTCGATGTGCTGGCGGGCCGCACCAGGCTGGAGCGGGCGATCGGCGACCATCTGCGGGCGGGCGGTCACTGGTACTGCGGGCACGGCTGGTTCGAGTTGTAGACGGGGGTGCGACCGCCGACTGCGGGGTGCAACAAGCTGAAAATCGGACCCGGGAGCGCGATGAGTCCCGGGTCCCGTCCCGGTCTACCTCTCCGAAAGCACTGAGGAACGCTTACCGGAGGAGACCACGATGTCCGCAACGACCGCCGCCAGCACCGCCAACGCCGCTGCCGTCACCGCTACCGGAACCACGCTGAGCCGCCGCTCGCATCTCGCGGTGCGCACGCTCCAGATCGTGCTCGCGGTGTTCATGGCCATCCCGAGCGCCGGCCCCAAGCTCGTCGCCCACTCGTCCGCGGCAGAGAGCTTCGACAAGATCGGCTTCGGTGACTGGTTCATGTATCTGACGGGCGGTCTGGAGCTGGCCGGTGCGATCGCGCTGGTGATCCCGATCCTGTCCGGACTCTCGGCGCTCGCCTTCATGGGCCTGATGATCGGCGCCTTCATCACGCAGATGACCGTCTTCGACGGCCAGTACGCGATCACGCCCGTGATCCTGTTCGTGATCTTCGGTGGGATCGCCTGGGTGCGCCGCAACCACACGGCCGAGCTCGTCGCCCTCGTACGCAAGCGCCTCTAGCCGTCGCTGCACCAGCCCCGACCGGTCCAGGAAAGACCGCCCCCGGCGACAGGGAGCGGTCTTTCGGCGTTCCACCGCGTCGCGGCGGGTGCCGGCGAGGCTTGAGGTTCGACCGATGGGGTATATCGGGCATACCGTGGTAATTGGTATCCGGCTCGGACGGTAGGGGGTGCCCCGATGGTCGAAGAGCTGGTGGTTGCGGGTCTAGCGGCCGCTTCCGCCGTTGTGGTGTACACGATGGCGGCCGCCAAAGTGGTCAAGCAGTACGAGCGGGGTGTGGTCTTCCGCCTCGGGCGGCTGCGTGGCGGCATCAGGGGCCCAGGTTTCACCATGATCCTTCCGGCCGTGGACCGGCTGCGGAAGGTGAACATGCAGATCGTGACCATGCCTGTGCCGGCCCAGGAGGGCATCACCCGGGACAACGTCACGGTGCGCGTCGACGCGGTCGTCTACTTCCGTGTGATCGACGCGGCGAACGCGATCATCGAGGTGGAGGACTATCGCTTCGCGGTCTCGCAGATGGCACAGACGTCGCTGCGGTCGATCATCGGCAAGAGTGATCTGGACGATCTGCTGTCGAACCGTGAAAAGCTCAATCAGGGGCTGGAGTTGATGATCGACAGTCCGGCGATCGGGTGGGGCGTGCAGATCGACCGGGTGGAGATCAAGGACGTGTCCCTGCCCGAGGCCATGAAGCGGTCGATGGCGCGGCAGGCCGAGGCGGACCGTGAGCGGCGGGCCCGGGTCATCAACGCGGACGCGGAGCTGCAGGCGTCGAAGAAGCTGGCCGAGGCGGCCGGCGTGATGTCCAAGGAGCCTGCGGCGCTGCAACTGCGGCTGCTGCAGACCGTGGTCGCGGTCGCGGCGGAGAAGAACTCCACGCTGGTGCTGCCGTTCCCGGTGGAGTTGCTCCGCTTCCTGGAGCGGGCCCAGCAGCCCGCGGTGCAACAGCCGACGCAGTCGGCGCAGGGCGTGGAGAGTGCGCAGGGCGTGAAGGGCGTGCAGGGTGAGTCGCGGCACGAGGAACTGGCCCCACCCAAGGAACCGGCCCTGGAGCCCGGCGTGGCCCCGGCCGTGGCGGCAGGTGTGGACCCGACGGTGGCGGGGGCGCCGGCCGATGCGGCCGTCGAGGAGGCCGTGGCGGGTCCGGCTGCCGAGCAGGCAGTGGGCCGGGGGCCGTCCGAGGAGCCGCCGCCGGCGGTGCCGTTGCCGCCCGCAGCCTGAGCTGTACGCCGAGCAGGCGGTAGACCCCCTGGGGCGACCGTAGAGCCGCCGACCGTTGAGCCGGCGCCCGTGGGTGGCGTTTGCCACGACGGGGGACCGGGGCTGCGCTCCGTCCGGCACGGGGGGCACTCGGTGCGGCGACAACCGTCGCCGGAGCCCGTTGTCAGACCCCACCCGTAAGGTCGTAGATCCAGTGGTTCGTACGCGAGGGTCCGTACGCGATCGACGGGAGGAGGTGACCCATGCCGTGGGACACGCTGCACACCTGTGCCGCGGTCTTCGTCCCGGCCGCGCTCCCGCGCGAGGGCAAGGTCGCCTTCTGGCACCCGGACGGGGAGCGGCCACCGGATGCGACCGGTGAGCGGCTACCGGAAGCGACCGGCGAGCTCACCGTCGTGTACCGCCATGGCACCGGCATCCGCAGCCGCACCGTGCCCGCCGTGCTGCTGCCCGTCTCCGAGGCCCTGCCGCTGCTGACCCGCGCCCGTCACGACCCGGCCGCGCACCCCGCGGCGGCCTGCTGGGGCGCGGCAGCGCTGCACGCTCTCCACCTGGCGGCGCGCGGCCGACTGCTGCCCGGGCTGACCGCGACCGACCATGACGCCTGGCGTGCGGGCCCGCTGGACGCGGACGACATCGCCCAGCTGCGGGCCATCGCCGCCGCCATGCCCTACGAGGCGCATGCCGCCCCCGTCCCCGGGCTGCGGCCGCTGCGGCTGCCCGACCCCGAGGCGCTGGTGCGGTCGTTCTTCGACGCGGTGGCCGACACGCTGCCGCGCACGCCCGCTGCCGCGTATGCCGCGGGGGCGCCGTTCGCGGCCGCGGGCGCCCAGCATCTGCCCGGCGCGCGCGAGTGGGCCGCGGAGGCCGCGGCGGGCATGGACGCGGGGGTGCGGGTCTCGCTGCGCCTCGACCTGTCCGCGTACGAGCTCTTCGACATGGCGGAGGAGGACGGCGCGGAGCGAAGCGCCGGCGCGGCCGTCGTCCAGGTGCACAGCCTCGCCGACCCGACGCTCGTGATCGACGCGGCCCGGCTGTGGGCGGGGGACGGGGCCGAGGACTTCGGGCCCCGCGCCCGGATCGACGCGGTACTTGCGCTGCGCCGCGCCGCCCGGGTCTGGCCGCCGCTGGCCCGGCTGCTCGAGCGGGACCCGCCCGATGTGCTGCCGCTCACCGAGGACGAGCTGTACGAACTGCTCGGGCCGGGGGCGGCGCGGCTGGCCGCCGCCGGAGTGGCCGTGCACTGGCCGAAGGAGCTGGCGCGTACGCTCTCGGCCGCCGCGGTCGTACGGTCGGCGCCCGGCTCGGCGACGGACGGCACCCCCTTCTTCGACAGCGCGGAACTGCTCAAGTTCAACTGGCAGTTGGCACTTGACGGCGATCCGCTGACCGAGCGCGAAATGGACGCGCTGGCCGAGTCGCACCGCCCGATCGTGCGGTTGCGGGACCAGTGGGTGGTGGTCGACCCCGATCTCGTACGCAAGGCGCGCAAGCGGGAACTGGGGCTGTTGCAGCCGGTCGACGCGCTGGCCGTGGCCCTGACCGGCACGGCCGAGGTGGACGGCGAGACGGTGGAGGCGGTGCCGACGGGCGCGCTGGCGAGCCTGCGCGACCGGCTCACAGCGGCTTCCGCCCCCGTCGCACCCCCGGCGCGGCTGGCCGCCACCCTGCGGGACTACCAGCTGCGGGGCCTTGCCTGGCTGGACCTGATGACCTCGCTCGGGCTCGGCGGCTGCCTGGCCGACGACATGGGCCTCGGCAAGACGGTCACGGTGATCGCCCTGCACCTCCACCGCGACCGCGCGGCCCCGACGCTGGTCGTCTGCCCGGCCTCGCTGCTGGGCAACTGGCAGCGGGAGATCGCCCGCTTCGCCCCCGACGTGCCGGTGCGCCGCTTCCACGGCGCCGACCGCACCCTGCCCGAGCTGGACGGAGGCTTCGTCCTCACCACGTACGGCACCATGCGCACAAGCGCGGAGCGACTGGCCGCGCACACCTGGGGGATGGTCGTCGCCGACGAGGCGCAGCACGTCAAGAACCCCTTCTCGGCGACGGCCAAGGCCCTGCGCACCATCCCCACCCCCGCCCGGGTCGCGCTGACCGGCACCCCCGTCGAGAACAACCTCTCCGAACTGTGGGCCCTGCTGGACTGGACGACGCCGGGGCTGCTCGGCCCGCTGAAGGCCTTCCGCTCCCGCCACGCGCGCCTGGTGGAGAACGGCGAGGACGAGGACGCTGTCGAGCGGCTGGCCCGGCTGGTCCGCCCCTTCCTCCTGCGCCGGAAGAAGTCCGATCCGGGCATCGTGCCCGAGCTGCCGCCGAAGACGGAGTCCGACCATCCGGTGGCCCTCACCCGCGAACAGGCGTCGCTGTACGAGGCGGTCGTGCGGGAGACGATGGCGGCGATCGAAGGGGCGGAGGGCATCGCGCGGCGCGGCTTGGTGATGAAGCTGCTGACCGGGCTCAAGCAGATCTGCAACCATCCCGCACAGTTCTTGAAAGAGCACAGCCCCAAAGGGCACAGCCTGAAGGAGCACGGAGCCGCGGCAGGCGCCGGCGCCGTCCGGCTGGCGGGCCGCTCCGGCAAGCTGGCCCTCCTCGACGAGCTGGTGGAGACGATCCTGTCCGAGGACGGCTCGGTCCTGATCTTCACCCAGTACGTCTCCATGGCCCGCCTGCTGTCGGCGCACCTCACGGCCCGGGCGATCCCGTCCCAGCTCCTGCACGGCGGCACCCCCGTGGCGGAGCGCGAACGCATGGTGGACCGCTTCCAGTCCGGCGAGATCCCGGTCTTCATCCTCTCCCTCAAAGCCGCCGGCACCGGTCTGAATCTGACCCGGGCGGGCCATGTGATCCACTTCGACCGCTGGTGGAACCCGGCGGTCGAGGAACAGGCGACGGACCGGGCGTACCGCATCGGCCAGACGCAGCCGGTTCAGGTCCACCGGCTGATCGCGGAAGGCACGGTGGAGGACCGGATCGCCGAAATGCTGGCGTCCAAGCGGGCGTTGGCCGATGCGGTTCTCGGCTCCGGCGAGGCAGCCCTGACCGAGCTGACCGACCGTGAGCTGGCCGACCTCGTCTCGCTGCGGAGGCCGTCATGACCCCGCGCTCCCAACCCACCCGTCCCCGACACGACGACCGCCGGCGCACCTTCCCCGCCCTGGAGCCCCTCGGTGGCGAGGAGTTCGCGTCCACCTGGTGGGGCAACGCCTGGGTGGAGGCGCTGGAGGACACCGCGCTGGACCGGGCCCGGCTCGCCCGGGGGCGTGCGTATGCGGCCCGTGGCCATGTCGACGCGATCACCGTCACGCCCGGGCGGGTCATGGCGTACGTCCACGGCAGCAGACCGCGCCCGTACCGTACGGAGATCCGGCTCCGGACCCTCAGTGACGACGACTGGGACGACTTCCTGGCCGCGGCGGCGTCCCGTCCCGACCACATCGCCGCACTCCTCGACAAGGATGTGCCGCACGCGCTGGCGACCGTGGCGGACCTGCTGCCCACGCCCGGCGACCTGATCCCCGACTGCTCCTGCCCGGACGACGGTTACCCCTGCAAGCATGCGGCCGCTCTCTGCTACCAGACGGCCAGGCTGCTCGATGAGGACCCGTTCGCGCTCTTCCTGCTGCGCGGCCGCGGTGAACGCGAAATCCTCGCCGACCTCTCCCATCGCAACGCGACCAGGTCGGCGGCCGAGCGGACCAGCGCCGCGACCGCCGCGCCCGTGCCGACAGTCCCGGCCCGTGAGGCTCTTGCCGCTCGCTCGCTCCCGGCCCTGCCGCCCTCGTTCCCCGCGCCCGCCCATCCGGGCCGCCCACCGGCCTACCCTCACCTGACCGGCGCGCCCGACCCTCTCGCCCTGGACCTCCTCGCCACCGAGGCGGCGTCGCGCGCCCACACCCTCCTCACCACAGGCGCCGACCCCACCGCCCGGCTGACCCGGTGGCAGGACGCGGTCCGCCTGGCCGCGGCCCACCCCGGCTCCGGTCTGACCGCCTCCACCCGCGCCCTGTACCGCGATCTCGCCGCCGCCACCGACCGCACCCCCACCGACCTGGCCCGCGCGGTGGCCGCCTGGCGGCAGGGCGGCCTCGCGGCCCTCGCCGTACTCGAAGAGCCCTGGGACCCGCCCGCGGGCCCCTTCGACCGCGCCCGCCCCGCCCTCATCGCAGCGGACTTTCCGCACTTCCGCCCCTGGCGCAACCACCTCTCCACGAGCTCCCTCCAGCTCCGCTTCGGCCGCGACGGCCTCTGGTACGGCTATGAGTCGGACCCGGACCGCGAGGACTGGTGGCCCCGCGGCACCCCGGACGCCGACCCGGTGGGCGCACTCACCGCGCTGCTGGGCAGGTGACCGATAGGCTCCCTGCTCAGACCTGCAACCGGCCGAAGGAGGCCTTGTGGAAGCCGAGTTGGTGGCACTGGCGACGGCAGGAGCGACCGCGCTCGTCCAGCAGATGGTCACGGACACCTGGACCTCGGTGCGGGAGAGGGCGGTGCGTTTCTTCTCGCGCGGCTCCGCGAGCCCCGAGAGCGTCGGCGCCGAACTGGACGCGGCGCGTGCCGAGCTGGTCGACGCCCAGCAGTCCACCGACGAGGAGACGGCCGCCGACATCCAGGCCGAATGGCGCTCCCGCATGCGCCGCACGCTCCTGGCGGACCCGCAGGCCGCAGCGGAACTGCGCCTCCTGCTGCAGGAGTTGTCGCCACAGGAGCAGGCGCGGCCCACCTTCGACGTGCACAACACCATCAGCGGGGGCACCCAGCACGGCCCGGTCATCCAGACCGGCACGATCGGGAACATCCATCTCGGCGGCCAGGGCGGCTGAGTCCGGCGTGGCGGAACAGCCGCCGCCGCAGCAGCCGGGGCGGACCCGGCAGCACCACAACAGCGTGTGCGCCCTCCTCGCCCGCCCACTTGGAGGAGAACGTGGCAGCCACGGAGCTATGTCTCGGTGCCGAAGACCTCGCCGAACTGGAGGCCCTGGGCAGCTAGTGCCACCGTGGCCCAGGGCGGTCGATCCGCGCCGCCCGCCCGGATGACGCCCGGTCACGCCGTCATACGCGGGGCTTCGCGCGGACGTGCATGCGCTCCCCTTGTCTCCCGAAGAGGCTGAGGATCTCGACGGGCCGCCCGTCCGCGCTGCTGAACCAGTGGGGCAGCCGGGTGTCGAACTCGGCGGCCTCGCCGGGGCCGAGGACCAGGTCGTGCTCGGCGAGGACGAGCCGCAGCCGGCCGTCCAGCACATACAGCCACTCATAGCCCTCGTGCGTACGGAGATCGGGCTCGGCACCCCGGTCGGAGATGATCATCTTGTACGCCTGGAGGGGGCCCGGGCTCCGGGTCAGCGGGACGAACGTACCGCCGCTCGGCAAGGGGTGGGGTGTCAGCCGAATGCGGGGATCACCCACTTCGGGGGCGCCGACCAGGTCGTCCAGGGGCACGCCGTACGCACCGGCGAGCGGCAGTAGCAGTTCCAGGCTGGGGCGGCGCTGTCCGGACTCCAGTCGGGAAAGAGTGCTCTTGGAGATGCCGGTTGCCTCGGAGAGCGCGGCCAGGGTGAGGCCGCGCTTGGTGCGCAGCCGTCTGAGCCGGGGGGCGACCTCGTCGAGGACCGCTTGATAGGGCGGTGGTTCGTCCATGCGGGCATTCCACCCCGCTTTCCCGGAATCGGCAACAAGAGTTGCCGTCGCCACTCGGGCGGGTGGACGCTCCTCGGCATGAGCCCACACAGCGATTCCGGACACGGACACGGACACCACCACACCGACATCGACTGGGAGGTCATGGCCGCCCAGCTGGAGAACAGCGGCGAACTGCAGCTCCCGGTCCTCCGCAGGACCGCCGACCGCCTGAGGGAGCTGCTCGACCCGGAGAAGGAGGTCCGGCGCATCCTCGACATCGGCAGCGGGCCGGGCGTGATGACCTGCGTGTTCGCCGAGGCCTTCGCGGACGCCGAGGCGGTCGCCGTGGACGGTACGCCCGGGCTGCTGGACCGCGCCCTGACTCGCGCCGAGCGGCTCGGCCTCGGCGGCAGGGTGGCCGTCCGGCACGCGGAGCTGCCCGGGGGCCTGGACAGCGGTGACGAGCACGGCGGCCTCGGCACGGCGGATCTGGTGTGGAGCAGCCGGGCCGTGCACCACCTCGGCGATCAGCAGGGCGCGTTGAACGCGCTCGCCGGTGTGCTGAGGCCCGGCGGGCTGCTCGCCGTGGCGGAGGGCGGTCTGCCGATGCGCTTCCTCCCACGCGACATCGGCATCGGCAGGCCCGGCCTCCAGGCCCGGCTCGACGCCGCCCTGGAGCACTGGTTCGAGGTCATGCGAGCCGAACTGCCCGGCAGCACCACCGTGGTCGAGGACTGGCCCGCGATGCTCAGCCGCGCCGGGCTCACCGACGTAGGCAGCTTCACCTCCCTCCTCGACCTGCCGGCACCTCTGGGCGAAACGGCCCGCGCCTTCCTGCACACGCATCTGACCCGGTTGCGGGAGACGGCGAGCGAGTCCCTGGACGTGGAGGACCGCAACACACTCGACGTGCTGCTCGATCCCGGGGCACCGGAGGGCATTCTGCGGCGGCCCGACGCCTTCCTCCTGTCCGCCACCACGGTCTTCACGGGCGTGCGCTCGGCACGCTGACCGTGCCCGCCATCACCTGACGACCGGGCTTCGGGAGTTCACCAGAGAACGGAGTTCATGTTGAAGCCAGTCACAACAGGACAGGATGAGGCAGCAGCCAGAAGTACCCAGCGGACGCCTTCGGTTCGGTGGGCGCTCGCCAGCCTTTCGCTGTCCATGTTGCTGTCCTCGCTCGGCACCAGCATCGCCAATGTCGGCTTGCCGACGTTGGCAGAGGCGTTCGACGCCTCTTTCCAGGAAGTCCAGTGGATCGTCCTCGCCTATCTCCTCGCCATCACCACCGTGATCGTCAGCGTCGGACGGCTCGGTGACATCACCGGCCGCCGACGGCTGCTACTGGCCGGAATCCTCCTGTTCACGGGGGCATCGCTCCTGTGCGGCGTCGCGCCCACGCTCTGGCTGCTGATTGCCGCCCGGGTGGCACAGGGCCTCGGAGCGGCCATCATGATGGCCCTCACCATGGCGTTTGTCGGTGAGACGGTTCCGAAGGCAAAGACCGGTAGTGCCATGGGGCTGCTCGGAACGATGTCCGCGATCGGCACCGCACTCGGTCCATCGCTGGGCGGCGCTCTGATCGCCGGACTCGGTTGGCGGGCAATCTTCCTCGTCAACGCGCCGCTGGGAATCCTGACTCTTCTACTCGCGCACCGCTACCTGCCCGTTGATCGGCGGGAGCCGAAAACCGACCGGGCCGGCTTCGACCATGTGGGCACGCTGCTGCTTGCTCTGACGCTCGCGGCCTATGCACTCGCCATGACAATGGGGCGCGGCAGTTTCGGTTCGCTCAACATGGCCCTGCTGTTGGCTGCCGCCTTCGGAGTCGGCCTCTTCGTGCGCGCCGAGGCGAGAGCAGCATCACCGTTGATCCGCTTGGGGATGTTCCGCGATCCAGCGCTGAGTGCGAGCCTCGCCATGAGCGCGCTCGTCTCGACGGTGATGATGGCGACGCTGGTGGTGGGGCCGTTCTATCTCTCTCGTACGCTCGGACTCGATGAGGCTCTTGTCGGACTCGTCTTGTCCGTCGGTCCGCTCGTCACTGCGCTGACCGGTGTGCCGGCCGGTCGCATTGCGGACCGTTTTGGCGCACAACGCATGACCATCGCTGGGCTCATCTCAATAGCGGCCGGTTCCTTCATTCTGTCCATGACGTCGGCGACGCTCGGCATCTTGGGCTACATCGCCCCCATCGTGGTCACCACCGTCGGCTATGCGGTGTTCCAGACGGCCAACAACACCGCCGTCATGACAGATGTCCGCCCGGATCAGCGGGGCGTCACTTCGGGCATGCTCAACCTGTCGCGCAATCTCGGGCTCGTCACCGGCGCATCCGTCATGGGCGCCGTGTTCGCGCTCGCATCGGCGACGACCGACGTCACAACGGCGCATCCCGAGGCCGTTGCCACCGGTATGCGGATCACGTTCGCAGTCGCCGCGATGCTGATCGTCGTCGCGCTCACCATTGCGGTTGGCAGCCGTGCTCTCGCGCGAAGGGCGGTCCGTCCTGAGGGACAACTGCCCACTGCCGGGCCGTAATTCGGCAGACAGCCGTCGACAGCTCCGGAATGCGGCGCCTCTAGGGTGGAGCCATGGCACTCCAAGATCCGACGAGCGAGCTGATGGCCGACCCCTACGCCGTGTATGCGCGGCTCCGCGAGGCCGGGCCCGTGCACCGGATCGCCGGGACGGACGGGCTGCCGGCCTGGCTGGTCACCCGCTACGACGACGTACGTCAGGCACTGGCCGATCCCCGGCTCTCCCTGGACAAGCGCAACGCGGCACCTGGCAATTACCGGGGGATGGCGCTGCCGCCGGCGCTGGACGCGAATCTGCTCAACATGGACCCGCCGGACCACACCCGCATCCGGCGCCTGGTCTCCCAGGCGTTCACCCCGCGTCGCATCGCGCAGCTGCGTGAGCCGATCCGTAAAACAGCCGACCAACTGCTGGACGCCATCGCCTCGCACGGCCGCGCCGACCTGATCGCCTCGTACGCCGCGCCGTTGCCGATCAGCGTCATCTGCGACCTGCTCGGCGTGGCCCCGGAGGACCGGCGTGATTTCCGGGCGTGGACCGACGCCCTGGTCGCCCCGGATCCTGCGCAGCCGTCACGGGCGAAGGAAGCGGTCGGGGGCATGCTGGCGTTCTTCACCCAGCTCATCGCCCGCAAGCGCGCCGAGCCGGACGCCGACCTGCTCTCCGCCCTGATCGCGGTACGCGATGAGGAAGACCGGCTGAGCGAGGACGAGTTGATGTCCCTGGCCTTCCTCATCCTGTTCGCCGGATACGAGAACACCGTCCACCTCATAGGCAACGCCACCCTGGCCCTGCTCAGCCACCCCGACCAACTGGCCGCGCTGCGTGCCGACCCCGCCCGGCTGAGCGGCGCCGTCGAGGAGTTGGCCCGTTACGACGGCCCTGTCCCGCTGGCCATTCGCCGCTTTCCCGTCGAGGACATCACCATCGGCGGCGTCACGATCCCGGCGGGTGAGACCGTCCTGCTCTCACTCGCGGCCGCGCACCGCGATCCGCACCGTTTCACCGACCCCGACCGCCTCGACATCGGCCGCGACGCCACCGGCCATCTCGCGCTCGGCCATGGCATCCACTACTGCCTGGGCGCCCCCCTGGCCCGGATGGAGGCGGAGATCGCGCTGGCCGCGCTGCTGGAGAGGTTTCCGCGGCTGGTTCTCGATGTCGCGTACGGCGAACTGCGGTGGCGGCCTTCGATGCGTGCCCGAGGGCTGCTCTCTCTGCCCGTGCGTTTCTGAGCCGGGGCGCTCAGAGGAAGGCCCCGCTCTCAGAAGTCGGCGCTGGCAGGAAGGCCCCGCTCGCAGGCAGGCCCGCTCTCAGAAGTCGGCGAGCGTTGTCTCGTCCAGCCGGGCCACCGAGTCCTGTGCGTACGCCGCGACATAGGCCTCGCGGATCCGCTCGATCAGCGGGTCGCGTACGTGAGCCTCCGCGGCCGGGTAGAGCAGGATCAGCTCGTACGAACGCTCCCGTTCGATGGTGCCGTTGGAGTCCCGCCACTGTCCGCGGCCGTCCTGGACTGTCAGCCCGGACGGGAAGCTCGGCGTGACCCTCCGGTCGATGAATGCCATGAACTGCCGGTCTGTCACATCGGGTCCGCCGTCGGGACGCTCTGTACCGAAGAACAGCCGCGTCTCGACGTACGCCGCCCCACGCGCCGCTGCGGACGAGGCCCTGGGTGCCTTCGCCCGTTCACTGTCGAGCGCGGCGGTGGAGGCGGGCGCACCCACTGTCAGTACGGCGACGGTGGCACCGGCGACGGCGAGGAGAGTGCGCTGCTTCAAGGTGGGCACGGGGAGCGGGTCCTTCCATCGGGGGCCGCAGGGCGGCCACCACGTGCGTTGCGACTCCACCAAGGGGGCCACGAAACAGTGCGCCAGGACGCCGAATTCGTCCGGAAACCACCCGCGCGAGCGCATCCCTCGTTGTGTCCGCGGGCAGAGCCTGACCGACAGACTGGGAGCAAGAGGACGTCAGGAGGAGGACCACATGGTTGCTGCGGACGCCGAGCGGCCCGCGGATCTGATCATTGACGGGTGCATCGCCCTCGTACACGACGAAGAGACGGGGATCGGCTTCCTCCGGGACGCCGCCGTCGTCGTACGCGGCCAGCTGATCGAGGCCGTCACCTCCGCGCGTGCCGTCGCTGGGCTCCCCGCCGTCGAGCGGATCGACGCGCGTGGGCAGCTCGCCATGCCGGGGCTGATCAACTGCCATACCCACTCGCCGATGGTCGCCCTGCGCGGGATCGCCGAGGACATGCCCGTCGAGGAGTGGTTCAACGACTGGATCTGGCCGATCGAGTCCAACCTCACCGAGCATGCCGTGGAGCTCGGGGCGCGGCTGGCGTGCGCCGAGATGATCCGGGGCGGGGTCACCGCCTTCGCCGATCACTACTTCTCGATGGACAAGGTGGCCGCTGCCGTGCTGGACAGCGGGCTGCGGGCCAATCTCGGCCTGGCCTACTTCTCCAGCCAGGGCGCCGAAGGCCGGGAGCGGTCACTCGACTTCGCGCTGCGGATGCGAGGTGCGGCACACGGGCGGATCAGTACGTCGCTCGCTCCTCATGCGCCGTACACCGTCGACGACGCCGATCTGACGGTGACCGCTCAGCTGGCCCGGCAGCATGGGCTGCTGGTGCACATCCACGCGGCCGAGAACAGGACACAGACGGACAACAGCCTTGAACGGTACGGGCGTACACCCGTCGAGGTGCTCGAGCGGGCCGGGCTGCTGGATGTGGATCTGCTCATCGCGCACGGGACGGGGATCACCGAGAAGGATCTGGCGGTGCTGCAGCGGGGCGCCGGGCGGATCGCGGTGGCCACCGCGCCCAAGGGCTATCTCAGGTTCGCCTGGAACACCACGCCGATCCGGGCGCTGGCCGCCGCGGGGATTCCGGTCGGACTCGCCACCGACGGGGCCGCGTCGAACAACACGCTCGATGTGTGGGAGAGCATGGCGCTCACCGCGCTCGTACAGAAGTCCGTGGAGAACGACCCGACCTGGCTGACCGCCCGCCAGGCGCTCGATCACGCGACAACCCAGAGCGCACGGGCCATCGGGCTCGGGGATCGGATCGGTGCCCTCGCCCCGGGGCGGCGGGCCGATCTGATTCTGGTCGATCTCAGTGGGCCGCACACGCAGCCGCTGCACGACATCGCCGCGACGCTTGTGCACAGCGCCCGCTCCGGAGACGTACGCACCACCATCGTCGACGGGCGGATTCTGATGCGGGACCGGATGCTGCTGACCCTGGATGTGCCCGCCATCGTCGCCGAACTGACCCAGCAGCTACCGGCGTTGACCGAGCGTCGCAAGGGGCGCCGAATCCAGGACTACGAGGGGTAGGGGAGGCGAGGAGACCAGTTCGACAAAACGCCCACTCGATGGAGTGAAAGGCGTATATGCCATAACCCGAATGGCCTCATGGGCGTTGGTGACGGTGCGGGCGAGTGCCCGTGAACGTCTCCTGAAGGCAGGGAACCCATGAGGCAGGTTCACCGAAAGGGTCTGGCCGCCGTGATGGTCACCGGTGGCGCGCTCGCCATGGCGGGGCATGCGCACGCGGACTCGAACGCGGACGGTGGTGCGGCCGGTTCGCCCGGACTGCTGGCCGGCAACACGGTGCAGCTTCCGGTGCATGTCCCGGTCAATGTGTGCGGCAACACCGTCAATGTCGTCGGACTGCTCAACCCGGCCGCCGGCAACTCCTGTGCCAACCGCTCGGCGGGCACCTCGCAGGGCGCTCACCGGCCCGCGGGCGCCGCCGCCGTAGCCGGCAGAAAGGATTCCCCCGGTGTCCTCTCCGGCAACGGCGGGCAACTCGCCATCGATCTGCCCGTGAACGTCACGGGGAACTCCGTGAACATCGTCGGCCTCGGGAACGCCGCCACCGGCAACTCCTCCGCCAACACCCCCGGCAGGCCGCCCGTCCGCCCGCGGCCCGCCACCCCGCCGAAGCCCGCGCCGCACACGCCGGCGCCGCGCCCCCAGGCGCCCCGTCCGGGCGAGTCCCTCGCCCACACCGGTTCCGGACCGGTCGTCCTCGCCGCGCCCGCCGGTGCCGCACTGCTGCTCGGCGGCATCGTCCTCTACCGCCGTTTCCGGCCCGCCCGCGAGTCCTAGCGTCCGCCTGCGAGTCCTGGCCACCCGCCAGCGGTCCGCGGTCCTGGCCACCCGCCCGCGGGTCCTAGCGCTCCGCCGGCCCGAGCCAGGACGCCAGCACCCCCTCGATCACCGCCGCCACCCGCGCCCGCGCCTCTTGGCGGGCGACCCCGGCCATCAGCAGGGTGTCGTAGTCCGTGTCGAGATGCCGTACGGAGGCCCGCACCGCGGCCGTGACCGCCGCCCGTGCCAAGGAGCGGCCCGCGGCGGTGCGGCCCACCCGGCCACTGCCCCGCACCGAGGCGTGGGCGGCGATGTCCTCGGCGCGGGTGGGCGGACAGCCCGGGAACAGCCGCAGGATCTCGGCCGTCAGAGCGACCGTGAACCGTACGTCTTCGGCCGCACGGCGCACCGCGTCCCGCTCGCGCCGCCGGGCCCGCGCATCCGCGTCCGCCAGGCACGCCGACTCGGCGCGGGCCAGCGCCGCCTCCTCGACAAGGAGCCCCTGGCGTTCGTACCGCCGCCGCCGGCGGTTGAAGTGCACCACGACCGCCCACAGCGAACTCGCCTCGCGGGCCCGGCGGGTGAGCGCGGCACTGCCGCGCGGCAGAAAAACGAGATGGGCAAGGTCGGCGCAGTCCAGGCAGACCGGCGCGTTGAACTCCAGCAGGTGCATGGTCAGCGGCCCCTGACGGCACTCCGCACAGTGCCGTCCCTTCAGTGGCTGGATCACCACCAGATCCATGTACGCTCCGCTCCCATGAAGCTGCGCTGTGCCGTGCTCGACGACTACCAGGACGTCGCGCTGTCCCTGGCCGACTGGTCGGCCCTCGCCAAGGACATTGAAGTCCGTTCGCTGCACAGCCACTTCACCACGGAGGAAGAGGTGGCCGAAGCCGTCGGCGACTGCGAGATCCTCGTCGTGATGCGGGAGCGGACTCCCTTCCCCGAGTCGATGTTCGCGCGGCTGCCGCGGCTCAGGCTGCTGATCACCTCCGGTATGCGCAATGCCTCCATCGACCTCGAAGCAGCCGCTCGGCACGGCGTCACCGTGTGCGGTACCGCCAGCAGCTCCGAACCGCCCGCCGAGCTGACCTGGGCGCTGATCCTCGGCCTGGCGCGCGGTGTGGTGCAGGAGGCCTCGTCGCTGCGGGCGGGCGGCCCCTGGCAGTCCACGATCGGCGCCGATCTGCACGGCCGCCGCCTTGCCCTCCTCGGCCTCGGGAAGATTGGCGCGAAGGTGGCCCGGGTCGGCCTGGCCTTCGGCATGGAGGTCATGGCCTGGAGCCGGAACCTCACCGACGAGCGGGCCGCCGAACACGGTGTCGTACGCGCACACTCCCTCGAAGAGCTCCTCGAATCCGGTGACTTCGTCTCCGTACATCTCCAGCTCGGCGACCGCACCCGCGGTCTGATCGGTACGAGCGAGCTCAAGAGGATGCGGCGTACGGCCTACCTCGTGAACACATCGCGCGCCGCGATCGTCGACCAGGCCGCTCTCGTACGGGCGCTGCACGACGGCTGGATCGCCGGCGCCGGATCGGACGTCTTCGAGCACGAGCCGCTGCCCGCCGACGACCCGCTGCGCACCGCTCCGCACTTCCTCGGGCTGCCGCACCTCGGCTATGTCACCCGGCGCAACTACGAGGGTTACTTCCAGCAGGCCGTCGAGGACATCGCCGCCTACCTCGACGGCAGCCCCCTGCGCACTCTCAGCGCACGCCCGGCGCCGCCGCCCCGATGAACTCCGACAGCGTCTCGCGCGCCTGCTCCGAACGCTGCGAGCGGTCCGACTCGTCCCGTGCCTCGTGCATGCAGTTCGTCACCTCGAAGGCGGCCGCCGCAAGCCCCAGCGCCTGCGAGTCTTCGCACACCAACTGGACGCGGATCAGAGCCTGATGAGCAGTCGAGCGCAGCCGGTAGGAGTCGATGCGCGCCTCCTCGGCCGTCATGCTGCCCGGCGCCTGCCGTGCGCGGTGCCAGCGGTCGTTCTGGCCGCGCCGGTAGTCGACGAGCGCGCCCGCGAAGGCGCTGTACGCGGAGATCCGCTCCTGGCGCAGCTGTTCGGCACGACTGAGAACCGCCGCGCGCTCGGCCGTCTGACGCTGGAAGAAATGGGTGGCCACCGAGCCGAGCAGGGTGCCTATGACCGCGATGACAGCTGTCTCCATGGTGCGTACTCCCCAGAGGACTTGAACGAGTTGTGTGAATAATCGTTCGAGCGTGCGTGAGCGGTCTTGGTAGCTTGATCGACGTGGCGAAACTCAATCAGATCATCGCAGTCGAGAAAGGCGTCAAGTCCAAGGCGCACCAGGACCTGACGGCGGCCCATCACGGGCTGCAGAAGCCTGCGCTGCTGGCCGGTATCTCGCGTACGTACCAGCCCAAGGACGAGGAGGGCGAGCAACTGCCGCCGGAGTCCACGCGGGTCCAGGTAAAGACCGAGGACGTGCTGCGCGAGACGGCTAGGACGCTGACGCGGCTGTTCGACGTCACCGCCACCAAGGACTGGGCCAACTGCACCGCGCGCGCCGATGTGACGGTGGACGGGCGCGTCCTGGTGAGCGAGGTGCCGGTTGCGTATCTCCTCTTCCTGGAGAAGCAGTTGACGGACATCAACACCTTTGTGCGCAAGCTCCCGGTGCTGGACGCCTCCGAGTCATGGTCCCAGGACCCGTCGACGGACGCCTGGAAGACGGAGGCGGTGCGCACGCTGCGTACGAAGAAGGTGCCCCGCAACCATGTGAAGGCCGAGGCGACCGAGAAGCACCCGGCACAGGTCGAGGTGTACTACGAGGACATCCCGGTCGGTTACTGGACGACGGTGAAGTTCTCCGGCGCGCTGCCGGCACGGCGGGTGAACGAACTGCTGGAGCGGGTGGAGAAGCTGCAGCAGGCGGTGAAGTTCGCCCGCGAGGAGGCCAACGCCGCGGATGTGACCGACCAGCGAGTGGGTGACGCCGTCTTCGGCTACCTGTTCGGGTAGCCTCAATGACTCCCCGTCCGCCTGCGTGCGGGCGGGGTGCGCGAGGAGCGCAAGCTGAAACTGAAGCTTGTCGTGACTGAGCGGTTCCAGTGGAGGTTCGATTCCTCCCCGCGGCATTTTCCGTACGTACGGGCCGCGGTAGCCCAACTCGGCAGAGGCAGACCGCGATCAATCTCAGACTATTGCTCCAGACTCAGCATTCGCCGCCGATCGCCGGATCGACCGGGCCCGGGCCCTGGTGCGTCGAAATGCCGGTTCAAGTCCGGCCCGCGTAGCTCGATACGCGGTGGTCCAAAGGCAGGACGCGGCGACATAACGACTGACCCGGGTTCTCAAGCGTGCCGGCGTGCTACATGGGTGGCATCACAGGGTCCGGAGGCCGGCTACGCCTCCGGGCCCGCTCCCGTTTTCCGGCCCGCAGCAGCCCCCTCCTCCGGTACGTTGAGGCCGTTTTGGCGACGCCGGTGAGCTGGAGGCTTCAATGAGGTTCAAGGACAGAACACGCACGGCGATGGTCCTGACGGGCTGCCTCGCGGCGCTCGCGACGGTGCCCTCCGCGGCGAACGCCACGCCCGGCAGCGGCGTTTCGGGCACGGTCCTCGCGCAGGGCGTCTCGGAGGGAACCCTGAAGCTGAAGGCCAAGGGCCGCACCGACGTGGTCGTACGGACGATCACGATCGCCCCGGGCGGCTCCACCGGCTGGCACTCGCATGCCGGCCAGCTGCTCGCCGTCGTCAAGTCCGGCACGCTGACGCGCACTCTGGACGACTGCTCGGTCGAGGTGACCCCTGCGGGCGCGGCCTTCGTCGAGCCGTCCGGACCGCGGCACCGGCACATCGGGCGCAACCTGGGCACCGAGCCGGTGGTGCTGTACGTGACGTATCTGCTGCCCAAGGGCAGCCCGCTGTCGAACGACGCGGACGCGCCGCCCTGCGCCGGGCGGTAGCGGACGGCCCGCCCGTCCGGCGCGTCGGAGGCGACGGTCAAGCCCGGTGGATGATGGACGGATGCGAGTCGAAGCGATCACCTGGGAGCGGCTGACCGGGGCCATCGTCGACCGGGTCATGGCGGCCAAGGCCGAGGACGGCAGCCCCTGGCTGCGGATCGGCTTCGACGGGGCGCCCGTCGCGCCGGGCGGGGAGTTGGCCGGGCGGGTCGGGGAAGCACTCCGGCTGCGGGGGCGGAGTGTCCTGGTCGTCGGGACCGGCGGGTTTCTGCGGCCCGCCTCGCTGCGGTACGAGTACGGGCGCGAGGACCCCGACACGTACTACAGCGGCTGGTTCGACACCGGAGCGCTGTGGCGGGAGGTCTTCGGGCCGCTGGAGGCGGGTGGCAGCGGGCGGGTGCTGCCCGATCTGTGGGATCCCGTGACCGACCGGGCCACCCGGAGCCCGCACGTCGAACTCCCGCCCGGCGGAGTGCTGTTGCTGCACGGACCCTTTCTGCTCGGGCACTGGTTCCCGTTCGATCTCACCGCGCATCTGCGGCTGTCGCCCGCGGCACTGCGGCGGCGTACGCAGGAGAGCGAGCTGTGGACTCTGCCCGCGTATCGGCGGTACGAGGACGAGGTGGAGCCGGAGGTGGCCGCCGATGCGGTGGTGCGGGCCGACGATCCGCGTCATCCCGCGTGGGGCGGCCTGCGCTGATCCGGGCGGCCGCCGATCAGCGTCACGGCCTGCGCGCCCGCCAGGCAGCCCTCGGCCGCTGCCGTCGCCGCGTCCGCCCCCGCCAGACGGGCGGCGAGGAACGCGCCCGTGAACGCGTCTCCCGCGCCCGTGGAGTCCACCGCGTCGGCCGGCACCGGCGGGACGCGGGCCGTGACCGTGCCCGACTCCGCGACGAGCGCGCCGTCGCCGCCCAGCGTCACCACGGTCAGCGGGACATGGCGGCTCAGTTCCGCCGCGGCCTCGGCAGGGTCGGGCAGGCCGGTGAGGAGGCGGGCCTCGTCGGCGTTCGGGAAGAGGACGTCCGCGCCTGCGAGCGTCGCCAGCATGCGGCCGGTGCCCAGCTCCTTGATGAAACCCGCAGAGGCGGGGTCCACGCTCACCGGGATGCCCCGGGCCCGCGCCGACTCCATGGCCAGCAGGGCCAGTTGGCGGCTGGTGTCGGCGAAGAGCAGATAGCCGGAGACATGCAGATGGGCCACGCCGTCGAGCAGTGCCGGTGACCAGTCGGCGGGGGTCAGGCGCAGCACCGCGCCGCTGTCGGTGAGGAACGTCCGCTCGGCGCTGGCGTCCACGAACGCGATGACCGTGGCTGTCGGCGCTTCGGCATCCGGGACGAGGAGAGGCCGTACGCCCGCGGCGCGCAGGCGTGCGTCGTGCCAGGCCGCTTCGTCGGCGCCGACGCGCGCGAGGAGCCGTACGTCCGGGCAGCCCCGGCGCGCCGCCCAGCAGGCCGCGTTGGCCCCCGCGCCGCCCGGCAGGATACGGATCCGGGCCGCCGTGTCCGTCCCCCGGGCGAGAGGCGCGCGATGGCGGGCGACGACATCGGTGACGACGTCACCGATGACGAGCAGCGCGCCCCAGCTCGCGGCGCCCCGGCTCCTTCGGTCCGAGCCCGTTTCGTCCTGGCTCACACGGTCC
This sequence comes from Streptomyces sp. NBC_00210, assembly GCF_045160975.1. Taxonomy (NCBI): domain Bacteria; kingdom Bacillati; phylum Actinomycetota; class Actinomycetes; order Kitasatosporales; family Streptomycetaceae; genus Streptomyces; species Streptomyces sp. NBC_00210. Next base: position 6,654,294 of record NZ_CP108120.1, read on the forward strand.
CCACCCAGTGCGTCCCCACGCACAAGGCTGCCGCGATCTGCGCCGCCAACCGCACATTCCCCCGTACCGCCGCCACATTGGCCTCCAGCGAAGCCCCCTCCGTCAGCCGCATCAGATAGTCGAGCAGGAAGGGGGTCACGGCCTGGCCCACGATGCCCCGCTCCCGGCACTCGTCCAGCGCCTCGCCGAGCACCCGGTCGTGCAGCGCCGGATCCAGCTGATCGGCCTCCGGCACCGGGTTCGCGACAACCAGCGCCGCGTCCGGCCCGCCGAGCGCATCCTGGGCCCGGATCACCTCCGCCGTCTCCTCCGGCGTATGGACCGTCCAGTCGACCGGCTCCCCGGAGGAGGTCAGATAGAAGCCGGGGAACCGGTCGGTGCCGTAGCCGACGATCCCGACTCCCAGCGTCTCCAGCCGCTGCAGCGTCGCCGGTACGTCCAGCACCGACTTCACCCCCGCGCACACCACCGCGATCCGGGTCTGCGCGAGGACCCGCAGGTCGGCCGACTCGTCCTGTGTCTCGGCCCACTCGCGGTGCACTCCACCGAGCCCGCCGGTCGCGAAGACCCGGATCCCGGCCCGCGACGCCAAAAACGCGGTCGCCGACACCGTCGTGGCTCCGCTCACCCCCGCCGCCAGTGCCGGTGCGAGATCCCGGTGCCCGAGCTTGCGTACGTCGTCGTCCCCCGCGACCCGCTCCAACTGGCTCTTGTCCAGGCCGACATGGACCTTCCCGTCCAGCACGGCAATGGTCGCGGGCACGGCGCCCCCGGACCGTACGAGCCCTTCCAGTTCCTCGGCGACGGCCAGATTGCGCGGACGCGGCAGCCCGTGCGCAATGATCGTCGACTCCAGGGCGACGACGGGCCGGTGGGCGGCCAGCGCTTCCTGTACTTCCTCGGTGACTTCGGTCAGCAGCATGTCCAATCTCTGGCACACAGGCGCCGCGCCCAAACCCTCAGCCGCACCGGGGCAAGAGGGCAGGCGGTCCGCCCCCGCCCTCGTCGCATGCTCCCGTCAGCTGAGCACTCTGCGTACCGCGAGGGCCGCCATCGGCAGCAGCAGGCAGGCGCCGACGACGTTCAGCCAGCCGTAGCTCGCCTGCGCCACGATGAGTCCGGCGGCCGCGCCGCCGATGCCCGCCGATGTGTTCATGGTCAGGTCGGACAGGCCCTGCACGGCCGCGCGGGCGGGCTGCGGCACGGAGTCGGTGAGCAGGGTCGAACCGGACACCAGACCCGCCGACCAGCCGAGACCGAGCACGAAGAGCCCGGCGGCGGTCTGTCCGTGCGCGGGGCCCGCCGTACCGGCGAGCAGCGCGGCCGAGCAGAGCAGCCCCACCGCGAGACCGATCACGGCGAGCCGCCCGATGCGGTCCGCCAGCCAGCCCATGACCGGCGAGAAGGCATACATGCCCGCGATATGACCGCTGATCACCAGGCCGATCAGCTCGATGCCCGCGCCGTGGTGGCTGAGCGCGAGCGGGGTCATCGACATGATCGACACCATGGCGGTGTGCGAGACGGCGACGGTGACAAGGGCGAGCCGGGCCATCGGCGACTTGCGTACGGCCAGCAGCCCGGCCCGCAGCGAGCGCCCCTCGGGCGAACGGTCGGCAGGGGAGAGCGCCCGGGCGGTGAGCAGCGGATCGGGGCGCAGCAGGACGAGAACCACGACCGCGGAGATCAGGAAGACCCCGGCCGCCCAGAGGAACGGCCCCGCGGCCGGCGGTATGCCGAGCCCGGCGACGCTGCGGCCCGCGGGCGCGGCGATATTGGGGCCGAGCACAGCGCCGATCGTGGTCGCCCACACGACATTGGAGATCGCCCGTCCTCGCCGCTCGGGCTCGGCCAGATCGGCGGCCGCAAAGCGTGACTGCAGATTTGCCGACGAAGCGGCGCCGAAGAGGGCCATGCCGACAAGCAGCAGCGGAAAGTTCTCCACGACCGCGGCGAGCACGACCACGCCCGCGCCCAACGCGCCGAGCAGATAGGCGAGTACGATCCCGGGCCGCCGCCCGCGTGCCGTCATCAGCGCGGCGAGCGGCATGGACAGCAGCGCGGTCCCGGCCACGGTCGCGGTCGGCGCCAGCCCGGACAGCGCCTCTGTCCCACTCACCTGCTGTGCGAGCACGGTGGCGAGCGCGATTCCGGTGGCGACGCCGAGCCCACCGAGGATCTGGCCGGCGATGAGCACGGCGGTGATACGCCGCCGCAGCGCGGGCAGCTCGTCCACCGAAACGGGCGCGAGGGCCGCAGCCTTGTCGATCGAGGTCACTGCGCGGGCCCGGATGCGTGCGCCGGGGCGGGGGCCGTGGTGCTGGGCGCAGGGGGTATGTCAGGTGCGTCAGGACAGGTGGTCACTGGCGCAGTGTGCCAGCCCGCACGCGCGTACGAAACCGCATTCGCCGGTGCCCGGCCGCCTGCCGGTCCGTCCGCGGGGCCGCCCGCCCGCCGACCCCGCCGCCCGCCGGTCCGCCCGTCGGGGTGCTCGTCCGGCCCTCCGGTCAGAACAGCGGCTCGGGCAGCACCCCCTCCAGCGCCAGCAGCTTCCGCTTGGTCTCCAGACCGCCCCCGAACCCGCCGAGCCCGCCGTCCGTCTCCACCACGCGGTGGCACGGCACCACCACCGGCAGTGGATTGGACCCCATCGCCGCGCCCACGGCCTGCGCCGCGCCCGGCTCGCCCACCCGGGCCGCGAGATCGCCGTAGCCGACGACCGAGCCGTACGGCACGCCGTCAGCGAGCTCCCCGAGCACCTTCCGGTTGAACCCGCCGGACAGCGACCAGTCCAGCGGCAGGTCGAACTGTCGCAGCCCGCCCGCGAAATACGCCTCCAGCTGACGTATCGGCTCGGCCAGCAGGCCCGTCGAGTCCTCCATCGGCTCGGCGGCAAGACGGCCCGCCAGCCGCCCGAGCGCCTTGTCCCGCACCGCCGCGTCGGCATGGAAGACCACGCTCACCAGACCCTCGTCGGTCGCGGCGAGGAGCAGCGGTCCGATGTCCGTGCCCACGACGGTCCACTCGAAGCTCTTCATGCGGACCACCGTACGACCGGCCACTGACAGTGCCGGTCCCGTGCCGGTCCCGTGCCTGGTCAGCGCCGGTTTCAGCCCAGCGCGTCCCGTACGACGTCCGGGTTGTTGGTGATGATGCCGTCCACTCCGAAGCCGTCCACCCGCACGGTGCCCGTCGCGTCGTTCACCGTCCAGGTGTTGACCCGCAGCCGCTTGCCGTGCGGTCCCTTCAGCGCGTGCACCGCGGCCACGTACTCCGCGGAGAGCGATGTGTGCGTCGGATTGATCTGGTCGGTGAAGGCCGCGTACGCGGGCAGGTCGGCGACCGCGGGCGTACCGAGGAAGCCGGTCGTGATGTCCGGTCGCTGCCGGTGCACCGCCTGCACGCTGTGCGCGCCGAAACTCTGGACGACCAGCTTGTGCGTGACATGGGCGCGGTCGAGCCAGCCCTGTGCGCGCAGCACCCGCAGAGTGTCCTTCTCGATGCCCGGATACGCCTCGGGCTTCTTGATCTCCAGGAGCAACTTCTGGCCGTTGTCGTCGACCCGGTTCAGATACTGCTTCAGCGTCGGCACCCGCGCCCCCGCCCACTTGGCCCCGAACCAGCTGCCGGCGTCCAGCGTCGCGATCTCCGCGGCGGTGAAGTCCTTGACCTTCCACGGCGCGCGCCCCGGGAAGCGCTGTTCCACATCCGTGGTCCTCGCCAGGGTGTCGTCGTGGATGACCACCAGCTCGCCGTCCTCGGTGCGCTGGACGTCGTTCTCCATCCAGGCGAAGCCCATGTCGGCGGCGAGGTCGATGGCCGCGAGGGTGTTCTCCGGCGCATACGCGGAGGCTCCGCGGTGGGCGATCACAAGGGGCTCACAGTGCCGGCCGGCCGGCCGGGTCGCGAACGGCGCGGTCGCGACCGCCGGGCCGGGCAGCAGCAGTGAGCTGACCCCCAGAACGACAGTGGCCGTTGCTGCGACGGGTCGTGCGTACACCTGGACTCCTTACGGCGTCGGGTTACGGACGGGCAGAGGGTGACAGTCGACAACCAACGAGGAACAGGCGAAGTATGGCCAGAACCTGAACGCATCACCTGACCGTTTCCATGTCGATAAATCTCTGTTCAATTGTTTGCTTGGCGTGGCGAGAGCCATACTCTCGCCCCCGGACCAGACGTTCCGTCAGGGATCACGGGGATCACGGGGATCACAAGGAGCGAAGGGCGTATCGGCATGCAGGGGACTGTCGACGGATTCACCTACGGCCTCGTCACACCCGTGGCGGCTTACGCCACGGCCTGCCTCGGCGGCGCCCTCGGCCTGCGCTGCACGACCAGATCCGTCCGCAACCGGCGCTCTTTCAAGCCCGGCTGGCTCGCCCTGGGCGCGCTCGCGATCGGCTCCGGAATCTGGACCATGCACTTCGTCGCGATGATGGGCTTCACCGTCGCCGAGGCTCCGATCGGCTACGACCGGCCGACCACCTTCGCCAGCCTTGTTGTCGCGATCGTCATGGTCGGCATCGGGATCTTCATAGTGGGGTACCGCGGTGCGACCCCCATGGCTCTTGTCACCGGCGGCACCATCACGGGCCTCGGTGTGGCCTCCATGCACTACCTCGGCATGGCCGGAATGCGACTGCAGGGACGCCTCGAGTACGACACCCTGACCGTCTGTCTCTCGGTGGTGATCGCCGTCGTCGCCGCCACGACCGCCCTGTGGGCGGCAGTGTCCGTCCACGGCTTCCTGGCGAGCCTGGGCGCCAGCCTCGTGATGGGTGTCGCGGTGAGCGGCATGCACTACACCGGCATGGCGGCTGTCAGCGTCCATCTGCACGGAGCCGCGGGCTCCGCGGGCACCGGGGACTCGCCCGCCACTCTGCTCGCGCCCATGATGGTCGGTCCGGTGGTCTTCCTGCTCCTCGCCGGGGTGGTAGTGATGTTCGATCCGCTGCTGGTGATGGGCGAGCCGGACTGGGGACGGCCCGCCGACGGGGAGCCCGGCCGGCCGGGGGTTCCCGCCCAGCGGGCCCAGGGACCGCTCAGGGCGCCCGTGGGCTGGGCCGCCGACCGGTCCACACGCCGGGAGCCGCCGAGTGCCCGGGACTGGTGACCACCGCCTGATCCCTGCCCGGGACTGGTGACCGCCTGATCCGCGACCGGGACCCGGTTGTCAGTGGTGGGTCGTACGGTGGATCCATGCGGCCCGTTTCCAAGATCGAACGTACGGTGGCGCCCTTCGAGGTCGTCAGTTCCTACCAGCCCAGCGGCGACCAGCCGACGGCCATCGCCGACCTGGACCGGCGTATCCGTGCCGGTGAGAAGGATGTCGTCCTGCTCGGCGCGACCGGCACCGGCAAGTCGGCGACCACCGCCTGGATGATCGAGAAGCTTCAGCGCCCCACGCTGGTGATGGCGCCGAACAAGACCCTGGCCGCCCAGCTGGCGAACGAGTTCCGCGAGCTCCTGCCGAACAACGCGGTGGAGTACTTCGTCTCGTACTACGACTACTACCAGCCCGAGGCGTACGTCCCGCAGTCGGACACCTACATCGAGAAGGACTCCTCGATCAACGAGGAGGTCGAGCGGCTGCGCCACTCCGCGACGAACTCGCTGCTCACCCGGCGCGATGTGATCGTGGTCGCCTCCGTCTCGTGCATCTACGGCCTCGGCACCCCGCAGGAGTACGTCGACCGGATGGTCCCCCTCCAGGTCGGCGAAGAGATCGACCGCGACCAGCTGCTGCGCCGCTTCGTCGACATCCAGTACACGCGCAACGACGTGGCCTTCGCGCGCGGCACCTTCCGGGTCCGCGGCGACACCATCGAGATCTTCCCGGTCTACGAGGAGCTCGCCGTCCGTATCGAGATGTTCGGCGACGAGATCGAGGCCCTGTCCACCCTCCATCCGCTCACCGGCGAGATCCTCAGCGAGGACGAATCGCTGTACGTCTTCCCGGCCAGCCACTATGTGGCGGGCCCGGAGCGCATGGAGAAGGCGGTCAACGGCATCGAGGTCGAGTTGGAGCAGCGCCTCGCCGAGCTCGACAAGCAGGGCAAGCTGCTGGAGTCGCAGCGGCTGCGCATGCGTACCACGTACGACATCGAGATGATGCGCCAAATCGGCTCCTGCTCCGGCATCGAGAACTACTCGATGCACTTCGACGACCGCGCGCCGGGCTCCGCCCCCAACACCCTCCTCGACTACTTCCCCGAGGACTTCCTCCTCGTTATCGACGAGTCGCACGTCACCGTGCCGCAGATCGGCGCGATGTACGAGGGGGACGCATCGCGCAAGCGCACCCTGGTCGACCACGGCTTCCGGCTGCCGTCCGCGCTCGACAACCGTCCGCTGAAGTGGGAGGAGTTCCAGCAGCGGATCGGCCAGACCGTCTATCTCTCCGCCACCCCCGGCAAGTACGAACTGTCCCGCGGCGACGGCTTCGTGGAGCAGATCATCCGCCCCACCGGCCTGATCGACCCGGAAGTCGTCGTCAAGCCCACCGAGGGCCAGATCGACGACCTGGTCCACGAGATCCGCGAGCGCACCGAGAAGAACGAGCGCGTCCTGGTCACCACCCTCACCAAGAAGATGGCCGAGGACCTCACCGACTACTTCCTGGAGCTGGGCATCCAGGTCCGGTATCTGCACAGCGACGTCGACACCCTGCGCCGGGTCGAGCTGCTGCGCGAACTGCGCGCCGGTGAGTACGACGTCCTGGTCGGCATCAACCTGCTGCGGGAGGGCCTCGACCTGCCCGAGGTGTCCCTGGTGGCCATCCTCGATGCCGACAAGCAGGGCTTTCTGCGCTCCGGCACCTCGCTGATCCAGACCATCGGCCGCGCGGCGCGCAATGTCTCCGGCCAGGTCCATATGTACGCGGACACCATCACCCCGGCGATGGCGCAAGCGATCGATGAGACCAACCGCCGCCGGGAGAAGCAGGTCGCATACAACACCGAGCGCGGCATCGACCCGCAGCCGCTCCGCAAGAAGATCAACGACATCGTCGCGACCATCGCACGCGAGGAGGTCGACACCGAGGAGCTGCTCGGCACCGGCTACCGGCAGACGAAGGCCGAGAAGCCCGGCAAGGGCGCCAAGGCCCCCGTCCCGGCACTTGGCAAGAGCGCAGGCAAGAAGGGCGAGGTGCTCACCGACCGTCCCGCCGCCGAACTGGCGGGGATCATCGAGGAGATGACCGACCGGATGCGGGCCGCGGCCGCCGACCTGCAGTTCGAGATTGCCGCGCGGCTGCGTGACGAGGTGAGCGAGCTGAAGAAGGAGCTGCGCCAGATGAAGGAGGCCGGTCTCGCCTAGGAGACCTGGTGCGTTCCCCGTGGTGTGTCTCAAGACCGACACAAAAACCAGCCAATTGTGCTGCGTCATTGGCGCCACTGCGTAGGGTGCAGGACAACCGCACATATGGGCGGCAGCTATTCGGGAGAAGGGGACAGCGCGTGACGGTCAACATGACCAAGGGTCAGGCCATCAGCCTGCAGAAGAGCGACGGGGGCACCCTCACCGCGGTGCGGATGGGGCTCGGCTGGCAGGCGGCGCCGCGCCGCGGTCTTTTCGGCTCGCGCACCAGGGAGATCGACCTGGACGCGTCGGCGGTGCTGTTCGCCGACAAGCAGCCGGTGGACGTGGTCTTCTTCCGCCACCTCGTCAGCGACGACGGTTCGGTCAAGCACACCGGCGACAACCTGGTCGGCGGCGCGGGCTCGGGCGGCGACGACGAGGCGATCCTCGTCGACCTGCAGCGCGTGCCGGTCCACATCGACCAGATCGTCTTCACGGTGAACTCCTTCACCGGCCAGACGTTCCAGGAGGTGCAGAACGCCTTCTGCCGCATCGTCGACGAGACCAACGGCCAGGAGCTCGCCCGCTACACGCTGGACGGCGGCGGCAACTACACCGCGCAGATCATGGCGAAGGTTCACCGGGTGGGCGGCGGCTGGCAGATGACGGCCCTCGGCAACCCCGCCAACGGCCGTACCTTCCAGGACCTGATGCCGGCGATCCTGCCGCACCTGTAGGCGCGGGCTCGTACGGACCGGCAGCACGGCTCGTACGGAAGACATGCAGCTCCCGGCGGCACCAGGCCGCCGGGAGCTGCCCCGCTCACCACCACCGCACAGCACCGAAGGGGACAGAGCGATGACGGACGAGCTGGTCCGGGGGCAGAACCACCCCTTGCCCGACACCCGAGTGGAGATCCGGGTGTCGGCCGGCCACCCCGTCGTGGCCTGCGCCACCTGCTCCGACGCGCAGGGGACCGTACGCGACGAATGGATCGCGCACCCCGGCGCTCCCACGCTGCCCGGGGTCGAGGTCTCCCGGCGGGCCACCGAAGCGCCCCGGTTCACCGTCGACCTGGATGCGGTGCCGGAGGCGGTGCACCAGGTCAATGTGCTGCTCGCGCTCCCCGAAGGGCCCGGCGGCCCCGCCCACTTCGGCGCCACCGCTGCCCCCTTTGTCGCCGTCACCGGCCGGGACGACGCCGAGCTGGCCAGCTTCACCATCACCGGCCTGGACAGCGAGACCGCGCTGGTCGCGGTCGAGCTCTACCGCCGCCAGGGCGCCTGGAAGGTGCGCGCGGTGGGCCAGGGGTACGCGGGCGGACTCGCGCAGCTGCTGGCCGACCAGGGGCTGGCCACCGCCCCGGAGAGGGCCGCGGACATCCACGGGTCGGCGGGGACGCTGCGCACGCCGCGGGCGGAACCGGCACAGCTGCGGACGAGCGCCGCCGACGGCGCGTACATCAGGCCGGACATGCCGCGTCCCGACCAGACGGCCGCGCCCGGGCCGGACGCCACGCTTCCCGACGGCATCTCGACCCCCGGCCAGCAGTCCGGCTCCACAGGTCCACAGCAGACCCCCACGCCCGACGCTCCGCCGGCACCGGGCGGGCCCATCGACTATTCGCATCCGCGTCGGCAGTCCGTCGCGCCTCCGCCGCCGCCCCCGGCAGCACCACCGGCCCAGCCCGGTCAGCCGGCCCCGCCCGTCGCGGGCGACGCCACCGGCTGGTCCATGGAGGAGCGGCTCTACAACCAGATCTGGGGCATGTTCGAGGATCTGGCCCGCGCGGTCGCCGCGTACCGCAGCGCCGTCGACTTCGCCGAGACCCGGATGGACCAGGAGCTCGACCAGGCGCTGTCCGACCCGCGCAGCCGCATCGGCGGCGCCGGGGAGGCGGCCCGCGAAGCGGCCCGCGCGAAGTGCGAGCAGCTGACCGACCAGGCCCGCCAGGCCCTCGACCGGGACCTGGCCCAGCTCACCGCCGAGTCGGCCGTCGTCGAGCCCGCCCTGCCGCCCGCGTTCGCCCGCTGGGACAACCCCGTCTGGCACGCCTACCGCGTCCCGATGGAGGTCCCGATGGCGGTGCGCCTCGGCGATCTCCAGTTGCCCGAGAGTCCCGAGCTGCGCATCCCGCTGCTGGTGCGGCTGCCCTTGGAGCGCGGGCTGTGGGTGGACAGCGGACGCGCCGGTTCCGAGGCCGCGATGGCGCTCGACGACGCACAGCTGCGCAGGCTGGCCATGGACTCCGCCGTCGCCCACGCGGCCAGGCTGCTGGCGGTCTACCCGCCGGGCGACTTCTCCATCCATGTCATCGACCCGGCGGGCGCTGCGGCCGCCTCCCTTGCCCCGCTGGTCGAGTCCGGCGCCCTGGCCGGGCCGCCCGCGGCCGGCGCCCAGGGCGTGAGCGCCACGCTCGCCAAGCTCACCCAGCGGGTCGACCTGGTGACGATGGCGGTGCGCGGCGGCGCGGCCGACGCGCTGCCGCCGGATCTGGACACGGGGGAGCAGCTGCTGATCGTCAACGACTTCCCGCACGGTTTCGACGACCGGGCGGTCAACCAGCTGCGCTATCTCGCCGACGAGGGCCCGGCGGTCGGCGTCCATCTGATGATGGTCGCGGACCGCGAGGACGCGAGCGCGTACGGCCCGGTCCTCGACCCGCTGTGGCGCTCCCTGCTGCGCCTCACGCCGGTCCCGGACGATCATCTGGCCGATCCATGGGTGCGGCACGCCTGGACGTACGAGCCGCTGACCGTACCGGCGGGCAGTGCCGTGCTCCGCCAGGTGCTGGACCAGATGGTCGCCGCCCGTCGCGACTGGCGGCGCTGACCTGCGTACTTGAAGTTCGCTTTACCAAGCTCTTTACCTTCCCTTGGGGTTTCCTGTACCGTTCTTTGGGCGGAGGGGAGTACTCCCGGCTGCGGCGTTCCCGTCAGTACGGACCGACATCGGTCCCGGGGCGCCGGCCCGTGGCGGCAGAGGCCGCGGCGGGTGGAGGAGACCTCCGGCAGCGACGACGCTGATCAGTAGCCGTACGACGCCGGAGGCGCAGTGGACGTTTCATTCACCCTGTGGGCGCTGACCATTCTTGGTCTCAGCGCCTTGATCGCAGTCGACTTCTTCATCGGGCGCAAGCCCCATGACGTGTCGATCAAGGAAGCCGGAATCTGGACCGTCGTCTGGATCGTGCTGGCCGCCCTCTTCGGTCTCGGCCTGCTGATCTTCGGCAACAGCCAGATGTCGGGCGAGTTCTTCGCGGGCTTCATCACCGAGAAGTCGCTCAGCGTCGACAACCTCTTCGTCTTCGTGCTGATCATGGCGAAGTTCTCGGTGCCGTCCCGTCTGCAGCAGCGGGTGCTGCTCGTCGGCGTACTGATAGCCCTGGTCCTGCGCGCCATCTTCATCGCCGCAGGCGCCGCGATCATCGCCAGCTTCGCGTGGGTCTTCTACATCTTCGGCGCGTTCCTGATCTATACCGCCTGGAAGCTCATCCAGGAGGCGCGCTCCGACGACGAGGAGGATGAGTTCGAGGAGAACCGCCTGCTGAAGTCCATCGAGAACCGCTTCGGCGTCGCCGACAAGTACCACGGCACCAAGCTCTTCATACGCACTAACGGCAAGCGTGTGCTGACGCCGCTGATGGTGGTCATGCTGGCCATCGGCACCACCGATGTGCTCTTCGCGCTGGACTCCATCCCCGCGATCTTCGGCCTGACCCAGGATCCGTACATCGTCTTCACCGCGAACGCCTTCGCGCTGATGGGTCTGCGCCAGCTGTACTTCCTGATCGGCGGACTGCTCAGGAAGCTGGTCCACCTCAGCTACGGCCTGTCGGTGATTCTCGGCTTCATCGGCGTCAAGCTGGTGCTGCACGCTCTGCACGAGAGCGGGGTGCATGTCCCCGAGATCTCCATTCCTCTCTCGCTGGCGGTCATCTGCGGCGTGCTGATCGTCACCACGATCACCAGTCTGATCGCGTCGAAGAAGCAGGCGGAGCGGGAAGCGGCGGAGTCGGCCCGGGGGACCGGGATACCGGAGACGGCCGACTCGGCAGAAGGCTCTCAGAAGGACAGCGTCGAGGCCTGAGGCACCTCCCCGGCAGGGGCGCCCCCATCGGGCTGGTGGTGACGGCCACGCTGCCGTCCTGACGAAGGCGCTCAAGCAGTCAGGGGAACCCCGACCTTGCGCGGATCCATCAGTACGTCACGGTGATGCGCCGACCGGGCCCGTCGACGCGAACCGTCCCGCCGTACGGCACGATCAGCTGGGGATCGGTGTGTCCGAGGTCGACATCGAACACGGCCATCGTCTCCGGCGCGTACGTGCTCAGCGCCCGCAGTACCGACTCGCGCTGCTCACGTGCGTACCGCTCCCGTTCCTTCTCGTCCTGCGGCTCGGCGAACGACCAGGTCTTGGGACGACCCATCAGCAGCGCGGGGAAGCGCCGCAGCAGCCCGCGCTCGCCCATGTTGCGCAGAATCCGGAACACCTCCTGAGCGGACGGCAGTTCTTCGGAGGTCTCAAGGACCAGCACGCCGCCGTCGTACGCCGAGAGCTCCGCCGGGATCTCGCGGTCCGCCATCAGCAGCCAGGACAGGATCTCCAGATTGCCGCCCCAGGAGCGTCCCTCCACGACCGTCTCGGGACGGTGCCAGATCCAGCCGTCACCCGCTTCGGTCTCCGGCTCGGCCTCGAAGGTCGCAGGGTCCGCCCAGTCGCGGTTGATGACTCCGAACCGTTCGGCGGGCCGCAGTTCGTACGGACCGGAGGTGAACAGCGCGGCCCGCAGCGAGTCGGCGGTCAGCGGTGCCATGGCCACCGGCCGGCCGAACTCGCACATCACACTTCCGCCGTGATAGCTGACGATTCCGGTGTTCCAGAGGTAGCAGTGCAGTGCGGTGTTGTCGCTGAAGCCGAAGAAGGGCTTCGGGTTCGCCAGGATCAACTCCCGGTCGAGCAGCGGCAGCACGGTGATCTGGTCGTCCCCGCCGATGCTCGCGACGACCGCCTTGATATCGGGGTCGGCGAAGGCGGCGTGAATGTCGTCGGCGCGCTCCTGCGGCGTCGAGCCCATCTTCCGGGTCGTCGGATACTCCACCGGCTCAAGGCCGAAGTCGTTCCGCAGCCGGGAGAGACCGAGTTCGTACGGCAGGGGCAGCAGACCGGGCAGTCCGCTGGACGGCGAGAGTACGGCGATCCGGTCGCCGGGGCGGGGCTTGGGAGGATAAGCGGGCTCCGTCATGATCGGAGCGTAGCCGGGCACCGTCGCCCGGGGACACTGGATTGGATGTGACAGCCATACGCACACGGGAAGAGGAGCGCCTGCCCGCCTCCGCCCTGCGGCTCGACCGGGCCGCCGAGCCGCCGCGGGCTGCCGTTGTGCTGTTGCACGGCGGCCGCGCCGACGCGCTGGAGCCGCCTCCGCAGCTGAATCTGCCCGGGGCCCGGATGCGCCCCTTCGCCCGGGCCATCGCACGCGCCACCATCGACGACGACGTGGTGCTCGGCGCGGTCCGCTACCGCCGTCGCGGCTGGAACGGAGCGCGCGCCGACGCGGCCCAGGACGCGCTGCAGGCCCTGGACGAACTGGCCTTGCTGACAGGGCCCGTGCCCGTCGTCCTGGTCGGGCACTCGATGGGAGGGCGAGCGGCCTTGCGCGCCGCGAGCCATCCCCTGGTCGAGGCGGTCGTCGGCCTCGCCCCGTGGTGCCCTGAAGGAGAGCCGGTGGAGCATCTGGCAGGCAAACGCATCGTCCTGGTGCACGGCGACCGCGACCGGGTGACGGACCCGCGCGGCTCCTGGGAGCTGGCGGTCAGGGCACGGGCCGCCGGCGCCGAGTCCTGTGCGCTGCGGATGCCGGGCGGCGACCATGCGATGCTCCGCCGGGCGGGCGCCTGGCACGCGCTCACCACCCGGCTGGTCACCGGGCTGCTGCGGCTGGGGCCGCTGCCGCCGACGGTGGCGGCCCGCTTCGACGACCTGGGGCCGAGCGACGTCCCGTCCTTGGACGGCGGCTGAGGGCGGCGTACGGAACCGGTGCGCTGCCGGACCGGTTGAGAGGTGGCGTATGCAGTCGGCGGGTGAGCTGCCGGCCCGGCTGAGGCTCGCCCGCGCTACCAGCCGCGCTCCCGCCACTCCGGCAGATGCGGCCGCTCGTCGCCCAGTGTCGTGTCCTTGCCGTGGCCCGGGTAGACCCAGGTCTCGTCCGGCAGCACGTCGAAGAGCTTCGTCTCGACGTCGTGGATGAGACTGGCGAACGCCTCGGGATCCTTGAAGGTGTTGCCGACCCCACCCGGGAAGAGGCAGTCGCCGGTGAAGACGTGCGGCGGACCGTGCGGGTCGTCGTAGACCAGCGCGATCGAGCCGGGGGTGTGTCCCACGAGATGACGGGCGGTCAGTTCGACCCGGCCGACCCGGATCGTGTCCCCGTCCGCGACCGGCACATCGGTCGGGACGGGGATGCCCTCCGCGTCGTACCGTCCGGCATACGTGCGGGCGCCGGTCGCCTCGACGACCTCGGCCAGCGCTTGCCAGTGGTCGCCGTGGCGGTGGGTGGTGACGACGGACGCGATGGAGTCGTCGCCGATCAGATGGAGCAGGGTCTCGGGCTCGTTGGCCGCGTCGATCAGCAGCTGTTCGCCGGTGGTCCGACAGCGCAGCAGATAGCTGTTGTTGTCCATCGGGCCGACCGCGACCTTGGAGATCATCAGAGACGTCAACTCGTGCACATCAGCCCGGCCGCCGACCTTCACCACTCCGCTGTACGTCATGGACTCAGCCTATAGCGGGGGCAGCTTCGGCAGCAGGGCGCCGGCGGTGTCCAGACCCGCTCCGTCGCGGCGTCCCGCGAGCCAGCCGAGCAGCTCGGGGGCGGGTCCTGTGACCGTCACCGGGGCGCCGTCGGTGCCGCCCGTGTGCCAGTCGCCCGCGTCCTTGGCAACTGTGTCCCCGCCATCGGCGGGCCGGTCGCTCGCCACGATCCGCGTCGGCGGGACGTCCGGGCGGCCGGAGAACCGCTCGGCGAGGAAGGCGATCTCCCGGTCGGTGAACTCTTCGGGCAGGTCCTCCAGCTCGTAGCCGATGTCCAGGTCGACATGGTGCAGCTCCACCTCGACGAGACGGCGGAAGGGGACGCGGGCCGCGGCGTCGGTGATGCCGTTGCGCAGCTCGACGGTGCGGCCCCAGTCGGCAGGGACCGCGCCCGCATCCTGGAAGCGGGCGGCGGACTCGCGTACGTCGGCGAGCTGGGCCGCGAGAGGCCGGGGCGCGTCCCGCTCGATGTCCGCCTCGCGTGCCTCGGCGCTGACATACATCGGGCGGCCCTCGAGAACATTCACGAGCGCGTCGGCGTTACGGGAGAGATGGGCCAGCACATGGCCGCGGCTCCAGCCCGGTAGCCGCGAGGGTCGGGCGGCGTCACCGTCGTCCAGCGCGGTGACTGCGGTGAGGAGTCGGTCGGTGGCTTCGCGTAGAGAGGCCAGGTCACGCAGGGGATCGATCATGGGGCCGACGATAGTCCCGCCACACGATCGGGTGAAGGTGTCAGGCGGCGGCCGGAAATCGAATGCGCGTGCTATAGGCTCAGTGGAGGCATCCTTGGTTGTTAGGCATTCATCGATCTGGCGGCCCCCCATAGGCTGGAAGAGTCTGGGACGGGGGCTGTGCCCCCGCTTCTCTCAAGAAAGGTGCGGACCGGCGTGGCCGACCGTCTCATCGTCCGTGGCGCTCGCGAACACAATCTCAAGAACGTCTCGCTCGACCTCCCGCGTGACTCCCTCATCGTCTTCACCGGGCTCTCGGGGTCGGGCAAGTCGTCCCTCGCGTTCGACACGATCTTCGCCGAGGGTCAGCGTCGGTACGTCGAATCGCTCTCTTCGTACGCCCGGCAGTTCCTCGGCCAGATGGACAAGCCGGACGTCGACTTCATCGAGGGTCTGTCGCCCGCCGTCTCCATCGACCAGAAGTCGACCTCGCGCAACCCGCGCTCGACGGTCGGCACCATCACCGAGGTCTACGACTACCTCCGGCTGCTGTTCGCCCGCATCGGCAAGCCGCACTGCCCCGAGTGCGGCCGGCCCATCTCGCGCCAGTCGCCGCAGGCCATCGTCGACAAGGTCCTGGAGCTGCCCGAGGGCAGCCGTTTCCAGGTCCTCTCGCCCCTCGTGCGCGAGCGCAAGGGAGAGTTCGTCGATCTCTTCGCCGATCTCCAGACCAAGGGCTACAGCCGGGCGCGGGTCGACGGACAGACGATCCAGCTCGCCGAGCCGCCCACGCTGAAGAAGCAGGAGAAGCACACCATCGAGGTGGTCGTCGACCGCCTCACCGTGAAGGACTCCGCCAAGCGGCGCCTGACGGACTCCGTGGAGACCGCCCTCGGCCTCTCCGGCGGCATGGTCGTCCTGGACTTCGTCGATCTCCCCGAGGACGACCCCGAGCGCGAGCGGATGTACTCGGAGCATCTGTACTGCCCGTACGACGACCTGTCCTTCGAGGAGCTGGAGCCCCGCTCCTTCTCCTTCAACTCTCCCTTCGGCGCCTGCCCGGACTGCACCGGCATCGGCACGCGCATGGAGGTGGATCCCGAGCTGATCGTCCCGGACGAGGAGAGGTCCCTCGACGAGGGGGCGATCCACCCCTGGT
Organism: Streptomyces sp. NBC_00210; assembly: GCF_045160975.1. Classification (NCBI taxonomy): domain Bacteria; kingdom Bacillati; phylum Actinomycetota; class Actinomycetes; order Kitasatosporales; family Streptomycetaceae; genus Streptomyces; species Streptomyces sp. NBC_00210. The sequence goes on from NZ_CP108120.1 coordinate 6,670,242, forward strand.
CGCACGGCCACACCAAGGAGTACTTCGGGCGGCTGATCGGCGGACTCGCCGAGGCCCTCGGCTTCGCCACCGACATGCCCTGGGCCGGGCTGCCGCAGCGCGCCAAGAAGGCCCTGCTGTACGGACACAAGACCCAGGTCGAGGTCCGCTACCGCAATCGGTACGGACGGGAGCGGGCGTACATCTCGCCTGCCTTCGAAGGGGCCGTGCAGTTCGTCAAGCGGCGGCACAGCGAGGCCGAGAGCGACTCCAGCAGGGAGCGCTTCGAGGGCTATATGCGTGAGGTGCCCTGCCCCACCTGTGAGGGCACCCGGCTGAAGCCGATCGTTCTCGCGGTCACTGTGATGGAGAAGTCCATCGCCGAGGTCGCCGCGATGTCGATCAGCGAGTGCGCGGAGTTCCTCGGCGAGCTGAGGCTCAACGCCCGCGACAAGAAGATCGCCGAGCGGGTGCTCAAGGAGGTCAACGAACGGCTGAAGTTCCTGGTCGACGTGGGCCTCGACTACCTCTCGCTGAACCGCGCGGCGGGCACGCTCTCCGGCGGCGAGGCGCAACGCATCCGGCTCGCGACGCAGATCGGCTCCGGCCTGGTCGGCGTGTTGTACGTGCTGGACGAGCCGTCGATCGGACTGCACCAGCGCGACAACCACCGGCTCATCGAGACCCTTGTCCGCCTGCGCGACATGGGCAACACGCTGATCGTCGTCGAGCACGACGAGGACACCATCAAGGTGGCCGACTGGGTCGTCGACATCGGCCCGGGCGCCGGTGAGCACGGCGGCAAGGTCGTGCACTCCGGCCCCTTGAAGGAACTGCTGGCCAACAAGGAGTCGATGACCGGGCAATACCTCGCGCGGAAGAGGTCCATCGCGACGCCCGACATCCGGCGGCCGGTGGACCCCGGGCGGCAGCTCACCGTTCACGGCGCCCGGGAGAACAATCTGCGCGACATCGACGTGTCGTTCCCGCTCGGCGTGCTCACGGCGGTCACGGGCGTCTCGGGCTCCGGCAAGTCGACGCTGGTCAACGACATCCTCTACACCCACCTCGCCCGCGAGCTGAACGGCGCGAAGTCGGTGCCGGGCCGCCACACCCGGGTCGACGGCGACGACCTCGTGGACAAGGTGGTGCATGTCGACCAGTCGCCCATCGGCCGTACGCCGCGGTCCAACCCGGCGACGTACACCGGCGTCTTCGATCATGTCCGCAAGCTCTTCGCGGAGACGATGGAGGCGAAGGTCCGGGGCTATCTGCCCGGCCGGTTCTCCTTCAACGTCAAGGGCGGCCGCTGTGAGAACTGCTCCGGCGACGGCACCATCAAGATCGAGATGAACTTCCTGCCGGACGTGTACGTCCCGTGCGAGGTGTGCCACGGGGCGCGCTACAACCGGGAGACGCTGGAGGTCCACTACAAGGGCAAGTCCATCGCCGAGGTGCTGGACATGCCGATCGAGGAGGCGCTGGACTTCTTCGGGGCCGTCCCGACGATCGCCCGCCATCTGAAGACCCTTCACGAGGTGGGTCTGGGCTATGTCCGGCTCGGCCAGTCGGCGCCGACGCTCTCGGGCGGTGAGGCCCAGCGGGTGAAGCTGGCCTCGGAGCTCCAGAAGCGCTCCACAGGACGCACGGTCTACGTCCTGGACGAGCCGACGACGGGTCTGCACTTCGAGGACATCAGCAAGTTGATCAAGGTGCTGTCCGGGCTGGTCGACAAGGGCAACACGGTCGTCGTCATCGAGCACAACCTGGACGTCATCAAGACCGCGGACTGGGTCATCGACATGGGCCCGGAGGGCGGCAACGGCGGCGGTCTGGTCATCGCCGAGGGCAGCCCGGAGCAGGTCGCGGGGGTGCCGGCCAGTCACACCGGCAAGTTCCTGCGGGACATCCTGGACGTGGAGCGGATCAGCGACGCGGTGGTGCCGGCGGCGCGGAAGGCGCCGAGGAAGGCGGCGGCGAAGAAGACGGCCGCGGTGAAGAACACGGTCGCGGCGAAGGCGGCCCCGACGAAGAAGACGGCCACGGCCAGGACGGCCCGGGCCCGCAAGGCCTGAGCCCGGCCGCAGCCGGGTCCGCTGCGCGGGGCGTTTTTCCCCTCCCCTCCCCTCCCCTCCCCTCCCCTCCCCTCCCCGCCCCGCCCTCCCCCAGAGCTTCGCCTGGGTGGGGGTGCCCCCGGCGCAGCCAGGGGGAGTACCCCCATCCCGTAACCGGGGCTCCGCCCCGGACCCTCCCCCTACGCCCTGCGGGCGTGGGGGGACCCCCACTCCTCAATCGCCGGAGGGGCTGAATTTCAGCCCGTCTGGGGGTCCCCCGGACGAAGTCCGGGGGGACTGAGACACGCCCGAAGGGCGTAGGGGGACCGTCTGGGGTCTTGCCCCCCACCACGCGGCGGAGCCGCAAAGTGTCATAGCGGGAAAGGGGGCAGGGTGGGGCTAAGACAGCTCCCACGCGTACGGCGGCTCCGCACCCGTCCGGGAGCACGTCACCGCCGCCGCACGGCACGCCAGGCCCAGCACCTCGCGCCACCCGTCCGCGCCCAGCTCACCCAGCGCATCCGCCGACAGCGCGTCCCGGGCGGCAAGGCCTTGCAGCAGCGCCGCGTTCACCGTGTCGCCCGCTCCGATCGTGTCCGCGACGGTCACGGGCGTGGCCGGGACCGAGACCTCAAGGCCGGACCGCGTCCGTACCGTAAGACCCTCCCCGCCCCGCGTGAGCACCACCGCCGCGGGCCCCTCGGGCACACCGCCGAGCCACTCGGCGTCGTCCTCCGAGAGCTTCAGCAGTGACACATACGGCAGCCAGTCGGCGAACCGCGCCCGATACACGTCCGCGTCCTGGATCAGACCGGCTCTGATGTTCGGGTCGAGCAGGGTGAAGACCCCGCGCCCCGCCTCCCGTCGCAGCAGCGCCTCGTACGCAGTCGCGCCCGGCTCCAGCACCAGCGAGCAGGTCCCGAATGCCAGTGCCCGTACCGACTCGGGCAGTTGCGGCGGCAGCTCGAAGAGCCGGTCGGCGCTGCCCTGCGCATAGAAGCCGTAGTGGGCGGAGCCGTCCGCACCTATGGTCGCGACGGCCAGTGTGGTCGGCTCGGGGCCGCGCTGTACGAGAGAGGTTTCGACCCCCGCCGTACGCAGCCCGGCCAGCAGCGCGTCGCCGAAGCCGTCCGTCGAGACACGGGAGCAGAACCCGACCGATGCGCCCAGCCGCCCGAGCGCGACAGCCGTGTTGTACGGCCCGCCGCCGAGCCGCGGCAGCAGCGCCGGCAGGGGCGCGCCGTCCCCCTGCGGGACCAGGTCGATCAAGGATTCTCCGGCGACGACGATCACGGCCCGAACGTAACCCATAGCCTCCGGGCGGCGACAGGGGCCCGCTCTCCGGGCCGCCGATCTCCGCCGGTATCGTCGGGTCTGTCAGCGACACGCACCCCGCCCAGACGCACTGAACCGTGGAGTTCCCCATGTCCGGCCAGCCAGCCGCCCGCCGTACCGTGCTGAAAGGCGCCGCCCTCGCCGGGGCCGCCGGGCTGGGGGTCGCCGCCTGCTCCACCGATTCGAAGCTCGGTCACGCCCAGAACCCCACCCCGACCGCGCCCGTAGAGCTGGGTGCGGCCGACGCTGTCCCGGTCGGCGGCGCGAAGCTCTACCGCGAGCAGCGTCTCGTCGTGAGCTGCCCGGCCGAGGGTCAGTACAAGGCGTTCAGCGCGCAGTGCACACACGCGGGCTGCGTCCTGGACAAGCTGGAGGGCACGGAGGGGAACTGCCCCTGCCACGGCAGCCGCTTCGACGTGACCACCGGCAAGGCGGTCAGGGGCCCGGCGACCGTGCCGCTCCCCGAGGTCCCGATCACGGCGGAGGGCGGCAACCTCGTCGCCGGCCCCCAAACATAGAGCCGCGCCTCACTCCCAGTCCCAGTCGATCCCCAGGATCCCCGGCCGTACCCCCTGCTCCACCAGATGGACCGTGCGATGCCTGCCGCTCAGCGTCAGATCCGTCCGGGCCCCGCGCGGCACCCCCGTCGTGGCCTGGGCGAACCGCCGGCACCGTACGGGCAGCGCGCCCTCGTCGAAGCGCACCTGCAGTACGTACTGACCACCGGCAAAGTTGAAGCCGCGCACATACTCACCGCTCGGCCCGCCGGTCCCGTCCTCGAAGCCGTAGCCGAAGAAATACGTCTCACCCGCGCGCAGCCTGGCGTCGAAGAGCAGCTCCGCGATCAGCACCCCGGTCTGGCGATGCCATCGCACCCGCCCCGTGCGGCAGTTCTCCAGGGCGCTCACCTCCACCCGCGCGGGGTCGCAGCCCGGGTCGCCGTGGTGGATGGCCAGATAGCGGTCGATGCCGTCGCGGTGGGCGCGCACGACCTGGGCCGAGTCGCGTCCCATCAGCTCCCGCCCCGCCCCGATCCGTACCCGCTCGTGGTGGCCCACCGTGTGCAGCCCGCCGTCGGCCGGCGACTCCAGCTCGTGGAGCAGCTGCTCCACCGCGCCGGAGGCCTCCGTCAGTGAGCGGTACGAGCGGGCGGCGGGGCGCTCGACATCGCCGCGCGCGCTGCCTTCGCCGACGTCGAGCAGCCGGATCAGTGAGTTCCCCGGCAGTTCGAGTACGTCCTCAAGGGCTCGCACGGCGCGCAGCGACTCGGGGCGCTGCGGACGGCGCGCACCCTGCTGCCAGTAACTGAGGCTGGTCACACCGACCTTGATACCGCGGTGTGCGAGATGGTGCTGGACGCGCTGGAGCGGCAGTCCGCGCACCGCGAGGGCCGCACGCAGCGCCAGATGGAACGGGCCGGTGTGCAGCACCTGTGCCAGATCGGCCTCGGTGTGCCCCATTGTTCCTCCAGCGACTGATGGGACGGCAGATGCGAGTGAACGTTCACGGCGAGGGCCGAGCCGCTGAGGGTGGGCGGCGACAGGCGTCCTGGTGGAGCGGGACGGAGGTGTTCACATTCCGGCCACCGTGTTCACAGGGCCCTGTCACCCCGCATTGAAGCGTGTTGACCTGCGCTCGACAAGGACTGATGCTCATCCGCAGCGTCCGGACGCGATCCTTCCACCCCCACCTCATCGGGAGGAACGCGATGCGCAAGACCAAGAGACGGCTTCCAGCCGCAGCCGCCCTCTTCGCCGCACTACTCACCCTGACCACCCTGACGACACTCACCGGGCCGACGGCCGCCGCCGCACCGGCCGCCGCCGCGGTCGACGCCCCTGCCCCTGTCGCACCGACCCATGCCTCGGCCGCCGCCTTCGCCTGGAATCGCCTCGGCATCACCATGCAGGAGCAGCAGAAGACCAACTGGTGCTGGGCGGCCAGTGGCAACACCATCGCCACGTACTACGGCCGCAACTACTCCCAGAACCAGTTCTGCAACGCCGCCTTCAACCGGGCGCAGGGCAGCGAGTGCCCCAACTCGCAGGCCACGCTCGGCAATGTCCAGAACGCACTGAACTGGGCCGGCATCAACTCGGGTTCGTACGTCACCGGTTGGCTGCAGTACCCGACCGTCCAGACCGAGATCGACGCGGGCCGCCCCATCGAGTCCCGCATCCAGTGGTCGAGCGGCGGCGGGCACATGCACGTGATCTACGGCTACGACACCGCCAACAGCTGGGTCTACTGGGGCGATCCATGGCCCTCCAGCTACCGCTACAACTGGGCCTCCCACGCCTGGTACGTCGGCAACGACTCCTTCTCCTGGACCCACTCGCTCTACCGGATCGGGGCGTGAGCGCGCGATGAACGCGATGAAGAGAACCGCACGGGCCGCGGTCACCGCCGCGGTCGCGGCCTGTTTCTCCCTCGGCGCGATCGGCACTGCCACCGCAGCCGGCACCGTAGGGGACCCCTCCGCGGCGGACCGGGCGGCAGCCCGGCGCGCGGCCATGGCCCCCGCGACCGCCCAGACCCTGTCCCGTTTCTTCGCCCGCGACGGTGCCGTCACCATGGCGGCGGCCGCACCCCGCGTCGAGGGCGAGACCGTCCCCGTCTACACGCTCGCGCCCGAGTTCGTGAGCGGGAAGCCGGGCGCCGCCGTCGCCCGGACCGAGTTCCTGGCCACCAGGGCGGTCTCGTCGGACGGCCAGCAGGCCTCGCTGTGGACGGCCCGCCAGGGCGGGAAGTGGCAGGTGGTCAACATCGCCACCGGCGATGACGAGTTCCGGTACACACAGCTGGGCACCCGGAAGCTCCCCGGCGGCACGGTATTCCGCGAACCGCAGATCGACGCCTGGTACGTCGCCAAGGGCACGCGGGTGCTACCGCTCGACGCGGACGCGATACGGGCGGTGGGCAGCCGCGGCACCACGCTCGCCGCCTACGGGGCCCGGGTCCGGGCCGCGTACGCGGACAAGCTCCCCGGCTCTGCGTACGCGAAGAAGGGCAGCGCGGGCGGCTACGCACCGCCTGCTGCGACGCCGCACGACGACCCGGCGATCACGGCCGCCGCGGCGACGGCTGGCGCGGGTGCGCTCGCCGTGCTGGCCCTGATCGGTACGGCGATCCGGCGCCGCCGGGCCTGACCGTCCGGGGCTCCGCCCCGGCCCCCGTGTGCGACCTTCGGCCGCATGCCCTCACTATGTCCTCAATGGCCGGACGGGCTCGAATTGGCCCCTCCGGCGACCGCCAGGGCGTAGGAGGCCGGGGCCGGGGCCGAGCCCCCAGACCACCGGCGTGCGTCCGCACTGTCACCGCCCGCCAGTAGGCTGGGCGGCATGGCAGACCCCTCCAGCTACCGCCCCAAGCCGGGACAGATCCCCGACTCGCCGGGGGTCTACAGATTCCGCGACGAGCACCGCCGGGTGATCTACGTCGGGAAGGCAAAAAGCCTGCGCCAGCGGCTCGCCAACTACTTCCAGGACCTGGCGAGTCTGCACCCGCGCACCCGCACGATGGTCACCACGGCGGCCTCCGTCGAGTGGACCGTCGTCGCCACCGAGGTCGAGGCGCTCCAGCTGGAGTACTCCTGGATCAAGGAGTTCGACCCCCGGTTCAACGTCAAGTACCGGGACGACAAGAGCTATCCGTATCTCGCGGTCACCCTCAACGAGGACTTCCCACGGGTCCAGGTCATGCGCGGCGCCAAGAAGAAGGGCGTGCGCTACTTCGGTCCCTACGGCCACGCCTGGGCCATCCGCGAGACCGTCGACCTGATGCTGCGCGTCTTTCCCGTACGCACCTGCTCCGCCGGGGTCTTCAGGAACCACCAGCAGAAGGGCCGCCCCTGTCTGCTCGGCTACATCGGCAAGTGCTCGGCGCCCTGCGTGGGCCGGGTCACCCCCGAGGAGCACCGCGAACTGGCCGAGGAGTTCTGCGACTTCATGGCCGGCCGCACCGGCACCTATATCCGTCGTCTGGAGAAGCAGATGATGGCGGCGGCCGAGGAGATGGAGTACGAGAAGGCGGCCAGGCTGCGCGACGACATAGAAGCCCTCAGGCGGGCCCTGGAGAAGAACGCCGTCGTGCTCACGGACGCCACCGACGCCGATCTGATCGCCGTCGCCGAGGACGAGCTGGAAGCGGCCGTACAGATCTTCCACGTCCGCGGCGGCCGGGTGCGCGGCCAGCGCGGCTGGGTCACCGACAAGGTCGAGGCCGTCGACACCGCGGGCCTGGTCGAGCACGCGCTGCAGCAGCTGTACGGGGAGGAGAGCGGCGACGCCGTTCCCAAGGAGGTCCTCGTCCCCGCTCTCCCCGAGGACACCGGCGCGGTCGGCCAGTGGCTGAGCGGCCGCCGCGGCTCGAACGTCTCGCTGCGCATCCCGCAGCGCGGCGACAAGAAGGACCTCATGGAGACGGTCCAGCGCAATGCCCAGCAGGCACTCGTCCTGCACAAGACCAAGCGCGCCAGCGATCTCACGACCCGCTCCCGCGCGCTGGAGGAGATCGCCGAGGCCCTTGGCCTGGATTCCGCGCCGCTGCGGATCGAGTGCTTCGACATCTCGCACCTCCAGGGCGAGGACGTCGTGGCCTCCATGGTGGTCTTCGAGGACGGGCTTGCGCGCAAGAGCGAGTACCGCCGCTTCCAGATCAAGGGTCGTGTCGGAGACGAGCAGATCTGGCACGGCGAGGGGCAGGACGACGTCCGGTCCATGCACGAGGTGGTCGCCCGCCGCTTCAGGCGCTACCTCGCAGAAAAAGACAAGACGGGGGAGTGGATCGGCGAGGACGCCCCCGAGGACGATGGAAAGCCCAAGCGTTTCGCGTATCCGCCGCAGCTCGTCGTGGTCGACGGCGGACAGCCCCAGGTGGCTGCCGCCCAGCGCGCCCTCGACGAGCTCGGCATCGACGATGTCGCGGTCTGCGGGCTCGCCAAGCGCCTCGAAGAGGTCTGGCTGCCGCACGAGAGCGACCCGGTGGTCCTGCCGCGCTCCAGCGAGGGGCTGTATCTCCTGCAGCGGGTGCGTGACACGGCTCACGACTTCGCCATCCGCTACCAGCGCTCCAAGCGGACCAAGCGCATCAGGACCAGCCCGCTGGACGCGGTCCCCGGCCTCGGCGAGACCCGGAAACAGGCGCTGATCAAACATTTCGGCTCGGTGAAGCGGCTCAAGCAGGCGACAATCGAGCAGATCTGCGAGGTACCCGGCATGGGCCGCAAGACGGCAGAGTCCGTGGTCGTGGCCCTTGCCCAGGCGGCTCCGGCCGCCCCTGCCGTGAATACGGCAACAGGAGAGATCATTGAAGAGAACGACGGGGGAAGCACGAGATGACTGAGCACGACGGAGACGGAGCAGCAGACGTGAGTACGGGCACCACGATCGAGCCCGGCGGGGCCGCGGAGGCGGCCATCCCCGAGCTGGTGATCATCTCCGGAATGTCGGGCGCCGGGCGCAGCACGGCCGCGAAGTGTCTGGAGGACCTCGGCTGGTTCGTCGTCGACAACCTGCCGCCCGCGCTGATCCCCACCATGGTGGAGCTCGGCGCCCGCTCGCAGGGCAATGTCGCGCGGATCGCCGTCGTCGTCGACGTACGCGGCCGGCGGTTCTTCGACAACCTCCGGGAGTCCCTCGCCGACCTGGACACCAAGCAGGTCACGCGGCGGATCGTTTTCCTCGAGTCCTCCGACGAGGCCCTGGTCCGCCGCTTCGAGTCGGTCCGCCGCCCGCACCCGCTGCAGGGCGACGGCCGGATCGTCGACGGCATCGCGGCCGAGCGCGATCTGCTGCGCGAGCTGCGCGGCGACGCCGACCTGGTGATCGACACCTCCAGCCTCAACGTCCATGAACTGCGCGCCAAGATGGACGCCCAGTTCGCGGGCGACGAGGAGCCGGAGCTGCGCGCCACGGTGATGTCGTTCGGCTTCAAGTACGGACTTCCCGTGGACGCGGACCTCGTGGTCGACATGCGTTTCCTGCCGAACCCGCACTGGGTGCCCGAGCTGCGCCCGTTCACCGGCCTCAACGAAGAGGTGTCGAACTACGTCTTCAACCAGCCCGGCGCCAAGGAGTTCCTCGACCGCTACACCGAGCTGCTCCAGCTGATCGCCGCGGGCTACCGCCGCGAGGGCAAGCGGTATGTGACCGTCGCTGTCGGTTGCACCGGCGGTAAGCACCGGTCCGTCGCCACGTCCGAAAAGCTGGCCGCCCGGCTCTCCTCCGCCGGGATCGAGACCGTCGTCGTCCACCGGGACATGGGGCGCGAGTGACCGGACGTAACCTCCGGCTGCGGCGGCTGCGCAGGTCCACCACGCACGCGCCGACAGGACGGAAACGCGGCGCGCAGCCCAAGGTCGTCGCGCTCGGCGGCGGCATGGGCCTGTCCGCGTCGCTCACGGCCCTGCGCCGTATCACCGGCGACCTGACCGCGGTCGTCACCGTCGCCGACGACGGCGGCTCCAGCGGCCGGCTCCGGGAGGAGCTCGGCGTGCTGCCGCCCGGCGATCTGCGCAAGGCCCTGGCCGCGCTGTGCGGCGACGACGACTGGGGCCAGACCTGGGCGCGGGTGATCCAGCACCGCTTCCAGTCCCAGGGCGAGCTGCACGAGCACGCGGTCGGCAATCTGCTGATCGTCGCCCTGTGGGAGCAGCTCGGCGACCATGTGCAGGCCCTGGACCTGGTCGGCAAGCTGCTCGGCGCCCACGGCAGGGTGCTGCCGATGTCCGCCGTGCCACTTGAGCTGCAGGCGCTGGTACGGGGCCACGACCCGGCGCGCCCGGACGAGGTGGACACGGTGCGCGGCCAGGCGACCGTGGCGCTCACCCCGGGCGAGGTGCAGTCCGTGCACCTCGTCCCGCACGACCCGCCCGCCGTCCCGGAGGCCGTCGCCGCCGTCCTGGACGCCGATTGGGTGGTGCTCGGCCCGGGTTCCTGGTTCTCCTCGGTGATCCCGCATCTGCTGGTGCCCGAGCTGCTCGACGCGCTGGTCGAGACGAAGGCCCGCCGGGTCCTCTCACTCAACCTCGCCCCCCAGCCCGGTGAAACAGAAGGCTTCTCACCGCAGCGTCATTTGGAGGTTTTGGGACGACACGCGCCTAAACTCGCCCTGGACGTGGTGCTGGCCGACGAGGCCGCCGTGCCCGACCGCGAGTCCCTCGCCGAAGCCGCAAAGCGGTTCGGCGCCGCGGTCGAGCTGGCCCCCGTAGCCGCGACCGACGGCGTTCCGAAGCACGACCCGGAGCTGTTGGCCGCCGCGTACGACCGTATTTTTCGGATGCATGGAAGGATCGGCCCATGGCGATGACGGCAGCGGTGAAGGACGAAATCTCCCGGCTTCCCGTCACCCGGACCTGCTGCAGAAAGGCAGAGGTCTCGGCGATCCTGCGGTTCGCGGGCGGCCTTCACCTGGTGAGCGGCCGCATCGTGATCGAGGCGGAGCTGGACACCGGAATCGCGGCGCGCCGGCTGAAGCGGGACATCCTGGAGATCTTCGGGCACGGCTCCGAGCTCATGGTGATGGCGCCCGGGGGGCTGCGCCGGGGCTCGCGCTACGTCGTACGGGTGGTGGCGGGCGGTGACCAGCTGGCCCGCCAGACCGGTCTGGTCGACGGTCGGGGCCGCCCGATCCGGGGGCTGCCGCCGCAGGTCGTCTCCGGCGCCACGTGTGACGCGGAGGCCGCCTGGCGCGGCGCGTTCCTGGCACACGGCTCGCTGACCGAGCCGGGCCGCTCCTCCTCGCTGGAGGTGACCTGCCCGGGTCCGGAGGCCGCCCTCGCCCTGGTCGGCGCGGCCCGCCGGCTCTCCATCGCCGCCAAGGCCCGTGAGGTGCGGGGCGTGGACCGCGTGGTTGTCCGCGACGGCGACGCGATCGGCGCGCTGCTCACCCGGCTGGGCGCGCACGAGTCCGTACTGGCCTGGGAGGAGCGGCGGATGCGGCGCGAGGTGCGCGCCACCGCCAACCGCCTGGCCAACTTCGACGACGCCAATCTGCGTCGCTCGGCGCGCGCCGCCGTCGCCGCGGGCGCCCGGGTGCAGCGCGCGCTGGAGATCCTGGGCGAGGAGGTGCCCGAGCACCTCGCCGCGGCCGGCCGGCTGCGGATGGAACACAAGCAGGCGTCCCTTGAGGAGCTGGGCGCGCTCGCCGACCCGCCGCTGACGAAGGACGCGGTCGCGGGCCGTATCCGCCGTCTGCTCGCGATGGCCGACAAGCGGGCCCAGGACCTCGGCATCCCCGGTACGGAATCCAATCTCACCGAGGAGATGGCCGACGGCCTCGTCGGCTGACGTAGCGTCACCCGCCTTTTCCACCGCTGCCGGTGTCCAACGGACACCGGCAGCAGCTTGTTGCACTCGTATGCCCGGCGTGGCTGCCTTGACATGACCATGGGGTGTGATGAGTCTGGCGTCTGTTCACTTTCCTGGCAGACACCAGCAAGGGGGGCTTATGAGACGCAGAGCGAGATCGATCCTCGCCGCTATTTCACTGCTGACAGCAGGACTGGCAGCCGTGCCGCTCGCCCAGGCGCAACCCGTCGGCGACGACGGACTCTCCGTATGGCACGCCCAAGTCAGCAAGGCCCAGGTCCCGTTGATCCTCGCGGCGGGCGCCGACGGTCACGAGCTCAGCGAACAGGTGCCCGACAAGGGCACCGCCACCGTCGAGCTCTACCTCACCAAGAAGCAGGCCGGTGAACTGCGCGAGCAGGGCATCGGTATCACCGAGCACACTCTTTCGACCAGGGCTCAGAAGCGCGTGGCAGCCGCGGGCGACGGCGTCTTCCGCCCGTACAGCGGCGAGAGCGGCCTGCAGCGCGAGATCCTCGCCACCGCACAGGCCAACCCCGCCCTCACCAAAGTCGTCAGCATCGGCAAGACCCTCAAGGGGCAGGACATCCTCGCCCTCAAGGTCAGCAAGGGCGCCAAGAAGTACCGGGACGGCTCCAAGCCCGCCACGCTGTACATGTCCAACCAGCACGCCCGCGAGTGGATCACCCCGGAGATGACCCGGCGGCTGATGCACTACTACCTTGCGAACTACGGCAAGGACCCGCGGATCACCAAGATCGTGGACTCCGGCGAGCTGTGGTTCGTGCTCTCCGCGAACCCCGACGGATACGACTACACCTTCACCGGCACCGCCGAGCGCCAGTGGCGCAAGAACCTCCACGACAACAACGGTGACGGGAAGATCGCCCCCGGCGACGGCGTCGACCTCAACCGCAACTTCACCTACAAGTGGGGTTACGACAACGAGGGCTCGTCCCCGGACCCGTTCGACGAGACCTATCGAGGCACCGCTCCGGCCTCCGAGCCCGAGACCCGGGCACTCGACGCCTTCGAGAAGCGCATCGGCTTCGAGTACGGCATCAACTACCACTCCGCCGCCGAACTGCTGCTCTACGGAGTCGGCTGGCAGGTCGCGACCCCGACCCCCGACGACGTCCTCTACAAGTCGCTTGCCGGTACGCCCGGCAACTCCGCGATCCCCGGCTACCGCCCCCAGGTCTCCTCCGAGCTCTACACCACCAACGGCGAGGCCGACGGACACGCGGCCAACGTCAACGGCATGATGATGTACACCCCGGAGATGTCGACCTGCGCCACCGCCTCCCGGGTCGACCCCAACGACACGTGGAACGCGGCCGACTGCGCCTCCGTCTTCACCTTCCCCGACGACGAGAAGCTGATCCAGCAGGAGTTCGCCAAGAACATCCCGTTCGCGCTCTCCGTCGCCGAAACCTCCGCCCATCCCGACCAGCCGTCCTCCGCGCTCGGTCTGAAGGCCGCGGACTTCACCCCCGACCCCTTCACCGTCTCCTACGCACGCGGGGGCGACCAGGAAGTCGCCGTCACCGCCCGCAAGTCCGTACGCGACAAGGAGCTCAAGTACCGCGTCAACGGCGGCACCGTCCACGACCAGACGCTGAGGCCCTTCAAGGGCGGTGAGACCTACGGCGGCGACGACAACATCCGCTTCGACGAATACCGCGCCAAGGTCCAGGACGGCGACGTCGGCGACAAGGTCGAGGTCTGGTTCACCGGTGAGACACGGGACGGAACCCCCACCTCCAGCGAACACTTCACCTACACGGTCGCGGAACGGCCGCGCGGCGACACGCTGGTGATCGCCGAAGAGGGTGGCACCACCCCGGCGAAGAACACCGCCGCCTACACCAAGGCACTCGCCGACAACGGCCGCAGGTCCGCTGTCTGGGACGTCGCCACGCAGGGCGCCCCGCACCGGCTCGGCGTGCTCAGCCACTTCAGGACGGCCCTCTGGTACACCGGCGCGGCCGCCCCCTCCTGGGCCACCACCCAGGCCGTGCGGGAGTTCGTCAACGAAGGCGGCAAGCTCATCACCACCGGTGAACGGGCCGGCGGCAACGCCAACCTCGGCGGTGCGCTGAGCGACGACTTCGCCCAGTACTACCTCGGTGCGTCCGGCCGCGCCTCGCTGGCCGGAGTGAACAACTTCCTGGGTACGGGAGGGCTTGTCGGCGCATCCGCGGGGCTGGCCGGTGCGCCGGACAACCCGCTGGACGCCGCGGGGGCGTACACGATCACCTCGGACACGCTGCCGCCCGCACAGTTCCCGCAGTTCCGCAGCAAGGCGGCGGGCGACTACCCGGGTGTCCGGATGCCCTTCTCGCCGTACGAGGGCCAGTGGTATGCGGCAGCCTCGCACAGCAACGGTTCCTGGATGCGGCTGTCCCGTCCGCTCGACCTGACCGCCGTCGGCGCAGCCGCCAAGCCCGCCATGAACCTGCGGATCAGCTTCAACACCGAGCCCGGCTACGACAACGCGGTCTTCGAGGTCCACACCGTCGGCCAGGACGACTGGACCACGCTGCCGGACGCCAACGGCGGCACGCAGACCACCGTGCCGACCCAGTGCGACGAGGGCTTCTACGTCAACCAGCACCCGTTCCTGCGGCACTACCTCACGGTCGGCTCCAGCGCCTGCACCCCGAGCGGCACCAGCGGCAGCTGGAACTCGTTCACCGGCGCATCCGACGGCTGGAAGGCCGCCTCGTTCGATCTGAGCGCGTACGCGGGCAAGCAGATCGAGGTGTCCGTCTCGTACATCACCGACCCCGGTGACGGCGGCCGCGGCATCTTCGTGGACGACACCAAGCTGGTCGTCGGCGGCGGTGAGCTGGGCGCCGAGGGCTTCGAGACCTCGCTGGGGCCGTGGACGGCGTCCGGTCCGCCGGACGGCAGCCCGGCGCTGCGCGGAAACTGGGCCCGCAGCCAGGACCTGTTCCCGTCCGCGGGCGCGATCACCACACGGAACACCGTGCTCATCGGCTTCGGCCTGGAGCATGTGCCCGGCGCGGCCGACCGCAAGCAGTTGATCGGAAAGGCGCTCAGCGCTCTGCGGCGCTGACGCTGAGTAGTCGGGATCTTGCTCCCGGCCGACGGTTGCGGCGGCCCGCGAACCCTACTGAGGGGTACGGGCCGCCGTGCCACGCACGCGCCCTCTCGATGTCACCGAAGCGCCTCCAGGGGGGTAGGGTCGTAGGCGGTCGGGGACATCCCATACAGCTCGCCGGCGTCGAAACCCGGCGTACCAACGAGGAGATCGGTTCGTGACGATCCGCGTAGGCATCAACGGCTTTGGCCGCATCGGTCGTAACTACTTCCGCGCGCTGCTGGAGCAGGGTGCAGACATCGAGATCGTGGCTGTCAACGACCTGGGTGACACTGCGACCACGGCCCACCTGCTGAAGTACGACACCATCCTCGGCCGTCTGAAGGCCGAGGTGACCCACACCGCCGACACGATCACGGTCGACGGCCACACCATCAAGGTGCTCTCCGAGCGCAACCCCGCCGACATCCCGTGGGGCGAGCTGGGCGTCGACATCGTCATCGAGTCGACCGGCATCTTCACCAAGAAGGCCGACGCTGCCAAGCACATCGCGGGCGGCGCCAAGAAGGTCCTCATCTCGGCTCCGGCCAAGGACGAGGACATCACCATCGTGATGGGCGTCAACCAGGACAAGTACGACGCGGCCAATCACCACGTCATCTCCAACGCCTCCTGCACCACCAACTGTGTGGCGCCGATGGCCAAGGTTCTCCTGGAGAACTTCGGCATCGTCAAGGGCCTGATGACCACGGTCCACGCGTACACGAACGACCAGCGCATCCTGGACTTCCCGCACTCGGACCTGCGCCGCGCCCGCGCCGCCGCCGAGAACATCATCCCGACCACCACCGGTGCCGCCAAGGCCACCGCGCTGGTCATCCCGGAGCTGGCGGGCAAGCTCGACGGCATCGCGATGCGCGTCCCGGTTCCCACCGGCTCCGTGACCGACCTGGTCATCGAGCTCGAGCGCGAGGTCACCAAGGACGAGGTCAACACCGCGTTCCAGAAGGCCGCCGAGGGTCAGCTCAAGGGCATCCTGGACTACACCGAGGACCAGATCGTCTCCTCGGACATCGTCAACTGGCCCGCCTCCTGCACCTTCGACTCCTCCCTGACCATGGTCCAGGGCAAGAACGTCAAGGTCATCGGCTGGTACGACAACGAGTGGGGCTACTCCAACCGCCTCGTCGACCTCACGGTCTTCGTCGGCGGCCAGCTCTGATCTGCAACGAGAGCACCACGATGTAAGCGACAGGGCTCGGGCAGCGCAACGCAGCGCGGTTCGAGCCCTGTAGCACGTCCCAGCCCCTCTGAGGAGCCGTAATTCCATGAAGACGATCGATCAACTTCTCGCCGAAGGGGTCGCCGGTAAGCGGGTATTCGTCCGCGCCGACCTCAATGTGCCGCTCGACGGCACGGCCATCACCGACGACGGCCGTATTCGAGCTGTTGTGCCGACGATCGCCAAGCTCGCCGAGGCGGGCGCGCGCGTCGTCGTCGCGTCCCACCTGGGCCGCCCCAAGGGCGCCCCGGAGCCGGCGTTCTCGCTCGCCCCCGTGGCCGGGCGGCTCGGCGAACTGCTCGGCGCCGAGGTCGCCTTCGCGACCGACACCGTCGGCGAGTCCGCCGAGGCCGTCGTCGCGGGCCTCGCCGACGGCCAGGTGGCCGTCATCGAGAACCTTCGCTTCAACGCCGGCGAGACCAGCAAGGACGACGCCGAGCGCGGCGCCTTCGCCGACCAGCTCGCGCAGCTCGCCGATCTGTACGTCGGCGACGGCTTCGGGGCCGTGCACCGCAAGCACGCCTCGGTGTACGACCTCCCGGCCCGGCTGCCGCACGCCGCCGGCTACCTCATCGCCACCGAGGTCGCGGTCCTGAAGAAGCTCACCGAGGAGGTCAAGCGCCCGTACGTCGTCGTACTCGGCGGCGCCAAGGTCTCCGACAAGCTCGGCGTCATCGACGAGCTGCTGGGCAAGGCCGACCGCATCCTCATCGGCGGCGGCATGGCCTACACCTTCCTCAAGGCCAAGGGGTACGAGGTCGGCATCTCCCTCCTTCAGGCGGACCAGATCCCGACCGTCACCGAGTACATGGAGCGCGCCGAGAAGAACGGCGTCGAGCTGATCCTGCCGGTCGACGTGCTGGCCGCGGGCGAGTTCCCCGACCTGAAGACCAAGGCCCCGGCCGACTTCATCACGGTCGACGCGGACAAGATCCCCGCCGACAAGGAGGGCCTGGACATCGGCCCGAAGTCGCGCGAACTGTTCGCCGCCAAGATCGCCGACGCCGAGACCGTCTTCTGGAACGGCCCGGTCGGCGTCTTCGAGCACCCCGACTACGCCGGGGGCACCAAGGCGGTCGCCCAGGCGCTGCTCGACGGCAACGGCTTCACCGTCGTCGGCGGCGGCGACTCGGCCGCCGCCGTCCGCACGCTCGGTTTTGACGAGAACGCATTCGGCCACATTTCCACCGGCGGTGGCGCCAGCCTCGAGTACCTCGAGGGCAAGACGCTCCCCGGCCTCGCCGCACTGGAGGACTGAACACCGTGAGTGACCGTATCCCGCTGATGGCGGGCAACTGGAAGATGAACCTCAACCACCTCGAGGCCATCGCCCATGTCCAGAAGCTCGCCTTCGCCCTGGCGGACAAGGACTACGAGGCCGTGGAGGTCGCCGTCCTGCCGCCCTTCACCGACCTGCGGTCCGTGCAGACCCTGGTCGACGGCGACAAGCTCAAGATCAAGTACGGCGCCCAGGATCTCTCGGCGCAGGACTCCGGTGCGTACACCGGCGAGATCTCGGGCTCGATGCTGGCCAAGCTGAAGTGCACCTATGTCGCCGTGGGCCACTCCGAGCGCCGGCAGTACCACGCCGAGACGGACGAGATCTGCAATGCCAAGGTGAAGGCCGCGTACAAGCACGGCCTGACCCCGATCCTCTGCATCGGCGAGGGCCTGGACATCCGCAAGGCCGGACAGCAGGTCGAGTACACGCTCGCGCAGCTCGACGGCGGCCTCAAGGACATCCCGGCCGAGCAGGCCGAGTCCATCGTGATCGCCTACGAGCCGGTCTGGGCCATCGGCACCGGCGAGGTCGCGACCCCCGGGGACGCCCAGGAGGTCTGCGGTGCGATCCGCGGGCGTCTTGCCGAGCTGTACTCGCAGGAGCTGGCCGACAAGGTCCGCATCCAGTACGGCGGCTCGGTCAAGGCCAACAACGTCGCCTCGATCATGGCGCAGCCCGATGTGGACGGTGCCCTGGTGGGCGGTGCGGCGCTGGACGCCGACGAGTTCGTCAAGATCGTCCGGTTCCGCGACCAGTGAGTATGCGGTAGCGCGGATCCGTCGTACCCTTGCGGGGGCCGTGGCTCTGAGCCCGGCCCCCGTCGTCCATATCAGTCCTAGGAAGTTGGTCCAGCCGTGATTGTCGGGTTCTCGATTGCCCTGATCGTCTTCAGCCTGCTGATGATGCTGCTGGTGCTGATGCACAAGGGGAAGGGCGGCGGCCTCTCCGACATGTTCGGTGGCGGAATGCAGTCCTCGGTGGGCGGCTCGTCGGTCGCCGAGCGCAACCTCGACCGGATCACCGTAGTGATCGGTCTGCTGTGGTTTGCGTGCATTGTCGTACTTGGTCTGCTGCTCAAGCTGGACAGCTGACCCAAGCCTTCCCCGTCCCGGGCTGGGGTGTAACTCCAATCACTGGACGAGCGTTGGGCCTTACGTAGACTGGGGCACCGCGGCGCAGCCGCTGTGAGACGCTGTGCAGCACCATCACGCAGGGAGTTACGACCGTGGCAAGTGGCAACGCGATCCGGGGAAGCCGGGTCGGAGCGGGGCCGATGGGTGAGGCCGAGCGGGGCGAGTCCGCGCCGCGCCTGCGCATCTCCTTCTGGTGCTCGAACGGGCACGAGACGCAGCCGAGCTTCGCCAGTGACGCACAGGTCCCGGACAACTGGGACTGCCCGCGCTGCGGCTTCCCGGCCGGTCAGGATCGGGACAATCCGCCGGACCCGCCGCGTACGGAGCCGTACAAGACGCATCTCGCCTATGTGCGCGAGCGGCGCAGCGACGCGGACGGCGAAGCGATTCTCGCCGAGGCGCTTGCCAAACTGCGGGGCGAGATCTAGAAGTTCTGGTCCGGCCGGACACCCCAGGGTGCACGGCCGGACTTTTCTTTGACGGTCAGTGCCTCCTCGACCGGCTTACCCGGCTTTCCGTGGCCCCTTTGCGATCGCCGTCGTCCCCAAGCGCAGCGCGGATTCTTCATGCCGGCAGTCGCGTCCCCCACCTCGCTGATCAATTAGGTTGGGAACCGCAGCGGGGCACGCAGGCAGGTACGAGAAGAAGTGGGCTGATGTCCAAAATGAACGCAGAAGGACGTACCAGGCTCAACCGGACGCCGGAATGGATCGCTCTCGGCAAGCACCGGGAGCAGCTGGGACAGACGCATCTGCGGGAGCTGTTCGCGGCCGGTCAGGACCGCGGCAGCGCGTACACCCTCCAGGTCGGCGATCTCTACCTGGACTACTCCAAGCATCTGGTGACCGACGAGACGCTGGCGCTGCTGCGCGAGCTGGCCGTGGCCACCGACGTCGCCGGGCTGCGGGACGCGATGTTCCGCGGCGAGAAGATCAACACCACCGAGGACCGGGCCGTCCTGCACACGGCGCTGCGCGCGCCGCGGGACGCCGTGATCGAGGTGGACGGCGAGAACGTGGTGCCGGCAGTGCACGCGGTGCTCGACAGGATGAGCGCCTTCTCCGAGCGGATCAGGTCCGGCGAGTGGACCGGCCACACCGGCAGGCGCATCCGTAACGTTGTCAACATCGGCATCGGCGGCTCCGACCTGGGCCCGGCCATGGCGTACGAGGCGCTGCGCGCCTACACCGCGCGCGATCTGACGTTCCGTTTCGTCTCGAACGTCGACGGGGCCGATCTGCACGAAGCCGTACGGGACTTGGACGCGGCCGAGACGCTGTTCATCATCGCCTCCAAGACCTTCACCACCATCGAGACCATCACCAACGCCACCTCGGCACGCGACTGGCTGCTCACCGGGCTGGGAGCCGGCCAGGAGGCCGTCGCCAAGCACTTCGTGGCGCTGTCGACGAACGCCGAGAAGGTCGCCGACTTCGGCATCGACACGGCGAACATGTTCGAGTTCTGGGACTGGGTCGGCGGGAGGTACTCGTACGACTCCGCGATCGGGCTCTCGCTGATGATCGCGATCGGCCCGGGGCGCTTCCGGGAGATGCTGGACGGCTTCCATCTGATCGACGAGCACTTCCGCACCGCCCCGGCACAGGCCAACGCGCCGATGCTGCTGGGCCTGCTCGGGGTCTGGTACAACGAGTTCTTCGACGCGCAGTCGCATGCCGTGCTGCCGTACTCCCACTATCTGAGCAAGTTCACCGCCTATCTCCAGCAGCTCGACATGGAGTCCAACGGCAAGTCCGTGGACCGCGAGGGCAACCGGGTGGACTGGCAGACGGGTCCCGTCGTCTGGGGCACGCCGGGCACCAACGGCCAGCACGCGTACTACCAGTTGATCCACCAGGGCACCAAGTTCATCCCGGCGGACTTCATCGGCTTCGCCAAGCCCGTCGAGGATCTGTCGCCGGGCCTGGCCGACCAGCACGATCTGCTGATGGCCAACTTCTTCGCGCAGACGCAGGCGCTGGCCTTCGGCAAGACGCCTCAGGAGGTGCGGGCGGAGGGCGTGCCCGAGGAGCTGGTGGCGCACAAGACGTTCCAGGGCAACCACCCGACGACCACGATCCTCGCCAAGGAGCTGACCCCGTCCGTGCTGGGCCAGTTGATCGCACTGTACGAGCACAAGGTGTTCGTCCAGGGGGCCGTCTGGAACATCGACTCCTTCGACCAGTGGGGAGTCGAGCTCGGCAAGGTGCTCGCCAAGAGGATCGAGCCGGTGCTGACGGCAGGCACAGGTGGCGAGCAGCTGGACGGCTCGACCGCGACGCTCGTGGACACATACCGCACGCTGCGCGGTCGTTGAGCCGATGACGGGGGAGAGCGGGGAGGGCGCGGTGCGGCTGAGGCCGCCCAACCAGGCGCTGAACGAGCGGGTCGTCGGCTGGTGGCGCGTCCAGTTGCTGCTGACGACCGCTGTCCCGGTGGCAGTCGTGGCTGTGCTGGGCGCGCTCCTTGCGCCCGCGCGCCCATGGCTGCTGACCATCGCCGGAGCGCTGGCGGTGCTGGGTCTGGCCGGCACCGCCTTCCTCCCTGTGTGGTGGTTCCGGCTGCACCGCTGGGAGGTCACGGACGAAGCGGTCTACGTCCGCACGGGGGCGTTCTGGCAGGAGTGGCGGATCGCGCCCATGTCCCGGATCCAGACGGTGGACACGGTGCGTGGACCGCTGGAGCAGGCGTTCCGGCTCGCCACGGTGACCGTCACGACGGCCTCGTCCAAGGGCGCGATCAGGATCGAGGGGCTCGACCATGAGCTCGCCGCGGAGCTGGCGGAGCGGCTGACCCGGATAACCCGGGCGACGCCCGGGGACGCGACATGAGCGAGCCCGCGGGGGCGCCCGGGGTTCCTGCGCCCCGCGAGGCGGCGACCGTGGCGGAGTGGCGGCGGCTGGACCGGCGTACGGTCCTCGTCACCGCGTGCGTGATGGCGGGTGTCGCCGCGGGCGGCGGGCTGCCCACCGCCCTCGGCCTCGCGGGGGGCATGCCGCCGTGGCAGGCATTCGGCTGGGTGCTGGTCGGAACCGTGCTGCTGATCGCGGCCGGCAGCGCCGCGGACTACGTACGGTGGCGCAGGACCCGCTACCGCATCGGCCCCGAGCGCGCCGAACTTCATACGGGACTGCTGCTGGTCAAACGCCGTTCGCTGGCCCGCGAACGGATACGCAGCGTCGACCTGTCCGCCAATCCGCTGCTTCGGATACTCGGTCTGGTCAAGGTGCGCATCGGCACCGGCGAGCACACCGGCGGCGAGTCCACGCTGGAGCTCGACGCGGTCAGCAAGGCGGAGGGCGAGCGGCTGCGTACGGAGTTGCTCGCCCGGGTGGCGACCGCTGCCGGCCCGCACCGGGAGGGCCGGCTCGCCGCCCTCGACCCGTCCTGGATCCGCTACGCACCGGTCTCGTTCGTGGCCCCGCTCCTCGGCGGCGCGGCGGTCGGTGGCGTGATGCAGGTCAGCGAGTGGTTCGGGGCGCAGGGCAAGGTCATCGACTGGGTGCGGGACCGCTTCCAGGACACCCCCCTCCTCTGGATGGTCGTGGTGCTCGTGGTCGCGGCCGTGGCCGCGGGTGTCGTCGGTGCGCTCGGTCTCTGGATCGAGATGTGGTGGAACTACCGCCTGGAGCGGGAGCCGGGCGGCACACTCCGGGTGCGGCGAGGCCTGTTCACCGCACGCTCGATATCCATAGAGGAGCGCCGCCTGCGCGGAGTGGAACTCGTCGAGCCGCTCGGCATCAGACTCTTCGGCGCCGCCCGCCTCGACGCGGTCGCCACCGGCCTCACCGACGACGAGCAGGACAAGCACGCCGACCTCAAGGTGCTGCTGCCACCCGCCCCGCGTGAGGTTGCGGACGAGGCGGCCGCGCAGGTGCTGCGAGAGCCCGTCTCCCCGACGAGCGCGGCCCGCCTGACCGCCCACCCCTCGGCCGCCCGCACCCGCCGACTGCGCTGGGCACTCGCCTCGGCGCTGCTGCCCCCGCTGACGCTGGCGGCTCTGGGTGCCTGGCTCACTCCCGTACTGCTGTACATCGCGGGTGCCTGCGCGGTCGTGGCACTGCCGGCCGCGGTCGTCCTCGCCCTGGACGCGTACCGCAGCCTGG
Organism: Streptomyces sp. NBC_00210; assembly: GCF_045160975.1. Classification (NCBI taxonomy): domain Bacteria; kingdom Bacillati; phylum Actinomycetota; class Actinomycetes; order Kitasatosporales; family Streptomycetaceae; genus Streptomyces; species Streptomyces sp. NBC_00210. Next base: position 6,692,789 of record NZ_CP108120.1, read on the forward strand.
GTCACGGCATCAGCGGCGGCTACCTCCTGGCCCGCTCCGGCACGGTCCGGCGCGCGACGGTCGCGCTCCAGCGCGGCGGTGTCATCGGCTGGACGGTGAAGCAGTCGCTCTTCCAGCGCCGCGCCGGAGTCCTGAACCTGACGGCCACGACGGCAGCGGGAGCGGGGGCGTACTCGGTGTACGACGCGGCGGAGGGCGAGGGGCTGGAGTTCGCGGCGGAGGCGGTGCCGGGGCTGCTGGAACCGTTCCTCGTACGGGACGACCGGGTGGCGGGATGCGGTGCGGCCGAGGGCGGCGCGACAATCCCCGTATGACCGCATCCGGGTACTCGGGCACTCCGCTGGCCAAGAAGATCGGCATCAAACCGGGTCAGCACGTCGTGCTCAGGCACCGGCCCCGGGGCTGGTCGATCCCTGATCTGCCCGAAGGGGTCACGGTGGGGGAGCGTGGCTCGCGGGATGCCGATGTGACGCTTGCGTTCTACCGCACGCACGGCGATCTGGCGGCCGAGGCGGCGACGCTGGTGGAGGGCCTGGCGGACCGGGCGATGCTCTGGATCGCGTGGCCGCGGAAGGCCGGGGGCCACGAGAGTGACATCACGGAGAACGGGTTGCGGGAGTTGTTTCTGCCCCGGGGGGTGGTGGATGTGAAGGTTGCGGCGCTGGGGGAGGACTGGTCGGGCCTGAAGTTCGTCCGCCGCGTGGAGAATCGGGCGGGCTGAACACCTGCCTGTTCCCCACCCCGCCCTCCCCCTACGGCCTGGCGGCCGTGGGAGGTACCCCCATCTCGTAACCGGGGCTACGCCCCGGACCCCGTACGCCCTTCGGGCGTTGTCCTCAATCGCCGGACGGGCTTGATTTCCGCCTCGCCGGCGATTGTGGTGCGGGGGTCTGGGGCAGAGCCTCCGGTTCAGGGCGACGCAGGCGGGTACAGCCCTCTCGGGAGTTGGGACGCCGCAGCCGCGTCCAGTAGCCACAGCGTCCGGCTCCGGCCATACGCACCCGCTGCCGGGGCCTGGACCTCGCCCGCTCCCGACAGGGCCATCGCCACCGCCTTCGCCTTGTCCTCGCCCGCAGCCAGCAGCCATACCTCGCGTGCCGCCCGGATCGCCGGGAGGGTCAGGGAGATGCGGGTCGGCGGGGGCTTGGGGGCGCCGTGGACTCCGACCACCGTGCGGGACGATTCGCGGACCGCGGGGAGCTCGGGGAAGAGCGATGCCACATGCGTGTCCGGGCCGACGCCCAGCATCAGCACATCGAACGTCGGCACCGGACCGTGGTCCTCCGGCCCTGCCGCCGCGGCGAGTTCGGCGGCGTACGCAGCGGCCGCGGCATCCGCGTCGTTGCCGTGCGGACCGTCCGACGCGGGCATCGCATGCACCCGCGCCGGGTCCACCGGCACGCTGTCCAGCAGGGCCTCGCGGGCCTGCGTGACATTGCGCTCCGGGTCGCCTTCCGGCAGGAACCGCTCGTCGCCCCACCACAGGTCGAGCCGCGGCCAGTCGATCGCGTCCCGGGCCGGGGAGGCTCCGAGCGCGCCCAGCAGGGCGTTGCCGTTGCGGCCGCCCGTCAGGACCACCGACGCCGAACCGCGCGCGGCCTGGGCGTCCACGATCTTCGTGATCAGCCGGGCCGCCGCGGCCTGCGCCATCAGCTCCTTGTCGCGGTGGACGACGAGCTGCGGCGCACTCACTTCGATGCCGCCTTCTTGGCCGGGGCGGCCTTCTTGGCGGGGGAAGCCTTCGGCGCGGACTTCGCATCGCCCTCGGACTTCGGCGCATCCGCAGCCGACGGGTCCCCGTCGGCCAGCCGGCCCACGCCGAACCGCAGCGCGGATGCGTAGGTGTCGTCCGGGTCCAGCCGCCGCAGCTCCTCCGCGATCAGCTCGGACGTCTCACGCCGCTTCAGCGCCACCGCACGGTCCGGCTGCCCCTGGATGGACAGCGTTGCCAGTGAGCCGTCCGCCCGGTCCAGCCCGATCGGCCCGCTGTCGGTCGCCATCCGTACCGCCGTGAGGCCGGGACCGGACGAGCGCGACCGCTTCACGGGCACATCCAGCCGGTCCGCCAGCCACATCGCGAGCAGCTCGCAGCTCGGGTTGAACTCCTCGCCCTCCACCTCTACCGATGTGACCTTGCAGTCGACCTGGTCCAGAGCCGCCGCGAGCATCGAGCGCCACGGCGTGATCCGGGTCCAGGCCAGGTCGGTGTCGCCCGGCGTGTAGGTCTCGGTGCGCGCCGTCAGCTCGTGCACCGGCTGCTCGGAGGCGTACGTGTCCGTCACGCGGCGCTGTGCCAGCGCACCCAGCGGGTCGTTGGCCGGGTCGGTCGGCGCGTTCACCGGCCACCAGACCACGACGGGCGCGTCCGGCAGCAGCAGCGGGAGGACCACCGACTGGGCGTGGTTGATGACCTCGCCGTACAGCCGCAGCACGACCGTCTCGCCGGTGCCGGCGTCCGCGCCGACCCGCACCTCGGCGTCCAGGCGTGGCTTCGCGCGGTCGCGCGGGGAGCGCGAGACCCGCTTGATGACGACCAGCTTGCGCGAAGGGTGTTCACGCGACGCCTCGTTGGCCGCCTTCAGCGCGTCGTAGGCGTTTTCCTCGTCGGTGACGATGACCAGGGTGAGCACCATGCCGACGGCCGGCGTGCCGATTGCCCGCCGCCCCTGCACCAGTGCCTTGTTGATCTTGCTGGAGGTGGTGTCCGTAAGGTCGATCTTCATGGCCGACGCCAGCTCCGTCCGTCTCGTGCGAGCATTTCGTCCGCCTCGACCGGCCCCCACGTACCGGCCGGGTACTGCGCGGGCTTGCCGTGCTTGTCCCAGAACTGCTCGATCGGGTCGAGGATCTTCCAGGACAGTTCGACCTCCGTCAGCCTCGGGAAGAGGTTGGAGTCGCCGAGCAGGACGTCGAGGATCAGCCGCTCGTAGGCCTCGGGGCTGGACTCCGTGAAGGACTCGCCGTACGCGAAGTCCATCGAGACGTCCCGGACCTCCATCGAGGTGCCCGGCACCTTCGAGCCGAACCGCAGCGTTACGCCCTCGTCCGGCTGGACCCGGATGACCAGGGCGTTCTGCCCGAGTTCCTCGGTGGCCGTGTGGTCGAAGGGGGAGTGCGGGGCGCGCTGGAAGATGACCGCGATCTCGGTGACCCGACGGCCGAGCCGTTTGCCGGTGCGGAGATAGAACGGGACGCCCGCCCAGCGGCGGTTGTCGATCTCCAGCTTTATGGCCGCGTACGTGTCGGTGTTCGACTGGGGGTCGATGCCGTCTTCCTGGAGATAGCCGACGACCTGCTCGCCGCCCTGCCAGCCCGCGGCGTACTGCGCGCGCACCGTGCCGGCGGCCAGGTCCTTGGGCAGCTTCACCGCGCCCAGCACCTTGGTCTTCTCGGCCGCGAGCGCGTCCGCCTCGAAGGAGGCGGGCTCCTCCATCGCCGTCAGCGCGAGCAGCTGGAGGAGGTGGTTCTGGATGACGTCACGGGCGGCGCCGATGCCGTCGTAATAGCCGGCCCGGCCGCCGATGCCGATGTCCTCGGCCATGGTGATCTGCACATGGTCCACGTACGACCGGTTCCAGATCGGCTCGAAGAGCGTGTTCGCGAAGCGCAGCGCCAGAATGTTCTGGACGGTCTCCTTGCCCAGGTAGTGGTCGATCCGGAAGACCTCGTTGGCCGGGAAGACGTCGTGCACCACCTGGTTGAGCTCCATGGCGGAGGCCAGGTCGTGGCCGAAGGGCTTCTCGATGACCGCGCGGCGCCAGGAGCCCTTCTGCTCGGCCAGTCCGTGCTTCTTGAGCTGCTTGACGACCTTGGGGAAGAACTTCGGCGGTACGGACAGATAGAAGGCGAAGTTGCCCCCGGTGCCCTGCACCTCGTCCAGCTCCGCGATCGTCTTCTTCAGCGTCTCGAAGGCGTCGTCGTCGTCGAAGTCGCCCTGGACGAAGCGCATCCCCTGGATGAGCTGCTGCCAGACCTCTTCGCGGAACGGTGTACGGGCATGGGCCTTGACGGCGTCGTGGACCTCCTGCGCGAAGTCCTCGTGCTGCCACTCGCGGCGGGCGAAGCCGACGAGCGAGAAGCCCGGCGGCAGCAGACCGCGATTGGCCAGGTCATAGATGGCAGGCATCAACTTTTTACGGGACAAATCGCCCGTGACACCGAAAATGACCAGGCCCGACGGCCCCGCGATACGCGGGAGCCGTCGGTCTGCGGGGTCACGCAGCGGATTGCTGCTTGGCAGTGTTCAGCCCTCCGAAGGAGCGAGGCGTTCGAGCTCGGCCTCGGTCGACTTGAGCAGGTCGTTCCAGGACGCCTCGAACTTCTCGACGCCCTCGTCCTCGAGCAGCTGTACCACCTCGTCGTAGGAGATACCGAGCTTCTCCACGGCGGCGAGTTCGGCGCGGGCCTGCTCGTACCTGCCGCGCACGGTGTCACCGGTGATCCCACCGTGGTCGGCGGTGGCCTCGAGCGTGGCCTCCGGCATGGTGTTGACCGTGCCGGGCGCGACGAGCTCGTCGACGTACAGCGTGTCCTTGTACGCCGGGTCCTTGACGCCTGTCGAGGCCCACAGCGGACGCTGCTTATTGGCCTGCGCCTTGTCCAGCGCGGCCCAGCGGTCGGAGGAGAAGACCTCCTCGTACGCCTCGTACGCCAGCCGGGCGTTGGCGACGGCCGCCTTGCCGCGGGCCTCCTTGGCCTCGGGCGTGCCCAGGGCGTCCAGACGCTTGTCGATCTCGGTGTCCACGCGGGACACGAAGAAGGACGCCACGGACTGGATCTTGGAGAGGTCCAGGCCGGCGGCCTTCGCCTTCTCCAGGCCGGCCAGGTAGGCGTCCATGACCTCGCGGTAGCGCTGCAGCGAGAAGATCAGCGTGACGTTGACGCTGATGCCCCTGCCGATGACCTCGGTGATGGCCGGCAGGCCGGCCCTGGTCGCCGGGATCTTGATCAGCGTGTTCGGGCGGTCCACCAGCCAGGCGAGCTGCTTGGCCTCGGCGATGGTCGCCGGGGTGTTGTGCGCCAGGCGCGGGTCCACCTCGATGGAGACCCGGCCGTCCTGACCGCCGGTGGCGTCGAAGACCGGCCGCAGGATGTCGGCGGCGTCGCGGACGTCCGCCGTCGTGATCATCCGTACGGCTTCCTCGACGGTCACCTTGCGCACGGCGAGGTCGGTGAGCTGCTGCTCGTAACCGTCACCGTGCGAGATCGCCTTCTGGAAGATCGAAGGGTTGGTGGTGACGCCCACCACGTGCTGCTGGTCGATGAGTTCGGCGAGATTGCCGGACGTGATCCGCTTGCGGGACAGGTCGTCGAGCCAGATCGCGACGCCTTCGTCGGAGAGGCGCTTGAGTGCGTCTGTCATGAGAATTGCATCTCCTACTAGTCGTATACCGGCGTCAGCGCGCGGCGGCTTCAAGAGATTCCCGCGCGGCGGCGGCCACGTTCTCGGCAGTGAAGCCGAACTCGCGGAAGAGGACCTTGCCGTCGGCCGAAGCGCCGAAGTGCTCCAGCGAAACGATGCGGCCCGCGTCGCCGACGAAACGGTGCCAGGTCAGACCGATACCGGCCTCGACCGCCACCCGCGCCTTCACGGCGGGCGGCAGCACGGAGTCCCGGTACCCCTGGTCCTGCTCCTCGAACCACTCGACGGACGGCATCGAGACGACCCGGGTCGGGATGCCCGCGGCCTGCAGCTGCTCGCGCGCCTCGACGGCGATGTGCACCTCGGAGCCGGTGCCGATGAGCACGACCTGCGGCTCGCCGCCCTCGGCGTCGAACAGGACGTAACCGCCCTTTGCCGCATCCTCGTTGCGCTCGTACGTCGGCACACCCTGGCGGGTCAGCGCCAGGCCGTGCGGGGCGCCCACACCGAACTTCTTGGTGTAGCGCTTGAGGATCTCGCGCCACGCCACCGCGGTCTCGTTCGCGTCGGCCGGGCGGACGATGTTCAGGCCCGGGATGGCGCGCAGCGAGGCCAGGTGCTCCACCGGCTGGTGGGTCGGGCCGTCCTCGCCGAGACCGATCGAGTCGTGCGTCCAGACGTATGTCACCGGAAGGTGCATCAACGCCGAGAGCCGCACCGCGTTGCGCATGTAGTCGGAGAACACCAGGAAGGTGCCGCCGTAGATGCGGGTGTTGCCGTGCAGCGCGATGCCGTTCATGGACGCGGCCATCGCGTGCTCACGGATGCCGAAGTGGATCGTGCGGCCGTACGGGTCGGCCCCCGGCAGCGGGTTGCCCTTGGGCAGGAACGACGAGGTCTTGTCGATCGTCGTGTTGTTCGAGCCCGCGAGGTCGGCGGAACCGCCCCACAGCTCCGGGATGACCGCGCCCAGCGCCTGCAGGATCTTCCCGGAGGCGGCGCGGGTGGCGACGCTCTTGCCGGTCTCGAACTCCGGAAGCTTCTCCTCCCAGCCCGCGGGCAGCTCGGTCGAGCGGATCCGGTCGAACTCGGCCGCGCGCTCCGGGTTGGCGGTGCGCCAGGCGGCGAACGTCTTCTCCCACTCGCCCTTGGCCTCGCGGCCACGGTCGAGCGCCTCGCGCGTGTGCGCGAGAACCTCGTCGGAGACCTCGAAGGACTTCTCCGGATCGAAGCCGAGGACGCGCTTGGTGGCCGCGACCTCCTCGTCGCCGAGCGCCGAGCCGTGCGCGGCCTCGGTGTTCTGCGCGTGCGGGGCGGGCCAGGCGATGATCGAGCGGGCCGCGATGAAGGAGGGGCGCTCGGTCTCGGCCTGCGCCGCCTTCAGGGCCCGGTAGAGCCCGGCCGGGTCGAGGTCGCCGTTGGGCAGCTGCTCGACGCGCTGGACATGCCAGCCGTACGCCTCGTAACGCTTGAGGGTGTCCTCCGAGACAGCCGTCTCGGTGTCGCCCTCGATGGAGATGTGGTTGTCGTCCCACAGCATCACCAGGTTGCCGAGCTTCTGGTGCCCGGCCAGCGAGGAGGCCTCGGCGGAGATGCCCTCCTGGAGGCAGCCGTCGCCGGCGATGACCCAGATGGTGTGGTCGAACGGGGAGTTGCCCGTGGGGGCCTGCGGGTCGAACAGGCCGCGCTCGTAGCGGGAGGCCATGGCCATGCCCACGGCGTTGGCGACACCCTGGCCGAGCGGCCCGGTCGTCGTCTCGACGCCCGGGGTGTGCCCGTACTCCGGGTGGCCGGGGGTCTTCGAGCCCCAGGTCCTGAAGGCCTTGAGGTCGTCGAGCTCCAGGCCGTACCCGGCCAGGTAGAGCTGGATGTAGAGCGTCAGCGACGAGTGGCCCGCGGACAGCACGAACCGGTCGCGGCCGGTCCAGTCCGGGTCGGCGGGGTCGTGCTTCATCAGCTTCTGGAACAGGACGTACGCGGCGGGCGCGAGGCTCATGGCCGTACCGGGGTGGCCGTTGCCGACCTTCTGTACGGAATCCATGGCCAGGACGCGGACGGTGTCAACAGCCCGCTGGTCCAGATCGGTCCACTCGAGGTCTGTGGTGGTCGGCTTGGTGCTCACCCTGTGTCAGGGCTCCTCTCCACATGTTCGTATCCCGGTGACGACGGAAGCACCGGGCGTTGTCGAGCCTACCCCCGGAGCTATGGGCAACTTTTCGAGTGTTCGCCATTCAAAACACCGGACACAGCCAGGGTGCCGTCCCGGCCGGGTCTGCGCCTGTCGGCGATGTATACGCGCGCCGTGCGGCGGCGGCTCAACACGAGCCCACCCCCGCGAAGATCGGTGTCTGGGCAACGTCTAGAGTGGCGTGGTACGCGCAAGTCTTTACCGGGTCTTCACTCCCGGAGCTTGCTGGGATTTCTCTGTCAGGGGTGTGCGTGACGGCCGTCGAGTCCCGACCCGCAGGGGTCGTCTTGACTCCCAGCCCGGGGGGCCATCGGCCGTTCGGGGCCCGCGTCAAGGCATTCGTGGCGCTGACCAAGCCGCGCATCATCGAGCTGCTGCTGATCACCACCGTTCCGGTGATGTTCCTAGCCGCCCAGGATGTGCCCGACCTCTGGCTCGTGCTGACCACGTGCGTCGGCGGCTACCTCTCCGCGGGCGGCGCCAACGCGCTCAACATGTACATCGACCGCGACATCGACGCCCTGATGGACCGCACCTCGCAGCGACCTCTGGTCACCGGAATGGTCTCCCCGCGCGAGGGCCTGGTCTTCGGCCTGGTGCTCGCCGTCGTCTCCACCCTCTGGTTCGGTCTGCTGGTCAACTGGCTGTCGGCCGCGCTGTCGCTGGGCGCCCTGCTCTTCTACGTCATCGTCTACACGATGATCCTCAAGCGCCGCACCGCGCAGAACATCGTCTGGGGCGGCATCGCCGGCTGTATGCCGGTGCTGATCGGCTGGTCCGCCGTCACCAACTCGATGTCGTGGGCGGCGGTCATCCTCTTCCTGGTCATCTTCTTCTGGACGCCGCCGCACTACTGGCCGCTGTCGATGAAGGTCAAGGAGGACTACGCGCGCGTGGGCGTCCCGATGCTCCCCGTCGTCGCCTCCAACAGGGTCGTGGCCCGCCAGATCGTCCTCTACAGCTGGGTGATGGTCGCGGTCTCCCTGCTGCTGACGCCGCTCGGCTACACCGGCTGGTTCTATACCGCGGTGGCGCTGGTGACGGGCGGCTGGTGGCTGTGGGAGGCGCACTCCCTGCAGAACCGCGCGAAGAGCGGGGTGACGGGCGGCAAGCTCAAGGAGATGCGGCTCTTCCACTGGTCCATCACCTATGTCTCGCTGCTCTTCGTGGCGGTCGCGGTGGACCCCTTCCTGCGCTGAACCCTCTTTTGTCCAGCCCGTCCGGGGGTCCCCCCGGACGAAGTCCGGTGGAGATTGAGGACCGGGGGTCCGGGGGCGGAGCCCTCAGTGGCCCGCGCCACGTGACCCCCGCCTCGTCAGGACGCGTACCCGCGAGTAGCATCGCAGCATGGCAGAGACCCAGGTGGACGAGATGCAGGCAGCCCGCGCGGAGCGAAAGGCGGCCAAGCTCGCCAAGCAGATCAGCGCCTTCGCCAAGGCGCACGGCGGCGCCGAGGGGCAGCTCGCGTACATCGGTCAGATGGGCACCCGCATCGTGCTCGTCGGCGAGGACGGCAGCTGGGGCGACCTCGTCGCGCCGACCCACGCCATCGCGGAGGCCGCCGCGAAGCAGGCCGGGATCACGCTGCACGAGTCCTTCGACGGCGACTTCGCGGCGAAGGTCCGCACCGGTCCGTACGAGTGGAAGCGGATGGCAGGCATCCAGCTCGGCGGCCCGTCCAACGGCTGAGCAACACCTCACCCGGGTGTCCCACGTTAGGACTGTGGAAACACAGTCCATGACTGGGAGCCCGGATGATCGACACACCGACCCTCGTGGACCAGTACTGCCACGGAGTGCTCCGCACGGAGCTGGGCCTCGGCACCTTCGAGGCGCATCTGGGCAGGACCGCGGGACCGCCCGCCCCCGGCACCACCTTCTTCGACACCCAGACCGGCTTCGCGGTACGGCGCTGGTGCCCACCGCTGCTGGGTCTTGAGCCGCACTGCCCGCCCGCCCGTTATCTCGCCCGCCGCCGTGAGCTGGGCGTACTGGAGTCGGGCAGGCGGCTGCTCAGAGGCAGCGGAATCTCCACGTATCTGGTCGACACCGGGCTGCCGGGGGATCTGACCGGGCCGCCCGAGATCGCCGCGGCGGGTGCGGCGCAGGCGCGGGAAATCGTGCGTCTGGAACTGGTGGCGGAACAGGTCGCCGACACCTCGGGCACGGTCGACAGCTTTCTCGCCAATCTCGCCGAGGGCGTCCACGGAGCCGCCGCGTCCGCCGTCGCCTTCACCTCCGTCGCCGCCGTGGGACACGGGCTCGCCCTCGCCCCGGAGCCACCCGGCCCGGGCGAGGTCCGCGGGGCGGCCGGACGCTGGCTGGCCGGACGGCAGGTCGGCGGCCAGATCACCGATCCCGTACTGGTGCGGCATCTGCTGTGGATCGCGGTCGCGTCAGGGCTGCCGCTCCAGCTCCACGTCGGCGTGGAGGACCCGATGCTGATGGCCGGCTTCGCGGCCGCCACCGCGGGGCTCGGCACCGATCTGGTGCTGCTGCACGGCTATCCGTACCACCGTCATGCCGCACATCTGGCGAGCGTCTTTCCGCACGTGTACGCCGATCTGGGACCCGCCCTCGTGCATACGGGGGCGCGGGCCGCGGCCGTCCTCGCGGAGATCCTGGAGCTCGCGCCGTTCGGGAAGCTTCTCTTCTCCAGCGGTGCGCGCGGGCTGCCCGAGCTTCATGTGGTGGGCGCGCGGATCTTCCGCGAGGCGCTTGCGCGGGTGCTCGGAGACTGGGTCGGCGACGGGGCCTGGGCCCGTGCGGACGCGGACCGGGTCGCCGAGATGATCGCGGCGGGCAACGCCCGCCGCATCTACGGACTGTCGGACGGCTGAGTGACCAAGGGGGCGCGCCCGGTGTCGGACGCCGGGCTGTCAGGCGTTCGAGAGCGCCGGGTCGGCCTGGGCCGGGACCTCCGCGGTCTCCTCGGGGCGCTCGCGCAGGCTCAGCGCGAGCCGCACCACCGCGATCCACATCAGCGCGGAGCCGAGCATATGGGCGGCGACCAGGGCCTCGGGGACATGCGTGAAGTACTGCACGTAGCCCACGGCCCCCTGGGCCAGCAGCACGAGCAGCAGGTCCCGGGCGCGCGCCCGGATGTCATCGGGGGCGTCGACCACCCGCAGCACCAGCCACATCGCGACGGCGAGCGCGCAGACCACCCATGCGGCGGCCGCGTGGACGTGTGCGGCGTCCACCCAGTCCCACGGCATGCGCGGCACCTGGCTGCTGTCGCCGGCGTGCTTGCCCGAACCGGTCACCGAGGTGCCCAGGGCGATCAGCAGCGCTGAGGTGACGACGATCGCCCACGACAGCTTGCGGACCGGGCGCGGGACGCGCGGGCGCGGTGTGCCGTCGCCCTCGCGGGCCCGCTGCCAGGTGAGGGTGGCAACCGTGAGGAGCCCGGTGGCGAGCATGAAGTGGCCCGCGACGGTCCAGGGGTTGAGGCCCGCCATGACCGTGATGCCGCCGAGAACGGCGTTGCCCATCACGATCCAGAACTGCGCCCAGGCCAGCCGGGTCAGCCGCCGGCGCCGCGGCCTGGCCGCGCTCGCCGCGATGATCGTCCAGCCGACGGCGGCCGACAGGACGTATGTCAGCATCCGGTTGCCGAATTCGATCGCGCCGTGGATGCCCTGCGCGGGCGTGGCGAAGAGGCTGTCGTCCGTGCACTTGGGCCAGGTGTCGCAGCCGAGACCGGAGCCGGTCAGCCGGACCGCGCCGCCGGTGACGATGATGACCACGCTCATGACGACGGCGGAGAGCGCGGCGCGCCGGACCGCCTCAGGGGTGGGCGTCCAGCGCTTGGCGATGTAGGCGAGGGGGGTTTGCACGGGCTCTATCGTAGGGCGGCGATTGTGCACGTTTTCACGAGGGGTCGGGTCCCGGCCGGTTGGGGGCCGGGTTCCGGGGCGCGGCCCGGCGGTTCCCGGGTCCGGTGCCGGCCGGTTCGGGGTCAGGACGGCGCGTACGTCCTTCGGAAGCGCGAGCCGTCCAGATGGTCCTCCTCCTCCCACCACACCGCGATCCGCCAGTGCGCCGACGTCGGCGGCCGGTACGGCGAGTTCAGGAACGCGTCCGTCAGCTCCGCCGCCACTGCTTCCGCGCTGCGGTCCGTGACGGCGTCCATGCCGCGCCAGGGGTACGTCATAGGGCGCCAGGTCCCGTCCGCGGCATCCCGTACGTCGAAGCGCCACACCGCGCGCCAGGACCGCGCCCGCAGGATCCTGCGGACCTCTGCGCCTTCCAGCCGCAGCCCCTCGGCGATCGCATCCGGCTCCACGCCCTCGATGCGCGCCGCCACCACGGCGAGCGGCAGCAGCCGTGCCGGAAGGAGCTCCTGGGTACGCAGCCGGATCAGCCCGCCGTCGAAGGGGCAGCGCCGCAGCCTGCGTTCCAGCTGGTCGCCGAGGTGTTCCAGGGCGGCGGCAGGCCTGGACTCGCTCGCCTCGGAGTCCGGCCACAGGGCGTGGAACTCCCGCTCCGCCCGTACCGCCCAGGCCGCGGCCTCCACCGGCTGCCCCAGCTCCTCCAGCCGGTCGCCGAGGAAGACATGGGCCTGGGCAAGACCCTCCCGGTTCCGCGGGTCCGACGGGTCAAGACCCTCCCAGACCTCGATGGCCCGACGGGTGGCCGCCAGCGCGGCCAGCCCGTCCGCGCGATCGCCGGGCGGCGGCTGCTCACCGTCCGGCTGGAACGCGTACCGCGGCAGACCCAGCTCGTCGCTCAGCGGCTCGGCGAGATAGACGGCCTGGCTGATCAGCGCCCTGGCGTACCAGCGGGCGTGCTCCGGGTCGTGCCGGGCGGGCTCCTCGCAGCGCCGGACCGCGTCGTCGGCGGCGGTCAGGGCCTCCGCACGGCGGCCGGTGTCGAAGTGGTGCCGCGCCAGATCGCCGTAGCGCAGGCTGAGCCTCGCGGTGAGCGAGAGGTCGTCCTCGGCGTGCGGGGCGAGTGCGGCGATCAGTTCCGTCAGCATGCGCTCGCGTGCGCGGGGCGAGACGCCGGGCCTGCCGGACCTGACCTTGGCCCATTCCGCGTCCAGTCGCAGTGCGGCAGTCCGCTCCATCGAGGCCTCCCACCGTGCGGATCCCGGGCGGATCTTGGCAGGCTCATACTGGCCCGTGAGTCAGTGCGAACGGAAGACACCTGGCCCGGCGGAAGACCTGTGGGCTTACTCCCAGGACCTGCGGGCTCCGGGCCTAGTCCCAGCGGAACAGCCGGGCGGCCGCGCCCAGGCCGAGCACCGCCCAGACGGCGAGGATGCCGAGATCGCCCCACGGCATCGCGGCACCGTGCTGAAGCACATCGCGCAGACCGTCCGAGAGCGCCGAGATCGGCAGCAGCGCGAGGACCGACTGGACAGAGTCCGGGAACTTGTCCAGCGGCACGATCACCCCGCCGCCGACCAGCAGAAGCAGGAAGACCAGGTTGGCGGCGGCGAGCGTCGCCTCGGCCTTGAGCGTCCCGGCCATCAGCAGCCCGAGGCCGGAGAAGGCGGCGGTGCCGAGAACGAGCAGCAGCAGGACGGCGAACGGGTTGCCCTGCGGGGACCAGCCGAGCGCGAAGGCGATGACCGTCAGCAGGACGATCTGCAGCACCTCGGTGACCAGTACGGAGAGGGTCTTCGCGGTCATCAGCGCCCAGCGGGGGAGCGGCGACGCGCCGAGCCGCTTGAGTACTCCGTACCGCCGCTCGAAGCCCGTCGCGATGGCCTGGCCGGTGAAGGCGGTGGACATCACGGCCAGCGCGAGGACACCGGGAGTCAGGAAGTCGACCGCACTGCCTGCTCCCGTGTCGATGATGTCGACCGTCGAGAACAGCACCAGCAGGAGCGACGGGATGATCACGGTGAGCAGCAGCTGCTCGCCGTTGCGCAGCAGCATCTTCGTCTCGAACGACGCCTGCGCCGCGATCATCCGTCCGACCGGAGCCGCCCCGGGGTTCGGCGTGTACGTACCGGCGCTCATCAGCGCAGCTCCTTACCGGTCAGCTCCAAGCTGTGTTTTCCCGGGGGACAACCCCCGGACCCCCGGCCGAGACCGGCGTCATCCCGCGCCATCACCGCAGCTCCTTACCGGTCAGCTCCAAAAACACGTCCTCGAGGGTGTGGCGCTCGACCGAGATGCCGTCCGGCATCACGCCGTGCTGCGCGCACCAGGACGTCACGGTCGCAAGCAGCTGCGGGTCGACCTGGCCGGTGATGCGGTACGCGCCGGGCGTGAGCTCCGCGGCCTCCGTGCCGTCCGGCAGTGCCTTCAGCAGTGAGCCGACGTCGAGGCCCGGCCGACCGGTGAAGCGCAGGGTGTTCTCGGCGCCGCCGCGGCAGAGCTGCTCCGGGCTGCCCTGGGCTATGGCCCGGCCCGCGTCGATGATCGCGACGTTGTCCGCCAGTTCTTCGGCTTCGTCCATGAAATGCGTGGTCAGGACGGTGGAGACGCCGTCGGCGCGGAGCTCGCGGACCAGCTCCCAGGTGGATCTGCGGGCCTGCGGGTCGAGGCCCGCGGTCGGCTCGTCCAGAAAGACGAGCTCGGGGCGGCCGACGATGGCCATCGCCAGTGCGAGCCGCTGCTGCTGGCCGCCGGAGAGCCGCCGGTAGGTGGTGCGGCCGCAGTTGCCGAGGCCGAGCCGTTCGATGAGCGCGTCCACATCGAGCGGGTGGGCGTGCAGCTTCGCCATATGGCGGAGCATCTCCTCGGCGCGGGCGCCCGAGTACACGCCGCCGGACTGGAGCATCACGCCGATCCTGGGCCGCAGCCTCGCCGCGTCGGCGACGGGATCGAGGCCGAGCACCCGCACGGTGCCCGCGTCGGCACGGCGGTAGCCCTCGCAGGTCTCGATCGTGGTGGTCTTGCCGGCTCCGTTGGGGCCGAGGACGGCGGTCACGCAGCCGTGGGGGACCTCGAGGTCGAGCCCGTCCACGGCCGTCTTGGATCCGTACCGCTTGACCAGGCCACGGATCTGGACGACGGACTCGCTTCGCATGCCGGGCAGTCTAGGCGGGGGTCGAAGGCCCCCGAGGGGCGGGGCCGGGACGCCTGGGGTGCCGGGGGCGGAATGGCCTGAACTGACTCCTGAGGCGTTCTTCACATGAACCTGCCAATTCCTTCACGATCGAGTGTCGGTACGGACCCACTCACGAAGGAGAGTTCGTGGCTAGACGCACCCCGGGACGGCGCAGAGCCTTGGCCGCCCTGACCGCAGTGGCCGTGGCCCTGCCCATCGCGCTCGGCGCCGCCCCGGCCCAGGCACAGCAACCTGACGCGGCCTTATCCGCCGCACCGTCCGCGTATCGGACCAAGACCGAGGCCGGCGTCCTCGCGCAGCTCGACGCCAAGAACAGGGCGACCTTCTGGGTCGCCCTGACGCATGAGGCCGACACATCCGCCGCCCGCAGAGCCAAGGGCAAGAGTGCCAAGGCGCGCACCCTGTACGAAACGAAGCTGGCGTACGCGACGAAGTCCCAGGCCGGGCTGCGGGCCCTGCTGGACGGCGCCGGCGTCCGCTACGAGTCGTTCTGGATCGCCAACACCCTCAAGGTGACCGCCGGCAAGGCGCTCGCCGAGAAGATCGCGGCCCGCTCCGACGTCGCAGCACTGGAGGCCGACGACCCGATCACCATCCCCGATCCGCTGCCGGGCCGGAACGAAGCGCGCCTGGACGCTGTCGAGTGGAACGTCGACCGGATCAACGCCCCCAAGGTCTGGTCCGAACTCGGCATACGCGGCGAGGGCGTGGTCGTCGCCAGCATCGACTCCGGCGTGCAGTTCGACCACCCGGCCGTGAAGGCCAAGTACCGCGGGCTGAAGTCCGACGGCAGCGTGGACAACGCCTACAACTGGTTCGACCCGGCAAAGATCTGCACCACCGCCGCACCGTGCGACAACAACGGTCACGGCACCCACACCATGGGCACCATGGTCGGCGACGACGGCGCGGGCAACCAGATCGGCGTCGCCCCCGGCGCCAAGTGGATCGCCGCCAAGGGCTGCGAGACCAGCTCCTGCAGCCGCGACTCGCTGCTGCGCTCCGGCCAGTGGATCGTCGCGCCCACCGACCCCGCGGGTGCCAACCCCCGCCCCGACCTCGCACCCGACGTGGTGAACAACTCCTGGGGCAGTGCCGTCATCGACCCCTGGTACAAGGAGGTCGTGCAGTCGTGGCGCGACGCGGGCATCTTCCCGGCGTTCTCCAACGGCAACAGCGGTCCGGGCTGCAACACCTCCGGATCTCCCGGCGCGTACACGAACTCGTACTCCTCCGGCGCCTTCGACATCAACAACACCATCGCGTCGTTCTCCTCGCGCGGCACCGGTGAGGCCGGCGGCCTCAAGCCCAATCTGGCCGCCCCGGGCGTCAACGTCCGCTCCTCCTGGACCGGCGGCGGCTACAACTCCATCTCCGGTACGTCGATGGCCTCTCCACACACCGCCGCCACCGTGGCGCTGATGTGGTCGGCCGCGCCCGCGATCCGCGGCAATGTCGCCGAGACCGAGAAGCTCCTCGACGCCACCGCCGTCGACGTGGACAACACCACGTGCGGCGGCACGGCCGCCGACAACAACGTCTTCGGCGAGGGCCGCCTCGACGCGTACGCCGCCGTCACGGCCACCCCGCGCGGCGCGCTCGGTGCGGTCAGCGGCAAGGTCACCACCGCCGCGGGCCCGCTCGCCGACGCCACCCTGCGCTTCGAGGGCCCGATGAAGACGACGGTCACAAGCGGCGCCGACGGCGGCTACGCCCTGCCCAAGCTGATGGTCGGCGACTACACGGTGAGTGTCGCCAAATTCGGATACGGCACCGCGCAGGGCTCCGTCACCGTCGTCGAGAACGGCAGCACGGTCAGGGACTTCGCGCTCGACGAGGCGGCCTCAGCCGATGTCACCGGCAAGATCACCGGTTACGCCGGCGCCGAGGCGGGCGCCGTCGTCACCGCCCAGGGCACCCCGGTCACCACCAAGTCCGCCGCCGACGGCAGCTACACGCTGCGTCTCCCGGTCGGCACGTACGACCTCGCCGTCACCCCCGGCCACCGCTGCGCATCGGCGACCAGCGTGCGCGTCGAGGTCAGCGGCAGTACGGCGAAGGACATCGTGCTGCCCGACCGGACCGACGCCTTCGGCACCGCCTGCGCACTGGGCGGCGGCGACTTCCCGGCCGGCGCCACCAAGCTGGCGTACACCAGCACCACCTTCGGCACGGCCTCCTTCGAGCTGCCCTTCCCGGTGGCCTTCTACGGCCGCACCTACCGGGCGGCGACCGCGTCCATCGACGGGGTGCTCTCCTTCGGGACCGCCTCCACATCGAGCACCAACAGCACCCTGCCCACCAGCTTCGCCCCGAACGGCTCGCTCTATCCGTTCTGGGACAACCTCACGGTCGACGCCGACGCGGGCGTGTACTGGTCCGCGACCGGCAGCGCCCCGCACCGGAAGATCGTCGTCGAGTGGCGCAACGCGCTGATCGCCGCGACCACTTCCGAGCGGGTCTCCTTCGCGGCGGTCCTCGGCGAGGACGGCTCCGCGTCCTTCCACTACAAGGACATCTCCGGAACCGGCTTCGAGAACGGCTCGGGCGCGACCATCGGCGCCGAGAACGCGACCGGCACCGACGCGCTGCTCTACTCCTTCAACGAGGGCACCGTTCGCGACGGCCTGAGCATCGGCTTGCGTACCACCAGGAGCGCAGTCGTGGCCGGCCGGATCACCGACGCCAACGACGGCAAGCCGGTCGCGGGCGCAGCCGTGGCCGTGAGCAGCGGCGGCGCGGCCACCGGCAGCGATGTCACCGGCGCCGACGGCGGCTATCTCCTCCAGGTGCCCGCCGACGCCTCGTACGACATCGCCGTCTCCGCCCCCGCCTACACCGGGGCGAGCGCGAGGCAGACCCCGAAGCCCGGCGAGATCGCGGTGTCGGACGCCGTGCTCAAGACCGGCCGGGTGGCCGCCGACAGCACCTCGCTGACCGTCGTCGCCCCGGCGGCCCAGCAGCGCACCCGCGCGCTCACCCTCGCCAACACCGGCTCCGACACGCCCTTCACGATCGCCGAGAAGGACGGCAAGAGCTGGATCAAGGTCGCGCCCGGCACCGGACAGCTGCCGGCCGGGGCCGCGCAGAAGGTGGCTCTGAGCATCGACACCACGGGAGCCGCTCCCGGCACGGTCCTGGCCGGGACCCTGCAGGTGAAGTCCGAGAGCGGCCGGAGGCCCGTGATCGACATCCCGGTGAAGGTGGTCGTTCCCGCCTACCGGACGGCCATCGACACCGGCACGGCCACGTCCTCGGTGGACGCGCTGGGTGACGCCTGGAGCCCGGACCGCAAGCACGCCACCGGCGCGTACGGATATCTGGGCAGCGCCAGTGAGATCTCCACCAGCCGGGCCATCACCGGGGCTGCCGACCCCAAGCTCTACCGGACCGCCCGGCAGGGCATGTACGAATACCGCTTCGACGGGCTGCCGGCCGGCACCTACCGGATCGAGCTGGGCTTCGCCGAGCTCAGCTCCAAGGACCCGACGGACCGGGTCTTCGACGTGATGGCCGAGGGGACGCAGTACGTACCGAACCTCGACCTGGCGCTGGAAGCGGGCGTCCGCACGGCGCACGACCGCGCCTTCACGGTCCAGGTGACGGACGGCCAGCTCAACCTGCGATTCGTGGCGAATTCCGGCAAGACTCTGGTGAATTCGATCAGGGTCACCGACCGCCCCGATCTGGTGGGCTGATTCTCAGGGAAATACCTGGTCAGGGCCCGTCCGGCGGCAGCCGGGCGGGCTCTTTGCTTAGGTGACCCTTAGTGATGAAGCGCACCGGCTCACGCCTTGGACGGCAGTTGTCAGCGCCAGAGGAATTACGCAACAATGGTGTTGTGAAAAACGTTGGCGAGGCTCCCCACGAGGAACTCGCGACCGGAGAGCGTTCCACACGCAACCGGGTCGCGCGCTCCGTCCTGGACCACGGCCCGTCCACCGTCGCCGATCTCGCGACCCGGCTCGGCCTCACCCAGGCAGCCGTACGCCGCCATCTCGATTCGCTCGTCTCGGACAATGTGGTCGAGCCCCGCGAGCAGCGGATCTACGGCGCGCGCACGCGCGGGCGGCCCGCCAAGGTGTTCGCCCTCACCGACTGCGGCCGGGATGCCTTCGACCAGTCCTACGACACGCTGGCCGTCGATGCGCTCCGCTGGATCGAGCGGTCCGCAGGCGGCGGGGAAGCGGGAGAGGCGGCCGTCGCCGCCTTCGCCCGGGACCGGCTCGAGACACAGGCCAAGGCCTACCGCGCGGCGATAGAAGCCGCGCCCGCCGAGGAGCGCACCGAAGCGCTGGCCAAGGCCTTGAGCGTCGACGGGTACGCTGCTACGGCGCGTAGCGCACCGGTCGGCGAACAGCTCTGCCAGCACCACTGCCCGGTCGCCCATGTCGCCGAGCAGTACCCACAGCTGTGCGAGGCGGAGACGGAGACCTTCTCCCGCCTCCTGGGAACACATGTGCAGCGTCTCGCCACCATCGCCCACGGCGACGGCGTCTGCACCACGTTCATCCCGCACGGCGCCCCACAGACCAGCACACCACCAGCATCTGAAAGCACGGCCGGGAGGAACCCCGCATGACTCTCCCCACGGAGACTGCCCACCCCGAACTCGAGGGTCTGGGTACGTACGAATTCGGCTGGGCCGACTCCGACGCGGCAGGCGCCGCGGCCAAGCGCGGTCTCTCCGAAGCCGTCGTACGCGACATCTCGGCGAAGAAGAACGAGCCGGAGTGGATGCTGAAGCTGCGCCTGAAGGGGCTGCGGCTGTTCGGCAAGAAGCCCATGCCGAGCTGGGGCTCGGACCTGTCGGGCATCGACTTCGACAACATCAAGTACTTCGTGCGCTCCACGGAGAAGCAGGCGGAGTCCTGGGAGGACCTGCCCGAGGACATCAAGAACACCTACGACAAGCTCGGCATCCCCGAGGCGGAGAAGCAGCGCCTGGTCGCCGGCGTCGCCGCCCAGTACGAGTCCGAGGTCGTCTACCACCAGATCCGTGAGGACCTGGAGGAGCAGGGCGTCATCTTCCTCGACACGGACACCGCGCTGAAGGAGCACCCGGAGCTCTTCCAGGAGTACTTCGGCACGGTCATCCCGGTCGGCGACAACAAGTTCGCCTCGCTGAACTCGGCCGTGTGGTCCGGCGGATCGTTCATCTACGTGCCGAAGGGCGTGCACGTCGACATCCCGCTGCAGGCCTACTTCCGTATCAACACGGAGAACATGGGCCAGTTCGAGCGGACGCTGATCATCGTCGACGAGGACGCCTACGTCCACTACGTCGAGGGTTGTACGGCCCCGATCTACTCTTCCGACTCGCTGCACAGTGCCGTCGTCGAGATCATCGTCAAGAAGGGCGGCCGCTGCCGCTACACGACGATCCAGAACTGGTCGAACAACGTCTACAACCTGGTCACCAAGCGGGCCGTGGCCTACGAGGGCGCGACCATGGAGTGGGTCGACGGCAACATCGGCTCCAAGGTGACGATGAAGTACCCGGCCGTCTACCTGATGGGCGAGCACGCCAAGGGCGAGACCCTGTCCATCGCCTTCGCGGGCGAGGGCCAGCACCAGGACGCCGGCGCCAAGATGGTCCACATGGCCCCGAACACCTCCTCCAACATCGTCTCCAAGTCGGTGGCGCGAGGCGGCGGCCGTACCTCCTACCGCGGTCTGATCGAGATCGGCGAGGGCGCGCCGGGCGCGAAGTCCAATGTGCTCTGTGACGCGCTGCTGGTCGACACGATCTCCCGCTCGGACACCTACCCCTACGTGGACGTCCGCGAGGACGACGTGTCCATGGGCCACGAGGCGACCGTCTCCAAGGTCTCCGAGGACCAGCTCTTCTACCTGATGAGCCGTGGCATGACCGAGTTCGAGGCGATGGCGATGATCGTGCGCGGCTTCGTCGAGCCGATCGCCAAGGAACTGCCGATGGAGTACGCGCTGGAGCTCAACCGGCTGATCGAGCTGCAGATGGAGGGCTCCGTGGGCTGAGCGCCCGGCAGCGACGACCAACGACCCCGGGCTCAGCCGCTGAGCCCCGAGCACGCCGCACGGCGGCAGGGCAGGGCAGCGCCGAAAGGCGCCGCCGGTCCCGCCGCCGACGGCGGGCGAGTACGACGAGGCAGAAAGCGAGCAGTACGACAGCCATGGCTCAGGCCCAGAACATCCCGGCGGGTGCCACCACCTCCGGCTCCATCACGGCGGGAGCCGTCGCGGTGGCCGCCGAGTCGACCGTCGCCACCCGTATGAGTGCGCCCCCGTCCTTCGACGTGGCGGACTTCCCGGTGCCGCACGGCCGCGAGGAGGAGTGGCGTTTCACTCCCCTGGAGCGGCTGCGCGGTCTGCACGACGGCACCGCGATCGCCACCGGCAACGGCATCAAGGTCGACATCGACGCGCCCGAGGGCGTCATCATCGAGACCGTCGGCCGTGACGACGCGCGGCTCGGCAGGGCCGGCACCCCGGTGGACCGGGTGGCCGCCCAGGCGTACTCCTCCTTCGAGAAGGCCTCGGTCGTCACCGTGCCCAAGGAGACCGTGCTCACCGAGCCGGTCCGGATCGCCGTGCACGGCGAGGGCGGCACCGCCTTCGCCCACCAGGTCATCGAGCTCGGCGCCTTCGCCGAGGCCGTCGTGGTCATCGACCACACCGGTGACGCGGTGCTCGCCGCCAACGTCGACTATCTGCTCGGCGACGGCGCGAAGCTCACCGTCGTCGCCGTCCAGGACTGGGACGACAAGGCCGTCCATGTCTCCCAGCACAATGCGCTGGTCGGCCGGGACGCCTCCTTCAAGTCGATCGTGGTGACCTTCGGCGGCGACGTCGTACGTCTGCACCCGCGCGTGCAGTACGCGGGCACCGGCGGCGAGGCCGAGCTCCTCGGTCTGTACTTCACCGACGCCGGCCAGCACCAGGAGCACCGCCTCCTGGTCGACCACAACGCCCCGCACTGTCGCTCCAACGCCGCCTACAAGGGCGCGCTGCAGGGCCAGGACGCGCACGCGGTGTGGATCGGCGACGTCCTGATCGAGGCCAAGGCCGAGGGCACGGACACGTACGAGATGAACCGCAACCTCGTTCTCACGGACGGCGCGCGGGTCGACTCCGTGCCGAACCTGGAGATCGAGACCGGCGAGATCGTCGGTGCCGGTCACGCCTCCGCCACCGGCCGCTTCGACGACGAGCAGCTCTTCTACCTGCAGTCCCGCGGCATCCCGGCCGACGAGGCCCGCCGCCTGGTGGTCCGCGGCTTCTTCGCCGAGCTGGTCCAGAAGATCGGCCTGCCCGACGTCGAGGAGCGCCTGCTCGCCAAGATCGACGCGGAGCTGGAGGCGTCCGTCTGATGGCCTTCGTCCGAGCCTGTGGGCTGAGCGAGCTGGAGGAGAGCACCCCCAAGCGGGTGGAGCTCGACGGCACGCCCGTGTCCGTCGTCCGCGCCGAGGGGGAGGTGTTCGCGATCAACGACATCTGCTCGCACGCGAACGTCTCGCTCTCGGAGGGCGAGGTCGAGGACTGCTCGATCGAGTGCTGGCTGCACGGCTCCAGCTTCGACCTCCGTACCGGTAAGCCGAATGGCCTGCCCGCGACGCGCCCCGTCCCCGTATACCCCGTAAAGATCGAAGGGGACGATGTGCTCGTCTCCGTCACCCAGGAGTCCTGAGTCACCCATGGCAACGCTTGAAATCCGCGACCTGCACGTCTCCGTCGAGGCCGAGAACGGCCCCCGCGAGATCCTCAAGGGCGTCGACCTGACCGTGAAGCAGGGTGAGACCCACGCCATCATGGGCCCCAACGGCTCCGGCAAGTCGACCCTCGCGTACTCGATCGCGGGCCACCCCAAGTACACGATCACCAGTGGCACCGTCACCCTCGACGGCGAGGACGTCCTGGAGATGACCGTCGACGAGCGCGCCCGCGCCGGCATGTTCCTGGCCATGCAGTACCCGGTCGAGGTCCCCGGCGTCTCGGTCTCCAACTTCCTGCGTACGTCGGCGACGGCGATCCGCGGCGAGGCCCCCAAGCTCCGTACGTGGGTGAAGGAGGTCAAGACGGCCATGGAGCAGCTCCAGATGGACCCGGCCTTCGCCGAGCG
Organism: Streptomyces sp. NBC_00210; assembly: GCF_045160975.1. Taxonomy (NCBI): domain Bacteria; kingdom Bacillati; phylum Actinomycetota; class Actinomycetes; order Kitasatosporales; family Streptomycetaceae; genus Streptomyces; species Streptomyces sp. NBC_00210. The sequence goes on from NZ_CP108120.1 coordinate 6,715,469, forward strand.
CAATGTGAACGAGGGCTTCTCCGGCGGTGAGAAGAAGCGCCACGAGATCCTTCAGCTGGAGCTCCTCAAGCCGAAGATCGCGATCCTCGACGAGACCGACTCCGGCCTGGACGTCGACGCGCTGCGCCAGGTGTCCGAGGGCGTCAACCGCGTCCACGCGACCGGCGAGGTCGGCACCCTGCTGATCACGCACTACACGCGCATTCTGCGCTACATCAAGCCCGACTTCGTGCACGTGTTCGCGAATGGCCGCATCGCCGAGTCCGGCGGCGCCGAGCTCGCCGACAAGCTCGAGGCCGAGGGCTACGAGGCATACACGAAGGGTGGCGTATCCGCGTGACACAGCTGCCGGGCCTCCTCGACACCGAGGCGATCCGCAAGGACTTCCCGATCCTGGACCGCGTGATCCACGACGGGAAGAAGCTCGTGTACCTGGACAACGCGGCGACGTCACAGACGCCGCGCCAGGTGCTCGATGTGCTGAGCGAGTACTACGAACAGCACAATGCCAACGTCCACCGCGGTGTTCATGTGCTCGCCGAGGAGGCCACGGCGCTGTACGAGGGAGCCCGTGACAAGGTCGCGGCCTTCATCAACGCGCCGAGCCGCGACGAGGTGATCTTCACGAAGAACGCCTCGGAGTCGCTCAACCTCGTGGCCAACATGCTCGGCTGGGCCGACGAGCCCTACCGCGTGGACCGCGAGACCGAGATCGTCATCACGGAGATGGAGCACCACTCCAACATCGTTCCGTGGCAGCTGCTGTCGCAGCGCACCGGCGCGAAGCTGAAGTGGTTCGGCCTCACCGACGACGGCAGGCTCGACCTGTCCAACCTCGACGAGATCATCACCGAGAAGACGAAGATCGTCTCCTTCACGCTGGTCTCCAACATCATGGGCACGGTCAACCCGGTCGATGCCATCGTCCGCCGTGCGCAGGACGTCGGCGCCCTGGTGCTGCTCGACGCCTCGCAGGCCGCGCCGCACATGCCGCTGGACGTCCAGGCGCTCGGCGCCGACTTCGTGGCCTTCACCGGCCACAAGATGTGCGGCCCGACGGGCATCGGAGTGCTGTGGGGCCGCCAGGAGCTGCTCGAGGATCTTCCTCCGTTCCTCGGTGGCGGCGAGATGATCGAGACGGTGTCGATGCACTCGTCGACCTACGCCCCCGCGCCGCACAAATTCGAGGCCGGTACGCCCCCGATCGCCCAGGCCGTCGGCCTCGGCGCGGCCGTGGACTACCTCACCTCGATCGGCATGGACAAGATCGCCGAGCATGAGCACGCCCTCACCGAGTACGCGGTGAAGCGGCTGCTCGAGGTCCCCGACCTGCGCATCATCGGCCCCACCACGGCCGAGGACCGCGGCGCGGCGATTTCCTTCGTGCTGGGAGACATCCACCCGCACGACGTGGGCCAGGTCCTGGACGAGCAGGGCATCGCGGTCCGGGTCGGCCACCACTGCGCGCGGCCCGTCTGCCTGCGGTACGGAATTCCTGCGACCACGCGAGCGTCGTTCTATCTGTACTCCACGCCGTCGGAGGTCGACGCGCTGATCGACGGGCTGGAGCACGTCCGGAACTTCTTCGGCTGAGGTTGGGTGACTGGTGAAGCTTGATTCGATGTACCAGGAAGTCATCCTGGACCACTACAAGCACCCTCACGGGCGTGGTCTGCGGGATGGCGATGCCGAGGTGCACCACGTCAATCCGACGTGCGGCGACGAGATCACACTCCGTGTGAAGTACGAGGGTTCGCTGATCGCGGACGTCTCGTACGAGGGCCAGGGCTGCTCCATCAGCCAGGCCAGCGCCTCCGTACTGAACGAGCTTTTGGTCGGCAAGGAGCTCGCCGAGGCGCAGAAGATCCAGGCGGCCTTCCTGGAGCTGATGCAGTCGAAGGGCCAGATCGAGCCGGACGACGCGATGGAAGAGGTGCTGGAGGACGCGGTCGCGTTCGCCGGTGTCTCCAAGTACCCGGCCCGGGTGAAGTGCGCGCTGCTGAGCTGGATGGCATGGAAGGACGCGACGGCGCAGGCGCTGTCCGAAGGGAAAACGGCATGACTGACAACGAGACCGCCACGGTGAAGCCGGCCTCCGAGGAGGAGGTCCGCGAGGCGCTGTACGACGTCGTCGACCCCGAGCTGGGTATCGACGTGGTCAACCTCGGCCTGATCTACGGCATCCACATCGACGACTCCAATGTCGCGACCCTGGATATGACGCTGACGTCCGCGGCGTGCCCGCTGACCGACGTCATCGAGGACCAGGCGAAGTCGGCGACGGACGGCATCGTCAACGAGCTGAAGATCAACTGGGTCTGGATGCCGCCGTGGGGCCCGGACAAGATCACGGACGACGGCCGCGAGCAGCTGCGCGCGCTGGGCTTCAACGTCTGAGTCTGTTTGCTGATGCGTGTAGGGCCCCCGGCGGTGAGCCGGGGGCCCTACACGTATGTGTGCGTGCCACCCTGTGGCCATGGGGCTGAAGCTGTATCAGATCGCTGTCGACGCAGACGACCTGAAGGGCCTGGCGCGCTTCTGGTGCCAGGTCCTGGACTGGAAGGTCGTCTACGAGGCCGATGACGAGGTTGTCATCGGTGCGGACGAGACCGCCCTGCCGGGGATCGTCTTCCTCCCCGTACCCGAGCCGAAGACGGTCAAGAACCGGCTGCATCTCGACCTGACGCCCGACGACCAGGCCGCAGAGATCGAACGGCTGCTGGCCCTCGGGGCGCGACGGGCGGACGTCGGGCAGGGGGAGGACGTGACGTGGGTGGTGCTGGCGGATCCCGAGGGCAATGAGTTCTGCGTGCTGCGGCCGAAGAAGACGCTGCTCGACTAAGAAGGGGGCTGGTACGAGGGCGGCGTGGGGGCGGCTGCCTCCGCCAGGGCCGCGGCCAGGTTCTCCCGGCGGATGCGCTGGTCGACGTAGAGCAGGCTCGTCACCAGCTGAGGGAACACGGCGACGAAGATCTGGCCGATCAGCTGGGTCACCATCAGCACGATCAGTACGCCGCCGAGCGAGACCAGGACCTGCGAAGCCGTCGGGTCGGGGCCGAAGTCCGAAGTGCCCACCGTGCCGGGGAACATGCCCAGCAGGTTGACCGGCAGCTGGATGATGTAGCTCGCCACGCCCGCGATGGCCGCGGCGAGCAGCGTGATTCCGAAGATCCGCCACCAGTCGCCGCGGACCAGGTGCGCCGAGCGGCGCATAGCCGCGAGGGCGCCCTGGCGTTCGAAGACGGCGGCCGCGGGGGCGAGGCTGAACTTCACCCAGAGCCAGACGGCCACCGGCGCGGTGGCCAGGGCGCCGAGGAAGGCCAGCGGGGGCACGATCAGCGGCCCGGTGCCTATCGCGATGAGCGCGATCACCAGGGTGACGAAGGCCGTGAGGAACAGCGCGAGCGGGATCAGGAGGATCAGAGAGGTGAGGAACACCGTGCCGATGACGGCCGGTACGCCCGCCGCGGCCCGTCGCCAGACCACGCCGAACGTGGTGGGCTTGCCCAGCACGGCGTCCTGGAGCGTCGCCGGGCAGGCGGCGTAGACCATCGCGGTGGCGAGCAGCATCGCGATCATGGTGGTGCCCCATACGGCGAGGAAGGCGAAGAGCAGCGGCCGGATGTCCTCCCAGGCCGGGGCCTGCGCCTCGTCGAGGTGTTTGATCCTGTCGACGTGATCGGCGACGAGGGCGTAGGCAATTGCCAGGGCCGCGCCGGCGACGGCTGCCGCGGCGCCGTAGGCGGCCAGGGCTATGCCGAGCAACTGCTTCCAGTAGCGGCCCATCGTGGCGAACGCCCCGCCCAGGATGTCGCCGAGGCCGAGCGGGTGCAGCGGTATCACTCCGGGCTTGGGTGGCGGCGGGGGCATCCAGCCGCCCCAGCCGGGAGGAGGTCCGGCCGGGGGGATGTTTCCGTAAGCCACTGAGGTGTCTCCCGCGCGTCGCAAGTCTGGTGTGCCTGATCGGACGGGACACCGTAGCGGGGCGGCGCCGGTGGGGTCACTGCGGCCCCCTCCCCTCGCTCCTCGCCTCGGTCTTTGCCTCGGCTTTTGCCTCGCGCCGCGTCTCGCTCCTCGTCTCCGCCGTCGCCTCGCGCAGCGCGGGCGTCGCCTGCTCGAAGTAGCGGAGCAGGACGCGCAGTTCGTCGGGGCCGAAGCCCTCGAAGACCTCGGCCATCCGGCTGCGGGCCGCGCCGAAGGCCGCCTCGTCCTGCTCGCGTGTGAGCGGTACGGCCTCGACGACGACGCGTCGGCGGTCGGCTGCGTCGGGCCCGCGGCGGACCCAGCCGGCCCGCTCCAGCCGGTCGACCAGCCGGGTGGTGGCGCTCTGCGAGAGGCCGATGCGTTCGGCGAGTGCGCCGGTGGTGAGGGGGCCCGCGAGCTCCAGGGCGTTGAGGGCGTACACATCCGTGGGGTTCTGCCCGAGGGTGTCGGCGGCCGCCTGGCCGTGCAGGACGACGGCGGTCAGATAGCCGCGGTAGATGTCTGCGAGCCGCCCGAGCAGCGGTCCGCGGTCCTGGTTGGACATGGCGCTCCATCCCGTCCATTGCATGTGTGCAAGCAAGGTTAGTCCGGTTCTGAGGCGCGAGGAGTTGTGTACAGGCGTACGCAACGATGTGTACACTCGTACGCATGGGATACGGACTGCTGGCTGCGGCGATCGCGGCGGAGGTGGCCGGGACGACGGCCATGAAGTACAGCGAGGGCTTCACCAGGCTCTGGCCCTCGTTGCTGACCGTCGTGGGCTATGTGCTCGCCTTCTCGCTGCTCGCGCAGACGCTGAAGACGCTGTCGGTGGGCACCGCGTACGCGATCTGGGCCGGTGCCGGCACCGCCGCGATCGCCGCGATCGGCATGGCCTTCATGGGTGAGTCGACCAGCCTGGCCAAGATCACGGGCATCGCTCTGGTGATCGCCGGGGTCGTCGTGCTCAACATGGGCGGTGCCCACTGATGGGCCGGAGGTACGACCCCGAGCGGCGTCAGCGCATCATCGACGCGGCGATCCGGGTGGTGGGCAGCAAGGGGATCGCCGGGCTCAGTCACCGCTCGGTTGCGGCGGAGGCGGATGTGCCGCTCGGCTCGACCACGTACCACTTCGCCTCCCTCGACGAACTGCTGGTCGCCGCGCTGCGCCAGACCAATGAGGGCTTCGCGGCGGCGGTGCGCAACAGCGGCGCCCTCGCCGACCCGGAAGCGGATCTCGCCGGGGAGCTCGCCCGGCTGATGGGTCAGTGGCTCGCGGGGGAGCGCACCGGGGTGGAGCTGGAGTACGAGCTCTACCTGGCGGGCCTGCGGCGCCCGGCGCTGCGGCCGGTCGCCGCGGAGTGGTGCGAAGGGCTGGCGGAGCCGCTGGCCAGGCGGACCGATCCGGTCACAGCGCGGGCGCTGGTGGCGCTGATGGATGGGATCTGTCTGCAGGTGCTGCTGACGGATGCGCGGTACGAAGAGGAGTACGCGCGGGAGATGCTGGCGCGGATCATCGACGCGAGCGCGTGACGCGTCCGGGAGCGCCGGGCCTCCGTCCGGCGGGCTCGCCGGGCGGGCCAGGCTGCATCTGTAGGAGCCCGTCTGCCTGGCTCCACGGCACGGGGCACCCGGCGCGCCTGGGTCGACGACCCCGTTTTCCGGCCGCTTGCTCGGCCTCGCCGAGGGACCGGGCGTTCCGGCGCCGGGCCGCGGGCCCATTCACGGTGTCCTTGTCGGAGGCCGCCGGGCGCTGCGTGGAGACCGGGAACTGAGACCGGTTCGCCCCCGCGGGCCTCGGGCGGTTAGCGTTCGACCATGACTGACTCGCCCGACAGCACCACTGCCACCCGCACCAACGGCGCCGTCGCCGCCGGACTCGCCACCCTCGCCGCCGACGGCACCGTCCTCGACACCTGGTTCCCCGCCCCCGAGCTCGTCGCCGAGCCCGGGCCCGCCGGGACCGAGCGGCTGACCGCCGAGCGGGCCGTCGAGCTGCTCGGCGAGGGCGCCGCCAAGGCGGTCGGCCCGGACGCCCGCCGCGGCGTCGAGGTTGTCGCCGTCCGTACGGTCGTCGCCTCGCTCGACGACAAGCCGCTGGACGCCCACGACGCGTATCTGCGGCTGCACCTGTTGAGCCACCGGCTGGTCAAGCCGCACGGCCAGAGCCTGGACGGCCTCTTCGGGCTGCTCGCCAACGTCGCCTGGACCTCGCTCGGCCCGGTCGCCGTCGACCAGGTGGAGACCGTGCGGCTGAACGCCCGCGCCGAGGGTCTGCACCTCGCCGTGACGAGCGTCGACAAGTTCCCGCGGATGACGGACTACGTCGCGCCCAAGGGCGTACGCATCGCCGACGCCGACCGCGTCCGGCTCGGCGCGCACCTCGCCGAGGGCACGACCGTCATGCACGAAGGCTTCGTCAACTTCAACGCCGGCACGCTCGGCACGTCGATGATCGAGGGCCGCATCTCCGCGGGCGTCGTCGTCGGCGACGGCTCGGACATCGGCGGCGGCGCGTCCACCATGGGCACCCTCTCCGGCGGCGGCAACGTCCGCATCGTCATCGGCGAGCGCTGCCTGATCGGCGCCGAGGCGGGCGTCGGCATCGCGCTCGGCGACGAGTGTGTCGTCGAGGCCGGTCTGTACGTCACGGCCGGCACCCGCGTCACCATGCCCGACGGACAGATCGTCAAGGCCCGCGAGCTCTCCGGCGCGAGCAACATCCTCTTCCGCCGCAACTCGGTCACGGGCGCGGTCGAGGCTCGCCCGAACAACGCGGTCTGGGGCGGTCTCAACGAAGTCCTGCACAGCCACAACTAGGTCCTGTCCGGTCGATCAGGCCGGATCAGTGAGTGGGGGTTCCCCCACGCCCCCAGGGCGTAGGGGGAGGGTCTGGCGTGGTGCATCGCAAGGCGGAGGATGGGGGTCCCCCCGCCGAAGGCAGGGGGAGAGCCCACGCGGAGCGTAGGCGACTGACGACAACGCAGCGTGGGGGTACCTCCCGTGCCCGAAGGGCTACGGGGGAGTGCCGTGCCAGGGCACGCGAGCCCGGCAAGATCGGCCGGACACGCTGAGCAACTCCTCGTACGCCTTGCGCAGCCCGTCGACCGCCTCGCGGCCGGCGGGCTGCAGCGGTTCCCGGACCGGGCCCGCGGCCAGCAGCGCCTTGGCCGTCACCGTGCCCGGCAGGCCGGACGCCATCATCAACTCGGTCAGCGGGAGCGTGAGTTGATTCAGCCGCGTGGCCTCGGCGGTGTCGCCCTTGTCGTACGCGTCGAGCACCGCGCGCAGCTGCCGCGCGGCCACATTCGCGACCGTGCTCACAAACCCCGCGCCACCCACCGCGTACAGCGGCAGATTCAGCTCCTCGCTGCCCGAGTAGTACGCCAGCGAGGTGCGCGCGATCACCTTGGCCGAGCCGAGCAGGTCGTACGCGCAGTCCTTGACGGCCACGATGCGCGGATGCTCCGCCAGCCGCAGCAGGGTCCCCACCTCGATACGTGTGCCGGTGCGCCCGGGGATGTCGTACAGCATCACGGGCAGACCGGTGGCGTCCGCGACGGTACGGAAATGCGCCTGGAGCGCGTCCTGCGGCGGGCGGCTGTAGTACGGAGTGACCACCAACAGACCGTCCGCGCCCGCCTCTTCGGCCGCCCGGGCCAGCTCGACGGTGTGGCGCGTGGAGGAGGTGCCGACACCCGCCACCACGTACGCGCTCTCTCCGATCGCCTCGCGTACGGCCCGTACCAGCGCGGTCTTCTCGGCGTCGCTGGTCGTCGGGGACTCGCCTGTGGTGCCGCTGAGGACCAGTCCGTCGCAGCCCTCGGCCACCAGGCGGACGGCGAGGCGGGCGGCCGCCTCCGGGTCCAGCTCGCCGGTGGGGCCGAAGGGCGTGATCATTGCGCAGAGCGCGCGGCCGAAAGGGCGTGGTGTGGTCATGCTTCGCAGTCTCAACCCCACGACTGTGAAGGTCTACTTAGTTCTTCTTGGGGTGAGGGGAAAGCAAGGCTGAACAGTGACGACGTGCACCGCGAGGCACGGTGGCGGCGTGAGCCGCTACACGCCCGCACTGAGCTTCAGGAGCTTCGGCGCGGGCGCGTAGCAGTAAGGACGGTTACGGACGGAAGCGCAGCACCTGCGGGTCGTGGTCGCTGTTCTGGTCCGCGAACTCCGCGTTGATGTGCACGCTGTCGTACGCGAAGTCGCCGATCGACGGGCTGATCAGGATCTGGTCCAGGACCTGGCTGTTGCCCTGGTAGACGTACGAGTAACGCTCGCTGCGCGGCAGGGACTTGACCGCCGGGTAGAGCGCGCCGCCGTCGGTGAGCGCCTTGGTCGTCGCCGAGAACTCGAAGTCGTTGATGTCGCCCAGGACCAGGACGTCGGCGCGACGGTCGGTCTTGAGGACGTCCTTGACGAAGGCGTTCACGGCCTGCGCCTGCAGCAGACGCTTGGCCTCGGAGGAACGGTTCGGCGGCTGGTGGTGCGAGGTCAGCCCCTCGTCGCCGCCCTTCGAGCCGAAGTGGTTCGCGATCACGAAGACCGTGCGGCCGCGGAAGGTGAACTCGCCCGCGAGCGGCTTACGGCTGCTCTCCCAGGCGGAGTTCGCCGGGTCGATCCGGCCGGGGGAGAGAGTGAGGGCCGCGCGGCCCTTGTCCGCCACGACGCCGGTCGCCGTCTTCGCGTCGCCGCCCGCGCGGTCGGTGAAGGAGACCCGCTGAGGGTTGAAGAGGAAGACCTGGCGGATGTTGCCGCCGGGCTCGCCGCCGTCCTTGTTGTTCTCGGGGTTGATCGAGCGCCAGTCGTAGGCCGGGCCGCCGGCCGCGGCGATCGCCGCGGTGAACTTCTTCACCGTCTCGTCGGCGGCGACCGTGCCGTCGTTCTTGGCGCCGTTGTTGTCCTGGATCTCCTCCAGGGCGACGATGTCGGGCGAGGCGAGGTTGTTGACGACGGCCTTCGCCAGCGCGTCGAACTTCTCCTGCGGGTCGGTCGGGTCGAGGTTCTCCACGTTGTACGTGGCGACCGCGAGCTCGCCGCGCCCCTGCTTGCAGGTCGCCTCGGGCTTCAGGCCGCGGTCGGTGACCGTGCCGAGGGTGCGTGCCGTGATCGTGTAGCCGCCGAACTGGTTGAAGTCCAGGGGGCCTTCGGTCGTCCCGGCGAGGACGTCGCCGACGTTCGCCTTGGGGAAGGGCTGCTGGGCGAGCGGCGTCAGCGACTGGATCTGCAGGCGCCCGGTGTTCTGGGCGGTGTACGAACCGTAGACCGCGCCGCCGCGGCGGTTCGGGTTCTCGTGCGGCTTCACCGTCACCCACAGCTCGGCGTACGGGTCGGTGGCGCCGACTACGCGCGAAGTGCCGATGCGGACGTTCGTGCCCTCCAGGGACTCGTAGTAGTCCAGGGCGTACGTGCCGGGCTGGAGCGGGAGCGCGTTGATGCTGTTGCCGGCCGCCGCGTCGCCGGACGGGGCGTACGCGGAGGGCACCGACCGTGCGGTGATCGTGACCGGTGCGGGCAGCGGGTTCTGGGAGGAGACCACGGTGACGGCCGGCTTGGCGATCTGGGTGAGCGACTGGTTGCCGGAGGAGGTGCCGCCGGGGATGTACTCGCCGACGGTGCCGCTGACCAGCACGCTGTCGCCCACGGCGACGGTCGGGTTGGAGCCGGTGTAGACGAAGATGCCCTCGCTGGTGGCCGGGTCGGCGTCGGCCTGCGGGTCCTGGAACCAGAAGCCCTTGGAGCCGTAGGTCCGTACGCCCGTGACGATGCCGGGGATGCCGGTCACCTGCTGTCCGGCCAGCGGGGATATCCGGGTGGTGCCCTGGATGTCATGGATCCGGACCTCGGCGGCGGAGTCTGCGGAGGCGGCGGACGATCCGGCGAGCAGGCCGGCGGCCAGCGCGGCGGCGACGACAGCCGCGACGGCCGTTCTCGGTACGACGGAGGAAGGCATCAAGGAACTCCGGAAGTGTGAGGGATGAGGGTGATGCAGTGCGGTGCATTTGGTCTACGCGCGTCAATCTCTTGGTTGCACAGGGGAGTTGTCAAGAGTTGACGGGTGTACACCGATCGAAGGGCGGGTGAACCGGGCTGCCGGCGCCGCGGGGGCCGCGCAGGGCGGGGCTGTTTGCGCAGCGTGCGCGGGCTGTCTCAGGCAGCGAGGGCGGGCTGTCCCGCGCCGCGTGTGCGGGCCGACCTGCGAACCGTGGCCGGGCTGCTTGCGCTTCGCGGCCGAGCGCGGCGAAACCCGGTGAAATGCGTCTACGCTTGGGGCCGCCCACAGGGCCGCCGCCCGGAACCCCGTACGCGCCGAGGAGAACCACCAGATGCCCGAAGACCGCCCCACCCTGCCGCCGGTGCGGCTGCACTCGGACGCGGAACTGGCGCGGGACGCGCTCGCCGCGCCGCTGCTGACCAGGGCCGTACGGCTCGCCCGCTGGGCGGGGCCGGACACGCGGGTCGGCGCGGGGGGCGAACTCGTCGACGAGCAGCTGCCCGCGGCCGCCGAAGAGCTGGGCCTCGGGTCAGACGACGACGGCCCGGCGTACGCGAGCGAGGCATGGCGTACCGCCGTCGACACCGGGCTGGTGGAAGTCCAGGACCCGGCCGACGACGACGCCGAGTACGGCACGGCCGCCGCGGGGGAGACCCTTGCGGTGATCATCTCCGGCGGGCCGCAGGACATCCTCGCCATCTGGCTGGACGCGCTCGAGGTCGTGCACGCCGACGCCATCGCGCCGGTACTGGACGAGCTGACCGACGCGATCGCCGAGAACGGCGAGATCGACTACGGCGCGCTGGACTGGGACCCGGACGCGGAGGCGGAGTTCCTCGACGGGGTCCTGGGGAATCTGTATCTGCTGACCGTCACGGAGGGCGGCGCGGAGGGGCCGGTGCCGCTGCCCGCGCTCGCGGCGTCGATGATCGTGCCGGACGACATGGGCGAGCCCACGGACGACGTGCTGGAGCAGGTGTCGGTGGCGATGATGCGGCTGGACGACCAGTTCCGCCTGTTCGAGGAGGTGGGCCTGGTCGAATACCGGCCGGTGGACGAGGCGTTGATGGCGGAGGAGGGCGAAGAGCCCGCACCGCCGGTGGACGACGAGGACGTCTCCCGGTACGGGATGGTCAGGCTCACCCCGCTCGGTCTCTACGGCATCAGAGCGCGGATGTTGGAGGCGGGGATCGACGCGCCGGCAGTGGGGGAGCTGGCGGACAAGGGCGCGGACGTTCTGCTGGACGGTCTTGCGCACTTCCCGGAGCTGGCGGCGCGGGCGGAGACGGAGCAGTGGCTGGCCCGGCGAGGGCCGGCCGACGCCGCGCGCGAAATCCTTGGGGCGGCGAGGGGCGCGGACTCGGGCGGTCCGCTGCGCCGCCTGCACTGCCAGCAGGCGCTGGCCCTGGTGGGCCCGCAGGCCGAACCGGAGGTACGGGCGGTCCTCGACGACGCCGAGCTCGGCGGGTTGGCGCGGGTGTGGCTGGCGGAGCGCGGCGCGAGTGATGTGCCGGCGCCGCCGGAGTCGATGATCTTCTGGCTGGCGATCGACACGATTGCGGCGCAGCTGGACGCGGAGGGGGAGCTGGAGGAGCTCCAGGGCCTGGTGGAGGGGCTGGTCGGTCAGCACAGCGGGTTCTTCGACGCGGCCTGGCGGGTGGAGCACCCGGCGACGGCGGATGTGCTGGAGGCGATGGGGCGGCTGCACCGGGACAAGAGGGCGGCCAAGGAAGCGCGCAAGGCGGCGTTCAAGGCGCGGTCACGGTCGGGGGGTTGAGGCTCGCGCCGCACCGGGGGCGTGTCTCCGCCGGTTTCTTCAACCGGGGCTCCGCCCGGACCCTCCCCCTACGCCCTGCGGGCGTGGGGGGACCCCCACGCCTCAAACGCCGGCGGGGCTGAAGTTGAGCCCGTCTGGGGGCCCCGGACGAAGTCTGGGGGAGATTGAGGACACGCGCGAAGCGCGTACTGGGGGTCCAGCGGGCGAAGCCCCCACTCGTCCGGGGCGCCCGGAAACGCAGGGCGCCGGCTTCGCCGCGCGGGCGCACGTGGCGCAAGTGGCGGGCGCCGCCCCAGTGAAGGGACGGCGCCCAGTCCGTGAGGGTCCGTCAGCACTCGTACCTGGTCGTGTGCTTGAACGACGACGTCGCTCCCTCGAAACCGTACGTACCCCGGTAGGCCGGCGGGTTCTGGTACTCGCCCACGATCGTGATCGTGTTCGCACACGAACCCTGGCCCGCCCGCTTCGCGTCCAGCCGCAACTGGTCGCCGATCGTGCCGCCCGTGATGTTCCACGGCGCGCCACAGATGCCCGATGTGATCTGGCCGCCCGTCACCACGTGCGGGTACGTGTTCGGGTTGTACTTCACCTCGATGGCGAAGGTGACCTGACCGTTGTGCAGTTCCAGCTTCGCCGTCGTCTGGAGCGCTTCCGCCGCGACCTCCATCGGCCTGGCGAACGCCTCGTCGCGCGTCTTGACCTCCGCGCCCTGCGGGTTGAGGTAGCGGTGTTCGGCCCGCGCCTGACCCTTCTGCTTACGCGCCTGCGTGGTCATCGTGCGTCCTCTCCTCAGGCCAGCTGCTCGGCGATTTCGACGCGCAGCAGCGCGCGGACGTTCTCGATGTGGTTGGCCACGGTCACCACGGAGGACCCCGCGAACAGCAGACCGAGCGCGACGTTGTCGAGCGACGTCACCAGCGAACCGGAGTCGCCGCCCGCCGAGATGTTCGTCGTCAGGATCTGGTCCTTGAAGCGAGCCGTCCCCGCCGTGCCGTAGTTGACGTCGATCGTCGCGTCCACCGCGATGATCCGGCCGAAGCTGACGTTCGTCGTACGCCCGGTCTTCTTCACCAGGTCGCCCACCGCCACATTCGCCTTGCGCCGCCATGCCCGCGGCGCGGCGCCGAAGTACTGCTCGCGCGTCGCGTCCTCGAACTCGACCTTGCCGAGCGCCGCGTCGACCACGTTGTTGTGCCGGTCGAGCGGGATCTGCGGCGCGAACTGGATCGTGATGAACCGGTCCAGCGTCGCAATCCGGTCGGCCGGGTCCTGCCCGCCGTCGAACACACCGGGCTGCACGATCGGGCTGCCCAGCTGCGCGCGGTTGGAGTCCGCGAGCACATGGTTGTTGGAGAGGATGTAGAACTTCCCCGGCACTCCCAGCCCCGGCCCCGGCGGGTCCGTCGTGGCGCCGGGCAGGAAGTCGTAGACCACGCTGCCGAGCGTCCCGGCCGTCACCTTCACATTGCCGACCGAGATCCCCGAGGGCGCGGGCCGTAACCGGCGCCGCAGCAGCTGCGGCTCCAGCGTGCCCATCTCACGGAGCTCCTCGAGCAGCGGCTGTGACAGCTGCGCGAGCTGGTCCGCGACGCTGCCGTCCGGCCGGTAGCCGGCTTCCGGCTCCGCCGCACTCCGCGGCTGCTGCCGCTGCCGGCGCTGCGCGGAGACATGACCGACCGCGATCACATCGGTCTGCGTTCCGTCATCCATCTGCTGCGGGATCACATCCCGCTCCGGCAGCATCGACTCCGGGACCTTCTGGGTCACGAAGACGAGCACCGCCTCTTCACCGGTCGGCTGGCCGTCGCTCCACTTCACGCCGTGGCCGAAGCCCACGACATTGGCGAGCGGCGCCTGCGGCCGCAGGAAGTCACTCATCGCTTGCCGACGGGAGCTGTCACTGAGCTGTCCGCCGGTCGGTCCTCGCATCATTTCGGGCTGGCTGGTCACGCCAGACCACCTCTTCCCCTGGTTCGAAGGGGCTCCTCACAGCTCCTGGTCGTGGGCGCCGACTTCACCGACGGCGAGCACGCGCACCGGTACGCCTTCGAGCTGTGCGGGAACCACGTCTTCTTCCCGGAGCCGGTCGCGGGGCACTTTGCGGGTGACGAAGACGACGATCACGTCCACGCCCGAGTGCTCGTCCCGCCCGGTACCGACACCGGTCACATTGGCCAGCCGCATGAGCCGGCTCTCATGGAGTTCGCGAGCCCGTTTCGCATCCATCCGAGCGGCTCGCCTCCCCCCGCAGGTGATGCAGGTGTAGGGCATGTCTATTGCCAGGCCCCTCGGGGGTCAAGGAGTTCTGCACTAAATCTTGGGATTGGTAGTGATCCGTTCCTGTTGAGATGTTTACCAATACTCTTCGGACATGCCGTCAGGTGCGCAGACGTGAGGCGCCGTTGAGACCGAGGGGCCCAGACCGCCTCTGCGCGACGGCACGGCCGAGGCCCCGGGAGCCTCCGCCCACCAGGACGCGGCGGCCGGTGGCATGGATATTCATGGGCAGCGGGGCCTCTCGTTGTCGGCCTGTGTTCAAGTCCCGTTTATGCGCGGGCGGGAGGGTGTGGCCGTCATCAGCCAGCCGGATGTGTTCCTTCAGGAGTACTCGATGCCGCTCACCCGCAGGGAATTCGCCAGACAGTCCGCGATCACCGGCGCTGGAGTCGCCCTCACCGGCGCCGTCGGCGCGTTCGCCACCGCGCCCGGCGCCCTCGCCGCGGAGGACACCGCGGAGACTACCGAGACCGCCGAGACCGCCGGCCACCACCACGAGCCCGGCTACGGTCCGCTGCTCCCCGACCCCAAGAACATCCTCGCGCTGCCCGCCGGATTCACGTACCGGATCATCACCGAGAGCGGCGTGACCAAGCTGGAGTCGGGTGAGTTCACCCCGTCCAACCACGACGGCACCGCCACCTTCGAAGGCCCGCGCGGAGTGACGCTCCTGGTCAACAACCACGAGCTCAAGGGCCCCCGGTCCGGCTGGAAGTACCCCGTCCCGCTCATCGAAGGACTCGTCTACGACCCCGCCGCGTCCGGCGGCTGCTCGGTCGTCGAGGTCCACCGCAGCGGCGAGGTCGCCCAGTGGGTCGGCATCGCGGGCACCTCCACCAACTGCGCCGGCGGCCGCACCCCTTGGGGCACCTGGCTCACCTGCGAGGAGACCGAGGACCTCGCCGGCAAGAACGGCATGACCAAGGACCACGGCTATGTCTTCGAGGTCGACCCCTGCGACCGGCGCGCCAACCAGAACCCGAAGCCCGTCAAGGCCTTCGGCCGGTATGCCCACGAAGCCGTCGTCATCGACCCCAAGCGCGGCCACGCCTATCTGACCGAGGACGCGTCCGGCCCCAACGGCCTGCTCTACCGCTGGGTCCCGCCGCACGGCTTCAAACACGGCCGCGGACAGCTGAGGACGCTTGCCGACGACGCGGGCGTACTCCAGGCGACCAAGTGCTACGACTCCGGCGGCCGGTTCGTCGACGACCTCTCGCGCGCCACGAAGATCGGCACGGTCTACGGCGTCGACTGGGTCGACGTACCCGACCGCGACGGCCGCACCGCGTCCGTACGCAAGCAGTTCGCCGACAAGGACATCACCCGCGCCCGCAAGCTCGAAGGCATGTGGTGGGGCGACGGCGGCGTGTACATCGTCTCCTCGTACGCCCGTGAGGAGAGCCCTGTCCAGCATGACGGCCAGGTCTGGTTCTACGACCCGCGGCGCCGGACCCTCACCCTGAAGGTGCTGCTGGGCGTCAACCCGGACCCGGCCAAGGACGGCGCCTTCGACGGCCCCGACAACATCACGGTCTCGCCGTACGGCGGTCTCGTCATCGCGGAGGACGGCGAGGGCATCCAACACCTCTTCGGCGCGACGGAGCGTGGGCGGACGTACCCGATAGCCCGCAACGACCTCAACGACAGCGAGTTCACGGGCGTCGTCTTCTCGCCCGACGGAAAGACTCTGTACGCCAATATCCAGACCCCGGGCATCATGCTCGCGATCACGGGCCCCTGGAAGCGCCACTCGCAGCGCGACTGAACCCAGGGCCTGGCCCCGGAAAACCCTTGGCGCGCCTTGGGGTTGGGCTCCTAGAGTCTTCGACGAAAGCTTCATGCACCTCCCGGTGCGCAGGCTGCGGCTACTTCCTCCAACGAAATCACGCCGCCGCCACTTTTGATCTCGGGAGGCTCAGCATGGGGTGCCCGGTGCGCAGGCAACGGTTACTTCTTCGGACCGGGAGGTCGCGGGTTCGAATCCCGCCCAGCTTCGGCGATGTGGAGCAGTCTGGAAGCTCGCCCGGCTAGTCCGTCGCCGACCTCTGATCTCGGGCACTCCTTTGCTGTGCTTCCCCCAGGAATTCGGGGGATTCACATGGCACGTTTCAATATCCGCAAGGCCAGGGCGGGAGCGACCTCTCCCGTGCGTTCGACCGGTCGCACCCTGCGTACTCACCAGGGCGGCATCGGCGCCGAGCGCGACGCACGCTGCGAGCTTTTTCTGCTCGCGGTAGCCAATTTCGTTTCGCAGCAGACCTTTTACGAGTCCGGCGGCGACCGCGACGACCGCTTCAGCACTCTCGTGCGGGAGCTCGCCGTCGAGGACCCGGAGTGGACCGCGGGGCTGCTCGGCTGGCTGAGCGGCGAGGGCAATATGCGCACCGCCTCCATCGTCGGCGCCGCCGAGTACGTCAAGGCGCGCCTCGACGCCGGAGCCACCGGGGGACCGGCGAACCGTCAGGTCGTCGACTCCGTGCTGCGCCGCGCCGACGAGCCCGGCGAACTGCTCGGCTACTGGACCTCGCAGTACGGCCGCGCCGTGCCCAAGCCCGTCAAGCGCGGTATTGCCGACGCCGTGGCGCGCCTGTACAGCGCTACGTCCCTGCTGAAGTACGACACGGCCTCCAAGGGCTACCGCTTCGGCGACATCCTCAACCTGGTGCACGCCTCGCCCGACCCCGACAAGCCGTGGCAGGGCGCGCTGTTCCAGTACGCACTCGACCGCCGGCACAACCCGGACACGGCCGAGCCGCCCGCCGCGATCCCCGCTCTCGCCGCCCACCGGGCGCTGATGGCGGTTCCGGTCGCCGAGCGGCGCGCGGTGATCACCGCGCCCGAGGGGGCCGCACGCCTCGCCGGGGCGTCAATGACCTGGGAGGCGCTCGCGGGCTGGCTGCAGGGCCCCATGGACGCGACGGCCTGGGAGGCCGTGATCCCGTCCATGGGCGCGATGGCGCTGGTCCGCAATCTGCGGAACTTCGACGAGGCCGGAATCTCGGACAGGGTTGCCGCAGCGGTCGCGGCGAAGATCTCGGACCCGGAAGTCGTCGTGAAGTCGCGTCAGTTCCCGTTCCGCTATCTCGCCGCCTACCAGCACGCCCCCTCGCTGCGCTGGTCGTACGCGCTGGAGCAGGCGCTCGGCCACTCACTGGCCAATGTGCCCGCGCTGCCCGGCCGCACGCTGGTCCTGGTCGACCGCTCGGGCTCCATGTGGGCGCCGCTCTCGGACCGTTCCGAGCTCAACCGCGCGGACGCGGCCGCGATCTTCGGCACGGCCGTGGCGATGCGGGCGGCCGACGCCGACCTGGTGCAGTTCGGTACGACCAGCTCGCGCGTGAGGTATCCCAAGGGCGAGTCGGTGCTCAGGGTTCTGGGCCGCTTCGGCAACCTCGGCGGCACCGACACGACCTCGGCGGTACGGGCCCACTACGAGGGACACGACCGGGTGCTGATCGTCACCGACGAGCAGACGGCGTACAGCTACCACGGGGACCCGACCGAGCAGATCCCGGCGCACATTCCGGTCTACACCTGGAACCTGGCGGGCTACGGGGCGGGCCATGCGCAGTCGGGGAAGCCGAACCGGCACACCTTCGGCGGCCTCACGGATGCGGCCTTCCGCATGGTGCCGCTGCTCGAGCGGGGCCGGGACGCCGACTGGCCCTGGGGATGAGCCGCGGCCGTTGGGCTCGCCGTTGTGCTTCCATGGATTGACATCTAACATTTCAGTTCATGGGAGCACTGCGACCGGTACCGAGGACCCTGCTGCGCGACACGGCGTACGCGGCCATCCGCGACGCCATTGTGCGCGGCGAGCTCCCACCGGGAGAGCCGGTGCGGGACGCAGACCTCGCCGAGCGGCTGGGGCTCTCGCGAGCCCCGGTGCGCGACGCGCTCGCGCGGCTCGCCGACGAAGGGCTCGTCGAGACCAAGCCGCAGAGCTACACACGCGTGACACGGCTGGAACCGCGGGCCGTGCGCGAGGCGGCCGTGGTCGTACGGGCCATGCACGAACTGGCCGCCCGCGCCGCCGTGCCGCTGCTCACGCCCGAGGACGTCGCCGCGATGCGGGCCGCGAACGCCCGCTTCGAGAACGCGACCCGCAGCGGCGCGGTCGGTGAGGCGCTTCAGGCGGACGACGAGCTGCACGACGTTCTCGTACGGGCCTGTGGCAACCGCGCCGTCGCGGCGACGATCTCGCGTTACACCCCACTGATCCGCCGACTGGAGTGGCGGCAGTTCGCCGAGGCGAGCGCGCTGGAGTCGGCCGAGCTGCATGAGCGGCTCATCGACGCCTGCGCCGGATCGGACGCGGACGGGGCGGCCCGTATCACCGCCCGGATCTGGCGCGCGCTCGAAGAGCTTGCGGACGGAGCCTCTGTCATCTGATCCGCATCTGATTCGCATCTGATCCGTGTCCGACCAGCGTCCGACCAGCGTCCGATCCGAAGGAGCTCACCGTGCCGACCGCCTCGATCACGTCGTACGAGCGCTGTCCGCTACTGTTCGGCCCCTCGCCGGTGCACCGGCTCGACCGGCTCACCCGCCACCTCGGCCGCGCCGAGATCTGGGCCAAGCGCGAGGACTGCAACTCCGGCATCGCCTACGGCGGCAACAAGACGCGGAAGCTGGAGTACCTGGTGGCCGACGCTCTCGCCAAGGGCTGCGACACCCTCGTATCGATCGGTGGGGTGCAGTCGAACCACACCCGCCAGGTCGCCGCGGTCGCCGCCCGCGTCGGCCTTGCCTGTGTCCTCGTGCAGGAGAGCTGGGTCGACTGGCAGGACGCCGGCTACGACAAGGTCGGCAACATCTTGATCAGCAGGCTCGCGGGCGCCGACGTCCGGCTGGTGCGCGCCGGATTCGGCATAGGCGTCAAGGAGAGCTGGGAACAGGCGCTGCACGAGGTCGAGGAGAGCGGCGGGCGGCCCTATGCCATCCCGGCCGGCGCCTCCGACCACCCGCTGGGTGGCCTCGGCTTTGCGCAGTGGGCGTACGAAGTGGACGAGCAGGAGCGGGCGTCGGGGATCTTCTTCGACACCGTCGTGGTGTGCTCGGTGACCGGCAGCACCCAGGCCGGGATGGTCGCGGGCTTCGCCGCGCTCGAAGAGGCGGGTGGCCGGCCGAGGCGCGTGATCGGCATCGACGCGTCCGCCGCGCCGGAGCGCACCAGGGAGCAGATCGGGCGTATGGCACGCAACACCGCCTCACTCATCGGGGTGGAGCGTGAGCTGCGGGATACGGACATCGAACTGGACGAGCGCTACCACGCGGGGACGTACGGCATTCCGGACGAAACGACGCTGGAGGCGATGCGGCTCGCGGCCCGTACGGAGGGGATGGTGACGGACCCCGTCTACGAGGGAAAGTCGATGGCGGGGCTGATCGACCTGGTCACACGCGGTGAGATCGGTTCGGGGGCGAGGGTGCTTTATGCCCATCTCGGCGGGCAGCCCGCACTCAATGCCTACAGCGCGCTGTTCTGACGTGGCGTGGCGGGGTCCCGAGGCCCCATACTCCAGGTAATGACTAAATCAGCCGGATCCCGCCGCCATTTGCCCTCCAGCCCCTTCAACCGACCGGCCGCAGCTGCGCCGCCGATCGAGCAGTACGAAGTGGGTGACCGGGTCTCGCACGACCAGTTCGGGCTCGGCAGAGTCATCGCAGTCGAAGGTGACAATGCCGCCGTACTGGTCGACTTCTCCGGGCGTCAGGGAAGAATCCTGAGCCCCTACTCGAAGCTGGCCAAACTCTGAGGACCGTGGCCACCGGGCCCGCCATCACCTGAATCGGGGTCGATGGGGGGCCCGGCGGCGTGGGTCACAGCGCCTGGGCGGCGGGCTTCACCATGCCTCGCACGGTGCGGGACTTCACGAAGTCGCCCAGGGCGGTCATCTCCCATTCACCCGAGAACTGCTTGATCAGCTTGGCCATCATCACGCCGGTCTGCGGTTCGGCGCTGGTCAGGTCGAAGCGGACCAGCTCCTCGCCGGTCGCCGCGTCGAGCAGTCGGCAGTAGGCCTTGGCGACCTCGGTGAACTTCTGTCCCGAGAAGGAGTTGACGGTGAAGACCAGGCCCGTCGCATCGGCCGGGAGGCGGCCCAGATCGACGACGATCACCTCGTCGTCGCCCGCGCCCTCGCCCGTCAGATTGTCGCCGGAGTGCTTGATCGCGCCGTTCAGGATCGAGAGCTTGCCGAAGTAGCAGCTGTCCAGGTGGTTGCGGTTCGGGCCGTAGGCGATGACGGACGCGTCGAGGTCGATGTCCTTGCCGCGGAAGGCGGGCTCCCAGCCGAGGCCCATCTTGACCTGGGAGAGCAGCGGGCGGCCGCCCTTGACCAGCGAGACGGTCTGGTTCTTCTGCAGGCTGACCCGGCCCTTGTCCAGGTTGATCTTCCCGGCGCCGGGCGCAGGGGCGGCCGGGGGCGTGGAGGGTGCGGGCGGTGCGGCAGCGGCGATCCGCGGATCGGCGGGCGCGGCCGCAGGGACGGGGGGCACGGGCGCGGCCGGAGCGGCTGCGGCGGCGGGCTCCTCGTCGACCGAGACGCCGAAGTCCGTGGCGATGCCCGCCAGGCCGTTCGCATAGCCCTGGCCGACCGCGCGGGCCTTCCAGGCGCCGCCCCGCAGATAGATCTCCACGACGACCAGCGCGGTCTCGGTGCCGAGCCGCGGCGGGGTGAAGGTGGCGAGCGCGCTTCCGTCGTCGGCGTTACGGATGGTGGCGGTGGGCTCGATGCCCTGGAAGGTCTGGCCCGCGGCGTCCGGGCTCGCCGTGACGACGATCTTCTCGATGCCGGGCGGGACGGCGGCGGTGTCCACCACGATCGCGTCGGGGGCGGTGCCGCCGCCCGAGCGATAGCTGACGCCGGGGCCCGCCGGCTGGTTGTAGAAGATGAAGTCGTCGTCTGAGCGCACCTTGCCGTCGGCGGTGAGCAGCAGGCCCGATACGTCGAGCCGCACCGGGGCGGCGACGTCCACCGCCACGCGGGCGGCAGCGAGAGGGATGTTCGAGCCGGGGGTCATAGCTGTCATGCCAGACGTAACGAGCGAGGGCGCTTTACCGTTCCCTTACCTTGCGGCCCTGTTACCGGCCCTGTCTTGCCGAGCCTGTGGCGCTCAGTACGGCCACCGGGGCGGACTGGTCGTGAAGTGCCCGCCCAGATACGCGTGGTCCGGATTGTCCGGGTCGAGTTCGCCCTGTTCCGCGATGAGCTTCTCGGCGTACTGCTCCGAGTCGTCCTGCGGTTCGTAGCCGAGAGCGCGTGCCGTTGTGAGGTCCCACCACAGCCGGGTGTTGGCGGAGGAGCCGTAGACGACGGCGTGGCCGACGTTCTCGGCGGTGAGGGCCGCATGGAAGAGTCGCGCGCCGTCGCCCGGACTCATCCACACCGAGAGCATCCGTACCGATGTCGGCTCCATGAAGCAGGAGCCGATCCGGACGGAGACGGTCTCCAGGCCGTGCAGATCCCAGTAGAGCTGGGCCAGGTCCTCGCCGAAGCACTTGGACAGGCCGTAGTACGTGTCGGGGCGGCGCGGGGTGTCGATGGGGATCAGCTGGTCCGGCGCGAAGGGCGGCAGGCCGTGCGGGCGCGGGGTGAAGCCGACCGCGTGGTTGCTGGAGGCGAAGACGATGCGTCCGATGCCCTCCTCGCGGGCCGCCTCGTAGAGGTTGTACGTCCCCTCGATGTTCGCGCGGAGGATCTTGTCGAAGGAGGCCTCCAGGGAGATGCCCGCGAGATGGATGATCGCGTCGACGCCCCGTACCGCTGCGCGCAGCGCCTCCTTGTCGGCGAGGTCGGCGGTGATCGCATCCGGCACACCCTCGATGAGGGTGGCGTCGAAGAGGCGGAGCTCGTAGCCGTACGCGGGCAGCAGCCCCCGCATCAGTGTGCCGAGGCCGCCGGCGGCGCCGGTGAGCAGGACGGTGCGGGGAGCGGGCATGGATGGATCTCCTTGAACTGCTCAGGTCCGTAGACGACATTCACATGCATGGACACGCTAGGGAGTGGTCCGGACACCGTCAAGTGTCCCGCGGAGGGGTCGAATCCGCCTCTGAGTTGCGGCGTTCCGTCTTGACCTGCCCCGTGTGGCTGCCCTAGCGTGACGGGCGTTCATAAATATGGACGTCGATCAGAATTGTGCACGAGTCTGCAGGCTCGGTGCACGGCCCAGGGAGCGCCCGTGACCTCAGCCCCGCTCGCCGCCCGGCTCACCCGGGTCCAAGGACCGCTGTTCTTTCCCGTCACCGCGTACGGACCGGACGGCGCCCTCGACCTCGATGCCTTCCGCGCCCATGTGAGGAACGGCATCGACTCCGGCGCGGCCGCGGTCTTCGCGTGCTGCGGAACGGGCGAGTTCCACGCCCTGACCCCCGAGGAGTTCGGCGAGTGCGTCGCCGCGGCCGTGGCCGAGACGGCCGGCGAGGTGCCCGTCGTCGCCGGAGTCGGCTACGGCACCGCGCTCGCCCTCCAGTACGCGAGGATCGCCGAGGCCGCGGGCGCCGACGGGCTGCTCGCCATGCCGCCCTACCTCGTCGTAGCCGACCAGCCCGGACTTCTGCACCACTACACGGCACTCGCCGAGGGCACCTCCCTCGACGTCATCGTCTACCAGCGCGACAACGCCGTCTTCACCCCTGAGACCGTCGTCGAACTGGCCCAGGTCGACGGCATCATCGGCCTCAAGGACGGCCACGGCGACCTCGACCTGATGCAGCGCATCGTCAGCGCCGTCCGCCGTGAACTGCCGGATCGGGACTTCCTCTACTTCAACGGGCTGCCCACCGCCGAGCTCACCGGCCTCGCCTACCGCGGCATCGGCATCACCCTGTACTCCTCCGCCGTCTTCGCCTTCGCCCCCGACATCGCCCTCGCCTTCCATCGCGCGCTGGCCACGGGCGACGACAAGACCGTGGGTCGGCTGCTCGACGGCTTCTTCGTGCCGCTCGTCGAACTGCGCAGTCTCGGCCGCGGCTACGCCGTATCGCTCGTCAAGGCGGGCGTACGCCTCGGCGGCCTGGAGGTGGGCGAGGTGCGGCCGCCGCTGAGCGAGCCCCTCGACATCCACATCAAGGCACTCGCGGCGCTGATCGAGCGCGGCCGCGCCCTGTTGGCGGAGGGCGCGTGAAGGTCTCCGCGTTCCTCTACCCCTGGGACGTCACCGGGGACCCGGACGCCGCAGGCCGTATCGCGGACCTCGGCGTCCAGCAGGTCACCCTGGCCGCCGCCTACCACTCGACGCGTGCCCTGACCTCGCGCCACCCCCGGCACCGGATCGTCACGGCGCAGCACGCCGCCGTGCTCTACGAAGTGGACCAGGAGCGCTGGGCGGGCCGGGAGCTGCGGCCGTACCCCGCCGGGGACTGGGCCCCCGGCGATGCCTACGCAGAGGCCGCAGCGACCCTGGCCGACGCCGGACTCGAGGTCCACACCTGGGTCGTCCTCGCCCACAACTCCCGTCTGGGCGCCGAACATCCGGACACCTCCGTCGTCAACGCCTACGGCGACCGCTACCCCTGGGCGCCCTGCATCGCCCAGAGCGGCGTCCGCGCCCTGCTGGTGGACCTCGCGGCCGAGGCGGCGACCAGAAGGGGCGCGCACGGCACCGAGCTGGAGTCCTGCGGCTGGTACGGCCTCGCGCATCTGCACGCCCACGACAAGATCGCGGGTGTCGGCATCGGCGAGGCCGCGCAGTATCTGATGTCGCTGTGCTTCTGCCCCGCCTGCCGCCAGGGGTACGGACGACAGGGCCTGGAACCGCACCTGCTGGCCGCCGCGGTACGGGACGCGCTGGAGCCGGTCTGGGCCGGCACTGCGCAGGCCGACGCGCCGGTCGACAAGCTGCTCGGCGCGGAACTGACCGCAGCCACGCTGGAGTTCCGGACGCGGACGGCCCGCACCCTCCAGGAGGCCGCCGTCGCCGCGGTGCGGGCGGCGGCTCCCGACGGCTTCCAGGTGCTGCTGCACGCCGACCCCGTCGCTTACCACTGCGGGGCGAACGCGGGAGTCGACCCCGCGCACATCCTGTCCGTCGCGGACGGCGTGGTGGTGCCCTGCACGGGCGGCGCCCAGCTGCTCACCCCCTTCGCGGAGCGCCGGGTCGACGGCGCGGTGCTGGCCGCCAACCTCACCGTCGTGCGGGGCATGGGCGGCAGCCCCGGCACGCTGGCCAAGGACGCGGCCCGGGCCGCCGGGCTGGGCGCGAACCAACTGCGGCTCTACCACGCGGGGCTGGCGTCCGACGCGGACCTTGCGACGGTGGCGGACGCGCTGTCAGGCCTGGCCTGAACGCCGCAGCGAGCAGCTGGGGCGCGGGGCATCTCGAGCCGGTCATCAGGACCTCAGGGCCGCGGCCATCATCTTGGGCAATGGGCGCGGCCAGACCGTTGCCGCTGACCTCGGGGCGGACCGCGCCCGAATCCTCGATCATGACGGCGACCGCGACCTCCTTGCCACCGGCTGTGTTCTGGTCGGCCTAGGCGTAGGACGTGAACCAGGCGTACGGCGCCCCGAGTCAGCCCGGCGAGATGAACCCGGACTCGTACGCCGCGATCACCGCCTGCGTACGGTCCCTCGCGCCTGTCTTCGCAAGCACCGCCGCCACATGCGTCTTCGTCGTCGCCGGACCCACGCCCATCCGCCCGGCGATCTCCGCGTTCGTCAGCCCCGTAGCCATCAGCCGCAGCACCTCGGCCTCGCGCTCGGTCAGCCGGGCCGCCCACGGCGGGGGAGCCGCGGGCCGACGGCTGCCGTACTCGGCGGCCAGCGAACGCACCGCGGACGGGAAGAGCAGCGAATCGCTGCGGGCGACCAGCCGCACCGCCTGGACGAGCTCCTCCGCCGCGGCCCGTTTGAGCAGAAAGCCGGCGGCTCCGGCACGCAGCGCGTCGTACACGTACGAGTCGTTCTCGAAGGTCGTCACCACCACGATCCGCGGCGCTTCGGTGAGTGTGCCCAGGATCTGTTCGGTGGCCCGGATGCCGTCGATCCGAGGCATCCGCACATCCATCAGGACTACGTCGGGGCGCAGTTCGCGCACCACCGACACCGCCTCGGCGCCGGTCGACGCCTCGCCGACGACTTCCAGGTCGGGCTCGGCGTCGAGGATCACGCGCAGCGCCGTACGGACCATCCGCTCGTCGTCGGCGAGCACGACCCGGATCGCGCTCACCGTCCGCCGCCCAGGGGGAGGCGCGCGGACAGCCGCCACACCGAGTCCTGCTCTCCCGCCTGCGCGTGTCCGCCCAGCAGCGCGGCACGCTCGGCGATGCCGCGCACTCCGCGGCCGCCTCCCGGGCGGACCACCGGTGCCCTGTCGGGCAGCGGATTCTCCATCGTGATCTCCAACTCCTCGCCGTGCAGGGCGATCCACAGGGACACCGGGGACGCCCCGGCATGGCGCAGGGCGTTGCTCAGCCCTTCCTGGACGATGCGGTACGCCTCGCACGAGACGGGCGCCGGGACGGCGGCCAGGTCGCCGTCGGCGGTGAGCGAGACCGGCACGCCGCTGCGGGCGATCAGACCGTCCAGGGTCTTGAGGGTCGGCCCGGTGAGCCGGGCCGCTCCGTCCTCGCCCTGGCGCAACAGGCCCAGCACGGAGTCGAGTTCGCCCACCGTGCGCCGAGTGGTCTCCTCGATCGCGGCCAGGGCCTCGCGTACGAACTCCACATCGCTGTCGAGGACCTTGCGGGCCGCACCCGCCTGGAGAGTGACGGCGCTCAGGGCATGGCCCACCGAGTCGTGCAGCTCGCGGGCCAGACGGTTGCGCTCGGCCAGTTCGGTGGCCCGGCGCTCGGCGGCGGCAAGACGGTCCGAGGGGGTCGGGCCGAGGAGAACCGGGGCCTGGCGGGCCAGCAGTGCCCCGGCCGCGGCCGCGCAGCCCGCGAGCGCGATCAGCATGGCGATCCCGGCGAACGGGCACAGGGCCAGTGCCCAGGGGTGGCCGAGGTAGTCGGGGACCATGACCCAGTCCCTGAGCCCTCCGGAGAGCGGCAGCAGGATCAACGTCACGGCGAACGGCGGCAGCGCGAGCGAGGCGCCGCTGATCAACGCGCCGATTCCCGCGTGCAGCGTGAACCAGCCCGAGGTCCGCAGCTGCGCGTCCCACGAGCGCGTCGGCCCCTCCGCGAACCGCTCGGCGGGCACCCCGCACAGGGCCTTCGCCAGGGCGACCGCCAGCGGTCTGGTGAGCGGGAACAACAGCGCGGTCACCGCGGCAATCGGCAGCGCGACGCCGTACGCGCCGAACTGGAGGGCGAGGGAGTCGGAGAACATGCTCTTGGCACCGACGAGCGGGCCGACGATCACCGTGCCCACCAGCCAGTACGGCATCAACAGGGCGCCGCCCAGGATCAGATGGAGCCAGCGAAGCCTTGCCCGCGTCCCGAACAGGGCCCGGGCGGACACCTTGAGGGCTCTCTTCACGCGCCGCGCCGCCGCAGGAATGAGGCGGTGCCGGTGACGACGAGCAGGCCGACGATCATGCCCACAGCGTAGGTCAGGGCCATCAACCCCGTTGCCCGCTCACCGTCTTCGGGCCCGGGCAGTATGGCGGCGATCAGCAGCCAGATGCCCCAGCAGCCGACCGCGCCCGACCCCACCCAGGCCATCGCCAGCGGCGTCTTCAGCGGCAGTGCCGGGGCCGGGCGGAAGGCGATGAGCAGCGCTCCCGCCACGGCCACGGCCACGAAGAGGGCGCTTACCCCTTCGAGTACATAGAAGTCGGCCGTGCGCTGCTCTATGCGCGGGTGGCTCAGACCGGTCGTGGCGCCGCACGCCCAGAGCAGACGCATCGTGAAGGGGAAGAGCGCGAGCACGGCGGCGGCCGCGGCGCACACCTTCAGCAGCCGGCCGGCGGCGGCCGAGGGCAGATCCCAGACCCGGCCCCGCCACACATGCCCCCAGCGCTCCTTCGCGTACAGCACGAAGAGCGTGCCGAGGGTCAGACCCTGGACGATGAAGCCGGAGTAGACGACGCCGAAGACCCACTCGTCGAGGAAGGGCTCGCTCGTGGAGCGCTCGATCCCGCCGTCGGTGAAGGCTTTGACCAGCAGCTGGACCGGGAAGCCGACCATGATCGGAAGCAGCAGTCCGCCCGCGACCCACATGGGGACTGCGAGCAGCCAGGCGGGAACCCGCCTGCCCCAGCCCTGGGTGAGCAGCAGCGCCAGCACGATGACGGCACCGTCCATCAGGACGGTGACGCTGTTGGCCACGGCCATCAGGGCCCGGTTGTCGAGCAGCACGCTGCCGTCCGGGATGCCGATCCGGCTGCCCGCGATCCAGGCGATCTTGAGCGAGAGATAGGGAACGCAGGAGGCGATCACGACGGCGCGCAGCACTCGGTGTGCGGGGTCGTGCCGCTCGGGTGCGCCGCGAAATCGGCGCTCGGGGGTGCGGGGGCTTGCCCCCGCCTTCGGGAAGGGGCTGGAACGGGGACCACTGTGCGGGCTCATGCTGCTTACGCTCCCGGCTCCCGGAGCCCCGCACCTCCTGCGCTGCGACGATCCCTCTCCGCCGTGCGGGGGAGAGGAGTCAGCCCGCCAGGGTGAGGAGCACCTCGTCGGTCTCCGCGCCGCGGGCATGCGCGTAACCCCGGTCCTTGCCGGTGACGGTGAAGCCGCACTTCTGAAGGACCCTGATCGAGCCCGCGTTGTCGGCTGCGGCGCGCGCGTGCAGCGGGCGCTGCGGTACGAGTTCGATCAGCGCGCGCAGCGCGGCGGTGGCCACACCGCGGCCCCAGTACGCGCGGTCGATGAAGTACGTGACCTCGCGCTCCTCGGGCGGTCCGTACACCGAGGCGTGGCCCACGACCACGTCGTCGGCGATGACGGTCCGTATGACGGCGTCCGAGGCGCGGATCCGCGCCCAGTGCGCGTCGAAGTAGGCCCGGTCGGTGGGGTCCTCGCAGGTGAAGGCGGCGATCCGGTTCGACTCGGGGTCGCTCATGTGCCGGAAGAAGTCCGGCAGATCACTGTCGACGACTTCGCGCAGGGTGACGTGCACAGACACTTCAGAGCCTCCGGGTCGCGAGCGTGAGCCGGTCGCGCGCGTCGAAGAGCGCGTCCTTGATCATCTGTTCGTGTCCGGGGGTGAGCCGGGCCACCGGCACCGAGCAGCTTATCGCGTCGCGCGCCGGGGTGCGGTAAGGGATCGCGATCCCGAAGCAGCGCAGCCCCAGCGTGTTCTCCTCGCGGTCCACGGCATAGCCCTGCTCGCGGATCACATGCAGCTCCTCGATGAGCTGCTCGCGGTCGGTGATGGTGTGCTCGGTCAGCGACGCCAGGGTCTCCGGCAGCATCTTGCGCACCTGCTCGTCGCTGTGGGTGGCGAGCAGCGCCTTGCCCAGCGAGGTGGAATGGGCGGGCAGCCGGCGGCCGACGCGGGTGAAGGGGCGCAGATAGTGCTGCGACTGGCGGGTGGCGAGATAGACGACATTGGTGCCGTCGAGGCGGGCGAGGTGAATGGTCTCGGTGGTGTCGTCGGAGAGCCGGTCCAGGGTGGGGCGGGCCGCCGCCACCACCTCGTCGCCGTCGATGTACGAGGTGCCCACGAGCAGCGCCCGTACGCCGATGCCGTACCGCGTGCCCGTCGCGTCCGTCTCCACCCAGCCGAGCTCGACCAGCGTGCGCAGCAGCATGTAGAGGCTGGACTTGGGATAGCCGACGGCCTCCTGGACCGCGGCGAGCGAGTGCATGCCGGGGCGCCCGGCGAAATACTCGAGCAACTCCACCGTCCGCACCGCGGACTTGACCTGTGCCCCACCGGAATCGGCAGTCGACATTGCTCTTCGCCCCTTCTTGACCCGCTGACCTGAACCCGCTGACCTTCTTGACCGCGCAGAACGCCCGGAAATAGAGTCCCACACATTCACCATCGGGAACGCTGTTCAGAATACCGAACAACTCCTGGGTGGCAGTAGACCGGGAAGGAAGCCGCGGTGGCAGCAGCACCAGTCTGGAGTGTCGACCCCCGAACCGGGAACCCGCGTGAGCAGGTTGCGGTGGAGTCCACCGCCGACGAGATCGACCGCGCGGTCCGCGCGGCAGACGCCGCCCGCCCAGCGCTCGCCGACCGGAGTGTACGCGCGCTCCTGCTGCGCACCGCCGCCGACCTGCTCGACGAGGCCGGCGAGCATGTCATCGAGGCCGCCGATGCCGAGACCGCGCTCGGCCCCACCCGCCTTACCGGTGAACTCGCCCGCACCACCGCCCAGTTGCGCGCCTTCGCCGATGTCGTCGACGAGGGCTCCTTCCTCGACATCCACATCGACCACGCGGACCCCACGCGGACTCCGCCCTGGCCGGACCTGCGCCGCTACAAGATCCCCCTCGGTGTCGTCGCCGTCTACGCCGCCAGCAACTTCCCGCTCGCCTTCTCCGTGCCCGGCGGCGACACCGCGAGCGCCCTCGCGGCCGGCTGCCCGGTCGTCGTCAAGGCGCACCCCGACCACCCCGCCACCGCCGAACTGTGCGCCTCCGTCCTGCGCCGGGCCGCCCGCCGCGTCGGCCTGCCCGACGACGTCGTGACCCTTGTGCACGGCTTCGATGCGGGCGTCGAACTGGTCAGGCACCCGCTGGTCGCCGCGGCGGGCTTCACCGGATCCGTACGCGGCGGGCGCGCGCTGTTCGACGCCGCGGCCGCCCGGCCCGCGCCCATCCCCTTCCACGGCGAACTCGGCTCACTCAACCCCGTCGTCGTCACCGAGGCGGCGGCCGGGGAGCGCGCCGAGCAGCTCGGGGCCGGGCTCGCGGGCTCGATGACCCTCGGGGAGGGCCAGTTCTGCACCAAGCCCGGCTTTGTGCTCGCCCCCGCGGGCGACGCGGGCGACCGGCTACTCAAGTCACTGACGGACGCGGTCAGCGAGACCGAGCCCGGCGTGATGCTCGACCAGCGGATGCGCTCCGCCTTCGTCGAGGGCGTACGGGTCAGGGCCGCACTGCCTGACGTTCAGGCCCCGATCACCCCCGGCGCGGGCGGTGAGCACACCGTGAGCGCCGGCTTCCTGTCCGTACCCGCCCGGCTGCTGGCCGCCGAAGGACCGCACGACCTGCTGCTCGAGGAGTGCTTCGGCCCGGTCACCGTCGTCGCACGCTACGAGTCGGACGCAGAGATCACCGCGGTACTGGGCCGGCTGCCCGGCAATCTCACCGCCACCCTGCACCTCTCCGACGGCGAGGCCGCGGGAGATGGCCGGGGCGCCGAACTGCTCGCCGAGCTCACCCCGCTCGCGGGCCGCGTTCTGGTCGGCGGCTGGCCGACCGGAGTCGCCGTCGCCCCCGCCCAGCACCACGGCGGCCCCTATCCGGCCACCACCTCCACCTCCACCTCGGTCGGGGCCACCGCCATCGAGCGCTGGCTGCGCCCGGTCACGTACCAGACGACCCCCGAGGCGCTGCTGCCGCCCGAGCTGCGCGACGACAATCCGCTCGCACTGCCGCGTCGGGTGGACGGCCGCCGGGAGACTCCGGGAAGCTGAGCGTGTGAGCGACCAGATCGAACTGCCCGAACTCCCCTTCCCGCTGCGGCCGTACGGCCCCGAGGCCAACTGGTCCTACGACGAGGGCGTGCTGACCGGCTGGGCCGGCGCCCGGCAGGACCGCTTCGTGCCGCCCGCGGGCGAGGCCCTGGAGCCCGCCTCCGACGCGCCCCGCCTGCTCGGCGCGCCGGAGGGCGACTTCCAGCTCATCGCGCGGGTCACGGTGGGCTTCGCCGCGGCTTTCGACGCGGGGGTGCTCTATCTGCACGTCGGCGAGCGGGAGTGGGCCAAGCTCTGCCTGGAGCTCTCCCCGGACAAGCCCACCATCTGCACGGTCGTCACCCGCGGCCACTCGGACGACGCCAACTCCTTCGTGGTCGACGGCGACAGCGTGTGGCTGCGGATCAGCCGCACCGGCAAGGCTTTTGCCTTCCACGCCTCGACGGACGGCGAGCGGTGGACCTTCGTACGGATCTTCGCGCTGGGGAACGAGGAGCAGGCCGGGGCCGCGCTGGTCGGCTTCCTGGCGCAGTCACCGGTGGGGGAGGGCTGTGTGGTGACGTTCGACCGGATCGAGTTCCGGCCGGGCTGGCCGGAGGGGCTGCGCGACGGATCCTGACCCCGCTCACGCGGTGACGGCGATCTTCACTCGGCTGAACGCGCCGGTGATCACCGGTTACGGGTAGCGCGGCAGGTCGTCCGTCGAGATGGTCCACTCGGCGACCGTGATGTCCTCGCCGTAGACGAAGTCCTTGCGGCTCGCATAGCGCGGGCCGTCCGGGGTCCGGTGAATCTCGGAGAGCACCGCGCCGGATCCGGTCCGAGGGTCGAAGATCACGTAGATGGGAATCCCGAGCAGGGGGTAGTCCCGCATCTTGCTCACCCAGTCGTTGTCCGGGTTGGAGCGCGATACGACTTCGACGGCGGCGATGAGCGTACGGGGGGCGACGGACCCCTCGACCTCCATATCCGCCTCCGCGATCACCATCACGTCGGGGTGACGCATGATGCCCTCGGACGGATCTTCCACATCCGGTGTCCCGGTGTGAGCCACCAGCTCGTCCGGCATCACCTTCTCAAGGCGTTTTCGGATTCGCAGTACGGTCAGCTCGTGAGGGCCGGCGGGCGCCATCATGTCGTGGACGATGCCTTCCTTCGTGATCTCGAACTTCCCTGGAAGGGTGTCGTCCATCGACTGAACGAACTCCCGCATCGCCCGGTACAGGGAGGCGTCCCGCTGCGCGTCGTCCGGGGCGATGGTCATGGCGCTCGCTCCCTGTCTGTGCCTCGGGGCCGGAGTCATCACCCTCATGCTAGGCGGCCTGGGCCAGAGGCGGGCGGCAGTCGCGGCAGCGGCCCGGTCCCGTGGCGCGGAAGGCGCGGTCGCAGTGGTCGCAGTTCTGGAGCGGGGCGGGGCGGGCGGTCGCCGGAGCCGCTGCGAGCGGCGGCGGCAGCAGCGTGGTGAGGCGGTGGCGCAGGAGGCCGACCGGGTTGCGGAGGTCCGGTGGCAGGCTCGCCGTGATGGCGCGGCGAACGTCATCGGGTGCGATGCCGCGCTCCAGCCAGGCGCCCACGAGTGGGGCCAGCCCGTGTACGTCCCGTTCGGACAGCAGCAGCCGGGCGTCGTGGCGGCGCAGATCGGTGAGGAGTGCGGTGGTGACGCTCGACCGTACGGGCTCGGCTGCTGGATGCGGCTCTGGCTCCAGCTCCCGTGCGGGCCGCTCCGGCACCGGTTCATGGGCGGGCCTCGGCTCGTCCTCGGCCTCGCGAGCCAGGCGGGTCCGCGTCGCCTTGGGGTCGCTGAAGGCGTATGTCCGCGTGACCAGTTGCCCTTTGGCCGTACGCACCAGGACCCGCTGTACGTAGCCGTGTTCCTCGAGCTCCTGCAAGGCCGCCGTGATCCGGTCCCTGCCCTCGGGGAATCTCTCCGCCAGCGTCCGGATGTCCACCTGCGACCCGTTGGGCAGCGACAGGATGTGCGTCGCGAGCCCGATCGCGGTCAGCGACAACTCGGTGTGCTGCGCAAGGTGGTTGCCGACGATCGTGTACCGGTCGGCCTGGTACTCGTGCACCTGGATCACGCCGGTGGTCGTTTCATGAACGACGGAAAGCGCGCGCGGCGGCGCGTTAAGCTGCTGCTCAGCCATCGGGGAAGCCTTACTTCCTCGGGTGGTCAGGCCCTCGATCGGGATTGCGAGTCCCGGCCGGGGGCCGTCACATGTATGGGGTTGTTGGTGCCGAGACTGCACTGACAACAGGCATATGCGCCAGCCAAGTTGGGGCGGATCACTCGTGAGGGTGACTCGGGCGGGTTTGGTTGGGTTGGTTGGTTCTTTCCTGAGGGTTCTTTGGTTGGGATCTCCCGGAACCCCGGATCCCGGCCTTCCGGGCGCCGGTCACAGGGCCGTCAGGCTGAGCTCCGCCCAGACCGTCTCGCGGGGAGCCGGCCCGTCGTCCACCCCCACCTGTCCGCGAGCGCCTCGACTCGCACGACAGGGCTTTGACAACAGGCGAAGGGCCTTCCGGCCACTTCAAGGATGGCTTAGCGTTGCCGGGTGGAGGCGATCTGCGGATTCAGCGGTGCGGTCCTGGTGACGCGTGATGGAACGGCTGTCCTGCAAGCGTCCGCCGGGGTATCGGACTTCGACACCGGTGCGATGTGCACCACTGACACCCGCTTCCAGATTGCCTCGGTGAGCAAGCAGTTCACCGCCACGGCCGCGATGCTTCTGGTCGAAGAAGGAGAAGTCTCTCTCGGTGACCCGATCAGTTCCTGGCTGACCGACTGCCCTACACGCTGGCACGATCTGACGCTCCAGCAGCTGCTTTCGCACACATCTGGCATGGGGCACTGGCGGGACCACCCCGGCTTCGACATCAACCAGCCAGGGGATGTCGATGAACTCCTCGACCAGTTCTCAAAGGTGCCACTGCTCGGCACGCCCGGCAGCGCGTGGCACTACAGCGGGCCCGGATACCTCCTGACGGCGCGGATCATCGAGCAGGTCAGCGGGCAAGCGTACGCGGGCTTCCTCACCGAGCGGGTCCTGCAGCCGCTCGGCCTGACGTCGACGTGCGTCGGTGAACCTCCTACCGCGGCGGTGGCTTGCGGCTATCGGGAGGGCTTGCGGGTGGATGCCGCAAAGTTCGCGGCCCTGCCAGGCTCCGGCGACGTCTGGTCGACGGTCGGCGACCTGGACAGGTTCACCGCCGGGTTCAACTCCGGTGGCATCCTCACCGCGCGCTCGCGTGAGGCGATGGTGGCCTCACAAGCGTCCATGGCGGGGGCATGGGGTGCCGAGGGCCCAGCAACCGCCGACGCCTACGGGTACGGCTACTGCCTGGGCAGTCTGGCCGGGCACGCGGCGCGCTTCCACTTCGGTGACAATCCCGGGTATCAGTCCTTCCTCGCCTGGCTGCCCCGCCTGAGAGTGACTGTCGCGGTGCTCTGCAACGACGAAGCGACCAGGATCGACGACGTCCTACGACAGCTCCTACCGGCGGTGACCGGGAGCTGACGCGATGGCCGACGCAGACCGGCGCCAGCGAGTTCACCTCCCTTGCTGCATGGCCCGGCCCAGTGAGCGGATCACTTTGCGGTCCCGGACGACGGCAGTGGCTGGCTCAGCGGCAGAGCCTCCAGCAACGTGACCGCATCGCGTAGTCGCAAGGCTCCCAACTGGACGTAGGAGCGTCCCGCAGAGGTGACGAGCGGACGCACGTTGGCAACCTGATCTTCCGGCAACCCTGCCCGCGTCAGCGCGGCACGTAGCAGCGCCGCCACGTGTTCTGCCTCTCCGCGGGCACTCTTGTACTCCTCCATCGGAATCACGCTCGTCCTCATCGCTCCACCTTGCGGGCGCACGCAGCGTGCCGGTAGATGACACCGTGCCTCGCTCGGCAGTCACCATGAGCCCGCGCTCTGAAAGATCCCGCTCCGCCTGGTAAATGCGGGCGACGCAGACGCACAAGTCCGACGCCAACTCCTTCGTGGTCGACGGCGACAGCGTGTGGCTGCGGATCAGCCGCACCGGCAAGGCTTTTGCCTTCCACGCCTCGACGGACGGCGAGCGGTGGACCTTCGTACGGATCTTCGCGCTGGGGAACGAGGAGCAGGCCGGGGCCGCGCTGGTCGGCTTTCTGGCGCAGTCACCGGTGGGGGAGGGCTGTGTGGTGACGTTCGACCGGATCGAGTTCCGGCCGGGCTGGCCGGAGGGGCTGCGCGACGGATCCTGACTCCGCTCACGCGGTGACGGCGATCTTCACTTCAGTCGGCTATGCCGCTGATCGCCAGGACCTCGTCGATCGACACCCGCACCAGGAGAATCCCGGGTGCGCTGTTGCGGACGCCGTACTCTGCTGCGCGCTCCTCGCCCACGTAGCGGGCAGCGATCCGCGTCGCCCAGTCGCGCACCTCCGGCAAGTCCTCGCTCACCTGCGCGTTGCCGTCGATGACGACGAAGGAGAACGGCGGCTGATCGTCGTCCACGCAGAGGGCGAGGCGCTCGTCGCGGACAAGCGTGCGGCCCTTGACGGAGTTCTTGTCGGTGTTGAACATGACGTCTTCGCCGTCCAGCAGGAACCAGACGGGTGCCACGTGCGGCCGTCCGTCGGCGCGGGTTGTGGCGATCTTCGCGGTCCGGGTGCCTGCGCTCACGAAAGCACGCCATTCGGCATCCGTCATGGGTCTGGCCATGAGTTTCGTGTTCCCTGGTGAGAGGCTGTCAGAACAGGCCGTTGCCGTGCGGCAGTTCGGCGGGAATCGCCGGGATGGCGTCCCAGTGCTCGACGATCTTCCCGTCTGCCAGGCGGAACAGGTCGTAGTAGGCGACCGGCTCGCCGAACTCACCCTCGGCCTGTACGAGGACGAAGTCACCCTCCGCGATCACCCTGTGAATCGTCGCGTAGACCACATTCTTGCCCTGCTCGGCCCACGTGGCGGCGGCCACGCCGAACCCCTCCAGACCGTCACCGGCCTCAGGGTTGTGCTGGAGGTAGGTTTCGGTGGAGGTGAATTCGGTCGACGCCGAGTAGTCAGCGCCCTTGAGCACCCTCTCGGCGTACTCGGCGACGAGCTTGCGGTTCGCCTCGGTGATCTCCAGGTCCCTGACCTGGGTCGGGCCGTCGACCTGGGAGCGACCGCTGACGGTGTCCTCGATCACCGGCACCAGGGCGTCCCAGTGCTCGGCGAGTTTGCCGTCCTCCACTCGGTAGATGTCGAAGGCGACCAGCGGCGCGGGACCGAATCCGTGGTAGATCCCGTGCATGGCGACCAGGTCCCCGTCGGCGATGACCCGGGCGCCCTCGTAGCGGAAGTCCGCGGACAGCGAGGAGACCAATTCACGCAGAGCCTCGGGGCCGTCGGCGGCAAGCGCGCTGTGCTGCCTGTATGCCGGCGAGACCCAGCGATCCACCGCTGACGGGTCCTTGTCGCCGAACAGCTCTTCTACGGCCTTGAGGACCAGATCCTTGTTGTTCATGACGTGCGCATCCAATGGTGCCGGGGTGGCGGACCTGGTGTCCGCCAGCTGCACCTCCAGAGTTGTCGGAATTGATCCGGCGTGGGAGGTAGATTTCCGAACCACTGAGGTCAAGAACGGACAGCCTCCAACGTGCACCCGCCGCCCGGCGCCGACCGGCTCTCGGTCAGAACTTCCCGCTGTTGTTGGCTTCAGTCGGTGTGGGGATGGGTTCGGCGTTGTCCCAGTGTTCGACAATGAGGCCGTTTTCGAGTCTGAAAATGTCGAAGACGGCCATGAGGGTTCCCCCCAGCTCCACTTCACTGAGGGTGACAACGAAGTTCCCCTGGCCGATGAGCCGGTGCAGCCTGACGTAGGTCAGCGCTTTCCCCTCCGCGGCGAGGCCCGCCGAAAAGTCCCCGAATCCCTCGATGCCGTCGGCGACTTGCGGGTTGTGCTGTACGTAGCGATCCGCGGAAACGTACTCCTGGATCCGTCCGGTCTGTCCGCCTTGCAGGACCACGGCGATGAACTCCGCGACCTTGTCCTTGTTCTCCGCGGTGCGGTCAAGATCCGTGATCTGGGTCGCTCCGTCGATCTGGGTGTGCCCCGAGGGCGTGGTCTGCCCGCCGAGCGCGATGGTGTCCCAGTGCTCGACGATACGGTCGTTCCCGTCGGTGTCGAACAGGTCGGCGGTCACCCACCGAGTGGATCCGCCGAGCGTCTGGGCAACGTGCAGAAAGACGTACGGCCCGTCCTCGATGGCCCGTACGACGTCAATTTCCCGCTGCGGATTGCGGGCCAGGAAAGGCTCGAA
The DNA here is from genome assembly GCF_045160975.1 of Streptomyces sp. NBC_00210. NCBI lineage: Bacteria > Bacillati > Actinomycetota > Actinomycetes > Kitasatosporales > Streptomycetaceae > Streptomyces > Streptomyces sp. NBC_00210. Next base: position 6,752,238 of record NZ_CP108120.1, read on the forward strand.
AAAGGTGAGGAACCCTTCCTTTCCGTCGGCGACCCCCGTGCTGTGCTGCGTGTAGCGATCGCCGATGTACCGGTCAAGAGCCTCGCGGATGTTGCCGTCGCGGATTCCGCCCAGGTAGAGACCCAGCGCGCTGTCCAGTTTGGCTGTCATGAGCAGTAGAGATCCCTCGTGCATGGCGAGCAGGCCGTGCGGAGATGGGTCCTGCTTCGCTGACCATTCTTACCGTATGGGGAGAACCCGAGTCGGCTGCTACCTGCACATTCCAGGAAGGTGTGCAGGCATGTCCTCAAGCCCCCACTTGCTACATTGAGCAAATTCGATGACACAGGGCGAATCCACCGTGATCCAACGCCCGTTCAAGTGGCGGTACGGGCGGAATTCAGCCGCCTCGCATCCCGCCGCAATGTTAGGGACGGATCTGGGACCCATGCTGATATTCTGGCGACTCGTGATGGTCAAAAACCGACAAGGGGTTCCCGGATGATCCCTGAGCTTGCTTTCACTCCGCCCGTTGGCACCCCGGCCGGGGTTGAGGTCCTTGCCCTGGCGGAGCTGCGTACACGGATCACACCCAGGCAGTTGGCGGGGCCGAACCGGCACGACTTCCACGTCCTGCTCACCCTCACCGACGGGTCCCTGCGGCAGACCGTTGACTTCACCGCGTACACCCTCAGGCCCGGGTCCTGGCTGTGGGTTCGGCCAGGTCAGGTGCATCAGTGGGGAGACATCACCGGGGCCATCGGCACGCTGTTCCTGTTCGAACAAGACTTCCCCGACCCGGCCACCGCGGCCGTCGCCTGCCTGGACGACCCGTACGCCCCGGTCGTACGGACGCCGCTCGGCGATGCCGTCGATGTGCTGCACACCGCCGCTCGCCATCTGGACCGCGAGTTCCACGCGGCGACACGGATGCCGGTCGACGTACACGTCGCGGTGCTGCGGCATCTGCTGGCCGTCCTCGTCCTGCGCCTCGCACACCTGACCTCGCCCGCCGACGGCTCCGCGCCCGAGCCGGGCTCGGCCTATCTGCGCTTCCGTGACGCGGTCGAGCGCGACTTCGCCCGCACCCGTCGCCTCGACGACTACGCGCGTGCGCTCGGCTACTCGGCGCGTACCCTCTCCCGGGCCACGCTCGCCGCCGCCGGCGTCGGGGCGAAGGAGTTCATCGACCGCAGGGTCGTACTGGAGGCCAAGCGCCTGCTCGCACACGGCGAGTTGTCCGCGTCCCGGATCGCCGCCCAGCTCGGCTTCTCCAGTGCCACCAACTTCAGCAAGTACTTTCACCAGCGCACCGGTCAGACCCCGATCGCCTTCCGCCACTCCGCGCGCAGAGACCACGACCGGGATGTGGACGGGAACCTCGCCCTCAGCAGCACCGGCGGCCCGAGGCTGAGCCCCTTCTGCCGCCCCGTCGTGCTCGCGGACCGGGAGCCGACGCCGGAGCAGCGGAGGCTTGTATGGTCACAAGCCGACACCACTGAGGGATCGGTCTGTGGGCTACTTACCGGTAATGCCTACTGTGGCTGCCATGACAGATGACAATCTCGAACGAAACAAGGCCACGGCCAAGGCGTTCTACGACCTCTTGTTCAACGAGTGCCGTCCAGCTGCTGCCTACGACACGTACGTGGGCGACACCTATATCCAGCACAACCCGCTCGGCGGCGACGGCAGGCAGGACTTCGTCGACTATTTCGAGCGGATGGCCACCGAATTCCCGGGAAAGCGTGTGGAGTTCAAGCGCGCCATCGCCGAGGGCGAGCACGTCGTCCTTCACTGTCACCAGGTATGGCCGGACCAGGAGTATGCGGGCGTCGATATCTTCCGCTTCGACAACAACGGAAAGATCGTCGAACACTGGGATGTACTCCAGGCCATCCCCGCCAACCCCAGGAACCCCAACGGCATGTTCTGAAGACACGGACCACCGGGCCTTGCTCGGCGCTTTGGGCTGCCCTGTTCTGCCAAATTTCCGCTCTGGACGGGGCGCTGACTCCCGGGTGCCCCGGCAACCTGGGGAATGAGCCGGTCCCGCAGCGCGTTGTCGTCCCAGCGGAGGGTGCCTCCGCACATCGTTGTCCCGAACGACCCTGGAGTGATGAAAAAGATGCGCGTCGAGATCTGGAGCGATATCGCCTGTCCCTGGTGCTACATCGGCAAGGCACGCTTCGAGAAGGGGCTCGCCGCCTTCGCCCACCGCGACGAGGTCGAGGTCGTGCACCGCTCCTTCGAGCTCGACCCGAACCGCGCCAAGGGCGAGACCGGCCCGGTGGTCCCCATGCTGGCGAAGAAGTACGGGCGCACCATCGAGGAAGCCCAGGCGATGGAGGAGCACGTCGCCTCCAACGCGCGCTCCGACGGGCTCGACTACCGCACCGAGGGCCGCGACCACGGCAACACCTTCGACATCCACCGGCTGCTGCATCTGGCCAAGGCCCGCGGCCGTCAAAGCGAGCTGCTGGACCTCGCCTACCGGGCCAACTTCGCCCAGGAGCGGTCCGTGTTCGACCCCGAGGTCCTGGTGGATCTCGCGGTCGAGGCGGGTCTGGACGCGGACGAGGCGCGGGCGGTGCTCGCCGACGAGGACGCGTACGCCGGCGAGGTACGGGCCGATGAGCGCGAGGCCGCCGAGCTGGGCGCGACCGGGGTGCCGTTCTTCGTGCTCGACCGGCGCTACGGGGTCTCGGGCGGACAGCCGGCCGAGCTGTTCACCCAGGCGCTGGAGCAGGCGTGGCAGGGCCGGATCCTCACCCCCATCGGCGCGGATGCCGCCGCCTGCGACGCCGACGGAGTCTGCGAGGTCCCGCAGCCCGGGGCCCATGCATAAGCGTTGCTGAGAGGTGTCCTTCAACGATTCGCGATTGACCTGCCGTTGAGGGCACCGCAGGGTGATCACATGGAGACCTTGGGCGGCGCCGAGTTCGCGCCGGAAATGACGTATCTGAACACGTCCACCTGCGGGCTGCTGCCCCGCCGGGCCGTCGCGGCAGTGAAGCTGCTTGCCGACGAGCTCGCCGCCGGGCGTCCGGGCGGCGCCGGCGAGTACTCGTCGGTGAGCGCCGCCCGGCAGTCCTTCGCCCGGCTGACCGGCGTGGACGAGACGCGGGTCGCCGTCGGCGGTTCGGTGTCCGTGCATGTCGGACTGATCGCGACCTCACTGCCTCCGGGCGCGGAAGTCCTCTTTCCGGAGGGGGAGTACGCCTCGGTCATCACGCCCTTCCTCGTGCGCGGCGATCTCAAGCTGCGGTACGCGCCACTGCGGCGCCTGGCCGACGCGGTGCAGCCGGGCACCGCGCTGGTGGCGTTCTCGTCGGTGCAGTCCGCGGACGGCCGGATCGCCGATCTGGCGGCAATTCGCGCCGCGGCGGCCGCCCACGGGGCCCGTACGCTCGTCGACGCCAGCCAGTCGGCGGGCTGGCTGCCGCTGGACGCGGGCGCGTGGGACTTCACGGTTACCGGCGGCTTCAAGTTTCTGCTCTGCCCGCGCGGCGTCTCGTTCCTCACGCTGAGCGAGGAGGCGCAGGAGTCCGTGGCGCCGATCCACGCCGGTACCTTCGCCGCGGAGGACCTGTGGGCGACCACGTACGGTCCGATCGAGGAACTGGCGCCCTCGGCCGCCCGGTACGACGAACCCCCGGCCTTTCTCTCCTACCACGGGGCCAAGGAGTCCCTCGCGCTCCTTGAGGAGACCGGCATCGACGCCGTGTACGCGCATGACACGGCGCTCGCCCGGCGGTTCAGGGCAGGGCTGACGGAGCTCGGGCACCAGCCTGTGCCGGGCGATTCGGCCATCGTCGCCGTGCCGGGTCTCGGCCACCGGGTCCCCGGGCTGGCCGATGCGGGAGTGATCCTCGCGGAGCGGGCGGGCAATCTGCGCGCCGCCTTCCATCTCTACAACACGGCCGCCGAGGTGGACCGGGTGCTGGACGTGCTCTCCGGCTGAGACCGAGCGGGGCAGTCCGCGGTCTGGACGCAGAGATTCTTCTCGACCTTCCCGAGCAGCCGGGTCAGCTCACTGCGCTCGTCGGGGTCGAGCCCGGCGAGGGTGTGCTCCTCCAGGTTGGCCCAGGCGTCCTCCACCGCGGAGTGCAGGGCGCAGCTGTCCGGCGTGGCCTCGACGAGTACGGCGCGCCGGTCGGCGGGGTCGGGGCGGCGGCGGACGTGTCCGGCCTGTTCCAGCCGCTGGAGCATCTTCGTCACGGTGGACGGGTCGAGCTCGACGGCCTTGATCAGCTCCGACTGGCGCACCGGGCCCGCGTCCCACAGGTGCATCATCACCAGCTCCTGCCCCGGGTAGAGCCCGGCTCCCCGCAGCAGCTTGCCCGCCGCCATGCGGTGCAGCCGGGCGACCCGGGAGACGGCAAGGCTGACGGGTCCGCCGAGCGCGGTGGCCGGCATCTCGGAACAGACAGGATCGGCCGCGGTCTCGGGCGTCATCGGGGCCTCCTCGGCAGGGGTGCAACTGTCGCGTGGACAGTGTCTCCAAGAATTTTACCTTGGTCGGCCAATTAATGGTCTACAGTGGCACTCGGCGCGAATACTTGGCCGACCATATAACTCTTTGGGAGCACCCATGACCACCGCGTTCGACCCCATCGAACTGTCCAGCACGCAGCTCGCGAACCGCATCGCCATGGCGCCGATGACCCGCAGCCGCGCGTACGGCGAGGGCCTCACGGTCACCGAGTCCACGGTCGAGTACTACAGCCAGCGCGCCTCGGCCGGACTGATCGTCACCGAAGGCATCCAGCCCTCCGTCCTCGGCCAGGGATACCCGAACACGCCCGGCCTGCACACCGACGAGCAGGTCGCCGCCTGGCGCAAGGTCACCGACGCCGTGCACGCCAAGGGCGGCACGATCTTCGCCCAGATCATGCACGCCGGACGCATCGGCCACCCGGTGCTGTGGCCGGACCAGGAACTGATCAGTGTGGCCCCGTCCGCCGTGGCCCCCGCCGGCCAGCTCTACACGCACGAGGGACCCAAGGACTTCATCGCCCCGCGCGAGCTGAGCGCCGGTGAAATCCCTGGCATCATCGCGGAGTTCGTCGAGGCGGCCCGTAACGCCGTCGCCGCCGGCTTCGACGGCGTCGAACTGCATGGCGCCAACGGCTACCTCATCCACCAGTTCCTCGCCCCCAACACCAACCTGCGCACCGACGAGTGGGGCGGCTCCGTCGAGAACCGCATCCGCTTCGCCGTCGAGGTTGCCAAGGCCGTGGCCGATGTCATCGGCCCGGAGCGCACCGGACTGCGGGTCTCTCCCGGCAACGGGTACAACGACATCGCCGAGACCGACACCACGGCGGTCTACCCCGCGCTGGTCGACGCGATCGAGCCGCTGGGCCTCGGCTACCTGCACGTCGTCGAGATGACCCCGGGCTTCCGGGACGTCACGCTGGAGCTGCGCAAGCACTTCAGCGGCACCTTCATACTCAACCCGGCGACCGAGGGCCCGACCGACCACGGGGCGCTCGGGCTGATCGAGGACGGGACCGCGGACATCCTCGCCTTCGGCTCGCTGTTCCTGGCCAACCCGGACCTGCCCGCCAGGCTCAAGGCCGAAGGCCCGTACAACGCCCCGGACACGGCCACGTTCTTCGGCGGCGACGACAAGGGCTACACCGACTACCCGGCGCTGAGCGCGAGCTGACCCGCACAGAAAGGGGGCGGGGCCGGTCCACCGGACCGGCCCCGCCCCCTTCGCGCTGTCAGCGCACCGGCGTGAAGTCGCGCGCCCCGATGAAGTCCGGACGCGGCACCGGCGCCGCGAAGGGCTCCACCGCATGGTTCTCCACGCTGTTGAAGACGATGAAGACATTGCTGCGCGGATACGGGGTGATGTTGTCCCCGGAGCCGTGCATGCAGTTGCAGTCGAACCAGGTCGCGGACCCGGCCCTGCCGGTGAACAGGCGGATGCCGTGCCGGTCGGCGAACCGCGTCAGCGCCGCGTGCGACGGCGTGCCCGCGTCCTGCATCTGCAGCGACTTCTTGTAGTTGTCCTTCGGCGTCTCGCCCGCGCAGCCCAGGAACGTCCTGTGCGAGCCAGGCATGATCATCAGGCCGCCGTTGGTGTCCAGGTTCTCGGTCAGTGCGATCGAGACGGACACGGTGCGCATGTTCGCCAGCCCGTCCTCGGCGTGCCAGGTCTCGAAGTCCGAGTGCCAGTAGAAGCCCGAGGCGCCGAAGCCCGGCTTCACATTGATCCGGGACTGGTGGACGTACACGTCCGAGCCGAGGATCTGCCGCGCTCTGCCCACCACTCGCTCGTCCCGCACCAGGGCCGCGAACATCTCGCTGAGCTTGTGCACCTCGAAGACCGAGCGCACGTCCTGGGACTTCGGCTCGATGATCGAGCGCTCATCGGCCCGTACCGCGGGATCGGCGATCAGCCGGTCCAACTCGGCGCGGTAGAGAGCGACTTCATCCTGCGAGATCAGCTCGTCGACGGTGAGGAAGCCGTCCCGCTCGAAACCCATCAGCTCGGACGGGACGATCGGGCCCGGGGCGCCGGGCGGCGACCAGACGACCGGGTCCTGGCGAGGCGTCGTCACCTCGCCCACGCCACGGGTCGGGTACAGGTCGGTGCGTACAGCGGCGGTGGTCATCTCTCAGCCCTCCTCGGACTCGGTCAGCAGGGGATAGACGCCGTTCTCGTCGTGGTCCTCCCGTCCGGTGACGGGCGGGTTGAAGACGCAGACACAGCGGAAGTCGGTCTTGGGGCGCATGGTGTGACGCTCATGGCCGTCCAGCAGATACATCGTGCCGGGCTCGATCCAGTGGGTCTCGCCGGTCTCGTCGTTGGTGAGCTCGGCCTCGCCCTCCACGCAGAGCACGGCCTCGATGTGGTTCGCGTACCACATCGACGTCTCCGTACCCGCGTACAGCACGGTCTCGTGCAGCGAGAAGCCGACCTTCTCCTTGGCGAGCACGATGCGCTTGCTCTCCCAGGTCCCGGACGCGGCCTTCACATGGCGCTCGGTGTTCTCGATGTCCTTGAACGATCGGACGATCACGGTGAGTTGCTGCCTTTCTGATCTGTGGTCAAGCCGTCTCGCGGACGCTGCGGGCCAGGATGCGCAGGCCCTCGTCGAGTTCCTCGGGCGAGACCGTGAGCGCGGGGAGAAGCTTCACCACTTCGCTCTCCGGGCCCGAGGTCTCCAGCAGCAGCCCCAGCTCGAAGGCGCGGGCGCACACGGCCGAGGCGCGCGCCTTGTCCTGGAACTCCAGGCCCCACACCAGGCCCCGGCCGCGGAAGCTCACGCCGGGCTCAGCGCTCTCGCCCACGATGGCCAGCAGCGCCTGCTCGACCTGCTCGCCGCGGGCGAGGGTCTGCTTCTCCATCTGGCCGTCCGCCCAGTAGGTGTCGAGCGCGGCGGCGGCGGTGACGAACGCGGGGTTGTTGCCGCGGAAGGTGCCGTTGTGCTCGCCCGGCTCCCAGATGTCCAGCTCCGGCTTGAACAGGCAGAGCGACATGGGCAGTCCGTAGCCGCTGATGGACTTCGACAGGGTGACGATGTCCGGCGTGATGCCCGCCTCCTCGAAGGAGAAGAAGCCGCCGGTGCGGCCGCAGCCCATCTGGATGTCGTCGACGATCAGCAGCATGTCCTGGCGGTGGCACAGCTCCTGGAGCGCGCGCAGCCACTCGGGGCGGGCCACATTGATGCCGCCCTCGCCCTGCACGGTCTCGACGATCACGGCGGCCGGCTTGTTGAGGCCGGAGCCCTGGTCCTCCAGCAGGCGCTCGAACCAGAGGAAGTCCGGGACCTGGCCGTCGAAGTAGTTGTCGAAGGGCATCGGCGTGCCGTGCACCAGCGGGATGCCGGCGCCGGCCCGCTTGAAGGCGTTGCCGGTGACGGCGAGCGCCCCGAGCGACATGCCGTGGAAGGCGTTGGTGAACGAGACGACGGACTCGCGCCCCTTGACCTTGCGGGCCAGCTTGAGCGCGGACTCGACCGCGTTGGTGCCGGTCGGGCCCGGGAACATGACCTTGTACGGAAGGTCGCGCGGCCGCAGGATCACGTTCTGGAACGACTCCAGGAAGGCGCGCTTGGCCGTGGTGGCCATGTCCAGGCCGTGGGTGATGCCGTCGCGCTCGATGTAGTCGATCAGCGCGCGTTTCAGCACCGGGTTGTTGTGTCCGTAGTTGAGTGATCCGGCGCCGGCGAAGAAGTCGAGGTAGGTGTGGCCGTCCTCGTCGTGGAGGTAGCTGCCCTGCGCGCGGTCGAACACGGCCGGCCAACCGCGGCAGTAGCTGCGCACCTCCGACTCCAGGGTCTCGAAGACACTCAGGGCGGGCGGGGTGATAGTCACAGCAAGTCTCCAGAGGTGGGGGGCGTCAGGCGGAGAGAGGGCCGATGCGGTAGAGGACTTCGGGCTGGTGGGTTCCTTCGGGGAACAGCCCGCCGTCGAAGAGGACTTCGCGTGCAAGGGGCGCTTCGTGGCGCTTCGCGTACGAGGTGAAGAGCCGGTCGGACGCGGTGTTGTCGGGGGTGATGGTCGTCTCGACCTCACGCACCCCGCCCTTGCCGGTCACCTTGGCGGTCAGCGCGTCGAGGAGGACACCGGCCAGGCCCTGCCCGCGGTGCGCGTGGTCGACGGCGACCTGCCAGACGACGAGGGCCTGCGGGCGCTCGGGGCGCACATAGCCGGTGACGAAGGCGATCGGTGCGCCGTCGGCGTCGCGCGCCACCACGGAGGTGGCGGCGAAGTCGCGACACCACAGCAGATAGCTGTACGAGGAGTTGAGGTCCAGGACCTGGGAGTCGCGGGCGATGCGCCAGATCGCGGCTCCGTCCTCCACTCGTGGGGTGTCAATCGTCGTGAATTCGCTCGGCGTGCTGGTTCGTACAAGGTCTTCCTGTGCGGCGGTCATGCCGAGGTAATTTACCGAGCTAATTCTGAAATTGCATTGTCGGAAGGGGTTGGGTGGAGCGGCTCCCTGTGTTATCGCGCGGGCGCGTGCGCTAGTGGTGGACAGCGGCCTTTTCGGGCGATTTGCAGCGGAAATAAGCGATGAACCGGGCGCGCTGTGGGGTCGGTCACATATCCGTAACTGTCACGAGACCCGCTCGAATTACGCAGTCTGATCTTGTTGAAATCTTGGTGTTTAGGATCCGGGAACGGGGGCAGAAGAATGTGGGAAGCTGCCCGAAATAAAGCAGCTTCCAGCATTCCTTAATTAACCCAGACTTTCACGGCCTGAGAAATTGAGTTCACCGGGAGTGCGACCGGTTCGGCGCCGGGGGCCGGTGCCCGTGCAGCCGCTCGGTCGCGGGCGCCGGGGGGCCTCGTACAGTGCTGGCTATGAGCGATCACGTGGTGCTGCATGTGAAGGGGCGGGTGCTCGTCGGGCCCGAGGAGGCGCGGGACGAGCTGTGGGTGGTCGATGGCCGGATCTCGTACGAGCGGCCGCGTGCCGAGGCCGTCACCGTCCAGGGCTGGGCGCTCCCCGGCCTGGTCGACGCGCACTGCCATGTCGGGCTCGACGCCCACGGTGCGGTGGACGAGACGACCAGCGAGAAGCAGGCGCTGACCGACCGGGATGCGGGCACCCTGCTCATCCGGGACGCGGGGTCTCCCGCCGACACCCGCTGGATCGACGACCGCGAGGACCTGCCGAAGATCATCCGGGCCGGCCGTCACATTGCGCGCACCCGCCGCTACATCCGTAACTTCGCCCATGAGATCGAGCCGGACGAGCTCGTCGCCCATGTCGCGCGGGAGGCACAGCGCGGGGACGGCTGGGTCAAGCTCGTCGGCGACTGGCTCGACCGCGAAGCGGGTGACCTGGGCGCCTGCTGGCCGCGTGGCGCCGTCGAGGCGGCCATCGCCGAGGCGCACCGGCTCGGCGCGCGGGTGACCGCGCACTGCTTCGCCGAGGACTCGCTGCGGGACCTGGTCGAGGCGGGCATCGACTGCATCGAGCACGCCACCGGCCTCACCGAGGACACCATCCCGCTCTTCGCCGAGCGCGGCGTCGCGATTGTGCCGACCCTGGTCAACATCGCCACCTTCCCGGACCTCGCGGCGGGCGGCGAGTCCAAGTTCCCCCGGTGGTCCGCCCATATGCGGCGGCTGTACCAGCGCCGCTATGACACGGTGCGCGCGGCGTACGACGCGGGCATCCCGGTCTTCGTCGGCACCGATGCGGGCGGCTCGCTCGCCCACGGCCTGGTGGCGGCCGAGGTCGTCGAACTCGTGAAGGCCGGAATCCCGCCGCTGCAGGCCCTGTCGGCGACGACCTGGGGGGCGCGGCAGTGGCTCGGCCGCCCGGCGCTCGAAGAGGGCGCGCCGGCGGATCTCGTGGTGTACGACGAGGATCCGCGGGCGGACGTCAGGGCGCTGGCGGCGCCGAGCCGGGTGATCCTCAACGGCCGGGTGATCGGCTGATAACCCGGCCCTGCTGTCCCCGCTGTCCCTGTTGCAGGGTTGACAGTGCGTTACCCCTGGCCCACGTTCCTCGTTCGACCACTTCTGGCGCGCTCCCACGCAAGCGCCCCCAGTGCGCTCTCGGGATACGCGACACGGGTGAGCCGCGGGAACACACGTACCGAGAGATTCGAATGCCGTGGCGGAAACCCCACTTTGGGGTGAACTCGCGCCAGGCAACTGTCAGTTCACTCTCAGTGCCGTGAAACTTCCCGTGTTCAGTCGCCGCCGCCCCACGTGTCCCCGTCGGGCGGCGGCGACGCCGTGTCTCTTGTGGGGGTTCCACCACCTTGAACAGCAACACCTTCCGCATGCCCGCACGCCGCTGCGCCGCCGTGACGGCAGCAGCCGCGCTGGTCGCCGGACCCGTCGTGGTCGCCGGGCCGGCGAACGCCACCGGGGGCGGCGGCGAGGGCCGGGCCAGTGCGGTCGTACTCCGTGCCGGGCTCGATGTGTCCCTGCTCAACAAGTCCGTCGATGTTCCGGTCAAGGCCGCGCTCAACGAGGTGCAGGCGCCCGCGAGCGCCGAGAAGACCACGCTGCGCGTGCACGTGGACGGAGTCGACCGGGGCAGGCCCGTCCAGCTGCTGCGCGCGGACGTGGCCACCGCGAAGGCGAGCGCCGACCGGCACCGGGCAGAGGCGTACAGCAACCTCGTCCGTGCCCGGGTACATGTGCCGGGACTGCCGCTGCTCTCGGTCGTCGAGGTCGAGAAGGTCACGTCGAAGGCCGTCTGCGAGGCAGGCAGGCAGCCGGTCGCAGAGTCGAATCTGCTCGGCCGGGTGACCGTGCTCGGCAAGCGGACCACGCTCTCCACCGGTGGCACGACCCGGGTCGAGGTGCCGGGCGTCGGTGAGGTGACGCTCGATCTCTCCAAGACGCACACCACGTCCCGTACCGCTGCGGCCACGGCGCTGGAGCTCAGGGTCTCCGTCAACCCGGCCAAGCTGAACGTCGCCGAGGTGACCGGCTCGGTCACCCTCGCCGAGGCGAAGTGCGAGTCGCCCGGCGCGGCACACGACGAGTCCGGGCCCGCGGCCGCACAGGACCCGGCGGCCGCACAGGACCCGTCCGCCGCGCAGGGCCCGACTGGCAAGCCGGGCACCGGTGTCAAGGCGCAGTCCGGCGCCGATCCGGCCCAGGACGACCTCGCCGAGACGGGCGGCAGCGCCGCGACCTCGTACATCGCCGGAGGCGCGGCCCTGCTGCTGGCGCTCGGCGGCAGCGTCATGGTGCTGGCCCGCGCCCGCGCCCGCCGCTGACCACGGCGCCCGAACCCGCTGCTGACAGGCGCGCCCGCGCCCGCCGCTGACCACGGCGCTCATGCCCGCCGCCGACCGCGGGCCGACAAGGGATCGATCATGGGTGCCGGGCGCTGCAGCCCCGGCCGACGTCCGTGCGCGACGTCGGCCGGGGCGCGTCAGTCCCCGACCATCGTCAGCGCCTGGTCGAGCGCCTGCAGAAAGCGATTGGTCGTCACCCGGTCGCGCACCGCCAGCCGCAGCCAGCCGGGACCGAGCCCTGGAAACGTGTCGCCCCGGCGGGCCGCGAAGCCCAGAGCCCGCAGCCGCTCCCGCACCTCGGCCCCACGCCGGACGTGGACGAGTACGAACGGGGCCTCGGCCGCCGCCACCACCCGCACCTCGTCGAACTCCGCAAGACCCGCCAGCAGATGGGCCCGCTCCGTCGCGATCACCTGCGCCGCCTGCTCGGCCTCCTTGAGCGCGCCGGGCCCCATGCACGCCTCCGCCGCCGCCAGCGCGGGCGTCGAGACCGGCCACAGCGGCTGAGCCTGCTGCAGCGCCGCGACGGTCCCGGGCTCGGCGAGCACATAGCCGATGCGCAGGCCCGCGAGCCCCCAGGTCTTGGTGAGGCTGCGCAGCACCACCAGGCCGGGGATGTCGGTCCGTCCCGCCAGCGCCTCGGGCTCGCCGGGCACCGCGTCCATGAAGGCCTCGTCCACCACCAACAGCCTTCCTGGACGGGCCAGTTCGGCGATGTCGGCGGCCGGATGCAGTACGGATGTGGGGTTGGTCGGATTCCCGATCATCACGAGGTCCGCCGCGTCGGGCACGGCCGCCGGGTCGAGCCGGAAACCGTCCTCCTCCTTCAGCAGCAGCCGGGCCACCTGGTGCCCAGCGTCCCGCAGCGCCGCCTCGGGCTCCGTGAACTGCGGGTGCACGACGAGCGGGTGACGTACCGTCAGCGCTCGGGCCAGCAGTACGAACGCCTCCGCCGCCCCCGCCGTCAGCAGCACCCGCTCCACCGGCACTCCGTGCCGCTGCGCGACCGCGGCGCGTGCCGCCCGCCCGTCCGGATAGGCGGCGAGAGCGGTCAGCGAGCTCGTGATGCGCTCACGCAGCCACTCCGGGGGAGTCCCGCAGCGGACATTGACGGCGAGATCCGTCAGACCGGCGTCCCGTACCTCCGCGTCACCGTGGTGCCGCAGGTCGTGTGCGTCAATGGGAGTGCGCATGGCTGCCGTGGTGTTGATGGCCGTGGCCGTGGTGGTGTCCGTCGTGATGGTGCCCGTCGTCGTCCGGGTGGAAGTGCGGCTGCTGCGGAGAGCCCACCTTCTCCTCGAAGCCCGGCAGCGCGATCCGGTAGACGCACGAGTCGCAGTTCATCCGGATGTCGCCCGCCACGGCCTCCCGGTAGCGCTCCATCACCAGGTCGAGCAGCTCCGGCTCCGGGCCGATGACATCGGCGCAGCGCACATCGACGCCGGGGTGCGCCTCCGCCCAGCCCTCCGTCTGCTGCCGCACCCGGTCCGGCAGGATGCCGGTGAACAGGAAGTACGGCAGCACCACGATCCGGCCGGCCCCCAGCTTCACGCACCGGTCGAGACCGCTCGGCACATCGGGCGCGGCGAGCGACACGAACGCCGTCTCCACGCCCGCGTACCCCCGTCCCTCCCAGAGCAGCCTGGCCGCCTTGTGCACCTCGGCATTGGCGTCCGGGTCGGTCGAACCGCGGCCCACCAGCAGCACCGTCACATCGGCGCGGTCCGCGGGCGTGCGCGGCCCGGAGCCCAGCGCCTCGTTCAGCCGCCGCTCCAGAACGCGCAGCAGCGCGGGGTGCGGGCCGAGAGGGCGGCCGTAGGTGTACGAGATCTCCGGGTGCCGCTCCCGCTCACGGGCAAGAGCGGCCGGGATGTCGCCCTTGGCATGCCCGGCGGACACCAGCATCAGCGGAACCGCGGCGAGGCGCGTCACGCCCCGCTCGACCAGTTCGGTGACGGCTTCGCCGAGGGGCGGCGGGGACAGCTCGATGAAGCCGCCCCCGACGGGGAGTTCGGGATGGCGCCGCCCCAGCTCCCGTACGAAGTCCCGGAAGGCCTCGGCCCCGGCTTCGTCACGGGTGCCGTGACCGGCGATCAGCAGTGCGGGCGGGGTGGTCACGCGTTCTCCTTGATGTGGGGGTGGTACGGCAGAGCATCGCGCGCGACGCCGCCCGGGGCGAGGGCGCGGCAGTGATTGGAGGATTTCCGGTCCTTCATGACTGCCACCGATAGCCGCGCGGTGTCACCATGCGGCCGGCGATCTCGCGCGTGGCCGTGTTGCCGACCGTCACGACCGTCATCATGTCCACCGTCGCCGGATCCAGTCCCTCGAGTGTCGTCAGGCGGCTCGATTCGTCCGCCCGGGACGCATTGCGTACGACGCCCACCGGCGTGCCCGGCTCGCGGTGTTCGGCGAGGATCGACAGCGCCTTCGGGAGCTGCCAGTCACGGCCGCGGCTGCGCGGGTTGTAGAAGGTCACGATGATGTCCGCCTCCGCCGCGGCCCGTACCCGGCGCTCGATGACCTCCCACGGCGTGTGCAGATCGGAGAGGCTGATCGAGACATGGTCGTGCCCGAGCGGGGCACCGAGGATCGCGGCGGCGGCCAGCGCCGCGGTCACGCCCGGCACGCCCACCACGTCGATGTCGTCGGACGCCTCGGCGAGCGCGGGGGATGCCATCGCGTACACGCCCGCGTCGCCGCTGCCGATGAGCGCGACCGCATGTCCGGCGCGGGCCTCGGCCACCGCCGTACGGGCCCGCTCCTCCTCCGCGCCGAGGCCGGACTCGACGACCCGGGTGCCCGGCCTGAGCAGGTCACGGATCTGGTCCACGTACTGATCGAGCCCGACCAGTACGGATGCGCGGCGCAGCTCCTCCGTCGCGCGCGGGGTGAGCAGATCGCGGGCCCCGGGCCCGAGCCCGACCACGGCGAGCCGCCCGCGCGGCGCTCGGCGCACGACCGCGCAGGTCGCCATCGCGGCCCGGCCGGCGGGGTTCGACTTCCGCTTCGGGACGAGGAGTTCGCCGCTCCCCGCGAGCGCTGCGGCCTCGGCGACGGAGGGCGTTCCGACTGCGGCGAGCGGCGCGCCGGACGGGTTCGGCACCGCGATCTCGGCGAGCCGCTCGGCGGGGTACGTCACCAGGGGCACGCCAAGGCGCTCCGCGGCTCCGAAGATCCCCGGCTCGTCGGCCTTTGCATCGACGGTCGCCAGCTCGGCCACACTCAGCGCCGAGAGCCCCGCCCCGCGCAGGGTCTGCTCGACGAGGCCGACGACCTCGTCGACGGGGGCGCCCTTGGAGGCCCCGACGCCGACGACGAGCGACGGCGGTCGCAGCACGGCGTCGTTCGGTCCGGCGTCGAAGGACCGGTCGGTGACATGGAGTACGGCGCCGGCGTCCTGCGGCGCCACGCCCTCCCGCGCCACGCCCTCCTGCGGCGCGGTGTCCTCCGGCGTGGTGTCCTGCGGCGTCACATTGGCCGGCAGCGGCGGGAGCGGCCACACCGCGTCCGCCCGCAGCACCACCGGTTCGCCGTCGAGGACCGCCCGCGTCACCGACGCGACCGCGCCCTCGACGGGCCAGCCCAGGGTGTCCAGTCCCGGAATGTCCGCCGCGTCCGTCGCCGTCGTCACCACCGGGGCGCAGCCCAGAACGTCGGCGACCTGCGCCGCCAGCTCGTTCGCACCACCGCCGTGGCCGCCCAGCAGGGACACCGCATACCGCTGCCCCTCGTCCACGCACACCACGCCCGGGTCCGCCGACTTGCCCGCCAGCAGCGGGGCGATCAGCCGCACCACCGCGCCCGTCGCCAGGAAACACACCAGCTGCTCGCACTCCGCGAATGCCCGCTCCACCGACCGGCGTACGGGGCCCTCGTAGATCCGGGTCCGTTCGGGCCAGGCGGCGGCCAGCCGGTCGCGGGCGGCAGCGCCCGCCGCCGTGGCGGAGATCAGGCCGATCACTGATTCGCTCCCTTGGTGCGCAGGGCCTTGCGGGCGGCCGGATCGGCCTTCCGGAAGCCATGGAAGTGGCCCGGGTGATAGAGGTGCGAGCGCGTCCCCGAAGCGGCCAGCGCGGGCCCCACCAGGAACAGCGTGTGCTTCCAGAGCTTGTGCTCCTTGACGGTCTCCTCCAGCGTGCCGATCGTGCAGCGCAGGATCAGCTCCTCCGGCCAGGTCGCCTGGTACGCGACCACCACCGGCGTACTCGTCGGGTAGCCGCCCTCCAGCAGCTCCTGCGTCAACTGCCCGGAGCGGGCCGCCGACAGGAAGAGCGCCATCGTCGTGCCGTGCCGCGCGAACTCCCGTACCTCCTCGCCCGGCGGCATCGGCGTCTTCCCGCCGCCGAGCCGGGTCAGGATCACGGACTGCGCGACCTCAGGGATCGTCAGCTCGCGCTGCGCGAGCGCCGCGACCGCAGAGAACGACGAGACGCCCGGCACGATCTCGACGTCGATGCCCAGCGCCACACAGCGGTCGAGCTGCTCCTGAGTGCCGCCCCACAGCGCCGGGTCGCCGGAGTGGATGCGGGCGAGGCGCAAATCGTCCGCCCGCGCCCGTTCGTACACGGCGACGACGTCCTCCAGCGACATGGCCGCCGAATCGAGGATCTCGGCGCCCTCGCGCGCATGCTCCAGGACCTCCGCCTGCACCAGGCTGGCCGCCCAGATGACGATGTCGGCATCGGCGATCGCCCGTGCGGCCCGGAATGTCAGCAGATCGGCGGCGCCCGGGCCCGCGCCGACGAAGGTCACCTTGCCACGGGTGGCGGCATCGGCCATGAGCGGTGGTCCTCTCGGGTTATTCGTGTCATTCGGGTGGATCTGGACAGCTCGGATGTGCCAGGAAGCCGGTCAATCCGCTAGCAAGGGCGCATGGCGGTGCTCGTCGCGCTCGGCGCGTTCCTGATGACGCTGTTCGGCGGCTGGACGGCGCAGCGCGTCACCGACCGCCGCCACCTGGTGCTCGGCCTGGCCGGCGGTCTGATGCTCGGCGTGGTCGGCCTGGACCTCCTGCCCGAGGCCCTTGAGGCGGCGGGCAACAAGGTGTTCGGGGTGCCGCAGGCACTGCTGCTGTTCGTCGGCGGCTTTCTCACGGCCCACCTGGTGGAACGGCTGCTGGCGGTCCGCAAGGCGGCACACGGTGCGGACGAGAGGATGCCGCAGGTGGGACTGACGGCGGCCGCGGCCATGGTCGGCCACAGCCTGATGGACGGCGTCGCGATCGGCGCGGCCTTCCAGGTGGGCGGCGGCATGGGCGCGACCGTGGCGCTCGCCGTCATCACCCACGACTTCGCCGACGGCTTCAACACGTACACGATCACCAGCCTGTACGGGAACACCCACGGCAAGGCGGTCGCGATGCTCGTCGCCGACGCGCTCGCGCCTCTTGTCGGCGCCGCGTCCGCCGTGCTGTTCACGCTTCCCGTGGAACTCCTCGGCAGCTACCTCGGGTTCTTCGGCGGCGCGCTGCTCTACCTCGCCGCCGCCGAGATCCTGCCCGAGGCGCACCACGCCCACCCCGCCCGCTCCACCCTGCTGTGCACGGCCGGGGGAGTGGGCTTCATCTGGCTGGTGGTGGGCCTCGCCGAGTGAGGACCCGGATGGTCGGCTCACAGCTTGCCCCCGCGTCCGCCGTCCCGCGGCGCGGGCGCGATCAGCGTCGAGAGATACGGCAACGGGTCCTCGCCCAGCTCCGCGGCCGACCGGATCGACTCCTCGGGCAGCCCGAGCGCCGACCCCCACACCGCGCCCTCGGTACGCCCCGTCTCCCGCAGCGCGGTCGCCACTTGGGCCGCCAGCCGCCCGAACTTGTACGCCACGACCGTGCCCGGACCCTCCAGGGCGTCCTTGAGCACGGCGGCCCCGGCGGTCACCGGAACCAGCGTCAGCGGCTCGGTTCCCTCGGTGAGCACTGCGCCGCTGCGGGCCGCGAGATCCTGCATCGCGGTGATGCCGGGCACGGTCTCGACGGCCGTCCCCGGGACCACCTCGCCAATCGTCTGCGCGAGATAGGTGAACGTCGAGTACACGTTGGGGTCGCCGATCGTCGCGAAGGCGACGGTCCCGTGGCTGCGCAGGAGTTCGGCGACGCGCTCACCGGCGGCGTCCCACGCGGCTTCGCGGCGGGCGCGGTCGGTGCGCTCGTTGAGCGCGAAGACGATCCGTACGACCTTCTCCTCACCCACGTAGTGCAGCACGGTCGCCTCGGCGCGCCCGCGCTCCAGCGTGTCCATCACCGGTACGACGACGACGTCGGCCTCCCGAAGCGCACGTACGCCCTTCACCGTCACCAACTCCGGGTCGCCGGGCCCCACTCCGACGCCGATCAGCCTGCTCATCGCGTACACCTCTCAACGAATCGGCGCGCCACACCGGGCTCGGCAGCCCAGTGCGTATGCAGATAGCTCGCGTGCACGCCCTGTTGTACGAAGCCCTCGACGCGTCGCTCAGGCTTGTGCATGCCCCAGGCGGGGGCCGGGCCCGCGGCGGGCTCCACGACGGTCCGGTGGAACTCGTGTCCACGCAGTCGTGTCCCGGCCGCGGCGAGGACGCTGTCGCTCACGGCGACGGCCTCGCGGTAGCCGAGCGTGAGCCGCTTCGACATCCGCGCTTCGGCGTCCAGGACGCCGCACATGGGCTGCCCGTCGAGGGAGCGGGCGAGATACAGCAGCCCGGCACACTCGGCGGCGACGGGCGCGCCGGTGTGGGCGAGCTCGGCGACGGCCTTGCGGAGCGGCTCGTTGGCGGAGAGCTCGGCGGCGTACATCTCCGGGAACCCGCCGCCGATGACGAGCCCGGAGGTGCCGTCGGGCAGTTGCTCGTCCCGGAGCGGGTCGAAGGGGACGACGTCGGCGCCGGAGGCGGTGAGGAGTTCGGTGTGCTCGGCGTAGGAGAAGGTGAACGCGGGGCCACCGGCAACGGCGACGACGGGTCGCCTGTAACCGGGGGCTCCGCCCCCGAACCCCCGCTCCTCAAACGCCGGAGGGGCTTGATTGTGCGGCCCGGCCGACACTTTCAGCCCCGCCGGCGTTTGAGGCGTGGGGTCCGGGGCGGAGCCCGTTACGGGATGGGGGTACCTATCACGGCCGCCAGGCCGTAGGGGGAGGGCGGGGTGGGGAAAAGTCTCCCCGGCAAGCACGGCCGCCGGATCCCACGCACCCCCATCCAGCCGCGGGGCCGACCGCGCCAGCGCAAGCAGCGCCTCCAGGTCGCAGCCCCGCCGCACCACCTCCGCCATCGCCGCCACTGCGGCCACCGCGTCCGCCCGCCGCTCGGCGACCGGCACAAGACCCAGGTGCCGGGACGGCGTCCCGACAGACTCGACCCGCCGCAGCACCCCCAGCACCGGCACCCCCGACTCCTCCAGCGCCTCCCGCAGCAGCTCCTCGTGCCGGTCGGACCCCACCTTGTTCAGGATCACGCCTCCGATCCGCACCTCCGGATCCCACGACGCGAAGCCGTGCACCAGCGCCGCCACCGAACGCGACTGCGACGACGCGTCCACCACCAGCACCACCGGCGCCCGCAGCAGCTTCGCGACCTGTGCCGTGGAGGCCAGTTCGCCCGCGCCCGCCGCGCCGTCGTACAGGCCCATCACGCCTTCGACCACGGCCACGTCGCACCCCGTCGCGCCGTGCGCGAACAGCGGCGCCACCAGCTCCGTACCGCACAGGAACGAGTCCAGGTTCCGTCCCGGACGTCCCGTCGCGAGCGAGTGATAGCCCGGGTCGATGTAGTCGGGGCCGACCTTGTGCGGGGACACGGCGAGGCCCGCCGCGACGAAGGCCGCCATCAGGCCCGTCGCGACGGTGGTCTTGCCGCTGCCGGACGACGGCGCGGCGATGACGAGACGTGCTACCACTCGATGCCCCGCTGCCCCTTCTGACCGGCGTCCATCGGGTGCTTCACCTTCGACATGTCGGTCACGAGATCGGCGAAGTCGACCAGCTCGGCGGGGGCGTTGCGGCCGGTGATCACCACGTGCTGGGTGCCGGGGCGGTCGCGCAGCACCTGGATCACCTCGTCCGTGTCGACCCAGCCCCAGTGCAGCGGGTACGCGAACTCGTCCAGCACATAGAACTTGTACGACTCCGCGGCCAGGTCGCGCTTGACCTGCTCCCAGCCCTCCCGCGCCTTCTCCTCGTTGGACAGCTCGCCGTCCGCCGGGGCCCGCTGGATCCAGGACCAGCCCTCACCCATCTTGTGCCAGTCGACCGTGCCCCCCTCGCCGCTCGCGCCGAGCACCTTCAGGGCATTCTCCTCGCCGACCTTCCACTTCGCGGACTTGACGAACTGGAACACCCCGACCGGCCAGCCCTGGTTCCAGGCGCGCAGCGCCATCCCGAAGGCGGCCGTCGACTTGCCCTTGCCGACGCCCGTATGGACCATCACCAGCGGCCGGTTGCGGCGCTGGCGGGTGGTGAGCCCGTCCTCGGGTACGACGGACGGTTGTCCCTGCGGCATTACGCGGCCCTCCTGGTCGCTTGTACATCCCTGACGAGCCCGGCGATGCTGTCGGCGCGCAGCTCGTCCAGGGTGACGGCGGTGCCGCCCAGATCACGGGCGAGGTCCCCGGCGAGCCCGAGCCGCACCGGCCCCGACTCGCAGTCCACGACGACGGAGGCCGTGCCCTCGGCGGTGTGCAGCCGCGCGGCCCGTGAGGCGAGCGCGACCGGGTCCACGCCGCCCGTCGCGCGCCCGTCCGTCACCACGACCAGCAGCGGGCGGCGCGACGGATCACGCATGCGCTCCACCCGCAGCACGTCGTGCGCCCGCAGCAGCCCGGCCGCCAGCGGCGTACGGCCGCCCGTCGGCAGCGTCTCGAGACGGGCGGCGGCGGCGTCCACCGAAGAAGTCGGCGGCAGCGCCAGCTCCGCGTCCTTCCCGCGGAACGTGACAAGACCGACCTTGTCGCGCCGCTGATAGGCGTCGAGGAGCAGCGAGAGCACCGCACCCTTGACCGCGCTCATCCGCTGCCGGGCCGCCATCGAGCCCGAAGCGTCGACCACGAACAGCACGAGATTGCCCTCGCGCCCCTCCCGGGTCGCCTGCCGCAGATCGTCACGCCGGACCACCAGGCCGCGCCCACTCCGCCCGCGCGCCCGCTGGTGCGGGGCCGCGGCCAGTACGGTCGCCGCCAAGTGCAGCTTGGTCAGCGCCCCTTGGGGCCTGCGCGCGCCCGTCGTCCGCCCGTGCTCGGTCCGCGCACGCGACCTGCGCCCCGCCGCGCCCTCACCGAGACCGGGCACGCTCAGCACCTTCGTACGAAAGGGCTCCCCGGCCCGTACGGGCTGCTGCTCACCGCCGCCCCAGGGCTGCGGCTGCCCGCCCTCGGCCTCCTGCGTCTCGGCGGGCGTCTCGGCCTCACCCGCGTCACCAGGCGGCGATGTCTCCGGACCGTCCTGCGGAGGCTGCCCACCGCCCCCGCCCGGCCCGTCCGGACCGGGATCCGGATCGTCGTCGCCGAACTCCTCCAGCGTTTCGTCGAGCTTGTCCTCGTCCAGGCCCGGCGCGTCGAAGGGATTGCGCCGCCGCCGGTGCGGGAGCGCCAGCAGAGCGGCCTGCCGCACATCCTCCGCGAGTACGTCGCTGCGCCCCGCCCACGCGGCCAGCGCCGTCGCCGTCCGCGCCATCACGATGTCCGCGCGCATACCGTCCACCTCGAAGGCCGCGCAGGTGGCGGCGATCTGCCTGAGCGCGCCGTCGCCGAGCCGTACATCGGGCAGCAGCGCCCGCGCCGCCACGATCCGCGCCCGCAGCGCGGCCTCGTCGTCCGACCAGCGACCGGCGAAACCACCGGGATCGTCGTCGTACGCGAGCCGGCGCCGCACCACCTCGACCCGCTGATCGGGCTCGCGCGAGGCCGCGACCTCGACGGTGAGCCCGAAGCGGTCCAGCAACTGGGGCCGCAGCTCGCCCTCTTCGGGGTTCATCGTCCCCACCAGCAGAAAACGCGCGGCATGGCGCACCGACACACCCTCGCGCTCCACATACGACGCGCCCATCGCGGCCGCGTCCAGGAGCAGATCCACCAAGTGGTCGTGGAGGAGGTTGACTTCGTCGACGTAGAGGATTCCGCGGTGGGCGTCGGCGAGCAGCCCCGGCTCGAAGGCCTTCACTCCCTCCGCCAGCGCCCGCTCGATGTCGAGCGCGCCGACGAGCCGGTCCTCGGAGGCGCCGACGGGCAGCTCGACCATCCGCGCGGCCCGCGTCGTATCACCGCCCGCCTCGTGGGGGCCGTCGGGGCACGCCGGGTCGTGCGCCGCGGGGTCGCACGAGAACCGGCACCCGGAGACGACCGGAACCTCCGGGATCAACGCGGAAAGCGCACGTACGGCGGTGGACTTGGCGGTCCCCTTCTCGCCGCGCACGAGCACGCCACCGACCTGCGGGCTGACCGCATTGAGCAGCAGCGCGAGCCGCAGGTCCTCCTGCCCGACGATCGCGGTGAACGGGTAGGGGGTGCTCATGCGGACTCCTCGATCGTAAAAACCAGCCCCGTGGTGGGGGTCTCCCCGGACGAAGTCCGGGGGAGATTGAGGCGCGAGGTATGGGGGCGGAGCCCCCAGCAGGAAAAGACGTTCACGCGTCCCCCTCCAGATCGCCCTCGAGCTCCAGATATGTCGCGCGCAACCGCTCCAGCGTGTCCTGGTCCGGCTCGGCCCACAGCCCGCGATCGGCCGCCTCCAGCAGCCGCTCCGTAATCCCGCGCAGCGCCCATGGATTGGACTTCTGCATGAACTCCCGGTTCTCCGGATCGAAGACGTACTCCGCCGACAACTTCTCGTACATCCAGTCGTCCACGACGCCCGCCGTCGCGTCGTACCCGAACAGGTAGTCCACCGTCGCGGCCATCTCGAACGCACCTTTGTAGCCGTGCCTCCGCATCGCCGCCATCCAGCGCGGATTGACCACCCGCGCCCGGAAGACCCGATGCGTCTCCTCGCCCAGCGTGCGCGTCTTGACCTGGTCCGGAACAGCGGAGTCACCCACATACGCCTCGGGCGACTCACCCGTCAGATGCCGCACCATGGCGACCATCCCGCCGTGGTACTGGAAGTAGTCGTCCGCATCGACGAGATCGTGCTCCCGCGTGTCGACGTTCTTCGCGGCGACCGCGATCCGCCGGAACGCCGTCTCCATGTCCCCGCGCGCCGCCCGGCCGTCAAGACCGCGCCCGTACGCATAGCCGCCCCACACCGCGTACACCTCCGCGAGGTCCGCGTCGGAGCGCCAGTTCCGCGCGTCGATCAGCGGCAGCAGACCGGCTCCGTACGCCCCAGGCTTCGAGCCGAAGATCCGCGCCGTGGCCCGCCGCCGGTCGCCGTGCTGTGCCGTGTCCTCGTCCGCGTGCGCGCGTACATAGTTGGCCTCCGCGGGTTCGTCGAGCTCGGCCACCGCCCGTACGGCGTCGTCGAGCAGGCCCACCACATGCGGGAAGGCGTCCCGGAAGAAGCCGGAGATGCGGACCGTGACGTCGATGCGCGGCCGACCCAGCTCCTGCGCCGGCACGATCTCGAAGCCCGTCACGCGGCGGGATGCGTCGTCCCAGACCGGGCGGCAGCCGAGCAGCGCCAGGATCTCGGCGATGTCGTCGCCCTGCGTGCGCATCGCGGAGGTGCCCCACACCGTCAGACCCACGGACTTCGGATACGCGCCCGTGTCCGCCAGATACCGCTCCACCAGCGAGTCGGCGAGCGCCTGGCCGACCTCCCACGACAGCCGGGAGGGGATGGCCTTCGGGTCGACGGAGTAGAAGTTGCGCCCGGTCGGCAGGACATTGACCAGGCCGCGTGTCGGAGAGCCCGAGGGGCCGGCCGGGACGTAGCCGCCGTCCAGTGCCCGCAGGATGTTGCCGATCTCGTCGGTCGTACGGGCCAGCCGCGGCACGACCTCACGGCAGGCGAACTCCAGCACCGCGACGGCGTCGGGGAGTTCGCTGCCCACGACCTCACGTACGAGAGAGGGCACCGCGGCCGCGTCCCAGCCGCGCTCCTCCATGCCCAGGGCGAGCCGCCGGCACAGCTGCTCAAGCAGATCGATCGCATCGGCGGCGGTCCGGGCCGGACCATCGACCAGCGCGGTCAGCTCGGCCGGCACCTTCACCGCGGCGCCCGGCTCGCCCAGCAGCGCCTTCTCCACAAGAGAGAAGTGCTCGGCGAGCGCGGCCCGCAGCCCCGGCAGCGCATGGGCCTGTCCGCCCCACACCTGCGAGGCGCGCAGCACGGCGAGCACGAGATTGACCCGCGCCTCCGCCTGCGGACCACCGCCGAGGATGTGCAGACCGTCCCTGATCTGGACGTCCTTGATCTCGCAGAGATAGCCGTCGATGTGCATCACGAACTCGTCGAAGTCGCCGTCGTCCGGCTGTTCGTCGACATGCAGATCGTGGTGGAGCTCCGCGGCCTTCACCAGTGTCCAGATCTGCGCCCGTACGGCCGGGGCCTTCCCCGGGTCGAGATCGCTGACGAGCGCGTACTCGTCGAGCAGCTGCTCCAGCTTTGCCAGATCCCCGTAGGTGTCCGCGCGCGCCATCGGTGGCACCAGATGGTCCACGATCGTGGCGTGGCCGCGGCGCTTGGCCTGGGTACCCTCGCCCGGGTCGTTGACGATGAAGGGGTAGATCAGCGGGAGTTCGCCGAGCACCGCGTCCGGTCCGCAGCCCGCCGAAAGGCCAAGGCCCTTGCCCGGCAGCCATTCCATGGTGCCGTGCTTGCCCATGTGGACGATCGCGTCCGCGCCGAAGCCCCCCTCCGATGCCGCGGCCTCCAGCCAGCGGTAGGCCGCCATGTAGTGGTGCGAGGGCGGCATGTCGGGGTCGTGGTAGATCGCGATCGGGTTCTCACCGAAGCCGCGCGGCGGCTGGATCATCACCACGACGTTCCCGAACCGGAGGGAAGCGAGCACGATGTCGTCGCCGTCGACATAGAGCGAGCCCGGGGGCTCGCCCCAGTGCTCCAGCATTCCCTCGCGCAGCTGCGGGTCCAGCGTGTCGAACCAGGCGCGGTAGTCGGCGAGCGGCACGCGGGCGGGGGCGGCGGCCAGCTGCTCCTCGGTCAGCCACTCGACGTCGTGCCCACCGGCGTTGATGAGGCGGTGGATCAGCTCGTCGCCGCCTGCCGGGTGGCCGTCGACGCCGTATCCGGCATCGCGCAGGGCGTCCAGGACTCGTACCGCGGATGCGGGCGTGTCGAGGCCCACGGCGTTTCCGACCCGCGAGTGCTTGGTCGGATAGGCCGTGAAGACCAGCGCGAGCCGCTTCTGCGCGTTCGGCTTGTGCTTCAACTCGGCGTGGCGTACGGCGATTCCGGCGACGCGACCGGCCCGCTCCGGGTCCGCGACGTACACCGGTACGTCGTCGGGGCCCTGCTCCTTGAAGGAGAACGGGACCGTGATCAGCCGTCCGTCGAACTCCGGGATCGCGACCTGCATCGCAGCGTCCATGGGGGAGAGGGCGGCGTCCGACGCCTCCCACACGGCGCGCGAGGAGGTGAGGCAGAGGCCCTGCAGAACGGGCACGTTCAGCTCGGCGAGCGCCCCGATGTCCCATGCCTCGTCGTCCCCGCCGGCGCTCGCGTCGCTCGCGCGCGTGCCGCCCGCGGCCAGCACGGTGGCGATCAGCGCGTCGGCCCTGCCGAGCAGTTCGTACAGCCCGGTGTCGGCGCCGCGCAGCGAACCGCAGTACACGGGAAGGGCGTTGGCCCCCCGCTCCTCGATGCGGTCGCACAGCACATCGATGAAGGCCGTGTTCCCGGACAGTTCGTGCGCCCGGTAGAAGAGCACACCGACCGTCGGGCGGCCCTCCGTGAACGGGCGCGTGCCATGGACGCCGTACTCGGGCATCTTCTGCGGCCCGGCGAAGCCCACACCGGTCAGCAGCACGGTGTCGGAGAGGAAGCGGGCCAGCTCGACGAGGTTCCCGGAACCGCCCTCGACGAGATACCGCAGGGCCTCCGCCACCACACCGGCCGGCACGGACGACTCGGCCATCAACTCGGCGTCCGGCACGGTCTCGCCGCCGAGCAGCACCGTCGGAATCCGGGCCGCCTTCAGCGCGGCGAGCCCGTCCTCCCAGGCTCGCTTGCCGCCCAGCAGCCTGACGACGGCGATGTCGCAGCCCTCGATGAGCGCGGGCAGTTCACCGGCGACATCGACCCGGGTCGGGTTGCCGATCCGGTACGGCGCGCCGGAGGCGCGGGCCGCCAGCAGATCGGTGTCGGCGGTGGACAACAACAGCACGGTGCTCATGGCGCTCCCGGTGGAATGAAGGGCAGTTCCGGCGGAGCGCCCGACTCGATCAGCCGCAGCAGCGCGTCCGTGTCCGCGTGTTCTTCGATCAGGTCGCCCAGGCGGTCCAGCTGCTCCTCGCGCAGCGCGCCGAAGCTGGTGTCCGGGGCCGGTACGAAGCGCCGGCCGGCTGCCGCCGCCACCTCGCGCAGAAAGGCGCGTCTGAAGGCGTCGCTCTCCAGCGACCCGTGCCAGTGCGTGCCCCACACCGAGCCGACCCGGCAGCCGTCCAGGAAGGTCTCCCCGCCGAGCACTTCGGCGACCCCGTGATGGATCTCGTAGCCTTCGACCCGCTCGCCGAGCGCCTCGCCGACGGGCCGCGCGAGGGTCTTGTCCTTCGCGAACCGCACCCGTACGGGCAGCAGCCCGAGCCCGTCGACGGTGCCCGCCCGCGACTCGACCTCGTCGTCGATCCGCTCGCCCAGCGCCTGGAAGCCGCCGCAGATGCCGAGCACCGGCCGCCCCTCGGCGGCCCGCCGCAGCAGAGCGTCGGCAAGCCCCCGCTCGCGCAGCCAGGCAAGGGCCTTCACGGTGCCGCGGGTGCCCGGCACGATGACCAGGTCGGCGTCGACGAGCTCCTCGGCGCGGTCCACGAACCGCACGACCACACCCGGTTCGGCGGCCAGCGCGTCCACGTCCGTGAAGTTGGACATCAGCGGCACCGCGCACACGGCGACCCGCAGTACGTCCTCGCCGACCGGCGGCGCGACGGCCGACTCCCGTACCGCACCGCGCAGTGAGACCCTCAGCCCGTCCTCCTCGTCGATGCCGAGGCCGTGGGCGAAGGGCAGCACGCCGTAGGTGCGCCGCCCGGTCAGCCCGTGCAGCATCTCAAGGCCCGGCTCGAGCAGCGTCACGTCGCCCCGGAACTTATTGACCAGATATCCCGCGATCAGCGCCTGGTCGGCCGCGCTGAGCAGCGCCGTCGTACCGAAGAAGGACGCGAAGACACCGCCGCGGTCGATGTCCCCGACCACGAGCACCGGCAGCCGCGCGGCCCGTGCGATGCCCATGTTCACGATGTCCGTGCGCCGCAGATTGATCTCGGCCGGACTGCCCGCCCCCTCGCAGATCACGGCGTCATACGTGCCCCGCAGTTCCTCCAGGCACTCCAGAACGGTGGAAAGCAGGGCTTCCTGCCGCCCTCCGTGCAGTGTTTTCCCGGGGGACGCCCCCCCAGGCCCCCCGAAGAACCCGCGTGCGCTGAGCTCGCCGACCGGTCTGCCCATCAGCACGACCTGACTGGACCGGTCGCTGCCCGGCTTGAGCAGCACGGGGTTCATCAGCGCGCTGGGCTCCACGCGGGCGGCCTGCGCCTGCATGGCCTGGGCACGCCCGATCTCGGCGCCCTCCCGCGTCACAAAGGAGTTGAGGGACATGTTCTGCCCCTTGAAGGGCGCGACCTTCACTCCCTGCCGTACGAGCCACCGGCAGATCCCGGCGGTCACGACGCTCTTGCCGGCGTCGGAGGTGGTGCCCGCGACGAGCAGCCCGCCGCCGGTGCGGCCGGTACCGGTCATGTCCGCCCCTTTCCCGCGCGCCGCGCGCGCAGCGCATGCCCCGTCAGGCGGCCCGCCGCGCAGGCCGCCAGTGTCAGCCAGCCGATGCGGCGCGAAAGCCGTACGGCACGCTCGACGTCACCGAACTCCACCGGGCGACCATTGCCATTCAGTACGGGCCGGTGCTCGACCCGGCCGCCGTACGAGAGCGTCCCGCCCAGCCGTACACCCAGAGCGCCCGCGAACGAGGCTTCCACGGGCCCCGCATTGGGACTCGGATGCTTCTTCGCGTCGGCGCGCCACGCCCGTACGGCTCCGCGCGCATCCGGGCCCGCGAGCACTGCGAGTCCCGCGGTGAGGCGGGCCCCCGGCCACCCGGCCACATCGTCGAGGCGCGCCGAAGCCCAGCCGAATCGCCGGTACTTGGCCGATTTGTGCCCCACCATCGCGTCGAGGGTGTTCACCGCGCGGAACGCGACGAGTCCCGGTACACCGGCCAGCGCTCCCCACACCAGCGCGCCCACCACCGCGTCGGAGGTGTTCTCGGCGACGGACTCGACGACGGCGCGCGCGATCTGCTGCTCGTCCAGGGCCTGCGGGTCGCGCCCGCACAGATGCGGCAGCCGCTCCCGGGCCGCCTCGACGTCCCCGGCCGCGAGCGCGCCGCCGATGGCCCGCGCCTCGCGGCCCAGCGAAGTGCCTCCGACAACCGCCCAGGTGGCGGCGGCGGTCAGCGCGAGAGATGCGGCGGGGCGGCTCCGTACCCCGCGTGCGAGGAGCGCGGCGGTCGCGGCAGCGCCTCCGGCGCACACGGCGGTGTGCAGCGCGCCCCAGCCGCGGTGGTCACGCCACAGCAGGCGCTCGACGGTGCCCGCCGCGCGCCCGAAAGCGGCGACCGGATGCCCCCGGCGAGGATCGCCGAGCAGCAGGTCGCCGACGAGGCCGGCGGTGGCGCCGTACATGAATTGCCGGTCGGCACGCATGGGTTCAGGCCGGCGCTTCGCCTGGACGGACCCTCGTACTCACAGCAGGAAGCGAACTGCACCCGGGCATGGCGATATGTCCTCACTCAGGGTGTCCGCGCCCTGGTTCGACGAGACCGGCGGCGAGAGTTCCTGGCTTCCGGGGGACTGTTCCCCGGTGACAGTGGCGGGACCGCGCCGGATTCGCACCGGCTTCCTCTGCTGCCGCCGTAGCTGGCTCCGGCAGTCCACCACGGCCCCGTGAGGGCCGTCAACTCACCCTTGACCTGCGACGGGACAGTGTGCGAAGGCCCACACCGGCACCACGCGCGGACCGTCGAAAAACGCAGTGTGGGCGGGACATCCGTCCCGCCCACACTGCGTCTGCTCTTGTCTGTGCTCAGGCGACGATGAGATAGATCCCGTACGACACGGCCGCCGCGCACAGTGCGAAGCACGCATACGCGCCGGTGCGGGCCAGGACCGCGGAGCCTCCCGCCGCCGACTCCTGCTTGGTCAGGCCCACGACGCCCAGGGTGAACAGGCCCACCAGGGCGACGGTGGCCACGAGGCTCACGCCGAAGACGGAGCCGAGAGCTGCCCAGTCGATTTTCATGCTGATCTGTCCTTACACCGCGGCCGGGCGGGTCGCCGGCTCGGAGCCCGCGGCGGGCGCCGGAGCCTGGATGGTCGTCTTGAGGTCCTGCGCGGGGGTGCCGGCCGGCGGCGGGGCGACGGCCGCGATGGCGGCGGTCACCACGCCCGCGGGCTCGGCGTCGCCGGCCACGTCATTGACGTTGGTGTGGTCGACCACCTGGCGGCGTGAGACGAACCAGATCGCGGCGCAGGCGCCGATCAGGAAGGCCGCGACCACCGCGACGCCCCAGTCGCCCTGTCTGGCCACGAACTCCGAGCCCGCCGCGACCAGGGCCGCGGCCGGCAGGGTCAGACCCCAGGCGACGAACATCCGGGTGGCGGTGGACCAGCGGACCACGCCGCCCTTGCGCCCCAGGCCCGCGCCCATCACGGCGCCGGAGCAGGAGTGCGTGGTGGACAGCGAGAAGCCGAGGTTGGAGGAGGCGAGGATGACGCTGGCCGCGCTGGTCTGGGCGGCGAAGCCCTGCTGCGGCTGGAGGTCGGTGAGTCCCTTGCCCATGGTGCGGATGATGCGCCAGCCGCCGAGGGAGGTGCCCAGCGCAATCGCGCTGCCGGCCGAGACGATGACCCACAGCGGAGGGTTGGAGCCGGGGGAGAGCACGCCGCCGGCGATGAGCGCCAGCGTGATGATGCCCATGGTCTTCTGCGCGTCGTTGGTGCCGTGGGCCAGCGAGACGAGGCCCGCCGAGGCGATGGAACCGGCGCGGTAGCCCTTCGCGGTGGCCTTCGCGTCGGCGTTCTGGCCGATCTTGTACGTCAGCCTGGAGGCGAGGAAGGCCGCGATGCCGGCCACCAGCGGGGCGGCGACCGCGGGGATCAGGACCTTGGTGACGACGGTGCCGCCGTTGACGCCGCTGACGCCGACCGAGGCGATGGTGGCGCCGACCAGTCCGCCCATCAGGGCGTGCGAGGAGCTGGACGGCAGGCCGATCAGCCAGGTCATCAGGTTCCAGAGGATGGCGCCGACCAGCGCCGCGAAGATGACCTCCGGTGTGATGCCTTCCTCGGTGACGATGCCGCTGGAGATTGTCTTGGCGACCTCGACGGACAGGAACGCGCCGACGAGGTTGAGCGCGGCGGACATGGCCACCGCGGTCTTGGGCTTCAGGGCGCCGGTCGAGATGGTCGTGGCCATCGCGTTGGCGGTGTCGTGGAAACCGTTCGTGAAATCGAACACGAGCGCTGTCACGATCACAATCGCGAGCAGCAAGGTGATGTGTTCCATTTACCCAGGCAATCGTTCGACGTCATTGGCCTGTTGAACGTAGGTAATCTGGATGAACGGAAGATGAACTGAGGCAGGCGTAGCGGTGTCTGCGCGTGAGGATTCCTCGCTCCGCTTGCCCTGCCGGGCCGGTATCGAAGGAGTAGCGCCGCGAAAGGCTGGGTTTGTGGCGATACGCGTGATCTTCGTCACGGTCGCCCCTGCGGCCTGAGGCCCCGCCTGGCAGGATCGCCGCATGACCGATGAGATGCGGCAGGACGCGATCGAACGGGCATGGCTGGACCTCGTCGCCACGGCCCGCAGGACGGCGGCGGAAGGCCTGGTGGTCGGCACATCGGGCAATGTCTCGGTGCGGGTCGGCCCACTCGTCCTCATCACCCCGACCGGAGTCGCCTACGACCGGCTCACCCCGCAGGACGTCGTCGCCGTCGACCTCGACGGCAACCAGCTCCTCGGCGATCTCGCCCCCACCAGCGAACTGCCGCTGCATCTGGAGGTCTACCGCAACACCTCCGCCGGCGCCGTCGTCCACACCCACGCCGTGCACGCCACCGCCGTCTCCACCCTCGTCCCCGTGCTCCCTCCCATCCACTACATGACCGCGGCACTCGGCGGCCCCGTCCGCGTCGCCCCGTACGCACTGTTCGGAACCGAGGAGCTCGCCGAGAACATGCTCCGCGCCCTGGCGGAGCGCACCGTCTGCCTGCTGCAGAACCACGGCACGGTCGCGTACGGCGACTGCCTCGACCAGGCCTACGACCGCACCGCCCAGCTGGAGTGGATGTGCCGTCTCTGGCTGACCGCGGCGGCGCTGCCCGGATATGCGCCCAGCCTCCTCTCCGACTCCCAGCTGAGCGAAGCCGCCGAGAAGTTCCGGAGCTACGGCCAGCCGCGCTGACACCGGCGGCTGCCGTCCACTGGCAGCCCGGCGCGCGGGTGCCGACACTGGACGGGTGCGCCCGGCAACAGCGACGGCAGCGACCGTCACCACCCTGATCGGACTCGGCGCGGCCGCGGTCGCGGCCGGCCGGTACGCCAGCGACGCCGCGCTCAAGCTGCCCCAAGGGCGCCCACTGCCCGGCGACCCCAGGCTCACCGTGCACGCCACGGCCGCGGGCCAGATCACCCTCACCCGCAGCCTCGCCGCACAGCGCCCCGGCAGATACGGACTCGACGGCGAGGGCATCCATGCCGTCGTCGGACCGGTGCTCGACGCGGTGCCGCACCCCGTCGACACCGTCGTACGCCGCCTGGAGCGGGTCAGTCTCGGCAGCCTGGAGCCGGGCAGCCGGGTGCGACTCACGCCGCAGGTGCACACGGGCGATCCGTCGAGCGCGTTCGGCATGTATCACAGCGATGTGGACATACCAGGCGAACTGGGCGCGCTGCCCTCCTGGTTCGTGCCCGGACACCGCAACACCTGGGTGATCGCCGTGCACGGCCTGGGTACCACGCGGGAACACCCTCTGAATCTCCTGCCGTTCCTGCACACCCGTCACTTCCCGGTGCTCGGCCTCGGTTACCGCGGAGACCCCGGCGCACCCGAGCCTCACGACGGGCTCGGGCATCTCGGCGACTCCGAATGGCGCGACCTGGACGCCGCGATCCGCTTCGCCGTCCGCTTCGGCGCCGAAAAGGTCATCCTGCACGGCTGGTCCACCGGCGCCTCGATGGCTCTGCACGCCGCGGTCAACTCCGGGCTGCGCGACCGGATCAGCGGCCTCGTCCTCGACTCGCCGGTCCTGGACTGGGAAGCCACCCTGCGGGCTCTGGCCGCCGCCCGCCGGACCCCGGCGTTCCTGCTGCCGCTCGCCGTCAGGGCGGCCAAGGGCAGGACAGGACTGCACGGCGACCGGCTGCAGGAAGCGGCCGACCCCAAGGCGATGCGGGTGCCGACCCTCATCTTCCACGGCCCGGACGACACCCTCGCCCCTTGGGGGCCGTCCCGCGAACTGGCCGCCCGCCGACCCGACCTGGTCAGCCTCCACACCGTCACGGACGCCCCCCACGCCGCCATGTGGAACGCCGACCCGGAACGCTACGAAGAGGCCCTCCGCCGCTTCCTCACCCCCTTGATGTAGCACTCGCGCCGGGCCGCCGGGCCCGGCCGGGCACGTTCCGTTTGGGCTTTCGGGCCGTCAGCGGGAAGACTGCTCCCCGTGACGTCCCGAAAGCCTGATGAGCAATTGGCGCGCAACACCAGACTTCGTCTTGTCCGCCCGCGATCCCTGGCCACCGCACGGCGGGCCGTGACGACCCGGCGCACCCGGCCGGCCCCCCGGCCGCCCGAAGGCACGCCCGCCCCCTCGGAGCTCGCCCGCCAGGCGCGGACGGTGCTGGCCGACGCCGTACGAATCGCCCGCTGGGCCGCCGTCGAGAGGGACCCCAGCACCGCACAGCTCACCGAACGGACCCAGGAACGGGCCGCCGCCGCGATGGAGTTGACCCCGCTCCAGGTCCGCGCGGGGTGGGACCGGGCCCGCCTCGCCGGCCTGGTCGAGCTGCACGGTGACACGGCCCGCCCCGGCTGGCGGCTGCGCGCCTGGGACCGCGACGACATGGCCGTGCTGCGCGGCTGGGTAGCCCTCTTCGATGCCTGGTCGCTGGCCCACCCGGCGCCCGACGATGTCGCGCCCACCGCGGTCGCCGAGGTCGTCGAGGCCGTCCCCCAGGTGCTCTCCCTCCTCCAGCTCTCGGCCGGCCCGGTGCTCGTGCCGGTCCTGCTCGACCTGCTCCAGCAGCGCGTCGCCGAACTGCGCGAGGAGCGCTGCGAAGTCCCCTACGGCCCGCAGCCGGACGCCCGGTCCGGTGCTGACTCCGGTGCCGACTCGGGTGCTGACGTACCCGTCTCGCTCCTTCTCGACTGGGCGCTGGAGGGCCTTTCCTCCGTCGGTGCGCTGACCCTCGACAAGGGCCGCTCCGCCACCCTCACCCCCCTCGGCAACTGGGCGGTCTGGGTCAAGCTGGAGCAGATCTGCGTCGCCGCCCAGAGCCCCGCAGGCAATATCGAGCAGTCCGCCGAGGACATGCTGCGCGGCTGCGCCCGCCTCACCCCGGGCCCGGCCCGCGCCGAGTACCGCGCCTGGCTCGCCGCCCGCACCGTTTCCAGTGCGGTCACCGAGCTGCTCGCCGTGGCCCGCGGCGAGGACGCCCTGCTGCGCGGACTCGCCTTCGAGGCGCTGCGCGTCGTCGGCGCCCCCGCCGAGGCCGAGGTCCGCGCCGCCGTCGTCGAGCCCTCGCTGCGCCCCTACGTACTCCTGTGGCTCGCCGAGTACGAGGGCGCGGACCCCGAGGACGCGGCCGACGTCCTCACCCGCGAGGAAGCGACCTGGCTGTGGGTGGACACCGCGGCGGCAGTCGCCGACCACGGCGAGCCCCAGCTGCTGCTGCGCCACCTCGACTCCGCGGTCCAGGGCACGGTCCCCGCACTGCTCGAAGCGGTCCGGGCCGGCGGCCACCCCCGCACCGTGCAGGTTCTGGTGGCCCTGGCCGCAGCGCACCCCGACCCCGCCCTCGCCAAGGCCGTACGCAGGGCGGCGTTCCAGGTGCACACCGGAGGCGTCTGACCCGGGCGGACTCGACGCCCGGCGGACTCGGCGAGCGGCGGCGGAGAGAGGCCTCAGCCCTCCGCCGCCCCCGGCGCGTAGGTGCCAAAGCTCCACACATTGCCCTCGATGTCGCGTGCCATGTAGTCACGCGCGCCGTAGTCCTGGTCGGTCGGCGGCATCACGATGTCCGCACCGTGCTCCAGCGCACCGGCATGATGGGCATCGACGTCGTCGACATGGACGAACACGCCCGTCGGCCCGCCGCCCTTCATCAGCTTGTCGAACTCGCTGCCGGTGCCCTTGCTGCCGAGCATCACCATGCCGCTGCCGTACGTCAGCTCGGCGTGCACGACCGCGCCGGTCTCGTCCTCGTACACCGCGTGCTCGGTGAAGCCGAAGGCTTCCGTGAGCTGTTTGATCGCGGCCTTCGCGTCCGCGTACACCAGCGTCGGACAGATGCTCGGTGACTGCGACATCCCGATCACTCCTTCAGACTCGACGATGGAAATGTGATCTGCATCTCAGTGTGGCAGTGGGCACTGACAGTCGGCGGAAGGCGGTGCGCTGGGCCACGTCGCCGGTGCGCAAGCCGGTGCAGAACCGCTGGCGGCGGCGGGCGGCCCCGGCAACGCCCTGCCCTCAAGCGCCGATCGAGCCCGGGCCACCGCCGCGAAAGCTGGCGCAAAAGCACTTGCAGGGCCCCGCTAGACTGAGTCGTATGGCAATTCTCCTTGCGCATTAGACGGCGTCGAAGCTCCCACGCCCATCCCTTCCGCCGTCCATACCGCCCTGGAGTCTTTCCGTGATCACCGCTTCCGGCATCGAGCTGCGCGCCGGCGCACGCATCCTCATCGAGTCCGCTTCCTTCCGTATCGCCAAAGGCGACCGCATCGGCCTGGTAGGCCGCAACGGCGCGGGCAAGACCACCCTCACCAAGTGCCTCGCGGGCGAAGGCATCCCCGCCGCCGGCAACATCACCCGCTCCGGCGAGGTCGGCTACCTCCCGCAGGACCCGCGCACCGGCGACCTCGACGTTCTCGCCCGCGACCGGATCCTTTCCGCCCGCGACCTCGACTCCGTGCTGAAGAAGATGCGCGAGAACGAGGAACGGATGGCGAACGGCAAGGGCGCCACCCGCGAGAAGGCGATGAAGAAGTACGAGCGCCTGGAGACGGAGTTCCTCACCAAGGGCGGTTACGCCGCCGAGGCCGAGGCCGCCACCATCGCGGCCGCGCTCGGCCTGCCCGACCGGGTGCTCGGCCAGCCCCTCCATACGCTCTCCGGCGGTCAGCGCCGGCGCGTCGAGCTCGCGCGCATCCTCTTCTCGGACGCCGACACCCTGCTGCTCGACGAGCCCACCAACCACCTCGACGCCGACTCGATCGTCTGGCTCCGTGAGTACCTGAAGTCCTACCGCGGCGGCTTCATCGTGATCTCCCACGATGTCGACCTCGTCGAGACGGTCGTCAACAAGGTGTTCTATCTGGACGCCAACCGCGCCAACATCGACGTCTACAACATGGGCTGGAAGCTCTACCAGCAGCAGCGCGAGGCCGATGAGAAGCGCCGCAAGCGCGAGCGCCAGAACGCCGAGAAGAAGGCCGCGGCCCTCAACTCCCAGGCCGACAAGATGCGCGCCAAGGCCACCAAGACCGTGGCCGCGCAGAACATGGCCAAGCGGGCCGAGCGGCTGCTGTCCGGCCTGGAAGCGGTACGTGTCTCCGACAAGGTCGCCAAGCTGCGCTTCCCGGAGCCCGCGCCCTGCGGCAAGACCCCGCTGACGGCGGAGAGCCTGTCCAAGTCGTACGGCTCCCTCGAAATCTTCACGGATGTGGACCTCGCCATCGACAAGGGCTCCCGGGTCGTCATCCTCGGCCTCAACGGCGCGGGCAAGACGACGCTGCTGCGCCTGCTCGCCGGCGTCGAGCAGCCGGACACCGGCGAGGTCACTCCGGGTCACGGGCTCAAGCTCGGCTACTACGCCCAGGAGCACGAGACTCTCGACCCGGACCGCACGGTCCTGGAGAACATGCGTTCCTCCGCGCCCGATCTCGACCTCGTCGAGGTGCGCAAGACGCTCGGCTCCTTCCTGTTCTCCGGCGACGACGTCGACAAGCCGGCCGGAGTTCTCTCCGGCGGCGAGAAGACGCGTCTGGCGCTGGCCACCCTGGTCGTCTCGTCCGCGAACGTCCTGCTGCTCGACGAGCCGACCAACAACCTCGACCCGGCCAGCCGCGAGGAGATCCTCGGCGCCCTGCGCACCTACAAGGGCGCGGTCATCCTCGTCACGCACGACGAGGGAGCGGTCGAGGCGCTCGAGCCCGAGCGCATCATCCTGCTGCCGGACGGCGTCGAGGACCTGTGGGGCGCGGACTACGCGGACCTGGTGGCGCTCGCCTGACCGGGCACGGACCGGCTCCACCGGGCCCGGACCGGCGCTTCCGGGTCCCGGTCCAGCGGTTCCGGGCCCCCGGTCCGGCGCTTCCGGGGCGCGTCCGGCTCTGATCCACTCCGTATGGATCATTCGGCCTACAGGTGATCCATCATCTGAGTGAGTGTGTCTCGTACAGCGGCGTGGCGCCGAGCGGATCCGCTCCGTCCGGTCCCTCGCCGCGCCCGTCTCCCGTGCGCGGCGCTGACCTGGCATTTCTGCCGGAAACCCGCTCGGACGTGCGAACACAGACGTGCGGAATGATTGATTCCGGTCGTGTCGGTCGCACAGCACACGGCAAAGCTTGTCGCACGGACCTTGCCGAATGGGTGGCCAGGAAGCCCTCGAGGGGTGATCATGAGAAGTCCAGAGCGCACTTCCCATGAGGAGGCACGGGTGGCCGAGACTCTGAAGAAGGGCAGCCGGGTTACCGGCGCCGCGCGCGACAAGCTCGCGGCAGACCTGAAGAAGAAGTACGACTCCGGTGCGAGCATCCGGGCGCTGGCCGAAGAGACCGGCCGCTCCTATGGGTTCGTACACCGGATGCTCAGCGAGTCCGGAGTCACGCTGCGGGGACGCGGCGGAGCGACGCGAGGCAAGAAGGCCACGGCCTGACCGCTTCGGCCTGAACATCGAGGCTCCTCCGGTCCACCGGTTCCTGCGGTGGCCACCCGGTCGGTCATGCGATCGACCAGGTGGTTACTGTGCAGTCACTTAACTTCGTCCGTGTCGGCTTTGCCGATACGGACCGACTGCACCCGAACCGGAGGCGCCCCATGACTTCGCTCGACTCTGTGCTCGACAAGGACGGCGTACGGCTCACCGTCGAGGACGCGGTTGCCACGGTCACGCTGACCAACCCGGACAAGCGCAACGCCCAATCTCCCGCTCTGTGGCGGGCGTTGGCGCAGGCGGGTCGGTCACTGCCGGGCAGTGTGCGGGTCGTGGTGCTGCGCGGCGAGGGCAAGTCCTTCTCCGCCGGCCTCGACCGGCAGGCGTTCACACCCGAGGGCTTCGACGGCGAGCCGTCCTTCATCGACCTCGCACGCGGCTCCGACAAGGAGCTCGACTTGGTCATCGCCGAGTACCAGGAGGCGTTCACCTGGTGGCGCCGCAGTGACATCGTCACGATTGCGGCCGTCCAGGGGCATGCGATCGGTGCAGGCTTCCAGCTCGCCCTCGCCTGCGACCTGCGGGTCGTCGCGCAGGACGTGCAGTTCGCCATGCGCGAGACCAGCCTCGGGCTCGTCCCCGACCTCACCGGCACTCACCCGCTGGTGTCGCTCGTCGGCTGTGCCCGGGCGCTGGAGATCTGCGCGACCGGCCGCTTCGTCCACGCGGACGAGGCCGAGCGCACCGGCCTGGCCAACCTTGTCGTGCCCGGCGACGAACTCGACGGCGCGGTACGGGACCTGGCCGCGGCGCTGCTTGCGGCGCCGCGGGACGCGGTGATCGAGACGAAGGCGCTGCTGCAGGGAGTGACGGGTCGTTCGTACGAGGAGCAGCGCACCGCGGAGCGGGCGGCGCAGGCGCGCCGGCTGCGCGACCTCGCGGGGATCGGCGACTGATCGGCGATTCCGCGACCGCGCGGGCACCGGCGACTGATCACCCATTCACCGAGGTGATCAGCACAGAAACCGGGCGCCCGTCCGCGAGAGCCGCCGTCACAGCCTCGCGGACTGCCCGGACCACCTCCAGCGGACGGTGACCGCTCGCCGTCGCCACTTCGACGCGGACATGGTCCGGCGCCAGATGCACCGGCGTGCCCAGCGTGGCCGTCAGATGAGCCACGCCCGGGGCGCCGGACGCCGCCGTGCCGGCAGCATCCGTCGGATCGACGGCCCGTACCCCGGGTGGCGGAGCGGGAGCCCGGGTCTCCGGGGCCGCGTCCAGCAGCTCCGTCACCCGTAGATCCACCTCGGTGACCTCAAGATCCAGCAGCTGGGCCGAGGCCGCGAACAGCGCCGTACGCAGCGTGGATGCGGTGGCCGGCAGCGGCTCCTGTGCCACCGCGGCGAAATCCGCCTCGATACGCAGCGGGCCGGGCGGCAGCGCGCTCGGCGGTGGCGGGACGGCGGGCGTCGCCGCCGTGTCGGGGTCCGCGAGCGCCAGCCTCAGCCGGCCGGGCGCCACCCCGGGCACCTGTGCCGCCGCCGACCGAAGTACCGCCTCGGCAGCCTGTTCGGCCAGCCAGGCCCCGTCCGCCGCGCCGCCCAGCGGAAGCAGCCTTCCGAGTCCGAGCCGTCGCCGCACCGCATCAGCCGTGGTCATTGCTCCAGCCTGCCGCATCCCTGGCGCGAGAGCGGGCAAGCGCACTTAGTGTGGGCAAAGGAATGGATCCCGTCCGGAGGAGTGGACCGACCCCGACCCGGATTCGACAGGGAAAGGACACACGGCGATGACCGACCCTATGCTGCGGAGCCGACCCGAGAACCCCGGTGGCGAGTCGTTCGGCTCGGCCGAGGAGCCCAGGAAGACCTCCACGACCAAGCGCGGCGGCGGCGACCCCGCATCCCGTGGCCGTACCACCATCGCTGATGGCGTCGTCGAGAAGATCGCCGGGCTCGCCGCCCGCGATGTGCTCGGTGTCCATGCGATGGGCAGCGGGATCTCCCGCACCTTCAGCGCGGTCCGCGACCGGGTGCCGGGCACCAGCAAGTCCACCGCCACGCGTGGTGTGAAGGCCGAGGTGGGCGAGGTGCAGACGGCCCTCGACCTTGAGATCGTCGTCGACTACGGCGTTTCCATCTCGGACGTCGCCCGTGCGGTGCGCGAGAACGTCATCTCCGCGGTGGAACGGATGACGGGACTCGAGGTCGTCGAGGTCAATATCGCGGTCAGCGATGTGAAACTGCCCGATGAGGAAGACGAAGAGCCGGAGCAACGTCTCCAGTAAGCGCCTTCGGCATCTGAAGTGGAGGAGCCCACGATGAGCATGGCTGTGGCTGGCCTGATCGCCGGCATGGCGCTCGGCTTCGCTGGATACTTCGGCGGATTCGGTGCCTTTCTGCTGGTCGCGGCGTTGGGGGCGGTCGGTTTCGTGGCGGGCCGGTTCCTTGACGGCGACCTCGAACCGGGCGACTTCTTCCGCAGTCGCGAGCGCGGCGACCGGCGGCGGTGACCCGCCGTGGCCACTGGGGGTCCCTCCACCGGGCGTAGGGGGAGAGTCCCGGCCGCCGAGCGCGGGGCGACGACGATCGCCGACCGGGTGGTGGCGAAGATCGCCACACAGGCGGCGCGGGAAGCGCTGTCCGGTGTTCCGGAGGGCGGCGTGCCGCCCCGCGCCATGGTCACGGTGCACCATGACCACGCCCGGGTGCGGGTCAGCCTGGAGCTCGACTATCCTTCCGACATCGGCGGCCAGTGCGGCGCGGTGCGTCACCGAGTCGCCCAGCGGGTAAAGGCGTTGGCGGGGATGGACGTGCCCGAGGTGGCCGTGCAGGTCGAACGACTGCACTCGGTCTACTCGCGCAGCGCGGCACACGGGAGGATCCGATGAGCGAGCCCGTACGGCCCGTACTCGATCTCGACCAGTCGGCGTCCGCCGCCGCCTACCACCCGGGGCCGGGGCCGAAGGACGGCGAGGGCGGCAAGGGCGGTCGCTTCTGGTCCGTGCGCCGCGTGCCCGCCGGCGTGGTGGCCCTGGTGGTGCTCGGGGGCTCAGGGCTGCTGCTGTACGACATCGCGGCGGTACGGGCCGGCCGACCCGCCATGCACTGGCGCCGGGTGCTCGCGGCAGACCTCGCGAAGTGGCGGCTCGACGACCCCGGGGTGCTGGCGGCCGCAGCAGTCGCGATGGTCATCGGCGTCGTCCTGATCGTCCTCGCCGTCACACCCGGACTGCGGTCGCTGCTGCCGATGCGCCGCGACGTCGCCTCGGTGCGCGCGGGTATCGACCGGGAGGCCGCGGCGTTCGTGCTGCGGGACCGGGCGATGGAGATCTCCGGGGTGCAGTCGGTCCGGGTACGGATGGGGCGGGCGAAGGTCTCGGTGCGCGCGCAGTCGCACTTCCGCGAACTCGACGACGTACGGGCGGATCTGGATGTCGCGACGGCCGCGGCGATCGGTGAGCTCGGCCTTGCCAGGCCACCCGCCCTGACCGTGCATGTCGGCCGGCCACCGGCGAAGAAGAGGTGAGGCGGGAATGCTTCGGGTGGTCAATCGTGTACTGCTCGGCCTCGCCGGGCTGGTGCTGCTGTGCGTGGGCGGCGCGGTGCTCGCCGCGGGGGCCGGGTGGCCGGTGCCGTCCTGGTGGCCCTGGGACGGCCCGGACGACGTCCTGCTGAGCAAGGCGGCCCGGGATCGCTGGCGCGACGAGGGCTGGTGGTGGCCGGTGGTCATCGCGGTGCTGGCGGTGGTGGTGCTGCTTGCGCTGTGGTGGCTGATCGCCCAGTTCCGCCGGGCCCGGCTGGCGGAGGTCCTGGTCGACAGCGGCGACGGCGAGGGCGCGTTGCTGCGGGGCCGCGCGCTGGAGGGCGTCCTGGAGAGCGAGGCGGAATCCCTGGAGGGCGTTGCCCGTGCCCACGTCATGCTGACGGGCCGCCGCAGCGCCCCGGAGGCACGGGTGAACCTGCTGCTGGAACCGTTCGCGTCGCCCGGGGACGCCCTTGCGCGGCTGACGGAGGAGGCGGTGGGGCATGCGCGTGACTCGGCGGGGCTGGGGGTGCTGCCGGCGGAGGTCAGACTGCGCGCGGCGAAGCACGGTGCGCAGAGGGTGAGTTGACTCCTTCCGCGCGAACCGGGGCTTTGCCCCGGACCCCTCAGGGGTGCGGTTTGGCGGGGCGGAACGGTTGGCCGCTGCGCGGGGCTTTCGCCACCCCGCGACTCCCCCCGAACCGGGGCTTGGCCCCGGACCCCTCAGGGGTGCGGTTTGCGGGGCACCCGCTCGCGGGGTGAGCGGCAGCTTCGCGCCGCCGTGCTCGGGCCTGCGCCGAGCGTCAGGCATGCTGCTCGCCCGCAGTGGCCGACCAGTGATAGGACGGGCGGGACGAAGCCCCCCGCGCAGCGGGGGCCCACCCCCACCCCGTGTCAGAACCCGTGGCGTGCGCCCCCGTCCACCGGGAGCATGACCCCCGTCAGGTACGACGCCGCCGGCGACAGCAGGAACGCCGCCGCCTTGCCGAACTCCTCCGGCGTCCCGTACCGCCGCAGCGGAATTCGTGACTCGTTCGCCGTGCGCGCCGCCTCCGCATCGCCCGACAGTGCGTCGAGTTCGCGCACGCGGTCCGTGTCGATGCGGGCCGGGAGCAGGCCCACGACCCGGATGCCCTGGGGGCCCAGCTCGTCCGAGAGGGACTTCGCGAAGCCCGCCAGGCCCGGGCGGAGGCCATTGGAGATCGTCAGGCCCGGGATCGGCTCATGGACCGAACCGGACAGGACGAAGCCGATGACCCCGCCCTCGCCCAGCGCCGCCGCCGCGGTGCGGGCCAGCCGTACCGCCCCCAGGAACACCGCGTCGAACGCCGCCTGCCACTGCTCGTCCGTGTTGTCTACCGCGAAGCCCGGCGCCGGGCCGCCCACGCTGATCAGAATGCCGTCGAAGCCGCCGAAGTGCGCCCGTGCCGCGGCGACGAGGCGCTCCGCACCCGCCGGGTCGGCATTGTCCGCGGCAACGCCCACCGCGTTCGGCCCCAGTTCGGCGGTGGCGTCCGCGACGGTCTTCTCGTCCCGTCCGGTGATGACGACCTTCGCGCCGTCCGCGACAAGCGCCCGCGCCGTCGCGTTGCCCAGCCCCCGCGACGCACCCGTGACGACATAGACGCGGTCCTTCAGTCCAAGATCCATGGAGCTATCCTGCCGTCTCCTCCTGCCCGAGCGCGAGGGCCGTGTTCACCAGAGCGATATGGCTGAACGCCTGCGGGAAGTTCCCGAGCTGCCGCCCGGCCACCGGGTCGTACTCCTCGGCCAGCAGCCCCACGTCGTTGCGCAGCGCGAGCAGCCGCTCGAAGAGTTCCCTCGCCTCCTTCGCCCGCCCCGTCATCCGCAGCGCATCGGCCAGCCAGAACGAGCAGGCCAGAAATGCCCCTTCGCTCCCCGGCATCCCGTCCACCGGCATGCCCTCGGTGCTGTAGCGGCGTACGAGACCGCCCGTGCCGAGCTCCCGCTGCACCGCGTCCACTGTCCCGATCACCCGCGGATCCTCCGCCGGCAGAAAGCCGACCCGCGGGATCAGCAGCGTCGCTGCGTCGAGTTCGGCGGAGCCGTACGACTGCGTGAAGGTGTTCCGTACCGGGTCGTACCCCTTCTCGCAGACTTCCCGGTGCACCTCGTCCCGCATCGCCCGCCAGCGCGCCGGGTCGCCGCTCAGCTCGGGGCACGCCTCCAGGGTGCGTACGGCACGGTCCGCCGCCACCCATGCCATGACCTTGGAGTGCACGAAGTGGCGGCGTGGACCTCGCACTTCCCACAACCCCTCGTCCGGCTCCCGCCACTTCGACTCGAGGAAGCCGAGCAGGCTCAACTGGATGCTCCAGGCGTGCTTCTCCGCCGGCAGGCCCGCCTCCCGCGCCACATGGAGGGAGTCGATGACCTCTCCGTACACATCGAGCTGAAGCTGGGTCACGGCCTCGTTGCCGGTGCGGACCGGCGCGGAGCCCGCATAGCCGCTCAGCCACGGCAGCTCCATCTCGGGCAGCCGCCGCTCGCCCGCCAGCCCGTACATGATCTGGAGGTCCGCCGGGTCCCCGGCCACCGCGCGCAGCAGCCAGTCGCGCCAGGCCTCGGCCTCTTCGTGATAGCCGGCCGCCAGCAGCGCGCCCAGCGTGAGGGTGGAGTCGCGCAGCCAGCAGTAGCGGTAGTCCCAGTTCCGTACCCCGCCGAGCTCCTCCGGCAGCGACGTGGTGGGCGCGGCGACGATTCCGCCGGTCGGGGCATACGTGAGCCCTTTCAGCGTGACCAGGGAGCGCAGGACGGCCTCTTGATAGGGGCCCGCGGTCCGGCAGCAGCTCCTGGACCACTCGGTCCAGTCCGCCAGGCTGCTCTCCAGCGCCTCGTACGGGTCCACGAGCGTCGGCCGGGGCTGGTGCGAGGGATGCCAGGTGAGGACGAACGCCACCTTCTCCCCGGGGCCGACCGTGAACGACGACACGGTGCTGAACTGCTGACCCCATGTCTTGACCTCCGGCTCGCTGCGCAGCCACACGGAGTCGGGGCCCGCAACGGCAACGCGCTGCCCGTCCGACCGCCGCATCCACGGCACCACGGAGCCGTAGTCCATGCGCAGCCGGAGCGTGCCCCTCATCTCGACCGAGCCGCTGACGCCCTCCACGATGCGTACGACATCGGGTGCCGCGTCGCGCTGCGGCATGAAGTCGATGACCTTCACCGTGCCGGTGCGGGTCTCCCACACCGATTCCAGGACGAGCGACTCGCCGACATAGCCGCGCCGGGTGCACAGGCCCGCGCCCTTGGGAGCCATCGTCCAGTGGCCGTTCTCCTTGTTGCCGAGCAGCGCCGCGAAACAGGCCGCCGAGTCGAAGCGGGGCAGGCACAGCCAGTCGATCGAGCCGTCTTTGCCGACGAGTCCGGCCGTCTGCAGGTCGCCGATGAGGGCGTAGTCCTCGATGCGTAGCGTCACGCTTTGGCGTGTTCCCGCCCAGTGCGGTGGTTAAGCAGTCGAGGTCCGGGCTGCGGGTGACCGCCGGACCTTCGCGGGAAGACAGGCCCTAGACGCTCGCCGGGGTGGGCTCCGGGGTGCTGGGGTCCGCGGCGGCCTCGCGGTCGCGCTTCTCGCGGCGTACCAGAATCACCCAGCCGACGGGTACCCCCGCGGCGAACAGCCACCACTGAACGGCATAGGCCATGTGGGGGCCGATGGAGTCGTGGTCCGGATCCGGGATCAGTTCGGGGCTGCTGCCCGCGGGCTCGGGCGCCGTCTGTTCCAGATAGCCGCCGAGCACGGTGCGGCCCAGCGACTCGGCCTGCTGTGCGCTGCTGATCAGCATGACCTGGCGGGGCGGCAGACCGGCCAGGTCCTTGATGCCGCTGGCCCGGGTCGTCTCGTCGGCCTCGAGCCGGCCGGTCACGGTCACCGTGCCCTTGGGGGCGGGCGGCACGGAGGGGAAGGCCTTCTGGTCGGCGGCGGCCGGGATCCAG
Source organism: Streptomyces sp. NBC_00210 (assembly GCF_045160975.1). Lineage (NCBI taxonomy): Bacteria > Bacillati > Actinomycetota > Actinomycetes > Kitasatosporales > Streptomycetaceae > Streptomyces > Streptomyces sp. NBC_00210. The sequence continues at coordinate 6,796,657 of NZ_CP108120.1, forward strand.
CCGCGGTTGATCAGGACGGCGCGGCCGTCGGCCAGGATCAGCGGGGTCAGCACATGGAAGCCGACCTGGTCGTCGGCGGAAGTTCGTCGGCGTACGACGACTTCGTGCGCGGTGTCGAAGGTGCCCGTGGCGGTGACCCGGCGCCAGTAGTCGGCGCGCGGGACGGTGTGACCGGGGAAGGTCAGCTCGGTCACCGGGACAGGCTTCGCCCGGAGGTTCTCGGCGATCAGTGTGTTCTGCGCGACCCGGTGCTGGTGCCGGTGGAGCTGCCAGAAGCCCAGCTCGATCATCGTGGGGATGAGTACGAGGCCGATGAGGGTGAGGATCACCCACTGGCGGGACAACAGGAAGCGGTACACGGTTTCGACCGTACCCGCTGCCGCCCCGGGCCCGGACGGTGGGTCCCGTCCGGGCCGCGCGCCCCGCCTGTCCGTCACACCTTGTCGACGATGCCCGCCCTCCCCTCCGCGCGGGCGCAGTGCCCGCCGCAGTACCAGTGGCCGTCGACCTCGACGCCCTGGCCGATGATCTGGACCCGGCAGTGCTCACAGATGGGCGCCATGCGGTGAATGGCGCAGGAGAAGCAGTCGAAGACGTGCACGGCGCCCTGCGCGTGCACCTCGAAGGACATGCCGTAGTCGTTTCCGCATACCTCGCAACGTGCCATGCGCCACAGGGTGCGCGGCACGGTCCCCGAGGTGTGGGCGGCACGCCCGGCCGTCACCCGTCTGCAGGGGCCACATCGCGCAACAGCTGGGTGAAGGCCGCCTCGTCGATGACCGGCGTGCCGTAGGACTTCGCCTTCACGGTCTTCGAGGTGGACGAGTCGGGATCGTTGGTCACCAGCAGGCTGGTCAGCCGGGAGACGCTGGTCGCGACATGGAGGCCCGCCTCGATCGCCCGGTCCTCCAGCAGCTCCCGGTCGACGGAGGTGTCGCCGGAGAACGCCACCCGCATGCCCTGCACAAGCGCTCTGCCCACCTCGTACCGACCGGGGTTGGGGTACGGGCAGGGCGGGCGCTTGCGCGAGGGACGCCAGCTGCCGTGGCCGTAGACCGACTGCCCGTAGGACGACCCGGACGACGACTGACCGGACGACTGGCCGTACGACGCCTGGTAGCCGATGCGGGGAGTCACGGGGGAGTCCGACCACTCGGTCAGCGGGCGGCATTCGTGCAGCGGCAGCCGCACCCCGTCGCGGGCCGCCGTGTGCAGACTCGGCCGGAACGCCTCCGCCAGCACCCGCGCATCGTCCAGCGCATGGTGCGCCCGCTGCTGCACCACCCCGAAGTGCGCGGCGAGCGACGCCAGCTTGTGGTTGGGCAGCGGCAGCCGGAGCTCCTTGGAGAGCGCGATGGTGCACAGCCGCTGCCGGGTGGGCGCGGTGCGCTGCGCGCGTGCGTACTCCCGGGCGATCATCGACCAGTCGAAGATGGCGTTGTGCGCGACGAGGACGCGGCCGTCCAGTCGCTGTGAGAACTCCGTGGCGATATCGCCGAAGAGCGGTGCGCCCTCCAGCACATCGCTCGTCAGACCGTGGATCCACACCGGACCCGGATCGCGCTCCGGGTTGACCAGGGTGTACCAGTGGTCCTCGACATCCCCCTGTGCGTCGAGGCGGTACACCGCAGCGGAGATTATCCGGTCGTCGCGGGCGAGTCCGGTGGTCTCCACGTCGACGACCGCGTACCCCTGTGGATACGCGGCCGGCCACGCTGTCGCTGCAGTCGTACGGTCGTCGAGCATGGTCACAGAGAATACGGGCCGGGACTGACATCGCCGGATCCGCCTGGTCCGTATGCTCCTTCACGCCCCCAGCAGTGCGCTCACCAACGCCCGTACGGACGAGGTGAAGAGCCGCTCCGGGTCCGCGGGCCTGGCCAGCGCGCGGGCCAGCGCCGCGTCGTGTTCCGACGTCCTCGCGTCCCACAGCTCCCCCTCGCCGGGCGACTGGACCGGTGAGCGCTCGCGGTTGCGCTCGACGAGTACGAAGCCCACGACCTGGAACTGGACGGCGCGCACGGCCTCGGCGGCGCGCGCTCCGCGCAGCCCGGCGGCGTGCACCTCATGGACGAGCGCCTGCTGCGCAGGCAGGAACATCCTTTCCGTGAGCCCCCGTTCATGGACCATCGCGATCAGATGGGGCCGCTCGCGCAGCTCACGGCGGAGCCGGCGGGCGACCGAGACGACGCGCTGCGCGGGCGTGCGCCCCACCGGCCGGATCGCGCCCATCTCCTTGACCGTGCGCTCCACCAGTGCGTCCAGCAGGGATTCGCGATTGCCCACATGCCAGTAGATCGAGGTGACCGCCGTGCCGAGCTCTGCGGCGAGCTTGCGCATGGTGAGCGCGTCGGGTCCGTGCTGCTTCACGAGGGCTGCCGCCGTCCGGAGCACCTCTTCGCGGGTCAGCGCGGTGCGTGGCATCTCGCTCCTCAACTCATCTGCATGCACGGCTCTTTACCCTTCATCGCCGCCGGTGTAACTGTGTTACAGAACCGACCCCCGACGATGAAGCGAAGGGTGGTACGTCATGGCACGTGTACGGTACGGCGCGCGCAGCGAGGCGGAGATCGCCGCGGCCCGCGCAGCCGGTTCCCGGCTCCCCGACATCTGGTCCACGGGCGTCGTGGCGGTGTGGGAGAGCGACCCGGACGCGGTGGCGGCCGTACTCCCGCCGCCCCTCAAGCCCACCGGGCGGCCCCTTGTACGGGCAAACATCAGCAAGGTCGACCTGCCCGGCTACCCTCCCCCGCAGCCTTCGGCGCGGGAGGTACCCCCAGGCGCGGGCTCGGTGGCCGTCGCCGCGCTGCACGACGGGCTCGAGGGCTGGTACCCGCTCGTCATGCCGATGACCCATGAGCGCGCGCTGATCGGCGGACGCGAGGTCTTCGGCGAGCCGAAGAAGCTGGGCGAGGTCGCCGTCGAACGCGACGGTCTGCTGGTACGGGCATTGCTCGCCCGGCACGGCATCGCCTTCGTCGAGGTGCGCGGCGCGGTGGAGGGACCGCTGCCGCTGCCCGAGCCGGCCGAGAAGCTGGACTTCTACTTCAAGTTCCTGCCCGCGGTGGACGGTCGGGGCTTCGACGCCGACCCCGTACTCGTCCACTGCATCCGCAACGAGAAGTTCCGCAGGCTGGAGAGGCTCAGCGGCGACGTGGTGCTGCGCGAGTCGCCGTACGACCCCGTCGCCGACCTCCCCGTACGCCGTCTCGTCGAGCTCACCCTCGGCGAGAAGACCACCGACCAGCGGGGGAAGGCGGTCGAGCGGGTGAGCGCGCAGGCGCTGCTGCCGTACATCCACCAGCGCTACGACGACCCGCAGCAGATCCTCGACGGACCGCCTGCGGGGAGCCTGTGATGCGGCTGAGCCAGGGACAGGTCGCCGTCGTCACGGGCGCGGCGAGCGGCATCGGGCTCGCCATGGCGCGGCGGTTCGCGGCCGAGGGGCTGAAAGTCGTCCTCGCGGACGTCGAGAAGGCGGCTCTGCACAAGGCGGCGGACCAGCTCGCACAGGACGGCGCCCGGGTGTTCGCGCAGACCGTCGACGTGGGCGACCGCGACTCCGTCTCGGAGCTCGCGGACGCCGCGTACGAGACCTTCGGCGCCGTCCATGTGCTGTGCAACAACGCGGGGGTCGGCTCCGGCGCCGAGGGCCGGATGTGGGAGCACGAGCCCAACGACTGGAAGTGGGCCTTCGCCGTCAACGTCTGGGGTGTCTTCCACGGCATCCAGGCCTTCGTGCCGCACATGATCGCGAGCGGCGAGCCCGGCCATGTCGTCAACACCTCGTCGGGTGACGGCGGGATCGCGCCGCTGCCCACCGCATCGGTCTACGCCGTCACCAAAGCCGCCGTCGTGACGATGACCGAGTCGCTGTACGCGCATCTGAAGGCGGAACACGCGCGCGTGGGCGCGTCCGTCCTGTTCCCCGGGCCGCACATGCTGCGTACCGGGCTGTGGGAGTCGCACCGCAACAGGCCGGAGCGGTACGCCAAGGAGCGGCCGCGCAGAACTCCCTACCGCAGCCTCGACCAGTGGGAGGCGGCGATGAAGGACGCCGGGCACGAGGTTGCGTTCACACCGGTCGAGGAGGTCGCCGCGTTCGTCGTGGACGGGATCCGCGCCGGCCGCTTCTGGCTGCTGCCGGCGAGCGAGCACAGCGACCGGCAGATCCGCGCGCGGGCGCAGTCGATGCTCGACCGCGCCAACCCGTCGTACCTGGAGAAATTCATTCTGGACCGATGAGGGACACGTGATGACGGCACAGCAGGACCCGTACCTGATCATCTCCTCCGACTGCCACGCCGGACTGCCGACCGAGCAGTACCGGCCCTATCTGGACGCCCGGTTCCACCGGGACTTCGACGAATTCCTCGCCGGGCGCGACCGCCGCCGGGAGGAGATGACCCGGCTCGGCGTACGTAACGAAGCCTTCGCGAGCAAGTGGTTCAGCGACAACGAGGAAGGACTGAAAGGCGGTTGGGACCCCGCCCAGCGGCTCAAGGAGCTCGACGGCGACGGAGTGGCGGCGGAGGTCGTCTTCCCGGACGCGGACGCCGTCGACAGCCAGACGGCCGCTCCCTTCGGCGTGGGGCTCGGGCTCTCCGGCGACCAGGACCCCGACCTCGGCATGGCGGGCGCGCAGGCGCACAACCGGTGGCTCGCCGAGTTCGTCTCCGCCAACCCCGAACGGCACTGCGGGGTGGCCCTGCTGCCCGTCACGGGCGAGGTCGAGCGGGTCGTCGCCGAGATCCACCGGGCCAAGGAGTCCGGGCTCGGGGCGCTGATGATCCCCTCGATGTGGGTGGACAAGGCGCCGTACCACGACCGGCGTTACGACCCGATCTGGGCGGCGGCCGCCGAGACAGGCATGCCCATGGTCACCCACTCCGGTGCGGCCCCGCGCCATGAGTACGGCGACCACCTGGGGATCTACGTCTCCGAGGTCACCTGGTGGCCGGCCCGCCCGCTGTGGTTCCTGCTCTGGTCCGGTGTCTTCGAGCGGCATCCCGGTCTGACGTTCGGCGTCGCCGAGTCCGGGTGCTGGTGGCTGCCGAATCTGCTCTGGTTCATGGACCGGCTCTATCTCGGCGCGCACGGCGGCAAGAAGCTCTCACCGTTCGCCGAGCTGAAGCGGCCGCCGAGCGAGTATCTGGACCGCCAGGTCTTCATCTGCGCCACCAACACCAAGCGGCGCGAACTCGCCCAGCGCTACGAGATCGGGGTCGACAACATCCTCTGGGGCAGCGACTTCCCGCACCCCGAGGGCACCTGGCCCGACACGCGCGCATGGCTGGCGAGAACCTTCCACGACATCCCGGTCGCCGAAACCCGCCGCATGCTGGGCCTGGCAGCGGCCGAGGTCTTCGGCTTCGACACCCGCAAGCTGGCCCCGATCGCCCGCCGCATCGGACCGACACCGGCCGAACTCGGCCAGTCGGCGGACCAGTCGGCCGTGGAGGCGTCCTGGGCGAGGTCGCGAGAGGTGGGCCGGCACTGGCTGACGGACCACGACTTCCCGGTCCTGGGGGCGTCATGATTGACGGAGCGGACCGCTACACCGTCATCTCCGCCGACTGCCACGCCGGCGCCGATCTCCTCGACTACGAGCCGTACTTGGAGAAGAGCTACCACGACGACTTCGACGCCTGGGCGGCCACATACGTCAATCCGTACGAGGATCTCCAGGCCGAAACGGCGGACCGCAACTGGAACTCCGACCGGCGCATTGCCGAGCTGGAGGCCGACGGCATCGTTGCCGAAGTCGTCTTCCCCAACACCATCCCGCCGTTCTTCCCCAGCGCCTCACTCATGGCCCCGGCGCCGTCGAAGGAGGAGTACGAGCAGCGCTGGGCCGGTCTGCGCGCCCACAACCGCTGGCTCGCCGACTTCTGCGCCGCCGCACCGGGGCGCCGGGCAGGCGTGGCGCAGATTCTCCTCAACGACGTCGACGAGGCGGTCCGCGAGATCCGGCGGGTGGCGTCGGCGGGTCTGACAGGCGGCATCCTGCTGCCCGGTACGCCACCGGGCTCCGGCCTTCCCGAGCTGTACTCGCAGACATACGACCCGATCTGGGAGGTCTGTGACGAACTCGGCGTACCCGTCAACCACCACGGCGGCTCGGCGTCCCCGCCGCTCGGCGAGGAACCGGCGGCGCGTGCGGTGTTCATGGTGGAGACGACGTGGTTCTCGCACCGGGCCCTGTGGCATCTGATCTTCGGCGGGGCCTTCCGCCGCCACCCGGACCTGAAGCTGGTCCTCACCGAACAGGGCTCGGGCTGGATCCCGGGCGTGCTCGACATGCTGGACTACTACCACGCCCGGCTGGTGGCAGCCGCGACCAAGGCCGCCACCGCGGAGTCCAAGTTCGGTGCGGGGCTTGCCGCTTCGATGGGCGGCGGCCCCAGTGAGGTCTGGCGCGACAACTGCTTCGTCGGCGCGAGCTTCATGCGCCCGCACGAGGTGCCGCTGCGCCACCGGATCGGCCTCGACAAGATCATGTGGGGCAGCGACTATCCGCATGACGAAGGCACAGCCCCCTACTCCCGCGAAGGCCTCCGCATCGCCTACGCGGGCCTGTCGAGGCACGAGGTCGCGGCGATGACCGGCGGCAACGCCGCGCGCGTCTACGGTTTCGACCTCGGCCTGCTCGACCCGATCGCGGCGAGGGTGGGTCCGACCGTCGAGGAGATCGCCGAGCCGCTGACGGACATCCCGCCGGGGGCGACGAGCCCTGCGTTCGCCAAAGGCGGGTCGGTGCGCGTCTGGTGACAGGGGGAGTGAGACCCTCCCGGGATGACTGAGCCATCGACTCACGACGAGGCCCACGACGGGGCACTCGGCACGCGCCTCAACTGGCTCCGGGCCGCGGTCCTCGGCGCCAATGACGGCATCGTCTCCACCGCGGGCCTCGTCGTCGGCGTCGCCGGCGCCACCGACTCGCGCGCCGCTCTGTTCACCGCCGGTCTCGCCGGACTGCTGGCCGGGTCCCTGTCCATGGCGGCCGGTGAGTACGTCTCCGTCTCCACCCAGCGCGACTCCGAGAAGGCGGCCCTGGCCCTGGAGCGGCGCGAGCTGCGCGAGCAGCCGGAGGAGGAACTGGAGGAGCTGACCGGGCTGTTGGTGGACCGCGGCCTGTCCCGGGAAGTGGCCCGCGAGGCGGCGGAACAGCTCACCGCACGGGACGCACTGCGCGCCCACGCGCGCGTGGAGCTCGGCATCGACCCGGACGAGCTGGCCAACCCGTGGCACGCGGCGGGCGCGAGCTTCCTGGCCTTCACGGTGGGCGCGCTGCTGCCACTGCTGGCGATCGTCCTGCCGCCCTCGTCCCTGCGCCTGCTGGTCACGGTCCTGTCGGTGCTCGCGGCGCTGGCCCTGACGGGCTGGTGGAGCGCCCGCCTGGGCGCCGCGGCGCTGCGGCCCGCGGTGCTGCGGAACGTGGGCGGGGGAGCACTGGCGATGGCGGTGACCTACGCAGTGGGCTCGCTGCTCGGCGCGGCGGGCGTCTGAGGTCCGACTCGGCCTGCGGGGGCCTCGTGCCGGCGCGGCGGCGTGCGGCGGCCCGACCGCGACCGTGCCCGGCTTCTGGATCATGCTCACCTGGTGTGCGGCCCGGCCGCCGCCGGCCACCGGAGCGCTGACCGCTTCCTCACAGGCGTACCGTGGAGGGCTGTACATCCGTCTGATCAGCAAGGACCCGCAGCATGCGCGCCACCGTCATCCACGCTCCGCACGACATCCGCGTGGAGGAGGTGCCCGACCCGGCGATCCAGCAGCCCACCGATGTGGTGCTGCGCGTCCTGCGGGCCTGCATCTGCGGCAGCGACCTGTGGGCGTACCGCGGCGAGTCGGCCCGGCAGCCGGGGCAGCGCATCGGCCACGAGTTCCTGGGCGTGGTCGAGGCGGCGGGCTCCGAGGTCACCGGCTTCCAGCCCGGCGACCTGGTCGTCGCGCCGTTCGTCTGGTCCGACGGGACCTGCGACTTCTGCTCGGAGGGCCTGCAGACGTCCTGCCCGCAGGGCGGCTTCTGGGGCTCGGTCGGCTACGACGGCGGCCAGGGCGAGGCCGTACGCGTGCCCTTCGCCGACGGCACCCTCGTCAAGCTCCCGGCCGAAGCCGTGTCCGACGACCGGCTGCTGACCGCGCTGCTTGCGCTCTGTGACGTCATGGGCACCGGGCACCACGCGGCGATCGGCGCAGGCGTCACCCGGGGCTCCACCGTCGCGGTCGTCGGTGACGGCGCGGTCGGGCTGTGCGGTGTGCTGGCCGCCAAGCGGCTCGGCGCCGAGCGGATCATCGCGCTCGGGCGCCACCAGGCGCGTACCGACATCGCCAAGACCTTCGGCGCCACCGATGTCGTCGCCGAGCGCGGCGACGCGGCCGTCGCGGCCGTCCGCGAGCTCACCGGCGGTCAGGGCGCACACGCCGTGATCGAGGCCGTCGGAACCGAGCAGTCGATGCGTACGGCCGTCGAAATCACCCGCGACGGCGGCGCGATCGGCTATGTCGGCGTGCCGCACGGCAGCGGCACCGGCCTGGACCTCTCCGTCATGTTCGACCGCAACATCGCCCTGCGCGGTGGCGTCGCGCCCGTGCGCGCGTACATACCGGAGCTGCTGCCCGACGTCCTGGACGGCACGATCGACCCGTCGCCCGTCTTCGACCTGTCGGTCGGCCTCGACGGCGTCCCCGCGGGCTACCGGGCGATGGACGAGCGCACCGCGCTCAAGGTCCTCATCAAGCCGTAGAAACAGCAGAGGGCCGGACGCGAAACGCCGCGTCCGGCCCCGAACAGCACTGTCCCAGCAGGTGTTGCCCGCCTCAGCAGGTGTTACCGGCGAACCGCGTCCAGCGCGTCCGCGACACCCGTCCCGTAGAAGGCGTTCTTGCCCTTGGGGCCCTCGCACACCGCGTCGACCTTGCCGTCGGCGTCGATGTCGTACGGGTTGGTGCAGGCCCTGTCGTCCGCCTCCGCGTACAGCAGCGCCTTCACCTGCGCCGCCGAGGCATGCGGGTGCTTCGACTTGATCAGCGCGACGACGCCCGCGACATGCGGCGAGGCCATCGACGTGCCGGCCTTGTAGCCGTACTTGCCGCCCGGCAGCGTGGACAGGATCCGGCCGTCCACGGCCGGCGCGTCCGGCCGCTGGAAGAGGGTCGAGTCACCGCCCGGGGCGGAGATGTCGACCACGCCGAGACCGTAGTTGGAGTACGAGGACTTCAGGTTCTTCGCACCCAGCGCGGAGACGGTGACGACCCCGGGAATCTGGGTGGGAATGTCCAGGCACTCACGGGGGTTGATGACCCGCTCGACGGGGGTGGTGTCGTTCGGGCTCGTCGCGTCGGGGAGCTCGTCGGCGGCGAGGTCCATCTTGGAGTTGCCGGCCGCGGCGACGTTCACCACGCCCTTGCGCTCCGCGTACCCGATGGCCCGGCGGTGTGCCTCGACCAGAGCCCCCTGGTCGAGGTCGTTCTTGCAGTTGAACAGCCACGGGTCGGTGTAGTAGCTGTTGTTGGTCACATCGACGCCGTGCTCGGCGGCCCAGACGAAGCCGCAGACGACCGCCTCGGTGTAGAAGAAGCCGTCCGTGGTCGCCACCTTTATGCCGGAGACCTTGACGCCCGGGGCGACACCGGTGACGCCAACGCCGTTCTTGGCCGCGGCGATCGTGCCCGCGACATGCGTGCCGTGGTCGCTCTCGTTGGCGGCCGGCCGCCAGGAGCCGGGAGTGGTGTCCGGCTTGCCGGTCACACAGTTGGCCGACGCCTTGGCGTCGAAGTTGGGCGCGAGGTCGGGGTGGGTGTCGTCAACACCCGTGTCGATGACCGCGACCGTGACGTTCCTGCTGCCCAGCGTCTTCTTGTGAGCCTTGTCCGCCTTGATGGCGGGCAGGTCCCACTGAAGCGGCTCGAGCGGGTCCTGGCCGGCGGTGGCCTGCGCCGCCGCGGTCTTCGCCTCCTGGGCGGTCAGCGGGCGCTCGGAGTCGATCGCCGTGTCGGCCGCCGGAGCGATCGGCGCGGTGCGCGTCGCGCCGGCCGACTGGACGCCCCTGACCTGACGGATCGTCTTGGCGAAGGCGGGGTTCTGCGAGTGGACGACGATGACGCCTATCTGGTCATACGCGATCACCACCGAACCGCCGGCCTTGGCTATCGCCTTCTTCACCGACTTGGCGGTGCCGTGACCGCCCTTGACGTTCACCACGTACGACAGCTTCGGACCGTCGGTCGCCACCGCGGCGGGTACTTCGTCCGCCGGGGCTGCCGAGGCGGCTCCCGCGGGAAGGAAGCCGAGCGAGGCCGTGAGCGCCAGACCGGCGGGAAGCGCGAGTGCGCGCCGCCGTCTGGATCCCAGATGAGCCATGGGTTCTCCACATCATCCGTGTCCCGCCCAGACCCCTATGAAATGGGCGGGTACATGACCAGCGAAGCTATCGCCGATCATGGCCGTCCATCAATCAGTTCGAGAAGAAACCCGAAGAAAGTCGGGAAGAAAAAGGCCGATGTTGAACCGGTCCGGTGTGCTCTCCGTGCCGTTGTCAGGGGGTGGAGCAACATCAAAACCACTTCCCCAGTGAGGCCCCCTGTCCTTCCCCACCGCACCCGCGTCGCGAGGAGATTCCGTGGCTACCGATGCACCGTCGCCCCCCGGCGGTACGGACACCAGCCCAGCTCAGCCCACGACAGAGCAGTTCGTCGACGTACAGGAGAGTGCGGAATTCGGCGAACTGCGCCGCACATACCGCTCCTTCGCCTTCCCGCTGACCGTCGCGTTCATCGCCTGGTACCTGCTCTACGTCCTGCTGTCCAACTACGCCGGCGGCTTCATGGGCACGAAGCTTTTCGGCAATATCAACGTCGCCCTCGTCTTCGGACTCGCCCAGTTCGCCACCACCTTCCTCATCGCCTGGCTCTACTCGCGTCATGCAGCCGCGAAGCTCGACCCGAAGGCCGAGGCGATCAAGTCCCGCATGGAGGACGACGCATGAGCGCCGCGCACGCCGCGTATCCCACCGTCCAGCTGGCCGCCGACGGGGCGAGCGAGCACCGGCCACTGATCATCACGCTCTTCGCGTGCTTCGTCGTCGCCACCCTCTTCATCACCGTGTGGGCCGGCCGCCAGACCAGGAACGCCGCCGACTTCTACGCGGGCGGCCGCCAGTTCACCGGCTTCCAGAACGGGCTCGCGGTCTCCGGCGACTACATGTCCGCCGCGTCCTTCCTCGGCATCGCGGGCGCCATCGCCCTCTTCGGCTACGACGGCTTCCTCTACTCCATCGGCTTCCTGGTCGCCTGGCTGGTCGCGCTGCTGCTGGTCGCCGAACCGCTGCGCAACTCCGGCCGCTACACGATGGGCGACGTCCTCGCGTACCGCATGCGCCAGCGCCCGGTCCGCACCGCTGCAGGCACCTCCACCATCGTCGTCTCGATCTTCTATCTGCTGGCGCAGATGGCGGGCGCGGGCGTACTCGTCTCGCTGCTGCTCGGCATCACCAGCGATGCGGGCAAGGTCGCGATCGTCGCCCTGGTCGGCGTACTGATGATCGTGTACGTGACCATCGGCGGTATGAAGGGCACCACTTGGGTGCAGATGGTCAAGGCTGTCCTGCTCATCGCGGGCACCGTGCTCATCACCTTCCTGATCCTGCTGAAGTTCAACTTCAACCTCTCCGACCTGCTCGGCAAGGCGGCCGAGAACAGCGGCAAGGGCGCGTCCTTCCTGGAGCCGGGACTCAAGTACGGCAAGACCGGCACATCGAAGCTGGACTTCATCTCGCTCGGCATCGCGCTGGTGCTCGGCACCGCGGGTCTGCCGCACATCCTGATCCGCTTCTACACCGTGCCCACTGCGAAGGCCGCCCGTAAGTCGGTGAACTGGGCGATCGGCATCATCGGCGCCTTCTATCTGATGACGATCGTGCTCGGCTTCGGCGCGGCTGCCCTGCTCAAGCCCGGCGACATCATCGCCTCCAACAAGGCGGGCAATACGGCCGCGCCACTGGCGGCCCTGGAGATCGGCGGCGGCTCGGGATCCACCGGCGGCTCCATCCTGCTGGCGGTGATCTCAGCGGTCGCCTTCGCCACCATCCTCGCGGTGGTCGCGGGCCTGACCCTGGCCTCCTCGTCCTCCTTCGCCCACGACATCTACGCGAACGTCATCCGCAGGGGCAAGGCCACCGAGAAGGAAGAGGTCCGCGCGGCGCGCTGGGCGACCGTCGCCATCGGCGTCGTCTCCATCGGGCTCGGCGCGCTCGCCCGCGATCTGAACGTCGCCGGTCTGGTCGCTCTCGCCTTCGCGGTCGCCGCATCCGCGAACCTGCCGACGATCCTCTACAGCCTGTTCTGGAAGAGGTTCACCACGCAGGGCGCCCTGTGGTCGATCTACGGCGGTCTGACGGCGGCCGTGGTGCTGGTGCTCTTCTCACCGGTCGTCTCCGGCAAGCCCACCTCGATGTTCAAGGAGGCGGACTTCTACTGGTTCCCGCTGGAGAACCCGGGCATCATCTCGATCCCGCTGGGCTTCCTGCTCGGCTGGCTCGGCACCCTGTTGTCCAAGGAGGAGCCCGACAAGGGCAAGTACGCGGAGCTCGAGGTCAAGTCCCTCACCGGGATCGGAGCCCACTGACCGGGCATCCGACCGCCCACTGACCGGGCATCGCAGGCATGCCTGGCACGGCCGCGTCGTAGAGTCCTACGACGCGGCCGTGCCGCTCCTCGTGACAATCGGCCCCCTTCGTTGTCGGACCTCTGGCGTAGGCTCGGAGGCAATAAGATCCGCTGAACCGGGGAGGGGGCCCACCGTGCTCATCGACACCTATGGCCGCGTGGCCACTGACCTGCGCGTTTCACTCACCGACCGGTGCAATCTGCGCTGCACGTACTGCATGCCCGAGGAAGGCCTGCAGTGGCTCGCCAAGCCCGATCTGCTCAGTGACGACGAGATCGTCCGGCTGATCCGCATAGCCGTCACCGACCTCGGCGTCACCGAGGTCCGCTTCACCGGCGGAGAGCCGCTGCTCCGGCCCGGTCTGGTCGGGATCGTCGAGCGCTGCGCCGCCCTCGAGCCCCGCCCCAAGATGTCCCTGACCACCAATGGCATCGGGCTGAAGCGCACGGCGAGCGCCCTGCAGGCCGCGGGCCTGGACCGGGTCAATGTCTCGCTGGACACCTTGCGGCCCGACGTCTTCAAGACCCTGACCCGCCGCGACCGCCACCACGATGTGCTGGACGGCCTGGAGGCCGCCCGCGCCGCGGGCCTCACCCCGGTCAAGGTCAATACGGTCCTGATGCCCGGCCTCAATGACGACGAGGCCCCCGAGCTGCTCGCCTGGGCCGTGGCCAACGACTACGAGCTGCGCTTCATCGAGCAGATGCCGCTCGACGCGCAGCACGGCTGGAAGCGCGACGGGATGATCACCGCAGGCGACATCCTGGCTTCGCTGCGTACGCGCTTCACGCTCACCGCCGAGGGCGAGGGGGAGCGCGGCTCCGCGCCGGCCGAGCGCTGGATCGTGGACGGCGGACCGCACCGCGTCGGGGTCATCGCCTCCGTCACCCGCCCCTTCTGCGCGGCCTGCGACCGCACCAGGCTCACCGCCGACGGCCAGGTGCGCACGTGTCTGTTCGCCCGCGAGGAGACGGATCTGCGCGCTGCGCTGCGCTCGGAGGCTCCGGACGAGGAGATAGCCCGCATCTGGAAGCTGGCGATGTGGGGCAAGAAGGCGGGCTCGGGCCTCGACGATCCGTCGTTCCTGCAGCCCGACCGCCCGATGTCGGCGATCGGCGGCTGAGCGTCGGCCGGATCAGCGTCCCGATCGGCGGCCGACCGTCAGGCTGCAGACCGTCAGCGGATCAGGTTCAGTGATCGACGGGCGTCAGCGATCCGCGGCTGAGCCGGAGCCGTGGCCCCGCTCCCAGTCATCGAGCGTCAGCACATCCTTCAGAAAGCCGCGCAGGCCAAGGAAGTTGGAGAGATGCTCGCGGTGATCGTCACAGGCGAGCCACGTCTTGCGGCGCTCGGGGGTGTGCAGCTTCGGGTTGTTCCACGCGAGCACCCAGACCGCGTCGGCGCGGCAGCCTTTCGCGGAACAGATCGGGGTCTCGTCACTCACTCTTACGTCCGTACGGAGAAGGCGACCACATGGCGACGCCGAGCAGCCACGGGGGGAGCTGCCCGGCGTCGGTCCGTCGCTCCGACGGGGGATGCGGAGCGCGCTTCGAAGTATGTCACGGCAAGCGGGGTGCGGTGCACCGGAACTTCATGATTGATCTGAGCTTTTCCTGAGCTTCCCAGGCACGGTGGAATCAGCTTGGTTCCCCCTGCTGGCGCTCCTGTCGGCTGCCATCGGCTTCCGGCTCGGGTTCCGCGGCGGTGGCGGTTGAGGCGGGGGCGATCATCGGCGGAGTAGGTGCGGTGACGAATGTCGAGGGCAGCGAAGGAGCGCTCTCCCGGCCCGCGTTGGCGATCACGACGGCGATGTACGGGAGAATTCCGCCGAGCACCAGTGCCACGATCGCCACAGGGCGTTCCACATTCCACAGGACAGCGGCGAGGATCACCGACAGGGTCCGCACCGACATGGAGATCACATAGCGCCGCTGCCGGCCGCGCACATCATCGGCGAGGCCCTGCCGCGCTCCCGTGATCCGGAAGACCTCCGCATTGCCGTGCTTCCGCATCACGTTCCACCACCAGGTTTCCATGCCGGACGCTCCCCGGTCCTGACGGATTCCACGGTACGCCGCAGCTCCGACACCTACGAGAGGGGGTCGGGCCCGGGTTGCGCGCGCGGGCTGCGTCTTCGCGCGTATGGCGCCGCCCGACATGCGCTGTATGGCGGACAAGCCGAGACTGACGGCGTAACTGCTCACGCAGAGCCGTACGAGGAGGCAGCCATGGGCTGGTTGTGGGCGATCATCGTGGGATTCGTACTCGGGCTGATCGCCAAGGCGGTCATCCCGGGCAAGCAGCACCTGCCCCTCTGGATGACCACCATCTTGGGCATCGGTGGGGCCCTGCTCGGCAACTGGATGGCATCGGGGCTGGGCATCGCCGAGACCAGGGGCATCGATTGGGGCCGTCATGCCCTTCAGCTCGGTGCGGCCGTCGTCCTCGTCCTCTTCGGGGACAAGGCCTACAACTCCTCACAACGCCGCAGAGGCAGAGCCTGAGCGCGCCTGCGCGCAGGGCGACGGCGGCCGGACGGGCACGATGCCCGCCCGGCCGCCGCTCTGTTACGAGGTCCTGTCCGGCCGATCTTGCCGGGCTCGCTGATCCGGCCTGATCGACCGGACAGGACCTAACCCGTGACCTCGACCGCGGCGAGGTTCTTCTTGCCACGGCGCAGTACGAGCCAGCGGCCGTGCAGCAGATCCTCCGGGGCCACCACCGCGTCCTCGGCCGTGACCTTGACGTTGTTCACGTAGGCCCCGCCCTCCTTCACCGTGCGGCGGGCCGCCGACTTGCTGGCCACCAGACCCACCTCGGCGAACAGGTCCACCACCTGAGCCGGCTCGGCGACCCTGGCGTGCGGCAGTTCGGAGAGTGCCGCGCGCAGCGTCGGCTCGTCGAGCTCGGCCAGCTCGCCCTGTCCGAAGAGAGCCTTCGACGCGCCGACGACCGCGGCGCACTGGTCCGCGCCGTGGACGAGCGTCGTCAGCTCTTCCGCGAGCGCCCGCTGCGCGGCACGCGCCTGCGGCCGCTCCTCGGTCAGCCTCTCCAGCTCCTCGATCTCCTCGCGGGACTTGAAGCTGAAGATCCGCAGGAACTTGGAGACGTCCCGGTCGTCCGCGTTCAGCCAGAACTGGTAGAAGGCGTACGGAGTGGTCCGCTCCGCGTCCAGCCAGACCGTGCCCGTCTCCGTCTTGCCGAACTTCGTGCCGTCGGCCTTGGTGATCAGCGGGGTGGCCAGCGCATGCACCGCGGCCTCCGGCTCGACCCGGTGGATCAGGTCGGTGCCCGCGGTGAGGTTGCCCCACTGGTCGCTGCCGCCGGTCTGCAGGACGCACCCGTACCGCCGGTACAGCTCCAGGAAGTCCATGCCCTGCAGGATCTGGTAGCTGAACTCGGTGTAGCTGATGCCCGCGTCGGAGTTCAGCCGCCGGGCGACCGCCTCCTTCGCGATCATCTTGTTGACCCGGAAGTACTTCCCGATGTCGCGCAGGAAGTCGATCGCCGACAGGCCCGACGTCCAGTCCAGGTTGTTGACCATGATCGCGGCGTGCGGACCCTCGAAGTCGAGGAAGCGCTCGATCTGGCCGCGCAGCCGGTCCACCCAGCCTGCGACGACCTCCCGCGCGTTGAGCGTGCGCTCGGAGTTCGGCTTCGGGTCGCCGATCAGACCGGTGGCGCCACCGACCAGGCCCAGCGGACGGTTGCCCGCCAGCTGGATCCGGCGCATGGTCAGGATCTGGACGAGATTGCCGAGGTGCAGGCTGGGCGCGGTCGGGTCGAAGCCGCAATAGAACGTGACGGGACCGTCCGCGAACGCCTTGCGCAATGCGTCCTCGTCAGTGGAGAGGGCGATCAGCCCCCGCCACTGCAGTTCGTCGACGATGTCCGTCACGTCTCTCGCGTCTCCTTCGCTGTGCCAATAGACGTGTACGAGGTTATACGCCCTGGCTGACCGAACTCATATTGAAATCCGGGACCCGGAGCGCGGGCATCGCGGCCCGCGTGAACCAGTCGCTCCACTCGCGCGGCAGCGTCTTTTCGGTGCGGCCGGTCTCCGTGGCCCGGGACAGCAGGTCGACGGGCGACTCGTTGAAGCGGAAGTTGTTCACCTCGCCGACCACCTCGCCGTTCTCCACGAGGTAGACGCCGTCCCGGGTCAGCCCGGTCAGCAGCAGCGTCGCCGGGTCGACCTCGCGGATGTACCAGAGGCAGGTCAGCAATAGCCCGCGGGCGGTCGCCGAGACCATCTCGTCCAGCGAACGCTCACCGCCGCCGTCCAGGATCAGGTTGCCGATCCCGGGGGCGACCGGCAGCCCGGTCAGACCGGCGCTGTGCCGGGTGGTGATCAGATGCTCCAGCCTTCCGCCGCGGACCCAGTCCGTCGCCGACAGCGGCAGGCCGTTGTCGAAGACCGACGCGTCGTCGCCGGAGGAGTGCGCGATCACGAACGGCGCGGACTCCAGTCCCGGCTCGTTCGGGTTGCTGCGCAGGGTCAGCGGCAGCGGCGAAAGCGTCTCGCCGACGCGGGTGCCGCCGCCCGGCTTGGAGAAGACCGTCCGGCCCTCGGCAGCGTCCCGGGCCGTCGACGACCACATCTGGTAGATCAGCAGATCCGCCACCGCGGTGGGCGGCAGCAGCGTCTCGTACCGGCCCGCGGGCAGGTCGATACGGCGCTCCGCCCAGCCGAGCCGCTGTGCGAGCTCCGCGTCGAGCAGGCCCGGGTCGACGTCCTTGAAGTCCCGCGTGGCGCGGCCCGCCCAGGCGGAACGCGAGCGGTCCGGCGACTTGGCGTTGAGCTCCAGCGTGCCGTTGGGCTGGTCGTGACGGAGCCGCAGCCCCGTCGACGTACCGAGATAGGTGGAGGTGAACTCGTGGTTGGCGAAGCCGTACAGCTCGCGCTCACCGGCCCGGGCACGGGCGAAGGCCTCGCCCAGGGCGGGCGCGAAGTCCGCGAAGACGGCGGAGGAGGTCTCCGCGGGCGCGTCCGTGAAGTCGGGGGATGAGGGGACCCCCTCGACGAGCGGCTGGGCGTCCTCGGCGGGGTCTGCCCCGCGCGCGGCGGCCTCCGCGGCGCGCACCAGCGGCTCCAGGTCGTCCGCGGTGACGGCGGAGCGCGACACGACACCGGACGCGGTGCCCTCGGCGCCGTCGATGGTCGCGATGACGGTGAGGGTGCGGCCGCGGGTGACGCCGTTGGTGGTCAGGGCGTTGCCGGCCCAGCGCAGATTGGCGGAGGAGTGCTCGTCGGCGACGACGACGCAGCCGTCGGCCGTGGACAGCTCCAGGGCCCGCTCGACGATCTCGTGCGGCTTGCTGTTGCGGCTCATCGACCGGCCTCCTGCGTCGTGTTGAGACTGTGCTTGCCCGGGGGGCGTCCCCCGGACCCCCGGCAGATTGCGTGGTGCCCCCTCACCGGCCCGCCTCCTGCGTCGTGTTGAGGATGTTCACGCCGCGGAACAGCGCGGACGGGCAGCCGTGCGAGACCGCCGCGACCTGGCCCGGCTGGGCCTTGCCGCAGTTGAAAGCGCCGCCCAGTACATACGTCTGCGGGCCGCCCACCTTGTCCATCGAGCCCCAGAAGTCCGTCGTCGTCGCCTGGTACGCCACATCCCGCAGCTGACCCGCCAGCTTGCCGTTCTCGATGCGGAAGAAGCGCTGCCCGGTGAACTGGAAGTTGTAGCGCTGCATGTCGATCGACCACGAGCGGTCGCCGACCACATAGATCCCGCGCTCCACGCCGCCGATCAGATCCTCCGTCGACAGACCGCCGGGTTCCGGCTGCAGCGATACGTTCGCCATCCGCTGCACCGGCACATGGCCGGGTGAGTCCGCGTACGCACAGCCGTTGGACCGGCCGAGGCCCGTCAGCTTCGCGATCCGCCGGTCCAGCTGGTAGCCCACCAGCGTGCCGTCCTTCACCAGGTCCCACGACTGCGCCTCGACGCCCTCGTCGTCGTAGCCGATCGTGGCAAGCCCGTGCTCGGCGGTCCGGTCGCCCGTCACATTCATGATCGAGGAGCCGTACGCCAGCTTCCCCAGCTGGTCGAAGGTCGCGAAGGACGTCCCGGCGTACGCCGCCTCGTACCCCAGCGCCCGGTCCAGCTCGGTGGCGTGGCCGATCGACTCATGGATGGTCAGCCAGAGATTCGACGGGTCGACCACCAGGTCGTACCGCCCGGCCTCGACGCTCGGCGCACGCATCTTCTCGGCCAGCAGCGGCGGGATCTGCTCCAGCTCGGACTCCCAGTCCCAGCCCGTGCCGGTCAGATACTCCCAGCCGCGCCCCACCGGCGGCGCGATCGTGCGCATCGAGTCGAATTCGCCCGTCGTCTCGTCGACGGCGACGGCCGTGAGCGACGGATGCAGCCGCACCCGCTGCTGCGTGGTGACGGTGCCCGCGGTGTCCGCGTAGAACTTGTTCTCCTGGACGGTGAGCAGCGCCGCGTCAACGTGCGCCACCCCCTCGGCCCGCAGCAGCCGCGCGCTCCACTCCGTCAGCAGCGCGGTCTTCTCCTCGTCGGGTACCTCGAAAGGATTGATCTCGTACGAGGAGATCCAGGTGCGGTCGGCGTGCACCGGCTCGTCCGCCAGCTCCACCCGCTCGTCGGAGCCCGCCGCGGCGATCACCTTCGCCGAGAGCTTGGCCATCGCGACCGCCTGGCCCGCGACCCTGGCCGCCGCGTCCATGGTCATGTCGACCCCGGAGGCGAACCCCCAGGCGCCGCCGTGCACCACCCGGACCGCGTACCCGAGGTCCGTGGTGTCCGATGAACCGGCGGGCTTGGCATCGCGCAGCCGCCAGGCCGCGCTGCGCACGCGCTCGAAGCGGAAGTCGGCATGCTCGGCGCCGAGCGCACGCGCCCGGGCGAGTGCCGCGTCGGCGAGGGCCCGCAGCGGCAGCGCTGTGAAGGCTTCGTCGATGGAATGAGGCACGGATGTCTCCTGTCGTCGAGACGGGTCGCCCTGATCATGTCGCGCCGGGGGCGTGATTGCCCAGCGCCATTCTGTAGGGACCCGACAGTGACTGGATGAAGGCGCTGTCAGGGCCCGATTCTCCGCGAGAGGGACAGGACCGATAGGTTTCCGAGGTACCAGACCGCTATCGAAAGGGTGATCCGTTGAGCCGCTCGGTTCTCGTCACCGGAGGAAACCGGGGCATCGGCCTCGCCATCGCCCGCGCGTTCGCCGATGCCGGCGACAAGGTCGCGATCACGTACCGCTCCGGCGAGCCGCCGGCCGGCTTCCTGGCCGTCAAGTGCGACATCACCGACGCCGAGCAGGTGGAGCAGGCCTACAAGGAGATCGAGGACAAGCACGGTCCGGTGGAGGTGCTGGTGGCCAACGCCGGTGTCACCAAGGACCAGCTGCTGATGCGGATGTCCGAGGAGGACTTCGTCTCCGTCATCGACACCAACCTCACCGGCACCTTCCGGGTCGTCAAGCGCGCCAACCGCGGCATGCTGCGCGCCAAGAAGGGCCGTGTCGTGCTGATCTCCTCCGTGGTGGGGCTGCTGGGCTCGGCGGGGCAGGCCAACTACGCCGCCTCCAAGGCCGGTCTCGTGGGCTTCGCCCGCTCCCTCGCCCGTGAGCTGGGCTCGCGGAACATCACGTTCAACGTCGTCGCACCCGGCTTTGTCGACACCGACATGACTCAGGCGCTCACGGACGAGCAGCGTGCGGGCATCGTCTCGCAGGTGCCGCTCGGCCGCTATGCGCAGCCGGAGGAGATTGCCGCAACGGTGCGCTTCCTCGCCTCCGACGACGCCTCGTACATCACTGGAGCCGTCATCCCCGTTGACGGCGGATTGGGCATGGGTCACTGATCACCATGAGTGGAATCCTCGCCGGCAAGCGCATTCTCGTCACGGGCGTCCTCACCGAGGGGTCCATCGCCTTCCACGCGGCCAAGGTGGCGCAGGAGGAGGGCGCGGAGGTCATCCTCACCGGCTTCGGCCGGCTCACCCTCGTCGAGCGCATCGCCAAGCGGCTGCCCAAGCCCGCCCCGGTCATCGAGCTCGACGTCACCAACCAGGAGCACCTGGACTCCCTCGCGGACAAGATCCGCGAGCACTCCAGCGACGACTCGGGCCTCGACGGCATCGTGCACTCGATCGCCTTCGGCCCGCAGGGCGCCTTCAACTTCCTGGAGGCGGGCTGGGAGGACGTGTCGACCGCGGTGCAGGTCTCCGCGTACTCCTACAAGTCGCTGACCATGGCCTGCCTGCCGCTGATGGAGCGGGGCGGCTCGGTCGTCGGTCTCACCTTCGACGCGACGATCGCGTGGCCGAAGTACGACTGGATGGGCGTGGCCAAGGCGGCGCTCGAGTCCACCAACCGCTACCTGGCCCGCGACCTGGGCGCCAAGAACATCCGCTGCAACCTGATCGCGGCCGGCCCGATCAAGTCGATTGCCGCGAAGTCCATCCCGGGCTTCGAGGAGCTCGCGGACGTCTGGAACCACCGGGCCCCGATCGGCTGGGACCTGGCCGACCCGGAGCCGGCCGGCCGCGGTGTCGTGGGTCTGCTCTCGGACTTCTTCCCGCGGACCACGGGCGAGATCGTCCACGTCGACGGCGGCGTACACATGATGGGTGCCTAGCACGTCTTAGGCGTTGGCACCGTGAGGCGGCCGCCCCGGACCTGCGTCCGGCGCGGCCTCGACGGTGTCCAAGGCCCCGAGCGGCGTACGTCGACGACGCCCCGTTCCCCGCAGCGCGCGGGGAGCGGGGCGTCGCCCGTTCGGCCGCCAAAGCGCGCGCCGCGGCGCGCGGGCGGCGACGCTGGAGAGGCAATCCCCCTTGTGGTGCAGCCGCGGCCCACCCGGCCGCAGTACGGCCGAGGAGGTCCCGCTTGTGCGTCCGACCTGGCGTTATGCCTCCGCACTGGCCGCGGTGACGGTCACGCTGTGGACGGCGCCGCTCGCCGTCTCCCAGCAGCACCGCGACAAGCCGAAGCCCGAGCCCAAGCCCCAGGCCTTCGAGGCCGACTGCCGTACGGTCATCGACGGCTCCCGGGCCACCGCCTACTGTCACAACCCCTACCCCGCCACCGACCGTGTCCAGCTGCACATCGAGTGCGCCCGCTGGTGGGACATCGACGTGGACAGCGCGCCCGTCGAGATCGCCCCCGCCGGGTACACCGAGCTCACCGACCGCTGCTGGAAGGAGATCAGCTCGGTGTGGGTCAGCCATCAGCCCCAGCGGGACTCCGCAGGCACATGAACGGGTAGCTCGCCGCCTCCGCGGCCGCGGCCTCTCCGTCGCCCGCCCGGATCGCCGCAACCATCCGCGCATGGTCCATGGCGTTCTCCGGGCCCAGCTCCCGGCCCACGTCGTCGCGCAGCCAGTCCCGCAGCAGATCGCCGAGGTCGGCATAGAGCTCGGTGAGCACCTCGTTGTGGGAGGCCGCCACGACGGCCATATGGAAGGTCGAGTCCGCGGCGACGAACTGCTCCGCGTCGCCCGCCTGCCACGCCTCGTCGCGCCGGGCGAGCAGCGTGTCGAGCTGCCCCAGGTCCTTGTCCGTACGCCGCTGCGCGGCCAGCCGGGCGGCCGAGGACTCGAGGGTCGAGCGCACTTCGGCGATGTGTCGCGGGCTTGCGTCGGCGAAGCGGCGGTGCATCACGCCCGCCAGTTCACTTGTGGCCACGACGTACGTCCCCGAGCCCTGCCGGATGTCCAGCAGCCCGTTGTGCGCGAGCGCGCGGACGGCCTCGCGGACGGTGTTACGGGCCACCCCGAGCTGCTCGACCAGCTCCGGTTCGGTCGGGATGCGGGAACCGACCGGCCACTCGCCCGAGGTGATCTGGTTCCGCAGCTGTGCGATCACCTGGTCGGTGAGCCCCGAACGCCGGGGGGAGGTCAGCGACATCGTGCTCCTTGCGTACAAGACGAGTGGACGATTGGACAATCAATCATCCCATGATTCTATGATGGCTCTCATGCCCGACGAGACCCGGACCCAGACGCACACGCTGAGCCCCGCCGCAACGGACCGTACCGCCGTGGATGTCCCGGCCCCACGGCTCTGGCTCACCCGGCTCGTCATCGTCGGCATCGTCCTCGCGGCACTCAATCTCCGTCCCGCGATCACCAGCCTCGGCGCACTCCTCGAAGAGGTCCGGGTCGGACTGCACATGAGCGGCAGCGTGGCCGGCGTTCTCACCTCGGTGCCGCCGCTCTGCTTCGCGATCTTCGGGATCGCCGCGCCGCGGCTCGCCCGCCGCTTCGGCCCCGGCGCCGTCGTCTGCGCGGGCATGGCCGCCATCGCGACCGGCCTGCTGATCCGCCCCTTCGCGGGCGGCACGGCGGGCTTTCTGGCCGCCAGCGCGCTTGCCCTCATGGGCATCGCCGTCAGCAACGTCCTGATGCCCGTGATCGTCAAGCGGTACTTTCCCGATCGCGTCGGCTCCATGACGGGGCTCTACTCGATGGCGCTGGCACTCGGCACCTCCGTCGCCGCGGCCGCGACCGTGCCCATGACCGAGGCGCTGGGCGGTAGTTGGCAGGTCGGCCTCGGGGTCTGGGCGGTCCTCGCCGCCCTCGCCGTACTGCCCTGGATCGGCCTGGCCGGTGATCGCGGCGCAGCTGCGCGCAGCGTCGCACGGCCCGGCGCCGGGCAGAGCCCCGAGCCCCGGGTCACCCGCAGCCGCACCGCATGGGCGCTCGGCTGCTTCTTCGGCCTCCAGGCCACCGGCGCGTACATCACCATGGGCTGGATGCCGCAGATCTTCCGTGACGCGGGGGTCTCGGCGGGCACGGCCGGGGTGCTGCTCGCCGTGACCATGGTGATGGGCGTGCCGCTCGCCTTCGTCATCCCGCGGCTGGCCACCCGGATGAAGACCCAGGGCCCGCTCGTCGTCGCCCTCGGCCTGTGCGGACTGACCGGCTACACGGGCCTGTTCTTCGCACCGGCCGCCGGAGCCTGGGCGTGGGCCCTGCTGCTGGGCATCTCCAACTGCGCCTTCCCGCTCGCCCTCACCATGATCGGCATGCGGTCCAGGACCGGGGCCGGAGTCGTGCGCCTGTCGGCCTTCGCGCAGTCCACCGGCTATCTGATCTCCATCCCGGGCCCGCTGCTGGTGGGCGTGCTCTACCAGCACAGCGGCGGCTGGGAGCTGCCGATCGCGCTGATGGCGGGGCTGATCGTGCCGCAGATCGCGGTCGGTGTGCTGGCCGGGCGGGACCGGACGATCGAGGACGAATGCTGAGGTGCGAGACTGGCTGCATGCCTGTGCTCGACCCGAACCCCCAGAATGGCCAGAAGAAGCTCCTCTATGTCTTCGGAGCCATGATCGCCGTCACGGTCGTGATCGCGATCATCGCGTCCATCGCCTCGCCCTGAAGCGGGCGTTCGGCGCTCCGCGGCCCTCATGGTGGTGCTGGCACCACCATCCCCTAGGGGGTCAGGCTCAGGGTGAAGTGGGTGGGTCACCGGATGGGCCCGGCCGCCCATGATCCGTAGGTTTGAAGCATCAGACCGCAGACCTACGGAGCCCCGGAGGCGGCCATGTCGGCCCACACGCACACCCCGTCCACCGGCAAGGCCGCGGGCAGCGTCGACATCCGGCTGCCGTGGTGGGCCGTGGCACTGCCCATGCTCGCCTTCGTCGTGCTGCTCGTGCTGATCGCGGACCCCGCCCAGGCGCAGGCCGCGGGCGGCGAGCCCGCGGTGGGGCAGATCCTGGAGCGTATCCAGCAGACCCTGTCCCGGTGAGTGATTCACCCGTCATGGGGGAGCCCGTCAACACCCCGCGCCCGCTGGCGCATTTCATGCGAAGCTGGGGTGCATGAGCGACGCCGTGTCTTCCGCGGGGACTGCCCCCGGATCCCCTGAATCCCGCAGGATTGTGCTCCTCCGGCATGCGAAGGCCGACTGGCCGCAGATGTCCGACCATGACCGCCCGCTCGCCGAGCGCGGCCGCATGGATGCCTCGGTGGCCGGCCGCAAGCTGGCCGATTCCGGTATCGCCTTCGATCTGGCTCTGTGCTCGACCGCGAGCAGAACGCGCGAGACGTGGAAGCTGGCGGTGCACGAGCTGCCGCACCGCCCGAAGACGGTGTACGAGGAGCGGCTGTACGAAGCCTCCCTCGGCGAGCTGATCGCGCTGCTGAACGAGACCCCGGACGAGGTCAACGATCTGCTTGTGATCGGCCACAACCCCGGGGTGCACGCGCTCGCGGACGCGCTTGCGGGCAAGGCCGAGGGCGACACGCTGGCGCGGATGACCCAGAGCGGCTTCCCGGCTGCGGCGTTCGCGGTCGTCGGCTTCTCCGGCTCCTGGAAGTCCGTCGAGCACGGCGTGGGCACGCTGCTCGAATACTGGGCGCCGCACGCGTAACAGCCTCGTCTGCCGAAAAACGGGCCCCGGCGCGAAGTCTGCGCGCCGGGGCCTTGTACTGCGTCGGGTCAGCAGTGTCCGGTCAGTGTTCTTCGCCCTCGCCGTCCGCGGCCTCGACCTCTTCGCGGGTGATGCCCATCAGGTAGAGGACGGTGTCCAGGAACGGCACGTTGACCGCGGTGTGGGCGGCGCGGCGCACGACCGGCTTGGCGTTGAAGGCGACGCCGAGACCGGCCGCGTTGAGCATGTCCAGATCATTCGCACCGTCGCCGATCGCAACGGTCTGGGCCAGCGGTACGCCTGCCTCGGCGGCGAACCGGCGTAGCAGGCGGGCCTTGCCCGCGCGGTCCACGATCTCGCCGGTGACGCGACCGGTGAGCTTTCCGTCCACGATCTCCAGCGTGTTCGCCGAGGCGAAGTCAAGACCGAGGCGTTCCTTGAGGTCATCGGTGACCTGGGTGAACCCGCCGGAGACGACGCCGACTTGGAAGCCGAGGCGCTTGAGGGTACGGATCAGGGTGCGGGCGCCGGGAGTCAGCCGGACCTCGGCGCGCACCTTGTCGACGACCGAGGCGTCGAGCCCCTTGAGCAGCGCGACGCGGGCGTGCAGTGACTGCTCGAAGTCGAGCTCCCCGCGCATTGCGGCGGCAGTGACCTCGGCGACCTTGTCCTCGCAGCCCGCGTGTGCGGCGAACAGCTCGATGACTTCGTCCTGGATGAGGGTCGAGTCCACATCCATGACGATCAGGCGCTGGGCCCGGCGGTGCAGCCCGGCCGACACGACCGCGATGTCGACACCGATCCCGGCGGCCTCGGTCGCCAGTACGGTGCGCAGGGCCTCGGTCTCGGTACCGGACACCGCGAATTCGACGGCCGTGACCGGGTACTTGGCGAGCCGGAAGATCCGGTCGATGTTGCCCCCGGTCGCGGTGATCCTGGCCGCTATGGCGGCGGTCGACTCGGCGGTCAGCGGGTGCCCGAGGACAGTGACGTGCGAACGTCCGCTGCCGCGGGGGCGGTTGTCGCCGGTGCCCGAGATGATCTCGGCCTGCAGCTTCATGGACTCCGCCCAGCTGTGGACGGTGGCGCGGAGGTCCCCTTCGGTGCTCTCACCGACGGTGGGGGCGGTGACGAGGGCGCACAGCACGATGCGGCCCCGGGTGACGACCTGCTCGATGTCGACGACATCGACGGAGTAGGCGGCGAGGGTGTCGAAGAGCCCGGCGGTGATCCCGGGACGGTCCTTCCCGAAGATCTTGACGAGAAGGGTGCGTACGTCGGAGGTCTGCGAAGCGCTCATGGTGCTTCCACCGTATCTGGCGGGCAGGCGGGACAGCCGCCCTGTCCCGCCTGCCGGACACCACCGGGGCCGGGCCCCGGACCCCGTGGGGCGGCTCTGGGGCTGTGGCCCCCGGCTCCGGTCCCGGCTGCGCGCTCCTCAGCCGCTCCTCAGCCGCCCCTCCGCGGCCTGTCCGGTGGCGGCGGGCCGTCCTCCGGGTCCGCAGGCGGGGGTGGGAGCGGGGGCGGAGCCAGCGGGCTCGCCATCGTCGGGGCGCCGTGGATTTCAGGAGGGAGCCGCAGATACGGATTCGTCGCATCGTTCGACGGGCGGTACGGCGGCGCCGGACGGTACGGCCCCGGCAGCTCCGCCTCGGACGCAGCGACCGGCACGGCCCGCGCCGGCTCACCCCGCGTCGCGTACACCAGCAGCGCCCCCACACCCCCCGCACCCGCTCCCCACACCGCCCCCAGCAGCAGCGCCACCCCCAGCGACCCGTGCAGCTCGATCCCCGCGCCGAACGCGTCGAAGCCCAGCACCGACAGCGACGCGGCCGCCGAGACATCCGTCAGCCACACCAGCAGCGGCAGCGCCAACGCCGTCACCGCGGCCAGCCGCACCGCGCACCGCCCCGCAAAGGCCGGCGCCCGCAGCCCGCCCCGGGGCGTGCGCGCCGCGGCGAGCACGCCCGCGTACAGCATCATCACCGCCGCCGCGACCGCCAGCAGCCACACCCGCCCGTCCAGTTCCGCCAGCCTGCCCACCGTCGCCGGCTCGTCGGCCGAGACCCGTAACAGCTCGTCGAGCGGATCCGGCAGCACCTTCGCCAGCTCACCCTTCGCCTGGCCGTCCCACGGCACGAAGAGACCGAGGGGGACCCCGAGCCACACCCCGTTGGGAGCGCCGAGCAGTGCAGCGCCCGCAATGCGCTTCGGGCTGTCGTCGCCCGCAGCCGCGTACCCCGCAGCCGCATACCCCGCGAGCACCGCGACCAGCAGCACCGCCACGACCGCGGACGCCGCCGGCCGTACATTCCGCTTCAGCGCCGCCGACACCGCGCCGCGCGGCAGGGGCATACGCCGCGAGGCGAGCAGTGAAATCACCAGCACCCCGAGCACCCAGAACAGGGCACCCGCCAACGAATCCGCGGTGTTCACGCTGAACCCGACCGCCGCCTTCGCGTCCACCAGATCTCCGAGCCGGTCCGGCAGCAGCCCCTCGATGTCGCCGAGCCCCGGCACCTCGATGCCGCCCCCGCCCCCGCCCGGCAGATCGTCAAGACCGAGCTTCGCTCCGTCGATCGTGATCACGTCGTGACCTGCCCACGCCAACCCGCCGACGGTCGCGACGAACAGAACCACCACCCCGGCCGCCCGCGCGGCGAGTTCACCCCCCGAGATATACGGCTCCGCGCGGCGCAGCGAACGTAGAAAGAAGTACGCAAGGAGCAGTGCCCCGACCAGGCCCACCCCAAGTGGCGTGATGTCGACGGCCGTCCGCGCCTGTGCACCTTCCAGCCCGAACGCGGACACTTCACCTGTCGGAGTGACCGATCCGCCCACCGCGAGCACCACCGCCGCCGCGGTCATCGGCCCGAGCGCAGCCGCCGAATCCGCGCCCAGCAGATGCAGTCCGAGCGCCGCCGCGCCCGCCATCCCGACCAGCGCCCAGCTCACCGCGGCGACCGACGCCAGCACCACGTCGCCCCACGGCACCTTGCCGGTGCTGCCGCTCGCATCCATCGGACCCCCCGATCCCTGCTGGGTTTGACCCAGTTACCCCCACTCGCGCATGATCCGTACGCACTCATGGGCGCTTACTACTCTCCGGGCGTGTTTCTCCTTCGTCAACGGTCATCCCGGCCGCGGTCTTCACATGGCCCGACTTTCGGATACACGACCGGGCCTGAAATAGTTCCTCACGATGTTCGCCATCCCTAGACTCCCTGCAATGGGGGTATGTCGGGGGACAACTAGTGGGGCATGGAGTGCCGGAACTCGTACTGGAATTGAACGGAAGGACCTGGACCCTCGATCCGTCCAGGTCATACACCCTCGGACGTGATCCGCAGGGCGACCTGGTGATCGACGACGCCAGGGTCTCGTGGCGGCACGCCAGCATCAGCTGGGGCGGCCGCAGTTGGGTGATCGAGGACCACGGCAGCACCAACGGCACATACGTGCAGGGCCAGCGGATCCACCAGATGGAGGTCGGCCCCGGCTCCGCCGTGCACCTCGGCAATGCCACCGACGGCCCCCGGCTGAACCTCTCCGGTGCCGCGGCAGGCGCCGGTGCGTACAGCGGCCAGGGCGCCGCGCCCCAGCAGCAGGCGGTCAATCAGCAGGCCCAGGCCCCGGCGCAGCAGCCGAACCAGGGCTGGCAGCAGCCCCAGGCAGGGCAGCCGCAGCAGGCCTGGCAGCCGCAGGCACAGATCCCGCACCAGCAGGGACCGGGCGGCGCGGGCGGTGTCGCGGGGGCCCCGCCGGTGTACGGGGACCGCAGCCCGACCACCTTCCACCAGCTGGACCTCGGCCGCGTGATGCGCATCGGCCGTGCGCTCGAGAACGAACTGGTCGTCTCCGACCTCCAAGTCTCGCGTCTGCACGCCGAGTTCACGGCGACCCCCGACGGCCGCTTCCAGATCCGCGACCTCGGATCCCACAACGGCACGTACGTCAACGGTCAGCCGATCGCCAAGTCCGGCACCGTACTCATCGGCCCCAACGACATCGTCGGCGTCGGCCACTCGACCTTCCGTCTTGTCGGCGACCGGCTGGAGGAGTTCGTCGACACCGGCGAGGTCTCCTTCTCCGCCCGCCACCTCACGGTCACGGTCGACGGCGGCAAGCAGATCCTGCGGGACGTCTCCTTCGGCGTACCGGAGAAGTCGCTGATCGGCGTCATCGGCCCCTCGGGCTCCGGCAAGTCCACCCTGCTCAAGGCGCTCACCGGATACCGGCCCGCCAACCAGGGCGACGTCCTCTACGACAACCGCAGCCTCTACAAGCAGTTCGCCGAGCTGCGCCAGCGCATCGGTCTGGTTCCGCAGGACGACATCCTGCACAAGGAGCTCACGGTCCGTAAGGCGCTCAAGTACGCGGCCAAGCTCCGCTTCCCCGGCGACACCGCCGAGGCCGAGCGCGAGGCCCGTATCGACGAGGTGCTGCGCGAGCTCAAGCTCGACATCCACAAGGAGAAGAAGGTCACCTCGCTCTCCGGCGGTCAGCGCAAGCGCGTCTCCGTCGCCCTGGAGCTGTTGACCAAACCGTCGCTGATATTCCTGGACGAGCCCACCTCGGGCCTCGACCCCGGCATGGACCGCGACGTCATGCAGCTGCTGCGCGGCCTCGCCGACGACGGCCGCACGGTCCTGGTGGTCACCCACTCCGTCGCCGAGCTGGCGCTCTGCGACAAGCTCCTCGTGATGGCCCCCGGCGGCTCGGTGGCCTACTTCGGCCCGCCCGAGGAGGCACTCAACTTCTTCGGCTACAGCACCTGGGCCGATGTCTTCTCGGCGTTCGAGAACTACCGCGACTACGACTGGGCGGGCCGCTGGCGCGGTTCGCAGCACTACCAGATGTACGCGGCCGACATCGACGCCGTCGCTGCGCAGTCGGTGAACATGCCGTCGCCGCAGCAGATGCGCCCGCCGAAGCCGCAGAGCTGGGGCTCACAGCTGTGGACGCTGATCCGCCGCTACTCCTCCGTCATCGCCTCCGACAAGGGCTTCATGGGGCTGATGGTCATCCTGCCCGCGGTCCTCGGCCTGGTCAGCGTGGTCATCCCGGCGAAGTTCGGCCTCGCGCCGCCCACGCCGCCGAGCAAGTTCAACGGCGACGCGGGCACGATCATGCTGATTCTCGCGGTCGGCATGTGCTTCTCGGGCGCGGCCAACTCCGTACGAGAACTGATCAAGGAACGGGTCATCTACGAACGGGAACGGGCCACCGGCCTGGCCCGCTCGGCGTATCTGATGTCCAAGGTGATCGTCCTCGGCGTGATCACGGCCATCCAGGGCGTCATCATCTGCGGCATCGGCTTCGCCACCCGCGAGCTGCCCGAAGAGGGCCTGATCATGCCGCCGGCCGTCGAGATCTGCCTCGTCGTCATCGCGCTGGGCTTCACCTCGATGATGTTCGGCCTGGTCATCTCCTCGCTGGTGAAGACCGCAGAGAAGACCATGCCGCTGCTGGTCATGTTCGCCATCGTCCAGGTCGTGTTCACCGGCATCCTCTTCCAGGTCTACGGTTCGCCCGGCCTGGAGCAGTTCGCCTGGCTGATGCCGTCCCGCTGGGCCATCGCCGGTGCGGGCGCGACGCTCGACCTGTCGCACCTGATGCCGCCGTGGGACCCGAACAAGCCCACCGACCTGGACCCCCTGTGGGAGCACTCGGCGGGCCAGTGGGGCATGAACATCACCATCCTGCTGGTGATCGGCGTCCTCTGCGGCATCGCGGTCGCGCGACTGCTGCGCCGTCACGAGCCCGAGGTCATGCGCAAGTAAGCACGACAGGCATCGCCGGCATCACCGGCACGATCCGCAACGCGCCGAAGGGCGGCACCCGCATGGGGTGCCGCCCTTCCGTGTCAGACGTCACGTGTCAGGCGTGAGACGTCCGACTGCTCAGTAGGCGCTGTTGACGTTGTCGATCGAGCCGTACCTGTCGGCGGCGTAGTTGGCCGCGGCGACGATGTTGGCGACCGGGTCGTACTGGCTGTTGGCCGTACCCGCGACGTGGTAGGCGTCGAACGTCGGCTTGATGACCTGCAGCAGGCCGATCGACGGGGTGCCGTTGATCGCGTTGATGTCCCAGCCGTTGATGGCGTTCGGGTTACCGGCGGACTCACGAATGATGTTGCGGTGCAGGCCCTCGTAGGAGCCCGGGATGTTGTGCTTCTTCATGATGTCGAGCGCCTCGCGGATCCAGCCGTCGAGGTTGTTCGCGTAGATCGGCTTGCGGGCGGCGGCACGGCTGGCCGCAAGCGCCTTGGCGCGCTTCTTCGCGGCGGCCTTGGCAGCGGCCTTCTTGTTGGCCTGGGCGATGTCGTGCGCCTTGGCCGCGTTGTGCACGCGGGCCCTCTTGTTGGCCTGGGCGATGTCGTGGGCCTTCGCCTTGAGGTGGGCGTTGGCCTTGGCGACGGTGTGGGCGTTGGCCTGGGCGTGGGCGACGGCCTCGGCGTGAGCCTTGGTCAGCGCGTGGGCCTTGGCCAGTGCCGCGCGCTCCTGGGCGGACAGCGTCTTCACGGAAGCGGACTTCGCGACGAGGCCCTCGGCCTCGGCGGAGGCGTTGTCAGGGACGAGCGAGAACGTGAGTGCTGCGACCGCGGCGGCGGCGATACCGGCGATCGAGACTTTGTGGGTCTTGGTCAGGCGGGTGCTGGACGCGGACATACAGTCATACCTCTTCGAATAGCGGAAGTCGCATCAGGCCGGGGCGGCGCTGCGCTCCTCGGCGGGCGACGTCGGCAATTCTTAGCGGCCGCAAAATGCCTTGGCAAAGGTGTGACGTACTATCCGCAGTAGTGGATCAGGGTGTCCCAATAGCCCCCTTTCGACCGCCCCGTCCCCGCTCAAGTGCCCTTTATGTATCCACTAGAGGCGTTCGTAAGTGATGTACGTCCTATGCCCGGGCTCACACCGGGCGCGAAACGGGTTCACCATCCGTTGCGCCAGCAATGCAAAGAGTGAGGGCCCTCATTCGGAAGAATGAGGTGGACGTCGCCGAACTCGTGCCAGAGGTAGAGATGGCCCAGAGCCTCCTGGTACGCGCGGCCCAGTGCCTCCCGCCCGGCGATGGCCTCCAGCATCAGCAGATGCGAGGCCTCCGGCTCGTGCAGCCCGGTCAGCAGCCCGTCCACGGCGCGCACCCCGCGCCCCGGCGTGATGACCAGATCCGTCCAGCCCGCGGCCGCGCGCACCACACCGTCGTCACGTGCCGCCGACTCCAGGGCGCGTACGGCCGTCGTGCCCACCGCGATGATCCTGCCGCCCCCCGCCCGCGCGGCATTCACCAGCCACGCCGTCGAGGCGGGCACCTCGAAGCGCTCGGGATACGGCGGCTCGTGCGCCTCCGCCGATGCCACCCCCGTGTGCAGCGTGAGCGGCGCGAACTGCACTCCGCGGCTCACCAGCTCCGCGACCAACCCGGCCGTGAAGGGGCGCGCGGCGCTCGGCATCTCCGCGGATCCCGAGCCGTCGGGGCAGGGGAGCGCGAAGACCGTCTGGTACGCGGACAGGGGCTGGTCCTGCACCGTGTATCCGTACCGGATCGGACGGCCGTACCGACCCAGCAGCGTCGGCACGTCCACTGACACCGACGCCCACCACAGCCGCTGCGCACCGGGGGCGATCGGCTCCTCCAGTACGAGCCGCTCGCCCCCGGGGATGCGTACGACGGCCCCCGCGGGGCCACCGGAACGCGGCAGGGTGCTGCCCGAACCGTCCGGGCGGCGCAGCTCCACCGCCCACCGCCCGTCGTCGCCGCGCGTGGAGAAATGCACGACGACGGCCTCGCCGCCCACCCGCCCGTTCACGGCGGCGGCCAGCGTGGCGGACGTGTTGACCACCAGGACGTCGCCGGCCCGCAGCTGCCCGGGAAGGTCCCGGAAGGCGTGGTGCGAGACGCCGGTGCCGTGAGAGACCAGCAGCCGCACGTCGTCCCGCCCCGACCCGCGTACCTCGGCGGGCACCCGTGCGGAGAGCTCATCAGGTACGCGCAGGGCGTCGAGCACGGCTGTTCCTCCTGATGTATCGCTCACTGATGCGTCTCCCACCGATGTGTCTCTCACCGATGTGTCCGTCACCGGGACGCCCCCAGCAGGTCCGGAGCGGTGTACCGGCCGCTGACGGGACGCTCGTCCAGCAGGCGCAGAAAGCCCGGCACCACCGATTCCGGCGAAGGACGCGGGTCGTCGTCGGCCGGGACCGCGGCCGCGTACAGATCCGTCTGCATGTCGCCCGGGTCGACCGTCCACACCCGTAGCTCCGGCTCCTCCACCGCGAGGACGGCCGCGAGGTGGTCGAGCGCCGCCTTCGAGGCCCCATAGCCTCCCCAGGTCTCGTACGCCTCAGCCGCCGCGTCCGAACTGACCGTGATCACCGTCCCCGCCTCCGCGGCCCGCAACAGCGGCAGCGCCTCCTGTACGAGTCCCAGGGCGGCGACCACGTTCGTCTCCAGCGCTGCCCGCAGCCCCTGCAGCGGCAGCGCGTCCAGCCGCACCAGCGGCTCGGCGCCCAGCGCGCTCGCATTGCTCACCAGCAGGTCGAGCCCGCCGAGCCCGCGGGCCGCCGCCAGCAGCTCCGTACGGTGGCGGGTATCGGTGACATCCCCCGTCACCGCCACCACTCGCGTCCCGTGCGCACCGATGTCTTGCGCGCTCTTCTCCAGTACGTCCGCGGTTCTGGCGCCCAGCACCAGATCCCAGCCCCGCTCGGCGAGGGCCGCAGCCAGCGCGCGCCCCAGCCCCTTGGAAGCCCCCGTGATCACCGCAACTGCCATGGTGTCCATCCCCTTGTCCCGTCGGTGATCCCAACCTAGGAACGCGGCCCACCCGCCGCCTCGTGCGCGGGACCCCACCGGCCAGGGCACTTCGACCTACGTCCGCAGTCCTAAGCGACTGCCGTCCCCGGTCCGATACGGACTGTCACAACCCGCCGGTACGGTGAGTTCATGAGCCATCGACCCAGCTCCGGCCTCGCGGCCGTGAGCACCGCGCTTCTCGCGATGAGCAGGCATCTCGAGGTGCGTGACGTGCTGAAGACGATCGTCGCCTCGGCACGCGAGCTGCTCGACGCCGAGTACGCGGCGCTGGGCGTCCCCGACGACCACGGCGGCTTCGCCCAGTTCGTGGTCGACGGGATCAGCGACGCGCAGTGGAAGGCGATCGGGCCGCTCCCGCGGCAGCACGGCATCCTCGCGGCGATGCTCCGTGACGCGAGGACCGAGCGGCTCGCCGATGTCCGCAAGGACCCCCGCTTCGAGGGCTGGCCGTCCGCCCACCCCGACATGTCCGACTTCCTCGGCCTGCCCATCAAGGACGGCGACGAGACGATCGGCGCGCTCTTCCTCGCGAACAAGCGCTGCCCCAGGACCACTTCCGGCAGGGACGGCTGCGGCTTCACGGAGGACGACGAGGAACTGCTGTCGATCCTCGCCCAGCACGCGGCGATAGCCCTGACCAATGCCCGGCTGTACGAGCGAAGCCGGGAGCTCACCATCGCCGAGGAGCGCTCCCGTCTCGCCCATGAGCTGCACGACGCGGTGAGCCAGAAGCTCTTCTCGCTGCGGCTGACCGCGCAGGCCGCGGCGGCTCTGGTGGACCGCGACCCGGCCCGCGCCAAGGGCGAGCTGCAGCAGGTCGCGGTGCTCGCCGCCGAGGCGGCGGACGAACTGCGCGCCGCGGTCGTGGAGTTGCGCCCCGCCGCACTCGACGAGGACGGCTTGGTCAACACCTTGCGTACGCATATCCAGGTCCTCGACCGGGCGCACACCGCCCGGGTCACCTTCGACAGCCGCGGCATCCGCGCCCTGCCCGCGGCCCAGGAGGAGGCGCTGCTGAGGGTTGCCCAGGAGGCCCTGCACAACGCGTTGCGGCACTCCGGTGCCGACCAGGTCGACGTGGCCCTGATCCGCCGCGGCCAGGGGGTCGCCCTCAGCGTCACCGACAACGGCCAGGGCTTCGAGCCCCGGACGATCCGCCGGGCCGGCCGCCATCTGGGACTCGTCTCGATGCGCGACCGGGCGAGCGGCGTCGGTGGAAGGCTCACGGTGCAGTCCGCGCCCGGAGAGGGCACCACGATCGAGATGGAGGTCCCCGGTGGCTGAGAAAGCAATGATCCGCGTGCTGCTGGTCGACGACCATCAGGTGGTGCGCCGGGGCCTGCGCACCTTCCTGGAGGTCCAGGACGACATCGAGGTCGTCGGCGAGGCGGCGGACGGGTCGGAAGGCGTCGCCCGCGCCGAGGAGCTGAAGCCGGACGTCGTTCTGATGGACGTCAAGATGCCCGGCATGGACGGCATCGAGGCGCTCCGCAAGCTCCGCGAACTGGCCAATCCTGCGAGGGTGTTGATCGTTACCAGCTTCACCGAGCAGCGCACCGTGGTCCCCGCCCTGCGCGCGGGCGCGGCGGGTTATGTCTACAAGGACGTCGACCCCGAGGCGCTGGCCGGCGCGATCCGCTCCGTGCACGCGGGTCATGTGCTGCTCCAGCCGGAGGTCGCGGGCGCGCTGCTGTCACAGGACGACCTGGGCAGCGGCACGGGCCGCGGCAGCACTCTTACGGAACGCGAGCGGGAGGTGCTCGGGCTGATCGCCGACGGGCGTTCGAACCGCGAGATCGCCCGGGCGCTCGTGCTGTCCGAGAAAACCGTCAAGACACACGTCTCGAACATCCTGATGAAGCTGGATCTGGCGGATCGCACGCAGGCGGCGCTGTGGGCCGTACGACACGGTCTGACCGGCTAGGACGCGGCTGGGACGAGGCTGGGCCGGGCCGGCGGCGGGCCAAGTGGACCGTCCCATTCCGACCTGAGATTCATACTGTCGGGTGTATGTCACTCGTCCGGCGCATCCTGATCGACTCGGCGGCGTTCTCCATGGCGTGCTGCGGCGGCCGGCCGCAGCGAAGCCCAGGAGGATTTGAGAAGTGAAGAACCTGAAGAAGGCCGCAGCCCTCACCATGGTCGCCGGCAGCATCGTCGCCGCGGGCGCGGGCGTCGCGTCCGCCACGACCGGTGGTGCGTACGCGGGCGGTTCGGCGTCGAACTCCCCGGGCGTCGTCTCCGGCAACCTGGTACAGGTCCCGGTCCACGTCCCGGTGAACGTCACCGGCAACACCGTCAACGTGATCGGCGCGCTCAACCCGACCTTCGGTAACGAGAGCTACAACGGCTGACGGATGCCCACCGAGGTGTGACCCCAACCCCCAGGCCCAGCCTGGGGGTTGCCTCGTTCCGGACTTCGGGCCCGGCGCACTGCCGGACCCCGGACCCCGGGCGCCCCAGCCGCCGGACCCCGCGTCAGCGGCCCCGCTCCCGTTCCTCCACATACGCGTTGTAAGCCGCCACCTGGGCCCGCCTCGCCACCCGTTCCACCGGACGCAGTGCCTCACCCCGCGCCGCGATTTCCGACGCGCTCACCGCCCCGCCGTGGCCGTTCTCGTACGCCACCGAGATCAGCAGGCCGATTCGCTGAGCCAGCTCCAACACCCGTACCGCGCGCGGCGGATACCCCGGCGCGAGCGTCTCGGCGGAGCCCCGTTCCGCACGCGCCCGGTACGCGTCGATCGCCGCCTCCGCCACCGGACCCGACGCCGCCACGTCGAGGCGCGACAGCACCTCTGTCGCGTCCCGCAGTGCCTCCGCGAGCTCCCGTTCCGCCTCCCCGAGCGAGGGCACGTCCGCGGGCGGCGCCTCCCGTACCGACAGGCAGTGCCAGACGACCTCGACATGCACATCACCCGCGGGCCCGGCCTCGTGCACCTCCGGCACAAGCCCGTACGGCGCTCCCGTCGCGACAACGGCCTCCTCCGCGTCGAGCGCCCGCGCGTTGAACTCCGGCGGCCCGCTGAGCCCCAGCGGATGCCCCGGCGCGGGCAGCGCGACCCGGTACCCGGTCACCCCGAGCGTCCGCAGCCGCCCCAGCGCAAGCGTGAGCCCGACCGGGCCCGCCTCACCCGGCAGCCCCTCCACCCGGTGCACCGCGTCGTCGCCGACAATGGCGAGCGCCGCGTCATCCGGCGATACAAATCCGGCCAACAGGGCATTTCCCCATGCGGCCAGCCGTCCTGAGCGTGGTTCGCAAAGCATGGACCCAGCCTAGGTACCGGACCGGGGGACTGGGCCACCCGACCGGTGGCGTAGGTTTTCCCTGGGAGCTGTGCCCACAGGTGCATAAACCGCCCCCAATACCTCAAGACGATTGCATGGGGAGACAACGCGCTCATGAGCGATGTACTGGAGCTGGTGGACGTATCCGTGGTCCGCGACGGACGCGCTCTGGTGGACGACGTCTCCTGGTCGGTCAAGGAGGGTGAGCGCTGGGTCATCCTCGGCCCCAACGGCGCGGGCAAGACCACTCTCCTCAACATCGCCTCCAGCTATCTCTTCCCGACCACCGGCACGGCGAAGATCCTCAGCGAGCGCCTCGGCGGCGTGGACGTCTTCGAGCTCCGCCCGCGCATCGGCATGGCCGGCATCGCCATGTCCGAGAAGCTGCCCAAGCGCCAGACGGTCCTCCAGACGGTCCTCACCGCCGCGTACGGCATGACCGCCAGCTGGCACGAGGACTACGACGCCGTCGACGAGGAGCGCGCCCGGGCCTTCCTCGACCGGCTCGGCATGACCGAGTACCTGGACCGCAAGTTCGGCACGCTCTCCGAGGGCGAGCGCAAGCGCACCCTCATCGCCCGCGCGATGATGACCGACCCCGAACTGCTGCTCCTCGACGAGCCCGCCGCCGGTCTCGACCTCGGCGGCCGCGAGGACCTGGTCCGCCGCCTCGGCCGGCTCGCCCGCGACCCGTACGCCCCCTCCATGATCATGGTCACCCACCATGTCGAGGAGATCGCGCCCGGCTTCACCCACGTCCTGATGATCCGTCAGGGCAAGGTGCTGGCCGCGGGACCCATGGAGACCGAGCTGACCTCCCGTAACCTCTCGCTCTGCTTCGGCCTTCCGCTCGTGGTCGAGCGCAAGGGCGAGCGCTGGAGTGCACAGGGCCTCCCGCTCGGCTGACCCAGAGCTTGTTGCCGGCCCGGCTGACCGGATCCGGACCCCGCCATCGCCCCCTGTCCCCACCGCGACCGGCGGACCTACCATGACCACGTGGACATCGACGCATGGGTGTGGTGGCTGATCGGCGCGGTCGGACTGGGCATTCCGCTCGTCCTGACGGCGATGCCCGAATTCGGAATGCTGTCCGCCGGAGCGGTGGCCGCGGCCGTCGTCGCGGCGCTCGGCGGTGGCACGGTCGCCCAAGTGCTTGTCTTCGCCGCGGTCTCCGTCGCGCTCATCGCCGTCGTACGTCCCATCGCGACCCGACACCGTTCCCAGCGCCCCCAGTTCGCGAGCGGAGTCGACGCGCTCAAGGGCCGTCAGGCCCTTGTGCTCGAACGGGTCGACGGCAGCGGCGGCCGCATCAAACTCGCCGGCGAGATCTGGTCCGCGCGCGCACTCGACGCGGACATGTCCTACGAGGCCGGGCAGCAGGTCGACGTCGTGGAGATCGACGGAGCCACCGCCGTGGTCATGTGACGAATGAAAGCCGAACGCCCCCCACACCAGCCCGTGTTCTGGGAAACTCGATCATCAGAATCATCCGGCAGCGAAGGGCACAGGGAACACGATGCAACCGATCATCATCGTCCTGATCATTCTGGTGGTGCTGGTCTTCATCGCCCTGATCAAGACGATCCAGGTCATCCCACAGGCCAGCGCCGCCATCGTCGAACGCTTCGGGCGCTACACCCGCACCCTCAACGCGGGCCTGAACATCGTCGTCCCGTTCATCGACTCGATCCGCAACCGCATCGACCTGCGTGAACAGGTCGTCCCCTTCCCGCCCCAGCCGGTGATCACCCAGGACAACCTGGTGGTCAACATCGACACCGTCATCTATTACCAGGTGACCGACGCCCGGGCCGCGACGTACGAAGTCGCCAGCTACATCCAGGCGATCGAGCAGCTCACCGTCACCACCCTGCGCAACATCATCGGTGGCATGGACCTCGAGCGGACCCTGACCTCCCGCGAGGAGATCAACGCGGCCCTGCGCGGCGTCCTCGACGAAGCCACCGGCAAGTGGGGAATCCGCGTCAACCGCGTCGAGCT
Source organism: Streptomyces sp. NBC_00210 (assembly GCF_045160975.1). Lineage (NCBI taxonomy): Bacteria > Bacillati > Actinomycetota > Actinomycetes > Kitasatosporales > Streptomycetaceae > Streptomyces > Streptomyces sp. NBC_00210. The sequence continues at coordinate 6,835,779 of NZ_CP108120.1, forward strand.
CAAGGCGATCGAACCGCCCACCTCCATCCAGGACTCGATGGAGAAGCAGATGCGCGCCGACCGTGACAAGCGCGCCGCGATCCTGACCGCGGAAGGCATCAGGCAGTCCCAGATCCTCACCGCCGAGGGTGAGAAGCAGTCCGCGATCCTGCGCGCCGAAGGTGAGGCCAAGGCGGCCGCGCTGCGCGCCGAGGGCGAGGCCCAGGCCATCCGTACGGTCTTCGAGTCCATCCACGCCGGAGACGCCGACCAGAAGCTCCTCGCCTACCAGTACCTCCAGATGCTCCCGAAGATCGCCGAGGGCGACGCCAACAAGCTCTGGATCGTGCCCAGCGAGATCGGCGACGCGCTCAAGGGCCTGTCCGGCGCCATGGGCAACTTCAACCCGATGGCCGGCATGGGCGGTGGCGGCTCCGGCGCATCCGGCGGCGGCAAGGGTACGGAGCGCCGCGAACAGCCCCCCATCGACTGACCCGGCGGCCTCTCAGGCATGATCGGTGCATCCGGCACCGATCATCGAGGGGCACAGCGTGACCATCTGGGAGATGCTCGCCGTCTTCGCCGCGGGCATCAGCGCCGGCACCATCAACACCATCGTCGGCTCGGGGACGCTGATCACCTTCCCGGTGCTCCTCGCCACCGGCCTGCCCCCGGTCACCGCCACCGTCTCCAACGCACTCGGCCTGATCCCCGGCTCGATCAGCGGGGCCATCGGCTACCGCGCCGAACTCACCGGCCAGCGCAGCCGTGTACTGCGCCTGAGCATCGCCGCCGCGATCGGCGGCATCAGCGGAGCCGTACTGCTGCTGATGCTGCCCTCCACGGCGTTCGAGACGATCGTGCCGGTACTGGTCGCGCTCGCCCTGGTGCTGGTGATCCTCCAGCCGCGCATCACCAAGGCCGTCCAGCGCCGCCGTGAGCGCAACGGCACCCCCACGCACCCCGACGGCGGCCCGCTGCTGTTCGTCGGACTGATGCTCGCCAGCGTCTACGGCGGCTACTTCACCGCGGCCCAGGGGATCATCTACCTCTCCCTGATGGGCATGCTGCTCGACGACTCCCTGCAGCGCCTCAACGCCGTCAAGAACGTCCTCGCGGCCGTCGTCAACAGCATCGCCGCGCTCTTCTTCCTCTTCGTCGCGGACTTCGAATGGACGGCGGTCGTGCTGCTCGCGGTCGGCTCCGCCCTCGGCGGCCAGCTCGGAGCCAGAATCGGCCGCCGCCTCCCGCCGACGGCACTGCGCGTCCTGATCGTGGTGGTCGGCACGGTCGCCATCGTCCAGCTGCTGCTCCGCTGATGCACGAAGGCCCGCCCCCACCAAGGGGGCGGGCCTCGTCACCGACCGGCTGCGCCGATCGGCCCTCTGCTACGCCGCGGGCTGGACCGCCAGCCACTGCGGCAGCTCCGTGCGCTCACCGGCCCGCATGCCGAGCAGCATCGCATCCGCCGGAGAGGGTACGAACGGTTGGTGCAGCAGCGGCATACCCGCCTGCTCCGGCGTACGGTCAGCCTTGCGGTGGTTGTCCTCGGCGCAGGACGCGACCGTATTCAGCCAGCTGTCCGCACCGCCGTGCGACCGCGGCACAACGTGGTCCACAGTCGTGGCGCGCTTCCCGCAGTACGCGCACCGGTGCTGGTCCCTTACCAGTACACCCCGCCTCGACCACGGCGCCTGTCTTCGGAACGGCACCCGCACATAGCGGCATAGCCTGATCACCTGCGGCACCGGAAGATCGACAGCCGCGGCACGCATACGGAGTCCGGGGTGGGCCTGCTCGACGACGGCCTTGTCCTGCAGAACCAGAACCACCGCACGGTTGAGTGTCACCGTCGACAGCGGCTCGAAGCTCGCATTCAGCACCAGCGTGTCACGCATCTCGCCCACCTCCCGTTCGCCGGCCCAGCCCGTTGCGGGCCTTGGGCTTGGATCAACTCTGGCCGGGCGCGCCGAGATGGACAACGCAATAAAAGATGCCCTGCCCTGATCTCTCCAAGACCAGGGCAGGGCAAACAACAAACGAACGATCAGCTCTTCGAAGGACTTTCGTACTCCCCGATGAGCTGCGCACGCGCAAGGGTGTGGAACCGCAGATTGAAGCCCACGACCGCGGGCGACACATCCGCGTCGGGGCCCAGCCTCTCGCTGTCCACCGCGTACACCGTGAAGACATAGCGGTGGTTCTCACCGGCCGGCGGAGCGGCGCCGCCGAAGTCCTTCGACCCGTAGTCGTTACGGACCTGAACGGCGCCCTCGGGCAACCCCTCGAACTTCCCGCTGCCCGCACCGGCGGGCAGCTCCGTGACCGACGCCGGGATGTCGAAGAGCACCCAGTGCCAGAACCCGCTGCCCGTGGGCGCATCAGGATCGAAGCACGTCACGGCGAAGCTCTTGGTCTGCGCCGGGAAACCCTCCCACCGCAGCTGCGGCGAGGTGTTGCCCGCCGCGTAGACCTGGGCGTCCTTCAGCACCGACCCCGGCGCGATGTCGTCGCTCACCACCGTGAACGACGGCACCGCCGGATGAAAGTCGTGCGGAAGCGGCGCCTGCTTGAGCTCGGTCACGTCTGAACCTCCGATTCGGCTGTCCTGCTGCCTGGCTTTGCTGCTCTGCCGGATCCGAGCCTAGAGCCCGAGGCCCAAGCCCCAAGGCGCCCGCCTCAAGCCCCAAGCCCCCTGGCCCTAGAGCCAGTTGCGACGCCCGCCGACATCCGCGAGCCACTGGTTGAGGTAAGCAGCCCAATCGGTCGACTGGAAGTTGTGGTGCCCCACCTGGAAGGCCTTGTACGAGTCACTGCCCTCGCTGAACAGCCCCGGCTTCTTGTCCATCTCGAGGATGACGTCCATCTCGCGGTCGTCCGCGACGAAGGTCAGCTCGACCTGGTTCAGCCCGCGGTACTGCTGCGGCGGGAAGAACTCGATCTCCTGGTAGAACGGCAGCCGCTGCCTCGTCCCACGGATGTGCCCACGCTCCATGTCCGCGCTCTTGAAGCGGAAGCCCAGCTGGATGAACGCGTCGAGGATGGCCTGCTGCGCCGGCAGCGGGTGCACATTGATCGGGTCCAGGTCGCCCGAGTCCACGGCCCGCGCGATCTCCAGCTCCGTCGTCACACCGATGTTCATCCCGCGCAGCTGCTGCCCCGCGATGCTGGTGACCGGGGTCTCCCACGGAATCTCAAGACCGAACGGCACCACGTGCACCGCCCCGGCCTTCACCACGAACGCACCGCCCAGCCGCTGCTTGGTGAACTCGATGTCCTGCTTGACCTCCTGCTCACCACCCTCGACCTCGACCCGCGCCTGCAGACCGACGGAGAGACCCTCGATCTGCTGGTCCACCGAACCGCCCTGGATGCGTACCTCGCCCTGGACAACACCGCCAGGCACGACGTTCGCCTCGGTCAGCTCCGTCTCCACGGAAGCACCGCCGGCACCCAGGCTGGCGAGCAGCTTTTTGAAGCCCATGTTCACTCCTTCTTGGTTCTGACCTCTAGATACGCGCGACGACCGTAGCCGGTTCCCCGGTACCCTCGGACGCCATGATCGAGAGCCCCGACCGTACGCCGCTGTCCCCGGAGTTCTTCGACCGCCCAGTACTGGAGGTCGCTCCCGAACTCCTCGGCTGCACCCTGGCACGCCTCACGGACGACGGACCCATCGAGTTGCGCCTTACCGAAGTGGAGGCGTACGCGGGCGAGCTCGACCCCGGCTCCCACGCCTACCGCGGCCGCACGGCACGCAACGACGTGATGTTCGGCCCGCCGGGCCATGCGTACGTCTACTTCACCTATGGCATGTGGCACTGCCTCAATGTGGTGTGCGGCTCGGAGGGCACGGCGAGCGGGATCCTGCTGCGCGCCGGCGAGATCCAGGTAGGCGCGGATCTCGCCCGTAAACGTCGACTCTCGGCCCGCTACGACAAGGAACTGGCCAAAGGCCCGGCCCGCCTGGCCACGGCCCTGGACGTCGACCGCGCCCTGAACGGCACCGACCTCTGCATCGGCGACGACGCCCCACTGTCCCTGCTGACCGGTACACCGCCCGCCCCTGACCTGGTACGAAGTGGCCCCCGCACAGGAGTGGGGGGCGACGGCGCCCACCACCCCTGGCGCTTCTGGATCGAAGGCGACCACTCGGTGAGCCCGTACCGGGCCCATGCCCCCCGCCGCAGGGCAACTTGACTCGGCTGGGCGGGACGCCTAACGTAGCCCGAGCCGCTTGAAA
>NZ_CP108120.1:6842500-8783391 GCF_045160975.1 Streptomyces sp. NBC_00210
CTGCTGAACACATAGGCAGTGTGGAGGGAACGAGGGGAAGTGAAACATCTCAGTACCCTCAGGAAGAGAAAACAACCGTGATTCCGGGAGTAGTGGCGAGCGAAACCGGATGAGGCCAAACCGTATGCGTGTGATACCCGGCAGGGGTTGCGCATGCGGGGTTGTGGGATCTCTCTTTCACAGTCTGCCGGCTGTGAGACGAGTCAGAAACCGTATAGATAGGCGAAGGACATGCGAAAGGTCCGGCGTAGAGGGTAAGACCCCCGTAGCTGAAATCTATGCGGCTCGTTTGAGAGACACCCAAGTAGCACGGGGCCCGAGAAATCCCGTGTGAATCTGGCGGGACCACCCGTTAAGCCTAAATATTCCCTGGTGACCGATAGCGGATAGTACCGTGAGGGAATGGTGAAAAGTACCGCGGGAGCGGAGTGAAATAGTACCTGAAACCGTGTGCCTACAAGCCGTGGGAGCGTCGCTGTTGTTCTTCGGAACAGCAGTCGTGACTGCGTGCCTTTTGAAGAATGAGCCTGCGAGTTTGCGGTGTGTTGCGAGGTTAACCCGTGTGGGGAAGCCGTAGCGAAAGCGAGTCCGAACAGGGCGGTTTAGTAGCGCGCTCAAGACCCGAAGCGGAGTGATCTAGCCATGGGCAGGTTGAAGCGGAGGTAAGACTTCGTGGAGGACCGAACCCACCAGGGTTGAAAACCTGGGGGATGACCTGTGGTTAGGGGTGAAAGGCCAATCAAACTCCGTGATAGCTGGTTCTCCCCGAAATGCATTTAGGTGCAGCGTCGTGTGTTTCTTGCCGGAGGTAGAGCACTGGATAGGCGATGGGCCCTACCGGGTTACTGACCTTAGCCAAACTCCGAATGCCGGTAAGTGAGAGCGCGGCAGTGAGACTGTGGGGGATAAGCTCCATGGTCGAGAGGGAAACAGCCCAGAGCATCGACTAAGGCCCCTAAGCGTACGCTAAGTGGGAAAGGATGTGGAGTCGCAGAGACAACCAGGAGGTTGGCTTAGAAGCAGCCACCCTTGAAAGAGTGCGTAATAGCTCACTGGTCAAGTGATTCCGCGCCGACAATGTAGCGGGGCTCAAGCGTACCGCCGAAGTCGTGTCATTCCAGCATGAGGGCCAACGCCCGCTGGGATGGGTAGGGGAGCGTCGTGTGCCGGGTGAAGCAGCCGCGGAAGCGAGTTGTGGACGGTTCACGAGTGAGAATGCAGGCATGAGTAGCGATACACACGTGAGAAACGTGTGCGCCGATTGACTAAGGGTTCCTGGGTCAAGCTGATCTGCCCAGGGTAAGTCGGGACCTAAGGCGAGGCCGACAGGCGTAGTCGATGGACAACCGGTTGATATTCCGGTACCCGCTTTGAAACGCCCAGTATCGAGCCCATTAATGCTAAGGCCGTGAAGCCGCCCTGGAGCCTTCGGGTGAAGGGGAGTGGTGGAGCCGCCGGCCCAAGGTGGTAGTAGGTAAGCGATGGGGTGACGCAGGAAGGTAGTCCAGCCCGGGCGGTGGTTGTCCCGGGGTAAGGGTGTAGGCCGTGTGATAGGCAAATCCGTCACACATTGAGGCTGAGACCTGATGCCGAGCCGATTGTGGTGAAGTGGATGATCCTATGCTGTCGAGAAAAGCCTCTAGCGAGTTTCATGGCGGCCCGTACCCTAAACCGACTCAGGTGGTCAGGTAGAGAATACCGAGGCGTTCGGGTGAACTATGGTTAAGGAACTCGGCAAAATGCCCCCGTAACTTCGGGAGAAGGGGGCCATCACTGGTGATCCGATTTACTCGGTGAGCTGGGGGTGGCCGCAGAGACCAGCGAGAAGCGACTGTTTACTAAAAACACAGGTCCGTGCGAAGCCGTAAGGCGATGTATACGGACTGACGCCTGCCCGGTGCTGGAACGTTAAGGGGACCGGTTAGTCACATTTCGGTGTGGCGAAGCTGAGAACTTAAGCGCCAGTAAACGGCGGTGGTAACTATAACCATCCTAAGGTAGCGAAATTCCTTGTCGGGTAAGTTCCGACCTGCACGAATGGCGTAACGACTTCTCGACTGTCTCAACCATAGGCCCGGTGAAATTGCACTACGAGTAAAGATGCTCGTTTCGCGCAGCAGGACGGAAAGACCCCGGGACCTTTACTACAGTTTGATATTGGTGTTCGGTTCGGCTTGTGTAGGATAGGTGGGAGACTGTGAAGCTTGGACGCCAGTTCAGGTGGAGTCGTCGTTGAAATACCACTCTGGTCGTGCTGGATGTCTAACCTGGGTCCGTGATCCGGATCAGGGACAGTGTCTGATGGGTAGTTTAACTGGGGCGGTTGCCTCCCAAAGGGTAACGGAGGCGCCCAAAGGTTCCCTCAGCCTGGTTGGCAATCAGGTGTTGAGTGTAAGTGCACAAGGGAGCTTGACTGTGAGACCGACGGGTCGAGCAGGGACGAAAGTCGGGACTAGTGATCCGGCGGTGGCTTGTGGAAGCGCCGTCGCTCAACGGATAAAAGGTACCCCGGGGATAACAGGCTGATCTTCCCCAAGAGTCCATATCGACGGGATGGTTTGGCACCTCGATGTCGGCTCGTCGCATCCTGGGGCTGGAGTCGGTCCCAAGGGTTGGGCTGTTCGCCCATTAAAGCGGTACGCGAGCTGGGTTTAGAACGTCGTGAGACAGTTCGGTCCCTATCCGCTGTGCGCGTAGGAGTCTTGAGAAGGGCTGTCCCTAGTACGAGAGGACCGGGACGGACGAACCTCTGGTGTGCCAGTTGTCCTGCCAAGGGCATGGCTGGTTGGCTACGTTCGGAAAGGATAACCGCTGAAAGCATCTAAGCGGGAAGCCTGCTTCGAGATGAGGACTCCCACCCCCTTTGAGGGGTTAAGGCTCCCAGTAGACGACTGGGTTGATAGGCCAGATGTGGAAGCCCTGTAAGGGGTGGAGCTGACTGGTACTAATAGGCCGAGGGCTTGTCCTCAGTTGCTCGCGTCCACTGTGTGGTTCCCGGGTTGCGAACAGTCGCACCGGTTGAACCAGTACAAGTTTCATTACTTAATTGAAGAGTGTGCTTGTTCGCTAGAGCCCGATAGGGTTTCGGTGGTCATTGCGTTAGGGAAACGCCCGGTTACATTCCGAACCCGGAAGCTAAGCCTTTCAGCGCCGATGGTACTGCAGGGGGGACCCTGTGGGAGAGTAGGACGCCGCCGAACAATCTTTCAAGGACCCGTGGTCCAGCGTTCACGCTGGGCCACGGGTCCTTTTTTGTTTTGCTTACTTTTCCGAAGTGCGCGTCCGATGGCCGGCTGCGCGAGAATGGCTGCAGCAGCCGAAGACAGGAGTTACCCCATGTCCACCAACTCTCCCGACGATCGTCCGGAGCGCGAGCCGCGTCGTAGGGACGGTGGCGACCGGGGCGGACGCCCCAGTGGTGGCGGCTACGGGCGCCGTGACGACCGCGACCGTGACCGCGGTGGGTACCGCGGGTCGCGTGATGACCGCGGGCCGCGTGATGACCGTCGTGATGACCGGGATCGTGGGCCGCGTCGGGATGACGATCGGGATCGCGGTGGGTACCGCGGTCAGCGTGACGACCGTGGTGGTCGTCCCAGCGGTGGCGGCGGTGGCGGTTACGGCTCCCGGCCCAGCGGTGGTGGCGGTTATGGCTCCCGGCCCAGCGGCGGTGGCGGTGGCGGTTACGGTTCTCGTCCCAGTGGCGGTGGCAGCGGCGGTGGTTTCCGGCGCGATGACCGTTCCGGCGGTGGCAGCGGCGGTGGTTACGGCCGTCGTGACGAGCGGCCGAGCGGGCCGCGGCGTGACGACGACCGCGGCGGACGCCCCACCGGTGGCGACCGCGGCGGACGCCCCGCCGGCGGTGGCGGATACGGGCGCCGTGACGACAAGCGTGATGACCGCCGCGACGATCGTCCGTCCTTCCGGCGTGACGACGACCGTGGTGGGTACCGCGGCCCCCGCGACGACCGTGGGTCTCGCCCCGGTGGCAGCGGTAGCAGTGGTGGCGGATTCCGGCGTGACGACCGCGACCGTGACCGCGGTGGGTACCGCGGGTCGCGTGATGACCGTCGTGATGACCGGGATCGTGGGCCGCGTCGGGATGACGATCGGGATCGCGGTGGGTACCGCGGTCAGCGTGACGAACGTGGTGGTCGTCCCAGCGGTGGCGGCGGTTATGGCTCCCGCCCCAGCGGCAGCGGCGGTGGCGGTTATGGCTCCCGCCCCAGCGGCAGCGGTGGCGGCGGTTACGGCTCCCGGCCCAGCGGTGGTGGCAGCGGTGGTGGCGGTGGTTTCCGGCGCGATGACCGTTCCGGCGGTGGCAGCGGCGGTGGTTACGGCCGTCGTGACGAGCGGCCGAGCGGGCCGCGGCGCGACGACGACCGCGGCGGACGCCCCACCGGCGGCGACCGTGGCGGACGCCCTGCCGGTGGCGACCGTGGCGGACGCCCCGCCGGCGGTGGCGGTTACGGGCGCCGTGACGACCGCGATCGTGACCGCGACCGCGGTGGGTACCGCGGTCAGCGCGACGACCGTGGTGACGGGCGCCGTGACGATCGCGACCGTGGTGGATACCGCGGGTCTCGTGACGACCGCGGTGGCTACGGCCGACGGGACGACCGTGACCGCGGCGACCGCGAGCCGATCAAGCGGCTGCCGATTCCCGAGGACGTCACGGGCGAGGAGATCGACAAGGACGTACGGCAGGAGCTGCAGAGCCTGCCGAAGGGCCTCGCCGAGGATGTCGCCAAGAACCTCGTCATGGTCGCCAATCTGATCGACGAGGACCCTGAGCAGGCGTACGCGTACTCCAAGGTCGCGCTGCGGCTCGCCTCGCGTGTGGCGGCTGTGCGGGAGGCCGCGGGCTTCGCCGCGTACGCGACGCAGAAGTACTCCGAGGCGCTGGCCGAGTTCCGGGCGGCGCGGCGGATGACCGGGAGCGTCGAGCTGTGGCCCGTGATGGCCGACTGCGAGCGCGGACTCGGGCGGCCCGAGCGGGCGATGGCGATGGCCGGTGAGCCCGAGGTGCAGAAGCTCGACAAGGCAGGGCAGGTCGAGATGCGGCTGGTCGCGGCCGGTGCGCGCAGGGACATGGGGCAGCTCGACGCCGCCATCGTGACCCTGCAGAGCCCCGAGCTGGCGTCCAACTCCGTACAGCCCTGGACCGCACGGCTGCGTTACGCATACGCGGATGCGCTGCTTGCGGCCGGGCGTGAGGACGAGGCACGCGAGTGGTTCGCCAAGGCGCTGGAAGCCGACAAGGACGGGGCCACGGACGCCTCGGACCGGCTCGCCGAGCTTGATGGCGTGGAGTTCGTCGACGCCATCGACGAGGCGCACGAGGGCGACGAGGGCGATGGAGCCGACGCGGCCGACGAGGCAGCCGACGCGGCCGACGAGGCCGACAAGGGCGAATAGCCAGTAGCGAAAGGGCGGCACCCACGATGGGTGCCGCCCTTTCGTATGTCCGGAATTCCGGGTCAGTCCACCGTCAGGCTTCTCAGCACCAGGCCCGTCGCCGGCTTCGGGCCGAACGACGTGGACTTGCGGGGCATCGTGACACCCTCCCGTGCGAGATCCCGTACGACGTCCTCCCGTACCGGATGCATCAACACCGCCGTGCTGCCGTGGCGTTCGGCCTGGGTCACGGCCGCCTCTGTGTCGTGGATGTATGCGATGTGCTCCGGGGTGTCCGGGATCCGCCAGATCTGGTCCAGAAGCGTCGAGTGGAGGACCGTTGCGTCGAGCGTGCGCCAGGCCTCGGGGCGGTCGCGGCGCACCGTACGGGCCAGCAGCTCCGGGTCCGGGCGGTCGATCAGATGGAAGGCGCCGTCGCCCGCGAGCAGGAAGGCGTTCCCCTCGGCAGCCGCGTGCCCGAGGGCTTCCAGGGCCTCCGGCAGCGCCGTGTCCATGCGCCGGACGCGGAAGGAGCCGCTCAGGGCGGAGAGGGCCTCGGCAACCGGGAGGCGGTGCAGCAGGCGGTGGATGGCGCGGACCCGGAGCGGATAGCGGGCGGTGTCGATCAGCAGGACGAGGCCGTAGCCCCAGGGGCTGGACGAGGGGTGCTCGGCGCGCAGCCGCAGATAGGTCGCCCAGCGGTGGTGGCCGTCGGCGATCAGCGCCTGACGGTCGGACAGGTCCGCTCGGATCTCCGCCAGGTCGCCCGGGTCCGTCACCGACCACAGGCGGTGGTCGAAGCCGTCCTCCGTGGTGGTTGCCAGGAGCGGGGCGCGCAGGACGGTGCGTTCGATGACGGCGGTCGCGCCGGACTCGTTGCCCATGCTGCGATAGGTGAGCAGCAGTGGTTCGAGGTTGGCGGCAGTGGTGCGCATCAGCGCCGCGCGGTCCGCCACGATGTGCGGCATCACGTCCTCGTGGGGCAGGACGACGCCCTCGGACGGCTCGGACAGGGCGAGCGCGCCGATGATGCCGCGTTGCAGGATGTCGCCCTGGCGCTGCTCGTACACATAGAGCGCCGGCTCGGGGTCCGCGGCCAGGATGCCCTCGTCGAGCCAGCGGCTGAGGGTCTCGGCGGCCTGCTGGTTGCGTGCGCCCGCGGTGTTCGCCTGCGGGAGGATCAGCCGGACGATGTTGTAGGGGTCCGCCGACTCCAGGTGGTGCAGGCCGTCGGGCCTGACGACGACGTCGTACGGCGGCGAGGTCACGGCGGCGAGGCTGCCGACCCGCTCGGGGACATAGCGCAGTCCACGGAACGGGATCAGGCGCAGACCGTCATTGGCCGCGGGACCTTCGGTGTTCATTTGTGCATCGTATGTGGGGCGCGGGCATGAGAGATGATCGGGGGAGCGGCACTGAGCGAGGAGCGGATGGAATGAGTCAGCAGAGCAGGAACCGGCCGAGCGGTAGTGCGACGGCGCTGAGCGAGGCGTACGACACGGCGTTGCTGGACCTGGACGGCGTGGTGTACGCGGGTGGTGAGGCGATCGCGCACGCCGTGGACTCGCTGCTGACGGCCCGCGCGGGCGGGATGCACCTCGCGTATGTCACGAACAATGCGCTGCGGCCGCCTCAGGCCGTGGCCGCGCACATCACCGAGCTGGGTGTGCCGACCGATGCGGCGGATGTCATCAACTCCGCGCAGGCGGTTGCCCGGTTGATCTCCGAGCAGGTGCCGGCCGGGTCCCGGGTGCTGGTGGTCGGCGGGGACGGGCTGCGCGTCGCGCTGCGCGAGCGGGGCCTTGTGCCGGTGGAGTCCGCCGACGACGACCCGGCTGCGGTGGTGCAGGGGTACGGCGGGCCGGATCTGGCGTGGGGGCGTTTCGCGGAGGCCTGTTATGCCATCGCGCGGGGCGTGCCGTGGTTTGCGTCCAACACCGATCTGACGATTCCCAGTGCGCGCGGGATCGCGCCCGGCAACGGTGCCGCCGTGGAGGTCGTACGGATAGCGACGGGGGCGGAGCCGCAGGTGGCGGGAAAGCCGCTGCCGCCGATGCACAAGGAGACGATTCTGCGGACGGGGGCCCGGAAGCCGCTGGTGGTGGGGGACCGGCTGGACACGGACATCGAGGGCGCGTTCAACGGGGGCGTGGACTCGCTGCTCGTACTGACCGGGGTGACGGACGGCGCGCAGCTGGTTGCCGCGCGGCCCGAGCACCGGCCGACCTATGTGGACGCGGATCTGCGCGGGATGCTGACAGGGCAGCCCGAAGTGGCCGAGGTGGACGGCGGGTTCGGGTGCGGTGGGTGGAACGCGTCCGTGCGGGACGACGAGCTTGCGCTGGAGGGTGAGGGCGAACCGCTGGACGGGCTGCGGGCGCTGTGTGCGGCGGCCTGGACGCAGGCCGGGGACGGCGTGTGCACGCTGGACGCGGGCAAGGCGCTGTCCCGGCTGGGGTTGTAGCCCGGGGCCGTTAGGTCCTGTCCGGCCGTTCTTGCCGGGCTCGCGTGTCCTGGCACGGCACTCCTCCGTACGCCCTTCGGGCACGGGAGGTGCCCCCTCAACGAGGGAAGGAGACTTCCCTCATCGGGGAACAATGAGAGGGTAGGCTAACCTAACCTCGTGTTGGTCGACAGTCCCCCCGAACAGAGCGCGGAGCCGATATCCGCACCTGTGTCCCGGAAGCGCCATGCCCTGCGCGCCACCGGGCTGCTGGTGTCCCTCGGCATCCTGCTGCTGGTCTGCGCCGCGAGCATCGCCGTCGGCGCCAAGTCCATACCGCTCTCCGACGTGTGGCACGGCCTGTTCCACAACGCAGGCGTCGGCAATGACGTGATCGTCCACGAGGTACGGGTGCCACGGACCCTGCTCGGGCTCATCGTCGGCGCCGCCCTCGGGCTCTCGGGCGCGGTGATGCAGGCGCTCACCCGCAACCCGCTCGCCGAACCGGGGCTGCTCGGCGTCAACGCGGGAGCATCGGCCGCCGTCGTCTCCGCCATCAGCTTCCTCGGGGTCACATCGCTCACCGGATATGTGTGGTTCGCGTTCCTCGGCGCGGCCGTCGTCTCCGTGCTCGTCTACCTACTCGGCGGCAGCCGGGGCGCGACTCCGGTACGGCTCGCGCTCGCCGGGACCGCGGCCACCGCCGCGCTGTACGGCTACATCAACGCCGTACAGCTGCTGGACGCGGCCGCGCTCGACCGGCTGCGCTTCTGGACGGTCGGCTCGCTGGCCTCGGCCGACATGGGCACCATCGGCAGGATCGCGCCCTTCATCGGCATCGGCACCGTGCTTGCGCTGCTGCTCGCGCGGCCGCTCAACGCCATGGAGATGGGCGAGGACACCGCCCGCGCGCTCGGCGCGCATCTCAACCGCACCCGCGCACTTGCGATGCTCGCCGTGACGCTGCTGTGCGGGGCCGCGACCGCCGCCTGCGGGCCGATCGTCTTCATCGGGTTGATGATTCCGCACCTCGTACGCACCATCACCGGACCCGACATGCGGTGGATCCTGCCGTACGCCGCCGTCCTGTCACCCGTGTTGCTGCTGGGCGCCGATGTTGTCGGCCGGGTCATCACCCGCCCCTCCGAACTGCAGGTCGGAATTGTCACCGCGCTCATCGGCGGGCCCGTCTTCATCCATCTCGTACGCCGGAAGAGGATGGCCCAGCTGTGAATGCCGTGAAGGCGATACGTACCCCCGGCGGTCTCTCCCTGCGCGTCGATCCCCGGACGGCCGTCGTCGTACTGCTGCTGACCGCGGCCGCGCTGGCCGCAGCAGTCCTACTGATCGGCAGCGGTGACTTCCCGATCCCGCCCGGCGAGGTCATCGCCACCCTTCTCGGGAACGGCACGCCCGCGCAGGAGTTCATCGTCCAGGACCTGCGGCTGCCGCGGGCGCTCGTCGGACTGCTCGTCGGCGCCTCGCTCGCGCTGAGCGGCGCGATCTTCCAGTCCATCTCCCGCAATCCGCTGGGCAGTCCGGATGTGATCGGCTTCGGGCAGGGCGCGAGCGTCGGCGCGCTCAGCGTGATCGTCCTCTTTCATGGCGGGGCGTTGGCCGTGGCGGGCGGCGCGGTGGTCGGCGGACTCGCGACCGGTATCGCGGTCTATGCGCTGGCGTGGAAGCGCGGCGTGCACGGCTACCGGCTGGTCCTGGTCGGCATCGGCATCGCTGCCATGCTCACCGCCGCGATCCACTATCTGCTCACCAAGGCCAGCCTGGTCGACGCCGCCGAGGCCACGCTGTGGATGACCGGTTCGCTCGACGGCCGCGACTGGGCCCAGGTCTGGCCGCTGCTCGGGGTCCTCGGCGTCCTCGTACCGCTCGTCATCTGCTACGGAAGACCGCTGCGGATGCTGGAGATGGGCGACGACGCCGCATACGCGCTGGGGGCGCCCGTCGAGCGCACGCGCGTGGTGCTGATGGCCTCGGGCGTCCTGCTCGTCGCGGTCGCCACCTCGGCCGCCGGGCCGATCTCCTTCGTCGCGCTCAGCGCGCCACAGCTCGCTCGCCGGCTGACCCGCTCACCGGGGCCGAACCTCGCCGCGGCCACGGTGATGGGCGCGACTCTGCTGCTGGTCGCCGACTGGGTCGCCACCAGTGCCTTCGGCGAGCGCGAACTGCCGGTGGGAGTGGTGACCGGGGTGCTCGGCGGCTGCTATCTGCTCTGGCTGCTGGTCACCGAACGCAAGGCGGGGCGCATATGAACCCTGCAAGCCCCTCGATCCCCGCGAGCCCCTCAATCCCTGCGAGCCTCTCGATCCCTGCGAGCCCCGAATCCAGGAGTACGACGACCATGCAGCGCCTCACCGCGGAATCGGTCACCCTCGGCTACGACCAGCGCGTCATCGCCGAGAACCTCTCGGTGGAGATCCCCGACAACTCCTTCACGGTGATCGTCGGCCCCAACGCCTGTGGCAAGTCGACGCTGTTGCGTGCCCTTTCCCGGATGCTCAAGCCCTCCCGGGGCCGGGTCCTGCTGGATGGGCAGACCATCCACTCGCTGCCCGCGAAGAAGGTCGCCAGGACGCTGGGCCTGCTGCCGCAGTCGTCGATCGCGCCGGACGGGATCACGGTCGCCGACCTGGTCGCGCGCGGCCGCTATCCCCATCAGGGACTGCTGCGCCAGTGGTCGCCCGAGGACGAGCGGATCGTCGAGGAGTCGATGGCCGCGACCGGAGTCGGCGAACTGGCCGAGCGCTACGTCGACGAACTCTCCGGCGGGCAGCGGCAGCGTGTGTGGATCGCCATGGTGCTGGCCCAGCAGACCCCGCTGCTGCTGCTCGACGAGCCCACGACGTTCCTCGACATCCAGCACCAGCTGGAGGTGCTGGACCTCTGCGCCGAGCTGCACGAGACGCAGGGGCGCACGCTCGTGGCCGTACTGCACGACCTCAACCAGGCCGCCCGTTACGCCACGCACCTCATCGCCCTGCGCGAGGGCGCGGTCGTCGCCGAGGGCGCGCCCGCCGACGTGGTCACCGCCGAGCTGGTGGAGCAGGTCTTCGGGGTGAAGAGCCAGGTCATCGAGGACCCCGAGTCCGGGACGCCACTGGTGGTACCGGCGGCCCGCAGGCGCGGCACCACGGCAGTGTCCGGCGCAGTCTCCGGCGGCGGCGCCGCGGAAGTGTCTACAGCAGTGTCCTGAGGCGCAGCAGATCGCGGAAGCCGGCCTCGAGCCTGACCCGGCCCGAGGCCCAGGCCTTCGCGAAGTGCAGCTCGCCGTTCACCATCGCCACCAGGTCGTCGCCCGTCATCGCGAGGCGGATCTGCGCCCTCTCGCGCGGGGGGCCCTGGAGGGTGTCGGTCACCTCGATCCGGCCGTCGTCGAGACGGCCGGTGAAGGTGATGTCCAGGTCCTTGATGTGGCAGCTCAGCGAACGGTCCAGCGCCGCCGCGCCGCGCACGTCGCCGTCCGCCTGGGTCAGGTTGTCCGAGAGTTTGTCGAGCGCGCTGCGGCACTCTTGCGTCGTCGCCATCGTGATCGACGGTACCTCAGGGCTTCGCGGTAGCGTCTGGGCATGAGCGACTCGATGCCGGGCCCACAGGTCCAGGGCTCTCAGTTCCAGGGCGCACACGCCCAGGGCCAGGAGATCCCGGAGCAGGGGCTCCCGGAGCAGGAGTTCCGGGACCCGGAGGCCCAGGAAGCCCAAGGGGCCCAGGAGGTCCACGACCCGGACCCGCAGGCGTACGAACCCGCCGCGCCCGCGCCCATCGGCGTGCCTCGCGTGCCCACCGGCAACGCCGACGTGGACGCCCGGATGGAGCGCCTGGCCGATGCCGACCACCTCCCGGCGGACGGACATCTCGAGGTGTACGAGGATGTACACCGCGGGCTGCGTGATGCGCTGACCGCGCTCGACGCACGCCCGGCCCCTGCACCCCAGGGGCCCTCGCCGTCACCCCCGTACAACTACAGGAGCTGAACCGAACGTGGCAGGAGTGGCCCGCCGCCGTCTCGACGCCGAGCTGGTACGCCGCAACCTCGCGCGCTCACGCGAGCATGCGAGCCAGCTGATCGCCGCGGGGCGGGTGACCGTCGGCGGCAACACCGCGACGAAGCCCGCCACCCAGGTCGAGACGAGCGCCGCCATCGTCGTCACCGCCGACGACAGTGACCCCGACTACGTCTCGCGCGGCGGACACAAGCTCGCCGGTGCGCTGGCGGCCTTCGTGCCGCTCGGCCTGAAGGTCGAGGGACGGCGGGCACTGGACGCGGGCGCGTCGACCGGTGGCTTCACGGATGTACTGCTGCGGGCAGGCGCCCGTCAGGTGGTGGCGGTCGACGTCGGTTACGGCCAACTCGCCTGGTCTCTTCAGAGTGATGAACGCGTGATGGTCAAGGACCGTACCAATGTCCGCGAGCTGACGCTGGAGACGATCGACGGTGAGGCGGTGGACCTGGTGGTGGGGGACCTTTCCTTCATTCCGCTCGGCCTCGTCCTGCCTGCGCTCGTCCGGTGCACGGCTCCCGACGCCGACCTCGTACTGATGGTCAAGCCGCAGTTCGAGGTGGGCAAGGAACGCCTCGGCAGCGGTGGCGTCGTACGCAGCCCGGAGCTGCGCGCCGACGCGGTACGTGCCGTGGCGGGCAGGGCGGCGGAGCTCGGTCTTGGCGTGCTCGGCGTCACGGCCAGTCCGCTGCCGGGACCCTCCGGGAATGTCGAGTACTTTCTGTGGCTTCGCGCCGGAGCGCCCGAGCTCGATCCGGCGGATGTCGACCGTGCAGTGGCGGAGGGACCTCGTTGACAACGACACCAGCAGCGACACCAGCGCGCACCGTTTTTCTGCTTGCGCACACCGGCCGGCCTGCGGCGATCCGCAGCGCCGAACTCGTCGTACAGGGACTGCTGCGCAACGGTCTGGGCGTGCGCGTACTGGAGGCCGAGGCGGTCGATCTGCCGCTGCCGCCGTCCGTCGAGACGGTCAAGGAGGCGACGCCCGACGTACTCGACGGGTGTGAGCTGCTGATCGTGCTCGGCGGGGACGGGACGCTGCTGCGCGGCGCCGAGTTCGCACGCGCCTCCGGGGTGCCGATGCTCGGCGTCAATCTGGGGCGTGTGGGCTTTCTCGCGGAGGCGGAGCGCGACGACCTCGACAAGGTCGTCGACCGGGTCGTCAGACGGGCCTACGAGGTCGAGGAGCGCATGACCATCGATGTGGTCGTGCGCACCAACGGCGATGTCGTGCACCGCGACTGGGCGCTGAACGAGGCCGCCGTGCAGAAGGTCTCGCCCGACCGGATGCTGGAGGTCGTCCTGGAGATCGACGGCCGGCCGGTGACCGGCTTCGGCTGCGACGGCATCGTCTGCGCGACGCCGACCGGCTCGACGGCCTACGCCTTCTCGGCCGGCGGGCCGGTGGTGTGGCCCGAGGTCGAGGCGCTGCTGATGGTGCCGATCAGCGCGCACGCACTGTTCGCCAAGCCGCTGGTGACCTCGCCGACGTCGGTGCTCGCGGTGGAGGTGCAGCGGAACACGCCGCACGGGGTGCTGTGGTGCGACGGGCGCAGGACGATCGAACTGCCGCCTGCGGCACGGGTGGAGGTGCGGCGGGGGGCCGTTCCGGTACGGCTGGCGCGGCTGCACCATGCGTCCTTCACGGACCGGCTGGTCGCCAAGTTCGCGCTGCCGGTCTCGGGTTGGCGCGGCGCGCCGCACTGACCCGGCCCCGCCCGGGCGCCTGTCCCGCATGCGGGGGGGAGCTGCGGGGAACAATGCGTCCGAAGCCGCCCAAAGCGGAGAAGGCCGGATCATCTCCCGCGCACGGGGCAGCTGTGTGGTCAACGAGTCGCGTACCGCAGAGTGACGCCCTGCCCGGTGCATCGGCACCGGTTTCCTCTCATTCCGTGCCCGGAGGCAGGGCGGCGTCGCATCGGATGGGGGAAACCTCGTATGGTCAGGTCCGTGTTGGAGGAGATGCGGATACGGTCACTCGGGGTCATCGACGATGCGGTCGTCGAGCTGTCGCCCGGTTTCACCGCGGTGACCGGCGAGACGGGCGCGGGCAAGACCATGGTCGTCACCAGCCTGGGGCTGCTGCTCGGCGGGCGCGCCGACCCCGCCCTGGTGCGGATCGGCGCCAAGTCGGCGGTGGTGGAGGGGCGGATCGGTGTGCTCGCCGGGGCCCCGGCCGCGCTGCGGGCCGAGGAGGCCGGTGCGGAAATCGACGACGGCACGCTGCTGATCAGCAGGACGGTCTCGGCGGAGGGGCGCTCGCGCGCCCACCTCGGCGGACGGTCCGTGCCGGTCGGCATGTTGTCCGAGCTGGCCGACGAGCTCGTCGCCGTACACGGCCAGACCGACCAGCAGGGGCTGCTGCGGCCCGCGCGGCAGCGGGAGGCGCTCGACCGTTACGCGGGCGGCGCGGTCACCGGGCCGCTCGCCAAGTACACGGCCGCGTACCGGCGGCTGCGCGCAGTCTCCACCGAGCTGGACGAGCTGACCACGCGCGCCCGCGAGCGCGCGCAGGAAGCCGATCTGCTGCGTTTCGGGCTGAACGAGATCGCGGGCGTCGAGCCGCGCGCGGGCGAGGATGCCGAACTCGCCGCCGAGGCCGAGCGCCTTGGGCACGCCGAGGCGCTCGCGTCCGCGGCTTCGGTCGCGCATGCCGCGCTGGCCGGCAACCCCGAGGACCCGGAAGGCGTGGATGCGACGACGCTCGTCGCGGGTGCGGGGCGGGCGCTGGACGCGGTGCGCTCCCACGATCCGGCGCTGGCCGCGCTCGCCGACCGGATGGGCGAGATCTCCATCCTGCTCGGCGATGTGGCGGGAGAACTCGCCGGGTACGCGGACAATCTGGACGCCGACCCGCTGCGGCTGGCCGCGGTGGAGGAGCGACGCGCGGCGCTGACCGCGCTGACCCGAAAGTACGGCGCGAGTATCGATGCCGTTCTGGCCTGGGCGGAGGACGGCGCGTCCCGGCTCATCGAGCTGGACGGCGACGACGACCGGATCGGCGAGCTGGCGGCGGAGCGGGACGCTCTGCGGGGTGAATTGTCCGGTCTGGCCCAGGCGTTGACCGACGCGCGTACGGAGGCGGCGGCACGGTTCGCCGAAGCAGTCACCGAGGAACTGGCCTCCCTCGCGATGCCGCACGCGCGCGTGTCCTTCGACATCCGCCAGAGCGAGGATCCCGAGGGAGTCGAGGTCGGCGGCCGTGCGGTGGCGTACGGACCCTCCGGCGTCGACGAGGTCGAGCTGCTGCTGGCGCCGCACCCGGGCGCGCCGCCCCGGCCGATCGCCAAGGGGGCATCGGGCGGTGAACTCTCGCGCGTGATGCTCGCGGTCGAGGTCGTCTTCGCGGGCACCGACCCGGTGCCGACATATCTCTTCGACGAGGTCGACGCGGGCGTGGGCGGCAAGGCGGCGGTCGAGATCGGCCGGCGGCTTGCGAAGCTCGCGAAGACGGCGCAGGTGGTCGTGGTCACGCATCTGCCGCAGGTGGCCGCGTTCGCCGACCGGCAGCTGCTGGTCGAGAAGACGAACGACGGTTCGGTGACCCGAAGCGGTGTGACGGTCCTGGAGGGCGAGGACAGGGTGCGCGAGCTGTCGCGGATGCTGGCTGGCCAGGAGGATTCGCAGACGGCACGGGCGCACGCGGAGGAACTGCTGGCGACGGCGCGGGCGGACGGGTGATGAGGCGCGCGGCCGCGTTCGTGACCGCCTTCGGAGCGACGCGCTCCGTGTACGGGGCACTGCGCAGGCGTGCGCCCGGTGACCCGGCGCAGTGGCAGCGCAAGAACTACGCGGGCCGCACCGTCGACCTCTACGCCGGCCCCGCCGCCGCGGTCGGGACGGCGCTCGGCACCGTGCCCGCGCGGACCCGGGGCGCGGCCGGGCTCGCCGTCGTCGCGGCCGGGGCGTGCGGTGCGTACGACGACATGCTGGGGGACCACCGGCGTGGGTTCCGGGCGCATCTGGGCGCGCTCCGGCAGGGCGAGGTGACCAGCGGGGCGGTGAAGCTGTTCGGGATCGGGGCGGCGGCGCTCGCGGCGGGTGCGCTGCTCAAGGAGCGGCCCGTCGACAAGCTGCTCGCCGGGGTCGTGATCGCCGGCGCTGCGCACTTCGTCAACCTCGTCGACGTCGCCCCGGGGCGGGCCGCTGTCGCCGTGCTCGGGATCGGCGCGCCCGGTCTGCTGCGGCGCGGCAGCGCGGGCGCACTGGCTGCCGCGCCCATGGGGGCCGCGGCCGCGATCGTCACCGAGGACCTGGGCGAGCGCACGATGCTCGGCGACACCGGGGCCCACGCCCTGGGCGCGGCCCTCGGGACCGCGATCGTCGCGGGCAACGGCCGCGCCGGACTGGCCCTGCACGCGGCGGCTCTGATCGCGGCAGTTGCGTACGGCGACGAGGTCAGCCGTATCGCGGGATCACCCATGTGAGTGATCTCGCGCCCGGGCGTCCCGGCTCCGGCACGGCCATGTCGCCCGGACGGTGCCGGAACGTGCGTACGGGCTGGCATCCTTGGCGCGTGACACAGCTGCATACGGTCCAAGTGCTGGGCGGCGGCAGCGCGGGCAGCAGCGCGCATGTCAGGTCGTTGGCCGCGGGGCTGGTGGCACGGGGCGTGCGGGTGACGGTGTGCGCCCCCGCCGAACTGGAGCACGTCTACGACTTCCCCGGCTCCGGGGCGCGTTTCGCGGCCGTGCCCCGGCGGAGCGACCCGGGCGCGGTCGGCGCGCTGCGGGCTGCGTGTGCGGGGGCGGACGTGGTGCACGCGCACGGGCTGCACGCCGCCGTACGCACCACCCTGGCGCTCAGCGGGCAGCGCGTGCCCCTTGTCGTCACCTGGCACACGCGCTCGCACGCCGACGGTGCGCGGGGTCAGGTGCTGCGCCTCCTTGAGCGAAGGGCCGCGCGGGCGGCGGCGGTTGTCCTGGGCAGCTGCTCCGAGCTGGTCGACCGGGCCCGCGGGCGCGGCGCGCGCGATGCCCGCCTGGCGCCGGTTGCGCTACCGGCGGCGCGGGGGTGCCCGGACGTCGAAGAGGGCAAGGCCCGGGCCGAACTGGGTGCGGTGGAGCGGCCGTTGCTGATGGCGGTGGGCAGCCTGGAGCCGCACCGGGGATATGGAACGCTGCTCGACGCGGCCCGGCTGTGGCGGGAGTTGGACCCCATGCCGCTGGTGGTGATCGCGGGGGAGGGGCGGGAGCGGGCCGCGCTCCAGCGCCGTATCGAGGCGGAGGAACTGCCGGTGCGGCTGATGGGCCGCCGCGACGACATCGCCGACCTGCTGTCGGCGGCGGACGTGGCGCTCCTCCCGAGCCGTTGGGAGGCCCGCTCCCTGCTCGCCCAGGAAGCGCTTCGCCTGGGCGTCCCCCTGGTCGCGACGGCGGTCGGCGGTGTCCCCGAACTGGTGGGCGAAGCCGCGGAACTGGTTCCGTACGGGGACGCGGCGGCGCTGGCCGAGGCGGTGGCGCGGCTGCTGGGCGACGCGGAGAGACGGGCGGAACTGGCAGCGGCGGGCCGGGTGCAGGCGGGGACATGGCCGACGGAGGACGAGACGATCGCGCAGGTGCTGAGCGTGTACGACGAGGTGGCGGCGCGGCGGTGACGTCAGCGCCCCAGGGCACGTGAACGCGAGCGCCTCAGGGCACGTGAACGCGAGCGCCTCACGGCACGTGAACGCGAGCGCCTCACGGCACGTGACGTCTCGCCCGCAGTGCCAGGCTCAGGGCCAGGACCGTCTGCGGGTCGTCCAGGTCCGTGCCGAGCAGTTCCGAGATGCGGGCCAGGCGGTTGTACAGCGTCTGGCGGTTCAGGTGGAGTTCGCGGGCCGTTTCCGCCTTGCGGCCCGCGTGGGCCAGGTACGTCTGCAGTGTCGGGAGCAGCGGCGGGCGCGACGTCGTGTCGTGGTCGCGCAGGGGGCCGATCGCGCGGTCCACGAAGGCCGCCAGGTCCGGGTGGTCCCGCAGGCGCCACAGCAGCAGGTCGATGTCCAGGCGGCGGGCGTCGTACCAGGGGCGGTCGATCAGGCCCTGGGCCGCCGTCGCCGTTTCTGCCGCGTGACGAAGCCCCGCGGAGGCCGCTGCCCAGCCGCCCGCCATGCCGACCACCACGACGGGCGGGTTTGTGCCCGGGCGCTCAAGGCCGGCGCGTTCCACGCCCGCCCGCAGCGCCGCCGCGACCCGGTCCGCAACCGCCGTGCGTTCGGACTCGGAGCGCAGGCCGAGCAGCAGCAGTACGCGTCCCTCCACGGGGCGTACGCCCAGCAGCACGGGTACGCCCACCGAGGACAGCTCCTCCAGCACCGCCCGGGCCAGCAGCGCCCAGTTCGCGGACGGTGAGAGCTCCGCGGCCATGCGCATCACGACCGGCAGCAGCGGTCCGTCGCCCGGTTTGAAGCCCAGCACCCGCGCCTGGGCCGGCGCGTCCTCCGCCGTGATGCGGCCCTCCGCCAGATCTGTCAGGAAGTCGCCGCGGCCGCGCGCGGCCAGCTCCTCGTCCTGGCGGGCCTGCATCAGAACGACCGCAAGCAGCCCGGCTGCCCGCTCCGCCGCCATCCGGTGCACGGTCAGCAGCGGGGAGCCGACGGCAAGCAGCACCAGCCGGGCGCGCACGGAGGCCACCCCCTGTCCGCCGCCGGGAACGTCCACCAGGACCGTCCCGGCCGGCGGCGACTCCCGTGCCGCGCGCTGTCCGCGCAGCCCCTCCCACACCTGGAGCGGCTCCGCGCCCGCCTGTCCGGATTCGGAGCCTGCCGCGTACAGCAGCTGTCCGTCCGCGGTCTCAAGGAAGACCGGGTTGGCGCTGAAGTCCGCCAGGATACGCAGCACTTGGGGCACCCCGCCCCCGCTGAGCAGCACCTCCGTACATCGCCGGTGCACTTCCTCGGCCTGGCGCAGCAGCGCGTAGTGCCCGTTGACGATCTCGGTGTGGACCTCCTCCGTCACCGAGACGAACGGGACCTCGCGATGCAGCTGCACCAGCGGCAGACCGGCCGCCCGCGCGGTCTCGACGATCGCCGCCGGCAGCCGGCTGAAGCGCGGTCCGAGCTCGACCACCAGGGCCGCGATGCCCCGGTCGGCGAGACGGCGGACAAAGGCGCGCTGTTCCGCGGGCCGGGTGCCGAGACCGAGGCCCGTGGTGAGCAGCAGCTCGCCGCCCTTGAGCAGGGATGCGATGTTCGGCACCTCGCCCGCGTGCACCCAGCGCACCGTACGGTTCAGCCGTTCCGCGCAGGCGACGACCTCCGGGAGTCCGGCGCGCAGCCCGGGCAGTTCGAGCGCCCTCTGGACCGTGATGCCACCTTGGGTCTCCACTGACTCGCCTCGCGCTCTCACTCGGGCCTGACCGGTGATCCGGACGCTACCGGGCAGCTGCATCCGTGCACATCACCAGGGCCGCGCGGGCAGTCGTCACGCCCCGTTCGTCGAGGCGGGCTTGATGTTGTGGTTCACCCGGAACACATTGTCCGGGTCGTACTCGGCCTTGACCGCCGCGAGCCGCTTGTAGTTGTCCTCGCCGTAGCTGGCGACGACCCGCTCCTGCCCCTCGTACCCGATGAAGTTCAGATAGGTCCCGCCGATCGACCAGGGCGCGACATCGGTACGGACGTCCCGCACCCACTGCTTGGCACGCTCGTCGTCGGAGGGGTTCTCCCAGATCCCGAAGGGATGGACGACCCACGGCGCCGTGCGCCAGGGCACCGGATAGTCCGCCGGACCTCTCGCCACCGCGCCGCCCACCGGGAACAGCACGTGCTGCGTGCCCGTGGGCACGGGCATACCGGACGCGCGTGCGCAGAAGACGTCCACGGCCTCGTCCGGAAGGCCGGTCAGATACTCCGCGGACCAGTAGTTACGCAGCCCCGGCGGGTCGTCCAGCATGCACTGCAGCTCCGCGTACGGCAGCTCGGTGATCACCTCTGCCTGGTGGCCGAACCCCATCAGCGGCTCGGTGACCTTGCGGGCCTCTGCCTCCGTGCCCGCGTAGGTGACCAGCGCCGCGAGCGCGAGTTTGCCCACCATCTGCTCGGGGACGAACGGCTCGGGCGGTCCGGTGAGATAGATGCACCCACCGCCGGCCTCGTCCGGTGCGGAAGCCATGAAGTCACGGAAGGCACGCACGACTTGGGAACCGGCCTCCGGCCCGAAGAGCAGCAGGACCATCGTCATCGCGGGAAGCAGATGCAGCCGCAGGGTGATGGCGGTCGCCACGCCGAAGTTGCCGCCGCCGCCGTGCAGGGCCCAGAACAGCTCCGGGTTCTCGTCCGCGCTGGCGTGCACCGTCTCGCCGTCGGCGGTCACCAGCTCGACGGCGATCAGATTGTCGCAGGCCAGGCCGTGTTTGCGCTCCAGCCAGCCAGATCCGCCACCCAGCGTGAAGCCACCCACGCCGGTGGTGGACGCCCGCCCGCCCGTGGTCGCCAGCGCGAACGGCTGCGTGGCCCGGTCGAGATGGCTCATCGTGGCACCGCCGCCTACGCGTGTCGCACGGGACCCGGCATCGACGACCACGGTGTGCATCCGGCGCAGGTCGACGACGATTCCGCCGTCGGTCAGCGCCATACCCGCGACGCTGTGACCGCCGCCGCGAACGGCGATCTCCAGATCGTTGTCCCGGCCGAAGCGGATCGCCCTCGCCACATCGGCTTCCGTCTCGCACTGGGCGACGACCGCCGGGCGCCGGTCGATCATGCTGTTGAAGATGGTGCGCGCGTCGTCGTATCCCGCATCACCGGGAGCGAACACATCGCCGGTCAGTGCTGTGCGGAGGCCGGACAGCGCCGCCTCCGCCATGCCTTGGGGCGCCATTGATGGCCCCCTTCCGAGGGCGCGACAGGACCTTTTCATCGTAGTCCCGACCATGGAGACACGATCAGTCGAGCGGGTCCTGCCGCGCTGGGCGGCGAGCGGGTCCTGCCGCGCGAGGCGCGGCGCCTGCCTCCGCGCCGCTACCCTCCGTACGCCCCCGATGCCGTCAGCCGCAGCGCCGTGTCGATCAGCGGAACGTGGCTGAAGGCCTGCGGGAAGTTCCCCACCTGCCGCTGCAGCTTCGGGTCCCACTCCTCGGCCAGCAGCCCCAGATCGTTGCGGAGCGAGAGCAGCCGCTCGAAGAGCCGCCGCGCCTCGTCGACCCGCCCGATCATCGCCAGGTCGTCAGCGAGCCAGAACGAGCACGCCAGGAACGCGCCCTCGTCGCCCTCAAGCCCGTCCACGCCGGCGTCCTCGCCCGCGGTCGGGTAGCGCAGTATGAAACCGTCCTCCGTGGACAGCTCCCGCTGGATGGCCTCGATCGTGCCGATGACCCGCTTGTCGTCCGGCGGCAGAAAACCCATCTGCGGAATCAGCAGCAGCGAGGCGTCCAGCTCCTTGGAGCCGTACGACTGCGTGAAGGTGTTGCGCTCCTGGTCGTAGCCCTTCTCGCAGACATCGCGGTGGATGTCGTCGCGCAGCTCGCGCCACCGCTCGATCGGCCCGTCCGCGTCGCCGGACTCGATCAGCTTGATCGTCCGGTCGACCGCGACCCACGCCATCACCTTCGAGTGCACAAAGTGGCGGCGCGGCCCGCGCACCTCCCAGATGCCCTCGTCCGGCTGGTCCCAGTGCTTCTCCAGATAGCGGATGAGTTTGAGCTGGAGCAGCGAGGCGTAGTCGTTGCGGGCCAGACCCGTCATATGGGCCAGGTGCAGCGCCTCGGTGACCTCGCCGTACACATCCAGCTGGAGCTGGTGCGCGGCGCCGTTGCCCACCCGAACCGGAGAGGAGTTCTCATAGCCCGGCAGCCAGTCCAACTCGGCCTCGCCCAGCTCGCGTTCGCCCGCGATCCCGTACATGATCTGCAGGTTCTCCGGGTCGCCCGCGACGGCGCGCAGCAGCCACTCGCGCCAGGCACGGGCCTCCTCGCGGTAGCCCGTGCGCAGCAGCGAGGACAGAGTGATCGCGGCGTCGCGCAGCCAGGTGTAGCGGTAGTCCCAGTTCCGTACGCCGCCGACCTCCTCCGGCAGCGAGGTCGTCGGCGCGGCGACGATCCCGCCCGTCGGCGCATAGGTGAGCGCCTTCAGCGTGATCAGCGAGCGGACCACGGCTTCGCGGTAGGGCCCGTGGTACGTACAGTGCTCGACCCACTCCCGCCAGAAGTCCTCCGTCGCCTCCAGCGAGCCCTGCGGGTCCGGCAGCGCGGGCGGCTGGTGGTGCGAGGGCTGCCAGCTGATCGTGAAGGCGATCCGCTCGCCGGGAGCGACCGTGAAGTCGGAGTACGTGGTGAGGTTCTTGCCGTACGTCTCCGCCGAGGTGTCCAGCCAGACCGAGTCGGGTCCGGCGACGGCGACCGTGCGCCCGTCGACCTTGTGCACCCAGGGCACCACACGTCCGTAGCTGAAGCGCATGCGCAGCGTCGAGCGCATCGGCACGCGCCCGCTCACGCCCTCGACGATCCGGATCAGCTGGGGAGCGCCGTCACGCGGCGGCATGAAATCCGTCACACGGACCGTGCCGCGCGGCGTGTCCCACTCCGATTCGAGGATCAGCGAGTCCCCGCGGTAGCGGCGGCGGGCGGCCTTCGGCGGCCCGGCTTCGGCGGAATGCGCCGGTCCCAGTCTCCAGAAGCCGTGCTCCTCGGTGCCGAGCAGACCGGCAAAGACGGCATGCGAGTCGAAGCGGGGCAGGCACAGCCAGTCGGCCGTGCCGTCCCGGCAGACCAGGGCAGCGGTCTGCATGTCTCCGATGAGTGCGTAATCCTCGATGCGCCCGGCCACGTGCATCTCCAGTCGAACGGCCACGTCCGCCCCGTGGGGCGCTTACTGCGGTCAAGGGTCGTTGACGAGCACGGTATTCCGGGTTGACGGGCTGGGATGTTGCCGTTACGCCGGCCTGGCTCGGCAGCGAGTGTCCGAGCAGGATACGACGCACCCTAATGATCCGCGCAGGGGTCTCGGCAACGCGACTGAGCCGCATGGGTGAGCGGGGGGTGAGCACCCGGTGAATGGCTTGCCAAGAGTGGATGCGTGGCCGGAAGCAGTCACCCGCTGTCGCTGATACCCTGGTACCCCGTGGACCGGTGGCCGTCCTGTGCTTGTCAGGGGCCCCGAAACCGCAGCGACGGCACCCCCCGGAAGGCTTGGGAAGGACGCCGTGCACACTTCACCTCGCGACCACGGGAGCCCCCTCTTGGCGATGCCGCCCAAATCCATGACGACCAAGCACATCTTCGTCACCGGGGGTGTCGCCTCCTCCCTCGGCAAGGGCCTCACGGCCTCCAGCCTGGGCGCGCTGCTCAAGGCGCGGGGCCTGCGGGTCACGATGCAGAAGCTCGACCCGTATCTGAATGTCGACCCGGGCACGATGAACCCGTTCCAGCACGGCGAGGTGTTCGTCACCAACGACGGCGCCGAGACCGACCTGGACATCGGCCACTACGAGCGCTTCCTCGACGTGGACCTCGACGGCTCGGCCAACGTCACCACGGGTCAGGTCTACTCCACGGTCATCGCCAAGGAGCGGCGCGGCGAGTACCTGGGCGACACCGTCCAGGTCATCCCGCACATCACCAACGAGATCAAGCACCGCATCCGGCGCATGGCCACCGACGATGTCGATGTTGTGATCACCGAGGTCGGCGGCACGGTCGGTGACATCGAGTCGCTGCCGTTCCTGGAGACCGTCCGCCAGGTCCGTCACGAGGTCGGCCGCGACAACGTCTTTGTCGTTCACATCTCCTTGCTCCCATACATCGGCCCGTCCGGCGAGCTGAAGACCAAGCCGACGCAGCACTCGGTCGCGGCGCTGCGCAACATCGGTATTCAGCCGGACGCGATCGTGCTGCGCGCCGACCGCGAGGTGCCGACCGCGATCAAGCGCAAGATCTCGCTGATGTGCGACGTCGACGAGGCGGCCGTGGTCGCGGCCATCGACGCCAAGTCGATCTACGACATCCCCAAGGTGCTGCACACCGAGGGCCTGGACGCCTATGTCGTACGCAAGCTGGACCTGCCGTTCCGCGATGTCGACTGGACCACGTGGGACGACCTGCTCGACCGCGTCCACAACCCCGACCACGAGGTCACCATCGCGCTGGTCGGCAAGTACATCGACCTGCCCGACGCCTATCTCTCGGTGACCGAGGCGCTGCGCGCCGGCGGCTTCGCGAACAAGGCCCGCGTCAAGGTCAACTGGGTCACCTCCGACGACTGCAAGACCCCGGCGGACGCCGCCAGGCAGCTCGGCGACGTCGACGGGATCCTCATCCCGGGCGGCTTCGGCGACCGCGGTGTGACCGGCAAGGTCGGCGCGATCACCTACGCCCGGGAGAACAAGATCCCGCTGCTCGGTCTCTGCCTGGGCCTGCAGTGCATCGTGATCGAGGCCGCGCGCAACCTCGCCGAGATCCCCGAGGCGAACTCCACCGAGTTCGACGCCGCCACCGCCCACCCGGTGATCTCCACCATGGAGGAGCAGCTGGCGTATGTGGAGGGCGCGGGCGACCTCGGCGGAACGATGCGCCTGGGGCTGTACCCGGCGAAGCTCGCCGAGGGCTCGATCGTCCGCGAGGTCTACGACGACCAGCCGTACGTCGAGGAACGCCACCGTCACCGCTACGAGGTGAACAACGCCTACCGCGCGGAGCTCGAGAAGAAGGCGGGCATCGTCTTCTCGGGAACCAGCCCGGACAACAAGCTCGTCGAGTACGTCGAGTACCCGCGCGATGTGCACCCCTACCTGGTCGCCACCCAGGCGCACCCGGAGCTGCGCTCCCGCCCCACCCGTCCGCACCCGCTCTTCGCCGGCTTGGTGAAGGCGGCCGTGCAGCGCCAGCAGCAGGCGGGCAAGTAGCCGGCAGGAGATACGGTTGACCGGGGTATGGACCTTGCGGGGTCCGTGCCCCGGTTTTCTTTGCTCTTGGGAGGACGTTTTCATGGCCATCAAGGACACGCCCGAGGAGTGGCAGGTCACCGCGACCGCTACGCCGTTCCGGGGCAACAAGACGAGTGTCCGCACGGATGATGTGGTCATGCCCGACGGCAGGGTGGCCCGGCGCGACTACCAGGTCCACCCCGGCTCGGTCGCGGTACTCGCCCTCGACGACGAGGGCCGCGTCCTCGTGCTGCGCCAGTACCGCCACCCCGTGCGCCACAAGCTCTGGGAGATCCCGGCCGGCCTGCTCGACGTCCCCGGAGAGAACCCGCTGCACGCCGCGCAGCGCGAGCTCTACGAGGAGGCGCACGTCAAGGCCGAGGACTGGCGGGTGCTGGTCGACGTCTACCCCACACCGGGCGGCTGCGACGAGGCCGTACGGATCTTCCTCGCCCGTGATCTGTCGGAGGCCGAGGGTGAGCGCTTCGAGGTCTCCGAGGAGGAGGCCGACATGGAGCTCGCGCGCGTTTCGCTCGATGAGCTGATACGGGGTGCGCTCGCCGGAGATCTGCACAACAACTGCCTCGTCGTGGGCGCCCTCGCGGCCACCGCCGCACTCGCGGGCGACGGCTTGGACGCGCTGCGGCCGGCCGAGGCACCCTGGCCGGCCCGCCCCTTCGACGCCTGACCGTCGGCTTCTAGGCCCGACGGTCAGCCGGTCCGACGATCTGCTGATCCGATCGGGGGATGCTTCCGGCACGCTCCGCACGGATCGTTGCAGAGCGTGAACTACGCTCGGAACGCCCGTGCGGAGTCCCTGCGGGCTCGGCTCGTGCGCGGACTGGACGGGAGCGTGGCCCGTGGCGGATCAGGCAGTGGACGGGGACGGCCGGGCCTCGGCTTTTCGGGACAAATTCTTCGGACGGCAGCGGGAGTTGAAGTCCCTGCGGGCCGACATCGAACGAGCCGGACTGGACACTCTCGCGGGACGCAAGGCGCCCCGCGCCCGGGTGCTGCTGATCGCGGGGCGACCCGGATCGGGGCGCACCGCCCTCGCGGAGGTACTGGCGGGGCGGCTGGCCGACGAATACCCGGACGGGGTGCTGCGCGCCCGGCTGACCGAGCCGGGCGGACGGCGGGTGCCCACCGAGGAGACCGCCCGCGAACTGCTGGACGCCCTCGGCATCGCAGCGCCGCCCGGCGAGGGCGAGGACGAGCTGACCGAGAGGGTGCGCGAGGCGCTCGCCGTACGCCGGATGCTGCTGCTCCTCGACGACGCCCGGGACGCCGAACAGGTCGACCCGCTGCTGCCGGACAACCCCGACTGCCTGGCCGTGGCCGTCGCCGAAGGCCCGCTGACCGGCATCCCTGACGTACGGCCCTGCACGCTGGGCGGGATGGACGCCAAGTCCGCGATCGAACTGCTCGGCACCTTCGCCGGATCGGTGCGGATCACCGTGGACCCGCAGGCCGCCGAGACCATCGCCGAGGAGTGCGGCGGGCAGCCCGCCGCCCTGGTCCTGGTCGGCGGCTGGCTCGCGGCCCGGCCCAAGGCGTCGGTCGCCGATGCGGCCAAGCGGCTGCGCGCGCTGCCGGACGACGGTGAGCAGCCCAGCAGCGCCAGGCCGCTGGCCCGGGCCTTCCGGCTGGTCTACGAGTCCCTGCCGCAGCAGTCCGCCCGGATACTGCGACTGCTGGCCCTCGCCCCCGGCGGGCTCGCCGACCTGCACACCGCGTCCGCGCTGGCCGGCTGCTCGATCGCCGCCGCGCGGGAGGCGCTGGACGACGTCACGGCCCTCGGCCTGGTGCGCGCCGGCCATGTTCACTACGAGGTCCCGGCCTGCCTCGCACCGCTGCTGCGGGCTCTGATGGAGACGCAGGACCGGCCGGCCGAGGTGCAGCTGGCCAGGGCGCGGATGCTGGAGCGGGCCGTACGACAGCTGCAGTCCTGCCGCGCCGTCACCGAGCCGGACGGCTCCCCGGCCCGCAAGAAGCTGGCCGGGCTGCCGCGAGCGCTGCGGTTTTCCGGCCCGCAGGCTGCCGCCGAGTGGCTGCGTGTGCGGCAGCCCGCGCTGCTGGCAGCCGCCCGCCTCGCCGTGGCGGACGGCGATCTGGACACCCTGGCCCGACGGCTGATCGCCGCGCTGGTCAAGGCATTGGTCGCGCACCGCGGCAACGAGGCGGCGGCCCCCGAGCTCTATGGGCTGCACCAGTTGGTGCTCGGCGTGGCAGAGCGCCGGGGGCTGCACCGCGAACAGGCCGCGGCACTGCTCAATCTCGCGGATCTGGACGCCCGGACCGGCCGTACCGAGGATGCGCTGGCCCGCTACCGGGCGGCGCTGGACGCCGGGCGGGCCGCGAACGATCAGTACGCGACGGGCCGCGCGATGGAATCCGTAGGCGGTGCCTACCAGGAGCTGGGGGACTGGCAGCGGGCCGCCGACTGGTACGGGCGGGCGCTCGCCCTGCGCCAGGCGCGCGGCGAGCGGGCGGACGAGGCACGGCTGTACGGGCGGCTGGGCGCCGCGCACACGTACGCGGGCCGGTACGGCGAGGCTCTGCGCAGCTGGCGGGCGGCCGTGGCCGGCTACCGCAGAATCGGCGATCTCCCGTCCCAGGCACGAGCCTTGAGCGAGGCGGCTCGGGTACAGGAGTACGCGGGCCGGCCGGAGGATTCCTTGCACACCTGCCAGGAGGCGGTGGAGTGGGCGCGGCAGGCCGGGGACGTGCGGCTGCAGGCAGCGCTGCAGCTCAGGCTGGCCGACACCCTCGACCGGCTGGGTGACCCGGCGGCCGCTCGGATGCACCGCGCCACCGCGGAAAGACTGCTCGGAGAGAAGGGTTCCGCCTACGAAATCCGTAGTGCATCGGCGAAAGATTAATGCTTTGTAAGGCTAGACAGCGCGAAGTCCTTCATTAGACTGGCTCTGCCACGTGTTCTCGTGGTGCCATCCGGTGCGTCGTGCGTATCCGGGTATGTATGGAAATGCCCCTGTATCCCCTGAGCCAAGGACCGTGATCGACGTGAAGGTCGGCATCCCCCGCGAGGTCAAGAACAACGAGTTCCGGGTGGCGATCACCCCCGCCGGTGTGCACGAGCTCGTGCGCCACGGCCACCAGGTCTTCATCGAGCAGAACGCCGGTGTCGGCTCCTCGATCACGGATGAAGAGTTCATCGCCGCCGGTGCGCAGATCCTGCCCACCGCCGACGAGGTCTGGGCCACCGCGGACCTGCTGCTGAAGGTCAAGGAGCCCATCGCCGAGGAGTACCACCGCCTCCGCAAGGACCAGACGCTCTTCACCTACCTGCACCTCGCCGCCTCCCGCGAGTGCACGGACGCGCTGCTGGAGTCCGGCACCACCGCCATCGCGTACGAGACGGTGGAGACCGCGAACCGCGCGCTGCCGCTGCTCGCCCCGATGTCCGAGGTCGCGGGCCGGCTGGCCCCGCAGGTCGGCGCCTACCACCTGATGCGCTCGGCCGGCGGCCGTGGCGTCCTGCCCGGCGGCGTCCCCGGCACGCACGCCGGTAAGGCCGTCGTCATCGGCGGCGGCGTCTCCGGCTGGAGCGCCGTGCAGATCGCGGTCGGCATGGGCTTCCACGTCACGCTGCTCGACAGGGACATCAACAAGCTGCGTGAGGCCGACAAGATCTTCGGCACCCGGGTCCAGACGATCGTCTCCAACGCCTACGAGCTGGAGGCGGCGGTCGTCGAGGCGGACCTCGTCGTCGGTGCGGTTCTCATCCCGGGCGCCAAGGCCCCGAAGCTGGTCACCAACGAGCTCGTCGCCAAGATGAAGCCCGGAAGTGTACTTGTCGACATTGCAATCGACCAGGGTGGCTGCTTCGAGGGCTCGCGTCCGACCACCCACGCCGAGCCGACCTTCATGGTCCACAACTCGGTCTTCTACTGCGTCGCCAACATGCCGGGCGCGGTGCCCCACACCTCCACCTATGCGCTCACCAACGCGACGCTGCCGTACATCGTGGAGCTCGCCAACCGCGGATGGGTCGAGGCGCTGCGCCGTGACCCCGCGCTCGCCAAGGGTCTCAACACCCATGACGGCCAGGTCGTTTACGGTCCGGTCGCCGAGGCGCACGGCCTGCAGAGCGTCGAACTGAGCGCGCTCCTCGGCTGACGGTCAACGCGCATCGTCAACATCACCCCAACGGCCGGACCTTGTGGCGCAAGGTCCGGCCGCACGTATATCCGACCGCTTTGCGCCGCTCGATCAACTCGCCTCGAACGTAACCCTTTAACCGTTTCGCGCACCCTCGAAACCAGAGAGCCAGGTCACGCCGGGACCACTGAGCACCCTTGACAGAAGGGTGTTCGGTTGCCGACACATCGGGCCGGGTCCGGTGGATTGTGTTGCTGCGGACCGGTGACACGCCATAGAGTCGCCAACCGTCGGCATGATGCCACGCTGACCTATCGATAAAGTCCTGGTCACGTCCAAGGAGGTAAGACGACTTGTGAATGAGTCGACATTTTCTCCCGGGGGTGGTCAACCAGGAATGCCTGCGCGGGGCCAGGTCCCGTCAAGGGAACAGCCCGGGCGCGAGGCTGTCGGCTCCGTCGCTGTCCGAACCTTCGAGACGCACCAGCACACGACGCACATGACGTCAGCCCACACGATGAAGATGATGGACGGCCAACACGTGAACGCCATGGCCGGCAACGAGAGTGGCCGAGAGTCCACCCACTTCGCCGCCTACGAGGAAGTCCCCGAAGGGCACTTCTACGACCCCGATGCCGAGTACGAGCCCGATCCCGAGTACGCAGCCACCCTCGCCCCTGACGCCGCGCGTCAGCGCCGCGAGCGGATCGGCCCCACCGGGCGGCCGCTGCCGTACTTCCCGATCCCGGGCCCGCTGACCTCTCACGGTCCCGCGAAGATCATCGCGATGTGCAACCAGAAGGGTGGCGTCGGCAAGACGACGTCGACCATCAACCTGGGTGCCGCGCTCGCCGAGTACGGACGGCGTGTACTGCTCGTCGACTTCGACCCGCAGGGAGCCCTGTCGGTCGGCCTCGGCGTCAACCCGATGGAGCTGGACCTCACCGTCTACAACCTGCTCATGGAGCGGGGCATGTCGGCGGACGAGGTGCTGCTGAAGACCGCGGTGCCCAATATGGACCTGCTGCCGAGCAATATCGATCTCTCGGCCGCGGAAGTCCAGTTGGTGAGCGAGGTCGCGCGCGAGTCGACGCTTCAGCGCGCGCTGAAGCCGCTGCTGTCCGACTACGACTACATCGTGATCGACTGTCAGCCCTCGCTGGGTCTGCTCACGGTGAACGCGCTGACCGCCGCGCACAAGGTGATCGTGCCGCTCGAATGCGAGTTCTTCGCGCTGCGCGGTGTCGCACTGCTGACGGAGACGATCGAGAAGGTCCAGGAGCGGCTCAACCCCGACCTGGAGCTCGACGGCATCCTCGCCACGATGTACGACTCCCGGACGGTGCACAGCCGCGAGGTGCTGGCGCGGGTGGTCGAGGCCTTCGACGATCACGTCTACCACACGGTGATCGGGCGGACGGTGCGCTTCCCGGAGACGACGGTCGCCGGTGAGCCGATCACCACGTACGCATCGAACTCGGTCGGCGCGGCCGCGTACCGCCAGCTCGCCAGGGAGGTGCTCGCCCGGTGTCACGCCGAGTGAGTCTGCCCGGGGCCGACGAGCTGTTCCGTACGACCGGGGGCATGGCGCTGCAGGCTTCCTCTCCTGCGTCCCAGCGCCGCAAGGCCAACGGCGAGCCGCGGGTGCCTGCACCGGCGGGGGAGAGCGATCCGGTGGGGGAGGCGGCGGCCGAGCCGTCGCCGTCGGCCCCCTCTTCGGAGGAGCACTCCGCTGCGGAGCCGGATTCCTCGGCGGAGGGGCGGGCCCGGGAACCTGAGGATGCGTCGCCGTCGGGCGGGGCGAAGGGGCGGCGTCCGCAGGATGCGTCCGCGGCGGCGCCTGCCGCCGCGCCGCAGGGCGGGCAGGCGCGTCGCCGGGGGCGTGGTGCGAACCGCCGCCCCAGCGGCCGCGAACGGCACGACGAGAAGATCACCGTCTATGTCTCGGCCGAGGAACTGATGGACCTCGAGCATGCGCGGCTGGTGCTGCGCGGCGAGCACGGGCTGGCCGTGGACCGCGGGCGGATCGTGCGCGAGGCGGTGGCGGTGGTGCTGGCGGATCTTGAGCAGCGGGGCGACGCGAGCATTCTCGTACGACGTCTGCGCGGGCGCTGACGGTAGCCTGCGCGCTGCCCCCTGCTTGCCCCTTCCGCTCCTGGACCGCGATGCCCCCGACCGACGAATCCGCCGACCCCCAGCCTTCGGCCGGGGGGACCTCTCGCTCGCCCCGCCGCTCACTGGGACGCGGCCCGGGCACGGACCGGGGCGGTCCGGCTTCGCCTGCGCGGCCTGTTCCCGGCTCTGGGGGCGAGCCCCCAGAGCCCGGCCGCCCGCTTCCGGACGGCGGCCAAGGCGCAGCCTCCGGCGCGCCGGAGGCGCCGGCTGGCCGCCCGGCGGGAGAGCCCGATCGCGGGCCTGAGGCGCCCGCCGAGGCGTCCGCCGTCGGTCAGGCGGCGGCAGCCGAGTCGGCCGGGGCATCAGTCACGGCGGCCGAGCCTGAGGCCGCGGCGCCGGAGGTCGTCGGCGGGACCGCGAGGGGCGAGCCTGAGACGGCCGCCGAGGATGCGGCAGCCGGCCGCGCGGCCGGCGCTGCCGCCGAGTACGCGGGGGGCGAGCCCCCAGACCCTCGCGGCGGCCAACGTGCGGCCTCCGGCGCCCCGGAGGTGCCCGCCGGGCACCCGGCGGGCGGGCACGAACGCGGGCCTGAGGCGGCCGCCCAAGACGCGGCCGAGCCCGCCACCGCTCGCGAGGGCGACGTCGTCGACGACGGGCGGTTCAAAGTTCGGCTTGCCAACTTTGAAGGGCCCTTCGATCTGCTGCTGCAGCTCATCGCCAAGCACAAGCTCGATGTGACCGAGGTTGCCCTCTCCAAGGTCACCGATGAATTCATGCAGCACATCCGCGCCATGGGCAACGACTGGGATCTCGATCAGACCACCGAGTTCCTCGTCGTCGCCGCCACCCTGCTCGACCTCAAGGCCGCGCGGCTGCTCCCCTCAGCCGAGGTGGAGGACGAGGCGGACCTCGCGCTGCTCGAAGCCCGGGACCTGCTCTTCGCGCGGCTGCTCCAGTACCGCGCGTACAAGCAGATCGCCGAGATCTTCAGCGCGCGGCTGGAGGAAGAGGGCAAGCGGTATCCCCGTACCGTCGGGCTCGAGCCCCAGCACGCCGAGCTGCTGCCCGAGGTCGTCATCAGCATCGGCGCCGAGGGCCTCGCCAAGCTCGCCGTCAAGGCCATGCAGCCCAAGCCCAAGCCGCAGGTGTACGTGGACCACATCCACGCGCCCCTCGTCAGCGTCCGCGAGCAGGCCGAGGTCGTCGTGGCGCTGCTGCGGGAGCGGGGGCAGGCCACCTTCCGGGAGCTCGTCGAGGGCGCCGGTGACACACTCACCGTTGTCGCCCGCTTCCTCGCCCTCCTGGAGCTCTACCGCGAGAAGGCCGTCGCCCTCGACCAGGAGGACGCCCTGGGCGAGCTCCTGGTCAAGTGGACCGGCGGCGAACAGGGCGCCACCGTCACCGACGAATTCGATCAAGAGGTTCGCGAGAGCCAGGAGGAGGGGAACGAGTGAGTGAGCTCAAGCCCGCGCTCGAAGCGGTCCTCATGGTCGTCGACGAGCCGGCCACCGAGGAGCACCTCGCCAAGGTCCTGGAGCAGCCGCGCCGGGCTGTCGCCGACGCGCTGCGGGAGCTGGCGGACGAGTACACGGTTCAGGGCCGCGGCTTCGAGCTGCGGCTCGTCGCGGGCGGCTGGCGATTCTACTCGCGCGCCGAGCACGCCGACGCCGTGGAGCGCTTCGTACTCGACGGGCAGCAGGCCCGCCTCACCCAAGCCGCCCTGGAGACCCTCGCGGTGGTCGCCTACCGCCAGCCGGTCAGCCGTTCGCGCGTCTCCGCCGTACGCGGAGTGAACTGCGACGGCGTCATGCGCACCCTCCTCCAGCGCGGTCTGGTCGAGGAGGCGGGCGCGGAACCTGAAACAGGTGCGATCCTGTACAGGACGACGAACTACTTTCTGGAGCGGATGGGCCTGCGTGGCCTGGACGAGCTCCCGGAGCTCGCGCCCTTCCTTCCCGAGGCGGAGGCGATCGAGGCCGAGACGCAAGAGGGTGTGCCGTCGTTCGATCCGGACGCACCGGACACCGACGCAGACGACAAGACGGAATTTTGATGCGAAGCAGCGGCAGGAACAGCGGAAGCGGCAACCGGGACTCCCGGGGAGCCGGCGGGAACCGGGACTCCCGGGGCACCGGCGGCAAGGGGCGCGACGACCAGCAGGGGCAGCGCCCCCGCCGCCCCCGTCCCGAGGAGCGCCGCTACGACGTGGGCGGTTCCGCCGAGGAGGGTGGACCCCGCAAGGGACGTGGCGCGGCCGCGCGCGGCGGTGCCAAGGGGGGCCCGAAGCCTGCGCAGAAGCCCCAGGGGGCCCGGCGCGGCGCGCCGTCCCGGCCTCGTGAGCTCGACGCCAAGATCGAGCAGCGCAACCGGGACCGGTATGCCGACAAGCCGCAGGTCAAGACTCCCAAGACCTTCCCCGGCGCCGAGCAGGAGGGCGAGCGGCTGCAGAAGGTGCTGGCCAGGGCCGGCATGGGCTCGCGCCGCGCCTGTGAGGAGCTGATCGACCAGGCCCGCGTCGAGGTCAACGGCAAGATCGTCGTCGAGCAGGGGCTGCGCGTGGACCCCGACAAGGACGAGATCAAGGTCGACGGGCTGACCGTCGCCACCCAGTCGCATCTCTTCTTCGCGCTGAACAAGCCCGCCGGTGTCGTATCCACGATGGAGGACCCGGACGGCCGCCAGTGCCTCGGCGACTACGTCACCAACCGCGAGACCCGCCTCTTCCACGTCGGCCGGCTCGACACCGAGACCGAGGGCATCATCCTGCTCACCAACCACGGCGAGCTGGCCCACCGGCTGACCCACCCCAAGTACGGCGTGAAGAAGACCTACCTTGCCGCGATCCAGGGCCCGCTCCCGCGCGAGCTGGGCAAGCGGCTCAAGGACGGCATCCAGCTCGACGACGGCTACGCACGTGCCGACCACTTCCGGGTCGTCGAGAACACCGGCAAGAACTATCTCGTCGAAGTGACCCTGCACGAGGGCCGCAAGCACATCGTGCGCCGGATGCTCGCCGAGGCGGGCTTCCCGGTCGACAAGCTCGTACGCACCTCCTTCGGGCCGATCGCGCTCGGCGATCAGAAGTCCGGCTGGCTGCGCCGCCTGACCAACACGGAGGTCGGCATGCTGATGAAGGAAGTCGGCCTGTAGTCGCACCACTTCACGCACCACCCCTCTCGCAGAAAGCCCGCGGTCACCTTCGGCCGCGGGCTTCTCGCATCTTGTGGACCGGGCCCGTTCGCCTTTATAGTCAACATGACTATTAAGGAGGCGGGCGTGAGTCTCTCGGACATCCTCGGCCCCATGCAGCAGCCGCTGTTCACCGTTCTCGACACCCCGGTGAGCTGGACCGAGGTCCTCGGTTTCGGCAGCGGCGCACTCTGCGTCTGGCTCGTCGCCCGTCAGCACATCGCCAACTGGCCGATCGGCATTGCCAACAACCTGTTCTTCATACTGCTCTTCACCCAGACCGGCCTGTATGCGGACGCGGGCCTGCAAGTCGTCTTCATCGCCCTCGCCGTGTACGGCTGGTGGACCTGGACCCACGGGGGTGGACCAGGTCCCGACGGCCTCCCGGTGCGGCGCACCACGCGCACCGAATGGACCTGGCTGCTCGCGGCGGGGGTGGTGGGGACCCTCGGACTGACGCTCCTCCTCGACCGCAATACCGACTCGAGCGTCCCCTTCTGGGACGCGCTCACCACCGCCCTGTCGCTGACGGCGACGTACGGGCAGTGCCGCAAGCGCCTTGAGTCCTGGTGGCTGTGGATCGCGGCCGACGTCGTCTACATCCCGCTCTACGCGTACAAGGAGCTCTACCTCACCTCGCTGCTGTACGCCGGCTTCATGACCCTCTGCGTCATCGGGCTGCGCAGCTGGTCGCGCGATCTGGCGGCGGAACAGCGGGACTTGGCGGCGGTGCAGGCATGAAGCGCTATCGGCACGGGCTGGTGCTCGGCAAGTTCTATCCGCCGCACGCGGGGCACCACCATCTCGTACGGACGGCCAAGGACCGCTGCGAGAAGCTGACCGTCCTGGTCTGCGCCGCCTCGGTGGAGTCGATCCCGCTGCGCGAACGCGTCCGCTGGATGGAGGAGGTCCACCAGGACGTGCGGGTCGTCGGGGCCGTTGACGACGTGCCGGTGGACCTCACCGACCCGGCCGTCTGGGACGCGCACATGGCGATCTTCCGGGCGGCCGTCCCGGACGCTGTGGACGCCGTGTTCACCTCCGAGCCGTACGGGGACGAACTCGCCCGGCGCTTCGGCGCCGAGCATGTCTGCGTGGACGCGGACCGCTCGCTCTTCCCGGTATCCGGGACCGCCGTCCGCAAGGACCCGGTCGGCTGCTGGGACTACCTGGAGCGGCCCGTACGGGCCTGGCTCGCCCGCCGGGTCGTCGTGCTCGGGGCCGAGTCCACCGGCACCACCACCATGGCCCGTGCGCTCGCCGAGCACTACCAGCGGCGCGGCGGAGTCTGGTCGAGCACGCAATGGGTGCCCGAGTACGGCCGGGACTACAGCGAGGAGAAGCTGGCCGCCCTGCGCGAGAAGTGGCCGGAAAGCCAGTGGGAGGACGTCGAGTTCACCTCCGACGAGTTCCCCGTTATCGCCGAGCGGCAGAACCGCAGGGAGAACCGGGCCGCCGCCAACGGCTCGCCCGTGCTCTTCTGCGACACCGACTCGTTCGCCACCGCCGTCTGGCACGAGCGGTACCTCGGCGGCCGCAATCCCCGGGTGGAGGAGATTGCCGACCAAGTCACCCACCATCTGTGGCTGCTCACCGACCACGAGGGCGTGGACTTCGAGGACGACGGGCTGCGCGACGGCGAGGAGCTGCGGCCCTGGATGACCGGTCGCTTCAGGGGCGAACTCACCCGCACCGGGCGCAGGTTCGGCACGCTCACCGGACCGCACGAGCAGCGGCTCGCCACCGCCGTCGCCGCGGTGGACGCCCTCATCGACGAGGGCTGGGACCTCGCCGACCCTCTCCCTGCGCCCTGCGGGCGTGGGGGGACCCTCATTCCGGAGAAGCGGTGATGGAGGGCTACGACCCGGGCGCCTTCCCGCCCTTCGCGGTCACCGTCGACCTCGCCGTCTTCACTGTCCGCGAGGCACGGCTGCACGTCCTGCTCGTTCGGCGCGGGGAAGAGCCCTACAAGGGCGCCTGGGCGCTGCCCGGCGGCTTCGTACGCCCCAGGGAGTCCGCCGGGATCGCCGCGCGCCGTGAACTGGCCGAGGAGACCGGCCTGTCGCAGAAGACCATCGCCGACCTCCATCTGGAACAGCTGCGGACCTACAGCGACCCCGACCGCGACCCGAGGATGCGGGTCGTGTCCGTCGCGTACACCGCGCTGCTGCCGGATCTGCCGGAGCCGCGCGGCGGCGGGGACGCGGCGCACGCCCAGTGGATGGCACTGAGGGACGCGCCCGGGCTCGCCTTCGACCACGACCGGATCCTCGCCGACGCGCACGAGCGGATCGGCGCCAAGCTCGAGTACACCTGCCTCGCCACCAGCTTCTGCCCGCCCGAGTTCACGCTCGGCGAGCTCCAGCAGGTGTACGAGACGGTCTGGGGCGTCGAGATCGACCGCCCCAACTTCCGGCGCAAAGTCCTCGCCACGCCCGGCTTCGTCGAGCAGGTCGAGGGTCCGCCGCGCCGCACCGGCGGCCGCGGGAAACCGGCCGCGCTCTATCGGGCGGGGGCCGCATCGGCCCTGCACCCGCCACTCCTGCGACGGGAAGGACGGCAGCCATGACCGCCATCAGGACGACGAGGACCATCACCAAACAAGCGGCCACCGGCTCGCTGATCGGGCTTGCGCTCGGGGACGCGCTCGGCTTCCCCACCGAGTTCAACGACGTACCGCAGATCCTCGCCAAATGCGGGCCCTGGCGGGAGATGGACCTTCCCCGGCCCGCGATCGTCACGGACGACACCCAGATGACGCTCGCCCTGGCGCGCGGCATCCGCACCGCGATGGACCGCGGGCTGCTGGTCGCCTCCCGGCTGACGAGGCCGGTGCGCGAGGAGTTCGTCGACTGGTACCACTCCCCGGACAACAACCGTGCCCCCGGCCGCACCTGCATGGTCGCCTGCCAGAAACTCGACAGCGACCGGCCTTGGCAGGAGGCCAGCCAGATCGGCTCCAAGGGCTGCGGCGCCAATATGCGGGTCGCGCCCGTGGGACTCGTACCGGGGCTGAGCGAGGAACAGCGTGCGGGCGCGGCGCAGTTGCAGTCCGCGCTCACCCACGGCCACCCGACGGCGCTCGCGGCGAGCGACCTGACGGCCCGCGCTGTCCACCTGCTCGCGCAGGGCGCTGAGCCGATGGGGCTGGTTGGCCAGCTGCGCTCGTACGCGTACGAGAACCGCAGCCGGTACTACGAGCGCTGGCTCGGCAATCTGTGGACCTACTCGCACGACCCGACGCCCGAGGCCTTCATGGCCCGCGGCTGGGACGACTGCCTGCAGACCCTGGAACGGCTCGCGAAGGCACTGCGCACGGCGAACCCGGAGACGGACCCGTGCCTGGCCACGGGCGACGGCTGGATCGCCGAGGAAGCACTCGCCACCGCGCTGCTGTGCTTCCTGCTCTTCCCCGAGGAGCCGGTGATGGCACTGCGCCGGGCCGCCTGCACGAAGGGTGACTCGGACTCCATAGCCTGCCTTGCGGGCGCGTTCGCGGGGGCACATCTGGGCGCGGGGGCATGGCCCAAGGAGTGGTCGGAGCGGATTGAGTACCGCAGCGATCTGATGTCGCTCGGCGCGCTCTGGGACTCTTGATCCATGACTGACGCACAGACTGAGGCACTGACTGATCCGCCGGCCGATCCGCAGGCTCACCCGCAGGCTGATCTGCCGGCCGATCCGCTGGGCATGGAGCTCGGGCTCGTCGTCGCCGAACAGAGCGCCCCGCTGCTCTTCGCCACCGTCTCCGGGGCGCATCTGTACGGATTTCCGTCCCGGGACTCGGACGTGGATCTGCGCGGTGTCCATCTGCTGCCGGTCGAGGAACTGCTGGGGCTGCGCGAGCCGGACGAGACCCGGTCCCGGATGTGGGACCGGGACGGCGTCGAGATGGATCTGGTCACGCACGACGTGCGGAAGTTCGTACGGCTGATGCTGCGGCGCAACGGCTATGTGCTGGAGCAGCTGCTCTCGCCGCTCGTGGTGCACACATCGGACGCGCACGCGGAGCTGGTGGCGCTCGCCCCCGGCGTGCTCACCGGCCATCACGCCCACCACTACCGGGGATTCGCGAACACCCAGTGGCGGCTCTTCGAGAAGACCAGGGAGCTGAAGCCGCTCCTGTACACCTTCCGCGCGCTGCTCACCGGCATCCATCTGATGCGCAGCGGCGAGGTGCAGGCCCATCTGCCCACGCTGCTCGGGAAGGTCGACGCCCCGGCTCAGCTGCCCGAACTGATCGCGGCCAAGGCCGCCGCCGAACACGGCCCCGCATCCGGGGTCGACCTGGAAGAGGCGCGCGCCGACGTCGAAGCGCTGCTCGCCGTACTCGACGAGGCTCGCAAGGCCACGCGGCTACCCGACGAGCCCACCGTCTACGACGCGCTGCGCGACTTCGTCGTCCGCATACGACTGGAGCGCTGACACCCGGCGGATGCGGAAGAGGAAGTCCTCGACCCGTGCCCTGTCGGGCTCGGGCGGCAGCGGGGAGCCCGGCGCGACCGCGTCGGCCTCGGCGGTGAGACGGGTCATCCACTCCTCGACCCGCTGCCACGGCACTTCGCCGCGCTTGACCGCGAGCAGCCGCTCCCGGTCCGCGCCGACGTCGATCACCAGCTCGCCCGTACGCAGCAGATCGCGTCCGCTGCCGAGCAGCCGCAGCAGATGCATCGCGTGCTTCCAGCGCGGCGCCCCGTGCAGGCGCACGTCCGACTCCAGCTTGCGTCGCTGGCCCTCCGCATAGCGCATGAACGTCTGGTGGGCATGGCGGGACAGGAACGCGCCGCGCAGCGAGAGCAGTTCGCGGCCGGTGTCGTCGATGCGCTCGACGAGCGGTGAGTGCAGACACTCCAGGACATTGGGATTCGCGCGCAGCGCCAGTTCGCAGAACCGCTCCAGCTCCCAGCTGAACTGCTCGTCGGCCGGCCCCTCCAGATGGGTCGGAGGCTTCTCGAAGCGCCAGAACAGGGGCGTGGGCGCGAGGAAGACCCCACGGCGGTCCGTGTCACTGCCGTCCGTGGCGAGTCCGAAGGCGCGCGAACCCATCACGCAGGAGTAGATCGTGTGGTCGCGCACCAGGTCCGCCGAGGTCATGCGCGAGAGAATACGCAAGGGGTCTAGGTGAGCAGGATGGTGTCCCCGGAGACGGTGATCTGCTTCGGCGGCAGTGGCTTCGGTGCGGGGCCGCCCGCCACCGAGCCGTCCGTGATTCGGTACTTGCTGCCGTGACAGGGGCAGTTGATGATGCCGTCAGCGATCGTCTTGACGGTGCAGCCCAGGTGGGTGCAGATCGCGGAGAAGGCCTTGAACTCTCCCGACTCCGGCTGGGTCACCACGACCTTCTGGGCGTCGAAGACCTTGCCGCCGTCCACCGGGATGTCGGAGGTCTTGGCGAGCACCTCACCGGCGGGCGGCGACGCTGCCGCGGTGCCGCTCGGCTCGCCGCTGGGTGTGGCAGGCTGCGTGGTCGGCGTCTTCGACGCCGCGTCGCCGCTACCGTCCCCGTACTTACTGCAGCCGGCCACCAGTGCGGCGGTACCCGCAGCGCCCGCCGCAAGCACCGTCCGTCGCCGCGCTTCCATGGCTGTCTCCTTACGTCGTGACCCCCACCGTGCGGAAGAACCACAGCGCCGAGGTCAGCCAGATCACCGTGAGCGCCGTGAAGGCGGCTCCGCCGA
The DNA here is from genome assembly GCF_045160975.1 of Streptomyces sp. NBC_00210. Classification (NCBI taxonomy): domain Bacteria; kingdom Bacillati; phylum Actinomycetota; class Actinomycetes; order Kitasatosporales; family Streptomycetaceae; genus Streptomyces; species Streptomyces sp. NBC_00210. The sequence continues at coordinate 6,882,297 of NZ_CP108120.1, forward strand.
CGACCGGCAGCAGCCAGCCAGGCAGCCGTTCCGTTCGCAGCAGGAGCATCTTGGCGCTGAATGCACCGAAGAAGAAGCAACCGAGCAGCGAGTGCCACATCACGCGCGTGCTGTACGTCTGATAGCCCAGTGCGTACAGGCAGTGGACCGCCACGGGCACCGCCAGCAGGAACGCGACCCGGCCCGACCAGCGGTGCAGAGCCGGGGTCCAGGAAGCGGCGCGCACGCCCGGCAGCCGCCCGTACATCGCAAGCGCCGAGACGAGCTGTACGAGGGCGAAGAGAAAGGCGGCCGAGCCCAGCCAGGACTTGACCGCGCCGGTGCTGCTGAAGCCGGCGAGGTTGAAGGCCGTGCCCGCGGGGTCGTGCACCCTTCCGTACGCCCCGAGTCCGACCGCGACCGCGGCGGCCACCAGGGCGGGGACGAGGAAGCGCGCGGCGCTCGGGCGGGTATGGCCGCCCGGCGGCGCGGGGTAGGAGGCGGTGCGGGCGTTGGGGTCCACGGGGCCGAAGCTCATGACGCACCTCAGGGGACGACGGGGCGGGCGGTGAGCCGGGTACCGTCCACCACGACGGCGCCGGATGCGGGGTCGATCCGGGGCGCGGCGGCGGGCTTGCCGTCGCGGTTGAGGATGCCGACCTGGCGGCCGTTCTGCAGAACGATCCAGCCGCCGTCGATCTTCGCGCCGCGCACCTCGGCGGTCGCGCGATACAGGCCGGACGGCCCGACCGCCCTGGCGGCGCTGAACTGCCAGGTCCGGTCCCGGATTTCGACCGTACCGTCGATCTTCCCGGCGCGCAGAACGCCGTCGAGCCGGGCGCCGTGCTCGCCGGTCAACCGCATGCTGCCGTCGTCCTTGACATCGCCCTTCAGCCAGGACTCCTGGCTGCTGCCGTCACAGAAGTACCCGATCGCTTTTCCGTCGCGTACGGATACGGAGACGGCGGCGGTGTCGTCGGCCGTACGGCCCGCGTAGTCGGAGTCGGGCGCCGGGGTCGGCGTGGGCGAGGGGGACGCGGGCGGCGCCGTGCTCGGGGCGGGCGTCGCGGTGGGTGTGGACGCAGGGCCCGTCGGCGTAGGTGTCGCGGTGGTCCCGTCGTACGAGGAACGGGCCTTCGTCCCCGACGTGGCGTTGAGCGAGAGCATGAAAATGCCCAGCAACAGCCCGGCCAGCAGTGTGAACAGCGGTCCTGACGGCTTCATGGGCGGCCTTCCCCGGTGGGTTGGGCATGCTCAGACCCTCCATGCAACTGCACCCGCAGCGCCGCGTCCAGTCATACGCTGCTTCACGCCCAGGGCGTGAGCTCCCGCGCGTGGCCGTCCATGTCCCGGCGCACCGTGAGCACTCCGGTGACGGCCGCCCGCTCGATCGGCCCGTACACATGCGGGAAGAGCATGTCGGCGGAACCCTCCCAGCGGACCTCGGCACCGAGCCCGGATTCGTCTATCCGGAGAACCAGCAGGTCCGGCACGTCCCGGTAGAGGCCGTCGGCGATGGCGAGTGCGGCCGGCTCGTCGGGCGAGCAGTGCACAAAGCCCTCGGTGGCCAGGGAAGCGGGGGCGTACGGACGGTCCACATCCGCAGTCCATTCGTCCACGGGAACGACATGAAAGAGCATGTCGCCAGTTGTAGCGCAAGGCCGACCCGCTGGGGAGCGGGGGCAGGCGGCCCCGCGCTTCGTCTCGGAGGGCGGTCGCCGCGGCCGTCGGCTCCGGGGCCTGACTACGCTGAATGCAGCACTCGCACATAAAGGAGCATGACGTGGCGGTACGAGCGGTCCGTGGAGCCGTCCAGCTGGAACGGGACGAGTCCGGGCACATGGACGAGCAGGTCAGCGAGCTGCTCACCGCCATCCTGGAGCGCAATGCACTCACCACGGACGACCTGATCAGCGTCTGGTTCACCGCGACGCCCGATCTGCACAGCGACTTCCCTGCGGCCGCGGCGCGCAAGCTCGGCATTGTCGACGTACCGCTGATCTGTGCCCAGGAGCTGGACATCGTCGGGGCCATGCCGCGCGTCGTACGGATACTCGCCCATGTCGAGTCCGACCTCCCCAAATCGAAGATCGCGCACGTGTACCTCGGTGCCGCGGCCGCCCTGCGCAAGGACATCGCCCAGTGAGAACCGCCGTCGTCATCGGTACCGGCCTGATCGGCACGTCGGCGGCCCTCGCCCTGGCGGGGCGCGGAGTGGCCGTTCACCTCGTGGACCACGACCCGGAGCGGGCCCGTACCGCCGCCGCGCTCGGCGCGGGCACCGACGAGGCGCCGGAGGGCCGGGTCGACCTCGTGATCGTCGCCGTACCGCCCGCGCACGTCGCCACCGCGCTCGCCGACGCGATGCGCGCGGGGATCGCCCGCGGCTACCTCGACGTGGCGAGCGTCAAGGGCGGCCCGCGGCGCGAGCTGGAGGCGCTGGGTCTCGACCTGAGCGGGTACATCGGCACGCATCCGATGTCGGGCAAGGAACGCTCGGGCCCGCTGGCGGCGACCGCGGACCTCTTCGAGGGCCGCCCGTGGGTGCTGACACCCACACGCGACACCGACACCGAGGTCCTCAACCTCGCCCTGGAGCTGGTGGCGCTCTGCCGGGCCGTCCCGGTGGTCATGGACGCCGACGCGCACGACCGGGCGGTGGCGCTCGTCTCCCACACCCCGCAGTTGATCTCCTCGATGGTCGCGGCGCGGCTGGAGGACGCGGACGACACGGCGGTACGGCTCTGTGGCCAGGGCATTCGCGACGTCACCAGGATCGCGGCGTCCGACCCCCGGATGTGGGTCGAGATTCTTTCCGCGAACCCGGGCCCGGTGGCCGACGTGCTGGCCGGGGTGGCGGCGGACCTGGACGAGACGGTCCAGGCGCTGCGGGCGCTGCAGTCCTCCGACGAGTCCAAGCGCCAGAACGGGGTCGAGGGCATCGAGGACGTCCTGCTCCGCGGCAACGCGGGCCGGGCCCGGGTCCCGGGCAAGCACGGCGCGGCGCCGGCGTCGTACGAGATCGTGGCGGTCCTGATCAGCGACCAGCCCGGCGAGCTGGCCCGGATCTTCGCGGACGCGGGCCGCGCGGGCGTGAACATCGAGGACGTCCGCATCGAACACGCGACGGGCCAGCAGGCTGGCCTGGTCCAGCTGATGGTGGAACCCACGGCGGCGACGGTCCTGACGGCATCCCTGCGCGAACGGGGCTGGTCGATCCGGCAGTGACACCCGGCGGGCCGCAATTCGGCCCGTCCGGCGTTCGAGGACTGGGGTCTGGCGCGAAGCCCCAGTTTTGCGACCGCTGCGCCCGGGTGAACCGGTGCCGCCGTCCGTGTGTAAGGGCGGGCCCGAGTAATCGGTAACCTTGTTCGGGGCCCATCGGCAATTCCGCCTGCCCTCTCCGCGTACCAGGAAGGTGTCCGACACCGTGGAATCCGTGATCGTCGCCATCGACGGCCCCGCCGGCACGGGCAAGTCGAGCACGTCCAAGGCTGTCGCCGCCGCGCTGGGGCTCAGCTATCTGGACACCGGTGCCCAGTACCGGGCGATCACCTGGTGGATGATCACCAACGGCGTCGACGTCCAGGACCCCGCCGCGATCGCGACCGCCGCCGGCAAGCCCGCCATAGTCTCCGGCACCGACCCCGTCGCCCCGACGATCACCGTCGACGGCCTGGACGCCGCGGGCCCCATCCGTACCCAGGAGGTCAGCTCCAAGGTCAGCGCGGTCAGCGCCGTGCCCGAGGTACGTGCCCGGATCACCGAGCTGCAGCGCTCCATCGCATCGGCCGCCGAGAAGGGCATCGTCGTCGAGGGGCGCGACATCGGCACGACGGTCCTGCCGGACGCGGACCTGAAGATCTTCCTTACCGCATCGCCCGAGGCCCGCGCCGCCCGCCGCAGCGGGGAGCTGAAGGGCTCAGACATCGCGGCCACCAGGGAAGCCCTGATCAAGCGGGACGCGGCCGACTCCAGCCGTAAGACGTCTCCGCTCGCCAAGGCGGACGACGCCGTCGAGGTGGACACCACCGACCTGACCCTGCAGCAGGTCATCGAGTGCGTCGTCACCCTCGTGGAGGAGCACTCGGCCGGAGCGGAGTCGAGGCGGAGCGCGACCGACAACACGGAGAAGCGGGGCGGGCGGTGACCGTACCCTCCGAGAGGGGCGCGGCGGTCGGGCGTGGCATCGGCATCGGGCTCATGTACGGGCTGTGGCGGCCGCGGGTGCTCGGCGCCTGGCGGGTCCCGGCGGCCGGGCCGGTCATCTTCGCCGTGAACCACTCGCACAACATCGACGGGCCGATGCTGATGGGCACCGCGCCCCGGCCCGTGCACTTCCTGATCAAGAAGGAGGCGTTCGTCGGCCCGCTCGACCCGTTCCTGCTGGGAATCGGTCAGCTGAAGGTGGACCGTACGAGCGCCGACCGCACCGCCATCACCAACGCGCTCGGCGTGCTGGCGGGCGGCGGCGTCCTGGGGATTTTTCCCGAGGGCACCCGCGGTGAGGGAGACTTCGCCTCGCTGCGCGCCGGTCTGGCGTACTTCGCCGTGCGTTCCGGCGCCCCGATCGTCCCGGTCGCGGTGCTGGGAAGCACCGAGCGCCGTGGACGGTTGATACGGGCGCTGCCGCCGCTGCGCAGCCGGGTCGACGTCGTCTTCGGCGACGCCTTCGAGGCGGGCGACCGCAGCGGCCGTCGCACGCGCAAGGCGCTGGACGACGCAACCGTACGCATCCAGGAGCGGCTGACCGCCCACCTGGAAAACGCCAAGCGTCTCACCGGGCGCTAGGTAAGACTTGAGTAGTGGACCGCGCGATCGCGGCGCCATCGATGATGCAACGTAACGAGGTACGCACTTCATGAACGACCAGATCCACTCCGGCGACGAGCACGAGCACGGAGCGCTTGGCGACGCCGAGTACGCGGAGTTCATGGAGCTCGCCGCGGACGAGGGCTTCGACCTCGAGGACGTCGAAGGCGCGATCGAGGAGGCCGGTCACGGCCCGCTGCCCGTCCTCGCCGTCGTCGGCCGCCCCAATGTCGGCAAGTCGACCCTGGTGAACCGCATCATCGGCCGCCGTGAGGCCGTCGTCGAGGACAAGCCCGGCGTCACCCGCGACCGCGTCACCTACGAGGCCGAGTGGGCGGGCCGCCGCTTCAAGGTCGTCGACACCGGCGGCTGGGAGCAGGACGTCCTCGGCATCGACGCCTCCGTCGCCGCCCAGGCCGAGTACGCCATCGAGGCCGCCGACGCGGTCGTCTTCGTCGTGGACTCGACCGTCGGCGCCACCGACACCGACGAGGCCGTCGTGAAGCTGCTGCGCCGGGCCGGCAAGCCCGTCGTGCTCTGCGCCAACAAGGTCGACGGACCGAGCGGCGAGGCGGACGCCACCGCCCTGTGGTCGCTCGGCCTGGGCCAGCCGCACCCCGTCTCGTCCCTGCACGGGCGCGGTACGGGTGACATGCTCGACGCCGTCCTCGAGGCGCTGCCCGAGGCCCCGGCCCAGACCTTCGGCAACGCTGTCGGCGGCCCGCGCCGCATCGCCCTGATCGGCCGCCCGAACGTCGGCAAGTCCTCGCTGCTGAACAAGGTGGCCAACGAGGACCGCGTCGTCGTCAACGAGATCGCCGGCACCACCCGCGACCCGGTCGACGAGCTGATCCAACTCGGCGGCGTCACCTGGAAGTTCATCGACACGGCCGGCATCCGCCGCCGGGTCCACCTCCAGGAGGGCGCGGACTACTATGCCTCGCTGCGCACCGCCGCCGCCGTCGAGAAGGCGGAGGTCGCGGTCGTCCTGATCGACGCCAGCGAGTCCATCAGCGTCCAGGACCAGCGGATCATCACGATGGCCGTCGAGGCGGGCCGCGCCCTGGTGATCGCGTACAACAAGTGGGACACCCTCGACGAAGAGCGCCGCTACTACCTCGAGCGCGAGATCGAGACCGAGCTGGCCCAGATCGCCTGGGCCCCGCGGGTCAATGTCTCCGCCCGTACCGGCCGCCACATGGAGAAGCTGGTCCCGGCGATCGAGACGGCTCTCGAAGGCTGGGAGACCCGTGTCCCGACGGGCCGGCTGAACGCCTTCCTCGGCGAGATCGTCGCCTCCCATCCGCATCCGATCCGCGGCGGCAAGCAGCCCCGCATCCTCTTCGGCACCCAGGCGGGCACCAAGCCGCCGCGGTTCGTGCTCTTCGCCTCCGGCTTCCTGGAGCACGGCTACCGCCGCTTCGTCGAGCGCCGGCTGCGTGAGGAGTTCGGTTTCGAGGGGACGCCGCTGCATATCTCGGTGCGGGTGCGTGAGAAGCGCGGCCGCAAGAAGTGACCGCACGCGCATGACGCTGCCCCCGGACCGGTCGTCGGTCCGGGGGCAGCGTCATGCGGTCGCGTGCCTTGCTTCTTTCACAGGCCTCTGCGGGGGCCGGGCGGCAGCGCGGCCGGCAGGTGCACGCCACTGTGCGTACGGCTCATCGGGTACGGCTGCCAGCCCGTCCCGGGGTGGCCCGGCTGCCCCGAGGATCTGCTGTGCGAGCTCATGCCGAAGGCCTTGAAGTCGAGATCCTCCTCGCCGCTGCGGTCGCCCGGCAGCGCCCTGAACGATCGGCGGTACTCGGAGTACAGCGCGTCGTAGATGGGCGTCGGGGAGGAGCCGACCGTCGCATCCCGCGAAGGACGCATGTTGGGGATCTGACTCTGGTACGGCTGGCGCGAGGGGTCGTATGAGTGCACGTTACCTGCAACGACCCCGCAGTCGGACGGATGCGGGCTGCGCCCGGCTGCATTCTTCCGGGGGAGCATCAGGTGCCCGCGAGCGGCATCGCGGCGGCCACCAGGCGGCCGCCGGCCGCGGCCTTCTCCAGCGCCTCGCGCAGCAGGTCCTCGCGCGGCTGCTGGCCGATCGAGCCGACCGGGGCGGCGTACACGAGCACCCTGTGCGACCTGTTGGCGGCCGCCCGCCAGCCGTCGGTGACCTGGAGGGGCTGATGGGCCTGCCACCAGGCGACCGGGCTGCCGCCGCCGGTGCCGGGCTGGAGCACGGCGTGCAGCTGGCCCATGGCGACCAGGACGGACCAGCCGGGCAGTTGACCGGGCAGCTGGTTGGCGTCGGAGATCGGCACGAAGCCCTGCTCGATCAGGAGCGGGAGGAACTCGTCCCGGCCGTTGCCGGTGGTGCCGGGGCGGGCGATGGGCGCGGTCGGCTCGACGACCAGGGCGGGGTGCAGTTCGCCGTGGATCAGCACGAGACCGCTGGTGATGCCGAGCACGGCCTGATCCGGACCGGTGCCGGGCATCTGCGGCTCTTCGCCGGTGATGGAACGGACGGCGCCCTGCAGCTGGTCCTCGGCGACCTGGACGACCTGCGAGGGGATGCAGGTGGCGTGGGCGAAGGCGAGGACGGCGGTCTCCTCGCCGACGAACAGCACGGTGCTGGTTCGTTCCTGCTCGGAGTCGCCCGGGGTGCGGCAGGAGGTGCAGTCGTAGCTGCCCGGGGCGTTCTCGCCCGCGAGCAGCCGGTCGGCTTCTTCGTCGCCGATCTCGGCGCGTACGTCCTGGCTGACGTCGAGCATGCGCGGCACGGGTGGCTCCTCGGACTTGTCGGACTTGATACGTGCGCCGGGCGGTCCCGGCTCGTAAGGAGTTCAACGGGTGATCTGTGGCCGCAGTCACGCGCGACAAGGAACGGAATCGAACCATCCGACGCAATCGGTCAAACGACGGGCGGAATCGGTTACTCCCCGTCAACAACAGCTGTGCGTACGGAAGTTGGTGTGGTGAACCCGGTCACAGATCCCTTCACCAGTTGGTCGACAAATCATGAAATCGGCGAATCAAGTGGGTGTCCGGATATCGCCGCTACTGCGAGTAACGGGTAACTGGCCTGGCACGACAGGGGATTGGTTGATGTCAGCGGCTTGACGTCCCTAGATTCCTCCGCCGTGTGCAGAGAGCACCGCCCGGGACAGCCCGCCCGGCCGCACAGCCAGTGCGGCACACAGCACCACCGATGCACCACCGCCTCAGGCGGGCTGGGCGGAGCGGACGAAGACGCCGGATGCGTCGAAGTCCGCACCGCTTTGAGGGACCCCGGGTCCTTCGAGAGGGATTTGATGTTCACGAGTTCCCGTTCCATACGCAGGCGTGACACGGCGGCGCTGGTCGGCGCCGCACTGGTGGCGCCGCTGGCCCTGCTCAGCGCCACGGGCGAGGCCCAAGCCGCGGACAGTGGGGTATGGGACCGCATCGCCCAGTGCGAGAGCGGCGGAAACTGGCACATCAACACCGGCAACGGTTACTACGGCGGACTGCAGTTCTCCGCCGGGACCTGGCGGGCCTACGGCGGCGGGGCGTACGCGTCCACCGCGGACGGGGCCAGCAAGGCACAGCAGATCGCGGTGGCCACGAAGGTCCAGCGGGCTCAGGGATGGGGCGCGTGGCCCACCTGTTCGTCGCGGGCCGGGGCATACGGCAGCGCACCGGCGTCCAAGGCGACGGCGGAGCAGCCCTCGGCCCACAAGGCCAAGCCCAAGACCAAGCTCAAGGCCAAGACCAAGCTCAAGGCCAAGACCAAGCTCAAGGCCAGGACCACGGCTCCGGCAAAGACGCCGGAGCGGGCAACGGCCCACACCGACCGCGGCAGCGCACGCGGCGGCGACTACACCGTCCGGCGCGGCGACACCCTGAGCGGGATCGGGGCAGCGCACGGCACGGACTGGCGCGCTCTGTACGCCGCCAACAAGGCCGTCATCGGCGCTGATCCGGACGTCATCGTGCCGGGGCAGCGGCTCGCGCTCTGAGGTGCACGCGGGCAGCCCCTCCGGTCCGGACCGGAGGGGCTGCCCACGCCGCGAGGCGGGATGCGATCGCGGGTCATTCCGCGGCAAGCTCGGCGGACTCGCCGCTGAACGCGACGGAGCCACGGCGCAGTTCATGGACGAGGACCGGTGTGCGGCCGTTGCCCAGACCGGGTGGCAGGCGCTGTTCGGCGACGACCACGGCGGCGTCGAGGGCGCGCAGGAGTTCGTACGTGCGTGCCGCGACGGCGGGCGACAGGCCCTGGGCGGGTTCGTCGAGGAGGAGCACGCGGGCGGGCGACAAGAGCGCGCGGCAGACCGCGAGCATGCGCTGTTCGCCGCCGGAGAGGGTGCCGGCACGGCGTGCCAGCAGCGGCCGCAGAGCGGGATAGCCGTCGAGGGCACGGGCGAAGTCCCCGTCCGGCGCGGCGAGTCCGAGATTCTCCGCGACGGTGAGGGTGTCGTACACGGCACGCAGATCCGGTACGAAGCACATGCCGCGGCGGGCCCGTTCGTGGGCGTGCAGGCCCGTGACGTCGGCGCCGCGCCACAGCACCCGCCCGGCACAGAGCGGCACGGTCCCGGCGAGCGCGCGCAGGGCGGTGGTACGGCCCGAGCCGTTGCGCCCGATCAGCACGGTGAGGGCGCCGGCGGGTACGGGAAGACGGACGCCGTGCAGGGCCTCCAGGGGGCCGTACCGTACGCGGGCGCCGCGCAGCTCGATCTCCAGGGTCATCGCACGATCCGCCCCGCCTCCATGACATGCACGGTGTGTGCGATGCGCGCGACGAGATCGAGATCGTGCTCGACGACCAGCACGGCCATACCGTCGGCGGCGAGCGCGCCGAGGATGCGGGCGAGTGCCTCGGCCTCCACGGCGTCGAGCCCGGCGGCGGGCTCGTCGAGCAGCAGGGTGTGCGGCCCCCCGGCGAGCGCCCGCCCGATCTCGACGCGCCGCAGGGCCCCGGTGGAAAGGCCGGCGGCGGGCTGGTGCCGGATGGGCCCGTCGAGCCCGAGCAGCCGCAGCACGGGCCCGACGGCGGAGGGGTCGCGCCTGCGGCCCTGCTCGGCACCGATGCGTACGTTCTCCTCGACGGTCAGCGAGGGGAAGACCGCGAGCTGCTGGAATGTCCTGGCGATCCCGAGCCGCGTCCGCGCGTGGGCCGCCCGCCGGGTGATGTCCATCCCGTCTAGCTCGATCCGCCCGGCATCGGGCCGCAGGGTCCCGCACAGACAGTGGAACAGTGTGCTCTTGCCGGCGCCGTTGGCTCCGACGAGGGCGGTGACCTGTCCGGCGGTGAGCGTGATATCGACGCCGTCGAGGGCGGTGAAGTCCCGGTATCTGAGCCGTACTTGGCGGGCGACGAGTTCATGAGCGGACGCGCCGGAGCCGTGGGCCCGCCCCGGCCGGGGCTTTGCGCCCGTGGTCTCGCGGGTCGCTCCGGCCCGCCCGCGGACCCGGTGTGTGCCCAGGCCCAGCCCCTGCAGCACCCGGTTCGGGCCGTCCGGGAAGCGGCCGATCAGGATCGCCAGGATGCCGATCAGCGCCGCCGCCACACCGCCCCGGGCTCCCGCGTCCAGGCCCACCAGCAGGGCCGCCGCGACCAGTGGGCCCACCAGGTTGTCCGCGCCCAGGACCACCACAGCGGCGAACCAGAGCAGGCCGCGGATCGGGTCGTACGCCGCGGGGTCGAAGGCGCGCAGCCCCATGCCCAGCAGGCCGCCGCCCAGGGCCGCCAGGGCCGCGCCCAGGACGAAGGCGAGGAGTTTGAGGGAGGCGACGCGGACGCCCGCCGCCGACGCGCCCGGCTCGTGGTCGCGCAGGGCCGCCAGCGCACGGCCCGTACGGCCCCGGCGCAGCGCGGCGACCGCCAGCAACGCGCCCGCCAGGACCACCAGTTCGACCACGTAGTACGCGCGGTCGGAGGAGAGCCCCGCCGGCCGCGACGGGGAGAGCCCCGCCGTCGCGTACGGCTGCGCGAAGACGAAGCGGCTCACCCCTACCCCCACCGCCAGCGTCGCCAGCGCCAGCGCCAGGCCGTGGCGGCCGATCGCCGGCCAGCCCGTCAGCAGGCCCAGCGGTGCGACCAGCAGCACCGCGACCGCCAGGGCGAGCAGTTCGGGCATCGCCGGAAGTGCGGGGAAGCGCCCGGCCGCCAGCAGCGCGGTGAAGAGCGCGCCCAGACCCGCGTACGCCGCCTGGCCCAGCGAGATCTGGCCGCCCCGGCCCGTCACCACCACCAGCGACAGCAGAATCACCGCCAGCGCCGGAACCTGGATCGACGTGTGCAGGTCCGAGCCCGCGAGGCCCAGCGGGAGCAGGAAGAGGATCGCGGCCACCAGCCACACGACACCGGGCACGCGCACCGCCGGCGCGGCCGCCCGCGCCACCGTGCCCTGCGCGCCCACCCCCGGCAGCACCAGCGCCGCGATCAGCAGCGCCACCACGAACAGGTTCGCGCCCACCGCCTGGAGCAGGGACTCCTCCCACCCCGACGGATGCAGCCTGGTCATCTGTGCCTGCGCCACACCGATCGCCAGCGCCGAGACCACCGCCACGGTCAGGCTCTTCATCCGCGCCAGCACAGCGACCGCGATCACCTCGACGACCAGCAGCGGCAGACCGTAGGGATCCAGGCGTACGTACGGAGCGAGCAGCACACCCGTGAATCCGGCCGTGAACGAGCCGAACGCCCAGCCCACCGCCGACACCCGGTCCGCGTCGATACCACCCAGTGCCGCGAGCGTGCGGTTGTCGACGACGGCGCGCAGCTCACGGCCGAAGCGGGTCCACCGGGTGACCGCGGTGACCAGCGCGGCCAGCAGCAGCACCGCCGCCAGCTGCAGCCACGGATCGTCGGGCAGCAGTTGCGGCGCATCCGCCCGTGCCCCGCTGCCCCACACCAGTGCCGCGCCCCCGACGAGAAGCACGAACACACCGATCGACGCGACCAGAGCGCGTGCCGGATCGACCTCGAGGATCGCGATCGGGCGGAAGACCAGCCGGTCCAGGACCAGCCCGATCCCGGGGGCGACCACCAGCAGCGTCACCGCCGCGGCCAGCGGCAGCGGCCAGCCCCACTCCACCGCGAACTGCCGCAGCACATACGCGCAGACCATCGCGATGGCGCCGTGCGCCAGATTGAGCACGCCCGTCGCCCGGTAGGTGACGATCAGTCCGATCCCGGTGAGCGCGGCCGCACTGCCGACCGCGAGCCCCGCGAGGGTGAGGTCGTACGTCAGCGAGCTCACCCGTTCAGACCTGCGGCTCGCACACGGGGCACGGGCCGAGCTTGCGGTCTCCGACCGGCTCGGCCTCCGGTTTGCCCGCGACCAGCGGGCAGTCAGGGCGGTGCGCCAGCGTCCCGCCGGGCACACACAGCACGGGCCCGTCCGACGACGGCGGGTCCCAGGCCGGGACGTCCGGCGCGGCCGGGGCCTCCTGGGCTGCGGCGACCGCCTCGGCCTCGCTCCGTGCGGCAAACCGTCCCGCGGCCAACAGCACCGCCCCCGCCACCAGCAGCGCCGCACCCGGCACGGTGCAGGAGGCCAGATAGGGGATCTGCCGCGCGGCGAAGCGCTCGCCGGACACTCCGTACCAGCCGATCGCGCACAGCACCGCACCTCCCGCGGCCGCCGCGAGCCCGCCCCACCACAGCAGCCGGGACGTCGGCATGAGGAGCCTCCCGCTCTGGTGACGTACGTCCGGTGACGGACGCCTGATGATGTACGTCTGGTGATGTACGCCGATTCCTTGCACTATGCCCTGAACGGACAGACGCTGGAAGCCGACAACCGGTGGTGAGCCAGATGGTCCATGTCAGGCACCCCAGAACCGCGGCATGGGCGGCCGCCGCGGTACTGATACTCGTACCCGCCGCCGCAGGATGTTCGGACGACGGTGGCGGCGGGTCCACGACCCCGACCCCGACCGCCACGGCCCCGCCCACGACCAGCGCGCCGGCCACGAACGCCCCCGCCGACCCCGCCGCCGCCAAGGCCGAGATCATGAAGAACTGGACGACGTTCTTCGATCCCAAGGCGACCACGGACGCCAAGGTCAAGGTCCTGCAGAACGGCGACCAACTGCGGCCGCTGCTGGCCGCGTTCAGCGGCGACAAGAACGCCGCGCAGTCCTCGGCGAAGGTCACGGACGTGCAGTTCACCTCGGCCACCGAGGCCACCGTCACCTATGACCTGCTGGTCGGCGGCACCCCCGCCCTGCCCGGCTCCAAGGGCAGCGCTGTCTACCAGGACCAGACCTGGAAGGTCTCCGTGAAGACGCTCTGCGCCCTGGTCCAGCTCAGCGGCAATGCGGCCGCGCCGGGCTGCTGAAGCCCTGCTGCTCGCGGCTCTCCTGACCGGGAGCGCCGCCTGCGGCAGCCGGCTGCCGGAGAGCGCCTTCGAGGGCACCTCATCACCCGTACGAAGCAGCGGCGCGGAACCGATCCGCGTCGGGATCATCTCCAGCGCCACCAGCCCGGTCGGCGGCGCCGCCTTCACCGGCCCCGGCGAGGGAGCCAAGGCCTATTTCGACAGGCTCAACGCCGACGGCGGCGTCGACGGCCGCCGCATCGAAGTGCTCACCTGCGACGACGGCGGCAGCGGCGTCGGAAACAACGAGTGCGTGCACAAGCTGATCGACGAGCAGAAGGTCTTCGCCCTGGTCGCCACCACCGCCCTGGACTACGCGGGCGCACCCCTCGTCGCCAAGGCCGGCATCCCCGACATCGGCGGCCAGCCCATCGGCCCCGCCTACGACACCTATCCGCATCTGTACGGCATCTACGGCAGCCTCGCCCCGCGCACCGGCGACGCCCCCGGCTGGCACGGCACCCTCTACGGCGGCACCGAGGTCTACCGCTACTTCAAGAGGACCCAGGGCGCCCGCACCGCCGCCGTCGTCTCCTACAACCAGGCATCATCCGCCGCGTACGCCCGTCTGATCACCCAGGGCCTGAGCGCCGAGGGCTATCACGTCGTCACCGAGCAGGTCGACTTCGTCCTGCCCAACTTCCGCGCCGTCGCGGCCGACATCGGACAGCAGGGCGCCGACCTCGTCTTCGACGCCCTGGACACACACGGCAACGCCCAACTGTGCGAGGCGATGGACTCCCTCGGCGTGCACGTCACCGCCAAGGTCACCAATGTGCAGAACTGGGCATCGACCGTGCCCAAGGACTTCAAGTCCGCGCCGAGCTGCCGCAATGCGCTGTGGGTGACCGGATCGAGCCGCAACTACGAGGACGTGAACCATCCCGCCGTACGCGCATTCCGTGCCGCTATGAAGGGCCGCGAGCTCTCCCAGTGGCAACTGGAGGGCTGGGCGGCCGCCATGTGGTTCACCGACGCTGCCCGGTCCTGCAAGGCGGATCTCAGCCGCGCCTGCGTCGAGCGGTTCATGAACCGCCCCGAGCCGTACACCGCCCGCGGCCTGTTGCTGCCCGTCGCCTTCGAGAAGCTCGCCGAACCCCCGAAGACCCGCCGCACCTGTCTGTCCGTCGCCCGCTGGCAGGACGGCAGGGGCTGGGTCACCCAGGGCGACATGACGAAGAACTGCTTCACCGTGCCCCAGCTCCCGTATCGGCCTTAGGAGACAAGTAAAGTCCACTCCTGCACACACGAAAACTGGGGGCGCGGCAGCGCATGCACATCTCTTTTCTGCTCCACAACGCGTACGGCATCGGCGGGACGATCCGTACCACTTTCAACCTCGCCGAGGCGCTGGCCGTGCGCCATGAGGTCGAGATCGTCTCCGTCTTCCGCCACCGCGACGAGCCCACCATGGGCGCTCCGGCCGGCGTCACCATGAAGCACCTCGTCGACCTGCGGACGAAGAGCCCCGGCTACGACGGCGACCACCCGGAGCACAAGCGCCCTGCCAGGGTCTTCCCCCGCAGCGAGGGCCGCTACAAGCAGTACAGCCGCCTCACCGACGCCAGGATTGCCGCCCATCTGCGCTCCCTGCGGGCCGATGTCGTCGTCGGCACCCGCCCCGGGCTCAATGTGCACATCGCCCGCCAGACCCGCCGCGGCCCGGTCCGCATCGCCCAGGAACACCTCACGCTGGACAGCCACGGCCAGCGGATGCGCCGCGAGATCGCTCACCGCTACCCGCTCCTCGACGCGGTCACCACCGTCACCGAGGCGGACGCCCGTTCCTACCGCGAACGCCTGGAGCTGCCCGGCGTACGGATCGAGTCGGTGCCCAACAGCGTGCCCGCCCCCCTCGTCGCGCCCGCCGACTGCGCCGGCAAGTGGATCGTCGCGGCCGGCCGGCTGACCCGGATCAAGCGGTACGACCTGCTCGTCGAGGCCTTCTCCAAGGTGGTCGCCGCCCGCCCCGACTGGCGGCTGCGGATCTACGGCAGCGGGGATGCGACCGGCAACGAGAGGAACGCGCTGCGCGCCCTCATCGACGAACGCGCCCTGCACAACCACGTCTTCCTGATGGGCCCGGCGAACCCCCTCGAGCCGGAGTGGGTCAAGGGCTCGATCGCCGCCGTCACCTCCAGCCTGGAATCGTTCGGCATGACGATCGTCGAGGCGATGCGCTGCGGCGTCCCCGTCGTCTCCACCGACTGCCCGCACGGGCCGGGCGAGATCATCGAGGACGGTGTGGACGGCCGTCTGGTGCCGGTCGGCGACGTGGACGCGATCGCCGACGCCCTGCTCTCGCTGATCGAGGACGACGAGCTGCGGCGGCGCACCGGAAGGGCGGCGCTCGCCGCCTCCGCCCGCTTCGACCCGGCACGGATCGCCGAGCGCCACGAGGCCGTGTTCACCGAGCTGGTCGCGCGTGGCGAACGCAGCCGCGTGCGCGACGCCGTGCTCCGCGGCCGGGCCGCGCTGTACGACGCCGTGTACTCGCTGCGCCGGCTGGCCGGCGACCTGCTCCGGAAAGGGAAGTGACCCTGATGACCACGGACACCGAGCGGCGGGCGCCCCGCGCCCACTGCATCGCCGACTCCGCGGGCGGCGTCACCTTCGACATCGCGGGAGGGGGCGCGCCGGACGCCGTGCTCGTGCTGAAGCGGCGCGGGGGCGAGGCCGCGGCGGACGAGACACGGCTGCCGCTCACTCCCTCGGGGGACGGCACCTCGCGTGCCGTACTGCCGAGCACGGTCGAGCTGGCCGAGGGCACCTGGGACGCGTACGTCGGCGACGAGGCCGTCGAGCCCGGCATCCGTGATCTGCGGGCGCTCGTGGACCGGGCGCCGGACGCAGACCGGGTGGCTGCGCGGGTCCCCTACCCGACCGTGGACGGCAGGCTCGCCGTGCGCTCCTGGCTGCGGGCGCCGCACGCCGAGGCCGGGGACATCACTCTCGCGCCGGAGCGCGGTGCCATGACGGTCCAGGGCGTGCTGTACGGCGCCGAGCTGGGGGAGGGGGCTGTCGCCGAGGCGCGGCTGCGCGGCAGCACCCATGTGCTCCGGGCCCCGGCGAGCGGCGGGGGCAGGGCCTTCTCCTTCACCCTGTCGTTCGGCGCGATGGCCGAACAGCCCCTCGACAAGGAGCAGTTGTGGGACCTGTGGCTGCTGCCCGCCGCGGACGCCGCCGGGATACGGATCGCCCGCCTCCTGGACGACGTCTGGGACAGGAGGAACATCTTCGTCTACCCGGCGCAGGCGACGGACACCTACCGGGCTCTTCCCTGCTACAAGAGCGACAACGAACTCTGTGTCCGGGTCGGCGCAGTGAGCTGAAGAAGGCCCTTGTGCGCCAGCCTTGAGGACAGCCGCTGTCCTCAAGGGCTGGCAGACTTCCGTGCATGTTGGAGACATCGGCACGACTGCTGCGCCTGCTCTCACTGCTGCAGGCCCACCGCGAATGGTCGGGCGCCGACCTGGCCGACCGGCTGGGCGTCACACCGCGCACGGTACGGCGCGACGTGGACCGGCTGCGCGAGCTCGGCTACCCGGTCAACGCCAGCCCCGGCACCGGCGGCGGCTATCAGCTCGGCGCCGGGGCCGAGCTGCCCCCGCTGCTGCTCGACGACGAAGAGGCGGTGGCCGTCGCGGTCGGCCTGCGCACCGCCGCCGGCCAAGGCATCGAAGGCATCGGCGAGACCTCCGTACGCGCCCTGGCCAAGCTGGAGCAGGTGCTGCCGAACCGGCTGCGCCGCCGGGTCGGTGCGCTCAACGCCTTCACCGTGCCGATGCTGCGGGCGCCTCAGGCCCAGGTCGACGCCTCCGTCCTCACCGAACTGGCCAACGCCTGCCGGGACAGCGAGCGCTTGCGCTTCGCCTACCTCGACCACAGCGGCTCCAGCACCCGCCGCACCGTCGAACCGCACCGGCTGGTGTGCACCGAGCGCCGCTGGTATCTGGTCGCCTGGGACCTGGACCGCGGCGACTGGCGTACGTTCCGGGCCGACCGGATCACCCCGAAGCCGCCGCACGGCCCGCGCTTCGAGCCCCGTACTCCACCGGCCGAGGATCTGGCCGCGTATGTCTCCAAGGGCGTCTCCACCCACGTCTACGCAGCGCAGGCGGTCATCCGGCTGCACACCTCCGCAGAGCTGGCCGCGCAGATCATCGGCCCCTCCGACGGCGTCGTGGAGGCGGTCGACGAGAAGACCTCGCTGCTGCGCACGGGGGCGGCCAGCCTGGACGTACTGGTGATCCATGTGATGCTCATGGGAGTGGACTTCGAGGTGGTCGAGCCGCCGGAGCTGACCGAGCACATCAGGACGGTCCGGGACCGCCTTTCCCGCGCGCTCGGCGCCGGGAACGTTCCAAGCAGCGGGGGGATTGTGTAAGGAACCGGTGAATTCTCCAACGGTCTGTCAATTCACCCGCCGACCTCTGCCCCGGACAATTCCACGCAGGAATTCAGCGTGATCACGAGGAGGTTTCGAATTGTCATGGGGGCCGCGATGAACTGCTCGTTCGAGTGATGGAGTTTGAGCTGAACGCGTGTCGCGGTCCTGTGACAGAAGCGTGACCGGTGGCGTACGTGGGGCTGCTGACGCAGGCTTCGCCCCCCGCTTCCGTCACCGTCCGCGGCCGCCTACGGTGGGTGTCATGGCACCGAAACCGACCCCTCCCAAGCAGCCCGACGACTCTCCGGAGTCGTATGTCGGCCTCCCCGCCGAGGGCGCCGAGCAGCAGGCCCGTGAACGCGGCTGGACCACCGTAAGGTCGCTCCCGCCGGGCGCGATCATCACCATGGAGTACCTGGTGGGCCGGCTCAACTTCGAGGTGCAGGGCGGCAAAGTCACCCGCTGCTGGCTCGGCTGACGCGGCCGGCAGAGACACGACGCGGGCCCCGACCGGATTGGTCGGGGCCCGCGTCATATGTGGGCAGGGCGGGCCGGCCTCAGCCGCCCGTCGCCGGCCGCGACGTCGGTGGACGGCGGCTGCCGGACGGCGTGACGGGCGTCCGCTCGGAACGCACCGTGTGCGGCCTGGGCTGGGCGAGTTGGGTCGTCGTACGGCCGGTGGTCCTGCCGCCGACCACGGCCACCGGCTCGCGAGCCGGCTCTTGCTCCTCGGACGGTCCACGCTGCGGGAATATCCCGGGCCTCGGCCCGCCGGCGGCAACCGGCAGCGAGGGAGCGAGCCGACGGCGCGCACGCCACTGCTCGCGCAGCGAGAGGATCCAGGCCTCCGCGCTGCCGATCAGCGGCTCGCACCAGGGCAGCGCGAGCAGGATCAGCAGCCCGGCCGCCCAGCCGAGCAGCACATCACTCAGCCAGTGCGTACCGAGGTACACGGTGGTCAGTCCGACGCCCAGGGAGACCACTGCCGACAGGGCCGACAGATAGCGTCTGGCCCGCGGAGTGGTGGCCAGATACGCCAGGATTCCCCAGGTCACGACCGCGTTGGCGGTGTGCCCGGAAGGAAATATATCGCCGCCGGCGAAGAGCTCGGCGGAGCCGATCTGCGTCGCGTAGTGGGGGCCGAGGCGGCCGAGTCCGATCTTGACGGCGCCCACCGTCGCATTGAGCAGGAGCAGCGCGGCGCCGAGGGCCAGCAGGGGACGCAGCGTGTGCTGGCGCCAGGAGCGCCAGCCCAGCCAGGCCGCCACCATCACGGCCGTCGGTCCGCGCTGTCCGAGCACCACGAAGTAGTCGAGGAAGGCGTGCAGCTCCGGCCACTGCTGGTAGGGCCGGAAGAGCATGACCTTCCAGTCGATGATCACCAACCAGGTCGGGGCCAACACGGCCACGACGATGGCGAGATAGAACGCAGAAGTCCCGCCGAAGAGGGCGAGACGGATGCGGCTCATCCGCGGGATCTCTATCTTCGGCGGCTCCGGCTCCCGGTCCAGGCGGGCAAAGATGTCGGTACGCACCCAATCGACGTTACAGCGAGTGAAGGTGCGGCTAGGCCGAACCAGCGTCTTTGTGATGACGATGTGATGTGGAGTAGGTCTCAGATCGGCATTTATTCCGGGCCAATTCGGAAATCCCGGTGACCTTGCATCCGTATTGCTCCGGGGCCCTCACCTGGGGTCCTTTCTGGGGCGCAAATAATAGTTCACCGCCGTCCCGCACGGAATTCTGCCCTCGTTCGGTGCGGTCCGTGATCGGTCCCGGTCCGGCCGTGGCGTGGCGTACGCCACATGCCGGTGGTCGGCGAGGTGAGAGCTGGACCACGCGCCGCACGCCGGAACTCGCGTACGCTGACGGCTCACTCGCCCGTCGATGCCGGGCCGCCCCGCGGGACAGCGGTAAAGTCCCGGGCTGGCCCGCCGAGCGCGAGGGACTCACTGGGAGGTACGTACATGTCCGTGACGACCACGGCCGGAGCACGTCTGCGTGCCGCCGGCGGCGGTGCAAACCGCTGGGTCGTCCTTGTCGTCCTCTGCGTCAGCCTGCTGCTCGTCGCGCTGGACGCGACCGTGCTGCACGTCGCAGTGCCCGCCGTCACGGAGGATCTGCGCCCCAGCGGCGTCGAGCTGCTCTGGATCGTGGACGCGTACCCCCTCATCTGCGCCTCGCTGCTGATCCTCTTCGGCACGCTCGGCGACCGGGTCGGCCGCCGCCGGGTGCTGCTGCTCGGCTACGGCATATTCGGCATCGCATCCGCGGTCGCCGCCCTCGCGACCACGCCGGAAGTGCTGATAGCCGCCCGCGCCCTGCTCGGCTTCGGCGGCGCGATGATCATGCCCGCGACGCTCTCGATACTCCGCGCGGTCTTCCCCGACCGGCGGGAGCGGGCGACGGCGATCGGCATATGGACCGCGGTCGCCGCGGTCGGCGCGGCCACCGGACCGGTCCTCGGCGGCTTTCTCGTCGAGAACTTCTGGTGGGGCTCGGTCTTCCTGATCAACATTCCGCTGATGGCCCTGATACTGCCCGTCGGCCGCTGGCTGCTGCCCGAGTCCAGGGGCAGCGCCGACGGGCCGTGGGACGTACTCGGCGCGCTGATGGCCGCCGCCGGAGTGCTCGGCGTGGTACTCGGCGTGAAGCGACTGGGCGCCGGCGACAGTCTCCTCGATATCCGCACGGCCGGACCGCTGCTGCTGGGCGCCACGCTGCTCGCCCTGTTCGTACGGCGGCAAAGGCGCCGCGAACACCCGCTGATCGATATGCGGATGTTCGCCAGGGCCGCCTTCTCCACCTCGGTCGGCTGCATCATCCTCGCGATGCTCGCCCTGGTCGGCCTGGAACTGATAGCCGTCCAGTACCTCCAGCTGGTGCTCGATCTCAGCCCGCTGGAGACCGGTCTGCGGCTGCTGCCGCTCACCTTCGCCGCGATGGCCGCGGGCGCCACCGGTTCGCACACCCTCAACCGCATTGGCCCGCGCAGGATGGTCGGCTGGGGCTTTGCACTGACCGCCGCGTCCGTGCTGCTGCTGGTCCTGATGGGACAGCACGACCGGCCCTGGCTGCTCACATCCGCCTTCGTACTGCTCGGCTTCGGGCTGCAGACCACGCTGTTCGGCGCGTACGAGTCGATGCTCAGCGAGGCCCCGGCGGACCAGGCCGGCGGAGCGGCCGCCATCGGCGAGACCTCATACCAGCTGGGCGCGGGCATGGGCATCGCGATGCTCGGCAGTGTCATGAACGCCGCCTACGCACCCGCCTTCTCCTCGCTCGCCTCAGTCCCGGCCCGGGACAGGGCGGCCGCCTCCCACTCGCTGGGTGAGGCCTACCAGGTGGCGGACCGGCTCGGTGGCTCGGCCGGCGAGGCGCTGCGCACCACGGCCCGCCACTCCTTCGTCAGCGGACTCCATGTCACGCTCCTGGTCAGCGCGGGTCTGCTGCTGCTGGGCGCGCTCGCCGCGCTGAGGTTGCCGAAGGTCATGGAGTGCGCGGCGGCGGTCGAGAAATGCCCCAGGCCGCGGCGTCCGGAGGTCTCGCTCCCGGCGAGCCGCGAGCCGGCCGAGGCGACCGGGTCTGGACGCGCGGCACACTAAGTCGTAACGTCGTGCGGAGCCCGTAACTAACACTGCTAGTTTTCCGAGTTCCGCCGTGTGAACGCCGCCGGAGGCCACGTCATGTCCGCACCCTCGAAGCCCGCACCCTTCGACCCGAGCGATCCTCTCGGCATCGACGATCTGCTCGACCCCGAGGACCTGGCGATCCGCGGCACCGTCCGCGACTGGGCCGCCGACCGCGTGCTGCCGTACATCGCCGACTGGTACGAGCGCGGCGAGCTGCCCGGCATCCGCGAACTGGCCCGGGAGCTCGGCGCGCTCGGCGCGCTCGGCATGTCGCTGAAGGGGTACGGCTGCGCGGGCGCCACCGCCGTCCAGTACGGACTCGCCTGCCTGGAGCTGGAGGCCGCCGACTCCGGCATCCGCTCGCTCGTCTCCGTACAGGGCTCGCTCGCCATGTACGCGATCCACCGCTTCGGCTCCGAGGAGCAGAAGCAGCGGTGGCTGCCCGGCATGGCGGCGGGCGAGATCATCGGCTGCTTCGGTCTCACCGAGCCCGACCACGGCTCGGACCCGGCCGGTATGCGCACCTTCGCCAAGCGCGACGGTTCGGACTGGGTGCTGACCGGCCGCAAGATGTGGATCACCAATGGCTCGGTGGCCGGGGTCGCCGTCGTATGGGCGCAGACCGACGAAGGCATTCGCGGCTTCGTCGTACCGACCGACGCCCCGGGCTTCTCCGCCCCCGAGATCAAGCACAAGTGGTCGCTGCGCGCCAGTGTCACCAGCGAGCTGGTCATGGACGACGTGCGGCTGCCGGCCGACGCCGTACTGCCGGACGTCACCGGTCTGAAGGGCCCGCTGAGCTGTCTCACGCACGCCCGCTACGGAATCGTCTGGGGCTCGATGGGGGCCGCGCGTGCCAGCTTCGAGTCGGCACTGGAGTATGCGAAGACGCGCGAGCAGTTCGGCAGGCCGATCGGCGGCTTCCAGCTCACCCAGGCCAAGCTCGCGGACATGGCGGTGGAACTGCACAAGGGCATCCTGCTCGCGCACCATCTGGGC
This sequence comes from Streptomyces sp. NBC_00210, assembly GCF_045160975.1. Taxonomy (NCBI): domain Bacteria; kingdom Bacillati; phylum Actinomycetota; class Actinomycetes; order Kitasatosporales; family Streptomycetaceae; genus Streptomyces; species Streptomyces sp. NBC_00210. The sequence goes on from NZ_CP108120.1 coordinate 6,904,466, forward strand.
CGTCGCATGGACGCGGGCAGGCTCCGCCCGGAGCAGGTCAGCTTCGGAAAGCTCAACAATGTGCGGGAGGCGATCGAGATCTGTCGCACCTCGCGCACCATCCTGGGTGCGAACGGAATTTCGCTGGAGTACCCCGTGATGCGGCATGCGACAAACCTCGAGTCGGTGCTCACCTACGAGGGCACCGTCGAGATGCATCAGCTCGTGCTGGGCAAGGCGCTCACCGGCCTCGACGCCTTCCGGTGACCCGGCAGCCCGTGTCCCGCGTCCCGCGTCGGACGGGCCCGTCGGCCGGCGAGCTCCCCCAGCTACCGCTGGGAGGTGCCCCCATGCTCAGCTCTGGTTGAAGAACCCGTCCTGCCCGCGGCCCGCGGCTTCCCCGCTGACGACCTGGGTGTCGGCGGGGCTCAGCAGGAAGACCCGGGTGGCGACGCGCTCGATCGAGCCGCGCAGCCCGAAGGTCAGTCCCGCGGCGAAGTCCACCACGCGCTTGGCGTCGGAGGGCTCCATGGACGTGAGGTTGACGATGACCGGGACGCCGTCCCGGAACAGCTCACCGATGGCACGGGCGTCCCGGAAGCTGTCCGGCGACACCGTGGCGATCCGGCGGCCCGCTTCCTCGGCGGACTCGGAGGCCACGCGCACCCGCGGGTCGGTGACCCACGCGTCAGCGGCCTCAGCACCCTCGGCGTACTCGTCGTCGTAGTAACGCTCGTCGCCGTCCTCGACGAGTCCCAGCCAGGCGCTTGCCTTGCGCACAGATCCCATGGACGCCTCCTTTCACTGCAGTCCGCTCTCTGCGGTCTTCTGTCCGTTCCGCATCCCCCTATGGTCGTCCATAATGCGGATCGCGCGCCAAGTGGATAGTCGCCGCACAGGGGATTCGTGACGGTACTGGTGCAGAAGATGTGTCGATTCGTCAAGGTTCTTCCCGCACGCGGAGCATGATCAGCCCAAAATATGAAAGTCCGGCCAGACGGGTGACGTCGGAGACGCACAGGTGAACGGATCGCTCGATACGATGCGTGCCGCACTGTTGAACGACTCTCGGGGGACGTCGTGTTCGGAATCGTCAGACCATGCACTCACCACCTCGGCGACGGGCTGAAGACCGAGTGGATGGCCCATCTCTGCGGGCTCTGCCTGGCACTTCGCGCCGACCACGGGCAGTTCGCAAGGGTCGTGACCAACTACGACGGCCTGATCGTCTCGGTTCTGACGGAGGCTCAGACCGAACGCACCCCGGCGTCCCGGCGCACCGCAGGCCCCTGTCCACTGCGCGCCATGCGTACCGCGCCCGTCGCCAGGGGCGAGGGAGCGCGGCTCGCGGCCGCCGTCTCGCTGGTGCTGGCGTCGGCGAAGGTACGGGACCACGTCGCCGACCGGGACGGCGTGTTGGCCCGCAGGCCGGTGGCGGCCGCCGCCCGCAAGGTCGCCGCCGGCTGGGGCCGCGCCGGGGCGCGCACCGGCTCCGAGCTCGGCTTCGACACCGCGGTGCTGCTCGACGCGGTCGACCGGCAGAGCGGCATCGAAGCGCTGGCCGGCCCGGGCACCTCGCTGCTGACGGTGACCGAACCGACCGAGACGGCGACTGCGGCCGCCTTCGCCCACACCGCCGTACTGGCCGGGCGGCCCGAGAACGCAGCCCCGCTCGCCGAGGCCGGAAAGCTCTTCGGGCGCCTTGCTCATCTGCTGGATGCCGTGGAGGACAGGGAAGCTGACGCAGCGTCGGGCGCCTGGAATCCGCTCACCGCGACCGGCACCTCGCTCGCCGAGGCGCGCCGACTGGCCGACGACGCGGTGCACGGGGTGCGCCTCGCGCTGCGCGACGCGCGTTTCGTGGACGACGGTCTTGTGCATGTGCTGCTCGCCCATGAGCTGCGGAACTCGGTGAACCGGGCGTTCGCCACGACGACGTGTTCGCACGCGGGGTACGGAGGGCAGCAGCCGCCCCAGCACGGAAATCCGCACCAGGGCGGCGGCTACGGGCCGTACAACACGAACAACCCCTACGGCGGCGGGGGTCCTTACGGCGGCGGCAACCCTGGAGCGCCGGGCGGGCCCGGCGGCCCCGGTGGGCTGCCTCCCCAGTTCGGCGGCGAACCGCCGAAGCCGAAGAAGCGCGGCTTCCTGGCCGGCTGCGCCGTCTTCACCGGCCTCTTCTGCACCTGCCAGATCTGCTGCGCCAAGGAGTACGAAGGTCCCTGGTCCCGCAAGAAGCGGGAAGGCTGCTGCCGGGACTGCGACTGCCCCGACTGCGGCGGCTGTGACTGCTGCTGCCCCTGCGACGGCTGCTGACCCGGCGTCAGCTCACTTGATCTTGGGCGGCGAGATCTCGGACTTCTCGATCGCCGACTCGGTGGTGCCCCACTTCTTCAGGATCCGGTCGTACGTCCCGTCCGTCTTGAGCCTGTCTGTCCTGGCCGACGATGGTCCTGCCGTCCTCCAGATAGGTGGCGCCCCGGCGTGGCGTGTCCTGCTCATGATGCGTGGGTCTCCAGATGCTTCTCGAACGGCAGGTGGCCGATCGACTCCGGATCTGCGGACAGATCGAAGAGCGGGCGGTATCCGGCGGCCAGATAGAGGCCCTTGGCCTCGGGTTGACGAGGTCCGGTGGTCAGATGGATCCGGGAGTAGCCACGTTCGGCGGCCTCCCGTTCGAGCACCTGCAGCACGCGCCGGGCAAGGCCCCTGCGACGGTGCGCTGAGTGCGTCCAGATCCTCTTCAGCTCGGCGGTGCTCGCGTCATAGCGGCGGTACGCACCTCCGGCCACGGGCCGGCCCTGCTCCAGGAGCAGCACGAACGCGCCGCCGGGCGGAGCGAACTCCTCGGACGGGTAGCGCTCCAGATCGGAGGCGGAGCCGTACCGGCTGGTGTACTCGTGGGCCAGCTCATCGAGGAGCGGGCGGGCCAGGGGGTCGTCGACCGTGGTCCGGTGCACGGACAGCGCGGAACCACGGCTCGGGGTGAACGTCATGCGTGCCCTTCTTCGAGCAGGCAGAAGGAAACAGGGAGTGGCGAGGGGAGGGGTGTGAGACGCGCGGTGCTGTGTGAGTGAAGGCGCGGAAAGACGACGCGGAGATGCGTCGGAAAAGCAGCGGGGTCAGCTCAACAGGAAGAGGACCACACGCGACCGAAGTCGATGTGGGAGCGCGTGACCAGCCACTGCTGCGAATGCATGGGCTAAGTGGAACAGGCATCCGTTTCTGCGTCAACTGCCCTGAGACATACGGCTCACAGTGTGGACAGGCTTGACAGCGGGCCGCGCCGCCCCCCAGCCTCAGGTACGGATCGTGCTGAGGGGCTCGGTCCACGTTGTGTTTTCCGGTGAAGGCATTCCCGTGTTCGATCTCTGCATCCACGGAGCCTTCGTATGGCTGTGCCCACAGACACCCTCCCCGGGACCCCCGAATCTCCAGCGCCTCCAGCGTCCCCAGTGGGCGAGCTCGCCAGGGACGCCGTACAGCCCTCGGTGCTCAGCGTCGGACAGCACAATGTCGAGAAGTACTACGCACGCGGCACGGCAGGTGCGCGATGACGTCCGTCGTCGTGATCGGAGCCGGTCCGCGGGGGACCGGTTTCCTGGAGCGGCTGGCCGCCAACGCCCCTGAGCTGTATTCCGATCTGCCGCTGGACATCCATCTGGTGGACCCCCATCCGCCGGGCGGCGGCCGGATCTGGCGGCACGAGCAGTCCCCGCTGCTGTGGATGAACTCCATGGCCGAGGACGTCACCATGTTCACCGACGACACGGTGACGCTGGACGGGCCCGTAGTGCCGGGCCCCACGCTCGCGGAGTGGGCAGGTCTCGACGGCCAGTCCTTTCCCAGCAGGCAGAAGCAGAGCGCGTATCTGCGCTGGGTGTACGAGGAGGCGGTGGCCGCTCTGCAGCCGACCGTCACCGTGCACGAGCACCGGGCGCGGGCGCTGCGCGTCAGCGGTCCGCGCGACGGCCGCCAGCGGGTCCGGCTCGAAGGGCGTACGGAGCCGCTCAGCGCCGATCTCGTCGTGCTCACCCTGGGCCATCTCGACGCCGAACTCGACGATGAACAGGTGCAGTTGGCGGACTTCGCGCGACGCAACAAGCTGCTCCATCTGCCGCCGGACTTCACCGCGGACAGCGATCTCTCCGTCCTCCCGGCCGGCGAACCGGTCATCGTCCGCGGCTTCGGTCTCGCCTTCATCGATCTGATGGTGCTGCTCACCGAGGGACGCGGCGGACGGCACGAGAACGGCGAGTATGTGCCATCGGGCCGGGAGCCGGTGCTGTACGTCGGATCACGGCGCGGTGTCCCGTACCACTCCAAGATCGGCTACACCTGGCGGGGCGAACGGCCCCCGCTGCCCCGCTTCTTCGGGCCGGCGGAAGTCGACATGTTGCTCAGTCGGTCCGATCGTCCGGACTTCCGGCGTGACGTCTGGCCACTCATCGACAAAGAGCTCGGCCATGCCCATTACCACCGGCTCTTCACCGCCCATCCCGAGCGCACGTCGGTCAACTGGTCCGACTTCGAGGAGAAGTACGCTGCTGCCGAGCCCGGCAGCCCCGAACTGCTCACCCTTGTCGCCGCCTCCGTCCCCGACCCGGCCGACCGTCTCGACCTCGATGCGCTCGACCACCCCCTGGACGGGATGCGGTTCGCCTCGTACGACGTACTCCAGGACGGGCTGCGCGGCTACATCGCGGCCGATCTCGAACGCCACCACGACCCGGGCCACAGCGAGGACCTCGCCGTCTTCCTCGGACTGCTCTCCGTCTACGGGCAGTTGATCCGGCTCGGCGACCTCGGCGGCTGGTGGCACGGCTTCTTCAGCTATCTCGCATCGGGCCCGCCAGGACCTCGGCTGCGCCAGCTCCTCGCGCTCTCCCGTGCGGGCGTCGTCCGCTTCCTCGGCGCGGGCGTCACCGTCGAGGCCGACGAGCGGCGCGGGATCTTCCGGGCGGGCAGCGCGAGCGTGCCGGGGGAGTGGATCGAGGCGCGGGCCCTGGTCGAGGCCCGGCTGCCGGAGCCCTCGCTGGAGCGCACCCGCAGCCCGCTGCTGCGCGCGCTGTACGCGGACGGTGCCGCCGCGACCCCCGGCGGACTGCTCTCGGTGGACCCCGAGGACGGCCGGGTGCTGGACCGTGAGGGCCGCCCGCATCCACGCCGCTTCGCACTCGGCCCGCACACCACCGCCCGCGCGAGCGGGGCGTTCACCCGGCCGCGCACGGGCGGCCCCGCCTTCCGGCAGAACGACGCCACCGCACGCAGCGCGCTCGCTCTGCTTCGCGATCTCGCCTGTCGCGAGCGCCTGAGCGCCTGAGCGCGTGAGGGTCTGGGCGTCTGAACGCCTGAACGCCCGAGCGCCGAGCGCCCTGAGACCCACCCCCCTGTCTCGTACGTACGAACGTGAGGACCCCATGTCGCTGACCAGCGATCCACCTGTCGCCAAAGCGCCACCGCCCACCGTCGCGGAACCCGTGGACTACGGTGCGCTGAAGGTGGTGCCCGTACGCCACCCCTGGCGCTGGGCCGCCGTCGCCGCCACCGCGATCCTGCTGGTGCAGTTCCTGCATGGGCTGGCCACCAACCCCGGCTGGGAGTGGGAGGTCTTCGCGCAGTTCTTCACGGCCGAAGTGATCCTCAAGGCCGTCTGGATCACCATCCAGCTCACCTTCTACGGCACGGTGATCGGCTTCGCCCTCGGCATCGTCCTCGCCTTCATGCGGCTGTCGGCGAGCCCCTTCCTCAAGTGGGTCGCCTTCACCTACATCTGGGCGTTCCGCTCCATCCCGCTCATCGTGCAGCTGCTCTTCTGGTTCAACCTCGCCTACCCTACCTCTACAAGGAGCTGCAGTTCGGCATCCCCTTCGGGCCCGGCTTCTTCTCCTTCGACACGATGGGCCTGGTCGGCGCGATGAGCGCGGCCGTCCTCGGACTGGCCCTGCACCAGGCGGCGTACGCGGCGGAGATCGTCCGCGGCGGCGTACTGGCCGTGGACAGCGGTCAGCTGGAGGCGGCTGCCGCCCTCGGCATCCCCCGGCTGCGCCGGCTGCGCCGCATCGTGCTGCCGCAGGCGATGCGCTCGATCCTCCCCAACGCCGCCAACGAGATCGTCTCCCTCTTCAAGGGCACCTCGATCGTCTCCGTCATGGCGATCGGCGAACTCTTCTACCAGGTCCAGGTCATCTACGGCCGCAACGGCCGGGTCGTCCCGCTGCTGATGGTCGCCACCGCCTGGTACGTCCTCCTGACCACCGTGCTCTCCGTTCTCCAGCACTACGTGGAACGTCACTTCGCAAAGGGGGCCACGCGATGAGCGCGATGGTCGACGTACGGTCCGTGCACAAGAGCTTCGGCGCGCTGGAGGTGCTGCGCGGAGTCGATCTCGAAGTGCGCACGGGGGAGGTCGCCGTCGTACTCGGGCCCTCGGGCTCGGGCAAGTCCACCCTGCTGCGCACCATCAACCATCTGGAAAAGGTCGACAGCGGCTGGATCAGCGTCGACGGCTCGCTCGTGGGCTACCGCCGCTCCGGCGACAAGCTGTACGAACTGCGCGAGCGCGAAGTGCTCAAGCAGCGCACCCAGATCGGTTTCGTCTTCCAGAACTTCAACCTCTTCCCGCACCTCACCGTGATCGAGAACATCATCGAGGCGCCGGTCTCCGCACTGAAGCGGCCTCGCAAGACGGCCGTCGCGACCGCCGAGAAGCTCCTCGCCAGGGTGGGACTCGAGGACAAGGCGTCCGCCTACCCCAAGCAGCTCTCCGGCGGGCAGCAGCAGCGCGTCGCCATCGCCCGCGCGCTGGCCCTGGAGCCGAAACTGCTGCTCTTCGACGAGCCGACGTCCGCCCTCGACCCCGAGCTGGTCGGCGAAGTCCTCGACGTCATCAAGGACTTGGCGCACCAGGGCACCACGATGATCGTCGTCACCCACGAGATCGGCTTCGCCCGTGAGGTCGCCGACACCGTGATCTTCATGGACGACGGCCGGATCGTCGAGCAGGGCGCCCCCGCCGACGTACTCGACAACCCCCGCCACGAGCGCACCCGCGCCTTCCTTTCCAAGGTCCTGTGAACCACCCATGTCTGCAAGGAGTTTCCACGTGAACACCCGCCGCACCTTCGCCACCGCCGTCGCCGTGATCGCCGCCTCCACCCTGCTCGCCGCCTGCACAGGCACCGGCGACGCCACGACCGACGCGGTGAAGCCCAAGGGCGCGGGGGGCGAGGGCATCAATATCTCGCCCGACCAGCACCGCATCCGCGGCAAGAAGGTCGACGCCATAGCCGCCAAGGTGCCCGAGGCGATCCGTAAGCGCGGCACGATCCGCATCGGTGCCAGCGCCGACGCCTCGCCACCGCTCGGCTTCTATGCGACCGACGACAAGACGCGGATCGGCGCCGAGATCGACATCGCCACTCTGATCGTCGACACCCTGGGCCTGAAGCCGCGGTTCGAGGAGGTTTCCTGGGAGAACCTCTTCGTCGGTCTGGACAGCTCCAAGTTCGACGGCGTCCTGTCCAATGTCACGGTCACGGAGGAGCGCAAGGAGAAGTACGACTTCGCCACCTACCGGCTCGACAATCTGGCCTTCGAGGCGAAGAAGGGCGCCAACTGGCGGGTGAAGGAGCCGAAGGACGTGGCAGGGAAGACCATCTCCGTCTCCTCCGGCACCAACCAGGAGAAGATCCTCGTCGACTGGAGCGAGCAGAACGTCAAGGCAGGCCTCAAGCCCGTCGACATCAAGTACTTCCAGAAGGACACCGACTACTACCTCGCCCTTCAGTCGGGCCGGATCGACGCCTACCTCGGGCCGAACCCGACGGCCGCGTACCACGTGGCCTCGGCCGGACAGACCCGGATCATCGGCACCCTGTCGGGAGGCGGCTCCCAGGTCCAGGGCAAGATCGCCGCGACGACCAAGAAGGGAAGTGGCCTGGTCGAGGCGTATGCCGCGGCGATCGACCAGATCATCAAGGACGGGTCGTACGCCAAGGTGCTCAAGCGCTGGGGGCTCTCGAGCGAGGCGGTCGCGAAGTCGGAGATCAACCCGCTGGGCCTGCCCAAGACCAAGAACTGACCGGCGCAGGGCTCCAGAGAGGCATTCATCGTCATGTCCGCCACCCCCCGCCCGCTCCATCTGGCCGTCGCCCTCGACGGCCCGGCCAGGTACGACGCCGAGTACTACGTCGCTCTCTCCCGTCTCGCCGAGCAGGGCGCCCTCGACTTCGTCACCCTCGGCGACTCGTTCGCCCGGCCGGGGCTCGACGCCCTCGCGGTGCTGTCGAGAGTCGCGCCCACCACCGAACGGATCGGTCTCGTGCCGACCGTGACCACCACGCACACCGAGCCCTTCCATGTGTCCGCGGCCGTGGCCACCCTCGACTGGGTGAGCCGCGGCCGCGCGGGCTGGCAGGTCGATGTGTCGACCACCGGGGCCGAGGCCCGGCTCTTCGGCCGCCGCCCGGCCGCGCCCGGCGACGCCCTGTGGCAGGAGGCCGGCGAGGTCGCCGATGTCGCCGCCCGGCTGTGGGACAGCTGGGAGGACGACGCGGAGATCCGCGACAGAGCGACAGGTCGCTTCATCGACCGCAACAAGCTGCATCATGTCGACTTCCAGGGCAGCACGTTCAGTGTGCGCGGTCCCTCGATCGTGCCGAGGCCGCCGCAGGGCCGTCCCGTCATCGTCGCGGACGGCACGGGGGAGCCGGCCAGAGCGGCCGCGGCCCGGCACGCCGACGTCGTTCTCGTACGGGCGGGCGCACCGGAACAGGCCGCCGCGCTCCGCGACGACATACGCCGGCGGGCACAGGAAAGCGGCCGGGACCCGGCCACCCTGCGGGTGCTGGTCTCGCTCGCCGTCGACCTCGGCGAGAGCGAGGCCGCGCCGGAGCCCGGCCTGGACAGCGGCCCTCGGCTCGCCGGCGGCCCGCACTTCAGCGGCGGCCCGGTCGACCTCGCCGAACTGATCACCGGGTGGCACGCTCAGGCGGCGGTGGACGGCTTCCATCTGGCGCCCATCGCACCCCACCGCGACCTGGAGCGGATCGTCAACGGCACCGTCGCGCTGCTCCAGCACCGCAGTCTGTTCCGCACCTTCTATCCGGGCGGCACGCTCCGCGAGCATCTGGGACTCGCCCGGCCCGCCAACCAGTACGCACAGGCCGGGGGAACGGCATGACGACCCGCAAACAGATGCATCTCGCCGCCCACTTCCCGGGCGTCAACAACACCACCGTCTGGGCCGACCCGCGCTCGCGCAGCCAGATCGACTTCTCGTCCTTCGAGCATCTCGCGCGCACCGCCGAGCGCGGACTGTTCGACTTCTTCTTCCTCGCGGAGGGGCTGCGGCTGCGGGAACACAAGGGCCAGATCCATGACCTGGACGTGGTCGGCCGCCCCGAGTCGATCACGGTGCTGAACGCGCTCGCCGCCGTCACCGACCGGCTCGGCCTTGCCGCCACGGTCAACGCCACGTTCAACGAGCCGTACGAACTGGCCCGTCGGCTGGCCTCGTTGGACCATCTCAGCGGGGGCCGGGCCGCCTGGAACGTCGTCACGTCCTCGGACGCCTTCACCGGGGAGAACTTCCGGCGCGGTGGCTATCTCGACCGGGTCGACCGCTACACCCGCGCCGCCGAGTTCGTCTCCGTCGCCCGTATGCTCTGGGACTCCTGGGCTCCCGACGGCCGTCCCCGCCCCTTCGCCCACAGCGGCCGGCACTTCGCGACCGAGGGCGAGTTCACCGTTCCCCGCTCGCCGCAGGGCCACCCCGTCGTCATCCAGGCGGGCGACTCCGACGACGGCCGTGAGTTCGCCGCATCCGCAGCGGACGTAGTCTTTGCCCGCTGGAGGTCCGGGGGTTGTCCCCCGGGAAGGCACGGGACGCTGGAGGCGGGGCGTGCCTTCTACGCCGACGTCAAGGCCCGGCTCGCCGCCCACGGACGGGAGCCCGGCGACCTCAAGATCATGCCGGGGGTCACCTTCGTCATCGGCGACAGCGACGCCGAGGCGCAGGAGAAGGCCGCCGAGATCCGCCGTCAGCAGGTCTCGCCGCAGAACGCGATCCTCGCCCTCGAACTGGTCTGGGGCCGCGACCTCTCCTCGTACGACCCGGAAGGACCGCTCCCGGACATCGATCCGGACCCGGACTCGACGCTGGTCCAGGGCCGGGTGCGGATCGGCGACCCCTTTGCGACCGCCGCCAAGTGGCGGGCGCTGTCGCAGGCCAAGGGCCTGTCGATACGGCAGACCGTCATCGAGACCACCAGCAGGCAGTCCTTCATCGGCACCGCGAGCAGCGTTGCGGCCGCCATGGACGAGTTCGTGTCGACCGGTGCGGCCGACGGATTCATCCTCGTCCCCCAACTCACCCCCGGCGGCCTCGACGAGTTCGTCGAGCAGGTCGTACCGCTACTCCAGGAGCGCGGGGCTTTCCGTACGCAGTACGCCGGCTCGACGCTGCGCTCGCACCTCGGGCTCCGCGAGCCGGTGTGGAAAGGCTGAACACATGAGTACAGACGCACACTCGGATGCCACAGCGGATGCCACAGCGGATGCCGCACCGGACGCCGCGCACGAGTGGAAGAGCTGGCACGAGCACCGCACCGCCGCGGTCTCGGCGCCGTACGGACCACTCTCCCTCACCGGCACGCACTGGCTCCCGGACTACCCGGAAGGTCGAATTCCGGCCGTCCCCGGCCAGTGGCGCGAAGACGGCGACGAGGTGGTGCTGACCGCCGCCCCCGAGGACGGTCTGAGCGTCGACGGACACCCGCTGACCGGCGAGGTCCGACTCACCGCGGACCACGGCCCCACCCCGGACTCCCGGATCGCGCACGGCGAGCGGCGACTGGTGCTGCTGCGCCGCGAAGGGCTGTGGGCGGTACGGGACTTCGACCCCGACGCCCCCTCGCGCCAGGCGTTCAAGGGCATCGAGGCGACCGAGTACGACGCCCGCTGGGCGCTGCCGGGACGCTTTACTCCGTACGCGGAACACCGCAGCGTCAGTGTGCAGAACGCGGACGGACGCGAGCGGGGTCTGGGGCTCGGTGGAGAGATCGCCTTCGAACTCGACGGCGAAGAGCGCACCCTCGAGGTGGCAGTCGAGCCGGACGGCTCGCTGTGGGCGGTCTTCGCCGATGCGACCAGCGGAGACAGCAGCTACCCCTTCCGCTTTCTGCGGCCCGCCGCACCCGCCTGGGCCTCCCCCCGGACGAAGTCTGGGGGAGGAGCGGTGACCGTCGACTTCAACCGTTCGCTGCTGCCGCCGTGCGCCTTCGCGGACCACTTCCTCTGCCCCTTCCCGCCGCCCGGCAACACGCTCCCGGTCGGCGTCCCGGCGGGCGAACGGAACCTTCTGGGCCGCTGACCCGTCTCAGGGGGCGGAGACAAGCGCGCAGCCCCGGTGGCCACTGAGCCACCGGGGCCGCTTGCCGTGGGCACGCCGCGGCCGAAAAGCGCCCTTGCGCGGGTAGTTGAGCCCACGAATACTCCCGAACAGCGCTTGTCAGGGGCACGGCATGTTCGGAAACCGGACAGGCTCCACGTGTGCTCCATGGCTGCGCCTCACGGGCCCCGAACCCCACAACGGGCCCCCGATTCCCCCATGGAGGAACGACAAGTGAGGATCAAGCGCACCACCCCACGCAGTGGCACGGCGAGACGTACGCGTCTGCTCGCCGTCACCACTGGCCTGATCGCCGCCGCAGCGTTCGTCGTCCCCGCGGCCAACGCAAACCAGGCTCAGACCTTCAGCACCAACCAGCTGACCGCGGCGAGCGACGCCGTACTCGAAGCGGATGTGGCAGGCACCGCCTGGAACATCGACCCCGCGACCAAGAGCCTGGTCGTCACGGCCGACAGCACCGTCTCCCAGGCCGAGATCGCCAAGATCAAGCGTGCGGCGGGGAGCAACGCCGGCGCGCTCCGTATCGAGCGCACCTCCGGTACGTTCTCCAAGCTCATCTCCGGCGGCGACGCGATCTACGCGACGAGCTGGCGCTGCTCGCTCGGCTTCAACGTCCGCAGCGGCAGCACGTACTACTTCCTCACCGCCGGCCACTGCACCGACGGCAACCCGCCCTGGTACACCAACTCCTCGCGCACCACGAGCATCGGCCCCACGGCCGGATCCAGCTTCCCGGGCAACGACTACGGCATCGTGCGCTACTCCAACACCTCGCTCGCCCACCCGGGCACCGTCGGCAGCCAGGACATCACCAGCGCGGCCAACGCCACCGTCGGCATGTCCGTCACCCGCCGCGGTTCCACCACGGGCATCCACAGCGGCACCGTCACCGGCCTCAACGCCACGGTCAACTACGGCGGCGGCGACATCGTCTACGGCATGATCCGCACCAACGTCTGCGCCGAACCGGGCGACAGCGGCGGCCCGCTCTACTCCGGCAGCCGGGCCATCGGCCTGACCTCCGGCGGCAGCGGCAACTGCTCCTCCGGTGGCACGACGTTCTTCCAACCGGTCACCGAGGCCCTCAGCGCCTATGGAGTCAGTGTCTACTGACGCACCACTCCTGCAGTCGGCAGCAGTCGAGCCCTCGTCCGTATGACAGGACGGGGGCTCGACGTCGCGTCCCCTTTTGAGAGGATGTCAGTGCGGTCGGGCACTGTAGGGACGGGGGTTGCGGGTCAGTGAAACGCATCGGAGTGACCGGCCACAGAGGAATTCCTCCCGAGGGCTACGCCCATATCCGCGCCGGAATGCACGCGGTGCTCCGCGGCCACGAAGGCTCGATGGAAGCCCTCTCCAGCCTCGCGGCGGGCGCCGACCAGCTCTTCGCGGACATCGCCCTGGCCTGCGGCGCCGAGCTGACCGTGGTCATTCCCAGCGGGGACTACCAGGACGGCTTCACCGTCCCCGAGGAGCTTGCCCACTTCCAGCACCTCAGGGGCCGGGCCACCCGGGAGGTCCAGCTGGCCTTCCCGTACGCCACCGACGAGGCGTACTACGCGGCCGGTGCCTATATCGCGGACAACTGCGACCGCCTCCTCGCGGTCTGGGACGGCCACCCGGCCCGCGGCCTGGGCGGCACGGGCGACATCGTCCGCTACGCACGCCACCTGGGCAAGCCGGTCACAGTCATCTGGCGCGAGGGCCTGCAACGCCTCTAGGGCCTGTCCGGCCTGATCGGCCGGACAGGACCTCAACTCCTGTGCCTGACGAGCCAGTCCGTGTGCTGCGGCGACACGATGCGCTCCGTCTCGTACACCGCCGAAGGCCACTGCGCATCCGTCACCGTCGTCTCCATCGCGGTATGCATCGCCGCCAGGTCCTCCTCCACCAACGAGTGGGCCGCGATCAGGGGTTGATGGCGGCGGATCTCGCTCCACGCCAGACATGCGGCAGCCGCCGCCGACAACAGGCCCGCCAGGTCCACCGATTCGGCGAGTGAGAACGTCCGCAACAGCGCGAAGAACAGTGCGAGCGCGGTGAGCATGCCGATCGAGGCCGACCAGAGCAGCGTGGCGCGGCGGGAGATCTCTGTGCGGCGGTGGTACCAGTTGCGCTGTTCGATCAGCCGGTCCCTCACATAGGTCTCCTTGCGGACACTGAATGCCTTGGCGCGCAGCAGTCGCATCGGTGTCGTGATCAGCTCTCCGGCCGCCACCTCCCGTACGCTTGTGCGCGGGTCCTCCCAGCCGACCTTCGTCAGCTCGCGCAGCCCTTCCTCCAGTCGTACGGTGAACAGTTCGTCCGCGTCGGTGGAGTTGGAGTCGAAGGGCGCTCCATGGACCGAGTACCGCCAGCACATCGACTTGATGAACTCCGCTGCGGAGCGGTTAAGTTGCCAATGCGACTTTGCTCTGCGCCGCGAGGAGCGATAGCTGAGCAGCAGCACTCCGGCGTACGCCAACGCGCTGAGTGCGCCAGGTAGTTGGAGGGTGTCACCGAGCTTCAGTGACGACGGGAGCGCCGCCAGGGCCGCGCCCGCGACCAAGAGCAGCAGTTGGTAGCGGGTGGCGCTGACGGCCTCACGCTGGCGCGAGATCGCTATTGCGTCCGTATGATGGAAGAGAACCGGCAGATCATTGTTACGGAAGACCATGCTTTGCAGTGGGCCGGGAAACCCGGTCATGCGCACCCCTGTCTGCAGTTTTGTCTTCACTCTTTAGGCGGAATGGCTTGTTCCGTACTCTCCTGCGAGAATGCGATGCAACGCTTTTGTTCCGTCTCCACGTGCTGAGTTGCTGCGGGTGGCCATGAGAGTAAAGTCGTGCCGCCAGCATCGCAACGGTGCGTGGTACCTGTGCTGGACACAACATCAAGGACGGCCTCCCATGACGTTTCAGACCTCAGCGTCCTTCGCCGCTGCGAAGAAGAACCGCGTTCCACTGGCGCAGATCGATGTGCGCGGCGACGACGCCGCCAGGAAGCTGGCCCGAGTCCTGTCGACCCCCGCCGACCGCTCGCTGCGTACCGCCACCTTCAACTCGGCGCTCTAGACTGGCGGAATGACTGGACCCCTGGTCCCATTCCGCGAGATCGTATTGAAGGTTCACAGCAGATGCGATCTCGCATGTGACCACTGTTATATCTATGAACACGCTGATCAGAGCTGGCGTACCCGCCCGAAGGCAATCTCTGACGAAGCGATTTCCTGGACAGCTCTGCGACTGGCCGAGCATGCCAAGAGTCATGCCCTGCCCTCCGTGTCAGTGATCCTGCACGGAGGGGAGCCACTTCTGGCCGGGCCTCAGCGTCTGCGACGCGTCTGCGAGGAGCTCACCGGAGCCCTCGACGGAGTCGCCGAACTCGACCTTCGTATCCATACGAACGGCTTACAGCTCAGTCCCCGCTACCTCGACCTCTTCAGTGAGTACGACGTCAAGGTCGGCATCTCCCTCGACGGCGACAGACGCGCGAACGACCGCCATCGCCGCTTCGCGGACGGCCGCACCAGCCATCCGCTGGTCCTCCAAGCCGTCGACCTCCTCCGGCAGGACCGCTACCGCCACCTCTACCTCGGTCTTCTGTGCACCATCGACGTGGCCAACGACCCCCTCGCCGTGTACGACGCCCTCACCGAGCTGGATCCCCCGCGCATCGACTTCCTCCTGCCGCACGCCACCTGGGACGATCCGCCGGGCCGCCCGGACGGCTCACCCACCGCTTATGCGGACTGGATCCTGACCGTCTTCGACCGCTGGGACCGGCAGGGCAGGAACGTGCCGGTGCGGCTCTTCGAGTCCGTACTCTCCACCCTCGGCGGCGGCCCCAGCCTCACCGAATCCCTCGGCCTCGCCCCCACCGACCTCGTCGTCGTCGAGACCGACGGCACCCTGGAGCAGGTCGACTCGCTCAAGAGCGCCTACGAAGGCGCGGCAGCCACCGGGTTCGACGTCTTCACGCATGCCTTCGACGATGTGGCGGCCCACCCCGGGGTCAGGGCGCGCCAGCTGGGTCTCGCGGGCGTCAGCGAGACCTGCCGCCAGTGCCCGGTCGTACGCTCGTGCGGCGGCGGGCTCTACACCCACCGCTACAGCTCCCGGAGCGACTTCGACAACACCTCCGTCTACTGCACCGACCTCGAGGCGCTGATCCGGGGCATCGAGCAGCGCACGGCCGCCACCACCGTGTCCCCAGCGGTCACCGATCCCGGCGAGCTCATGGCCCAGCACCAGGACGTGACGCGCATGCTGCTCGCCGACCTCCATCTGGAGCTCGACGGGATCGGCGGCGAGGCATGGGAGGAGGCATGGGAGTTGGCGTGCGCCCTGGAGGGGCAGGGCGATGCGCTCGACGTGGCGTACGGCCATCCGTACACGCACACCTGGCTGCAGGAGACGCTGGCCGCCCTGCGGGCAGGGAAGCCGGAGACGGCCGCGCTCGCGCTGCGGCTGCCGTCGTACCTCGCGGCCGCGGTCGTCCGGGGCGGTCTTGAGACCTCCGTCCGGGTGCCGTACCAGGGCGGCAGGCTCTGCCTGCCCACGCTCGGCGAGCTGAGGCTGACCGACGGCGCGGAGCACGGCGTGGCCGAGCTGAGCGTGGCCGAGAGGGGCTTCCTGGTGCGTGTGGGCGGCCGCGAGCCGCAGCATGTGCACACCGGCCGGGAGAGCGCCCTGTGGCGGCCCGTGCGCACGCTCGGCGGCGACGGCACGCCGGCTCTGCGGCTGGACGACCTCGACCCGTACCGGGACTGCTTCGGCGTGCCCGTGCGCAAGCGGCTCGGCGCCGGCGAGGCGGCCGAGTGGAGCGGACGGCTGGCCGAGGCCTGGGGGCTCCTGCGCCACACCGTTCCCGAGCAGGCCACCGAGGCCGCCGACTGTCTGACCACGCTGACACCGCTGATCGCAGGCGAGCCGGCACAGGGCCGCCACGGCTATGGAGCGCTCGGGATCGCGCTGCCCGATACGGCCCGCGGGCTGGCGCTCGATCTGCTGCGCGGTTTCCGGCGCGCCAAACTGCATGCGCTCGTCGAAGTCACGGATCTGTACGCACAGGACGGCTTGTGGCGCCACCCGGCCCCCTGGCAGGACGAGCCGGTCACCGCCTCCGAGCTACTGGCCGGGACGTACGAACGAGTGGGCCTCGCGGCCTTCGAACCGGCGGGGGCCGAGCAGGCCGGGCGTGCCCTTCAGACCCTGGAGCGCGCGGCGGAGCTGACCGTCGGCGGGCGGCGTCTGCTGGACGAGCTCCGGAAGGAGACAGGCAATGGCTGAGCCGGCGAGCAGCAGCGAGCTGGCGCGGTCACTGCGCGCGTTAGGCGTACGGGACGGCATGACACTGCTCGTCCACGCCTCCCTGCGCGCCACCGGGCTGCACGCCACGGTCGTGCGCGACACGCTGATCGATGTGCTGGGCGAGGAGGGCACGCTGGTGGTCCCCACGTTCACCACGTTGAACTCCGACACCTCGCCCTCGTACCTCGCCGCGGTGCGGGGTATGACACCCGAGCAGGCGGCGGCCTTCCGGGCGGAAATGCCGGCCTTCGACGCGGCCACCACGCCCAGCCAGCGGATGGGCCGGTTGGCCGAGTCCGTGCGCACCGCCGACGGTGCCGTCCGCAGCACCCATCCGCAGACCTCTTTCGCCGCCGTGGGGCGGCGCGCCGCGGAACTGCTCGCCGAGCATCCGCTGACTTCCCACCTCGGTGAGGACTCCCCGCTGGGAGCTCTGTACCGGGCAGGGGCGCAGGTTTTGATGATCAATGTGGATTTCTCGGTGTGCACGGCATTCCATCTCGCCGAATACCGGACCGGATCACCTCTGCGCACATACCGTTGTGTAGTGCAGCGACCGGACGGGGGCAGGCAGTGGATGCAGTACAAGGACGCCGAACTGAACGACAGCGATTTCGATGTGATCGGCGACGCCTTCGCCTGGGGTATGGAGCAGAAGGGACAACTGGGAGGAAGGCCCGCAAGGTTGTTCGCGATCAAGGAAGCGGTCGACCACGCGGTGAGCTGGATGACCGAAAAGCGGTGTTGATTGACTGAACAGCGGGGGGAAGGAGTGTGTCGGGCTCCGGAATGATTAATTCGCCTGCATCTCTCATCGATGCTGGGTGTGGGGGCGGGCGTTCACACAGGACGGGGGTCGTGTGTCAGATTCATCGCAGCGAGCGGCGGACCATCGGCCGTACTTCTTCTTGAGTTACGCGCACACGCCGCGGTACGGGGCAGGCGGCCCGGACCCTGACATGTGGGTGGAGCGGTTATTCCGGGATCTGTGCGGCCATGTGATGGCCATGACCGATCTGCCGGCCGGGGCTCCCGCCGGGTTCATGGACCGGGAGATCCGCTCGGGGGAGGGCTGGTCGGAGCGGCTGGGTGAAGTTCTGGCCACCTGCCGGGTGTTCGTGCCGCTCTTCTCGCCGCGGTACTTCGCCAGCGAGATGTGCGGCAAGGAGTGGTACGCCTTCGCCCAGCGGGCGATCTATCACCAGGCCAAGAGCAACAGACCGGCCGAGGCGATCGTCCCCGCCCTGTGGGTGCCGATGCCGCCCGAGCAACTCCCCGGCCCCGCCGAGCGGTTGCAGTTCAACCACCGGGCCTTCGGCGACCGCTATGTCACCGACGGGCTGTACGGGCTCATCAAACTCCGCATATTCGCCGAGGAGTACGAAGCTGCAGTCTATGAACTCGCCAAACGCATCGTCAGCGTCGCCGACACTACGCGCGTCGGCTCCGGCAACCCCGTGGACTACCGGCAGGCGCCCAGCGCCTTCGGCAAGCCCAGCGGCGGCCCCCGCCCGATGCATGTGACGGTCGCCGCACCGACCCGCCACGACCTGCCCCAAGGCCGCGCGTCCGACTACTACGGCAAGCAGTCGCAGGACTGGAATCCGTACCACCCGGACTCCGCACGCCCGTTGGCGTACGTCGCACAGGACCTGGTGCGCTCACTCAACTACCAGGCCACGGTCTCCTCCTTCGACCACGAGACGCCGCCCGACCCGAACCAGCCGCCCACCCGGCCCGAGATACTTCTCGTCGACCGCTGGGCCCTGGAGGACGACGACCGGCGCCGGCGGCTTGCCGCCTTCGACGCCGAGCCGCGCCCCTGGGTGAGCGTCGTCGTCCCGTGGAACCGCGACGACCCGCAGAGCCGGGTCTCCGAGGCGGAGCTGGTCGAGAAGCTGGAGGAGACCATGCCGCATCAGATGCGCCAGGGCAGAGCCGCCTGCCGGGCCGCGGCCAGAGGAGTGCTCAGCATGGAGGCATTCGGCCAGATCCTGCCCCAGGTGGTGGAGTCGGCGGCCCAGGAGTATCTGCGGCACGCCGAGGTCTTCCCGCCCGCGGCACCCCCCACCCCGGGAGCCCGCTCGTCCGAACGGCCGCGGCTGCGCGGCCCGATGGCCGAGTACGGCACCACGCACTACGTCCCGAACACGCGTGACATCGCCCCCGATGCGGAGGACACGGATGACGGCCAGTCGTGACGGACGCATCGTCACCTTCTATTCGTACAAGGGAGGTACCGGCCGCACGATGGCCCTGGCCAACACGGCATGGATTCTCGCCGCGAACGGCAAACGGGTCCTCGCGGTCGACTGGGACCTGGAAGCGCCCGGCCTGCACCGCTTCTTCCATCCCTTCCTCGACCCCTCCACGCTCGGCGCCACCACCGGGGTCATCGATCTGATCACCGAGTACGCCTGGGCCGCGACCAGTCCCGAGCCGCGCCGCGACGACTGGCACCTCGACTACGCGCGCATCCAGCCGCACGCCGTCTCGCTCACCCCCGAGAGCCTGGGCTGGGAGTTCCCCGACGGGGGCACGCTCGACTTCGTCTCCGCGGGCAAGCAGAACCGCGAGTACTCGGCAACCGTCTCCACCTTCGACTGGGACAACTTCTACGACCGGCTCGGCGGCGGCCACTTCTTCGACGCGCTGCGCGAGGACATGAAGGCCAACTACGACTACGTCCTCATCGACAGCCGTACCGGCCTGAGCGACATCGCCGACATCTGCACCGTCCATCTGCCCGACGTGCTCGTGGACTGCTTCACCCTGAGCGACCAGTCCATCGACGGTGCCGCCGCGGTGGCCCGGCAGATCGACGAGCGTTACGGCGGCCGCGGCATCAAGATCTTCCCCGTCCCGATGCGGATCGACGAGGGCGAGAAGGAGAAGGCGGACGCCGGACGTGCGCTGGCCCGGCTGAAGTTCGACCGCTTCCCCACCGGCCTGGCCGGCGAGGAACTCACCAGCTACTGGGGCGCGGTGGAGATTCCGTACCGGCCCTACTACGCGTACGAGGAGACGCTGGCCACCTTCGGCGACGAAGCGGGTCTGACCAACTCCCTGCTCTCCGCGTTCGAACGGCTCACCGCCGTCGTCACCGACCAGCGGATCACCTCGATGCCCGCGGTCGGCGAGGAGGTCAGGCTCAGAATCCGGGATGCCTTCACCCGGCGCAGGCCCGCCCTGCCCGCCGACCTCTTCCTCAGCTATGTGGCCGAGAACCGCATGTGGGCCGACTGGGTCGAGTACCAGCTCACCCGGGCCGGATTCCGCGTCGTGCCGCGCGATGTCTCGATGGAGCGCGAGCCGTCCGACCTGGACGAACTGGCCGCCGAGAACGCCGCACGCACCGTCGTGCTGCTGTCCAGCGCGTATCTCAAGTCCTCCCGCGCGGTGGAGGTCTATACGCGAGCCGCGGCCGACGACCCCGGCGGAGGCCGACACCATCTGCTGCCGCTCCGGGTCGGCGACGTCAGACTCACCACGCCCTACATCGACCGCAACCCGGTGGATCTCTTCCGGCTCGACGAGGTGCACGCGACCACCGCGCTGCTGCGCGCGCTCGACCGCCCGGTCCAGCTCTCCGACAGCTCCTCGCCGGGGCCGCGCTTCCCCGGCACCGTGCCGAAGATCTGGAACGCGCCGCCCCGCAACCCCGGCTTCACCGGACGCTCGGTGGTGCTGGAGCGGATGCGCGACCAGCTCGGCGGCGGCATGGCGGTGGCCGCGGTGCTGCCCCAGCCGCAGACCCTGTACGGGCTCGGCGGCGTCGGCAAGACCCAGGTCGCCCTGGAGTACGTACACCGCTTCATGGCCGACTACGACCTGGTGTGGTGGATCTCCTCCGAGCGGACCGACGACGTGGTCGCGGGACTGGCCGAACTCGCCGTCCGGCTCGGTGCCCAGGGCGGCGAGGACATGGCGGCCGCCTCGCAGGAGGCCATCGACCTGCTGCGGCGTGGCGTGCCCTCCTCCCGCTGGCTGCTGGTCTTCGACAACGCCGACGACCCGGAGCAGCTCAAGAGGTTCTTCCCGCCGCAGGGGCCCGGCCACATCCTGGTCACCTCCAGGAACCAGACGTGGTCGCAGTACGGGGACGCGCTGCCCGTCGACGTATTCCTGCGCGAGGAGTCCATCGAGCACCTCCAGCGCCGCGCCCGCGGGCTGAGCATCGAGGACGCGGACCAGGTCGCCACCGCCGTCGGCGATCTGCCCCTCGCCGTCGAACAGGCCGCGGCCTGGATCGCGGAGACCGCCACACCCGTCGCCGCGTATCTGGAACAGCTCAAGGAACAGGCCGCGAGCGTCCTCGCGCTGAACCAGCCGGCCGGCTACCCCGAGCCGGTCGCCGCGACCTGGAACGTCTCCATCGAACGGCTCAAGCAACGCTCGCCCGCCGCGGTGCGGCTGCTCCAGCTCTGCGCCTTCTTCGCGCCCGAGCCGATTTCCGCGAACCTCCTCTACAGCAAGGAGATGATCGACGCGCTCAAACCGTACGACGCCTCGCTCCAGGAGAAGCTGGTGCTCGGCCGGGTCATCCGGGAGATCGGCAGGTTCGCGCTGGCCAAGGTCGACCAGGTCTCCAACAGCATCCAGGTGCACCGGCTCGTGCAGGCGGTCATCCGGGCGCAGCTGAGCGAACAGGAGCAGCAGGACGCGCGGCACGCCGTCCACCGGGTCCTCGCGGGTGCCCGGCCCGATGACGACGAGCCGATCGACAACCCCGAGACCTGGCCGCGGTTCGCCACCATCTGGCCGCATCTGGGCACCTCCGAGGCCCGGTTGTGCAAGGAGCCGGAGACCCGTCGGCTGTTGATCGACCGGGTGCGCTATCTGTGGAAGCGAGGCGACCTGAACACGGCCTACACGCTCGCCGACGAACTGCGCGAGAACTGGCGCGAGATGCTGGGCAACGACGATCTCCAGTATCTCTACCTCCGCTTCCACCTCTCCAACATCCTTCGCTCGCAAGGCCGCTATGTGGAGGCCAAGGAGCTGGACGAGGTGACCCTGGAGCGCCAGCAGGCCGTGCTGGGCACGTCCCATCCGCATACGTACATGACCACCAGCGGTCTCGCGATGGACCTGGGCACCCTCGGCCAGTACGGCAGGGCGATGGAGCTGGCGACCGAGGCGCATGAGGGCTTCAGCCAGATCTTCCACGAGTCACATCCGCGTACCCTGGCGGCCGCGAACAACCTGGCGCTGAATCTGCGCATGGTCGGGCAGTACTCCAGGGCGCGCGAGATCGACCAGGAAGTCTTCGACCGACGGTCCGAGGTGCTGGGCCCGGAGCATCCGTACACGCTCTCATCGGCCATGAACCTGGCACGGGACCTGCGGGAAGTCGGACGGTACGAGGACTCGGTCGCGCTGCTCAGCCGCACCTACGAGCTCTACAAGCAGCAGCTGGGCCGGGCCTTCCCGGGCACGCTGGCGGCGGCCAAGAGCCTTGCGGTGTCGCTGCGCAGGGCCGGAAGGCTGGAGGACGCGCGGCGGCTGACCACGGCCACCCGCAATCGGTACCGCGCCAAGTACACCTCGGCCAACCCCGACTCCCTCGCCTGCGATCTGAATCTGGCGGCCGACCTGTTCGCGGCCGGCGAGCCGGTGGCCGCGCGGGATCTGGCGCAGGAAGTCGTCGACCAGTACACGAAGGTGCCGGGGGAGCGGCATCCGTACACCCTGACCGCCATCAACAATCTGGGCATCTTCCAATGGGGCTGTGGCGCTCCCGAGGCCGCGGAGGCGCTGCTGCTGAAGGTGTCGAGGACGATGCGGGAGGTGCTGGGCGAGTCCCATCCACACGCCCTGTTCAGCACGATCAACCTCGCCAACGCGCTTGCGGATCTGGGTGGTCTGGAGGAGGCGCTGGAGATCGAGCAGCGCACCGTGGCCCGGCTGCGCGAGGTGCTGGGCGCGTACCACCCCGAGGTGCTGGGCGTCGCCTCCAACATGTCCGTCACGCTCGGGCTGCTCGGCCGCAAGGACGAGGCGGCGCGGCTGCGGGCGGAGACGGTGGAGGAGCTGCAGCGGCTGCTCGGGGACGAGCATGCGCTGACGCGGATCGCACGTGACGAACGAAGGGTCCACCGCGACTTGGAGCCGCTCGCGGTGTGACCCCGGGCTCCGCCCCGGACCCTGGTCCTCAATCGCCGGACGGGCTGGAATCCAGCCCGTCCGGGGGTCCCCCGGACGAAGTCTGGGGGAGATTGAGGCAAGCGGCCGAAGGTCGCCTTTCGGGGGTCCGGGGGCTTGCCTCCAGTTACGAACCGCGCTGCCCCGGTCAGTGCTCCAGCAACCAGGTCAGGATTCGCGGCAGCGCATGCAGCGCGTCGAAGTGGGCGGCGGCCGGTTCGAGTACGGCCGTCGCGCCCGGGATCCGCTCCGCCAGCCAGCGCGAGTGCCCCACCGGCGAGAAGACGTCCTTCTCGCCGTGCCAGAGCATCACCGGGCCCTTGATGTCGGCGGGGTCGAACCCCCACGGGCTGCAGAACGCGAGTGCGTCGTCGATCCAGCCGTACGCGGAAGTACGCAGCGCCTCCTGGTAGTTGCGAAGGAGCATGGATCTGACGCCCGCGTCCGCCACCACCATCCGGTCGGACTCGGTCAGCTCCCTGCGCAGATCGTCGAGCAGCCGGATCGGGTCCTTCCTGATCTCGGCGGAGCGCAGGATGAACCGCTCGGTCAGCCCTACCGGATCGACCGCCGCGGTGGTGTACTCCAGCACGTTGGACGCCGCCATGCCCTCGAACCAGTCGAGCCCGTCGGCGTCCCGTGGCGCGAGAGTCACCAGCGCCGCGGTACGGGTGATCCGGTCGGGCATCAGGGCTGCGCAGGCCAGCGCATGCGGCGCGCCGCCCGAGCGGCCCACCACGGCGAACCGTTCCAGGCCGAGCTCGTCGGCGATCGCCCTCACGTCCTGTGCCACATCGGCGACACTGCGACCCGCCAGCCGGTCCGAACCGCCGTAGCCGGGACGGTCGTACGCGATCAGCTGCGTGCCGCGTTGGTACAGCACCATGCCGCGCGGCGCAGGTCCCAGCCGGCTGCCGGGGGTACCGTGCAGCAGAAAGACCGGTCTGCCGCGCGGATCTCCCAGCCGCTCCACCATCAGATGCCGCCCGTCCGCCGCGTGCAATCGACCTCGCACCCCGGCGACCCCCTTCGTCGTATGTGCCCTGTGCAGGGGCCACGATGAGCCCTGCATTCCCCGCCCACTCGATGATTACCCATCAGAGGCCCCGACCGGGACTCCCTTTGACGTCATTTGGGGGTTACCTTCGAAAGAGGCACGTGCATGCGCGTCCACCTCGCACCCCAGGGGGCCGTGATGGTAGAGGCACTGGTGACGGCCGGCGCACTCGTCGCGTCTGCCGGAGTCGTCTATGTGATGGCGGCGGCCCGGGTGGTCAAACAGTACGAACGAGGGGTGGTCTTCCGGCTCGGAAGGCTCAGGTCCTCGGTCCGCGGCCCGGGTTTCACGCTGGTCGTCCCCTTCGTCGACCGGCTCCGCAAAGTCAATATGCAGATCGTGACCATGCCCGTACCGGCCCAGGACGGCATAACCCGGGACAATGTGACGGTCCGTGTGGATGCGGTGATCTACTTCAAGGTCGTGGATGCCTCCGAGGCCATCGTGCAGGTGGAGGACTATCGCTTCGCGGTCTCGCAGATGGCACAGACGTCGCTGCGGTCGATCATCGGCAAGAGTGATCTGGACGATCTGCTGTCGAACCGTGAAAAGCTCAATCAGGGGCTGGAGTTGATGATCGACAGTCCGGCGATCGGGTGGGGCGTGCAGATCGACCGGGTGGAGATCAAGGACGTGTCCCTGCCGGAGACGATGAAGCGGTCGATGGCGCGGCAGGCCGAGGCGGACCGTGAGCGGCGGGCCCGGGTCATCAACGCGGACGCGGAGCTGCAGGCGTCGAAGAAGCTGGCCGAGGCCGCCAAGGAGATGTCGGAGCAGCCCGCCGCCCTGCAACTGCGGCTGCTGCAGACCGTGGTCGCGGTCGCGGCGGAGAAGAACTCCACGCTGGTGCTGCCGTTCCCGGTGGAGCTGCTCCGCTTCCTGGAGCGGGCCCAGCAACAGCCCCTGCCGCCTGCGGATTCCAGTTCCGCAAAGACGGAAACAGGACAGGACTAGTCCTTACTCGCTGCCCATGACGCAGTGGCACGCGGTGTTCGCAAACGGAACCGATGGAATCGACCAGTGCGAACTCATCGTGTGAAGAGCCTGTGAACGCAACCGCGTTGTCGTGTGCCCGTCCTGAAGTCGACCTTGTGTGCTACCGATCGGTATCGGAATAGTGGGCGGCTCATCCTCCGCGTCCTGGCACCCCACTTGTCCGGACGCGGCCCCCACAGGAGGTCGATGTTGAAGCACCGACGCATACCCAAGAGGAAAGCGGCAATGGCGGGCGGCGCGGTCGCCGCGCTGGTCGCCGCGGGCGTCACATTCCAGAGTGCGAACGCCAGTGACAACACTGAGCAGTTCACCGCGAAGACACTGTCGGCGATAGCGGCCGGGAACCTTGCCTCCACGCTGAACAAGGACCTGGGCGCCGACGCGGCGGGTACCTACTACGACGCCGACGCCAAGACTCTCGTGGTGAACGTCCTCGACGAGTCCGCGGCCCAGGCCGTGCGCAAGGCGGGCGGCAAGGCGAGAATCGTGGAGAACACCCTCGCCGAGCTGAAGACCGCCCGGCAGACCCTCACCACCAAGGCGACCATCCCCGGCACCTCGTGGGCCGTCGACCCGGTCACCAACAAGGTCGTCGTCACCGCCGACCGTACGGTCAAGGGCGCGCAGCTGACCAAGCTCAGCCAGGTGGTCAAGGGCCTGGGCGACAAGGCGGAACTGAAGAAGTCCGCCGGGGAGTTCAAGCCCTTCATCGCGGGCGGCGACGCCATCACCGGCGGCAGCGGCCGCTGTTCCCTCGGGTTCAATGTCGTCAAGGACGGCCAGCCGTTCTTCATCACGGCCGGGCACTGCACCGAGTCGATCTCCACCTGGTCCGACAGCAGCGGCAAGGAGATCGGCCAGAACGCGGACTCCAGCTTCCCGGACAACGACTTCGGTCTGGTCAAGTACACCTCGGACGTCGCGCACCCCAGCGAGGTCAACCTCTACAACGGCAGCACGCAGGCCATCACCAAGGCGGGC
This sequence comes from Streptomyces sp. NBC_00210, assembly GCF_045160975.1. Lineage (NCBI taxonomy): Bacteria > Bacillati > Actinomycetota > Actinomycetes > Kitasatosporales > Streptomycetaceae > Streptomyces > Streptomyces sp. NBC_00210. The sequence continues at coordinate 6,930,330 of NZ_CP108120.1, forward strand.
GAGGCGACCGTCGGCATGAAGGTGACCCGCAGCGGCTCCACCACCCAGGTGCACGACGGCGAGGTCACCGGGCTCGACGCCACCGTGAACTACGGCAACGGCGACATCGTCAACGGCCTCATCCAGACCACGGTCTGCGCAGAGCCGGGCGACAGCGGCGGCTCGCTCTTCGCGGGCGACACGGCGATCGGTCTGACCTCGGGCGGCAGCGGCGACTGCTCATCGGGCGGCGAGACGTTCTTCCAGCCGGTGACGGAGGCACTGTCGGCGTTCGGCGCGGAAATCGGCTGACTGGGGGTAAGCCCCCAGACCCCCGTATGCGACCTTCGGCCGCATGTCCTCAATCGCCGGACGGGCTTTCCACCCGCCCGGCGATTGAGGCGGGTGCCCGTGGCGGTTCGCCCGCGAAACCACCCACCGGACAGCACCACCAACGCCCCCTGGCCCACGCTCACCACGAACCCGGTGACTCACCCCGCCGGCGATTGAGGCGCTGGGGGTCCCCACGCCCACAGGGCGTAGGGGGCGGGTACGGGGGCGGAGCCCCCGAAAGCGAGGTCTGGGGCGGAGCCCCGGGGCCCCGCAGGCGCGGCCCGGCCTCACGCGAGCGGCCCCGCCGCGGTCCCGCCCCCCACCGTCACATCCGCCCCCACCGTCGTCGGCCCGCGACCGCGGACCAGCCCGCACAGCAGCGTGACCAGCGCCCCGCCCACCGCCCACGCGGCGAGCACCAGCATCGGGCCGCCCGCGCCGTTGCCCTTGAAGTACGCGATCGAGCGTGCCGTGAAGGTGCCCGCGCCCGGCGGCAGCGCGGGTCCGACGGCCCGCCAGAACGTCGGCAGCAGCGGATACGGATACGCGCCGCCCGCGCTCGGGTTGCCGAGAACCACCACGAGCAGGATCGCCAGACCGATGCCGACGACGCCCGCCAGGCCCTGGAGGCCGAGGGTGATCGCCCCGACCGCGAAGACCAGCAGTGAGCCGAGCCCCCACAGAGCCCACACGCTGCCGGGCAGGGCGTCGAGGACGGGGCCCGCGATGACCGTGCCGAGCAGGCCGGCCGCGATGGAGTACAGCAGCAGCACGCCCAGTCTGATCAGGGCGCGCGCCGTGTTGGCGGGCCGGGCGCCCGCGCTGATCGCGAGGCTCGCCGCGCACAGATAGCCGCCCACGCACCAGCCGATGACCAGGTAGAACGACGAGAGTCCGCGGGCGTCGCCCTTGGCGCTCGGGACCACGTCCACGACGGCCACGGTGCGCTGCTGCGCCCTTTCCGTCTGCACGATGACCGCGGTGAGCGCCTGCGCGAGCGAGGCGCCCGAGGCGCCGGCAACCAGCAGTTTGTCGGCGGCGCCCCGCGGATCGACGATCAGCGCCCCGTCCACGTCCCGGTTCTTGATCTGCTGCAGCGCGGTCTGCGCGTCCTTCACCGCGCGGGGGTCGAGCGGATCGCCGGGCAGTGCCGAGAGCCGCTGCACGGCCTGATCTGTGATCTCCGTCCGGGGTGTCACGACGGCCAGCGGGATCTCGTGCGGCTTCGGATTGTGGAAGGCGCCGAGGTACGACGTGATGAAGGCGAGCTGGAGCGCCAGCACCCCGATGACCAGGACGGCCGCCCGCACGCTCACGGCGTCCTTGATCTCGGCGAGGAAGCCCTGACGAGGATCACGCGGACTGCCAGGCCCGCGTGTGCTGTCAGCTGACTGGGTCATGGGCCCCACGCTCCGTGTCGTCCGGTGTTTACGCAGGTGGGAGGGGTCCGAATGGCTGATGGGACACGTGTCGCACGAATGTTCGAAACTTGGTCTATGGTGGAGGTGGGGGAGGTGAGACGGACTGATCCAGGAGGTGCAGGTGCCCGGGTTCACGCATCTGCACACCGTTTCCGGGTTCTCCCTGCGGTACGGGGCATCGCACCCGGAGCGGCTTGCCGAGTGCGCCGCCGAGCGGGGCATGGACGCCCTCGCGCTGACCGACCGCGACACCGTCGCGGGCACGGTCCGCTTTGCGAAGGCCTGTGCCCGGACCGGGGTGCGCCCGCTGTTCGGCGTCGACCTCGCGGTGGGGGAACGGGTCCGCGAGGAGGGGCCGACCGAACGGCGGCGTACCCCGGTGCGCGGCGGGGCGTTCGTGGACGAGTCCGCTCCCCGTACGGTCTTCCTCGCCGAATCCCGGGAGGGCTGGGCCGAGCTGTGCCGACTGGTCACCGCCGCCCATGCGACCGACGGCGGCGGCCCGCTGCTGCCCTGGGACGACAATCACGGCGAGAGGCTGACCGTGCTGCTCGGGCCGGCGTCCGAGATCGGCCGGGCGCTCACCGCGGGACGCCCCGACCGCGCGGCCACGCTGCTTGTGCCCTGGCGAGAGATTTACGGCGACCGGCTGCGCCTCGAGGTGGTGCACCACGGCCTCAAGGGCACCGGACCCGGCTCGCTGCGGCACGCCGCCCGCACCCTCGGCTTCGCCGCCGAACAGGGCGTACGGGCCGTGCTGACCAATGCCGTCCGGTACGCCGACCCGGGGCAGGGCCCGGTCGCCGACGTCCTCGACGCGGCTCGCCGCCTGGTCCCGATCGACCCGAGCAAGGGGCTCGACAGCGGGGAGCGCTGGCTCAAGGAACCGGCCGCGATGGCCCGTACCGCCGAGCGGGTCGCCGAGGCCGCCGGCTTCCGCCGGGACACCGCGCACCGGCTGCTCACGATGACGGAGGAGACGGCGGCAGCGTGTCTGATCGACCCCGAGGACGATCTGGGGATCGGCACCGTCCACTACCCGGAGCCGCATCTGGTCGGCGCCGGGCGGCGCACCTCGCAGCGGGTGCTTGCCTCCCGCGCCGCCGCCGGAATGGTGCTGCGCGGCTACGACGGCCGCCGCGAGTACTGGGAGCGGATGCACCGGGAGCTGGACATCATCGCGTACTGGGGCTACGCCTCGTACTTCCTGACGGTCGCTCAAGTCGTCGACGACGTACGGGAGATGGGCATCAGAGTCGCGGCACGGGGCTCCGGAGCCGGCTCGCTCGTCAACCATCTCCTCGGCATCGCGCACGCCGACCCCGTCGAACAGGGCCTGCTGATGGAGCGCTTCCTCTCCACGCGCCGCTCCGTGCTGCCCGACATCGACATCGACGTGGAGTCCGCCCGCCGTCTCGAGGTCTACCGCGCGATCATCGGCCGCTTCGGCGAGGAGCGGGTCGCGACCGTCGCCATGCCCGAGACCTACCGGGTGCGCCATGCGGTACGGGATGTGGGCGCCGCGCTCTCCATGGACCCGGCCGAGATCGACCGGATCGCCAAGTCGTTCCCGCACATCCGCGCCCGCGACGCCCGCGCCGCCCTGGAGGAGCTGCCCGAACTGCGCGAACTGGCAGGGGAGTCTCAGCGGGAAGGGGACAAGTACGGACGGCTGTGGGAGCTGGTCGAGGCGCTGGACGCGCTGCCGCGCGGCGTCGCCATGCATCCGTGCGGGGTGCTGCTCTCGGACGCCACGCTCCTTGCGCGTACGCCGGTGATGCCCACCAGTGGCGAGGGCTTTCCCATGTCGCAGTTCGACAAGGACGACGTGGAGGACCTCGGGCTGCTCAAGCTCGACGTCCTGGGGGTGCGGATGCAGTCGGCGATGGCGCACGCGGTCGCCGAGCTGCGGCGTGCGACCGGGCAGGAGCTCGACCTCGACGACCCGCGGCAGGTGCCGCCGGGCGACCCGGCGACGTATCAACTCATCCGGTCCACCGAGACGTTGGGCTGTTTCCAGATCGAGTCGCCGGGCCAGCGGGACCTGGTCGGCCGGCTGCAGCCCGCCACTTTTGACGATCTGGTCGTCGACATCTCGCTCTTCAGGCCGGGGCCGGTCGCGGCCGACATGGTGCGGCCGTTCATCGAGGCCCGGCACGGCCGGGCGCCCGTCCGCTATCCGCATCCCGACCTGGAGGGGCCGCTGAAGGAGACGTACGGAGTGGTCGTCTTCCATGAGCAGATCATCGAGATGGTGAACATCATGACCGGCTGCGGCCGGGGCGAGGCCGACCGGGTGCGGCGCGGGCTCTCCCACCCCGAGTCGCAGGGGGAGATCAAGGTCTGGTTCGCACAGCACGCGGAGGCCAGGGGGTACGCGCCCGAAGTCATCGCCCGCACGTGGGAGATCATCGAGGCCTTCGGCTCGTACGGCTTCTGCAAGGCGCACGCGGTGGCCTTCGCCGTGCCGACGTATCAGTCGGCCTGGCTCAAGGCGCACCACCCGGCGGCCTTCTACGCCGGGCTGCTCACGCACGACCCCGGGATGTATCCGAAGCGGTTGCTGCTGGCGGACGCACGGCGGCGCGGGGTGCCGGTGCTGCCGCTGGATGTGAACCGGTCGGCGGTCGGACACCGTATCGAACTGGTGTCTGATAATTGGGGTATCCGGCTGGCACTCGCCGATGTGTACGGCATCAGTGAGGCGGAGGCGGCCCGGATCGAAGCCGGGCAGCCGTACGCCTCGCTGCTCGACTTCTGGCAACGGGCCCGCCCGGGGCGGCCCGTCGCCGAACGGCTCGCCCAGGTCGGCGCGTTGGACGCGTTCGGCGCGAACCGCCGCGATCTGCTGCTGCATCTCGCGGAGTTGCACCGTACGCAGCGGGGGGCCGGGGCATACGGAAACCAACTCCCCCTGGGTGAAGCGGGGAAGACCTCTCCCATCGGACTGCCCGACCTGAACGAAGCGGAACGGCTCAGCGCCGAGCTGGGTGTCCTCTCCATGGACGCCTCGCGCAATCTGATGAGCGATCATCACGCCTTCCTGGCGGAGCTCGGCGTGCACAGCGCGCAGCGGCTGCGGTCGGCGAAGCACGGCGAGACCGTGCTGGTCGCGGGCGCGAAGGCGGCCACCCAGACACCGCCGATCCGGTCCGGCAAGCGGGTCATCTTCACCACGCTCGACGACGGCACGGGCCTGGTCGACCTCGCCTTCTTCGACGACAGCCACGCCGCGTGCGCGCACACCGTCTTCCACTCCTGGCTGCTGCTGGTACGCGGGGTGGTGCAGCGGCGCGGGCCGCGCAGCCTCAGCGTGGTCGGCGCGGCGGCATGGAATCTGGCGGAGCTGGTGGAGCTGCGGCGTACGGGCGGTCTTGACGCGGTCGCGGCGCGGCTGGCGGAGGCGCCGAGTGAGGCGGCCCCGGCCGACAGCGGCCGCCGTATCCAGCTCTCCACGGGATACGAGCTGAACCCCTGGGCGGACCTCCAGCCGGCCGGCGAGCAACAGGGCGGCACCGGAAGGAAGTTGTGGCACCAGAGCCCGGGGAGCGCGGGATGATTCTCTACGTACGCTTCCGGCCGGCCCCGATGCATGAGACGGGCGGGGTCGAGGCGGCGCTGCCCGCGCTGCTCGGTCTGGCCGAGGACATCAGCCCCGTGGTGCAGGCGCTCCCGCCGGACGCCGCGCTGGTCGATGTGCGCGGCGCCGAGCGGTACTTCGGGCGGGATACCGCTCAGCTCGGCTCGCTGCTGCGGGTGCGTGCGCTCGCCCACTGCGGGGTGGAGTGCGCGATCGGGGCAGGGCCGAACCCGATGCTGGCCAGGATGGCGGCACGGGAGGCCGGACCCGGCACGACCCTGGTGGTGACGGACGGCGGGGCGGCCGGATTCCTGGCCGACAAACCGGTCGCCGCGCTGGACGGGGTGGGGGCGACGACGGCCCGCACCCTGTGCGCGTACGGGCTCGACTCCATCGGCAAGGTCGCTGCCGCGCCGCTCGCCGTGCTCCAGCGGATCGTCGGCGCGCGAGCCGGGCGCGAGCTGTGGGAGCGGGCGCACGGCATCGACCGCACGCCGGTCGTCCCGAACGCCGCGGCACGCTCGGTAGCCGCCGAACGGGCCTTCGGCCGCGATGAGCTGGACCCCGTACGACATCGCCGGGCACTGCTCTCGATCGCCGAGGAACTGGGGATGAGGATGCGCGGCGAAGGCCAGGTGTGCCGTTCGCTGACCCTCACGGTGCGGTACGCGGACCGGTCCACGACCACGCGGTCGCGCACCCTGCGCGAGCCGACCGCCCACTCCGCGACGCTCACCAGTACCGCGTACCGGATCCATGAGTCGCTGGGCCTGCAGCGGGCCCGGGTACGGAGCCTCGCGCTGCGCGCCGAGGATCTGACATCTGCCGAACGGGCGGCGCGGCAGCTGACGTTCGACCCCGCGGACGAACGGGCGCGCAGGATCGAGGCGGTGGCGGACCGGGCGCGGGCGAGGTTCGGGCCGGGGGCCGTGGTGCCGGGCTCACTCGCGGCATAAGGCCCGCGGTAACGCCTGCCATGCCTTTACGTAGCACCTGCTATTGACACGTATTCAGTTTTTACCGACACGTAACTTCCAATCCACGGTTACTCGTGCGTAAGTTGTCGTGAGCACCGCCAAGCCAATCCAGCCATCGCTACTCCCCTTGAGCCGCAAGGAGATTGCTCGATGCTGTCATGGAAGCGTGCGCTCAGACCGGTCGCAGCCTTGCTGTTGGCCGCCTGCGCCACCCTCACCCCCTCAGTCGCCGCGCAGGCCGATTCAGCCAATGAATCGGCCGTCGACTCGGCACCCCACAGCGGTTGGAACAACTACTCCTGCAAGCCCTCCGCCGCCCATCCCCGTCCCGTCGTCCTCGTCCACGGCACCCTCGGTAACTCCGTGGACAACTGGCTCGCACTCGCCCCGTACTTGGTGAACCGCGGATACTGCGTCTTCAGCCTCGACTACGGGCAGCTCCCCGGCGTGCCCTTCTTCAACGGCCTCGGCCCGATCGACAAGTCGGCCGAGCAACTCGACACCTATGTCGACGAGGTGCTCGCCGCCACCGGCGCGTCCGAAGCGGATCTCGTCGGTCACTCCCAGGGCGGCCTGATGCCGCGCTACTACCTCAAGTTCCTGGGCGGCGCGGACAAGGTGAACGCGCTGATCGGCCTGGCCCCCGACAACCACGGGGCCACCCTGTCGGGACTGGCCAACCTGCTGCCGTACTTCCCGGGCGCGGAGGACCTCCTCAAAGCCACCACTCCGGGGCTGGCCGACCAGATGGCCGGCTCCGCCTTCCTGACCAAACTCAACGCGGGCGGCGACACCGTGCCCGGCGTGCGCTACACCGTCATCTCCACAAAGTACGACGAGGTGGCGACCCCGTGGCGGTCCCAGTACCTGGAGGGGCCGAACGTACGGAACGTGCTCCTCCAGGATTTGTGCTCGGTCGACCTGTCGGAGCATCTGGCGATAGGGCTGTTCGACCGGATTGCATACCACGAGGTGGCGAACGCCCTTGATCCGGCGCACGCCACCCCGACGAATTGCGCGTCAGTCTTCAGCTGACGCCGGTGCCTGGTGGACGGTCAGCGGCTGCGACGGCCGCTGACCGTCGCCTTGCGCCGGGCGGCACCGAACATCGCGGCGGCACCGAGCGCGAGGGCGGCGGCACCACCGATGGCGATGTACGAGGTGTTGCTGTCACCGCCGGTCTCGGCGAGGTTCTCGGTACTGGCGCTGGGCTGGGAGGCGCTGTTGACCTCGGGAGCGTTGGGGGCATCGGGGGCCGGAGTCTCGGCCTTGGTGCTGTGATCCCCGCCATGCCCGTTGTGATCGACGGTGGACTTGTCCGCGCTGTCCGCGATTTCCTTCTCGGAGGGGGCGGACGCGGTCGGGGCGGCGGAGCCGGCGCCGCCGTTGTCCTGGCCGAAGACCACGTCGGAGCAGGTGTAGAAGGCCTCGGGCGAGTCCGAACGCTGCCAGATCGAGTAGATCAGGTGCCGCCCGGACTTGTTCGGGACGGCGCCGTCGAAGACGTACTCACCGTTCACCAGCTTGGGGTTGGTGACCTTCGCGAACGGCTTCTCCTCCAGGTCCGACCACTTCAGCGGCCTCGTCGGGTCGTAACCGTCCTTGGTGAGGTACAGCTCGAAGGAGCCCTTGTGCGGGGCGGTCGCCTTGTAGTGGAAGGTGTGATTGCCGGACGCGAGCTTGGACGACGGCCAGTCGGCCCGCGGCAGATCGAGCCCCTTGTACTTGTCCCGTCCCGCGCTGCACAGCTTGCCGTCCGGGATCAGCTGCTTGTGATTGCCGGCGGCGTTGGCGATGTTGACTTCGTTCCAGTCGTAGAAGGCCTGCGTCCCGCTGGCCGCGACCGCCGCCTTGCACGCCGCGGAGTCCGGGCTCTCCGGCCCCTCGGCGAAACAGGCGGACACCCGGCTGACCGGGTCGGTCATCGACCCGTGCGCAACGGCCGGCGCGGCGGCGAGCCCGACGAACGCGAGCGGCGCGATGCCGAGGGCGGCGACCGTGGTGACCTTACGGCGGCGAGCGGTCATGGTGACGTACTCCTTCAAGAGCGGCGTGTGGGGGGTCCAGAGCCGTGTTCGAAGGAGCGGCGCGGCCCCCCGTAGGACTACGGCACCGAGCCTTCGAACTGGCTCCGGCGATCAGCAAGCTAGCCGCTCGGAAGGCTGAAATCGCCTGCTGGGAGGGGGTGATGGCGATCCTTATGCTGCGTTTAAGGAGGCGCTAAGAGGGGGCTCAGGAAGCGGCAGCGCTGAGGGAGCCTGCCCCCTGGTGAAGGCGGGTCATCGTCCGTAGTCGTCCAGGGAAGGCCGCCTCGTGTTGGCTGCGGTGGCTCCCTGTGTGGCTCCCCCTGTGGCTCCCCGAGCAGGGAGCAGCGAGTGAGGTATCACGCGTCCAAGATCTGATGTGCCGGGCGCCAGCCTGGGCTCCGGGTGCCGGCGCGTTACTGACCAGCTGGGGGAGTGGGCATCAGGCTTTTTGTTGGTCATCCTGCGACTGCCCAACGGACGGCCCGGCAGATCTCGTAGGGAGCGCGGGGCGGGCTCCCTGACAACGCTGGCCGCGGTGTCGGCCAAAGCCGTAGCGTGGCCCACGCTCCTAAGTCGGCTACCGGAGGCTTGGCTTGAACGTAGTGGCTCTCATCTTGTCGATCGTGGCTGTCGGCGTCTCAGTCTTCTTCTCCTACCGACGGGAGATGCTTGCCCGTCACTCAAACACACTGCCTGTGCTCGTCAACTTCTTCAGCGATCACCGTAGCGATCGCCTCGCTGAGGCCCGAGACTTCGTCTACAAAGACCTCTCGAAATACGATCTTTCCCAGGGGTTAGCGGCCCTTCCGGAAGACAAGCAAAAACTCGTCCGAGAACTTGCTTGGTTCTACGACAATCTGGGTGCACTGGTGACCCACAACGTTGTCGATGTTGAACCGGTCTCCGGATATCTCGGAGTGTCTGTAGTGTTGAGCTGGGAGAAATTAGAGCCCCTCGTCCAGGCCGAGAGAGCCATGAGAACACCTTCAGGGGTTGACCCTAAGCGCTGGCAAGCGTACTTCGAGAACCTCTACCACCTGGTCCGTGAGACGCCTTCGCCTAAAGCCAGAGCGGCTCAACCTCGCTGGCGGCTTCGGTAGTGCACGAGGACAGACTGTAGGCCTCCCACCTCCGTTGTTCTCAGATGTCGAAGAACGGCTTGGTCGTTGATAGTCGCGGGGTGGTCACCCTTTCATGGCCCGCAGGCCGGCGCATGAGGAATAGTCAAGACTTGTGGATCGGCTGTCACGTGGCTTGAGCGACGCCGCTGCTGGGTGACTCGCCGTAGCCCTGGACCGGTCGCCGACGGTGCTGGCACTACATTCCACCCGCGCTCAACCCGGCAACCATGCTGATCTGGGCCGAGCATGTTTCGGTTCAGCTCGAGCGCTGGACGCGCGCGAGCCACTCAGCGAAGAGGGCGCGCAGGAGTCGAGATCCTTTAGAGAATCTTCGTCATGAACCTACTGCTCGGGTCGGGCTGGTAGCCCGCAAACGGCTCGCAGTGCACGAAGCCGAACTTCTCGTACAGCTTTCTGGCGGGCAGGAAGAAATCGGCCGAGCCGGTCTCGAGGCTCAGCCGTGTGTACCCGATGCGCTTGGCCTCGGTGATGATGTGCTCCAGCAGCAGGGAAGCGATTCCGCTGCGCTTACGCGTTGGCCTCGTGCGCATCGACTTCAGCTCCGCGTGACCCGCATCCAGTCTCTTGATCGCGCCGCAGCCCACCAGTCTGTCACCGTCCATGACTGACCAGAACGTGATCTCGGGCTTGCGGAGCCCGTCGAGATCGAGAGCGTGCTTGCTCTCCAGAGGCGTGATGGACCGCATCTGCTGGACGTGCTCGTCGAGAAACTCGGCGATCTCCGGGCCGGAGAGGTCGTCCACAATGATCTTCACTTTGCTCGCCTTTCCTCGGGATTCTCGGTGCCGCGGGTGCCGCGGGTGCCGTGTCGGGTTCCCTGGGCTACTTAGGGTCGGAGCTGATCTTCGGATCGTTCGACAAGCTTGCCACCTGCGCACAGGGCACGCCTGGCTCGCTGGCTGCCGTCGACTCCACCGCGGCTACGAACGCAAGGCCGACCACTTCCTTGCCTTCGCCGGCATGGCCAGCACTCTCATCTGCCTCCGGCGACTTACCAGATGAGGGTCCCTGCTGGGTATCAAGCCGGCGGCGTGCGAGAAGGATTCCCCCGAGCATGCTCTCGGCTGAGGTGAGAGTCCTGTGTGCCTCGACGGTGAAGCCAGCATCGTTGAGCCAGGCAGTCGCTGTCGACGATGGACGTAGACCTTCGTCGGGTGGCCGCCATAGCCCTGCGTCTTCAGCTGCCCCGACCAGTAAAAGGCGACGGCCGCCGGGGCGGGACCGGTGAGAGGGCGCAGGCAGCTGCGTTCGTTGCTGGGAGCCATACCGGCGGATTCGCGGACTTCCCTATTCAGGCTCACCGGACGCGCCCAGGTGTACGTCGCGGACTGCGCGGAGCTGTGTTGGGGCATGGACAGGATCATGAGCAGAGCACTGGTCGGCTGGGCGCGACGGGTGGCCGAGGCGGAGCTGAGCGGTCCGCTTCCTCGTCGGTGGGCACACTCGGAAGGAGTCGCACAGCGTGCGGCCGCCCTCGCGCGGGTCCTGGGTGATGACGCCGATCTTCTGGTTTCGGCCGCCGTGCTGCACGACGTCGGCTACGCGCCGCGGCTGGCGGCGACTGGCTTCCATCCGCTCGACGGCGCCCGGTTCCTTCGGGATGAACACCGTGCTGATGAGCGGTTGGTGCGGCTGGTCGCGAACCATTCGTTCGCACTGCTGGAGGCTGAGGAGCGTGCGCTGGTGGAGGTGCTGGAAGCAGAGTTCCCGTTGCTGGAGGAGCCGCGGCTGGTGGACGCGCTGGTCTATTGCGACATGACGACGACGCCTGACGGAGAGCGGACCACTGCCGAGGAGAGGGTGGCGGAGATCGTGGGCCGCTACGGGGCTGAGAGTGTGGTGGGGCGGTTCATTCGTCGGGCGTCGCCGGAGATCTTCACCGCGGTGGAGCGGGTGGAGGCGGCGTTGGAGGCTCAGCCGAGGTAGGGGTAGGTGCCGGCGAGGTAGTCGCCAATCTGCTGGCGCATGCTGGGGTGGATGTCGTACTGGTCGAGGTCGGTGGGCTGGATGAAGCGGACGCCGTCGGCTTCGTCGTTGATGGTGGGCTCGCCGCCGACCGGGCGGCCGATGTAGGTGTTTTCGTACTGCTGGCGGATCTCACCGTCGGTGTAGGCGACGATGTGATTGGGGTTGGTGTAGACCCCGAGGAAGCCGTTGATCTCGGCGACGATGCCGGTTTCCTCCAGGCATTCGCGTACCGCACACTGTGCGGCAGTCTCGCCGATGTCCTGGGCGCCGCCGGGGAGGGCCCACTGTCCGGTGTCGCGGCGGCGCTGGAGCAGGATGGCGCCGCTGTCGTTGACGACGAGCAGGTTGCTGGCGGGGATGAGGGTGTTGGCCTTGGGGGCGCCGGGGTCGTTGTAGTACTCAGTCCTGCCCATCTGCGGCGGTCCCCTCCTGGTCGGGCATCCAGTGCCGTGCGCCGGCCCAGACTGCGTCGAAGCTTTGAGCGTAGTTGTCGAACCAGCCGGTGGTATCAACTCTCTTGAGGTGGAGTAAGGGATTGGCGCTGGCGGGCTGGCCCCAGACATGTGGGTTGACCAGCAGGTTGTCGTCGTAGCGGAAGAGGGAGTTGTAGAGCGTGGTGTCGTGGAGCCGCACCTCGCATCCTGCCTCGGGCAGCAGCGGGCGGTAGTAGGTGAGCGAAGCGCGGATCTTGGCGGCGAGGGTGTCGCCGATGCCTTCTTCACGGCCCCGGATGGCGGCTGCCTGGCCGTTCGCGTCTCCGAAGCACAGGCGCACCTGTACGCCGGCTGCCGCCCGCTCGGTGAGCATCTTGGCGACGTGCGGGTTGGACTGGGCGAAGAAGGTGCCGGAGAAGACGAGCACGTTGATCTGCTCCTGGGCACCTTGCAGCAGGGAGAGCCACATGTCCCGGGGGACGCTGGCCCGGTTCTGGTAGGTGCCGACGAGCTCTGTGCCGGATTCGACCTGCCGTCCGGTGGGCCGTTGAGGGGTCGGCCAGAGGAACGTCTCCTCCACGCGAAGGTGCTGGGCGACGCGGAAGCGGTGCCGCGGGTGGGGCACGCGCCCGCCGAGCCAGCGGCTGACGGTCTTGGGGTCCACCTCGCAGGCTTCGGCAAGCGATTCGGGTAAGAGGCCGCGCTGGGCGAGTACGGAGTGAAGTCGCTCGTTCACGGAGGCTATACAAGCCGAGGTGGACGCGGCCGGGCAAGGACGTTTCGGGACGTTCCGATGAAACTGACGGTGCGACAGGATGCTTACGCTGGCGGTATGCAGCTCATCGTCCTGTGGGATATCGACCACACGCTCATCGACAACGCAGGGGTGAGCAAGGAGACCTATGCCGCCGCGTTTTCGGCGCTGGTGGGGGTCCAGCCGAGCGGGGCACCGCGGACGGAGGGCCGTACGGATCGTCTGATCATGCGCGACCTGTTCCTCCGGCACGGCCTGCCCGAGCCGGATTGGACTGCCACCGAGACCGCCCTAGCCCGCGCCGGAGAGGAGCGATTCGGCGATCTCCGCAGGCGCGGGACGACTCTGCCGGGAGTCCGGGATGCGCTCAAGGCCGTCTCGGCGCAGGATGGTTGGGTGTCCTCGGTTCTGACCGGCAACATCGCGGCCAACGCCCGTGTGAAACTGTCGGCCTTCGACCTCGACCCGCTACTGGATCTGCCTGTCGGCGCCTACGGGGCCGATGCCGTCCAGCGTCCCGATCTTGTGGCTGTCGCCCGAGAGCGCGCCCACCGGCTGCGCGACGTACGGGATGACGTGCACGTCGTGCTCGTGGGTGACACGCCCCGGGACGTCGAGGCGGCCCTCGCAACTGGCTCGGGGATCATCGCGGTCGCCTCGGGCATCCACAGCCGGGAAGAACTGGCCGCTGCCGGCGCATCCGTCGTGCTTCCGGACCTCTCGGACACAGCGGGCCTCCTCGGGATCCTGGAGACCTTCGCCGCACGCTGAAAACGTCCCAGGACGTCCCTGGACCGTCCGCGTACGCGGTGATGCGGTCCCGGCGCGTTCGGTCACCATCGGGTCTCCAACCAGGCAACTGGCCCAGGAGGCCTACGTGATTGGGGAAGTCACCGAGATCCGCAGGATCCGGATGCTGTACCTGCAGCTTCTGTACCGCTGCAACTTCGAGTGCCTGCACTGCTTCCACGGCGAGCGGCTCAAACACGCCGATGCCTTCACCGCCGAGGAGGCGGTCAACCTCATAAGGCTCATGCACCACCAGTACGGCACCGAGGCTGTCACCCTGCTCGGTGGCGAGCCGTTCGCCTATAAGGACCTCGCGCAGGTCGTCCGGTACGCCAAGCAGGAACTGGGCATGCACGTCGAGATCTGCACCAACGGCTACCGGATCGAGCGTCGGCTCACCGAGATCGCCTCCTACCTGGACCTGCTGCGGATCTCGCTGGAGGGCGTCGGCGCGACCAACGACCACATCCGCAAGTCCGGCAGCTACCAGAGCGCCGTGAGCGCCCTCAACCTTGCACGTGAACTCGGCGTCAGGACGGGCGCGACCATGACGGTCACCTCGCGGAACATCGACGAGGTGCTGCCGCTGGCCCGCACGCTGCAGGAGTTCGATGCACGCCAGTTGAAACTGCATTGCCTGCGGCCGGTCGGCAACGCCGCGACCCATCCCGAGCTCCTGGTCACCGATCCGGCTGCGTACGCCCGCCTGCGTGAGCAGCTACAAGCGGCTGAGCTGTCCATGGAGGTGATCGTCGACGAGGACGTGTCCGAGCACGGCGCCTCGGAGATCTGTGCGCCCGTAGGTGGCCCGCGCGAGATCGAGCGGATTGAGGCAGATCCGCGAGGCGCGCTCACCATGTCCTGCAAGGCGGTTGGCAAGGACTCGCACGCCTTCTGGTACGAGAAGGCCGCCGACCGTATCGTCCACCGCCCGTCCGCCACGGACGAGCTCACCGTCGCTGTACCGGACGTGGTGTACGCCCGTGCCTGACCGACCGCTGTTCGAGAGTCTCGAAGGTCTGCGGGGTACCGGAAAGTCGACCATTGCCCCGATGCTCGCGGCGGCCCGGGGAGCCGTCCTGGTCCCCACCGTGCCGCTCTTCTACCAGTCGCTGCGGCGACAGGTCGACATGCGCGACAACGTCGAGGCACGCATGTGCTTCTACCTCTCCGCCCTGTTCACCGCGGCCGACGAGATCCACCGCTATCTGGGCGCAGGCATCCCGGTCGTCGTGGAGAGCTACTTCGCCCGATGCATCGCCACCCACCGCGCCTTCGGGACCCAACTCGGCATCACACTTCCACCCGATCTACCGCAGCCCGTCGCGTACCAGCTGCTCTGCACGAAGGACGAACGCCAGCGCCGCCTCACTGAGCGGATCAAGCCCGCGTCCTGCTGGGACGCCCTCGGCGAGGAGACCGCGGACCGCATCACCGACGCCTACGCCCAGTTCCCGATGCACCGGGTGGACACCACAAGCCTCAGACCGGACCAGGTTGTGCAAGCCATCCTCGCCACCGATAGGAAAGGAGCCAACCGTGGAGACCCAGAGCCTGTGGGAGCACACCCTCACGTTCTTCCCCCAGTACCTCGCCACGCTGAAGGAGCATGCCTCCGCTGACGCCACAGTCGCGGTCATCGGCGCGAGCGACGGCAAGTTCGTGCTGCCCCTCGCCGCCGCTGGCTACCGCGTTATCGCCATCGAACGTGACCCGTTCGCCCTCCACGGAGGCGAAGTCAGACTTCCGGGTGACACCAACGCCCACGCGATGGGGCTGATCGACCGGCTCAAACTCGAAGAGCTCTACGACCGGGTGCAGGTCATGGAGGAGGATTTCCTTCAGGCCGAGTCCCCGGAGACGCGCTGCGATGCCGTCTGGACGAGCTGCTCCTGGCACTACAGTGCAAATCACCGCCGCCCGCTCGCCGATTTCGTCGCCCGCATGCAGTCCCTGGTACGCGTCGGCGGCCTGTTCGGCGCGGAGTTCATGATGCCCGTCGAGCAACGCCACTGCTTCGTCGAGCACTACACGTCACCCGAGAAGCTCGGCAGCTGGTTCGCAACCAACTGGGATGTTCTGCTCACGCTGCGAACGAGCGAGTTCACTGAGCGGCCTCACGTCGGTCAGTTCCAGGATCACACGCACCGCATGGGTCTGCTCCTCGCGGCCCGCACTTCCAAGTAGCAGAATCCGTAACCGAAGAAGGGGATCATGAAGCACGAGTACGAGGCCAAGTTCCTGTCCGTTGACGTGGACGACATCCAGTCCAAGCTGACCGCCCTGGGCGCCACGCTGACGTTTCCGAGGACCCTCCTCACCCGCAAGATCTTCGAGAACGACGCTCTCGACAACGGCCAGTGGGTCCGCCTCCGGGACGAGGGCACCCGCTCCACCTTGACGCTCAAGCAGGTCACCGACTCGACCACGATCGACGGCACTACCGAAATCGAGACCGAGGTCACCGACCTGCACGCCATGGCGGACATTCTGCGCCGCCTCGGACTGCGAGAGGTTCGCTACCAGGAGAACTACCGCGAGGAATGGCGCCTGGGCGAGGTTGCCTTCGACTTCGACACCTGGCCCGACCTCCCCACCTTCGTCGAGGTCGAAGGACCCGACGAGGCATCAGTCCGACAAGCGGCGGCCCTGCTCGACCTCGACTACGCCGAAGCCCGGTTCGGCAGCGTCGACGAGATCTACAAGAGCGAGGCCGGCCGCGACATCCTGGCCGAGCCCACCCTCCTCTTCGCCGACGCCGAAAAGGCCGGAGCACCCTCGGCAGCGGGCAAGGGTCGTCACTGACTCCTGGAGGTCGAGCGATGCTCACGGAACTCGCGTTACCTCACAGGGTGATACCCGGCATCGCCGAATTCGCCCGCGGCGGTCTGCCTGCCCCAGCAGCCACGGATGACGGCAACGAGTGGGTCGACGGATTCTGCTGGCTCTACTGTGGCCAGCAGTGGACCCGCGTCCTCTGGATCGGCCCTGCGAGCGTCGCCGGTGCCCAGGCGCCGATGTACGCGTGCGGCCCCTGCATCCGGACGCTCCACGAGCTGGTCTGGCAGTCCATCCTCCTCAACGATGAACCGGCCCGTCCCGAGAAGCCGAGTGAGGCCGCCGGGAATGCACTGCCATCCGGACGGCGTACGGGCAGGCACCGAGGTCAAAGCGGGTTCCTGCGCCGCCGCTAAGCCCCCGCCCTGGTCACGGAAGTGCCTTGCCGTTCCCCCGCGGCACGAGCCCCGTGACCAGGGCGGGCTTTCGGCGCGGCTCGGTGTGAGGCAATCGACCCATGGTGGCGAGCCTCCCAGCCCCTCATCCGCCCACCCCTTCAAACGGCATGAACGATCGTTTCTCGTCCGAGATCTGTTACTGCGCCGGTAGAGGCTGCGCATGACGGTGCCCCTGACGCCACCGAGGAGGGCCGCATCCGCGAGCACGTCTTCGTGCGGAGCGCCTGGCGCGACTCCCTTACCTGCTCGATCCTGGAGCGCGAGTGGGAGGCTGCGCCAGGCTGAGGAGCGGTGGGCAGAATCGCCTGACCGGCTTCCATGCCCATGGACGCGCTACCAGCCGAGGGGGAGTTCCCGCGTGAGTGATCAGCTCGACCAGCTCAAGAAGCCGTTCCTGTACGTCGTCGTCTGCGCCGCCGGCATCGCCGGGGACGTCGGCAAGCTCATTACAGCCGCCCAGGAACACAATTGGGACGTCGGCGTCGTCGCGACCCCACCAGCGCTCGGCTTCATCGACGCCCACGCGGTCGAGACCCAGACCGGCTACCCGATCCGCTCCGCCTGGCGCAGCCCCGGCGACCCCCGCCCGTTGCCGGCGGCAGATGCGATCGCGGTGGCTCCGGGCACCTTCAACACCATCAACAAGTGGGCGTCCGGAATCTCCGACACCCTGGCGCTGGGCATCCTCTGCGAGGCATACGGCTTCGGCATCCCGACTGCCGTACTGCCCTATCTGAACGCGGCGCAGGCTGCGCACCCCGCGTATGGGCAGAGTCTGGAGCGGCTACGGACGATGGGCGTCGTGATCGGCGACCACGAGCCCTTCCAACCGGAAGCGGACGGCGGCGCTGATCGCTTCCGCTGGGAGCAGGCGCTGGAGCTGCTGGAGCCGCTCGTGCGGTAGGGCGGGAACGGGCCAGGACCTCCCGGTGGGCCAGGGCCGGCAGCACCGCCGGCCGCTCACGTTGCCGTATGTACACGGATGCTCACGTGCACCTACCGTGGTTGCCGCGCGCAAACCAGTCTCGCCGGCGGGGGGCATGGTGATATTGACGGGTGCAGCCATAGGAGAATTAGTCGCGAACGGACAACTGATCATGGATCCGTTCGATGAGCGACATATAAACCCGAACAGCTACAACGTGCATCTGGCGAACGAGTTGCTGTTACGGGAGTACGGAAGTGCGAGCCCGGATTTCCGTAAGGTGAAGATACCCGCGGACGGCTATATCCTCCGCCCCCGCACTCTCTGCCTGGGTGCGACAGCCGAACGATTCGGCGGAGACGGGCATGTGACGTGCCTCATCAGCCGCTCCTCCGCAGCCCGTCTGGGACTGTTCGTGCAACTCAATGCGGACATGGGAAACCTCGGCGCGATTCATGCCTGGACACTCGAGCTGTACGCGGTGCAACCTCTCGTCCTGTATCCCTTCATGCGCATCGCCCAGGTGATGTTCTGGCATCCCACCGGAGACCGGACGCTGTACCGGGGCGATTATGCGAAGCATGACGGTCCACGGCCGTGCGGCTACCCGGTCGGGCAGATGGTTGTCCACGACGACGAACAAGCTGCGGTACGGCGATGATCCTCACGGGCGCCGAAATATCTCGGCAGGTGGACAAGGGGCGCATCACGATCGACCCGTTCGACGAGAGGCAGTTGAACCCGAACAGCTACAACTTCCGCCTCGGTGATGTGCTGAAGGTGTATACCAACGAGGTGCTCGATCCGCGAGTTCCGCAACCCACGCGGGACATACGGATCCCCCCGGCGGGCATCGCTCTGGGCCCGGACCGCATTCATCTCGGCCACACCATGGAAGTGCTCGGCAGCGAGCACTATGTGCCCATTGTCAAAGGACGGTCCTCGTCGGCCCGGCTCGGGATCTTCGTCCATGTGACCGCGGACCTGATCGACATCGGCTCCACAGGTCAGGTGACCCTGCAACTCTTCGCCGTGCAACCGGTTCTGGTGTATCCCGGGATGCTGATCGGGCAGGTCACTTTCTGGGTTCCCGAGGGGCCGATCCGGCTGTACGAGGGGAAGTATCAGGGAAGCAGAGGACCGGTGTCCTCGCTGATACACCGCGACTTCGCCGGTCTGCCCAACGGCGCCGGAGGCGATCATGACCGATAGCCGGGTCCTGCCCATGTTCGACGCCGTGCATGGGCCGATCGAGCTCTCGGATCCTCGTCTCTTCCAGAGCGAGGACGTCCTCCCGATTCTTCTCGAGTCACCCCAGTTGCAGCGCCTTCGACGGCTGCAACAGCTGCCGTTCGGCTCCTACGCCTTCACTTCGGCCAATCACACGCGATTCGCCCACGCCATCGGAACCGCCCACTCCGCGCTGAAGATCATGCAACAGCTCCATCGCAATGGGTTCTTCGACGACGAGGCGACCCGTCTTCTGCGGGGGAGTCTTCCGGCACTGTCGGACGAGCACGGACGCGATCAGGATTTCGTCCGTGCGCTGAGCGAGCACATGGTCATCGCCGGACTCGTACAGGACATTGGAGAGCTGCCCTTCAAAGCCGCGACCGACCTGTTCTTCTATGCCGATCCGGCAGTGGTGGCCAGAGTCTCCGAGGATCTGGAGATTCGTGCGCACGACCTCGGCCACAAGGACATCTTCACTCTGCACGGAATCATCGATCTCTTCGATCGCAAGCCTCTGCTCCGCGACCGCTTCGACATCGGACTGCTGGCACACATGATTACCGGGGTGCGGATCGGCACGATCGAGCAGAGCCCTCCGCTGGCCGCGCTCCGGCACATCCTGGACGGAGTGGTCGACGCCGACAGGCTCGACTATGTCCATCGGGACGCCCACCACACGATCGGCGTGGGACATCTGACATCGGTGAGCCAGGTCGTCGGTTCCCTCATCACCTACGACGAGCAGGGGCCCGTCTTCGACTCCAAGGGCCCGGTCTCCAACTTCCTCATGCTGCGCGCCATTCTTCGCTCGCAGGTCTACTCCGCGCCGGAGAACCGCTTTCGTTTCACCCTGCTCGCCGTGGTGCTCTCCGAATTCCTCAGACGGCATCCGGAGTGGATGGAGAGGGTGTTCGACGCGCCGCTCGGTTCCCTGACCGCTGACGGATTCAACCGCATGGACGACGAGTCCTTTCTCCACGCGCTCAAGGAACTCCGCGGCCGCCGGGAGTCGGAGCGCCTGTCCTACGGAGCCCGCCGGGCCATGGATCTGATGGACGCTCCAGGGATGGACTACCAGTACTACTGGGAGGAGCGGCCGAGCACACAGACCGGAACATCAGTGGCGCGATTGCGTACTGATTTCTATGTCGACACCTACTGGGACTACGAGAACCATGCTCTCTACGACCCCGGTTCAGTGCGTGTGCGGGCCGAAGCGTACGCCTTGAAGGGCGGAACCATCCCACTGGAACGCGTCGGTGGTCATGTGAGCCAGTTCCTCGAGGAGTTGTGGGACTCCCCGATCCAGAGCAACATTCTTCTCTTCGTTCCGCGTAATCGAAAGGAATGGATTACCCAGCAGAGATCGGATGGCAAAGCCCGTGAGGCTCTTTACCGGGCGGCGGTTGCCAGGGACGCGGAGATCAGGCTGTCCGTGGTGGACGACACCCGCAATGAACCAGGATTCACCGGGCCTGCGATCTTCATCTCCTTCTGCTGGGAGGACATCGACACGATGCGTGCGGTGCTCCGGCTGCTGTACGACCGCAAGCGGCGCTACTTCGCATTCGTCAAGGACTTTCATGGTCTGGCCGGCGGACCGAACGAGAACGGAGCGACCTACGCCGGCCAGTCCGATGCGGCAATCCTGCTGTTCTCCCGCAGCTATCTTCAGCGCACCCGTCTGCCCAACGGGGCGATCACCGCAGAACTGATCGCCCTGGGCCGCAGACTTCACTCACGTCACATCGTGCCGCTCACACTCGACCCGCTGAAGGAATTCACCGAAGGCGTGGAGAACGGCCCCTGGACACTCCTCGGATTCCGTGAACCCCCCTATCTGGGGGCCCCGATCCGCGGTGCGACTCCAGAAGTGATCGCGGGCGCCGTGGACGCCGCACTCAAGGTCATCGACAGAAACGCGGTAACCCATGAAGACAGGTGAAGAGGAAGGCACCATAAGCCAGTGGGGCGAGAAACGGCTCATCCGCGAACTGCTCCGCCCCCTGTTCAACCCCGAGAAGGATCCCCATGGGGTGGGGGACGACTGCGCGCTCCTGGTTCCCCGCCCCGGCTGGACGGTGTTGCTCAGTACCGACAGGGTGCCTGCCGATCTCATTGCTTTCGCCCATGGCCTCATCGACCACCGGGGGCTCGGCGCACATCTCGCCGCGCTGAATATCAGCGATGTCGCCGCATGTGGAGGCGAGCCCACCGCCCTCCTGCTGAACTGCGCTCTTCCGGCCGATATGCGCGTGGCCGACTTCCGCGGGTTCTGCGACGGCGTACTGGACGTCGCCCGTCCGCTGAACTGCCGCGTTGTGGGCGGCGACATCAGCTCCAGTCCCGAGCTCAGCTGCTCCGCGACGGTCGTCGGACTGTGTGAGGCCGGCCGGGCGCTGTTACGTGGCGGGGCGAAGAAGGGCGACCGTGTCTTCATGTCGCGCCCGGCCGGCCTGACTCCCGCCGCGTTCCATCTGCTGACCGAACAGCCGGGAACGCGCCAGGTGCCCGCGGCCGTACGGTCGGAGCTGAACGAAGCACTCCGTTACCGGGCTCCGATGGTGGAGCTCGGCAGGGCGCTCGCAGCCGACGGATGCTGCACCTCCTGTATGGACAACACCGACGGCCTGGGGCAGACACTCCTGGAGCTGGCCGAAGCCGGCGGCGTCTGCATCGACGTCGACACGGCGGCCATGCGCATACCCGAAGCGGTGCGGCAGGTGGCCCGGCTGGCCGGGGCCGATGAGTTCGACCTCGCTCTCGGGCCCGGACATGACTTCTCGCTCGTCGGCACCCTGCGCGCCGACACCTCTGACGAGGTGCTCAGCGCCCTGGGCGCCCACGGCCTGTACTCGGTCGGAGCAGTGACCGACGGGAGCGGAATCCGGTTGTCGTCGACGAGCGGGACGAGAGCGTTCGTCCCGCGCGGATGGAACTACTTCACCAGCACCGAGCACTCGCTCACCGACGTACTGAAGAGGGACTGAAACGTGCAGAGCTTCCATGTCACAGCAGGTGAGAGCATGTGCCGTCGCCCCGCCCTGGTCCTGGACATCGACGGTGTCCTCGTCCATGTGGGACCGGAGAGAACCGGTGCCTGGTACGACCGGCTGTGGGAAGACCTGGGCGTTGATCCGGAGCGGCTGCACGAGGAGTTCTTCCGGCAGAAGTGGCACCGGATCGTCTCCGGTCGGACGGATCTCCGCGAGGAACTGGCTCCCGTGCTCAAGCGGATCAACCCGGCTGTACCGGTGGACGAGTTGACCTCCTACTGGTTCCGGACCCACTCCTACATCGACCGTGACGTCCTCGATGCTGTCACCCACTGGGCCGACCGAACCGGCGGCCGGCTGTTCCTCGCCACCAACCAGGAGAAGTACCGGGCCGGTTATCTGTGGCGGGATCTCGGACTGCGCAGCGTCTTCGAAGACATTTTCTACTCGGCCGCCATGCGGGTGACCAAGTCCGACGTCGGCTTCTTCGAGCAGGTGGGTCGCGCCATCGCAGGCCCCGACTACCGTGACGCGGACATCCTGTTCTTCGACGACGACACGAGGAATGTGGAGGTTGCCAGGCGCGCTTCCTGGGAAGCCCACCTCTTCACGGACGTGAGTGCACTGCGAGAGATCCTCCACCAGTGGCCGTCCCCCGATCTGCGGGCCCCGGCAGGATCGACCCTGGGGAGTGAACGGGACGGGGCCCGTGTCCGCTGAACCGGACCCGAGGACACTCGAGTTGTACAAGATCGCGGTGGAGATGGCGGACAGGGGGTCCGCGCGCCGAGGCACGGCCAATGCCTTCTTCCTCTCGCTGCAGACGGCCGTGATCTCGATCGCGACCCTTGTCGACACCAAGCTCGGGGACTCCAACTGGCCGCCGTACCTGGCGCTTTCTCTCGCAGGAGTCGCGATATCCGCCTCCTGGTGGTTACAACTGCGCAGCTACCGGGAGCTGAACGCGGCCAAATTCGCCGTCATCAACAGAATCGAGAAGCAGTTCCCCGTGAGGATCTTCACCGATGAGTGGGAGTCGCTGACCAGTGGACCTCCGCTGCCGCTCCGGAAGAGATACGCGGAGCTCGGAGCGGTAGAAATGATCACTCCGATTGTGTTCGCCGGGCTTTTCGTCCTGCTGTTCCTGGCCAAAGTGGCGGTGTGAGCCGCGACGGACTCCGCCGATCCGTCGGGCTCGTCGAGAAGCGCCCCGCGATGGCGGTCGCGCTGCTGCTGCCGGTGACGTACGGCCTCGAGCCGACCGGCGAACAGCAGCTGCGACGCGCGCTCCAGATCAGCGACGGAAGCGTGACCGGCCTGGTCAACACGCCGTTCTCGGTGACGGTGTACGCCGTGCTCCTGGTCCTGGTGGCCTGGCCCTGGCTGAAATCATCACTACTGGCCGCGGTGATCGAGCAGATCGGTCAACTTGCCTCGGTGAGCGAGGACTTCCAGCTCGTCCAGGGCCTGGACCGCATGCTTCGCCGCCTCCGGATCGCGGGCCGCGAGCCCGCTCGCCTCGAACTCGTCCTCGTCCAGACGCAGCACCGACAAACCGTCCGCCGACACCCACAGATCGAGGTCCAGGTCCTCCACGGTCAGCTCGTCGCCGTCGAGCGTGGCGGGGCGGGTGATGTCGCAGTACCAGCCCTTCAGCGTGCCGTCGCCGGCGCGGACCTCCTTCACCGAGTACCAGCGGTCCCGCCAGTAGTGCTCGGTGAAGACATCGCCCGCCTCGAAGCGTACGAAGCCGAAGTCGCGCGTCCCCTCGCCCGCCCACGGCGCGCGCACCGTCACCTGGGTGCCGTCGTCCGTGAGCAACTCGGCGGAATAGCGGATCTTGGTCCGGCCGGCCTTGACCAGGACCACCTCAACCAAGCGTGCGGACATGCCGTACCTCCGTAGCGCAGATCTCGTAACCAGCGCACGGTACGTGCCCGCAGGGTCGTGTCGCCTCCTCATTTCCCCCGAGGAGGGAGAGCGGCTGGGGGACAATCGGCGGGTGACCTTGAACATCGCCATCGACTCCGATGCGGCTGTCGCTCCGTACGAGCAGCTGCGCAGCCAGATCTCCGAACAGGCCAGGTCGGGCGTGCTGCCCGTGGGCTACCGGCTGCCGACCGTACGCGGCCTTGCGGAGGACCTCGGTCTCGCCGCGAACACTGTCGCCAAGGCGTACCGCGCGCTGGAGGCCGACGGGGTGATCGAGACGCGCGGCCGCAATGGGACGTTCATCGCGGCGGCGGGGGATGCGGCGGACCGGCAGGCTGCGGTGGCCGCGGCGGCGTATGCCGAGCAGGTGCGTCGGCTTGGCCTCACGCGTGCGGACGCGCTGTCGGCCGTGCAGGATGCGCTGCGCGCGGCGTACGGGGGTTGACGCCAGTGCCTGCGGCGTCGTCATCTGCGGGGCTTGTTCCTTCGCCTGGGAGGTGACCCCCATCCCGTAACTGGGGGCTCCGCCCCCAGACCCCCGCTCCTCAAGCGCCGGAGGGGCTGAGATTCAGCCCCTCCGGCGCTTGAGGAGCGGGTCCGGGTCAGAGGTACAGGCCCGCGTCTGCGCCGTCGTGTTGTGGGGGCACCGACGCCGGGGTGTTGCCGCGGCGCAGTGCGTACAACTCCGCCAGCGTCGCGCCCTCGCGGCCCACGCCCTCCTCCGTACCCAGCCAGTTCACCGACTCCTTGCGGGTCAGCGCGCCCACCTCGATGCGGGCCAGACACCGGCCCGGGCGGACCACGGCGGGGTGCAGTCGCTCCAGGTCCTCGTTGGTCGTCACGCCCACCAGGACGTTGCGGCCCTGGCCCAGCAGACCGTCCGTGAGGTTGAGCAGCCGCGACAGCGCCTGGCCCGCGGTGTGCTTGGCCTCGCCGCGGATCAGTTCGTCGCAGTCCTCAAGGAGAAGCAGCCGCCAGCGGCCCTTCGACGTGCCCTCGTCCTCGCCGATCGCGATGTCCATCAGATAGCCGACGTCGTTGAAGAGCCGCTCCGGGTCGAGTACGCAGTCGACCTGGCACCAGTCCCGCCAGGAACGGGCCAGCGTGCGCAGCGCGGAGGTCTTCCCGGTGCCGGGCGGGCCGTGCAGCAGGAGCAGCCGGCCCGCGATGTCGTCCGGCGTCACCTTCATCAGTCGGTCCATCGCGCCGGCCACCGGGGCCGTGTAGTTGGGCCTGACCTCGTCCCAGGTTCCGGCGGCGATCTGGCGCGTCGTGCGGTGCGGACCGCGCCGCGGCGACACGTACCAGAACCCCATGGTGACGTTCTCCGGCTGCGGTTCCGGCTCGTCGGCGGCGCCGTCCGTCGCCTGTTTGAGCACCTTCTCGGCGAGCTCGGAGGTGACCGCGGTGACCGTGACGTCGGCGCCGCGGTTCCAGCGGGAGATGAGCAGCGTCCAGCCCTCGCCCTCGGCCAGGGTGGCGCTGCGGTCGTCGTCGCGCGCGGAACGCAGCACGGAGGCGGCGGGCGGCAGGAGGGTGGCACCGGGCTTGACGCGGTCGATGGTGGAGCTGTGGGAGTACGGCTGCTCGCCCGTCGCGAAACGGCCGAGGAACAGCGCGTCGACGACGTCCGAAGGTGAATCGCTGTCGTCGACGTTGAGCCGGATCGGCAGTGCGTCCTGAGGCTTGGCAGACATGCGCCCATGATCCGGCACGCCGCCGCCGAGCGCACGGTGTTTTGACCGGTGGCGCGCCCAGGGGCGACCGGCGGGTCCGGACGCGCGGGAGGCCCCTTCGGGCCCGGTCGCGCGAGGGCCCCGTTCGGGTCCGGCCGCCCCTGGGGCCCGTTCGGGTTCGGCCGCTCCAGGGGCCCGCTCCGGTCCGGCCGTGCCCCTGGCTCCTTCCCGCATCAGCCGCCGACCCGGCGGATCAGGCTTCCGACCCGACGCGCCCGGCGCACCACGGCGTACCCCTTGGTGAGCGCCCGGTCCTTGGCGAAGTTGCGGGCGATCGACCGGCCTTCGACCAGCCGCTCGAACTCCTCGATGCCGGTGCTGCGCCGCACGGTCACCCGCTGCAGGGCGTACGGCCCCTGCCGGGGCAGGGCGAGGGCGTTGCCCACGGCGAGGGACTGCGCGAAACCCGCCGCCCGGACCGCACGCCGCACCCGGCGGCTGGAGTAGCCGTACGGATACGCGAAGGAGACCGGCAGGGCACCCAGTTCGTCGCCCACGATGTCCCGGCAGCGGATGGTCTCGTGGCACAGCCGGTCGTCGTCGAGCTGGTCCAGCTGCGGATGGGTGTGGGTGTGCCCGCCGATCTCCGCGCCGGCCGCGGCCAGTTCGCGCACCTGGTCCCAGTCGAGCATGGTGTCGAGCGCGCCGCCTTCGTCGTACGGGCCGCGCAGCCAGCCGGTGGAGACGAAGAGAGTCGAGGCGAAGCCGTGCTCGGCCAGCACGGGCAGAGCGTGCCGGTGCACGCCCTCGTAACCGTCGTCGAAGGTGATCAGCACCGGGCGGCGTGGCAACGGCCGGCTGCCGCCCGACCGCCAGGCGTCGCCCAGCTGTGCGGTGGTGAGGGGTGTGAACCCGCGCTCGCCGAGCAGTTCGAGCTGCTCGGCGAACGCGTCGGGCGAGACGGACAGGCCGTGGGTGGCCTCGGCCGTCCGGTGCCCGATGGCGTGGTACATCAGAATGGGTACGGGCTGACTCACGCAGGCTCACCTCGCGCGTCCGACGCGGGGGTTGCCGACGCGGGTGTTACCGGCCCGGACAGGACCGGCCCCGACAGGACCGGCCCGGACAGGACCGGCCCCGACAGGACCGGCCCCGACAGGACCCTCGACGGCGCCGGCTCGGACGGCAGGACCGATTTCGAGGGAGCCCGGCTCGAGGGGGCCGCGCCCGACCGGGCCCGGCCTTCCACGATCGGTCCCGACGAGAACGTCACGCCGCCACTGCGCGCCCGCACGCTCCCCACCACATAACCGCCTGCCGCCACCGCAACCCCCGCGACGATCGCGGCCGCCCGGCCCGCGCCGCCCCGGCGACCGAGCAGCGCGTCGCGCAGCCCGCGCGCGACTCCGGCCGGGAGCACCCGCGTGGTGTACCGGCGCTCGGACTCGAGCCCCTTGTCCGCGCCCACACTTCTGGCCACGAGCGCCTTGGACAGGCCCTCCGCGTAGGTGCGGGTGCGGAAGTACCCGAACCGTTCACGCGCGGCCGGGACCTTGTGGTGGATCACCGCGCGGTCGTCGATCAGCAGCACCGTGTCCGGCAGCGCCTTGCTGAGCCGGATGCACAGCTCGGTCTCCTCGCAGCCCAGCGGGCGTTTGTCGCCGTCGCGCCCGATCCCGGTGGCGAAGCCGCCCGACGCGTCGAATGCGCTGCGCCGGAAGGACGCGTTCCCGCCCAGCACATTGCGCACCCGCACCTTGCCGCGCGGCAGGCCCCGGTACGTACAGCCGACGACCCAGTCGAACTCCTCGGGGAACCAGCGGGGCCGGTGCCCGGACGCCCACGCCGCCTTCGTCTGCCCGCCGACGGCCATCACCCGTGGTTCGTCGTACCCCTCGGCGAAGTACCGCAGCCAGTCGCGCTCGGCCACGGCGTCGTCGTCCAGGAAGGCGACGAACTCGCCGCGGGCGGCGGCGATCCCGGTGTTGCGGCCCGCGGAGAGGCCGCGGGGGCCCGCGTTCGCGAGCACCCGCACCTTCTCGCCGTCGGCCGCACTCTCACCCTGCTCGCCGCAGACCCGGTACTCCTTGGTGAGCCGGTCCAGGAGCGCGGGATTGTGGTCGACGACGAGCAGCGTCTCCAGAGCGGGCAGCGACTGACTCCGTACGGAGTCGACCGCCGCGAGGATGTCCTCCCAGCGGTCCTCCGTATAGACGCAGATCACCACGGAGAAGCGTCGGTCGCTCAAGACACCTCTCCCCGCGGAATCCTGGGGCTCAGCGCGGCCTCACGGCGGCGCTGGGCGCGGCTCACGCCCTTCTCCTTGAGGATCACTTTGAGGACCCGCAGTCCGTCCCGTACGGCGCTGAGGTTGCTGACGCCGTGGATGCGGAGGTACTCGTGGCTGGGGACCTCCTGTACGCGCAGTCCGGCCTTGACGACCCGGACGTTCATCAGGGTCTCTATCTCGAAGCCCGTGCAGTCCAGGGTGATCTTGTCCAGGCAGTGCTTCCAGAAGGCGTTGTATCCGTAGCAGAGGTCGGTGTAGCGGGCTCCGAACTTGGCGTTGACGATGGTGCACAGGACCCAGTTGCCGAACTTGCGGATGGGGGTCATGTCGTCAGTGCCGCCGCCGTTGGCGAAGCGGGAGCCCTTGGCGAAATCGGCGCCCGAGACCAGGGCCGAGACATAGGAGACGATCTCCTGCCCGTCGGCCGAGCCGTCCGCGTCGACCATCACGATGATGTCGCCCGTGCAGGCGGCGAATCCGCTGATGAGGGCATCCCCTTTGCCCTTGCCGACCTGCTTGACGACCTTGACGTCCGGCCACAGCTCACGGGCGACCTGAACGGTGTTGTCGCTCGAATTCCCGTCCACCAGAACGACTTCATGAATCCAGTCGGGCAGGGTCTTGAAGACGTACGGAAGGTTTTCCGCCTCATTCATGGCGGGGATCACGACGCTCACGGGCGGAGTGATCGCGAGATGCGAGGAGATCGGCCGGTACGCATGGGACAGGCGGCCGGCTTCCTTTGCCGGAGCTTTCGCCTCGGCCGTTCTTTCGGAAGTTCCCCCCTGGTGCTTCGGTTCGGTGAACTGATCTTGCCCCGGAGCGGCCGGGCGCAGGACTGAGCTCATGAGTCTGTTTCCCTCTCCACCGGTGGACCGCCCGCCCCCGGGCAGTCCGGATGAGTTTCCGGTTCGAAAGGGGGGTTCTTCTCACCCCGCCCATGACGGCAAGCGGCTCCGTTCTCGGTGGGTGAGCTGGCAAAACTGGCCGCGCGGCGTACGGCTCGGATTGAGCGCGAAAACCGAGCACGGCACCCCCCTACCGCGCTCCGCTCCGAAGCCATCGCGGCGCTTGAGCCCTCCCCTAGAGCCGCTTTGCATGATGGTCCGTTGCGGGTGGATGTACGACGGTATTGATGATTAGGACTGTATGACAAGACCTGGGACAGGGCCTCACCTTTTTACTTTTTTGATACAGATTCGTCCTTGGATCCGAACAGTCCGGATCTGCCTGTCTTGATCCCTTTCATCAAGCAGTCGGCTGTATTGATGTGTTCTGCATTCCGGATGTGCCGTCCCAGTGCCCAGAGGAAGAGCAGTGCGGTGGTCAATACGACCGCCGTGATGCCTCGGTCGACCGTCAGGAGGCGTGGCGACGACAGTGATTGGGCCATCGCCAGATCGATGACCACCGCCCCGCCCGCGGCCACGGCTGCCCTGGCCGCCGGGTCCAGTCGGGGAAGAGCGGCGGCCAGACCGCAGGCCGGTCCCGCGAACAGGAAGAAGAGAACGAACGGAGCGCGCAGCGGCGACTGAACACCGGCCAGTGCCAGTGCGACCCCCACCCCCGAGACGGCGCACGCGGCACCGGCGAGCACCGGCAGCAGATTTTTCCCGACTGCTGACGGCATGTCTTTGATCGTCGGCATGGCCGACTTGCCCCCCAAGGCGCCGGATGTTCCAGTTGCTGACCCTCCATGCTGCGCAGTGCGCCGAAGCACCGTCAAGAAGCCTTACGGAAACATTCTTGGCATGGACACTTCCAGTGAAGTATGGGCGCTGCTACGAAAGTTGTGGCAGAGATCCTGCTAAAGGGAGGTTCCATGAAACTGTCCCGAATCACGGCATTCTCATCCTCACTCCTCCTCGGCGCCGTCCTCGCTCTCACCGGAGCCGGTCAGGCTCAGGCCACGGACACCGCTCTCGCCCTTGACTATGTGGCCCTGGGCGACTCGTACTCCTCAGGCGTCGGAGCCGGCAGCTACGACAGCGCAAGCGGTGACTGCAAGCGCAGCACGAAGGCCTACCCCAAGCTCTGGGCGGCCGCGCATTCACCCTCGTCGTTCGCATTCACCGCTTGCTCAGGCGCTCGTACGGGTGATGTCACGGCCGGCCAACTCGCACCCCTCAGCGCCGCCACCGACCTCGTCTCCCTCACCGTCGGCGGCAATGACGCCGGCTTCTCCGACGTCATGACCACGTGCGTCCTGCAGTCCGAGTCCAGCTGCATCAACCGGATCAACCAGGCCCGCGCGTACGTCGACACCACCCTGCCCGGCAAGCTCGACTCGGTGTACTCGGCCATCAGATCCAAGGCCCCCGCCGCCCGCGTCGTCGTCCTCGGCTACCCCCGCTTCTACAAGCTCAGCGGCAGCTGCATCGCCGGAATGACCGAGAAGAAGAGGGCCGCGATCAACTCGGCGGCGGACTATCTCAATGCCGCCGTCGCAAAGCGCGCGGCCAACCACGGCTACGACTTCGCGGATGTCGTGCCCGCCTTCACCGGACACGAGATCTGCTCCGGGGCGGCCTGGCTGCACAGCCTGAACTGGCTCAACATCGGCGAGTCCTACCACCCCACCGCCGCCGGACACTCCGGCGGTTATCTGCCCGTCTTCACCTCGCACGCCTGAACACGGCGTTGCCCGCGCCCGCTGCGGTCGCGCCCGGCGCGCTCGCGTTCGCTGCGGGCGTGTTCGGCGTGTAGGAGCCCCCGTCCGTCGGCGTCTCCTGATGGCACGTGACAGAGAAGTCGATCCAGTTCGAGCGGACCTCGACCGGACTCCGGATCTCCACCCGGATCCGGTCGTGGTGCGTCCCGTCCTGCTCGTACGTCAGCTCGATATGGCTGACCTGCTTCTGCTTCGAGCCCCCGGCGGCGAAGTCGAGCGTCTTCCAGCCGGAGCCGGAGCTCTCGCCGCTTCTGGTCGCCCAGCGGTAGTCGACCGTCGCCGGGGTACGTCCCACGGTGATCGTCGCGTGGAAGGCCGGAGCCTCCGCTTCCGGCGGCGGGCAGCTGCCCGAGTAACTGCCCTGCACGCTCTGGGCGTAGACCCGGACGGTCTGCGGCGGCGTGTACGTACCGCCGTTGCCGCCGCCGTTGTTGCCATTGTTTCCACTGTTACCTGTGTTGCCCGCGTTGCCGCCGTCCGTCCCGCCTCCGGGGGCGGAGGCCGTACCGCCCGGACCGGCGCTCGAACTGCCCGTCGCAGGGGGCGCGCTGCGGCCGTTGTTGTTTCCGGTGCCCTGGTTCTTGTTGTTGACCAGCGCCCAGGCGAGGCCGCCGACCGCGAGGAGCAGCGCGGCAACCCCGGCGATCAGCACGACCGTCGCCCGGCGGGCGCGGTCGGGCGGCACACCGGTGGTGGCCGTGGTGGCCGAGGTGGCCGGACCCGGCACCAGGGTGGGCGCGGGCGGCAGCGGATGCACGACCGGGGTGGGTGAACCGGCCGCCACGGTGGGGCTGTACGGACCGGGCAGCGGCGGCGCGGCGGCCGGGGCCGCGCCGCCCGCGGCCACCACCCGCAGCTGCCGCTCGGCCTCCTGTGCCGAAAGCCGCTCCGCCGGGTCCTTGCGCAGCAGCCCCGCAATCAGCGGCGCCAGCGGACCGGCCCGGTGTGGTGGCGGCAGCTCTTCGTCGACGACGGCCCGCAGCGTGCTCAGCGGGGTGTTCTGGCGGAAGGGGGAGTTGCCCTCGACCGTGGCGTACAGCAGGACACCCAGCGACCAGAGATCCGACTCGGGCCCCGGCGTACGCCCCAGCGCCCGCTCGGGGGCGAGGAATTCGGGAGAGCCGATCAGCTCGCCCGTCATCGTGAGGTTGGAGGACCCCTCGACCGTCGCGATCCCGAAGTCGGACAGCACCACGCGGCCGTCATTGCCGATGAGTACGTTCCCGGGCTTCACGTCCCGGTGCAGCACCCCCGCATCGTGCGCGGCGCGCAGGCCCGCCAGGATCTCCGCGCCGATGTGCGCGGCACGCTGCGGGGCGAGGGGCCCCTCGGCATCCAGCACATCGGAGAGCGCGAGCCCGCGGATCAGCTCCATCACGATCCAGGGCCGGCCGTCCTCGGTCGCCACGTCGTAGACGGTCACCACATTGCGGTGCGAGATCCGGCCGGCTGCCCAGGCCTCCCGCTCAAGGCGTGCGTACAGCCGCTGCTCGTCGGTGGTGCCGAGGGCGGCGGGGGCGCGGACCTCCTTGACCGCGACCTCCCGGCCCAGCAGCTCGTCGCGGGCGCGCCACACCACGCCCATCCCGCCCTCGCCCAAGGGGCTCAGCAGGCGGTAGCGCCCCACCACCAGCCGCTCATCGCCCGGCACTTCGCTCACAGCGAGCCCCCATCGGTAGCAGAGCAACTACCCCAAGTTAGCTCACGCAAGAGCTGTTGCCGCCCCCTTGAGCGCCAATCCGCATCCGAGGGCGAGGACGACGCAGGCTGTGCCCAGCGGCATGACGCGCTGAACTGCGGAGAAGAGCCGTCCTTTGCGGCGGCTGCGCTCGGCGAGCAGACGGGCGGCGCGTTCGCCGAGCCGGACCGCGGCGAAGCCGGCGGCGGCGAGGGTGAGGGCGAGCCCGAGGCCGTACGCGAGGACGAGCAGGAGGCCGAACCAGGCGCGGCCCAGCGCGGCGGCGCCGACGAGGACGACGACGGCGGACGGGCTGGGGACGAGCCCGCCGGCGAAGCCGAGCAGAAGTGTCGAGCGGAGTCCGAGCGATCGGTGATCGTGGCTGTGGGTATGCCCGTGCGCGTGGCTGTGGCTGTGGCTGTGGTCGTGCCCGTGCGGGTGGCCGTGGTCGTCCGGGTGCCCGTCGTCGTGGCTGTGGCTCTGTCCGTGTCCGCGGCCGTGCTCCGGCCCATGGTCGTGTCCGTGTCCGTGCCCGTGTCCGTGCCCGTGCGTCTGCCCATGCCCATGCGCGTCGCCGCGGTTCCGCCATGCCCTTCGTACGAGTACCACCCCCGCAACGGCCACCAGCGCCCCGCTCGCCACGCCCAGCCATGCCACCACGGACGGCGCCGCCGCCGAGCCCACCGCGATCAGACCGCCGAGTGCGAACACCCCGAGCGTGTGCGTAACCGTCACCGAAGCGCCCAACGAGAGGACGTCACGAAGGGAGTTCTTCCCACCCGCTGCCGCCGCGGCCGCCATCACCGTCTTGCCGTGGCCCGGCGCGAGCGCGTGCAGCGCGCCGAGCAGCACCGCGGTCGCCAGGGCCAGCGCGGCAAACCCCACGGTCAGGTCGCGGCGGGACACCAGATTCGTCAGCGCCTGTGTCCAGCGGTCGGCGCCGCGCGGCAGTACGGAGGCCGGGGCCACGGCCTCCTGCCTGTCCGCCGCCGCAGGCGCGCCGCCGGGGGCGACCGAGAGCGCGGCCGTCGTGCGGTCGGGCGCCGAGGAGAGCTGCCCGTTGGGGTACTGCGTCAGCCGCCGCGAGGTGGACGCCTGCGGGACGTCGGACGAGGCGAGCGTCATCCGGTCGCCGCGGGCCGTGATCTCCCGCCAGCCCGGACCGTTGCCGCTGCCCGCCGCCCGGAACTGGATCGTCTGTTGACCGTCCGGCAGTTCGGCCGTCAGCCTGCACTCGAGCCGGAGCGTCGGCAGCCCGGCCTGCCCGGGGCGCACCTCGGCGGTGCTCGCACCGGGCGTGAGCGCGACGGCGCGCCGCTCGACGGTGACCCGGCTGCCCCGGGCCGCGTCCTGGCAGCGCCCCTCGGCCCACTCGGACAGTTCGGCGGGGGACATCTCCCGGTCGCCGTTCCGGTCGACCTTGGAGCGGGCCTGGGCGGCGGGGATCTCCGCCAGGTCCTCGACGTGGTCGACACTCAGCCGCCCGGGTGCGACGAGCAGCCCGTCGTAGCGGTTGACCGTGAAGTTCCCCAGGGGATGCGCAGCGGCCGTCCCCGCGGGCAGCACCGCGAGAGCGGCTCCGGCGATCAGGACCGCCGCGCCGACGGCGGTCGTACGCCTCTTCATGACGCCTCCAGAGCCTGCAGTGCGGCCCGGGCCGCGCGTGAACCGGTGGGGGAGAAACCGGGGTTGATCTTCAGCGCGGTGGTGAGCGAGGCACGGGCGGCCGCCGGGTTGCCCGCGGCCCGCTCGATCATGCCGCGGTGGTAGAGGAACACCGCGTTGCGGCAGCCGGCCGGGGCCGAGGTGGCGAGGTACTGCAGAGCCTCGGCGGAACGGCCGTTGACGTGCAGGGCCCAGGCCAGCGCGTCCGCCGTGTGCACGGTCCGGCGCTTTTTCCACTCGGCGCGGGCGGCGGTCAGCGCCTGTGCCTTGTCGCCGTGATCGGCCAGGGCGAGCGCGGTGTCCAGGTCGGTGTCGACGCCGTTGGCGCGTGCCAACTGCGTCCAGGTGCCGATCAGTTCGTACTGGTTGCGGGCATCGGCCTTGCGCCCCGCGGCCTCGTACAGCTCACCCAGCGCCACCAGCTGTCCCGGCAGCGGCAGCCTGTCCACCACTGCTTCGAGCCCGGACACGGCGCCCTTGGTGTCGCCGCGCGCGGCCTGGGTGCGGGAACGGCCCTCGAGCGCGGGCAGATACCCCGGGTCTGCATCGAGCGCCGTGGTGAAGTACTTCAGCGCCGGGGCGTACGCCCCCTGGCTCCACTCCAGTTGGCCCAGAGCCGTGGACACATACGCCATGTCGCCGGGGGAGGAGGCCGAGTTCATCGCAACGTTCAGCACCCGGCGGGCCCCCGCGACATCGCCGCGCAGCTCCAGTACGTACGCATAGCGCGTGAAGACGGGGATGCCGGGGCGGCGGTCGTCGGCCTGCTCGGCCGCCGCCAACGCCTTGTCATAGCTGCCGAGTTCGACAAGAGCGTCGATGCGGGAGGACATCGCCCGCTCGCTGAAGGCATTGACCTTCAGCGCCGCCTCCGACTCGCGCAGCGCGCCGTGGAAGTCGTGCCGCGCCGCCGCGAGTGCGGCACGGCCGGCGAGCGCCGCGTCGTTGTCCCGCGGCTGGAGTGCAAGCGAGCGGGCCAGTGCCTTGTCGGCCTGCGGATACCGGGTCGGGTCGCCGCTGGTCCTGGCCTGCTCGACATAGGCGGCGCCCAGCGTCGCCCACCCCCGGGCGTCCTTGGGCCGGGCCCGCAGATGCGCCTGGAGGCCGGTGACCCCGCGGGCGAGGTCACCGGTGCCGATCTGTTCGAACGGTGTGTCCGCGGCGGGTGCGGCGGTGCGGGCCGTCGGGGGCTCCTGGTCCGCACCGCCCGCCATGACGACGCCCACGGTGAGGGCGAGGGCCAGCGTCCCGGCGGGAAGCAGCACCCCCCAGACCCTCCCCGGACCGGACCGGGGACCCGCCCCGGACCGGGGACCCGGCTCCCGGCCGCCCGGGTCGCGGCCGGTGGCCGCGGTCGTGTCTGGCGCCCTTCGCAGGGACATCTGTCTGCCCTTTCGGTTCGTAGGAGCGTGTGCGTCGTACAGCGTTTCGAGGCTGCGTCCCGGTCAGTTGTACGGATTGCGGCTGTACGCATTGCGGCGCCGCATCCGCCACCAGGTCAGCCCCAGGGCCACGAGCAGCACACCCGCGCCGGCGGAGACGGCCGAGGCGACCAGCGTCGTGTTCGTGTCACTGCTGGAGGCCGCCGACGCGCCACCGGTGAGCAGGCTGCCCTGGGCGTCCTTGGCCGCGGCCTCCTTGGCGAGCGGGCCCCGCGAGCCGGAGGTCGGCAGCGCCACATACGGGAAGGAGTGGCTGAACTTCTGGTCGTTCTCGTTGACCGCGTCGCCCAAATCGTTCTTGGTGCCGAGCAGTTCGCCCTCGACCACCTGGAGCGCGATGTCCAGGACGTCGTCCGAGAGCCGCCGTCCGTTCGGGAATCCCGCGTTGTCGCCGTCGAGCACGCCCAGCCTCTTCGGCTCCGCGCTCGGCGGGATGGAGGTGTTGAGCCGCAGCGCCTCGGCGGGGCGGACGTGCGGGGGCTTGTTGAGCTTGTCGACGCCGGTCAGGAACACCGAGACCAGGTCGTTGCGCGGCTCGGCCGGGGCCTTGATCTTGTAGATGCCCTCGATCAGCTTCGGCAGTTCCGGCTGGGTGACGAACTGCAGGAAGTCACCGTCGTTCCACGGGTGGGACGCGTTGAACTTGTCCTTGTCCTTGACGGGGATGACGACCTCGTTGACCAGCGGCATGCCGAGCCGGGACACCTGCTTCCAGTGACCGCTCGCGCTCTTGCGCTGGGTGGTCGACCAGATGCCGACGATGGGCTGCTTCTCCGACTGCCGGATGTACGCGGTCGGCACCTGCAGGGCGATGGAGTTGACGTTGTAGCCCTTGAGCGTGTCGTTGCCGACCTCGGTGAGGTTCGCGCCGTAGAGCAGGTCGAAGACGCGCAGGTCGGCGAAGAACGGATCGTCCGCCTGACCCGCGAACGCCGTCGATCCGCCGGGGAGTTCCTTCACCGCCTGGTCGCGCAGGCTCTGGTAGTCCGGCATGGACGCCTTGCCCACGTTCGACGGTGCCACCGGCAGATCGTCGGCGATCTTTGTGGAGTGCATCACATGCTGGTTCTTCAGCCTCAGCAGATCGATGTCGTACGTCTGCGTGATGTTGAGGTCCGGGTCGTCGATCGCGGTGACGGGGCCGGTGTTGAAGAGGAAGGTGTTGCCGTTCTTCACGTGGTCCTTGAAGGTCCACCGGTAGATCAGGTCGCCCTGGGCGTCACCGTCGCTGTCGATGTGGATGTCGTACTGGGCGTCGTCGGCGAACTTGTAGAAGTTCGGGCCGCCGGCCGGCTCCTGGAACGGCAGGAAGTTGCCCACGATCGTGGTCGTGTCGGGCTTGTCGGGGCTGACGAACGCGTATACGTCTGTGTTGTCGTACTGCGGCTGCCCGGAGATCAGCGGGGCCTCACGGTGGCTGGATGCCCGGGCCGTCCCCGGCTCCAGACCGGTCACGCCGGAAGCCACGAGCGCCCCGGTGGCCAGCGCCACGCAGGCGAGTGCGGCGAGCCTCCGGGCCCCCCGCCCGTTGCTGCTGAGTGCGGTCATCGAATCTGTCCTTCACGCGAGTGCTGGTCGAGCTTCATTGCCAGTCATTCGGTGCGGAGGGCCGAGCGGATTGGTCGGAAGTCCGAGAACTTCTTCGAAGGCCGAGAGCGTTCGCTGAGGCGCCGGCCAACTCGCCCTGGAAACAGATGGATCCGTAGACTGGCCGTCAACTCGCGTACAGGTGTGGTGAATCCTGCGCCCGGGATACACGAGTGTCATGGCGGGGCGATAGGGTTAATCTGCCCGGGGCCGGGTGCCCTCGTACGGGTGGGGAGTGACATGGAACAGATAACGGTGCGCAGCAGGGCGCGAGTGCCTGCGATCACGTGTGGGAGCAGCGCGACCAGCTCGCGTCTCGACCGCCATCTCTCGGTGCTCGGTGGCCCTGTGGTCCCGCAGCGCGAGTCGGCCGAGGCGACGTCGCTGATGCGCGAGCTCACCTCGCGTGATGTAGCGCACACCCGCAGGAGCAGGAGCGCGCGTGTCTCGCTCTTCGCGCCGCTTCGGCGGCTGCGTCGCTCGCTGTTCGGCAGCCGCCGGTAGGCCCGCGGGTCCCTGTTGGGCCCGCGGCTCCGCCACGGCTCGAACGGCGCCCGGCACCGCTCGTCGGCCGCGTCGCCGTCGCGCTCCCTGACCCGGGCGCGTCGGCGGACTCTCCGTACCCTCCCTGCACTTCACCCGTCCCCAACATCGCTCAGGCGATCACACCGTCCCGGCGCAGCTTCGCCGTCGCCTCATCCGTCATTCCCAGGGCCTTCAGCAGCGCGTCGGTGTGCTCGCCCAGTGCGGGAACCGCACCCATCCTTGCCTCCGGCCCGCCCGGCAGGGTGATCGGCGGCAGCAGCGCCCGCAGCGGTCCGACCGGTGAGTCCACCTCTCGCCAGCGGTCCCGCGCCGCGAGCTGCGGATGCGCGGCCACATCCGTCACGCTGTTGAGCCGGGCGCACGCGATGCCCGCCGCCTCCAGCGCCTCGATCGCATCCGCAGTGCTCAGCCGGGCCAGCGCCGCGGCCACCGCCGCATCGGTCCTCTCGCGGTTCGCCGTGCGGGCCGTGTTGGTCGCGAAGACGGGATCCAGGGCCAGTTCGGGACGCCCCAGCACCTGCTCGGCCAGCCGCCGCCACTCCCGGTCGTTCTGCACGGACAGCAGGACCTGCCCGCCGTCCGCCGTGGAATAGGCGTCGTACGGGGAGATGACGGCGTGCGCGACCCCGGTGCGCGCCGGGGCTTCGCCTCCGTGCATCCCGTAGTGCAGCGGATGTCCCATCCACTCGGCCAGCGACTCCAGCATCGAGATCTCCACCGGCCCGCCGAGCCCCGTGGTGCCGCGCCGCAGCAGGGCAGCAAGCACTCCGGAGAAGGCGTACATCGCCGCCGCGATGTCGGCGGCCGGAATACCCGCCTTCACCGGCTGCTCCGCGGTCCCGGTCACCGACACCAGACCCGCCTCGCACTGCACGAGCATGTCGTAGGCACGCTTGTGTGCGTACGGTCCCTCCGCGCCGTACCCGGAGATGTCCACGGCGATCAGCCGCGGGTGCGCGGCGCACAGGGTGGCCGCGTCCAGACCGAGCCGGGCGGCCGCTCCCTGGGCGAGGTTCTGTACGAACACATCGGCGTCCGCGACGAGTTGACGCACGATGTCGAGGCCGCGAGGGTCCTTCAGATCGATGGCGATGGACTCCTTGCCGCGGTTGCACCAGACGAAGTGCGAGGCGAGCCCGTGGGCCGCCGTGTCGTAGCCACGCGCGAAGTCACCGCCGTCAGGTCGCTCGATCTTGATGACGCGGGCGCCGAGATCGGCGAGCTGGCGCGTGGCGAAGGGCGCCGATACGGCCTGTTCGACGGCGACGACCGTGATCCCGTCGAGGGGGAGTGGCCGGCCGGCAGGAGGGTGGTTCATAACGCCGTGCCTATCGTGTAGGTGCCACGTTTGTCACCCCCAGGGCCGGTCAGCAGCCGTTTCGGGGCAAGCCCCACTCCTTGACGCTCACAGCAGCGCGAACTGACCCTCCGGGCCCTCTTCGTGGTGATCAAGCACGGAGGCGGGCCGCCGGGCCCACCCGGGTGGCGGCAGCACGCCCGGCAGCTCCAGCTCGGCCCCCACCTTGAACTCCTCCTGTTGGGACCGGAGTTCACCCAGCAGAGCCAGCACGGTGATCAGCTCAAGGAGCTCGGAGGTCCACTCCTGCGGCCAGAGGGCAGGCCCGATCGCCTCCAGCGTGCCCGGTTCGGCGGCCGCGGTGCGGCACTCGAACCAGAGGTCAAGGACGCGTACGCCACCGACGTGGAAGTCCCAGGCCTCGGCGGGCACGGGAGAGATACGGCCCTCGCCCAGGCTGAGCACCTCGTCATCGGCGTCATACGTGATCGCATCCGGCCGCGCGGGCACCGCGGCACGCACATACGGCCGGCGGCCCCCGGGCAGCCTGGGCCGCTCGCCGCCGCGGGCGCCGCGCAGCTGGATCCCGGTCATCCGCCGCCCCAGCTCCACACCGGAACGCCAGACGTCGGAGTCGGCGGGCAGCGGTACCACGCATCCGGCGGCCGTGGACCGAGCGGCCGCGGCAATCCAGGCGACCACCTCGTCGGCGTCGACCTGGTGCCCGTACCGGCCGGTCAGGGCGGACAGCAGCCCTGGTGCGAGATTCGGCTCGATGCCACCGGGCCGCCGGTAGAGCGGCCGGATACGCCCGGGCCGTCCGGCGGGGGAGCGCCCGTCGGGCAGTACGGCACAGACGCTGACCGCCGGGCCGGAGGCCTCCGCCACCCATCCGTGTTCCACGACGAACACCTGGTGATCGTCGGCGACCCGCCACAATTCGGGCCGGGCGGTGTCGATCAGCCGGTGGTCGGGGATCAGCCACTGCTGGTCGAAGGCCCCGTGCGTCACCCGCACCGGCGCCGGGCAGGGCCCGTCCTCCCGTACGAACCGGACGGTCCCGGTTCTCTGCCCGGGCAGCTGACTGACGGCGCTGCGCGGTGTACGCGCGCGAGTGCACCCGAACAGCGCGTCCTGCTCGACGCCCTCGGCCCCTGTCAGAGCGTTCCAACGCGCCTTGAGGGAGGCGGTATCAGGAGCCATCACCCAGGGTCGCCCGAGCCGCAGGGCTGCGGTGCCCCAGGGCATGAGCTCGTCCAGCATCGGCATGCGGAAATGCTAAGTCACCCGGGTTCGTGGCTGCCGTGGGCCAGGGGGCGTTGGTGGTTGCTGTTCGCTGGTGGGCTTTTCGGGCGAACCGCGCGCAGGGCGCCCAGGAGGTTCACTCCGCGTCGACGGTCACCGAGAACGAGAACCGGTCCCCCCGGTACCGGATCCTCGCCACGTCCACCACGCGGCCCGACTCGTCGTATGTCACGCCCGTGTAGTGCAGGATCGGGCTCAGCAGCGGCACCTTGAGCAGCTCCGCAGTCGGCGGGTCGGCGAGCCGCGCCTCCACCGTGTCCGTGATCCGGCTGATCCGCACCCCCACCCCGTCCCGCAGCACCTTCGTCATCGGCCAGCGCTCCAGGTCGGCGAGGTCGATCTGCTCCGCTATGTCCGGACGGACGGCGTTTTCCGCCCAGTTGGTCGGCTCGCCGCTCTCGCCGTCGCAGCGCAGCCGCCGGTACGTCACGACCTCGGCGTCCTCGGGAAAGTACTCCGCGAGTTCGCCGGGCACCGGCTCGGCGCCGTGCCCCAGGATCGTCGTCCGCTCGCCCGACTGCTGAGCCACGATCGCGTCGATCGAGCCCAGCAGCCGCCTCGGCGCTCCCCGCCGCGCCCCGGGTTCGATGAAGGTGCCACGCCGCCGGTGCCTGCTGATCAGACCCTCCTCCTCCAGCTCCTTGAGGGCCTGGCGCATGGTCAGCACGCTGACGCCGTAGTGCGCGGCGAGCTGCTCCTCGGTCGGCAGTCGCAGCGACGCCTCGGGCGCCCGGCCCAGTATCGACGCGCGCAGCGACTGCGAGACCTGGTACCACAGCGGGAGCTTGCGGTTCAGGACCAGCGAGTCGGGGGCAAAGGCGGTCACGGCGTACTCCGTACTACGACCGGAAGTGGCGCTCAAGACCCTGCCACACGTTGTCGTAGCCCTGTTGCAGATGGTCCGCGTCCGCCGCCTGTGCGGTCGCGGTGACCGGCCACCGCGTCTCGAACATGAACGCAAGCCCGTCGTCGATCTTCTGCGGCTTCAGCTCTGCGGCGCTCGCGCGGTCGAAGGTCTCCCGGTCGGGGCCGTGCGCGGACATCATGTTGTGCAGCGAACCGCCGCCCGGGACGAAGCCCTCCGCCTTGGCGTCGTACGCGCCCTCGATCAGGCCCATGTACTCGCTCATCACATTGCGGTGGAAGTACGGCGGCCGGAACGTGTCCTCGCCGACCAGCCAGCGCGGCGCGAAGACCACGAAGTCCACGCCCGCAAGCCCCGGGGTGTCGGAGGGTGACGTCAGCACGGTGAAGATGGACGGGTCCGGGTGGTCGTACGAGATCGTCCCGATCACATTGAAACGCCGCAGGTCGTAGACGTACGGGACATGGTTGCCGTGCCAGGCGACGACATCGAGCGGCGAGTGGTCGTACGTCGCGGCCCACAGGTTCCCGCAGAACTTGTTCACGACCTCGACCGGACGCTCCACGTCCTCGTACGCGGCCTCGGGCGCGAGGAAGTCGCGGGCATTGGCGAGGCCGTTCGCGCCGATCGGCCCCAGGTCGGGGAGCTGGAAGGGCTGCCCGTAGTTCTCGCAGACATAGCCGCGGGCACTCTCGTCGAGCAGCTCGACGCGGAAGCGGACGCCGCGGGGGATCAGCGCCACCTCGCCGGGCCGGGCGGCGAGCAGCCCCAGCTCGGTGCGCAGCAGCAGTCCACCGTGCTCGGGCACGATCAGCAGCTCGCCGTCCGAGTCGCTGAACACCCTGTCGGTCATCGAGGCGTTGGCGTGGTAGAGGTGCACGGCCATGCCGGTGCGCTGGGTCGCGTCGCCGTTGCCGCCGAGCGTCCAGAGGCCGGCCAGCCAGTCGGTACCGGGCGCGGGCGCGGGCAGCGGGTTCCAGCGCAGCCGGTTGGGGTCGGGGACGGTCTCGGTGAAGGGCGCGCTGCGTACACCGCCGTTGTCGATGCGTACGAAGGGCGGGTGCGCGGCGGAGGGGCGGATCCGGTACAGCCAGGAGCGGCGGTTGTGGGTGCGGGGCTCGGTGAACGCGGAGCCACTCAGCTGCTCCGCGTACAGGCCGAGGGGGGCGCGCTGCGGTGAGTTCCGCCCGTGCGGCAGCGCCCCGGGCACGGCCTCCGAGCTGTGTTCATTGCCGAAGCCCGACAAGTGCCCAAGGCCCTCGGCCGTCTTCCGCGCCTGCTCGATGCCGCTCATCGTCCGCTCCCGGTGCTGAAGGAATCCTATGGACAACCGTAGGATTGCGGGACCGCCCCGTCAACGGCATCGAGCCGCCATGATGGAGCGCGTGTCCCAAGCCCATCTCCGCCGTACGCCCGTGCAGCGGCGCAGCGCCGAGCGGCTCGCCCGGATACTGGACGCCTGCGCCGAACTGCTCGACGAGACCGGATACGAGGCGCTGTCCACCCGCGCGGTGGCCGCGAGAGCGGGCGTCCCCATCGGCTCGGTCTACCGCTTCTTCGGCAACAAGCGTGCGCTGGCCGGCGCGCTGGCCCAGCGGAATCTGGACACGTACGCCGAGCGCATCGGAGGCCGTCTCGGCGGGCTTTCGGCCGGGGACTGGCGGGGTGTGCTCGATGCGGTACTGGACGAGTACCTGGCGATGAAGCGGACGGTCCCCGGATTCGCGCTGATCGACTTCGGCCACCGGATCCCGGTGGGCGCACCCGCGACGGGTGCGAACCACCTGGTCGCCGACCGGCTGGCCGAACTGCTCGCGGCGCATCTCGACCGCCCGGCGGACGCGGAGCTGCGCCGGGCGATCCTGATCTCCGTCGAGGCGGCGGACGCGCTGCTGCAGCTGGCGTTCCGGGTGGAGCCGACGGGGGACGAGGAGATTGTGGGGGAGGCGAGGGAGTTGTTGCGGGCGTATCTGGCGCGGGTGCTGGATTAGTCCCCGACCCCGCCCCTTCCCGTAACCAAAGGGCTTCGCCCCTGGACCCCGTATGCGACCTTCGGCCGCATGTCCTCAAACGCCGGACGGGACTGGACGTGCGGAACGCGCCGCAGGCAGCCCGCACCACCGCAGCCCGCCCAGCCGCAGGCAACCCGAACCCGCCGACCCCTCCCGTCCCTGCATACCGGTCGGTATGCTCGGCCACATCGCCGTCGCCCCAGGGAGGGCCCATGCCCCGCACAGCCCCCGCCCGCACCGCCCTCCGGATCTGCCCCCTCTGCGAGGCCACCTGCGGGCTGACCCTGACCATCGAGGGCTCTCGTGTCACCGGCGCCCGCGGCGACCGTGAGGACGTGTTCAGTCAAGGCTTCATCTGCCCCAAGGGCGCGTCCTTCGGGGAGCTCGATGCAGACCCCGACCGGCTGCGCACCCCCCTCGTCCGCAAGGACGGGCAGCTCCGGGAGGCCGGCTGGGACGAGGCCTTCGACGTGATCGCGGCCCGGATCAGGCCGCTGATCGAGGAGCACGGGCCTAACGCCGTCGGCGTCGTGCTCGGCAA
Organism: Streptomyces sp. NBC_00210; assembly: GCF_045160975.1. Classification (NCBI taxonomy): domain Bacteria; kingdom Bacillati; phylum Actinomycetota; class Actinomycetes; order Kitasatosporales; family Streptomycetaceae; genus Streptomyces; species Streptomyces sp. NBC_00210. The sequence continues at coordinate 6,973,631 of NZ_CP108120.1, forward strand.
TCCGAACGTGCACACCATGGCCGGCGCGCTCTACCCGCCCGTACTGCTCACGCTGCTGCGCACCCGCAATCTCTTCACCGCCAGCACCCTGGACCAGATGCCCAAGCACGTCTCCAGCGGCCTGCTGTTCGGCGATCCCGTCGCGATTCCCGTCCCAGACCTGGACCACACCGACCATCTGCTGCTGCTCGGCGCCAACCCCCTCGAATCCAACGGCAGCCTGTGCACCGCCGCCGACTTCCCCGGCAAGCTCAAGGCGCTGCGCAGGCGCGGCGGCACGCTGACCGTCGTCGACCCGCGCCGCACCCGTACCGCGCAGCTCGCCGACCGCCATGTCGCCATCCGGCCCGGCACCGACGCCCTGCTGCTCGCCGCCGTCGCGCAGGTCCTCTTCGAGGAGAAGCTCACCGACCTCGGGGTGCTGGAAGCGCATGTCGAGCAACTCGCCGAAGTCGCCGAGGCGGTACGGGAGTTCACGCCCGACGCGGTCGCGGCGGCCTGCGACATGGACGCGGAGGAGATCCGTACGATCGCCCGCGAGCTCGCCGCCGCCCCCACCGCCGCCGTATACGGCCGCATCGGCAGCTCCACCGTCGAGTACGGCACCCTCGCCAACTGGCTGGTGGACGTTCTCAATGTGCTCACCGGCAACCTCGACCGCCCCGGCGGTGCGCTCTTCCCGCTCTCCGCCACCGACCGCGCGCCCCGCCCAGCCGCCCCCGGCAAGGGCTTTGCGCTGGGCCGTTGGGCGAGCAGGGTCAGCGGCCACCCCGAGGCCAAGAGCGAGCTGCCGATGGCCGCGCTCGCCGAGGAGATCGACACCCCCGGCGACGGGCAGATCCGGGCCGTGATCTCGATCGCCGCCAACCCGGTGCTCTCCGCGCCCGACGGCGACCGTCTCGACCAGGCGTTGGCCGGCCTCGACTTCATGGTCAGCATCGACCCGTATCTCAATGAGACCTCCCGGCACGCGGATGTGGTGCTGCCCCCGCCGCCGCCCTCGCAGAGCTCGCACTTCGACTTCGCCTTCAACGCCTTTGCCGTACGCAACCAGGCCCGCTACAGCCCCGCGGTCATCCCGCTGGAGGAGGGCAGCCTCGGCGAGTGCGAGATCCAGGCCCGCCTTGTGCTCGCCGTCGGCGGTATGCACGGCGCCGACCCGGGCGCCGTCGACGACATGGTCATCGAGCGCACGCTCAGCAAGGCCGTTGCCGACCCGCACTCGCCGGTCCACGGTCAGGACGTCAAGGAGCTGACCGCCCAGCTCACCGGCCGCACCGGGCCGGAACGGCGACTGGACATGATGCTGCGCCTCGGCCCGTACGACCTCACCCTCGACAAGCTTTTGGAGAACCCGCACGGCATCGACCTGGGACCGCTCCAGCCCCGTGTCCCGCAGGTCCTCAAGACCCGCAGCGGACGCATCGAGTTGCTGCCCGAGCCCATCGCCGCCGATCTGCCCAGGCTGCGGCGCGCCCTCGACGAGCGCCCGGCCGCCCTCGTCCTCGTCGGCAGGCGTCATCTGCGCTCCAACAACAGCTGGCTGCACAACGTCCCCACGCTCAACGGCGGCTCCAACCGCTGCACGCTCCAGGTCCACCCCGCCGACGCGGAGCGGCTGGGTCTCAAGGACGGTGCGCAGGCCCGTATCGCGTCGGACGGTGGCCAGGTCGAAGCGCCGGTGGAGATCACCGACTCGGTACGGGCCGGAGTGGTGAGCCTGCCGCACGGCTGGGGACACAGCCGCCCGGGAATCCGGATGTCGGTGGCGGCAGCTCGGCCCGGGGTCAATGTCAATCAGCTGCTCGACGGCTCACGGCTCGACCCGCTGTCCGGCACCGCCGTGCTCAACGGCTTCCCCGTTGAACTATCACCGGTGCGATGACCTGGGGTTTTGCTCGTATTGCTCACAGGTCAACGTCTTGTTAACGGCAATTGACGGCACCTAACGTCATCGAAACCGCCGCCCCGGTGGGAGTTCAAGGATGAACGTTAGGTATCCCCAATGCTGACAATCCTCGGCTTTGCCATGATTGCGACCTTCTTGGTCCTGATCATGATGAAGAAGATGTCGCCCATCGCGGCGCTGGTCCTCATCCCCGCCCTCTTCTGCGTATTCGTCGGAGAGGGTGCGCACCTCGGCGACTACGTCGTCGAGGGGGTCGGCAAGCTCGCCCCCACCGCGGCGATGCTGATGTTCGCGATCGTCTACTTCGGCGTGATGATCGACGTGGGGCTGTTCGACCCGATCGTCCGCGGCATTCTGCGCTTCTGCAAGGCGGATCCGCTGCGTGTCGTGGTCGGTACGGCGGTGCTCGCCGCGATCGTCTCGCTGGACGGTGACGGCTCCACCACCTTCATGATCACCGTCGCTGCGATGTATCCGCTCTACAAGCGCCTCAAGATGAGCCTGGTCGTGATGACCGGAGTCGCCGCCACGGCGAACGGCGTGATGAACACCCTGCCCTGGGGCGGCCCCACCGCCCGCGCCGCCGCCGCCCTCAAGCTCGACGCGGCCGACATCTTCGTACCGATGATCCCCGCGCTCGCCGTCGGACTGCTCTTCGTCTTCGTCCTCGCCTACGTACTGGGCCGCCGCGAGCGCAAGCGCCTCGGCGTGCTCACGCTCGACGAGGTGCTGGAGCCCGAGTCCGAGACCGTCTCCGAGACCGTGCTGGTCACGGCGGGCGGCGGTGGCTCCGAGGAGCACAAGGCGGCCACCGGCTCGACCGGCGACGCCCCCGGCGCCCCGGAGGAGGAGGGCTTCAAGGGCCTCGACCCGAACCGTGCCACGCTGCGACCCAAGCTGTACTGGTTCAACGCGGGCCTCACGGTTGCTCTGCTCACCGCGATGATCATGGAGTGGCTGCCCATCCCGGTGCTCTTCCTGCTCGGCGCGGCCCTCGCCCTCACGGTCAACTTCCCCAGGGTCGCCGACCAGAAGGCCCGGATCGCCGCCCACGCCGACAACGTACTCAACGTCACCGGCATGGTCTTCGCCGCCGCCGTCTTCACCGGCGTCCTCACCGGCACCGGCATGGTCAAGCACATGGCGGACTGGCTCGTCGGAGCCGTCCCCGAAGGCATGGGTCCGCACATGGCCCTCGTCACCGGCGTGCTGAGCCTGCCGCTCACGTACTTCATGTCGAACGACGGCTTCTACTTCGGCGTCCTGCCGGTCCTCGCCGAGGCCGGTGCCGCCCACGGTGTCTCCTCGCTGGAGATCGCCCGCGCCTCCCTCGTCGGCCAGGCCCTGCACATGTCGAGCCCGCTGGTCCCCGCCGTGTACGTTCTCGTCGGCATGGCCAAGGTCGAATTCGGCGACCACACCAGGTTCACCGTCAAATGGGCGGCGCTCACCTCGCTGGTGGTGCTCGGGGCGGGAATCCTCTTCGGCATCATCTGAGGTCACCGGCCCCCGGCACGCGGCCGGCTGCTGCGCCTCGTCATCGCCTTCGGCTTCGCGCAGTCGGCGGTGTCGATGGCGCGGCGCCGGCCCGGAAGCCAACGCGGACCCAGAAGAAAGCAGTCCGCGACGCCGGGCCGGGGGAGCGGCGACGCCCGTCGGCGGCAGACGGCTCCGTACAAAAAGCCCACCACCAACCTTCGCGCAAATCATTCCCTGACCGGGAGTAGTCGGCTAGTTTCAGGCGTCCCAGCCTGCCCCTCCTCCACCGGGGGAAACCCATGAGTCGCGCCATCTCTCTGCGCAGCGTCAGCAAAAGGTACGAAAAAACCAATCGCGCCGTCGACCGGTTCTCCCTCGACATCGAACCGGGGGAGTTCGTGGTGCTGCTCGGCCCCTCCGGCTGCGGCAAGTCGACCGTGCTGCGCATGATCGCCGGCCTCGAGGAGATCACCGAGGGGGAGCTGCTGCTCGACGGCGAGTACGCCAACCACATCCCGCCCCGCGAGCGGGAGATGGCCATGGTGTTCCAGAACTTCGCGCTCTACCCGAGCATGACCAACCGCGAGAACATCGGCTTTCCGCTGCGTCTCGAGAACCCGCACCTGGACTGCCGGCCGCAGGTCGAGGCCACCGCGCGGATGCTCGGTATCGAGGACGTCCTGGACCGCTATCCCAGCCAGCTCTCCGGCGGCGAGCGCCAGCGGGTGGCGATGGGCCGGGCCATCTCCCGGCGGCCCTCCGTCTTTCTGATGGACGAGCCGCTCTCCAATCTCGACGCCAAGCTGCGCAACCACCTGCGGGCCGAAATCTCCCAGCTCACCGCCGAGTTGGGGGTGACGACCGTCTATGTCACGCACGACCAGGCAGAGGCGATGTCACTCGGCGACCGGGTCGCGGTGATGCGCGGCGGAGTGCTCCAGCAGGTGAGCACTCCGCGCGAGACCTACGCACTGCCCCAGAACGTCTTTGTCGCCGCCTTCATCGGCACGCCGCGCATCAATCTGCTGCAGGCGGTCGTCTATGCGCCGCTGGACGGCCGGATGTCGATCGACCTCGGCAAGCAGCGGCTTCCGCTGCCCGAACCGCTCAGCCCCGACCACCAGTTGCTCCGCATCCAGCAGGGCCGGCAGATCATTGTCGGCCTGCGCTCCGAGTCCACCCGGATCGCCCCGCCCAGCCAGGCCCGCCCCGGCGAGGTCGCGCTGACCGGGATCGTCGAGCACATGGAGTACCAGGGACACGAGGCGCTGGTGCACTTCAACACCGGCTCGCAGCCCGCCGTGGTCGCCGATCTCGAGTCGCCCCGGCCGGGGACCTCGGTGCGCCGGCGCCGCACCCGGAGCGGCCCGAGCATGCTGGCCCGGCTGCGGGAGCGCGCCGTCGCTCATGTCTCGGGGCCCGTGGTGGCACTGGACGACCCGGAGCCACGGCCGGGGACGATCACGGCGGAGCGTCCGTCGGTGGCCGCGAGCGATCTGGTGGTGCGGACGGGACCCGATCTACGGCTGCGTACGGGTGCCCAGGTGCCGCTTCTCGTGGACCTCGCGCATCTGTACGTCTTCGACCACCACGGCCGCAGAATCTGCCCTGCTCCCACCGACCTCCCCGGGCTGGACGCCTGAGGACTGTCGTTACGCTCCAAGGGCACCTGGCGTCCAAAAACTAACACCGCTAGTTTGGGAGGTGGACGACTACCGCAGGCTCTGGAGGAGTGCGATGAAGGCTCACGACGGGATGTACATCGGCGGCCAGTGGCGACCCGCCGCGGGCCCCGACGCGATCGCGGTGGTGAACCCGGCCGACGAGCAGGTCATCGCCCATGTCCCGGCCGGTACACAGGAGGACGTCGACGCCGCCGTGCGCGCGGCCCGTGCGGCGTTCCCCGCCTGGGCCGCCACCCCGCCCGCCGAGCGGGCGGCAAGGATCGGGGCGCTGCGCGATGTGCTCGCGGCCCGTCAGGACGAGATCGCCGAGACCGTCACCGCGGAGCTCGGCGCGCCGCCCGCGCTGGCGCAGACGGTCCACGCCGGTCTGCCGGTCCTGGTCGCGGGCTCCTACGCGGAACTGGCCGCCTCGTACTCCTTCGAGGAGGAGATCGGCAACTCCACCGTGCTGCTGGAGCCGGTCGGCGTGGTCGGTGCGATCACGCCCTGGAACTATCCGCTGCACCAGATCGTCGCCAAGGTGGCCCCGGCGCTCGCTGCGGGCTGCACCGTCGTCCTCAAGCCCGCCGAGGACACCCCGCTGACCGCCCAGCGCTTCGCCGAGGCCGTCGACGAGGCCGGACTGCCCGCCGGGGTCTTCAACCTGGTGACGGGCCTCGGCCCGGTCGCCGGACAGGCTCTCGCCGCCCACGAAGGTGTCGACCTGGTCTCCTTCACCGGCTCGACAGCGGTCGGCAGGCAGATCGGCGCGACCGCGGGCGCCGCCGTCAAGCGGGTCGCCCTGGAGCTCGGCGGCAAGTCCGCCAATGTCATCCTGCCGAGCGCCGACCTGGCCAAGGCCGTCGGTGTCGGTATCGCCAACGTCATGTCCAACTCCGGCCAGACATGCAGCGCATGGACCCGGATGCTGGTCCACAAGGACCAGTACGAGGAAGCGGTGGCGTTCGCCGCGGCCGCGGTCGCCAAATATGTGCCGGGCGAGCGGGTCGGCCCGCTGGTCAACGCCAAGCAGCAGCAGCGCGTACGCGGCTATATCGAGAAGGGCGTCGCCGAGGGCGCCCGCCTGGTCGCCGGCGGGCCGGACGCCCCGCGGGAGACGGGCTACTACGTCAGCCCCACCGTCTTCGCCGACGTCACCCCGGAGATGACCATCGCGCAGGAGGAGATCTTCGGGCCGGTCGTCTGCGTGCTGAAGTACGAGGACGAGGACGACGCGGTCCGTATCGCCAACGGCACCGTCTACGGCCTTGCCGGCGCGGTCTGGGCAGCCGACGACGCGGAGGCCGTCGCCTTCGCCCGCCGGATGGACACCGGACAGGTCGACATCAACGGCGGCCGCTTCAACCCCCTTGCCCCGTTCGGCGGTTACAAGCAGTCGGGCGTCGGCCGCGAGCTCGGCCCGCACGGCCTCTCCGAGTACCTCCAGACCAAGTCCCTCCAGTTCTGAGCCGGGAGCCTGACGCATCATGGTCCGCGCCGCCGTACTGCCCGCCGTCGGCTCTCCGCTGGAGATCACCGACATCGAACTGCCCGAGACCGGCCCCGGCCGGGTCAGGGTCCGCCTCGCCGCCGCGGGGGTCTGCCACTCCGATCTGTCCCTGTCCAACGGCACCATGCGGGTGCCCACACCCTGCGTCCTCGGCCACGAGGGCGCGGGCACCGTCGTCGCGGTCGGCGACGGCGTCACCCATGTCGCCCCCGGCGACGGTGTCGTACTCAACTGGGCGCCCTCCTGCGGGAGTTGCCACCACTGCCGGATCGGCGAGGTGTGGCTGTGCGCGGGGGCCCTCGCGGGCGCGGCGAGCGTCTACGCCCGCACCGCGGACGGCGCCGAGCTGCACCCCGGCCTGAACGTCGCGGCCTTCGCGCAGGAGACCGACGTCGCCGCGAACTGCGTCCTCCCGGTCCCGGACGGCATCCCGCTCACCGACGCGGCCCTGCTGGGCTGCGCTGTGCTCACCGGGTACGGCGCGATCCACCACTCCGCCCGTGTCCGCGAGGGCGAGTCGGTCGTCGTCTTCGGCGTCGGCGGGGTCGGCCTCGCCACCCTCCAGTCCGCCCGGATCGCGGGCGCGTCGACGGTCATCGCCGTCGATGTGTCCGCGGAGAAGGAAGCCTTGGCGCGGGGGGCGGGCGCGACCGAATACGTCATCGCCTCCGACACCACGGCGAAGGAGATCCGGGGGCTCACCGGCGGCCAGGGCGCGGACGTGGCGATCGAGTGCGTCGGCCGGGCCACCACGATCCGCACGGCCTGGGAGTCGACCCGCCGCGGCGGCCGCACCACGGTCGTCGGCATCGGCGGCAAGGACCAGCAGGTCAGCTTTAACGCGCTGGAGATCTTCCACTGGGGCCGTACCCTCTCGGGCTGTGTCTACGGCAACAGCGACCCGTCGCGTGACCTGCCGATTCTCGCCGAGCATGTGCGAGCGGGACGCCTGGACCTGAGCGGTCTGGTGACGGAGCGGATCGGGCTGGACGGGATCCCGGCGGCGTTCGACAACATGCTGGCGGGCAAGGGCGGGCGCGCGCTGGTGGTCTTCTAGGCCGCCGAGGGACGCTTCCCCACCCCGCCCCTTCCCTGAACCGGGGCTCCGCCCCGTACCCCGCGCCTCAATCGCCGGCGGGGCTTGAGACGCGGCCATATCAAGCCCGTCCGGCGATTGAGGACAACGCCCGAAGGGCGTGCGGGTCCGGGGCGGAGCCCCGAAAACCAGCCCCGCCGGCGTTTGAGGCGCGGAGGTCTGGGGGCCGGCCCCAGTTCGGGATGGGGGTACCTCCCACGGCCGCCAGGCCGTGGGAGGAGGGCGGGTAGGGAAAAACCCACCGTCTGCGCAAACCATTGACGCCATACCGCCCGGTCGGTACGGTCCCCGCACTCCTCGTCCCCGCACCCACCGGAGTGTGCACGCATGGACACCCCCGCTCAGTCCCCCGACACCCACCGCCGACGCGTCGCCACCGCCGCCGCCCTCGCCTCCGCCGTCGAGTGGTACGACTACTTCGTCTTCGGCATCGCCGCCGCCCTCGTCCTCGGCAAGCTCTACTTCCCCTCCGGCAGCTCGTCCGCCGGTGTACTCGCCGCCTTCGCCACCTTCGCGGTCGGCTTCCTCGCCCGCCCCATCGGCGGCGTCATCGCCGGCCAGCTCGGCGACAAGCACGGCCGCAAGCCGATGCTGGTCCTCGCGCTGACCCTGATGGGCCTCGCCACCACCGGAATCGGTCTCCTCCCCACGTACGAGACCATCGGCATCGCCGCCCCGGTGCTGCTGGTGCTCTTCCGCGTCGTCCAGGGCATCGCGGTCGGTGCCCAGTGGGGCGGCGCGATGCTGATGGCCACCGAGTACGCCCCCGAGGGCAAGCGCGGGCTCTACGGCAGCCTCGTACAACTCGGCGTCCCCATCGGCGTGGTGACCGCCAACACCGTCTTCCTGGTCGCCGGGGCCGTCACCGACGACACCACCTTCGCCGCCTGGGGCTGGCGCGTCCCGTTCTTCGTCGGCTTCCTCGTTCTCGCCCTGGCCTGGTACATCCACAACCGCGTGGAGGAGACCCCGGAATTCCGCAAGGCCGAACAGGCCCTGGCCGCACACGAGAAGAGCGAAGCCCCCTCGCCGCTTCGTACGATCCTGCGCGAGCACCTCGGCACGGTCTTCCTGGCCGGCGGCTCCTTCGCGGTGAACACGGCGACCTTCTACATCATCATCACCGGCGTGCTCGACTACGCGACGCGTGAGCTCGACATGAAGCGCGGCGCCGTGCTCACCGTCTCGCTCTGCATCAGCATCACCCAGCTGGTGCTGATACCGGCGTCCGCGGCCCTCTCCGACCGCATCGGACGGCTGCGCATCTACGCCGCGGGCGCGGTCGGCCTGCTGGTCTGGGCGATCCCCATGTTCCTGCTGATCGACACCAAGTCGCTGCTCTGGCTGGCCGTCGGCACCTTTGTCACCAGCTGTTTCCTGAGCATCATGTACGGGCCGCAGGCCGCGCTCTTCGCCGAGCTCTTCACCGCCGAGATGCGTTACACCGGCGCCTCGCTGGGCTACCAGATCGCGGCGGTCTTCGGCGGCGGCCTCGCGCCCTTCGTGATGGTCCTGCTGCTTGAGGCGACCGGCACTTCGATGGCCGTCTCCGGCTACATCATCGGCCTCGCCGTCATCGCTCTCGTGTCGATCAGGATCCTGTCGGCGCGAGCGGCCGCCCGGGATTCCGCGCAGGCCGAGGGCGCGCAGGCCAACGCCGAGGCCACCGCCGATGCCGATGCCGATGCCGAAGCGACGGCTGTAGCAAAGGCCGACGCACTGGATTGAGCCGGTTCCGTCTCTCGCCCGTGAGACCCCTGTGTGCGGCCGTCCCGCCTTCCCCCGCGGGACGGCCGCATCCACTCACGAGCGAGAGGACCGACGACCGCGATGGCCGACCTGCCCGTCTTCGCATTACCCGACTCCGTCACCGCATCCCCCGCCGACCGTGCGCTCGGCGTCGCGATGGTGGAGGCGTGGCGCACCCACGGCATCTTCTACATCGCCATCGACCCGGCCCAGCAGCAGATCACCGACTGGGCCTTCGAGGCGAGCAGGAGGTTCTTCGCGAGACCCCTTCGCGACAAGGCCCGCCACATCAGCGCTTCCAGCTACAGCGGTTACATAGCCTCCGGCGAGGAGGTCACCGCGGGCGAGGCCGACTACTCGGAGATCTTCACTGTCTGCAAGGACGTCCCGCCGGCCGACGCCCGGGCCGTTTCCGGCTGGCCCTGCCACGGCCCGGTGCCCTGGCCGGACGACGCGTACCAGTGGTCCATGCAGGCCTTCATGGCCGGACTGGGCTCACTGGGGGAGACGTTGCTCGGGCTCACCGCGCTCGGCCTGGGACTCGACGACCCCGCCGCGCTGACCGACCTCACCGACGACGGCTGGCACCATATGCGCGTACTGCGCTTCCCCGCCGAGTCCAGCGAGAGCAGCCGCGGGATCGGCGCCCACACCGACTACGGACTGCTGGTCATCGCCGCGCAGGACGAGGTCGGCGGGCTCTGGATCCGCCCGCCGGTGTCGGGCGAGCACCGCAACCGGAACTGGCTGGAGCACGAAAGCAGCGCCGGTATGTACGAGAACGAGGAGCCGTGGACCTTTGTCGATCCAGTCCCCGGCACCCTGACCGTCTTCCCGGGCGACATCCTTCAGCTCCTCACCGGCGGCCGGCTGCTCTCGACCCCGCACAAGGTGCGGCTGGCCGACCGTGAGCGGTACGCCATGGCGTATTTCCACGAGCCCCACTTCAATGCCTGGGTGGAACCGCTGAAGTGCGCGCGGGGCGACGATGCCGCGGGCGCGCCGGACGAGGAGAACCGGCTGCACTACGGCACCCACTTCACCAATATGTTCATGCGCTGCTATCCGGAGCGGACCACGACGACCCGGCTGCACGAAGAGGGTGGCCTGCACACGCTGGCCCGGCTGCGCGACAGCGCCCGTCAGCCCTGACGACGTCCGGCCCTGCTCGGCCGTGGGACGGCGTCGGCGGGCGCGGCCGGCCGCCTGGCCCGGGAGCGCGAAACGGCGACCCCGGCCAGACACAAGCCGCCGCCCGCCCGCGTCAGCGGCCGATCGTCTCGTACTGGACGGTCAGACCGTCGATGAGCGCCCGCAGCCCCGTCTCGAACGCTCCCTCGTCCACCTTCTGCTGCCGCTCGGCGAGCAGATGCGCCTGGCCGAGGTGCGGATAGTCGGCCGGGTCGTACGCCGTCTCGTCGTCGACGAAGCCCCGGGCGAAGGAGCCGAGCGCCGAGCCGGTGATGAAGTACCGCATCAGGGCGCCGATATGGGTCGCCTGGGCCGGTGGCCAGCCCGCGCGGACCATCGCGCCGAAGACGGCGTCGGCCACCTTGAGCCCGGCCGGGCGGCGGCCGGGCCCGCGGGCGAGGACCGGGACGGTGTTCGGGTGGGCGGTCAGGGCGGCCCGGTAGGAGACGGCCCAGTCGTGCAGTGCGGTACGCCAGTCGCGGCCGTCGTCCTCGTCGAACATCGAGAGGTCGACCTGGGCGCTGACCGTGTCGGCGACGGCGTCGAGGATCTCGTCCTTGTTGCGGAAATGGTTGTAGAGGGACGGCCCGCTGACGCCGAGTTCGGCGGCCAGCCGTCGGGTGGAGACGGCGTCGAGGCCCTCCGCGTCCACGAGCGCGCTCGCCGTCTTGACGATGCGTTCTCTGCTGAGCAGGGGCTTGCGCGGTCGGGCCATGCGGCACATAGTAGGCCTGCGGACAAGAAACTAGCAGTGGTAGTTAAAAGTGGGGTGGACAGATGAATCTGGAACTCGACGAGGAGCAGACAGCCGTCCGGCAGCTGGCCAAGGACTTCGTCCACCGTGAGATCACCCCGCACGTCGTCGAGTGGGACCGCGCCGAGAGCGTCGACCGGTCGATCGTGAAGAAGCTGGGCGCGCTGGGCTTCCTCGGGCTCACGATCGACGAGGAGTACGGCGGCAGCGGCGGCAGCCATCTGGCGTACTGCCTGGTCACCGAGGAGCTCGGACGCGGCGACTCGTCGGTGCGCGGCATCGTGTCCGTATCGCTCGGCCTGGTCACCAAGACGATTGCCGCCTGGGGCGACGAAGAGCAGAAGCGCCAGTGGCTGCCCCGGCTGACCGCCGGGGAGGCGCTCGGCTGCTTCGGGCTCACCGAGCCGGGCACCGGGTCCGACGCCGGAAATCTGACCACCAGGGCCGTACGGGACGGCGACGACTACGTCATCAACGGCTCCAAGATGTTCATCACCAACGGCACCTGGGCCGATGTGGTGCTCCTCTTCGCCCGCACCAACGACACGCCCGGACACCGCGGCGTCTCCGCCTTTCTGGTGCCCACCGACGCCCCCGGTCTGACCCGTCGCACCATCCACGGAAAGCTCGGCCTGCGCGGCCAGGCCACCGCCGAGCTGGTGCTCTCGGATGTGCGGGTGCCGGCCGCCGCCCTGCTCGGCCCGGAGGGAAAGGGCTTCTCCATCGCCATGTCCGCGCTCGCCAAGGGGCGGATGTCGGTCGCGGCGGGCTGTGTCGGGATCGCGCAGGCCGCGCTCGACGCGGCCGTCGGATACGCGGGCGAGCGCGAGCAGTTCGGCAAGTCGATCGCTTCGTACCAGCTGGTCCAGGAACTGATCAGCGACATCTCGGTGGACGTTGCGGCCGCCAGGCTGCTGACCTGGCGGGTCGCCGACCTCGTCGACCGCGGCGAGGAGTTCGCCACCGCCGCGTCCCAGGCCAAGCTCTTCGCCTCCGAGGCCGCGGTGCGCGCGGCCAACAACGCCCTGCAGGTCTTCGGCGGCTACGGCTACATCGACGAGTACCCGGTCGGCAAACTGCTGCGCGACGCCCGGGTGATGACCCTCTACGAAGGCACCAGCCAGATCCAGAAGCTGATCATCGGCCGCGCCCTGACCGGAGTCTCCGCCTTTTGAATGCCGGTTCTCCGGTCACGGCCGACTGAGTACGCAGGTGAGTACGGGAGCGGATGTGGTGCGGGCCACAGCCGTCGATCCTTGCCCCTATGAGTGAGACACCGGTCAAGCAGCAAAGCACCGCGGCCTTCTACGGACAGGCCGTCGCCTCCTTCGCGGTCGCGCTCGCCGCCGTCGGCCTCGGCATTCTCTACCTCGACGCCAACGCCTGGGTGCGCAGCTTCCTCGCCATCGCCGTCCTCTATCTCACGACCTCGGCGTTCACCCTGGCCAAGGTGATCAGGGACCGTCAGGAGGCCGGGCAGATCGTCAGCCGCGTCGACCAGGCCAGACTGGAGAAGATGCTCGCCGAGCACGACCCCTTCCAGAAGCTCTAAGTCTCTAAGCGCTTGCTCACCGTCGGGGTATGGTGTGCCTTCCGATGAACGGAAGGGGCGAGCGATGAGTACGGCGGAGGACACGGCCGGCGAGGACATGCCGTGGGGCGAGGTCACGCCCGAGGCCGCACGGAAGCTGCTCGTCGCCGCCGTCGAGGCCTTCGCCGAGCGCGGCTACCACGCGACGACGACCCGGGACATCGCGGGCCGCGCGGGGATGAGCCCCGCCGCGCTCTACATCCACTACAAGACAAAGGAAGAGCTGCTCCACCGGATCAGCCGGATCGGGCACGACAAGGCCCTGGAGATCCTTTCGGCGGCGGCCGACGCAGACGGCACGCCCTCCGAGCGGCTCGCCGACGCGGTGAGCTCGTTCGTACGCTGGCACGCGGGGCGGCACGACACCGCACACGTGGTGCAGTACGAGATCGACGCGCTCTCCGACGACCACCGTACGGAGATCATCGAGCTGCGCCGGCGGAGCGACGCCGTCGTACGCGGGATTCTGCGCGACGGCGTGGAGTCGGGGGAGTTCGACGTCCCGGACATTCCCGGCACCACGGTCGCCGTGCTGTCGCTCTGCATCGACGTGGCGCGCTGGTTCAACACCAGGGGACGCCGGACGCCCGACGAGGTCGGCGCGCTCTATGCCGACCTCGTCCTGCGCATGGTCGGCGCTCAGAAGAAGTAGCGGGACACCGACTCCGCCACGCAGACGGGCTTGTCGCCGCCCTCGCGCTCGACCGTGACGAGGGCGGTCACCTGCACACCGCCGCCCGCCTCCTCCACGCTCTGCAGTACGGCGGTCGCGCGCAGCCGCGAGCCCACCGGTACGGGGGAGGGGAAGCGGACCTTGTTGGCGCCGTAGTTGATGCCCATCTTCATGCCCTCGACGCGCAGCACCTGCGGGACGAGCGCCGGCAGCAGCGACAGCGTGAGATAGCCGTGCGCGATCGTGGTGCCGAAGGGGCCGCTCGCCGCGCGTTCCGGGTCGATGTGGATCCACTGGTGATCACCGGTGGCGTCGGCGAACAGGTCGATCCGCTTCTGCTCGATCTCCAACCAGTCGCTGTGTCCCAGTTGCTCGCCGACACCGGCGCGCAGCTCATCGGCGGAGGTGAAGATCCTCGGCTCAGCCATGTCCCTGGTCCCTGCCTCTCTGTTGTCTAAGCGCTTGCTCAGCATGGGTGGGCGGACACGGTCCTGTCAACGGACGACCAGTACTCTCCGATGAGTGCCACAGATTCCCGAGAAGATTCACGAGCTCACGGTCGGCCAGCTGTCCGCGCGCAGCGGCGCCGCGGTGTCCGCCCTGCACTTCTACGAGTCCAAGGGCCTGATCAGCAGCCGCCGGACCAGCGGTAACCAGCGCCGCTACGGAAGGGACGCGCTGCGCCGCGTCGCCTTTGTGCGTGCGGCCCAGCGCGTCGGCATCCCGCTCGCCACGATCAGGGAGGCCCTCGCGGAACTGCCCGAGGAGCGCACGCCCGACCGGGACGACTGGGCGCGGCTGTCGCGGGCGTGGCGCAAGGAACTGGACGAGCGGATCAACCAACTCGGCCGGCTCCGTGACCACCTCACGGACTGCATCGGCTGCGGCTGTCTCTCGCTGGAGACCTGTGTCCTGTCCAACCCGGACGACGTCTTCGGCGAACGGATGACGGGCTCCCGCCTTCTCCCGGAACGCCGTCGCGCGCCGAAGGGCGACGCCTGACGCGCGCGGGTGCGCGGGGTTCCGCTCCTCAATCGCCAAAGGAGCTGAATTTCGGCCCGTTCGGCGATTGAGGGCACGCCCGAAGGGCATATCAGGCGTACCCGGCCGCCGGGCGCGGAAAGCGGAGGTGGGCCCGCACCCCCGTGACGGGCCCACCTCCGCTACCGATCCTGACCGGTGCCGGTCTACTCGTACTCCGTGCCGCCCTTGCGGGTCAGGTACGCCGGGCTGACCGCCTTCGCTATCGCCCGGCCGCCCACCACCGGGCTGTAGCGCTCGGGGGACGGGCGGATCACGACGCCTTCGCGCAGATGCAGCTCGCGCCCCGACACCGTCTCCCGGCCGCTCGCCAGCTCCAGCACCTTCTCGATGTCGTAGGGGCCCTCGAACAGCCGTGGCACCAGCGGCAGTTCACCTTCCAGCAGCCCCACCGGGTCCAGCCAGCGGACCTGGCCGTCGATCTCCGCGGAGACGTCGAACACGGCGTAACCCAGTGCCTCGGAGCGGGCGTTGGCCCCATAGCCCAGGTCCTGCACCCCCGCGCCGTACACCTCGGCGAAGATGCCGACCCGGCCGGCCCCCAGCTTCTCGGCGAGCCGCGCCGCCACCGCCGGGACGTCATGGCCGAGCACCGCGCGCCAGTACAGATTGCGCGGGTCCTCCTTGAGCGCAAGGCCCTTCGCGCCGAAGCCCTTCGACGACACCTGCACTCTCCCGCCGTCCGCGACGCTGTACGTCATCAGGCAGGCCGAGCCGTGCAGCTTCTCGGTCAGCACCACCGGCTCACCCGGCTCGAAGATCTCCGGGTAGCGCTGGATGTTCTCGATGTCGACCCACGGCAGCAGATCGGGCGCCCGCTCCACCTCCCCGTCCATCGTCGGCGGGATCGGCGGCGACCACTTGGTGATCGAGAGCAGCTCCGCGAAGTCCGTGCCGTCCGCGGCCGCTTGCGCCAGATCCGTGTCCGCGAGCGCCCGCGGCCGGCAGACGATGCCCTGCGACAGCTCGCCGCGCAGCCGCACCGCCTTGACCCGGTCGGAGGCCCTTCCGGCCAACCGCCCGGTCAGACCCAGCTCCTCGATCAACTCGGCCGGGAGCACGGCCTGTTCCGGGATGTACACGGCGGCGTCACCACTGCGGTAGGCGCCCTTGGCGACGACCGCGCGATACAGGCCCACCTGGGCCAGTTCGAGCGCGTCGGCGTTCGGGTGCTCATGCACGGTCAGCAGTTCTGCGGTGACACGCAGCGTGGACATCGGCGTCTCCTCGATTACGGATTTCCGGTACCACTCTGCGGGCCGCGGCCGGGTGCGGGCCACCGAATATCGGCGCCGTCCCGGGCGGCGCGCACCAGTTGGGCGTTTGACATGGCCGGCTGCCCGTCCGGCAGGAGCAGCACGTCCTCCAGACCCACCCGCGTATCCAGCCCCAGCCGCCGCGCGAGTCCCAGTACAGGCCATGCGCCGCCGTCCTCGCCGTGCAGAAGTACGGATATGCCATGGGCCGGGCCCAGTTCGGCGAGGAGCGAGCGCGCCGAATCCTCGGCCGTGCCGGGGTCGGTGTCCATCACCTCGGCGAGCACCCGCAGGACACGTGGGGCGAGCGGGGACGCCAGAAAGCGGCGCGGCCCCTCCGTGCCTGACCACAGGCCGGCCTCCACGCCGACCCCGCGCTCCAGCAGAGCTGCCGCGACCAACTCCGCGCCCGGCTCGTGCCAGTTGACCGAGGCGTGGTCGGGCAGCACCGTCCAGGCGCGGACGCGCTCCACCCGGCGCCGGGGATCGGGCTCGGCCCAGGCGCCCGTGGTCACACCGACGGGGACGTCCACCACCGCCCGTATGGCCGTGACCACCTCGGCCACGGCGCGCGGCGACAGGGTGTCGTCGCCGCACGGCGTCTTGGGGTGCACATGCACCTCGGCGGCGCCGGCCGCGACAGCCCCGGCCGCGGACTCGGCCATCGCCCCGGGGGACAGCGGCACGGCGGCGCCGTCGCCCGCCGAACGGGGCCCGTTCAGACAGACCTGGATCATGCCTTCGATGGTGCCAGCCACCACTGACAAGCGGCCTCGATCGCCGGGCGGTCCGACAGCCGGCCCGTCCGGCGATTGAGGACCAGGGCTCAGGGCGGAGGAAGGACCTCAGGCCACCGACGCCAGTTCCTTGCGCCCCGCCCGCTTGGCCGCCGCCACGGCCTCGGACGTCAGCACGGGCTGCGGCACCACAATGCCGCAGCCCGTGCAGACCGGCCCGAACCACGGCTCGTTCGCCAGATCCTGTCGCCACACAATGTGCTTCCCTCCGCACACCGGGCACCCCGCGCCGGGTTCCGTCTCCAGCGCGGATATCAGTCGCCGCAGCACCTCGTCGAGCGGGGCCGAGGGGTGGGCCGCCGGCCTTTCGCAGCGCGCGACCCCGTTCCCGCCCCAGGTCCGCCGGTGCCAGTCGTCGATCGTTGCCGGCCGCCGCAGCCCATCGTGCTTCTCCCGTTTGCGGCGGTCCGCGAAACTCTCCTCGTACGCGAGCCAGACGGCCCGCGCCTTCTCCAACTCCTCGAGCGCGGCCACCAGCCGCGCCGGATCGGGCGCCCGGTCCTCGGGCTCGATGCTGTGCCTGGCGCACAGATGATCCCAGGTTGCCCGGTGCCCATAAGGGGCAAAACGCTCCAGGCACTTGCGCAGTGAGTAGCGCCGAAGCGCCAGGTCACACCGCACATCGCGCACCTGTCTCGCAAGACTCCGGAAACCGGCCATCGCACTGCCACCTCCGTCGCTGGTACTTGGGCGTCGAAGAATGGACGTACGAGTCCCCCATCCGGCTCCATCGAATCCATCGGATATCCGATGGCGGCCATCAGCAGAACATCCCCCGCGATTGCAGTCCGTGCCCATCCCGCCCTGAACGCGGGCCGGTTGGCGGGCTCGTCGCGCACCACGGCCCCGGGGAGGCAGTGCCTGGCACGTGCTGTGGCGATACGGAAAAGGTGACGCATGTTCACCTTACTCGCGAGTCATACCGCCGGTAACCTCCGGCGCATCGGTCTCCCCGAGGAGCATCCATGCGACGACGCACCGGAAGACTCAGAACTGCCACCGCCGCCGCGGTGTTCGCGCTCTCCGCCGGTCTGCTGGCTCCCCTGCCACAGGCCGCGGCCTCCGCCGATACCGCGGCCCCCACCGCAACCGCAGCCGACGGCGACCTCTGCAAGGGCCAGTGCGCCGACATCCTGCCGCCCGGGCAGAACGGCAACGCGACCCTCGCCGACATCCTCGCCCACAAGGTCTTCGGCACCCGTCCCGGCCACAGCTCCGACCAGCTCTCCCGCTACGACTCCCTGGTCGGGGGCTATGGCTCACTCACCGACGCCAAGCTCAACGACTTCTTCAACGACTCCTCGTTCGGCGTTCCCGACGGCCAGGTCGAGTCCGTCACCACACCCCGCCCCGACGTCACGATCACCCGTGACAAGAAGACCGGCGTCCCCCACATCAAGGGCTCCACCCGGTACGGAACGGAGTTCGGAGCCGGATTCGCCGCGGGCCAGGACCGCCTGTGGATGATGGACCTCTTCCGGCACATCGGCCGCGGCGAGCTCACGCCCTTCGCCGGCGGCGCGCTCGCCAACCAGGGCCTGGAGCAGCAGTTCTGGCCCTCGGCCCCGTACACCGAAGCCGACTACCAGGCGCAGATCGAACGCATCCGGACCACCGAGGGTGCGCGCGGCGAGCAGGCCATGGCCGATGTACAGGCGTACGTCGACGGCATCAACACCTACCGCGTGCAGTCCAAGAACGGGCGCTACTTCCCCGGTGAGTACGTCCTCACCGGGCATATCGACTCGATCACCAACGTCGGGGAGATACAGCCCTTCACGCTCTCCGACCTGATCGCCATCGCGTCCGTCGTCGGCGGCCAGTTCGGCGGTGGTGGCGGCGGTGAGGTGCAGGCCGCGCTCTCCCTGCTCGCCGCCCAGCAGAAGTACGGTTTGGTGGAAGGCACCAAGGTCTGGGAGTCCTTCCGGCAGCGCGAGGACCCCGAGGCCGTGCTCACCCTGCACGACGGCTCCAGCTTCCCGTTCGCCAACAAGCCCGCGAACCCGCGCGGCACCGCACTGCCCGACGCCGCAACGGTCGTCCCCGAACAGCTCGTGTACGACAGAACCGGCTCAGCGGGCAGCAATACCAAGTCCCCGCTGCGGGCCCCGGCAATGCTCGAGCCCGCCCAGGGCATGTTCGACGACGGGGTCATCGAGCCCGGCTCGATCGGCGGCAGGCGCGGAATGTCCAACGCGCTCCTCGTCTCCGGCAAGAGCACCGCGAGCGGCCACCCCATCGCCGTATTCGGCCCTCAAACCGGCTACTTCGCGCCACAGTTGATGATGCTCCAGGAACTCCAGGGCCCCGGCATCTCCGCCCGCGGAGTCTCCTTCGCCGGAGTCGGCATGTACGTCCAGATGGGCCGCGGCCAGGACTACGCCTGGTCCGCCACCTCATCCGCCCAGGACATCACCGACACCTACGCGGTCGAGCTCTGCCAGGACGACGTCCACTACCTCTACCGGGGCGTGTGCACCCCGATGGAGAAGCTGGAGAAGCGCAATGCCTGGAAGCCGACGGTCGCCGACTCCACCGCGGCCGGCTCCTACCGGATGCAGGTCTGGCGAACCAACTACGGCATCGTCACCCACCGCGCCAAGATCGGCGGCAAGCCCGTCGCGTACACCTCGCTGCGCACCACCTACCGCCACGAGGCCGACTCGATCATCGGCTTCCAGATGCTCAACGACCCGTCGTTCGTGACCGACGCCGCGTCTTTCCAGCAGGCCGCCCACAACATCGACTACGCCTTCAACTGGTTCTACGCCGACTCCCGCACCGCCGCCTACTTCAACAGCGGGATGAACCCGGCGCGGTCGCCCGACACCGACCCCGCGCTGCCCATCACGGCGGACCGGCAGTACGAATGGCAGGGCTTCGACCCGGCGAACAACACCGCCGGCTACACGTCCTTCGCCCAGCATCCGCAGTCCATCGGCCAGGACTACTACATTTCCTGGAACAACCGGCAGGCCAAGGGGTACGCCACCGCGGGCTTCGGCTTCGGAGCCGTGCACCGCGGCGATCTGCTCAACAGTCGCGTGGCAAAGCTCGTCGCGGGCGGCGGGGTCACCCGTGCCTCGCTCACCCGGGCCATGGAGGAGGCCGCCGTCACCGATCTGCGCGGGGAGCAACTGCTGCCCGAGCTGCTGGCGGTGCTGCGCTCGGGGCCTGTCACCGACCCCCAGCTGAACACCGCCATCCAGCAGTTGGAGTCCTGGCGGGCCGCGGGCTCGCCGCGCAGGGAGACCTCGCCCGGCTCGCACAACTACACCCACCCGGACGCCGTGCGCCTCATGGACGCCTGGTGGCCGCTGCTGATCGAGGCCGAGTTCAGACCGGGGCTCGGCGACGACCTCTACCGCGCGCTCGCCGGGAACCTTCCGGTCGACGAGTCCCCGGCCGCAAGCCACGGCCCGACCGGCGGGCACAGCGGCTCCGCCTTCCAGAACGGCTGGTGGGCGTTCGCCGACAAGGATCTGCGCCAGGTACTCGGACAGCCGGTCCAGGGCCCCCTGGCGAAGACGTACTGCGGCAACGGTGACCTGGCCGCCTGCCGCGACGCGCTCCTGACCGCGCTGAAGCGGGCCACGGCCAAGCCGGCGACCGAGGTCTATCCCGCCGATGGCAGCTGCAGGGCGGGCGAGCAGTGGTGCGCGGACTCGATCATCCAGCGCGCGCTCGGCGGCATCACCCATCCGGCGATCAGCTGGCAGAACCGCCCCACCTACCAGCAGGTGGTGGAGTTCCCCTCGCACCGGTAGCCGTCAACCAACTTGGGCCGCACGGGCGTTGAATCCATCAGCGTCCGATGCGGCCCGCCGCGAGCACCACCCGGGCCAGTTCCTCGTGGCAGATGTCGCTGTGCGCACCGGTCGGCGGCCCGCCGCGCTTCACCACCGACGCCGCGTCCACGCTGACACAGCCCGAGGCCGGAATCCCCCGCCCCAGCGCCTCCTCCAGGGTCAGCTGCGCCAGCGGCCTGACGGCCTGTATGCCGTCGTGCCCCATCGCCCACCACCGCTTGTCGAGCCCGAGCGCGCTCCTGTCGTCCCCGGCCAGGCTGGACGCCAGCGGATAGATCACCCCGAGCGCGCTGTCGTGCCGCGAATAGCAGGCCACCACCGGGCCGTCGACCCGGTGCTCCATGGTGCGCAGGACACCGCCGCTGTGCGTCGCATGGGGAAGGCTGGTGGTGAACGCATAGTGGGAGAACGCCCCTTGAAGGAGCGTCACCGACTTCACGTTCCGTGCGCCGTCGGGCAGCCCGCGCAGTGCGAAGGAGACCAGCCGCGCGCCCTGGCTGTGCCCGACCAGATGCACTCGCACATCGGGGGAAGACCGGGCCAGCTGCCCGAGCAGCGGGCCGAGCCCTAGTTCGCCGACCGTCCCGGCCCGCCGCTTCATCGCGTAGTACGTCGTCTGCCGCAGCAGCTCCTTCGCACCCTTCCACGCCTTCTTGAGACCGCCGGGGAGGGAGAAGGACGCGTTGGCCATCTCCTTGTCCGTCATCTCGCAGGTCTCCTCCAGCGCCAGCGTGAAGCGGCGGCACATCGTGAGCGCATCCTCGAACAGCACGGCCGGCGGGCTCTGCTCGTCGTGCGGCAGATCGTCGGAGAAGCAGGCCTCAAGACCGCCGGCCGGTACCTCCGTCAACCGCCGTGCCAGCGCGCCGAACTCCGCGAACGCCGCCTCCGACTCCGGCTGTGCGTCGAGCAGCTGGGCCAGCCGCCGTACCGTCTCGTCATGCCCGGGGAACAGCTCGACCAGCGCGTCCTGCGTTGCCTTGTCAAGACCGGAAGCCGTCACGGGAGCGACAGCGGACGGCGTGAAGTCCGGAATTGGCTCGTCCGCGAACTTCATGGACGGCCAGACGACGCCGACATACCCCAGCCGGACGCCAGGAGCGTTGGCCAGCAGGCCCGGGAAGGGTGCGAAGAAGGCCGAATACAGCCGGTTGGCGATGGTGGGCGAGTTGTTCCACCCGTGAGCGAACATCACGAGATCGGTGACGTTCAGCTCCGCCAGCCGGTCCCGCTGCGCGACGTTGACGTCGCCGTCCTTGTCGAAAGTGATCTCCCGGTACGGCTCCACGCTCATTTCCGGCATGACCGGCCCTCCCCGTTTTTGTCCCCTGATGAGACAGCATCCTGCGGGAAGGGAGGAACGGCCATACCCGTGACGGTGTTCGGTCGTGGCCGATTCCGGATGGGCGGCGAAACCGTTGGTCACGGACTGGGACGACTGCGGCAGTCGGTCACAGACGGTCGGCCGCGTTGATCCGGTGGAGATGGATCAGCACGTCGTACGAAGGTGCCAGCCGCACCGGTTCCGGTTCGACCGGCCAGGCGTTGCCGATGTTCCGGGTCTTGCGGACCACACCCAGCCACGCCCGGGCGGCGGCCGGCGCAGAGCGCATGTCGAGGTAGTAGTCAGGGCGTGACACCCGCTCCAGGATCTGCTCATTGCTGCCCGGCTGCGGCGGCCCGACCCGGAAGGTGCGGATCGGCTCGGCCGGCTCGGTCACATCCAGTGCGTTGAACGACCCCTGCCCGAAGGTGAATCCGGCGCTCACATACGCGTTGCCGATCATGTCCCGGATAAATGCGCCCTGCAGCTTCGGATACTGCGCGGGATTGCTCGTCTCGTACCCCACATGCCCGTTGTGCGCGGAGAGCAGGATCCGCTGCCCGGTCTGCCGCTGCCACCACACCGTGTTCTCGGCCATCACCCGGTCGCGGTAGTGCATCGCCCCGCCGAGCCCTGCCGGGTCGAAGAGGTCGTACGAATACTCAGTACCTGTCTGCGCGATGGCCCTGGCGTGCTGGAGGACCCAGGCGTGCTCCTGCCGGTCGGCACCCGGCCGCTGCTTCTCCAGCATCCCCAGCGCCCGGCGGACGTCCTTCGCCATGGCCCGGCGCTCGGGCAGCGGCCTGACGAGATACGCCTTCATAGTGGCGTCCACGCCCGCGGACGGCCGCGAAGCGCGGTAGAGACGGCTGAACTCCGGCAGCAGCCGCGGGTAGTGCCTGGCGACATACGCCGTCACGGTGTCGAAGAGCTGCGGCCCCGCGTAGCCGAGGTCGTTGCCCATGAACTGCACGGGGTGGTGCGGGTGGCGGAGATTGTGCTGCCGCATCCAGCGGAGCAGATCCAGGTATTCGCGGGTGTGCCAGATCAGATACGAGTTCTGGAACTCCTCGCGCATGATGCGCTGAGGATCCCCCTTCCCGTGCAGCACATAGTCGTTGAGCCGCAGGCCCGCACTCCAGTTGGCCTCGAGCGCATAGGTGGTGAAGCCCTTGCGCTCCACCAGATCGCGGAACACCCGGTGCTTGGTGGTGAAGAACTCGACCGAGTTGTGGGTCGCCTCACCCATGCCCACGATCTTCGCCGAACCGATCATCCGCTCCAGCGGCCGCAGATCGGACAGTGGCCTTGCGGCGCGCGCCATCGCGCGGACCGGATCGTCGGGGGAGACGCGCGAGGCGGGGGAGATGGGCTGCGCCCGCGCGGGCCCGGCGACGACCAGCGAGCCGAGAGCCAGCACGAGCAGCAGCGCCTGCTGTAACCGTTGACGTGTCAGGGAGTACATGGATCAAGCGTGTCGGTCCGGCACCGGGCGGGACCAACCGGTCGGCCCCCCTGTCCCCGGTGGGGCTTCCCCATGCCCTGGGTGGGGCTTCCCTCAGTACCGCAGATATCTCTTCCGCACGGACCTGAACGCGGCCAGCTCGCCCTGCCAGGCCCCCACCACCTCCTCCGTACCCGCCCCCGAGTCGATCATCGTCCGCACCTTCGCCGACCCCGTCAGCTTGTCGATCCAGTTGTCCGGGCGCCAGGCGAAGCCGCTCCACGCCCGCTTCGCGGTCACCAGCAGACCGATCCCGGTGCGCACCGGGTCGTACGACTCCCGGTCGTGGACGTGCAGTTGGACCCCGCCGACCGTCTTGCCCTGGAACTTGGAGAACGTGGGCGCGAAGTACGCCTCGCGGAAGCGGACGCCCGGCAGTTCCAGCGCGTTCGCGGCCTCGGCCCAGCGCCGGTCGATGCCCTCCGCGCCGAGGAGTTCGAAGGGGCGGGTCGTGCCACGCCCCTCCGAGAGATTGGTGCCCTCGAACAGACAGCTGCCCGAGTACACCAGCGCGGTGTCCGGTGTCGGCATATTGGGGCTCGGCGGCACCCACGGCAGCCCGGTCTCGTCGAAGAAGTCCGAGCGGCGCCAGCCCGACATCCGTACCGTCTCCAGCTCCACCGGCTCTGTCAGGAACTCACCGTTGAACAGCCCCGCCAGCTCGGCCACGGTCATGCCGTGCGCCTGCGAGATCGGCTCGCGGCCCACGAAGGTCGCGAAGGCCTTGTCGAGCACGGGACCCAGCGCCGCCCGGCCCGTCACCGGGTTCGGCCGGTCGAGTACCACAAAGCGCTTGCCCACCAGCGCGGCCGCCTGCATGCAGTCGTAGAGCGTCCAGATGTACGTGTAGAAACGGGCGCCGGCGTCCTGGATGTCGAAGACGACCGTCTCCACGCCCGAGGCGGTGAAGATGTCGGCGAGCGGCTGCCCGCTCTTGCCGAATGTGTCGTAGACGGGCAGCCCGGTCGCCGGGTCGTCGTAGCGGCCCTCGGAACCGCCCGCCTGGGCCGTGCCGCGGAAGCCGTGCTCGGGGCCGAAGACGGCGATCAGGTCCACCCGGTCGTCGGCGTGCATGACGTCGACGATGTGGCGCACGTCCTGGGTGATCCCGGTCGGGTTGGTGACCACACCGACCCGCTGCCCCGACAGGGAGGCGTAGCCGTCGGCGGCCAGCCGGTCGAAGCCGGTGCGGACCCGGCGGCGGCCCGAATGCGCGGCGATCGGTGCGGCAATCGGCCCGGCGATCGGTGCGGCGGACGCGGTGGGTCCGGTCGCGGCCAGCGCCCCCACCGCGCCACCGGCGGCCAGTAATCCCCGTCTGGACAGGCTCATCGGGTACCTCCGTGATCGCTGTCTGTCATGGCCACGCACGCTAGCGTGCACGGCGGGTGGGCGGAACGATTGCGACGGCGCGGTTCGCACACCCGGCCGTCGTGGCCGCCCGCCCTCTTCCCAGTTACATACCGACTGGTTAGTCTGCTCGGACGGGACGGCGCGCGGAGAGGCGGAGCTTGATGAGTACGGTGCATGGCGCTGGGGTTGTGGTCACGGGCGCGGGAGGCGGCATCGGCGCCGCGCTGTCCCGCCGGTTCGCGGCGGAGGGCGCCCGCGTCGTGGTCAACGACATCGACCCGGTCAAGGCCAAGTCGATCGCCGACGAGATTGGGGCCACCGCCGTGCCCGGCGACGCCTCCGAGATCGTGGAAGCCGCCCGCGACGCACTGGACGGAACCGTCGACGTCTACTGCGCGAACGCCGGCCTCGCCTCGCCCGGCAACGCCTTCGCCGACGAGAAGGTCTGGGCGGCTGCCTGGGACGTCAACGTCATGGCGCACGTCCGCGCAGTGCGCACACTGCTGCCCGACTGGCTGGAGCGCGGCAGCGGCCGCTTCGTCTCCACCGTCTCCGCGGCCGGCCTGCTCACCATGGTGGGCGCGGCCCCGTACAGCGTCAGCAAGCACGGCGCGTACGCCTTCGCCGAGTGGCTCTCGCTCACCTACCGCCACCGCGGCCTCAAGGTGCACGCCATCTGCCCGCAGGGGGTGCGTACGGACATGCTCACCGCGGCCGGATCGGCGGGCGAACTCGTACT
Organism: Streptomyces sp. NBC_00210; assembly: GCF_045160975.1. Lineage (NCBI taxonomy): Bacteria > Bacillati > Actinomycetota > Actinomycetes > Kitasatosporales > Streptomycetaceae > Streptomyces > Streptomyces sp. NBC_00210. Next base: position 6,999,070 of record NZ_CP108120.1, read on the forward strand.
CGCCCCCACCGCCATCGACCCCGAGGACGTCGCCGACGCGCTGTTCGAGGGCATCGAGGCCGACCGCTTCCAGATCCTTCCGCACCCCGAGGTCGCCGGTTACTACCAGGCCCGCGCCGCAGACCCCGAGCGCTGGCTGGCCGGCATGAACCAGATCCAGCAGAAGTGGGAAGGGGCCGGCCAGTGACGTCGATCTACGCCGCCAAGCCCTGGCTCGCGCAGCTCACCGACGCCCAGCGGGCCTCGATCGCGCCGCCCGCGAGCGTCGTGCACTCCTTCCGCGCAGCCGTCGCCCGCGCCCCCGAGCACACCGCCCTCGCCTACTTCGACGGGCGGCTGAGCTACCGCGAGACCGACGAGCTCTCCGACTCCGTCGCGGGCCATCTCGCCGCCCGCGGGGTCGTGCGCGGAGACCGCGTCGCGATCATGCTGCAGAACACCCCGCACTTCGTGATCGCGCTGCTGGCCGCCTGGAAGGCCGGGGCCACCGTCGTCCCGCTCAACCCGATGTACAAGTCGGCCGAGGTCGAGCACGTACTCAAGGACGCCGATGTCACCGTGCTCATCTGCTCGGACCGGGCATGGGAGTCGTATCTGCGTGACAGCGCCGCCCAATCGCCCGTACGCCTCGCCCTCACCGCCTGCGAACTGGACCTGCAGAGCCGCAACGACGCCCGCGTCCTCGGCTTCGAGCGGCAGCCGCGGCCGGAGGACACCCATGACCTGGTGAGCGTGGCAAGACTGGGGCTGCGCGCGCCCGAGGGGCGTGAACTGACCCCCGACGACGTGGCGTTGATCAGCTACACCTCCGGCACGTCGGGCACCCCCAAGGGCGCCATGAACCTGCACCGCGGCATCGTCCACAACGCCGAGCGCCAGCGCACCGGCCACCCCGTGCCCGAGGGCGCCTGTTACTTCGCGCTCGCGCCGCTGTTCCACATCACCGGCATGGTCTGCGAGCTCGCCGCTTGCATCGCCAACGCGGGCACCCTCGCCCTCGCCTACCGCTTCGAGGCGGGAGTCGTCCTCGACGCCTTCGCCGAGCACCTGCCCGCGTACACCGTCGGGCCCTCCACCGCCTTCATGGCGCTCGCCGCGCACCCCGCGGCGACCCGCGAGCACTTCGCCTCGTTCCAGGTGATCTCCTCGGGCGGGGCCCCGGTGCCGCCCGCGCTGGTCGAGAAGTTCCGTACGGGCTTCGGCCCCTACCTCCACAACGGCTACGGACTCACCGAGTGCACCGCGCCCTGCGCCTCCGTGCCGCCGGAGAAGCAGGCCCCGGTCGATCCCGGGTCCGGCACACTCTCCGTCGGCGTGCCCGGGCCGGACACGCTCGTGCGGATCGTCGACGAGAAGGGCCAGGACGTGCCCTTCGGCGAGCACGGCGAGATAGCCGTCAGCGGCCCCCAGGTGGTGCCCGGCTACTGGCGGCTGCCCGAAGCGAGCGCCGAGGCCTTTCCGGACGGCGAGCTGCGCACCGGCGACATCGGCTTCATGGACGCGGACGGCTGGCTCTATGTCGTCGACCGCAAGAAGGACATGATCAATGCGTCCGGCTTCAAGGTCTGGCCGCGCGAGGTCGAGGACGTCCTGTACACGCACCCGGCGGTGCGCGAGGCGGCCGTGGTCGGCGTCCCCGACGACTACCGCGGCGAGAGCGTGAAGGCGTATGTGAGTCTGCGCCCGGGGGTTGCCGCCGACCCGGCCGAGATCTCGGCGTACTGTGCGGATCGACTCGCGGCGTACAAATACCCCCGCGAAGTCGAGATCCTGCCGGAGCTGCCGAAGACGACAAGTGGGAAGATCCTCAGGCGGGAACTGCGTTTTCCCGGGTAGACCCAAGGAATTTGACGAGAGGCGGGTGGCGGCAATGGCCAGGACGACGGACGGGGACGGCACCCCCGTCCCGCAGAGGCTGCTGGCCGCCGCCACCCGGCTCTTCGCCGAGCGCGGCTACGACCGCACCTCGGTGCAGGAGATCGTGGAGGCGGCCGGCGTCACCAAGGGAGCGCTGTACCACTACTTCGGCTCCAAGGAAGACCTGCTCCAAGAGGTCTATGCGCGCGTGCTGCGGCTCCAGCAGGAGCGGCTCGACGCCTTCGCGGGCGCCGACGAGCCGGTGGAGAACCGGCTGCGGGGCGCGGCGGCGGATGTCGTGGTGACGACGATCGACAACCTCGACGACGCCGCGATCTTCTTCCGCTCCATGCACCATCTGAGCCCGGAGAAGCACAAGCAGGTGCGCGCCGAGCGCCGGCGCTACCACGAGCGCTTCCGCGCGCTGGTCGAGGAGGGTCAGCAGAGCGGCGTGTTCTCCTCGGCCACCCCGGCGGACCTGGTGGTGGACTACCACTTCGGCTCGGTCCACCACCTGTCGACGTGGTACCGCCCGGACGGCCCGCTCACTCCGCAGCAGGTGGCGGACCACCTCGCGGACATGCTCCTGCGCGCCCTGCGCCCGTAGCCCGACCTTGGCCGGGGCGGGGCCCCGGTTGCGGGAAGGGGGCTGGAGGGGAACAAGCCCCTCCAGCCCCCCGCCCCGCCGCAGCTACATGTACTGCTTCAGTTCGCGCCGCGCCAGCGACCGCTGATGCACCTCGTCCGGTCCGTCCGCCAGCTTCAACGTCCGCGCCGCCGCCCACAGTTCCGCCAGCGGGAAGTCCTGGCTGACCCCGCCCGCGCCGTGCACCTGCACCGCCTTGTCGAGGATCTCCACCACCGCCCTCGGGGTCGCGATCTTGATCGCCTGGATCTCGGTGTGCGCCCCGCGGTTGCCCACCGTGTCCATCAGCCAGGCCGTCTTCAGCACCAGCAGCCGCAGCTGCTCGACCGTGACCCGCGCGTCCGCGATCCAGTTCTGTACGACACCCTGCTGGGCGATCGCCTTGCCGAAGGCCGTACGGGACACCGCCCGCTTGCACATCAGCTCGATGGCCCGCTCGGCCATGCCGATCAGCCGCATGCAGTGGTGGATACGGCCCGGGCCGAGGCGCGCCTGGGCGATGGCGAAGCCGCCGCCCTCCTCGCCGATCAGATTCGACGCCGGCACCCGCACGTTGTCGAAGACGACCTCGGCATGGCCGCCGTGCGCGTGGTCCTCGTAGCCGTACACCTGCATGGCGCGCCGGACCTCAAGGCCCGGGGCGTCGCGCGGCACGAGGATCATCGACTGCTGGCGGCGGATGTCGGTCCCGTCCGGGTCCGTCTTGCCCATCACGATGAAGATCTTGCAGTCGGGGTTCATCGCCCCGGAGATGTACCACTTGCGGCCGTTGATGACGTAGTCGTCGCCGTCGCGGTCGATCCGCGTCTGGATGTTCGTCGCGTCGGACGAGGCGACCTCGGGCTCGGTCATGGCGAACGCGGACCGGATCTCCCCGGCCAGCAACGGCTCCAGCCACTGCTTCTTCTGCTGCTCGTTGCCGAACTGCGAGAGCACCTCCATGTTCCCGGTGTCGGGCGCGGCGCAGTTCAGGGCGGTCGGAGCCAGGTGCGGGCTGCGACCGGTGATTTCGGCGAGCGGCGCGTACTGCAGATTGGTCAGTCCGGCCCCGTGCTCCGCGTCGGGCAGGAAGAGATTCCACAGGCCCTGCTTGCGCGCCTCGGCCTTGAGCTCGTCGAAGATCGCCGGGGTGTCCCACGGCGAGGCCAGCTGGGCGCGCTGCTCGTGCTCGATCGCCTCGGCGGGGTAGACGTGCTCGTCCATGAAAGCGAGCAGCTTGGACCGCAGTTCCTCGGTGCGCGCGTCGAATGCGAAGTCCATAGGGGTACTCAGCCTTCCTGGAGGGTGGTGAGGCCGTGCTCGATGAAGAGGGGCACGAGATCGCCGATCCGGTCGAAGCCGGCGCCGACGGTCTGGCCGAGGGTGTAGCGGTAGTGGATGCCCTCGAGGATCACGGCGAGCTTGAACCAGGCGAAGGCCGTGTACCAGGAGATGGCGGAGGTGTCCCGGCCAGAGCGGGCGGCGTACCGCTCGATCAGTTCGGTCGCTTCCGGGTGGCCCGCGGCCCCCGCGGTGGTGCTGACGGGGGAGTCGGGCAGCTCCAGCTTGACGCTGTACATCACCAGCAGCCCGAGGTCGGTCAGCGGATCGCCGAGCGTCGACATCTCCCAGTCGAGGATCGCCTTGATCCGGTCGTCCGGGCCGACCAGGACGTTGTCCAGCCGGTAGTCGCCGTGGATGACGGCGGGCGCGGGTGAATCGGGCAGTGCGCGGCCGAGCGCGGCATGCAGCTCGTCGATGCCGGCCAGCTCGCGGTTGCGGGAGGCGTCCAGCTGCTTGCCCCAGCGGCGCAGCTGCCGGTCGAGGAAGCCCTCGGGCCGCCCGAAGTCGCCGAGACCCACCGACTCGGGGTCCACGGCGTGCAGTTCGACCAGGGTGTCGACCAGGCCGAGGACCGCGTCCCTGGTGCGCTCGGGGCCGAGCGCGGCCAGCTCCTCGGCAGTGCGGTACGGAGTGCCGTCCACGAACTCCATGACGTAGAACGGCGATCCGATCACCGATTCGTCCTCGCACAGCAGCACCGGCGTGGGCACCGGCACGGCGGTCGGATGCAGCGCGCTGATCACCCGGTGCTCGCGCTTCATGTCGTGCGCGGTGGCCAGTACGTGCCCGAGCGGGGGCCGGCGGACGACCCAGCGGCCGGTGCCGTCGGTGACGGAGTACGTGAGGTTGGAGCGGCCGCCCTGGATCAGCCGGGCGCTGAGCGGTCCGCTCACCAGGCCTGGGCGCTCGCGGTCGAGATAACCGCGCAGCTGCTCGGCATCGAGGCCTGGCGGGGGGACTGAGCTCATGGTGGGACCTCCGAGGGCGGCTGAACGGGTCTCGCTCATGATGACCGACCAGTCGGTATGTAGTCCAGTGCGCTCACTGAACCCAGGCCAGGATCACTGGCCTGGTGTCACGTTCGTGGGTGTTGGTCACATAGGAGTACGCCGGTCGACTGCGTCGGGCCTGCCTCGGGCTCGGCCCCGCCGTGGCTCAGGCGTGGTTCAGCCCTGCCTCGGGCGCAGCTCAGGCGTGGCAGGCGACCGGAACGCCGCCGTTCATCGCCGCCATGTCGCCGAATACCACGGCCACGTCGAGCGGTGAGCCCTCGGGCCGCCCGTCCAGCTCCGCGTACGCCCGGTGCAGATTGGCCACCAGACGTTCGCTCTCCCGCAGCTCGGCGAAGTCCCCGAGATCGGCCTCGCGCGCGGTCTCCAGCGGGGTGCGCCCCTTCGTGTGCCCTTCCTGGGCCAGCTCGGCCACATACCGCAGATAGCGCTCCGTCGCGTCGTACGCGGAGGGGTCGGTGATCGGGCCATGACCCGGCACCACGGTCGTGGCGTCGAGCGAGCGCAGCACGTCCAGCGCCCGCAGCGACCCGCTGAGCGAGCCGACCGGGATGAACGGCGTGCCGCCCTGGAAGATCAGGTCCCCGGTGAAGACGACCCGCTGCTGCGGCAGATGCACGATCGTGTCACCGAGGGTGTGCGCGGCTCCGCCGGGGTGGATGAGCCGTACCTCGATGTCCCCGACATGCACGGTCAGCCGGTCGTTGTACGTCACGGTCGGGGCGGTGATCTCGATGGCGCCGAAGTCGGTCCCCGGCCATACGAGATGGAGCTGATGGCCCGCCGTGAGCTGCTCGCTGCGGCAGGAGTCGTGGCCGATCACCACGGCATCCGGAGTGAAGACGCCGTTGCCGTAGGTGTGGTCGCCGTGGTGGTGCGTATTGACCAGCGTGCGCGGCAGCGGGGCGCCGGTCGCCAGCAATGCCTCACGCAGTGCCAGCGTCCGCCGCTCGGTAGCGGCGGTGTCGACGAGCAGGGCCGACTCCCCGTCGCTGATGAACCCCGCGTTGTTCAGACACCAGCCGCCGTCCGGCTGGACGTAGGCATGCACTTCTGGCGCGAGCCGGACGGTGTACGGATCCGTGGCAGACAACTGAAATCCCCTGAGTCAAGGCCGAACTGGTCAGTAGAGACTGCCAGTTGGCCGTGGCGCAGGGGAAGCCGGGGTCTGTGGTCAGTGGTCGTCCCAGTGCCCGTCGTGCTGGGCGTGACGGTGTCTGTCGTGGACATAGTCGAGGTGGTCGCCGTGCCGCACGGCCGGGTGACCGCAGCCGGGGCCGTGATCGTGCGCATGACCGCTGTGCGAGATGTGCTCGCCCGGCTCGCACTCGTCCCAGTGCCCCGAGTGCTCCTTGTGGAGGTGGCCGTCGTGCGCGTAGTCGACGTGGTCGCCGTGCGGGACCTCGGGATGTCCGCAGGCCGGACCGTGGGTGTGCTCGTGCGCGGGGTGCTCGTGGTGGAGAACGGTCATGACGCTTCACCTTTGATGTGATTTGCGGCGTTCTGAGGCTTTCCAGATTAGACCCGTCCCGGCTTGCGCGAGCGCGTGCCACGCACGAGGGTCGGATCATGAAGGCGATCAGCTACAGCCGCTACGGCGGCCCGGAGGTCCTGGAGTACGGGGAGCGCCCCGAGCCCAAGGTCGGTCCCGACTCCGTCCTGGTCAAGGTGCGCGCGGCCGCCGTCAACCCGGTCGACTGGAAGGCCCGCGAGGGGTATATCGACAGCCTCTTCGAGCCGGTCTTCCCGGTCGTACCGGGCTGGGACGTCTCCGGTGTGGTCGTCCAACCAGGCATCGCCGTCACCGAGTTCGCCGTCGGCGACGAGGTGATGGGATACGTACGCGAGGACTTCCTCGGCCGCGGCACCTTCGCCGAGTACGTCGCCGCTCCGCTGCGCACGCTGGCCCGTAAGCCGCTGAACCTGAGCTTCGAGCAGGCGGCCGGGCTGCCGCAGGTCGGTCTCACCGCGTACCAGGTGCTGAATCACGAGCTGAAGGTGCAAGGAGGGGACACGGTCCTCGTCCACGCCGCCGCGGGCGGGGTCGGCTCGCTCGCGGTACAGCTTGCCAAGCACGCGGGCGCGCGGGTCATCGGCACGGCGAGCGAACGCAACCACGACCATCTGCGCGAGCTGGGCGCGGAGCCGGTGACGTACGGGGAAGGTCTCGCCGACCGGGTGCGCGCGCTGGCACCCGAAGGCGTCGACGCGGTCTTCGACACGATCGGAGGGGACGCCCTCAGCGCCTCGGCCGAGGTGCTCGCGCCCGAGGGCCGCCTCGCCTCGATCGCCGACCGTGAGGTCCTGAGCCTTGGCGGCCACTACTACTGGGTGCGGCCGGACGCGGCGGACCTGGCGGCGCTGGGGGAGCTCGCCGAGCAGGGCGTGGTCACCGTCCATGTGGACAGAACCTTCCCCCTGGAGAAGACGGCCGATGCCCACGCACTGAACGCGGAGGGCCGCACCCGCGGCAAGATCGTGGTCACGGTCGAGTGGGACGGCTGAGCTCAGACGATCATCGCGACGGCGAAACCGGCCAGGGCGATCGTGCACGCCACCGCCGCCAGTGCCGCCCGCCCCGGCAGCATCTGCGGGGTGGGGCGCGCCTCCAGGGCATGGACCCGGCGGTGGGCCACTCGCAGAAAACCGAGCCACACCAGCGCACTGCAGGCCACTGCCACGAACCCGGCCGTGCTCAGATCGCCGCCGGCCACCTGCCGGGCAGCGAGCACCGCCGCCACGGTGAACGCCAGTGTGGTCCGGCGCCACGCCAGCCGGGTCCGCTCGGGCTGCAGCCCCGGATCCCGCTCGCGCACGCCGCTCAACGGCCGCCCTCCCAGCCGAAGAGCACGACCACCACCATGGCCACGGCGACGACGGCGATCACCAGGCTGAGCAGCGTGGGGAAGCGAGACACGGGCAGATCCTCGCCACGTCGCATCGCCCGCTCGCACCGCGCCCAGTGATTGACGGCCCGCAGTGCACAGAGCACTCCCGCTGCAAGCAGCCCGAGCGCCATCCCGGCCCGCAGGCCCCACGCCAGTTCCGGCAGAAACTGATCGACCGCGAACCCGCCGCCGATGAGCGCGAGCGCCGTACGCAGCCAGGCGAGAAAGGTCCGCTCGTTGGCGAGCGAGAACCGGTAGTCGGGTGTCTCGCCCTCCTCCCGCACCCGCTGGGGCGCGAACCACAGCTGCAGGCTCTGTCGGAAGTCGCTCACGCGTCGCACCCTACCTGCGGAATTGTCGGACTCGGGCCGCGGGAGCTCGGGCCGCGGGGGCTCGGGCGGCGGGAACTCGGGCGGTGGGAACTCGGGCGGTGGGAGCTGGGCGGTGGGAACTCAGGCCGCGCGGAACGCCCGCAGCCGCTCGTACGCCTCAAGCCCGTCCGGCACCCACTCCCACTCACCGAGCCGCTGCTCCAGTTCCTCCTCCGGAAGGAAGGCGTGCCACGCGACCTCCTCCGCCTGAGGGTTCACCGGCAGCTCGCAGCGCACCTCGTACACGGCCGACCACCAGGTCTGCTCGCCGCTCTCGTAGAGGAACTTGAACAGCGGCACCGGCCGGGGGAGTCCGGAAACCCCCAGCTCCTCCTCGGCCTCGCGCAGGGCCGCGGCGTCATAGCTCTCGCCCGCGCCGACGACACCGCCCACGAACATGTCGTACTGCGAAGGGAAGACCAGCTTCGTCGCCGTCCTGCGGTGCACGAAGATCCGGCCCTGCGCGTCCCTGGCCTGGATGAACACACAGCGGTGGCGCATGCCGCGCGCGTACGCCTCGCCCCGCGGGGCCCGGCCGATCACCTCGTCGTTCTCGTCGACGATGTCCAGGATTTCCTCGGCGGGAGTCATCTGCCAATCCAATCACCGACAAGGACAGATCTGACTGTTGACTAGTTACTCGCGCGTACCGAAGATCGGACCACCGCACTCGCCGCCGAGACCCCAGCCAGAGCCCGAGGCAGGGGGCACGAGGCCCGACAAGGATGGAACCTCATGGCGTACGACGCTGATGTGATCGTGATCGGGGCAGGGATCGCGGGCCTCGTGGCCACCGCGGAACTCGTCGACGCCGGGCGCAAGGTCATCCTGCTCGACCAGGAGCCGGAGCAGTCGATCGGCGGGCAGGCGCACTGGTCCTTCGGCGGGCTGTTCTTCGTCGACTCGCCCGAGCAGCGCCGGATGCGGATCAAGGACAGCCAGGAACTCGCGCTCCAGGACTGGCTCGGCACCGCGGGCTTCGACCGCGACGAGGACCGCCGGCCGCGCGAGTGGGCCGAGGCGTACGTCGACTTCGCCTCCGGGGAGAAGCGGGCCTGGCTGCATGCCCAGGGTGTGCGTTTCTTCCCGGTCGTGGGCTGGGCCGAGCGCGGCGGCTACGACGCCACGGGGCACGGCAACTCCGTACCCCGCTTCCACATCACCTGGGGGACAGGACCGGGAATCGTCGCCCCCTTCGAACGCCGGGTCAGAGAAGGCGTCGCACGCGGCCTCGTCGAGCTGAGGTTCCGCCACCGGGTGACCGGGCTGAGCAGCAGCGCGGGCGCGCTGGACACCGTCAGCGGCGAGGTCCTCGAAGCCTCCGACGCCGTGCGGGGCGCCGCGAGCAGCCGCGAGGTCGCCGGAGCCTTCGAGTTCCGGGCCCAGGCGGTGATCGTCACCTCCGGCGGCATCGGCGGCAACCACGACCTCGTACGCGCCCAGTGGCCGGAGCGGCTCGGTACCCCGCCCGAGAAGATGCTCTCCGGCGTCCCCGCACACGTCGACGGACTGATGCTCGGCATCGCGGAGCGCGCGGGCGCGAGCCACATCAACCGCGACCGGATGTGGCACTACACCGAGGGCATCGAGAACTGGAACCCGATCTGGGCCAGGCACGGCATCCGCATCCTGCCCGGTCCCTCGTCGCTCTGGCTGGACGCGCGCGGCAAGCGGCTGCCGGTGCCGCTCTTCCCCGGCTTCGACACGCTCGGCACGCTCGAGCACATCATGAAGTCCGGCTACGACTACACCTGGTTCGTCCTCGACCAGAAGATCATCGGGAAGGAGTTCGCACTCTCGGGCTCCGAGCAGAACCCCGACCTGACGGGGAAGTCGATCCGCGGTGTCATCGGGCGCGCGAGGGCGGATGTGCCGGGTCCGGTGAAGGCGTTCATGGACCGCGGGGTGGACTTCGTCGTCGAGAAGGATCTCTCCGCTCTCGTACGGGGCATGAACGCGCTCACCAAGGAACCGCTGATCGACGAGGCGGAGCTGCGTCGCGAGATCACCGCGCGGGACCGGGAGATCAAGAACCCGTTCACCAAGGACCTCCAGGTCACGGCGATTCGCGGGGCGCGCAACTATCTGGGCGACAAGCTGATACGTACGGCTGCGCCGCACCGCATTCTCGACCCGAAGGCGGGTCCGCTCATCGCCGTACGGCTGAACATCCTCACCCGCAAATCGCTCGGCGGGCTGGAGACGGACCTGTCCTCGCGGGTGCTCACGGAGGGCGGCGAGCCGCTGCCGGGCCTGTATGCGGCGGGCGAGGCGGCGGGGTTCGGGGGCGGGGGTGTGCACGGATACCGGTCGCTGGAGGGCACGTTCTTGGGGGGCTGCCTGTTCTCGGGCCGGGCGGCGGGGCGGGCGGCGGCGAAGTCGGTGCGCTAGGGCTGACGCCTTCCGCCCGTCCTGCCTGAACTTCATGCTGGCCGGGCAAACCAAGCCTCGCCGGCGTTTGAGGCGTAGGGGGAGGGTCTGGTGCGGAGCCCCAGTGGGAGGCGCGGGCGGAGCCGAGTGTGACGGAAGTCTGACGTGCCGCCGATTTTCCTGGCGTACCGGCTTCCGTGGTGTTCGAATCGAAGGGTGACCACACACCACCCCGACACCGAGGGCGCCCCCGTCGGCCGCCGCTTGGTGCTCGGCATGCTCGGGCTCGGCGCCGGCGGCATCGCCGCGGCGCCGTATCTGCAGCGCGGGCTCGAGGCCTTCCTCGGCGCGGCCTCGGACAAGGACCCCACCGGCCTGACCGGGCTGCTGCCCAACGGCGGTGGCTTTCGCTACTACTCCGTCGCCGCCTCCGTACCGCACAAGAACGAGCGGAACTACCGGCTGACCGTCGACGGCCTGGTCGACCGCCCGGCGACGTACACCTTCGACGCGCTGCGCAAGCTGCCGCAGACCCGGGTCGTGCGCGACGTGCAGTGCGTCACCGGCTGGCGCGTCCCCGAGACCGCCTTCGCGGGCGTCAAGCTGTCGCTGCTGCTGGACGCCGCCGGCGTGCGCCCCGAGGCCAAGGCGATCCGCTTCAGCTGCTTCGACGGCACGTACAGCGAGAGCCTCACCCTGCCGCAGGCCCGCCGCGACGATGTGCTGGTGTGCCTTCAGATGCAGGACAAGCCGGTCAACCACTCCCACGGCGGACCGGTCCGGCTCTATGTCGCGCCGATGTACTTCTACAAGTCGGCGAAGTGGCTCTCCGGGATCACCGTCACCTCTGATGTCCGGCCCGGCTACTGGGAGGAGCGGGGCTATGACGTCGACGCCTGGGTCGGCCGGTCCAACGGCCGCAGCGACACCCCCACCGTCTGAACTGCCCAGGCGTGTCAAGCGGTTCAGCCGCGCCGAGCGCTGGGTGCACCGCACCACCGCCGCGCTGATGCTGCTGTGTGTGGCGACCGCCGCGGCTTTGTACGTACCGCAGATCGCCGAGCTCGTCGGCCGCCGCTATCTCGTGGTCACCGTCCACGAATGGGCCGGAATCCTGCTGCCCGTGCCCTTCCTGCTCGGTCTTGCCTCGCGTTCCTTCCGGGCCGATCTGCGCAGGCTGAACCGCTTCGGGCCGCACGACAGGAAGTGGCTGCGGGCGGCGCGGCGGCGTGACCGCCGACCCGAGTCCCGTCCGGCGGGCAAGTTCAATGCCGGCCAGAAGATCTACTCGGCCTGGATCGCGGGCGCGGTGCTGGTGATGCTGGCGACCGGCCTGCTGATGTGGTTCACCCATCTGACCCCGCTGGTATGGCGCAACGGCGCCACCTTCGTCCACGACTGGCTCGCGCTGTCCATCGGCATCGTCCTCGCCGGGCACATCGGAATGGCGCTCGCCGACCCGGAGGCACGAAGGGGTATGCGTACCGGGTCGGTCGAGCGCCCGTGGGCGAAGGTGGAGCACCCGCTGTGGCTGAAGGACGACGAGCTGGAGCACCCGCTGTGGCTGAAGGACGACGAGAAGGACGACTGAGGGACGAGTGACGGCAGCAGTACGAAATCCGGCGGCCCCGACCCTGCATGTCCAGGTGGCCGGGGCGGTCCGCGAGTCGGACGCCGTACGGCCCGAGGAGATCACCCGGCAGATCGCGGTCGGCGCGCTCGCCGAGCTGGATGTACTGGCTCCCTGAGCAGCCCTGCGCGCTGCCCCGAACCGTCCCGATGAGCGGTCCTGCGCGCCCCTGAGTCGCCCTGAGCGGTTCCTGAGCTGTCCGCGTCAGAGTTACCCCGCTGGTCGATGACCTTGGTTTACTGGGCCGTAACCTCAAAATCCCCTCAGATCTATCGCTGCGTGACCTTCGCCACTGTCAAAATCCCAGGGTTGCCCTGACTGTGTGGCGTCAGACCACGCCAAGGTGACCACCCCCACCGGCTCCGGCCGGGAACCGCACATCCCCCTCACGAAGGCGAACCTTTCTCATGAGTGACCGCATCACCGCGGCCGAAACGCTCGCCGCCGGGGCTCCGGCGACGACGAGCTCCCCCCACGTGGACGCCGGAGACGCCGGCTACAGCAAGGACCTCAAGTCCCGCCACATCAACATGATCGCGATCGGCGGAGCGATAGGCACCGGCCTCTTCCTCGGCGCGGGCGGCCGTATGGCGGGCGCAGGCCCCTCCCTGGCCATTGCCTACGCGGTCTGCGGCGTGTTCGCCTTCTTCGTCGTGCGCGCTCTCGGTGAGCTGGTCCTCTACCGCCCGTCCTCCGGCGCCTTCGTCTCCTACGCCCGTGAGTTCATGGGCGAGAAGGGCGCCTTCGCGGCCGGCTGGCTCTACTTCCTCAACTGGTCGACCACCGCGATCGCCGACATCACCGCGGCCGCCACCTATGCGCACTTCTGGGCGATGTTCAGCGACATCCCGCAGTGGGTCCTCGCGCTGATCGCCCTCGCCGTCGTCCTCACCGCCAACCTCATCTCGGTGAAGTACTTCGGCGAGATGGAGTTCTGGTTCGCGATCATCAAGGTCGCCGCGCTGGTCGCCTTCATGCTCGTCGGCATCTTCCTGGTGGTCACCCAGCACCCGGTGGACGGCCACACCCCCGGTTTCTCCACCGTCACCGACAACGGCGGCATCTTCCCGATGGGCATGCTGCCGATGCTGCTGGTGATCCAGGGCGTCGTCTTCGCGTACGCCTCCGTCGAGCTGTGCGGTGTAGCCGCCGGTGAGACCGAGAGCCCCGAGAAGATCATGCCCAAGGCCATCAACTCGATCATGTGGCGGGTCGGCCTGTTCTACGTCGGCTCGGTGGTGCTCCTCGCGCTGCTCCTCCCGTACACGGCGTACTCCGGCGACCAGAGCCCGTTCGTCACGGTCATGGACAAGCTCGGCGTACCGGGCGCGGCCGGCGTGATGAACCTCGTGGTGCTGACCGCGGCGCTCTCCAGCCTGAACTCCGGTCTGTACTCCACCGGCCGCATCCTGCGCTCGATGGCGCTGTCGGGCTCCGCGCCCAGGTTCACCGGCCGGATGAACAAGGGCCAGGTGCCCTACGGCGGCATCCTGCTGACCGCGGGCTTCGGTGTGCTCGGCGTCGCGCTCAACTACGTCGTGCCCGGCCAGGCCTTCGAGATCGTCCTGAACCTGGCGTCGATCGGCATCCTCGGCACCTGGGGCATGATCATGCTCTGTTCGCTGCTGTTCTGGCATCGCGCGCAGGACGGCCGGGTGACCCGCCCCTCGTACCGGCTGCCCTGGGCTCCGTACACCCAGATCGTCACGATGTTCTTCCTCGCCAGCGTGGCCTTCCTGATGTGGTGGGGCGGCGGCGTGGGCCGTACGACCGTGATGTTCCTGCCGCTGATCGCGGCGGCCCTGGTCGGCGGCTGGTTCGTCGTACGCGGCCGGGTCAGCGCGATCGCGGCGGAGCGCCAGAACGCCTGACCCCGCTTTGCGCCTGAACCGCCGCCGCTCGCGCGGAGGTGGCTGCTCGGCGCGAGGTTGCTCAACTGATGGTTACGGTCGCTCCGCCGGGCGGCCGGGCCATTGAGCCAGCCGCAGCCGGCTCTCGAAGCGGAACGGCTCTCCCGTCACCGGATCGGTGAACTCCAGTACCTTCGCGAGGAGTTGAAGCGGACGGGAGTAGTCGTCGGGCCCGGCCGCCCGGACGACCGGATAGACCGGGTCGTTCAGGAGCGGCAGCCCGAGGCTGTTCATATGGACCCGCAGCTGATGGGTGCGGCCGGTGGCCGGCAGCAGCCGGTACCGGCCGAGCCCGGCCCGGTGCTCGATCAGCTCGATCCGGCTCTCGCTGTTCGGCTCGCCCGGCTCCTCCCGGGCGGTCATCACCCCGCGCTCCTTCACGATCCTGCTCCGCAGGGTCATGGGCAGCGCGAGCGCCGGGTCGTACGGCGCGACCGCCTCGTACTCCTTGCGCACCTGCCGGTCCCGGAACATCGTCTGGTACGCACCACGGTCCCCGGGCCGCACGACGAACAGCGCAAGCCCCGCGGTCAGCCGGTCGAGCCGGTGCGCGGGCTGCAGCTGCGGCAGCTCGAGGTCACGGCGCAACCGGGCCAGCGCAGTCTCCGTGATATGCCGTCCGCGCGGGGTCGTGGCCAGGAAGTGGGGCTTGTCGGCGATCACCAGGCGTTCGTCCCGGTGGACGATCCCGACCTCGAAGGGGACGCGCTCTTCGGGTGCGAACTCCCGGTGGAACCAGAGATACCGCCCCGGGGTGTACGGCTCGTCGGCCGCCACAGGACCGTCGGTGGAGACGATGCGCCCGTCCCGGAACAGCGCGTCGACCCTGTCGGCCCCGATGGCGTCGGCGTACCGCGCGGCGAGGTGGTCGTACACCGTGTTCCAGGCGCCGTCCGGATCGGCGGGCAGCCGCAGCCGCACCGGGTCGATGCCGTCACGCTGGGGCAGCGGCGAGGGCGGGGCCTTGTGTCTGCGTCTCACCGACGTGACTGTATGCGCATCGACCGGGGCCGACGGAACGAGAAGATCCCCACGGGAATCCGTGGGGATCTTGGTGGTGTCCGAGGGGGGACTTGAACCCCCACGCCCGATAAAGGGCACTAGCACCTCAAGCTAGCGCGTCTGCCATTCCGCCACCCGGACAAGGTGTCTGTCGCGCGGCGCTGGGCCGTTCCGACGTGGAAAACCATAGCAAACATTCGGACGTGCCCGATCACGCCCCCAGCCGTGTGACGGCCGTATGACAGCGGACAGCCGCCCTTGGGCTGCGGGGCCCGCTCGCGGGAGGATGAGGAGGAACCACCAGCAGCGACAGTGGGAGGAATCAGCGTGAGCGAGTCGAACACGGACCGAACCGTCTCGGGTGAGGACGAGGTCGTCGACCTCTGTCGTGAGCTGATCCGCATCGACACGAGCAATTACGGAGACCACTCCGGTCCGGGGGAGCGGGCCGCGGCGGAGTACGTCGCAGCCAAGCTCGCCGAGGTCGGGCTCGAACCGCAGATCCTCGAGTCGCACAAGGGCCGCGCCTCCACGGTCGCCCGGATCGCGGGCGAGGACCCGTCCAGGCCCGCGCTGCTCATCCACGGCCACCTCGACGTCGTACCGGCGAACGCCGACGACTGGACGCACCACCCCTTCTCCGGCGAGATCGCGGACGACTGTGTCTGGGGCCGTGGCGCGGTCGACATGAAGGACATGGACGCGATGACCCTCGCCGTCGTCCGGGACCGGCTGCGCAGCGGCCGCAAGCCCCCGCGCGACATCGTGCTGGCCTTCCTGGCCGACGAGGAGGCGGGCGGCACCTACGGCGCGCGGTATCTGGTGGACAAGCACCCGGACCTCTTCGAGGGCGTCACCGAGGCCATCGGCGAGGTCGGCGGCTTCTCCTTCACCGTCAACGAGAACCTGCGGCTCTATCTCGTCGAGACGGCCCAGAAGGGCATGCACTGGATGCGCCTCACCGTCGAGGGCACCGCCGGGCACGGGTCGATGACCAACAACGACAACGCCATCACCGAGCTCTGCGAGGCCGTCGGCCGGCTCGGGCGGCACAAATGGCCGGTCAGGATGACCAAGACCGTACGGTCCTTCCTGGACGAGCTCTCCGACGCGCTCGGCACACCGCTCGATCCCGAGGACATGGACGCCACGCTCGCCAAGCTCGGCGGCATCGCGAAAATGATCGGCGCGACCCTGCGCAACTCCGCGGCCCCCACCATGCTCGGCGCCGGCTACAAGGTGAACGTCATCCCCGGGCAGGCCACCGCCCATGTCGACGGACGCTTCCTGCCGGGGTACGAGGAGGAGTTCCTGGCCGACCTCGACCGGCTGCTCGGGCCGCGGGTCAAGCGGGAGGACGTGCACGGCGACAAGGCGCTGGAGACCAGCTTCGACGGAGACCTCGTGGACGCGATGCAGATCGCGCTCAAGGCGGAGGACCCGATCGCCCGCGCCGTCCCGTACATGCTGTCCGGCGGCACCGACGCCAAGTCCTTCGACGATCTCGGCATCCGGTGCTTCGGCTTCGCGCCGCTCAAGCTGCCGCCGGAGCTGGACTTCGCGGGCATGTTCCACGGTGTGGACGAGCGGGTTCCGGTCGACGGTCTGAAGTTCGGGGTACGAGTGCTTGACCGTTTTCTCGACCGGTGCTGAGTCGCCTCGGGTGAGATCCGCTGAAACGAAACTCCAATAATCGTGAGTACGTACGCACTTGACTGAAAAGAGTGAATGGCGCATCGGGCTCGTAGCCCGCACCCCACCTCCTCGTTACAGGTGATGCGATCCGCGGCTGGGATCGCATTGCCAACGAGGAGGAACAATGATCAAGAAGGTCGTCGCTGCTGCGGCTGCCACTGGTGGCCTGCTGCTTGCCGGTGCGGGCGTGGCCATGGCCGACGCGGGCGCCCAGGGTGCTGCGGTGCAGTCCCCGGGAGTGCTCTCCGGCAACGTCATCCAGGCGCCCATCCACGTGCCGGTGAACGTGTGCGGCAACACAGTGAGCGTCATCGGCCTGCTGAACCCCACCTTCGGCAACACCTGCGTCAACTCGTGACGTTGTGACTCGGCCCATGAGGGCTTGGGTTTGACCCCGGTCGGTCCCGGAGCGCGCGCCATGCGCTCCGGGGCCGTCGGGCATTCCGGCCCCGGGCACGACGTCCGGGATTTCCTGAAGCAGGAAGGCAAGGAATCATCAATGCGACACTTCACTCGCAAAGGCTTGATCACCATCGCGGCTGCGGGCGGCGTACTCGCCCTCGGCGGCGGATATGCGCAGGCGGATGCCACGGCGCAGGGAAGCGCGTCGAATTCGCCGGGTGTGGCGTCCGGGAATTCGGTCCAGGCGCCGGTGCACATTCCCGTGAACGTGTGCGGGAACACGGCCAATGTCATTGGTCTGCTCAACCCCACCAGTGGCAACGGGTGCGGCAACGGCTCCGGCGGCAGCGCGAACGGCGGTGGATCCCAGGCGGGTGGGGCCACCAGCGACTCTCCCGGTGTTGCCTCCGGCAACAACGTCCAGGCGCCGGTCCACGTCCCCGTGAACGCGTGCGGGAACACGGCCAGTGTCGTTGGTCTGCTCAACCCCGCCAGTGGCAACGGGTGCGGCAACGGCTCCGGCGGCAGTGCGAACGGCGGTGGATCCCAGGCGGGTGGGGCCACCAGCGACTCTCCCGGTGTTGCCTCCGGCAACAACGTCCAGGCGCCGGTCCACGTCCCCGTGAACGCGTGCGGGAACACGGCCAACGTCGTTGGTCTGCTCAACCCCGCCGGCGCCAACGAGTGCGGCAGCAATGCCGGCGCCAACACGCCACCCGCACAGCCCGGTACCCCGACTCAGCCGGGCACGCCGACCCAGCCCGGCACCCCGACTCAGCCGGGCACGCCGACCCAGCCCGGCACCCCGAGCCAGCCTGGTACCCCGACTCAGCCCGGCACCCCGAGCCTGCCGGGCACCCCGACTCAGCCCGGGGCCGAGGTGCCGGTCACTCCGAACACCCCCGGCACGCAGACGGTGACCCCGCCGAGGGCCGGTCAGCTGGCGCACACCGGTGCCGGAGCGCTGGACATGCTGGCCCCGGCCGGGGCCGGTCTGCTGCTCGCGGGAGCGGTGCTCTACCGCCGCGCCCGCGCCTCTGCGTAACCAAGCAGTCACGGTGCAACACATTCGTACGTAACGGTGCGAAGGGGCATGAAGCGGAGCGGGTCCCGCGGTCGCGGGGCCCGCTCCGTACTGCTCACTCGCTCACCAGGTGGCGCGCACCTGACGGATGATGCGCCGGCGCAGCCGCACCCTGCGGCTGCCGTCCCGGAGCAGACTCAGTCGGTCCAACTCCCAGTGTCCGTACTCGGCATGGTCGGTCAGCAGACGTGTCGCCTCCTTGCGGGAGACCCCGCGCGGCACGTAGACGTCGACAAATTCGTATTCCGGCATCGCATCTATTGTGCGGGCAGAGCCCTGGTACGGATAGCGTCTGCACTATGTCTGATGCTGCGCAGCCCACCGCTGCCGAGGTACGTGCCGCCGCCGAGGCGGTCAAAACCGCACTGGACCGTCACCTCGCGGCGGTCGAGAACCGCTCGGGCGAGGACGACCCGGCTGTCTACGACGCGTTCAACCACCTCGCCGCGGCGGCGGAGGCGTACGACGAGCGCCTGTACGACCGCTACGACGAGGTCACGCCGTTCGAGATCCCGGGTGCGGACGACTCGCTGCCCCCGTACGCGGGACCCGAGGAGCCGAACGCGCTCAGTGTGCTGATCCGCCGGGACTACGCGGTGGTCGAGCCGCAGCGACTGCTCGCACAGGCACAGCGCATTGCCGACCTGGACCCCGACGAGGAACGCACGGAGAGCGCCCCGGTGGTCGGCACGAGCGTGCACGCGGCGCTCGGAGTGCTCTTCGGAGAGTTCGAACCGGACGAAATCGCTTCCCGGCACAAGGAGTTCGGCCTGGAGGAGGGCGACTCCACGCTGTGGGTGTCGGCCGCGGACGACCTCCCGGAGCCGGGGGAGTGGCTGAGCACGCCGTTCGACCAGGCGGACCCGCAGCGGGTCGTGTGCCGCTTCGATGTCAGCTCGGTTTTCGACGAGGACGAGCTGGCCGCGGATCTGGACGACGACGTCGACGTCGACGAAGTGGAGTCCTGACCACGCCAGGGCCTGTCTTCCGGATCTTGCCGGGCTCGTGAGTCGTACGCAGCCGAGGCCCCCGTCGCGTCCTGGCGGCGGGGGCCTCGGTGCGGCCCTTGGGCAGAGTGATCACTGCGCCGGGGCGAGCAGCCCTTCGAGCAGCGTCCGCAGCCGCGTCGTGCGCTCCTGGGCCGGGACCTCCGCCACCGCGCGCGGCAGCGCCTGGTCCACGCCGTGCACCACCGACAGATGGCGCTCCCCACGGCTGAACGCGGTGTAGACCCACGGCCGGCTCAACCCCTGCGCCGCATCACCCGGCAGCACCACGACCGCCGCGGGCCAGCGCATCCCCGCGGCCTGGTGCGCCGTCAACGCCCAGCCGTGCCGCACCGCCGAGTCGACCCGCTCCTTGGGTACGACGACGGGCGTGCCCTCGCAGTCGAGGTGCAGGCCGTCCGCCTCCGCCGAGACGACGGTGCCGGGCAGTGTCCGGCCGAGCGCCGGGGCGTATGCCACCCGGTCGCCCGGGTCGAAACCGCCGAACCGGCCGGGACCCGGGTTCAGCCGCTGCTTGAGAGCCGCGTTCAGCGCGCGCGTCCCCGCGGAGCCGCCATGCCCGACCGTGATCACCTGAGTCTGCTCGGCCGGCACTCCGATGGCCCGCGGCACCGAGTCCGCGACGAGCTGCACCGTACGGTGGACCGCCTCTCCCGCGTCCCGCACCGGGACGATGACGACCTCCTTGCCGGGCCCCGCCACCTGGTTCAGCTCGCCGATCCCGATGCCCGAGACCAGCTCGCCGATCGGACCGGGGTCGGGCGTCCGCGAGGCGGTCTGCGGGCACACCCTGGCCGCCAGCACATCCGCGAACACCCGGCCCGCGCCCGCCGAGTCCAGCACTCCGGGGTCGCCGCTCAGCACCAGCCGACTGCCGTCGGGCATCGACTCGACCAGCATCGCGGCGGTCTCCACGTCCAGCTGCGGCGCGTCAAGGACGACCAGGAGATCGAGCGCGAAGGCCCCGTCCTCGTCCCGGCCGGGCCCCTGTGCCCCGGACAGCAGCCCGGCGACGGTGACCGCGGCCGGGCCGAGCCGTCGGCTGCCGTTCTCACTGTGGGCCGCGACGACCGCGCGCAGCCCGAGGGCACGTGCCGCCTCGGCCAGCGCGACCGGCTCGGTGCGAGCCGCCTCGCCGCCGGTGTGCACCACCAGGCCGCTCGCTGCCACCGCGCGGACCAGCTCGGTGGGTTCGGTCGCCTCCCAACGGGCATCGGCGCCCGACTTGGCCAGTCGCGCCAGGCCGTCCGCGAGGCTCTCCTCCGCGAGTGCGTACCGGTCGAGGCCCAGCAGCACGGGCACGGGCGGCCGGGCGGACTCGTCCCCGTCCTCGGCCTCCTCGATGCCGTCCTGGAAGACCAGCACGGCGCCCTCGGCGATGGCCTGTTGCAACGCCTCGTCCGGATCGGGCACCGACCGCTCGGCCAGCGCACCGCGGACGACGGAAGACTCCAGCGCGGTGTGGCCCTGGAGCGCCGCGCGCTCCAGCTGCCAGCCGACCAGGGCCCCCGTCCGGCGCTCGTCACCCGGGCCGCACTCGGCGCCGAGCAGCGCGCGGGCGAAACCGTCCGCCTGCTCCGGCCGGACACCGGGCACGGCCAGCAGCCGCCACGGATCCTCGCGCAGGGCGTCCGCTGCCTGCTCTCCGAGCACCTCGGCGACCTGGGCCGCGAGCGCCTCCGGCGCACCGCCCTCGGTGAGCACGGCCCGTACGGCGGTGACGGTTTCCGCCGCGGCCGCCCGCGGCGCCGTGGCGGGCTCCGGAATCCGCGGCCGCACCGGCTCGGCCGGAGTGGGTGCTGCGCGCCTGGGCGCGGGGGCGGTGGGGGTCTTGCCGGCGGAGCGAGCGGGCGAGTCGAAGAAGGCGGTACCGGACTTCTCGCCGCTCTCCACGGCACGTACCGCCGCGAGCAGATCGGCGGCCGTCCCGCTGAGCTTGGCGCCGCTCTCGATGGGCGCCGCCTTCTCGGCCTTCCGCTGCTCGATCCGGGCCCGCAACTCCCGCTGCGCGGCGAGCTCGGCCTCGGTCTCGGAGCGCTCGGTCGCCTTCTCGGCGCCATCGGTGGCGGCCGCGTCCGAGGTCCCGGACGTGTCCGCGTCCGTGTCCGGCGTCGCGTCCGGCTCGGCGGTGCCGTCCGCGACCTCGGCGGAGTTCGCGACCTCGGCGGAGTTCGCGACCTCGGCGGTGTCCGGTGTCGGGGTGGCCGCCCCGTCCGCGGAATCGCGTTCCTCGGCCGGGGGTTCGGCCCGCCGCGCAGCGGCTGTCGGGGGCGGCGTCCCCTCGGAAGGCGCAGTCACAGCTCGCTCCAGTCCTGGTCGGGATATCGGTGCACGGGCGCCGACACATCGTCGAGCGCCTGGCAGATCTCGTCAGGAAGACTAAGGGCCTCCACTGACAATGCTGCCGTGAGCTGCTGCGCATTGCGCGCGCCGATGATCGGCGCCACCACCCCGGGCCGGTCCCGCACCCATGCGAGCGCCACCTGGAGCGTCGTCGCCGCAAGACCGTCCGCCGCGGTCGCCACCGCGTCCACGATGCTGCTCGCCGTCTCGTCCAGATACGGCTCCACGAACGGCGCCAACTGCTCCGACGCCCCCCGCGAATCCGCCGGAGTCGCGTGCCGGTACTTCCCGGTCAGCACCCCGCGGCCGAGAGGCGACGACGGCAGCAGCCCGACCCCCAGGTCCAGCGCGGCGGGCAGCACCTCCCGCTCGATCCCGCGCTGCAGCAGTGAGTACTCCATCTGCGTGCTGGCCAGCCGGGTCCGCACCCCCGGAGCGGCCAGCTGCCAGGTCGCCGCCTTCGCCAGCTGCCAGCCGCAGAAGTTCGACACGCCCGCATACCGCGCCCGTCCGCTGCTGACCGCGATGTCCAGCGCCTGGAGCGTCTCCTCCAGCGGGGTCTCGGGATCGAAGGCATGGACCTGCCAGAGGTCGACGTAGTCCGTCCCGAGCCGCTCCAAGGACGCGTCCAGCGCGGCGAGCAGATGCCCGCGTGAGCCGTCGAAGCGCCGGTCCGGATCGGGCACGCTGCCCGCCTTCGTCGCGATGACCAGATCGCGCCTCGGCACAAGCCGCTCCACCAACTGCCCCAGCAGATACTCGGCGTCCCCGCCGCCGTACACATCGGCGGTGTCGACCAGCGTCCCGCCCGCCTCCCAGAACACCTTCAACTGGTCGGCGGCGTCGTGCTCATCGGTGTCCCGGCCCCATGTCAGGGTGCCGAGTCCGATCCGGGACACGCGCAGGCCGGTGCGGCCGAGATGCCTCTGCTCCATGGGCGCTGAGATTACTGGCCAGGGGCCCACCCTGAGAGAGCCTGTGGACAACCTCCCCCTGCCGGATCTCCCGAAGCCGCGCTAGAGTCCGCGGAAAGGGACGTTACTGATCAGTAAGAGGGAGCGGTTATGCGGCTCGGCATCAACCTCGGCTACTGGGGCGCGGGGATGGACGGAGACAACCTCGCCGTCGCCAAGGAGGCCGACCGGCTCGGCTACGACGTCTGCTGGGCCGCGGAGGCGTACGGATCCGACGCCCCCACCGTCCTCACCTGGGTCGCCGCGCAGACCGAGCGCATCGACGTCGGCTCCGCGATCATGCAGATCCCGGCTCGTCAGCCCGCCATGACCGCGATGACGGCCGCGACTCTCGACTCCCTCTCGGGCGGCCGCTTCCGCCTGGGCCTCGGCGTCTCGGGCCCGCAGGTCTCCGAGGGCTGGTACGGCATCAAGTTCGACAAGCCGCTCTCCCGTACCCGCGAGTACGTCGAGATTGTCCGCAGGGCGATGTCCCGCGAGCGCCTGTCGTACGAGGGCGAGCACTGGACGCTCCCGCTGCCGGACGGCCCGGGCAAGCCGATCAAGCTCACCGTGCACCCGCAGCGCGAGCACATCCCGCTGTACATCGCCGCGATCGGACCCAAGAACCTGGAGCAGACCGGTGAGATCGCGGACGGCGCGCTGCTGATCTTCCCGTCCGCGGAGCATCTCGAGGAAACGGCGATCAAGTACCTGCGGGCGGGCCGCGAGAAGGCCGGCAAGACGCTGGAGGGCTTCGACGTCTGCCCGACACTGCCGCTGGCGATCGGCGACGACGTCAAGGGCCTTGCCGACATGTTCCGTCCGTACACCGCGCTGTATGTCGGCGGGATGGGCAGCCGCAAGCAGAACTTCTACAACCAGCTTGCGCAGCGCATGGGTTACGAGAAGGAAGCGGCCGAGATCCAGGACAAGTACCTGTCCGGCGACAAGGAGGGCGCGGCGGCCGCGGTCCCGCACGAGCTGATCGACCAGACGACGCTGCTGGGCTCGGTGGACCGGATCGCCGACCGTATGCAGGCGTACGCCGAGGCCGGCGTCACCACCCTGACCCTCGCCCCGGCGGGCTTCACACTGGACGAGCGGATCGCGGCGCTCCGGGCGGGCACGGAAGCTCTGGAGCACGCGGGCCTCGCATAGTACGGACAGCTGATCTGCGGCCCTGGTGCCCGGGCCCCGGGAGAGCCGAAAACAAGTCTGCGGCCGTGGTGCCGGGGTGCCGGTCCGGACGGCCCTGGCCCCGGGAGAGTCGAAAAGAAGTCTGCGGCCGTGGTGCCGGGGTGCCGGTCCGGACGGCCCGGGCCCCGGGAGAGCCGAAAACAAGTCTGCGGCCGTGGTGCCGGGGTGCCGGTCCGGACGGCCCGGGCCCCGGGAGAGCCGAAAACAAGTCTGCGGCCGTGGTGGGGGCTCGGGGGTCTTCCCCGCCACGGCCGTCGTAGAGAACAACGCCTGACAGCCCGCCCGGGTTACTGCTTCTTGGCGTGTGCCGCTGTCCTCCGTTCGGCGGAGTTGCGCCACCTACCTGTTGCCTCGCCTCCCATACCGCATTTGACTCTTTTTGCGGACATCTTCATGGAGGTGGCAGTGATGCTCTCGGCCCGGAGTCTCTTCCAGGAAATCGTCGACAGCGACGAAGCCTTCCGGCTCTTCTGCTCCATCGCCGCCAGCGGTGAGACCCAGGGCGGTTGGGAGAACGGCCGTATCGCCGCCCTCGTGCCCGAGAGCATGCGTGAGCTCGCGCCCAAGATCGCCCGGCACGGCGCCGACGAGGACAAGCACGGCCGAATCTTCAACGCGCTGCTCAAGAAGCGCGAGCTCCAGCCCGTCCCCGTACCGCCCGAGACCGACTACACGATGCTGCTGGAGAAGGAGAACATCGGACTCACCCACGAGAAGCTGCGCCGCGACGAGCCGCTGACCGAGCAGGACATCGTCGTCTATCTCTCGCACAGCAGGGTCACCGAGCAGCGGGCCGCCGACCAGATGGACATGCTGGTGAGGTACTTCGGGGACCACCCCGAACTGGGCAAGGCCATCAGGATGATCTGCAGCGACGAGGGCAACCATCTGGCCTACTGCCACGAGGAGTTGCTGCGCCTCGCCGCCGCCGGACACGGCCGTACGATCCAGCGCGTGCTGCGCGAGAGCGCCCTCGCCGAGATCAGGGTCTACCGCGATGTGAGCCTCGCGGTGATGAGCCACATGGCCCGCCTGCTGCACTGGCCCAAGGCCAAGTCCGCCGTGCTCACCGTGGGCATCCATGGCATGTACGCGTACGAACGCTTCGGCGGCTGGCATCGGATGGTCAGTCTGGAGATGCCGATGCGCCGAGGCGCCCTCGACGGACCCGCCACCGCCGCGCCCGCCTACTGACGAGGACAGGTCCGCCTTCCGAACAGGACAGCACCTACAACCAGCCGCGGCGCTTGAAGAGCCGGAACAGGCCGTAGACCGCGCCGGTCATCAGCAGCAGCACGGCCGGATACGCCCACACCCACCGCAGCTCCGGCATGTGGTCGAAGTTCATGCCGTAGATGCCCGCGACCATCGTGGGGACCGCGGCCATGGCCGCCCACGCCGAGATCTTGCGCATGTCGTCGTTCTGCCGCACGCCCATCTGCGCGAGATGGGCGGACAGGACGTCCGAAAGCAGCCGGTCCAAGCCCTCCACCTGCTCGTTCGCCCGGGTCAGATGGTCGTTCACGTCCCGGAAGAACGGCTGCGAGTGCTCATGGACGAACGGCACGCCCATGCTGGCCAGCCGGGACACCGGCCCGGCCAGTGGACTTGCGGCGCGGCGGAACTCCAGCACCTGACGCTTGAAGGTGTAGATACGCGCCGCGGTGTTCTTGGAGACGCTGCTGCTGGGCGCGAAGACCTCGGTCTCCATCTCCTCCAGGTCCACCTGGAGCTCCGCGGCGACGTCGATGTAGTGGTCGACGACCGCGTCGCTGATGGCGTAGAGAACCGCTGTCGGCCCGTGCTTGAGCACTTCGGGCTCGGCTTCCAGCCGACGGCGTACCGCGGCGAGCGGCGAGCCCTCCCCGTGCCGGACCGTCACCACGAACGAATCGCCTATGAAGACCATCAGCTCGCCGGTGGTGACGGTGTCCGACTTCGGCTCGTACACCACCGGCTTGAGGACCATGAAGAGCGAGTCGTCGTACACCTCCAGCTTCGGACGCTGATGGGCGGTGAGGGCGTCCTCGACGGCCAGCGGATGCAGGCCGAACTCGCTCCTGACGAGGTCGAACTCCTTCTCCGTCGGCTCGTACACGCCTATCCAGAGGAAGGCGTCGCCGCTCGCCCGAGCCTCGTCGAGGGCGTCGGAGAAGTCGGCGGGGCCTTCGGTGCGGCGCCCGTCCCGGTAGATGGCGCAATCCACGATCACGGCGCGTATTCTCCCCTCTGCCCTGCCCCGGCGCACCCCTGGGCGCGTGTCCGCCTAGGCTGATCCGCATGGCCACGCTGATCCTCGTACGTCACGGACGCTCCACCGCCAATACCGCGGGGGTGCTCGCCGGCTGGACGGCGGGCGTCTTTCTCGACGAGCGCGGCGCCGCGCAGGCGGCCGCGCTGCCCCAGCGCCTCGCCGATGTGCCGCTCGCCGCGGCGGTCAGCAGCCCGCTGGAGCGCTGTGTGCAGACCCTGCAGCCGCTGCTGGACGCGCGGCCGGAGCTGGAGCTCAAGACCGACGAGCGGATCGGCGAGTGCCACTACGGCGACTGGGCCGGGCGCAAGCTCAAGGAGCTCGCCGACGAGCCGCTGATGGAGGTGGTGCAGCAGCACCCGTCGTCGGCGGCGTTCCCCGGCGGCGAATCGATGCGGGCGATGCAGGCGCGTGCGGTCGATGCCGTACGGGACTGGAACGCGCGCGTCGATGCCGCGCACGGCGAGGACGCGGCATATGTGATGTGCTCGCACGGCGACATCATCAAGTCGTTGGTGGCGGACGCGCTCGGCATGCATCTCGACCTCTTCCAGCGGATTCATGTGGAGCCGTGTTCCGTGACCGCGATCCGTTACACCCGTACGCGTCCGTTTCTTCTGCGCCTCGGCGACACCGGGGATTTCGGCTCGCTGGCGCCGCGTGGAAACGACGGTGGCGGGGCCGGGGTCGTCGGGGGCGGCGCGGGCGCCCCGTGATCGCTCCGCGCAGTAGGGTGGACGGGCCGAAAACCCGTATGCCCGCTCGATAACCGTACGCAGCCGTCGTTCAGCAGTCCTCAGTAGTCCTTCAGTAGTCCTGATCAGTCCTGAGAAGTCGAGACCGACCGACCCCGAGATCCCGAGGGAGACAGAACGTGTCCCGTCAGGTGTTCCTGTACGACCCACCGGACCGTTTCGTGGCCGGTACGGTCGGGCTGCCTGGCCGCCGTACGTTCTTCCTGCAGGCTTCGGCCGCAGGGCGCGTCACCAGTGTGGCCCTGGAGAAGACCCAGGTCGCCGCGCTCGCCGAACGGATCGACGAGCTGCTGGACGAGGTCGTACGCCGTACCGGGGGCAACGCGCCGGTGCCGGCCATGGCGCCCGCCGATGTCGCGGACACCGCGCCGCTGGACGCTCCGGTGGAGGAGGAGTTCCGGGTCGGCACGATGGCGCTGGCGTGGGACGGCGAGGAACAGCGCATGATCGTCGAGGCTCAGGCGCTGGTGGAGCTGGACGCGGACTCCGAGGAGGACCTCGCGGAGGCCGAGGAGCGGCTGCTCCAGGACGAGGAGAACGGCCCGCCGATGCTGCGCGTCCGGCTGAGCGGGGCGCAGGCCAGGGCCTTTGCCAAGCGCGCGCTGGACGTGGTGAACGCCGGCCGGCCGCCGTGCCCGCTGTGCAGCCTGCCGCTCGACCCGGAAGGACATGTATGCCCGCGCCAGAACGGATACCGCCGCGGAGCCTGACGGCGCTGGACGTCCTCGCCGAGGGCGAGCTCACCGTGCGCGGACGGGTCCGCGAGGCGTCCAACGCGGTGCTGTACTGCTCGGTCTCGTACGAGGGCGAAGAGGCCACGTGCGTGTACAAGCCGGTCGCCGGGGAGCGGCCGCTGTGGGACTTCCCGGAAGGGACACTCGCGCAGCGGGAGGTCGCGGCGTACGAGCTCTCCGAGGCGACGGGGTGGGGCCTGGTGCCGCCGACGGTCCTGCGGGACGGGCCCTACGGCGAGGGCATGGTCCAGCTCTGGATCGAGGCGGACCCTTCGGAGTCGCTGCTCGCACTCGTCGAGGACGAGGAGCCGGGCCAGGGCTGGAAGGCGGTCGGCTTCGCGGAGGTGGGCGAGGGGCGTACGGCGTTGCTGGTGCACGCGGACGATCCGCGGCTGCGGCGGCTGGCGGTGCTCGACGCGGTGATCAACAACGGTGACCGGAAGGGCGGGCATCTGCTGCCGACGGAGGAGGGGCATCTGTACGCGATCGACCACGGGGTGACGTTCAACGTGGACGACAAACTGCGGACGCTGCTGTGGGGGTGGGCCGGGGAGCCGCTGCCGCCGTCGGAGCTGGCGACGCTGGCCGAACTGTCGGCCGCGCTGGAGGATGGCGAGCCGCTGGCCACCCGACTGGCGGAGCTGCTGACACCGGCGGAGGTGGAGGCGGTGCGCGAGCGGGTGGAGGTGCTGAGGGGGACGGGGCGGCATCCGGTGCCGTCGGGGGAGTGGCCGGCGATTCCCTGGCCGCCGGTGTGAGTTTGCGGGGTGGCTTTCCCCCACCGCGCGCCTTCCCGGGACTGTGGGCGAGCCCCCAGCCCCCCTGAGGGACGACGTTGGGGCTGACGCCCCCACCCCCCGCTGCGCCGACTTCGTGGCGCGATGCCCGTCGGACCAGGCGCCCCGGCTTCGTCGCGTCAGCCAGGGCGGCAACTGGCCCGCAGCGGCACACGCACGCGCAGCGCCAATTCGCAAGGGTGCCGAACAAGCCACGCGGCGGAATCCGGTTCGTATGCGGAACGTGCGTCCGGTTAGGCTCATGGCATGCATGCCTGGCCCGCTTCTGAGGTCCCCGCCCTGCCTGGCAAGGGCCGCGACCTCCAGATCCACGACACCGCGACCGGTGGTCCTGTGACCCTCGACCCCGGTCCTGTCGCCCGTATCTATGTCTGCGGCATCACGCCGTACGACGCGACCCACATGGGTCACGCGGCGACCTACAACGCGTTCGACCTCGTTCAGCGCGTGTGGCTCGACACCAAGCGGCAGGTTCACTACGTCCAGAACGTCACGGACGTCGACGACCCGCTCCTGGAGCGCGCGATCCGTGACGGACACGACTGGACCGAGCTCGCCGAGCGCGAGACCGCGCTCTTCCGCGAGGACATGACCGCCCTGCGGATGCTCCCGCCGCAGCACTACATCGGTGCCGTCGAGGCGATACCCGGCATCGTGCCGCTCGTCGAGCGGCTGCGGGACGCGGGCGCCGCGTACGACCTCGAAGGCGATGTGTACTTCTCCGTGGAGGCCGATCCGCACTTCGGTGAGGTGTCCAACTACGACGCCGAGGTCATGAGGGCGCTCTCCGCCGAGCGCGGCGGTGACCCCGACCGTCCGGGCAAGAAGAACCCGCTCGACCCGATGCTCTGGATGGCCGCCCGCGAGGGCGAGCCGAGTTGGGACGGCGGCAGCCTCGGGCGCGGGCGGCCAGGCTGGCACATCGAGTGCGTGGCCATCGCCCTGGATCATCTGGGGATGGGCTTCGACGTGCAGGGCGGCGGGTCCGATCTCGTGTTCCCGCACCACGAGATGGGCGCATCGCACGCCCAGGCGCTCACCGGCGAGTACCCGTTCGCGAAGGCGTACGTCCACGCCGGCATGGTCGCGCTGAACGGCGAGAAGATGTCCAAGTCCAAGGGCAACCTCGTCTTTGTGTCGAAGCTGCGCCGCGACGGGGTCGACCCCGCCGCGATACGGCTGGCCCTGCTCTCGCACCACTACCGGGCCGACTGGGAGTGGACCGACCAGGTGCTCCAGGACGCCGTCGAGCGCGTCGGGCGCTGGCGTGCGGCCGTCTCCCGGCCCGACGGGCCGTCCGCCGACGCCCTGGTCGAGGAGATCCGCGACGCCCTCGCGAACGACCTCGACGCCCCCGCCGCCCTCGCCGCCGTCGATCGCTGGGCCGCGCTCCAGCACTCCGACGGCGGTACGGACGAGGGCGCGCCCGGCCTTGCCTCGCGTGCCGTCGACGCCCTGCTGGGCGTAGCCCTGTAGCCCGATCCGAAGAGCCCAAGAGGGGCGCCGGGCGGGCGTATGCCCACCCGGCGCCCCCTGTGCGGGAGTTGCCGCTACTGCTTGTTCACCACGACGGCCTGGATCGCGTTGTTGGTGTCGTCGTACCAGCCGATGACCTGGTGCCCGTAGGCGAACGCCTCCTGGACCTCGTCATGCGTGACCTGGTTCGGGTTGACCAGCTGACGCCAGTTGTTGTTGATGAACAGGTAGAGGATCGACGGCTGGCCGGGGAACGGCGTCACGACGTCCCAGTACTTGGTGGCGATGCCGCTGACGATCGCTTGGGCGTCGACGGTGCTCGGCAGCACCAGCGGGAGGCCGGCCTGCTGTTGCTGCTGGCCGCCCAGCTGCTGGAGCAGCTGCTGGTAGGGCTGCTGCTGGCCGAGCTGCTGCAGCTGCTGCGCCATCGGGTACTGGGTCTGCTGCCCCTGGGAGGGCGGGGCGGTGGTGCCCGCGCCCTGCTGCCCGTGCTGCTGCCCGTACTGAAGCTGTCCGTACTGCTGGCCCATGGAGCTGGGGTGCATCTGCGGGGTGGTGCTCATGCGATGTTCACCTTCCCTGTCGATTCATCCGGCGACGACCAGGCCCACGACCTCGTCGTCCGAGTACCAGACGCGAACGTCCGGCCGTCCCCCCGCGAAGGCGGTGTGGACCGCCTGGCGGATTTCGGGGGCGGGGTGGTTGAGGTTGCGCCACGCACCGGCCACGAACAGCCTCAGGCGCGGCGGAAGTTCACGGGGGTAGGGCATCAGTTCGTCCCAGTAGCGCTCCGCCTGGCCGGAGCCGACCGAGGACGGCACCAGCCGGGTGACGGCCGCCTTGATGTCCGGGCGGTTGCCGATTCGCTGCGAGGCGGGCCGGCCCGGCGCGTCCTGCTGCGGCGAACCGGTCCTGCGCAGTACGTCGCGTGCCTGCTCGGGGTTCATCGGTGCGAGTTGGACGGCCTTGAGGATGCCCTGCAGGCAGGCCAGCGCGCCGACGACCACCGGCGACGCCGATGAGGTGCCCGAGAAGGTGTCCGTGTACCAGGCGATCTCCTCGGCGCCGCCCTGCAGATCACCGGCCCGGTCCCAGAACCCGCCGGTGGTGGTGACCTCGCGGCCCCAGCCCTGCGCGTCGATACGCGCCCCGTAGTTGGAGAACGCCAGCCGCGAGCGGTCGGGACCGTGGTCGCGGCCGTGCGTCCCGGGCGGGGGAGCGCCCGCTCCGACGAGGATCGCTCCGGAGGACTGGTTCGACGGGTTGAAGGGGTTGCGCCACCACTCGGGGAACTCGTCGGGCCTGCGCTCGTACACCGCGTCGTCCAGGCTCTCGCCGCCGTTGCCCGCGGCCTCCACGACCAGCACGCCCTTCCCGGTCGCCCAGCGGATCGCGGCACAGTCGTCCGGCCACCACTCGAGCGCGATGTAGCCGCGCTGGTCGTCGCGGCTCTCGTAGTCGAACCGCGGTCCCGGCCGGTGGAGTTCGACCAGCAGGATGTCGCCGGGCGAGAGCCGTTCGGCCGCGGCGTGGATGGCCGCGGCCGACCCGATGCCCTGGAAGGACGCCGCCGCGGTCACCGCCTCGGGCGCGATCCCGGTGATCCCCTTCTCGTCCCGGTCGCCGCCGATGACGCCGAGGACCGCCGTGCCGTGGTTGCGCCAGGCGATGTCCTGCACCGGGTTGCCCACCACGATGCCGGCGAGCTTGTCCGCCAGGTCCTCGTGGCCCAACTGCCAGGCGCCCTCGACGTCGACGACGGTGATCCCCTGCCCCGAGCCGCCCGGCCGCTGCCAGGACCAGTACGCGTCCACGCCTTCGGGCGCGGGCAGCAGATAGCCCTGGCGGCCGGTGTAGTCGGGGGTCGCGGGCGCGCCCTCCTTCAGCCGCTTGACCTCGTCCGGCAGTGCGCCCTGCGGTGCGCGGGCGGGCACGGCGCCGGGCTTGACGTACGCCGTCTCGATCTCGGGAAGGGCCGCCAGACGGGCGGTCAGCTCCTGGGCCCGGTCGCCACCGCCCCGTACCCGGTAGAACAGCGAGAGGTCCGGCATCACGCCCCGGCCGCGGACCGGTCCCGGGGGCTGCGCGGGCAGGGCCGACCGGGTTCGCTCCTCATTGCCGAACACCGGCTCCAGAGTGAGCTGTTCGTCGCTGAGGAACATGTTCAGGGCGGAGATGTCCGTGCCGGAGGCGGATCGTACGCCTTCCGTGCCGGCGCGCAGCCGGGCCTCGGCCCGTGCGACGACGATCAGCTCCGGCTCGGCTCCTCGATAGGTGAATCCAGCTCCGTCGGGTCCGGGGCCCGCAGTTCCTGGGCCCCGTCCCGGGAGTGCCTGATCGGTCATCGCTACGACCGCTCCCTTCGGGTGCGTGCTCCGTGTCGTGCCGTGGTGGCCACCCTGCTCCCGTCCGGGCCGCACGTCCACCCCGCTTACGTGAAATACGTTTGAAACGCAAGGTAATTGGGAACCCCGTGCAATTCGTCTTGAAGGAGATGTCACCACATAATTCGGCCAAACACTGCGGAGTCACCAGGCATGTGCTGAGGTGAAAGGGTCTGTAGAACACTCGTTGGAAGGACGCACAATGCAACGCTCCTTCGCACGTCGAGAAGTACTTGGCGCGGTCGCGGCCCTCGGTGGCGCGGCTTTCCTCGCCCCTTTAAGCGGGGTCGCCCAGGCGGCCGAATCCACCGGGCAGAGATGGCCCGGGCAATTCCCCCTGCCCAACGGCTTCCAGCCCGAGGGCATCGCCATCGGGACGAGTCCGTACGCCTACTTCGGCTCGCTCGCCAACGGCGATGTGTACCGGGCGAGCCTGGCCACCGGCACTGGACGCGTCATCAGCCAGGGCCCCGGCACCGGGCACCCCGTCGTCGGACTCAAAATCGACCGGCGAGAGCGGCTGCTGTTCCTGAGCGGAGGGGTGAGCCGGGAGATCCGGGTCGCCGATGCCCGTTCGGGGAAGCTGCTGAAGACCTTCACCGTCGGTTCGGACGGCACGATGGTCAACGACGTGATCCTTACGCCGGGTGCCGCCTGGTTCACCGATTCCTTCAAACCGCAGGCCTACCGGCTCCCGCTCGGCCGGCACGACGAGCCGGCCGGCGAGGTGACGACCGTCCCGCTGACGGGCGACTGGCAGCAGGGCGCGAGCTTCACGGCCAACGGCATCGAGCGCACACCGGACGGCAGCGCTCTGCTCCTGGTCAATACGGTGGTTGGCGGCGGCGGACTGATGCGCGTCGACCCGCGCACCGGAGTGGCACGCCGCGTCGACATCGGCGACACCAAACTTCCCAACGGCGACGGCCTGTTGCTTTTGGGGCGCACCCTCTACGTCGTACAGCAAGCGCAGAACGCCATCGATGTGCTGCGCCTCAATGAGTCGGGTACCCGTGGCACGGCGATCGCGCGCATCACCGATCCGGAGCGCTTCAAGATCCCCACGACGGCTGCCGCCTGGGGCGACCGGATCTATCTGCCCAATGCGCGTTTCGATGTGGAGCCGACACCCGACACGACGTACGACGCGGTCGCGGTGGATCAGGTCAAGCGCTGAGCCGGAGCGGGGCGGCGCCCATCAGGCGCCGCCCCGCTCCACACACTCGGACCTCAGTCGTCCGACGAATCTTCGTCGTCGGTCTCGGTCTCGGCCCCGGTGTCCGTCTCCGGATCCGGGCGTGGCGGCATCGGTGGCCTGGAGCGCCCGCTGGAGGTGTCGCGCAGATACGAGCCCCCGTCGCCGCTCTCCGTCGCATGGCCGGGACCGCCGTCCCGCCGCCGCAGATACCGTTCGAACTCGCGGGCGATGGCTTCGCCCGAGGCCTCGGGAAGCTCAGCGGTGTCCCGCGCCTCCTCCAGCGTCTGGACGTACTCCGCCACTTCGCTGTCCTCGGCGGCCAGTTGATCCACGCCGAGCTGCCACGCCCGGGCGTCCTCGGGCAGTTCGCCCAGCGGAATGCGCAGGCCGATCAGGTCCTCGAGGCGGTTGAGCAGCGCCAGCGTCGCCTTCGGATTGGGCGGCTGGGACACATAGTGCGGCACCGCGGCCCATAGGCTCACGGCAGGGACGCCCGCGTGCGTGCACGCCTCCTGGAGGATGCCGACGATTCCGGTGGGCCCCTCGTATCTGGTCTCCTCCAGATCCATGGTCCGTGCCAGATCCGGGTCGGAGGTGATCCCGCTGACCGGAACCGGCCGGGTGTGCGGCGTGTCGCCGAGCAGGGCGCCCAGGATCACCACCATTTCCACGCCCAGTTCATGGGCGAAGCCCAGAATCTCGTTGCAGAACGAACGCCAGCGCATGGACGGCTCGATGCCGCGCACGAGCACCAGGTCGCGCGGCTTGTCGCCGCCGATGCGGACCACGGAGAGCCGGGTGGTGGGCCAGGTGATCTTCCGTACCCCGCCGTCCAGCCACACCGTGGGCCGGTTGACCTGGAAGTCGTAGTAGTCCTCGGCGTCGAGCGCCGCGAACACCTCCCCCTTCCATTCCCGGTCCAGGTGTGCGACCGCGGTGGAGGCGGCGTCGCCGGCGTCGTTCCAGCCCTCGAACGCGGCCACCATGACCGGGTCGATCAGCTCGGGAACCCCCTCGAGCTCGATCACCCAGTGCCTCCTTCCGAAGTTCCCTTGTCTACGCCCCAACCTTACGGCTTACCAGGCGCTCGGCCGCAGCCCCCTTGCACTGCCGGGTGAACTTCCGCGCTATAGGGCATACGTCGGAGAACCTTGCACTCGGCCTTCGATTCATCCGAGCTGTGTGGGAGAAGTTTCGTCCCGACCCTGGACGCTGCCGCTCAGACGGCGCTATACATCGGATGACCGCGAGAGGTCCGATGTTCTTGCCGGGGGTGCGTGCATGAGTTACACCGTCACCGAGTTCGAGGTTCATGACATCCGCTTCCCCACCTCGGAACAGTTCGACGGCTCCGACGCCATGAACCCGGACCCCGACTACTCCGCCGCCTATGTGGTGATACGCGCGAGCGACGGAGCCGAGGGACATGGCTTCTGCTTCACCATCGGGCGCGGCAACGATGTCACCGCCGCCGCCATCGCGGCGCTGCGTCCCTACGTCGTCGGACGCCCGGCCCCTCACGCGGCGGCCGATCTCGCCGCCCTCCACCACGACCTCACCCATGACTCGCAGCTGCGCTGGCTCGGCCCGGAGAAGGGCGTGATGCACATGGCGGCCGGCGCGGTCGTCAATGCCGCCTGGGACCTGGCGGCGAAGCGCGCCGGACAACCCGTGTGGGAATTCCTCGCCGCGATGAGTTCCGAGGACCTCGTCGCGCTCGTCGACTTCCGCTATCTCACCGACGTCCTCACCCGTGAGGAGGCCCTGGCCATCCTGCGCAAGGCCGAACCCGGCCGGGCCGAACGGGCGCGGAGACTGCGGGCGCAGGGCTACCCCGCCTACACCACATCGCCCGGCTGGCTCGGCTACTCCGACGAGAAACTCGTCAGGCTGGCCAAGGAGGCCGTCGCCGACGGCTTCCACCAGATCAAGCTGAAGGTCGGCGGGGACATCGACGACGACATCCGTCGCATGAAGCTCGCCCGCGCCGCCGTCGGACCCTCCGTACGCATCGCCGTGGACGCCAACCAGCGCTGGGACGTTCCCGACGCGGTGCGCTGGATGACGGCGCTCGCCCCCTACGAGCCGTACTGGATCGAGGAGCCGACCAGCCCCGACGACATCCTCGGCCACGCGGCTGTACGCGCGGGCCAGCCGGTCAAGGTCGCCACCGGCGAACACGTCGCCAACCGCGTGGTGTTCAAGCAGCTGCTCCAGGCGGGGGCGGTCGACTTCGTCCAGATCGACGCCGCCCGTGTCGCAGGCGTCAACGAGAACATCGCCATCCTGCTGCTGGCCGCCAAGTACGGCGTCCCGGTCTGCCCGCACGCCGGCGGGGTAGGACTGTGCGAGCTCGTCCAGCATCTCGCCATGTTCGACTATGTCGCCGTCTCCGGCAGCTGGGAGGACCGGGTCATCGAGTACGTCGACCACCTCCACGAGCACTTCGCCGACCCGGCGGTCATTGAGTCCGGGCGCTATGTCGCCCCGCGCGCCCCCGGCTTCTCGGCCCGCATGCTGCCGGATTCGCTCGCCGCCCACCGCTATCCGCAGGGCCCGGTCTGGCAGGCCCGCCGTACCACCGAGGAGGTCAACTCATGACGCAGCCAAGGGACTTCGAGGGGCTGTCCGCGCTGGTGACGGGCGGCGCCTCGGGCATCGGGGCGGCTGCGGCGGCGCTGCTGCTCAGCCGTGGCGCCCGGGTCGCCGTACTCGACCGCGAGACCGTGGGAGCACCCGACGGCACCCTCGCGATCAAGGCGGATGTCACCGACGACGCGGCCGTGCACTCCGCCGTGGAGCGGACCGCGGCGGAGTTCGGCGCCCTGCACACCGTCGTCTCCAACGCCGGTGTCGGGGCGGTCGGCACCGTCGCCGACAACGCCGACGAGGAGTGGCGGCGCGTGCTCGACATCAACGTCCTCGGCATGGTGCGCATAGCCCGGCACGCCCTGCCGCACCTGCGCCGCGCGGCCGCCGAACGCCCGGGCCACGTCTCCCTCACCCAGACCTGCTCCATCGCCGCCACCGCAGGACTGCCCCGGCGCGCCCTCTACAGCGCCAGCAAAGGTGCGGTCCTCTCCCTCACCCTCGCCATGGCCGCCGACCACGTACGCGAGGGCATCCGCGTCAACTGCGTCAACCCCGGCACCGCCGACACCCCGTGGATAGGACGCCTGCTCGACCAGGCGGACGACCCGGCGGCCGAACGCGCCGCCCTGGAGGCCCGCCAGCCCACCGGACGGCTGGTCGCTGCGGACGAGGTCGCCGCGGCCATCGTGTATCTCGCCAGCCCTGCCGCAGCCGCCGTCACGGGAACGGCACTCGCGGTCGACGGCGGAATGCAGGGCCTGCGCCTGCGGCCCGCCACTTGAGAGCCGACACCCACCGAAGGACGGGACAATGAGAGTGCGTACGACAAGTGCCGCGGCCTGCGCAGTGCTGCTGGCCGTAACAGCCCTCGCGGGCTGCAACCGGGCATCGGACAGCGGGTCGGGCGGTGGCAAGGTGGGCATCGATCTGCCGCGCAGCGACAGCGACTTCTGGAACTCGTACCAGCAGTACATAGAAAAGGGCGTCAAGGACGGCGAGGTCGACGCGCTGTCACTGACCAATTCGCAGAACGACATCGGCAAGCTGGTCGCCAACGTCCAGACCTTCACCGACCAGGGAGCCAAGGCCGTCGTCATGGCCCCGCAGGACACCGGCGCGATAGCCGAGTCGCTGCAGAACCTGTCGGAGAAGAAGATCCCGGTCGTCAGCGTCGACACCCGGCCCGACAAGGGCGAGGTCTACATGGTGGTCCGCGCCGACAACCGGGCGTACGGCGAGAAGGCGTGCACCTATCTCGGCGAACAGCTGAAGGGCAAGGGCAAGGTCGTGGAGTTCCAGGGCGACCTGTCCTCCATCAACGGCCGCGACCGCTCCGAGGCCTTCAAGTCCTGCATGGACAAGAACTTCCCCGGTATCAAGGTCTTCGAGCTGGCCACCGACTGGAAGGGCGACGTCGCCTCCGCCAAGCTCCAGTCCACGCTCGCCGCCCACCCGGACATCAACGGCATCTATATGCAGGCCGGCGGTGTCTTCCTGCAGCCCACCCTCGCTCTCCTGGAGCAGAAGAAGCGGCTCGTGGCCCCCGGCGCCCCCGGGCACATCACGATCATCTCCAACGACGGCATCCCGGAGGAGCTGGACGCCATCAAGGCCGGGAAGATCGACGCCACGGTCTCCCAGCCCGCCGACCTGTACGCCAAGTACGCGCTGTTCTACGCCAAGGCCGCCCTCGACGGAAAGACCTTCAAGGAGGGCGCCACCGACCACGACTCCAGCATCATCAAGATCCAGGGCGGGTTCGAGGACCAGCTGCCCGCGCCGTTGGTGACCAAGGAGAACGTGGACGACCCGAAGCTGTGGGCGAACCAGCTGGAGAAGAAGAGCTAGCCATGGCGCACCAGGCAACACCCGCCGCCGTCCAGGCGGAAGACATCGTCAAGCGCTTCGGTCCGACCGTGGCGCTCGACGGTGTCCGGCTGACCGTCGCGCCCGGCGAGTCGCACGCACTCGTCGGGCGCAACGGCGCAGGCAAGTCGACCCTCGTCAGCGTCCTCACCGGACTGCACAAGCCGGACGCGGGCACGGTGACCTTCAGCGGCGAGCCCGCACCCGCCTTCGGGGACACCGCGGCCTGGCAGTCCAAGGTCGCCTGCGTCTACCAGAAGTCCATGGTGGTCCCCGATCTGACCGTCGCCGAGAACCTCTTCCTGAACCGTTTCGAGACGGGCCGCCGGCTCATCAGCTGGCGGCGGCTGCGGCAGCGCGCCGAGGAGCTGCTCGCCGGGTACGGAGTGAGTGTCGACCCCGGCGCCCGGGCGAAGGATCTCGCCGTCGAACAGCGGCAGTTCGTCGAAATCGCGCGCGCCCTGTCCTTCGGCGCGCGGCTGATCATCCTCGACGAGCCCACCGCCCAGCTGGATGCCCGCGGCATCCAGCGGCTCTTCACCAAGCTGCGCGAACTGCAGAGCCAGTCAGTGGCGTTCCTTTTCATCTCCCACCATCTGCAGGAGGTGTACGAACTGTGCACCGCCGTCACTGTCTACCGCGACGCCCGCCATGTCGTCACCGCGTCCGTCGCCGAACTCTCCAAGGACGACCTGGTCGCCGCGATGACCGGCGAGTCGACCGGCGGCCCCTCGACCTGGCACGCGCCCATCGGGCCGGCCCGGGACGCGGACCCCGTACTGCGTACCGAAGGGCTCGCGCTGGAAGGCGAGTTCGAGCCGCTCGACCTGGAGGTGCGTCCCGGCGAGGTGCTGGGTCTGGCCGGGGCCACGGCCAGCGGCAACACCGCACTCGGCGAGACCTTGGTCGGCATGCGCAGGGCGAGCGCGGGGCGGATCACCGTACGCGGCCGGGACGTGAAGCCCGGCAGCGTCCCGCACGCGCTCGACGCCGGCATCGGCTACATCCCCGAGGACCGCCACATCCAGGGCCTGGTCGCGGACCGCAGCGTCGCCGAGAACGCGACCCTCACGGTCACCGACCAGCTCGGCCCCTGGGGGACCGTACTGCCGTCTCGTACAAGGGAATTCGCTCAGTCCATGATCTCGTCGCTCGACATCAAGACGCAGGGGCCCGAGCAGCCCGTATCCGGTCTTTCCGGCGGCAATCAGCAGAAAGTCGTGGTCGCCCGCGCGCTGGCTCGCAGGCCGAGCGCGCTGGTGGCCGTGCGGCCCACCGCGGGCGTGGACGTGAAGTCCAAGGACTCGCTGCTCTCGGTCGTCCGACGGGTGGCCGACGAGGGCAGCGCGGCCGTGATCATCTCGGACGAGCTGGACGATCTGCGGGTCTGCGACCGGGTGCTCGCCCTCTTTCACGGGCGGGTCGTCGCGACGTTCGGGAGCGGGTGGACCGACCGGGAACTGGTCGCCGCCATGGAAGGTGTGGGGGAGCGGGAATGACCGGGACGATACGGCCCCTGACGGCCGGCGAGACCGCGAACGACAGCCCGCGCGGCAGGCTGCGGCTGATCCGGTGGAGCGACTTCTCGCTGGTGCCGGTGATCCTGGTGCTGATGGTGATCGGCTTCATCGTCTCGCCGGTCTTCCTCACCTCCAACAATCTGATCAGTGTGGTCCAGCAGTCCTCCGAGCTGAGCCTGCTGGTGCTCGGGCAGGCGCTTATCCTGATCTGCGGGCGGATGGACCTGTCGCTGGAGTCGACGATCGGCATCGCGCCGGTCATCGCGATGTGGCTGGTGCTGCCGAGCTCCGGGGGCCGGTTCGCCGGGCTTGAACTGCTGCCGGTCTGGATGGCGATCCCGGTCTGCCTGCTCGTCGGCATGGCGATCGGCGCGATCAACGGCTTGCTGATGCTGAAGCTGCGCGTCAACGGCTTCATCGCCACGCTCGGCATGCTGACCATGCTCCGCGGTCTCCACATCGGCATCACCGAGGGCAAGTCGATCACCGACGTCCCGGAGTCCTTCCGCTACCTCGGCAAGACCGACTGGCTCGGCGCGCCGGCCGCGGTGTGGATCTGTCTGGCGCTGTTCGCTCTCGGCGGCGCGGCGCTGGCGTATCTGCGGCACGGACGGGCGCTGTACGCGATCGGCGGCAATCCGGAGGCGGCACGGGCGGCTGGTATCCGGGTCGACCGGATCACCTGGATCGTGCTGGCGATCGGTGGTCTGCTGGCGGCGTTCGCGGGCGTCCTCTACACGGGCCACTACGGCTCGGTCGCGGCGACGCAGGGGAACGGCTGGATCTTCCAGGTGTTCGCGGCGGCGGTGATCGGGGGGATCAGCCTGAAGGGCGGACGGGGCACGCTGTTCGGTGCGCTGACAGGTGTGCTGACGCTCCAACTGGTCGTCAACGTCATGACGTTGGGTGGGGTGCCGGCGCTGTGGAACCAGTTCCTGAACGGAGCGATCATTATTGTGGCGCTGGTGATCTCGCGGTTCGCGAGCGGGGAGAAGCAGGACTAGCGGGGCGGGGGCGGGGGGCGCGGGGCGTTTCCGGCCCCCGCTACAGCGTGGACCTCAGCCACTGCTCCACGCTTGCGATATGCACCGTCGCCCACGACCTCGCCGCCTCCGCGTCCCCGTCCCGCAGTGCCGACAGAATCGCCCGGTGCTCATGCAGCGTGCGGCTGACCGCGTCCTCCTGGGTCAGGCCGCGCCAGACCCGGGCCCGGGTGGTCGGGCCGGAGAGGCCGTCCAGCAGTGAGCAGAGCACCGAGTTGCCCGAGGACTGCACGATGCGGCGATGGAACTCGAGGTCGGTGGCGACCAGCTCCTCGACCGAGGGCTGCGGGCCCAGCGCGTCCAACTGGGCGCTCAGCACGTCCAGTTCGCTCTCGCTGATCCGGCTCGCGGCCATCGCGGTGGCGGCCGGCTCCAGAATGCGGCGTACGGCGAGGAACTCGAGCACCGTGTCGTCCCGGTGGAAGTCCACCACGAAGCTCAGGGCCTCGAGCAGCAACTGCGGGTCCAGGCTGGTGACATACGTGCCGTCGCCCTGCCGTACGTCGAGGATGCGGATCAGCGACAGCGCGCGCACCGCCTCGCGCAGAGAATTGCGGGACAGGCCCAGCTCCGCGGCGAGTTCGCTCTCCTTCGGGAGGCGGTCGCCGGGGCGCAGCGCACCCGAGACGATCATCCCCTTGATCTTCTCGATGGCCTCGTCGGTGACAGCCATGTGCGACCTCCAGACATCCGATGTATCGGCCCCCATTATGCGTCCCAGAGCGTGGCCGGAGCCTCCTTCCGCACGATTGGGGCGATCTCCTCGGAAAATCGCCGCAGCGTTTCGATCTGTTCCGCCCCTCGAGCCCGAATCCGTCCACCGTGATCGACTGCAGATCATGAGTAAGGGGCGGCCGCCATAGCGACCGCCCCTTACAAGATCCCCTTGCAGAGTCCCCTTACAAGTGCCCCGCTGCTACGCCTTCTTGCCGAGCAGATCCTCGACCTTGCCGCGGATCTCGTCCGTCGCGAGACCCCGGATCGTCAGCGTCGTACGGCGGCGCAGCACGTCGTCCGCCGTCTCGGCCCACTCGTGGTCGCGTGCGTACACGACCTGCGCCCAGATCTCGGGAGCGTCCGGGTGGATCCGCTCGCCCAGCGCCGGGTCGTCGTTGGCGAGCCGGGCGATGTCGAAGGAGAGCGAGCCGTAGTGCGTGGCCAGGTGTCGTGCGGTGTCCGCGGCCATCCGCGGGGCCGGGGTCCCGCCGTCGACCAGCAGCCGGTGCGCGACCGCGTTCGGGTTGGAGATACCGGGCAGCGGGAGCTTCTTCGGCAGCCGCGAGATCGGCTCCATGTCCTCGGCCAGCGGCTGTCCTGGCAGGGAGGCCAGCTTGTTCATCACCGTACGGCCGATGTGGCGGAAGGTCGTCCACTTGCCGCCGGCGACCGACAGCATGCCGCCGCTGCCCTCCGTGACGACCGTCTCGCGCTTCGCCTTGGAGGTGTCGCCGGGGCCACCGGGCAGCACGCGCAGACCCGCGAAGGAGTACGTGATCAGATCGCGGGACAGCTGCTGGTCGCGGATGGAGAACGCGGCCTCGTCGAGGATCTGCGTGACGTCCTTGTCGTTGACCGCGACATCCGCCGGGTCGCCCTCGTACTCCTCGTCGGTCGTGCCGAGCAGCAGCATGTCCTCCCAGGGGAGGGCGAAGGTGATGCGGTACTTGTCTATCGGGGTCGCCAGTGCGGCCTTCCACGGCGCGGTGCGCTTGAGCACCAGGTGCGCGCCCTTGGAGAGCCGGATGGAGGGAGCCGCGTTCGGGTCCTCCATCCTGCGCAGGTGGTCGACCCACGGGCCGGTGGCGTTGAGTACGAGACGCGCGCTGACACCGAACTCGGTGCCGTCCGTGCGGTCCTTGAGCTCTGCGCCCGTCACCCGGCCCTTGGCGAAGCGCAGCCCGGTGACCTCGGCATGGTTGAGCACGGTGGCACCCGACTCGACGGCCGCGCGCACCGTCATCAGCGCCATCCGGGAGTCGTTCATCTGGTCGTCGCCGTACACGGCAACGGCCTTCAGGTTCTCCGTACGCAGCTCCGGAACGTCACGCTGCGCCTTGGCCGCGCTGATCACATGGCCGACGCCGTCGCCGAACGCGGACAGTGCGGAGTAGGCGAAGACGCCCGCGCCGAGCTTGGCCGCGCCGTGCGGGCCGCCCTTGTACACGGGCAGATAGAAGGTCAGGGGGTTGGCGAGGTGCGGTGCCACCTGACGGGAGACCGCACGCCGCTCGAAGTGGTTCTCCGCGACCAGCTTCACCGCGCCGGTCTGCAGATAGCGCAGACCGCCGTGGAGCAGCTTGGAGGAGGCGGAGGAGGTGGCGCCGGCGAAGTCGCCGGCGTCCACCAGAGCCACCCGCAGCCCGGACTGCGCCGCATGCCAGGCGGTGGAGATGCCCAGGATGCCGCCGCCGATCACCAGGAGATCGTATGTCGCCTTGGAAAGCTGCTCCCGAGTTTCGGCGCGGCTCGGGTGAGAGCCGGAGGCCGGGTGCGTCCCCAGGGCGGGGACGCTCTGCAGGGTGGTCATCTCGATTTACTCCTCGTCCTCGATCCAGCCCATGGTCCGCTCGACGGCCTTGAGCCAGCTCTTGTACTCGCTGTCGCGCTTGTCGGCGTCCAGGCGAGGTGTCCATTCGGCGGCCCGGCGCCAGTTGGCGCGGAGCGTGTCGGTGTCCGGCCAGTAGCCGACGGCGAGGCCGGCGGCGTAGGCCGCGCCGAGGCAGGTCGTCTCGGCCACCATCGGGCGCACCACCGGTGCGTCCAGGAAGTCCGAGAGGGTCTGCATCAGCAGATTGTTGGAGGTCATGCCGCCGTCGACCTTGAGCGCGGTCAGCTCGACGCCGGAGTCCTTCGTCATGGCGTCGGTGATCTCGCGGGTCTGCCAGGCGGTGGCCTCGAGAACGGCGCGCGCAATGTGCGCCTTGGTGACATAGCGGGTCAGACCGGCGATCACACCGCGGGCGTCGGAGCGCCAGTACGGGGCGAACAGGCCGGAGAAGGCCGGTACGAAGTAGGCGCCGCCGTTGTCCTCGACGCTCAGCGCGAGAGTCTCGATCTCGGCGGCGGTGCTGATCAGGCCCATCTGGTCGCGCATCCACTGCACCAGCGAGCCGGTGACGGCGATCGAACCCTCGAGGGCGTACACCGGCTTCTGGTCACCGATTTGGTAGCCGACGGTGGTGATCAGACCGTTGTAGCTGTTGATCGGCTGGTCGCCGGTGTTCATCAGCAGGAAAGTGCCGGTGCCGTACGTCGACTTGGCCTCGCCCTCGGCGAAACAGGTCTGGCCGAACAGGGCCGCCTGCTGGTCACCGAGCGCGGAGGCGACCGGGATGCCGTCCAGGGCGCCGCCCTTGGCGTTGCCGTACACCTCGGCGGAGGAACGGATCTCCGGCAGCACCTCGGCCGGTACCTCCATCGACTGGAGGATCTTGTCGTCCCACTCCATGGTGTGCAGGTTCATCAGCATGGTGCGGGAGGCGTTGGTGACGTCGGTGACGTGCACACCGCCGTCGACTCCGCCGGTCAGGTTCCAGATGACCCAGGAGTCCATGGTGCCGAAGAGGATCTCGCCGCGCTCGGCGCGCTCACGCAGGCCCTCGACGTTGTCGAGCAGCCAGCGGACCTTCGGTCCGGAGAAGTACGACGCGAGGGGAAGGCCCGTCTCGCGGCGGAAGCGGTCCTGGCCGACGTTGCGGCCGAGTTCCTTGCACAGCGCGTCGGTGCGGGTGTCCTGCCAGACGAGCGCGTTGTGTACGGGCTCACCGGTGTTCTTGTCCCACAGCACGGTGGTCTCGCGCTGGTTGGTGATGCCGATCGCCTTGACATCGGCGGAGGTGATGCCCGCCTTGTTGATGGCGCCCTCCACCACTTCCTGGACGTTCGTCCAGATCTCGGCGGCG
The DNA here is from genome assembly GCF_045160975.1 of Streptomyces sp. NBC_00210. Classification (NCBI taxonomy): domain Bacteria; kingdom Bacillati; phylum Actinomycetota; class Actinomycetes; order Kitasatosporales; family Streptomycetaceae; genus Streptomyces; species Streptomyces sp. NBC_00210. The sequence goes on from NZ_CP108120.1 coordinate 7,043,279, forward strand.
TTGTGCTCCACCCAGCCCGGCTTCGGGAAGATCTGCTCGTGCTCCTTCTGGTCGACGGAGACGATCCGGCCGTCCGTGTCGAAGACGATGCAGCGGCTGGAGGTGGTGCCCTGGTCGATGGCCGCGATGAACGGGCCGGCGGTGTGTGCGTCGGTCACAGTTTGCTCCTGCTCTGGTCTGGGAGGGGGCTTAGGCGAACGCGATGTTGTAGATGCCCGCTGCGAGGGCTCCACCGATCAGCGGGCCGACGACGGGGATCCAGGCGTAGCCCCAGTCCGAACCGCCCTTGTTGGGCAGCGGCAGCAGGGCGTGCACGATGCGCGGGCCCAGGTCGCGGGCGGGGTTGATGGCGTAGCCGGTCGGGCCGCCGAGCGAGAGGCCGATGCCGACGACGGCGAAGGCCACGATCAGCGCGCCGATGGTGCCGAGGCCCTTGCCGCTGTCGTTGAGGCCGTACGTCAGAATCGCGAGCACGAGCACGGTGGTGCCGATGATCTCGGTGGCCAGGTTCTGCCACACCACGCGGACCTCGGGGCCGGTGGAGAAGACGCCGAGCACGGGGCCGGCCTTGGGGTTCACGACCTCAGCATCGTCCGCCGGCGCGGCGGTGATCTCCGGGTCCGTGAGGTGGGCCTGGAACTGTCCGTAGTACGCGATCCATACCAGAGTGGCACCTATCATGGCGCCGAGCAGCTGTCCGCCGAGGTAGACAGGAACCTTGCTCCAGTCACCGTCCTTGATGGCGAGGCCGACGGTGACCGCCGGGTTGAGGTGGGCTCCGGACAGTGTGCCCGTCATGTAGACCGCGGTCATCACCGCGAAGCCCCACCCGAAGGTGATCGCCAGGAAGCCGGCGTTCTGCGCCTTCGAGCGCTTGAGTACGACTGCGGCGACGACGCCGCCGCCGAGGAGGATGAGAACGGCGGTACCAATGATCTCGCCGATGAAGATGTCGGAGCTGGACACCCGCGACTCCTTTGTCCTTCGTCCAGGGGAAGGCGAACCCCGGGTCACTCCGGTGGTTCGTGCCCTCAGGTGAGGGCGTTGCCGGCCCTTGGCATTGCGACACCCTAGCGCGTATTGCCGGTAGGTGTTCGGCAATGCCGACCGATGCACGGAAGTTTTGCCCCCGGGTTAACAGCACGTCAAGGGTTGGGTGGCCGAAAACCGGATCGTTATCCGAAGATGTGCCAGGACGGTCAGAATCGCCCGGCGCCGAGGTCGCGCGAGACCGAGCGAGCGCAGTCCCGTACCGCCGCGACCAGCTCGGATCGCAGTTCTCCGGCGTTGCAGACCCGCTCCACCGCACCCGTTATGGCGACTGCTCCGACCGGCATCCGGCGCCGGTCGTGGATGGGGGCGGCAACCGAGGCCACGCCCTCCCAGGTCTCCTCCAGATCGGCTGCCCAGCCCCGCGCGCGGGTGTGGTCGAGCACCGACTCGAACTCCTCCACACCGGTCACGGTCCGCGAGGTGAAGGCTTTGCGCTCCACCTCCATGACCTCGGTGTGCGCCACCGGGTCGTACGCCGAGAGCACCTTGCCGAGGGCGGTGGAGTGCAGTGGCTGCATGGCCCCCACCTCCAGCACCTGGCGGCTGTCGTCGGGCCTGAAGACGTGGTGGACGATGAGCACGCCCTGCTGGTGCAGCACGCCGAGATGGACGCTCTCGCCGCTGGAGCGCGCGAGGTCGTCCGTCCAGACCAGCGCGCGGGCGCGCAGCTCGTGGACGTCCAGATAGCTGTTGCCGAGCCTGAGCAGCTCGGCCCCCAGCTGGTAGCGGCCCGATGCCGGGTCCTGTTCGACGAAGCCTTCGGCCTGGAGCGTGCGCAGAATGCCGTGGGCGGTGCCCTTGGCAAGATCCAGCGAGGAGGCGATGTCCGACAGGCCCAGCCGGCGTTCCCCGCCTGCGAGCAGTCGCAGCATCGCGGCTGCCCGCTCGAGTGACTGGATGTTCTTCGCCATCGCCTTGGCCCTTCTCCACTGCGGTTCGACAATGCTGAACACTATCGGTCGATGCCGACCTTGGTCACCGCGGCGTGAATCCTTCGTGGCCGAAAGCCATCGGTTACGGCGAAGACATGATGCCGTCCCGCCCCGTGGGACGACCACGCCCCCGGACGACCGCCCGGCTAGGCTGGCTCCGTGCGCCTTCCACCGGAAGACGCAAAGCCGACAGCCGTCGCATCCCAGGGAGCACATTCATGGCCTCGTTGCCGACCCCCTCCGCTGACAGCCGGACCCGAATCGAAGCCCTCCGCGAGGCGCTCGCCACGCGAGTCGTCGTGGCCGACGGCGCGATGGGCACCATGCTTCAGGCGCAGGACCCGACGCTCGAGGACTTCGAGAACCTCGAAGGCTGCAACGAAATCCTGAATGTGACCCGCCCCGACATCGTCCGATCCGTCCATTCGGCCTATTTCGAGGTCGGTGTCGACTGCGTCGAGACGAACACGTTCGGCGCAAACTTCGCCGCACTGGGTGAGTACGACATTGCCGAGCGTGTCTTCGAGCTCTCCGAGTCCGGGGCGCGGATCGCGCGCGAGGTCGCCGACGAGTTCACCGCGTCGACCGGACAGCAGCGCTGGGTACTGGGCTCCATGGGCCCCGGTACCAAGCTGCCGACCCTGGGCCACGCCCCGTACGTCACGCTGCGCGACGCCTATCAGCAGAACGCGGAGGGCATGATCGCGGGCGGCGCCGACGCACTCCTGGTGGAGACCACTCAGGACCTTCTGCAGACCAAGGCCTCGATCCTGGGCGCCCGCCGGGCGCTCGAAGCCACGGGCACCAACCTCCCCCTCATCTGCTCGGTGACGGTCGAGACGACCGGGACGATGCTGCTGGGCTCGGAGATCGGCGCGGCGCTGACCGCGCTGGAGCCGCTGGGCATCGACATGATCGGGCTGAACTGCGCGACCGGCCCGGCCGAGATGAGCGAGCACCTGCGCTACCTCGCCCGGCACTCCCGTATCCCGCTGTCCTGCATGCCGAACGCGGGCCTGCCGGTGCTCGGGAAGAACGGTGCGCACTACCCCCTGTCCGAGGTCGAACTCGCCGACGCGCAGGAGACGTTCGTACGCGAATACGGTCTGTCGCTGGTCGGCGGCTGCTGCGGTACGACGCCGGAGCATCTGCGCCAGGTCGTGGAGCGCGTACGCGATCTGACGCCGACCGAGCGCGAACCGCGCCCCGAGCCGGGCGCCGCATCGCTCTACCAGACCGTGTCGTTCCGCCAGGACACCGCCTACATGGCCATCGGTGAGCGGACGAACGCCAATGGATCGAAGAAGTTCCGTGAGGCCATGCTGGACGGCCGCTGGGACGACTGTGTGGAGATGGCCCGGGACCAGATCCGCGAGGGCGCGCACATGCTCGACCTGTGCGTCGACTACGTGGGGCGTGACGGCGTCGCCGACATGAAGGAACTCGCCGGGCGTTTCGCCACCGCGTCGACTCTGCCGATCGTGCTGGACTCCACCGAAGTCGACGTCATCCGCGCCGGGTTGGAGAAGCTCGGCGGCCGCGCGGTCATCAACTCCGTGAACTACGAGGACGGAGACGGTCCCGAGTCGCGGTTCGCCAAGGTCACCAAGCTCGCCGTCGAGCACGGAGCGGCGCTCATCGCGCTGACGATCGACGAGGAGGGCCAGGCCCGTACGGTCGAGAACAAGGTCGCCATCGCCGAGCGGATCATCGACGATCTGACCGGCAACTGGGGCGTGTTGGAGTCCGACATCCTCATCGACACGTTGACGTTCACGATCTGCACGGGTCAGGAGGAGTCCCGCAAGGACGGCATCGCCACCATCGAGGCGATCCGTGAGCTGAAGCGGCGCCGCCCCGATGTGCAGACCACGCTGGGACTGTCGAACATCTCCTTCGGCCTGAACCCGGCCGCCCGTGTCGTGCTGAACTCCGTGTTCCTGGACGAGTGTGTGAAGGCCGGTCTGGACTCGGCGATCGTGCACGCGTCCAAGATCCTCCCCATCGCCCGGCTGGAGGAGGAGCAGGTCAAGGTCGCGCTGGATCTGATCTACGACCGGCGCAGTGAGGGCTACGACCCCCTGCAGAGGCTGATGGAGCTCTTCGAGGGCGTCAACATGAAGTCGATGAAGGCGGGCAAGGCCGAGGAACTCCTCGCGCTGCCACTCGACGAGCGCCTCAAGCGCCGCATCATCGACGGCGAGAAGAACGGCCTGGAGGCCGACCTGGAGGAGGCACTCCAGACTCGCCCCGCCCTCGAGATCGTCAACGAGACGCTGCTGGACGGCATGAAGGTGGTCGGTGAGCTGTTCGGTTCGGGGCAGATGCAGCTTCCGTTCGTGCTGCAGTCGGCCGAGGTCATGAAGAACGCGGTGGCCTATCTGGAGCCGCACATGGAGAAGTCCGACGCGGAGGGCAAGGGCACGATCGTGCTGGCCACGGTGCGTGGTGACGTTCATGACATCGGCAAGAACCTGGTCGACATCATCCTGTCCAACAATGGCTACAACGTGGTGAATCTGGGCATCAAGCAGCCGGTATCGGCGATCCTGGAGGCGGCCGAGGAGCACCGGGCCGATGTGATCGGGATGTCGGGTCTGCTGGTGAAGTCCACGGTGATCATGAAGGAGAACCTGGAGGAGCTCAACCAGCGCAAGATGGCCGCGGACTACCCGGTCATCCTGGGCGGTGCGGCGCTGACCCGGGCGTATGTCGAGCAGGACCTGCACGAGATCTACGAGGGCGAGGTCCGCTACGCCCGCGACGCCTTCGAGGGCCTGCGTCTGATGGACGCACTGATCGCCGTGAAGCGCGGCGTTCCGGGGGCTGTCCTTCCCGAGCTCAAGCAGCGCCGGGTGGCCAGGCGTGAGACCCCCGTCCTTGAGGTCGCCGAGCCCGAGGGCGCGGCCCGTTCCGATGTGGCGATCGACAATCCGATTCCCGGGCCGCCGTTCTGGGGCACCCGGGTGATCAAGGGCATCCAGCTCAAGGAGTACGCGTCCTGGCTGGACGAGGGTGCGCTGTTCAAGGGCCAGTGGGGACTGAAGCAGACACGGGCCGGTGACGGCCCGACCTACGAGGAGCTGGTGGACAGGGAGGGACGGCCGCGGCTGCGCGGCTGGCTGGACCAGCTGCACACCCAGGGCCTGCTGGAAGCCGCCGTGGTCTACGGCTACTTCCCCTGTGTGTCCAAGGGCGACGACCTGATCCTGCTCAACGAGGACGGCTCCGAGCGCACCCGCTTCTCCTTCCCCCGCCAGCGCCGTGGCCGCCGCCTCTGCCTCGCCGACTTCTTCCGCCCCGAGGAGTCCGGCGAGAGGGATGTGGTGGGTCTGCAGGTCGTCACGGTCGGTTCGAAGATCGGTGAAGCCACCGCCGAGCTCTTCGAGTCGGACTCGTACCGCGACTATCTCGAACTGCACGGGCTCTCGGTGCAGTTGGCGGAGGCGCTGGCCGAGTACTGGCACGCCCGGGTGCGCGCCGAACTCGGCTTCGCCGGCGAGGACCCGGCCGACATGGAGGACATGTTCGCGCTGAAGTACCGCGGCGCCCGGTTCTCCCTCGGTTACGGTGCGTGCCCGAACCTGGAGGATCGCGCCAAGATCGCGTCGCTCCTCGAACCCGAGCGGATCGGGGTCCAGCTGTCGGAGGAGTTCCAGCTCCACCCCGAGCAGTCCACCGACGCGATCGTCATCCACCACCCCGAAGCGAAGTACTTCAACGCACGTTAGTCGGCCGCGACGTACACTGGTCGGTCCAGTGCAGGCCGGTCGCCTCCCCACCTGGGAAGGCGGCCGGCCTTCTCGTCCCTAGTGGAGGTGTGCCGGATGACCAGTACGGTCCCCGCGTCCATGACCCGTTCAGCCGAGGGCTCCGCCCTTCAGGCTGTTTTTCTCGACATGGACGGCACCCTCGTGGACACCGAAGGCTTCTGGTGGGACGCCGAGGTGGAGGTCTTCGCCGATCTCGGCCATCGGCTCGACGAGGCCTGGCGGGACGTGGTGGTCGGCGGCCCCATGACCCGCAGTGCCGGCTATCTCATCGAGGCCACCGGCGCCGACATCACGCTCGCCGAGCTGACCGTGCTGCTCAATGAACGCTTCGAGGACCGTATCGGGCGCGATGTGCCGCTGATGCCGGGCGCCGCCAGGCTGCTCGCCGAGCTGGCCACGCACAATGTGCCCACCGCACTGGTCTCCGCCTCCCACCGCCGCATCATCGACCGCGTCCTCGCCTCGCTCGGCCCGCAGTACTTCGCGCTCTCGGTGGCGGGCGACGAGGTGCCGCGTACGAAGCCGCACCCCGACCCCTATCTGCTGGCGGCCCGGGGCCTTGGGGCCGAGCCGGCGAGATGCGCCGTCATCGAGGACACCGCGACCGGTGTCGCCGCCGCCGAGGCGGCGGGCTGCCGGGTGGTCGCCGTACCGTCCGTGGCGCCGATCGCGCCTGCTGACGGCCGGGTGATCGTACGGTCGCTCGAAGAAGTGGACCTTGGTTTTCTGCGCACCCTCATCACCGTGATGAACTGAATCGTTTACTGTCCGTGCATTCTCGAATGCGCCGGAAACTCTGGGCAGCGGAGCGTGTTTTTTCTGTTACCTGAGCCAACGCTTTTCCGGATCCGGTCAAGGACGTTCATGGAGTGATGTTCATCACTGAGGGTGCCCTTGGTTCGCTTGGTCCGGACCGCTCGATATCCCTTTTGGGAGGTATCGGGTGTTCCCTTGTGTCCTCTTTGATGGGTCACTGTACGAATAATTCCGTGGCGTAACCATCTACCCACCGACGCAAGTGATCACTCAGCGAATACGCCCCAACTCTCGCTGTGTCCGGCGTTCCTGGCGTTGCCGACTAATCTCATCGCGAGAACTTCGTTGCTCAACGATCTGTCTCGGCGGCCACCCAGCCATTGGGATCACAGTGCCGATCGCTCTGTTTTCCCCGGTCCGACCGCACCGCTCCGAACGGGCGGCCGCGACGGAGGTCCCGTAGGCATCGCTGTAACCCAGTGCCCGATGAGGAGAACGTCCAGGATGAACCGTAAGACTTTGGTGCTGCCGGCCGTGATCGGCCTGCTCGCGCCCGTGCTCGTCGCGTGCGGCGCGGCGGACGGCGGGTCCGGCGACGGAGCTGCCATTGTCGTGGGCACCACGGACCAGTTCGTCGCCAACGAAGACACGCCCGCGCCCCTCGACCCGGCCTACGCGTACGACACCGGTGCCTGGAACGTGCTGCGGCAGACCCTCCAGACGCTGATGCATGCCCCGCTCGGCGGCGGTGAGCCGGTGCCCGACGCGGCCGAGTCCTGCAGCTTCACCGACAAGGTGAGCGAGAGCTACCGCTGCAAGCTGCGCAGCGGGCTGAAGTTCGCCGACGGCACTGCCGTCACCGCCGAGGACGTCAAGTTCTCCGTCCAGCGTGTGCTGGACATCAACGCCGACAACGGCACGGCGGCGCTGCTCTCGAACGTCGACACCATCGACACCAACGGCGACGAGGTGGTCTTCCACCTCGCCACACCGGACGCGACCTTCCCGTACAAACTCTCGACGCCGGCCGCCGGCATCGTCAGCAAGAAGAACTACGACGGCAACAAGCTGCGCGAGGGCTTCGAGGTCGACGGTTCGGGCCCGTACACCATGAAGACCGAGCTCAAGGGCGACCAGATCACCCGGGTGGTCTTCAGCAAGAACCCCAACTACAAGGGTGACCTCAAGCTCCGCAACGACAAGGTCGAGCTGCGGTCCTTCGCCGACGCCGACTCCATGGGCAAGGCGCTCGAGTCCGGCGACATCGACATCATGACCCGTGCGATGTCGCCCGAGCAGATCAAGAGCATGTCCGAGAGCCCCAAGGAGGGCATCGAGCTCACCGAGATGCCGGGCCTCGAGATCCGCTACCTCGGCTTCAACACCAATGACCCGTCGGTGAAGAACAAGGCCGTACGGCAGGCCATGGCGGCGGTCGTCGACCGCGGTCACATCGCGGGCCAGGTGTACGGCTCCACCGCCGAGCCGCTCTACTCGCTCATCCCGACGAGCATCGCCGCGCACACCAACTCCTTCTACAACAAGTACGGCGAGCCGAGCCGCACGAAGGCCGCGGAGATCCTGCGCGACGCCGACATCACCACGCCGGTGAAGCTGAAGCTCCACTACACGACCGATCACTACGGTGCCGGTACGGCAAAGGAGTTCGAGGCACTCAAGGAGCAGCTGAACTCCTCCAAGCTCTTCGACGTCAGCATCGAGGGCACCGAGTGGTCCAAGTTCCGTCCCGCCCAGAAGCGCGGTGACTACGCCGTCTACGGTCTCGGCTGGTTCCCCGACTTCCCGGACCCGGACAACTACATCGCCCCGTTCCTGGACAAGGGCAACTTCCTCAACACCCCGTACGTGAGCACGGTGGCCCGCAACCTCATCCCGCAGTCGCGGCGCGTCGCGGACCGCACCGCCGCGTCCGATGCCTTCACGCAGATTCAGCAGATCGTCGCCACCGACGTGCCGATACTGCCGCTGTGGCAGGGCAAGCAGTACGTCGCCGCCCGCACCGGTGTCACCGGCGTCGAGCGGTTGCTCAACTCAAGCTCGGACCTGCAGCTGTGGGAGCTGGGACGCGGCAGCGCGTAACCCGGGGCGAACCAGAGCAATGCCGACGGCGGCGGGCATCAGCCCGCCGCCGCTCGCTTTTGGTGGTTCTGTGAGCCACCGCGCGTCTGGGAGCTACTGCTGGGAGCTACTGCGCGCCGGGGCGCACCAGGCCGCTCTCGTACGCATAGACCGCGGCCTGCACCCGGTCGCGCAGGCCCAGCTTCGTCAGCACATGGCCGACATGCGTCTTGACGGTCGTCTCGCTGACAAACAGATCCGCGGCGATCTCGGCGTTGGAAAGCCCCCGCGCGACCAGCTTGAGCACCTCCACCTCGCGCTCGGTCAGCGTGTGCAGCGTGTCCGGCACCGGCTCCTCGCCGGAGGGCAGATGGCCCGCGTACTTGTCGAGGAGCCTGCGGGTGATGCTCGGCGCCAGCATCGCCTCGCCCGCCGCGACCACCCGGATCGCCTGGACCAGCTCATCGGCGGGCGCGTCCTTCAGCAGGAAGCCGCTCGCACCGGCCCGCAGCGCCTCCACCACGTACTCATCGAGGTCGAAGGTGGTCAGCACCAGCACCTTCGCCGGGCCGTCGCGCCCCGGGCCGGTGATCTGCCGGGTCGCCTCGACGCCGTCCATCCGGGGCATCCGGATGTCCATCAGCACCACATCGGGCTGCAGCGCCCGCACCTGGTCGAGTGCCTGGAGGCCGTCCCCGGCCTCGCCGACGACCGCGATGTCCTGCTCCGCCTCCAGGATCATCCGGAAGCCGGTGCGCAACAGCGGTTGGTCGTCGACCAGTAGGACGCGGATAGCCACAGGTACTCCTTTTTTAGACCGGGCCCATTCTGCCCTGACCATCCTCTTCCGACGCGGTCGGGGAGATGCTCAGCGGATATACCGGGGGAGTGCCGCCGAATTCGGGACAGACCGCCTGGTGGTCGCACCAGCCGCACAGCTTCGTCGGCCGCGGCCGCCAGTCACCCGTCTCGGTGGCCAGCCTGATCGCGTCCCAGAGGGCCAGCAGCTTGCGCTCCATGCGCTCCAGGTCCGACGGGGCCGGGTCGTACGTCAGCACATCGCCGCTGCCCAGATAGACCAGCTGGAGCCGGCGCGGCACCACCTTCTTCAGACGCCAGATCACCAGGGCGTAGAACTTCATCTGGAACAGCGCGCCCTCGCTGTACTCCGGGCGGGGGGCCTTGCCCGTCTTGTAGTCGACGATCCGGACCTCGCCGGTGGGCGCCACATCGACCCGGTCGATGACGCCGCGCAGCCGCAGCCCCGACTCCAGCTCCGTCTCGACGAACATCTCCCGCTCGGCGGGCTCGAGCCGGGTCGGGTCCTCCAGCGAGAACCACCGCTCCACCAACTGCTCCGCCTCGCCCAGCCAGCGCGTCAGCCGCTCGCCCTCGGCGTCCTCGGCGAACAGCTCGCCCAGCTCGGGTTTCGTCTCCAGCAGCCGGTCCCACTGGCCCGGAATCAGCGCCTTGGCGCGCGGAGCCGTGCGCTCCGCCGCCGGGGCGTCGAAGAGCCGCTCCAGCACCGCATGCACCAGCGTGCCGCGGGTAGCCGCCTCGCTGGGCTTCTCGGGCAGCTTGTCGATCACCCGGAACCGGTACAGCAGGGGGCACTGCATGAAGTCGCTCGCCCGCGACGGCGAGAGCGAACTGGGCTGCTGACTCGTACTCATGACACAGACCCTACGGCCCGCCACTGACAGCGAGCGGAATACCATCGACGTCAGACCGTGCGCACTGCAGGATCGAGCGAGCGGCGCAATCGCAACGAAAGGATCCCGTGAACGAGGACGACACGAGCGGTGAGCGCGAGCGACCGCAGTCCACTGCGGGAGGAACGAACCCCGACGGCGGCAAACCGCGACGCTCCGACGGCCCCGGCGGCGGCATTCTGATGGGTCGTCCCTTCGGCGTGCCCGTCTATGTCGCCCCCAGCTGGTTCATCGTCGCGGCCCTCATCACCTGGGTCTTCGGCGGTCAGCTCGACCGGGTGCTGCCCGAGCTCGGCGGCATGCGCTATCTCGTCTCACTCTTCTTCGCGGTCGCCTTCTACGCCTCCGTACTCGTCCACGAACTGGCCCACACCGTGGCCGCGCTGCGCTTCAAACTGCCCGTGCGACGCATCCAGCTCCAGTTCTTCGGCGGCGTCTCGGAGATCGAGAAGGAATCCGAGACGCCGGGCCGCGAGTTCATCCTGGCCTTCGTCGGGCCGCTGCTCTCGCTCGTCCTGGCCGGTCTCTTCTACCTGGGGATGCAGGCCGTCGACCCCGGTACGGTCCCGGGCGTGCTGCTCGCCGGCCTGATGATCTCCAACCTGATCGTCGCCGCGTTCAACCTGCTGCCCGGTCTGCCGCTGGACGGCGGCCGGATGCTGCGCGCCGTCGTCTGGAAGATCACCGGCAAGCCGATGAGCGGCACGGTCGCCGCGGCCTGGGTGGGCCGGGCGCTGGCCGTCGCGGTCCTGATCGGCCTTCCGCTCCTCACCCACACCGGCGCCCTCGGCAACGCCACCGAGGACATCGGCGGCATGGAGACGGTCACGGACGCGCTGCTCGCCGCGATCCTCGCCGCGATCATCTGGACCGGCGCCGGCAACAGTCTGCGCATGGCCCGGCTGCGCGAACACCTCCCCGAGCTGGAGGCCCGTACGCTCACCAGGCGCGCTGTCCCCGTCGAGTCCGACACCCCGCTCTCCGAGGCGCTGCGCCGGGCGAACGAGGCCGGGGCCCGCGCGCTGGTCGTCGTCGACGGGCACGGCGACCCGAAGGCTCTCGTCCGCGAGACGGCCATCGTCGGCGTCCCCGAACACCGCCGGCCCTGGGTCGCGGTGAGCGGCCTGGCCCAGGAGCTCACCGAGGGCATGAAGGTCTCCGCGGAGCTGGCGGGCGAGGCGCTCCTGGACAAGCTGAGGGCGTCGCCGGCGACGGAGTACCTGGTGGTGGAGGAGACGGGCGAGATCTACGGCGTGCTGTCCACGGCGGACGTGGAGCGCGCGTTCGTCGCGGCGATGGCCAGGCCCACCCCTTCTTAAGGGCTCGGTTCTCCCCTCCTTGGAGGCTCGGTTCGTCTCCGGGGCGCCTAAGACGGTGTCGACGGTCGATCGTGCTCGACCACTCGTTCCTCGCGGCCTCCGCGCTCCCCCAGCTACCGCTGGGAGGTGCCCCCATCCCTTTCGACACCGCCGCGCCCCTTCGGCTCACTCGCCAGGCGGCCGAGGTGGGGCCGCCGGACCCACGGGCCGGACGGCCGAGGTTCGGGGGCCGCGCCCGGGCTCACCAGCCGCCAGGGTGAGGCTGTCCCGCAGGCGTCCCGTGGTCACCGGGGCCCGGTCGGGGCCGGTAGGCTGGTCACATGTCCGAACCGACCGGTGCCGCCCGCCGACGCGGGCCCTTCAAGGTCGGGGACCAGGTCCAGCTCACCGACCCCAAGGGACGCCACTACACGTTCACGCTCGAGGCCGGGAAGAATTTCCACACCCACAAGGGTTCCTTCCCGCACGACGAGCTGATCGGCGCTCCCGAGGGCAGTGTTGTCCGTACCACGGGAAACGTCGCCTACCTCGCGCTGCGCCCCCTGCTCCCCGACTATGTCCTGTCCATGCCCCGCGGCGCCGCCGTGGTCTACCCCAAGGACGCGGGGCAGATCCTGGCCTTCGCCGACATCTTCGCCGGCGCGCGCGTCGTCGAGGCGGGGGTGGGCTCCGGCTCGCTCAGCGCCTTCCTGCTGCGCGCCATCGGCGACCACGGCATGCTGCACTCCTACGAGCGCCGCGAGGACTTCGCCGAGATCGCCCAGCAGAACGTGGAGCGCTACTTCGGCGGCCCGCACCCCGCCTGGCAGCTCACCGTCGGCGACCTCCAGGACAATCTGACCGACGCCGACGTCGACCGCGTGATCCTGGACATGCTCGCCCCCTGGGAGTGCCTGGAGGCCGTCTCCAAGGCTCTCGTCCCCGGCGGCATCCTCTGCTGCTATGTGGCCACCACCACCCAGCTCGCGCGCACCGTCGAGTCCATCCGCGAGATCGGCTGCTTCGCCGAGCCGCAGCCGTGGGAGTCGATGGTCCGCAACTGGCACGTCGAGGGACTGGCCGTCCGCCCGGATCACCGGATGATCGGCCACACCGGATTCCTCGTCACCGCCCGTCGCCTCGCCGACGGAGTCGAGCCCCCGATGCGCCGCCGCCGCCCCGCCAAGGGCGCGTACGGCGAGGACTACGAAGGCCCCAACAAAGGCTGACGTTCCGGACAAGAGCTGACACTTACCCAACGCATCGAAGCCGCCGCCGAGTTCCCGCGACACAAAAGGGAACTCGGCGGCGGCGTCCTTTTGTTGACCGCTTCTTGAAGCACACAGTCGGACCCTGCTGTTCCGCTCCTGCTGTGACGTATGGCACGATGCGAGGCACCCCCACCGGCACCGCCTTCACAGGAGACTTCCCGCGTGCAGACCTCGGCCGTCCCGGACCTTGCGCACACCCACGCCCGACCGGTGCACTGGCTCGCCACGGCCACGGCGATGGCCGGAGTCATCGCGGCTGCCGGACTGCTGCAGCCCAAGTCCGCGACCGCATCCCAGGCGGGCCCGTCGCAGACGGAGACCGCCGCGGCCCCCGCGCCCGACCCGGCAGCCGTTGTGCTCCCGCTGCAGTGCGGCGGCGTGAAGAGCGTGGTGACGAAGCAGGCATCGGGCGATCTCGACGGCGACGGCGGCCTCGAGACGGTGGCGGTGGCCCGCTGCGACGCCGGCTCCGGCACCCCGCCGAGCGGTATTTACGTACTGACCGGGGGCAGGGGCACGGCCCCACGTGTCGTTGCGACGCTGGTGGAGCCCGCACAGAAGCTGAGCGTCAAGGAGTTCGCTGTACGCGACGGAGCGGTTACGGCGACCCTGCTCGGCTACTCGTCGCCGGATGTGCCGAGCTGCTGTCCCGATGAGCTGGAGAACGTCAAGTGGCAGTGGCGGGGCGGGAAGTTCGTCCGCACCGCCGAACCGGAAGCAGCCAGTAGCTGACGCGTCACTCTGCGTCGGGGCCGTAGACCTCGACCCTGTCCGAAACGCGACGCACATGGATGCAGTCGCCCGGGCACTCCTTCGCGGAGTCCACGACATCCCGCAGCAGCGGCAGGGGCACGGGCGTTGTGGCGCCCGGGTTCTGGAGGAGTGCGTCGTCGCCGCTCTTCACGTAGGCGAGCCCGTCGATGTCGAGCTCGAAGACCTCCGGGGCGTACTGCGCGCAGATTCCGTCCCCGGTGCAGAGGTCCTGGTCGATCCAGACCTCAAGGGCCTCCCCGGCGCCCTCTGCGGCGGCCTCGTGCTGCACGGTCATATCTCCTGCCGTTTCGTTCGTCGGGTGGCGCGATGTGAAGCAAGTCGTGCCAGCCCTGACGGGTGTTGAACGCTTTGACGATACCTCCGTCCGCTTTCCGATGTTGATGGGTGGGTATTCCACTGGCGTGAGGGAGAGCGCAAGGGTGAAGATCGGACACACCCCTACCGTCTTTGTGATCTAGGGGTTTCAATCACCACCCACCCAGGTAGGGTCAGGAAGCGTCCAGCTCCCCTTGGAGGAGGTGAGGACCGTGGCAGCCCACGACGACGACATCAACCGCGGCATCCGGCCGGGGCGGGGGTCTGAAGACCCAGCCGGCCAGGTTGCCTATCTCGAGCAGGAAATCGCCGTCCTGCGCCGCAAGCTCGCCGACTCTCCGCGCCATACGAGGATTCTCGAAGAGCGGATCGTCGAGTTGCAGACAAATCTGGCCGGCGTGTCCGCACAGAACGAGCGGCTCGCCAATACGCTCCGCGAGGCCCGCGACCAGATCGTGGCTCTCAAGGAGGAGGTCGACCGGCTCGCACAGCCGCCGGCCGGCTTCGGTGTCTTCCTGCAGGCGAACGAGGACGGCACATGCGACATCTTCACCGGGGGCCGCAAGCTCCGGGTGAACGTCAGCCCCAGCGTCGAGCTCGAAGAGCTCCGGCGCGGCCAGGAAGTCATGCTCAACGAGGCGCTCAACGTGGTCGAGGCCATGGAGTTCGAGCGCGCCGGGGACATCGTCACCCTCAAGGAGATCCTCGAGGACGGCGAGCGCGCCCTGGTGGTCGGGCACACCGACGAGGAAAGGGTGGTGCGGCTCGCGGAGACGCTGCTGGACATCACCATCCGCCCCGGCGACGCCCTGCTGCTCGAGCCCCGCTCCGGCTATGTCTACGAAGTGATCCCCAAGAGCGAGGTCGAAGAGCTCGTCCTCGAAGAGGTCCCGGACGTCGACTACGACAAGATCGGCGGTCTGGGCGGCCAGATCGAGATGATCCGCGACGCGGTCGAGCTTCCGTACCTCTACCCGGATCTCTTCAAGGAGCACGAACTGCGGCCGCCGAAGGGCATCCTGCTCTACGGCCCGCCCGGATGCGGCAAGACGCTGATCGCGAAGGCCGTCGCCAACTCCCTTGCCAAGAAGGTCGCCGAGGTGACCGGTCAGCCCGCGGGGAAGAGTTACTTCCTCAACATCAAGGGCCCCGAGCTCCTCAACAAGTACGTCGGTGAGACGGAGCGGCACATCCGCCTCGTCTTCCAGCGTGCCCGGGAGAAGGCGAGCGAGGGTACTCCCGTCATCGTCTTCTTCGACGAGATGGAATCCCTCTTCCGCACCCGTGGCTCGGGCGTCAGCTCGGACGTGGAGAACACCATCGTCCCGCAGCTGCTGGCCGAGATCGACGGTGTGGAGGGCCTGGAGAACGTCATCGTCATCGGCGCCTCCAACCGCGAGGACATGATCGACCCCGCGATCCTGCGCCCCGGCCGGCTCGATGTGAAGATCAAGATCGAGCGTCCGGACGCGGAGGCCGCAAAGGACATCTTCGCCAAGTACCTGACATCCTCGCTGCCGCTGCACTCGGACGACCTCTCCGAACACAACGGCTCCAAGGAGGCCGCGGCGCACGCGATGATCCAGTCCGTCGTCGAGCAGATGTACGCGGAGTCCGAGGAGAACCGGTTCCTCGAGGTCACGTACGCCAATGGCGACAAGGAAGTCCTGTACTTCAAGGACTTCAACTCCGGCGCGATGATCCAGAACATTGTCGACCGGGCCAAGAAAATGGCCATCAAGGCCTTCCTCGACCACAACCAGAAGGGCCTTCGGGTCTCCCATCTCCTCCAGGCATGCGTGGATGAGTTCAAGGAGAACGAGGACCTGCCGAACACCACCAACCCGGACGACTGGGCCCGGATCTCCGGAAAGAAGGGCGAGCGGATCGTCTTCATCCGCACCCTTGTCACCGGAAAGCAGGGCGCGGACACCGGACGTTCCATCGACACGGTGGCGAACACCGGTCAGTACCTGTAGGACGCAGATCGGCTGCGGATGCTGGAGGTCCCCCCGCCGAAGGCAGGGGGCCGGGCATCCGCAGCCGACTGTTTTCCCGACAGGTCCAGCCATAGCCGGAGCAATGACGAAATTGATCTCCCCACCCGCGCAGAGGCGTTCTAGGCTCTTCGGTACCGCCCAGTCGCGCAGTGCGGGGACGGGCACCGCACACGCACCGGAGCAACAGCGGTACTTGAGCGCCGTTCCCGGAGGGGAGCGCCGCCGGGCAAGGAGGGCCGCATGACCGTACGGCGAGTAATGGGCATCGAGACGGAGTACGGCATCTCCGTCCCGGGCCACCCGAACGCCAATGCCATGCTCACCTCGTCCCAGATCGTCAATGCCTACGCGGCGGCGATGCACAGGGCGCGCCGCGCCCGCTGGGACTTCGAGGAGGAGAATCCGCTGCGGGACGCCCGCGGCTTCGACCTCGCCCGGGAAGCTGCAGACTCCAGCCAGCTCACCGACGAGGACATCGGCCTGGCCAATGTGATCCTCACCAATGGTGCGCGGCTGTACGTCGACCATGCGCACCCCGAGTACAGCTCTCCCGAAGTCACCAACCCGCGCGACGCCGTCCTGTGGGACAAGGCCGGTGAAAGGATCATGGCGGAGGCCGCCGAGCGCGCGGCCCAGCTCCCCGGCGCCCAGCCGATCCACCTGTACAAGAACAACACCGACAACAAGGGCGCGTCCTACGGCACGCACGAGAACTACCTGATGAAGCGGGAGACCGCCTTCTCGGACATCGTGCGCCACCTGACGCCGTTCTTCGTCTCCCGGCAGGTGGTCACCGGCGCCGGACGGGTCGGAATCGGCCAGGACGGCCATGAACACGGCTTTCAGATCAGCCAGCGCGCCGACTACTTCGAGGTCGAGGTCGGGCTCGAGACCACGCTGAAGCGGCCCATCATCAACACCCGCGACGAGCCCCACTCCGACGCCGAGAAGTACCGCCGGCTCCATGTGATCATCGGCGACGCCAACCTCTCCGAGATCTCGACGTACCTCAAGCTGGGCACCACCGCCCTGGTCCTGTCGATGATCGAGGACGGCTTCATCGCGGTGGACCTGGCGGTCGAGCAGCCCGTGCGCACGTTGCACCAGGTCTCGCACGACCCCGGCCTCAAGCGCCTGGTCACGCTGCGTAGCGGCCGGACACTCACCGCGGTCCAGCTGCAGATGGAGTACTTCGAGCTGGCCCGCAAATACGTCGAGGAACGGTACGGCGCGGACGCCGACGAGCAGACCAAGGACGTCCTGCTCCGCTGGGAGGACACGCTCAACCGGCTCGAGAACGACCCGATGAGCCTCTCCGGGGAGCTGGACTGGGTCGCCAAGAAGGAGCTCATGGAGGGCTACCGCAGGCGGGACAGCCTGGACTGGGACGCGGCACGGCTGCACCTGGTGGACCTCCAGTACGCGGACGTGCGCCCCGAGAAGGGCCTGTACAACCGCCTGGCGGCCCGCGGCAAGATGAAACGGCTGCTGGACGAGGCCGACGTCGTACGGGCCGGGACAAAGCCTCCTGAAGACACCCGGGCCTATTTCCGCGGCCGCTGCCTGGAGCAGTACGCGGACGACGTCGCCGCCGCCTCCTGGGACTCGGTGATCTTCGATCTGCCTGGCCGGGACTCGCTGCAGCGCGTGCCAACCCTGGAACCGCTACGCGGAACGCGTAATCACGTCAAGGAGCTCCTTGACCGGTGCCGCACCGCGGAAGACCTGGTCCGGGTGCTGTCCGGCGGCTGACGGGCGGCTGAAACGGCTCAGGTCCGGGAATCATGGAGGTGGTACCCGGACGTTGAGGGAAGTGCGGGGCCGATGTCAGGCCCTGCTTGTAGGGTCTGATCTTGACGATCGAACTCACGTCAGGGCAAACCGAGCGGGGTGAGGGATATGGCGACCAAGGACACCGGCGGCGGGCAGCAGAAGGCCACGCGTTCCACTGAGGAGGTCGAGGAGCAGGCGCAGGACGCGCAGGCCTCGGAGGACCTCAAGGAGCGCCAGGAGAAGCTTTCGGACGACGTCGACTCCGTACTGGACGAGATCGACGACGTCCTCGAGGAGAACGCCGAGGACTTCGTGCGTTCCTTCGTCCAAAAGGGCGGAGAGTAAGTCCCCCAGCACTTCGTCGGGGGACCCCGTTGTCCGTCCTGGCGCCGTCGGCGAAAGCCGTCGGCACCGGGGCGGATGACCGGCGACGGCGCGGGTAATGTCCGTACACAGTTCGAAAGATCGGCCCGCGCCCGACATGGCGGGCCGCCGCCAATCCGGAAGGAAACGCGTGGAAGCCAACCCTCGTAGCACCGGGCGTCTGCCGGCAGCCTTCCTGACGCCCGGCTCGTCCTCGTTCATGGACTTCCTCGGCGAGCACTCCCCGGAGATGCTGCCCGGGAAGCGCATCCTGCCGCCCGTACAGGGCGCCATCGAGGCGCCGCACGGCACGACGATCGTCGCGACGACGTTTCCGGGCGGTGTGGTGCTCGCCGGCGACCGGCGGGCGACCATGGGCAACATGATCGCGCAGCGCGACATCGAGAAGGTCTTCCCGGCCGACGAGTACTCGGCCGTGGGCATCGCGGGCACCGCGGGCCTCGCGGTGGAAATGGTCAAACTCTTCCAGCTGGAGCTGGAGCACTTCGAGAAGGTCGAAGGCGCCCAGCTCTCCCTGGAGGGCAAGGCGAACCGGCTCTCCACAATGATCCGCAGCAACCTCGGCATGGCCATGCAGGGCCTGGCCGTGGTGCCGCTCTTCGCGGGGTACGACGTCGACCGCGAGAAGGGGCGCATCTTCTCGTACGACGTCACCGGCGGCCGTTCCGAGGAGCACGGGTACGCGGCCACCGGGTCGGGCTCGATCTTCGCCCGCGGGGCGATGAAGAAGCTCTACCGCGACGACATGACGGAGCAGCAGGCCACCACTTTGGTGATCCAGGCGCTCTACGACGCGGCCGACGACGACTCGGCCACCGGCGGCCCCGATGTGGCGCGGCGGATCTATCCGATCGTCACCGTCATCACCGACGAGGGCTTCCGCAAGCTGACCGAGGCCGAATCCTCCGAGATCGCACGCACGATCCTGGAGCGCCGCCTCGAACAGCCCGACGGCCCGCGCGCCGCGCTGCTCTGACGGCACCCTCTTCTGAACCGATATGCCACTGACAGAAAGGGACGGATAGCCGGTGTCGACGCCGTTCTATGTGTCACCCCAGCAGGCCATGGCCGACCGGGCGGAATACGCCCGCAAGGGCATCGCCCGTGGTCGCAGCCTCGTTGTGCTGCAGTACTCCGACGGCATTGTCTTCGTCGGTGAGAACCCGTCCCGTGCGCTGCACAAATTCAGTGAGATCTACGACCGCATCGGCTTCGCCGCAGCCGGTAAGTACAACGAGTACGAGAACCTGCGCATCGGCGGCGTGCGCTACGCCGACCTGCGCGGATACACCTACGACCGTGACGATGTGACGGCCCGCGGTCTTGCCAATGTCTACGCCCAGACGCTGGGCACCATCTTCTCCAGTGCGGCCGAGAAGCCGTACGAGGTCGAGCTGGTCGTCGCCGAGGTCGGCGACACACCGGACGGCGACCAGATCTACCGGCTGCCGCACGACGGATCGATCGTGGACGAGCACGGCTCGGTCGCGGTCGGTGGCAGTGCCGAGCAGATCAGCACCTTCCTCGACCAGCGGCACCGCGACGGGATGTCGCTGGCCGAGGCGCTGAAGCTGGCCGTACAGGCTCTGTCCAACCAGAGCAACGGCAGCGAGCGGGAGATCCCCGCGGATCGCCTCGAGGTGGCGGTTTTGGACCGTACGCGACCGCAGCAGCGGAAGTTCAAGCGGATCGTCGGACGGCAGCTGGCCCGTCTCCTTGAGGCCGACGGCGCCGCGTCGACCCCGACGGACGCACCGTCGGACATCGAGGACACCGAGGAGACGGAGGAGGGCGGGAAGTAGCCCTGCGGGGAGCTCCCACCACTGACGCGGCTGTGCCCCGGACCGCCCGTGCGGACCGGGGCACAGCCGTCTGCAGCCGGCTGAGCAGCCGTGTCTCCCGGCTTCGTGGCCATTCCGCGGGTCAGGGGAGCGCCCAGTGGTGGAGGCGTTGGCGGTCCCTGGTGAGCCAGGTCCCGTCGCCGAGCGGAGTCACGTCCCCGCCGACCGCCACCGGATACCGCACCCGGCCCAGCGGGCGGAGCGTCAGCGCGTCGCACAGCCAGTGACGGACCGCAACCGGCCGCCCCGGCAGATAGATCCGGCCGGTGACCAGGACCCGCGCGGTATCGATCAGGTACGCGCCCGCGAACTCGTCGTTGTCACGGTCGACCGCCAGCTCACCGAGATCGAAAAGACCCGACGGGTCGTCGGCCGTCACATCGTGCGAGGCGAGTTCGTCACGGTCGTCGTTGAAGGCGATCCCTTCGGCGCGGCGCAGCGTGAGCGCCCGGGACGCGTCCGGCAGGAAGCCGATCACCTCGCGCATCGACGTGCCGCCGCGGATGTGCAGCCCGTCGTGCCGCGGCTCAATCCACCAGGTCGACCAGCTGTACCAGGCCGTCCAGCAGGAGAGCGCGAGCAGCGAGCCGTCCGGATGCCACCGCTGCGTCACGTCCGAGGAAATCGCCGCGATGGGCCGGCGGGCCCGGACGTCGCCGGACGCGGCGTCGAGCAGCAGCAGGGTGTCCCGCGCATAGCGGTGCCGCGGCGGTTTGTCACTGATCAGCACGGTGCTGCGCTCGGCGGTGGCGAGCGTCGGCACGACGACGCTGATGAGCCTGCCGTCCGGGCTCACCGCTGGTGGTCCTGGTGGCCGGGGGTCCCGGTGGCCGCCGTGCCAGCGGGCGTGCAGCAGCTCCCAGCGGGTGCCGCCGTCGGGGCCCAGTGCACGGACCCTGGTGGCCTCGGCGACGACGATGGCACCGCCGGGCAGCGGGACCGCCGCAGTGTAGGGCGGCAGTCGCACGGACCGGGTGGGGGCGAGAGTCCCGGAGAGAAAGCTCTCCGCGTCGTGGATCTCCAGCCGCTCGTCGGTTCTGACGGCGAGCCGCCCCTCGGCCAGCGGTGTCACGGAGCCTGTCGCAGGGACCGTCCCGATCAGAGTCGCGTCGATCGGGGTCTCCGCCGTACTCGTCATGATCGTGATCGTTCCACGGCGGGTATCGCGGTCTCAAGGGCGCTGGCCCGGGTCCACACGTAAGAGGTCAGCCGACCGGTGCCGGTGCTGACGAGCCGCGCGCCACCAGCTCGACCGGGAGGTCGCCCTCCTCGGGCGGGCGGCCTTCGAGGACCGCGAGCAAAGCGGACATGCCGCGCTCGCCCACGCGTTCCGCGGGCAACCTGATCGTGGTGAGCTCGGGCTCCACGGCGGTGGCGAGCGCGAGGTCGTCGAAGCCGGTGACGGAGATGTCCTCGGGGACGCGCAGGCCCAGCCGTCGTACGGCCTTGCAGGCACCGGCGGCCAGGATGTCGTCGTCGCAGACGATCGCGGTGGGCCGGGCTCCGGGACCGGCCAGCGTCCGCTCGGTGGCCTCGCGGGCGCTGCCGACGTCCAGGGGCGCCGGGACGGTCCGTACGACGGCATCGGGGACGCTGCCCAGAGCCGTCGCGAGCGCCCGGGCCCGTACGTCGAAGGTCCAGGAAGTCACGGCCGAGGCGAGATGGACGAAGCGGCGGTGACCGAGGGCCAGCAGATGGTTTGTCATCTGCCGCATGCCGTCGGCGATGTCGAGGTTCACATGGGCCGCCGCCCCGGGATCGGCCGGGTCGCTGTCGAGCATCACCAGCGGGAGATCGCTGCCGCGGATGTCGGTCAGCGCCTCGGCGGCCATCGAGGAGGCGATCACACCGTCGAGCGCGGCCCGCGCCGAGGCGAAGGGGTCTCTGGCCGGGCCGACGCCCTCGGGTGAGGGATAGAGCACCACACCGAAGCCGTGCTCGGCGGCTACGGCGGCCGCGCCCGTGTAGACGCGGGCGAAGAACTCGTTGGTGAGGGCGGGGACGACGAGCAGCGCGGTCCTGGTCCGCCCGAGCCGCAGATTGCGCGCGGCGAGATTGGGCCGGTACCCGAGCTCCCGGGCGGCGTCCCGCACCAGATCGGCGGTCCGCTCGGAGACCCGCCCGCGCCACTTCTCACCGAGTACGAGCGAGACGGTGGCCTGCGAGACACCGGCGAGGCGGGCCACATCCCGGCTGGTGGGCCGCACGCCGCCGGGCGGGAGGGACCCGTGTGCCATCGATGCCGTCCTCAGCCCTTTGCCGTCCATGCGTCCGCGGTGGACCCGGGGACTGCCGACATGGTACGTATGACGGACGACGTTATACGTAAAACCTCGATTGCGGGGGTGAGGGGCAGAACATGGGCGCGGGAGCCACCGGCTACGCAGACATACTCAAGGCGCCGCACGCCACCCGGTTGCTCACCGGCACGCTCATAGGGCGGCTGCCCAATGCCACCGGCCCCGTGGCCATCGTCCTGTTCACCCGCGCCGAGGGCGGCAGCTACAGCCTCGCCGGAGGGCTCGCCGCCGTGTACGGCATAGCCACCGCGATAGGTCAGCCCCTCCTCGGCCGAGCCGTCGACCTGCGCGGACAGCCCCGCGTCCAGCTTCCCGCGGCCGTCGTCTCGGCACTCGGCATGGTGCTGCTCGCCGCCGCCGGGATCGGCGTGCTGCCACTCGCGTACGCGGCCGTCGCCGTCGCGGGCATCTTCACCCCGCCCCTCGAAGGCGGGCTGCGCGCCTTGTGGCCCAGCGTGCTGGGCGGCGAGGACCGGGTGCACCGGGCGTACGCCATGGACGCCGTCGCCCAGGAAATCATGTTCACCGTCGGCCCGTTGCTGGTCACCGTGCTCGTCTCGCTCTGGTCGGCCGGCGCCGCACTCCTCGTCATCAACGCCATCGGCGTGCTCGGCTCGCTGTCCGTCGTACTCTCCGAGCCCTCCCGCCGCTGGCGCTCCGCACCCCGCGAGGCCCACTGGCTGGGCGCCCTGCGCTCGCCCGGACTGCTCGCGCTCCTCGGGTCCTTCTTCTTCGTGGGCCTCGCGCTCGGCTCGATCACGGTCGCCGGAGTCGCGTACGCCGACGACCACGGCCGTGCGTCGGTGTACGGCTGGCTGATGGCCGCGCTCGGCCTCGGTGCGCTCATCGGCGGCGTGGTCTACGGCATGCGGCAGTGGGCCGGAGCGCCCGAGCGCCGGCTGCGGGCCATCGTCGCCCTCCTGGCCCTCGGCTATCTGCCGCTCGCTCTGACGCCGGGCGTGGCCGCCATGACCGTGCTCGCCGCCGTCTCCGGCGTCTTCCTCGCGCCCGCGATCGCATGCGCCTTCATCGTCGTGGACCGGCACGCCCCGAGCGGCACGGTCACAGAGGCTTTCTCCTGGCTGGTGACCACCTTCGGCGTCGGCGCCGCCGTCGGAACGGCTGTCGCGGGCCCGGCGGTCGAGCTCGGCGGGACCGCCTGGAGCTTCGCCGTCGCGGGCGCCGGAGGCATCGCCGCACTGCTGGTTCTGATGACCACTCAGCGGGTCCTCGCAGTTCCCGGCCACAGCATGGCCATCGTGGGTTCAATCTCGGACTCATCGGAAAATGATCGAAACGGTGCTGCCGAACCCGGTTTCAGCTCAGGCCGTGAGGCGTAATGTTCAGACATGGACCGCCGCATTTTCGGGCTGGAGAACGAGTACGGCGTCACGTGCACTTTCAGGGGACAGCGCCGACTGTCACCTGACGAAGTGGCGCGCTACCTCTTCCGCCGTGTTGTCTCATGGGGCCGCAGCAGTAACGTCTTCCTGCGGAACGGCGCCCGCCTGTACCTCGACGTGGGTTCGCATCCGGAATACGCAACTCCCGAATGCGACAACGTGACCGAACTGGTCACCCACGACAAGGCCGGCGAGCGCATTCTCGAAGGCCTGCTCGTCGACGCCGAACGCCGCCTGCACGAGGAGGGAATCGCGGGCGACGTCTATCTCTTCAAGAACAACACCGACTCGGCTGGAAACTCCTACGGCTGCCACGAGAACTATCTCGTCGCCCGCCATGGAGAGTTCTCCCGGCTCGCGGACATCCTCATCCCGTTCCTGGTCACCCGTCAGCTGCTGTGCGGCGCGGGCAAGGTGCTGCAGACTCCGCGCGGCGCCGTCTACTGCGTCAGCCAGCGCGCCGAGCACATCTGGGAGGGCGTCAGCTCCGCCACCACCCGCTCGCGCCCGATCATCAACACCCGCGATGAACCGCACGCGGACGCAGAGCGCTACCGCCGTCTGCATGTCATCGTCGGCGACTCGAACATGTCCGAGACGACGATGCTGCTGAAGGTCGGCGCGACCGATCTCGTACTGCGCATGATCGAGGCGGGCACCGTGATGCGCGATCTGACCCTGGAGAACCCGATCCGGGCGATCCGCGAGGTCAGCCACGACATCACCGGCCAGCGCAAGGTGCGCCTGGCCAGCGGACGCGAAGCCTCCGCCCTGGAGGTCCAGCGCGAGTACTACGAGAAGGCGGTGGACTTCGTCGAGCGGCGCGGGATCCGCACCGGCACCGTCGAGCAGGTCCTGGAGCTCTGGGGCCGCACCCTCGACGCGATCGAGGCGGAGGACCTCGACCGGATCGGCACCGAGATCGACTGGGTCATGAAGTACAAGCTCATCGAGCGGTACCGGGCCAAGCACAACATGACCATGTCGCATCCGCGCGTCGCCCAGATAGACCTCGCGTACCACGACATCCACCGCAGGCGCGGGCTCTACTACCTGCTGGAGCGCAAGGGACAGGCCGCCCGGATCTGCAACGACCTGAAGATCTTCGAGGGCAAGTCGGTGCCCCCGCAGACCACCAGGGCGCGGCTGCGCGGCGACTTCATCCGCCGGGCGCAGGAGCAGCGGCGGGACTTCACCGTCGACTGGGTGCACCTCAAGCTCAATGACCAGGCGCAGCGCACCGTGTTGTGCAAGGACCCGTTCCGGTCGGTCGACGACCGGGTGGAGAAACTGATCGCAGGCATGTAGCTCGTCAGGCTGAGTGGAACGCCACTCGGGCCCCGTACGTTCTCGTACGGGGCCCGTGGCACGCCCTAGAGTGTCCGGGACCTACTGTGCCGTCTGAGATCTGAGGAACACGTGCGCCGACTAGCCGGCCTTCTCGTCGTCCCCATGCTGCTGCTGTCGGCAGTGGCGTGCGGCAGTGACGACAAGGGCTCCGACTCCGCCTCCAAGACCTCACTGCCTGCGATCACCGCAGGCGCCAAGTTCGGCGAGAAGCCGACCCTGGCGAAGGGCGAAGGTGATCCACCCAAGGCGCTGAAGGTCGAGGTGATCAGCGAGGGCAAGGGCGCGAAGCTGAAGAAGGGTGACCCGGTCAAGGTCAACTACTACGGCCAGATGTGGGACTCCGCCAAGCCCTTCGACAACAGCTTCGACCGCAAGCAGCCCTTCGATCTCACACTCGGTGCCGGCGGCGTCATCCCGGGCTGGGAGAAGGGCCTGGAGGGCCAGAAGGTCGGCAGCCGCATCGAGCTGTCGATCCCGCCGGAGCTGGGTTACGGCGAAAAGGGCCAGGGCGAGATCAAGCCGAACGCGACGCTCGTCTTCGTCGTCGACATCCTGAAGTCGACCCCCGTACCGGTGTCCGCCAAGGGCACCGAGGTCGCCCAGGACAACATCGACCTGCCGAAGGTGGGCACCAACACCGACGGCCAGGCCCCCTCGCTGACCTTCCCCAAGAAGGCCGACCCGCCGAAGAAGCTCGTCTCCACCTATGTGATCGAGGGCACGGGCCCCGAGCTCACGGCGAAGGACACCGTCGTCGTGAAGTACGTGGGCTACCTGTGGGCGGGCGGCAAGAAGTTCGACAGCACCTACGACACCGGCAGGACCCAGACCTTCCCGCTGGCGCAGGTGACGCTGAAGGGCCTCAAGGACGGCCTCATCGGCAAGAAGGTCGGCAGCCGCGTGCTGCTGGTCATCCCGCCGGACCAGGCCTTCGGTGACCAGGAGCGGCAGGGACTCCCGAAGAACTCCACGCTGGTGTTCTCCATGGACCTTCTGACGAAGGTGTAAGACTGTCCCGGTTGCCCCGTTCATCATTTAGAGGAGCAGTTCAGTGAGCATCGACAAGCCCGAGATCGACTTCCCCGAGGGCCCGGCTCCCACCGAGCTCGAGATCGTCGATCTGTGGGAGGGCGACGGGCCGGTCGCGAAGGCCGGGGACACCGTCTCCGTCCACTACGTCGGCGTCGCCTACAGCACCGGCGAGGAGTTCGACGCCTCCTGGAACCGCGGCACTCCGCTGCAGTTCCAGCTCGGCGTCGGCCAGGTCATCGCCGGCTGGGACCAGGGCGTGCAGGGCATGAAGGTCGGCGGGCGCCGTCGGCTCACGATCCCCGCGCATCTCGCGTACGGCGACCGCGGCGCCGGTGGCGGCACCATCGCCCCCGGCGAGACGCTGATCTTCGTGTGCGACCTGGTCGCCGTCTGATCAGGTTCGGACGCTGATCACGTTCGGACACTGAGAGGGTCCATGCCACCCCCGGCTCCGTCCGGGGCCCGGCATGGGCCCTCGGCTTTTGCCCGGACAACGCGGAGCGGTACGGTCAACGCTCAGAAGCACTGTGAGGAAGGGCGTCGATGGCCATTGCCAAGGCCGAGCGGCTGATGAATCTGGCGCTGTGTCTACTGGGGACCCGCCGCCCGCTCAGCAAGCGCGAACTGCGCGGGTCCATCGAGGCCTATCTGGAGGCCGGTTCGGACGACTCCTTCAATCGGATGTTCGAGCGTGACAAGGACGATCTGCGCGAACTCGGCCTGGTCATCGAGACGGTGGACAACCTCGAAGGCGAGACCGGCTATCTCGCCCGCCGCGACTCCAACCGGCTGCCCGCCATCACGCTCGACGCCGAGGAGGCCGCCGCACTCGGCCTCGCCGCCAAGGTCTGGCAGCAGGCAAGGCTCGCCGGCGCGGCGAGTGGCGCCCTTCAGAAGCTGCGCGCGGCCGGCATGCCGGAGGCCGAGGACTCCTACGAGGCGCAGCACAGCGCCCTCGAACCCCGGATCCCCGTCCACGAGGCCGCCTTCGAACCGCTGATGCTCGCCTGCCGCGACCGGCGGCCCGTCGTCTTCGACTACCGCAAGGCGAATGCGGCCCGCCCCGAGCCCCGCCATGTCGAGCCCTGGACGCTGGAGTGCTGGCGCGGCCACTGGTATCTGGCGGGCTGGGACCGTGACCGCGGCGCCGAACGCGTCTTCCGGCTCTCCCGCATCACCGGCAGGGTCCGCTCCCGCGCCGGCTCCTTCACCGCGCCCGTGCCCGACGTGGTGACCGTCCGGGAGACCGTCGAATCCTGGGCGGGGGAGACCGCAACCCGTTCTGCGCGGATCCGGCTGCGCACCGACTGCGGCTATCCGCTGCGCTCCAGGGCCCAGTCGATACGGGAACTCGGGGACGGCTGGGACGAGTTGGAGATTCCGTACGGGCATGGGCTCGACGCCTGGCTGGTGGAGTTCGGTCCGGACGTCGTCGTGCTGGAGCCCGCGGATCTGCGGGCGGATGTCCTGGACCGGCTGCGCGCCGTGGCCAAGGGCTGAGGGGGACTCGTACACACCATGGCCGCCAACGCCATTGACCAGACCCGGCGGATGCTCTCGCTGGTGACCTATCTCCGCGAGCGCCCCGGTGCACGGGTCAGCGACGTCGCCCGCGCCTTCGGGATCACCGAGGACGAGCTGATCTCCGACCTCGATGTGCTGCCCATGTGCGGCACGAGCTTCCGCGGCGGCGATCTGCTCGACATCGACACCGACGGCGACCGCATCTGGTGGCACAACGCGGACGATGTCGCCGAGCCACTGCGGCTCGCCGCCGACGAGGCGACCGCGCTGCTGGTCGCCGCGCGCGCCGTGGCCACGCTGCCGGGGCTGCGCGAGAGCGACCGGGACGCGCTGGTGCGGGCCACCGCCAAGCTGGAGGCCGCGGCGGGCGAGACGGCCGGGGCCAGCTCCCGGCTCTCGGTGACCTTCGAGTCCGAGGGCGGCGTCTTCGCCGATGTGGACCGCGCCATCTCGGAGCGGCGCCGGCTGTGGCTCAAGTACTACTCGCCCGCGCGCGACGAGCTCACCGAGCGCGAGGTCGACCCGATCCGGCTGTTTGCCGTGGGACATACGTATATGGAGGGCTGGTGCCGGCTCTCCGAGGCGCGCCGCACCTTCCGGCTGGACCGGGTGGCGGAGATCAGACTCCTCGACGCACCTGCGGCGCCGCCCGAGATCGAGCTGCGGGATCTGTCTGAGGGGCTGGTTCAGCCGTCCGCGGACGACCCCGAGGTGGTGGTCGAGGTCGGCCCCGGCGGGCGATGGGTCGCGGAGTACTACCCGCACGACAGCGCTGAGGAGCTGCCCGAGGGTGGCCTGCGCATCACGCTGCGTACGCCTGATCCGACCTCGCTGCGACGGCTCGCCCTGCGGCTGGGGCGGGACGGGCGGATCGTCTCGCCCCAGGATCTGGCGGACAGCGCCCGGCAGGCGGCGCGCGAGGCGCTCGCGGCCTATGACGGTCAGGAATAGGGAGATCCGTACAACATGTCTCTGATGTCAGGGATCGCTACGCCCAAGGCGCCGGTGCTCTTCAAGGCCGGCTGCCCCGACTGCCGTGCCCGCTTCGAGCTCTCGGCGGGAGCGCTGCGGCTGGCGATCGGCGGCAGCCGCCGTACCACCTTCTACTCCTTCACCTGCCCCGAGTGCGGATCGGCCGTCCGCAAGCCGGCCGGGGAGCGCATTGTCGAACTTCTCACCGGCGGCGGCGTACGGACGCTGCGGCTGCACTCCACCCTCTAGAGACGGTCTAGGCTCTGCGCATGTTCTGGCCCATGCTCGCCATTGCCCTCGGTTTCCTCGGGATCGCCGTGCTCGGCGTGCTCGGCATCCGGGTCTTCCTGGAGGCCCAGCGCCTGGGCCGCGAGGTGGCCCGCACCACCGAGAAGATCAATCGGGCGGCGGAGGACCTGGAGCGGGCGGCGACGGATCTGGCCCGCAGTGGCCAGGCTCTGTGACTGTCCGGGTGCGCTCTGATGTGCGGGTGGTCCGGGCGGTAGGCTCCTGGCCGTAGCGGCCCGACAGAGCGAGCAGGGGCTGCAATCGTGCGTATGCACAGGCATTGCCCGGTGTTTACTCCTGCGGGTTACGATCGCTAGTAGCG
The DNA here is from genome assembly GCF_045160975.1 of Streptomyces sp. NBC_00210. Classification (NCBI taxonomy): domain Bacteria; kingdom Bacillati; phylum Actinomycetota; class Actinomycetes; order Kitasatosporales; family Streptomycetaceae; genus Streptomyces; species Streptomyces sp. NBC_00210. The sequence goes on from NZ_CP108120.1 coordinate 7,072,431, forward strand.
CGGAGGCCAGACATTTGTTTGTCCGGCAGTCGGGCACGAGACACACTGTCGCCTCGGTGAAGAAGGTAAAAGCTATGGGTAGGCTCGGCCCCACCGAGATCATTCTCATCCTTGTTGTCATCGTCCTGCTGTTCGGCGCCAAGAAGCTTCCGGACATGGCCCGTTCGCTGGGCAAGTCGGCCCGAATCCTCAAGAGCGAGGCCAAGGCCATGAAGTCGGACGACGCGCAGAGCGCCCCGGCCGACCCGCCGCAGCCGGGCGCAGCCCAGGACCAGCCCGCGCCGCGCACGATCCAGGCCGCGCCCGGTGATGTGACCAGTTCACGTCCCGTGACCGAGCCGACCGACACCACCAAGCGCTGACCCTGGGCCGCCGCAGGCACCGAGAAGCACGGTGAAGGCCTGCCGCACGAGATGAGGACGTGGGTTGCTCAAGTCTGCCCGCAAGCAGGAGAAGGACCCCGAGGGGCGGATGCCCCTGGTGGAGCACCTGCGAGAGCTTCGCAACCGGCTCGCGAAGGGACTGCTCGCTGTTACGGCGGTCACGATTGTGGCCCTCGTGTACAGCGAGGAACTCATGCAGTTCCTGACCAAGTCGGTGCCCAAATGCCCGCCGGGCGTCACGAGCGACGGCGGCAATTGCGCGATCGTCTCCTTCAACACGTTGATCGCGCCGTTCAGCACGACGATCCAGCTGAGCTTGACGACCGGTCTCGTCATCGCGAGTCCGGTCTGGTTGTACCAGCTCTGGGCGTTCGTGGCACCCGGACTGCACAAGAACGAGAAGCGGTACACATACGCCTTCGTCGCCGCGGCGGTACCGCTGTTCTCCGCCGGTGCCTACCTTGCGTATCTCATCCTGCCCGTCAGCGTGAAGGTTCTGATCAGCCTGACGCCGAACGGCTCGGCGAACATCCTGTCGCTCGGCGACGTCCTCGACTTCACCCTGCGGATGGTGCTCGTCTTCGGGCTCGCCTTCGAGCTGCCTCTCGTGCTGGTGATGCTCAACCTCACGGGTGTTCTCAGCGGCCGGCGCATGGCTCGGTGGTGGCGCGGCGTCATCATGGGTGTCTTCGTCTTCGGCGCAGTGATCACCCCGACGACGGACCCGATCGGCATGCTCGCGCTGGCCGGGCCGATCAGCATCCTGTACTTCATGGCCGTCGGCTTCTCGCTCCTGAACGACAAGCGCCGGCGCCGCAATGACCCGGACGCAGAGCTGGACGACGACGAGGCCTCGGAACTGGACCTGACGCCCGAGGCGATCGGCGCGAGGGAGCCCGTGTCTGCAGCCCCTGCGCTGCCGGAGCAGTCGAAGGGTGATCAGTCGCACCGGCTGAACGGCTACGACGACGTCACGTGATACGCGGAATGTGATCGGAACATGACGAAGGCCCACCGGCGAGTCGGTGGGCCTTCTGCGTGGACGGACCCTCGTACGGCGGCAGCATGCGGGTACCTGGGCCTTCAATTAAAGATCCGCTCACTGTCAGAGGCGCCGGGTAGGCTCGTCAACAAGATGACCGAGGACCTCTCACCCGCCGAGCGCTACGCCGCCGCCCGCATCCGCGCTGTTGAGGAGGCCACTGCGCTGGCCCCCTTCCGTGCGATGTACGAATTCGATCTGGACCCGTTCCAGATCGAAGCCTGTCAGGCCCTGGAAACGGGCAAGGGCGTGCTCGTTGCGGCGCCCACCGGCTCCGGCAAGACCATCGTCGGCGAATTCGCCGTCCACCTCGCCCTTCAGCAGGGCCGCAAGTGCTTCTACACCACCCCCATCAAGGCGCTCTCCAACCAGAAGTACACCGACCTGGTTCGGCGTTACGGCGCGGACAAGGTCGGCCTGCTCACCGGCGACAACAGCGTCAACTCCGAGGCGCCGGTGGTGGTGATGACCACCGAGGTGCTGCGCAACATGCTCTACGCGGGCTCGCAGTCGCTGCTCGGACTCGGCTATGTCGTGATGGACGAGGTGCACTACCTCTCCGACCGCTTCCGTGGCGCCGTCTGGGAGGAAGTGATCATCCACCTCCCCGAGTCGGTGACCCTGGTGTCACTCTCGGCGACCGTCTCCAATGCCGAGGAGTTCGGCGACTGGCTGGACACCGTCCGCGGCGACACCGAAGTGATCGTCTCCGAGGAGCGGCCCGTGCCGCTGTGGCAGCACGTCATGGCAGGCCGCCGGATGTACGACCTCTTCGAGGAGGAGACCGACCACGGCGGCCGCGGCGTCGGCAGGCGCGAGGTCAACCCCGATCTCGTCCGCCTGGCGCGGATGGAGAACCAGCGCACGTACAACCCCAGGGACCGCCGCCGCGGCAAGATGGTGCGCGAGGCCGACCGCGAGCGTGAGCGGCGCCAGCGCAGCCGGATCTGGACGCCGGGGCGGCCCGAGGTCATCGAGCGGCTCGACGCGGAAGGGCTGTTGCCCGCGATCACCTTCATCTTCAGCAGGGCGGGCTGCGAGGCCGCCGTGCAGCAGTGTCTTTACGCCGGACTGCGGCTCAACGACGACGAGGCGCGGCTGAAGGTGCGCCGGATCGTCGAGGAACGCACCGCCGCCATTCCCGGCGAGGACCTCCATGTCCTCGGCTACTACGAGTGGTTGGAAGGTCTTGAGCGTGGTATCGCCGCGCACCATGCCGGCATGCTGCCGACCTTCAAGGAGGTCGTCGAGGAGCTCTTCGTACGCGGACTGGTGAAAGCCGTCTTCGCCACCGAGACGCTGGCGCTCGGCATCAACATGCCTGCCCGCTCGGTGGTGTTGGAGAAGCTCGTCAAGTGGAACGGCGAGCAGCACGCCGACATCACCCCCGGTGAGTACACCCAGCTCACCGGCCGGGCCGGGCGCCGCGGTATCGATGTCGAGGGCCACGCCGTCGTGTTGTGGCAGCGCGCCATGGATCCGGAAGCGCTCGCCGGACTCGCGGGCACCCGCACCTACCCGCTGCGCTCCAGCTTCAGGCCCTCGTACAACATGGCCGTCAATCTGGTGCAGCAGTTCGGGCGGCACCGCTCGCGCGAGCTGCTGGAGACGTCGTTCGCGCAGTTCCAGGCGGACAAGTCCGTCGTCGGCATCTCCCGCCAGGTGCAGCGGAACGAAGAGGGCCTTGAGGGCTACCGCGAGGGCATGACCTGCCACTTGGGGGACTTCGAGGAGTACGCGCGACTGCGCCGCGATCTCAAGGACCGCGAGACGGATCTGGCCAAGCAGGGTGCGGCGCAGCGGCGGGCCGCGGCCGCCACGTCGCTGGAGAGGCTGAAGCCGGGCGATGTCATCCACGTCCCCACCGGCAAGTTCGCGGGTCTTGCGCTCGTCCTCGACCCGGGGATCCCGGCGGGCCGGACCAACGGACACCGCGGATTCGAGCAGCACGACGGTCCGCGGCCGCTGGTGCTGACCGCCGAGCGGCAGGTCAAGCGGCTGGCGTCGATGGACTTTCCGGTGCCGGTCGAGGCGCTGGAGCGGATGCGGATCCCGAAGTCCTTCAATCCGCGCTCGCCGCAGTCGCGCCGCGATCTTGCCTCCGCGCTGCGGACGAAGGCCGGGCACATCGTGCCCGAGCGGCACCGCAAGCAGCGGGCCGAGGCCGCGGACGACAGGGAGATCGCGCGACTGCGGGCGGAGCTGCGCGCACACCCGTGCCACGGGTGCGACGAGCGCGAGGACCATGCGCGCTGGGCGGAGCGCTACCACCGGCTGCAGCGCGACACCCGGCAGCTGGAGCGGCGCATCGAGGGCCGGACGAACACCATCGCCCGCACCTTCGACCGGATCGTGGCGCTCCTGACCGAGCTGGACTATCTGCGCGCAGACGAGGTGACCGAGCACGGCAAGCGGCTGGCGCGGCTGTACGGGGAGCTGGATCTGCTGGCGAGCGAATGCCTGCGGGCGGGCGTGTGGGAAGGCCTCAGCCCGGCCGAACTGGCTTCGTGCGTCTCGGCGTTGGTGTACGAGTCGCGGCAGTCGGACGACGCGGTGGCGCCCAAGGTCCCGGCGGGCAACGCGAAGGTCGCGCTCGGCGAGATGGTCCACATCTGGGGCCGCCTGGACGCGCTGGAGGAAGAGTTCAGGATCAACCAGGCGGAGGGGGTCGGACAGCGCGAGCCGGATCTCGGCTTCGCCTGGGCCGCGTACGAGTGGGCCTCGGACAGGAGCCTCGACGAGGTGCTGCGCGAGGCGGAAATGCCTGCTGGTGACTTCGTGCGGTGGTCGAAGCAGGTCATCGATGTGCTCGGGCAGATCGCGGCGGCGGCGCCGCGCGAGAACAGCACCGTCGCGAAGAACGCGCGCCGGGCTGTCGACGCGATGCTGCGGGGAGTGGTGGCGTACAGCTCGGTCGGCTGAGCGGGACAGCCCCGGGCTGGCCTCGTTCATCGCTTCCGGGTGGTGAACGAGGCCTCAGCGTCCGGTCAGCTCCAGAAGCTGTCCTCCTCGTCGATGTCCTCGGTGCACTCGTCGATGTCGGTGATCTTGCCGTCCACGATCGTGAAGAAGAGGCCTTCGCGGATCTCGATGCCGCGGTCGCCCCGGTCGGCCCGGGCCGTGTGGAAGGACATGACGTGCCCACGGCCGTCGGCGAGCACGGCTTCGAGCTCGACCATCATGGTGCCGCTGGTCATCTCGCCCAGCCGCTGGTACAGCCCGAGAACGGCGTCGCGGCCCTTGTGGTGTCCGGATATCGCGCTGTTACCGGGCACATGGTGGACGACATCCGCCGTCATCAGGGAGCCGAGTGTTGCCATGTCCCCCTCTCCGAACGCTGCGTAGCCCCGCCGTACCAGAGCGCTGTCCGGGTGCTCAGCCATAGTGAAGTCACACCTTTCGTCCCTATAAGCCCGTCTTTCCTCCATCTTCCGCCGGGGGCGGGGGACTGTCCACGCAGGCTGCCCGGGCGTTGGCCGGCGTCAGGCGGCGGCCTTCGCCGCGTCCCGCTTGGCGACTTCTTCGCGCACGATCGGGATCACATGGCGGCCGAAGTCGATCGCGTCGTCGAGCAGGTCGTAGCCGCGGGCGGAGAGGATCTCCACACCGAGGTCGTAGTAGTCCAGCAGCGCCCGGGCGACGGTTTCGGGCGTGCCGACGAGCGCGGTGGAGTTGCCTGCGCCGCCCGTCTCGGCGGCGGTCGGCGTCCACAGCGCCCGGTCGTGGCGCTCGCCCCGGTCGGCGACGGCGAGGAGCCGCTGCGAGCCGGCGTTCTGCGGGTTGGTGAGCGGATGGCGACGGCTGAGCGGGGCGCCCGCCTTGCGTGCCCTGATCCGGTCCAGGGTGCGGTGCGCCTTCTCCCAGGCGAGTTCCTCGGTGGGCGCGATGATCGGCCGGAACGCGACCTGGATCTTGGGCACATCGGTACGGCCCGCCGCCTTCGCGGCCGCCTTCACCGACTCGATCTGCTGCGCGGTCTCGGCGAGCGGCTCGCCCCAGAGGCAGTAGATGTCGGCCTCGGCGCCGCCCGCCGCGTACGCCGCGGGTGAGGAACCGCCGAACGAGACGCGGGGGTGCGGCTGTTGTACGGGGAAGGTGTCGCTGACGAAGTCGTTGAAGCGGTAGTGCGTGCCCTCGTGGTCGAAGGGCTCGTGCGAGGTCCAGGCCTTCTTGATGATCTGGATGGCCTCGCGGGTGCGGGCGTAGCGCTCGTCCTTGGTGAGGAAATCGCCCTCGCGCTGCTGCTCGTGGTCGTTGCCGCCGGTGATGAAGTGGACGGCCAGACGACCGTCGCTGATGCGGTCGAGGGTGGCGAAGGTCTTCGCGGCGAACGTGGGGTACGAGACGTTCGGGCGGTGGGCGACGAGGATCTGCAGCGTCTCGGTGCGGGCGGCGATGTACGCGGCGGCGGGGGAGGGATCGGGCGAGCCGGAGCCGTAGGCGAACAGGACGCGGTCCCAGCCGTGGTCCTCGTGGGCGCGGGCGAGCCTGAGCGTGTACTGCTTGTCGAAGGAGGGCCCGGAGCGGGGTGTGACTTCGGAGCCTTCATTGGTTGCTGCGATGCCGAGGAACTCGACGGGCATGGTGCGGCTTCATATCTCGCGATGCGGTTGTGGTGGTCTGCCGGTGTGGAGCCGTCAGAGGCAACACGAGGCGGACCACACACGACCGAAGTCGATGTGGTCGCGGGTGACCAACCGCAGCGGAGGACGCATCCGCTCAGTGGAACAGGTGTGTTGGGGCCCGGTCAACTGTTTCGGTAAGCCCGCCAGCCGCCGTACGCCGTGATGTCCTCGGCGCCGTCGAGGGCCGCTGGTTCGCAGAGGAAACCGGGAGCGGTGGTCCCGTCGGCGAGTTCCACGCGGCCGATCGCCATGGGGTGGGGCAGGGCGGCGGTGAGTGCGCCGAGACCTGCCTGGGGGAGCTCCCAGATCTCGGCCTCGATCGGCCGGCCGCCGCTGCTGACGCGGACGAGGCCCGGCTTGGGCGGGTCGGTGCGCAGGGCGAAGAGGCGGTAGTTCGGGGCGGTGGTGGTTGTGGCTGCCAACGTAGCGCCGAGGGCCAGAAGTTGGTGGTTGAGGGGCTGGCCGGAGAGGTGGGCGCCGACGACGGCGATACGGGTGGGCGGTACGGGCGGGGCGAGATGGGCCGCGATACGGGCGAGACGGTCGTCCGTGCCGGCCGGGCCGACCAGCATCACCCCGAAGGGGCGGCCGGCCACGTCGTCGCCGGGGACCGCGACCGCGGCAAGGTCGAACAGGTTGGTCGAGTTGGTGAAGCGACCGAGCCGGGCGTTGGCTCCGAACGGGTCGTCGGCGACCTCGGCGAGGGTGGGGTGGCCGGGGGCGGTGGGCAGCAGCAGTGCGTCGGCGTCGGTGTCCGCGAGGGCGGCCATGGCGCGGTCGCGCAGAGCGGCGAGCCGGGCCTGGTCGGCGAAGAGCTCGTGGGCGGGGATGTCGCGGGCACGGCGGATGATGGCGGCGACGGTGGGGTCGAGGTCTTTTGTCGCCTTGTCGATGAAGGCACCGACCGCGGTGTAGCGCTCGGCGACGAACGCACCGTCGTACAGCATCGCGGCGGCGTCGGTGAATTGCGTGAGGTCGATGGCTCGAAGCTGCACCCCGGCGGCTTCGAGGCGTGCCGCCGCCGCTTCGTACGCCTTGGCCCAGCCGTCGTCCATCTCCCCGAGCTGCTCGGTCGGCGGCACGGCGATCCGCCAGGGGCCGGGGGCGCGGGGCCCGGTGCTGTGGCCGGGGCCGGTGGCGATGAGGGCGAGAGCGAGCTCGGCGTCCTGAAGCGTACGGGCGAAGACGCTGACGCAGTCGAGACTCGCGCAGGCCGGGACCACGCCGTCGGTGGGGACGAGTCCGCGGGTGGGCTTCAGCCCGACGATGCGGTTGAAGGCGGCGGGGACGCGGCCGGAGCCGGCGGTGTCCGTGCCGAGGGCGAGGTCGGCGATGCGGAGGGCGACGGCGACGGCGGACCCGGAGCTCGATCCGCCGGCCACGCGCGCGGGGTCACCTGCGCTGTGCACGGCGCCGTACGGAGACCGGGTGCCGACGAGACCGGTGGCGAACTGGTCCATGTTCGTGCTTCCGAGCACGACGGCGCCGGCGGCTCTGAGCCGGGCGACGGCGGGGGCGTCGGCCGTTGGGTCGTACGCGTAGGAGGGGCAGCCGGCGGTGGTGGGGATGCCGTGGACATCGATATTGCCCTTGACGGCGAGGGTGCGCCCGGCGAGGGGGAGGCGCGTACCGGCGGCGAGGCGTCGGTCGATGTCGCGAGCCTCGGCCTCGGCGTCGGCGCGGGGACGGAGGGTGATCCAGATGTCGGGACGGTGGACGCGGTCGATGAGGTCGTAGGCGGCGCGGACGCGGGTGAGGGCGGGGGTGTGCATGGGGGCGGCTCCTTGGGGTGGGGGTGGTTGGGGTGCGGGCGGTTGGGGTGCGGGCTTGGGATTTGTCCCCCACCCCGCCCCTTCCCGTAACCGGGGGCGCTGCCCCCGGACCCCCGGTCCTCAATCGCCGGACGGGCTGGAAAATCCAGCCCGTCCGGCGATTGAGGACACTCCCCCTACGCCCTGCGGGCGTGGGGGGACCCCCAGCGGGCGTACGGGGTCTGGGGCGAAGCCCCAGTTACGGGATGGGGGTACCTCCCACGGCCGCCAGGCCGTAGGAGGAGGGCGGGGTGGGGAAAACTCCCCCCGGGTCAGAGCTCCGTCGGGGTCAGGATGGCCAGCGGCGTGCCCGCTTCCACCTGCGTGCCGGGCGCGACCAGGAATCGCGCCACCCGCGCCGCGTACGGCGCGTGCACGCGCGATTCCATCTTCATCGCTTCCAGCGTCAGCAGCGGCTGACCCGGCGCGACCATCGCTCCCGGCTCCGCGTTCAACTGCCAGACAGAGGCTGCGAATTCGGCCTCCACCACCTGTCCGCCCGGCGGAACGTCCAGTTCGGGGACCGCGGGCGCGGCAGGCGACTGTGCGCGGGCGAACTCGCCCGCCGCCTCCCACGCCGCGCGTTCCTCGGCGAAGGCCAGCGACTGACGGGCGCGGAATTCGGCGATCGACGGCGCGTTGTCGGCGAGGAAGCGCTGGTAGTCCGCCAGCGAGAAGGTCCCCTCCTCGATACGCGGCGTGAAGCGGCCCGCCGCCATGTCCGCGCGCAGTTCGAGAAGTTCGTCCGCGTCGACCGGGTACCAGGTGATCCGGTCGAAGAACTGCAGCAGCCACGGCTGTTCCTGCCAGCGTGACCACACCTGCGTCGTACGGCCCACGAACTGGTACCCGCCCGGGCCCTCCATGCCGTACACGCACAGATATGCGCCCCCGATGCCGACCGAGTTCTCCGCGGTCCAGGTCCTGGCCGGGTTGTACTTCGTCGTCACCAGGCGATGGCGCGGGTCCAGCGGCGTGGCGACCGGCGCGCCCAAGTAGACGTCGCCCAGGCCCAGTACGAGATATTCGGCGTCGAAGACCGTGCGGTACACGTCGTCGACGGAGTCGAGACCGTTCACCCGGCGGATGAACTCGATGTTCCACGGGCACCACGGCGCATCGTCCCGAACCCCCGCCATATAGCGCGCGATCGCCTCCCGGGTCGCAGGATCGTCCCAGGACAAGGGCAGATGCACGGTACGGGACGGCACGACGAGCGCATCGGTGGGCGGGAGTCCGGACTCCAGACGGATCAGCACCGACAGGAGCGTGCGCTGCGGGAGGACATCGGGGTCGGTGTGGATCTGGAGCGAGCGAATGCCGGGCGTCAGGTCCACCACCCCCGGCAGACCCTCCGCGGCGAGGGCCTCCGCCAGCGCGTGGACCCGCATCCGCAGCGCCAGGTCCAGCTCCATCTCCCCGTACTCGACCAGTATGTTGTCGTCTCCGCTGCGGCGGTAGGTGACCGATTCGCCCCGCGCCAGAATCCCGCCGTCGACGATGACCGGGCGAGGCTCGCCCTCCACCGTCACCGGCACGAACCGGACCGTGTCGCCGGGACGCAGCTGGCCCAGCTTCCAGCGTTCGGCCTTCAGGATCGTCGCCGGGCAGACGAAGCCGCCGAGCGACGGGCCGTCCGGGCCGAGCAGCACCGGCATGTCACCGGTGTAGTCGACCGCGCCGACGGAGTACGGAGTGTCGTGGATGTTGGAGGGGTGCAGGCCCGCCTCGCCGCCGTCCGCGCGTGCCCAGCGTGGCTTCGGGCCGATCAGCCGTACACCGGTGCGCGCCGAGTTGAAGTGGACCTTCCACTCGGCAGCGTAGAAGTCGTGGATGTCCTGCTCGGTGAAGAACTCCGGCGCGGCGTGCGGGCCTTCGGCCACCGCGATGTGCCACACCTCGCCGAAGGAGGGCCGGTCGGGGTGCGGGACCGCCCCACCCGGCGCCGCGGCGGAGTGCGGGACCGCCCCACCCGGCGCCGCGGCGGCGCGGCCGCGCAGGACATCCCCGGTGCGCAGCTCCCGGCCCCCGTGCCCGCCGAAGCGGCCCAGCGTGAACGTGGCCGCGCTGCCCAGGAAGCCGGGCACATCCAGGCCGCCCGCGAACAGGATGTATGTGCGCAGGCCCCGGTCCGCGGGTGCGCCGACGGCCAGCGAGGAGCCCGCCGCCACGGTGAACGGCTCCCACTGCGGCGCCGGTCTGCCATTCACCGTGACCGGCGCGGGCGCGCCCGTCACACAGACCGTCGTCGCATGGGTGAAGCGCAGCGCGGGCCCCTGGAGCGTGCACTCCAGGCCCGGCGCCCCCTCGTCGTTGCCGAGCGCGCGGTTGCCGAGCCGGAAGGAGAGGTCGTCCATCGGCCCCGAGGGCGGGACGCCGACCTGCCAGTAGCCGGTGCGGCCCGGCCAGTCCTGGACGGTGGTGAGCGTGCCTGATGCCATGACCTCGATACGCGGCGTGGGGTCGGCGATCGTCGCCAGCGTCGCGGTGGTGTGCCCGGCGGCCCGTACGGACGCGTCCGAGAGAGCCGCCCGCACCAGGCCCAGATTCGTCTCGATGCCGTCGATGCGAGTCGCGGCCAGCGCGGAGTCCAGCCGCGCGAGGGCGTCGGCGCGATCGCTGCCGTACGCCACGAGCTTGGCCAGCATCGGGTCGTACGCCGTCGTCACCTCCGTGCCCGTCTCGATCCAGGCGTCGACGCGTACGTCCGGGGGGAACGCCACGCGGGTCAGCAGCCCGGCGCTCGGGCGGTGGTCGCGGCTCGGGTCCTCGGCGTAGACCCGGGCCTCCACGGCATGGCCGCGCGGTGCGTCCGGGGCCCGTACGACAGCCGTCTCGCCCTGGGCGAGACGCAGCATCCACTCGACGAGATCGACGCCGTAGATCTCCTCGGTAACCGGGTGTTCCACCTGGAGGCGGGTGTTGACCTCCAGGAAGTACGCCTCTTCGCGCGCCGCGTCGTACACGAACTCGACCGTGCCGGCGGAGCGGTAGCCGACCGAGGCGCACAAGGCCTGGGCGGATGCGGCCAGTTGTGCCCGTACGGAATCGGGCAGGCCGGGCGCGGGAGCCTCCTCGAGCACCTTCTGGTTGCGGCGCTGGAGCGAGCAGTCGCGGTCGCCGAAGCTCACCACGCGGCCCTGTCCGTCGCCGAAGACCTGCACCTCGACATGGCGGGCGCGCTCGACGAGGCGTTCCAGGAACACCCCGGCCGATGAGAAGGAGGCGGCGGCGACACGCTGCACCCCCTCCCAGGCGTCGGCCAGCCCCTCGGCGTCGTACACGGCCCGCATCCCGATGCCTCCGCCGCCGCCCGTGGCCTTGAGCATGACCGGGTAGCCGATGCGCTGCGCTTCGGACAGCGCCGCGTCGAGGCCCGGCAGCAGCCCGGTGCCTGGGGCCAGCGGGACGCCGGCGGCCTCGGCGGCGGCCCGCGCGGTGTGCTTCGCGCCGAACAGCTCCAACTGGGCGGCGGTCGGTCCGACGAAGACGATGCCCGCGTCCTCGCAGCGGCGCGCGAAGCCGGCGTCCTCGGAGAGAAAGCCGTAGCCGGGGTGGATGGCGCCCGCGCCTGTGTCCTTCGCGGCCTTGAGCACGAGATCGGCGTCGAGATACGACTTCTTGGCGGGCGCGGGGCCGAGCCGTACGGCCTCGTCGGCGAGCCGGACATGGGGGGCTGAGCGGTCGGGGTCGGAGAAGACGGCGACCGTACGCAGCCCGAGGCGGCGGGCGGTGCGGATGATGCGTACCGCGATCTCGCCCCGGTTGGCGACGAGCAGGGTGTCGAAGGTCAAGGGGCCTGTGGGGCTCATGCGGCGGCCTCGCTGATCGTCATCTCGACCGCGGTCGGCTCGAAGCCGTTGCAGGGGTTGTTGATCTGCGGGCAGTTGGAGACGAGGACCAGGACGTCCCGCTCGGCGCGCAGGGTGACGCGCAGACCGGGGGCGGAGATGCCGTCGACGATGCCGAGGGTGCCGTCCTTCTCGACGGGGACGTTCATGTACCAGTTGATGTTGGAGACGAGGTCGCGCTTGCCGAGGCCGTAACGCGCGCCCTCCGCGAGGAAGTTGTCGACGCAGGCGTGCTGTGACCAGGTGTGGTGGCCGTAGCGCAGAGTGTTGGACTCCTTGGAGCAGGCGCCGCCGAGGGTGTCGTGGCGGCCGCAGGTGTCCTCGGTGACGCTCATCAGCGGGGTGTGCTCGTTCGACATCAGCACGCTGCCGGTGGTGAGGAAGATGTTGCCCTGGGCGTGAACGGTGTCGGCGGCGCTGTAGCGGACGGCGGTGTCGTGGGCGTCGTAGACGAGGAAGTCGACGGCCTGATTGCCGTGCAGGTCGGTGATGGTGAGTTGTTCACCGGCGCGGACGACGGCGGACCAGGCGGCACGGGCGGGTACGACTGTCATGACTGGCCCCTTGCGGCGAGGAAGTCGGCGGTGTTGGCGTAGGCGCGGCGGCTTTCGGGAGTGGCGTCCCACAGCGGGTCGCCGGACGCGGTGGGGGAGGCACGCCAGGCCAGCACCTCGAGCGGCGTGCTCGTGTAGGCGGGGCGCGGGTCCAGGGGGTGCGGGACGTTCGCGATCAGCACGGTCAGGTCCTGCTCGGCGCGGAGCGTGACCGATGCGGCGGGTCCGGCCGAGCCGGTGAAGTCGAGGGTGCCGTCGTCCCGTACCTCCACGCCCTGGAAGAAGGAGACGGAGGGTGGCAGATCGCGTGGCTCCAGGCCGTTCTTGAGCGCGGCGAGGGTGAGGAGCTCGCGGCCGGCGGGGGAGGCGGACTGCGGGGTTCCGTCTCCGTAGCGGTGGGTGTTCCGTACGAGCGTGGAGGTGCCGCACAGGGCGTCGTGGCGGCCGCCGGTGTCCTCGATCAGGGTGGCGAGAACTCGGCCCTGATCGGAGAGGAGGAGCCGGCCGGCGCGGAGGTAGGCGTTCCACTGGACCTTGACGGTGTCGGCGGCGTTGAGCCGCTCCCAGGGGCGGCCGTCGACGTACAGCAGCAGGTGCGCGCAGGCGTCGCCGCGCAGGTCAGTGAGCCGCAGCTCGGTGCCGCGGGCAATGACACGGTGCGTGTAGTTGCCCCCGGCGACGGTCTCCGCCCAGACCAGATGCCCCGCCTCGCAGGGCGGCGCGGGCCACTCGGTGGCCGGCACGACGGGCATGGCTTCGGCGCGGACGCCGTCCTGGGCGCGGGCGTGGTCGCGGGCTCCGTATGTCGTGGCGGTCGCCATGGCGGTGTGCCTCCTCCGGCTCGACGGATGTCGCGGGGCTATTTCTGTCGCGCGACAGAAATTAGGCGGAGGGGGAGTCGTGTCCATTGCCCGGCCATTGCCGGACCGTTACGGAACGCTCACCGTGATCTTGCTGCAGGAGGCCGGTCCGTGGTGTGCGACGATCGGCAGCATGAGCACCACCACGGGACGACGGGTCGGACGGCCGCGCGCCAAGCAGCGGCCGGACAGCGGTATGACCACCCGGGACGAACTCCTGCTGGCCGCAGCGGAGTTGTTCACCACGCACGGGTACGCGGCGACCACGACCCGGGCGGTCGCCGAGAGCGCGGGCATGCGGCAGGCGACGATGTACCACTACTTCAGCGGCAAGGAGGACCTGCTCGCGGAACTCCTGGAGTCCACGGTCACCCCGTCCCTGACCCTGGCACGCGGCCTGCTCGCCGACGAGTCGCGCCCGGCTGAGGCCCGCCTGTGGGAGCTGTGCCGCTCGGACGTGGAACTGCTCTGCGGGGGTCAGCACAACCTGGGCGCGCTGTACCTGCTCCCGGAGGTGCGGGGCGAACGCTTCGCGGGCTTCCACCGGGTGCGGTCGGACCTGAAGTCGGCGTACGGGGAGCTGCTGTCGGCGACGGAGGCGGGGGCGGAGCTGGAGAAGGACGAGCGGCTGCTGCGTACGGACCTGGTGTTCGGCCTGATCGAGGGAGTGATCCTGGTCCACAGGGGAGACCCGGACCGCCCGGTGGCGACGTTCGCGTCGGCGACGGCGGACGCGGCGCTGAGGATAGTGGGCTGCGTGCTCGCCTGAACCAGGGGGCGCCGGGCGCCCGCGGGTCGGGACACGGCCGTCGGCACCACCGGTCACCCCGTCACGACGCCAACCTCTCGGCCAGCCGCGCCAGTTCCGCCACCCGCAGCACCCTTGCCCCGAACCCCGGCAGCGGGACGTGCAATGCCTTCAGCCACCGTTGCGGGATCGCCCCGAATCCGTACACCGCACCGGCCAGCATCCCCGTCACCGCCGCCACCGTGTCCGTGTCTCCGCCCAGGTCGATTGCCGCGGCCAGGGACTCCTCGTACGAATCTGTCGTCCGCAGCGCCCACACCGCGGAGCCGAGGCACGGCCACGCCGCGCCGTTGAACTCGGTCGCAGCGTCCGGATGCCAGTCCGGTGCGAGGACCGTCGCCCAGCGAGCGCGGTGGGCCGCGTTGACGTGGGCGAGGGCGGACGGGACAGCGGCCAGCGGGTCGCCACCGTCCAAGGCGACGCGGATCAGGTCGTGGAGGACCGCCGTGCCCTCCCAGGCCGCGCCGTCGCCATGGGTCAGGGCCGCCATCCGGCGGGCGGCGGCCATCGTTGCTTCGCGGCCCGCCGCCGCGAAGTGCACCGCGGAGGTGGACGCCCGCATCAGGGAGCCGTTGCCTGCGGCGCGGCCCGTCACCTGGAAGTGGAGCGGTGCCGCGAGATCCCACGGGTGGCCGTTCGTGAGGACGTCCTCCGTCTGCAGGCCGATGTCCTTCGGCTCGGCCGCCGCCCAGCGCTGGAACCGCACGAAGATGTCGGGCAGGTCCAGGCCGTCCCGTTCCAGCAGCGACTCCCCGACCAGCACTGCCATCTGCGTATCGTCGGTCGCCTCACCGGGGTCCCAGCCGCCGCCCCCGCACATCTCGCCGACCCCGTCCGGGAATTGGGCGGTGTACACGCCCGCCTCGCGGAACTCGAAGGGCGCACCCAGCGCGTCCCCGACGGCCGAGCCGACGACTGTGCCGATGATGCGTTCCATCCGTTGCATCGGGCCAGCGTAGGTGGGCCCCCCGGGCACACGCCGCACGGGCCCGGCGCGAGCTGTATGCGCTGTCTGATGGCGATGCTTGGTGCTGTGCCCGCTCGCGCCATGGGCGGCACAACGCCGACACCCCTCCCTTTGGGGCAGTGCCCTGTGAGGCAGTGCCCAGTGGGACGTCGCGGACCTGCACGGTTCGCGCCTATGTTCGGTTGTTCAGGTCCCCGGATCAATGGGGGCTGCGACCGGCGAGGGGTGTGGTGGAGGTGTCATCTTCCCTGCTGGTCGAGGCACTTGGACTCTGTTGCGATGGGCTTGACGGCGTCGGAGAGCGTGACCAGGACGACATCGACGGACTTGGTGTGCTCGGGGATGGTGAGCTCGACGGCGGGCCGTCGGCCGTAGGTGACCAGCAGCCGCCCTCCCCTGCCGTGTTCGGAGATCTCGCGGATGACCCAGTCGGTGTTGTTGATGCTGGCGCACGGGTCGGTGGTCTTCTCGGGCGGGGTGACGCCGCAGCGGGCGATGACCTCGTTGTCGCCCCACACGGTGACGCCCGGGCTGAGGGCGCGCTGGCGGCTCAGTCCGGCGAGCTTGCTCGGGAGGCGCTTGGCCAGGGCGGCGCAGGCCGGGTCTTTGGCATGCGGGCCGGGCTTGGGCTCGTCCTCGCCGGCCAGGGCGGCGAAGGTCACTCCGAGGGCGGTCAGGGCCAGGACGGCGATGAGCGAGAGCCAGCTCGAGCGGGATCGGTTCTTCACGGCTTTGAACCGTACGGCAGGGCCGGGGCCTGGAGTTGTTCGGGGGTGTTCCCGCTGTGGGAGCGCCCGGATATGAAGGGCTGACAGACATGCAGAAGACAGTGAAGGCGCTGGTGCTCGCAGGTGCGGGCGTGGGCCTGGTGGCGGGTTCCGTGTCGCCGGCAGTGGCCGCGTCGACCGGCGCGACCGGGACGCACAAGAACGTGCAGATCGCGAAGGTGTGGGGAACCAAGCCGGGCAAGGACATGTGCTGGACCTCCGAGAAGGGCGGTCTGGTGCTGCGCGGCTGCGGGAAGAAGGCGAAGACGCCCACGCAGGTGTGGACGGTGCAGTACGTCAAGCGGTCCGGGAACGACTTCATACACACGATCCGGAACAAGAAGTCCGGCAAGTGTCTCGGGGTCACCTCGAAGAAGTCCGGCACTGCGATCAAGCAGTACAAGTGCAACTCGAAGAACAAGGGCCAGCAGTGGGACGTGCAGTCCAGCCGGTTCCTGTCGCTGTACGCGCGGGGGCAGGTGATCGCGGCACCCAAGAGCACGGCGGGCACGAAGATGGTGCTGAACAAGCTGAACACCTCCGGCGCGGGTGACCTGCGCCAGGAGTGGGGCACCAAGTAACCCCAGCGGGAACGTGAGAAGGCCCCCCGAGCACGACTCGGGGGGCCTTCTCACGCGCTCGGGTGCGTCAGCTCTGCGCGGGAACCTGCGGGCGCTGATCGCCCTTCAGGACGACGTCCAGGTGTCCCGAGCGCCATGCGGACAGTCCCCAGGCTGCGGGGAGCTGGAGGCTCAACAGGGCGAAGATCGCCGTGACGAACGCGCTGTCGGCCGGCTGCTCGTCCCCTGCCGCCCAGGCGGTGATCCCCGCGCAGGCCAGCAGGACCGCCGTGTACAGCGCACTGTCGATGACAGCGACCCGCCAGCGCGGCATGGGAGCCGGCAGCAGACGAGCAGCGGCCAGGAGCACGGTGGCACAGGCGGGGAAGAGCAGTTCCCACGGGTCTGCTGCCGTGGTGATGCTCCAGTCCCCCAACCCTGAGAACGCCGTCGCCAGGGCGAGTTCGACACCGATACCGATCAGCCATGACAGGGCAGCGACGGTTACTCCCCGTTTCACGGTGGATGATCTTCGACCGTAGCGAGTGGGCACCCGGCGCGGTATTGGCTGTTGGGGCACTGCCCTATGGGCCGATGCGGGGCGGGAGCTGACGGCTTTAGGGTGGGGTCGTCCGGCCGCCCCGTGATGTGCGTTCTTCTTCGGTCCACAACGGGGCGGGCAATCTGTGTGTGTTGGGGTCTTGGGATACTCGCCGACCATGAAGAGGATCACGTGGCCCGTGGTGATAGCTGCCGTGGCGGTGTCGCTCGCGGCATGTGCCGAGGGCGAGGAACGCGCCGGCGAGCGTGTTGAGGGCGGCACTAAGAAGATCGCGGCCGGGCACCGGCAGCAGGCAGCGGACATCGAGGGCAGGACCCCGGGCGGGAAGCCGGTTCGGCTGTCGGACTTCCGGGGGAAGGTCGTGGTGATCAACGCGTGGGCGTCGTGGTGCGGGCCGTGCCGAGCGGAGACTCCCGGTCTTCAGAGTCTCCACAAGGAGCTGGGCGGGCGGGGGTTGCAGGTGCTCGGGGTGAACGGCGAGGACGATTCGGCGGCGGCGCGGGCCTTCCTGGGCGAGTACAAGGTGACGTACCCGACGCTGATGGACGAGGGAGGCCGTCAGATGCTGCGGATGCCCAAGGGCCTCGTATCCCAGCTCGGGTTGCCGTACACGCTGGTCGTGGACCGGACGGGGAAGGTCGCCGCCGCGCATGGAGGGGCAATCAACGAGGCTGAGTTGAAGAGTCTCGTCACACCGCTGCTGAAACCGTAAGGGGCGGACGTTGTCCGCCGGTGCCGGGTTGCTGGGACGAGGGCCCGGGCGTTCGAACCCGCGCCGGTCCAGGGCGGGTTCACCTGATACGAAGAAGGAATTCGACATCGTGATGTTCTTGGAGGGCAAGTGAGGGGCGAGATACGGTCGCTGGCGGCCGTCGTGGGTATGACTGCCGTCATCGGCATCGGCGGCGTCTCCGGGACCGCGCAGGCGGCGCCTGAGCGGGCACCGGCGGCCGCGGGGAGCTGTTCCATGGGTTCTGTGTGCCTGTGGGACCTGAAGAACTACAAGCGGCAGCAGACCTCCTGGGCCGCCACCCCTACATCGGTCAACGCCTGCTCCAAGGGCGCCAGGGGCCTGATCGACATCCGGCGGTTCACCAACCGGCTGCCCCGCTCCGGATGGAACAAGTCCCTGAAGAACTGGCACCTGATCGGCAAGGACAAGAGGACGGTCAAGCTGACGATCCCGAAGCGGGGGATGCGCGGCTCGAAGGTGCCGGACATCAGGAAGTACAACGAGATCTACTTCATGTGCTGGAAGTAGGGCTACCGGCACGGAGAGACGGGAAGGGCCCCGCACGCGGAGGGATTTGCGTGCGGGGCTCTTGCTCATGTGCGGGTCAGCACTTCACGACGGGCGAGCGCTCGGCCGCCAATGGATTCTGGGTCCGTGACGAGAGGCCGGCCATCGTTGGGGACTGGCATGCGGAGTTGTGGCTCGGCGACTCGGACAGCGTCACGACGTGCATGTGCGTCTGAACGTGGACGAGATCAAGGTGTAGTCGAGGGTTGAGCCAGTTCTGGGAGAGGCTGAGCAGGCGTCGCCGCGTGCACTCGCCTTGTATTCCGCCACCGCCAGACGGCTCCGAGCCCAACGCTGACAATCAGGAACAGCACCGTGAACCACTGGAAGTACCAGTGTCCGCCCGAAGGGTCGTACACCGACGCGCGTGGCCACGCCAGGTTCACCGTCATGAACAGGCCGTACGCCAGCGCCACGATGTTGATCGGCAGGCCCCAACGGCCCAGTGAGAACAGCGGGCGGCCCGTCTCGTCCGGCTCGGCGGCGCTTCGGTCCCAGTCGCCACGCAGCCTTCGTACCAGCATCGGGCCCGTCACCATTGCGTACGCGAGATAGAGCATCGCGATACACGTCGTGCCGATCGCGAGGAACGCCTCCGGCGAGGCGAGGTTGAGCAGGCCGAGTGCCGCCGCGGCGATGCCCACCGCGAGGGAGGGGGCGGCCGGCATGCCCGTGCGGGGGGAGACCTTCGCCAGGCGGGACGAGAAGGGCAGCACGCCGTCCCGGGCCATGGAGAAGAGCATCCGCGATCCGGCCGTCTGGATGGCCAGCGTGGCCACGGCGATCGCCACGACCACGTCCGCGAGCAGCGCCTTGCCCACTCCGTCGCCGAGGCTGCTCGTCAGGACGTACGACAGACCTTCCGTCGCCAGCCGTCCGTCGGTCAGGCTGGGCGCCGCGAGAATCCCACCGAGCAGGAGCAGCCCGCCGAGTGCGCCGGCCGAGGCGAGGGCGAGCAGAATCGTGCGGGGCGCGGTGCGGCGCGGCGCGTGGGTCTCCTCGCTGAGTTCGCCCGCGCTGTCGAAGCCGATGAGGACGTACGCCGCCGTGAACGAGCCGACGAGCAGCGCGCCGATGGCTCCGCCCTGGCCGCCCGTGTGCAGGGTGACGCCCGCCCCGCGCTCGGAGTGGGTGAGGAGCAGCACCACGATCAGTGCCGCCCCGATGATTTCCGCGGTGACGCCGATGCGGTTCACGGCCGACATCACGCGGTTGTCGAGGAGGTTGACGCCGGTGGTGAGAGCGAGCAGCACCACGGCGAGTACGGCCGCATTGGCCGCGCCGGTCGGCGTGGTCGGCGCGGGGTCGCCGCCGACCAGCTGGAAGCCGGACCAGATCGCGGGCAGGACGACCTGCAGCGCGAGCGCCGCCGCCGCGACCACGACGACCTGGCCGATCACCATGATCCAGCCGGCGAACCAGCCGAAGCCGGGCGTGCTCAGCCGCGTCGACCATTGGTAGATGGCGCCCGACAGTGGGTAGCGCGCCGCGAGTTCGGCGAAGCACGCGGCGACCAGGAGCTGTCCGACCAGCACCGCGGGCCACGTCCAGAAGAAGGCCGCGCCGCCGAACGAGAAGCCGAAGGCGAAGAACTGGAAGACGGTGGTGAGGACGGAGATGAAGGAGAAGCCCGCGGCGAAGGAGGCGTACCGCCCCATGCTGCGGTGCAGTTCCTGCCGGTAGCCGAAGCCGGCCAGCGCGGCCGAGTCATCCTGCTCGGTCCCGTGTGGACCCGGCCGTACGTCCGAGGGTGCGGTGGCGGTCATGGCAGCCCCTGTCGCTGATTCCTGTCGGATGACAGAAATTAGGGAGAGGCTGTTTCACCGGCGTCACACCGCCATGTCCGTACGGGGCCCAAGTCCTCACGCTCCCTCACCCCGGCCACCGCTCGGCGAAAGATCTGCCGCCCGACCAATCCAGCGCCCCCACCGCGCCGAATGCCCACCGAGGGGCGGTGCCCGAGGCCGGCCCGGAGGGAGCGGGAATGAGAGTGGAACGGCGGCGTGCCTGCTGCGTACCGCCCGGCGCAATCCCTGGGCCACCCTCGCCGTGTCCGCCGCCGTCCGGCCTCATGGCATGGGCCTCTTCCTGCGCGGACTGCCAGGACTGCCCGGCCTGCGCGGACTGCCCGTCCAGCCCCGTCCCCGTCAGCTGCCCCAGGAGGGTGTGAAGTGACCGTGTCCCTGTCCCCGGCGTCCCCGCGCACCGCGTCCGTCGACGCGCGGCGCTGGCCCGACGTGGCCGCCCTGCCCAAGTACTCCCGGCTCCGGACGGCTGTCGCAGAACGGCTCGTGCGGCACGCGCTCGGCCGGCTGCCGCTGCGCGTGCGGCTCGGCGGCGGCCACCCGGTCGGTCACGGCTGCCCCCTGATGGACGTGCACGACCCGGACGCCCTCTTCCTCCGCGTCGGCGCATGCGGCCTCATCGGCTTCGGCGAGTCGTACATGGCCGGCGAGTGGGAGGCCCACGATCTCGTCGGTGTGCTGACCGTGCTCGCCGAACACGCCGCCACCCTCGTCCCCGAGCCGCTTCAGCGGCTGCGCGGCGCCTGGGCGCCCAGGCAACCGGCCCCGCAGCGCAACACCGCCGAGGGCGCCCGCGCCGACGTGAGCCACCACCACGACCTCCCCAACCAGCTGTTCGCGCTCTTCCTCGACGAGACCCTGTCGTACTCTTCCGCCCTCTTCCGCGGCTTCCCGGCACAGCATCATCTGCTGGCCGCCGCACAGCATCGCAAGATCGACCGGCTGCTCGATCTCGCCCAGGTCGGGTCCGGTACCCAACTGCTCGAAATCGGCACCGGGAGGGGCGAGTTGGCCATCCAGGCGGCCCGGCGCGGCGCGCGTGTGCTGACCGTCACGCGCTCGCGGGAGCAGCAGGAGCTGGCCTGGCGGCGCATCCGGGGCGCGGGCCTTCAGGACCGTGTCACCGTCCTGCTGCGCGACTACCGCAAGGTGCTCGGCCGCTTCGACGCGATCGTCAGCGTCGAGACGATCGAGGCTCTGGGCGAGGAGTACTGGCCCGAGTACTTCATGACACTGGATCGGCTGCTCGCACCCGGCGGACGGGTCGCCCTGCAGGCGATCACCATGCCGCACGAGCGGCTGCCGGCTTCCCGCGGTACGTACACCTGGATCCAGAAGTACATCTTCCCCGGCGGCCTGCTGCCCTCGACCGAGGCGATCGAGCAGCTCGTCGCGCGCTGCACCACGCTGCGCGTGGCCGAGCGGGACGGCTTCGGCCCGCACTACGCCGAGACGCTGCGCCTGTGGCGCGAACGCTTCACCGCACACGCCGCCGAGGTGGGCGCCCTCGGCTTCGACGAGACGTTCCGCCGGATGTGGACGTTCTATCTCGCCTACTCCGAAGCGGGCTTCAGGTCCGGGTACCTGGATGTGCAGCAACTGCTGCTGACCAAGCCCGGTGACGCGGGCGCTTGACCGCTGTGCGGCCGAGGGTGTCCCGGCCGCTCCGCTGCCCCAGGTGTGGACGTGGTCCACAGCCCCCCGGATGTGACCGCTCCGGGGGCCGCGGGCCCCGACGCCCGGCCCGGCGCGATCAGTGCAGGCTCCGGCCCCGTTCGAGCCGCGCCCTGCGTTCGTCCTGGTCCACCAGCGGGTCCGGGTAGTCGAGGCGGGCCCGTTCCAGGCCGTCCAGCTTCCAGGGCTGGTGGACGGCGGGGCCCGCCAGCCCCTCCAGCTCCGGGACCCACAGGCGCACATACTCGCCGTGCGGGTCGAACCGCTTCGCCTGCGCGAGCGGGTCCAGGATGCGGTTGGGGCGCGAGTCGGTCCCCGTGCCCGCCGCCCACTGCCAGTTGAGCTGGTTGTTGGCGATGTCCCCGTCCACCAGCAGATCCAGGAAGTGGCGGGCGCCGACGCGCCAGTCCACGTACAGCGTCTTGGTGAGATAGCTCGCCACCAGCATCCGTGTGCGGTTGGGCAGCCAACCCTCGTACCGCAGCTGGCGCATCGCCGCGTCCACGATCGGGGAGCCGGTCCGGCCCTCCTTCCACGCGGTGATCTCCTTCTCGTCCCGGAACCAGTGGTCGCCGCGCGCACGGTAGTCGGCGTGGGCCGCGCCCGGCCGGGCAGCCAGTACCTGGTGGTGGAAGTCCCGCCAGGCCAGCTGGCGCACGAAAGCGTCCGCACCCGGGCCGCCCTTGCCGCGCGCCCGCTGCACCACCTCCGTGGCGGACAGCGTGCCGAAGTGGAAGTGGGCGGAGAGCCGGGACGTGGCGGGGCCGACCAGATCGTCGCGGCGCTGGTGGTACGCCCCGATGCCGCCGCTCTCGTCGGCGAGCCAACGGCGCAGCCGCTCCCGGGCCTCCGGCTCACCGCCCCTGGGCAGCCCGGGCGACGTACCGGCGACCGAGCTGCGCCGCGGCAGCGGAAGGCCGGCCAGCTCGGGCACCGACACGGCGCGCGGCGCGGCAACCGCGTCACGCAGCCCGGCAGCCTCCCACCTGCGGAAGTACGGCGTGAACACCGCGAAGTGGTCGCGGTCCACGGGCGTCACCTGCCCCGGCGGCAGCGCCGTGACCACCCCGTCGTGGACGTGCAGGGCGCACCGGATCGCCTTCAGTGCCTCGCGCAGCCGCCGCTCCCTGCGCAGGGCGTAGGCGCTGGCCCCGCCCGCGATGTGCACCACGCGCGCGCCGCTCTCGACGACCACCCGGCAGACCTGCTCGACGACTTCGCCGGCACGGATCACCAGCCGGCCGCCGCGCTCGTGCAGCCCGGCGTCCAGCGCCGCGAGGCAGTCGGCGAGAAAGGCGCGCCGGTTGGACGCGTCGAAGCCCGCCCGCCGCACGCCCCGGTCGAGCACGAACAGCGGGACCACCTCGTCCGCCTCGCGCACCGCGGCGCACAGCGCCGGCTGGTCATGAAGCCGCAGATCGGAGGTGAACAGCATCACCGCAACGCTCATACGGGTCCTTCCTCAGGCGGGGAAGTGCATCAGTCGGAAGTGCGTCAGTCGGAAGTGCGTCAGTCGGAGGTGTGTCAGACGGGAGGTGCGTCAGACGGGGAGGTGCGTCGGGCCGCAGCCGCATCAGACCGGGAAGTTCATCAAGGCCAGCGGGTCGGTGGTCGGCTTCGGCGAGCCGCCCGCCGGTTCGACCGTGATGCCCATGCCCGACGCGGCGTTCAAAGGTCCGTCCATCAGTACGGCGTTATTGGTGACGGCGGGGTCCATCAGACCCGCCGGACGCATCACTCCCGCGTCGTTGAACCAGAGCTGGTAGACCTTGCCCTGCGGCGGCTTGGGCAGCCCGGACGTGAGGAACGCCGCCTTGTTCCTGCTGTGCGAGACGACGATCGTGCCCCGCGCCCCGTCCGGGAGCTTCGCCGTGCTCACCCTGGTGTCGGGCGCGGCGAGCACCAGGGCCAGCTCCTCGGCCCGCTGCTGCGCGCGCTGCGCCTGCAGGCGTGCGTCCGTCGCCTCCTGGTGCTGCCAGAAGGCCACCCCGCCGAACGCGGCGGCAGCGGCGAGACAGGCGGCCAGCACGAACCGGGACAGCGCCCGGCCGCGCTTGGCCCTGCTGGGCACTGCCCGCCGCGAGATGCGCGGTGGATCCTGGCGTTCGGCGGAGACCCGCCGCAGTACCTGCTGCTTGAGCGCGGGCGGCGGCGTCACGGCCACCGCGAGGCCCAACTTGCTGACGGTGGCGGCCAGTTCACGCACCTCCTGGGCGCAGGCAGGGCACACCCCCAGATGCCGCTCGAACTCGGCACGCTCGTCGGGCGCCAGCGCGTGCAGCACATAGGCGCCGGTCAGCGTGTGCAGATCCGCCGTGGTCATGCGCTCACCCCCAGGCAGTCGCGCAGCCGGATGAGCCCGTCGCGCAGTCGTGTTTTGACCGTGCCGAGCGGCACGGAGAGCAGTTCGGCCACTTCCCGGTAGGCCAGCCCGCGGTAGTACGCGAGCGTCACCGACTGCCTTTGCAGCTCGGTCAGGGTGCGCAGGCAGCGCCGTACTTGTTCACGTTCCAGGCGGGCCTCGACCTGTTCGGTGACCTCGTCGTACGCGGGGGTCTGCGCCAGCAGCGCCGCCCGCCGCTCGCGGTCGGTGGATGCCTGGGACGATCTCACCCGGTCCACCGCCCGGCGGTGGGCGAGGGTGAGGATCCAGGTCATCGCCGAGCCGCGCGAAGGCTGGAAGCGCGCCGCGGTACGCCACACCTCGATCAGCACCTCCTGGGTCACCTCCTCCGACTGGGCCGGGTCGCGCAGCACGGCACGCACCAGCCCCAGTACCGGACCGCAGACCGCGTCGTACACCCGGGAGAAGGCCTCCTGGTCGCCACGGGCGACCAGGCTCAACAGCTGCTGCAGGTCGGTTCCCGTCGAGGCCGGGCCGCCTATCGGTACTGCCTTGTTCACGCGGCTTCCTCCACTGTGCGGGCATGTTGTCCGGACAGATTTCACCAGGCATTCGGAGCCGAGGGGAGAGTGGATTGGTCCGGGTCCGCAGATGCTTTCACGCCGGTCCCGCGTGATGGCGCCCGCCACCTGGGTTACAGCGGTTGTACGGCCCGGTGCCCCGCTGCGGCCCGGGACCGGGCCTTCCCCGCGCGCAGCATCAGGAAGACGACGAGGGCGACGGGCGACAGCAGAATCGTCAGGACCAGCAGCGGGCTCATCACCAGCGGGCGGATGCCGAGCCGCCTCGCCTCGAGGAACATCCACTGGCCGAGGAGCAGGTCCCAGGCGATGACCTGCGCCCAGATCGCCCCGGCGCCGTTCGCCAGGAGGGTCAGATCCCTGAATCCGTCGATGTCCGGGCTGCGGACCGCCGCCCAGAGCTCGGGGAAGACCGGGATGGCCATGGTGAAGTAGACGACCAGGACCGGGACGACGGTGAGCGGCGAGGCAGCGATCCGGGCGGTGGGGCGCCAGCGGGGCGCGAAGATCATCAGCAGCCAGACCGGGCTCGCCAGCCAGAAGGAGAGTTCGAAGAGAAAACCGGTCATGCCACGAGCTCCTTGTCGATGTCGACTGCCTTGTCGGGTACGTGCGTTGTGCGCAGGGCGGCGTACGAGCCGATGGCTGCGGCGACGAGGATCACGGCCGCGGCGGTCAGCGTCGCGCCGTCCGGGTGGATCAGTGGCTGGCCGCGCAGCGCCTGCCAGGTGACGACGGCGAGCACCGCGGCGTACGTCCCCGCGGCGACGAGCACCAGCCGCAGCCGTATGCGCTCGTTGCGCAGCCGGGCGACCCGTGGTGCGAGGACGATCAGGGCGAGCAGGAAGAGCGGCAGCACCTGCAGGGCGTGCATGCCTACGAAGTGGGGGATGCGCAGATCCCCGCCGGTGGTCGACCACCCCGTCAGTGGCATCGAGGGGCCGCCGTCCGGCACGCCGACACTGTGCGCACCCACGATGGTGGAGACGCCTCGGCCGCCGGCCGCCTGCTGCTCGGGCGTGGCCTGCGTCATCAGATTGCCGAGCCCGGCTCCGACGAGGGCGATGGCAGCGCCGAGCCGCATCGCCCAGGCGGACGCGCGGTCGGCCAGCCGGGAGCGGAACAGCAGGATCGCGATGACGAATGAGCTGATCCAGAGGACGACGATCGTGGCCCCCATGATGGTGAACAGCGTGCCGTCGAGGTCGGTTTCGAAGTTGAAGTGGCTGCGCTTGCCGCGGATCACCTGCCCGGTGATGATCACCATCTCGATCGCGCCGGTCAGGGCGACGATCGTGCCCGCCCACCAGCCCGCCCGGCGGCCGCGGGTGGCGAGCGAGAGCATCCAGGCCAGCGTCAGCGCGTAGAGCCCTAGTGAGAACGAGAACTTCAGGGGCTTGAACCAGATCGGCGAGCCCACCAGGACCCGGTCGTCGACGAGCATGCCCACCGCCGAGACGACCGTGAGGACCGCCATCGACGCCGTGAAGATCATGAGTGGCCGATGCCATGTGCGCCATGAAGGCATGAGGAATCCCCTCCCTTGGGAGAATGGATAGTGGCACTATCTGCTATCCGATAGTGGAACTATCTATGATGGGATGTGGCCTTGGCAAGGGCGGAAGGGTGAACGGGTAGTGCGCATTGGCGAGTTGAGCCGCAGGACCGGTGTTCCGGTGCCGACGATCAAGTACTACGTACGCGAAGGGCTGCTCCCGGCCGGCCGGCTGACGAGCCCGAACCAGGCGAGCTACGACGATGCGCACGAGCGCAGGCTGCGGCTTATCCGCGCGCTGCTGGATGTCGGCGGACTGAAGGTGGCGGCCATCGCGGACGTCCTGGCGGCGGTCGACGACCCGGACCGGTCGGTGCACAAGGTGCTCGGAGTGGCCACGGATCTGATCGTCCCGAAGTACGCCGACGAGGAGCCGGACGCCGAACTGGACTCGGCACGCGAGGAAGTGCGTGAGCTGATCGCCCGACGCGGCTGGCTGGTCGACGACGGCTACCCGGCCGCCGAGGCGCTGGCCGCGGCGCTCGCGGCGCTGGAGAGGGTCGGCCACGGGGCCTTCTCCTCGGTGCTCGACGCCTACGCGGACGCTGCGGAGCATGTCGCGCGGGCCGACCTGGCCTATGTCGCAGGCCGGGCCGGTCTTGACGACCTGGTGGAGAGCGTGGTGATCGGCACGGTGCTCGGGGACGCCGTGTTCGCGTCGCTGCGGCGGCTCGCGCAGGCCGACTGCTCCGCCCGCGTGTACGAGGGCGACGAGGGCGCCGAGACCGGCAACGGCAGGACCGAGAACGACGAAACCCCCGGCTGAGCTCAGCCAGGGGTCCGCGCGGAAGCAGAGTGCGAGCAGGGGTGCGTCAGGCCGACTGCTCCTGCTCGCGCTCCACCTGTTCGTTCCACTCGCGCTTGACCTCGCGCCACGCCTCGTCCGTCTTGCCGAGCCGCCAATACCCCGAGATCGACAGCTGCTCGCGCGGAATCTGCCGGTCCAGCCGCAGATGGCGGCGCAGCTCCTTCACGAACGCCGCCTCGCCGTGGACGAAGGCGCACACACTGCCCTCGGGGAAGTCGAGCCCGCGAACGGCCGCCACCAGCGCATCGCCGACCGGGCCGTCGCCGCGGTGCAGCCAGGTGATCTCGATCCCGTCCGGCGTGACGACCTTCTGCTCGTCATCGGGACCCTCCACCTCGACGAAGGTGTGCACGACCGCGCCCGCCGGCATCTGCTCCAGCGAGGCCGCGATCGCGGGCAGTGCGCTCTCGTCGCCGACCAGCAGATGCCAGTCCGCGGCCGGATCCGGCGCATAGCCGCCGCCCGGGCCCAGAATGCGCATCGTGTCGCCGACCTGTGCCCTTGCCGCCCAGGGGCCCGCCAGGCCCTCGTCGCCGTGCACCACGAAGTCGACCGTCAGCTCGCGGTGGGCCGGGTCCCAGCTCCGTACCGTGTAGGTGCGGTTGGCGGGCCACTGCTCGCGCGGGAACTCCTCCCGGATCCGGTCCATGTCGAACGGCTCCGGATAGCTCACGCCCTCGGGCGCGAACAGCAGCTTGACGTAGTGGTCGGTGAATCCGTCCATGGCGAAGCGGGCGAGCCCTTCGCCGCCCAGGACGACGCGCACCATGTGCGGGGTGAGCTGCTCGGTGCGGACCACCTGCGTCTCGTAGGGCTTTGGTGCCTTGCGGGCCGGTCGATCTGCCACGGCGGTCTCCCCTGAACTCGTGCTCTGCTTAGGCTTGCCTAAGTTAACACCTCAGCCGTGAAGTGTGGACAGCAGCCGTTGCAGTGCGCCGCCCAGGCCCCACCGGGCCGCGAGCTCGTCAAGCGTCGCCGGATCATGCGGCTCGGACGGCAGCGCGGGGTCGAAGTCCGGCAGCGACACGTCCGACGCCACCCGTACGACCTTGGGCGCGACGGCGACGTACTCCCTGGCCTCGTCAAGGCGCTTGCGCTGCGAAGGTGTCAGCTTGGCGAGCGGATTGTCGACGGCCGCCATGATCCCGGCCAGATCGCCGAACGAGTCCAGCAGCTTGGCGGCCGTCTTCTCGCCGATCCCCGGGACACCGGGCAGCCCGTCGCTCGGGTCGCCGCGCAACAGGGCCAGATCGACATATCCCGGGCCGTCGACGCCGTACTTCTCGCGCAGCCAGGCCTCGTCCGTCACCTGGAGCGTCCCGACGCCCTTGAGCGGATACAGCACCCGCCGACCGCGCGCATCGTCCACCAGCTGGAAGAGGTCGCGGTCGCCCGTGACGATGTCGACCGGCCCGGTGGCGCGGCCGGTGAGGGTGCCGATGATGTCGTCCGCCTCATAGCCGTCGGCGCCGATCCGGGCGATGCCGAGGGCGTCCAGCACATCGATGATCACCGGCACCTGCGGGGAGAGGGTGTCCGGGACCTCCTCCTCGTCGGGACCCTTCTCCGTCTCGACGGCGACGCGATGTGCCTTGTACGAAGGGATCAGCTCCACACGCCAGTGCGGCCGCCAGTCGTTGTCCCAGCAGGCGACCAGATCGTCGGGGCGGTGGTCCTGGACCAGCCGGGCGATGAAGTCGAGCAGCCCGCGCACGGCGTTCACCGGTGTGCCGTCGGGAGCCCGGACCGAGTCGGGGACCCCGAAATAGGCCCGGAAGTACAGGGAAGCGGTGTCGAGGAGCATCAGGCGTCGCGTCACAGCCCCGATGATGCCGCACCGCACTGACAGCCGGCCGCACCCCACCGGAAGCCGCCCGCCGTGCCGCTCCCGCGAGGGGGATCGCCCAAGAAGTGGGAGCAGCCTCGGAAGCAGGAGCAGCCCAGAAATTGGCAGCAGCAGCCTCCCGCTCGCACCAGGGGTGGTTCCCGCCGATGGCGGGGACCACCCCTTCGCGTGCTCCGGCAGCCCCGCCCGGAGGAGTGGGCTCCGCGCGAAACCAGAGCCGGAAGCTGCGTAAGGTGAGACATGACCAGGGAAGGGGAGCCCGGCAGATGGACGCGAAGGACGCGAAGGACCCGAAGGAACCTCTTCGGGTGGGCGTGGCCGTGCGCAGGCGCCGCCGTGCCCTGGACCTCACGCTCGCCGCAGTAGCGGCGCGCAGTGGCCTCTCTGTGCCCTTCCTCAGCCAGATCGAGAACGAGCGGGCCCGTCCCAGCATGCAATCGCTCCAGCGGGTGGCGGACGCCCTGGAGACCACGACCGCCCGGCTGCTCGCCGCATCCGACGCCACACGCACGGTTAACGTCGTACGAGGCTGGGACGAGGCCGCGCTTCCGCCCGCCGCCAGGACCCGCCGGCTTGTGCGCGGACGTCATCAACTGCAGGCCCTGGAGTTCATCGGGGAGCAGGATGCGGGCCGCGAGTTCCAGCACCCCAACGACGAGCTGATGTACGTCGCGGACGGCACCGCGGAGGTCGAGGCGGAGGGCCGCGCCTACCGGCTGGCGCGCGGCGACACGCTCTTCCTCTCCGGCGGCGTACGGCACCGGTGGCGCGCCACCTCCGCCGATACCCGGATCGTCGTCGTGACGGTCTCCGACCACATCGAGACGCCCGAGAAGTAGGAGCCCTAGTGCGCGTCGTCTCGCTGGTGCCCTCGCTGACCGAGGCCGTGGCCGTCAGCGCGCCCGGGCTGCTGGTGGGGGCGACCGACTGGTGCAGCCATCCCGCCGGTCTCGACGTCGTACGGATCGGCGGCACCAAGAACCCGGACACGGCGGCGGTGATCCGACTGCGCCCCGACCTCGTGATCGCGAACGAGGAGGAGAACCGGGCGCCCGACCTGGCCGTGCTGCGGGCGGCTGGCATCGAGGTGCTCGAGACCGAGGTACGCGACCTGGAGCAGGCGTTCCGCGAACTGGAGCGGGTGCTGGTGGGCGGCTGCGGACTGACCCGGCCGCGCTGGCTGGATGAGGCACAGGAGGCATGGTCGGCTGTTCGGCCGATGGGGGAGCTGCCGGCGGTCGTACCGATCTGGCGGCGGCCGTGGATGGTGCTCGGCCGCGACACGTTCGCGGGTGATCTGCTGCGCCGGCTGGGCGTCCGCAATGTGTACGCGGGACACCCCGAACGCTATCCGCGTATCCCGCTGGACCAACTGCGGGACTGCGGCGCCCAGTTGACGGTCCTCCCCGACGAGCCGTACCGCTTCGCGGCGGACGACGGGCCCGAGGCCTTTCCGGCGCTGTCCGCCGCGCTGGTCAGCGGGCGCCATCTCACTTGGTACGGGCCGTCGCTGGCGGAGGCGCCCGGCGTGCTCAGCGCGGCGCTGCGACAAGCCGATGCAGTCCTGCGGCTTCGTTCTCAGTGGGAGGGATGACGACGGCGAGCGAGCCTGCAGGCCCCTGTTTGCGGTGACTACAGCCCGGACCAGGGGTCTTCACGCCTCCACAGGGTGGGAAAGTGCAACGAGACACCCTGCGCAGTGGCGAGTCGGTCGATGACACGCATGGTTCGGTCGAGGTCGTCGCCAACATAGGGCAGTGCGCGCAGGGGCTTGCTGAGTGGCTGGAAGAAGTCGTCCCAGTGGATGAGGATGACCCGACGAGCACCTACCGCCTCGACCGTCTCCTTCCAGTAGGTCCGGATGTAATCCTCGTCCTGAAGGCCCAGTTGTCCTACGCCGAGGTAGACCACGTCGGCCGACCGCCCGCTCAGGAGACCTGGGGCGAAGCCTGCACTCCCCTGAATCAGTGCGCTGCGGCCGCCGGTGTGCTGGAGGAGGAGGGACCAGGCCTCGCCGCAGCGGTACGTCGATGCCATGACCGGCGGCACGACGGGGTCGTTGATGGCCCCGGGGTACCGGTCGGGTGGGCAGTGACGGGACTCGACGAAGGTCAACGTGAAGGCTCCGCACCCGACTTGTTCGCCGTGCGTGACGCGCACAATCCTGTCGTCGGGCAGGTCGCCGCCACGTCCGACGTTGGCCGCAGAGGGGCCACCGACCAGACGGGCTCCGGTGCGGGCAGCGACCACCGCCGAGTCCATGGCGTGGTCGAAGTGGGTGTGTACGGGGACGAGAGCGTCGAGTGACGTCACCTCAGCATGCTCCAAAGCGGCGTCGATACGCGCATGGTTCGGGGCGATGCGTCGCGCGACCACGGCCAGGAGTGAGGGGCGCGAGAAGAATCCGTCGGTCATGACGGCTGAGGTCCCGTCACCGACGAGGAGGGTGGACACGCCCAGGAAGGTGACGGACAGCCCTTGATCAGCCTCGGGCAGGTCGAAGCGGTCCGCGTAACGAGAGATGTCGGGGCGACCGAACCGAATCTTCACGGGACGACCCTATAGTCCGCCTTGCTACCGCCGACTTCAGGGCAGCTGGCCGACGACCAGGCGCAGTCGTAGGCTGAAACCGTGGCCGTAGCAGCAGGTGAGTACGAGATTGGGCAGCACACCGGTCGGTTGCTGGTGCGTACCTTCCGCCAGGGCGTTGCCGCAAGGGTCGGACATGACCTGCTCATCGAGGCCACTGTCTGGGAAGGCCACATCACCGTGCCCCCGGACTCCGCCGTGCAGCCCGCGCTGTCCGTACGCGTGGATCTGGGTGCGCTGAAGGTTCTGGAGGGCACCGGCGGGGTTAAACCGCTCAGCGACGGCGACAAGCAACAGATCCAGCAGACGATGCACAAGTTGCTGAAGGTCGATCGCCAGCGCGAGGCGACCTTCACCTCCACGCGCGCGGAGGTCCACGACGACAGCGCAATCGTCGAGGGTGAGCTGACCCTGGTCGGGCAGACCCGCCCGCTGCGCTTGGAGGTGCGGCAGCGGGACGACGTCACCGTCGCAGGTACCGCGAGCCTGGTGCAGTCCCAGTGGGGCATCAAGCCGTACTCAGGCTTCTTCGGCGCCCTCAAACTCCGCGACGCGGTCGACATCGAGTTCACCGTCGCCCTTCCGAGAGGTTGAGGCAGCAGGCCGGCAGCAATGCCCAGTGGGTGTGGGGAGCAGCGCACCGCTGAACAGGCCGCGCAGCGTACGAAATCCGGCCACCGCCCAGGCCGTGACGAGGAACGCGTACAGGCCGACCGCGAGCCAGTCGAAGGCGAGTCGGCCCGTGTGGTGCGCAAGACCCTCCGCGCCGGTCACGCAGGTGCCGACCGGGAAGGTGAAGGCCCACCAGGTCATCGCGAACGGCATGCCCTCCCGCGCGGCCCGCACCACCGTCGCGCCGGCGAGCAGCAGCCACAGCAGGGCGAAGGCCATCACCGGGACGCCGTAGATCACGGCGAAGGTGCCGAGCGCTTCGGCATACGGGGCCCGGATCGCGGCCGGGGCCACGTCCGCCAGTTTGTTGACCGCGGTCGTCGACTGGCCGAGCGGGCCGAGCACCAGGAAGAGCGTGGGCGTGAGCGCGAGCGGCAGCGGGCCGTGGTGGAACAGCCGCGAGAAGAGCATCGGCAGAATGATCAGCGTGGCCAGCAGGCTGAGGGCGAACATGGCGTAGCTCGCCAGCAGCAGCCCCTCCCGCCACTGCCCGGCGGGCAGTTGCGGGACCAGGAGGGAGCCGAGGGAGGCGGAGACCATCGGGGCGACGACGGGCAGCAGCCAGACGGGTGAGGCGGCGCTGTGCGCGACCCGTTGGCGTACGAACATCAGATACGGGACGACTGCGGCGGCAGTGAGCCCGATCAGGGTGCCGGCGATGAAGAGGGCGGCCGCGGTCGTCACCGCTGCGGGCTCGCCGATCACATCCTCGCCGACCGTCAGGGTGCCGATGCCGACGGCCAGCAGCGCCATGGACAGACAGCCGTAGAAGGGCGCGATCGCCGGGTCGGCGAGGTGGGCGCGGGCCTGGTCGCGGTGGTGGACCCAGTGCGCGGCGCGGGCGGCCAGGACGAGGGCGAGCAGGGCGGCGGACAGCGCCCAGACGGCGATGCAGGCGGTACGCCGGCCGGGGACGTCGAGAGGGAGGCCGACCCCGGCGTTCGCGACGATGGCGGTGCCCATGACGGTCGCGTACCAGTTGGGGCCGAAATGGCGGAGCGACGGCAGCCGTACGGTGGTGAGGGTGGACGCGGTGGCGTGGCGGTGGGGCTGCACGGCGATGACCATCTCCCCACACTCGCGCCGGGCATGGCTCACCACCAGGGATGGTTCTCCTATGGCCCCATAAGCTGGGTTTATGAGCGAAGGCGAAGAAGAGCGGGTGCCGCTTGCGCACCGGGTGCCGGATCTGGGTGCGCTGGAGTTGCTGCTTGCTGTCGCGAGGCACGGCAGCCTGGGGCGTGCGGCGCGTGAGCTGGGCATCACCCAGCCGGCCGCGAGCAGCCGGATCCGCTCGATGGAGCGCCAGCTGGGGGTCGCGCTGGTGGACCGGTCACCGCGCGGGTCCCGGCTCACGGACGCGGGGGCGCTGGTCACGGACTGGGCGCGGCGGGTCGTGGAGGCGGCGGAGGCGTTCGACGCGGGGGCGCAGGCGCTGCGTGGGCGGCGGGACTCGCGGCTGCGGGTGGCGGCCTCGATGACGATCGCGGAGTATCTGCTGCCGGGCTGGCTGATCGCGCTCCGCGCGCAGCGGCCTGGCACGGCGGTCTCGCTGCTGGCCGGAAACTCGGCGATGGTGGCGCGGCGGCTGCTGGCGGGCGAGGCGGATCTGGGCTTTGTGGAGGGCCTGTCCGTGCCGCAGGGCCTGGACGGCGCGGTCATCGGCCACGACCGCCTCCTGGTGGTGGCGGCCCCGAGCCATCCGTGGGCCCGGCGCCGGGCACCGCTGACCCCGGCGGAGCTGGCGGCAACCCCGCTGATCCTCCGTGAACGGGGTTCGGGCACCCGCCAGGTCCTCGACTCGGCGCTGTCGGCCTGCGGCGGCCTCGCGGAACCCCTGCTCGAACTCGCCTCCACGACAGCGGTCAAGGCGGCGGCGGTGAGTGGGGCGGGCCCGGCGGTCCTGAGCGAGCTGGCGGTCACGGAGGAACTGGCGGCGCGCCGCCTGACGGCGGTCCCGGTGGAGGAGGTGGGCCTTCACCGGGACCTGCGTGCGGTCTGGCCGACGTCGCACCGGCCGACGGGGCCGGCGCGGGATCTGCTCACGCTGACGAGGGGACGGCCGACGGCGGGGTGACACCGGGTTCCGGCGCGTCGATCGCCTGGGGCGGGCTTGCCCCCACGTCGCTCCTTCCCGCTGTATCGATTTCCTGCTGTATCGATGTGCGGCTCCGCCGCGTGGTCAGACCGCCGACGCCGCCGCGACCAGCGATGACATCACCCTTTCGTCATCCCCCGCCTCCGGGTGCCACTGCACCCCCAGCGCCCACCCCGCGTCCGCCAGCTCCACCGCCTCCACAGTGCCGTCCTGCGCATACGCGCTCGCCACGAGGGTGTCGGCCAGGCGGTCCACCGACTGGTGGTGGTACGTCGGGACCGACGACTCCTCCGGCACGATCGACGCGTACCGCGTCCCCGGCACCGGCTTCACCGTGTGCCGGCCGAACACGCCCACACCCCCCACGTGCCCGTCCAGGTGCTGCACCAGCGTCCCGCCCAGCGCGACGTTCAGCAGCTGCAGCCCCCGGCAGATCCCCAGCAGTGGTGTCCCCGACGCCAACGCCGCCCGGATCAGGGCGAGTTCCCAGGAGTCCCGCTCCCGCGCCGGCGGGCCCGTGCGGGGGTCGGGCTCGGCTCCGTACCGTATGGGCTCGACATCCGCGCCGCCCGCGATGACAAGACCGTCCAGCCGGGCCACGACCGACTCGGCCGCGGCCGGGTCGTCCGGTGGGAGAAGCGTGGCCAGGCCGCCCGCCGCCTGGACGAGGCGTGGGTATCCGGCGGGCAGCAGCGCCGCGGGCATCTCCCACACTCCCCACTTGGCCGGTTCCAGATACGTCGTGACACCGATGAGCGGCTTGGACACTGTGACTCCGTTTCCCGCAGATCCCGTTCAGTTGCGTTCGAGGACGTTCGAGGACGTTCGAGGACGTTCGAGCGTGCGAGTCAGTTACGTTCGAGCTCGGCCTCGGCCGCCGCCAGCGCCGCGAACTCCTCCTCCGGAGCGCGCGCCACCAGATGATGGCGACTGTAGATCGCGAAGTAGGCGAGGGCCACGGCATAGACGCCCAGCGCGATGAACGCCGCGTCCTTGTCCACCAGGAACGTCGCCACCAGCGCCGAGAGGGCGAGGACGAAGGCCACCGAGGAGGTCAGCACGCCTCCCGGGGTCCGGTACGGGCGTTCCAGACCCGGCTCCCGGCGCCGCAGCACGATGTGCGACAGCGCCATCAGCGCGTACGAGATCGTCGCGCCGAAGACCGCGATGTTCAGCATCCGGGCCCCGTTCCCCGTCCCCGCCGCCAGCGCGAAGCCGATCGCCCCGGGGATCAGCAGCCCCAGGTACGGCGACTTGCGACGGCTGGTGAGGGAGAGGAAGCGGGGCAGATAGCCCGCACGGGAGAGCGCGAAGAGCTGGCGCGAGCCGGCGTAGATCAGTGAGAAGAAGGACGCGACCAGGCCCGCGAGACCGGCGTAGTTGACGAAGCGGCTGAGCGGCGTCGGATCGCCATCCCCCTGCAACGCCACCACCAGCGGGTTTCCGGCCTCCTGGATGGCGTTCGAGCCGCGCGCGCCGGTAGAGGCGAAGAAGGTCAGCACGGCCAGCAGCACCAGGATGCCCATGGAGATCGAGAGGGCTCGCGGCATGGAGCGCACCGGGTCCTTCGCCTCCTCCGCTGCCAGCGGCACGCCCTCGACGCCGAGGAAGAACCACATGCCGAAGGGGAACGCCGCCCAGATGCCCAGCAGCCCGAACGGCAGCCACGAGCCCGAGCCGAACGCGTTCTTGTCGACCGGGATGTCGTCGAGCCCGCCCGCGCTGAAGTCGGTGAACGCGCCGACCGCGAAGATCAGCAGCGCCGCGACGGCGATCGCCGTCACCACCAGGCTGAAGCGCAGCGCCTCGCCGACGCCCCAGAGGTGGATCCCGATGAAGATCGCGAAGCAGGCGAGATAGACCGGCCAGCCGGATTCGAGGCCGAACAGGCCGAGCGATTCGACGTAGTCGCCGATGAAGATGGAGATCGCGGCCGGCGCGAGGATGTACTCGATGAGAATCGCGGTGCCGGTCAGGAACCCGCCCCAGGTGCCGAGCGCGCGGCGGGCGAAGCCGTAGCCGCCGCCCGCCGTCGGCAGGATCGCCGACAGCTCTGCGAGCGCGTAGACGAGGCAGGCGTACATCACGCCCATCAGCAGCGTGGCGACGGCGAGTCCGCCGAAGCCGCCCTTGGACAGGCCGATGTTCCAGCCGGAGAAGTCCCCGGAGACGACATAGGCGACGCCGAGCCCGGTGAGAAGCAGCCAGCCGGCGCTGCCCCTGCGCAGGGTGCGCCGGTTCATATAGGCGTCGTCGGCCGGGGAGGAGGAGGGGGAGGAGTCGTGTGTGGTGGTGCCTTCGGCCATGGGGTCGCTCCTGGCAGAGGTCAAAGGTTTGTGCGGACACCATTGCGGCAGTCTTCGGGAATGCGCAAGCCCCCTGCGTAAACCCGAGGTTACGGATGAGCAGCGGCCGGGGGTCAGGACAGAAAGCCGCGCAGCAGTGCCGCCGTGCCCTCGCAGTGCTCCCGCATCACCTCGCGCGCCGCGTCCGCGTCCCCGTCCAGGACCGCCTCGACCAGCGCCGTGTGCTGATGCTGCGAGTGCTCCAGATTCCGTACGAGCAGCGGAATGCAGTCCAGTAGATCGTTCAGCGTCGCCCGCACCGCGGCGTACTGCGCGGTCAGCGTGGGTGATCCGGACAGCTCGGCGAGGGTCAGATGCAGCAGCGTGTCCTGTCGCCGGTACTCGGTCAGCGGTGCGTCGTGCGTTGCGGCAAGGGCCGTACGCAGGCGTTTTATGCCCTCGTCGGTCAATCCGTGCGCCGCGCACAGCCCGGCGGCCCCCACCTCAAGCACCTCGCGGAAGCGCAGGGTGTCCTCGACGTCCACGTCCGCCACGCGCCGGCGAAGCTCGTCCTCGCCGTGGGCGTCGGGGCGGTGCAGCACGAACGTGCCGCCGTACCGGCCGCGCCTGCTCTCCACCAGGCCCTGGTCGGTCAGCACCTTCAGTACCTCGCGCAGCGTGACCCGGCTGATCCCCATCCGCTCCGCGAGCTCGCGCTCGGCGGGCAGCCGGTC
Source organism: Streptomyces sp. NBC_00210 (assembly GCF_045160975.1). Classification (NCBI taxonomy): domain Bacteria; kingdom Bacillati; phylum Actinomycetota; class Actinomycetes; order Kitasatosporales; family Streptomycetaceae; genus Streptomyces; species Streptomyces sp. NBC_00210. Next base: position 7,109,512 of record NZ_CP108120.1, read on the forward strand.
CCCGCTCGGGACCAGCCCGAGGCGCAGCAGCTGAAGAATCTGTTCCAGCGCCTCTTCGAAGCCGTTGCCCGCCCGCACGGGGCGCAACACGGGGGTCAGCGGGTCTGCCGGTTCACTCTTCTTCACCACGTCGCCGTTTCCTCTTCCCATGCAATGGTCTTCAGTAATACCTTATGGCTTCCGGCTGACCCAAGGAGGCGTAATCCCGTGGCAGACCGCAAACCCCCGCTCGGGGTCGAGGAGCTTCGCACCCTCGTCGCGAGCGGCGAGATCGACACAGTCGTCCTGGCCTTCCCCGATATGCAGGGACGGCTCCAGGGCAAGCGGTTCGCCGCACCCTTCTTCCTGGACGAGGTCCTGGAACACGGCACCGAGGGCTGCAACTACCTCCTCGCCGTCGACACCGAGATGAACACCGTCGACGGCTACGAGATGTCCTCGTGGGAGCGCGGCTACGGCGACTTCGCCATGCATCCCGACCTCACCACACTGCGCCGGATCCCCTGGAACCAGGGCACCGCTCTGCTCGTCGCCGACCTCGCGTGGAACGACGGCTCACCCGTCGTCGCAGCTCCCCGCCAGGTGCTGCGCCGCCAGCTGGAGCGCCTCGCCGAGCACGGCTTCACCGCGCATGTGGGCACGGAGCTCGAATTCATCGTATTCCGGGACACGTACGAGGAGGCCTGGGACCGCAACTACCGCGACCTCATCCCGGCCAACCAGTACAACATCGACTACTCCGTCCTCGGCACCGGCCGGATCGAACCACTGCTGCGCCGGATCCGCAACGAGATGGCCGCGGCCGGCCTGACCGTCGAGTCCGCCAAGGGCGAGTGCAACCCCGGCCAGCACGAGATCGCCTTCAAGTACGACGAGGCCGTGGTCACCTGCGACCAGCACGCCGTCTACAAGACAGGCGCCAAGGAGATCGCCTCCCAGGAAGGTGTCTCGCTCACCTTCATGGCCAAGTACAACGAGCGCGAGGGCAACTCCTGCCATATCCACCTCTCGCTCCAGGACGCCGACGGCCGCAATGTGATGGCGGGGGACGGAAACGACCAGGAACACGACATGTCGCCGGTCATGCGGCACTTCCTGGCCGGACAGCTGGCCGCGCTGCGTGACTTCTCGCTGCTGTACGCGCCCAACATCAACTCCTACAAGCGCTTCCAGCCCGGCTCCTTCGCGCCGACCGCCGTCGCCTGGGGCTACGACAACCGCACCTGCGCGCTCCGCGTCGTCGGCCACGGCCGCTCGATGCGCTTCGAGAACCGGCTGCCCGGCGGCGACGTCAATCCGCACCTGGCCGTCGCGGGACTCGTCGCGGCCGGTCTGTACGGCATCGAGCAGCAGCTCGAACTCCCCGACGAGTGCACCGGGAACGCGTACACGGCCGGATACGAGCAGGTCCCCACCACGCTGCGGGAAGCCGCCGAACTCTGGGAGAACAGCCCGATCGCCAAGTCCGCGTTCGGCGCCGAAGTCGTCGCGCACTACCGCAACATGGCGCGGGTCGAGCTCGAAGCCTTCGACGCCGCGGTGACCGACTGGGAGCTCCGCCGCTCCTTCGAACGTCTGTGAGGAACGTCTTGTCGTACGCGTACCACGAGGTGCTCAACCCGGCGACCGGCCAGGTCGTCGAGACCGTGCGGGCGACAACGGCCGCCGAGGTCGACGAGGCTGTCGCCAGGGCCGCGCAGGCCCAGCGCGGCTGGTCGGCCGCCGCACCGGCCGACCGCGCCAGGCTGCTGCGCCGCTTCGCCGCCGTCGTCGACGAACACCTCGAAGAACTGGCCCAGTTGGAGGTGCGGGAGGCCGGTCACACCATCGGCAACGCCCGCTGGGAAGCCGGCAACGTCCGCGACCTCCTCGACTTCGCGGCCGGGGGAGTGGAGCGCCTCAGCGGCCGGCAGATCCCCGTCGCGGGCGGCCTCGACATCACCATCCTCGAACCGCTCGGCGTCATCGGCGTGATCGCGCCCTGGAACTTCCCCATGCCGATCGCCGCCTGGGGCACGGCCCCCGCGCTGGCCGTGGGCAACGCCGTACTCCTCAAGCCCGCCGAAACGACCCCGCTGACCGCGCTGCGGCTGGCCGAACTGGCCCTGGAGGCAGGCCTTCCCGAGGATCTTTTCCAGGTGCTGCCGGGCGCGGGCGACGTCGCCGGCAACGCGCTCGTCGAGCACCCGGGCGTGGCGAAGATCGTCTTCACCGGCTCGACCCGCGTCGGCAAGAGCATCATGGCCAGGTGCGCCGACCGCGTGAAGCGCGTGACGCTCGAACTCGGCGGCAAGAGCCCCAACATCGTCTTCGCCGACTCGGACCTCGAGGCCGCGGTCGCCGCGACCCCCATGTCCTTCCTGGACAACAGTGGCCAGGACTGCTGCGCACGCACCCGCATCCTGGTGCAGCGCTCCGTCTACGACCGCTTCCTCGAACTCCTCGCTCCCGCGATCGAGTCCGTGGTGGTCGGCGACCCCGCCGACGAGAAGACCCAGATGGGCCCGCTGATCTCCAGGACCCAGCTGGAACGGGTGCGTTCGTACGTCCCCGACGAGCTGAAGGGCATCCGCGGCACGGCACCCGAAGGACCCGGCTTCTGGTTCCCGCCGACCGTGCTCACCGACCTCGCCCCGGATGCCCCGGCGGCCTGTGAGGAGGTCTTCGGCCCGGTGGCCGCAGTCCTTCCCTTCGAGGACGAGGACGAGGCGATCCGGCTCGCCAACGCCACCGAGTACGGCCTGTCAGGGTCGATCTGGACCCGCGACATCGGCCGCGCGATCCGGGTCTCCCGCGCCGTCGCCGCCGGCAACCTCTCCGTCAACTCCCACTCCAGCGTCCGCTACTGGACGCCGTTCGGCGGCTACAAGCAGTCCGGCCTCGGCCGCGAACTCGGCCCCGACGCGCTTGCCGCTTTCACCGAAACCAAGAACGTCTTCATCAGCACGGAGGCCTGAACACACCATGACCGAGACCACCATCTGCCGCCGCCTGGTCGGCCGTACCGCAGTCATCACCGGCGCGGGCAGCGGAATCGGCCTCGCCAGCGCGCGCCGCCTGGCCTCCGAGGGCGCGAACGTCGTCTGTGGCGACATCGACGAGATCGCGGGCAAGGCCGCGGCCGACGAGGTCGGCGGCATCTTCGTACGTGTCGACGTGACCGACCCCGAGCAGGTCGAGGCGCTGTTCAAGACGGCGTACGACACCTACGGCAGTATTGACATCGCCTTCAACAACGCGGGCATCTCGCCGCCCGACGACGACTCCATCCTCACCACAGGACTGGAGGCCTGGAAGCGCGTCCAGGACGTCAACCTCACCTCCGTCTACCTCTGCTGCAAGGCCGCCATCCCCTATATGCAGCGCCAGGGCCGCGGCTCCATCATCAACACCGCGTCCTTCGTGGCGATCATGGGCGCGGCGACCTCCCAGATCTCGTACACCGCGTCCAAGGGCGGCGTGCTCGCCATGTCGCGCGAGCTCGGCGTGCAGTTCGCCCGCGAGGGGATCCGGGTGAACGCCCTGTGCCCGGGACCGGTCAACACCCCGCTCCTGCAGGAGCTGTTCGCCAAGGACCCGGAGCGCGCCGCGCGCCGGCTCGTCCACATCCCGGCCGGACGGTTCGCGGAGGCGGACGAGCTCGCCGCCGCCGTGGCCTTCCTCGCCAGCGACGACTCCTCGTTCATCAACGCCACCGACTTCCTGGTCGACGGCGGAATCTCGGGCGCGTACGTCACGCCTCTGTAGGTCAACCGCTACTTCGCTTCTGTAGTTCAGTCCGCAGCAAACACCCCGGCAGCCGGGCGTCGCACGACGCCCGGCTGTTCTGCGTACCAAGGAGAGTGTTCATGAACCACAAGCACCGCTGGCCCGCGGCAGCCGCAGCGCTCGCCATCGCCACAACCGGCCTCGCCGCCGCCCAGCCCGCCCGGGCGAGGCCGCAGAAGTGCCCGACACTGGAAATCTCGCAGGGCTGGTACGGGGAGAACAAGTCGAGGCTCCAGCAGCTGATCGACGACTACGGACGCTGCGGCGATCACGGCAAGGAGGGCGATCACGGCAAGGAGAAGGACAAGCCCGTCGCCGTCTTCGACTGGGACAACACCGTCATCAAGAACGACGTCGGCGACGCGACCATGTTCTGGATGCTGCGCAACAGCAAGATCCGCCCACCCAGGGGCGGTGACTGGCGCACCACCAGTCGCTATCTGACCGCCGAGGCCGCCGGCTCGTTGAAAACCGCCTGTCCCACCGGCGTACGGACGCTCCCCGCGGGTACGGACACGCGCTGCGCCGACGAGATCAACTCCGTCTACTCCGAGGGCACCACCACCAGCGGTGGGACCGCTTTCGCCGGCTTCGACCACCGCCGGATCGAGCCGCAGTACGCCTGGCTCGCTCAGCTGATGAACGGCTGGACGACCGGGCAGATACAGACCTTCGCCGCCGCTGCCCGCGCCGAGAACCTGGCCGCGCCCGTGGGCGCCGAGCAGCAGGTCGGCTCGGGCAAGGCGACCGGTTGGGCGCGCTACTACGACCAGCAGCGCGATCTGATCCGTACGCTGCAGAAGGCCGGCTTCGACGTCTGGATCACCTCGGCCTCGCCCGAGCCCGTCGTCGACGTCTGGGCGCGCGGAGCCGGCATCCAGGCGGACCACGCTCTCGGCATCCGCAACGTCATCGAGCACGGCCGCCTCACCTCGCATCTCAAGGGCTGCGGCACGGTCGCGGACGGCGACGACTCGATGATCACGTACATCGACGGCAAGCGCTGCTGGATCAACAAGGAGATCTTCGGGGTGCGCGGCGCGGCCGCCGAGCAGGTCCAGCCCGTCCATCGGCGGCAGGTGTTCGCGGCGGGCGACTCCGACACCGACGTCTCCTTCCTGCGGGACGCGACCGGCCTCCGGCTGGTCCTCAACCGCAACAAGAACGAAGTCATGTGCCGCGCCTACGACAACGGTGACGGCCGCTGGATCGTCAACCCGATGTTCATCGAGCCGAAGAAGCGGAAGGCCGCACCGTACCCCTGCGCCACCTCGGCATTCACCGAGCGGGACGGCACATCCGCGCCCGTACGCAGGGGGGACGGCAGCGTCGTTCCCGACCAGCGGGACTCGGTGTACCCGTCCTGAACGGGCGCCCTAAGGTGGCCGGATGAGCATGACGACACCGGCCGGCTGGTACCCGGACTCCAACATGCCCGGCACCGAACGCTGGTGGGACGGAGCCGCCTGGACCGCGCACACCCGCCCGGTCCAGGGGCAGCTCCAGGAGCAGGTCCCGGCCGCCGGTTTCGGTCCGCCGACCGCCGACCCGGTGAGCCGTAAGGGCAGCACCCTGGCCCTGGCCACCGCGGGTGTTGTCCTCGTCGCCGCGGTCGCCACCGGTGCGGTGCTGCTGGGGAACGACGACGAGGGCACGAAGCCCAAGTCCGCGCCGAGCGTTTCCGATCCGGCCGCGACCACGGCGGACCCGAAGAACAGCCAGGCCACGACTCCGCCTGCGAAGGACGACTCGGCACTGCTCACCGACCAGCTCAACGGCATCTCCATGCCCGTCCCCAAAGGCTGGGAGAAGTCGGACAGTTCGCTCGACGAGGGCACGACGATGGTCACGGAGGAGACCTACGACTGCCCGGCCGGCGGCTCGCCGCTCTGCCGACGCGGCCGGGTGTCCTCAATCACCGCGACGCGGACGGACGAGACCTCGCCCGCGGCGCTGGCCAAGCAGGACATCGCGACTGCGGCGGACAAGGCGTACGAGGAAGACGCCGTCGGCAGCCGCATCTACGGCGGTATCAAGTCCCACACCGTGCTCGCCTCGAAGTCCGTTGCGGTCGCCGGGCGCGCGGGCTATCTGGTGCGCTGGCGGGTCGTCACCGGAGCGGGCCCCGGCGGGTACGTCCAGTCGCTGGCCTTCCCCTCGACGGTGGGTACGGAGGCGATGGTCATCGTCCGGTTCGCCTTCGACGCGAGCCCCGAGGCGCCGGGGCTCGCGGACATGGACAAGATCGCCGCGAGCATCCGCCCGATCGGGGATGCGACGAGCGGCGGGGTGGGCAGCAGCATCGGCCCGGGCTAGAGGAAGGTGCGGCCCTCGCCCCGGTACGTCGGCGCGGTCCCCGTCACCCGGTCGCCCTCGATCAGGTGCAGCGTGTCGAAGCGCTCGCACATCTCCCCGGCCTTGGCGTGCCGGAACCACACCTTGTCGCCGATCAGCAGATCGTCGGCAGGCGCGCCGAGCAGCGGGGTCTGCACCTCGCCGGGCCCCTCCTGCGGGTCGTAGCGCAGCCCTTCCGGGAGATACGGCACGGGCAGCCGGTCCGCACCCGCGGCACCCGATGCGGGGTAGCCGCCGCCGAGCACGGTCACCACACCGACTCCCGGCCTGCGCACCACGGGCTGGGCGAAGAGCGCGGCCGGACGCCCCGTGAACGACGTGTAGTTGTCGAAAAGACGCGGCACATACAGCCCGGAACCGGCGGCGATCTCGGTCACCGCGTCCTCGGCCGCGGTGTGCTGGACGCTGCCGGTGCCGCCGCCGTTGACGAACTCCAGGTCCGGCGTCACCGCCCGCACCGCGCGCACCACGGCCGCCCGCCGGACGGCGAGCTCCTTGCGGGCGGTGGCCTGCATCAGCCGGATGACCTGCGATCGCAGCGGCCGCCCCGCCAGGGCGTCGCCGACCCCCGCGACATGTCCCTCGTACGCCATCAGCCCCACCAGCCGGAAACCCGGGCGGCGCGCGATCGACCGGGCCAGCTCGGCAAGCTGCGCGGGCTCGCGCAGCGGGGAGCGCAGTGCGCCTATCCGCACCCGCCCGCCTAGCAGCTTCAGGGAGGTGTCCAGCTCCAGACAGATCCGGATCTCCTCCTTGCCGCCGGCCCGCGAGCGGTCGATCAGCTCCAGCTGCGCCAGGTCGTCGACCATCACGGTCACGGCGCCGGCCAGCTTGGGGTCGGCGGCGAGCTCCGCGTACCCCGACCGGTCGGCGGACGGGTAGGCGAGCAGTACGTCGTCGAACCCGGCCCGCGCCAGCCACAGCGACTCGTCCAGCGTGAACGACATGATCCCGGCGAACCCGTCCCGCGCAAGGACCCGTTCCAGGAGCGCCCGGCAGCGCACGGACTTGCTCGCGACCCGGATGGGCTTCCCGCCCGCCCGGCGCACCAGATCGTCGGCGTTGGCGTCGAACGCGTCGAGATCCACGACGGCGAGTGGGGCGTCGAGATGGGCGGTGGCCCTGTCGTAGCGGGCCCGGTCAGCGGCACGGGGAGTCATGGCCCGAGCTTGCCAGACCGGATTACCGCAGGGTAAGAGGACGTTTTGGGCAGATCCACCCGGACCCCTGGTCTCGTTGCCGCGGGGTGCGTTTGAGCCCGTAGAGTGACCGGCACGCGGTGACGAACGGGCCTGCCCCGAGAGGCGATCCGTCGTTGTACGTGGACGAGAAACCAGGGGGGCGGGATGAGCACGGAGGCGCAGCGCCCTCCCGGCCGCCACGAGGACGAGACGCCGCCCGGTATGTCCCGCATCACGGAGGCACTGGTTTCCCCGGAGCCCCCCAAGCCGCTCCGCACTTCGGGCATCGCGGACCTGCTCCCCCCGGATACACCTGCGCACGCGTCCGAGCCGGCGGAACCGCCTCGCCCTGCGCCGCAGCCGTCGACCGGGCTTGCGCCCGCGCGCGCGGCGTCCGTGCCTGCGGACGCCCGGCCGCAGGTGCGTGCGGACGGCCCGCCGACGGATCGGCGCGCGGAGCCGCCCGGCCCTGCGCCGCTGCCGCCTGGCGTACCACCCGCGCGCGCCGCTTCCACGTCTGCGGACGCCCGGCGGTCGGAGGCTGACGGACGCCCCGGGCGTGCGCCGTCCGCGCGTCCGGGACACCCCGAGGGCTCCGGCGTGCCCCGTGTGCCGGCAGACGGCGCGGACGCAGGCGCCACCGCGCCGGCGGACGCACCCGCTACCACCGCCGAGCGCCCCGGCGCGGCCCCTGCTGCCCCGCAACCCCCCGCCGGGCTTGTGCCGCGGCCGGACGTGCCGCCCGCGCGTGCCGCGTCCACGGCGGCCGACGTCCGGCCCGGGCTTGCGGAAACCATGCCCCGCCCGGATCGCCCCGACGGATCCGACGCGGAGCCGCCGTCCGCCGCGCCGCCGCGGCCGGGCCTGCCGCCCGGTCCCTCCGACGCAGGGCGACCGGCCACCGGCGTTCCCGCAGCGAATGCAGCCGCCGCAGCGAATGCGGCTGCCGCGCCGGCCCCGCCCGCCGCCGCCCCGGCCGTCGAGACAACCACCCGGCTGCGGCCCATTTCCGCGCCCCGCTCCACACCGCCCGGCCCGCGGCTGCCCTCGGGCGTGCCGCCGCGGCCCGTCGCGCCGCCCGCGCGGCGCAGGGCCGTCGGGGCCGTCGACCTCACGCCACTGCCCGGCGCGCGGCCCCCGCACCCCGGCGGGCACTCCTTCCCGCCGCCCGAGACCCCGGCCGAGATGACCACCCGGCTCCGTCCCGTACGGACCCGGCACCCCCTGCGGACCCTCGGTGCCGTCGCCTGCGTCGTACTCGGACTCGGGCTGATCGGCGGCGCGGCAACCGGTAGTTGGCTCACCGGTGATTCCAGCGCCGACCCCGCCGCACCCACCGGGTACACCCACAGCCGCGGCCTGTGGCACAGCGTCCCCGTCAACACGCTCTTCCCGCCCACTCTCAAGGGCAACGGCGCAGGCCCCGGCGGCGCCGACCGGGTCTGGACGCGGATCGCCGTCGCGCCCGACGACGGCTGCGCGCCGGCCCTCGACCCGCTGCTGCTCAAGTCGCTGCAGACGGTCGGCTGCAGCCGCGTGCTGCGCGCCACGTACACCGACGCCACCGCCAGCAACGTCACCACCGTCGGGATGATCTTCACCGAGGCCGACGCGGACGCCATGCGCGCGCTGAGCTCCCGCTTCACCTCGGAAGGGCTCGACGAGCGCACCGATCTGATGCCTCGCACCCTCCCGGCCGATGGCACCGTCGCAGCCCGTTTCGGCGACCGGCAGCGCGCGAGCTGGACCGTGAGCGTGCTCACCGAGATGCCGGTCGTCGTCTACGCCGTCTCCGGCTTCGCCGACGGCCGCCCCGTCACCGACCCGCAGCCCGCCGGCGAGGCCAAGGCACAGGGCGCGACGTCCGCGCCCGCCCAGGCCGGCCTCGGCCATGAGGCCAAGGGCATCGCCGACCGTATCGAGGGCGGTCTGCGCAAGACCGTCAGCACGGCCACGGAGAAGCCCGAATGACCCGCCGCCACCGCCTCGCCGCCACCCTCGCGGCCGCCGTCCTCGCCGTCCTGCCGGCGACGCCCGCGCACGCCGACGCGATACGGGCCCAGCAGTGGGGGCTCGACGCCATGAGGACGGACCAGGCCTGGCGCACCACCAAGGGCCAGGGCATCACCGTCGCGGTCCTCGACACCGGCGTCGACGACAGCCACCCCGACCTGGCCGGCTCGGTGCTGCCCGGCAAGGACTTCATCGGCTTCGGCGCCCGGAGCGGCGACCGCGCCTGGGCCCGTCACGGCACTGCGATGGCCGGCATCATCGCAGCCCACGGCCATGGCTTCGGCGATGAGGACGGAGTCATGGGCATCGCCCCCGAGGCGAAGATCCTCCCCGTCCGCGTCATCCTCGAAGGCACCGACAAGGCCCGCGAAAAGGCACGCAGCTCCCGCGGCACCGCCCTCGCCCAGGGCATCCGCTGGGCCGCCGACCACGGCGCCGATGTCATCAACCTCTCTCTCGGTGACGACAGCGAGTCCGCGCACCCCGAGGCCGGCGAGGACGCCGCGGTCCAGTACGCCCTGGCCAAGGGCGCCGTGGTCGTCGCCTCGGCGGGCAACGGCGGCGAGAAGGGGGACCACATCTCCTACCCCGCCGCCTACCCCGGCGTGATCGCCGTGACCGCTGTCGACCGCTTCGGCACCCACGCCGCGTTCTCCACCCGCCGCTGGTACGCCACCGTCAGTGCCCCCGGCGTCGACATCGTCATCGCGGACCCGGACCGCAAGTACTACCAGGGCTGGGGCACCAGCGCCGCGTCCGCATTCGTCTCCGGCGCGGTCGCCCTGGTGCGCGCCGCGCACCCCGGCCTCACACCCGCCCAGATCAAGAAGCTCCTCGCCGACACCGCCGACGACGGCCCCAAGGGCGGCCGCGACGACGCCAGGGGCTATGGCGAGGTCGATCCGGTCGCCGCCATCAAAGCGGGCGCGAAGCTGCGCCCCGCGGATCTGAAGGCCGCGTCCGCGGGCTACAGCAGGAAGTACTTCGGCCCCGGCCCCGACCCGGCGCAGCAGGACGCGGAACCGGCCGGCTGGCTCGCCGCGCTCGCGGGCGGCATCGGCGCGCTGGTGCTCGCAGGCGCGGTCGTGCTCTGGCGCGGCGGCCGGCCCGCCCGTCGCTGACCCCCGGCGGCCGGCCCGCCCGTCGCTGACCCCCGGAGGCTGATCAGCCCGTCGCTGACCCCCGGCGTCACGCCGACCCGACTGCCTCCCGCACCGCAGCCTCCACGCACGCGATGCCCGCCTCCTTCGTCGGATGCCCTTCGGACAACACCGCGATCAGCCGGCCCCCGGCCCGCCCGACGGAGTGGACGACCCACAGCCCGGTCGCACGCATCGGCATCCAGCCGTTCTTGAGCGCCCACTCGCCGCCCGCTGCCGACACACCCCAGTCCTGCCCCTCGGCCACCTGCCCCATCAGGGACCGTATAAAGGGGTACGGTCCGCCGAACACGGCCCGCAGCAGGGTGAGTTGATCCCGCGCGGTGGTCCGCGTGAGGCCCCACGCCGGCTCGGCCCTGGTCTGCGTGAGCCCGAGCCGCGCATGCGCCGCGTCCAGCCCCGGCGCGCCCCCGATCGCCGCCCACAGCTCTGTCGCCGCGTCATTGTCGCTGCGTACGATCATGGCCCGCGCCAGCTCCCGCTCCCGTGCGCCCAACGGACGCCCCTCAAGCAGCAGCGCGGCCAGGATGGACACCTTCACGATGCTCGCCGCCGGGTAGGCGCGCTCTTCGCCGTACGACGCGTCGAGCGTGGCGACCGAGAGACAGGCACTCATAGCAGGGAGGTTAGGCTCAACGCGTGGCGCTCAAGAACATCCCCGACTCCGGTTTCTCCGACGACGACGGCACCGCCGACCCACGGCTGACGGCGGCCCTCGCCGCATGGTCCGAGGACCGGACGGCTCAGCGTCCCGTGCTCGAAGCGCTCAAGGACGCCCGGCTGCTGGTCCCCGTCGTCGCCGTCCTCGGCGAGGTCGAGGAGGACGAGAACGGCCTGCGCCGCGAGAAGACCAGCGACATGGCGGTCCCCACGCTCACCGCAGGCGATCGCCGTGCGCTGCCCGCCTTCACCTCGACCGCCTCGCTCGCCCGCTGGGATCCCGACGCCCGCCCCGTCGCCGTACCTCTTCATCAGGCGCTGCAGGCGGCCGCGCACGAGAAGGCCGACACGCTCGTCATCGACCTGGCGGGTCCCGTCCCGTACCAGCTGAGCGGCCGTGTGCTGCTCGCGCTCGCGGAGGGCCGCACGAGCGCCGATCCGCTCGACGACCCGGCGGTCACGACGGCGGTACGGGACGCGGTCGCCGCCGAGCCCGCGGTGCTCCGTGCCCACCTCGGACCGGGCGCCGCGGACGGCACCCTCGCCCTGGTCCTCGCCCCGGACGCGGTCCCGGCACAGGCGGCCCGCCGCATTGCCGAGGCGCTGGCCGCCGACGACGTACTGAGGGCCCGCCTGGTGCGGGGCCTCGACCTGGCGCTGCTGCCGGCCGAGGCCACCCCTCCGGGCGAGCCCCTGTTCGTACGCGGGTGAAAGGTCAGTTGTACACAGGTCAGCCGTAGACGGGACCCGTGTACTTCTCGCCAGGACCCTGGCCCGGCTCGTCCGGCACCAGCGACGCCTCGCGGAACGCCAGCTGCAGCGACTTCAGCCCGTCCCGCAGCGGCGCCGCGTGGAAGGAGCTGATCTCCGTCGCGCTCGCGTCCATGAGACCGGCCAGCGCATGGACCAGCTTGCGGGCCTCGTCCAGGTCCTTGTGCTCCGCACCGTCCTCGGTCAGGCCGAGCTTCACGGCGGCCGCGCTCATCAGGTTCACCGCGACCGTGACGATGACCTCGACGGCGGGGACCTCCGCGATGTCGCGGGTCATGGCGTCGAAGTCGGGGGACTCATTGGGGGTGGTCGCGTCACTCATGCCGCACACGATATGCCCCACCGGGCCCGGACCCGGCCGTGGCCTGAGTTAGCCCCTTCCGCCCGGAGCTGCTAACCTTGTGTAACGACCGGTCGGACACCTGTGTGCCCGACCCACAAGTGGAGGCTCCGATCTCCCACCTGGCCACCCTCACGGGCGGCGGGTCACCGGTCAGGCGGCGCCCATCGTTCCGTACGGACGATGGAGGTCGCCCGATGTGCGCCCCGCGGTTGACCGCGGCGGTGCTCCGGTATTCGAGGAGCTGCCGCCTGTGTCCCGTCCGGGGCATTTTTCACGTTCCGGCACGGTTGGTCTTACTAAACAGACGTTACGCGGCTGTCTGCCAGACAGTCGTGTGGTGCTACCGAGGAGGATCCATCAGCGCCGAGCCCCGCATCAACGACCGGATTCGCGTTCCCGAAGTGCGACTTGTCGGTCCCAGCGGCGAGCAGGTCGGGATTGTTCCGCTTGCCAAGGCCCTCGAGCTTGCGCAGGAGTACGACCTCGACCTGGTCGAGGTCGCGGCGAACGCCCGGCCGCCCGTGTGCAAGCTCATGGACTACGGGAAGTTCAAGTACGAGTCGGCCATGAAGGCCCGTGAGGCGCGCAAGAACCAGGCGCACACGGTCATCAAGGAGATGAAGCTGCGGCCGAAGATCGACCCGCACGACTATGACACCAAGAAGGGTCACGTCGTACGGTTCCTCAAGCAGGGCGACAAGGTCAAGATCACGATCATGTTCCGTGGTCGTGAGCAGTCCCGCCCCGAGCTTGGGTTCCGCCTGCTGCAGCGGCTCGCTTCCGACGTCGAGGACCTCGGATTCATCGAGTCGAACCCGAAGCAGGACGGCCGGAACATGATCATGGTTCTTGGCCCGCACAAGAAGAAGACCGAGGCCATGGCCGAGGCGCGTGAGGCTCAGGCCGCCCGCAAGGCGGAGCGCCAGGGCTACGCGAACGAGGAGACCCCGGAAGAGGCTGCCCAGGCTCCGGCCGAGGAGCCTTCCGAGACCTCCGAGGCGTGACCGAAGGGCTGCCACCCAGGCGGCCCGGGTCCCGCCCGGAACCACAAACCAAGATCTGACGCTCCCGCTGGCCGGTGCCCGCACCGGGGGAGCGCCACTGACGAGGAGATAACGGCGCGATGCCGAAGAACAAGACGCACAGCGGTGCCAAGAAGCGCTTCAAGATCACCGGCTCCGGCAAGGTGCTCCGTGAGCGTGCCGGCAAGCGCCACCTGCTCGAGCACAAGCCGTCGAAGCTGACGCGTCGCCTCACCGGCAACGCCGAGATGGCCAAGGGTGACTCGAAGACCATCAAGAAGCTTCTCGGCAAGTGACGTCATCCGTCCCCGCTGACCCGGGGACGGGACGCCGAGACCGGGACCTAATCGTTTCCGGGCCGTGTGAGTCCAACCACGGCCCCGCTACAAGGAGTTAACAAGTGGCACGCGTCAAGCGGGCAGTCAACGCCCACAAGAAGCGCCGGGCGATCCTCGAGCAGGCCAGCGGCTACCGCGGTCAGCGTTCGCGCCTGTACCGCAAGGCCAAGGAGCAGGTCACCCACTCCCTGGTCTACAACTACAACGACCGCAAGAAGCGCAAGGGCGACTTCCGTCAGCTGTGGATCCAGCGCATCAACGCCGCTGCCCGCCAGAACGGCATGACGTACAACCGCCTCATCCAGGGTCTGAAGGCCGCCAACATCGAGGTGGACCGCAAGATCCTGGCCGAGCTCGCGGTCAACGACGCCAACGCGTTCGCCGCGCTCGTCGAGGTCGCGCAGAAGGCGCTGCCGAGCGACGTCAACGCCCCGAAGGCCGCGTAAGCAGCCTGACGGCCGCGTCCAGCCGGACCGCTCCAGGACCCGCAGGCCTCCGGCCTGCGGGTCCGGTCGTGTTGGGGGTCCCCACGCCCCCGGTCGGTGCCGAGCGGTCCGGGGGCTGTTCGCGGACAGCCGGCAACCCCGGTCAGCTCCCGGAGCACTGCGAATCCCCCTCAGGCTTCGGGCCCCTTCTGGCCGACAGGCCGGGGTCATGTGGCATGCGGGCACCGCATGCACGCTCTGCTGCCGAAGCTCCGGCCCGGCAAGCCCTGGCCCCGGGGCGGCGCAGTGCGCCGTTTCGGAGCATCCCGACCCCCGTCGGACCTCGAGCCCTTCCCGGGCCCCGTGGGCGGGGGCACCCGCAGGTTCGTCCGGGCCGACCCCGGACCCGAGTCAGAGAGCCGCAGGCGACATGCGCACCCCCGAGCTGATCTCACCGCGATCCCCGCGCGTCACCGCCGCCCGGCGGCTTGCCAAGCGCGCCTTCCGGATCAAGGAGCGCCTGTTCATCGCCGAGGGCCCGCAGGCCGTGCGCGAGGCCGTCGCCCACCGCGGCCCGGGCGGAGAGCCCACGCTGGTCGAGCTCTTCACCACCGTCGAGGCCGCCGAGCGGTACGCGGACATCGTCGACGCCGCCGACAACGCCGGAGCCCGGGTGCACCATGCCTCCGACGCCGTGCTCGCCGAGATCTCCCAGACCGTCACCCCGCAGGGCCTCGTCGGCGTCTGCCGCTTCCTGGACTCGCCGTTCGAGGAGATCCTGGCGGCCAGGCCGAAGCTCGTCGCCGTACTCGCCCATGTACGCGACCCCGGGAACGCGGGGACGGTGCTGCGCTGTGCGGACGCCGCCGGTGCCGACGCCGTCGTCCTCACCGACGCCTCCGTCGACCTCTACAACCCCAAGGCCGTGCGCGCGTCGGTCGGTTCGCACTTCCATCTGCCCGTCGCCGTCGGTGTCCCCGTCGAACAGGCGGTGCAGGGGCTGCGGGACGCCGGGGTGCGCGTACTGGCCGCCGACGGCGCGGGCGACGACCTGGACGACGAGCTCGACGCGGGCACCATGGGCGGCCCCACGGCCTGGATCTTCGGCAACGAGGCCTGGGGGCTGCCGGAGGAGACCCGCGCGCTCGCGGACGCCGTCGTGCGCGTGCCGATCCACGGAAAAGCCGAAAGTCTGAACCTCGCGACCGCCGCAGCCGTATGCCTCTATGCCTCGGCGCGCGCCCAGCGCGCAGGCAGTACTCACTGAGTGGGAGTACTCGCTCAGGGGGTCCGCTCGGTCACGTCCAGCTAGTAGTGTGACGGGCTTGGGGCCCACTGCGCCGGCGGAGAGGTGGGGTACGGGGATATGGCGGTCGGGACAAGCAGGCCCGCGGAGACACACGGGGCTTTGCTGTGCCACTCCGGCGGTCACGATGTCGTCGGGATCGACCCCGACGACCTGCCCGACGGCCTTGTCGTCGCCGACGAGAACGGCCGGGTCATCTGCTTCAACAAAGCGGCCGTACGGATCACCGCCGTGTCCAAGGGCGAAGCCCTCGGCCTGCCGCTCGAGCGAGTGCTGCCACTGGAGGACCTCAAGGGCTGCCGCTGGTGGACGCTGACGGATCCGTACGGCGGACTCGCCACCCGCGTCGGCCAGCCCGAGCGCAATCTCCTGCTGCCCGGCGGCCGCGAGGTCCTCGTCTCCGCCCGCTATGTGCGCGAGTACCCGACCGGGCCGATACGCAGACTCGTCATCAGCCTGCGCGGCACCGAGGCCAGGCGCCGCACCGAACGCAGCCATGCCGAGCTGATCGCCACCGTCGCCCATGAGCTGCGCTCACCGCTCACCTCCGTGAAGGGCTTCACGGCGACGCTGCTCGCCAAGTGGGAGCGGTTCACCGACGACCAGAAGCGGCTGATGCTGGAGACGGTCGACGCCGACGCCAATCGTGTCACCCGGCTCATCGCCGAATTGCTCGACATCTCCCGTATCGACTCCGGACGGCTCGAAGTGCGCCGCCAGCCCATCGACATCGCGGCCGCCGTCGGACGTCACATCCAGGCGCACATAGCCAGCGGCCAGAGCCCCGACCGCTTCTTCGTACGCATCCAGCGCCGGCTGCCCGACCTGTGGGCCGACCCGGACAAGATCGACCAGGTGCTCGGCAATCTGCTGGAAAATGCGGTGCGCCACGGTGCCGGAACCGTCACCATCGAGGTGGCGCCGGCATCGGCGAAGGACGACGAGAAGGGTACGGCCGTCACCGTGAGCGACGAAGGCCCCGGTATCCCCGAGGAATCGATGGGCCGCGTCTTCACCCGCTTCTGGCGGGGGAGCAAGCGCGGTGGCACGGGCCTGGGGCTCTACATCGTCAAGGGCATCGTCGAGGCGCACGGCGGGACGATCACCGTCGGCCGCGGACCCGGCGGTGGCGCCGAGTTCCGATTTATTCTGCCCGTGGGCGCCCCGGCCTACCTGAAATAAGAGGTGTCGCGAAGCGTCTGGCAGGGTGGTGGCGGGTGACGGGAGGGCCTAGCCGCCCGCGGGCTCATTCGCCTCTCCACACCCCGTTAGACTCGTCCTTTGGCACCTTTGCGTCCTCGGTCGACGAGCGGGGGCCCCAGCCAGCCCATCGGAAGTACGGGAAGAGATGTCCGCACCCAATAAGTCGTACGACCCTGTTGAGGTCGAGGCACTGAAACCGGCAGAGATCGAGCGCATGCGGGACGAGGCGCTCGCCGCCTTCGCCGCCGCGGGCGACCTCGAAGCGCTCGCCCATGCCAAGGTCGCCCACACCGGAGGCACCTCGCCGCTCTCGCTCGCCAACCGGGAGATCGGCGCCCTGCCCCCGCAGGCCAAGGCCGAAGCCGGAAAGCGCGTGGGCCAGGCCCGCGGCGTGGTGAGCAAGGCGCTGGCCGCCCGCCAGACCGAGCTGGAGGCCGAGCGCGACGCCCGGGTGCTCGTCGAGGAGGCCGTGGACGTCACGCTGCCCCACGACCGGGTCCCGGCCGGCGCCCGCCACCCGCTGACCACGCTCTCCGAGCGCATCGAGGACGTCTTCACGGCCATGGGCTACGAGGTCGCCGAAGGCCCCGAGGTCGAGACCGAATGGCTGAACTTCGACGCGCTGAACATCGCCGCGGACCACCCCGCCCGCGGCGAACACGACACCTTCTTCGTCGCGGGCACGGATGGTGGTGGGGGCACCACCCAGGCCGAAGGCTCCGGGGGAAGTTCCGGCGTCGTACTGCGCACGCACACCTCGCCCGTGCAGATCCGCTCGATGCTCGACCGTGAGCCGCCGGTGTACGTCATCTGCCCCGGCCGCGTGTACCGCACCGACGATCTGGACGCCACGCACACCCCTGTCTTCCACCAGGTCGAGCTGCTCGCCGTTGACGAGGGCCTGACCATGGCGGACCTCAAGGGCACCCTGGACCACATGGTCCAGGCGCTCTTCGGCGAGGGCATGAAGACCCGGCTGCGGCCGAACTTCTTCCCCTTCACCGAGCCGTCCGCCGAGATGGACATGGTCTGCTACGTCTGCCGCGGCGAGTCCGTCGGCAACCCGGACCGGCCCTGCCGCACCTGCTCCAGCGAAGGCTGGATCGAGCTCGGCGGCTGCGGCATGGTCAACCCGAAGGTGCTCGTCGCCTGCGGCGTGGACCCTGAGAAGTACAGCGGATTCGCCTTCGGGTTCGGCATCGAGCGGATGCTGATGTTCCGCCACAACGTAGAAGACATGCGAGACATGGTCGAGGGTGACGTCCGGTTCACCCGGCCGTTCGGGATGGAGATCTGATGCGGGTCCCGCTTTCTTGGCTGCGGGAGTACGTCGACCTGCCGGCCACGGAGACCGGCCGCGACGTACAGACCAAGCTCATCGCGGCAGGTCTCGAGGTCGAGACGGTCGAGCAGCTCGGCGCCGGGCTCAAGGGCCCCCTCGTCGTCGGCAAGGTGCTGACCATCGAGGAGCTGACGGAGTTCAAGAAGCCCATCCGCTTCTGCACCGTCGACGTCGGCATGGCTGGGGGCATCTCCCAGGCCGAAGGCTCTGGGGGAGGAACCGGCGAGCCGCAGGAGATCGTCTGCGGCGCGCGCAATTTCTCCGTCGGCGACAAGGTCGTCGTGGCCCTGCCGGGCGCCGTGCTGCCCGGTGACTTCGCGATCGCCGCGCGCAAGACGTACGGCAGGACCTCGCACGGCATGATCTGCTCCGGCGACGAACTCGGCATGGGTGACGACGGCAGCGGCGGCATCATCGTGCTGCCGCCCGAGGTCGAGGTCGGCACCGACGCCATCGAGCTGCTCGAACTGGTCGACGAGGTGCTCGACATCGCCGTCACGCCGGACCGCGGCTACTGCCTGTCGATGCGCGGTGTCGCCCGTGAGACCGCCATCGCGTACGGGCTGCCGCTGCGCGACCCGGCGCTGCTCGACGTGCCCGCGCCGAACGCATTCGGCTACCCGGTGCAGGTCGGCGACCCGATCGGCTGCGACCGCTTCACCGCGCGCACCGTCGTTGGGCTCGACCCGGAGGCGCGCTCCCCGATCTGGCTGCAGCGCCGCCTGCAGAAGGCGGGCATGCGCCCGATCTCGCTCGCCGTGGACATCACCAACTACGTGATGCTGGAGCTCGGTCAGCCGCTGCACGCGTACGACCGCTCGCGCATCGACGGCCCGATCGGCGTCCGCCGCGCCGAGCAGGGCGAGAAGCTCACCACGCTCGACGGGACCAAGCGCGTCCTGGACGCCGAGGACCTGGTCATCACCGACAACCGCGGGCCGATCGGCCTCGCGGGCGTGATGGGCGGCGCCAACACCGAGATCGCGGACCACGACGACACCGCCGGTGCCAGCACCGAGGTGGTCATCGAGGCCGCGCACTTCGACGCGGTCTCGATCGCGCGTGCCGCGCGCCGCCACAAGCTCTCCTCCGAGGCGTCCAAGCGCTTCGAGCGCGGCGTCGACCCGCAGGCCGCGGCTGCCGCCGCACAGCGGACCGTCGACCTGCTGGTGCTGCTCGCGGGCGGCACTGCGGAGGCCGGCGTCACCGAGATCATCGCGCCGTCCGCGCCGCGTACGGTCTCGATGCCCGCCGACCACCCCGACCGCGTCGCGGGTGTCGACTACGGCCGCGAGACCGTCGTACGCCGCCTCCAGGAGGTCGGCTGCGATGTGTACGGGCAGGACGACCTGGTCGTCACCGTCCCGTCCTGGCGTCCCGACCTCGGCGCGCCGAACGACCTCGCCGAAGAGGTCATCAGGCTGGAGGGGTACGAGAACCTGCCCTCCACGCTGCCGAGGCCGCCGGCCGGCCGCGGGCTCACCGACCGCCAGCGGCTGCACCGCCGCGTCGGCCGCGCGCTCGCCGGAGCGGGCTTCGTCGAGGCGCCGAACTACCCGTTCGTCAGTGACGCCGTGTTCGACCAGCTCGGGCTGGACGCCGGTGACCCGCGACGCACCGTCGTCAAGCTGGTCAACCCGCTCTCCGACGAGGAGCCGGCGCTGCGCACCACGCTGCTGCCCGGTCTGCTCGCCGCGCTGCGCCGCAACGACGGCCGTGGCTCGCACGACCTGGCCCTGTTCGAGACGGGTCTGGTCTTCCGGCCGACCGGCGAGGAGACGGTCCCGGGCGAGCTGCCCGTCGACCGCCGTCCCACCGATGAGGAGATCGCCGCGCTGAACGCGGCGCTGCCGCACCAGCCGCGCCGGGTCGCCACCGTCCTGGCGGGCGCGCGCGAGCAGGCCGGCTGGTGGGGCAAGGGCCGCCCGGCCGACTGGGCCGATGCGGTCGAGTCCGCCCGTACGGTCGCCCGCGAGGCCGGCGTCGAACTCACTGTCCGCGCCGACCAGCACGCCCCGTGGCACCCGGGCCGCTACGCCGCGCTGTACGCCACCGTGGACGGCGAGGAGACCCTTGTCGGCCACGCAGGCGAACTGCACCCGCGCGTCATCAAGGCGCTCGGACTGCCGGAGCGCACCTGCGCCATGGAGGTCGAGCTCGACCTTCTGGAGCGCGCCGGTGAGGGCGTTCTCCAGGCGCCGCGGATCTCGACCTTCCCGGTGGCGACCCAGGACGTCGCGCTGGTCCTCCCGCAGGACGTGCCGGCCGCCGAGGTCGAGCGGGTGCTGAGGGAGGGCGCGGGTGAACTGCTCGAGTCCATCCGGCTGTTCGATGTCTTCACCGGTGAGCAGATCGGCGAGGGCAAGAAGTCGCTGGCGTACGCCCTGCGGTTCCGTGCCGGCGACCGGACGCTGACGGTCGAGGAGGCATCGGCCGCCCGGGACGCCGCCGTTGCGCTCGCGACCGAGCGCACCGGGGCGGTTCTGCGCGGCGCCTGACGCCTTCGACCCGCATCACGCCTGCTGAGGGGCGCATCCGGACCACCGGGTGCGCCCCTTTTTGCGCCGGTGGGAGGGGAGGGACCCCGCCTCACTCATTTGGGTGAGAACGTGGGGCGTTGTTCCCGCCGAGCGCCGGGCGGTCGACAGAATCGACCCGACCGTAGGGGCGGGCTGCGCGCCGGACAGGGCCTATGAGGGGACCATCCGCATGATCCGTATCTGGTCTGGGGGAGCCTTTCCGGCCTTGCGGCGGGCGAGGGCAGCGCGCGTCGGCGATTCACGGATCCGGCGGCTTCTTCCCTTGATGCTTCCCACCGCGTGGGGCGTCGCCGCCCTCACCTGGAAGATCGCCTGCCCGCAGGAACAGCCGGAGAGTCTTGGCGAGCGGATCGTCACCGGCGTCGTCTTCTTCACCGTCGGCGCCGGGCTTGTGCTCGGGATCAGGCGGGAGCTGAGCCGCGAGCTCAGACGCGTCCGCGAAATCGCCCATGCCGCGCAGCGGGTGCTGCTGCGGCCGCTGCCGCCGCGACTGGACGGGCTCGCTCTTGCCGCGGGCCAGCTCTCCGTCAGCCGCGGTGCCGTGGTCGGCGGTGACCTGTACGAGGCGGTGGCGACGCCGTACGGCGTCCGCATCGTCATCGGGGATGTTCGCGGCCACGGCCTGCCCGCGATCGGGGCGGTCGCCGCGGTGCTCGGCAGCTTCCGGGAGGCCGCCTACGACGAGCCCGAACTCGGCGGCGTACTACGACGGTTGGACCGGGCGATCGAGCGGCATCTGCGGGAACGCGCCCGGGACGAGCATCCGGCGGTCGGCGGGGGAGAGCCGCAGAGCCCGTCGGCGGAGGAGTTCGTCACCGTACTGCTGCTGGAGATCGGGGCCGACGGCGGTGTGGCGGCACTCAATTGCGGCCACCCCTGCCCGTACCACCTGCGCTGCCGTGGCGTGGCGCCGCTCGCCTGCGGCGAACCGCTGCCGCCGCTCGGCCTGTTTCCGCTCCCCGCCGAGCTGCCGGTGCACCGGTGTGCGCGGGTGCTGCCCGGTGAGGGGCTCTTTCTGCACACGGACGGGGCGGCGGACGCCCGTGACGCGTCGGGGAAGTTCTTCGGTCTGGAAGCCGTGCTCGCCGAGGCCGTGCTGGCTGAGGCCACACTCGGCTCGCCGGTCTCGCCCGCCGCCGTCATCACCACCGTTCACTCGCAGTTGCTGCGGCACACCGGCGGGCGGCTCGCCGACGATGTGGCGCTGCTCGTGCTGCGCAACGACCGGTCCCGGGTGCCGACGCAGTGCGGTGACACCGCCCTGCGCCGAACCCGGCGCGAACCCTCCAATCGCTAGCTAGCCACCTGCAGCCATGTGCAGCGACCGGCAACCAAGGGATTGCCGTGCGGCCGGCGCCGCCCGCCCTGCCGCGGAGTGTCGGGCAGATCAGCAGGGCAGACGACGCGATCGAGGGCCGCCGCACTGTACGAGGGGGAGCCGGCGGCCCGGCCGCCTCCTTGAGAGGCATTTCAGTCAACCGGCGCACGTGGCACGGCGGCAGAGCGCGCGGGGCACAGATCGGGGCACTCCGTTCACACCCCGTGCGAATCCCCCTCCACTAGGCTGAGCCCACCGAGCCACCGGAGGGGCCCCATGCAGCCCAACACCCTGCTCGACGCCCTGCTCGACGAGGCGGGCATCTCCAACGCGGGTCTCGCCGCCCGCGTCAACCAGGCGGGCCGGGCAAGAGGCCTGTCACTGCGGTACGAACATACGGCCGTGGCACGGTGGTTGAAGGGCCAGCGGCCACGCGGCCAGGTGCCCGACCTGATCTGCGAGGTGCTCGCGGCCCGGCTGCGCCGGGCAATAACGCTCGGCGACATCGGCCTGGGAGTGGCCGGCGACGCGGGTACGCCGCCCGGCTCGCCGCTCTGCGGTTTCGTGGAGCGCGCCACCGCACTGTGGCGCTCCGACGAGCAGCAGCGTCCGCACATCATCGAGGCGCCCGCGGTCACCGGGACGCCCGCCGTCATGCCCGTGTGGGAGTGGGAGAACCCTCCGGAGGACTGCGACGTCTCCCGCTCCGGCCAGACGCGCGTCAGCATGGCGGACATCAAGATGCTGCGCGCCGCCCGGGCGCACTACGAGCTCATGTACCGCAAGGCGGGCGGCATCGCCACCCGCGCCCGCATCGTCGGCTTCCTCAACGCCGAGACCGCGCCGCTGCTGCGCGGCGGGTACAGCGATGCCCTCGGCCGTCAACTGCACCGTGCGACGGGCGGTCTGGTGGCGGTCGCCGGGATCTGTGCGTACGACTCCAATGCGCACGGCCTCGCCCAGCGCTACTTCCATCAGGCACTGCGGCTCGCAAAGGCCAGCGGGGACCGGGGACTTGGGGCGTATGTCATCGCGCTGCTGGTCAACCAGTCGCTGTTCATGGCCGAGCACCGGCAGGCGGTGGCCTTCGCGGAGGCGGCGCTGCGGGCCGCCGGGCATCAGATCACCCCGGCGCTGGCCGCCGATCTGTACGCGATGCAGGCGAAGGCGTACGCGCATCTCGGCGACGGCGGCAGTGCGCTTCGGTGCATCCGCCGTGCGGAACTGGAGGCGGAGCGGATCCTTCCGGGGGCCGAGCCGGACGAGACCGGCTACGTCCAGCCGGGCCTGGTGAACGTCCAGGTCGCCGAGGCCCTGCTCAGCCTCGGCGATCTGCCCGCGGCGCGCGAGCACGCCGCGGCGGCCGTGGACACTCCCGCGCACGACCGCGGCCGGGTCCACCGGCTCGCCATGCTCAGCCAGATCGAGCTGCGCCAGGGCGAGGTGGACCGGGCGGCGCACACCGCGGCGGAGATGGTGGAGCGGGCGAGGGGGATGGAGTCGCAGCGACTGAGGGACCGGCTGCGCGCGGTGCGCAAGCATCTCGTGGCGAGCGGATGCACCAATGCGGACGAGGCGGCCGAACTCATCGACGGGGCACTGCGCGTTCCCCTCTGACCGCGCTCCTGCTGCGATATTGCCATCTACTTGTCGGAAGGTGGCAGAAAAGTGCAGTGGACGAACTTAAGCGAACAAACTGTGTATGAAAACCGCTGGTTCAGGGTCAACCTGGCCGACGTCGTGCTCCCTGACGGCCGGCACCTGGACCACTTCCTCATCCGGCTCCGGCCGGTCGCCGTGGCAACCGCGGTGAACCGGGCCAACGAGGTACTGATGCTCTGGCGGCACCGCTTCATCACCAACAGCTGGGGCTGGGAGCTCGCCGCGGGAGTCGTCGAGGACGGCGAGGACATCGAGGCCGCGGCCGCCCGCGAGATGGAGGAGGAGACGGGCTGGCGCCCGGGCCCCCTCCAGCACCTCATGACGGTCGAGCCGTCCAACGGTCTCACCGACGCCCGGCACCACCTCTACTGGGCCGAGGACGCGACGTACATCGGGCACCCCGAGGACGACTTCGAGTCCTCGCGCCGCGAGTGGATACCGCTGAAGCTGGTCCCCGACATGGTCGCCCGCGGCGAGGTCCCGGCCGCCAACATGGCGGCCGGGCTGCTGATGCTCCACCATCTGCGGCTGGGCTGACCTCGGCGGTCAGTGGCCGAGCGTCTGCCAGACGGCAATCGCCAGAGCTCCGAGAGCGGTCAGCGCGGCCACGGCGGGCAGCGGCCACCTGGTGTGCTCGAGTGTCCCGACACGCGCTGCCAGATCGGTGAGATCCCGGTCGATCTGGTCATTGCGCTGTGCGAGCAGTGCCAGGTGCCCGTCGATACGGGCGAGGCCGACGTCGAGGCTGCGGCGCAACTCGGCGAACTCTTCGACGACCACTAAATGATCAGGGTCGGTGGTGGTCACTGATTGGCTCCTCTTCGGGAAAGTTGGACAGCGGACCCTTGACTGAAGCGGAACCGAGTCAACTCTCCCTGGTCGGAGGGCGGGAGCGTGTGCGCACGGCATATGCGGGCACGCCCCGCACACTCCGTGTGAATCAGGAGTACGAAGCCGTCACGCGCCCGGCCGGATCAGGGCTACGGCCGGATCAGGAGTACGGGTAGAAGCCGGAGCCCGACTTGCGGCCCAGGCGGCCGGCGTCCACCATCCGCTGCAGCAGCGGGGGAGCGGCGTACAGCGGCTCCTTGAACTCCGCGTACATCGAGTCCGCGACCGAGGCGACGGTGTCCAGGCCGATCAGATCGGAGAGCTTGAGCGGACCCATCGGGTGGGCGCAGCCGAGCTCCATGCCGTTGTCGATGTCCTCACGGCTGGCGATGCCCGACTCGAACATCCGGATCGCGGAGAGCAGATACGGGATGAGCAGGGCGTTCACCACAAAGCCCGAGCGGTCCTGGGCGCGGATCGGATGCTTGTCCAGCACCTGCTGCACCACGGCCTCGGAGCGCTTGATCGTCTCCTCGGAGGTGGTGAGCGCCGGGATCAGCTCGACGAGCTTTTGGACCGGGGCCGGATTGAAGAAGTGGATGCCGATGACCTGGTCCGGACGGGAGGTCGCGACGGCCAGCTTCACCAGCGGGATGGAGGAGGTGTTGGAGGCGAGGATCGCGTCCTGGCGGGTCACCACCTGATCGAGCACCTGGAAGATCTCGGTCTTCACCTGCTCGTTCTCCACGACGGCCTCGATGACGAGATCGCGGTCGGTGAACTCCCCGAGGTCGGTGGTGAAGCTGAGGCGCTCCAGCGTCGCGTCGCGCTCCTCCTCGGTGATCTTGCCGCGTTCGGCGGCCTTCGAGAGGGAGTTGTAGAGGCGCGTGCGGCCGATCTCCAGGGCCTCGCCCGTGGTCTCGGCGACCTTCACCTCGAGGCCGCTGCGGGCGCACACCTCCGCGATGCCTGCGCCCATCTGGCCACAGCCCACCACTCCGACGCGTGCAATGTCGGCCATTGAGTCCGTCACCTCGTGCCTTTCGCTGATCCACTGCGGCAGGCCCCCGTATGGTTCCGGTGCCCGCCTCGACCCCCCGACGTTACTCCGGATGTGCGTGTGCACGACGGCCAGGGGGCGGGCATGCTGTGCCGCAACGGCCGCCGGCACCGGCAATCCCCAGGGGGCAGGACATGGCACGGATCGGCAGAAGGCGCTTTGTGATGACGGCGGCCGGAGCGCTGGCCGCGCTCGCGACGGCCGGGGACGCGGCCGCCGCCCCCGAGCGCTCGTCCGCACACCGGGGACACGGGCCCGAGCGGGAGTTCCGCGGGATGTGGCTCGCGACCGTCGCCAACCGCGACTGGCCGTCCAGGCCCGGCCTCACCGCCGCCGAGCAGCGCGCCGAGCTCCTGGCCCACCTCGATACCGCCGTCGCCCGGAAGCTGAACGTCGTCGTCCTCCAGGTCAGGCCGACCGCGGACGCCCTGTGGCCCTCGCCGTACGAGCCCTGGGCGCAGTACCTCACCGGGTTGCAAGGTCAAGCCCCCGGCTGGGACCCGCTGGGCACCGCCGTGCGCGAGGCCCATCGGCGCGGTCTCGAGCTGCATGCCTGGTTCAATCCGTACCGCGTCGCGAATCACACCGACCTGACCAGGCTGGTCGAGACCCATCCCGCGCGGGTGCACCCGGAGTGGGTCCTCCCGTACGGCGGGAAGCTGTACTACAACCCCGGCATTCCCGAGGTCCGCCGTTTCGTCCAGAAAGCGATGATGGACGCCGTGCGCCGCTACGACATCGACGGCGTGCACTTCGACGACTACTTCTATCCGTATCCGGTCGCAGGACAGGTCTTCGCCGACGACGACGCCTACGCGCGCTACGGCGCTGGCTTCCCGGACAAAGCCGCATGGCGGCGGGACAACACCGACCGGCTGGTCCGGGAAATGGCCGAGCGGATCAAGAAGGCCAAGGAGGACCTTCCCTTCGGGATCAGCCCGTTCGGTGTGTGGCGCAATGCCGCGACCGACCCACTCGGCTCGGACACCAGGGCCGGTGTGCAGACGTACGACGATCTGCACGCCGATACCCGCAAGTGGGTCAGGAAGGGCTGGATCGACTACGTCGTCCCGCAGATCTACTGGCACATCGGCTTCGCCCCGGCCGACTACGCCAAGCTGCTGCCCTGGTGGAACGACGTGGTACGGGGCACCGGCGTCGACCTCTACGCGGGTGAGGCCCTTTACAAGGCAGGCGATCCGGCTCAGCCCGCGCCCTGGCAGGATCCCGCCGAACTGTCCCGCCATCTCACGCTGGCGCGCTCCTGCTCCGGTGTGCGCGGGCACTGCTTCTTCGCCGCGAAGGAGGTCACGGCCGACCGGATCGGGGCGATGGCCAAGGTGGTGGCCGACCACTATCCGACCAGGGTGCGGCCGCCGGAGTGACGACGAGCCGGGTCAGGGCATGCCGATGCCCGGCCGGGCAGGGTCATGCCGTGCCGGGCCGGGTCAGGAGGGGTCTGCTGGGCCGGGCCGGGGCAGGAAGGGCCTGCTGGGCCGAGCCGGGGCAAGGCCGGTCAGGCGCCGCTAGTGCCGCGGAACTACGACCGTGTCGGGGCCCGGCGACATCAGCGCCTCGTGCCCGTCGTCCTCGAAGCGGACGCGGTACGGGGGAGTGCCGTCCTGTCCGAGGACTTCGACGACTTCGGCGAAGCGGTCGTGCTGTCCCACGGTCCTGCCGTGCACCAGCAGCTTGTCGCCCGTGTTCGCATGCATCGGGAGTGACCTCCTCGAAGGCGGTGGTCCGTGTTTCGAGTCTACGGCCGGGGGCGGGAGTTGCACCCTCAGATTCGGGCCCACTGGGTGACCGCGATGCAGACCAGAACGGCGGCGGCCGCAACCGGAGCGGCGGCGGACAGCCGCTCGCCCAGCAGGGACACGGACCAGACGAGGGTGAGAAGCGGCTGAGCGAGCTGGAGTTGGCTGGCTCTGGCGATGCCGATCGACGCCATGCCCCGGTACCAGACGTACAGGCCGCAGAAGGTCGAACCGGCGGCGACCCAGAGCAGTCCGATCGCACCGTGCGCCGTCAGCCGGACCGGCTCGACCCACAGCGCGAGAGCCGATCCGGCGAGGCTGAGCGGCAGGCAGAGCATCAGGGCCCAGCCGATCACCTGCCAGCCCGGCATCAGCCTGGCCAGCCTGCCGCCCTCGGTGTAGCCGGCCGCGCAGACCAGCAGCGCGCCGAAGAGATACAGGTCGCCGGCCTGGAGCGCGCCGCCGCTCTGCTGGACGGTGAAGACGATCACCACGGCGGCGCCGGCGAGCGCCGCCAGCCAGAAGGTGCGCGAGGGGCGGCGTCCCGTGCGCAGGGCGGCGAAGGCGGCGGTGGTCAGCGGCAGCAGCCCGACCACCACGGCCGCGTGCGAGGTGGTGGAGGTCTGAAGCGCCAGTGTCGTCAGCAGGGGAAAGCCCACAACCACGCCGCCGGCCACCACGACGAGCCCGGCCCAGTGGCGGCGCTCGGGCAGCGGCACGCGCAGCGCGAGCAGAAAGCCGCCCGCGATCAGCGCGGCGATGACGCTCCGTACGGCGACGAGCGACCAGGGGCCGAAGCTCTCGAGGCCCCAGACGGTGGACGGGAAGGTGAGCGAGAAGGCGACGACGCCCAGCGCGGCGAGAAGGGTGCCATTGCTGACCGCTATCGAGGTGGTGGGAGTAGCGCTATCCTGTGCTGTCATGCAAGAGCGTAGCAGTGTGGCGGATTTGGCGAATGTCCTGAAGCGGGAGCTCAACCGCTACTCACCGGGTGGGAAGCTGCCGTCGAGTCGGGTGCTGGTCGAGAAGTACCGTGTCTCTCCGGTGACCGTGTCCCGCGCGCTGGCTCAGCTCGCCGCCGAGGGCCTGGTCGTCACCCGCCCCGGCGCCGGTGCCTTCCGGGCGCAGCCCCGTACCGACACCGCCCAGGCACCGGGGGACACCTCCTGGCAGGAGGTCTCTCTCAGCGCCGACGCCGCGACCGAGCTGGTGCCGCGCGCCGTCGACGCCGCGGGGGTGCTGGCCACGCTCGCCGCACCGCCGCCCGGAGTCGTGGAGTTCAACGGCGGCTATCTGCATCCCTCCCTCCAGCCGGAGCGGGCGATGGCCGCCGCGCTGGCCCGGGCCGGACGACGGCCCGGCGCCTGGGGCAGGCCGCCCACCGACGGACTGCCCGAGCTGCGCGAGTGGTTCGCGCGCGGCCTCGGCGGCACCATCGGCGCGGCGGACGTACTGATCACGGCGGGCGGTCAGTCCGCGCTGACCACCGCGCTGCGCGCGCTCGCCCCGCCCGGCGCCCCCGTACTCGTGGAATCCCCCACCTACCCGGGCATGCTGGCGATCGCCCGGGCCGCCGGGCTGCGGCCGGTGCCGGTCCCGGTGGACGCGCAGGGAGTGCGTACGGAACTGCTCGCCGCCGCCTTCAGGGCGACCGGCGCCCGGGTCTTCGTCTGCCAGCCGCTCTTCCAGAACCCGACCGGAGCGGTGCTCTCGGCCGAGCGCCGCCCGGATGTGCTGCGTATCGCCCGCGAGGCCGGAGCCTTTGTCGTCGAGGACGACTTCGCCCGCAGGCTGGTCCACGAGGACGCGGGCCCCCTGCCGCGCCCGCTCGCCGCGGACGACCACGAGGGAGTCGTCGTCCATGTCAGCTCGCTGACCAAAGTGACCTCGGCCAGCCTGCGCGTGGGCATGCTGGCGGCTCGCGGGCCGGTGCTGGAGCGGCTGCGCGCCATCCATGTCGTCGACAACTTCTTCGTCCCCCGCCCCCTTCAGGAAGCCGCCCTGGAACTGGTCGGCTCACCCGCCTGGAGCCGTCATCTGCGCTCCGTGTCAGGGGAGTTGAAGGCGCGCCGCGACACGCTGACCGCCGCCCTCCGCCTCGGCCTGCCAGAACTCGCCCTCCCGCACATCCCGTCCGGCGGCTACCACCTCTGGCTGCGCCTCCCCGACGGCGCGGACGAGGCCGCCCTGCTCTCCGCGTCCTTGCGCGCGGGTGTGGCACTCGCCCCCGGACGCCCCTACTTCTGCGCCGAACCCCCGGCCGGACATGTGCGGTTGAGCTTTGCCGGCGTCGCAGGAACGGCCGAGATCGCCGAAGGCGTACGACGGCTGCGAAGCGCCTGCGACGAGGTGCTGGCTGACCGGCCCGGCACAGGCCAGCCGGGCTGATCAACCGTCACAAGTGGTTGGAGTGACCGGCCGGCACGAGATGCGGGGCCGACCTGCCGTCACGAGCCGCTGGGCAGCAGTGCCATGCCGCTTGTGAACCCGGCGGTCGCCAGGAGCATGTCCCACGCGTCGTACGCGGGCTCGATCAGTTCGTGCACCCCGGTGACCCGGATGTGCTGCGCGGCGCCGAGGCGCGACAGCAGGGCCTCGGGTGCACTGCCGCGCACCAGCGTGATGCAGTACGCCTCGTAAAGATCGTCGAAATCCTCGCCGAACCACAGATGGTCCGTCGCGGTCGCCCCGCTCGTCTCCGCCATGATCCGAGCATGGCAGCCGCCACTGACAGCGCCCGGCCATGGCCGCCGACCGGCTGCCACCTCGCCTTAAGTCACCTCTTGACCTGCGGGGGTTTCGCAACCACGATCGCGCCATGACTGTCCGGATGACGCTCGTCGCGGCCGCCCGCAGCTCCGCCCTGCTCGCGGAGCGCTTCGACGACGACCGGCCGCTCGACCAGGCGGGCTGGTACGAGGTCCAGCTCGCCGCGCACGCCCTGGTGCCACTCAGCGCGGCAGAGTTGCGCTACTGCGCGCCGACCGCCCGCAGCCGCGCGACCGGCGATGCACTCGGCTATGCGCCGCTCGTCCAGCTCGCTCTTCGCGACTGCGACATGGGCCGCTGGCGCGGCCTCACCCTCGCGGAGGTGACCGCCCGCGAACCGGGCGCCGTCGACGCCTGGCTCGCCGACCCGCGCTCGGCCCCGCACGGTGGCGAGCCGCTGCTGGCGTTCATAGCGCGCATAGGGGCCTGGCTGGACACCCGCCCCGCCGAGGACTGCCGCTCCATCGTGGCCGTCGCCGAGCCCGCAGTCGTACGAGCTGCCCTGGTGTACGCACTCAAAGCGCCGCCCTCGTCGTACTGGAACGTGGACGTCCGGCCGCTGTCGACCGTCACGCTGACCGGTCAGGCGGGGCGCTGGAGCCTGTGCCTGCAGACGGCCGCCTGATGCACGTACCGCCGCCGAGGCCGCCCGCCCGGCTCGGCGCGCACCGCACGGCGAACTAGTGCCTGTCTTTGCCGAGCGCCTCGCGTTTGCGTTGCAGAAAGGATTGCTCGGCCGCGTTCTCGGTTCGCTCGATCGCCGTCTCGTATGCCCGTACCGCCTCCTCGTCGCGTCCCAGCCGCCGGAGCAGGTCCGCGCGGATGGCGTGGAAGAGGTGATGGCGGTCGAGAGCGAGCCCGTCGACCAGGGCGAGTGCCGCCGCCGGGCCCTCCACCTCGGCCACCGCGACCGCGCGGTTGAGAGCCACGACCGGGTTCGGGCCGAGGGCGAGCAGCTGGTCGTACAGCTGCAGAATCTGCGACCAGTCGGTGGCCGCCGCGACCGGCGCATCGCTGTGGACCGCGTTGATCGCCGCCTGGATCTGGTACGGACCCGGCTGGTCACGCCGCAGACACTGCCGGACCAGCTCCTGGCCCTCGGCGATGAGGGCCCGGTCCCAGCGGCCGCGGTCCTGGTCGGCCAGCAGGACGAGGCCGCCGTCGGACGCGGTGCGGGTGGCCCGGCGCGACTCGGTGAGCAGCATCAGCGCCAGCAGCCCCTTGACCTCCGGCTCGTCGGGCATCAGCTCGGCCAGCAGCCGGCCGAGGCGGACCGCCTCCGCGCAGAGGTCGTCACGCACCAGACGCTCACCCGAACTGGCCGTGTAGCCCTCGTTGAAGATGAGGTAGACGACGGCGAGCACATCCCGCAGGCGGTCCGGGAGATCGGCGTCGCGCGGGACCCGGTAAGGGATGCCTGCGTCGCGGATCTTGCCCTTGGCGCGGACCAGGCGCTGCGCCATGGCCGGTTCGGCGACCAGGAACGCGCTCGCGATCTCCGCGGTGGTGAGCCCGCCGAGGAGCCTGAGGGTCAGGGCGACGCGCGAGGCGGGGGCGAGCGCCGGGTGGCAGCAGGTGAAGATCAGGCGAAGCCGGTCGTCGCGCACAGGTCCCTCCTCGGCTCCTTCGTCACGGGCGTGCAGCAGGGCGGCCTGGGCGTGCCGGTTGGCGCGGGACGCCTCCCGGCGCAGGCGGTCGATAGCCCGGTTGCGGGCGGTGGTGATGATCCAGCCCGCCGGGCTCGGGGGCACTCCGGTGGACGGCCACCGCTGCACCGCCGTCGTGAACGCGTCCTGGACCGCCTCCTCGGCGACATCCATGTCACCGAAGACGCGGACCAGGACGGCGACCGCGCGGCCGTACTCCTCGCGGAACACGCGCTCCATCACCGATGCGGGCACTTCCGGCATGCCGGACGTCACCCGGTGGATACGTGCTGGAACGGCCTCACCTCGATCGGGAGGGTGATCGCCCGGGCGAGCTTGCGGCCCCATTCGAGCGCGGCGTCCAGATCGGCCGCCTGGATCACCGTGAACCCGCCGATGTGCTCCTTGCCCTCGACGTACGGACCGTCGGTCGTGAGCACCTCGTCGTCCTTCAGCCGCACCACGGTGGCCGTGCTCGGCGGGTGCAGACCCCCGGCGAACACCCAGGCACCGGCCGCCCTGAGCTCGGCATTGACGGCCTCGAGGTCCCGCATGATCGGATCCAGGAACTCGGGAGGCGGCGGCGGTCCGTCGGGCTGGTAGATGCTGAGCAGGTAATGCTTCATGGTCTGACTCCTCGGTACGGCGGCGGCCTCTTGCCTGCCGCTCACCCTCTATACGAATGGCCTTCCGCCGGATCGACATCCGACGCGGCCGAGGCCGGCAGATTTTTTCGCGCGGCACCGGTCGGTCATGCGTTCACTCGGCGCGCACCGCCGTGAGCAGTGAGTCAGCCGTCGACAGGTCTGCCGTCGACAAGGAGCCAGGGCCCTGCCGAGAGGGGGTCGGACACGAGATATCTTGATGTCGAGCAATGTTGCAGACGTGGAGCGGAGCACCCGGTGACTGACTCGACCATCATCTATACGCACACTGACGAGGCCCCGGCCCTGGCAACCCATTCGTTCTTGCCTGTCGTCCAGGCGTACGCCTCGACGGCCGGGGTCACTGTGGAGACGCGTGACATCTCGCTCGCGGGGCGGATCATCGCCAGCTTCCCCGAGCATCTGGAAGAGGGCCAGCGGATCGACGACGCCCTCGCCGAGCTCGGCGAGCTGGCCAAGACGCCGGGCGCGAACATCATCAAGCTGCCGAACATCTCGGCTTCGATCCCGCAGCTGAAGGCGGCGATCGCCGAGCTGCAGGAGCAGGGCTATGCGCTGCCGGACTACCCGGACGACCCGAAGTCCGACGAGGACCGGGACGTCCGTGCGCGTTACGACAAGGTCAAGGGCAGTGCCGTCAACCCGGTGCTGCGTGAGGGCAACTCCGACCGCCGTGCCCCGGCGTCGGTGAAGAACTACGCCAAGGCGCACCCGCACAGGATGGGCGCGTGGGTGTCCGACTCGAAGACGAACGTCGCGCACATGGTCGCCGACGACTTCCGCTCCACCGAGAAGTCCGCGGTCATCGCCGAGGCCGGATCGCTGCGCATCGAGCTGGCGGGGGACGACGGCAGCACCACCGTTCTGCGCGAGTCGGTTCCCGTACTCGCGGGCGAGGTCGTCGACGCGTCCGTGATGCGGGTAGCGGCACTGCGGGAGTTCCTCACTGCGCAGGTCGCGCGTGCCAAGAGCGAGGGCGTGCTGTTCTCGGTGCACCTGAAGGCCACGATGATGAAGGTCTCCGACCCGATCATCTTCGGCCATGTAGTACGGGTCTTCTTCCCGAAGACGTTCGCCGAGCACGGCGCGGCGCTCGCCGCGGCCGGACTGAGCCCGAACGACGGACTCGGCGGCATCCTCAAGGGCCTTCAGTCGCTGCCCGAGGGCGCGGCGATCAAGGCGTCCTTCGAGGCCGAGCTCGCCGAGGGCCCGGCCCTGGCGATGGTCGACTCCGACCGGGGCATCACCAACCTGCACGTACCGAGCGATGTCATCGTCGACGCCTCCATGCCGGCCATGATCCGCACCTCCGGTCACATGTGGGGCCCGGACGGCCAGGAGGTCGACACCCTCGCGGTCCTCCCCGACAGCAGCTACGCCGGCATCTACCAGGTCGTCATCGACGACTGCCGCGCGAACGGCGCCTTCGACCCCTCGACGATGGGCTCGGTGCCCAACGTCGGCCTCATGGCGCAGAAGGCCGAGGAGTACGGCAGCCACGACAAGACCTTCGAGATCCCCACCACGGGCACGGTGCGGGTCGTCGACGGCGGTGGCAACGCCGTGCTCGAGCAGACCGTGGGCGCCGGCGACATCTTCCGCATGTGCCAGACCAAGGACCTGCCGATCCAGGACTGGGTCAAGCTCGCCGTCACCCGCGCCCGCGCGACCGGTGACCCGGCGGTGTTCTGGCTCGACGAGGGCCGCGCGCACGACGCGACCCTCATCGAGAAGGTCAGGACCTACCTCGCCGAGCACGACACCGAGGGTCTGCAGATCGAGATCATGTCCCCGGTCGAGGCGACCGCGTTCTCCCTGGAGCGCATCCGCCGCGGCGAGGACACGATCTCGGTCACCGGCAATGTGCTGCGCGACTACCTGACCGACCTGTTCCCGATCCTGGAGCTCGGCACGAGCGCCAAGATGCTCTCCGTCGTCCCGCTCATGAACGGTGGCGGACTGTTCGAGACCGGTGCCGGCGGCTCCGCGCCCAAGCACGTCCAGCAGCTCGTCAAGGAGAACTACCTGCGCTGGGACAGCCTGGGCGAGTTCCTCGCGCTCGCGGTCAGCTTCGAGCACCTCGCGCAGACGACGGGCAATGCGCGCGCCCAGGTGCTCGCCGACACGCTGGACCGGGCGACCGGCGCCTTCCTCAACGAGAACAAGTCGCCCAGCCGCCGGCTGGGTGGCATCGACAACCGTGGCAGCCACTTCTACCTGGCGCTCTACTGGGCTCAGGAGCTGGCGAAGCAGACCGACGACGCGGAGCTCGCCAAGGCGTTCGCCGCGCTCGCTCAGACGCTGTCCGAGCAGGAGCAGACCATCGTCGACGAGCTGATCGCGGTGCAGGGCTCGCCGGCCGACATCGGCGGCTACTACCGGCCGGACGCGTCGAAGGCCTCGGCCGTGATGCGTCCGTCGACGAGCTTCAACCAGGCTCTTGCGACCCTCGGCTGACGCGACCCTCGGCTGACGCGACCCTCGGCTGACGCGAGGCGACCGCCCTCCGTTCGCACCTGTTCCGCCCCGGCTGGGATCCCAGCCGGGGCGGTTGCGTATTCGTGCCCGCCGGGGGTTTCCGGCGTATCCGCGTCACACACGTCGCACACACGTCGTCACGCACCCTGGAAGGCGCGCCGATAGGCGTGCGGGCTGGTGCCCACGAGGCGCTTGAAACGGTCCCGGAATGCGGTGGGCGACCCGAAGCCGACTTGCGTGGCGATCCGGTCGACGGGGTGGCCCGTGGTTTCCAGCAGGTACTGGGCCTGGCGGATCCGCGCCCGTTGCAGCCACTGGAGCGGTGAGGTGCCGGTCTGTTCCCGGAACCGCCGGTTCAGAGTGCGTACGCTCATCCCGGCCTGCGAGGCGAGATCGTCGAGTGTGAGGTCCCGGCGCGCGTTGTCCTCCATCCACCGCAACAGGGGCTCGATCACCGAGCCACGTGGGGCAGGCGGTTGCTCGTGGACGATGAACTGGGCCTGTCCGCCCTCCCGTTCGAGCGGCATGACGGACAGGCGGGCCGCGTCGGCGGCCACGGCAGAGCCCAGGTCGCTTCGGATCATGTGCAGGCACAGGTCCAGCCCGGCGGCGGCTCCGGCCGAGGTGAGCAGTTGGCCGTTGTCCACGTAGAGAACGTCGGGGTCGACGTCGACGGCGGGGTGGCGGGCGGCAAGCTGCGCGGCGGCGGCCCAGTGGGTGGTGGCCCGGTGGCCGTCCAGGAGTCCGGTGGCGGCCAGGACGAAGGCGCCGGAGCAGATCGAGGCGAGTCTGGTGCCCCGGGCGGCGGCCCCCCGCAGGGCGTCGAGGACCTCGTCCGGAACGGGAGCGGAGGGGTCGCTGATGCCGGCCACGACGATCGTGTCCGCCTCGGCCAGCGTGTCCAGCGGCCAGTGCGCACGTAGCGTGAACGCGCCGGCCTCCACCTCCTCGGTGGGCGCGCACACACGGACGCGGTAGGCGGGGCGCCCGTCGGGGAGCCGCGTTCGTCCGAACACCTCGATAGGGGTGGACAGGTCGAAGGGGATGACTCCGTCCAGGGCGAGGACAGCCACGGTATGCATGGCTCAACCATAGGAGGACGCCGGGTCCCGGCCAACCGATTCCACCTGCCTTCCCCCTCTTCTGCACTGGTGGGACGGCCCACGGGCCTCTTGGCCGGAATCCGTTGGGATCTGGCACTTCAGCCACTACTGGGCCGTCCGGGCCGTGACTAGCGTCGGTGTCCGCGCCCCACCGAGGGCACTGCTCCAACAGAAAGGGATCACTCCTGATGCTGTGTCAGATCGTGCTGTTCGACGGATTCGACCCGCTGGACGTCATCGCCCCCTACGAGGTGCTGTTCGCCGGCGGGATGGCGGCACCGGGCGCGCTGCAGGTCGAGCTGGTCTCGGCCGAGGGTCCGCGCGAGGTGCCCAGCGGCTCGGGACTGCTCTCGCTGCGAGCCACCGCCGCACTCGACCCGCAACGCGCGGACCTGGTCCTCGTGCCGGGAGCGGCGGGCCCCATCGGCGACCTCTCCAACCCTGACGCCCCTGGGAACGAGGACTCCATCCCCGCTCTGCTCGGCCGTTCGCTGCAGACCGGACTGCCGGCCCTGCTCAAGGAGGCCCTCGACCGTCCGGGGCTGACCATGACCACCGTCTGTGGCGGCTCCATGATCCTCGCCATGGCCGGGCTGATCGATGGCCGGCACGCCACCACCAACCACCTGGGTCTGGACCTGCTGGACGCCACCGGCGTGGTCGCGATCGACGCCCGCGTCGTCGACGACGGCGACCTGGTGACCGGCGCGGGCGTCACCTCCGGCCTGGACCTCGGCCTGTATCTGCTGGAGCGCGAACTCGGCCCCCGCATCGCCCACGCCGTAGAGCAGCTCTTCGCGCACGAGCGCCGGGGCACTGTCTGGCGCGCCACCGGCCCGGTCCCTGCCGGCTTCTGACGTCCACCCCCTGAACGCCCGGCTCCCTAGCACTCGAGAAAGCGCACCCCATATGTCTGTCGAAGGTACCTGGAACCTCGTCATCGCCACCCCGATCGGCAAGCAGCGGGCCGTACTGCGGTTCTTCACCGAGGACGGCGCACTGCGCGGCGTCGCCGCGGGCGAGGCGGAAGAGGTCCCGCTGTCCGATCTCACACTCCAGGCCGACCGGCTGACCTGGCGGCAGTCGGTCACCCGGCCGATGCGCCTCAACCTGGCCTTCGACGTCGCTGTCCACGGCGACGAGCTGACCGGCACAGCCAAGGCCGGCCGGCTGCCCTCCACCAAGGTCACCGGTCACCGCGCCGCGGACGCCTGACGGAAGCCCCCGGAACCGACATGACGAAATTCCTGCTCACCGTCCACGTCCTGGCGGCCATCATCGCCATCGGTCCCGTGACCGTGGCCGCCAGTATGTTCCCGCCCGCCACCCGCCGCGCCCTGGCCGCACCCGAAGATGCAGCGGCTCTCGCCACGGTGCGGACCCTGCACCGAATCTGCCGGGTGTACGCCGTGATCGCGGTCGTGGTGCCGGTGTTCGGCCTGGCGACCGCCAACAGCCTGCACGTACTCGGCAGCCCCTGGCTCCTCACCTCGATCGCGCTGACCGTCGCCGCCGCGGCCGTACTCGCCGCACTCGTGCTGCCACGTCAGAGCTCCGTCCTGGCCGCCCTCGACGCCACGGACGGAGTGCGGGACGCGACGGCCCTCCGTCGGACGGCCGGGCAACTGGGGATGTACACAGGGGTGTTCAACCTGCTGTGGGCCACGGTGACCGTCCTGATGATCGTCCGCCCCGGATCCACCACAGGAGCCTGATCATGAACCGACCGAGCAGACTCCATCTGATCGTCATCATCGCGACGGCCCGCGAGGCAGAGATGCGCTCGGCTGCGGCGCTGCCGAGCCCGTCTCACGCCGCCGCTCGGGCGCGGGCCTCGCCGTCCTCCCTCCCGTCCACGTCATGGTGAATGGGCGTCCCCGAACCGGTCAGCGGAACCCCCGTCCCGCCCCGGCGCGCCGCGACGATCTCCGCCGCGATGGACAGAGCGGTCTCCTCGGGGGTACGGGCGCCGAGGTCGAGGCCGATCGGGGAGCGCAGGCGGGCCAACTCGCCTTCGGTGACGCCGACTTCGCGCAGGCGCCGGTTGCGGTCCTCGTGGGTGCGGCGCGAGCCCATCGCGCCGACGAACGCGACCGGCAGCCGCAGAGCCGTCTCCAGCAGGGGAACGTCGAACTTGGCGTCATGGGTGAGCACGCACAGGACGGTTCGTTCGTCGGTCGCGGTGCGCCGGAGGTAGCGGTGCGGCCAGTCGACCACGAGGTCGTCGGCCTCGGGGAAGCGGACGCGGGTGGCGAAGACCGGCCGGGCGTCGCACACGGTCACGTGGTAGCCGAGGAACTTGCCCGCGTGTACGAGCGCCGTCGCGAAGTCCACGGCGCCGAAGACGATCATCCGGGGCGGCGGCACCCTCGACTCCACGAACAGCGTCACGCCGCCCGGGCAGCGCGACCCGTCCTCCGCGATCTCGACGGTGCCGGTGCGGCCGGTGTCCAGCATCGCGCGGGCCTCCGCCGCCGCCGTCCGGTCCAGTTCCGGATGTCCGTCGAGGCTGCCCTCGTACGATCCGTCCGGGTGGACGAGCAGCGCCCTGCCGAGCAGTTCGCCCGGCCCCCGGGCCACCCGGGCGAGTGCCGCCGCCTCTCCTCGGTCCGCGGCCGACACCCCTGCCTGGAGCACCGGCGCATCCGATCGCATCGGCGTGACCAGGACTTCGATGACGCCGCCGCAGGTGAGTCCCACGGCGAAGGCGTCCTCGTCGCTGTATCCGAACCGTTCGCGCACCGTCCGGCCGTCCTGGAGCGCCTGGACGCACAGGTCGTACACCGCCCCTTCCACGCAACCGCCGGAGACGGAACCGATGGCGGTGCCGTGACTGTCGACGGCCAGGGCGGCGCCAGGACCGCGCGGCGCGCTGCCGCGCGTGGCCACGACGGTGGCGACGGCGAAGTCCCGGCCCTGATCGAACCAGCGGTTCAACTCCTCGGCGATGTCAAGCACTCCGGGCTCCCTCCGCCGCCCGACGCCGGGCTTCGTCCGCCGCCCGCAGGACGCGGTCCGGACGGATCGGCAGGTCCCGGTGGCGTACGCCGGTCGCGTGCCACACCGCGTTGGCGATCGCGGCGGCGACGCCCACGACGCCGATCTCGCCGATGCCCTTGATCCCGACCGGGTCGTCCGGGACGGGGTCGTCCACCCAGTCCGCCTCGATGAGCGGCACGTCGGCGTGCGCGGCGAAGTGGTAGCCGGCGAGGTCGGCGCCGACGTGGCCGCCGGAGGCCTGGTCCCTGATCGCCTCCTCGTGGAGGGCCATCGACAGCCCCCAGGTCATTCCGCCGATGAACTGGCTGCGGGCGGTGAGCGGGTTGACGATGGTGCCCGCGGCGTAGATGCCGAGCAGCCGTCGCACGCGCACCTCGCCGGTGGTGACATCCACCGCGACCTCGGCGAAGTGTGCTCCGAAGGAGTGCCGTTCCTTCTTCGCGAGGGCGCCGATGGCCTCGGCGGTGTTCGACCGGGCGGTGATCCCCTCCGGCCCAATGCCGCCTCCCAGGGCCAGTCGCTCCCGCAGTTCGTCCGCCGCGACCCTCACCGCCCACGCCCAGGAGCGCGTGCCCGTCGAGCCGCCGGCGAACATCGCCGGGCCGAGGTCGCTGTCCGCGATGTGCACACGGATGCGGTCCGGATCCACCTCCAGCGCGTCCGCGGCGACCAACGTCATCGCGGTCCGTGCCCCGGTCCCGATGTCCGTCGCGTTGATCCGCACGGTGAAGGTTCCGTCCGACTCCGCGGTCACGGCCGCCGTGGACGGGCCGACTCCCGAGGGGTAGGTGGCCGCCGCCGTTCCGGTCCCGAGCAGCCAGCGCCCCTCACGGCGCAGGCCGGGACGCGGGTCCCGGTCCGCCCAGCCGAACCTGCGGGCGCCCTCCTCGAAGCAGGCGAGCACATTGCGGCCGCTGAACGGCAGCCCGGACACGGGACCCGTCTCGGGTTCGTTGCGTGCGCGCAGCGCGATCGGGTCCATGCCGCACTTCTCGGCCAGTTCGTCGAGGGCGGATTCGATGGCGAAGGATCCCGGTGCCTCGCCCGGTGCGCGCATCCAGGTCGGGGTCGGCACGTCGAGCCGTACGAGCCGGTGAAGGGTGTGATGCGCCTCGGCGTCGTACATCACGCGCCCCATCACGGCGCTCGACTCGATGAATTCATGCACGGTCGACGTCAGACTCTGCGCCTGGTGGTCGAACGCGAGCAGCCGCCCGTCGGCGTCGGCGCCGAGCCTGATCCGCTGCGCCGTGGGGCTGCGGTAACCGACGAGGGAGAACATCTGGCGGCGGGTCAGTACGACGCGGACCGGGCGGTGGAGGACGGTCGTGGCCATCACGGCGGCCACCTGGTGCGGGCTCATGCCCTTCGATCCGAAGCCGCCGCCGACGTGTTCGGACCGTACCCTTACGGCGGCCGGATCGAGGGAGAAGAGCTGCGCGAGTTCGTTCGCCACCCAGGTGCTGCCCTGGTTGGAGTCGACGACGTCGAGCCGGCCGCCGTCCCAGCGAGCCGTCGCCGCATGCGGCTCCATCGCGTTGTGGTGCTCCTCCGGTGTGGTGTACTCCTCGTCCACGACGACGGCGGATGCCTCGAGTTGGGCCGCTACGTCCCCCTTGTGAGTCTGGGCCTGGACCATCGGGTTGTTCTGGGGCGTGTACGCACCGGAACGTCCGGCGAAGAACGAGACGTCGTGCGGCTCCTCGTCGTATCGGACCACGAGCGCCTCGGCGGCCTCCCTGGCCTGCTCGGACGTTTCGGCCACGACCAGCGCCACCGGCCAGCCCACGAAGGGCACACGGTCGTGCTGGAAGATCCCGAGGACCGGGTTCGGCCGCCCCACCATGCCCACATAGTCGGTGTCGACGCGCGGCGCGTTCTGGTGGTGCAGCACGGTGAGGACGCCGGGCATGGCCAGGACGGGGGCCTCCGCCACGGAGCGGATACGGCCACGGGCGACGGTCGACAACACCAGCCAGCCATGGGCGAGTTCGGCGAAGGGTATCTCTCCTGCGTAGCGGGCCGCCCCGGTGACCTTGTCGCGGCCCTCCACGCGGGTATGGGCGGAGCCGACGGCTCCCGTCACGGCGGCGATTTCGGTCGTCGTGGTCGGCGTCGGCGTCGTCGTCATCGGGCCGCCTCCTCGGTGAGTTCGGTCAGCACGGCCACGACGAGATTGCGCATCAACGTCACCTTGTATCCGTTCTCGGGGAGCGCCTCGGCGGCCGCCAGTTCGGCATCCGCCGCCGCGGCGAACGCCTCCGCGCTCGCCGGGCCGCCGGTCAGCACCCGCTCGGCCGTACGGGCCCGCCACGGCCGGGACGCGACCGCCCCGAACGCGAGGCGCACTTCGCGTACGACATCGTCGTGGACGTCGAGCGCGGCGGCGATCGAGCCGATCGCGAACGCGTACGAGGCGCGCTCGCGTACCTTCCGGTACCGCGAGTGGGCCGCGACAGGGGCCGGCGGCAGCGTGACGCCGGTGATCAGCGCGCCGGGCGGAAGGGCGGTCTCGATCTGCGGGGTGTCGCCCACGGGCAGGTAGAACTGGGGAAATGGCAACTCGCCCGGACCGTCCGCCGTTTCGTACGAGATGACGGCGTCGAAGGCGGCGAGCGCGACCGCCATGTCCGAGGGATGGGTGGCGACGCAGTGCTCGGAGGCGCCGAGGATCGCGTGGTTGTGGTGCTCGCCCATGAGGGCGGGGCAACCGCTGCCGGGGGCACGCTTGTTGCACGGTTTGCTGAGGTCGGTGAAGTAGCCGCAGCGGGTCCGCTGGAGCAGATTCCCGCCGACCGTGGCCATGTTGCGCAGCTGTCCCGAGGCGCCGGCCAGGACGGCCTGCGCCAACGCCGGGTAGTGACGCCGTACGTCGGGGTGGGCCGCGAGATCGCTGTTGGTGACGGTCGCGCCGATGCGCAGCCCACCGTCGGGAGTGAACTCGACTCCGTCGAGAGGAAGTTGGCGCACGTCGACGAGCAGCGCGGGCCTTTCCACGCCGGCCTTCATCAGGTCGACGAGGTTGGTGCCGCCGCCGAGGAAGCGGGCGTCGGGGTCGGCGCCGAGCAGAGCGAGTGCTCCGGAGACGTCGAGGACGCGTTCGTAGCCGAATTCCCTCATACCGCCGCCTCCTTGGCCTCGGCCGCCTCTGCCGCCCGCGCGACCGCCTGCACGATCGACACATAGGCGCCACAGCGGCAGAGGTTGCCGCTCATCCGCTCGCGGATCTCTTCGGCGGTGAGCGCAGGCACTCCCGCTTCGGGCCGGACATCGTCGGTCACGGCGCTCGGCCAGCCCGCCGCGTGTTCCTCGATCACCCCGAGGGCCGAACAGATCTGCCCCGGTGTGCAGTAACCGCACTGATAGCCGTCGAGGTCGAGAAAGGCCTGTTGCACCGGATGCAGCCGCTCACCATCGGCCACGCCCTCGATGGTGGTGATCGCGCGCCCCTCGGCCGCGACCGCGAGCTGAAGGCAGGAAACGGCCCGGCGCCCATCGAGCAGCACCGTACAGGCGCCGCATTGGCCCTGGTCACAGCCCTTTTTGGTACCGGTCAGATCGAGATGCTCGCGCAGGGCGTCGAGCAGGGTGGTGCGATGGTCGACGGGCAGCGTGTACTTCTCGCCATTGATGTTCAGGGTGATGGCGCTGGACGTCGATGGGGCCATGATCAGCCTTCTTTCGCATTTCTGATGCGCGTCGAACGAGACGATCCCGGCAGACAGTCCGGGAGGGAGAGGGCGATGCGGGTGTATGAACCAGTGACGATGGGCACCGGTCGGCCACGCCGGCCGGTCTGCCGCTATGGTGGATCTAAGCGGACAGCTGTCCGGTAGTCGTCGAACTTAGCGGACAGTTGTCCGGTTAGCAAGGCCCGGGTTTGGCTGTGATTCCGGAAGGCGGACGAGTGCGGGAAGACAAGAGCGCGACCCTGCGCTCGGACGCGCAACGGAATCGCGAGCGCATCCTGGAAGTCGCGCTGGCCGAGCTGACGCGGGCTGCGGACGCCCCGCTGAGCGCGATCGCGAAGAAGGCAGGCGTCGGGCAGGGGACGTTCTACCGCAACTTCCCCAACCGCGAGGCCCTCGTCCTGGAGGTCTACCGCTACGAGATGCAGCAGGTCGCCGACGCCGCTGCCCAACTGCTCCAGACCCGCGCACCCGATCAGGCCCTGAGGGAGTGGATGGACCGCCTGGCCCGGTACGCCATGGCCAAGGCGGGCCTGGCCGACGCGCTGCGGCAGGCCACCAGTAAGTACGGCGGCCTGGCCCGCCTGGGTCACGGCCCGGTGACCCAGGCGGTCACGCTCCTGCTGAACGCGAACGAGGAGGCCGGCACCATCCGCCCGGGGCTGACCCCCGACGACTTCGTGCTCGCGATTGCCGGGCTCTGGCAGATCGACCCGCACAGCGACTGGCAGCCGCGTGCGACGCGACTGCTGGACCTCGTGATGGACGGGCTGCGGGCGGGGGCGTCGGGAGCGGGCGGGCCCCCGACGGATGAGTCCGAGACGGACGGGTCCCAGGCGGACGGGCCGGGGGGCGGACGGAACTGAGGTGGGCGGACCTGGGCCCGGCACGGAATCTGAGCGGCATTGTTACGGCCGGAGACAGGTCACATCCTTTCGATCCGCAAGGGCGCGCTCAGCCGACGGCAGCGCCGAACCACTTGGGCAGCCGGCTGAGCAGATCCTGCTGATCTTCACCGACCCACGCCACGTGGCCGTCCGGCCGCAGCAGCGCCGCGGGAACGTCCAGTTCCTCGCTGACGTCGACGACGTGGTCGACTCGATCTGCCCAACCTGCCACCGTAAGCCGACCGGTCTGGTCGAGCAGTAGTCCGCGGCCGCCGTGCATCAGCTCGTAGAGGCGCCCCTGCTTCAGCTGCACGTCCCGCATCCGCCGGCCGAGCAGTTCGTGGCCCTCGCCGAAGTCGTAGCGGACCCCGACCGCGGTGATCATCCCGGTCACGTACCGGTTCACCTCCTCGAAGTCCATCAGCTTCGAGAGCAGCTCCCGCAGCGCGGTCGCACCCGGATCGGTCCCCAGCAGCGTGATCTGCGCGCGGGTGTTGTCCAGCACGCGGGCGCCCACCGGGTGCCGTTCGGCGTGGTAGCTGTCCAGCAGCCCCTCCGGTGCCCAGCCGTTGACCGCTGCGGCCAGCTTCCAGCCGAGGTTGAACGCGTCCTGCACGCCGAGGTTGAGCCCCTGCCCGCCGGTCGGCGGGTGGATGTGCGCCGCGTCGCCGGCCAGCAGCACCCGGCCGACCCGGTAGCGCTCGGCCTGCCGGGTGGCGTCGCCGAACCGGGACAGCCAGCGCGGCGAGTGCACGCCGAAGTCGGTGCCCGCGAAGGCCCGCAGCTGCTGCTTGAACTCCTCGAGGGTCGGCGCGGTCGTACGGTCCTCGGCCACCCCGGCGGCGGGCACGACGACGCGGTACGTCCCGTCCCCGTTGGGGATGGTGCCGAACCGCAGTTGGGTCTTGCGGACTTCCTCGACGACGGCGGCAACCGTCGCCGGATCCTCGGTCATCTCCATATCGCCCAGCAGCGTCTCGACCTTGGCGGGCTCACCGGGGAAACCGACGCCGAGCTCCTTGCGCACCACACTGCGGCCGCCGTCGCACCCGACGAGGTAGCGCGAGCGCAGGTGCGCGCCTCCCCCGCCGGCTACGCCCTCATTGGCGGGGGTGCCCCCACTCGCCAGCTCGACGGTCACCCCGTCCTCGTCCTGGCTCAGCCCGACCACTTCACAGCCGCGCCGGATCTCGGCACCGAGTTCGAGGGCATGCTCGTTGAGCAGCCGCTCGGTGACCGGCTGGAGGGTGGAGAGGCCGTAGGGGTGCGCGGTGTCCAACCGGTCCGGCCACGGCTTGTGGATGCCGCCGAA
This sequence comes from Streptomyces sp. NBC_00210, assembly GCF_045160975.1. NCBI lineage: Bacteria > Bacillati > Actinomycetota > Actinomycetes > Kitasatosporales > Streptomycetaceae > Streptomyces > Streptomyces sp. NBC_00210. Next base: position 7,154,116 of record NZ_CP108120.1, read on the forward strand.
GAAACCGCCGACCTGGAACTTCTCACCGACCGCGAGGAACCGGTCCAGCAGCCCGCGCTGGTCCATCATCTCGACGCTGCGCGTGTGCAGGCCGCGCCCGCGGGACTCCCCGGTCGGCTCGGCCAGCTTCTCCAGCACGACCACCTGCACGCCGTGCAGCCGCAACTCGCCGGCCAGCATCAAGCCGGTCGGTCCGCCGCCGACCACGATCACGTCAATCATGAAGACCCCCATTTAACGAGATTGAATTCCGGCCGGCCGCTCCGCGCAGTCCGGCGGCGCGCACACCCGCACCTCCGCGCCGAGTCCCCGCAACCGCCCCGCGAGTCACACCGGCGGTTCGACGTTCCCGCGCAACCCATAGGTCGACAACAACGCACGCACTTCGCGAATCTGTCATTTGCGCAGGTTCTGGCCTTGGCCGATCATTCTGCGGCACGACCCGGGCCTTGCCGCAAGCCCCCCGGTGCGCTATACGTTGAGAGTGGCAAGGAGTGGGTAACCTCCTTAGCCTTTGTCTTTTGTCCGTCCGCTGCGGACGGACAAGCTCCTCCCGAAGCGATGACGCGCCGCACGAGCGCTGGGCGGAGCTCGCGCTCAGCGGAGCCAACTCAAGCGCTGAAGGGCCGACTGAAGCGCCAATTCGTATGCAGTCCTGATTGCATAAATCTGCAAGGCTGCGTATAGTCATGCCATCGACGAGGAGGGTTCGATGGCGCTACGAGCAGCAGTGGCAGGAGCGAGCGGTTACGCGGGCGGGGAACTGCTGCGGCTGCTCCTGACCCACCCCGGGATCGACCTCGGCGCCCTCACCGGAAACTCCAACGCGGGCCAGTCGCTCGGCTCACTGCAGCCGCACCTGCTGCCGCTCGCCGACCGGGTGCTGGAGCCGACCAGCGCCGAGGTGCTGGCCGGGCACGATGTCGTCTTTCTCGCTCTGCCGCACGGACAGTCCGCCGCAGTCGCCGAGCAGCTCGGCGACGAGGTCCTGGTCGTCGACATGGGTGCCGACTTCCGGCTGCAGGACGCCGCCGACTGGGAGACGTTCTACGGCTCGCCGCACGCCGGTACCTGGCCCTACGGTCTTCCCGAGCTGCCGGGCGCCCGAGCCGCGCTGGAGGGGTCCAAGCGCATCGCGGTGCCCGGTTGCTACCCCACCGCCGTCTCGCTCGCGCTCTTTCCCGCGTACGCCGCCGGGCTCGCCGAGCCCGAGGCCGTGATCACCGCCGCGTCCGGCACCTCCGGCGCGGGCAAGGCGCCCAAGCCGCATCTGCTCGGCTCCGAGGTGATGGGCTCGATGAGCCCGTACGGCGTCGGCGGCGGCCACCGGCACACCCCCGAGATGATCCAGAACCTGAGCGCGGCGGCAGGGGAGCGGGTCACCGTCTCCTTCACGCCGACCCTCGCGCCCATGGCCCGCGGCATCCTCGCCACCTGCTCCGCCAAGGCGAAGCCGGGCATGACGGCACAGACCGTGCGGGAAGCGTACGAGAAAGCTCTCGCGGACGAGCCGTTCGTCCACCTCCTGCCGGAGGGACGGTGGCCCGCCACCGCGTCCGTCTACGGTTCCAACGCTGTTCAGATCCAGGTCGCGTACGACGGGGCCGCGCAGCGCATCATCGCGATCAGTGCCATCGACAACCTCACCAAGGGCACCGCCGGCGGCGCGGTGCAGAGCATGAACATCGCCCTCGGGCTGCCCGAGGAGACCGGACTTTCCACGATCGGAGTTGCTCCGTGAGTGAGGCACGCGCAGCCGCCGGGCTGCTGACAGCCACGAAGACAGCACCACTCCGCTGCGTCGGCGGAGAAGCGAACAAGGAGATGCAGTGAGCGTCACGGCAGCCAAGGGATTCTCGGCGGCGGGCATCGCCGCCGGGATCAAGGAGAGCGGCAGTCCGGACCTGGCCCTCGTGGTCAACAACGGTCCGCGCCGAGCAGCCGCGGGCGTCTTCACCTCCAACCGCGTCAAGGCCGCCCCCGTCCTGTGGTCCGAGCAGGTCCTGCGCGGCGGTGAGGTTTCCGCAGTCGTCCTCAACTCCGGTGGCGCCAACGCCTGTACGGGCCCCAAGGGCTTCCAGGACACCCACGCCACCGCCGAGAAGGTCGCCGACGTACTCGGCCAGAGCGCCGGCGAGGTCGCCGTGGCCTCCACCGGGCTGATCGGCCTACTGCTTCCCATGGACAAGCTTCTGCCGGGCATCGACAAGGCCGCGGCCGAGCTGAGCGAGCACGGCGGCGAGAAGGCCGCCATCGCCATCAAGACCACCGACACCGTCCACAAGACCTCCGTGGTCAGCAAGGAAGGCTGGACCGTCGGCGGAATGGCCAAGGGCGCGGGCATGCTCGCCCCCGGCCTCGCGACCATGCTCGTCGTCCTCACCACCGACGCCGACCTCGAATCCGCGACCCTCGACAAGGCCCTGCGCGCATCGACCCGGCAGACCTTCGACCGGATCGACTCCGACGGCTGTATGTCCACCAACGACACCGTGCTGCTGCTCGCGTCGGGCGCGAGCGGGATCACGCCCCGGTTCGAGGAGTTCGCCGAGGCCGTGCAGAGCGTCTGCGGCGACCTGGCCCGGCAGCTCATCGGCGACGCCGAGGGCGCGTCCAAGGACATCCGCATCGAAGTGATCAATGCCGCGAACGAGGACGACGCCGTCGAGGTGGGCCGCTCCATCGCCCGTAACAACCTCCTCAAGTGCGCCATCCACGGCGAGGACCCCAACTGGGGCCGGGTGCTCTCCGCCATCGGCACCACGAAGGCGGAGTTCGAGCCCGACCGGCTCAATGTCGCCATCAACGACGTCTGGGTCTGCAAGAACGGCAGCGTCGGCGAGGACCGCGAGCTGGTCGACATGCGCTACCGCGAGGTGAAGATCACCGCCGACCTTGCCGCCGGGTCCGAGTCCGCCGTCATCTGGGCCAACGACCTCACCGCCGACTACGTCCACGAGAACAGCGCGTACTCCTCCTGAGGACTCTCACGACCCATGAGCACCCGTAAGCACACCGCACTGCCCAAGGCCCAGATCCTCATCGAGGCGCTGCCCTGGCTGACCCGGCACAACGGCAAGACCGTCGTCATCAAGTTCGGCGGCAACGCCATGATCGACGAGGACCTCAAGGCGGCCTTCGCCCAGGACGTCGTCTTTCTGCGCCAGGCCGGCCTCAAGCCGGTCGTCGTGCACGGCGGCGGCCCGCAGATCAGCGCTCAGCTCGACAAGCAGGGCCTGGTCAGCGAGTTCAAGGCGGGCCTGCGGGTCACCACGCCCGAGGCGATGGACATCGTACGGATGGTGCTGGCCGGCCAGGTCCAGCGCGAGCTCGTCGGGCTGCTCAACCAGCACGGCCCGCTCGCCGTCGGCATGACCGGCGAGGACGCCCACACCATCACCGCCACCAAGCACCAGCCGCAGATCGACGGCGAGTTGGTCGACATCGGCCGGGTCGGCGAGATCACCGAGATCGACACGGGCGCCATCCAGGCGCTCCTCGACGACGGCCGTATCCCGGTCATCTCCTCCATCGCGCGGTCCGCCGACGACCACCATGTCTACAACGTCAACGCCGACACCGCCGCGGCCGCGCTCGCCGCGGCGCTGGGCGCCGAGACCCTGATGGTCCTCACCGATGTCGAGGGCCTCTACGAGGACTGGCCGAACAGCGACGAGGTGATCAGCAGGCTCAGCGCGAGGCAGCTGGAGAAGCTGCTGCCCGACCTCTCCAGCGGCATGGTGCCCAAAATGGAGGGCTGCCTGTTCGCCGTGCGCAACGGGGTCAACACCGCCCGCGTGATCGACGGGCGCGTGCCGCACTCGATTCTGCTGGAGATCTTCACCGACGAGGGCATCGGCACGATGGTCCTGCCCGACGGACAGGGGGAATCATGAGCAACCAGGAACTCACGCAGCGCTGGCAGGGCGTGATGGCCGACAACTACGGCACGCCGAAGCTGTCGCTCGTCCGTGGCCAGGGCGCCAAGGTCTGGGACGCGGACGGCACCGAGTACACCGACTTCGTCGGCGGTATCGCGGTGAACGCGCTCGGCCACGCCCACCCCGCCGTCGTCGAGGCCGTCTCCCGCCAGATCGCCTCCCTCGGGCATGTCTCCAACCTCTATGTCGCCGAGCCGCCCGTCGCGCTCGCCGAGCGTCTTGTCCAGCTCTTCGGCCGCCCCGGACGCGTCTTCTTCTGCAACTCCGGCGCGGAGGCCAACGAAGCCGCCTTCAAGATCGGGCGGCTGACGGGCCGTAAGCACATGGTCGCCACGACCGGCGGCTTCCACGGCCGCACCATGGGCTCCCTGGCACTCACCGGGCAGCCGGGCAAACGGGAGCCGTTCCTTCCGCTGCCCGGAGACGTCACACATGTCCCGTACGGCGATGCCGAGGCGCTGCGGGCCGTCGTCACCGAAGAGACCGCGCTCGTGATCATCGAGCCGATCCAGGGCGAGAACGGCGTGGTCGTGCCGCCCAAGGGCTATCTGGAAGCCGCCCGGGAGATCACCCGCGCCACCGGCACCCTGCTGGTGCTCGACGAGGTCCAGACGGGCATCGGACGGACCGGCCACTGGTTCGAGCACCAGGCCCACCAGGGCGTCGAGCCCGATGTCGTCACGCTCGCCAAGGGACTTGGCGGCGGACTGCCGATCGGCGCGACGATCGCCTTCGGCGCGGCCGCCGAGCTGCTGAAGCCCGGCCAGCACGGCACCACATTCGGGGGGAACCCGGTCGCCTGCGCCGCCGGACTCGCCGTACTCGACACGCTCGCGGCCGGTGGAACACTCGACGAGGTCAAGCGGCTCGGCGAGAAGATCCGGGACGGAATCGAGTCCCTGCACCACCCGTTGGTCTCCCATGTCCGTGGCGCGGGCCTGCTGCTGGGTATCGTGCTCAACGAGCCCCTCGCGCCCCAGGCGCAGCAGGCGGCTCAGAGCGCCGGCTTCCTGGTGAACGCGCCCGCCCCCGATGTCGTACGGCTGATGCCGTCACTGCTCATCGGCGAGGCGGAGGTGGATGCGTTCCTCCGGGCCCTGCCCGGTGTTCTCGACGCAGTCAGCGGGGATGGACGATCCGGAGAATGAGAAGACGATGACCGAGGCGCAGGACACCGAGCACGGCGGGCCCGCCGTACCGCAGACCCGTACGGCCCGCCACCGCCGGATCGTGGACATCCTCAACCGGCAGCCGGTGCGCTCGCAGAGCCAACTGGCCAAGCTTCTCGCGGACAACGGACTGAACGTCACCCAGGCGACGCTCTCCCGCGACCTCGACGAGCTGGGTGCGGTGAAGATCCGCAACACCGGCGGCGAGCTGATCTACGCGGTGCCCAGCGAGGGCGGCTTCCGCACCCCGCAGGCTCCCCTCGGCGGGTCGGCCAAGGAGGAGCGGATGCGCCGTCTCTCCGGTGAACTGCTGATCTCGGCCGAGGCCTCGGCCAACCTCGTGGTGCTGCGTACGCCGCCGGGCGCGGCCCAGTTCCTCGCCTCGGCCATCGACCAGGCCGAACTGCACGACATCCTCGGCACCATCGCGGGCGACGACACGCTGCTGCTCATCAGTCGCGACCCGGAGGGCGGCCAGGCGCTGGCGGACCATCTGCTGCGCCTGGCCCAGAACGACCGCTGAGGCCGTCGGCTGCCGCGTCGTCAGACAGCCAAATTCGCCGTGTGGCGGGCGAATCCGCTGGTCTGCCAGGTGCTGCCGTCGGCATTGACGGCGAAGCCCTCGGTGTCGGGCAGCTCCTCCAGCCAGTCGCGGGCCCGCCCGCCCATGGCGTACGCGGCGGTCGCCCGGGCGTCCGCACGGGTCAGCCCCGGGCAGACGACGGTCATCGACGCCATGGCCTCGGCGGGTGGCCGACGGGTGTGCGGGTCGAGAATGTGGCAGCCGCGCTCGGCCGGGCCCGAAGTGGCGACGGCGAGGCCGTCGTCGGCCTCGATCACCGTGACGAGCCCGCCCGGGTGCAGCGGGTCGCTTACGCCCACCCGCCAGGGGCCGCCGTACAGCTGGATGTCGCCGCCTCCGTTGAGGCAGACCGAATCCGCACCGGACGAGGCGAGCATGCGGACCGCGCACTCCACCGCCCAGCCCTTGACCACACCGGTCGGATCCAGCTCGCCGGCGTAGCGGGCGGTGAACCAGCCGTCGCTCTCCCGCTCCGCGTCCGCGCACAGATCGAGCACTTCGGCCACCTCGGTGGCACAGTCCCCGAGGGAGAGCTCGCCGCGGACGAGTCGGCTGACCTGGCTGCCCGGACGGTACGTCGAGAAGATCTCGTCCACACGGTGCAGACCGGCCACGGCGGCGGCGAGTCCGGCGCGCACCCTGGGAGAGTCGCTGCCGTTGGCGATACGGATGTCGAACGAGAAGACCGTGCCCATGGAGTGCTCGACATGGCGCAGGCGCTCCCGGCCGCCGGGCATCACAGACCCGCCTTGTCGAGTGCGCTCTGCAGGGACTTGATGTAGCCCTCGCTGGTGTAACTGGCGCCGGAGACGGCGTCGATCTGCGCACTCTGTGCCGTGACCGCTGCCTGGTTCAGTTTGGGCACGGCGTCGGCGGCGATCCGTCGGCTGTTGGCGTCGGCGCTGGGCGCCTTGACGGCGTCGGCGGCGGTGACCTTACCGCCGCTGACCGTGATCCGGACCTGCACCGGGCCGTACTGGGTGTCGGCCGCGTCGCCGAGGACGGTCTTCGCCGCCGGGGCGCCACCGGAGCCAGAGCCGGAACCCGAGCCCGAGCCCGAGCCGGAACCGGAGTTGGACCCCGCACCCGGCTGCGTGCCCGTCCCGGCCTGCGCGCCGGACCCGGCGCTGCCGGAATTCCCGGCACCGGAACCCGCCGCCCCCGCGGTCCCGGCCTTGTCGAGCGCGCTCTGCAGGGACTTGATGTAACCCTGGCTGGTGTAGCTGGCCCCGGAGACGGCGTCGATCTGTGCGCTCTGTGCCGTCACCACGGCCTGGTTGAGCTTGGGGATTGCGCTCGCGGCGATCTGCCGGCTCCTGGCGTCGGCGCTGGGCGCCTTCACCGCCTGCGCCCCGGTGATTCTGCCGCCGCTGAGGGTGAGCTGGACCTGCACGTCGCCGTACTGCGTGCCGGCGACGTCACCGAGCACTGTTTGTCCCGCCCCGGCTCCGTTTCCGGCGGACGCCGAGCCGGCGGGCGGCACTTGAGAACCGGCCTGCGACGACGCCTCCGCCACGGTGTTGCCCGGCTGCTTCAGTGCGAGCAGCAGGACGACACTGGACGCGGTGGCGGCGGCGCCGATCATGATCCGGCGAAGCGGATGTTTCCTCTTCAAGGACGGCCTCACATCTCGAAGGACTCGTGGTGGATCCGGCGGGACGGCACTCCTGCTTCGCGCAGCGCCTGGTACGACTCCTCGGCGAGGCCTGGCGGCCCGCAGAGATAGACGTCGTGCGCGTCGATGTCGGGCAGCACTTCCATCAGCCGCTTGGCGGTGATCTCGGGCCGTGCCCCGTCCGGACCGTTCACCGCGTACATCAGCTGTGCGTCCCTGCGCTCGGCGATCTGCTGGAGCTCGCTCCAGAGCGCCAGATCCTGCTTCTTGCTGGCGCGGTAGAGCAGCGTCAGATCGCCCGGGCCGCCGGGCAGCGTCTCGAACAGTGCCCGCAGCGGGGTGATTCCGGCGCCGCCCGCGATCAGCAGCACTTTGTTGCGGCTCCGGCGGCCGGCGGTCATGGCTCCGTACGGGCCCTCGGCCCAGATCCGCGTCCCCGGCTCCAGCCGGGACAGGGCCGTGCTGTGCTTGCCGACCGCTTTGACGGTGATACGCATCAGCGTGGGGCGGGGCGCGGCGGACAGGGAATACGGATTGGCGCTCCAGCGCAGCCCCTTGGTGAGGAACCGCCAGCGGAAGAACTGACCCGCCTCGGCGCCGAGCCGGTGCAGCCGACGCCCTGTGATCAGCACGGAGACCACACCGGGCGCCTCGTCCACGGTCGACTCGACCCGCATCCGGTGCCAGAGATTGAGCCGCACGGGCGACAGGACGCGGTACCAGAGCAGCAGCGCGCCGACCGCTGCGTACAGCACGTACCAGACGGTGCGCGCTGTCGGGTTCGCCACGAACTCGGCACCCGTCGCCAGCTGGTGCCAGAAGGTCAGATACACCGCGACATAGGTGAGCAGGTGCAGGTAGTACCAGGCCTCGTAGGACATCCGGCGGCGTACCATCCCGGCCGAGACGAAGCCGATGAGCAGCAGGAGCCCGGTGCCGATCGCCGCCTTGATCATTTCGGGGAAGTCGACGACGACGGTGACGGTCTGCTCCACGAGGCCGGTACGGGCCTGGACGGCGTACCCCCAGACGGTCAGCACGACATGCGCGACGATCAGACTGATCGCATAGCGGCCGCTCATCGCGTGCCAGCGGGTCACCCGGTCGGAACCCACCCGCCGTTCCAGCGCCGGGACGCGTGCCATCAGCAGCACCACCAGCGCGATCATGTATCCGCCCAGCAGACCGGTGATCCGGCCGGCACCGATCAGCCACTCGGCGGTGGTCATGTGCACCACCGCCGTGTTCTGCCACCACAGGGACAGCACTGCCACCGCCCCCGCCCAGGCGACGGCCAACAGCGCCACCGCCGGGTCACGCCGGGGGCGGATCGCCCGCATGGTCTGGCGTCTCGCGGCCCGACCGCTCTGCAACATCGCCACGACTGCTCCTCGGCTGTACCACTTTCGCGTACGGGGATACGCATACGAGGGGCGTGGAGTTCAACTCGAGGGGCGCTTGTGCAATCTGTTGAGTCGGCCGCCCCCGTCAGTAGCGTGTGACGGCCGTGCGTCCCGAAGCGGTGCCGATGGCGATGTGCGGGTCGCGGTGCGGGTCGGCCCAGGCCAGGATCCGGCGCATCGCCGAGTCCGGCACCGACACACAACCGGCCGTCGCGCCACGCCCGTTGACATGCAGAAAGATCCCGGCGCCGCGCCCGCGCACCGGGCGGGCGTAGTTGAAGCCGATGACCATGGCGTTGGCGTACTGGACCGGGTAGGAGACGAGATGCTCGGACTCCTTCGCCCGGCAGTCCTTGGGCAGGCTCTCCACCCAGCGGTTGTAAGAGAGCGACGCGTTGTCCTGGCACCACCAGGACTTGTTCGTCACCCGGCGATAGGCGTAGTCGGTCCCGGCGGGCGCGGCCTTGATCCCGAAGGCGTACGGGAGGCCGTAAAGGCCGGTCGGTGTGGTGGAGGTGCTCTGCTTGCGGCGGGCGCCCTCGACCAGTCCCTTCGCCCCGAACCGGGCAGTGGCCGAGCCCGCCGCCACCCACCGCCCGTCGGACCGGCGGTCCCACCAGGTCACCTTCCCGGTGGTGGAGCGGAGGCCCGCGGCCTCGGCGGTGATCAGCTGGCTGCCGCCGCCGGTGTGGGCCATCCGCTCGGGGAGCGGGGCCGCGCGGGTGGGGGAGGCCGCGACGGTACCGGCGGCGAGAAGGAGCAGGACAGAGCCAAGTGCGAGACGAGGGCGCATGGTTCACGACCGTACGCGGGGCGCGGCCGGTGCGCTGCCTGAACTGAGCCGTACGCGCATCGGCCGCATCGGCGGCGTGAGAGTCAGTCGGTACGTTGCGGCAGGGGCAGCGGCAGCGCCGGCAGTCCGTCCAGGCTCACTCCGACGTACTCCTTCCTCTCGCAGTACGCGGCGAACTCCTCGTCCGACTTCCGGCCGAAATGCTCCGCGTGCTGGCTGCGCTCCTCCTGGTACTCCATGAAGGGCACGGCGAATCCGCAGGCGTCGCTGATGCGCTGGGCGTGGATGACGATGATCGCGCGGGCGCTCGGCCCGTCGACGTCCTTGAAGTGCGTGATGAACTCCGCCCAGCGCGGGTCGTCCCGGAAGATCGCCTCGCCGCTCCCGTGCACCCGCAGAACCTTGGGCGGGCCGGTGAAGGCGCACCACATCAGGGTGATGCGTCCGTTCCCCTCTTCGCGCAGATGGGCGATGGTCTCCGCTCCGCTGCCGCCGAAGTCGAGATAGGCGAGGGTCAGCTCGTCGATGACGACGAGGGTGCCGCTGCGGCCCTTGGGGGAGAGGTTGATGTGGCCGTCCCCGGTGAGCGGGGCGGTGGCGGTGAAGAACACGGGCTGCTGGTCGATGAAGTTGCGGATCCGGCCTTCTATTCGTTCATAACGCTGTCCCATGCGGGTGATTATCCGTGGTGATCGATCACCGTGACGGCCGTCTCGGGCGTCCGGACCGCGTTGACAAAACATACGGAGGTCTGCATAGTTATACTCATCACCGAATGCACCGTAAGGAGAAACCCGTGACCGAGCGCGTCGTACTCGCCTACTCGGGCGGTCTGGACACCTCCGTCGCCATCGGCTGGATCGCCGAGGAGACGGGCGCCGAGGTCATCGCCGTTGCCGTGGACGTCGGCCAGGGCGGCGAGGACCTGGACGTCATCCGCAAGCGCGCGCTCGCCTGCGGTGCCGTCGAGGCCGAGGTCGCGGACGCGAAGGACGAGTTCGCCGACGAGTACTGCCTCCCGGCGATCAAGGCCAACGCTCTCTACATGGACCGCTACCCGCTGGTCTCCGCCCTCTCCCGGCCGACGATCGTCAAGCACCTCGTCGCCGCCGCCAAGAAGCACGGCGCCACCACGGTCGCCCACGGCTGCACCGGCAAGGGAAACGACCAGGTGCGGTTCGAGGCCGGCATCGTCGCCCTCGCGCCCGACCTGAAGTGCATCGCCCCGGTCCGTGACTATGCGATGACCCGGGACAAGGCGATCGCCTTCTGCGAGGAGAAGCAGCTCCCGATCGCGACCACCAAGAAGTCGCCGTACTCCATCGACCAGAACGTCTTCGGGCGGGCCGTCGAGACCGGCTTCCTGGAGGACATCTGGAACGCGCCGATCGAGGACATCTACGAGTACACCTCGAACCCGGCCCTGCCGCGCGAGCCGGACGAGGTCGTCATCTCCTTCAAGGAGGGCGTCCCGGTCGCCATCGACGGCAAGCCCGTCTCCGTTCTGCAGGCGATCCAGCAGCTCAACGAGCGGGCCGGCGCGCAGGGCATCGGCCGGATCGACATGGTCGAGGACCGTCTTGTCGGCATCAAGTCCCGCGAGGTCTACGAGGCACCGGGCGCGATCGCGCTGATCACCGCCCACCAGGAGCTGGAGAACGTCACGGTCGAGCGCGAGCTGGCACGGTACAAGCGGCAGGTCGAGCAGCGCTGGGGCGAGCTGGTCTACGACGGCCTGTGGTTCTCCCCGCTCAAGCGCGCCCTGGACGGCTTCATCAACGAGGCCAACCAGCACGTCACGGGTGACATCCGGATGACCCTGCACGGCGGCCGCGCCGTCGTCACCGGCCGGAAGTCGGACGAGTCCCTGTACGACTTCAACCTCGCCACCTACGACTCGGGCGACACGTTCGACCAGTCGAAGGCGCAGGGCTTCATCGACATCTTCGCCCTGTCGTCGAAGATCGCCGCGAAGCGTGACCTCGCCTGATTCCATACGCATACGAAGCCGCCTCCCCGTACCTCCGCTGGGGGTCCCCCAGGCCCGCCAGGGCCCAGAGGGAGGGGAGGCGGTCGCACATCCACCCTCTTGAGGAGCTTCTGCTGTGAGCAGCAACAACGGTGACGTACGGCTCTGGGGCGGCCGGTTCGCCGACGGTCCGGCCGAGGCGCTGGCCAAGCTGTCGGCGTCGGTGCACTTCGACTGGCGGCTCGCGCCGTACGACATCGCCGGTTCGCGTGCCCACGCGCGCGTGCTGCACAAGGCCGGGCTGCTGACGGCCGACGAGCTGCAGCGCATGCTGGCGGGGCTCGACCGGCTCGAAGCGGATGTGGCGTCCGGGGAGTTCGTCGGCACGATCGCCGACGAGGACGTGCACACGGCGCTGGAGCGGGGTCTGCTGGAGCGGCTGGGCCCCGACCTCGGAGGCAAGCTGCGGGCGGGACGCTCGCGCAACGACCAGGTCGCGACGCTCTTCCGGATGTATCTGCGGGACCACGCGCGGATCATCGGCGGCCTGATCGCCGAGCTCCAGGATGCGCTGGTGTCTCTGGCCGAGGCCCACCCGGACGTGGCGATGCCGGGCCGTACGCACCTCCAGCACGCGCAGCCGGTGCTCTTCGCCCATCATGTGCTGGCCCATGTCCAGTCCCTGTCCCGGGACGCGGAGCGGCTGCGTCAGTGGGACTCGCGGACCGCGGTCTCCCCGTACGGCTCGGGCGCGCTGGCGGGGTCCTCGCTCGGACTCGACCCGGAGGCGGTCGCGGCGGACCTCGGCTTCGAGCACGGCAGCGTCGGGAACTCCATCGACGGCACGGCCTCTCGTGACTTCGTCGCGGAGTTCGCCTTCATCACCGCGATGATCGGTGTGAACCTCTCCCGGATCGCGGAGGAGGTCATCATCTGGAACACGAAGGAGTTCTCCTTCGTGACCCTGCACGATGCGTTCTCGACGGGCTCGTCGATCATGCCGCAGAAGAAGAACCCGGACATCGCGGAACTGGCGCGCGGCAAGTCGGGCCGCCTGATCGGCAACCTCACCGGGCTGCTCGCCACCTTGAAGGCCCTGCCCCTCGCGTACAACCGCGACCTCCAGGAGGACAAGGAGCCGGTCTTCGACTCCTGCGATCAGCTGGAGGTCCTGCTGCCGGCGTTCACCGGCATGATGGCGACGCTCACGGTCAACCGCGAACGGATGGAGGAGCTGGCCCCGGCCGGTTTCTCGCTGGCGACGGACATCGCCGAGTGGCTGGTCAAGCAGGGCGTGCCGTTCCGGGTGGCGCACGAGGTCGCGGGTGAGTGCGTCAAGGTCTGCGAGCAGCAGGGCATCGAGCTCGACCAGCTGACGGACGCGCAGTTCGCCAAGATTTCGCCGCATCTGACCCCAGATGTCCGTACGGTCCTCAATGTGCCCGGCGCGCTGGCCTCGCGGAACGGTCGCGGCGGCACGGCGCCCTCGGCGGTGGCCGTCCAACTCGCCGAGGTGAAGGCCGATCTGGCCGTGCAGCGGGCGTGGGCGGACGCCAAGCGCTGACAGTCGAGCGCACGCCGCAACCGCACCGGCCGGGGCATACGCCTTGGCCGGTGTGACATTTTCCGACGACGCATGTCTTGACGCGTCAGTAACACGGAAGCGAATATTCCGTATCCCGGTCGGCATTGCCGAACAGCCGCTCACGACCGGAGCACGGAAAGGCCCCCACGCCATGCGTCTACGCAACCTCATCCGCCCGCTGATCTCGGCCGCCGCGGTGGCGGTACTCGGCGCGGCGGGGCTCGCCGCATCCGGAACCGCCTCCGCCTCGGCCTCGGAGCCTGCCGTCGCCCCGCCCGGCGCGAACGATTGGTCCTGCAAGCCGGACGTGGCGCACCCGCAGCCCGTCGTCCTGGTCAACGGCACCTTCAAGACGATGGCGGAGAACTGGGCCACGCTCTCGCCGAAGCTCGCCGCCGAGGGCTACTGCGTCTTCGCGTTCGACTACGGCGAAGCGGCCACCGCCCCGATCCCCGACTCGGCGGCGCAGTTGCGCGACTTCGTCGACACCGTGCGCAGCAGAACGGGTGCCAAGAAGGTCGACCTCGTCGGCCACAGCCAGGGCGGCATGATGCCGCGCTACTACGTGAAGTTCCTTGGTGGCGCGACAAAGGTGGACGACCTCGTCGGCATCGTGCCGTCCAACCACGGCACCAGCAACCCGCTGGCGCTCGCTGCCGGTGCCACCGTCTGCCCTGCGTGTGTGGACCAGACGGCCGGCTCCGAGCTGCTGACGAAGCTCAACGCCGACCCCGAGGCGCCGGTCGGCCCCCACTACACGCAGATCGCCACGCGGTACGACGAGGTCGTGATCCCGTACACAAGCTCCTATCTCAACGGATCTGGCCGCTACGTCACCAATGTGCTGCTCCAGGACGCCTGTCCGCTCAACACTTCGGAGCACGACCAGGCCCCCAAGGATCTCGTCGTCGCCCAGTGGGTGCTGAACGCCCTGGGGCGGTCCGGTCCCGCCGACCCGGGCTTCCGGCCCGACTGCCTGCCCGTCGGCTGATCCGCCGCTGAACTCAAGCCGCCTGACCGGCCTCATGGCCGGTCAGGCGGCTTCGTGCTGCCGTCCCGTACTGCGTCTGAGACGTCTATGCTCCGAGTGAGACAAGAATGTCTCATCTGGGGTACAGTCGTCTCATGGCCATGGATCGTGAACAGGTGCTCCACACCGCCGCCGCCCTCCTCGCCCGCAAATCGACCGCCACCTTGGACGAGGTCGCACGCGCCGCCGGGATCGGCCGTGCCACGCTGCACCGGCACTTCGCCGGGCGTGACGTGCTCGTCAAGGCGCTGGAGCAGCTCGGCATCCAGGAGTTCCAGCGCGCCCTCGACCGGGCGCGGCTCGACGAGGGCGGGGCCGGTGACGCGCTGCGGCGGCTCATCGCGGAGATGCAGCCGGCCGCCGATCTGCTCGCCTTTCTCGTCACCGAGAACCAGCTCTTCGAGGGCGACCAGGTCAACGAGGGCTGGGCCAGGCTCGACGCGCGGGTGTCCGCGCTCTTCCGGCGTGGCCAGGAACGGGGCGAGTTCCGTATCGACCTGTCGCCCGCATGGCTGACCGAGGCTCTCTACGGGCTCCTCGGCACCTGCGCCTGGGCCGTCATGGACGGCCGGGTCGCCAAGAACGACTTCCAGTACATGATCGCCGAGCTGCTGCTCGGCGGAGCACAACGGAGTGTGGAGAAATGAGCAGCACCGTCCAGCGCACGACCGGGACGGACGCAACCCTGTACCGTCCCGGGCGCTGGCTCGCGCTCGCGGTACTCGTCCTGGCCGTACTGCTGGTGGCCGTCGACGCCACCGTCCTCGGGCTCGCGACGCCTTTCCTCAGCGAGGACCTGAAACCCTCAGGCACCCAGCTGCTGTGGATAGGTGACGTCTACTCATTCATCATCGCGGGCCTGCTCGTCTCCATGGGCAGTCTCGGCGACCGCATCGGCCGCAAGAAGCTGCTGCTGTTCGGCGCGGTGGCGTTCGGCGCGGTCTCCGTGCTCAACGCGTACGCCACCAGCCCCGAGATGATGATCCTCGCCCGGGCGCTCCTCGGCGTCGCCGGCGCGACCCTGATGCCGTCCACCCTCGCCCTGATCCGCAATATCTTCCACGACCCCAAGGAGCGCAGCCTCGCCATCGGCATCTGGGGTGCGATGGCCTCGGCCGGCGCGGCCGTCGGGCCGGTCGTCGGCGGCTTCCTGCTCGAACACTTCTGGTGGGGCTCGGTCTTCCTGATCAACCTGCCGGTGATGGCCGTCCTGGTGCTCGTCGGTGTCAAGCTGCTGCCCGAGTCGAAGAATCCGGTGGCCGGGCCCTGGGACCTGAACAGTGTCGTACTGTCCCTCATCGGCATGGTCGGAGTGGTCTACGCCGTCAAGGAGGCGGCGACGCACGGCGCGAGCTTGGAGGCCGCCGGCGCGGCCATGATCGGTCTTGGCGCGCTCTACGGCTTCGTACGCAGGCAGTTGACGCTGCCGGCACCGCTGCTGGACATGCGGCTGTTCCGGCACCGCGGTTTCTCCGGCGCGGTGCTCGCCGATCTGCTCACCATCCTCGGCCTGTCCGGCCTGGTCTTCTTCCTCTCCCAGTTTCTGCAACTGGTCCAGGGCCGGGAGCCGTTCGAGGCCGGTCTGGCCGAACTGCCCGCCGCGATCGGCGCGGTGGCGACGGGTCTGGCCGCCGGTACGGTGGCGCGCCGCTTCTCCGTACGGTCCGTGGTGGCCGGGGGTCTCGCGGCAGTGGGCCTCGCCCTCGCCGCGCTGACCCTTGTCAGCCAGTCCACCGGCTACCCGCTGCTCGGCGCGGCCCTGCTGGTCGTCGGGGTGGGCGCGGGATTCTCCTTCACCGTCACGGCGGACGTCATCCTGTCCAGCGTGCCGAAGGAGCAGGCGGGCGCTGCGTCCGCGGTCTCGGAGACGGCGTACGAACTGGGCGCGGCGCTCGGCATCGCGGTGCTCGGGTCCATCGTCACCGGCGTGTACCGCGGGTTCGCGACCCCGGCGGGTGTCCCGGCCGGTACGGCGTCCGCGGCCCACGAGTCGCTGGGCGGCGCGGTCGAGGCGGCGGCGACGCTGCCGCAGCAGCGGGGCGCGGATCTGCTGGCCGCTGCGCAGGAGTCGTTCACCGACGGACTGCGGCTGGCGTCCGGGGTCGGCGCGGCGGTGCTGCTGGCGACCGCGGCGGCGGCGTGGTTCCTGCTGCGGGGCCAGCGGCTCGAGGAGGGCCTCGAGCACCCGTGATGCCCTGAGCGCGGTTGCGCCTCGCGGCGGGTGTCGTCCCCTGTGGGCCAGGCGTGCGTGCCGGGCGTACGTGCGCCGCGTCCGCGCACAACGAAAGGGCGGGCCCCGGCCGGGGCCCGCCCTTCACGTCACCCCCGCGGCCGTCAGGCCGCCTTCGCCTTCGTTGCGTACATGTCCACGTACTCCTGCCCCGACAGCTCCATCACCTCGGTCATCACCGAGTCCGTCACCGCCCGCAGCACATAGCGGTCCCGGTCCATACCGTCGTAGCGCGAGAACTCCATCGGCTCGCCGAAGCGGATGGTCACCCGGCCCGGGCGCGGCAGGCCCGCGCCGCCCGGCTGGAGCTTGTCCGTGCCGATCACCGCGAACGGGACCACCGGCGCGCCCGTCATCAGCGTCAGCCTGGCGATGCCCGTACGCCCCCGGTACAGGCGTCCGTCGGGGGAGCGTGTGCCCTCCGGGTAGATGCCGAAGATCCTGCCCTCCTCCAGCACCCGACGGCCCGTCATCAGCGCCGCCACACCGCCGTTCGCGCCGTCGCGGTCCACCGGGATCATTCCGGAGCCGGTGAAGAACCAGGCCATCGCACGGCCCTTGATGCCCTTGCCCGTGACGTATTCGTCCTTGCCGATGAAGTGGACCGGACGGTCGCAGACCAGCGGGAGGATCATCGAGTCGATGAACGTCAGGTGGTTTCCGGCGAGGATCACCGGACCCGTTCCGGGAATGTTCCCGGCGCCCTCCACACGGGGACGGAACATCAGGCGCAGGATCGGTCCTAGCACGGCCTTGATGAGCGACAAGCGGGACAACGTGTCCTCCGGTGTCATGAACGGGGTCGTGGGGGCGGACAGTAGCGGCGGCGAAGTCTCTGCAGGTGAGGACGATACTCGCGGGTCACACCTGATCGCACATCGGGTTCACTGAGCGGATACGCAGTGTTGACGTGTGTTTTCGCTGCGTTCGCCCAGGGGCTGCCGCAGGTAAGGGGTATCTGCCTACGATCGGGCGTCGCTTGACAGGTGCGGGACATCACACGGAGGCAACGGCGATGACACAGGGTGCGGACAGAAGCCCGGGGCGTCGGACGGTACTGGGCGCGGCGGTGCTCGGCACGGCGGCCCTCGGCGTCGGCGGGGTCACCGCGGCGCCGGCCGCAGCCGCCGAACGCCACGGCGGCCACGGCTCGTACAGGGATCTGCCGACCCCGACGATCATCGGGCACCGCGGCGCCAGCGGCTACCGGCCCGAGCACACCCTCGGCTCCTACCAGTTGGCCCTCGACATGGGCGCGCACGTCATCGAGCAGGACCTGGTGCCCACCAAGGACGGCCATCTCGTATGCCGTCACGAGAACGACATCACGGGCACGACGGATGTCGCCGCCCACCCGGAGTTCGCCTCCCGCAAGACCACCAAGTCCGTCGACGGCGTCAGCCTCACCGGCTGGTTCACCGAGGACTTCACGCTCGCCGAGCTGAAGACGCTGCGCGCCAAGGAACGGATCCCCGCCAACCGCCAGGAGAACACCCTCTACGACGGCCGCTGGACGGTCCCCTCCTTCGAGGAAGTACTGCGCTGGGCCGAGAAGGAGGGCCGCAAGCGCGGCCGCCCCGTCTGGCTGCACGTCGAGACCAAGCACCCCTCGTACTTCCGGGCGCTCGGCCTCGGTCTCGAGGAGCGCCTGGCCAAGCTGCTGCGCCGCTACGGACGCCACCGCGCCGACTCCGCGCTCTTCCTGCAGTCGTTCGAGCCGAGCAGCATCCAGCGGCTGGCCGATCTTGTGGACCCGCCCGGTGTGGTGCTGCTCTCCGGCGCGAGCTCCCGGCCCTGGGACTTCACCGAGGCGGGCGATCCGCGCACGGTCGCCGATCTCGTCAAGCCCGAGGGACTGAAGTGGATCGCGTCGTACGCGAAGGGCATCGGCCCGACGCTCGACCTGATCATCCCCAAGGACGCGAGCGGCAAGCTCGGCACGCCGACGACGCTGGTGCGGGACGCGCATGCGCAGGGCCTGATCCTGCACCCGTACACGATGCGGAACGAGAACATCTTCCTGCCCGCCGACTTCCGGCGCGGCAGCGACCCGAACGCGTACGGCGACGCGTTCGGCGCGTTCAAGGTCTACTTCGAGACCGGCATCGACGGCCTCTTCACCGACAACGCCGACACCGGGCTGCTGGCCGCGGCCGACTTCCGCGGCTGACAGCAAGCGAGGCCGATCCGCCCGTAAGGGTGACTGTGCCGTCGCGAGGCAACCACTGCCGCGCGACGGCACGTCCCGCCGGGCATGACGCTTCTCGAAGACACTTCCGCCCTGGTGGCCGGCCGCGCCCAGATGGCCGGCCCCGCTCATGTGGTCAGCGCCCTGCGCCCCTTGGTGAGCGCCGAGGCGACGGCCGAGGCCCCGGCCGCCGCGATGGAGGCCCGCGACCTCGAACAGGCCGTCTGGGTACGGCTTCTGGAACAGCTCGACGAGTACGGCCCGCCGCCCGACGCCGCCCGGTGGGTCAAGCGAGCCGTACGCGCCGAAGCGAGGCGCGCCCGGCGGACGGCGGCCAGGGAACTCCCGTACGGCCCCGAACCCTCCGCGGACCCCGCGGGCAGCCCGGAACGGGCCGCACTCAGATCGGAGCGCCGCCGTACTCTGCGGGCCGCCGTCGCCCGCACCCCGGGAAACTGCCCCCGGCTGCTGACTGCGATGTTGTCCCCGGACGACCCGACCTACCGGGAAATCGCAGGGAAGTTGGGAATCTCACAGGGAAGTCTGGGGCCGATGCGTTCCCGTTGCCTGGGATGCCTGCGCAGAATGCTGGCGGCAGAGGTTGCGGCTCCTGAACACGGGGGAAAGGAGCGATAGACAACCGGCGGACAGGTGAGCGGGAGGCATGCGCACATGGGCATGAGCGTGACCATCTCAGCGGCAGGGGCACAGGACGCGGAGCACATCCTCAAGTTGCAGTACCTGTGCTACCAGAGCGAGGCCGAGCTCTACGGCGACTACGGAATCGAGCCACTCACCCAGTCACTGGATGATCTGAAGGCCGAAATAGCGCAGGGTCACGCCCTGGTGGCCCGGCTCGGCGACGAGGTCGTCGCCTCCGTACGGGGCAGAGTCGACGCGGGCGGCACGGCCCTGATCGCCAAGCTCATCGTGCACCCGCGGATGCAGCGCCACGGCCTGGGCGGCCGGTTGCTCGACGCGATCGAGGAGCGCTTCGCGGGCGAGCCGTCCGCCAAGCGGTTCCAGCTCTTCACCGGCCATCGCAGCGAGGGAAATCTGCGTCTGTACCGCAGCCGCGGCTATGTGCAGGTGTCCAGCGAGCAGGTCGGCCCGCGGCTGACCCTGGTCACGCTGGAGAAGGAGGCCGCGGCGGGGGCGTATGCCGCCAGCGCCTAGGTGTATTGATCACGACTGTCAACAACACTCGTGATCAATACACCTAGTCGGCCGCGGGCTGCGCCGCGTTCGTACGGGACCGGCGCAGCCAGAGCATTCCGGTGATCGGCAGCAGTACCGGGATGAAGATGTAGCCCATCCCGTATCCCGACCAGACCGTCGAGTCGGGGAACGCGGACGGCCGGGCGACCGTCCAGGTCCCGACGATCAGCACGCCCGCGAGCTCGGCGGCGCAGCACACCAGCGCCGCCCTGCGGGCCCTTTCCCCTCCGCGCACCAGGGTGTACGTGATGAACGCGTAGACCACGGCCGCGACGGCGGAGAGCGTATGGGCCAGCGGCGCCGAGCCGTAGTCGGTGAGGATCTGGTAGACCGAGCGCGAGACAGCGCCCACCGACATCACTCCGTACAGCCAGACCAGCAGCAGCCCCGGCCCCTTGACCAGCTTGGTCCGCTGCTGCTTCGCCGCGGTGGCGGGCTCGGCCATCGTCAGCCTCCCCAGATGTCGTAGAGCCGTACTTCGAGCACGGCAAGAACCACAGCACCCGCCGCGACCGTCGCCGATCCCCAGCGGGTCCGCTCGCCCAGCGAGAGGAAACCGGCCGCGGGGACCGCGGCGAACGAGCCGATCAGATACGCGATGAAGATCGCGGTGCCCTCGTGCGCCTTCTCGCCGCGTGCCAGCTGCACGATCCCGACCACCAGCTGAGCCAGCGCCAGCACCGACACCACGGCCATGCCGATGAAGTGCCAGTCCTTGGTGGGCTGGTCACGGTAGGCGGCGAGGCCGCACCAGAGGGCGAGGGCGAGCGCGGTCACGGCGACCGCGACCGTCAGGGCGTCAAGCATGGCCCCGAGACTATTACGGGCCAAAAGGCCCGATGCGCGCGGCCCCATGCGCCCACGCAGGGTCGACGACCATCGACCGGCTGCCCGCCGATCGCTGGGCCGTGGTCACCTCCGCGACCCGGCGGCTCGACGAGGCCCGGCTCGAAGAGATCGGCATCCGGCCGGGCTGGCGGCGGCCGCGCCGCGGGCAGGCGGACCGTGGCCTTGGCCACAACGCACGAGCGTTCCGAGCTGCTCGCCGATGTGGTCATGACCGACCTCTCGGCCGTGTCAGCGCTGGCCACACACGGGGGAGTGGAGATCACGGCGGCCGACGGACACTGTCCGCATACTGAAGCACAAGCGTCCGGTATTCGGACAGCCGCCGTCGCTTCGTACTTCCGTCTGTTTTACTTGCCGCCATGACCACGACGAGCAGCCGCACCCTTGCGACCGAGGCGATCACGACGCCCGGTGCTCGTTGTATGTGTCGAATGTGCGCCATCTGAGGGCCCCTGCCTGAGTCTCGCGCCCCGAAGCGAGACCGACAGCCGCGCCGAATCCGACGTAACTCCTTGAACGCGTCGGACGGAGCCTGCCCCGCGCACGCGTTGCCCCGGCCACCAGCCGAATCATCCGTGTGCGTCGGAACCCGAATGCCCCGTGCCCGGCGGACATCTCGCCGTGCACTCGACAGTGACGGAAACCCCCTGTGATCACCACTACGGGCCTGACCAAGGTCTATGAGTCGCGAGGCCGCAAGGTCACCGCGCTGGACGGCGTCGACCTGCACGTCCGTGAGGGCGAGGTCTTCGGCGTCATCGGCCAGAGCGGCGCCGGCAAGTCCTCGCTCATCCGCTGCGTCAACCTGCTCGAACGCCCCACGTCCGGCACCGTGACCGTGGCCGGCCAGGACCTCACCGCGCTCGCCGGGCGCGGCCGCCGCGCCACCAAGGAACTGCGCGAGGCACGCAGCCGTATCGGCATGGTCTTCCAGCACTTCAACCTGCTGTCCTCGCGCACCGTCAAGGACAACATCGAGCTGCCCCTGGAGATCCTCGGCATCTCCGGCGCCGAGCGCTCCCGCAAGGCGCTGGAACTGCTCGACCTGGTGGGCCTGGCCGACAAGGCGACGGCCTACCCCGGACAGCTCTCCGGCGGCCAGAAGCAGCGCGTCGGCATCGCCCGGGCGCTCGCCGGCGACCCCAAGGTGCTGCTCTCCGACGAGGCGACGTCCGCCCTCGACCCCGAGACCACCCGCTCGATCCTGCAGCTGCTGCGCGACCTCAACCGGCAGCTCGGACTGACCGTTCTGCTCATCACGCACGAGATGGACGTCGTCAAGACCATCTGCGACTCGGCAGCCCTGATGAAGAAGGGAAAGATCATCGAATCCGGCACGGTGAGCGAACTGCTCGCGACCCCCGGCTCCGAGCTGGCGCAGGAGCTCTTCCCGGTCGGCGGCGAGGCCTCGGGACCGGACCGCACGGTCATCGACGTCACCTTCCACGGCGAGGCCGCCACCCAGCCGGTGATCTCCCAGCTCTCGCGGACGTACAACATCGACATCTCGATCCTCGGCGCCGCGATGGACACCGTCGGTGGCAAGCAGATCGGCCGGATGCGCATCGAACTGCCCGGACGCTACGAGGACAACGTCGTCCCCGTCGGCTTCCTGCGCGAGCAGGGCCTGCAGGTCGATGTCGTCGACCCCGATGAGCCCGCCGAATCGGTGACTCTCCCCGCGCAGAGCGGCACGCTCGTCAAGGAAGGTGCCAAGTGACCTGGTCCGAGATGCAGCCGCTGCTGAGCCAGGGCACCGTCGACACCCTCTACATGGTGCTGTGGTCAACCCTCGTCACCGTCGCGGGCGGACTGCCGCTCGGTGTGCTGCTCGTCCTCACCGACAAGGGCGGACTGCTGCAGAACACCCCGGTGAACAAGGTCGTCGGCGTGATCGTGAACATCGGCCGCTCGCTGCCGTTCATCATCCTGCTGATCGCGCTGATCCCCTTCACCACGCTGGTCGTCGGCACCTTCATCGGCCCCAGCGCGATGATCGTGCCGCTCGCCGTCGGCGCCATCCCGTTCTTTGCGCGGCTTGTCGAGACGGCCATCCGCGAGGTCGACCACGGTCTCGTCGAGGCCGTCCAGTCGATGGGCGGCTCCATCCCGACGATCGTGCGCAAGGTGCTGCTGCCGCAGGCCCTGCCCTCGCTCGTGTCCGCCGTCACCACCACCGTGATCGTGCTCGTCGGCTATTCGGCGATGGCCGGTGCGGTCGGCGGCGAGGGGCTCGGGTCCAAGGCCGTGACCTACGGATTCCAGCGCTTCGAGACCCAGTTCATGCTGATCACGGTCGCCATCCTGATCGCCATCGTCACCGTCGTGCAGCTGCTCGGCGACGGAGCCGTCCGGCTCCTGGCGCGCCGCGGCCGTACCGCTTCCTGACCTTCTGACTTTCCCCCAACAAGCCCGCACTCCTTGTCCGGGCGACACCACCGCAACACCAGAAAGAGGCACTCTTCGTGCATAAGAACATCAAGCTCACCGCCGCCGCAGCCGCCACCGCCGCGCTCGCCCTCGGCCTCACCGCCTGCGGTACCGCGTCCGACCCGGCGGCCAAGGCCGGTTCCGGCAAGGCCGACGAGTCCAAGGCGCTCGTCGTCGCCGCGTCCCCGACGCCGCACGCCGACATCCTGGGCTACATCAAGGACAACCTGGCGAAGAAGGCCGGACTGCGGCTCGAGGTCAAGGAGTTCACGGACTACGTCCTGCCGAACACCGCCACCGAGAGCGGCCAGGTCGACGCCAACTTCTTCCAGCACAAGCCGTACCTGGACGACTTCAACAAGAAGAACAAGACCCACATCGTCCCGGTCGTCAACGTCCACCTGGAGCCGCTCGGCCTCTACTCCAAGAAGTCCAAGGGCCTGGGGGAGATCAAGTCCGGCCAGACCGTCGCCGTCCCGAACGACACCACCAACGAGGGCCGCGCGCTCAAGCTGCTCGCCGACAATGGCCTGATCACCCTCAAGGACGGCGCGGGCACCGACGCCAAGCTCTCCGACATCAAGGACAGCAAGGGGCTGAAGTTCAAGGAGCTGGAGGCCGCCACGCTGCCGCGCGCCCTGGGCGACGTGGATGCCGCGGTCATCAACGGCAACTACGCCATCGAGGCCGACCTCGAGCCCGCCAAGGACGCCCTGGCGCTGGAGAAGGCCGAAGGCAACCCGTACGCCAACTTCCTTGCCGTGAAGGAGGGCAACGAGAAGGACGCCCGCGTGCAGAAGCTGGCGCAGCTCCTCAACTCCCCCGAGGTGAAGAAGTTCATCGAGGACAAGTACGCCGGCTCCATCATCCCGGCCTTCGGCGCCGTCAAGTAAGGCCTGCCGCAAGGGCCTTGAGCGAGACCGCCCGAAGAGGCCCCGCGCATCCCGTAAGGTGCGTGGGGCCTCTTTGCATGCGCACCCGGCCATGCACTCCCCCACCCGATGCTGCATGCTGTGCCTTTACGGCTACGACCCTTACGACGGTCTTCGGCATGGAGCTGCGCATGACTACCACCTTCCCGGACGTGTCCATCAGCACGGAGCGGTTGGTGCTGCGCCCCTTCGAAGAGGCCGACATCCCGGCGCACACCGAGATGATGAACGACGAACTGGTCACCGCCTGGACGTCGGCGCCGCACCCGTACACCGAGGCCGACGCCGAGGAGTGGGTGCGCAGGATCGCTCCTGCAGAGCGCACCGAAGGCCGCGGAATCGTTCTCGCCGTCACTGAGTTCCTCACCCAGCGCCTCGTCGGCGTCATCCATCTGCAGCACACCAACTGGCGCACGCTCGCCACCGAGGTCGCGTACGTCACCGCCCCGTGGGCGCGCGGCGAGGGCTACGCCACCGAATCGGTGCTGGCCGTCGCCCAGTGGCTGTTTCGCGTCCAGCAGTTCGAGCGCCTGGAGCTGCGTACGGCGGCCGACAACACCGCCGCCCAGCAGGTCGCCCAGAAGATCGGCTGCATCAGCGAGGGAGTCCTGCGCAACGCCTGGATAGCGCGCACGCAGACCGAGGACGGTGGCTGGGCCGACATCCGCTCCGACCTGATCGTCTGGAGCCTGCTGCCCGAGGACCTCGAAGGCGTCGCGGAACAGATGGCGGACGCGGGCTACGCCTCGTTCACCGACTGGAACTGACCGGCTTCACCCACGGGACTGACCGGCTTCACCCGCGACTGACCGGCTTGAGCCACGGGAACCGTTCGGCTTGAGCCACGGGAACCGGTCGGCTTCAGCCAAGGAACGGGCCGGCCTCGGCCAAGGGGACAAACCGGCGACCGACCGGATCCGGCCGGTCTGATTCAGCAGGCATCCTTGGAAGGTAACCTCACCCTGCCCGCACCCGTGCGGGCTGCCCGACCTGCGACAACCAGGAGACTGACGACGATGGCCGACCGGGTCACGGTGATCGGCTGGGACGGTTCGCCCCTCACCGGGGCGGCCAGGTCCGCTCTGTCGGCCGCCACCCTGGTGGCCGGAGCCGCTCACCACCTGGCACTGCCCGAGGTGCCCCGGGGCGCCGAGCGCATCCGGCTCGGCAGCGTCGACCTGGCCGCCCGGCGGATCGCGAGCCACCGTGGAAGCGCCGTCGTCCTCGCGGACGGCGACCCGGGCTTCTTCGGCGTCGTACGCACCCTGCGCGCACCGGAGCACGGGCTGGAGGTCGAGGTCGTGCCCGCGGTCTCGTCCGTCGCCACCGCCTTCGCCCGGGCAGGCATGCCCTGGGACGACGCCCAGATCGTCGTCGCCCAGCGCCGTACGCTGCGTCGCGCCGTCAATGTGTGCCGGGCACACCCCAAGGTCGCCGTCCTCACTTCGCCGGGCGCCGGTCCCGCGGAGCTCGCCCTGCTGCTCGAAGGCGTGCACCGGACCTTCGTCATCTGCGAGGAGCTCGGCACCGACCGCGAGCAGGTCACCGTCCTCACCTCGGACAAGGCGGCCGACCATGCCTGGCGCGACCCCAATGTCGTGATCGTCATCGGCGGCACGGGGACCACGGCGGTGCCGGGCTCGGGCTGGATCTCGGGCCGTGAACCCGGCTATCCGCCCGTTGTACGAGGCTGGGCGCTGCCCCCCGGGGCGTACGGAGAGGGACAGCCGCACGGAGAAGGTCTGGGCGAGGGCGAGTCGGTGCAGCTGCGCGCCGCCCAACTGGCCCGCCTCGGGCCGCGCATCGGCGACCTGGTCTGGGACATCGGCTCCGGCAGCGGGGCGCTCGCCGCGGAAGCGGCCCGGTTCGGCGCCGCGGTCATCGCCGTCGACGCGGACGCGGCGGCCTGCGCCCGCACCGAAGCCACCGCGCGGCGCTCGGGCGTCCAGCTCCAAGTCGTACAGGGGCGGGCGCCGCATGTCCTTGAGCGGCTTCCCGAGCCCGATGTCGTACGGATCGGGGGCGGGGGAGCGCATGTGGTGACCGCGTGCGCCGACCGGCGGCCGCAGCGCATCGTCACCCATGCGTCGACCCGAGACGAGGCCGAGGCGATCGGCGCGGCACTGGCGGCGGGCGGGTACGAGGTCGAGTGCGCGCTGCTGCAGTCCGTCGAACTGGACACCGCGGCATGGACGGAACGGAAGCGCTCGGTCGTCTTCCTGCTCTCCGGCCGCCGTCTTGAGAGCGCCCCCTGACCCCTGCCGAGGCACGGCGCGGGGTAGGCTGGCCGATCGTTGTACTGCACTCGGGCGTTCGTCGGTTCGTTCGTCAATGTCCGGAAAAAGGGGGCGCTTTGGCTCCCGTTTGTGGTACGTCGGAACCGGGGGAAGCGCAACGTGGCGCAGCCCACAGCGGACCGTGGCGGATCTCCCTGCCGCGGCAACGAAACGGCCGCGAGAATGCTTGGTGCCCGTGGGTCATCGTGCCGCGCGGCGCACACGCTCGTTCTTGTTGGCGGGCGTTGCGTGTGCCGCGATCGGGCGTCCCGGGCGATGGGCGAAGGAGCACAAGCGATGGGCGAGGGGTACGCATGACTGACACCGGCCAGATCCCGGGCGAGGGGCTGCCGGAGAACGCAGGCATGGTGGAGCAGCCGGGCGTCCCCGCGCACGGCGCGTACACCTTCCTCGACCACTCCGAGAACGGCTCCGAAGAGGACGATCTGCTGCTGATGCCCGGGGCGCAGGGGGCGTGGAGCGACCCGCAGGCAGTGCAACCCGCGCAGGGGCCCGTGGCGCACGCGCCGGTCGCCCAGGCGCCGGTCGCCCAGGCGCCGGTCGCGCAGATGCACGTCGCGCAGATGCAGGTTGCTCATGCGCCGGTGGTTCCGGCGGGGGTGGGTCAGGCGCCGATCGCGATGCCGGTTCCGGAGCAGCATGTCGCCCAGCCTGTGACTACGGTCGCCGAGCCTGTGGCGCAGCCGCCTGGGCAGGAGCACTTCGTCCCCCAGTACCAGGCGCCCGAGGCTCAGGCCGAGGCGCTTGCCGCGGCGCAGCCGCCCGCGGGCCCGGAGTTCCCGGCTCCGGATCTCGCCGCTTCCGCGCCGGTGCCGGAGCCCGTCGCGCCGGCCTTCGCGGAGGAGCAGTTCGCCCCCGTTGAGCAGCACGTGGCCGAGCCCGTCGCCGTTGCGGCGGAGCCGGCCGTACCTGCCTACCAGATGCACGAGGCCGGCGCGCACGAGGCGGGGGGCCGGGACTCCGGCTCCGTCGACCTCAACGGCGTACGCGTCCCGCCCACCTCGGCCACGCCGACGCCACCGCCCGCGCGACGCCCTTTGCACATGGGACCGCCGGTGCCCGACGCCTCCTCGGGCGGCGTGGTCCGCTCGCTCGCCGACCGCGGCCCTGCGGGAACGCCGGCGCACGCCACACCCGTGCCCTACCCAGGGCCACCCACCGCGGGCCCCGAGTACCTCGACATCCCGCGCGAGGAGACGGGTGCCGTGCTGCCGGGGCCGCAGCTGGGCGAGATTCCGCCGCAGGCCGGGGTTCCCTGGGACCCCCAGCCTCAGCAGCCCCATACGCCTCCTCCGGCCGCGGCGGAAGCCGCGCCGGAAACGGTCGTCCCGGAGCCCGCACCCGTCGCGCCCATCACACTGGTCCCGTCGGTCACCGAGGCTCCTGTGACCGCTCCTGAAGCTCCTGAGGCTCCTGAACCTCCGGTCGTCACCGAGGCCGCCGACCAGGGGCCCGAGCCGGAGCCGGAGCCCGTGCCGCTGGTCGAGGAGGTGGCGGTCGTGGAAGAAGTGGCGGTCGCGGCCGTCGAATCGGAGCCCGCGCCGCAGGCCGAGGTGATCGTGCCCGCGCCGCGCGCGGGCGAGCCGGGGCCGGTGGCAGAGAAGGCCGCCGCCGAGCAGCCCGTCCAGCTGGTTCCCGAGGCTGAGCCCGTCGCGGCTGAAGAGGTGGCCGAGATCGCCGAAGAGGTCGTCGTGGCCGAAGAAGTGGCCGAGGAAGCCGTGCCCGCCCCCGAACCGGAGCCGGTTCCCGAGGCAGTGCCCGAGGCCGTGACAGTCGCCGAGCCCGCCCCCGCAGCCATCGCCCTCGGAGGCGCGCCCGCACCCGGCTACGACGACGCCGAGCGCGAAGCCGTACTCCGCGTCATGCGCGAGCGCCGGGACATCCGCAACGGCTTCCGCAGCGACCCCATCCCGCACGAGGTGCTGCTGCGCGTCCTGGAGGCCGCGCACACCGCCCCCAGCGTCGGCCACTCACAGCCCTGGGACTTCGTCGTCATCCGCTCCGCCGAGACCCGGCGGACGATGCACGAGCTCGCCCAGCGTCAGCGCGACGCGTACGCGAAGTCGCTGCCGAAGGGCCGCGCCAAGCAGTTCAAGGAACTGAAGATCGAGGCGATCCTCGACACCCCGGTGAACATCGTGGTCACCGCCGACCCGACGCGCGGCGGTCGGCACACGCTGGGCCGGCACACGCAGCCGCAGATGGCCCCGTACTCCTCCGCGCTCGCCGTCGAGAACCTCTGGCTCGCCGCGCGCGCCGAAGGCCTCGGCGTCGGCTGGGTCAGCTTCTTCGACGAGCGCGAGATGGTGCGCGCGCTCGGTCTGCCCGAGCACCTGGAAGTCGTGGCGTACCTCTGCGTCGGTTACGTCGACGAGTTCCCCGAGGAGCCCGAGCTGATGCAGGCGGGCTGGTCCAAGCGCCGTCCGCTGTCGTGGGTCGTGCACGAGGAGACGTACGGACGGCGCGCGCTGCCCGGCGAGGAGCCGCACGATCTGCTCCAGGAGACCGTCTCCAACATCCGTCCGCTGGACGCGAAGGCGCTCGGCGAGGCGTGGGAGCGGCAGAAGCGGATGACCAAGCCGGCGGGCGCGCTCGGCATGCTGGAGATCATCTCCGCGCAGCTGAGCGGGTTGTCGCGGATGTGTCCGCCGCCGATCCCGGAGCCCGCGGCGGTCGCGATCTTCGCGGGCGACCATGGGGTGCACGCGCAGGGGGTCACAGCCTGGCCGCAGGAGGTCACGGCCCAGATGGTGGCCAACTTCCTGGGCGGGGGCGCGGTCTGCAATGCGTTCGCCAACCAGGTGGGTGCGGAGGTGTGCGTGATCGACGTGGGCGTCGCCGCGGACCTGCCCGCCACGCCGGGACTGGTGCCGCGCAAGGTGCGGCCGGGTACGGCGGACTGCACGACCGGCCCCGCGCTGAGCCGCGAAGAGGTCCTCTCGGCGGTCGAGGTCGGCATCGAGACGGCGCGCGATCTGGTGGCGGCGGGCAACAAGGCGCTGCTCACCGGTGAGATGGGCATCGCGAACACGACGATCTCCGCGGCGCTGATCTCGGTGTACACGGGCATCGACCCGGGCGAGATCACCGGCCGCGGTACGGGTATCAACGACGAGATGCACGCGCGCAAGATCGACGTGGTGCGGCGTGCCCTGGAGTTGCACGCGCCGGATCCGGCTGACCCGATCGGCGTCCTGTCGGCGGTCGGCGGCCTGGAGCACGCGGCACTGGTCGGCTTCATCCTGGGCGGCGCGTCGCTGCGTACGCCGGTGGTGCTGGACGGTGTCTCGGCGGGCGCGGCCGCGCTGGTCGCCCGGGCGATCGCGCCGGAGGCTCTGGCGGCCTGCATCGCGGGCCACCGCAGCGCGGAGCCGGGCCATGTCGCGGCCCTCAACAAGCTGGGCCTGCGCCCGCTGGTGGACCTGGACCTGCGCCTGGGCGAGGGGACAGGGGCGCTGCTGGCGCTGCCGGTGGTGCAGAGTGCGGCGAGAGCGATGCATGAGGTGGCGACGTTCGACTCGGCGGGCGTGACGGAGAAGTAGGCGGCGCGTGCGGGGTGCCCGGCGCTTTCCCTCCCCGCCGCTCCGCGTATCTGGGGCAAGTCCCAGACCCCTGCGTCCTCGATCGGCGGACGGGCTCATTTTGAGCCCCTCCGGCGATCGAGGAGTGGGGTTCGGGGCGGAGCCCCGACAAACGAGCTTCGCCCGTCCGACTCGGGCCCCGGGGGCGGAGCCCCGGGTTTCGGGAAGGGCCGGGGCAGGGGAGAAACCCCCCACCCCCGTAAGGTATTCGCAGGGGCCCCCACCCCGCCCCACCAGCCGCTTCACCGCCGCAGCGGCCCCCGTACACCGCACAGCCCCGCCCGAGGAGCCAGTACCGCCATGGCCGAGCACGCTGACCCCGCTGCGCACGTCGACCACGACGAGCACCCCGCCTACCCCGTAGGACTGCGCCTCACCGGGCGCCGCGTCGTCGTGCTCGGCGGTGGGCAGGTCGCCCAGCGCCGGCTCCCCGCGCTCATCGCGGCCGGGGCCGACATCGTCCTCGTGTCGCCGTCCGCGACGCCGTCCGTCGAGGCCATGGCCGCGGCCGGCGAGATCCGCTGGGAGCAGCGCCCGTACGCCGAGGGCGACCTCACCGACGCCTGGTACGCCCTCATCGCCACCTCCGACGCCGAGACCAACGCCCGTGCCTCCGCGGAGGCCGAGCGCACCCGCACCTGGTGCGTACGCGCCGACGACGCGAGCGCAGCCACCGCGTGGACCCCTGCCACCGGCCGCTCCGAGGGCGTGACCGTGGCGGTGCTCACCGGCCGTGACCCCCGCCGCTCCGCCGCCGTGCGCGACGCCATCATCGAAGGCCTGCGGGACGGCTCCCTCGCCGCTCCCCACCACCGCACCCGGACCCCCGGCGTCGCCCTCGTCGGCGGCGGACCCGGCGACCCGGACCTGATCACCGTCCGCGGCCGCCGCCTCCTCGCCGAGGCGGACGTCGTCATCGCCGACCGCCTCGGCCCGCGCGACCTGCTCGACGAACTCCCGCCCCACGTCGAGGTGATCGACGCCGCGAAGATCCCGTACGGCCGCTTCATGGCCCAGGAGGCGATCAACAACGCCCTGATCGAGCACGCCAAGGCGGGCAAGGCAGTGGTGCGGCTCAAGGGCGGCGACCCCTTCGTCTTCGGCCGTGGCATGGAAGAGGCCGAGGCCCTCGCCGAGGCCGGTATCCCGTGCACCGTCGTCCCCGGCATCTCCAGCTCCATCAGCGTCCCCGGCGCGGTCGGCATCCCGGTCACCCACCGTGGCGTCGCCCATGAGTTCACGGTGGTCAGCGGCCATGTCGCCCCCGACGACGAGCGCTCGCTCGTCGACTGGGCGGCCCTCGCCAAGCTCCGCGGCACGCTCGTCGTCCTGATGGGGGTCGACAAGATCGGCGCGATCGCGCAGGCCCTGGTCGCACACGGAAAGCGCCCCGACACCCCCGTGGCCCTGGTCCAGGAGGGCACCACCGCGTCCCAGCGTCGCGTCGATGCGACGCTCGCGACTGTGGCCGAGCGGGTGCGGACCGAGGACGTACGCCCGCCGGCGGTCATCGTCATCGGCGAGGTCGTCACCGTCGGACCGCGCAAGGCGTAAGCCGCGCCCGCATCGCAGCGAGCCCGCGTAACCACCGGTAACCAACCCGGGCGCAGCCGTTGGCACCACACCCAGGAGAAGGCAGTATCACCCTGTGGCTGATCTCATCACTGTCGAGGACCCCGACGACCCGCGCCTGCGCGACTACACCGGCCTGACCGACGTAGAGCTCCGGCGCAGACGCGAGCCCGCCGAAGGCCTGTTCATCGCCGAGGGCGAGAAGGTCATCCGGCGCGCCAAGGACGCCGGTTACGAGATGCGGTCGATGCTGCTCTCCGCCAAGTGGGTCGACGTCATGCGGGACGTCATCGACGAGCTCCCGGCCCCCGTGTACGCGGTGAGCCCCGAGCTCGCCGAACGCGTCACCGGCTACCACGTGCACCGCGGCGCGCTCGCCTCCATGCAGCGCAAGCCCCTGCCGACGGCCGACGAACTGCTGCTGAGCGCCCGCCGCGTGGTCGTTATGGAGGCGGTCAACGACCACACCAACATCGGTGCGATCTTCCGCAGCGCCGCCGCTCTCGGCATGGACGCGGTGCTGCTCTCGCCGGACTGCGCGGACCCGCTCTACCGCCGCTCGGTGAAGGTCTCCATGGGCGCGGTCTTCTCCGTTCCGTACGCCCGTCTCGATTCCTGGCCCAGGGGCCTGGAATCCGTACGGGAAGCGGGCTTCAAGCTCCTCGCCCTCACCCCCGACGAGAAGGCCGCCGCCATCGACGAGGCGGCTCCCCACCGGCTCGACCGCGTCGCGCTGATGCTCGGCGCGGAGGGCGACGGGCTCTCCACCCAGGCGCTGGTCGCCGCCGACGAGTGGGTGCGCATCCCGATGGCGCACGGAGTCGACTCGCTCAATGTGGGCGCGGCCGCCGCGGTCGCGTTCTACGCGGTGGCGACAGGCCGCCCCGAGGCGTGAGCCACCCAGGGCCAGAGCGGCCGTGGACAGGACCTGACCGGCCGCGGCCGCACTGATCGCGCCGTCCGCCGCTACAGCTGCTGGGCCGCGGCGATGCCGAGCGCCACGATCAGCGTCACCACGACGAAGACGACGATGCGCTGGCGCAGCAGCCTCGGGTTGGCGGGCCGCCGCCCGGCCGATGTGGTGCGTACGCCGGGCCTGGTGCCCTGACGGCCGTTCGTACGGGCCGTATTGCGGGGCGGCTGGGGCCGGGATCCGCCGGTGCGCGGCGGCTGCGTGCGCGGCGCCGGGGTGCCCCCCGTACGCCGCTCCAGGCGCTCCGTCCGGTCCAGCCGCTCGGAGCGTTGCGTCCGCTCCGGATAGCGCGAGGTCGGCCGGTCCTGCTCGATCCGCTCGCGCTGGGCCGGCGGGCGTCCCTCCGACAGCCCCTGGGCCTCCCTGGCCGCGATCTCCTTCAGCCGCATCGACAGCTGCAGTGTGCTGGGGCGCTCCTCGGGATCCTTCGCCAGACAGGCACGTACGAGTGGAGCGAGCGCGTCCGGAACCCCGTGCAGCTGCGGCTCCTCGTGCACCACCCGGTACAGCATGACCTCCGAACTACCGTGTCCGAAGGGCGAGTCGGCGGTCGCCGCGTACGCGAGCGTGGCACCCAGCGCAAAGACGTCCGTGGCGGGCGTGACCGCAGCGCCGCGCACCTGCTCCGGCGCGAGGAAACCGGGGGAGCCCACCGCCGTGCCGACATGCGTGAGCGTGCTCGCGCCGGTCGCCCAGGCGATGCCGAAGTCGATGATCCGCGGGCCCTTCGGCGACAGCAGGATGTTCGACGGCTTGAGGTCCCGGTGTACGACACCGGCCTCGTGCACCGCCACCAGGCCCTCGGACAGCGCCGCGCCGACCGCGGCGACCTCGGCGGCCCGGAGCGTGCCGTCCTCGGCCACCTTGTCGTGCAGGGAGGGCCCGGGAACGTACTGAGTGGCGAACCACGGGCGGTCCGCCTCCAGATCGGCGGCCACGAGCCGTGCCGTACAGCCGCCGCGGATCCGCCGTGCCGCCGAGACCTCGCGTGCGAACCGCGACCTGAACTCCTGGTCCTCCGCCAGATCCGGCCGGATCACCTTCAGGGCGACGCGCTGGCCGCGGCGGTCGGAGCCCAGATAGACGACGCCCATGCCACCCGCGCCGAGTCGTCGGTGCAGTCTGAACGAGCCGACGACACGCGGGTCCTCGCGCCGGAGCCGCATCATCGCCATGTCCGTCCCCTACTTACGGTGGGGTGGCCCCACCCCGCTGCCGCGGTCGCCCGTTTGACGTGGCACAGCTTACGTACCCCCGACCCGGTGTGCTCATAGGCCGCGCCCTCTCGGCCCGGTCGATTGTCAGTGCCGGGTGGGAAACTTGAAGAGTGGTCAGGGAGCAACGGATCCAGGTGTCCTGGCCGGTGCGAGATCTCAACGGACCGTTGCAGAAGGGGGATTGGATCGGTGAAGGGTGACCGCGTGGAGATAGTCGTGGACGCGGGAGACACGACTCGTACGTACGAAGTGGTGGCCAGCAGGGCGGGGCGCAGGGTCGAGACGGCCGTGCGCAGAGGGGTGGTGGAAGTGAGCGAAGTCACCTGGGGGCACCTCCCAGCGGTAGCTGGGGGAGGCTCGGTGGTGCGGACGGCCCGTTTCATGGCCACCCGGGTGCTGGCTCTGGTCGAGCAGCCGGTGCCCAGGGAGGACTCCTCGGAGCGTCCCCTCCGGGAAGACCCCAAGGCCTAGGACCCCGTCTCCACCCAGGGGAGTACGCCGCGGGGCCGCGGCTCATCCTCCGGGAGGCCCGGCAATCGGTACGCGGGCATGACGCCCGGGCCCTGCCGAATCCCTAGTGTTGAAGTCAAGCGGCGGGTGCAGCACTCGTCCCCCGAGGTCAGACACCCGCCGCTGCCACATACGAATCAGGAGAGGGACCATGGCGGACACGGCATCGCGGACGATCATCCGCACGCAGGGACGCAAGGCTTTCGCCGCGTTCGGCGGCCGCCCGTCCGGCACGCGTCACCCGTTGGTGGCGACAGTCATGGTGCTTCCTCTCGCGGCACTGCTCGTGGTCGCTTTCGGCGGCTGGGAGGCAGTTGTCACACAAGCGTCGTCCGTGGGCGTGATGCTGGGGCGCTGAGCGGCGCCCCGGACCCGGAAGAGCGGTTCGGGTCGGGGACATCGGGCCAACAACCCCGTGGGGACGGGGGTGCGGCGGACGGCAGCGTTTGGCCGGTCAGCTGGGGAGCTGACCGGCCATCGCGCTGTTTGCCCTTCTGCGTGCGACCCTCGCACCGCGCGCCCTGGCGGGTCTCACGGGCCAGCAGTGCTTCGCGGCGCGACCGTGGCACACCCGAGGGCGACCAGACGCGCGGCTCACGCCGCTAGGCTCCCGCCAGGGAAACACCGCAGCTGGGGGGAGACCGTGACCGCAGACGTCGTCCGCACGCTCGCCGGCGTCGCACGCGACGCCGCGCATCTCGTTGTGCCCAGGCAGGCCTGCCGCGCCTGCGGTCGGGACGAAGCCGTGCTCGCCGAGCGGGACGACGGCACCGTCGTGCGGCACGGCGAAGCCGTCGCCAAAGCGCACGCCGCAGACACCGACACCGCGGCCCTGGCCACCCGCCTCGCCGTCGCGGCCCACCCGAGCCTCACCGGCATTCTGCTCGCGCCCGTTCCGCTCCCCGCCGGGGACCTGCACGGCCGACCCGTCTCGGCCTGGCCGTACGGCGTCCCCGTGGACCCTGCGAACCCCGACGTCGCCCCCTGGGAGGACGCCGCGGTCCTGCTGGCCCGGCTCCACCGGGTCGACACGGACCGACTCCCCGGCCCTCTCCCGCCCATGCGCGGTCCCGCCAAGGCGGCCCGGGCCCGAGCGCGGATGCGAGCGGCGGCCGGCGACCACCCCGCGGCCTCGACCGTCGAACGGGCCTGGGAGCGGCTCCCCGCCTGGGCCCGCAGCGAGGCCACGTCGCCCCGCAGCTCCACCCTCTGCCACGGCGACCTGCACCTCGGCCAGCTCGTCCGGCACCCCGCCCCCGGCGGCCCCTGGCTGCTGATCGACGTCGACGACCTCGGCCTCGGCGACCCCGCCTGGGACCTGGCCCGCCCCGCCGCCTGGTACGCCGCGGGCCTGCTGCCCGCGCAGATCTGGCAGCGGTTCCTCGGGGCGTACACCGCCGCACAGGGCCCGGCGGTCCCCGCCGACAGCGACCCCTGGCCCCAACTCGACGTCCCCGCACGTGCTCTGACCGTCCAGACCGCCGCCCTCGCCCTGGCAAAGGCGGCCGCGGAGCAACGCGATCCGGACGAGGTCGATCAGGCGATGATCGAATCCTGTGCCCGAATTGCCACACTCCCTGCTGAGTTGGACTGCGAGTCCTCGTCGTAGTCTGAACTCCTCGTCACCGGGCATGCATCCCGGCGACGTCGACCGAACGGCGAGGAGCTGAGCAGACAATGCAGTGTCCCAAGTGCCACGCAGCGATGCACACGTACAACCGCAACGGCGTCCAGATCGAGCAGTGCAGCGGCTGCCGGGGGATATTCCTCGACTACGGCGAGCTCGAGTCCCTCACCCGCCTCGAGTCGCAGTGGACCCAGCAGGCCCCGCCCGCCCCGCCCGCGCCGCAGGCCTACCCTGCCGCCCCGGCGCCCGCCTGGGGCGCGCCGCACCACGGCGGACACCACGGCGGGCACTACCGCCAGAAGAGCTTCGGCCGGATGCTCTTCTCCTCCTGAGCCGCCCCGGCAACGACAGAACCCCCCGGCCGCCGAGGCGGCCGGGGGGTTCTGGCTGGTGCGCGATACTGGGATTGAACCAGTGACCTCTTCCGTGTCAGGGAAGCGCTCTCCCGCTGAGCTAATCGCGCGGGACGATCTTGCGTGGTACTGCGTGCGCGATACTGGGATTGAACCAGTGACCTCTTCCGTGTCAGGGAAGCGCTCTCCCGCTGAGCTAATCGCGCGTGAATCCATGCGGATCCAGTGGACGATACTGGGATTGAACCAGTGACCTCTTCCGTGTCAGGGAAGCGCTCTCCCGCTGAGCTAATCGTCCTTGGAGGTGGAGACGGGATTTGAACCCGTGTAGACGGCTTTGCAGGCCGTTGCCTCGCCTCTCGGCCACTCCACCCTGAGTGCAGGGGGTCGGGAAGATCCCCCACGTCGAGCGGACGACGAGATTCGAACTCGCGACCCTCACCTTGGCAAGGTGATGCTCTACCAACTGAGCCACGTCCGCTTGTCGGTTCCGGCCCGCTTGCGCGTCCCGGTGACGTGTTGAACTCTAGCGGATTCCCGGGCCAGCACAAAAACGCGTTTCCGCAGCGTGCTGAGGTGTGTTCACACCGCAGGAGCTCATCGGCAGCTCATCGGCACCGGCCATAGACTCACAGACGTGCACGACACTGCTCCTTTGGCCCGCTTCGGCCACCTCCTCGCCACGGGCCTCCGGGATGTGACCAGCGACCCGGAAGCACTCGACTCCGAGGGCTTCTGGGCCGTTGCCGCGGACTTCGAGGGCCGTCTGACCTGCGCCCGCTTCCGCGATGTTCGTACGGAGCCGGTGCCTGAGCCCGTGCCGGGGCGCTGGCGGGGCCCCGCGGCGGAGGACTGGGACTCCTCCCTGGACCGGGCCGCGTACATCGCCGGCGTACGGCGCATCCGCGAGCACATAGCGGCCGGCGAGGTCTATCAGGCGAACCTCTGCCGAATTCTCTCGGCGCCGCTGCCCGACCCGGACGCCGCCGACGTCGATGCGCTGACCGCACTGCTGGCGCGCGGCAACCCCGCTCCGTACGCAGGAACGATCAGGCTGCCCGCCCACGGCGTGGAGATAGCCACCGCGTCGCCCGAACTGTATCTGCGGCGCAGCGGGACCACGGTCGAGTCCGGGCCGATCAAGGGCACCGGCCGCACCGCCGCGGACCTGCTGGAGAAGGACCACGCGGAGAACGTGATGATCGTGGACCTCGTCCGCAACGACCTGGGCCGGGTCTGCGCCACCGGCACCGTCTCCGTCCCCGCGCTGTGCGCCGTCGAGGCCCATCCCGGACTCGTGCACCTCGTCTCGACGGTCCGCGGCGAGCTGGGGCCCAAGGCCGGCTGGCCGGAGCTGCTCGCGGCCACCTTCCCGCCCGGCTCGGTGACCGGAGCGCCCAAGTCCAGTGCGCTGAAGATCATCGACGCGCTGGAGACGGCACCCCGCGGACCGTACTGCGGCGGCATCGGCTGGGTGGACGCCGACCGCGGCACAGGCGAGCTCGCCGTCGGCATACGCACTTTCTGGATCGACCGCACCCGCCCCGCCGAGCCGGTGCTCCGCTTCGGCACCGGCGCAGGGATCACCTGGGGCTCCGACCCTCAGCGCGAATGGGAGGAGACCGAGCTGAAGGCCTCCCGACTGCTCGCGGTAGCGTCGGGGGCGTACGCGGCAAGCGGAAGGACCAGCTAGATGAAGCTTTGGGTCAACGGTGCACTCACTCACGCCGACGACGCCCGGGTGTCCGTGTTCGATCACGGTCTGACCGTGGGCGACGGCGTCTTCGAGACGATCAAGGCGGTGCACGGGCAGCCCTTCGCTCTCACCCAGCACCTCGACCGGCTGACCCGCTCCGCCCTCGGCCTCGGTCTGCCGGCCCCTGACCTGGACGAGGTCGGGCGCGCCTGCGCCGCCGTGCTGGAAGCCAACCCCATGGAGCTCGGCAGACTGCGCATCACGTACACCGGCGGCCCCTCACCGCTCGGCTCCGACCGCGGCGACGAAGGTCCGACCCTCGTTGTGGCGCTCGGCGCGAGCAGGCGCCGCCCCGACACCACCGCCGTCGTCACCGTCCCCTGGACCCGCAACGAGCGCGGAGCGCTGGCCGGGCTGAAGACGACGTCGTACGGGGAGAATGTCGTCGCACTCGCCAGGGCGAGCGAGCGGGGTGCGTCCGAGGCGCTCTTCGCCAACACCGTAGGACGGCTCTGCGAGGGCACCGGCTCCAATGTCTTCGTCGTGCTCGACGGCGAACTGCACACGCCGCCCGTCTCCTCCGGCTGCCTCGCGGGCATCACCCGCGCGCTCACCGTCGAGTGGACGGGAGCCAAGGAGACCGATCTGCCCTTCGACGTGCTGGACCGGGCCGAGGAGATCTTCCTGACGTCCACCCTCCGCGACGTACAGGCGGTCGGTCGGATCGACGGGCGCGAGCTCGCCGGAGCGCCGGGGCCGGTGACCGCCGAGGCCATGCGGATCTTCGAGGAGCGCGCGGCCGCGGACCAGGACCCGAAGGCTTCGTACTGAATCCCCTGCCAGACAGGCAAAACCGCGTGACGGGCGGGTGCGTGGGCGGGTAGAACACCCGTGATGACCACGACCCTGCGGCCGACCGGGCCGCTTCAGCACGAGGCGGACGGCGCGCAGTCACGCACCTACGAGGTCTGCGTGAACAGTCGTCCCGTCGGCACGATCGAGATCGCCACCCACCCCGCCCTCGGCACCGGGGGCGGCACGATCCGGTCGCTGAGCATCGACGAGCGGGACCGGCGGCGCGGGCGGGGGACCGTCGCCGCGCTCGCCGCCGAGGAGGTGCTGCGCGGCTGGGGCTGCACACAGGTGCAGGTGTCCGTACCGCCGGACGCCACCGCCGCCACTCGTCTTGTGACTGTCCTCGGCTACACCGAGCGCAGCCGCAACATGCTCAAGGAGCTGACCGGTCGGCCGCCCGCCCTGCCGCCCAACGTCGAGGGCCGGCCCATGAGCGAGGCAGAGTTCCAGCAGTGGCTCGCCGCGGGAATCGAGAACTACGCGCAGAGCTGGGCCGATCGCGGGCTGCCGCCCGAGCAGGCGCGCGCCAAGTCGGAGGCCGACCACCGCGAGAAGCTGCCCGAGGGCCTTGCCACGCAAGGGACGTGGCTCAGCCTCCTGGTCCACGAGGGCGTGGCCGTAGGACATCTCTTCGTCGGACGACGTGAGGTGCGGCCCGGCGAACAGGGGGCG
Organism: Streptomyces sp. NBC_00210; assembly: GCF_045160975.1. Lineage (NCBI taxonomy): Bacteria > Bacillati > Actinomycetota > Actinomycetes > Kitasatosporales > Streptomycetaceae > Streptomyces > Streptomyces sp. NBC_00210. The sequence goes on from NZ_CP108120.1 coordinate 7,193,404, forward strand.
TATGTGTACGACGTCGAGGTCGTCGAGCGCCGGCGCACACAGGGCCACGGGCGGTCCCTGATGCTGCTTGCCGAGCGCGTGGCGCTGGATGCCGGACTGCCGCTGCTGGGGCTGCATGTCTTTGCGAACAACGCCCCGGCGATCGGGCTCTACGAGTCGCTCGGCTATCGGACGACGACCGTCAACTCCTTCAAGCAGCTGCTCTAGGTCCTGTCCGGTCGATCGGGGCGGATCAGGCGTCGGCGAGCAGCCGGTCCGCGATCTCCTCGATGCGCGCCCGCAGCCCCTCCTGCCTCTTGCTGCCGTCCAGCAGTTCGCCGTCGATGACGTACGTCGGAGTGCCCGTCACACCGATCGCCTTGCCCTCGGCCTGATCGGCGTCGACGATCAGGATGTGCCGCCCGTCGATCAGGGCGGTGTCGAACTCCTCGGCGTCCAGGTCCAGTTCACGCGCGACGTCGAGCAGCAGCGGCACGCCCTGGCGGTCCAGCTCTTCGACACGTCCGAGCACCGCTTCGACGTACGGCCAGCCCTTGCCCTGTTCGGCCGCCTCCTCCGCGGCCTGCGCGGCAGCGAAGGCGTGCCTGTGCTTGTCGAGGGGGAAGTGGCGCAGCCGCAGTTCCAGCCGGTCGCCGTAGCGCTCACGCAGGGCCCGCAGATCCTCCAGAGCCTTTCGGCAGTCGGTGCACTGGAGCTCGCACCAGACGTCGAGTACGACGGGGCCGGCGGTGGTTGACTCGCTCATGGGGCCAGTCTCCCAGCCCGCTCCCATGGGGCCCAACCGGGACCTGGGGAGGAGGCCGTCCCGGAGATCTCCCTGAGGTCGCACGGGACCGTGGCCCGGACAGGGCCGCAGGTGCACGATGGAAGGGACGAACCCGACCGTGCCCGAGCCAGCCTGGAGGACCGGATGCTTGCCGAGACCATATGTTCCGCAGTGTCCGCGGCGGGCCTGGGCATCGCCGCCGTCACGGCCTACCGCAGGCGTTTCCTCACTGCTGCCCGGATACTCGCCTATTCCCTCGTACCCATCGGCCTGGTGCTGACCGGCGCGGTCGAATGGGCCGTCGACACGGCCTTCAGCCCGTCCGCATGGCTCGGCTTCGGCCTGCTGGGCGGCGCGTGGCTGCTCTTCATGACGACCCGCGTCGTGGAGCGACGCCGCGGCGGTACCCGCAAGGAGCGCAAGGCCGCGCAGGCGGCACAGCGCGAGGCGGTCGCCCCCGCGGCGACCGCGCCCTCCCTCGGGCCGGGCAGTCGGCCGGCCGCGCAGCCGGCGACGAAGCCGCAGTCGGTGACGAAGCCGAAGGCGGCCGGCTCCGGCGATGACTTCAGCGACATCGAGGCGATCCTCAAGAAGCACGGAATTTGAATGAACTCCCGCACTCGCGGGGCGTGTTGTTCGATCACGACGGGCCGGGCTGCGTCATCATCACCCCGAGATGCTCGATACCTCCCGGGGCGAGGCCCCCGCACCGACCGAAGAGCCGCGTGGCTGCCTCTTCGCGCTCTCCCAGCCACCCCTGATGATCTTCCTCGCGGTGATCGGCTTCCTGCTGCTGACGGCAGCGGTGCACGATCTCTTCCTGCTGTGAAGGTCAGCCGGCCGCTTCCTTGCGGCGCGCGCGGTACGCGGCGACATGCAGGCGGTTGCCGCAGGTGCGGCTGTCGCAGTAGCGCCGCGACCGATTGCGGGAGAGATCGACGAACGCGCGCCCGCAGTCCGGCGCCTCGCAGCGCCGCAGCCGCTCCTGCTCGCCCGTGACGACGATGAACGCCAGCGCCATGCCGCAGTCCGCGGCGAGATGGTCGGCAATGGAGGCGTCCGGCGCGAAGTAGTGCACATGCCAGTCGTAGCCGTCGTGGTCGGTGAGCTGGGGCGTGGTCCCCGCGGCCGCCACCAGCTCATTGACCAGCTCGGCCGCGGTACGGCTGTCGGGCGCCGCGAAGATCTCCGCGAACTGCGTCCGTACGCCCTGCACGGCCTTCAGGTCCCGCTGGGTCAGCTCGTCCACACCGCTGATGAGGTGGCTGCGTGCGAAGTCGTACAGCGCGGCGACGTCTGCGAGCCCCTCCACCTGCTCGCTCTCCGGTGCGGTGTTCACCAGATCGACGACGGTGTCGAGGGCGATCCTGGTGTCGTGGGGAATCAGCACGATTCGCTCCCTGGCCTGCTGCGGGCCGGTGCCCGCCGAATTGCGCAGACTCTACTCAGATTTTGCCTCGTCGTGTCCTGTGCCCGCACCGCGGCTGCCCAAAGCGAACCGGCGCCGTCACCGCGATGGATTCCGCGGTGAGGGCGCCGGTGTTCGCCGTTGGTGGTTGTCCGCGCGGCGCCGTCTCCCCGAGTCGGACGGCGCCGTGCAGCTCTCTGCCTGGCTCAGCTCTCGGCCAGGATGTGCGAGAGCTCTGTGTCGAGATCGAAGTGACGATGCTCGGTGCCTGGTGGCACCGCGGCGTCGGTCCGCTTCAGGAACGACTCCAGGGCCCGCGCCGGGGCCTCGAGCAGGGCTTCGCCCTCCGGGGAGCTCAGCGCGATGCAGACGACGCCTTGGCCGTGACTGCGGGAAGGCCAGACTCTGACGTCGCCCGTGCCGGTGGGCCGGTGCAGGCCCTCGGCGAGAAGGTCGCGGGCGAAGACCCACTCGACCGTCTCTTCGGCTCCGGTGTGGAAGGTGGCGTGCACGGCATAGGGATCGGCCGTGTCATACCGCAGGCCCGCGGGTACAGGCAGTGAAGACTCGCTCGATACAACGAGGCGCAGGTGCAGCTCGCAGCTGACCGTGGTGTTCATAAGCGCCAGGGCCTTTCGCTCAGTGTGCGCTCGGGGATTCGCACGTCGGCGAAATCGACATGCCACCTACGGTGCCGTTGTAAACCCCTCTGACCGTTTTGTGATCCTTCATGTCGCTCGTACGGCGGTGCATCACTTTGTGTTATAGGGCCATTCCGGTGACCGGCCGGAATCCGGTAGGTTTGGCTCCATGAACGCGGAGAGTGACGAGCGGGGGGAGTCCGTCGCAGCGACGGCCCAGGACCCCGCGACGGGGGACGTGACGGTGGCGAAGGAGCCGGCACTCGGCTCACGGGCGCCCCACTTCATCAAGAGATCCCGGCCACTGCATCTGAGCTGGCAGGTCGGGGTCTTCGTGATCGGGCTCGCGGTCGTCGGCGCCGGCATCGTGATGCTGCCGCTGCCGGGTCCCGGCTGGCTGGTGATCTTCGGGGGCATGGCGATCTGGGCGACCGAGTTCGTCTGGGCGCAGCTGGTGCTCCGCTGGACCAAGCGCAAGGTGACCGAGGCGGCGCAGCGGGCGCTCGATCCCAGGGTGCGCCGGAGGAACATCATCCTCACCACGATCGGTCTGGTGATCATCGCGGTGCTGATCGGAATCTACGTCTGGAAGTTCGGCATCGTGATGCCGTGGAAGATCAAGGAGTGACCCGAAAACGGTCAGGGGCACCCGCTGACATGCGGTAACGTTTGCGGTGCGCCCGGGCGATTAGCTCAGTGGGAGAGCGCTTCGTTCACACCGAAGAGGTCACTGGTTCGAACCCAGTATCGCCCACCCGGACCGAAGGCCCCGGAGACTTTTTGAGTCTCCGGGGCCTTCGGCGTTCGCCGGCTCAGTGCATCCGGCCGAGCGCGTCCCGCAGCCTGCGCGCGTCGCGCAGCCGCTGCTCGTAGGTCGCGCCGACGGCGAGGAGCAGCAGCCCGGCGAGCGCGGGCGGCAGCCAAGCGGGGGAGTGCGCCGACGACCTGGACGACGTACGGGGCGAGCTCGTGCAGGGCGTCGAGAGCGAGCACGGCGCCGCCGAGCACGAGGAGTGACTGGAGGCGCAGCCGGGCGCCTGCCAGTGTGACGGCCAGGGCCGCCACACCGAGCAGCAGCGGACGCAGCCAGTGCTGGTCGCCCCAGGCCGCGACGAGGCTGGGCAGCAGCGTCGCGGCGAGACCGGGGCCGTATGCCGTCCAGGACGAGGCCTCCGGGTCGCGGCGGCGGCGCAGCAGGCCGACGGCGAGCGCGGGGACGGTGACGGGCAGGGTGTACGCCTCGGGGACCGACACGTCCGACGCGGCCAGCCGTACCCAGGTGGCCAGCACGAACAGCACCGCCCCGAGATATCCGGCGGCCGGGCGGCGCTCGGCCCGCACCGCGGTGCCCGCGGCGATGACGCCGCCGAGCGCGAGCACCAGGGCGAGGGTGGGACGGTCCTCGCCGGCCAGGGCGACCGCGAGGAGCCCCGCAGCGGCGCCTGTGCACTCCATCGGGAGGGCGACGGGGTGACGGCCCAGCCGGGCGGCGATCAGCGCCACCGCGGCGGGCACGGCGAGGATCGCCGGCGCGACCTGGTGGGGCGGGAGATCGGCGGCCGCGGCGAGAGCGCCGACGAGGGCCGTCGCGAAGCCGGTGGCGGCGCAGGCGAGGATCGCCTGCACTGCCCGCCCGGCGCGCGATGCGGCCGCGCTCACGGCCAGCGCCACGGTCAGGGTGCCCAGGACGGTGAATGTCGCCGGTCGCGTCGCCAGAGAGAGCACGGCGACGCTCACGGCGCCGCTGAGAGCACAGGCGAGGGCGACGGCTGCGGTGGCCCGTGCGGGGCGCACGGCGAGCAGGAGCGCGGCGGCGGTCACGAGCAGGTGGATGGTCACGGTGGCCGCGTGGGAGAGATCCAGGGCGGGCGGTAGGACGAACAGTCCCGCCCAGGCGAGAGCGGCGGCCGCGGTGAGGGCGGCGGCCCGCCGATCGCCGCGCGGAGCCGGGGGCCCGCCGACATGCGGAGCCCAGCCGGGCCAGGCTCCCGCGGGGGGCCCTTGCGGGGTGGGTGCGCCCTCGGGATGCGGCGTCGCGGCGGCGTCCGCTGCCGCGACGGGGCGGTCCGTCGGGTGCGCTGTACTGCCGGCAGCCGTCAGGGCGGCTGCCAGTATCAGCAGCACCAGCGGGGCCGCCGTCAGGCCCGACTCCGGGAGCGGTGCGCCCAGCGCCCCGCGGGCGTCCGCCGGTGTGCCCGACCAGATGTCGTCCAGGCCGGTCAGCGGGCCCACCAGCGTGAGCGCGACCAAGGGCAGTGTCCACAGTGCCGCGATGGCGTGGACAACCCCCGCCGCGCTGATCAGGCCGGGCCGCAGACGCTGCGGCACCCCCACCCGTACCAGCCCCAACAGGCCCACCGCGCACAGCAGATACCCGAGAACCGACCAGCCCTCCGGCACCGCCGCACGGGCCACGCCGCCGATGCCCGCGATCGTCGCGAGACCGGCCACCGCGGACGACGGAGCAGCGGCCGAAGGCGACCGCAAGGCCGCGCACAGGGCCACACCCGCGGCCGCCACCAGCAGCACGGCGGGGGCGACCGCGTCCAGTGGTGAATCCGCCGTCACCGACTGCACGCCGCCGATCAGCAGCGCCCAGCCGCCCGTGGCAGCGGCACCGGCAGTGGCGATGCCCCGGACACCCGCGGGCTTCGCCCACAGCGCGGCCGCGACATCGAGCGCGGCGGTGGCCAGCAGCGCCCATTCAAGCGACGGCGCGCCTGCGGAGGCGGTCAGCGCCCAGAGCGGAAGCGGGAGTTGGGCGGTCAGCACGGCCACCGGCAGCGGAATCCGCAGCCGGTTCAGCGACAGCCCGTACGCCGCCCAGAGCGCGGCGAGCACGGCCGATGCCACGGACGAGTACGCAAGGCCGCCGGTGTCGGGCAGCGCCACCACATGCAGGGCGTACGAGTCGAGCACCATGAGCACCAGACCGAGACCGGCCAGTGACTCCGCAGTCGACGCGAGCCCACGGCGCAGCAGCGCGACCGGCGCCGCGAGCGCAGCGATCGTCACCGCGCCGAGCACCAGCGAGCGCCCGCCGATACCCAAGTGGCCCCAGCTGACCAGCGTGAACGCGATCGCCGCGATGGTCAGCAGAATCCCGCCGAGAGTGAGCAGCAGGTTCTGCACGCTCGGCGGCGACGCCTCCGTCGGCGATGCCTCCCGCGGCGAGGCGGCGATGGGCGGCGCCGCGAACGGCCGCGCGGCCGGAGCCGGCGCGGCGGGCGGCTGCAGCACGGCGAGCAGCCAGGCTCGGCGGGCCAGCAACTGTGACCTGCGAGCATCCAGTTGGACCAGTTCGCGGTCGAGGATCGCCAGCTCCTCGGCGGGTGGCGGAACGTTCTCCATGCTGCGAGAGTGTGGCCCCCGCCACACCCCGCGGCATGGGTGCGGATACTCAGATCAGGCGTGAGTACGCCCCCGCAGGAGCACAATTGGACGATGGACTGGTATCGCTACCGCTTCCGCAGCGTCTGGGACCTGACCGCCCGCCCCGACGCCGTGTACGCCGTGCTGGAGCGGGCCGAGGACTACCCCCGCTGGTGGCCGCAGGTCCGCGAAGTGACCCTGATCCACGACGACAGCGGTCAGGCGCGCTTCCGTTCCTTCCTCCCGTACGAACTGCTCATCACCGTCCGCGCCCAGCGGCGCGACCCTGCGCAGGGCGTGCTCGAAGTCGGGATGCAAGGAGATCTGGAGGGCTGGGCCCGGTGGACGCTCACGGCGCGCGGCGTCGGGACCCGTGCGCTGTACGAACAGGAGGTGGAGGTGTGCAAGCCGCTGATGAGGCGGCTGGCGCTGCCATGCCGTCCGGTGTTCCGCGCGAACCACGCGGCGATGATGCGCGGGGGCCGGCGCGGGCTGACCGCGTACCTGGACAGAGTTTGAAGGAAACCCGCGGGGACCTGTATGGTTCAGTGCGTTCCCGGGCGATTAGCTCAGTGGGAGAGCGCTTCGTTCACACCGAAGAGGTCACTGGTTCGAACCCAGTATCGCCCACCGGGAGAGGCCGGTCCGTCAGCTGACGGACCGGCCTCGACGCTTTTCGGGCGCCGGTGTTGGCGGTGTTACTGGAGCCCGCTGTGCAGGGCGCCGAGCGGGGCTCCGCCCGGGGTTTCACCGGACATTTCCCAGATCATCCCGCCCGGCAGCCCCTTCGACTTGATGTACGCCGCCTTCTGGCCCGGGGCCGCGCCATTTTGCCGCTCCATTGCCAACTGCGTTCAACTCCCGGTCGGGCGGCGCCGGTTGTCTCGCGCCCTCCCTTGACTTGAGTGCGGTGCTCCGCTCTAATCCGCCTCGCAGGTCCAGACCAATCGTGGCGCCGCGTCCGGTCCGTCGACCCGCACCCACCCCTCACTGGGAGGTCACGTGCGTATCCGAAATCGACTACTGGCCGGCCTCGGCGCGGCGCTGCTCTCAGCAGCCGCTTCACTCGCCGTGCCCGGCACGGCCCAGGCCGCCAACCTGCTCAGCAATCCCGGCTTCGAAAGCGGCTCCCTGTCCGGCTGGTCCTGCACCGGCGGACTCGGCTCGGTGGTGAGCAGCCCCGTGCACAGCGGTACGAAGGCGCTGGCCGGCGCCGCGAGCGCGAGCGACAACGCCAAGTGCACCCAGACCGTCGCCGTGCAGCCCAACACCGCCTACACGCTCTCCGGTTGGGTGCGCGGCAACTATGTGTACCTCGGCGTGACCGGCGGGCCGTCGACCTGGACCCCGTCCGCCACCGCCTACACCCGCCTTTCGGTCTCCTTCACCACCGGCGCGGCCCAGACCACCGCCGAGATCTATCTCAACGGCTGGTACGCGCAGGGCACTTACTACGCCGACGACATCAGCCTCGACGGTCCCGGCGGCGGAGGCGGCGGCGACACCCAGGCACCCACCACACCCACGAATCTGCGCTCCACCGGCAAGACGTCCTCCAGTGTCTCGCTGGCCTGGAGTGCCTCGTCCGACAATGTCGGCGTCACTGGCTACGACGTGTACCGCGGATCCACCAACGTGACCACGGTGACCGGCACCAGCGCCACCGTCAGCGGCCTTGCGGCCAGCACCTCGTACAGCTTCACCGTCCGCGCCCGTGACGCGGCCGGCAATCTCTCACCGGCCTCGTCCGCCGTCAGTGTGACGACCGACGCGGGCGGTGGCGGCGGCACCGACTTCAAGCAGGCGGCCCCGTACCTCTATCTGGGCTGGGGCGACCCGCCCAGTGCCACCTCGGTGATGAGCGCCACCGGCATCAAGTGGTTCACCATGGCCTTCATCCTCTCCTCCGGCGGCTGCAACCCCGCCTGGGACGGCACGCGTCCGCTCGCCGGTGGCACCGATCAGTCCACCATCAACGCGATACGCGGCGCGGGCGGTGACATCGTCCCGTCCATCGGCGGCTGGAGCGGCAACAAGCTCGGCCCGAACTGCTCCACGCCCGAGGCCCTGGCCGGCGCCTATCAGAAGGTGATCAACGCCTATGGGCTGAAGGCGATCGACGTCGACATCGAGAACAGTGACGAGTTCGAGAACGAGGTCGTCCAGGACCGGATTCTCGGCGCACTGAAGATCGTCAAACAGAACAACCCCGGCCTGAGGACGATCCTCACCTTCGGCACGAGCACCACCGGGCCGACCTGGTGGGGCAACCGGCTCATCGAGCGGGCGGGCGCGCTCCAGGCGGACATCGACGTCTTCACCATCATGCCCTTCGACTTCGGCGGCGGCGCCGACATGTACGGCAACACCGTGAACGCCACCGAGGGGCTGAAGACCAAGCTGAAGAGCACCTTCGGCTGGTCGGACGCCACCGCGTACGCCCATATAGGCATCTCGGGCATGAACGGCCTCAGCGACCAGCAGGAACTCACCAGCCCGGCGACCTGGACCCAGATCAAGGACTGGGCCAACTCCCACCACATCGCCCGCCTCGCGTACTGGTCGGTCAACCGTGACCGTCCCTGCCCCGGCGGCGGAGTGGTGAGCAACTGCTCCGGCATCAGCCAGAGCAACTGGCAGTTCACCTCCATCACCGCGGGATTCACCGGCTGACGCCGACCGGACCGGTTGCCCTCCCGACGGTCCGTCCGGGTGGCGCCCCGCTGAGGGGCGCCTCCCGGAGTCAGGCCGCGGCGGGCAGTTCGGGCCGCAGCGGCCAGGCCGGGTCCACCGTCTCGGGTGTGCCGCTGCGGGCGAACCACGCCTGCAGGCCACGTGCCTGCGCCGCATGCCAGACCGCCTGCAGCGTGTGCAGCTCCGCGGGCGACAGCCGCTCCATCCGCGAGGCGAAACGGCGCCCCACCGCCCGCGTCACCTCCAGCGCGGCCACCGCGTCCGCGGCCGCGTCATGCGCTTCGTCCAGCTCCACCTCGTACTGCGCGCACAGATCGGTGAGCGTGCGGCGGCCCTTGCGATAGCGGTCCAGGTGCTTGTCCAGGACCCTCGGGTCCAGCACGCACAGCGGCGCGTTCTCCAGATAGCGCCCGAGCGACGCGGCGCGGTGGCGGCGCAGTTCGCGGTCGAGGATGGTCAGATCGAAGGGCGCGTTCATCACGACGAGCGGACGGGCGGCCGCGCACTGCTCGGCCAGCGCCCTGGCTATCTCCTCCATCACCGGCGCCGGCCAGCGGCCGTTGCGCTGCAGATGGTCGTCGGTGAGCCCGTGCACCTCGATGGCCCCCGGCGGCACGGGCACCCCCGGATTGATCAGCCAGCGTGTGACACGCGGGCGGCCGCCCGCCATGTCCTGGACGACGACGGCGGCCGAAACGATGCGGTCCTCCTCGACGTCGACTCCGGTGGTCTCCGTGTCAAATGCGGCCAGCGGGCCGTCATACCAGAGCGTCATCCCCGAACTCCTCGCACGAGCCTGGCAGATGGCGTGATCCCCCTGCCCGAAATGGTGATACCCGGGCCGTTTGCGCTGTACGCAGTGCGGTGACAACACAGATGGCGGGTATGCAAATTGACGGCCCGTCGAGGGGACATCGATCGGCACAGCCCGGAAGGCACGAGGAGCCATGGCGCTCGCGCAGCCCGAATCTGGGGGTCTGCTGCCCCAGCGGACAGCACCGCTGCGGGGCGCACTCGCCACCACCGCCTGCATGGAGACACTCCAGGTGGGCTATCTGCACGCGGTCGCAGCCGCGGCCGGCTGCTCGCTGTCGCAGCCGTTTCCGGACAACGGAATCGACTGGCATGTCAGCCACAGCTCGGCCGGTCACACCGTCGACGACGAGGTGACCATCAAGGTGCAGCTCAAGTGCACGTACCAGCTCCCCCCGCACCCGCCGGGTCCGGCATTCTCCTTCATCCTCGACAACGAGCATCTGGTGAAGCTGGCCCGCACCCCGGTGTCCGTGCACAAGATCCTGGTCGTGATGCTCGTCCCCCGGACTCAGGACGAGTGGCTGCGCGCCAGCCACGACCGGCTCGATCTTCGGCACTGCTGCTACTGGACCAACCTGGCAGGCCACCCGGTGACGGGCAGGCGCAGGACCACCGTACGGATCCCGACCTCACGGATCTTCGACGACCGGGCGCTCTGCGAGATCATGACCCGGGTCGGAGTGGGAGGCAGACCTTGATGCACCGGCCTTTCGACGAGTCAGTACGGCCCCATCCGACGGGCGATGTGCCGGGACCCTGGTACGAGGGCGGCGAACCGGACCCGGCGAAGGTGGACCCCGCCGTGCTCGGTGCGCTGCTCGACCGGCACGGCTGGCGGCGGCGCGGGGGAGCGGCGGGGCGCTATACGCGGTGGACGCCGCCGGGGCATGCGGCGGGGGGTACGAGTCTGCTGGTGCCGGAGAGCCGGTCGTTCCCCGACTGTGAGGATCTGCTCGGCGAGGCGCTCACCGCGCTGGCGCGCAGTGCCGCGCCGTCGGCCCGCGAGGTGCTGGTCGGGCTGACCGTTCCGAGCGACGAGATCCGGTGGTGGCGGGATGTGCCGCAGGGGCCTTCGGGGGCGGCGGCGTGGACCGTGCAGGAGCAACTGCGGGCGGCCGCACGGCAGATGCTGATGGCGGCGGCGCTGGCGGCACGGGCGCGCGCGGGGTACTACGGCGCGCGGCACCGGCGGCAGGCGCAGGCCTCGCTGGAAGGAGTCCTGGTGGGGCCGGCCCCGGGCGGACGCAGCCTGACCGCGTTCGTGCCGGTGCAAACCGGCCGGGCGGTCGTGGTCCGGCTCTACCACGCGTTGCAGGCGGCGCGCGAGGCTGCCGACTACCAGCGGGCGACGGGCGGGATGGAGGCGTTCGACGCGGCGGTCGAGGCGGGGGTGAGCCGCGAGCTGACGGAGGCGATCATCGCGCTGGTGCGCGGCGCGGAGGGAGCGCGGATCGCACTGGAGTGGTCGCCGGCGGCGGGGGTGCCGCAGGGGTGCGCGCCCCGGAACGAACCCGTGGAGTTCTCGCCCGGTGACCTGCCGGCGCTGCGCGGGGCGGGCGCACGCTATCTGCAGGACGAGCCGTCCGTACCGGTACGGATCACGGGCACGGTGGTGCGCATGCGCCGCTCGGGACCGCGCGGCGAGGGGTCGGTACGGCTGCGGGTACTGGCGGGCGCCGAGGTGCCGCACGTCCGGGTGGCCCTGGACGAGGACTCCTACCGCACGGCGGGCCACGCCCACCTGGTCGGCCTGCCGATCCGGGTGGTGGGCCGCCTGGAGAGCCGCGGGGGCTTCCGGCGGCTGACGGACGCGTCGAATGTGGTGCCGGTGCAGGTGGACGAGTCGGAGCGGGACAGGCTGATGAAGTCGCTCCAGGAGAACCTGGACTTCTTCGAGGAGGCGTGCCAGGGGGAGTGAACCGGGGGCTCCGCCCACGGGCCCGCGCCCTAGGCCCTGCGGGCGTGGGGGGACCCCCAGCGCCTCAATGCCGGCGGGGCTGAATTGGGAGGGGCAACAACCGTTTCGCAACGCACCCCACCGGATCGGTACGATTCCTATCGCGCGCGCAATACGACCCGCGCCGCCCCCTTCAGTCAGGAGAGACCGGTGTCAGACGTCCGTGTGATCATCCAACGCGATTCCGAGCGGGAAGAGCGCGTGGTGACGACGGGCACTACGGCGGCCGAGCTCTTCGCCGGTGAGCGCACCATCGTCGCCGCCCGCGTCGCCGGAGAGCTGAAGGATCTCGCGTACGAGGTCAAGGACGGCGAAGAGGTCGAGCCCGTCGAGATCTCCTCCGAGGACGGGCTCAACATTCTGCGGCACTCCACCGCGCATGTGATGGCGCAGGCCGTTCAGGAGCTGTTCCCGGAGGCCAAGCTCGGCATCGGCCCGCCCGTCCGGGACGGCTTCTACTACGACTTCGACGTCGAGAAGCCCTTCACCCCCGAAGATCTCAAGGCCGTCGAGAAGAAGATGCAGGAGATCCAGAAGCGCGGCCAGCGCTTCTCGCGTCGCGTCGTCACCGACGAAGCCGCCCGCGAGGAGCTTGCGAACGAGCCGTACAAGCTGGAACTCGTCGGCATCAAGGGCTCGGCCTCCAGCGACGACGGCGCGGATGTCGAGGTGGGCGGCGGTGAGCTGACCATCTACGACAACCTCGACCCCAAGACCGGCGAGCTGTGCTGGAAGGACCTCTGCCGCGGTCCCCACCTGCCCACCACCCGCAACATCCCGGCGTTCAAGCTGATGCGCAATGCCGCCGCGTACTGGCGCGGCAGCGAGAAGAACCCCATGCTGCAGCGCATCTACGGCACCGCCTGGCCCTCCAAGGACGAGCTCAAGGCCCATCTCGACTTCCTCGCCGAGGCCGAGAAGCGCGACCACCGCCGCCTCGGCACCGAGCTGGACCTCTTCTCCATCCCGGACGCCATCGGCTCCGGCCTCGCCGTCTTCCACCCCAAGGGCGGCATCATCCGCCGCGTCATGGAGGACTACTCCCGCAAGCGGCACGAGGAGGAGGGCTACGAGTTCGTCTACAGCCCCCATGCCACCAAGGGGAAGCTGTTCGAGATCTCGGGCCACCTCGACTGGTACGCCGAGGGCATGTACCCGCCCATGCAGCTGGACGAGGGCGCGGACTACTACCTCAAGCCCATGAACTGCCCGATGCACAACCTGATCTTCGATGCGCGCGGCCGCTCCTACCGCGAACTGCCGCTGCGTCTCTTCGAGTTCGGGACCGTGTACCGGTACGAGAAGTCGGGCGTCGTGCACGGCCTGACCCGGGCCCGTGGCTTCACCCAGGACGACGCGCACATCTACTGCACCAAGGAGCAGATGGCGGAGGAGCTCGACAAGACGCTCACCTTCGTGCTGAACCTGCTGCGCGACTACGGTCTGAACGACTTCTACCTGGAGCTGTCCACCAAGGACCCGGAGAAGTTCGTCGGCTCGGACGAGGTCTGGGAGGAGGCCACCGACGTTCTGCGCCAGGTGGCCGAGAAGCAGGGCCTCCCACTGACCCCGGACCCGGGCGGCGCGGCCTTCTACGGCCCGAAGATCTCGGTTCAGGCGCGGGACGCCATCGGCCGTACCTGGCAGATGTCGACCGTCCAGCTGGACTTCAACCTGCCGGAGCGCTTCGACCTGGAGTACACCGGCCCGGACGGGACCAAGCAGCGGCCCGTCATGATCCACCGGGCACTGTTCGGCTCGATCGAGCGCTTCTTCGCGGTGCTCCTGGAGCACTACGCGGGCGCGATGCCGCCGTGGCTTGCGCCGGTGCAGGCGGTCGGTATCCCGGTCGGCGACGCGCACGTTCCGTATCTGCAGGAGTTCGCCGCCGAGGCGAAGAAGAAGGGCCTGCGGGTCGAGGTGGACGCTTCCTCGGACCGGATGCAGAAGAAGATCAGGACCCAGCAGAAGCTCAAGGTTCCGTTCATGATCATCGTTGGCGACGACGACATGAACGCGGGCACGGTGTCGTTCCGCTACCGCGACGGTTCGCAGGAGAACGGCATTCCCCGTGCCGAGGCGTTGGCCAAGCTCGTCGATGTGGTGGAGCGCCGGGTCCAGGTGTGACCTTGGGCCCCGCACATGCGGGGATCGGCCCCCGGCGGCATCAGCCCGCCGGGGGCTCTTTCTCCTCCTCACCCGCGAAGACCTGAAGCAGCCCCGCCGAGAACGACCCCGTCACCGCCCCCAGCAGCGCCAGCCCGCACACCATCAGGCCCACCGCGATCGCCCGCCCCCGCGCGGTCACCGGCGTCATATCGCCGTAGCCGACGGTGGTCAGCGTCTCCGCAGCCCACCACGCCGCATCACCGAAGGTGCGGATCGTCGCGCCCGGGGCCGTGTGTTCGTCGTGGTAGACGGCGAGCGCGGCCGAGTAGCCGAGCAGGCAGGCCGACAGGCCCGCGTAAGCGATCACGCGCGCGTGCAGGCTCAGCCGCGGCCCGCCGCGGTGGCGCTGCACCGCCGTGTAGACCCGCACCACGCGCAGCGGACGGAGCAGCGGCAGGACCAGTACGACGGTGTCCAGCCAGTGCGTGCGGACGAAGCGCGGTCCCTCCCCGCTCAGCCTCAGCCGCACCGCGTAGTCGAGCCCGAACGCCAGCCAGGTCAGCAGGAGGACGGCGAGCCCGAGTTCCCGCCAGACCGCGTCGTGCGCCAGTACGACGAAGGAGTACCCGGTCAGGAAAACCAGCGAGGCCATCAAGAGCGGCAGCTCCATGCGCTGCTCCCAGTGCAGCAGCCGGCCGGTGCCATCGTCGACGTCCATCGAGCCAGCATCGCTCCGTGCCTGCCGGGGCCAACCCCGACGACACGCCGCGTACGGGCGAAGTCATATGCTGCACAGCATGACGCTTGAGCCGGAGCAGCAGATCGGAGTCGGGACGCAGGATGCGTTCCAGCGCCTGTGGACGCCCCACCGCATGGCGTACATCCAGGGCGAGAACAAGCCGACCGGGCCGGGGGCCGAAGACGGCTGTCCCTTCTGCTCCATCCCCACCAAGTCGGACGAGGACGGCCTGGTCGTCGCACGCGGCTCGCACGTCTACGCGGTGCTCAACCTCTACCCGTACAACGGCGGGCATCTGATGGTGGTGCCCTACCGTCATGTCGCCGACTACACCGAGCTGGACGACGCGGAGACGGCCGAGCTCGCGACCCTCACCAAGCAGGCCATGACCGCGCTGCGCAAGGCGTCGGGTGCGCACGGCTTCAACATCGGCATGAACCAGGGCTCGGTCGCCGGGGCGGGCATCGCGGCGCATCTGCACCAGCACGTCGTGCCGAGGTGGGGCGGGGACACCAACTTCATGCCGGTCATCGGGCACACAAAGGTGCTCCCGCAGCTTCTCGCCGACACGCGCAAGATGCTGGCGGACGCCTGGCCCGCATAGGCCCCGCACAGGCCTCGCACAGGCTGCGGATGCCTGGCCCGCACGGCATGCGGGCCAGGCGTCACGCCTATGCGTCGTAGAGGTCGGCCTGGCGCGGCGTCGGGTCCTGGACGAAGGTGCTGACCACCATCGAGCGGTTCCCGAAGCGCTCGGTGTCCACGCCGTTCTCCTCGAGCACCTTCATCGCTGCCGCGTGCGTCACGCGCAGCACCGGCGTGGCCGCGCGCATCGCGTCGTCCGCCATGAACCGGTGCCGCCAGGGCTTCTCCGCCCAGGCGTGGCGCAGCCCGAAGGGCTCGGGGAGCACCAGCTTGCCGCCCAGGTAGTCCAGCAGCGGCGGGTACCAGGTGAAGGGCGCGCGCACCGCGAGCCGGACCACCTCGGGGGTCTCGACCAGCGGCAGCTGCCGGTCCACCGTCTCCCAGAACTTCACGGTCTTGTTCACCGTGACGGTCTTGGGCGCGGGCTTGGTGGTGAACAGCGAGTGCACCGGGCCTAGCGCATGCCCGGTCACCTCGACGCGGAGCGTCTCGTGAAGCACGGTGACGGTGATCATCATGGTGATCACCAACTGGCCGTCCCAGAGCGTGAACTGGACGCCCAGATAGTGGCGGTTGCCGCCGCCGAACTGCTGGTGATTGCAGATCCGCTGTATCTCATGGCCCTTGACCTGGAAGGTCTCCACGTCCTGGCCCTCCGGCCGGGTCACCTCCTTGGCGTTCTCACCCACCGGCGCCACGATCCAGTGCTTGACGGACGGGGTGGGGAAGCCGCCGGAGTTCAGCGGGCCGCGCTCCAGCATCTTCAGCTTGTCGTGAACCGCCCGTATCACGTCCCAGCTGCGGAACTGGTTGATCTCCTTGCCCTGCTCCTTGGAGGTCAGCTCCTCGGCCATCTGCCAGCTGCCCCAGCGGGTGCCCATCCCGAGTATCCCCTTGGGGCCGGCGTAGAAGACGGCGTTGGACTGCTGCTCGGCGGTGAGCTTCTGAAGCCCCTGGCGCAGTTGCTCGCGCGCGGTCTCGTTGGGGTGGCCGGGCACCGCCTCGGGGACCTTGGCGCCGATGCCGCCGCCCGCGAGCAGGTTGTCCCAGCGGGCGCGCATGTCCTTTGCCGTGCTCTCGCAGATCCGCTTGGCCAGCAGCCAGCCGACCACCGGGGCGACGATCATGCCCCGTACGTAGTACCCCCAGAGACCACTGAACGGCAGCCGGACCAGGAAGATCACGGCCAGTACGCCGATGGCGATCAGCAACAGAGTGCCGAGGGCTCCGGCGCGCTTGTTCTGTGCGCCCGCTATCGTCCGGCGGAGCTGGAAGACGCCCATCCACAGCAGCAGCCCGGGCAGGAAGAGCAGCCCGAATATCGCCATCACGGCGGTGAGCCGGGTGTCGCGTTCCTTGCGGATCCGGGTCGCGGCCAGGCAGTGCTCGACCACCGCCTGCGGCTCGGTGCCGAAGGACTGGATCAGCGCTTTACGGGCGCCGCCGAGCATCCGCACCTGGACGGCCCGCGAGAAGGCCTCGCCCATATTGGGCTCGAACAGCGAGAACTTGCCCGGTTTCACCTCGGACGTGTGCCACTCGCTGTTGGCCTTGAGCAGTTCGCTGACCGGGCTGTCGCGGTACGCGGCGGAGGCGAGCGCATGCGTCGCCGCCGTCTGTCCGGCCGAGCCCTGGAGCGGGACCTGTGCCCCCGGAGTGAAATCGAAACTGTCGTTCGCCACTACCGCCCCCATCGCCGCAAGCTTCCGCACTGCGGCCTGTTCCCAACTACCGCGCCCCGCACACCTTCTGAGCTGGGCACCACAGCGTATCGGGGGCGCACCGCCCACGTCAGACGAGAAAGCAATGCCGCCCACTGCCTCCGTCAGTCGAGCACGCAATGCCGCCCGCCGCACGGCAGTCGGGCGGGCGGCATCTCAACGTACCGTCAACTACGTGCCGTTCTCCGCCCGTTCGCGGACCTTGTCGGCGACCTGCGCAGGCATCGCCTCATGCCGGGCGTACGACCGGCTGAACTGCCCCGTGCCGTGCGAGATCGACCGCAGATCGACGGCATAGCGCCCGATCTCGATCTCCGGCACCTCGGCCCGTACGAGCGTGCGGGACCCGCCTGCCTGCTCGGTGCCGACCACGCGGCCACGCCGCCCCGACAGATCGCTCATCACCGGCCCCACATACTCGTCCGAAACCAGCACCTGTACCTCGGCCACCGGCTCCAGCAGATGGATGCGCGCATCGGCCGCCGCCTCACGCAGCGCCAGCGCGCCCGCGGTCTGGAAGGCCGCGTCGGAGGAGTCCACCGAGTGCGCCTTGCCGTCGAGAAGCGTGACGCGTACGTCGACGAGCGGGTACCCGGCAGCGACGCCGCGCGCCGCCTGGGCGCGCACACCCTTCTCCACGGAGGGGATGAACTGCCGCGGCACCGCGCCGCCGACCACCTTGTCGACGAACTCGAGCCCGGACCCGGGCGGCAGCGGATCGACCTCGATCTCGCAGATCGCGTACTGGCCGTGCCCGCCGGACTGCTTCACATGCCGTCCGCGCCCGGCCGACTTCTCGCCGAAGGTCTCCCGCAGCGACACCTTGTGCGGCACGACGTCGACCTGGACGCCGTAGCGGCTGCGCAGCCGTTCCAGCGCGACGTCCGCATGTGCCTCGCCCAGACACCAGAGCACCACCTGGTGCGTTGCCTGGTTCTGTTCGAGACGCATCGTCGGATCCTCGGCGACCAGCCGCGAAAGCCCCTGGGAGAGCTTGTCCTCGTCCGGCTTGCTGTGTGCCTGGATGGCCAGTGGCAGCAGCGGATCGGGCATCGTCCAGGGCTCCATGAGCAGCGGGTTGTCCTTCGCCGAGAGGGTGTCCCCGGTCTCGGCGCGGGCCAGCTTGGCGACACAGGCGAGGTCTCCCGCGATGACCTGGCCCAGTGGCCGCTGCTGCTTGCCGAAGGGTGCGGAGAGCGCGCCGATCCGTTCGTCCACGTCATGGTCCTCGTGCCCGCGGTCGGCCAGTCCGTGCCCCGAGACATGCACTGTCTCATCGGGGCGCAGGGTGCCGGAGAAGACACGTACGAGCGAGATCCGGCCCACGTAGGGGTCGGAGGCTGTCTTGACCACCTCGGCCACCAGCGGACCGTCGGGGTCGCAGCTGATCTGCGGGCGCGCCGCGCCCTGCGGTGTGGTGACGGCCGGGGCGGCGGGTTCCAGCGGGGTCGGGAAGCCGCCGGTGATCAGCTCCAGCAGTTCGACCGTGCCGAGCCCCTGCTTGGCGCCCTCGGGCGCGGGGGCGGCAGCCACCACCGGATGGAAGATGCCGCGCGCGACGGCCTTCTCCAGATCCCCGATCAGTGTCTTGAGATCGATCTCCGCACCGCTGAGATAGCGGTCCATGAGGGTCTCGTCCTCGCTCTCGGCGATGATCCCCTCGATCAGCCGGTTGCGGGCCTCCTCGATCAGCGGCGCCTGGGCCGGGTCGGGCGGGGTCTCCTTCCGCTCGCCCGACGAGTAGTCGAAGATCTTCTGGCTGAGCAGCCCGACCAGGCCCGTGACCGGCGCGTGGCCGTCGGGATGCTGCGCACCGTACTGCGGCAGATACAGCGGCAGTACGGCGTCGGGGTCGTCTCCGCCGAAGATGTTCCCGCAGACCCGGGTCAGCTCCTCGAAGCCGGTGCGCGCGGTCTCCAGATGGGTGACCACGATGGCGCGCGGCATGCCGACCGCCGCGCACTCCTCCCACACCATGCGGGTCGCGCCCGCGACGGCGTCGGCCTCCTGCGCTGCCGAGACAACGAAAAGGGCCGCGTCCGCGGCTCGCAGACCGGCCCTGAGCTCCCCGACGAAGTCGGCGTATCCGGGGGTGTCCAGCAGATTGATCTTGTACCCGCCCCATTCGACGGGGACCAGGGACAGCTGGACGGAACGTTGCTGCCGGTGCTCGATCTCGTCGTAGTCGGAGACCGTCGCACCGTCCTCGACGCGGCCCGCCCGGTTGACGGCTCCCGCCGTGAGCGCGAGCGCCTCGATCAATGTCGTCTTTCCCGAACCGCTGTGGCCGACCAGCACCACGTTCCGTACGGATGACGGCTGGTCGGCCGTAGTAGCCCTGCCGGCGGCTCCGGGGTGTGCATTCGCCTTGTCGCCCATGATTCTTGCCTCCCGATCGATTGCCCGGTGAGGAGAGGGAGCCGCGGGCGCGGGGAGCCATGAGGGAGTCCCGGAGGCATCCGGGGCAGCTCCGGCGATGCCCGCGGTGGTCTTTCGAGCTTTCCACTCCCGTCACGGTGCGTCCATACGTCGTACGCGACCACGGGAGGCGGGTACCCGTCGGTAGAGCGCGTCGGGCCTGGCTACGATGGGCCAGCCGGTGGCCATGGGGCCATGCGGCCCACCGACCCTCGGGAAGGCCATGCTGAACAAGTACGCGCGTGCATTCTTTACGCGTGTCCTCACACCGTTCGCCGCATTTCTGCTCCGCCGTGGGGTGAGCCCCGACGCGGTCACCCTCATCGGCACGGCCGGAGTGATGGCGGGTGCGCTGGTCTTCTTCCCCCGGGGAGAGTTCTTCTGGGGGACGATCGTCATCACGCTGTTCGTCTTCTCCGACCTCGTCGACGGAAACATGGCGCGGCAGGCGGGGATTTCGAGCCGCTGGGGGGCATTTCTCGACTCCACACTCGACCGGGTCGCCGACGGCGCGATCTTCGGCGGCTTCGCGCTCTGGTACGCGGGCCAGGGGGACGACAATGTGTTGTGTGCCGTCGCCATCTTCTGTCTGGCCAGCGGGCAGGTCGTCTCGTACACCAAGGCACGTGGTGAGGCGATCGGCCTGCCGGTAGCGGTCAACGGTCTGGTCGAGCGGGCGGAACGACTGGTGATCTCGCTGGTCGCCGCCGGGCTCGCCGGACTGCACGCGTTCGGGGTGCCGGGTATCGAGATCCTGCTCCCGATCGCACTGTGGATCGTCGCCGTCGGCAGCGCGGTGACACTGGGGCAGCGGGTCGTGACGGTACGACGGGAGGCCGCCGAGGCGGATGCCGCCGCGGGGCAGGGGAACGAGGCTGAGGCGACGTGATGCGGGACCGGGTGACCGACGCGCTGTACGGGCTGGGCTGGAGCACGGTCAAGAAGCTGCCCGAGCCGGCGGCCGCCGCGCTCGGCCGGACCATCGCGGACATCGCGTGGAAGCGGCGGGGCAAGAGCGTGCTGCGGCTGGAGTCCAACCTCGCCAGGGTGGTGCCCGACGCCGGCCCCGAGCGCCTCGCCGAGCTGTCCAAGGCCGGCATGCGCTCGTACATGCGGTACTGGATGGAATCCTTCCGGCTGCCCACGTGGAGCGCCGAGCGCGTCGAGAACAGCGTGGAGATCAAGGACGCGCACCATCTGAAGGACGGCTTGGCTTCGGGTCGCGGTGTGATTCTCGCGCTGCCGCACCTGGCGAACTGGGACCTCGCGGGCGTGTGGGTCACCAGGACCCTGGGCATCCCCTTCACCACGGTCGCCGAGCGGCTCAAGCCCGAGACGCTCTACGACCGCTTCGTGGCCTACCGCGAGAGCCTGGGCATGGAGGTGCTGCCGCACTCGGGCGGCGAGGCCTTCGGCACGCTGGCCCGGCGGCTGCGCTCCGGCGGTCTGGTCTGTCTGGTCGCCGACCGTGATCTGTCGGCCTCCGGCGTGGAGGTGAAGTACTTCGGGGAGACGGCGCGGATGCCGGCCGGTCCCGCGCTGCTGGCTCAGCAGACCGGCGCGCTGCTGCTGCCGGTGACGCTCTGGTACGGCGCGGAACCGCTCATGCAGGGGCAGATCCACCCGCCCGTCGAGGTGCCCGAGACAGGTACCCGGGCCGACAAGACGTCCTCCATGACACAGGCGCTGGCCGATGCCTACGCCACCGGAATCGCCGAACACCCGGAGGACTGGCACATGCTGCAGCGGCTGTGGCTCGCGGATCTTGAGCCGCGGGAGGAGCAGGGGGAACGGGCGTGAGGATCGGCATCGTCTGCCCGTACTCGTGGGACGTGCCGGGCGGCGTCCAATTCCATATCAGGGACCTGGCGGAACATCTGATCCGGCTCGGGCACGAGGTATCGGTACTGGCGCCGGCGGACGACGAGACGCCGCTGCCGCCCTACGTCGTCTCGGCGGGGCGGGCCGTTCCCGTCCCGTACAACGGCTCGGTCGCCCGGCTGAACTTCGGTTTCCTGTCGGCCGCGCGGGTGCGGCGCTGGCTGCACGACGGCACCTTCGACGTGATCCACATCCATGAGCCGGCCTCGCCGTCACTGGGGCTGCTGAGCTGCTGGGCCGCGCAGGGTCCGATCGTCGCGACGTTCCACACCTCCAACCCGCGCTCGCGCGCCATGATCGCGGCGTACCCGATCCTGCAGCCCGCGCTGGAGAAGATCAGCGCGCGGATCGCGGTCAGCGAGTACGCCCGCCGCACGCTCGTCGAGCACCTCGGCGGTGACGCCGTCGTCATCCCGAACGGCGTCGATGTCGGCTTCTTCGACAAGGCCGAGCCCAAGGCGGAGTGGCAGGGCAACACGATCGGCTTCATAGGGCGCATCGACGAGCCCCGCAAGGGGCTGCCGGTGCTGATGGCCGCGTTCCCGAAGATCCTCGCGGCCTGTCCCGAGGTACGGCTGCTGGTGGCGGGGCGAGGGGACGAGGAGGAGGCGGTCGCTTCCCTGCCCGCCGAGATGCGCAAGCGGGTCGAGTTCCTCGGGATGGTCAGCGACGAGGACAAGGCGCGGCTGCTGCGCAGCGTGGATGTGTACGTCGCGCCCAACACCGGGGGCGAGAGCTTCGGCATCATCCTCGTCGAGGCGATGTCGGCGGGCGCGCCGGTGCTCGCTTCGGACCTGGACGCGTTTGCGCAGGTCCTGGACCAGGGCGCGGCGGGCGAGCTGTTCGCGAACGAGGACGCGGACGCGCTGGCGTCGGCGGCGGTACGGCTGCTGGGCGACCCGGAGCGGCGTGCGGAGCTGCGGGCGCGGGGCAGCGCGCATGTGCGTCGCTTCGACTGGGCGACGGTGGGGGCGGACATTCTGTCGGTGTACGAGACGGTGACGGACGGCGCGGCGTCGGTGGCGGCGGACGAGAGGCCGGGCTTCCGCTCAAGGTTCGGCCTGGCGCGGGACTGATTGTTCCCGGGGCTCCGCCCCGGACCCGCTCCACAATCGCCGGAGGGGCTTGATTTACCGGCGCAAATTTCAGCCCGTCCGGCGTTTGAGGACATGCGGCCGAAGGTCGCATACGGGGTCTGGGGGCTTGCTCTCAGTTCGGGATGGAGGTACCTCCCACGGCCGCCAGGCGGTAGGGGGAGGGCGGTAGGGGAACCGCCCCGCGTCAGGCGCCACGCCCCCACCGGTAGCCTTGCCGCCCGTGACCGTAACCCTCATCTGGATCGCCGTCGCCCTCATCGCGATCGGCCTGTATCTGAGCTGGACCGCCGGCCGCCTCGACCGGCTGCACTCGCGCATCGACGCCGCCCGTGCCGCCCTCGACGCCCAACTCCTGCGCCGCGCCTCGGTCACCCAGGAACTCGCCACCTCCGGCGTGCTCGATCCGGCCGCCTCGATCGTGCTGTACGAGGCCGCGCACGCCGCGCGGCAGGCGGAGGAGGAGCACCGCGAAGTCGCGGAGAGCGAGCTCAGCGCGGCGCTGCGAGCCGTGTTCGGCGAGGCGGCGCAGGTCGAGGCCGTACGCGAGGTCCCGGGCGGCGAGGACGCCGCGGGCGAACTCGCGCAGGCCGTGCGCCGGGTCCCGATGGCCCGCCGCTTCCACAACGACGCCGTGCGCGCGGCGCGGGCACTGCGCCGCCACCGCAAGGTCCGCTGGTTCCGGCTGGCCGGGCACGCGCCGTTCCCGCTGGCCTTCGAGATGGACGACGAGCCGCCGGCCGCGCTGGCCGACCGCCCCGGGAGCTAGACAGAGCTTTCGCGGGAGCGGGCCAAAACGATCCACCGGCTGTTCATTGGCCCTTGCTGTGGACTGGTCCACTCATGTTCCAATGCGGTGGCAACACAACGTCTTCTTCGAGTGAGGTCCATCCGTGTCCAGCACGCTCCCCACCACCCCGCTGTCCCCTGAGACCGGCACCGCGCGCGTGAAGCGCGGCATGGCCGAGCAGCTCAAGGGCGGCGTGATCATGGACGTGGTCAACGCCGAGCAGGCGAAGATAGCCGAGGACGCCGGCGCTGTCGCGGTCATGGCCCTGGAGCGGGTCCCCGCCGACATCCGCAAGGACGGCGGCGTGGCCCGGATGTCCGACCCGAACATGATCGAAGAGATCATCGAGGCCGTTTCCATCCCGGTCATGGCCAAGTCCCGCATCGGTCACTTCGTCGAGGCCCAGGTCCTGCAGTCCCTCGGTGTCGACTACATCGACGAGTCCGAGGTGCTGACCCCGGCCGACGAGGTCAACCACAGCGACAAGTGGGCCTTCACGACCCCCTTCGTCTGTGGCGCCACCAACCTGGGTGAGGCCCTGCGCCGTATCGCCGAGGGCGCGGCCATGATCCGCTCGAAGGGCGAGGCGGGCACCGGCAACGTCGTCGAGGCCGTCCGCCACCTGCGCCAGATCAAGAACGAGATCGCCAAGCTGCGCGGCTTCGACAACAACGAGCTGTACGCCGCCGCCAAGGAGCTCCGCGCCCCGTACGAGCTGGTCAAGGAGGTCTCCGAGCTCGGCAAGCTGCCGGTCGTGCTGTTCTCCGCCGGAGGTGTGGCCACCCCCGCCGACGCCGCGCTCATGCGGCAGCTGGGCGCCGAGGGCGTCTTCGTCGGCTCCGGCATCTTCAAGTCGGGCGACCCCGCCAAGCGCGCTGCGGCCATCGTGAAGGCCACCACCTTCTACGACGACCCCAAGATCATCGCGGACGCCTCCCGCAACCTGGGCGAGGCCATGGTCGGCATCAACTGCGACACCCTCCCCGAGACCGAGCGCTACGCGAACCGAGGCTGGTAATGACCACTCCCGGCTCCCCTGTGATCGGAGTTCTGGCTCTACAGGGCGACGTACGGGAGCACCTGATCGCCCTGGCCGCGGCCGACGCCGTGGCCAGGCCGGTGAGGCGCCCCGACGAGCTCGCCGAGGTCGACGGCCTGGTGATCCCCGGCGGCGAGTCCACCACCATGTCCAAGCTCGCGGTGCTGTTCGACATGATGCAGCCGCTGCGCGAGCGCATCGCCGGGGGCCTGCCCGTCTACGGCACCTGCGCGGGCCTGATCATGCTCGCCGACAAGATCCTCGACCCGCGCTCGGGCCAGGAGACGTTCGGCGGCATCGACATGATCGTCCGCCGCAATGCCTTCGGCCGGCAGAACGAGTCCTTCGAGGCCGCCGTGGAGGTCACCGGCGTGGCCGAAGGACCGGTCGAGGGTGTCTTCATCCGCGCCCCCTGGGTGGAGTCGGTCGGCGCCCAGGTCGAGGTGCTCGCCGAGCACGACGGCCACATCGTCGCAGTACGGCAGGGCAACGCCCTCGCCACCTCGTTCCACCCCGAACTCACCGGCGATCACCGGATGCACGGCCTCTTTGTGGACATGGTGCGCGCGGCCGGGTGACCTCATCCCGGTAGGATCTCTGGCGAACGCAGCAGGAATGGGTTACGCGAAGGAGACAGGCAGATGTCCGGCCACTCTAAATGGGCTACGACGAAGCACAAGAAGGCCGTGATCGACGCCAAGCGCGGCAAGCTCTTCGCGAAGCTGATCAAGAACGTCGAGGTCGCGGCCCGGACCGGCGGCGCGGATGTGGACGGTAACCCGACCCTCTTCGACGCCATCCAGAAGGCGAAGAAGAGCTCGGTCCCGAACAAGAACATCGACTCCGCGGTCAAGCGCGGCGCCGGTCTCGAGGCGGGCGGCGCCGACTACGAGACGATCATGTACGAGGGCTACGGTCCGAACGGCGTCGCGGTGCTCATCGAGTGCCTCACCGACAACCGCAACCGCGCGGCCTCCGACGTACGTGTCGCGATGACCCGCAACGGCGGCTCGATGGCCGACCCGGGCTCCGTCTCGTACCTCTTCAACCGCAAGGGCGTCGTGATCGTCCCCAAGGGCGAGCTGACCGAGGACGACGTCCTGGGCGCAGTGCTGGACGCGGGCGCCGAGGAGGTCAACGACCTCGGTGAGTCCTTCGAGGTGCTCAGTGAGGCCACCGACCTGGTCGCGGTGCGCACCGCTCTCCAGGAGGCCGGCATCGACTACGACTCGGCCGAGGCCAACTTCGTGCCGACCATGCAGGTCGAGCTGGAGGAAGAGGGCGCGCGCAAGATCTTCAAGCTGATCGACGCGCTCGAGGACAGCGACGACGTGCAGAACGTCTTCGCCAACTTCGACGTCTCTGACGAGGTCATGGAGAAGGTCGACGCCTGACCCTCAATGCATGAACGGGCCGACGGGAAAACACCCCCGTCGGCCCGTCGCTTTGTCAGTGGCACCGGATAGCCTGCACAAACGGGCGATCGAAGGAGGGGCGGGGTGCGGGTGTTGGGCGTGGACCCAGGGCTTACCCGATGCGGCGTCGGCGTGGTCGAAGGCGTCGCCGGCCGTCCTCTGACGATGCTCGGCGTGGGAGTCGTACGCACTCCGGCCGACGCGGAACTCGGCAGCCGGCTCGTCGCCATCGAGCAGGGCATCGAGCAGTGGCTGGACGAGCACCGGCCCCAATTCGTCGCCGTGGAGCGGGTGTTCAGCCAGCACAACGTCCGTACGGTCATGGGCACCGCACAGGCCAGTGCCATCGCCATGCTGTGCGCCTCGCGCCGCGGCATCCCCGTCGCCCTGCACACCCCCAGCGAGGTCAAGGCCGCGGTCACCGGCAGCGGACGGGCCGACAAGGCGCAGGTCGCGGCGATGGTGACGAGGGTGCTGCGGCTCGACGCGCCGCCCAAGCCCGCCGACGCGGCGGACGCCCTCGCGCTCGCCATCTGTCACATCTGGCGGGCCCCCGCCCAGAACCGGCTCCAGCAGGCCGTCGCCCTGCATGCAGCGAAAGGCCGCACATCATGATCGCCTTTGTGAGCGGCCCGGTCGCCGCCCTCGCCCCCACCACCGCCGTCATCGAGGTCGGCGGTATCGGCATGGCCCTCCAGTGCACGCCGAACACGCTGTCGGAGCTGAGGATCGGTCAGGAGGCCAGGCTCGCCACCTCGTTGGTGGTGCGGGAGGACTCGCTGACGCTGTACGGCTTCGCGGACGACGACGAGCGGCAGGTCTTCGAGCTGCTGCAGACCGCGAGCGGCGTCGGCCCGCGGCTCGCTCAGGCGATGCTCGCGGTCCATGCGCCGGACGTGCTGCGCATCGCCGTCGCCACCGGTGACGAGAAGGCGCTGACCGCGGTGCCCGGCATCGGCAAGAAGGGTGCGCAGAAGCTGCTCCTGGAGCTGAAGGACCGACTCGGCGAGCCGGTCGGCGCGCACATCGGCAGACAGGGCATCGGTACCGCGGTCTCCGCATCCTGGCGGGACCAGCTGCACGCGGCACTGATCGGCCTCGGCTATGCGACCCGCGAGGCCGACGAGGCGGTCAGCGCGGTCGGCCCCCAGGCCGAGGCGGCGGGCGGCGCCCCGAATGTGGGCCAGCTGCTGAAGGCCGCCCTCCAGACCCTGAACCGCACCCGCTGACCCCGCTGACCCGCAGCACCCGATCCGCCGAAACCCGCCGAACCCGCGAGGCTATCCACTGTGAACTGGGACGACACCGCACCCACGACCGACGACCCCGCAGCCGACGGCCGGCTCGTCGGCGCGTCCGCCGACGGCGAGGACCAGGCCGTCGAGGCGGCGCTGCGGCCGAAGTCGCTGGAGGAGTTCGTCGGCCAGGAACGCGTCCGCGAGCAGCTGGACCTCGTCCTGAAAGCGGCGCTCGCACGTGGTGCCACCGCCGATCATGTCCTGCTCTCCGGCGCCCCCGGCCTGGGCAAGACCACCCTCTCCATGATCATCGCGGCCGAGATGAAGGCCCCGATCCGGATCACCTCGGGCCCCGCCATCCAGCACGCCGGCGATCTGGCCGCCATCCTTTCGTCCCTCCAGGAGGGCGAGGTTCTCTTCCTCGACGAGATCCACCGGATGTCCCGGCCCGCCGAAGAAATGCTGTACATGGCCATGGAGGACTTCCGGGTCGACGTGATCGTCGGCAAGGGGCCCGGCGCCACCGCCATCCCTCTCGAACTGCCTCCGTTCACGCTGGTCGGCGCCACCACCCGGGCCGGATTGCTGCCGCCGCCGCTGCGCGACCGCTTCGGCTTCACCGCGCACATGGAGTTCTACGACCCCGCCGAGCTGGAACGCGTGATCCACCGCTCCGCCCAGCTCCTCGACGTCGAGATAGAGGCCGACGGCGCCGCCGAGATCGCTGGCCGCTCCCGCGGGACACCCCGGATCGCCAACCGGCTGCTGCGCCGCGTCCGCGACTACGCGCAGGTCAGGGTGGACGGCCTGATCACCCGCGAGGTGGCGGCCGCCGCCCTGAAGGTGTACGAGGTGGACGCCCGCGGCCTTGATCGTCTGGACCGTGCCGTGCTCCAGGCGCTGCTCAAGCTGTTCGGCGGCGGCCCGGTGGGCCTGTCCACCCTGGCGGTGGCCGTGGGGGAGGAGCGCGAGACGGTCGAAGAGGTGGCCGAGCCCTTCCTGGTACGGGAGGGGCTACTGGCCCGTACCCCCCGCGGGCGGGTCGCCACCCCGGCAGCCTGGGCCCACCTCGGACTCGTACCACCGCAGCAGGCCCCGGGCGCAAGCGGACAACAGGGCCTGTTCGGGGCGTGACGGCGCGGGTACTCGCCGGGCCCGGAACCTCGGTGGGATGCTGGGCGTTGTTCCATTGATGCGGACTCGCTTAGACTCCGCCGATGCCGCCCTTCCAGGTCGGCAGCCCACCCCCGTAGATAAGGCCGCCTCTTCAGTGCGGTCGTGCGAAGGAAGTTCCGTCCCGTGAGTCTCGTGACCCTCCTCCCCTTCATTGTGCTCATCGGGGCCATGTTCCTGATGACTCGGTCGGCCAAGAAGAAGCAGCAGCAGGCCGTGCAGATGCGTAACCAGATGCAGCCCGGCACGGGCGTCCGGACGATCGGGGGCATGTACGCCACCGTCAAGGAGCTTCACGACGACACGGTCCTCCTTGAGGTTGCCCCCGGCGTCCACGCGATTTACGCGAAGAACTCCATCGGCGCGGTCCTCGACGACGCGGAGTACAACCGCATCGTGCACGGCGACGGCGACCTCAAGGTCGACGGTGACATCGTGCCGGACGACGCTTCCTCGCTGACCGAGGCCACGACCGAGGCCACCGACTCCGACTCCGCGGACGACGCCAAGATCGATCTGGGCAAGAAGCCCGAGGCCGACGACGCGGAATCCAAGGACGACGACGCCGAGCCGAAGGCCGACGACGCGGAGCCCAAGGACGGCAAGGCCAACGGCGAGACCGACGCGAAGTAGCCATGATCGGGGACCGCAGCGGCGCCTGTAAGTGCCCGGCGGTCCCCCGGTCGTGTTGACTTCTGCGGGGGCAGGTCCCCACAACACTTCGTGGCCGCCCTTGCGCACACCCGGCGCGGGACGGTTGGACAGGGAGAAACGAGAAGGTGGCAGCACCGAACAGGGGCCGAAGGCCCGCGGGGGCTCAGGGCAGGCCGGGGCGCGCCCTGGGTCTGATCCTGATCGCCATGATCGCGCTCACGGGCGGGATGTTCTGGGCAGGTCAGCTCACGCCGCGCCTGGGTATCGATCTGGCGGGCGGTACGACCATCACGCTCGAGGCCAAGAACGAGCCCGGCAAACCGAACGCCATCAACGAGACCAATATGAACACCGCGGTCGCCATCATCGAGCGCCGTGTCAATGGTCTGGGTGTCTCCGAGTCCGAGGTTCAGACCCAGGGCGACCGGAACATCATCGTCAACATCCCCAAGGGGACGAATTCCCAGCAGGCCCGTGAGCAGGTCGGCACCACCGCCCAGCTCTACTTCCGGCCGGTGCTGACCGTCGCGGCGGGCACCCCCACCTCCCCGCAGCCCACCCCGAGCGCCTCGGCCTCCGGCAAGGGCAAGGCGAAGGACAAGCAGACGGCCAACCCGGCGTCGTCCGGCAAGCCCACGGCCACTCCGACCACGCAGGGCCGCGCGGTGAGCGACGCCCTGAAGGCCCCGACGCCGACGCCGTCGGGCTCCGCGTCGGGCAAGCCCGCAACGACCCCGAAGCCGGACCCGTCCGCCTCCGGTGGCACCGCGGCCGCCGACAAGCTCCAGAAGCAGTTCCTGGCGCTGAACTGCACGAGCAAGACGGCCCGCGTCGCGGCCGGCGCGAACGTCAAGCCCAGCGACCCGGCCGTCGCCTGTGGCAAGAACTCCGCGGACCAGTGGGAGAAGTACGTTCTGGGCCCGGCGGAGGTCAACGGCAAGGACGTCGACGACGCCAAGGCGACCATCGACCAGCGGACCGGTCAGTGGATCGTGCAGATGGACTTCACCGGCGGTGGCTCCAAGAAGTTCGAGAAGATCACCGCCCGACTGTCGCAGCAGCAGCCGCCGATGAACCAGTTCGCCATCGTGCTCGACGGCGAAGTTGTCTCGGCGCCCTCGGTGCGCACGACCCTGAGCGCGAACGCCGAGATCTCCGGCAGCTTCACCCAGCAGTCCGCCCAGGACCTGGGCAACATCCTGTCGTACGGCGCGCTGCCGCTGTCCTTCCAGGAGCAGAGCGTCACCACCGTCACCGCCGCCCTCGGCGGCGAGCAGCTCAAGGCGGGCCTCATCGCGGGTGCGATCGGCCTCGCGCTGGTCATCATCTATCTGGTGGCCTACTACCGCGGCCTGGCCGTGGTCGCGATCCTCAGCCTCATCGTCTCCGCGATCCTGACGTACACGATCATGGCTCTGCTCGGCCCGGGCATCGGCTTCGCGCTGAACCTGCCCGCGGTCTGTGGTGCGATCGTCGCGATCGGTATCACCGCGGACTCGTTCATCGTGTACTTCGAGAGAATCCGCGACGAGATCCGTGAGGGCCGTACGCTCCGTCCGGCCGTCGAGCGCGCCTGGCCGCGCGCCCGGCGCACCATCCTGGTCTCCGACTTCGTGTCGTTCCTCGCCGCCGCGGTGCTGTTCATCGTCACCGTCGGCAAGGTCCAGGGCTTCGCGTTCACCCTCGGTCTGACCACCGTGCTCGACGTGGTGGTGGTCTTCCTCTTCACCAAGCCGGTCATGACGCTGCTGGCTCGCAGGAAGTTCTTCGCGGACGGTCACCCGTGGTCCGGCCTCGACCCGAAGCGGCTCGGCGCCAAGCCCCCACTGCGCCGCTCCCGCCGCGTCTCCTCCGCCCCCACCGACCCGAAGGAGGCGTGAGATGTCGCGACTTGGCACTCTCGGCGCCCGTCTCTACCGCGGCGAGGTCGGCTACGACTTCGTTGCCAAGCGGAAGATCTGGTACGGGATCTCGATCCTGATCACCATCACGGCGATCGTGGGCCTGGCGGTGCGGGGCCTCAACCTCGGCATCGAGTTCAAGGGCGGCGCCGTCTTCAACACCCCGAGCACCAGCGTCTCGGTCAGCAAGGCCGAGGCGTACGCCGAAGAGGCGTCGGGCCATGTGGCGATCGTCCAGAAGCTCGGCAACGGCAGCCTGCGGATCCAGGTCAGTGAGCTCGACCAGGCCCAGGCGAACAAGGTCAACGAGACCCTCGCCGACAAGCTGGACATCCCGGTGGAGAAGATGAACGCCGAGATCGTCGGCCCCAGCTGGGGTGAGCAGATCGCCAACAAGGCATGGACCGGTCTCGCGGTCTTCATGCTCCTGGTGGTGATCTATCTCGCGATCGCCTTCGAGTGGCGGATGGCCATCGCCGCCCTGGTCGCGCTGATCCACGACCTCACGATCACCATCGGCGTGTACGCACTGGTCGGTTTCGAGGTCACGCCGGGCACCGTGATCGGTCTGCTGACCATCCTCGGTTACTCCCTCTACGACACCGTCGTCGTCTTCGACGGTCTCAAGGAGGGCTCGAGGGGCATCACCAAGCAGACCCGCTACACCTACAGCGAGATCGCCAACCGCAGCCTCAACGGCACGCTGGTGCGTTCCATCAACACCACCGTCGTCGCGCTGCTGCCGGTGGCCGGTCTGCTCTTCATCGGTGGCGGCGTCCTCGGTGCGGGCATGCTCAACGACATCTCGCTCTCGCTGTTCGTCGGCCTCGCGGCCGGTGCGTACTCCTCGATCTTCATCGCCACGCCGCTCGTCGCCGACCTCAAGGAGCGCGAGCCGCAGATGAAGGCGCTGAAGAAGCGGGTGCTCGCCAAGCGGGCGGCCGCGGCCGCCAAGGGCGAGTCGGCGGACGAGTCCGGTGAGCCGCAGGACGAGGTGCACGACGACGCCGCGCCGGCCGGCGCCGTCGTCGGCCCGCGTGGCCGGGGCCGCGGCCGTCCTTCGGGCAGGCGCCGGTGACCTCCACCATCCGGGAACTGCTGCTCAGCCGCATCCGTGATGTCGCCGACTATCCGAAGCCGGGGGTGCTGTTCAAGGACATCACGCCCCTGCTCGCGGACCCGGAGGCCTTCACGCACCTCACCGACGTGCTCGCCGGGCTGTGCGCGCGTCACGAGGCCACGAAGGTCGTCGGACTGGAGGCGCGCGGCTTCATCCTGGGCGCGCCCGTAGCCGTCCGGGCGGGGCTCGGCTTCATCCCCGTACGCAAGGCGGGCAAGCTGCCCGGAGCGACGCTCTCGCAGGCGTACGAGCTGGAGTACGGCAGCGCGGAGATCGAGGTGCACGCCGAGGACCTGGGGGCGGGCGACCGCGTCATCGTCATAGACGACGTGCTCGCCACCGGCGGCACCGCGGAGGCGTCGGTCGAGCTGATCCGTCGCGCCGGCGCCGACGTCGCCGGCGTCTGTGTGCTGATGGAGCTCGGCTTCCTCGGCGGCCGTGCCCGTCTGGAGCCTGCCCTGCGAGGGGCTCCGCTGGAGGCTCTGATCACGCTCTGACCTCATGAGCAGATCGACGAAGGGCGCCCCGGGATCTTCCTGGGGCGCCCTTCGCGCTGTCCGATGTCCGGTGATGATCGCAAAGCTCAAATGATCCTCAGGTCCCTTGGTCCGTCAACCGGCGTTCTGCTTGGATCTTGGCGATGCCACTGACCACGGCATCCCAACCGAAGGATTCTGATGACGATTTCACGCAAGATCGCCACGGGGGCAGTCTCTCTCGTCTCGCTCGCCGCCATCGCCGCGGGCACCGGGCCGGCGACCGCCGCCCCGAGCACCACGACCACAAAGGCGAGCACCGCCCAGAGCACCGTCGTGGGGACCACCACGACGCTGTCCGCGGCAAGCGGTTGTAGCGAGTGGAAGCGGGCAGGCAGCCTCCCCTTCAAGTGGTCCACCGTCAAGGACGGCTGCGGCCACTTCGGCAAGCCGGGCATGAAGATGGGCTACTCCTGGAAGGTCTTCAGGGGCAGCAGCATCTGCGTCAAGGTCAAGGGCTTCAACGCCCATGGCAAGAAGACGTGGTACAACGCCGGCTGTGGCAAGGCCGGCTCGATCAAGGTGCCGTGGGGCAATGTCGCCGCCGAGAAGGAGATGCAGGTCAAGGGTGCCGCGCTCTTCAACTGGCTGTGACACAGTCCGTCGCCGGCCCTGACCCGGTAGCGGTGGACCGGCCGGTCGGCTGACCGGCTCGCGGCACCGGCGGACAGGGCCCGTCCGCCACCGCTTCCCACCGCTGTGAGGCCACGGCACAAAGGGACGAGAGGGCACCCGAAGCGCTTCGGGTGCCCTCTTCTGTCATGTCCGGAGCGGCAGCCTCATGAGCACCGCAACACCGAGGTCGATACCATGGCCTCTCCGGACCTGACTGGGGGACCCGGAACCGCACGAGGAGCGCTCTTGCCAGACGAGGCCCGTCCCGCCGCCGCGCAGCCCGACCAGCAGGCCGAAAGGGCCGCGGCAGCCCCTGTCACGCCCGAGAAGAAGCCGGCCGACAGGCCGAAGCCGGCAGCGCCCGAGCGTAGCGAGACGGGGGTTCCCCCGGCCGAGAGCCCAGGGAGTGCGAACGGTGCGGCCCCCGCCTCCGCCCCCCAGCCCACCACCCCGGCTCCGGTGCCGCAGGACGCTCCCCGGCCCGCGCCCGCCGCCGTCCCCCGGACC
The DNA here is from genome assembly GCF_045160975.1 of Streptomyces sp. NBC_00210. Taxonomy (NCBI): domain Bacteria; kingdom Bacillati; phylum Actinomycetota; class Actinomycetes; order Kitasatosporales; family Streptomycetaceae; genus Streptomyces; species Streptomyces sp. NBC_00210. The sequence continues at coordinate 7,226,653 of NZ_CP108120.1, forward strand.
GGCGGCTCGTCGAACCGCGTACGCGCCCGCCTCGCCCGCCTCGGCGTCCAGCGCTCGTCGCCGTACAACCCCGTTCTGGAGCCGCTGCTGCGGATAGTGCGCAGCAACGACCCCAAGATCGAAACCTCCACGCTGCGCCAGATCGAGAAGGCCTACCAGGTCGCCGAGCGCTGGCACCGCGGCCAGAAGCGCAAGAGCGGCGACCCGTACATCACGCACCCGCTCGCCGTGACGACCATCCTCGCCGAGCTCGGCATGGACCCGGCGACCCTGATGGCCGGACTGCTGCACGACACCGTCGAGGACACCGAGTACGGCCTGGACACGCTGCGCCGTGACTTCGGCGACCAGGTGGCACTGCTCGTCGACGGCGTCACCAAGCTCGACAAGGTCAAGTTCGGCGAGGCCGCGCAGGCCGAGACCGTACGCAAGATGGTCGTCGCCATGGCCAAGGACCCGCGCGTCCTGGTCATCAAGCTCGCCGACCGGCTGCACAACATGCGCACCATGCGCTATCTCAAGCGGGAGAAGCAGGAGAAGAAGGCCCGCGAGACCCTTGAGATCTACGCCCCGCTGGCGCACCGGCTGGGCATGAACACCATCAAGTGGGAGCTGGAGGACCTCGCCTTCGCGATCCTCTACCCCAAGATGTACGACGAGATCGTGCGGCTCGTTGCCGAGCGGGCGCCCAAGCGCGACGAGTACCTCGCCATAGTGACCGACGAGGTCCAGTCCGATCTGCGCGCAGCCCGGATCAAGGCCACAGTCACCGGACGGCCGAAGCACTACTACAGCGTCTACCAGAAGATGATCGTCCGCGGCCGTGACTTCGCGGAGATCTACGACCTGGTGGGCATCCGCGTCCTCGTCGACACCGTCCGCGACTGCTACGCGGCACTCGGCACGGTCCATGCGCGATGGAATCCGGTCCCCGGCCGGTTCAAGGACTACATCGCGATGCCCAAGTTCAACATGTACCAGTCGCTGCACACGACGGTGATCGGTCCCAACGGCAAGCCGGTCGAGCTGCAGATCCGCACCTTCGACATGCACCGCCGCGCCGAGTACGGCATCGCCGCGCACTGGAAGTACAAGCAGGAGCCCTCCGCCGGCGCCTCCAAGGTGCGTACCGACGTACCGAAGAAGACCGGCAAGGACGACCACATCAATGACATGGCGTGGCTGCGCCAGCTGCTCGACTGGCAGAAAGAGACCGAGGACCCCAGCGAATTCCTCGAGTCGCTGCGCTTCGACCTCTCCCGCAACGAGGTCTTCGTCTTCACACCCAAGGGCGACGTCATAGCGCTGCCCGCGGGCGCCACCCCCGTCGACTTCGCGTACGCCGTCCACACGGAGGTCGGCCATCGCACCATAGGAGCGCGGGTCAACGGGCGGCTGGTGCCGCTCGAATCGACCCTCGACAACGGCGACCTGGTGGAGGTCTTCACCTCCAAGGCCGAGGGCGCCGGCCCCTCCCGCGACTGGCTCGGCTTCGTCAAGTCCCCTCGGGCGCGCAACAAGATCCGCGCGTGGTTCTCCAAGGAGCGCCGCGAGGAGGCGATCGAGCAGGGCAAGGACGCCATCGCGCGGGCCATGCGCAAGCAGAACCTGCCGATCCAGCGCATTCTCACCGGGGACTCGCTCGTCACGCTCGCACACGAGATGCGCTACCCCGACATCTCGTCCCTGTACGCGGCGATCGGCGAGGGCCATGTCGCCGCGCAGGGCGTCGTACAGAAGCTGGTGCAGGCCCTCGGCGGCGAAGAGGCAGCCAACGAGGACATCGCCGAGAGCGCACCGCCCTCGCACGGCCGCTCCAAGCGCCGCTCCAGCGCCGATCCGGGCGTGGTCGTCAAGGGCGTCGAGGATGTGTGGGTCAAGCTCGCCCGCTGCTGTACGCCCGTCCCTGGCGACCCCATCATCGGCTTCGTCACGCGCGGCAGCGGCGTATCGGTGCACCGCAGCGACTGCGTCAACGTCGAGTCACTGTCCCGGGAGCCCGAGCGCATCCTGGAGGTCGAGTGGGCCCCCACCCAGTCCTCGGTCTTCCTGGTCGCCATCCAGGTCGAGGCGCTCGACCGGTCCCGGCTGCTCTCGGACGTCACGCGGGTGCTGTCGGACCAGCACGTCAACATCCTCTCGGCGGCCGTCCAGACCTCCCGCGACCGGGTGGCCACCTCGCGCTTCACCTTCGAGATGGGCGACCCGAAGCACCTCGGGCACGTACTGAAGGCGGTACGGGGCGTGGAGGGCGTGTACGACGTGTACCGCGTGACCTCGGCGCGCCGCCCGTAGCAAATCAGCCCGTCCGGCGTTTGAGGACTTGAGGGTCCCACGCCCGCAGCGCGTAGGGGGGCGGGTCTGAGGGCGGAGCACAGTCTGCGCAGAGGGCCTCCCGAACCAGACGGTTCGGGAGGCCCTTTCCTTGAGCGGCACTGCGGGCGCTAGCCGCCGAACTCCTCCAGGCCCTTCAGCGCCTGGTCCAGCAGCGCCTGCCGGCCCTCGAGCTCCTTCGCGAGCTTGTCGGCCTTCGCGTTGTTGCCCGCCGCGCGCGCCGCGTCGATCTGGCCGCGCAGCTTGTCCACGGCCGCCTGCAGCTGACCGGTCAGACCCGCGGCACGCGCACGCGCCTCCGGGTTCGTCCGGCGCCACTCGTTCTCCTCGGACTCCTGCAGCGCCCGCTCCACCGCGTGCATCCGGCCCTCGACCTTGGGACGGGCGTCCCGCGGCACATGGCCGATGGCCTCCCAGCGCTCGTTGATCGACCGGAAGGCGGCACGTGCTGCCTTCAGATCGGTCACCGGCACCAGCTTCTCGGCCTCGGCGGCGAGCTCCTCCTTGAGCTTGAGGTTCTCGCCCTGCTCGGCGTCCCGCTCCGCGAAGACCTCGCCGCGGGCGGCGAAGAAGACGTCCTGGGCGCCGCGGAAACGGTTCCACAGATCGTCCTCGGCCTCGCGCTGCGCACGGCCGGCAGCCTTCCACTCCGCCATCAGCTCGCGGTAGCGGGCGGCCGTGACGCCCCAGTCGGTGGAGCCGGAGAGCGACTCGGCCTCGGCGACCAGCTTCTCCTTGGTCTTACGGGCCTCCTCGCGCTGCGCGTCCAGCGAGGCGAAGTGCGCCTTGCGGCGCTTGGAGAACGCCGAGCGGGCGTGCGAGAAGCGGTGCCAGAGCTCGTCGTCGGACTTCCGGTCGAGCCGCGCAAGGCCCTTCCAGGTGTCCACCAGAGCTCGCAGCCGCTCGCCGGCCGCGCGCCACTGCTCGCTCTGTGCCAGCTCCTCGGCCTCGTTGACCAGGGCCTCCTTGGCGTGCCGCGCCTCGTCGTTCTGCTTCGCCTTCTGGACCTTGCGCTCCTCGCGGCGCTTCTCGACCGACGCGACGAGCGCGTCGAGCCGCTTGCCCAGCGCCTCGAGATCACCCACGGCGTGATGCTCGTCCACCTGCTGGCGCAGATGGTCGATGGCGGTCTGGGCGTCCTTGGCCGAGAGATCGGTGGTCTTCACCCGCCGCTCGAGGAGGCCGATCTCGACCACCAAGCCCTCGTACTTGCGCTCGAAGTAGGCCAGCGCCTCCTCTGGAGTGCCGGCCTGCCACGATCCGACGACCTTTTCACCATCGGCAGTACGCACGTACACGGTGCCTGTCTCGTCGACACGGCCCCACGGGTCGCTGCTCACAGCGCCTCCTCCACCTGATGCCTGCGAAGGGGTTCGCCCCCGGGCATCGTCCACAGTTTCCTGGACGGGCCTCGCCCGTCCTGCCGCAACGCGAAGCCGGCCCGCGCTGCACAACGCCAATCTAGGCGACCGGCCGCCCGGCTGTCCGCACTCAGCGCGGCCGAAATTCCCCGGCTCACACCTTCGGGACGGCCGCCTTCTCAATGGTGACAGCCGTCTTCGGGGCCCCGTCCTTCGCTCCGCCGACGACGCCGGCCTTTGCCACGTCCTGCACGACCTCCAGGCCCGCGGCGTCCATCTTTCCGAACGGCGTGTAGCTCGGCGGCAGCTTTGTCTCCTTGTAGACGAGGAAGAACTGACTGCCGCCGGAGTGCGGCTGGCCGGTATTGGCCATCGCCACCGTCCCGGCCGGGAACGTCACGGTGCCGTCGGCGCCCGCCTTGCCCAGCGCGGTCAGATTCTCGTCCGGGATCGTGTAGCCGGGGCCGCCCGTGCCGTCGCCCTTCGGGTCGCCGCACTGCAGCACGAAGATGCCCTCCGTGGTCAACCGGTGGCACTTTGTGCCGTTGAAGTAGCCCTTGTCCGCGAGGGACTTGAAGGAGTTCACGGTGTGCGGGGTCTTCGCCGCGTCCATCGCGATCTTGATCTCGCCCTGGTTCGTCTTGAGCGACATCGAGTACTTCGCCGTCTTGTCGATCGACATCGCCGGCTCGGGACTCTCGCTCTTCGACGGGGTGGCACTGGGGGACTGGCTGTCGCCCGCTGAGGAGTCTTTGGCCTTGGTGTCCCCGTCGGACAGGCCGATGGAGGCATAGGCGGCTGCGCCCGCGGCGAGCACCACGGCGAGTGCGGCCGCGACGACCGTGTACCGCTGCTTCTTCTTCCGGGCCTGTACCCGGCGCTCCTGCTGGCGCTGGAACTTCTCCCTGGCGAGCTGCCGCCGTCGCTGATCGCTGCTGACCACCGAGTCTTCTCCTTGTACGTCGTACGTCGGGTGATCCCGACCGGCCGAGTTTGCCCCGTACCGTATACGGGTTGGCTGTGGGACGAGCTGCGCCGGTAGGCTCTGATCTGCTGCATTTCGACACAGCAACACCTCTCTCGACAACCACACCGAGGACGATCGTGCTTATTGCCGGGTTCCCCGCCGGGGCCTGGGGGACCAACTGTTACCTGGTCGCCCCGGCCGCAGGCGAGGAGTGCGTGATCATCGACCCGGGCCACCAGGCCACCGAAGGCGTCGAGGAAGCGCTCAAGAAGCATCGGCTCAAGCCCGTCGCCGTCATCCTCACCCATGGCCACCTCGATCATGTCGCCTCCGTGGTCCCGGTGTGCGGAGCCCACGACGTGCCTGCGTGGATCCACCCCGCGGACCGGTACATGATGAGCGACCCCGAGAAGGCGCTCGGCAGGTCGATCGGGATGCCGCTGATGGGCGAGCTGACCGTGGGGGAGCCGGACGACGTCAAGGAACTGGCCGACGGCGCCGAGCTGCGCCTCGCCGGTCTCGACTTCTCGGTCGCGCATGCGCCCGGCCATACCAAGGGGTCGGTGACGTTCCAGATGCCCGAGACCGATGAGATCCCGTCGGTCTTCTTCTCGGGCGATCTGCTCTTCGCCGGCTCCATCGGACGCACGGACCTGCCCGGCGGCGACATGGACGAGATGCTCGAGTCGCTGGCGCGTGTGTGCCTGCCCCTCGACGACTCGACCGTGGTGCTGTCCGGCCACGGCTCCCAGACGACCATCGGCCGCGAGCGCGCCACGAACCCGTATCTGCGGGACGTGGCCGCCGGCCTCGGGAGCGCCGAAGCTCCCCGACGAGGAATGTGACGAGAGATTCCGTGAGCACCTTTCAGGCCCCCAAGGGCACGTACGACCTGATCCCGCCGGACTCCGCGAAGTATCTGGCGGTGCGCGAGGCGATCTCCGCGCCGCTGAAGAACTCCGGCTACGGCTATGTCGAGACGCCCGGCTTCGAGGACGTCGAACTGTTCGCGCGCGGTGTCGGTGAGTCCACCGACATCGTGACCAAGGAGATGTACGCCTTCGAGACCAAGGGCGGCGACAAGCTCGCGCTGCGCCCCGAGGGCACCGCGTCGGTGCTGCGCGCGGCGCTGGAGGCCAATCTGCACCGGATCGGCAATCTGCCGGTCAAGCTCTGGTACTCGGGCTCGTACTACCGCTACGAGCGCCCGCAGAAGGGCCGCTACAGGCACTTCTCGCAGGTCGGCGCCGAGGCGATCGGCGCGGAGGACCCGGCGCTCGACGCCGAGCTGATCATCCTGGCCGACCAGGCGTACCGCTCGCTCGGCCTGCGCCAGTTCCGCATCCTGCTGAACTCGCTGGGCGACAAGGAGTGCCGGCCCGTCTACCGGGACGCGCTTCAGGGCTTCCTGCGCGGGCTCGAACTGGACGAGGACACCCGCCGCCGCGTCGACATCAACCCGCTGCGGGTTCTCGACGACAAGCGCCCGGAGGTCCAGAAGCAGCTGGTGGGCGCGCCGATGCTGCGCGACTACCTGTGCGATGCGTGCAAGGCGTACCACGAGGAGGTACGCGAGCTGCTGAGCGCGGCGGGTGTTGCGTACGAGGACGACGAGAAGCTGGTGCGCGGTCTCGACTACTACACCCGCACGACCTTCGAGTTCGTCCACGACGGCCTCGGCTCCCAGTCCGCGGTGGGCGGCGGCGGCCGCTACGACGGCCTCTCCGAGATGATCGGCGGCCCGGCGCTGCCGTCGGTCGGCTGGGCACTGGGCGTGGACCGTACGGTCCTGGCACTGGAGGCGGAGAGCATCGAGCTCGAACTCCCCGCCGCCACGAGTGTGTTCGCGGTGCCGCTGGGCGAGGAGGCGCGGCGCGTGCTGTTCGGCGTGGTGACCGAGCTGCGCAGGGCGGGCGTGGCGGCGGACTTCTCGTACGGCGGGAAGGGCCTGAAGGGCGCGATGAAGAGCGCGAACCGTTCGGGTGCGCGGTTCGCGCTCGTCGCCGGTGAGCGTGACCTGGCGGAGGGCGTGGTCCAGCTGAAGGACATGGAGTCCGGCGAGCAGTCGCCGGTGGCGCTGGACGCGGTGGTCGCCACACTGCGCTCACGCCTGGCCTGACGTCGTAGCCAGGACCGGCCCGGGTGCGCCAAGCGCACCCGGGCCGCGGGCTTTGCCTCACGTCGCCCTTCCCCGGGCTTCCCGAGCCGTCGACCCGGCCACGCTGAGTCCTGCGGTACGACCGTACGTACTTCCTTATGTCCATCGAACGGTGGACGCAGGCACCGGTGCGGCAGAATGACCGTGCCCCAGCAGGCCACTCAGCGACGGAACGGCGATATGACGACCGCAGCGGTAGACGACGTGTCCTCCGAGCAGGACAACGGCTCCAAGGGCACGATCGGCGGCAGCCGTCCCTTTGCCTGGCTGCTCGTGATCACGGGGGCGGCGGGTCTGCTGGCTTCGTGGGTGATCACGATCGACAAGTTCAAGCTGCTGGAAGACCCCAGTTTCACGCCGGGGTGCAGTCTGAATCCGGTTGTTTCCTGCGGGAACATCATGAAGAGCGAGCAGGCGTCGGCGTTCGGGTTCCCGAATCCGATGATGGGGCTCGTTGCGTACTCGATGGTGATCGCGATCGGGGTGGCGCTGCTGGCGGGGGCGCGGTACCGCCGCTGGTACTGGCTGGGTCTCAATGCCGGCTGTCTGTTCGGGGTGGGGTTCTGTACGTGGCTGCAGTACCAGTCGCTGTACGAGATCAACTCGCTGTGCCTGTGGTGCTCGTTGGCGTGGGTCGCCACGATCGTGATGTTCTGCTACGTCACGGTGCACAACATCAAGCACCGGATCATCAAGGTCCCTCAGGGGCTGCGGAAGGCACTGCTGGAGTTCCACTGGGTGCCGCCGGTGCTGTGGATCGGGATCATCGGGATGCTGATCCTGACCCGCTGGTGGGACTTCTGGACCGGCTGACCCGGCCGCGGGGCACTGTCAGACCCCTGGCATAGGCTTCACAGCGTGGAGCCCGACCTCTTTACCGCCGCAGCGGAAGAACGCCAGGAGAAGGATCCGTCCAGCAGCCCCCTGGCCGTACGGATGCGCCCGCGCACCCTCGACGAAGTCGTCGGTCAGCAGCATCTGTTGAAGCCCGGATCGCCGCTGCGCCGACTGGTCGGCGAGGGCGGCGGCGGCCCGGCCGGACCGTCCTCGGTGATCCTCTGGGGCCCGCCGGGCATCGGCAAGACGACGCTGGCGTACGTCGTCTCCAAGGCGACCAACAAGCGGTTCGTCGAGCTCTCCGCGATCACTGCGGGCGTCAAGGAAGTACGGGCGGTCATCGACGGCGCCCGCCGGGCCGCGGGCGGCTTCGGCAAGGAGACCGTCCTCTTCCTGGACGAGATCCACCGCTTCTCCAAGGCCCAGCAGGATTCCCTGCTGCCCGCCGTGGAGAACCGCTGGGTGACACTGATCGCCGCCACCACCGAGAATCCGTACTTCTCGATCATCTCCCCACTGCTCTCCCGCTCCCTGCTGCTCACGCTGGAGTCGCTCACCGACGAGAACCTAAGCGGACTGCTGCACCGCGCGCTCACGGAGGAGCGGGGCCTCGGCGGCGCCGTCACCCTCCCCGAGGACTCCAAGGCGCATCTGCTGCGGATCGCGGGTGGTGATGCGCGCCGGGCGCTGACCGCGCTGGAGGCGGGCGCCGGCGCGGCGCTCGACAAGGGCGAGAAGGAGATCAGCCTCCAGACCCTCGAGGAGACGGTCGACCGCGCGGCGGTGAAGTACGACCGGGACGGCGATCAGCACTACGACGTGGCGAGCGCCCTGATCAAGTCCATCCGCGGCTCCGACGTGGACGCGGCACTGCACTATCTGGCCCGGATGATCGAGGCGGGGGAGGACCCGCGCTTCATTGCCCGGCGGCTGATGATCTCGGCGAGCGAGGACATCGGACTCGCCGACCCGACGGCCCTGCCGACCGCGGTCGCCGCCGCCCAGGCCGTGGCCATGATCGGTTTCCCCGAGGCCGCGCTCACCCTCAGCCACGCCACCATCGCGCTGGCGCTGGCCCCGAAGTCGAATGCCGCCACGACGGCGATCGGAGCGGCTCTCGCCGATGTGCGGGCCGGTCTCGCCGGGGCGGTCCCGCCGCATCTGCGCGACGGCCACTACAAGGGTGCGGCCAAGCTCGGCCATGCCCAGGGCTATGTCTATCCGCACGACGTGCCGGGCGGAATCGCCGCTCAGCAGTACGCCCCGGACGCGGTGCAGGGCAAGCGGTACTACGAACCGACGCGGTACGGCGCGGAGGCGCGGTACGCGGACGTGGTGGAGAAGGTCCGCGAGCGGCTGCGCGGGGAGTAGCCGGCCTCGGACGCCCGGCCCTCCTCTAATCGCCGGACGGGCCGGACGGGCCGGACGGGCCGGAAGTGTGCGAGGCGGCCTCGAAGAGCGTGCGCATGGCCCGGCGCAGTTCGGTGATGTCGCGCACGGGCGTGGGGAAGTCGAAGCGCGCGTCGAAGCACCGCTCGCCGACGAGGCGCACCCGCAGCCCGAACCGGTCGAGCGCCAGCGGCACCGCCCGCCGATCCGTCGCGCACGCCCCGTCCGCCCTGTCGCCGAGCAGTCCGCACAGCCCCTGCACCTGGTCGCTGTGCGCGGAGTGCAGATGCTGCAGCAGCTCCGTCTCGTGCGCCACGAGCGGGTCGACGGACGCCCGCGCGAAGTCTTCCGGCTCGACGCCCGAGGCGCCCCACAGGTCGTCCACGTACAGATCGCCCACCTCGAGCCGCAGCATCATGCCGCCGGGCTCCGCGAGGCCGGGCACGCAGGTGAGCCAGCCGGAGACCCAGGCGCGGCCGCGGATACGCTGAGGCACCGAGACCGGCGCGACATCGGTGATCTCCAGCACGGCGGAGAGCTCGTCGTCCTGGGCGTGTGTGGCGGCGCGTACGGCCGGTGAGTCGGCCGGAAACAGCAGGAAGACCTCACCGTCCGTGCCCACGGCCCGCGCCAGTGGCGCCAGCTGCTCGGGGCGTGCGGCCTCGCCCCCCGGGACGAGCAGCACCGCGGAGCATGTACTCTGTACGAGAGTTCGTGTGCGCTCGGCTGCTGACGGCATCCGCGCGATTTCAAGCCCGCTGGGACGCGGCTGACCATGAGCTGATCGGACCTCCGTCGCCTCGACGCCTTCAGATGCGTCGACGTTCTTTGTGCTGTCCGTGATGCGCTTGGTGTTCCCAGGGCGAGACATGCGATCTCCTTGAGTAAGGTGAGCCTAACCTAACCTACAACGGAGGTCTGGAGAACGTGCCTAACCAGTCGCGTCCCAAGGTCAAGAAGTCTCGCGCGCTCGGTATCGCGCTGACGCCGAAGGCCGTCAAGTACTTCGAAGCCCGCCCCTACCCGCCGGGCGAGCACGGCCGTGGCCGCAAGCAGAACTCGGACTACAAGGTCCGTCTGCTCGAGAAGCAGCGTCTGCGCGCCCAGTACGACATCAGCGAGCGCCAGATGGCGCGCGCCTACGACCGCGCCCGTAAGGCCGAGGGCAAGACGGGCGAGGCGCTGGTCATCGAGCTCGAGCGCCGCCTCGACGCCCTGGTCCTGCGTTCGGGCATCGCCCGCACCATCTACCAGGCCCGTCAGATGGTCGTCCACGGCCACATCGAGGTCAACGGCGGCAAGGTCGACAAGCCGTCCTTCCGCGTCCGTCCCGACGACGTCGTGATGGTCCGCGAGCGCTCCCGCGACAAGGCCCTCTTCCAGGTCGCGCGCGAGGGTGGCTTCGCCGCCGACGGTGAGACCCCGCGCTACCTGCAGGTCAACCTGAAGGCCCTGGCGTTCCGCCTGGACCGTGACCCGAACCGCAAGGAAGTTCCGGTCATCTGCGACGAGCAGCTGGTCGTCGAGTACTACGCCCGCTGATCCAGGCGTAGCGCTCAGCGCTTCGGCCCGCCGCTTCCCCGCCCTTTCGGTGGGGGAGCCGGCGGGCTCTCGCGTTTCCGGGTGCCAGCGGGCGTACGGAGCGCTGCCGGCCCAGGGGAATGCGGTACGGGGTGCGACCCTGGGCGCGATAGGGTCGGAGGACGATTTTCGAGGTATCCATCGACGAGCAGAGAGCGGTGCAGCGTGACCGGTGGAGAGGTTGCCGGGATCCTGGTGGCCGTCTTCTGGGCGATCCTGGTCTCCTTCCTTGCAGTGGTGCTGGTGAGGCTGGCCCAGACGCTCCGGGCGACTACCAAACTCGTGGCGGACGTGACCGAGCAGGCAGTGCCGTTGCTCGCCGACGCCTCCGCGACGTTGCGCACCGCACAGACCCAGCTCGACCGGGTCGACGCCATCGCGACGGACGTCCAGGAGGTCACCGCCAACGCCTCCGCGCTCTCCACGACGGTCGCCTCGACCTTCGGCGGCCCGCTGGTCAAGGTCGCCGCGTTCGGGTACGGCGTACGCCGGGCCCTGAGCCGCAAGAGCGACGACATGCCCGCCGCGGAGAGCCGTCGAGCGGTGATCGTCGGCCGCACGGTGCCGGCCGCCCGGCGTAAGAAGGGGAAAGGCTAGGCGCGATGTTCCGCCGTACGTTCTGGTTCACCGCAGGCGCCGCAGCCGGCGTCTGGGCCACCACCAAGGTCAACCGCAAGCTCAGGCAGCTGACCCCCGAGAGCCTCGCCGCGCAAGCCGCGAACAAGGCGATCGACGCGGGCCACCGGCTCAAGGACTTCGCACTCGACGTCAGGGCCGGCATGGTCCAGCGCGAGGCCGAACTGGGCGAAGCGCTCGGCCTGGAGGCATCGCGCGGGGCCGAACTGCCGAGGCAGCGACGCATGGCTGCGATCGACCACGCCAAGCCGTCCGACAACAAGCACTCCTACAACTCGAACAACCGGAATGAGGACCACTGATGGAGTCGGCTGAAATTCGCCGCCGCTGGCTGAGCTTCTTCGAGGAGCGCGGGCACACCGTCGTCCCTTCGGCGTCGCTCATCGCGGACGACCCGACTCTGCTGCTGGTCAACGCGGGCATGGTCCCCTTCAAGCCGTACTTCCTGGGTGAGGCCAAGCCGCCCGCCCCGCGCGCCACCAGCGTGCAGAAGTGCGTGCGTACGCCGGACATCGAAGAGGTCGGCAAGACCACCCGGCACGGCACGTTCTTCCAGATGTGCGGCAACTTCTCCTTCGGGGACTACTTCAAGGAAGGGGCCATCGCCTTCGCCTGGGAGCTGCTCACCAGCTCTGTGGAGGACGGCGGTTACGGTCTCGACCCCGAGCGCCTGTGGATCACCGTCTACCTCGACGACGACGAGGCCGAGTCGATCTGGCGCGACAAGATCGGCGTCCCGGCCGAGCGCATCCAGCGCCTGGGCAAGAAGGACAACTTCTGGTCCATGGGCGTCCCCGGCCCCTGTGGCCCCTGCTCGGAGATCAACTACGACCGGGGCCCGGAGTTCGGCGTCGAGGGCGGCCCGGCCGTCAACGACGAGCGCTACGTGGAGATCTGGAACCTGGTCTTCATGCAGTACGAGCGCGGCGCCGGCGAGGGCAAGGAGGACTTCCCGATCCTCGGCGACCTGCCCTCCAAGAACATCGACACCGGTCTCGGCCTCGAGCGCCTCGCCATGATCCTGCAGGGCGTACAGAACATGTACGAGACCGACACCCTGCGCGTCGTCATGGACAAGGCCACCGAGCTGACGGGCGTGCGCTACGGCGACAAGCACGACACCGATGTCTCGCTGCGCGTGGTCGCCGACCACATCCGTACCTCCGTGATGCTCATCGGCGACGGCGTCACCCCCGGCAACGAGGGCCGCGGCTATGTGCTGCGCCGCATCATGCGCCGCGCCATTCGCAACATGCGGCTGATGGGCGCCACCGGACCGGTCGTCGCCGACCTCATCGACGTCGTGATCAAGACGATGGGCCAGCAGTACCCGGAGCTCATCACCGACCGCAAGCGGATCGAGAGCGTCGCCCTCGCCGAGGAGGCCGCCTTCCTCAAGGCCCTCAAGGGCGGCACCAACATCCTCGACACCGCCATCACCGAGGCCAAGGCCAGCGGCGGCACCGTCCTCGCCGGCGACAAGGCATTCCTGCTCCACGACACCTGGGGCTTCCCGATCGACCTCACCCTGGAGATGGCCGCCGAGCAGGGCCTTTCCGTGGACGAGGACGGTTTCCGCCGCCTGATGAAGCAGCAGCGGGACCAGGCCAAGGCCGACGCCAGGGCCAAGAAGACCGGTCACGCCGACCTGTCCGCCTACCGCGAGGTCGCCGACAGCGCCGGCTCCACGCAGTTCACCGGTTACAACTTCACCGAGGGCGAGGCGACCGTCGTCGGTCTGCTGGTCGACGGAGTCCCGTCGCCCGCCGCCACCGAGGGCGACGAGGTCGAGGTCGTACTCGACCGCACCCCCTTCTACGCCGAGGGCGGCGGCCAGCTCGCCGACCAGGGACGCATCAAGCTCGACACAGGCGCCGTCATCCAGGTCCGGGACGTGCAGCAGCCGGTCCCCGGCGTCTCCGTGCACAAGGGCTCGGTGCAGGTCGGTGAGGTGACGGTCGGGGCATCCGCCTACGCCGCCATCGACATCACGCGCCGCCGCGCCATCGCCCGCGCCCACAGCGCCACGCACCTCACGCACCAAGCGCTGCGTGACGCCCTCGGCCCGACCGCCGCCCAGGCCGGTTCGGAGAACTCGCCCGGCCGGTTCCGCTTCGACTTCGGCTCGCCCGCCGCCGTCCCCGGCACGGTCCTCACCGACGTCGAGCAGAAGATCAACGCAGTCCTCGCCCGTGAACTCGACGTCCAGGCCGAGATCATGAGCATCGACGAGGCCAAGAAGCAGGGCGCCATCGCCGAGTTCGGCGAGAAGTACGGCGAGCGGGTGCGCGTTGTCACCATCGGCGACTTCTCCAAGGAGCTGTGCGGCGGCACGCACGTCCACAACACCGCCCAGCTGGGTCTGGTGAAGCTGCTGGGCGAGTCCTCGATCGGCTCCGGTGTGCGCCGTATCGAAGCCCTCGTCGGCGTCGACGCCTACAACTTCCTCGCCAGGGAGCACACGGTCGTCGCCCAGCTCCAGGAGCTGGTCAAGGGCCGTCCCGAGGAGCTTCCCGAGAAGATCTCGGGCATGCTCGCCAAGCTGAAGGACGCCGAGAAGGAGATCGAGAAGTTCCGTGCGGAGAAGGTGCTCGCCGCCGCCGCCGGTCTCGCCTCGGGCGCCAAGGACGTACGGGGCGTGGCGCTGGTCACCGGTCAGGTGCCGGACGGCACCTCCGCCGACGACCTGCGCAAGCTGGTGCTCGACGTACGCGGCCGGCTGAATCAATCGTCGGGGGCGGGTGACCGCCCGGCCGTCGTGGCCCTGTTCACCGTCGCGGGCGGCCGCCCGCTGACCGTCATCGCCACCAACGAGGCCGCCCGCGAGCGCGGTCTCAAGGCCGGTGACCTGGTCCGTACCGCAGCCAAGACCCTCGGCGGCGGCGGTGGCGGCAAGCCGGACGTCGCCCAGGGCGGCGGCCAGAATCCGGACGCCATCGGTGACGCGGTGGCCGCCGTCGAGCGTCTCATCACCGAGATCTCGTGAGCGACGACCGCGCAGCCGCCGGGCCGCAGGCAGCGACGATGGCCGCACCTCTGCGCTGCGCGGTCGGAGAAGCGAACAGTCAGGAAGGTGCCTGATGCGCAGGGGCCGTCGCCTCGCGCTCGATGTCGGGGACGCCCGTATCGGGGTCGCCTCGTGCGACCCCGACGGGGTCCTCGCCACTCCGGTGGAGACCGTGCCGGGACGCGATGTCCCGGCCGCCCACCGGCGGCTGAAGCAGCTCGTCGAGGAGTACGAACCGATCGAGGTCGTGGTCGGCCTGCCCCGCTCGCTCAGCGGCGGGGAGGGCCCGGCCGCGGTGAAGATCCGGGGTTTCGCCCAGGAGTTCGCCCGCAATATCGCCCCCACGCCGGTCCGACTGGTCGACGAGAGGATGACCACAGTGACGGCCAGCCAGGGGCTGCGTGCCTCGGGGGTTAAGTCCAAAAAGGGCCGTTCCGTCATCGACCAGGCTGCCGCTGTGGTGATCCTCCAGAACGCTCTGGAGTCCGAACGGGCGTCTGGGGAGGCACCGGGTGAGGGCGTCTAACAGGTTGTCTGATCGCGATACGGTAACGTTCCGCGCGATGCGGCGATGTTCGAACAGCTGCCGCACAGCAAAGAGGCGGGACCGTGCGATACCTGCCTCGCGGCCCTAGGGGATCGATGACTGAGTATGGCCGGGGCCCCGGCTCCGAACCGTGGCATCCCGAGGACCCTTTGTACGGGGACCAGGGATGGGAAGGACAGCAGGCCGCAGCCGGCCAGAGTCCGTACGGCGGCCAGCCGCAGCAGCAGTACCCGCAGCAGCCGCAGCAGTACGGCACCCAGGATCCGTACCAGCAGCAGTACAACGATCAGCAGCAGTACGCCCAGCAGCCACAGCAGTATCCCCAGCAGCCGCAGCAATACCCCCAGCAGCAATACCCCCAGCAGCAGTACAACGGCGGCTGGGACACGGGCCAGCACGCCGCCATGCCGTACGGAGCGAATCCCGCCGATCCCTACGGCGGCCAGCAGCCCGGCTACGGCAGCCGGCAGGAAGCCGACTACTACGCCACGCCGGAGGCCTATCCGCCGCCGCAGCCCCCCGGCAGGCGCGCGCCGGAGCCGGAGTCCGACTGGGAGGCCGAGGCGCAGCAGGAGGAGACCCACCCCTTCTTCACCGGCGACGACGGCCGTGACGACGACAGCGAGTACGACGACGACCCGCAAGAGTCGCGCCGGGGCGGCGGCCGTGAGCGCCGCGGCAAGACCAAGAAGAAGAGCAGGAACGGCTGCGCCTGCCTGGTCGTCGCTCTCGTCCTTACGGGCGGCCTGGGCGGCGCCGGCTACTTCGGCTACCAGTTCTGGCAGGGCCAGTTCGGTGCGCCCGAGGACTACACGGGCAAGGGATCCGGCTCGGCGCAGGTCGAGATCCCCAAAGGTGCGGGTCTGAGCGAGATCGGTGCCATCCTCAAGGAAGCAGGCGTCGTCAAGAGCGCGGGTGCCTTCGTCGCGGCGGCAAACAACGACCCCAAAGGTAAGTCGGTACAGGCGGGCGTCTACCTCCTGAAGAAGCAGATGTCCGGAGCGAGCGCCTTCGCGTTGATGCTCGACCCGGTCAGCCGCAACAACCTGATCATTCCCGAGGGCAAACGCAACCTCTGGGTCTACGAACAGATCGACAAGCGCCTCGAGGTCAAGGCCGGCACCACCAAGGCCGCCGCCGAGGCAAACGCCAAGAAGCTCGGCCTGCCGTCCTGGGCTGATGACAACCCGGACATCAAGGATCCGCTCGAAGGCTTCCTGTTCCCGGCGAGTTATCCCGTCGCCAAGGGCATGAAGCCCGAGGCCGTCCTGGCGAAGATGGTGGCCCGCGCCAACGAGGAGTTCGGCAAGACGGACCTCAAGGCCGAGGCCGCCAGGCTGGGCCTGAAGTCGCCGCTCCAGGTGCTCACCGTCGCCAGCCTCGTGCAGGCCGAGGGCAAGTACAAACACGACTTCGAAAAGGTCTCGCGGGTCGTCTACAACCGGCTCAAGCCGAACAACGCCGAGACGGTCGGGCGGCTGGAGTTCGACTCGACGATCAACTACATCAAGAGCGACAGCAAGCTGGATCTCGGCGCCGTCGACAATCTGCGGAAGATCAAGGATCCGTACAACACGTACGCCATCAAGGGGCTGCCGCCCGGACCGATCGGGAACCCGGGCCAGGTCGCCTTCAACTCGGCTCTGAAGCCCACGCCCGGCCCGTGGTACTACTTCGTGTCGGTCACCGAGGACAAGACGGTCTTCGCGGTCACCAACGAGGAGCACGAGCTCAACCGCAAGAAGTACGAAGCACAGCAGGAGAAGAACGGCCAGTGAGCACTCCGACGCGGCGGGCGGCGGTTCTTGGATCGCCGATCGCCCACTCGCTCTCCCCGGTGCTGCACCGCGCGGCTTACGCGGAACTCGGCCTCGCTCACTGGTCGTACGACCGGTTCGAGGTGGACGAGGCCGCGCTGCCCGGATTTCTGGACGGGCTCGACGGCTCCTGGGCCGGTCTTTCGCTGACCATGCCGCTCAAGCGCGCGATCCTGCCGCTGCTCGACGGCATCAGCGACACCGCGGCCTCGGTGGAGGCCGTCAACACCGTCGTCTTCACCGATGACGGCCGCCGCATCGGCGACAACACCGATATCCCCGGCATGATCGCCGCGCTGCGCGAGCGAGGAGTCGACAAGGTCGACTCGGCCGCCGTGCTGGGCGCCGGAGCGACGGCTTCGTCCGCGCTCGCCGCGCTTTCGCGGATCTGTACGGGACCGGTCACCGCGTATGTCCGCAGTGCGGCCAGGGCCGACGAAATGCGCGGTTGGGGCAAGCGGCTCGGCGTCGAGGTGCATATCGCCGACTGGGCCGAGGCGGACCTGGCGCTGCGGGCGCCACTGGTCATCGCCACCACCCCGGCAGGCGCCACGGACGACCTCGCGGCCGAGGTGCCCGAGCGGCCGGGGACGCTCTTCGACGTGCTGTACGAGCCGTGGCCGACGGCGTTGGCCGCCGCGTGGTCGGCACGGGGCGCAGCCGTCGTCGGCGGCCTCGATCTCCTCGTTCACCAGGCCGTACTCCAGGTCGAGCAGATGACGGGCCGCGCACCCGCCCCGCTGGCGGCCATGCGGGCCGCCGGGGAGCAGGCGCTCGCCGCCCGTTAGGATCCCTGGATCGCAACGAACCGCAGTACGGACAGGGCCGCGGTGCCGACTATCTCGGTTCGTACGCGCCACCGAGGCGTCCCGACGGCGACGGGGACTGACCGCGCGGGCGTCCGGTTGCTGGACCGCAGACCGGGTCACGGCCACGGACGTGGGAGGATCGGGAGTGGCGGGCCAGGGCCGCGCACCCGGTCGCGCCGTCGCAGTTCCAGGCGCGAGCAGGAGGAGCACCGTTGAGCAGGTTGCGTTGGCTGACGGCGGGGGAGTCGCACGGACCCGCACTGGTGGCGACGCTGGAGGGTCTTCCCGCCGGTGTGCCCATCACCACGGAGATGGTGGCGGACCACCTGGCCCGGCGGCGCCTGGGCTATGGGCGCGGCGCACGGATGAAGTTCGAGCGCGACGAGGTCACCTTCCTGGGCGGGGTGCGGCACGGACTGACGATGGGCTCGCCGGTTGCGGTCATGGTGGGCAACACGGAGTGGCCGAAGTGGGACAAGGTCATGGCCGCGGACCCGGTCGATCCCGACGAGCTCGCTCAGCTGGCGCGTAACGCGCCGCTGACCCGGCCGCGTCCCGGGCATGCGGACCTGGCAGGCATGCAGAAGTACGCGCTGGACGAGGCCCGGCCGATCCTGGAGCGGGCGAGCGCCCGCGAGACGGCGGCGCGCGTCGCACTCGGCGCGGTGGCCCGCTCGTACCTGAAGGAGACCGCCGGGATCGAGATCGTCTCCCACGTCATCGAGCTGGCGTCGGCGAAGGCTCCGTACGGCGTGTACCCGACCCCTGCTGATGTCGAGCAGCTGGACGCGGATCCGGTGCGCTGCCTTGACGCGGACGCGTCGAAGGCGATGGTCGCGGAGATCGACCAGGCGCACAAGGACGGCGACACCCTGGGCGGTGTGGTGGAGGTCCTCGCGTACGGAGTACCGGTGGGGCTGGGCTCTCATGTGCACTGGGACCGTCGTCTCGACGCGCGACTCGCCGCCGCCCTGATGGGCATCCAGGCGATCAAGGGTGTCGAGGTCGGGGACGGGTTCGAGCTGGCGCGGGTGCCGGGTTCGAAGGCGCACGACGAGATCGTGCCGGGCGAGGACGGCATCCGGCGCGCGTCGGGCCGTTCCGGCGGCACCGAGGGCGGTATGTCGACGGGTGAGCTGCTGCGCGTACGGGCGGCGATGAAGCCGATCGCGACGGTGCCGCGTGCTCTGGCCACGGTGGATGTGGCCACGGGCGAAGTGGCTCAGGCTCACCACCAGCGCTCGGACGTGTGCGCGGTGCCGGCGGCAGGGATCGTCGCGGAGGCGATGGTCGCGCTGGTGCTGGCGGACGCGGTCGGGGAGAAGTTCGGCGGCGACAGCGTGACCGAGACCCGGCGCAACGTCCAGTCGTACCTCGACAACCTCCACATCCGGTGAACGTCCCGCTGATCGTCTTGGTCGGGCCCATGGGCTCGGGCAAGTCCACCGTGGGCGAGCTGCTCGCGCAGCGGCTCGGCGTGCCCTACCGGGACACCGACGCCGACATCGTCGCGGCCCAGGGTCGGGAGATCTCGGACATCTTCGTCGACGAGGGCGAGCCGTACTTCCGTGAGCTCGAGCGGCAGGCCGTACAGGACGCGGTCGCCGAGCACCGGGGCGTGCTCGCCCTCGGCGGTGGCGCGATCCTCGACGACTCGACCCGAAAGCTGCTGACCGGGCTGCCCGTCGCCTATCTCTCGCTGGACGTGGAGGAGGCGGTCAGGCGGGTCGGCCTCAACCAGGCGCGGCCGCTGCTCGCCGTCAATCCGCGGCGCCAGTGGCGCGAGCTGATGGACGCACGCCGCCCGCTGTACACGGAGGTGGCCCGCGCTGTGGTGGCCACCGACGACCGCACCCCCGAAGAGGTCGCCCAAGCGATCCTCGACGCCCTCAAGCTGGAGAAGCAGGCATGACGGACCAGGCTGTGACCCGTATCCAGGTCGGCGGTACGGAAGGCTCCGAACCGTACGAGGTACTGGTCGGCCGACAGCTCCTCGGCGAGCTGCCGGGGCTCATCGGCCGTGCTGGGGGTCCCCCCGCCGGAGGTAGGGGGCGCGTCGCAGTGATCCACCCCGAGGCGCTTGCCGAGACCGGCGAGGCGGTCCGCCAGGACCTCGCCGACCAGGGGTACGAGGCCGTGGCCATCCAGGTGCCCAACGCCGAGGAGGCCAAGACCGTCGAGGTCGCTGCGTACTGCTGGAAGGCGCTCGGCCAGACCGGCTTCACCCGCAGCGATGTCATCGTCGGGGTCGGTGGCGGGGCCACCACCGACCTGGCCGGGTTCGTCGCCGCGACCTGGCTGCGCGGAGTGCGCTGGATCGCCGTGCCGACCACGGTGCTCGCCATGGTCGACGCGGCCGTCGGCGGCAAGACGGGTATCAACACCGCCGAGGGCAAGAACCTCGTCGGGGCCTTCCACCCGCCGGCCGGGGTGCTGTGCGACCTCAGCGCGCTGGACTCGCTCCCCGTCCACGACTACGTCAGTGGCATGGCCGAGATCATCAAGGCGGGCTTCATCGCCGACCCGGCCATCCTCGACCTGGTCGAGGCGGACCCCGAGGGCGCTCGCACACCGGCCGGGCCGCACACGGCCGAGCTGATCGAGCGCTCCATCCGGGTCAAGGCGGAGGTCGTCTCCAACGACCTGAAGGAATCCGGACTTCGCGAGATCCTCAACTACGGCCACACCCTCGCCCACGCGATCGAGAAGAACGAGCGCTACAAGTGGCGTCATGGCGCGGCGGTCTCGGTCGGCATGGTCTTCGCCGCCGAACTCGGCCGTCTCGCGGGGCGGTTGGACGACGCGACCGCCGACCGGCACCGTTCGGTCCTCGAGTCGGTCGGACTGCCGCTCACCTACCGCGGCGACCAGTGGCCCAAGCTTCTGGAGACCATGAAGGTCGACAAGAAGTCGCGCGGCAATCTGCTCCGGTTCATCGTGCTCGACGGACTCGCCAAGCCGACCGTGCTCGAGGGCCCGGATCCGGCCGTCCTGCTGGCCGCGTTCGGAGAGGTGTCCGCATGACCCGTCAGGTACTGGTCCTCAACGGCCCCAACCTGGGGCGGCTCGGCTCCCGGGAGCCCGACGTCTACGGCGCGACCTCCTACGCCGGTCTGGTGGAGGCGTGCCAGGCGCTCGGCAAGGAGCTGGGCTTCGACGTCGACGTACGGGAGACGAACGACGAGGGCGAGATGATCCGCTGGCTGCACGAGGCCGCGGACGGCTCAATTCCGGTCGTTCTCAACCCCGGTGCCTTCACGCACTATTCGTACGGGATGCGTGATGCGGCCGCCCAGCGGACCGCGCCGCTGATCGAGGTGCACATCTCGAATCCGTACGCACGAGAGGCATTTCGGCACACATCGGTCGTCGCGGCGATTGCCAGCGGCACGATTGCGGGCTTCGGCATCGGCTCGTACCGACTCGCGCTGCACGCCCTGGCCGAAGAATTGACTGCCTGACAGGGCACTTTGGACCGTCCCCGGCCGTTCCCCAAGTGGCGGCCGGGGGAGGTACCGTTCGGTAGCACGGCGGCCGAACAGCCGCCTGACCAGCGTCAGTCGTACGAATCGGAGTGGCACCGGATGCAGCACGCAGTGGGGGCTCCGCTGCCGCCGCCCCAGGGACCGGGGCACGGACAGACCGGATGGACACACAGCGCCCAGCACCCCGGGCCGCCGCCGGGAGCACCCGGGGGCCCACCACCGCCTCAGCCGCCTGCCGGCCCGTCGCACCCGCAAGGCCGACCGCCCGCCGGACCGCCGCATCCCGCGGCTCCTGCCGGCCCTCCGCACCCCGCGGCTCCCGCCGGACCCCCGCCTGGTCCGCCCGCCGGACCGCCGCCGCCCCAGGGCCCGCAGCCCGGTGGCCCGCACCCCTCGGGGCCTCCGCAGGGCCGCCCGCCCGCCGGACCTCCGCACCCGCAGGGCCAGCCGCCCGCCGGACCGCCGCAGCCCCGTGGCGGGCACCCCGCCCCCGGCTGGACCGATCCCTCCCCCCGGCACGCCTCCGCGCAGCCGCCCTCCCGCGAAACGACGGGGCACATCCCGCTGCCGCCCGGCGGACCGGTTCCCATACCCTCCCCCATAGCTTCGCCTGGGGGGACCCCCACGCCACCGGCCGACAGCGGCACCGGCGCGGCCACCCTCGCCGTCCTGCTGATCGGCCCGGCCGGTGCGGGCAAGACCACCGTGGCCAGACACTGGGCCGCCGGCCGCCGCGTCCCCACCGCGCACATCAGCCTCGACGACGTACGCGAATGGGTCTGCTCCGGCTTCGCCGACCCCCAGTCCGGCTGGAACGACCACTCCGAGGCCCAGTACCGCCTGGCCCGCCGCACCTGCGGCTTCGCCGCCCGCAACTTCCTGGCCAACGGCATCTCCTGCATCCTCGACGACGCCGTCTTCCCCGACCGCCCGGTCGTCGGCCTCGGCGGCTGGAAGCGACATGTCGGCCCCGGACTGCTGCCCGTCGTCCTGCTCCCGGGCCTTGAGATCGTGCTGGAGCGCAACGCCGAGCGGAGCGGCAACCGCCGTCTCTCGGACGAGGAAGTCGCCAGCATCCACGGCCGGATGGCCGGCTGGTACGGATCGGGACTGCCCATCATCGACAACTCGAAGTACGACGTGGAGACCACGGCACGCGTCCTGGACGAGGTGCTGGCCCGGTCCATCGCCAGCCCGCCGAACTGGTAGCCCGCGGGCCCACCCCCGGTCGGACGCGCTGACCGGGCCGGGCCGCGCCTGCGCTCGTAGGCTCGGAACATGTCAGAGGTGTTTGGGGTCCGCCGCAGCCGACTGCGCGACCGGTGCGCAGCGACCGGCAGCGCCGGAGTCCTGATCTCCCGTCCCGCCAATGTGCGCTATCTCGCCGGCGGCGCGCCGCACGGCGCCGTCCTGCTGCTCGGCTCCGGCGAAGACATCCTGCTCTGCCCCCGTACGCCCACCGGCGATCCCGCGGACGGCCGCCTGGACGAACAGCTGCGGCTGACCGTGCTGTCCACCTCGGCCGGTGATCCCGCGGTCGCGGCCGTCGAGGTGGCGCGCACCGCAGGCGTGGAGTCGCTCGCCGTCGAGGAGCACCATCTGACGGTCGCCAGGCACCGGGCGATCGGCTCGGTCGCGCCCCTGCTGCGCCTCGCCGACCTCGGTCTCGCCGTGGAGCAGCAGCGGATCGTCAAGGACGAGGAGGAGATCGCCTGCCTGCGGATCGCGGCCGAGATCACCGACCAGGCCCTCGGCGAGCTGCTGGAGTCGATTCTGGTGGGCCGCACGGAGCGGCATCTCGCCCTGGAGCTGGAGCGGCGGCTCGTCGACCACGGGGCCGACGGACCTGCCTTCGCGACCTCGGTGGCCACCGGGCCCAACTCGGGCCGCGGCGGGCACCGTCCCACCGACCGCCGCGTCGAGGAGGGTGACTTCCTCTCGGTCTGCGTCGGCGCGAACTACCGCGGCTACCGGTGCGAGATCGGGCGTACGTTCGTCATCGGCACGACTCCCGCGGACTGGCAGATCGAGCTGTACGACCTTGTCTTCGCCGCTCAGCGGGCCGGCCGCCAGTCCCTCGCACCGGGCGCCGCGTATCGCGACGTGGACCGTGCGGCCCGCCAGGTCCTGGACGCGGCGGGCCATGGTGAGGGCCTCGCACCGCTCACCGGGCACGGCGTCGGGCTCGAAATCGACGAGGACCCGCAGCTGGCGCCTGCGGCCATGGGTAAACTGGACGCTTGCGTGCCGGTCACCGTCGAACCGGGGGTCCACATCCCGGGACGGGGCGGGGTCCGGATCGATGACACGCTCGTCGTGCGCCAGGAGGCGGACGGCGGACCCGAGCTACTCACCATCACGACCAAGGAGCTGCTCGCGCTCTAGCTCCGCTGCAGCGCGCTTCCTCGGTCGTCCACCAGCGTCAGTCCAGGAGATTCCGCAACCGTGGCTTCCACGAACGACCTCAAGAACGGCATGGTGCTCAAGCTCGACGGAGGCCAGCTCTGGTCCGTCGTCGAGTTCCAGCACGTCAAGCCCGGCAAGGGCCCCGCCTTTGTGCGCACCAAGCTCAAGAACGTGCTCTCCGGCAAGGTCGTCGACAAGACGTTCAACGCCGGCGTGAAGGTCGAGACGGCCACCGTTGACCGCCGCGACATGCAGTTCTCGTACATGGACGGCGAGTACTTCGTCTTCATGGACATGCAGACGTACGACCAGCTGCACATCGACCGCAAGGCCGTGGGCAACGCCGCCAACTTCCTGATCGAGGGCTTCACCGCCAGCGTCGCTCAGCACGAGGGCGAGGTGCTCTACGTCGAGCTGCCCGCCGCCGTCGAGCTGACCATCCAGCACACCGACCCCGGTGTCCAGGGCGACCGCTCCACGGGTGGCACCAAGCCCGCCACGCTGGAGACCGGCTTCGAGATCGGTGTCCCGCTCTTCATCACCACCGGTGAGAAGATCAAGGTCGACACCCGCTCCGGCGAGTACCTCGGCCGGGTGAACAGCTAACCGTGGCTGCCCGGAACAAGGCCCGTAAGCGTGCCTTCCAGATCCTCTTCGAGGCCGACCAGCGCGGGGCGTCCGTGCAGACGGTCCTCGCGGACTGGGTACGGCACTCACGGACCGACGACCGGCAGCCGCCGGTCGGCGAGTACACGATGGAGCTCGTCGAGGGGTACGCGCAGTACGCGGACCGGATCGACGACCTCATCGCCACCTATGCGGTCGGCTGGACCCTGGACCGGATGCCGGTCGTCGACCGCAACATCATCCGGCTCGGTGCGTACGAACTCGTGTGGGTCGACGAGACCCCCGACGCGGTGGTGATCGACGAGGCGGTGCAGCTCGCCAAGGAGTTCTCCACCGACGAGTCCCCGTCGTTCGTGAACGGCCTGCTCGGCCGCTTCAAGGACCTCAAGCCGAGCCTGCGCCGCGACTAGCGGCCGTCGGGGCTCCGCCCCGAAGCCTTTTTGCCCTCGATCGCCGGGCGGACTGACCTTCAGTCCGTCCGGCGTTTGAGCACACAGGGGTTATGGGGACGAAGCCCTCAGGGGCTCACCAACGCATCGGAGGGCGGACCCGCACATAGCGGGTCCGCCCTCCGACGTGACGTTTCTCCTGGAGTGGTGTCAGCCCTCTTCGTGGGTCACCGCGCGCCGCGCGTCCGCGTCCAGCACGCCCCAGCTGATGAGCTGCTCGGTCAGGACCGAAGGCGACTGGTCGTAGATCACGGCAAGCGTGCGCAGGTCGTCCTGGCGGATCGACAGCACCTTGCCGTTGTAGTCGCCGCGCTGGGACTGGATCGTGGCGGCATAACGCTGCAGCGGGCCCGCCTTCTCCTGCGGCACATGGGCAAGCCGCTCCAGGTCGAGGACGAGCTTCGGCGGCGGCTCGGCGGCCCCGCCCGGCGTGGTGCCAGGAAGCAGTTCCTGCACCGGGACGCCGTAGAAGTCCGCAAGCTCGGCGAGGCGCTGCACGGTCACCGCGCGGTCGCCACGCTCGTACGAGCCGACCACGACGGCCTTCCAGCGGCCCTGGGACTTCTCTTCGACGCCGTGGAGGGAAAGCCCCTGCTGGGTGCGGATGGCGCGGAGCTTGGCCCCGAGCTGTTTTGCGTATTCGCTGGACATATAGCTCCCCGGACGCTGGGACAACGTGCGGCTCCGCCGCGCGGTTGGTAACTCACTGTGAGGTTACGCAGCGTTACTTGGATGCGTCAAGCCGAAATGGTCCGACCGGTCTGTTGTCAGGGCCGCGACCGGCGCCCCGGCCCGGCCCTGGTACCGTAGGTGGCGCAATTTAGACGTCCTTTAAGGTCCGTCCCGTGAGGCGGAGAAGGAGGTCCGTTTCATATGGACGCACAGCACAGCCCTGATGTGGCACGCCCCGTTCTGGAGGCGCCCGACATCGCGCGGGTTCTGACCCGCATCGCCCACGAGATCGTCGAACGCGCCAAGGGCGCCGACGACGTGGTGCTTCTCGGCATTCCGACCCGCGGAGTCTTCCTCGCCCGCCGGCTGGCCGACAAGCTCGAAGAGATCACCAGCCGCAAGATCCCGGTCGGCTCGCTCGACATCACCATGTACCGCGACGACCTGCGCATGCGGGCTCCCCGCGCGCTGGGCCGCACCGAGATCCCCGGTGACGGCGTCGACGGCCGGCTGGTCGTCCTGGTCGACGACGTGCTCTTCTCAGGCCGCACGATCCGCGCCGCGCTCGACGCGCTCGGCGACATCGGCCGGCCCCGCGCCGTGCAGCTCGCGGTCCTCGTCGACCGCGGCCACCGTGAACTCCCGATCCGCGCCGACTATGTCGGCAAGAACCTCCCCACGTCGCTGCGGGAGACGGTCAAGGTCCAGCTCGCCGAGGAGGACGGTCGCGACACCGTGCTGCTCGGTCTGCGAGAGACCGCCCCGGCGGGCGAGCAGTAGCAACACCCCTCGTACGACCGGTGATCCGCCGTACGACCGAGCCTGCCCGTCCGCATGCCTGCCGGGCCTTCCGGGAGCTGCCACACCAGCGGCCGACGCCGCGGGCCCCGGACCCCCGACCTCCACAGACCTGGAGAACACCCAGATGAAGCGCCACCTCATCTCGGCCGCCGACCTCACCCGCGACGACGCCGTGCTGATCCTCGACACCGCCGAGGAGATGGCCCGGGTCGCCGACCGGCCGATCAAGAAACTGCCGACCCTGCGCGGCCGCACCGTCGTCAACCTCTTCTTCGAGGACTCGACGCGGACCCGGATCTCCTTCGAGGCCGCCGCCAAGCGGCTCTCCGCGGATGTCATCAACTTCTCAGCCAAGGGGTCGTCGGTCTCCAAGGGCGAGTCGCTGAAGGACACCGCGCTGACCCTGGAGGCGATGGGCGCGGACGCCGTCGTCATCCGGCACGGCGCCTCCGGAGCCCCCTACCGGCTCGCCACCTCCGGCTGGATCGACGGGGCGGTCGTCAACGCTGGCGACGGGACCCACGAGCACCCCACCCAGGCGCTGCTCGACGCCTTCACCATGCGCCGCAGGCTGGTCGGGGCCGACGCCGGCATAGGGCGCGGTCTGGACGGCCGCCGGATCACCATCGTCGGCGACATCCTGCACAGCCGGGTGGCCCGCTCCAATGTCCTGCTGCTGAACACCCTCGGCGCCGAGGTCACCCTGGTCGCCCCGCCGACACTGGTGCCGATCGGCGTCGAGCACTGGCCGTGCGAGGTGTCGTACGACCTCGACGAGGTGCTGCCGAAGTCCGACGCGGTGATGATGCTGCGCGTGCAGCGCGAGCGGATGAACGCCGCCTTCTTCCCGACCGAGCGTGAGTACTCGCGCCGCTACGGCCTGGACGGTGACCGCATGGCCCGGATGCCCGAACACGCCATCGTCATGCACCCGGGACCGATGAACCGCGGCATGGAGATCACCGCCCAGGTCGCCGACTCCGACCGTTGCACGGCCGTCGAGCAGGTCGCCAACGGCGTCTCGACCCGCATGGCCGTCCTGTACCTGCTTCTGGGCGGCAATGAGCCCGCCGTCAGCCACACCCGTACCGAGGAGACCAAGTAACGATGAGCAAGATCCTGATCCGTGGTGCGAAGGTGCTGGGCGGCGAGGTCCAGGACGTCCTGATCGACGGCGAGACCATCGCCCAGGTGGGTACGGGCCTTCCCGCCGAGGGCGCGACGGTGATCGAGGCCGAGGGCCAGATCCTCCTCCCCGGCCTGGTCGACCTGCACACCCACCTCCGTGAGCCGGGCCGCGAGGACTCCGAGACCGTCCTCACCGGCACCAAGGCGGCTGCCGTCGGCGGCTTCACCGCCGTGCACGCCATGGCCAACACCTTCCCGGTCGCCGACACCGCCGGTGTCGTCGAGCAGGTCTACCGCCTCGGCAAGGAGTCCGGCTACTGCGACGTGCAGCCCGTCGGCGCCGTCACCGTCGGCCTGGAGGGCAAGCAGCTCGCCGAGCTCGGTGCGATGCACGACTCCGCCGCCGGTGTGAAGGTCTTTTCCGACGACGGCAAGTGCGTCGACGACGCCGTGATCATGCGCCGCGCCCTGGAGTATGTGAAGGCCTTCGACGGCGTCGTCGCCCAGCACGCCCAGGAGCCCCGCCTCACCGCGGGCGCCCAGATGAACGAGGGCGTCGTCTCCGCCGAGCTGGGCCTGGGCGGCTGGCCGGCCGTCGCCGAGGAGTCGATCATCGCCCGCGACGTCCTCCTCGCCGCCCACGTCGGCTCCCGCGTCCACATCTGCCACCTCTCCACCGCGGGCTCGGTCGAGATCGTCCGCTGGGCCAAGTCCAAGGGCTGGAACGTCACCGCCGAGGTGACCCCGCACCACCTGCTCCTCACCGACGAGCTTGTGCGTACGTACAACCCCGTCTACAAGGTCAACCCGCCGCTACGCACCGAGGCCGACGTGCTGGCCCTGCGTGAGGCCCTTGCCGACGGCACCATCGACTGCGTCGCCACCGACCACGCCCCGCACCCGCACGAGGACAAGGACTGCGAGTGGGCCGCGGCCGCCATGGGCATGGTGGGTCTGGAGACCGCGCTCTCCGTCGTCCAGCAGACGATGGTCGACACCGGCCTGATCGACTGGGCGGGCGTCGCGGACCGGATGTCCTTCCGCCCGGCGCAGATCGGCCGCCTCGAGGGCCACGGCCGCCCCGTCTCGGCAGGTGAGCCCGCAAACCTCACGCTCGTCGATCCGGCATACCGTGGACTCGTGGACCCCGCGGGCTTCGCATCCCGCAGCCGCAACACCCCCTACGAGGGCCGTGAGCTGCCGGGTCGCGTCACCCACACCTTCCTGCGGGGCCGTGCCACGGTCGTCGACGGGAAGCTCGCGTGACAACTCTCATCATCCTGGCCGCCGAGGAGAAGTCGGCGGAGGTGACCAACTGGTCCGGCCGCATCGGCTGGGTGGTCGGACTGCTGCTCTTCGTCGCCTTCGTCTACTGGCTGATGCGCCAGGGATGGAAGTGGCGCGGCAGCCTCCAGTCCGACCTCCCCGAGCTGCACACCGTGCCCGAGTCGCCGGGCGAGCCGACACTGAAGCTGACCGGCCGCTACCACGGCTCCACGACCGCGGGGCAGTGGCTGGACCGGATCGTGGCCCACGGCCTGGGCGTGCGGAGCCGGGTCGAGCTCAGCCTCACGGACGCGGGTCTTGAGGTCGTACGCCCCGGGGCGAACGACTTCTTCGTCCCGAAGGCGGCCCTGCGCGAGGCCAGGCTGGACAAGGGCATCGCAGGCAAGGTCCTCACCGAGGGCGGGCTCCTGATCGTCACCTGGGCGCACGGCGAAAGGCTGATCGACTCCGGCTTCCGCTCCGACCAGGCGGCCGAACAGGCCGCCTGGGTCGACACCATCAACAGCATGATCAACACGACGGAAGGCACCGCACGATGACGACCTCCACTCGGGGAGCCGCCAAAGCTCCCGCCGTACTCGTCCTGGAGGACGGCCGCACCTTCCGCGGCCGCGCCTACGGGGCCGTGGGGGAGACCTTCGGCGAGGCGGTGTTCAACACCGGCATGACCGGCTACCAGGAGACGCTCACCGACCCGTCGTACCACCGCCAGGTCGTCGTGATGACCGCCCCGCACATCGGCAACACCGGCGTCAACGACGAGGACGACGAGTCCAAGAAGATCTGGGTCGCCGGGTACGTCGTACGGGACCCCGCCCGCGTCCCGTCCAACTGGCGCTCGCAGCGCACGCTCGACGACGAACTCGTCGCCCAGGGCGTCGTCGGTATCAGCGGCATCGACACCCGCGCGCTGACGAGGCACCTGCGCGAGCGCGGCGCGATGCGCGTCGGCATCTTCTCCGGCGAGGCTCTCGCCGACGAGGCGACCCTGCTCGCCCGGGTGCAGGAAGCCCCCCAGATGAAGGGCGCGAACCTGTCCGCCGAGGTCGCCACCACCGAGGCGTACGTCGTGCCCGCGATCGGTGCGAAGAAGTTCACCGTGGCCGCAATAGACCTCGGCATCAAGGGTATGACCCCGCACCGGATGGCCGAGCGCGGCATCGAGGTGCACGTCCTGCCCGCCACCGCCACGGTCGACGAGGTGTACGCGGTCAACCCCGACGGCGTCTTCCTCTCCAACGGTCCCGGCGACCCCGCCACCGCCGACCTGACCGTCGTCAAGGGCGTTCTCGAGCGCAGGACGCCACTCTTCGGCATCTGCTTCGGCAACCAGCTGCTCGGCCGCTCGCTCGGCTTCGGCACGTACAAGCTGAAGTACGGCCACCGCGGCATCAACCAGCCCGTGCAGGACCGCTCCACCGGCAAGGTCGAGGTCACCGCGCACAACCACGGATTCGCCGTCGACGCGCCGCTCGACAAGGTTTCCGACACCCCTTACGGCCGCGCCGAGGTCTCCCACGTCTGCCTCAACGACAACGTGGTCGAGGGCCTTCAGCTGCTCGACCAGCCGGCCTTCAGCGTCCAGTACCACCCCGAGGCGGCCGCGGGCCCGCACGACGCCGCGTACCTCTTCGACCGCTTCGTAACCCTGATGGAGGGCCAGCGTGCCTAAGCGCTCCGATATCCAGTCCGTCCTGGTCATCGGCTCCGGCCCGATCGTCATCGGCCAGGCAGCCGAGTTCGACTACTCCGGCACCCAGGCCTGCCGGGTCCTCAAGTCCGAGGGTCTGCGCGTCATCCTGGTGAACTCCAACCCGGCGACGATCATGACCGACCCGGAGATCGCCGACGCCACCTACGTCGAGCCGATCACCCCGGAGTTCGTCGAGAAGATCATCGCCAAGGAGCGCCCCGACGCGCTGCTGCCCACCCTCGGCGGCCAGACCGCGCTCAACACCGCGATCTCCATGCACGAGCAGGGTGTGCTGGACAAGTACGGTGTCGAGCTCATCGGCGCCAATGTCGAGGCGATCAACAAGGGCGAGGACCGCGACCTGTTCAAGGGCGTCGTCGAGGCCGTCAACGCCAAGATCGGTCACGGCGAGTCCGCCCGCTCCGTCATCTGCCACTCCATGGACGACGTCCTGGGGGGCGTCGACGAGCTCGGCGGCTACCCCGTGGTCGTACGGCCCTCGTTCACGATGGGCGGCGCCGGCTCCGGCTTCGCGCACAACGAGGACGAGCTGCGCCGCATCGCCGGCCAGGGCCTCACGCTCTCGCCGACCACCGAGGTGCTCCTCGAGGAGTCCATCCTCGGCTGGAAGGAGTACGAGCTGGAGCTGATGCGCGACAAGCACGACAACGTCGTGGTCGTCTGCTCCATCGAGAACTTCGACCCGATGGGCGTGCACACCGGCGACTCGATCACCGTCGCCCCGGCGATGACGCTGACCGACCGTGAGTACCAGCGGCTGCGTGACGTCGGCATCGCGATCATCCGCGAGGTCGGCGTGGACACGGGCGGCTGCAACATCCAGTTCGCCGTCAACCCCGACGACGGCCGGATCATCGTCATCGAGATGAACCCGCGCGTCTCGCGCTCCTCGGCGCTCGCGTCGAAGGCGACCGGCTTCCCGATCGCGAAGATCGCCGCCAGGCTCGCCGTCGGCTACACCCTCGACGAGATCCCCAACGACATCACCGAGAAGACCCCGGCGTCCTTCGAGCCCACGCTCGACTACGTCGTGGTCAAGGTGCCGCGGTTCGCCTTCGAGAAGTTCCCCTCCGCCGACGCCACCCTCACCACCACCATGAAGTCGGTGGGCGAGGCCATGGCGATCGGCCGGAACTTCACCGAGGCGCTGAACAAGGCGCTGCGCTCGCTGGAGAAGAAGGGCAGCCAGTTCTCCTTCACCTCAGAGCCCGGCGACAAGGCGGGGCTGCTGGAGACCGCCAAGGTCCCCACCGACGGCCGGATCAACACCGTCATGCAGGCCATCCGCGCGGGCGCCACTCCCGAGGAGGTCTTCGAGGCGACCAAGATCGACCCGTGGTTCGTGGACCAGCTCTTCCTGATCAAGGAGCACGCGGACGAGCTCGCCGCCGCCGAGAAGCTCGACCCCGAGCTGCTCTCGGACGCCAAGCGCCACGGTTTCTCCGACGCCCAGATCGCCGAGATCCGCGGGCTGCGCGAGGACGTCGTACGCGAGGTGCGGCATGCGCTGGGCATCCGCCCGGTCTACAAGACGGTCGACACCTGCGCCGCCGAATTCGCCGCCAAGACCCCGTACTTCTACTCCTCGTACGACGAGGAGAGCGAGGTCGCGCCGCGCGAGAAGCCGGCCGTGATCATTCTCGGCTCCGGCCCGAACCGCATCGGCCAGGGCATCGAGTTCGACTACTCCTGTGTCCACGCCTCCTTCGCGCTGAGCGACGCGGGCTACGAGACCGTGATGGTCAACTGCAACCCCGAGACCGTCTCCACCGACTACGACACCTCCGACCGGCTCTACTTCGAGCCGCTCACGCTGGAGGACGTACTGGAGATCGTGCACGTCGAGTCGCTGGCCGGGCCCATCGCCGGCGTCATCGTCCAGCTCGGCGGCCAGACCCCGCTGGGTCTCGCGCAGGCGCTCAAGGACAACGGCGTGCCGATCGTCGGCACCTCGCCCGAGGCCATCCACTCCGCCGAGGACCGCGGCGCCTTCGGCCAGGTGCTCGCCGACGCCGGTCTCCCGGCCCCCAAGCACGGCACCGCGACCACCTTCGCCGGGGCCAAGGCCATCGCCGACGAGATCGGCTACCCCGTCCTCGTACGCCCCTCCTACGTGCTCGGCGGGCGCGGCATGGAGATCGTGTACGACGAGGCGCGTCTTGAGGCGTACATCGCCGAGTCCACCGAGATCAGCCCCACCCGGCCGGTCCTGGTCGACCGCTTCCTCGACGACGCGATCGAGATCGACGTGGACGCCCTGTACGACGGCACCGAGCTCTACCTCGGCGGCGTCATGGAGCACATCGAGGAGGCCGGTATCCACTCCGGCGACTCGGCGTGCGCGCTGCCCCCGATCACCCTCGGCGGCTTCGACATCAAGCGGCTGCGGGCCTCGACGGAGGCCATCGCGAAGGGCGTGGGCGTCCGCGGACTGATCAACATCCAGTTCGCGCTGGCGGGCGACATCCTGTACGTCCTCGAGGCCAACCCGCGTGCCTCGCGGACCGTCCCCTTCACCTCGAAGGCGACCGCCGTGCCGCTCGCGAAGGCCGCCGCCCGCATTTCGCTGGGCGCGACCATCGCCGAGCTGCGCACCGAGGGCCTGCTGCCGGCGAACGGCGACGGCGGCACGCTCCCGATGGACGCGCCGATCTCCGTCAAGGAGGCCGTGATGCCGTGGTCGCGCTTCCGCGACATCCACGGTCGCGGTGTGGACACCGTGCTCGGCCCGGAGATGCGCTCCACCGGCGAGGTCATGGGCATCGACTCGGTCTTCGGGACGGCGTACGCCAAGTCGCAGGCGGGTGCCTACGGCCCGCTGCCCACCAAGGGCCGGGCGTTCATCTCCGTCGCCAACCGCGACAAGCGCTCGATGATCTTCCCGGCGCGCGAGCTGGTCGCGCACGGCTTCGAGCTGCTCGCCACGTCCGGCACGGCCGAGGTGCTCAAGCGCAACGGCATCAACGCCACGATCGTGCGCAAGCAGAGCGAGGGCCAGGGCCCGAACGGTGAGCGGACCATCGTCCAGCTGATCCACGACGGCGATGTGGATCTCATCGTCAACACCCCGTACGGAACGGGTGGCCGCCTCGACGGCTACGAGATCCGTACGGCGGCGGTGGCCCGCTCCGTACCGTGCCTGACCACGGTGCAGGCGCTCGCCGCGGCCGTCCAGGGCATCGACGCGCTCAACCGCGGTGATGTGGGCGTCCGTTCACTCCAGGAACACGCGGAACACCTGACCGCGGCCCGCGACTAGCAAACGGCGAGGGGGACACCGGAAACGGTGTCCCCCTCTTCGTGAGGACACCAGCATGTACAAGCTCTTCTTCAACCTCGTCTTCAAGCGGATGGACCCGGAGCAGGCCCACTATCTGGCCTTCCGCTGGATCCGGCTCGCGGCCCGCATCCCCGTACTGCGCACCCTCGTCGCGGCCGTTCTCGCGCCTCGCTACAAGGAACTGCGTACGGAGGCGCTCGGCCTCCGTATGCACGGCCCCTTCGGGCTCGCCGCCGGCTTCGACAAGAACGCCGTCGCCATCGACGGCATGTCGATGCTCGGCTTCGACCACATCGAGATCGGTACGGTCACCGGCGAAGCGCAGCCCGGCAATCCCAAGAAGCGCCTCTTCCGTCTCGTACCGGACCGTGCGCTGATCAACCGCATGGGCTTCAACAACGAGGGCTCCGCGGCCGTCGCCGAGCGCCTGAAGGCGCGCGTGCCGGTGTTCAAGACCGTCGTGGGCGTCAACATCGGCAAGACCAAGGTCGTGCCGGAGGCCGAGGCCGCCGCCGACTATGTGAAGTCGACCGAGCGGCTCGCCCGCCACGCCGACTACCTCGTCGTGAACGTCTCCTCGCCGAACACGCCCGGCCTGCGCAATCTCCAGGCGACCGAATCGCTGCGCCCGCTGCTGACCGCCGTGCGCGAGGCGGCCGACCGCAGCGTGGCGGGCCGCCGCGTCCCGCTGCTCGTCAAGATCGCCCCCGACCTGGCGGACGAGGACGTCGACGCGGTGGCCGACCTGGCCCTCGAACTCGGCCTGGACGGCATCATCGCCACCAACACCACCATCGCCCGCGACGGCCTCGGCCTGAAGTCCGACCCGGCACTGGTCAAGGAGACCGGCGGACTGTCCGGCGCGCCGGTCAAGGACCGCTCGCTGGCGGTCCTGCGCAGGCTGTACGCGCGCGTGGGTGACCGGATCACGCTGGTGGGCGTCGGGGGCATCGAGAACGCCGAGGACGCCTGGCAGCGCATCCTGGCGGGCGCCACGCTCGTCCAGGGCTACAGCGCCTTCATCTACGAGGGCCCGTTCTACGCCCGTGCCATCCACAAGGGGCTGGCCGCGCGGCTCGCGGCCGGCCCGTACGCCACCCTCGCCGAGGCGGTGGGGGCGGCCGCCCCGAAGAACCACGCGTGAGAGCACCCGGAGGCGTCCGGCGGCCGCCGCCGGACGCCCGCCGCACAGCCGCTTCGCCGCGCGCCTGCGCGATCATCCACGGAGGAACTGCCATGACCGACACCACCGAGTCCTTCGGCGCGCGCCTGCGCCACGCCATGGACACCCGCGGTCCGCTCTGCGTCGGCATCGACCCGCACGCGTCCCTGCTCTCCGCCTGGGGCCTGAACGACGACATCCACGGTCTTGAGACCTTCACGCGAACGGTCGTCGACGCCCTGGCCGGCCACGTCGCCGTCGTCAAGCCGCAGAGCGCCTTCTTCGAGCGCTTCGGCTCGCGCGGCATCGCCGTCCTGGAGCAGGCAGTCGTCGACCTGCGGGACGCGGGCGCGCTGGTCGTCATGGACGCCAAGCGCGGCGACATCGGCTCCACCATGGCGGCGTACGCCGAGACCTTCCTGCGCAAGGACTCGCCGCTGTTCTCGGACGCGCTGACGGTCTCGCCGTACCTCGGCTACGGCTCGTTGAAGCCCGCGGTCGACCTGGCGCGCGAGAGCGGGGCGGGCCTGTTCGTGCTGGCCCTCACCTCCAACCCGGAGGGCGCCGAGGTCCAGCGTGCGGTGCGCGAGGACGGCCGCACCATCGGCGCGACGATGCTCCGCCACCTCGCCGACGAGAACGCCGGCGAGACCCCCATGGGCTCCTTCGGCGCGGTCGTCGGCGCGACGCTCGGCGACCTGTCGTCGTTCGACCTGGACATCAACGGCCCGCTGCTGGCCCCCGGCATCGGCGCGCAGGGTGCGACCCCGGCCGATCTGCCGGGTGTCTTCGGCACAGCCCTGCGAAACGTCGTACCGAACGTCAGCCGAGGCGTGCTGAAGCACGGCCCGGACGCGGCGGCGCTGCGCGAGGCCGCCGCGCGGTACGCGGACGAGGTCCGCGCGGCGGTTTCGGGAGCCTGACACCCCGGGCAGGGGGTTCTCGCCGCGCCGACGGGGGTCCTCGAAAACCTCTCCAACGACCGCATTGACAGATTCTTGGCCGAAATCCCAGTCGTTATGCCCTAAATGTCCTGGTCGGTCTATGCTGACCAGGACTTTTCGTCTGTTCTCGCTGACTGGAGCGGCCGCGGCCGCTAGTCTCCGTCGAAGAGTGAACGTGCAGTGCGTTGCTCGTTGCTCGCCAGGTGAGGGGCGACTAGGTTCCTCACCGGTCCGTATCCGACAAGTTCGACATCCGAGGTGACGTAGGCGTGGCTCTTCCGCCCCTTACCCCTGAACAGCGCGCAGCCGCGCTCGAAAAGGCCGCCGCGGCTCGCCGGGAGCGGGCCGAGGTCAAGAATCGACTCAAGCACTCCGGCGCCTCGCTCCACGAGGTCATCAAGCAGGGCCAGGAGAACGACGTCATCGGCAAGATGAAGGTCTCCGCTCTCCTTGAGTCCCTGCCGGGCGTGGGCAAGGTCCGCGCCAAGCAGATCATGGAGAGGCTCGGCATCTCCGAGAGCCGTCGTGTGCGCGGTCTCGGCTCGAACCAGATCGCCTCCCTGGAGCGCGAGTTCGGCGGCGGCGCCGCCTGACGTTCTCGGGCACTCCTGAGAACCTGGATAATCGCTGCATGGCAGCAGAGGTACGTCCGCGGCTGACCGTGCTCTCCGGCCCCTCAGGGGTCGGCAAGAGCACGGTCGTCGCCCATATGCGCAAGGCCCATCCCGAGGTATGGCTCTCGGTGTCGGCGACCACACGAAAGCCGCGCCCCGGCGAGCGCCAGGGCGTTCACTACTTCTTCGTCACCGACGAGGAGTTCGACAAGCTGATCGCCAATGGCGAGCTGCTGGAGTGGGCCGAGTTCGCGGGCAACCGCTACGGCACGCCGCGCCGTGCGGTCCTCGAGCACATCGAGGCGGGCGAGCCCGTGCTGCTGGAGATCGACCTTCAGGGCGCCCGGCAGGTGAAGGAGTCCATGCCGGACTCCCAGCTGGTCTTCCTGGCTCCGCCGAGCTGGGAGGAACTGGTCCGCCGGCTCACCGGCCGCGGCACCGAGTCCCCGGAGGTCATCCAGCGCCGGCTGGAGGTCGCCAAGGTCGAGCTGGCCGCCGAGTCGGAGTTCGACATCACCCTGGTCAACACCTCCGTCGAGGACGTGGCGCGCGAGCTGCTAGCCTTGATGGCGGTGTCTCCTGGGGACTGAGCCTCAGATCCCCAGCACTGTTTGATCTTTTTCCCATCTTCGGAAGGTAGAGCGTGTCCTCTTCCATCACCGCGCCCGAGGGCATCATCAACCCGCCGATCGACGAGCTGCTCGAGGCCACTGACTCGAAGTACAGCCTTGTGATCTACGCCGCCAAGCGCGCGCGTCAGATCAATGCGTACTACTCGCAGCTCGGCGAGGGTCTGCTCGAGTACGTCGGTCCGCTCGTTGACACCCACGTGCACGAGAAGCCGCTCTCGATCGCCCTGCGCGAGATCAATGCGGGTCTGCTGACCTCCGAGGCCATTGAGGGCCCGGCTCAGTAAGGCGCATATCAGCACTTCATCCCAGGCCCGGCGGCGAGACTGCCGGGCCTGTGGTGTGTCATAGGTACCGAGTCGAGTGCGGGGAGATCCTGTGGACAAGCCGAAGGTCGTTCTGGGGGTCAGCGGGGGCATCGCCGCGTACAAGGCGTGCGAGCTGCTGCGCAGGCTCACCGAGTCGGGACACGACGTACGCGTGGTGCCGACCCAGTCGGCGCTGCACTTCGTCGGCGCCGCGACCTGGTCGGCGCTCTCCGGCCACCCCGTGTCGACCGAGGTCTGGTCCGATGTGCACGAGGTTCCGCATGTACGGATCGGGCAGGGCGCGGATCTCGTGGTCGTCGCACCCGCGACCGCCGACATGCTCGCCAAGGCGGCGCACGGCCTCGCCGACGACCTGCTCACCAACACGCTCCTCACGGCCCGCTGTCCGGTCGTCTTCGCGCCCGCGATGCACACCGAGATGTGGGAGCACCCCGCCACCCAGGAGAACGTCGCGACCCTGCGCCGCCGCGGCGCCGTCGTCATCGATCCCGCGGTCGGCCGGCTCACCGGCGTCGACACCGGCAAGGGGCGGCTGCCCGAGCCCGGCGAGATCTTCGAGGTCTGCCGCCGGGTGCTCGCCCGCGGCGTGGCCGCCCCGGACCTCGCGGGCCGCCATGTGGTCGTCAGCGCGGGCGGCACGCGCGAGCCGCTGGACCCGGTGCGCTACCTGGGCAACCGCTCCTCCGGCAAGCAGGGGTACGCGCTGGCCCGCACCGCCGCGGCCCGCGGCGCCCGCGTCACGCTCGTCGAGGCCAACACCGGGCTGCCGGACCCGGCGGGTGTCGACGTCGTCCACGTCGGCACGGCCGTCCAGCTGCGCGAGGCCGTGCTCAAGGCCGCGGCGGACGCCGACGCCGTGGTGATGGCCGCAGCCGTCGCGGACTTCCGCCCCGCCGCGTACGCCACGGGCAAGATCAAGAAGAAGGACGGTCAGGAGCCGGCGCCCGTCGAACTGGTCCGCAACCCCGACATCCTCGCCGAGATCTCCGCCGAGCGGGCCCGCCCCGGCCAGGTGATCGTCGGATTCGCCGCCGAGACGGACGACGTGCTCGCCAACGGCCGCGAAAAGCTGCGCCGCAAGGGATGCGACCTGCTGGTCGTCAACGAGGTGGGGGAGCGCAAGACCTTCGGATCCGAGGAGAACGAGGCCGTGGTACTCGCCGCGGACGGCAGCGAGACGCACGTGCCGTACGGGCCGAAGGAGTCCCTCGCGGACACGGTCTGGGACCTGGTCGGCCCACGGTTCGGGTGAATTCTTGGTTTCGCCTCAGTGGCCGGAAGAAATTCAGTGAAATGCGACATATCTATGCGAGAGTGAGGGCTCTCGTTCCAGGATTCCGGGTCTGTTCTGCACCGGAGCACAGGTCACGGGGCTCCCACGGAGCGAGACGGGTGGACCGCTGTGGGAGGGCGGCAGATAAGCTGGCCGTGGAACGTCGCGGGGCGCAGCCCCCGGCCGGTCCGCCAATGATCAGCCAGCAGCCGCTGCAACCCCAGGGAGCATTGTGTCCCGTCGACTGTTCACCTCGGAGTCTGTGACCGAGGGTCACCCCGACAAGATCGCTGACCAGATCAGCGACACGATTCTCGACGCCCTTCTGCGGGAGGACCCGACGTCCCGGGTCGCCGTGGAGACCTTGATCACTACGGGTCTGGTGCACGTCGCCGGCGAGGTGACCACCAAGGCGTACGCCGACATCCCCACGCTCGTGCGCAACAAGATCCTCGAGATCGGCTACGACTCCTCGAAGAAGGGCTTCGACGGCGCGTCCTGTGGCGTCTCGGTCTCCATCGGCGCGCAGTCGCCGGACATCGCGCAGGGTGTCGACACCGCGTACGAGAAGCGGGTCGAGGGCGACGAGGACGAGCTCGACAAGCAGGGTGCCGGCGACCAGGGCCTGATGTTCGGCTACGCCTGCGACGAGACGCCCGAGCTGATGCCGCTGCCGATCTACGTGGCGCACCGGCTCTCCCGCCGCCTCTCCGAGGTCCGCAAGAACGGGACCATCCCGTACCTGCGCCCCGACGGCAAGACCCAGGTCACCATCGAGTACGACGGCGACAAGGCGGTGCGCCTGGACACCGTGGTCGTCTCCTCTCAGCACGCGTCCGACATCGACCTGGACTCGCTGCTCGCCCCGGACATC
The DNA here is from genome assembly GCF_045160975.1 of Streptomyces sp. NBC_00210. NCBI lineage: Bacteria > Bacillati > Actinomycetota > Actinomycetes > Kitasatosporales > Streptomycetaceae > Streptomyces > Streptomyces sp. NBC_00210. The sequence goes on from NZ_CP108120.1 coordinate 7,265,770, forward strand.
CGTGAGTTCGTCGTCGAGCACGTGCTCAAGCAGCTCGTCGACGACGGAATCAAGCTGGACACCGACGGCTACCGGCTGCTGGTCAACCCGACCGGCCGCTTCGAGATCGGCGGCCCGATGGGTGACGCCGGCCTGACCGGCCGCAAGATCATCATCGACACCTACGGCGGCATGGCCCGCCACGGCGGCGGCGCGTTCTCCGGCAAGGACCCGTCCAAGGTGGACCGCTCGGCGGCGTACGCGATGCGCTGGGTCGCGAAGAACATCGTCGCGGCAGGCCTCGCGGCCCGCTGCGAGGTCCAGGTCGCCTATGCGATCGGCAAGGCCGAGCCGGTCGGCCTCTTCGTCGAGACCTTCGGCACCGAGACGATCGAGGTCGAGAAGATCGAGCAGGCCATCTCCGAGGTCTTCGACCTGCGCCCGGCCGCGATCATCCGCGACCTGGAGCTGCTGCGCCCGATCTACGCGCAGACGGCGGCGTACGGTCACTTCGGCCGCGAGCTGGCGGACTTCACGTGGGAGCGCACGGACCGCGTGGAGGCGCTGCGCAAGGCTGCGGGGCTGTAGGCCACGACGCACAGGTGACGGCCCCGGACCGGCAGGTCCGGGGCCGTCCTGCGTCCGTCGTCCTGCGTACGCAGGCAGGTCCCGGGCATGCGACGGGCGTATCCAGGCCGGTGGGACTGTCAGTGACGTCTGGTAGGAATTTGGCTGTGAGCAGCGACAACAAGCAGCCCGAAGAGCCCGCCGCCGGTGGGCCCGAGCAGCTTGCGCTGATACGGGAGACCGTGCGCAAGGCCCAGGTACCGAAGGCCAAACCGCGGACCTGGCGGGGGGCCGCGCTCGCCAAGGAGCTGCCCGTGGCCCGGGTGATGGTCAACAAGGGCGTGCTCCATCTCGATCAGTACTTCGACTACGCCGTGCCCGAGGAGCTCGACGCGGATGCCCAGCCCGGGGTGCGGGTACGCGTGCGGTTCGGGGCCGGGGCGCATCGGGTGCGCGAGGGGAGGCGTGAAGGGGGCGGCTTGATCGACGGGTTCCTCATCGAGCGTCGGGCCGAGAGCGACTACGGGGGAGCGCTCGCTGCGCTCGCGTATGTCGTCTCGCCCGAGCCGGTGCTCAGCCCTCAGATGCTGGCCCTCGCGCGCGCCGTAGCCGACCGGTATGCGGGCAGCCTGGCGGATGTGCTGCAGCTCGCCATCCCGCCGAGGAACGGACGGGCCGAGGCGAAGCCGTCGCCGGAGCCGCTGCCGTCGCCCGCCGCGCCCGAGGTCGCCAGCTGGGGGCGGTACGGGCGGGGGGCGGCGTTTTTGGAGGCGCTGGCGGGCGGGGGTGCGCCGCGAGCCGTGTGGACCGCGCTGCCCGGGCCGCACTGGCCTGACGAGCTGGCGCGGGCCGTCGCCGCGACACTTGCCTCGGGGCGCGGCGCGCTGGTCGTCGTGCCCGACGGGCGGCGGGCGGCCCGGGTCGACACCGCGCTCACCGCGCTGCTGGGAGAGGGGCGGCATGCCCTGCTGACGGCGGAGTCCGGTCCCGAGAAGCGGTACCGGCAGTGGCTCGCCGTGCGACGCGGGTCGGTGCGGGCCGTCGTCGGGACCAGGGCCGCGATGTTCGCCCCCGTACAGGACCTCGGGCTGGTCGCGGTCTGGGACGACGGCGATTCCAGCCACAGCGACGAGAACGCACCGTTCCCGCACGTCCGCGAGGTGCTTGAGCTCAGGGCCGCGCACGACAAGTGCGGCTTCCTGCTGGGGAGTACGAGCTGCACGGTCGAGGCGGCCCAGCTGGTGGAGAGTGGCTGGGCGCTGCCGCTGATCGCCGACCGCGAGCAGGTCCGCGGCGCCGCGCCCCTGGTGCGTACGGTCGGGGACCAGGACCTGGCGCGCGACGAGGCCGCACGGGCGGCCCGGCTGCCGAGTATCGCCTGGCAGACCGTGCGGGACGGGCTGAAGAGCGGACCCGTGCTGGTCCAGGTGCCCCGGCGGGGCTATGTGCCCAGGCTCGCCTGCGAGCGGTGCCGAGCGCCCGCGCGATGCCGGCACTGTGCGGGGCCGCTGGAAGCGCCCGACGAGCGCGATCTGAAGTGCGGTTGGTGCGGTCGTGGTGCGCCGGACTGGCACTGCGTGGAGTGCGGGAGTACGCGACTTCGCGCCCAGGTCGTGGGCGCACGGCGTACGGCGGAGGAGCTCGGCCGGGCCTTTCCCGCGGTCCAGGTCCGGACGTCCGGCCGGGACCATGTGCTGGATTCCGTACCGGGACGGCCCGCGCTGGTGGTGAGCACCCCCGGCGCGGAGCCGGTCGCCGAGGGCGGATACGCGGCGGCGCTGCTCCTCGACGGCTGGGCGATGCTCGGACGACCCGATCTGCGATCGGGCGAGGACGCGCTGCGCCGCTGGATGGACGCCGCGGCCCTGGTACGGGGTCAGAGCGAGGGCGGCACCGTGGTGATCGTCGCCGAGCCGACGCTGCGGCCCGTGCAGGCGCTGGTGCGCTGGGACCCGGTCGGGCACGCGCAGCGCGAGCTGGCAGAGCGGGCGCAGCTCGGGTTCCCGCCGGTGTCGCGGATGGCGTCGGTGACGGGTCGGGCGGAGACGATCGCCGCCTTTGTGGCAGCGGCCCAACTGCCGGGAGACGTGGAGGTGCTGGGTCCCGTGCCGCTGCCGGCCACGGACCCGGGCAGGCCGCGGCGGCCGGGCGATCCCCCGGTGGGCGAGACATGGGAGCGGGCGCTGCTGAGGGTGCCGCCGGGCAGCGGGGCGGCGCTGGCGGTGGCGCTGAAGTCGGCGCAGGCGGCGAGGATGGCGCGCGGGGGTGTGGATCCGGTGCGGATCAGGATCGATCCGCCCGACATCGGCTGACGGCCCGCGCCGCGGCTCGCGGTGCGCCGTCGGGGATGGGCGGGCGGCTGCGCGCGGTGCGAGGCCCGCCGCGCGCGGCAAGGCGGGTGCGAGGTCATCCCGCAGGGTCCGGCGCGGAGCCCCGGCGTCTCGTACACATGGCGGCTGCCCCCACCCGTCAACGGGCGGGGGCAGCCGGGGGAAGCTCAGCCGTTGCGCGGGCCGGGGAAGGCGCTCGGGCGGGCCTCCTCGCGGAGGGATTGGCCGGCGATCGTCTGCTGCGGCGACATGGTGCGGGCGGCGGGGACGGCGGGCAGGCCCGGGACCACCGGCAGCGTGCGGGTCGTCGACGTCTCCGTGCCCCGGTCCACATCCGCGGAGCCCGACTGCTGCGCGGCCCGCCGCGCGCCGTAACGGCGGTGCACCGCCTGCTTGGTGACCCCGAGCGCCGAGCCCACCGCGTCCCACGAGAAGCCCAGCGAACGGTCGAAGTCCACCGCCGCCGTCACCAGTGTCTCGACGCTGTCCCGCAGCTCCTGCGCGAGACGGACGGTCGGGGCCGGGGCTCTGCCGTAGACGACGAAGCCCGTGGACGGGCCGGAGCGGCGAGGGCGGTAGACGTTTCCCAACTGGGCAGTGAGCGTGCGCAGTGCGTCCACCTGTCGGCGGACCCGCTCGATGTCGCGCACCAACAGGTGCAGGCTTGCCCGGGCTTGGGCGTCGTGGGTTGCGTGGTCGGCCATTGACAAGCCTCTCGAACCGGCGTTGAAAAGGGTCCGGGCCGCAACCGGGGCGGCCCGCTTCGGTCAATCTCTCTTGACCAACGCTCCACCCGGCAATGTGGTCACGCTCCTGGGGCGTTTGCGCATATGCCAGGGGCGCGCGGTCATCCGTACGCCCCGCTGTTTGCCCCGGCCTGTGCACCGTCCCCCCGGCCAATAGACTGGTGCGTTGCCCGCCACCGACCCGAGACAGACAGGCAGTCAGCCACCGATGAAGCTCGTCTTCGCAGGCACCCCCGAGGTCGCCGTACCCGCCCTGGACGCCCTGATCGCCTCCGACCGGCATGAAGTGGCCGCCGTCGTCACCCGGCCCGACGCGCCCGCCGGACGCGGCCGCCATCTGGTGGCCAGCCCGGTCGCCCAGCGCGCCGAGGAGGCCGGGATCGAGGTGCTCAAGCCGGTCAAGCCGGGCGACGAGGCGTTCCTGGCCCGGCTGCGCGAGATCGCGCCGGACTGCTGCCCGGTCGTCGCCTACGGCGCGCTGCTGCCCAAGGTGGCCCTCGATGTGCCCGCCCGCGGCTGGGTCAATCTGCACTTCTCGCTGCTCCCCGCCTGGCGCGGCGCCGCGCCCGTGCAGCACGCGATCCTCGCCGGGGACGAGATGACGGGCGCCGCGACCTTCCAGATCGAGGAAGGTCTCGACTCCGGCCCCGTGTACGGCGTGATCACCGAGCATGTGCGGCCCACGGACACCGCGGGTGACCTGCTCACCCGGCTCGCCTTCGCCGGCGCCGGGCTGCTCTCGGCGACGATGGACGGCATCGAGGACGGCACGCTCAAGGCCGTTCCGCAGCCGACCGAGGGCGTCTCGGTCGCGCCGAAGATCTCCGTCGAGCACGCCCACGTCGACTGGCACGCCCCGGCGCTCCGCGTCGACCGCGTCGTCCGCGGCTGCACCCCTGCGCCCGGTGCGTGGACGGTCTTCCGCGCGGAGCGGCTCAAGCTCATCTCCGTACAGCTGCTTCCCGACCGTACGGATCTCGCGCCCGGCGAGCTCTCCGTCGGCAAGAACAATGTGTACGTCGGCACCGGATCGCACGCCGTCGAGCTGCTTTGGGTCCAGCCGCAGGGCAAGAAGCCGATGCGCGCCGCCGACTGGGCGCGCGGGGTGCGGATCGCCCCGGGCGAGAGGGTGGGCGCGCCGGACGTACGCTGAGAGGGTTCGTCCCACTCTCAAACGCGGAGCACCTTTGAACGAGCAGGCACGTCGCCGTCCCCACAAGCCGTACCGCCGCCCCAAGAAGGATCCTGTGCGGATGCTTGCCTTCGAGGTGCTGCGGGCCGTCGACGACAGGGATGCGTACGCCAATCTCGTTCTGCCGCCCCTGCTGAAGAAGGCACGGGAGAAGGACGACTTCGACGCGCGCGACGCGGCGCTCGCCACCGAGCTGGTGTACGGGACGCTGCGCCGTCAGGGCACGTACGACGCGATCATCGCGGCGTGCATCGACCGGCCGCTGCGCGAGGTCGACCCGCCGGTGCTCGATGTGCTCGCGCTCGGCGCGCACCAGCTGCTGGGGACGCGGATCCCGACGCATGCCGCGGTGTCGGCGAGCGTGGAGCTGGCGCGGGTGGTGCTCGGCGACGGACGGGCGAAGTTCGTCAACGCGGTGCTGCGCAAGATCGCGCAGGACGATCTGGACACCTGGCTGGAGCGGGTGGCACCGCCGTACGACGAGGACGCCGAGGACCATCTGGCCATCGTGCACTCGCATCCGCGGTGGGTCGTCTCCGCATTGTGGGACTCGCTGGGCGGCGGGCGCGCGGGGATCGAGGACCTGCTGGATGCCGACAACGAGCGGCCCGAGGTGACGCTCGTCGCCCGGCCGGGACGCTCCACGACCGACGAGCTGTTCGATGTGCTGGGCGAGGAGTCCGGGCTGCCGGGGCGCTGGTCGCCGTATGCGGTGCGGCTGGCCGAGGGTGGCGAGCCCGGCGCGATCGAGGCCGTACGGGAGGGGCGGGCCGGCGTGCAGGACGAGGGGAGCCAGCTCGTGGCGATCGCCCTGGCCAATGCACCGCTGGAGGGTTCCGACGAGCGCTGGCTGGACGGCTGCGCGGGCCCCGGCGGCAAGGCCGCGCTGCTCGCCGCGCTCGCCGCGGAGCGGGGCGCGTCCCTGCTGGCCTCCGAGAAGCAGCCGCACCGCGCGCGGCTGGTCGAGCGGGCGCTGGCGGGCAACCCCGGCCCGTACCAGGTCATCGCCGCGGACGGCACCCGGCCGCCGTGGCGTCCCGGCTCCTTCGACCGGGTGCTCGTCGACGTCCCGTGCTCGGGTCTGGGCGCGCTGCGCCGACGTCCTGAGGCCCGCTGGCGCCGGCGTCCCGAGGACCTGGAGGGTTTCGCTCCGCTCCAACGGGGGCTGCTGCGCGAGGCGTTGAAGGCCGTACGGGTCGGGGGAGTGGTCGGATACGCGACCTGCTCGCCGCATCTCGCCGAGACCCGGGTGGTCGTGGACGACGTCCTGAAGGGCCGCGGCGGCCCGCCCATGGAGGCGGAGTGGCTGGACGCGAGGCCCCTGATGCCGGGCGTTCCGGCACTCGGCGACGGGCCGGACGTGCAGCTGTGGCCGCATCTGCACGGCACGGACGCGATGTACTTGGCCCTGCTGCGCCGCACGGCCTGACGCGACTCCCGTCGTGGAGTCGGTCTCAGTGAGACTGCCCAGCCGTCTGAAGCACGCTCAGGCGCAGGATGGGCACAGCCCGCGGTAGGTGACCTCGACCTCGGACACCGTGAAACCGAACCGTTCCTCCGCCGGAAGGGCGGCCAGCGGATTGCCGGTCGGGTGGACGTCGCGGATGGTGCCGCAGTGGGAGCACACCAGGTGCTGGTGCGGGTGGTGTGCGTTGGGGTCGTAGCGCTTGGCGCGGCCTTCGGTGGAGACCTCTATGACCTCACCGAGGGAGACCAGTTCGCCCAGGGCGTTGTAGACGGTCGCCCGGGAGATCTCGGGCAGCCGCTCCGCCGCGCGGGCGTGCACCTCGTCGGCCGTGAGATGCACGTGGTCGCCGTCGAGGACCTCCGCAACGACACGGCGCTGGGAGGTCATTCGCCAGCCACGTCCTCGCAGTCGCTCCAGCAGGTCACTCATATCGGTTCACCTATTCAGGCTCGGTGTGATACCCGAAGTTTACCGGTGGACATCCGGGTTCTTATTGGATATGGGTTTGGCACGCTTATTGACTTGGACACTGTCCATCGTAGGATCGGTTCCGGCAATAGCCAAGGGACAGGAAGACTCCAGTACGGCATGACACAGAGACGTGACGGGACCACCGCCGAGGAACTGCGCGGTACCGGCCTGCGGGTGACGGCCGCCCGCGTCGCGCTGCTCGAGACCGTCACCTACTGGGGCCTGTGCCCCGACTGCTCCGCCGCCCACAGTTCCTGAGCAACGTGATCCGCCCAGTCCGGAAGGATTCCCATGTCCGAGAACCACGATGCAATCGTCACAGACGCGAAAACGGAGGGTGCAGGTGGCTGCCCGGTCGCGCACGGGCGCGCCCCGCACCCGACTCAGGGCGGCGGCAACCGCCAGTGGTGGCCGGAGCGGCTCAACCTGAAGATCCTCGCCAAGAACCCCGCCGTGGCCAACCCCCTCGGCGAGGAGTTCGACTACGCGGAGGCGTTCAAGACCCTCGACCTCCCGGCGGTGAAGCAGGACATCGCGGAGGTGCTGACGACCTCGCAGGACTGGTGGCCCGCCGACTTCGGCAACTACGGCCCGTTCATGATCCGCATGGCGTGGCACAGCGCGGGCACCTACCGGATCAGTGACGGCCGCGGCGGCGGCGGGGCCGGCCAGCAGCGCTTCGCCCCTCTCAACAGCTGGCCGGACAACGGGAACCTCGACAAGGCCCGCCGCCTGCTGTGGCCGGTCAAGAAGAAGTACGGCCAGAGCCTCTCGTGGGCCGACCTCATGATCCTCGCCGGCAATGTCGCCCTGGAGTCGATGGGCTTCGAGACCTTCGGCTTCGGCGGCGGTCGTGCCGACGTCTGGGAGCCCGACGAGGACGTCTACTGGGGTCCCGAGACCACCTGGCTCGGCGACGAGCGCTACACCGGTGACCGGGACCTGGAGAACCCCCTCGGCGCGGTCCAGATGGGCCTCATCTACGTCAACCCGGAGGGCCCGAACGGCAACCCGGACCCGCTCGCCGCGGCCCGCGACATCCGTGAGACGTTCCGCCGGATGGCGATGAACGACGAGGAGACGGTCGCCCTGATCGCGGGCGGCCACACCTTCGGCAAGACCCACGGCGCTGGCCCGGCGGAGAGTGTGGGCGCCGACCCCGAGGGCGCCTCGATCGAGGAGCAGGGCCTCGGCTGGAAGAACTCCTTCGGCACCGGCAAGGGGGGCGACGCGATCACCAGCGGTCTCGAGGGCATCTGGACCAACACCCCGATCACCTGGGACAACAGCTTCTTCGAGATCCTCTTCGGCTACGAGTGGGAGCTGTTCCAGAGCCCCGCCGGTGCGAACCAGTGGCGGCCGAAGGAGGGCGCCGGGGCGGGCACCGTGCCCGACGCCCACGATGCGTCGAAGAGCCACGCCCCGACGATGCTCACGACCGACCTCTCGCTCCGGTTCGACCCGGCCTACGAGCAGATCTCGCGGCGCTTCCTCGAGAACCCCGACGCGTTCGCGGACGCCTTCGCCCGCGCGTGGTTCAAGCTGACCCACCGTGACATGGGCCCGATCGTGCGCTACCTCGGCTCCGAGGTACCGACCGAGACGCTGCTGTGGCAGGACCCCCTCCCCGCCGTGACGCACGAGCTCGTCGGTGCCGAGGACATCGCCTCCCTCAAGAGCCAGATCCTGGCCTCGGGTCTGTCGGTGTCCCAGCTCGTGTCCACCGCGTGGGCGTCGGCCTCGTCCTTCCGCGGCAGCGACAAGCGCGGCGGCGCCAACGGCGCGCGCATCCGCCTCCAGCCGCAGAGCGGGTGGGAGGTCAACGAGCCCGACCGGCTGGCGACGGTGCTGCGCACGCTGGAGGGCATCCAGGAGTCCTTCAACGCGGCTCAGACCGGCGGCAAGCAGATCTCGCTCGCCGACCTGATCGTGCTCGCCGGTGGTGCGGCCGTCGAGCAGGCCGCCAAGGACGCCGGCTTCGACGTCGAGGTCCCCTTCACGCCGGGCCGCGCGGACGCGTCGCAGGAGCAGACGGACGTGGAGTCCTTCGCCGCGCTCGAGCCGACCGCCGACGGGTTCCGCAACTACCTCGGCAAGGGCAACAGGCTGCCGGCCGAGTACCTGCTGCTCGACAAGGCGAACCTGCTGACCCTGAGCGCCCCCGAGCTGACGGTCCTCGTCGGTGGCCTCCGCGTGCTGGTCGCGAACTACCAGCAGTCGCCGCTCGGCGCCTTCACCACGGCCCCCGGGTCTCTGACCAACGACTTCTTCGTCAACCTGCTCGACCTGGGCACGACGTGGAAGGCGACGTCCGAGGACCAGAACACGTTCGAGGGCCGCGACGCGGCCACGGGCGAGGTCAAGTGGACCGGCACCCGTGCCGACCTCGTCTTCGGGTCGAACTCCGAACTGCGCGCGCTCGCGGAGGTCTACGCGAGCGATGACGCGAAGGGGAAGTTCGTGAACGACTTCGTCGCGGCGTGGGACAAGGTGATGAACCTCGACCGGTTCGACCTGGTCTGATCAATGACGTCCGGGTCGGCCCGCGCCGGCCGACCTGGACGTCCTCAGTCCGTGGAAGGTGCCGGCGCCGTGATCCGCCGAGGCCGAGTGGCTCGCCGCCGACCCGGAGCGCGGTTGTCGGACCGCTCCGCTACGTTGCCGCCATGACGGAATTCGTACTTGTTGCAGGCGCGTGGCTCGGGTCGTGGGCGTGGGACGAGGTGGTGCCTCAGCTGCGCGCGGCCGGCCACGGCGCCCACCCGTTGACGCTGTCCGGCCTCGCTGAGAAGCAGGGCGTGCCGGCCGGGCAGCAGACCCACGTCCAGGACATCGTTGACGAGGTCGAAAGCCGACAGCTGCGCGACGTCGTCCTGGTCGGGCACAGCTATTCGGGCATCCCGGTCGGTCAGGCCGCCGAGCGGATCGGCGAGCGGCTGGCCCGCGTGGTCTTCGTCGATTCCAATGTGCCGGCCGACGGCGGGTCGTTCGTCTCCGGATGGTGGGAGGGCCCGGCGAAGCTGGAGGCCTCGATCGCCGGGAACGGCGGATTCTGGGCACCGCTCACCGCGGCCGACTACGACGGTCAGGGCCTTACCAATGAGCAGATCGCACGGATCGTGGGCGGCTCGACGCCGCACCCGGGTGCCTCGCTTGCCGAGCCGGCCGTGCTGGCACGGCCACTCGGCGGGCTTCCGGCGACGTACATCAAGTGCCTGCTCGACGGTGCCGAGCCGAGCGACGACGTGGCCGAGCTGCTGACCAGCGAGCACTGGCGGCTCGTCGAGATGAACACCGGCCACTGGCCGATGTTCTCCCAACCGGGCGAACTGGCGCGGATCCTGCTCGACGCGGCCGGGGAGTGACCGCAGTCCGAGCGCGCCGTGCGTGGTGGCTCGGACGCCCGGTGGCGAGGGCGGAGCAGCGGCGGGGGCCGGGCTGCTCCCTGTGTACAGAAGAGGCCAGCCCGGCCTCGTACCGCCGCTGCGGTGGATGATCATCGGCCGCGCGCCCGGAAGGAGCGCGCGCGGTCGAGTCAGCCTCCGAACGTGCCGGTGGTCTCCGGCTTCCAGGCACCGCCCGTGACCTTGTAGACGGTGAGCTGCTTGTTGGTGGCGTCGCCGTATTCGTCGAAGGAGACCTTGCCCATGACTCCGTCGAAGGAGACCTTCTGCAGGGCCTCGGTGACCTTGGCGCGGGCGTCGGAAGGCAGCTTGCCGTCCTTGGCCACGACCTTCACCGCCTGGATGATCGCCCAGGCCGAGTCGTAGGAGAAGCCGCCGTAGGCTCCGTAGGCCTCCTTGTACCCGGCCGCCTTGTAGTCCTCGATGAACTTCTTGGCGGAGGGCAGGCCCTCGACAGGTGCGCCGACGGACGTGGCCAGGTCGCCGTCGCCGCGGGCGCCGGTGAGCTTGAGGTACTCGTCGCTGTAGATCGCGTCGCCACCGATGAGCGGGATCGTGGCGCCCGACTTCTTGACCTGCGCGCTGAGCGGGCCGGCCACCGGGTACTCACCGCCGTAGTAGACGACGTCCGCCCCCGAGTTCTTGATCTCCGTCGCGACGGAGCCGAAGTCCTTGGCCTCCGGGTTGACGTGATCGGTGCCGACGACCGTGCCGCCGAGCTTCTTGAAGTGGGCGGAGAAGGTCGCGGCCAGACCGGCGCCGTAGGTCTTCTTGTCGTCGACGACGAAGACCTTCTTCTTCTTGGCCGTGTTGTACAGATACTCGGCGGCGAACGGGCCCTGGATGGCGTCCGTGGTCGCGGTCCGGAAGTACGTCTTGAACGGCCGGGCCTTGTCGCCCTTGTCCCACTTGTCGCCCTGGGTGAGGGCGGGGTTGGTGTTCACCGAGACCTCGGACACCTGGGCGGCGTCGAATACCTTCTGCATGGACTGGGCCACGGAGGAGTTCAGCGGGCCGACCACTCCGAGAACGCTCTTGTCGGCGACGAGCTTGGTGGCGTTCTGCTGGCCGGAGGAGGGCTGTGCCTGGTCGTCGAGAGCCTGGATCTTGAAGGTGACGCCCGGCACCTCCTTGTTCTTGTTGGCCTGCTTGACCGCGAGGTCGACCGAGTTCTTCATGCCGAGGCCGAGAGCGGAGAGCTCGCCGGTCAACGGCGCGTCGAAACCGATGGTGACGACGGTGGAGCCGTCGCCGGAGGCGTCGTTGGCCTTGCCTGTGTCACGGGAGCCGCACGCCGTGAGCGAGAGTGCTCCGGCGGCGAGCGCGGCGGTGACAGCTATGAGAGAACGGTTGCGCACGATCGGTCCTTTCCCCTTCGAGTCGCTGACCGCGCTGGGGCCGAAGATCGGTCCTCTGGCGCGGCGGCTGGCGTGACTCTAGATGGCGCCCACCCGAAGCGAGCAGAGGACACGAACCGATGTGATTCTCTTGTTATGGCGCCGCTCAGGCGGATGACTTCCCTTGAGCAGGCCGGTTCCGCGGTCACCGTGCGGCGCTTGCGGGCCCCGCTCGGGCGTACGCGGACGACGGGCTACCCGCTCGGGCGCACACGGACGACGGGCTGCGATGGTGCGTACGCGGACGACGGGCTACCTGCTCGGGCCCAAGCGGCCGGCGGGCTGCCCGGCCACAGGAAGCGGTCCGTCAGGGGCCGTCGCCCGGCGTCGTACCGTCGGTCGGGTCGCTCGGTCCCCGGCCGGCGCCGCTGTCCGGCGCCGGATCGGCCGCCGACGGGCTGCGCGCCGCCCCCGCTGCGACCGGTGCCGGACCACTCGCCGTGGGCTCATCGCGGGGCAGCCGGTGTGGCCACCACACCTTTGGACCCGCATCGAGGAACAGGGCCGTGACCAGCACGGACCGTACGACAAGCGTGTCGAGCAGGACGCCCAGCGCCACCGCGAAGCCGATCTCCGCGAAGGCCACCATCGGCAGCGTGCCCAGCGCCGCGAAGGTGCCCGCCAGGACCAGGCCCGCCGAGGTGATGACCGCGCCCGTCGCCGCCAGACCCGTGAGCACGCCCGCCCTCGTGCCCTGGTGGGCCGCCTCCTCGCGGATGCGTGTGGACAGGAAGATGTTGTAGTCGATGCCCAGCGCCACCAGGAAGACGAAGACGAAGAGCGGGAAGTCCGTCGTCTCGCCCGCGTAGTCGAAGAAGTACCGGAAGGCGAGCGCGCTCAGGCCCAGGGCCGAGGCGAAGGACAGCACCACTGTCGCGACCAGCAACAGCGGGGCGACCACGGCCCGCAGCAGCACCGTGAGCACCAGCAGCACCACCGCCAGGACCAGGGGAATGACCAGCATGTTGTCGTGAGTGGTTGCGGCCTCCATGTCGAGCAGGGCGGCCGTGCCGCCGCCCACCTGGGCGTCGGCGTCCGGGACCGGGTGCACCGCGTCCCGTACCCGCTCGACGGTGTTCTTGGCAGCCGTGCTGTCCGCCGGGTCCGTCATCGTCGCCTCGAACAGCACCCGGCCGTCGTTCACGGGCCTGGTGCCGGGCGGCACGGCGATCGACCGCGGTACCACGCCACTCGTCGCGGCGACGGTCTCACCGACCTGACGGGCCTGTGCCGCATTGCTGACGATCACCAGCGGGTCGCCGCTGCCCGCCGGGAAATACCGGGCCTGGACCTGCTGCCCGACGATCGAGTCGGGTTTGCCGGTGAACGAGTCGGCGTTGCTGATGCCCTCGGCCCGCAGCTGGGTCAGCCCCATGGCGAAGGCGGCCAGGATGAGCGCGGTGACGGCCCAGGTCGCACGAGGGCGGCGGGCGATGCGTGCTCCCGTACGCGCCCAGAAGCCCCGCTCGGTGGGTTCGGACGAGCCGAAGTGCGGGATCGCGGGCCAGAAGATCCACCGGCCGAAGATCACCAGCAGCGCGGGGAAGAGCGTCAGCATGGCCACCAGGGCGACCGCGACGCCGATCGCGGCGACCGGGCCGAGCCCGCTGGTCGAGTTCATCTCGGCCGCCAGCAGGACGAGCATGCCGAGCACGACCGTCGCGCCGCTGGCCAGCACCGCGGGTCCCGCGCGGTGCAGTGCCAGGGCCATCGCCTCGTGCCGGTCCTCGTGGCGGCGCAGCTCCTCGCGGTAGCGGGCGACCAGCAGCAGGGCGTAGTCCGTGCCCGCACCGAAGACGAGGACAGTCAGGATGCCCGCGCTCTGCCCGTTGACGGTCAGATCGGCGTGCTGCGCCAGCAGATAGATGAGCGCCTGCGCGGCGGCGAGCGCGCCGACCACCCCGATCACCGGGACCAGCAGGAGGGTGGGACTTCGGTAGGTGATCAGCAGCATCACGATCACCACGCCGAGCGCGGCGAACAGCAGAGTCGAGTCGATGCCCTCGAACGCCTCGGAGAAGTCGGCGGCTGTGCCGCCCGGACCGGTGATGTGCACCGTGAGACCGGCCCCGCCCTCGCCGGTCTCGTCCCGGATGGAGCCGACGGCGGGCGCGATCCGCTCCCAGCCCTTCTCGTCCATCGTGATGGGTACGAAGACCTGGGCGGCCCGCGGGTTCTCAGGACGGTCCAGAATCGGGCCGCGTACCTCGTCGCCGCGCAGACCGTGGTCCCGCAGCTCCCTGATCGCTGAGACGTCCTCGGCGATGCGCTGCTGGTCGGCCGCGGTAAGACCGCTCGGGCGCGCGTAGACGACGACCGCGGGGATGATCTCAGGCCTGAACCCCTTGGACTCCTGGAGGACTTGCGTGGACTCCGCACTGCCGGGCAGCCACGATGCGGCGTCATTGTCCTGCGCGTCGGTGAGTTTCTGGGCCAGGGGGAAGGCGAGCATCATCACAGCCAGCCAGATCGCCACCACGACCCACTTGCTGCGCCGACCGCAGACCAGCCATGCGACGCCTGTCCGGGGCCGTTCTTTTCCCTTGTGTGCGTCCGGCATGACGCCCCCAATTGCCCGTCGTGGTGGGCCGAAACGCCAGGATTGCACGGAGTGTACTGATCCGGGGACCCCCAGGTCCGTACCGGAGGCCGTACCGGGGAGGGGAAGAGCCCCGGAACATGGCAGGCTTGGCCCATGGCCGTTCAGATCAGTCCCAGTATCCTCTCCGCCGATTTCTCCCGCCTGGCGGACGAGGCGAAGGCAGTCCAAGGCGCCGACTGGCTCCATGTCGATGTCATGGACAACCACTTCGTGCCCAACCTCACCCTGGGCGTGCCGATCGTGGAATCCCTCAGCAGGGCGACGGACACCCCGCTGGACTGCCATCTGATGATCGATGACCCCGATCGGTGGGCCCCGCAGTACGTCGAAGCGGGGGCCGGATCCGTCACCTTCCATGTCGAGGCCGCGGCCGCGCCCGTGCGTCTGGCGCGCGAGATCCGGGCCAAGGGAGCCCGTGCCTCGATGGCGCTCAAGCCCGCCACACCCATCGAGCCGTACGAGGACCTGCTCCCCGAGCTCGACATGCTGCTGATCATGACCGTGGAGCCGGGCTTCGGCGGCCAGGCATTTCTCGACATCATGCTGCCGAAGATCCGCCGCACCAGGGAACTCATCGCCAAGCACGGCCTCGAGCTGTGGCTCCAGGTCGACGGCGGCGTCTCGGATTCGACCATCGAACGGTGCGCGGAGGCGGGCGCGGATGTGTTCGTCGCCGGTTCGGCGGTCTACGGAGCCCAGGACCCGGCGCAGGCGGTGCGCTCGCTGCGTACGAAGGCGGAGCAGGTGATTGCCTCTGCGGCCTGGGCTTGCAACCACTGAGCCACAAGCAAGTGAACTCAGCCCATCAGGGCTGATCAAGAACCGTCGGATCTGACAGGATGACGGATCCGGAGTGTGTACAGCAGTGAGGAGATCGCGGTGTCGACGGGCCGGTCAGCCATGCGGATGGGACCCGCGGAGCTGGTGCAGGCGGCGGCCATGGCTCGCCGCTTCTACCTCGAGGGCAAATCCAAGATCCAGATCGCGGAGGAGTTCGGCGTAAGCCGCTTCAAGGTCGCGCGGGTCCTGGAGACGGCGCTCGAGCGTGATCTCGTACGGATCGAGATCCGTGTTCCCGCAGAGCTGGACGCCGAGCGCTCCGACGCGCTCCGCGCCCGCTACGGGCTGCGGCACGCGGTCGTCGTCGAGTCTCCGGCGGAGGGCGCCGACGAGTCGCCCGACCCCGAGAACCTCGGCGAGGTGGCCGCCGATCTGCTGGGCGAGCTGGTCAACGAGGGGGACGTGCTGGGGCTGGCCTGGGGCCGGTCCACGATCCATATGGCCGCCGCGCTCGACCGGCTGCCGCCGTGCACGGTCGTCCAGCTCACGGGCGTGTACGACGCCGGGACCGCGGAGCGCGGCTCGGTCGAGGCCGTGCGCCGGGCCGCCCAGGTCTCCGGCGGCGAGGCCCACCCGATCTACGCGCCCATGCTGCTGCCCGACCCGGCCACCGCGGCTGCGCTGCGCAACCAGACCGGGATCGCGCGCGCCTTCGAGTACTTCGACAAGGTCACGGTCGCCTGCGTCTCCATCGGCTCCTGGGAGCCGGGCATCTCGACCGTGCACGACATGCTCACCGACGAGGAGCGCGCGCACTACGCCTCGCTCGGCGTCGCCGCCGAGATGTCCGCGCACCTCTTCGACGCGGAGGGGCGGCGGGTGGGGCGTGACCTGGGCGAGCGGTGCATCACGGTGGAGGCGGACCGGCTGCGGCGGATCCCCGAGGTGGTGGCGATCGCGGGCGGCCAGCGCAAGGCGGAGGCGATCGGGGCCGTACTGCGGTCCGGTCTTGTCACCAGCCTGGTGACGGACACGGCGGCGGCCGACGCGCTGCTTGTGGCGCACCCCGGCCCGCGGCCGGCGCTGGACCGGGCCGACCCGGACGACTGAGCGCGACGGTCCGAACCGGGCGCTGGGCGCGGGGCGGGACACGGACGGGGCTGGAGCGGACCGCGGCGGCTCGGGGCGGGATGCGGGGCGAGGCGGATATCGGCGGTGAGCCCGGCCGGGGGTGGGCTCTTTGGAGGATCTGCTCGACGGCACGCCCAGGCGCTGGAGCTTTCTCCCGGGCCTCGTATGGGCACCCGCATGGGACAATGAAGTACGTGCGATTTCCCCGGCTGAAATGCCCGGGGGCCAACTCCGATCGACTGGGATGTTCAGCACGTGCGTTTCCTCAATGACCTGAAGCCGCCGTACGACCTCACGTATGACGACGTATTCATGGTGCCGAGCCGCTCCGCCGTCGGCTCCCGCCAGGGTGTGGATCTCTCCTCGCCCGACGGCACCGGCACCACCATCCCGCTGGTCGTGGCGAACATGACCGCCATCGCGGGGCGTCGGATGGCCGAGACGCTCGCCCGCCGCGGCGGCCTTGTCGTCATCCCGCAGGACATCCCGATCGAGGTCGTCACCGATGTCATCTCCTGGGTGAAGACGCGCCATCTGGTGCTCGACACCCCGATCGTGCTGGCCCCCAGCCAGACCGTCGCCGACGCGCTTTTCCTGCTGCCGAAGCGGGCGCACGACGCGGGCGTCGTCGTCGATGCGGACCAGCGGCCGATCGGCGTCGTCACCGACGCCGACCTGTCCGGGGTCGACCGCTTCACCCAGCTGTCCGAGATCATGTCGAAGGACCTGCTGCTGCTCGACGCGGACATCGACCCGCGCGACGCCTTCAACAAGCTCGACGGCGCGAACCGCCGCTACGCCCCTGCCGTGGACAAGGACGGCCGCCTGGCCGGCATCCTCACCCGCAAGGGCGCGCTGCGTGCGACCCTCTACAGCCCCGCGGTCGACGCCCAGGGCAGGCTGCGCATCGCCGCCGCGGTCGGCATCAACGGCGATGTGGCGGGCAAGGCCAAGCAGCTCCTCGACGCCGGTGTCGACATCCTCGTCGTCGACACCGCGCACGGTCACCAGGAGTCGATGATCAGCGCGATCAAGGCGGTCCGCGGGCTCGACCCGCAGGTGCCGATCGTCGCGGGCAACATCGTCGCCGCCGAGGGTGTGCGCGACCTCGTCGAGGCCGGCGCGGACATCATCAAGGTCGGTGTGGGACCCGGTGCCATGTGCACCACCCGCATGATGACGGGCGTGGGCCGCCCGCAGTTCTCGGCCGTGCTGGAGTGCGCCGCCGAGGCGAAGAAGTACGGCAAGCACGTCTGGGCCGACGGCGGTGTGCGCCACCCGCGCGACGTCGCCATGGCGCTCGCCGCCGGTGCGTCGAACGTCATGGTCGGCTCCTGGTTCGCGGGCACGTACGAGTCGCCGGGCGACCTGCACCAGGACGCCGACGGCCGGCTGTACAAGGAGTCGTTCGGCATGGCGTCGGCCCGCGCCGTCAAGAACCGTACGAGCGAGGAGTCGGCGTACGACCGCGCCCGCAAGGCGCTGTTCGAGGAGGGCATCTCCACCTCGCGCATGTACCTCGACCCGGCCCGCCCGGGCGTCGAGGACCTGATCGACTCGATCATCGCGGGCGTCCGCTCCTCCTGCACCTATGCGGGCGCCGGCTCCCTCGAGGAGTTCGCCGAGAAGGCGATCGTCGGCATCCAGAGCGCCGCCGGTTACGCCGAGGGCAAGCCGCTGCACGCCAGTTGGAGTTAGGGCCTGCCCCTAGGGCCCGCGCGGTACGAACCACCCGCGTCCGGCCGTCGCGATCGTCGCGGCGGCCGGACGCGGCGTTTGCCGCGCCCTCTCCGTCGCGTTTCCTGTCAACTCGTCGAATCCGCAGGCATGTGTCGAGTGAGCCGGGGTATACGCGCCCTGCATTGTCCACGAGCAGGGGAGGACGAAGTGTCCACGGCGAGCACGGTCGCGACCGAACTCACACAGCCTGGAACACAGCGCCCGAACATGGCGGAGCTGGATCTTCCGGACGTGCCGAATCCTGGGGCGGTTGCCCCCAGCGACGCACGCCAGATCTCGAAGGTCTTCTTCGTGCGGCTGGCCTCGCTGGAGGAAGGTACGCAGGAGCACCAGTACGTTCGGAACACGCTCATAGAACTGAACCTGGCCCTGGTCAGGTACGCGGCAGGCCGGTTCCGAAACCGGGCCGAGCAGATGGAGGACATCGTCCAGGTCGGCACCATCGGGCTGATCAAGGCGATCGACCGGTTCGAGCTGAGCCGCGAGGTGGAGTTCGCGACGTTCGCCGTCCCGTACATCGTCGGCGAGATCAAGCGGTTCTTCCGCGACACGAGCTGGGCCGTCCATGTGCCGCGCAGGCTTCAGGAGTTGAGGATAGACCTGGCCAAGGCGACCGACGAGCTCTCGCAGGAGCTGGACCGCTCGCCGAACACCGCCGAGCTTGCCGAGCACCTCGGGCTGGGCGAGGAGGAGGTCATCGAGGGCGTGGTCGCGAGCAACGGCTATACGGCCGGCTCGATCGACATGCCCGTCGACGACGCCTCCGACCATGCGCCGGTGCCGCTGTCGGACCGGCTGGGTGCGCCCGACGCCGATCTGGAGACAGCGGAGAACGTCCAGGCGCTCAAGCCGCTCATCCAGGAGCTCGACGACCGGGACAAGAGGATCCTGCGGATGCGCTTCGGCGAGGAGATGACCCAGTCGGAGATCGGCGTGGAGCTGGGCGTCTCGCAGATGCATGTGTCCCGGCTGCTGACGCGCATCACCTCGCGGCTGCGCGAGGGCCTGCTCGTCGTGGAGTGACCCCCCACGGGAGAAGCGGCGTCCCGGCCGACCGGGGCGCCGCTTCGGCATGAGCTCATGAGCTCATGGTGAGCTTCGGTCAGCCTGCCTGTACTGCGTCTACGGCCGGCCGCATCCAGGTCGCCTGCACACGCTTGCCGTTCGGCAGCAGGGAGACCTCGACCTGCCCGGCGAGTTTGAGCACCATGTGCCAGCCGAAGCCGCCGCCCCCGGTGAAGTCGGGCTCGCGCGGCACGGGCGGCAGCGGGCTGGAGTCGTCCATCTCCACCACCAGTTTGTCCTGTCCCGCCGTCAGATGCAGCCGCCACCAGCCGGCGGTGTGCCGCGCCGCATTGGCGACCAGTTCGGAGACGACCAGCAGCACCGCGTCCAGGTCGGCCCAGGGACAGTGCTGCAGCAGAAACTCCGCGGTGGCTCCTCGGGCCCCCGCGCTGTCCCTGTGGGGTGAGTGGTCGATCACCACATGCGGTTCTGCGTTCATCTCCGCTCGCTTACCCCACTTGTCGCACTTCTATCAGCCGGTGCCCTTACAAAAGTTTCGTACGGAGCGCCCCGGCCACCGCGGCCGCGATCGCGGCATGGCCGTTGTCATCGGGGTGCACGCCGTCGGCCAGCTGCCCGGGGCCGATCAGATCCCGTCCCGGCAGCAGCGCGAGCCGCTTGTCGCCCGGACTGCTCGACCCGCCGGACCCGCTGGACCCGCCGGGCCGGCTGGACCCGCCGGACCCGCTGGACCTCCCGTCCATGCGGTCTCGTACCGCCTGCTCCATGGCTGTACGCAGCTCGGCGAGCGTGGCGCCCAGCCGGTTCGGACTCTCCTCGGCCTCGGGGCGCAGCACGGGCGAGACCAGGAGCAGCGGGGTGTCCGGATGCCCCTGCCGTACGAGAGCGAGGAACGCGCGCGTCGTCTCGTACAGCAGCGGTGCCGAGAAGGGAATGCCCGTCCAGCAGTTGGTGCCGAAGGCGAGGGTGATCACATCGGCGGGCAGGTCCGAGAGCTGCTCCGCGATGGGCAGTTCGCCCCTGGCCGTGCCCGCGTAGCCGAGGTTGACCGTGTCCAAGCCGAGTATCCGGCCGGTGGTGGCGGGCCAGGAGTGGGCGGGGCGGGTGGACCACCAGCCCTCGGTGATGGAGTCGCCGTGGACCAGCCAGCGAGGCTGGCGGGGTGCGGGCGTGAGGGAGCCGCCGACGGCGCGCAGGCCCAGGATCACGGGGGACTGGGCTTCCGGCGGATGGATCGTGAACGGCGCGTCCGATGCGGTGGGGAGCGGGATGGTGACGACCGCCTCCTCGGCCGGCTCGGTGATCGTCTCGGAGACACAGCTGCCGCCCTGCCAGAGGGCGAAGCAGTGGGCGAGCGCCCGCAGAGCGTCGGTCGCACGCGGTACCGAGGCCCGGTAGCGGAGCTCGACCGCCTGAGCGCCCTCGGCGGTGAACTCCAGCCGGACACCGATGGGCAGGGCAGCACGTTCGGCGGTGTCCCAGGGCAGCCGGGCCAGATCCGCCGGGTCGGCGCGCACCGGGCGCCCGTCGTCGAGCCAGGCCACACCGCGCAGAAAGGGTCTGGGGTCGAGCCAGTTCACAGAGCTTCACCTCGCGAGGACGGTCGGTCTGGCCAGGGTGTCCGGGGGTTGTCCCCGGGGTAGGCACAGTCGTTGGGCCGGGACTGAAGGGGAAGCCCTCCCGGGGTGGGTCGGTTACCTGCAGGAACATTGCGCTGTCCATGCCACTTCCCGTAACTTGACTGCCCCTACCCGACGGTAACCATCGCAATCAGTTGTCCTATTTGCTCTCTGGGGAGACCATGCGCCGGCGACTGCGCCGACCCACGATCCGTGGGCGGATCGTGACCCTGACGGTCGTACCCGTCATCGCACTGATGGCGCTGTGGACGTTCGCCATGGTGTCGGTGACCGGCGACCTGCGGGCCCTGATTCGCGTACAGGGTGTGTACGAGAGTTTCGGCACCCCGGTCGACACGGCCGTCGGCCAGATCCAGATCGAACGACGGATCTCCGCCCAGTATCTGGGCGCGGGACGCAAACAGAGCCCGGTCGCCGTCGCCGCCCTCACCGCGCAGCAGCGCTCGACGGACCGGGCCGTGCGTGCCATGCGCGAGGCGATCGGCAACCAGGAACGGCGCCAGGATCTGTCCGACCGTCAGCGGCAGTCTCTCGATGCGATGGCCGGCGCCGTCGACGGGCTCGAGGACCTGCGGGACAGGGTGATGACCCGCACGATCTCCTGGGACGAGGCCGTCGAGGCGTACACCGCAATGGTCGAGCCGACCTTCGACGTGCAGTCCACGCTCACGGCGCTGCAGGCCGGTCAGATGGCCCGTGAGGCGCAGGTCGTCGTCGAGCTGGTGCGAGTGAGGGAGTTCGTCTCGCACGAGGACGCACTCGTCGCCGGGGCGCGCGCCGCCGGGAAGCTCAGTGACCGCCAGTACGACACCCTCACGGCCACCATCGAGGACCGGCGGGTCTTCCACCGTACGTACGTCGCCGACCTCCCGGACGACTCCCGGCAGCTGTTCACGGACTTCGAGCAGAGCACGGAGTACCGGTCGCTGACCGCGGGCGAGGACGCCCTGCTGCGGGCGGGCGCGTCCGGTGCGGGCAGGGCCATGGCCGCGGACTCCTGGCGCAGCACGACGGACCGCGCGGTGAAGCGCTACATGCTGCTGTGCACCCGGTCGGCGCTCAACACCGCCGACCGCGGCCGGGCCTTCGCCTACCGCGAGATGGTCAAGGCCGGGGTCGTCGGTGTGGTCGGACTGATCGCGGTCGGTCTGTCGATCCGGTTCTCGGTGGTCGCGGGGCGGCGCATCTCGCGCCGCCTGGAGGAGCTGCGCGACGCCGCCGAACTGCTGGCCACCCGCCAGCTGCCCCAGGTGATGGAGCGGCTCGGCGCGGGCGAGGAGGTCGACGCCGCCGCGGCCGCCCCGCCGCTGGACTTCGGCGACGAGTCCCACGGCATCGATGAGATCGGCCAGGTCGGACAGGCCCTCAACACGGCTCGCCTGGCTGCCGTCGAGGCCGCCGTCAAGCAGGCGACACTACGCCGCGGCGTCTTCGCCGTACTGCTCAATATCGCCCGCCGCAACCAGGCGCTGGTCCACCGCCAGTCGAAGCTGGTCGACACGCTGGAGCGGCGCACCAGCGATCCGGACACGCTCGAGGACCTGTTCCGGATCGACCATCTGACGACCCGGATGCGCCGCCATGCGGAGGGGCTCATCATCCTCTCCGGTGCCACGCCCGGACGCCGTTGGCGCAAGCCGGTGCCTGTCGTCGACATCGTGGCGGCGGCGGTCGGCGAGATCGAGGACTACACCCGTGTCGTGGTGCCGCCGATGCAGTCGGTCGGCATCAGCGCGGAGGCAGTCGCCGACGTGGTCCATCTCGTCGCCGAACTGGTCGAGAACGCTGCCGTGTTCTCCCCG
Organism: Streptomyces sp. NBC_00210; assembly: GCF_045160975.1. NCBI lineage: Bacteria > Bacillati > Actinomycetota > Actinomycetes > Kitasatosporales > Streptomycetaceae > Streptomyces > Streptomyces sp. NBC_00210. Next base: position 7,288,045 of record NZ_CP108120.1, read on the forward strand.
CCGCACACCCAGGTGACCATGCGCACCGGGCAGGTCCGTAACGGCTTTGTGCTGGAGATCGACGACCGCGGTCTCGGCATGGACGCGGACGAACTGGAGCAGGCGCACGGGACGCTGGCCCGTCCCCGTGACTTCGACCCGGCGCAGGACGAGCGCCTCGGTCTCTATGTCGTCGGCCGGCTCGCCGAACGGCACGGCATCGGGGTCACGCTCACCAGGTCCCCGTACGGCGGCATCACGGCCGTGGTGCTGCTGCCGCACACGATCCTCGCGCCGGTCGACCAGCCGCCGGCCGCGGAACCGGAAAAGAAGCCGAGGCCCGTGCGGGCCGTGCCCGCCCCGCGGGCGCTCGAGGCCGTGCCGCCGGTGCACGACCGCGCCGCCGAGGAGCCCCCACCGGCGCCGTCGGACGGGACGGGGCCGCCGGTCCACGGGCTGCCGACCCGGGTGCGCCAGGCCTCGCTCGCCGCCCCGCTGCGCGATGCGCCCGCCACCGATCCGGAAGGCTCCGAACGCGAGGTGTCCGCGGAAGAGATGCGCTCGATCTTCGGGGCTTTCCAACGGGGTCTCGACCGCGGCCGCAAGGGCGATACGGTCGGCTCCGAGTCGGCGGGTTCCGCACCGCGCCCCCGTACGACAGATGAAGGGACGGCCGACGATGGCTGACGAAAACACCGGCGACCAGTCGGGCCTCGGCTGGCTCCTCGACGATTTGCTGGCCAGAACCGACCACGTCCGCCAAGCGGTGCTGCTGACGGCGGACGGCCTGGTCAACTGTGCCTCCCGGGGCATGGTCCGCCGGGACATTGAGCATCTGTCCGCCGTGTGTGCGGGCTTCCACAGCCTCGCCAAGGAGACGGGCGACCGCTTCCAGGCCGGGAACGTCCGGCAGACCATGGTCATGCTCGACAACGCCTTCCTCTTCATCACCCCGGCCGGTGACGGCAGCCGGCTCGCGGTGCTGTCCGACATCGAGACCGACGTCGGACAGCTCGCCCACGAAATGGCGCTGCTGGTCAAGCGAGTGGGACGGCATATGGCCGTCCCGACGCGGTCGGCCGCCGAGGCAACCACGCCCGACCCGTGAGCGAGCACTGGTACGAGGACGAGACCGGGCCCCTGGTACGGCCGTACACCGTCACCCGGGGCCGGACCCGTCCCGCCTCCGAGCACCACATCGATCTGATGTCCCAGGTCACGGCCCTCGATACGGTCGATCCCGAGCCACGGCTCGACCATGCCCGCAGGTCGCTGCTGGAGCTGGTGCGCCGTGAACCGCGCCCCGTTGCCGAGGTCGCCGCCGACGCGGACCTGCCGCTGACCGTCGTACGCGTCCTCCTCGCCGACCTCGTCGACGCGGGCCTCGTCAAGGTCAGCGCCCCGGTCACCCACGAGGGCCTCGACGATCCCGACCTGCTGCGCGAAATCGTGGATCGTCTTCGGGAGCTGTGAGGGTCTCGTTCATCCGAGCGCAATGTTTCCCCGTGGCGCCCGTCAGCGCGCAATGATCGTCCGCGGATGCGCAACAACGATGCATTACGGGCTGTAGCCGACGGCTCATAGGCTCAGGCCCCGAACCTGGAGTGGCGGTGACCGTCTGCTCGGCGGTCCCCTCATGCACGGGCACATCCGTCATGCCTCTGGGCCGCAGCCGGTCACCCGTCGCCGACCCGCAGCCATGAAGGAGCCCCGCAGTGCTGGACCACGGCGAAGCCCCACCCACGACCGAGCAGGCCACCGCCCCGAGCCAGGGCGCGAGCCAAGGCTTCGGCGCCCGGCTGATGCGGCGCAAGCCCGTCGAGGCCCTGGTCGCCGAGGGCGGCCAGGGTGAGGGCGGCACACTGCGCCGCTCGCTCACCATGTGGCAGCTCACGATGATCAGCATCGGCGCCACCCTGGGCACCGGCATCTTCGTCGTACTCGGCGAGGCCACGCCGCTGGCCGGCCCGGCCGTCGCCATCTCGTTCGTCATCGCAGGCCTGACCGCCCTGTTCTCGGCGCTCTCCTATGCCGAACTGGCCGGTTCCATACCGGTCTCCGGCTCTTCGTACTCCTACTCGTACGCCACCATGGGCGAGGTCGTCGCCTGGATCTGCGGCTGGTGTCTGATCCTGGAGTACGGCGTCTCGGTCGCGGCCGTGGCCGTCGGCTGGGGCGAATACCTCAACGAGCTGCTCGACGGCACCATCGGCGTGACCATCCCCGCGGCGATCTCCGCTCCGCTGGGCGAGGGCGGCTTCATCAACCTGCCGGCGCTGGTCGTCGTGCTGCTCGCCATGGTCTTCCTGATGGGCGGCGCCAAGGAGAGCGCCCGGATCAACTCGATCATGGTCGGCGTGAAGATCGTGACGCTGCTGCTCTTCATCGGCATCGGCTTCATGGGCATCAAGGCCGGCAACTACACCCCGCTCGCCCCGCTCGGCGTCACCGGGATCAGCGCCGCCGCGGCCAGCCTCTTCTTCTCGTACATCGGCTTCGACGCGGCCTCCACCGCCGGTGAAGAGGCCAAGAACCCCAAGCGGGACCTGCCGCGCGCGATCATGCTGTCGCTGCTGATCGTCACCGTGCTGTACTGCCTGGTCGCGCTCGTCGCCGTCGGCGCCATGCCGTGGCAGGACTTCGAGGGCACCGAGGCTGCCCTGGCCCAGATCATGAAGGACGTCACGGGCCAGAGCGTCTGGGGCGTGGTGCTCGCCGCGGGCGCGGTCGTCGCCATCGCCTCCGTGGTCTTCGCCGTGCTCTACGGCCAGACCCGCATCCTGTTCGCCATGTCCCGTGACGGCCTGGTCCCCAAGCTGTTCGCCAAGGTGAACCCGCGTACCGGTGCCCCGCGCGCCAACACCGTCATCGTCTCGATCTTCTGCGGTGCCCTCGCGGCCTTCATCCCGCTGGGCGAACTGGCCAACGCCACCAGCATCGGCACCCTCTTCGCCTTTGCACTGGTCAACGTCGCCGTGGTGATCCTGCGCTACAGGCGCCCCGACATGAACCGCACGTTCAAGGTGATGCTCTTCCCCGTCACCCCGATCCTCGGCTTCCTCTTCTGCGCCTACCTGATGTACACGATGCCGAGCACCACCTGGATGGTCTTCGGCGGCTGGATGATCGTCGGCCTCGTGTTCTACTTCGGTTACGGCATGCGCCGCTCCCGACTGGCCACGGCAGAGAAGTGATCCACCCGCAGTGCGACTGAACGATCTCGACGAACGCATCGTCCACGCCCTCGCCGAGGACGCCCGCCGCTCCTATGCGGACATCGGCTCCGAGGTCGGCCTATCCGCGCCCGCCGTCAAGCGGCGGGTCGACCGACTGCGCGCCGAAGGCGCCATCACCGGATTCACCGTTCGGGTGGACCCGGCGGCCCTCGGCTGGGAGACCGAGGGCTACGTCGAGATCTACTGCCGCCACAACACGTCGCCGGGCGACATCCGCCGCGGCATGGAGCGCTACCCAGAGGTCGTGTCCGCCTCCACCGTCACCGGTGAGGCGGACGCGATCGTCCAGGTATTCGCCTCCGACATGCGCCACTTCGAGCGGGTGCTCGAGCGGATCGCGGGCGAGCCGTTCGTGGTGCGCACCAAGTCGGTACTGGTGCTCTCGCCACTGCTACGGCGGTTCTCGTCGGGCGCGCCCGCCTGATCCGAGGGAACCCGAGGCGTCAGAGCTTCGGGTTCCAGGGCAGCACCGAGAAGTCGCCCGTCCCCGCCCTGACCTTCTCGAAGGGTGCCGAGCCCACGCACTTGGGCAGATCCTTGGTCTCCACCGGGCTGCCCGTGGAGGCCCAGCTGTAGCCCAGCCGGTCCTTGTTGCCGAAGTCGTGGACGGTGATGCCGACCCGGTTGCCCTTTGCGCCCGGCAGATCCGTGTCGGTGATCACGCCGCTCACCACGGCCACCTTGCCGCCGGTCAGCAGGCAGTCGACCTTGGCCTCGGCCCAGGCGCCCTTGCCGTTCAGATAGTGGCTGAAGCGGAAGGTGCCGGTGGCCTTGGCCGGATCGTCGTTGTCCTTCGCGGCCAGATGCGCGTCGAAGGAGAAGGTGATGTCGTCGCCGAGCGATCGGTACAGCTTCGCCGAGCCGGTGAGCGCGGCAGCCTCGCGGACCCCGCCGTGGCCATCCCCCGAGGCGACGGCGGAGCCCGCGGCTCCGGCGGTGATCAGCAGCGCCGCCCCGATGGCGGCGATCTTCGTACGACGGTGAGCGATGCGGCTCATGACAGGCCCTTTCGGCAGGTGATCCAACGCCCATCACTCTTCCGGTGAGAGGGTCCGCGCACATCGCGCCAGAGGCGGCAGGGGCCCTCCGCCGTCCGGCGGGGGAGCCCCCGGACCGTCTGCCACCGCAGCCGCAGGGGCGTACGACCGTGGTCTGACGGAGCAGCGCGCAACGAATCACCGGCAGTGCCTCTGATTGCGCAATGGATCGACCATCGGCGCGCAACGCTCGCGCCTTGTCCGGGCAGACGCCCGAACGTACCGTCGTAAATGTCTTCCCCACCCCTGCACACCGCCGAGGTCAGCCCATGCCGCCGCTGCGCACCGCACTGCTCCAGAGTTCCGGCCGACCGGGCTCGGTCGCCGAGAACCTCAAGGTGCTCGACGATGCCGCGAGCAATGCCGCTGCCGCCGGCGCCCGGCTACTGATCTGCCCCGAGATGTTTCTGACCGGGTACGCGATCGGCGACGAGGTGCCGGTGCTGGCCGAGCCCGCCGACGGCCCCGGAGCCCGGGCCGTCGCGGAGATCGCCGGCCGCCACGGCATCGCGGTGATGTACGGATACCCCGAGCGGGACGGCGAGAAGATCTTCAACGCCGGGCAGCTGATCGGCCCCGACGGCGTGAGCCTCGCCAACTACCGCAAGACTCATCTCTTCGGCTGCTTCGAGCAGCAGTGGTTCACCCCGGGGGAGCAGCCCGTCGTCCAGGCGGAGCTGGACGGGGTCAGGATCGGCATGCTGATCTGCTACGACGTGGAGTTCCCGGAGAACGTACGGGCGCATGCACTCGCGGGCACCGATCTGCTGCTGGTGCCCACCGCGCAGATGCACCCCTTCCAGTTCGTCGCCGAGTCCGTCGTGCCGGTGCGGGCCTTCGAGAACCAGATGTACATCGCGTACGTCAACCGGACGGGCCCGGAAGGGGAGTTCGAGTTCGTCGGCCTCAGTTGTCTGGCGAGCCCCGACGGAACGACCCGCGTCCGGGCAGGCCGCGGCGAGGAGCTGGTCGTCGGCGAGGTGGACCTCGCCCTGCTGAGCGCCTCGCGCAAGACCAATCCGTATCTGCATGACCGCCGCCCCGGGCTGTACGCGTCCCTGATCTGAACCCTCCCCGCCCGGAAACCCTCCCCGCCCGGAAGCCCTCCCCGCTCGCCGCACACGCTTTGTCGCAAGGAGTCCGTACCCCATGACGTCCACGTTGCCCACCACTGCTGTCCAGCACACCGATGAGCAGCCGCCGATCACCATGTTCGGTCCGGACTTTCCGTACGCGTACGACGACTTCCTCGCCCACCCGGCCGGCCTGGGCCAGATACCGGCGACGGAACACGGCACCGAGGTCGCGGTCATCGGCGGTGGTCTCTCCGGCATCGTCGCCGCGTACGAGCTGATGAAGATGGGCCTCAAGCCCGTCGTCTACGAGGCCGACCAGATCGGCGGCCGGCTGCGCACTGTCGGCTTCGACGGCTGTGACGGCGAGCTGAGCGCCGAGATGGGCGCCATGCGCTTCCCGCCCTCCTCCACCGCGCTGCAGCACTACATCGACCTGGTCGGCCTGACCACACAGCCCTTCCCCAACCCGCTCGCCCCCATCACCCCGTCGACCGTCGTCGACCTCAAGGGCGAGTCGCACTACGCGGAGACCATCGACGACCTGCCGCAGGTCTACCGCGATGTGATGGACGCGTGGAACGCCTGCCTCGAAGAGGGCGCAGACTTCTCCGACATGAACCGCGCCATGCGTGAGCGCGATGTGCCGCGCATCCGCGAGATCTGGGCGAAGCTGGTCGAGAAGCTCGACAACCAGACGTTCTACGGCTTCCTCTGCGAGTCCGAGGCGTTCAAGTCCTTCCGGCACCGCGAGATCTTCGGTCAGGTCGGCTTCGGCACCGGCGGCTGGGACACCGACTTCCCCAACTCCATCCTGGAGATCCTGCGCGTCGTCTACTCCGAGGCGGACGACCACCACCGCGGCATCGTCGAGGGCAGCCAGCAGCTGCCGCTGCGGCTCTGGGAGCGCGAGCCGGAGAAGATCGTGCACTGGGCGCAGGGCACCTCGCTGTCCTCCCTGCACGACGGTGAGCCGAAGCCGGCCGTGACCCGGCTGCACCGCACCGCGGGCAACCGGATCACCGTCACCGACGCCGCCGGCGACATCCGTACCTACCAGGCGGCCATCTTCACCGCGCAGTCCTGGATGCTGCTCTCCAAGATCGCCTGTGACGACTCGCTCTTCCCCATCGACCACTGGACGGCGATGGAGCGGACCCACTACATGGAGTCGTCCAAGCTCTTCGTCCCGGTCGACCGGCCCTTCTGGCTGGACAAGGACGAGCACACCGGCCGGGACGTCATGTCGATGACGCTGACCGACCGTATGACGCGCGGCACGTATCTGCTGGACAACGGTCCTGACAAGCCGGCCGTCATCTGCCTCTCGTACACCTGGTGTGACGACAGCCTCAAGTGGCTGCCGCTGTCCGCGAACGAGCGGATGGAGGTCATGCTCAAGTCGCTCGGCGAGATCTACCCGAAGGTCGACATCCGCAGCCACATCATCGGCAACCCGGTCACCGTGTCCTGGGAGAACGAGCCCTACTTCATGGGTGCGTTCAAGGCGAACCTGCCCGGTCACTACCGCTACCAGCGGCGGCTGTTCACCCACTTCATGCAGGACCGGCTGCCCGAGGACAAGCGCGGCATCTTCCTCGCGGGTGACGACATCTCCTGGACGGCGGGCTGGGCCGAGGGCGCCGTGCAGACCGCGCTGAACGCGGTGTGGGGCGTGATGGCCCACCTCGGCGGTACAACCGACCCGAGCAACCCCGGCCCCGGTGACCTGTACGACGAGCTTGCCCCGGTCGAGCTGCCGGAGGACTGAGACCAACCGTCCGGGGCCGGCCGCGATCCGGCCGCTCCCGGACGGTGTTCAACTGCTCAGACGCCGGCCGCGCGTCAGCGCGGTTTACGGCCAGGGCGTGAGCAGGCAGCGCCCGACGAGGCCGACGCCGGCGTCGAGGCGCTGCGTGAACTCCTGGGCCAGATCCGGGAGTTTGCGCACTCCCCAGAGCAGCCGCGCCGCCGACCAGGCTCCGTCGCGGGCCCGCTCAAGGCTCCAGGAGCCGAGCAGATGCGTGAGCGGATCGGCGATCTCCAGCAGGTCGGGGCCCGGCATCAGATCCTCGCGGATGCGCTCCTCGAGGAGCGTGAGGATGTCGCCGACGCGGTCGAACTCTCCCTCCAGATCGGCCGGTTCGCAGCCCAGCGCACGACAGGTGTCCACCACGGCGAGCGCCAGATCGTGCCCGATATGGGCGTTGATCCCGGCGAGCGCGAACTGCAGGGGCCGTACGCCGGGATGGCGCCGGTACTGGAACAGCGGCCGCCAGCAGGCCGGCGGGCGGCGTCCGGCGGCCGCCGTGTCCACGGCCGTGAGGTAGCGCCGGGCGAAGAGGACATCGAGTGTGACGGCGGCCCGCCGGTCGGCGAAGTCGCCACCGTCGATGCGCCGGCCGATCTCCTCCGTCACCGCCAGATAGACCCGGTTGAAGACCGCGATCCCGTCCGTCGCCGGCCAGTTCGCGCGCAATGAGCGCATGCGTTCCACCACGGAGCCGACCGGGGCCGGGCGGTGGTCGGCCCGTGTGTCGAACTGTTCCGTCTGTGCCATTCAGGCAGCGTCCCAGCCGACCGCCCGATGACGCGGTGACGGGCCGGGGCTTCCCCGGAACGGGGGAGTGGTCTACGCTCGCACGGTCTCGTTCATGAATCCCGTTCACATATCTGATGGGAGTGCTCGATGACCGGAAGACCCCGACGGCGCCCGGGAGTTCTGCTCACCGCCGCGGCCGCCTGTGTCGCCGTCCTGCTGCCGATCGCATCGTCCCAGGCCGCCGCCGCGTCCGGCTCGCACCGGGTGCCGAAGACGGTGGTGATCGACGGAAGTCGGCTCCAGCAGGCCAAGGTGCGGCTCGGCCACGGCGATCCGGCACTGCGGAAGGCGGCCAGAAGTCTGGTCGTCCGCGCGGACGGCTGGCTCGGGCAGGGGCCCTGGACCGTTGTGGACAAGCCCAAGCCGGCGCCGAGCGGCGACATGCACGACTATCTGAGCCAGGCGCCCTACTGGTGGCCCTCCCAGCCCAAGACGCCGGAGAATCCCTGGGGTTGTCCGTACGTTCAGCGTGACGGCGAGCGCAATCCCGAGGTCGACACCGGCACCGACCGCCCCGATATCGGCAAGGTCGTGAACTCGGTGACCACGTTGAGCCTCGCCTGGTACTACACGGGCAAGAAGCAGTACGCCGCGCACGCGTCGAAGATCCTGCGCACCTGGTTCGTGGATCCGGCGACCCGGATGAATCCCAATCTGAACCACGGGCAGTTCATCCCCTGCAAGTACGACGGCCGGGCGATCGGCATCATCGACTTCTCGCAGCAGTACACCAGCGTCCTGGACGCCATCGCGATCCTCGACACCGGGGCGCCCGGCTGGTCGAAGGGCGACCGGGCCGGGATACGGGCATGGAACACCGCCTTCCTGGACTGGCTGGTGAACTCGCGCTTCGGCAAGGAGGAGGCGGCGGCGAAGAACAACCATGGAACGTTCCACGACATGCAGGTCGCCGCGCTCGCGCTGGCCACCGGGGACAAGGAACTCGCGCGCAAGGTCGTCCTCGACGCGCGCGCCAAGCGGATCGACCCGCAGATCGCCGCGGACGGCAGCCAGCCGCAGGAGCTCGCGCGGACCCGCAGCTGGCACTACTCGACCTTCGATCTGGTCGCGTACACCCGGCTGGCGGCGATCGGGTCGCACGCGGGCGTGGACCTGTGGGCCTATCGCGGGCCGCGGGGGCAGAGCCTGTTCAAGGCGGTGGATTACCTGCTCCCGGCGGCGACGGGTTCGGCTGCGTGGCCGCATCCGGAGCTGGAGTTCTACCGGTACGCGGCGAGCGACGTGGTCCACGCGGCGGCGGACGCGGGCGACGTCGGGGCGCGGGCGGCGGTTTTGCGCTTGGAGGCGCCACCCGGGGGTGATGTGTGGGCGTTGCGCCCGGCGGCGGAACAGCTCGACTCGATCGCGGGCTGACCCAAACCCTCGGAAACAAGCCTCGCCGACGTCTGAGGCGCGAGGTCTGGGGCGGAGCTCAGTTGTGGGAAGGGCGCTCAGCGCCGCGGCTCCGCAACCGCCTCCGCCGCGCCCGACTTCACGCTCCCGCCGCCTCTCGACCGCAGCACCCCCGCCCCTACCACCAGCCCGCAGGCGAGCGCCGTAACCAGGCCGAACGACACCACCAGACTCGTCGCGTCCGCCACCGCGCCGATCGCCGAGGGGGCGATCAGGCCCGACGTGTACGTGATCGTGGCGACGCCCGCGATGGCCTGGCTCGGGTTGGGGCCGCTGCGCCCCGCCGCCGCGAAGGCCAGGGGTACGACGACCGCGACACCGAGCCCGATGAAGGCGAAGCCGGTCATCGCCACCGCCGGATACGGCGCCAGGACCACCAGGAGACCGCCCGCGGTCGCCAGCACGCCGCCCACCCGAACCGTGCGCACCGATCCGAAGCGGTCCACGATCCGGTCGCCCACCAGCCGCGCCACCGCCATCGTCAGTGCGAAGGTCGCGGTGGAAGCGGCCGCCAGCCCGGCCGATGTGTCCATCACATCGCGCAGATAGACCGCCGACCAGTCCAGACTCGCACCCTCCGCGAATACCGCGCAGAATCCGACCGCGCCGATGAGCAGCGCCGACTTCGGCGGCAGTGCGAACCTCGGCGGCGGCGCCTCGTCCGGTGCGCTGCGCAGGTCCAGTACGCCCTGACAGGCGATCAGCCCGAGGGCTGTGAGCGTCGCGGCGGCTATGACATGGTGCAGGCGGGCGTCGCTGCCCAGATGCGCGGCGAGCGTGCCGCCCGCCGAGCCGATCAGCGCGCCGACGCTCCACATCCCGTGCAGCCCGGACATGATCGAGCGGTGGAGCCGGTTCTCGACCTCGACGCCCAGCGCGTTCATCGCCACATCCGACATTCCCGCCGTCGCCCCGTACACGAAGAGCGCGCCGCAGAGCGTGAGCGGATTCGACGCGAAGGACGGCAGGATCAGCGAGAGGGTCCACAGAGCGAGCAGACCGCGCAGGGCGTTGCGCGCGCCGAAGCGGTGGCTGACCGCGCCGGCCAGCGGCATCGCCACGGACGCGCCCAGCGCGGGGAAGGCGAGCGCCAGCCCGAGCTGTCCGGCGCCGACCCCGGCATGGTCCTGGATCCAGGGGATACGCGTGGCGAGGCTGCCGGTGACCGCGCCGTGCACGCAGAAAACGGCAGCGACGGCATACCGAGCCCGCTTCAACTGTCCAGTGCTGAAGACGACTTCGTATGCCATGTCGATGCCCCTCCCGTCGACCTTCTGAGTAAACTATCAGGAACCCTGCCTGATAAATAGTGGCGGCAGGCATCTGGAAGGATTCCGGCATGCCCGCATCCCCTAGCACCGCCCGGGCCATCAACGACCGGCTCGCACTCCAACTGCTGCAGCAGGAAGGCCCGTTGACGGCAGGGCAGTTGAAGACCATGACCGGACTCTCCCGTCCCACCGTCGCCGATCTGGTGGAACGGCTGCAGGGCTCCGGCCTGATCCAGATCGTCGGCGAGGCGGGCGCCGAGCGGCGCGGGCCCAATGCCCGCGTCTACGGGATCGTCGCCGACCGCGCGCATCTCGCCGCCCTCGACGTACGGACCCAGAGCGTGACCGTCGTCGTCGCCGATCTGCTCGGCGCCACCCTCGCCGAGGCCGCACTGCCCATCGGCAGCGACACCGGTACCGAGCCCGCCGTCGAGCGGGCGGTCGCGCTGGTCGAGCGGACCGCGCGGGAGGCGGGCGCGGCCCGGCTGCACAGCGTCGGCATCGGCGCGCCGGGACTCATCGATCCGGTCAGCGGCGAACTGCGCGACACCAGCGGCCTGCCCGCCTGGCACCGCAGCCTCGTCGCCGCGCTCCAGGAGCGGCTGCCGGCCCGTGTCGTCGTCGAGAACGAGACCAATCTGGCGGCCGTCGCCGAGAAGCGCCTCGGGGTGGCCCGCGACCGGGACACCTTCGTCTTCCTCTGGCTGGGACACGGGGTCGGGGCCGCGCTCTTCTTGGACGGCAGGCTCCGCCGCGGAGCCTCCGGCGGCGCGGGGGAGATCGGCTTCCTGCCGGTGCCCGGCACGAGGGGCGTGCCGTCCGCGGTCGACTGTGAGGGCGGTTTCCACTCGCTGGCCGGGTCCGGCGCGATCTGCGCGCTCGCCGCGGAATACGGCATCGAGGCGGACGGGGCCCAGGAGCCCGCGGCCGCGGCGCTCGTGCGTGCGGCGGTGGCAGCCGGGCACGACGAGTTCCTGGACGCCCTCGCCGGGCGTCTTGCGCTGGGCGCGGCCGCGGTCGCCGCCGTGCTCGACCCGGGCTGCGTGGTCCTCGGCGGCGAGGTCGGCCATGCGGGCGGCGCGGAGCTGGCCGCCAGGGTGGAGTCACTGCTGGCCCCGCTCTCCCCGCTGCGTACGGAGGTACGTGCCGGAGCACTGGGCGGCGCGGGGGTCCTGAGCGGCGCGCTGATCACCGCGCGCGAGGCGGCGCAGGAGGAGCTCTTCCCGCCTGCGAACCGCACAGGCTGGGCCACGGCAGCGCGATGAGCGCGGCCCCGCGGACAGCGGGCGGAGCACGGGTTCATCGGGTTGAACGGCGGCAGCGCGGCGGCCAGGAGGCCGAGACCTCACGAAGCCATCCGCGCCCCACCGGGCTCACGCGCCCGTGCCCGTGCCCAAACCGCTCCGTACGCGCTTATCGCATCCCGCCCGCGCGCCCCTCCCCGCCCCCGCCGAAGCGCTCGTCGAGGAACTCCTCGAACGTCCGCTTACCCACGGCCCGTTCCGGCGTCAGATGCCTCCCGGCGCGGAACCCCGCGTACGCCTTGCCCGCCAGCCGTACCGGGACGATCGGCCGCCTGCGGCCCGTCGCCCGCAGATAGGCGCGAGCCAGCTCCGGCATCGTCCGGACCTGCGGACCGCCCATCTCGGCGACAAAACCCGCGGGCCTGCCCACCGCCAGCTCCGCCAGCCGCCCGGCGACCTCGGCCGCGTCGATCGGCTGCACGCTCACGCCTGCCGGCAGCGGCATGACCGGCAGCTTCGCCGACGACGCCAGTATCTGCAGCGCCAGATCATGGAACTGTGTCGTCCGCAGCACGGTCCAGCCCAGACCCGAGTCCTCCACCATGCGCTCGACCGCGCGCTTGCTCTTGTAGTAGCCGAGCGGCAAACGGTCCACGCCCACGATCGAGATATAGACCAGATGGGGCACCCCGGCCCGCCGCGCGGCCTCGATCAGATGCCCGGCCGCCCCCTCGTCGCCGCCGCGCGGGCTGGTCGCGCAGTGGACTATGGCATCCACACCCTGGACCGCCGCGTCGAGCCCAGTCCCCTCGCGCAGATCGACTGCGTACGGCTGGGAATGGCGGCTCAGCGCCCGCACCTCGTGCCCGTCCGCGCGCAGCAGGTCCGTCACCGGCCGGCCGAGCGTTCCGGTGGCGCCGGTCACAAGGATTGTGGTCATCAAGGCTCCTCTCGGGGTCGGCTGTCCAGGGAATGCCGATCGGCGTGAGACAGCCCACATATATTCACTCGCATGGCCGACGATCAGTCGTGGCACACTGACTCTGTACCAGAAGCAGCGCACTCCGGGGTCGGTGAAAGTCCGAACCGGCGGTTACAGTCCGCGACCCGGCCGCATCCAGTGGCCGGTTGACCAGGTGAAATTCCTGGACCGACGGTTAAAGTCCGGATGGGAGGCAGTGCGCGGCGGGCGGGCACCCTGCACGCCGCCGTCGGCTTGTCCTTGAGGCAGGCCACATTCGGCGTTGCTCTCGGTGTCGTTGCTCGTACGTTCTGTCGTCATCGACAGGCCCCGGAGTTCGTGCCCGAAGAGGCAGGAGAACCCGGTGGCCACCGCAGCCGACACAGACGCCATGCGCCGAGCGATCCGGCTCGCCGCTCGCGGACTCGGCTCCACCAGCCCCAACCCGGTCGTCGGGTGCGTCGTCCTCGATGCCTCCGGACATCAGGTGGGCGCGGGCTACCACCAGCGGGCCGGCGGCCCGCATGCCGAGGTCCACGCCCTGCTCGAGGCGGGCGAGCGCGCCCGCGGCGGCACCGCGTACGTCACCCTCGAACCCTGCAACCACACCGGTCGCACCGGCCCCTGCGCCCAGGCGCTGATCGAGGCCGGTATCAGCCGCGTCGTGTACGCGGTCAGCGACCCGAACCCGCAGGCCACCGGCGGCGGAGACACCCTGCGCGCCGCCGGTGTCCAGGTCGAGTCCGGCCTGCTCGCCGAAGAGGCCGAGGCGGGCAACATCGCCTGGCTCACCTCCGTACGTCTCGGCCGGCCCTACGTCCTGTGGAAGTACGGCGCCACCCTCGACGGACGCATCGCCGCGCAGGACCGCACCAGCCGCTGGATCACCTCGCCCGAGTCGCGTGCCGACGTCCACCGGCTGCGCGCCGAGGCCGACGCGGTGATCGTCGGATCCGGCACGGCCCGCGCCGACGACCCGCACCTCGCGGTCCGCGGGACAGCAGGCGTCGTTCAGCCGCTGCGGGTCGTCGTCGACACCAACGCCACCGCCGTCAAGCCCGGCGCCCGGGTCCTCGACGACGCCGCGCCCACGCTGATCGCGGTCGCCGAGGATGCCGAGCCCCAACTGCCCGACGCCGTACAGGTCGTACGGCTGCCCCGTGCGGCGCACGGCCTGTCCGTACCGGCCCTGCTGGAGGACCTGTACCGGCGCGGTGTCCGCTCCGTACTCCTCGAAGGCGGCCCGACCCTCGCCGGGTCCTTCGTCGCTGCGGGAGCCGTCGACAAGGTCGTCGGCTATCTCGCCCCCGTACTGCTCGGCGCGGGCCCCGCCGCCCTCGCCGACGCCGGAATCTCCACCATCACCGAAGCGTTGCGGCTCGAGCTGACCGAGACCGTGCGCATCGGCCCCGATCTGCGTATGAGTGCCATCCCCGCAACATCCCCCAAGGAGCGCTGAGTGTTCACCGGAATCGTTGAAGAGCTGGGTGAGGTCACCGCCGTCGAGAACCTCGGCGACTCCTCCCGCTTCCGACTGCGCGGTCCCCTCGTCACCGAAGGCGCGAAGCACGGCGACTCCATCGCCGTCAACGGCGTCTGCCTCACCGTCGTCGACTTCGGCGACGGCGAGTTCACCGCCGATGTGATGGCCGAGACGCTCAACCGCTCCAGTCTCGGCGCGCTCCAGGAAGGCTCCCGTGTCAACCTGGAGCGGCCGATGGCTGTGGGTGACCGGCTCGGCGGGCACATCGTCCAGGGCCATGTCGACAATGTCGGCACGGTCCTTGAGCGCAAGCCGTCCGAGAACTGGGAGATCGTCAAGATCTCGCTCCCCGCCGACCTGACGCGCTATGTCGTCGAGAAGGGGTCCATCACGGTCGACGGCGTCAGCCTCACGGTCGTCGACGCGGGCCCCGACTACTTCACCATCAGCCTGATCCCGACCACGCTCGCGCTGACCACGCTCGGCATCAAGCAGCCCGGCGACCCGGTCAACCTCGAGGTCGACGTCATCGCCAAGTACGTCGAGCGGCTGCTCGGCCCGGACGCCAAGGAGACAGCCAAGTGAGCGCCCTGTCCTGGCTGAACTCGGTGGCCTTCACAGCCTTCGAACAGCCCATCAAGTGGTCCGACATGATCGGCAACATCGTCGGCCTGATCGCGCTCGCGCTGGGCTGGCGGCGTTCGATATGGACCTGGCCCGCCCAGTTCGCCTCCGGTGTCATCCTCGTCGCCGCGTACGCCTCCGCCCAGCTCAGCGGCGGAGTCGGCAAGCAGCTCCTGGTCATCGGCGTCGCCGTGTGGGGCTGGCGGCAGTGGACCCGCGGCAAGCAGCAGACCCAGGACGGCACCATCGCCGTGCGCTTCGCCTCCTGGCGCGAGCGCGGAGTGCTCGTCGCCGGTGCGGCCGTCGGCACGCTGGCCGTCGGCGGGCTGTTCACGCTCTACCCGTCGCTGTCCTGGAGCCCGTGGGCCGACGCGTACATCTTCATCGGGACGCTCGTCGCGATGGTCGCCCAGGCGCGTGGTCTGGTCGAGTTCTGGTTCGCCTGGCTGCTCGTCGACGTTGTCGGCGTGCCGCTGGCCTTCAACAGTGACCTGGCCTTCTCCGGACTGGTCTACGTGATCTATTTCGCGCTCGTGCTGTGGGGCATGCGCGACTGGTGGCTGCGCTCCCGCAAGAGCGCCCAGCCCGTCCTGGAAGGAGCGGCGGCATGACCGCACTGCCCACTTGGTACTCCACCGACAACGTCGAGGATCTGGCCCTCGACCCGGTCGAGCAGGCCATCCGTGACATCGCCGCCGGACGCCCGGTCGTGGTCGTCGACGACGAGGACCGCGAGAACGAGGGCGATCTCGTCATCGCCGCCGAGAAGGCCACGCCCGAGATCGTCGCCTTCATGATGAGCGAGTGCCGCGGTCTGATCTGCGCCCCCATGGAGGGTGAGGAACTGGACCGGCTCGACCTGCCGCAGATGGTCGAGCACAACACCGAGTCGATGCGGACGGCCTTCACGGTCTCCGTCGACGCGGGCCCCGCGTACGGCGTCACCACCGGCATCTCGGCCGCCGACCGGGCGACCACCCTGCAACTGCTCGCCGGCGGCGAGACCCAGGCCTCCGACTTCGTACGCCCCGGCCATATCTTCCCGCTGCGTGCCAAGCCCGGCGGAGTGCTGGTGCGCAACGGCCACACCGAGGCCGCCGTCGACCTCGCCCGCCTCGCGGGCCTGCGTCCTGCCGGTGCGATCGTCGAGATCGCGGGCGAGGACGGGGTGATGCTGCGGCTGCCCGAGCTCATTCCGTTCGCCCGCAAGCACGGCCTGACGATCATCTCCATCGAGGACCTGATCGCCTACCGCCGCTCCTCGGAGCCGACCGTCAAGCGCGAGGCCGCGGTCAATCTGCCCACCTCCTTCGGTCAGTTCACCGCCTACGGATACCGCTCCACCGTCGACGGCATAGAACATGTCGCGCTCGTCCACGGCGAGATCGGCGACGGTGAGGACGTCCTCGTCCGGATGCACTCCGAGTGCCTGACCGGCGACATCTTCCACTCGCTGCGCTGCGACTGCGGCCCCCAGCTGCAGGCCTCCATGGAACACATCACCGAGACCGGCCGCGGCGTCGTCGTCTATCTGCGCGGCCACGAGGGGCGCGGCATCGGCCTGCTGTCCAAGCTGCGCGCGTACGAACTCCAGGAGCGCGGACGCGACACGCTCGACGCCAACCTCGAACTCGGACTGCCCGCCGACGCCCGCGACTACGCGGCAGGCGCCCAGATTCTCGAGGACCTCGGGGTACGCAGCCTCCGGCTGATGACCAACAACCCCGAAAAGGAAACCGCGCTCGTCCGGCACGGCCTCACGGTCCACGGCCGCGAGCCGATGCCCGTCCAGGCGGGTGAACACAATCTCCGGTATCTGCGCACCAAGCGGGACCGGATGGGACACGACCTGCCCTGGCTCGACGCCTCCAGCGCGTCGGCCTGCGGCAACCAGTAAGTCAGTAAGCGGCAAGGGAGAGACATGAGCGGCAAGGGTGCACCCGAACTGTCCGTACGCAACTGCGGTGACCTGCGGGTGGCAGTGATCGCGGCCCAGTGGCACGAGAAGGTCATGGACGGCCTCGTAGACGGTTCTCTGCGGGCACTGCACGAGCTGGGCATCGACGAGCCGACGGTGCTGCGGGTCCCCGGCAGCTTCGAGCTCCCGGTGGTCGCCAAGGTACTCGCGGGCCGCGGCTACGACGCGATCGTCGCGCTCGGCGTCGTCATCCGGGGCGGCACCCCGCACTTCGACTATGTGTGCCAGGGCGTCACCGAGGGCCTCGTCAAGGTCTCCGTGGACACCGGAGTCCCGATCGGCTTCGGCGTGCTGACCTGCGACACCGAGGAGCAGGCGCTGGACCGGGCGGGCCTGGAGGGCTCGAACGAGGACAAGGGGCACGAGGCGGTCACCGCGGCACTCTCCACCGCCGCCACGCTGCGCACCGTCAGCGAACCCTGGCGCTGAGTCCCGGGGTCGCACCCCTTACCCTGGGGACCATCATGGCGAACAAAACCTTCGAAGAGCTCTTCGCCGAGCTGCAGCTCAAGGCGAAGAACGGCGACCCTGCCACCTCCCGCACCGCCGAACTGGTGGACAAGGGTGTGCATGCCATCGGCAAGAAGGTCGTCGAGGAGGCCGCCGAGGTCTGGATGGCCGCCGAGTACGAGGGCAAGGAAGCCGCAGCCGAGGAGATCTCTCAGCTGCTCTACCACGTCCAGGTGATGATGGTCGCCAGGGGAATCTCCCTCGACGACGTATACGCCCACCTCTGATCACCCGCACCAGCATCTCCGTAGCCGCGAACACGTACACGCGAACAAAGGAAGCCCGTCTCATGCTGCGCATCGCTGTCCCCAACAAGGGTTCACTGTCCGGACCTGCGTCGGCGATGCTCCATGAGGCCGGCTACCAGCAGCGCAAGGAGTCCAAGGAGCTGGTGCTCGTGGACCCCGAGAACGAGGTCGAGTTCTTCTACCTCCGCCCGCGCGACATCGCGATCTACGTCAGCTCCGGCAAGCTCGACATCGGCATCACCGGCCGTGATCTGCTGCTGGACTCCGGCGCGAACGCCGAGGAGATCCTCGAGCTCGGCTTCGCCCGCTCCACGTTCCGCTACGCGACCAAGCCGGGCACGGCCGCAGGCGTCGGCGACTTCGGCGGAATGACGATCGCCACCTCCTACGAGGGCATCGTCGCCAAGCACCTCGCCGACGAAGGCATCGACGCCTCCGTCGTGCACCTCGACGGCGCGGTCGAGACGGCGATCCAGCTGGGCGTCGCGCAGGTCATCGCGGACGTCGTGGAGACCGGCACCAGCCTGCGCAATGCCGGCCTGGAGGTCATCGGCGAGCCGATCATGAAATCGGAGGCCGTCGTCATCCGCCGCATCGGCGCGGAGTCCGACGACCCGAAGATGCAGCAGTTCCTGCGCCGTCTCCAGGGCGTCCTGGTCGCCCGCAGCTACGTGATGATGGACTACGACTGCCGGGCCGAGCACCTCGAGCAGGCCGTCGCCCTCACCCCGGGCCTGGAGTCACCGACCATCTCGCCGCTGCACAACGAGGGCTGGGTCGCCGTGCGCGCCATGGTCCCGGCCAAGGAGGCGCAGCGGATCATGGACGATCTGTACGACCTCGGTGCGCGGGCGATCCTCACCACGGCCATCCACGCCTGCAGGCTCTGAGGGATGCCCGCCACCATGCCCGCAGATGCGCCCGAAGTCCCCGCGCTGCCGGTCACATTCAGGCCGACCCGTACCCGGATCGTCCTGCTGACCGTGGGCGCGGCGATGTTCTTCGTGATCACCGCGATCGCACTGCTGCTGGAGAACCTCAGTGCGGGGGAGCGGAGCAGCTTCGTCTTCACCGCGCTGCTCTTCTTCGGTGTACTGGCCCTGCTGAGCAGGCCCAAGGTGGTCGCCGACGAGACGGGCGTCACTGTCGTCAATCTCACTCGTATGCGCCGTCTCGAGTGGGCGGAGATCGTGCGGGTCAACCTCCGCCCGGGTGACCCCTGGGTCTTCCTCGACCTCAGCGACGGCACCAGCCTGCCGGTGCTGGGCATCCAGCCCGGCATCGCCAGGGAGCACGCCGTCCGTGACGCCCGCGCGTTGCGGGCGCTCGCGGAGAGCCGGGGGACACGCCCGGACGAGGACTGAACGTTACTCTGGTGGCGGTGGCGCCAAGCGCGCCCCGTCCCGCACCACCGGGCCGCCAGCGGCCCGCGGGGCCACCTGCGACCCGAGGAGTGACTCCCTCCAGCAATGGACGGATCGTCCGGTAGTACCTGCGCCGCCCCCTCCCAGGAGGCGGCGGCATGATTGTCCCCCTGTTGCTGCTCGCCGCAGCCTTCCTTCTGATCCTCGCCAACGGCTTCTTCGTGGCGGCCGAGTTCGGCCTCGTCACCGTGGAGCGTGCGGACGCCGAGCGCGCGGCCGCCGAGGGAGACCGCCGCGCCCGCCGCGTCGTCACCTCCCTGCGGGAGCTGTCCTTCCAGCTCTCCGGCACCCAGCTCGGTATCACCATTACCTCGCTCGTCGTCGGCATGCTCGCCGAACCGGCGCTGGCCCGGCTGTTCGACGGGCCGCTGACCGCGACCGGCCTGCCCGAAGGGGCCGTCTCCGGGATCGCCGTGGTGGTCGGGATGCTGCTCGCCTCCGCCGTCCAGATGGTGATCGGCGAGCTCGTGCCCAAGAACTGGGCGGTCTCCCGGCCGTTGCAGGTAGCCCGGTTCGTCGCCGGTCCGCAGCATCTGTTCTCGAAGGTGTTCCGGCCGGTCATCACCCTGCTCAACACCGTCGCCAACCGGCTCGTGCGGCTTCTCGGCGTCGAACCGGCCGATGAGCTGGCATCCGCCCGCACCCCCGGCGAGCTGGTGGCGCTGGCCCGCCACTCGGCGCAGGCCGGCGCGCTGGAGCAGGACACAGCCGATCTGTTCGTACGCACGCTCTCGCTCGGGCATCTCACGGCACAGCATGTGATGACCCCCCGGGTGAAGATGAGCGCCCTGCAGAGCGACGCCACCGCGGCGGACGTCCTCAACCTCACCCGGGCGACCGGCCTTTCGCGCTTTCCCGTCTACCGGGAGCGCATCGACGAGATCGTCGGGATGGTGCACCTCAAGGACGCCCTCGCGGTCCCCGTCGACGAGCGGCTGCGCACCCCGGTGGAGCGGGTCGCCGTGCCGCCGCTGCTGGTGCCCGAGACGCTGCCCGTGCAGCAGCTCCTGGAACGGCTGCGCAGCGAGCAGCCCATCGCCGTGGTGGTCGACGAGTACGGCGGCACCGCCGGTGTCGTCACGCTCGAGGACATCGTCGAAGAACTCGTCGGCGAGGTACGCGACGAGCACGACGCCGAGGCCGACGCCCGGCCCGAACTCGCCCCCGCCGCTCCGGAGGAGGGCCGGCCCGCCTGGGAGGCCGACGGCAGCTGCCGGGTCCTCACGCTGCGCCGGATAGGCCTTGAGGTGCCCGCCGGGCCGTACGAGACGGTGGCCGGGCTCGTCGCCGATCTGCTGGGACGCATCCCGGCGCCCGGCGACCGGGCCGAACTGCCTGGCTGGCGCCTCTCGGTGCGCCAGGTGGAGCGCTACCGCGCCGAGCGGGTCCGCCTGGTGCGCACCGCCGACGCCCCGGCCGTGCCGGAGGCAGTGCGATGAGCCTGATCCAACTGCTGTTCGCGGTGCTCCTGGTGCTCGCCAACGGCTTCTTCGTCGGAGCCGAGTTCGCCCTCGTCTCCGTACGCCGCAGCCAGATCGATCCACTCGCCACGCAGGGCTCGTCGCGGGCCCGGCAGGTGCTGCACGGTCTGGAGAATCTGCCGCAGATGATGGCCGCCGCGCAGTTCGGCATCACCATCTGCTCGCTGACGCTCGGCGCGGTGGCCGAACCGACCGTGGCGCATCTGCTGGAGCCAGTCTTCCACGCGGCTCATGTGCCCGAAGGGCTGATCCATCCGCTGGGCTATGTCATCGCCCTGGCCGTGGTCGTCTTCCTGCATCTCGTCATCGGCGAGATGGTCCCGAAGAACCTCGCCATGGCCGCCCCCGAGAAGACCGCGCTCTGGCTCGGCCCCGGTCTGGTCGGCTTCGCCCGGCTGTGCCGCCCGGTCACGGTGGGGCTGGGAGCGTGTGCCCGGCTGGTGCTGAAGGCCTTCCGCGTCGAGCCCAAGGACGAGGTGGAGGCGGCCTTCACCAGCGTGCAGCTGGGGCGCCTGGTCGAGGACTCCGGCCAGGCGGGGCTGCTCGAACCGGCTGAGCAGGAGCGTCTTGAGGACGCCCTGGAGCTGGGCAGCCGTCCGGTGACCGATGTGCTGATCCCGCGCTCCACGCTGGTGACGGTGCCGCCTTCGGTCACTCCGCGGCAGATCGAGGAGTTGACGGTACGCACCGGTTTCTCCCGTTTCCCGGTCTGTGCCGAGGGCGGCGGTCCCTATATGGGCTACCTCCACGTCAAGGACGTACTCGACATGGAGGACGGCACACGGGCCGTACCCCAGCAGATCTGGCGCCCCATGGCGACTCTGCGGGCCGAGCTTCCCCTGGACGACGCCCTCACCGTGATGCGCCGCGCGGCCACGCACCTCGCCCAGGTCGCCGACGCATCGGGCCGGGTGCTGGGTCTGGTGGCCCTGGAGGACGTGCTGGAGATGCTGGTCGGCGAGGTCCGCGACCCGTCCCACCGGGTGACCGTGCCCCGGGCACCGCAGGCGGCCCTGGACTCCGCCCTGGTCGGCTGACTCAGCCCGGAGGATCCTGCGGGTCGCGGTCCACCGGACCGCGACCCGACAGGACCTCGCCGTACGCCTGCATCAGATCGGGCAGCCGCAGCGTGGCAAGGTCCTCGCGGGTCGGTGTACCCGGGTAACCGGACAGCCGCAGATCGCGGTAGGCGCAGCTCTTCTCGTACAGCGTGCGCAGAAAGCGGCCGTTGCCGAGCTCGTCGATCCAGCTCTGGTCGACCACATGGCCGCTGATCGAGCGCAGCTCCTCGCGGGCCTCGTCGTCCCACACATCGCCGTTCTCGGCGGCCAGCACCTCACCGATCGCGGTCAGCTCGAGAGGGCGGTACGAGGGGAAGTCGACCCGGGTGGTGAAGCGCGACGACAGTCCGGGGTTGGTGGCGAGGAGCCGGTCCATGCCCTCCGGATAGCCGGCCAGGATGACCACCAGATGGTCGCGGTTGTCCTCGGCGCGCTTGAGGAGGACCTGCAGGGCCTCGTCGCCGTACGCGTCGCCCTTGGTGTAGCCGGAGTTGGAGAGACTGTACGCCTCGTCCACGAACAGCACGCCGCCGAGCGCCGAGTCGATCAGCTCATTGGCCTTCACCGCGGTCTGGCCCAGGAACTCGCCCACCAGATCCGCCCGTTGGGCCTCGACCAGATGGTCGCCGCCGAGCAGCCCGAGCGCGTAGAAGACCCGGCCGAGAATCCGCGCCACGGTGGTCTTGCCGGTGCCCGAGGGGCCGGAGAAGACGAAGTGCCGTTTCGGCGGCTGGACCGGAAGGCCCTGGCCGGCCCGTAGCCGGGCCATTTTCAGCTGCGCCGACAAGGCCTTGACCTGCCGCTTGACCGGCTCCAGGCCGACCATCCGCTCCAACTGCGCAAGTGCCTCGGCGAGCAGCACCGGATCGGTGGGGCCCGCGGGGAAGGCCGGGGGAGGCGGCTGCGCGGGGACCACCGCCTTGTGCCGTACGCCCTCGGGCGGGGAGCTCGGCACCGAGCCCGGGAGCTGGGTCTGCGGATCGACTCCGATGCGTGCCTCGGCCGCGAGCGGCCCTTCACCCTCGGCCTGCGCGTCCACCACGTCCTGCCCGACGCCTGCCAGGGACACGGCCGCGAACCCTGCGGCCTCGTCGTACCCGTCGATGCCGTCGTACTCCGCGATCGCGGCGAGGCGCGCGGAGGTGTCCATGAACGCGGGGTCGATCCGGTGCACCGCCCGGTACAGCGGCAGGGCGGCCGCGCTGCGGCCGGTGCCCTCGTGCGCCCGCGCCAGCCAGTAGCGCAGCTCCTTGCGCTGCGGCTGCTCGCTGCGGCAGCGCATCAGGGCGGCGGAGAGCAGCGGCTCGGCCTGCCCGTACATCTCCAGGCGCACCCGCGCCATGCCGCCGAAGAGCCCGGCCTCGATGCCCAGCAGCGGATCGTTGACCAGCGGCTCGGTGTGGCGTACGAGCTGTTCCCAGTCCTTGACCAGGTATGCCCGGCAGGCGTGCAGAAAGCGCACCTGGGGATCGGCGTCCACCGGCGGCAGCGCGGCGAGCGCCCGGTCCAGCTCGGGCACATGGCGGCCGTCCAGCCAGTGAGAGGCGTGCGCGAGGAGCAGATCGCGTCGGCTCTCCAGGACCGGCTGAACCCACCAGCCCAGCCAGTACCAGGAGTTCAGGGTGCGGCGGTGCCGGGCGCGCTGCTCACCGAAGCGCTCGCGGGCCCGGTACATGCGCAGTAACGCGGTCGTGGTGTCGACGCGCAGCGCATGCAGCCCGAGCCAGCCGTCGGCCATTCCGGGATCGAGCCGCACCGCGGTCCGGAACTCCTCCTCCGCCTGCGGATACGCACCCATCGTGTAGGCGTCCACGCCGCGCACCCAGGCGAGGTCGGCCGGGGCCGGTGCGCCCTGCGTGCCGATGTCCATCAGATCCCCCACAAACGTGCGTGATCCCGCCGGGCGGACGCCCGACCGCAGCGTACATAAACGCCTTGCCGTGGACGGGAATTGACCCCACCGAGGTGCATCGTACCTGCGCAAAGGGGTTGCCACTAAGGGTGCCGCGAGCGATCCGGTGGCGGTGACCCAGGGTGAGCGGGGGCATGTGGCCGCGCCGCCGAAGTGGGGGGTGAGGGCAGAACGAAGCCCCCGATCACGGGGGAACAACCGGGGGCTTCGCGTCTGCGGCGGCTCCGGAAAGCCGCACATTGAGAACGTAAGACCTGTGCGCCCCGTCGGTCAAGAAGACTTCAGGCACTCTTGAGGCGGAATCCCGACTGCTCAGTATGGAGCTCAGGATACCGGGGGAAGGCGGTCACCCTGTGTGATGAGTCGGTTCGGTCGCGCTGTCGCAGGAGGTCCCGGCAGCCACTCGTACCCCTCCTGGCACTCACGCACCAGGGCATTCGCGAACGGACGAGAAGGGTCCGCGGCGAAATGGCGTGTCTCCGCCACCGTCCAGCCGTCCCAGAAAGTGGACAGTTCGTTTCCGTCGCGTCGGCGGCCCCGCTGCCAGGACTCTTCGGCCTCTCTCTCCATCCACAGCAGCCACGCCAGATACGGGCGCAACACCTGTCGCCCCGCCCCAACCCCCTCGATCAGCACGAGGGGAGCCGCTTCGAGGGCACGCGAGGAGGTGAAGCGACGCAGATTCCAGTCGTACGGGTGATAGTGCGCGGTGCGGCCCTGCGCGAGGGGTGCGATCACCTCGGAAAGCATCCGGTCCGTCCAGGCGAAGGGTTCCTCATGGCTGGCCAGATCGTCGAGGTGCAGCACCGGCACGCCGTCGCCGAGGGCCGCCGCGAGCCGGGCGGCGAAGGTACTCTTCCCCGACCCGGCGTGGCCGTCCACCGCGATCAGCCGCACCGGCCCGCAGGAGGGCGGGAGCGCGCGCAGGGTCACGGCATGCCGATCGAGGTCGTCCATCCCGCCAGCCTACGAGGGCCGCGCGCCCCCGGCGTAGGTCACTCTCCCTACGGCGGGACCCCCAGTGGACAAGACCAATATTGCTGTGGCGACGCGCCTCCTGACGCTGGCAGAAGCCCGCCAGGACCGGCGATAGTTGCCCCACTGCCGCGCACCTGACTTGGGGGTCCCATGGCCAGACCGACTTCGCGCAGGACCGTGCTGGGGGCCGCGATCGCGGCCGCGGCGGGTACCGGCGCGCTCTCCCCCTCCGCCGTCCCGGCCGCAGCGGCACCGGCCGCCGTCCCGGCCGCAGCGGCACCGGCCGCCGTCCCGGCCGCAGCGGCACCGGCCGCCGTCCCGGCCGCAGCGGCACCGGCCGCCGTCCCGGCCGCAGACCCCGCTGGACGCGTCGTGCCCGCCTCGGGGATCGACAACCACTTCTGGACCTCGTACACCGACTGGCGCTCCGGCGCGGCCGCCGGCACCCGCGCGGTCGCGGGCAGCCGCCCCGGGCTCGTCATCTCCGCTCCGTCGGGCCGCACCGACTACACGGACCCGCACACCGGGCGGACCGCGACCTGGGAGTACGGCACCTGGACCTCGCCCGTCCACATCTCCCGGGTGCCCGCCACGGAAGTCGTCGCCTCCTGGAACGCGTCCACCCCCGCCGGCACCTGGCTCCAGGTCGAGTTGCGGGGCCGCTACTCCGACGCGACCTCGACCCCCTGGTTCGTGATGGGCCGCTGGGCGGCGGGCGACGGCGACATCCGGCGCACCTCGCTCGACGACCAGAGCGACGGCAGGGCAAGCATCTGGACCGACACCTTCTCGATCGACACTGCGGCTGCTCAGGAGGGGGCGAGCGGGCTGCGGCTGAACTCGTACCAGCTGCGGTTGACCCTCTACCGCAGGCCGGGAACGAGCCTCACGCCCACCGTCCGGCGGCTCGGCGCGATGGCTTCCGACGTCCCGGACCGCTTCACCGTGCCCGCCTCGACGCCGGGGCTCGCGCGCGAGCTGCCCGTGCCGCGGTACTCGCAGAACACGCACGCCGGCCAGTACCCCGAATACGACAACGGCGGCGAGGCCTGGTGCAGCCCCACGTCCTCGCAGATGATCATCGAGTACTGGGGCCGGGGGCCCAGCGCGGCCGACCTGGCCTGGGTGAACCCGGCCTTCGCCGACCCGCAGGTCTGTCATGCCGCACGCTTCACCTTCGACCACCAGTACAAGGGCTGCGGAAACTGGCCCTTCAACGCCGCCTACGCGGCCACGTACGCGGACATGAACGCGGTCGTCACCCGGCTGTCCTCGCTCACCGACCTGGAGTCGCTGATCCGGGCCGGCATCCCGGCCATAACGTCGCAGTCCTTCCTCAAGGAGGAGCTGACCGGGGCGGGGTACGGCACATCCGGCCACCTGATGACCGTGATCGGTTTCACAGCGGGCGGCGATGTGATCGCCAACGATCCCGCGTCGCCCAGCAACGAGGCCGTGCGCCGTATCTACAAGCGCGCCGAGTGGGAGAAGATCTGGCTCCGCACCAAGCGCTACAACGCCACCGGCAAAGTGGTGTCCGGCACAGGCGGCGTCTGCTACCTCTACTGGCCCGCCCGGCCCACGGCCGCCCAGCGCAAGGCTCTGGCGGCCTTCGGCGTCCAGTGAGACACCGGCCCGCGCCCCCGGGTCAGTGACGGGCGTCACTGACCCGGGGCCGTTGTCGCTGGCACTGTGAACGGGTCAGCGGGGGACGCGCCACACCTACCGGACGACTGCGAGAGACACGATGACTTCGAACGTTGCCACCGCCGACCGAGTCGAGCCCGGCACCCGCACGGGCGGCCCCGACGACGGCTCCAAGGTGCTCGAGCACATCCTCGGCTGGACCCTCGTCGTCGTCCTCGCCATGCTCGTGACCCAGCTCGGCCTTCTCTGAGCAGAGCCCGCCGGACGGCCTCCGCCGTCCGCCGAAGCGGCTCCACACTGGTCTGCCATACTGCGGTGATCCTGTGGCAGTTGGAGACTAGGGCTCAAATTTGAATAGTAGTCAACAGCGTGGCGTGACCGGAAGATCCCAGGCGCGCCGTGGTGAACTCATCGCAACCGGACGGAAGTTGTTCGCCGACACTTCCTACGACGTGCTCTCGATGGACGACATCGCCAACCATGCCGGGGTCGCCAAGGGCCTGATCTACTACTACTTCGAGAGTAAACGCGGCTACTACCTCGCCATCATCGAGGACTCGGTGGCCGAACTCGTCTCGCGCGCCGCCCAGGACACCGAGCTGCCGCGCGCCGAGCGCGTGTACCGCACGGTCGACGGCTATCTCCGCTACGCGCAGAGTCACCAGGCGGCGTTCCGCACGATCGTCACCGGCGGCGTCGGCTTCGACACCCAGGTGCAGTCCATACGGGACGCGGTGCGCGAGGAGTTGATCGCGACCATCGCCGACGGCGCGTACGGCAGGCGCGACATCCCCATGCTCGCCCGGCTCGCGCTGCTCGGCTGGCTCAGCAGCGTCGAGGGGATCACGCTCGACTGGCTGGGGAGCCAGGAGCTGAAGCGGGAGACCGTGTGCGCGCTGTTGATGCGGTTGCTGCGCGGCACGGTGCGAACGATCGCGGAGTTCGAGCCGGAGTGCCCGGAACCGCCGAACGAGCCGCTGCCCGTGGCCCTTACCGATTCTGTGCGCGCGCCGGTCGAGGCGTGAGGCGGGCCCCGGCCGAGGTGTGAGGCGCGCATCGTTCGAAGCATGAGACGAGGGCGGGCGACCGCGTCGGCCGCCCGCCCTCGCATCACCGTCTTCGACCGGTCAGGACCTAGTTGATGGCCTTGATCAGCTCTCCGTTCGAGGTGTCACCGCTGAGCTCCCAGAAGAAGGTTCCGCCCAGACCCTGCTGGTTCTTGTAGGTCATCTTTCCGGCGATCGTGGAGGGGGTGTCGTAACTCCACCACTGGTTACCGCAGTGCGCGTACGCCGTCCCGGCGACCGTCCCGTTGGCCGGGCACTTGGACTTCAGTTCCTTGTAGTCGTCGATGCCCGGCTCGTACTTGCCGGGCGCGGCGCCCGTCGCGGTCCCGCCGGGCGCCTTCTGTGTCACGCCCGTCCAGCCGCGTCCGTAGAAGCCGATCCCGAGCAGCAGCTTCGAGGACGGGATGCCGAGGCCCTTGAGCTTCTTGATCGCCGCGTCCGTGTTGAAGCCCTGCTGCGGAATGCCGGTGTAGGAGGTGAGCGGCGAGTGCGGGGCGGTGGGCCCCTGCGCCGCCCAGGCGCCGAAGAAGTCGTACGTCATCGGGTTGTACCAGTCGACGTACTGGGCAGCGCCCGCGTAGTTCGCCTTCTCGATCTTGCCGCCGGACGAGGCGTCCGCGGTGATTGCCGCGGTCACCAGGTTGGAGCTGCCGAACTTCGAGCGCAGCGCGGACAGCAGGTTCTTGAAGGACTCGCGCCCGCTGGTGTCGCAGTTCAGACCGCAGGCGTTGGGGTACTCCCAGTCGATGTCGATGCCGTCGAAGACATCCTTCCAGCGGGGGTCCTCGACCAGGTTGTAGCAGGACTGGGCGAAGGCGGCGGGGTTGGCCGCGGCCTGACCGAAGCCGCCGGACCAGGTCCAGCCGCCGAAGGACCACAGCACCTTGAGGCCCGGGTGCAGCTTCTTCAGCTTGCGCAGCTGGTTGAAGCTGCCTCGAAGCGGCTGGTCCCAGGTGTCTGCGACGCCGTCGACGCTCTGTGCGGCGGTGTAGGTCTTCTCGTAGTCGGCGAAGGAGTCGCCGACCGTGCACTTGCCGCCCTGAACGTTGCCGAAGGCGTAGTTGATGTGGGTGAGCTTGTTCGCCGACCCGGAGGTCTGGATGTTCTTGACGTGGTAGTTGCGGTCGTAAACGCCCCATTCGGTGAAGTAGCCGACCACCTTGCTGCCGGCCTTCGGCGCGGCGGCGGCCTGCGCGGTCGGCTTTGCGGCGGAGGCGAAGTGGGCGCCGGTGAACAGGGTCGCGCCGATCGCGGCGGTACAGGCGGCGGCGATGAGCGCCTTCAGCCGGGCGCGGGGGCGGCGGTGGAGTCCGAGCATCAGGTCTCCTCGTGGGGGAGGGGGAGAGCGAGTGGGGGACATGCGGTGGACCGTCGGGCTTCTTTGGCATGAACGCGGCCATGCGCTGAAGGGAAACGGTAGAAGGACTAGACCATTGGGTCAATGGTTCGGACCAATTTCCCGCGCGCCGCCAGGTAAGGGGGGTCGGACGGTCCGCCCGTGACGTAAGTCCGCTGATCGGGCATACTCAACGCGCCACAGCCGCCGTCGAGCCTCTTTCGTGATCCGGAAGGGCAGCATCGGCCTGGCAGTAAGACCGGCGGCGCGCCCACACCCTTCGCGCGCGACCGCCGCAGCGCCCGACAGGGAGGAGAGCGCCGCAATGCCCGACCGCGCCCCGCAGCCGGTGGATCGTCAACTGCCCACCGAGGAGTCCAGGGATCTGATCGCCCTGGTACACGACATCATCCAGCGGGAGATCGCTCCCCGGGCGGCCGAGGAGGAGGACTCCGGGCGCTTCCCGCGCGAGGTGTTCTCGCTCCTGTCCGAGTCCGGACTGCTCGGCCTGCCGTACGACTCCGAGTACGGCGGCGGAGATCAGCCGTACGAGGTCTATCTCCAGGTACTCGAAGAGCTCGCCGGGGCCCGTCTCACCGTCGGCCTCGGTGTCAGCGTCCACTCCCTCGCCTGCCATGCGCTCGCCGGCTACGGCTCCAAGGAGCAGCAGGGGGAGCATCTGCCCGCCATGCTCGGCGGCGGCCTGCTCGGCGCGTACTGCCTCTCCGAGCCCGCATCCGGCTCGGACGCCGCATCACTGCGCACCAAGGCGGTGCGCGACGGCGACAGCTGGGTGATCACCGGCACCAAGTCCTGGATCACCCACGGCGGGATCGCCGACTTCTACACGGTGCTGGCCCGCACCGGCGGGGAAGGCGCCCGCGGCATCACTGCCTTCCTGGTCCCCGGAGATGTGCCGGGGCTGAACGCCGCCGCACTCGAGAAGAAGATGGGCATGAAGGGCTCGCCCACCGCCCAGCTGCACTTCGACGGCGTGCGTGTTCCCGACTCCCGCCGGATCGGCGACGAGGGCCAGGGCTTCGCGATTGCGCTCTCCGCCCTCGACTCGGGGCGGCTCGGCATCGCTGCCTGCGCCATCGGCGTCGCCCAGGCGGCCCTCGACGAGGCCGTCTCGTATGCCACCGGGCGTCAGCAGTTCGGCAGGCCCATCGCCGACTTCCAGGGGCTGCGCTTCATGCTCGCCGACATGGCCACCCGGATCGAGGCGGGCCGTGCGCTCTACCTCGCCGCGGCCCGGCTGCGTGATGCGGGCCGGCCGTTCTCCCAGCAGGCGGCAATGGCCAAGCTGTTCTGCACGGACACGGCGATGAGCGTCACCACCGACGCCGTCCAGGTGCTCGGCGGCTACGGGTACACCCTGGACTTCCCGGTCGAGCGCTATATGCGCGAGGCGAAGGTGCTCCAGATCGTGGAGGGCACCAACCAGATCCAGCGGATGGTTATCGCACGTCACTTGGCCGGACCTGAGACTCGCTGACGCTCAGTCCTCCTGGTTCGTGGTTGCCGTGGGCCAGGGAGCTCAGTCCTCCTGGTTCGTGGTTGCCGTGGGCCAGGGGGCGTTGGTGGTTGCTGCTCGGTGGGTGGTTTCGCGGGCGAACCGGCTAACAGTTCGCCGCCTTTCCCCGCGCGGCCCGCGGGGCATGGCGTTCCGGTCTGGTCTTCGGGTGGGTTTCTGACGTACCGTCAATTCCCTTGCCCAGGAGGTCAGCCGTGTCCGACGACCGCCCGATCGCCCTCGACGAATACCCGGTCCACCAGGCGCCACTGTCGATGAAGCACCTGGTCACCGGCGACCGCAACGCCTACGACCGGTGCATCTTCCAGGTCTTCGACCACGCGGGCCGCGCGCTGCTCATCGTCGGCCTCGGCGTCTACCCCAACACCGGAGTCATCGACGCCTACGCCACTTTGCGCCTCGGGGAGACGCTGTACGCGGTGCGCGCGTCCGACGCCCTCACCGACGACCGTATGAACCTCACGGTCGGACCGCTGCGGATCACCGTCGACGAGCCGCTGCGCACCCTCACCCTGCACTGCGACGCCGACCCGGACGACCCCGGCTCACTCTCGTACGACATCACCTGGAGCGCGGACTTCCCGGCGGTCTGGGAACCGCACCACATCCAGCGCCGCGGCGACCGCCTGATGCTCGAAGGGCGCCGCTTCGTCCAGGCGGGCAGCTGCACCGGCTCGATCCGCGTCGCCGGCGAGGAGATACCGGTGAGCGCGGGGGAGTGGACCGGCACCCGCGACCGCAGCTGGGGTGTGCGGCCCATACCCGGCGAGGAGGGCGGCCGCGCCGCTGACGAGCTGCGGCCCGAGGGCTTCCACTGGCTCTGGATCCCCGTCCGCTTCGACGACCGCTTCCTGATGGTGATCGCGCAGGAGGACGCCGACGGCTACCGCACCCTCAACGAGGCGCTGCTCGTACGCAACGGCCGACGCGACCTTCAACTCGGCTGGCCCCGGGCCGACATCACCTACCGCCCCGGCACCCGCCACCCCGATCGCGCGGTCCTGCATCTCACCGATCCGGCACGGGGACCCCTGGAGGTCGGCGTCGAGATCCTTGCCTCCTCGCCGCTGGCCATCGGCGCCGGCTACCCGCCCGCGACCGACTGGCAGCACGGCAGCTGGCAGGGCCGGGGCTGGACGGACCGGCGGAGCTACGACCTCGCCGACCCCGCCGCGCACCCCATGGCCGCCTTCGGCGTCATCGACCACTCCGCCCGCTTCACGCTGGACGGCAGGGTCGGCCACGGGATCTTCGAGCACGGCAGCTTCGGCCGGCACGACCCGAGCGGCTTCACCGGCTATGACTCCGTCGCCGGCGTCACGTCCACCAGCGAGGAGGATCGCCATGGCCACGGCACCACGCCCCCGCACCACCACTCGTGACCCCGAAGAGCTCGCGCGCCGTCTCACCGCCTGGCTGGACGCCCGGCTGCCCGGCGCCGAGGTGTGCGGCGTACGGGTCCCGGAGTCCAACGGAATGTCGAGCGAGACGCTGCTCTTCGACATCGAGCACCCCGAACCGCCCGTAAGGGCCTGTGCGTTGCGTCTCGCCGCCGACCCCGCCGCGTACACGATCTTCCCGGTCTACGACATGGCGCTGCAGTACCGCACCATGCGCGGCGTCGCCGAGCACACCGACATCCCGGTCCCGCGCGTGCTGTGGCTGGAGGAGGATCCCGGGCCGCTCGGGGCGCCGTTCTTCGTGATGGAGCGCGTCGAGGGCAGAGTGCCGCCCGACGTCATGCCTTATACGTACGAGGGCAATTGGCTGCACGCAGCGAGCGACACGGAACGTGCCGCCCTGGAGGAGTCCACTGTCGCCCTCATCGCCCGACTGCACGACCAGCACCCGGTCGGGCCGGTCGAAGGCAGCGCGCTGCGCCGCCACGTGGATGCCCAACGGGCGTACTACGCCTGGGTGGTGGAGGGCCTGCCACGTTCACCGCTCATCGAGACCGCCTTCGACTGGCTCGACGCGCACTGGCCGGCGGACGAGGGCGAGACGGTCCTCAACTGGGGCGACGCCCGCATCGGCAACATCATCTACGACGGCTTCGAGCCCGCGGCCGTACTCGACTGGGAGATGGCTGCCTACGCACCGCGCGAGGTCGACCTCGGCTGGACGGTCTATCTGCACCGCTTCTTCCAGGACCTGACCGTGAGCTTCGGGCAGCGTGGCCTGCCGGACTTCCTGCGCCGCGACGCCATCGAACGGCGCTATGCCGAACACACCGGCCACACGCCGCGGGACATGGACTTCTACACGTTGTACGCGGCCCTGCGGCACGGGATCGTCATGCTGCGCGTCGCCTACCGCCAGGTCCATTTCGGCGAGGTCCAGGTCCCACGGGACCCCGACAGCCTGATCCTGCACCACGGCAGTCTCGCCGCCATGGTGCAGGGAAGCTACTGGACCTAGGATCCAGGCCCTGTCCGGACCTACGCGGCGTGGCGCCGCGGATGCGGCACCCGCACCGGGCGCGAGCCCGGGCCGCCGACATGCGAGAAGGGCTGCGTCCGCCAGTCGAGCCCCTGAGGAAGGGTCAGCAGCAGTGCGGTGTCCTGCTCCTGGACCTCGAGTGTCTCGTCGGCAGGGCGGGCCTGCGCGGCGGTACGGCCGGTGCCGGCGCAGACGGTGAGCCCGAACGGGTTCCACGGCGTGGGGCACAGCGCATGCTCCGGCAGGACGTCCTCGTCCGCGAGGAGTGCGATGGGCTGTGCGCAGTCCGGGCAGATGACCCGGTACATCTCAAAGGTGTCGTACGCGTCGAGCTCTTCGATATCAGCCTGTTCGGCCGAATCGACAGGCTCCGGTTCGGTACGTCCGGTGTTCTTGACACTCTGCATGGAGAATCTCCCCCTCGGGTGGGCCGACCAGGCACTTGCGGCCTCGACCACAGCAAGCAATTCCCCACCCGCCCGGCGGGTAACCGTGCGGTCACGACGGACCGTGCGGCGAGCCTGTGGCATTCGTCACATGCCCGCCGCAGGTGCCTCCGCGGGCCGCAAGGACTGTGCCGGAAGCGACCTGGGGCAATAGGTTGATCCGCATGGAGGAGCTGGACAGACAGATCGTGGAATTGCTCGTCAAGGACGGGCGGATGAGCTACACCGACCTGGGCAAGGCCACCGGCCTGTCCACCTCGGCGGTGCATCAGCGCGTCCGCCGCCTGGAACAGCGTGGCGTCATCCGCGGCTATGCCGCCGTCGTCGACCCCGAGGCCGTCGGGCTGCCGCTGACGGCGTTCATCTCCGTCAAACCCTTCGACCCGAGCGCGCCCGACGACATCGCAGAACGTCTCGCCGACGTACCCGAGATCGAGGCCTGCCACAGCGTCGCGGGCGACGAGAACTACATCCTCAAGGTGCGGGTCGCGACCCCGCTGGAGCTGGAGCACCTGCTCACCCACATCCGCTCGCTGTCCGGGGTCTCCACGCGCACGACGGTCGTGCTCTCCACCCCGTA
This sequence comes from Streptomyces sp. NBC_00210, assembly GCF_045160975.1. Classification (NCBI taxonomy): domain Bacteria; kingdom Bacillati; phylum Actinomycetota; class Actinomycetes; order Kitasatosporales; family Streptomycetaceae; genus Streptomyces; species Streptomyces sp. NBC_00210. The sequence continues at coordinate 7,321,612 of NZ_CP108120.1, forward strand.
CGAGGCACGCCCGCCGCGAATCTAGGCTGGTCCCCATGACCGAGAGCCCCGCCCCCCAGAGTGAACACGGCACCGTGCTGCTGCGCGGTGGAGAAGTCCACAGCCCCGCCGACCCCTTCGCCACGGCGATGGTCGTCGAACGAGGACATGTCGCCTGGGTGGGCTCCGAGGGCGCCGCCGACGCCTTCGCCACCGGGGTCGACGAGGTGATCGACCTCGAAGGGGCTCTGGTCACCCCGGCGTTCACCGACGCACATGTGCACACCACGGCGACCGGCCTCGCCCTCACCGGCCTCGACCTGTCCGGCGCCCGCACCCTGGCCGACGCTCTCGCTCTCGTACGGGAGCACAGCGCCGCACACCCCGGCGACACGGTTCTCCTCGGTCACGGCTGGGACGCCTCGCGCTGGCCCGAGCAGCGCCCACCGTCCCGCGCCGAACTCGACGTGGCGAGCGGCGGCCGTCCTCTCTATCTGCCCAGGATCGACGTCCACTCGGCCGTGGTCACCACCGCCCTGCTCGACCGCGTCCCCGGCGTCACCGGGCTCGACGGCCACCACCCCGAGGCGCCGCTGACCGGCGCTGCACACCACGCCGTGCGCGCCGCCGCCCATGGCGCGATCACCCCCGCCCAGCGCGCCGCCGCCCAGCGTGCAGCCCTCCGGCGGGCCGCATCGCTCGGCATCGGCACCGTCCATGAGTGCGCGGGGCCCGACATCTGTGACGAGGACGACTTCACGTCCCTGCTGGCACTGGCCGAGGCCGAGCCGGGCCCCCGGGTCTTCGGCTACTGGGCCGAACGGGTCGCGAATGCGAAGGACGCCCAGCGCATCCGCGAACTCGGCGCGATCGGCGCCGCCGGTGATCTCTTCGTCGACGGCTCCCTCGGCTCGCACACCGCCTGCCTGCACACCCCGTACGCGGACGCGGTACACACCGGCACCGCCCACCTCGACGCGGCCGCCGTCGCCGCCCATGTCACCGCCTGCACCGAGGCCGGACTGCAGGCCGGCTTCCACGCCATCGGCGACGCGGCGCTCACCGCGGTCGTCGACGGCGTCCGGGCCGCCGCCGACGCACTCGGCCTCGCCCGCGTCCGCGCCGCCCGGCACCGCGTCGAGCACGCCGAAATGCTCACCCCCGAAACCATCGCGGCCTTCGCGGAGTTCGGCCTCACGGCCTCCGTGCAGCCCGCCTTCGACGCAGCTTGGGGCGGCGACGAGGGGATGTACGCGCAGCGCCTGGGCGTCGAGCGGGCTCGCACTCTGAACCCGTATGCCGCGCTACTGCGCGCCGGAGTTCCCCTCGCCTTCGGCTCGGACAGCCCCGTGACGCCGCTGGACCCCTGGGGCACCGTTCGAGCCGCGGCCTTCCACCGCACCCCCGAGCACCGGGTCTCCGCGCGGGCCGCCTTCACCGCCCACACGCGCGGCGGCTGGCGTGCCATCGGCCGCGACGACGCCGGCGTCCTGGTCCCGGGCGCACCTGCCGACTACGCCGTGTGGCGCACCGAGGAACTTGTCGTCCAGGCACCCGACGACCGCGTCGCCCGCTGGTCCACCGACCCGCGTTCCGGCACTCCCGGCCTGCCCGACCTCACCCCCGGCGCCGAACTGCCCGTCTGCCTGCGGACAGTGGTCTTCGGACAAACCGTCTTTGCGCGGCCGAACGAGTGACGTGCGGATATTTCGTACGGCCGATCGTTGCTCCCCACGCTCGGCCGCGACCTGCGGATCTTCCGTGCTGACCTGCTGATTTGGGCAAACCTCGCAGATCAGGCGACTGTTGACACAGAGCGCCCACCGGCCGGTAGGTTCGGCCGAGTCCACCGCAGGACGTCCGACCGGCAAACCTCCACGCAGTCGTCGAACGCCGCTGGGTCATGGGGCAGTGTGCCGCACCGGCCCACTGCCACTGGGAGCCAGGTTCAGCGCCCGCGCCTCGGGGGCCGAGGGAAGGTTTCAGCCGGTCGGCAGGTGAGACCCGGGTGGGGCCCGGCGTTCAGTAGACAACGGCTCTCGGTCGACCCGCAGCCAGCGGGCCCCAGGTCGGCCCGAAGGACGCCGGGTCCTGATCCGCGGCCCAAGGGGCCTTGCCCACACCCCGTCACCCGGCACACGACATCCCAGGTCCGTGCCGCCGTATCCCCGCACCGTGCGCTCGCTATGGTGGGGCTCTGTGCACGGACTTTAAGGGGCAGCAGTGAATGACGGCGGTCAGCGGCGGTACGGCCCGCTCGGCAGAGCCTTGGTGATCATCCCGACCTACAACGAGGCCGAGAACATCAAGCCGATCGTCTCCCGGGTGCGCGCGGCCGTGCCCGATGCGGACATTCTCGTCGCCGACGACAACAGCCCTGATGGCACTGGCAAGATCGCCGATGAGATCGCGGCCCAGGACCAGCAGGTGCACATCCTGCACCGCAAGGGCAAGGAGGGCCTGGGCGCGGCCTACCTCGCGGGCTTCGCCTGGGGGATCGAGCACGGCTACGGCGTACTCGTCGAAATGGATGCCGACGGCTCACACCAGCCGGAGGAACTGCCGCGGCTGCTGACCGCCCTCAAGGGTGCGGACCTGGTGCTCGGCTCGCGCTGGGTCCCCGGCGGCCGCGTGGTCAACTGGCCCAAGCACCGCGAGTTCCTCTCCCGCGGCGGCAGCACCTACTCCCGGCTCCTGCTCGGCGTCCCCATCCGGGACGTCACCGGCGGCTTCCGCGCCTTCCGGGCCGAGACCCTCGAAGGCCTCGGTCTTGCCGAAGTGGCCTCCCAGGGCTACTGCTTCCAGGTCGACCTCGCCCGCCGGGCCGTCGCCGCCGGATACCACGTCGTGGAAGTCCCGATCACCTTCGTCGAGCGCGAACTCGGCGACTCCAAAATGAACCGGGACATCGTCGTGGAGGCGCTGTGGCGGGTCACCGCCTGGGGAGTGGGAGACCGGGCGAATCGTCTGCTCGGGCGCAAGCAGTCTCCTTGACCGGCCCCTTACTGATCGGCCGCTTACGCCGCTCCAGCGGGCGCCCAGGCACACTGGGAGCATGACGACCGGCGCACCGACCCCGACAGCCCCGAAGCGCTCATGCGCCCGCAACCTCGTCCCGCTCGGCATAGCCGCCTGGCTGGTGCTCGAGGTCTGGCTGCTCACCCTCGTCGCGGGAGAGGCCGGCGGACTCACCGTCCTCGCCCTGCTGGTCGGCGGCGCAATCCTCGGCGCCGCCGTCATCAAGCGGGCCGGTCGCCGGGCTTTCCGCAGTCTGACCGAGACCCTGCAGCAACAGCAGGCCGGCCAGAGCCCGGCTGCCGACTCCGGCGCGGGCAAGGCAAACTCGGACAAGGGCAGCACGGGCAACGGCTTCCTGATGCTCGGCGGACTGCTCCTGATGCTGCCCGGCCTGATCTCCGACGCGGCGGGTCTGCTGCTTCTGCTGCCGCCGGTACGTGCGGCGCTCGGGCGGTACACGGAACGGTCGCTGCAGCGCCGTATGCGCGCCGCGGCGCCGGGCAGCCTGGGAGACGCCTTCCAGCAAGCCCGCATTCACCGGCCGGACGGAAAGATCGTGCAGGGTGAGGTCATCCGGCCGGACGGGACGCCTCCGCCGCGCAACTACGAGGCCGAGGGCCCCAGGCCGCCGCTGACTCCCTGAGGGGGAGCGCGGGGACTGACGGCGAGCGCACCGGGAAGCCGCACACAACAGCCGCGGGCCGTCTCACACTCGCTGTGAGACGGCCCGCGGCTGTTGTGTCGTTGTCGTATGACGCTGTACGTGCGGTGTTACGCGGTCAGGCGGACTTCCGGCTGTCGCGCGGATGCACGGCGATGTTCATGGCGCCGGAGCGCAGGACCGCCAGCCTCTCGGCCAGCACCTCCTCCAGCTCCTCGCGGGTGCGCCGCTCCATGAGCATGTCCCAGTGCGTTCGCGCCGGCTTGCCCTTCTTCTCTTCGGGGCCATCCCCGTCCACCAGGAGTGCCTGGGCGCCGCACGCCTTGCACTCCCACTCCGGCGGAATCTCCGCCTCTACCGAGAACGGCATCTCAAAACGATGTCCGTTCTGGCATGCGTACTCCACCGCCTGGCGCGGGGCCAGATCGATGCCGCGGTCCGTCTCGTAGCTGGTAACCACGAGGCGCGTACCGCGGAGAGCTCGCTCACTCATGAATCGTGCCTCCCGGGCTTGTCGCCCACAGGACAGGTGTCGCTGTCGTCGTCATCCGGTCAACGTCCGGTCGGCAGTAAAGATTCCCGTTCCGGGTCATGCGTCGCCCGTCGTGCCGCTGCTTATCCAGGGTTTGGGTACCCACCAGTGCCCGGTTTGTCACATCTGACAGAAAGTGTCACCCAGTGATTTCACTTCTTCAGCGCGCAGTAACGGTCCGCCTGGCAGGCCAAAGGCGTACACTACCGGCCTTTCACTTCAACGTCTAAATCCGCTCCGGCACCGGGTTGCCCGCGGCGGCCACCGCGCGCCTCACCGGCACCCGCGCAAGCAGCACGAATCCGAGCGCGAAGAAGACCACCAAAGAGATGATCGCATCGCGATAACTGCCGGTCAGCTGGTACGCGAGGCCGAACACCAGCGGCCCCAGCCAGCTCAGCCCGCGGTCGCTCATCTCGTACGCCGAGAAGTACTCCGCCTCCTTGCCGCGCGGCACCAAATGTGAGAACAGCGACCTCGACAGCGCCTGACTGCCGCCCAGCACCAGCCCGATCGCGCCGGCCAGCGCGAAGAACCAGACCGGCGCCCCGGCCGGCAGGAAGTATCCCGCCGCCAGGATCAGCGTCCACAGGGCGAGCGAAGCGAGGATGGTGCGCTTGGCGCCATGGGTCCTGGCCAGCCGCCCCATGCCCAGCGCGCCCACCACCGCCAGCACCTGCACCAGCAGCACCGCGGTGATCAGTGTCGTCTGATCGAGGTCCAGCTCCTCGGAGCCGTAGATCGACGCCTGTGAGATCACCGTCTGAACGCCGTCGTTGTAGATCAGATACGCCAGCAGGAACGACAGCGTCAGCGGATGCCTGCGCATGTCCCGCAGCGTGGCCAGCAGCTGTCGCCAGCCGGAGCCCACCGCGCCCTCGCCGCTCGGCGCCGTCTGCCGGTCCCGCAGACGCCGCAGCGGCACCAAGGTGAAAGCCCCCCACCACAGTCCGGCCGACGCCAGACAGATCCGTACCGCCGCCGCTTCGGAGAGCGAGAACGAATCGTGGCCCGAGTACAGGACCAGATCGAGCACCAGCACCAGCGCGCCCGATGTGTACCCGAACGCCCAGCCCCGTGAGGACACCGTGTCACGCTCGTCCGGCTCCGCGATCTGCGGCAGATACGCGTTGTAGAGCACCATCGACACCGACAGGGACGCGTTCGCGACGATCAGCAGGAACGCGCCGAGCAGATACCGGTCACCGTCCAGGAAGAACATCCCCGCCGTCGCGGTCGCTCCCACGTACGCCGCCGCAGCCAGCAGTGGCTTCTTGCGGCCCGTACGGTCCGCCGCCGCGCCCGCCAGCGGCATCACCAGCACAGCGAGCACCACCGAGATCGACACGGCGTACGCGAAGACCGAGCCCGCGCGTATGGGAATGCCCAGCGGATGCACAAAGCCCTCGGCATCCGCCGCGGCCTTCGCCACGGACGTCAGATACGGCCCCAGGAAGACCGTCAGCACACTCGTCGAATAGACCGAGCAGGCGAAGTCGTAGAAATACCAGCCGTGTTGCTCGCGCCTGCGCTCATTCGTCCCGGTCGTCCGGTCCGCGGTGTCGATCGTCACCCCGCGCCCCCTCGCTCGTCCCGTTGTGCAGACGCGCGGGGTTCAGACCCAGACTCCCCGGTCGGTCAATACCGTGGGCAACGTCTCCAGATGATCGGTCATGATGCCATCCACGCCCAGGTCCAGGAGTGCGGCCATCCGATCCGCTTCATTCACGGTCCAGACATGGACCTGCAGACCCCGCGCGTGCGCCGCGCGCACAAAGCGCCGGTCGACCACCCGGATGCCGCCCTGGGACTCCGGGACCTGTGCACAGACGGCGCCCATCCGAAGGGCCGCCGGGATGCCGTACGAGCGCAGCCGCAGGCCCACCACACCGCGTACGCCGTACGAGGTCGCAAGCCGCGGGCCCGCGAGGCGCATCGCCCGCGTCACCCTGCCCTCCGAGAACGAGCCGATGCACACCCGGTCCCAGGCGCCCGCCCGGCGGATCAGATCGACCAGCGGGACCAGCGCGGGCTCCGCCTTGATGTCCACGTTCCAGCGGGCGTCCGGGAACTCGTCGAGGAGGTCCTCGAAGAGCGCGAGCGGCTCCTTGCCCCCGACCCTGGCCTGCTGTACCTCGCTCCAGGGCAGCTCCGCGAGCTTGCCGCGCGCGTCCGTGACCCGGTCCAGTGTCGTGTCGTGGAAGGCGACCAGCTTGCCGTCCGCCGTGGTGTGCACATCGGTCTCGAAGTAGCGGTAGCCGAGACCGGCGGCCCGCCGGAAGGCGGCCGCGGTGTTCTCGATCCCGTCCGCAGCGCCGCCGCGATGGGCGAAGGCGAGCGTGGAGGGATGGTCCAGATAACGGTGGAGTACGCGGGTCACCCCCGTAGTATCGCCTGCTCAGGTGTCCCGCGGGCGACGACCGTGCTGCCGCCGTGCTGATCAGGGATGGCGAAGACGCGCAGGAACAGCTGCGCCAGCGGCCCGATGGCCAGGGCGTAGGCGACCGTTCCGACTCCCACCGAACCGCCGAGTACGAAACCGGTCGCGACCACGGCCACCTCGATCGCCGTACGGACCAGCCGGATCGAACGGCCGGTGAGCCGGTGGAGACCCGTCATCAGGCCGTCGCGCGGGCCCGGGCCGAAGCGGGCGGAGATGTACAGGCCCGTCGCCACGCCGTTGAGCACGATGCCCACGATCATCACCGGAATCTGCGCCCCGAGCCCGTGCACGTCCGGGACCAGCGCGAGCGTGCCGTCCATCGCGATGCCGATGACGAAGACATTGGAGACCGTGCCGAGCCCCGGGCGCTGTCGGATCGGGATCCACAGCAGGAGCACGAGCGCGCCGACGATGATCGACACGACGCCGATGGTCAGCCCCGTCCGCTCGGCCAGACCCTGATGCAGCACCCCCCACGGCTCAAGCCCGAGCCCGCCGCGCACAAGGAGCGCGGAGCTCACTCCGTAGAGCGCCAGACCGATGTAGAGCTGCAGCACCCTGCGGGTGAGATGCGCGGACCGAGCGGTCACCATGACGCCCCCCTCTGGTGGTAGTGGACTGACGCATGACACTCTGTGGCTATAGAACAAGCGTCAACCATGGCCAATTCGAGGAAGGTGGACTGATTTCCATGACTCAGTGGACCTCGGCGGTGGGCGCGGCCCAGCTCGCCCGGCAGCTCACCTCCCAGCAGCCGCGCCCGGCCGGGCCCGGCACCCGCAAGCCCCCCGCCTACCGTGCCCTCGCCGACGGCATCCGGCTGCTCGTCCTCGAAGGGCGAGTCCCCGTCGCCGCCCGGCTGCCGGCCGAACGCGAACTCGCGCTGTCGCTGTCCGTCAGCCGCACGACCGTCGCGGCGGCGTACGAGGCGCTGCGCGCCGAAGGCTTCCTGGAGTCCCGCAGGGGAGCGGGCAGTTGGACCGCGGTGCCGGCCGGGAACCCGCTGCCCGCTCGCGGCCTGGAACCCCTGCCGCCCGAGTCGCTCGGCTCGATGATCGATCTCGGCTGTGCGGCCCTGCCCGCGCCCGAGCCCTGGCTCACCCGGGGAGTCCAGGGCGCACTGGAGGAACTGCCGCCGTACGCCCACACGCACGGCGACTACCCGGCGGGTCTGCCCGCGCTGCGTCAGATGCTCGCCGACCGCTACACCGAGCGCGGCATCCCCACCATGCCCGAGCAGATCATGGTCACCACGGGCGCGATGGGCGCGATCGACGCCATCTGCCATCTCTTCGCGGGACGCGGCGAGCGCATCGCCGTCGAATCCCCTTCCTACGCCAACATCCTGCAGCTGATGCGTGAGGCCGGGGCCCGGCTCGTACCGGTGGCCATGGCCGAAGGACTCACCGGCTGGGACCTGCCGCGCTGGCGACAGGTGCTGCGCGACGCGGCGCCCCGGCTCGCGTATGTGGTGGCCGACTTCCACAACCCGACCGGCGCGCTGGCCGACGAGGACCAGCGCCGCCGCCTGGTCGACGCCGCGCGTTCGGCCGGCACGGTCCTCGTCGTCGACGAGACCATGTCCGAGCTCCACCTGGACGAGAACATCGAGATGCCGCGGCCCGTCTGCGCCTTCGACCCGGCGGGCAGCACGGTCCTCACGGTCGGCTCGGCCAGCAAGGCGTTCTGGGCGGGCATGCGCATCGGCTGGGTGCGTGCGGCGCCGGACGTGATCCGCTCGCTGGTCGCGGCGCGCGCGTACGCCGACCTGGGCACCCCCGTCCTGGAACAGCTCGGTGTCAACTGGCTGATGCAGACCGGCGGGTGGGAGCAGGCCGTCGCCATCCGGCGGGCCCAGGCGCGCGAGAACCGTGACGCGCTGGTCGCGGCGGTGCGCCGGGAGCTGCCCGACTGGGAGTTCGATGTGCCGAGCGGCGGGCTCACGCTCTGGGTGCGCACGGGAGGTCTCTCCGGCTCCCGGATCGCCGAAGTCGGCGAACGGGTGGGGGTGCGGGTGCCGTCGGGGCCCCGCTTCGGAGTCGACGGGGCCTTCGAGGGCTATGTACGGCTGCCGTTCACGGTCGGCGGTCCGGTCGCGGACGAGGCGGCGGCACGGCTCGCGGCGGCTGCGCGCCTTGTCGAGACGGGCGCGAGCACCGGGACGGAAGCGCCACGGACGTTCGTCGCCTGACGGGCGGCGTCAGCGCGGGTCGGGCGCGGGATTGGGTGCGCCTGCGATGCCGGTGGCCCGACCGGTGGCCTCAGCCCTCCGCGGGCACGGGGGCGGCCACGACGGCGGGCGCGGGCGCGGGCTCGGGTGCTGCCGCCTCGACCAGCTCCTGCCGTTCCGGCAGCAGCTCCAGCACCGCCTGCCGGTGCGCCTCGCTGGTGGCCTCGTCGTACGGGTCCGGCGTCGCGGGCACCTGAAGCCTGAGCACCGGACCCGTGCCGAGCCGGGCGTATCCGCGGCCCGGCGGCACGTCGGGCGTCGGCGTGGTGTGCGGCTCCCTGCCCAGTACGGACTCCACCTGCTCGAAACTGGCGGGGCCCAGCACCACGCGGGCACGCGTGTGCGTCCGTACCGTCTCCGTCAGCGACTCGACGCTGTCGAACTGCTCGGCCACGACCACCGTGACCTGCGCGGCCCTGCCGTGCTGCAGCGGCACCGGCAGCAGCTGCTGCGGATCGGCCCGACCGTCGGCCGCCGCGATATGGCCGAGGATGCTCGGCCGGTCCAGCAGGATCCACAGCGGCCGCTTGGTGTCGTCGGGCGCGGGGTGGCCGGCCTGCCTGGCACGGTTGGCGGCGATCAGCCGCCGTTCGGTTTCGTGCGCCGCCCACTCGAGGCTGGCCAGCGCCCCGGCGAGACCGCATTCGACGGCGAGTACGCCCGCGCGCCCCGTCAGGCAGGCGTACTCGCCGGTTCCGCTGCCCTCCACGATCAGCACGTCTCCGTGCTGCAGGGCCTGGAGGGCGATCGATCGAAGCAGGGTCGTGGTGCCGCTGCCGGGCTCGCCGACCGCCAGCAGATGCGGCTCGGTGGAGCGGGGCCCGGTGCGCCAGACGACAGGCGGCGCGTCGCGGGTCTCCTCGCCCTCCGACACCGGCACGGTGCGCTGCACCGCGCCGGTGTCGGTGAAGCCCAGCACGGTCTCGCCGGGGACGGTGACGAAACGCTGGGCGGCGATGGCGGTGGACAGTGCCGGCAGCACGCTCATCACGAGCTGGTTGCCCTCCTCGTCCCAGCTGAAGAGGTACTCGCGGCCGCGCCCGGACTTGGCGTGCAGCAGCTGCTCGATACGGGTGCGGGCCTCGGCCTCCCCGTCGGTGAAGTACGCGGGGTACGTCACCCGAAGCCGGGTCAGCCGACCGTTGCCGTCGAACTCGTAGTCGCTGAACGCCTTGTTCCACTCCCCGCCGTGGGCGAACAGCGGAGCCGGGTCCTCGGCGACCGAGAAGTACGGCACGAGCGCTTCGTACAGCGCCTTCAGCCGCGCGGTCTCCGCCTCGTCGGGGCCGGTCCTCGCGGGGGTGCGCACCCGGCCCGTCCAGGCCGCCGCGGCCATCACCGAGATCAGGGCGACCAGCGGCCCGTACGGGATGACCGCGACCACCAGGACGATCGACGCGACCAGGAACAGCGTGGGACCGCGCCGTTCCTTGGGCGTTGCGGTCCATTTGTGCCCGGCGATGGCGGCCAGCCGCCGCAGACCACGGGTGACCGTGATCAGCGGTTGGAGGACATCCGTGGCGCTGTCGGCGGCCGTGCGCGCGATCTCGCGGCTCCGGGCGATCTGTGCGCTGCCGCTGCGCAGAATGCGGGGGAGTGGTCGCCGGGCCACATCGGTCTCCTGAAGGTGCCGAGGGTGCTGATGGTGTTGATGGTGCTGAGGTGTTGCGCTGTCTGGGGCTGCGGGTGTCAGAACTTGATTCCGCCCAAGAGGCTGGCGAGGCTCGCGCTGCCGGCCTTGATGCTGGGGGCGATCGCGGTGCCCGAGACGAAGAAGCCGAAGAGTCCGCAGACGACTGCGTGGGACCCCTTGAGCCCGTCCTTCTTGAAGAAGAGGAAGACGACGATTCCGAGCAGGACGACGCCTGAGATGGAGAGGATCATGAGAGGTTCTCCTGGTTGAGGGGACAGTCACCATGAGTACTTCCATGCTCACAGGAAGTATCTATGTGATAAAAGGTGCAAATGGGTGAACTTCCCGGTCTTTCACTGCACTGGAGGACGGCGGGTCCCCGGCCGGGGGGCACACTGCGCGGTTGCGCGGCACAGTGCCTCCCGCCCACCGGGCTCGCGGTGATCCTTGCCGCGGCCGCGCCGCGTCATGTTGCTGCACGGGCAGTACCCTGTCGATTCACTCGTACGGCTGCTCTTGCCGTGCGCCCCAGGTCAACGCAGTGAAAGGCGGTCCCTCCGAATGAGCGAAGCCCCGGATCCCGAGGTGATCGAACTCGCGACCAAGGTCTTCGACCTGGCGCGGCAGGGAGAGACCGAGGCGCTCGCCGCGTACATCGACGCCGGTGTTCCCGCGAACCTCACCAACGACCGCGGCGACACCCTCGTCATGCTCGCCGCCTACCACGGGCACGCCCCGGCCGTGGAGGCGCTGCTCGCCCGCGGTGCGGAGCCGGACCGGGCCAACGACCGCGGCCAGACGCCGCTCGCCGGCGCCGTCTTCAAGGGCGAGGACGCCGTCATCCGTGCACTGCTGGCCGGCGGAGCCGACCCGGAAGCGGGCACGCCGTCCGCGATGGATACGGCGCGGATGTTTGGGAAGACAGAGCTCTTGGAGCTGTTCGGCGGCCATTGAGCGGTCGCTGAGAGGCCGTTGGGAAGGGCGCCGTAAATGTGGTCGCGGTGGCGAAATGGGTGGGTCATCATGACGTCGAGCCCTATCCCGGACTTCATCCGGGAGTTCCCCTGGGGCCACCGACGAGAGGCAGAGGAAGATGGTCTACACCAAGCGGAAGACGACGGGCGGCCCTACATGTTGCTGCGCGGCCTAGGCATCTCCACTCCCCGGTTGCGTCGACAGCTTGATGTGAGGCTTTCCCCATGTTCGATCCAGTCATAGCGCCGAGCGGCACGCTGCTCGGCCTGCTGCAAAGGGGCCGCGGTGACGGCACGCTGCACGCGCTCGCCGCGCCCCGCGCCGAAGCGCTCGCCGCCCTCAATCACTGCGTACTGAACGACCCCCGCCACGACTGGCAGGTCGAGAACCGCTCCCTGTACTACGCACGCCTCTACCTGGATCTCCACGGCGGTCTCGAGGAGATCGAGCGGCACCTCTGCGACACCGACGACTGTCTCGACACCGACGAGGCCAGGACCGGTCTCTCGCTCGCGGTGCTCGGGCACCTCGCCTCCTACGGCAGGCAGGACGCCCTCGCACTGCTGCGGCGGTACGCCGCGAGCGGCGCCAACTGGGCCTGGGCCCTCGACGAGCTCGCCCTGCGCGACGACGACAGCGGCCTGCGGGCGCTGGCCGCGCCGGTCCTCGCCCGTTTCCCGGCCACCCCGGAGGGTGACGCCGAACTGGCCGTCGCCGTCCGCGATGCCTTCGAACCGCGGCCGTGGCGGCTGTGGGCGGAGGACCAGCGGGACGCGATCGGCGCCCGGGTGCGGGCGGCCCGGGAGGCAGGCTCCTTCGACCGCTGGCAGCGCCAGATGCGACCCACCGGGCCCCGTCCCGGCTGGAGCGTCCAGGCCGTCTTCGACTGGGCCGACCAGGGCATGGAGCGCGGCAGCGCCCTCCATGTGCCCGCGGCCCGCTGCCTGTCCGCGGTCGCCGGACCCGAGGACCGGCCCGCCATAGTCGAGACCGCACGCGAGGGCTCCGACGGCGCGCGCTGCGCCGCGCTGCACTATCTCGCCGAGTCACGTGACCCCGTCGTCCTCGATCTGATCGAGGCCGCCGCGGCCGACGCCTCTCGGGCAGTCGCCGACGCCGCTGTCTCCGCCTTCGAGCGGATGTGCGGCGACGAGGCCGTCGACCGGGCCCGCGGCTGGGTCCACCGGCCCGATGCGCTCGGGGCTTCGGCGGCGGGTGTGCTCGCCTGCCGGGGCACCGCAGAGGACGCCAAGCTGGTCCTCGGCGCGCTGCGCGAGACCGTACGGGCAGACGGCCCCGACGCGCCGCTGCTGTGGAGGCTCGTCGACGGGGCCGGACGGCTCGGCATCGGCTGCGCCGCACCCGTACTGCGCCATGTGTACCGGGAGACCACGTCCTCGCAGCTGCGCGGGCGCGCGGCCCAGGCGTTGGCGGCCACCGACGCCTCCTTCGCCACCGGATTCGCCGTCGAATGCCTGTGGGACTGCGAGGAGACCACCAGAGAGGTCGCCGCGCTGCACGCCGAGACCGGCGATGTGCGCGTCGCCGAGCGGCTGCGCCGACTGGCCGCGGATCCCGCCGAGGAGGCCGAGGTGCAGACCGCGGTACGGAGCAGAATCGGGCCGGACATGCCCGCGGTATGACATTTCGGACGTTGTGCAGGGGTGTCACGGGGGCCCCGCCACAAACGCTCATGGGACGTTCCACCAGCGGAAAGATCCACGTTGGCGCAGCCACCCCGGACCAGACGACAACACGGGTATGCGAGTCGTCATCGTCACCGAATCCTTCCCGCCCGACGTCAATGGTGTGGCGCACTGCGCCCTGCAGACCGCCCGGCATCTCGCCGCGCGCGGTCATGACCCGCTCGTCATAGCCCCGGCGGTCGCCGGGGCCGCGGACGGCTCCGACCAGAGCGCGCCCTGCCCCGTGGTGCGCGTACCCTCCCTGCCGCTGCCCGGATATCCCCAGGTACGGGTGGCTCTCCCCAGCCGACGGGTGGCTGCCGCGATCGCCGCGCACCGGGCCGAGCTGGTGCACCTTGCCAGCCCGTTCGTGCTCGGTGTGCGCGGCATGGCCGCCGCGGCCAAGCTCGGTCTGCCGGCCCTCGCCGTCTACCAGACCGACCTGGCCGGATACGCCCGTACGTACGTCGGCGCGGGCGAAAACGCCGCCTGGCGGCGCATCCGCGCGGTGCACAGCGCCGCGGACCGTACGCTCGCGCCCTCCAGCGCTGCCCTGCGCGATCTGGAGGAGCACGGGGTCGAACGGGTGCGGCTGTGGCCGCGCGGCGTGGACACCGCACGCTTCAGGCCCGAACTGCGGGACGAGGAACTGCGGCGTCAGCTCGCCCCCGACGGCGAGCTGATCGTCGGCTATGTGGGCCGGCTCGCCCCCGAGAAGCATGTGGAACTGCTCGCCGAAGCGTGCGCCACGCCCGGTGTACGGGTCGTGGTCGTCGGCGACGGGCCCAGCGAGACCTCGCTGCGCACCGCGCTGCCCGGGGCTGTCTTCCTCGGCCGCCGGACCGGCGACGACCTCGCCCGGATCTTCGCCTCGCTGGACGTTTTCGCCCATACCGGTCCGTACGAGACGTTCTGCCAGACCGTGCAGGAAGCCATGGCCAGCGGGGTGCCGGTCATCGCGCCCGCTGCGGGCGGGCCGCTCGACCTGGTCGACCACGGGCGTACCGGGCTGCTGGTCGAGCCGCTGTGCGCCGACGCGGTGCGGACGGGCCTTGCCACGCTGGCGGCCGACCCGGAGCTGCGGGCCGCGTACGGCCGGGCAGGCCGGGCCGCGGTCGAGGGCCGGACCTGGGCGGTGATCGGGGATCTGCTCCTCGACCACTACGCCGAGGTGCTCGGTGCGCGTACGGCGGTGGCGGCATGAGCGCGCTGCGGATCGTACGTCTTGCCAACTTCGTCACCCCGGCCTCCGGTGGCCTGCGCACGGCGCTGCGCGAGTTGGGCAAGGGGTATCTGGCCGCGGGTCACGAGCCCGTGCTGATCGTGCCGGGCGATGTGGAGAGCGACCGGTTCACGCCGCAGGGGCGGGTGATCACCCTGCCGGGACCCGAGCTGCCCGGCACGGGCGGCTACCGCGTGCTGGCCGCCCGGCGGCGGCTGCGGGACGTCCTGGAGATCCTCGAGCCCGACCGGCTGGAGGTCTCCGACCGCACCACGCTGCGGTGGACCGGCGAATGGGCGCGGCGCCGGAGGATCCCGTCGGTGATGGTCTCGCACGAGACGGCGGACGGGGTGCTGCGCACGTGGGGTCTGTCCGAGTCGCTCGCGGGCCGGACCGCGGACCGGCTCAACCGCCGTACGGCGTGGGCGTACTCGAGGATCGTCTGCACGACGGAGTGGGCGGAGCGGGAGTTCGTACGCATCGGGGCGCGCAATGTGGTGCGCGCGCCGCTCGGCGTCGATCTGCGCCGGTGCTGGCCGGGGCGCCGCAGCACGGTCCTGCGCGCGAAGTACGCCGCCGGGGCGGAAGTCTTGCTGCTGCTCTGCTCCCGCCTGTCGGTGGAGAAGCGCCCTGGCATGGCCCTGGACGCGCTCGCCGAGCTGCGCGGGCGCGGCGTGCGGGCGTCCCTGGTGGTCGCGGGCGACGGCCCGCTGCGGATCGCGCTGACCCGCAGGGCCCGCGCGGAAGGGCTGCCCGCGGTCTTCCTCGGCTATGTCGGCGACCGCGAAGCGGTGGCCGACCTTCAGGCATCGGCCGACCTGTGCCTGGCACCGGGGCCCGCGGAGACCTTCGGCCTCTCGGCCCTGGAGGCGCTGGCCTGCGGCACCCCGGTCGTCGCAAGCGCGTCGTCGGCACTTCCCGAGGTGGTGGGCGACGCGGGAGCGGCCGCCGTGGACACGCCGGAGGACTTCGCCGACGCGGTGGAGAAGCTGCTCGCCCGCCCGGAGCCCGACCGCCGCGAGGCGGCAAGGGCGCGGGCCGAACTCTTCGACTGGCAGCGATCCGTGGACGCGTTCCTGTCCGCCCACGACGCCCCGCCGTTGCGCGCACGGACCCGGGGAGAGGGGATACGGGCGTGACGACCGGGACTGCGCCGGTGGACGAGCCGGGCGACGCGGAGCTCGACGCGCGGGCGACTCCTGGCGGTACGGGGGTGGTCCCCGAAGGGGGACCACCGTCCCTCGGCGTGGGAGCGGCCCTCGCCGAGGCGTGCGAGGCGGCGAGGTTCGCCGTCCGTGACGGTGATGCGGGTTCGTGGGGCCCCTCCCGCGCGCCCCGCTTCGTCGCGCTCGGGGACTCCCTCACCGAAGGCGTCGGCGATCGTGTCGGGGACGGGTGGCGCGGGTGGGCCTCATTGCTCGCAGGGGGGATCGGGGGTGACGACGCGCCCGCCGAGTTCCTCAAGCTTGCGGTCAGCGGTGCCCTCACCGAGGACGTCGCCGAGCGGCAGCTGCCCGAGGCGCTGGCCTTCGAACCCGACATCGCCTCCGTACTCGTCGGGGTCAACGACACCCTGCGCTGCACCTTCGACATCGAGGCCCTCACCCGGCGGCTCGACAGCGTCTGCGCACAGCTCACGGCCCGCGGCACCGTACTGCTGACCGCCTGTCTGCCCGACCCCGGCGGCATGCTCGGGCTGCCCCTGCCGCTGGCCCGGCCCCTCGCCAGGCGGCAGCGGGCCGTCAACGCCGTCGTACACGCCCTGTCCGCCCGCTACGACGCCGTCCATCTGCATGCCGCGGACGCCGCCTGGGTCGCCGACCGGGCCATGTGGAGCGCCGACCGGCTGCACCCGGGTGAGCGGGGGCACCGGATGATCGCCCGGCGCTTCCACGAGCTGCTGGTCGAGCGTGGCCTCGCCCACGGGACCGCGCCCGGGTGCGAGCCCGAGCAGCCCGCGCCGACCCGCTCCGCGTCCCTGCTGTGGCTCGCCACGGCGGGCACCGGCTGGGTGGCGCGCCGCTGCACCGACCTGCTGCCGCAGTTGCTGCAGTTGGCGGGCGCCGAGGTGCGCCACTGGGCGCGCGGCACCAGCGCCCGGCTCGACCGCAGCGCCGAACACGCGCTTTCGGCCGCGCTCGCTGCGGTGTCCCTGGACGCTTCCCTTGCCAGAATGGGGGAATGAGCGGGCGCTGGGAGTTCTGGATCGACCGTGGCGGCACCTTCACCGACATCGTGGGCAAACGCCCCGACGGACGGCTCGTGAGCCGGAAACTGCTCTCGCACAATCCCGAGCGGTACCGGGACGCGGCCGTCGCCGGGATCCGGCTGCTGCTCGGCGTCGGCCCGGACGAGCCCATCCCGGCCGACCGGGTCGACAGCGTGAAGATGGGCACGACCGTCGCCACCAACGCGCTGCTGGAGCGCCGTGGTGAGCCGACCGTCCTCGTCATCACCGAGGGCTTCCGGGACGCCCTGCGCATCGCCTACCAGAACCGGCCCCGGCTCTTCGACCGCCGGATCGTGCTGCCCGAGGCGGTGTACGAGCGTGTCATCGAGGTCCCCGAACGCCTCGACGCGCACGGCGAGACCGTCCGGCCGCTCGATCTGGCAGCCGTCACCGAGCAGTTGAAGGCCGCCCGCGCCGACGGCTTCCTCAGCGCCGCCGTCGTACTGCTGCACGGCTACCGCCACCCCGCCCACGAGAGCCGGATCGCCGAAGTCGCCGGTGACCTCGGCTTCACCCAGGTCAGCTGCTCCCACGAGGTCAGCCCGCTGATCAAACTCGTACCCCGCGGCGACACGACCGTCGTGGACGCCTATCTGTCACCGATCCTGCGGCGGTACGTCGAAGAGGTCGCCGCCGAACTCGAGGGCATCCGCCTGATGTTCATGCAGTCCAACGGCGGTCTGCGCGAAGCCGCCCACTTCCGCGGGAAGGACGCCGTGCTGTCGGGACCCGCCGGCGGCGTCGTCGGCATGGCCCGTACCTCCGAGCAGGCCGGCTTCGGCCGGGTCATCGGCTTCGACATGGGCGGCACCTCCACCGATGTGTCGCACTACGCGGGCGAGTTCGAGCGCGAGCTGGGCACCCAGGTCGCCGGCGTCCGCATGCGCGCGCCCATGATGAACATCCACACCGTCGCGGCGGGTGGCGGCTCCGTGCTCCACTTCGACGGCCGCCGCTACCGTGTCGGCCCCGACTCCGCGGGCGCCGTGCCCGGACCCGCCTGCTACCGCCGCGGCGGCCCCCTCACCGTCACTGACGCCAATGTGATGCTCGGCCGCATCCAGCCCGACCACTTCCCCGCCGTCTTCGGACCCGACGGCGATCAGCCCCTGGACGGCGAAATCGTCCACGAGCGCTTCGTCGCGCTCGCCGAGGAGGTGCGCAGGGAGAGCGGCACGCAGCGCACCCCCGAGGAAGTCGCCGCCGGTTTCCTGGAGATCGCCGTCCTCAACATGGCGAACGCGGTCAAGAAGATCTCCGTGCAGCGCGGCCACGACATCACCCGCTACGCCCTCACCTCCTTCGGCGGCGCGGGTGGCCAGCACGCTTGCGCGGTCGCCGACGCCCTGGGCGTCAACACCGTGCTCGTGCCGCCGCTGGCCGGAGTGCTCTCCGCGTACGGCATCGGTCTCGCGGACGCGACCGCCATGCGCGAGCAGTCCGTGGAGGCGGAGCTGGACGAGAAAGCGGTCACGCGCGTGCGCACACTCTGCGCGGAGCTCGCCGGCCGCACCCGCGCCGAACTGCGCGCCGACAACATCCCGGACGACGCGATCAGCACGCACGCGCGCGTGCTGATCCGTTACGCGGGAACGGACGCGAGCCTGCCCGTGCAGCTGGACACCGTCACCGCCATGAAGGAGGAATTCGAGACGACCCACCGCGCGCGTTACGCGTTCGCCATGGACAAGCCCCTTGTCATCGAGGCCGTCTCGGTCGAAGCCGTCGGCACGGCGGGTGAGGTCGGCGCGTACGTCGTCGACGAGATCGAGAGGGAGGGCGAGTTCGCTCCGCGCGCCATGGTGCGGATGTTCGTGGCCGGCGAGCGGCGCGAGACGCCCCTGTACCGGCGGCGGGATCTGCGCCCCGGCGACGGCGTCGAAGGGCCTGCGATCATCGCCGAAGCCGATGCCACCACCGTCGTCGACCCCGGCTGGCGCGCCGCCGCCGACGAGAACGGGCAGCTGCTGCTGACGCGGGTACGCCCACGCCCCGGGAGGACGGCCGTCGGCACCGATGTCGACCCGGTCCTCCTGGAGGTCTTCACCAACCTCTTCATGGCCATCGCCGAGCAGATGGGCGTACGGCTGGCGAACACCGCTCACTCCGTGAACATCAAGGAACGGCTCGACTTCTCCTGTGCCCTGTTCGACGAACACGGCAACCTGATCGCCAACGCGCCCCATATCCCCGTACATCTCGGCTCGATGGGCGAGTCCATCAAGGAGGTGCTGCGGCGCAACAAGGACGGGGGCGCCATGCGACCGGGCGATGTGTACGCGATCAACGATCCTTACCACGGCGGCACGCATCTGCCCGATGTGACCGTCGTGACGCCCGTGTTCGAGGGGGACGAGCTGCGCTTTCTGGTGGCCTCGCGCGGGCACCACGCCGAGATCGGCGGCATCACCCCCGGCTCCATGCCCGCCTTCAGCAGAACCATCGACGAAGAGGGCGTGCTCTTCGACAACTGGCTGCTCGTGCGGGACGGGCGGCTGCGCGAGGCCGAGACGCGGGAACTGCTGACCACCGCCGTCCATCCGTCCCGCGCGCCCGACACCAACCTCGCCGACCTGCGCGCCCAGATCGCCGCCAACGAGAAGGGCATCGCCGAACTGCGCCGCATGGTCGACGAGTTCGGGCTCGACGTGGTCAAGGCGTATATGCGGCATGTGCGGGACAACGCCGAGGAGTCGGTGCGCCGGATCGTCGCCGATCTCAACGACGGCGAGTACCGCTACGAGACCGACAACGGCGCCGTCATCCAGGTTGCCCTGCGCGTGGACCGCGAGGCGCGCAGCGCCGTCATCGACTTCACCGGCACATCGCCGCAGCAGCCGGGGAACTTCAACGCCCCCACGTCCGTCGTCATGGCGGCGGTGCTGTACGTGTTCCGCACGCTGGTGAGCGACGACATCCCCCTCAACAGCGGCAGCCTGGAGCCGCTGGAGGTACGCGTGCCGGACGGCTCGATGCTCGCGCCCGCCTACCCCGCGGCAACCGTCGCCGGCAATGTGGAGACCTCGCAGGCAGTCACCGGCGCGCTGTACGCCGCGCTCGGCGTCCAGGCCGAGGGCTCGGGCACGATGAACAATCTGACCTTCGGCAATGACCGGGTGCAGTACTACGAGACGGTGGCCAGCGGCTCCGGCGCGGGCGACGGCTTCGACGGCGCGGACGCCGTGCAGACCCATATGACCAACTCGCGCCTGACCGACCCCGAAGTGCTGGAGTGGCGCTATCCGGTGCGCGTGGACGCCTTCGCGGTACGGGACGGCAGCGGCGGCCGGGGGCGCTGGAGCGGCGGCTGCGGAGTGGTCCGCAGAATCCGCTTCCTGGAACCGATGACGGTGGCGCTGCTCACCGGGCACCGCCGCGTCCCGCCGTACGGCATGGCGGGCGGCGAAACGGGCGCGCTCGGCCACAACCTCGTGGAGCGGGCCGACGGGAGTGTGACGCAGCTGCACGGCGTGGACTCGGTGGACGTCGGGCCCGGGGATGTGCTGGTGATGAAGACCCCGGGCGGCGGGGGATACGGCACTTCGGAGCCGTAGTCGGCAGACCCGGCGGGCACGGCCATGCGCCGGGGGCAGGCCGGCGTGGCGGGCTCGACGCGGGCGGGGAGGCCCCGCACGGGTGGGGCGACCGTGCCCGGGGCCGATGGAACGCACCGTAGCCGCGCGGTCGCTTCTGCGCCGTTTCGACCGTTGTCAGTGGGAGGACCTAATCTGTGCAGCGTGACTTCGCCTGTCTCGACTGCCCCGACGGAATTCGTTCCGCACCAGCTCAGCGCGGGGCCGCGGCCCGCGCAGGGCCCGGCCGCCGACGAAGGGCTCGCGCGGCGGCTGCGCGCGCTCGCGTGCACCGCCCCGCTGCACGACCTCGACACCCGCAAGGCGAATCTCGCGGGTCAGTACACGGTGTACGCGATGGCGGAGGTCGCCCTCGCGGCCATCGACCTCGTCACGCTCAACATGGACTTCGACACCGGTGCCGACCACGACCAGATAGTGGCGAGGCTGCTTCCTCGGGTTGCCGCCCAGGCCCCGCAGCGCCCGG
Source organism: Streptomyces sp. NBC_00210 (assembly GCF_045160975.1). Taxonomy (NCBI): domain Bacteria; kingdom Bacillati; phylum Actinomycetota; class Actinomycetes; order Kitasatosporales; family Streptomycetaceae; genus Streptomyces; species Streptomyces sp. NBC_00210. The sequence continues at coordinate 7,342,279 of NZ_CP108120.1, forward strand.
TCGCCGAGCATGAGCGGGTCGCCCGCTGGGTCCTGGAGAACCTGATCAATGTGGGCAGCGTGGACCGCGGCTTCCGCGCGGTGTACGGCACGTTCGGACCCGACGGCGTCTACACCCGTCGTGACTACGACTTCAAGCTGATCGAGGAAGTGCCGGGATACGGCGGAAGCGTCTATCTGCGTACGACGGACGAAGCGGTCAACGTCCTGGTGGGCGCGCTCGACACGGACGTCACCAGCGCACAGATCGCGGCCGAGGTGAAGCTTGAGGTCCTGATCAACCGGGGCCGGCTGGCCGATGCGCAGCTCGCGGCCGAACAGGCCAGGTACCGCACCGTGCAGTACGCGGAGACGCTGCGCAGGACGCTGGAGGCGACCCGGCGCAATGTCCGGGCCGTCGACTGGCTCAACGCGGTGCCCGACATGATCGCCGAGGCGCTCGACCATGTGGCCGACCGCTACCGCCATGAGAACGCGATCCTGACGAACATCCGCAAGGCACGCGACGAAGCGGAGGACCCCGAGCACAAGCGGCGCGCGGCCGAGCTCGTCGACATAGTCAAGGACTGCATCCGCCGCCACACACAGCTGCAGTCCCGCCTGCTCGAGGCAGGCCCGCTCTTCCGCGCCGAACAGGACCGCCAGGCCTTTGCCGGACCTTCGGCGCGGACCGGGCTCGATCTGTACGGGCAGCTGGTCGCCCCGCTCCTGCCGCTTGCCGTGGAGGGCGCGATCCGTGTCACGGACGCGTTCTTCGCCCGCGGCACCGGCCTGCGCACGCCCGCGTCGGTACGGGTCGGGGACCTGGTCGAGATGCTGCTGACCCCGCCGGTGGAGCGCGAGCATCTGGGCGCGGAGATGCCCGAGCCCGATCTGATCGCCACGCCCGACGACAGCCGCTTCAGCGAGGAGCAGCTGGCGAGCGCGATGGAACTGCTCGACCTGGAACATGACGCGCCGCGCCGCCTCTCGGGCCTGCTGGCCGAGGCCCGCCGCCGCGACCCCGAACTGCCGTACCTGGTCGCCCTGCTGGCGATCCACGCCGCAAGCCCCCCGGTCGGCACGGCCTACCGCCAGGGCGAGGAGCGCCTCCTGTTCGCCGTCGACGACGGCACCGAACTGCACGACCCGGAATTCGGCGGCGCGGACCTGATCGTGGGCACGGCGCTGCTGGACGCGGCGGGCATGGCGGCGGCACGCACGGAGGCGGCGTGACCATCACGCCGGGGCTCCGCCCCCGGACCCCGCTCGGGGGCGGAGTCCCCTGCCCCGCCCCCTGCGCCCTGCGGGCGTGGGGGGACCCCCAGCTCCTCAATCGCCGGAGGTCCTTGATTGTGCGGGCAGGCCGCATATTTCCAGCCTCGCCGGCGTTTGAGGCGCGGGGCCTGGGGCGGCGCCGCAGTTACGGGAAATGGGGGTCCCCCCACGCCCGCCAGGGCGTAGGGGGAGGGTAGGGGAGAGGCTCGCCCACGCGCTCCGTCCCGACCCGCACCACACCCCTCTCAGCCCAGACCTTCCGCAGGAGCACCCGTGACCGACCACCCCGCCGAGCACCACGCCTGGCGTGAGGCCGACGCCCATGACGCGTCGGTCCCGGCCACCCCCGCCGCCGTCACGCCCGCCGACGCCGCCGACGCCGCCCGCCTCGTCTCCTTCGGCCTGCAACCCAAGCTGCTCCCCGCCCGCGACGCCGAGTACGCCGAACTGCTGCGCCGCTACCGCGAAGAACCCGCCTTCGCCCGGCTCGCCGACGCCGTCGCCACCGGCCTCGGGCTCGTCGTGCTCGAAGTCTCCCCGCGCGCGGGCATGGCCGTGGCCGCCGGTGAGGACTCCGTCTTCGCCGTCCGGATGGGCGACTACGCCCGCCGCGCATCCGCCGACTCCGCGGACCGCTTCCTGCACGGCCTGGCCCATCTCGCCGTCGCCGCGATGGCGTTCCCCCGCCCCGAAGACCTCGCCGACGACGGATACATCGGCCGGATCACGGTCAACGGCGTCGACGCCTTCGTACGTCAGGCCTGCCGCCGCCTCGAAGAGCGTGCCGACGAACAGGGCGAGAACACCGACCCGGCCACCGAGGTGCCCGGCCTGGAGGCCGCCTGGCGGATCTACGCACGGCGCAGCGCCACCGGCGCAACCAAGGACGCGCGGCGCCTCGCGGGATCCACCACCGGCATCATCGGCAAGGCCGTCGCCTTCCTCACCGACTCCGGCTTTGTCCAGCGGACCGGCGACGACGCCGGAGGCGCGTACCGCACCACCGCCCGCTACCAGTTGCAGGTGCGCGACATGGCCGGCAGTGCGGCCATGGCCGAGCTCCTGGAGCTCGGCGTCGTGCCGGTCAGCGACGGCACCGCCACCCTGGTTCCGCCGCCCGACACCGACGACCTGGAACTGGCTGCCGACGCCGGCCTGCCCTTCCACGCCTGATCCCCCGTATCTGCCCCGCACGTCTGCCGCCTACGAGAGTCCGCCGCCATGTACGAGCTGTCCCGGGTACGCCTCTACTCCATCGGGCCCGCCGGTGCGCGCTATGCCGACACCGTGCTGGACCTGCGCGGAGTCGGCGAACCGGTGCCCCACCCCGCCCCCACCCAGGCGGAGTTCTTCGAGGAGGAGCCGGTCGGCCCGCCGCGTCGCCCCGCGCCCGCCGGCGTGCTCTTCCTGGAGAACGGCGGCGGTAAGTCCGTACTGCTGAAGCTGATCTTCTCGGTGATGCTCCCGGGCCACCGCAACACCCTCGGCGGCGCCAGCTCCGGCGTGCTGCGCAAGTTCCTGCTCGCCGACGACTGCGGCCATGTCGCCCTGGAGTGGCAGCACACGCTCACCGGCGAGCTGGTCGTGGTCGGCAAGGTCAGCGAATGGCGCGGGCGCCAGGTCTCCAACGACCCGCGGAAGTTCGCCGAAGCCTGGTACTCCTTCCGGCCGGGCCCCGGGCTCAGCCTCGACTCGCTGCCCGTCGCCGAGTCCACGGCCGTCCGCCCGCCCGTGGATGGCGCCTCGGGCGCGCAGGGCCGTCGCCGCACGATGAAGGGCTTCCGGGACGCCATCACCGAGGCGGGCAAGGCGTATCCGCACCTCGATGTGTACTGGGAGGAGATCCACGACCGCTGGAACGAGCACCTGGGCGACGTGGGTCTCGACCCCGAACTCTTCCGATACCAGCGGGAGATGAACGCCGACGAGGGCGAGGCGGCAGGGCTCTTCGCGGTGAAGAAGGACTCCGACTTCACTGATCTGCTGCTGCGCGCCGTCACCGACACGCGCGACACGGACGGGCTCGCCGATCTCATCGGCAGCTTCGGCAACAAGCTCGGCCGCCGCGCCGAACTGACCGCCGAGCGCGACTTCACGGCCGGTTCGGTCGATCTGCTCGGCCGGATCGTGGAGGCGGCCGAGGCCCGGAGCAAGGCGCGGGACATCCACGCGGGCGCGGAGCGCCGTACGCGTACGCTCGCGCGCCGGCTCTCGGCCCGTGCCGTCGAGGAGCGGGGGCGTACGGCCGAGCTCGCCCAGCAGGTCACAGCCGCCGCGCATACCGTGACCGAGGCCGAGCAGGCCCGCGGCCGCAGCTCGCTCATCGCCGCGGAACTGGCCTACCGGCACGCCTCGTTGGCGCTGACCGTCGCGGAGAAGGGTGCGAGCGCACAGCGCCGCGAACTGAGCGACGCGCGGACGCTGCACTCCGCCTGGCAGGCCGCGGAGGCCGTACTGCGCCACCGCGCCGCCGGGGACCGCTCCGCGCGGGTCGCCGCGGCGATCCGCGAGGCCGAGCGGGACGCCGCCCCGGCGCTCGCCGCCCGCGCCAAGGCCGCCGCCGACCTGGTCCGCGCGCTGCACTGCGCGGCGGAGGACGGCGAGCGGGTGGCCAATGAGGAGGAGGAGCGGTCCGCCGCTCTCCAGGAGGCGGGCGAGGCCGCCCACCGTGATGCGACGGCCGCGGCCACGGAGGCGCAGCGCGCCCGCAGCGAGATCGGTCATCTGCGGCAGCGGCTGAGCGAGGTCGAGCAGGAGACGGCCGAGGCGGTACGGGCGGGCTGGCTGGACGACACGGCGCCGGACGCCGACCCGGCGAGGGCCGCGCTGGCGGCGAGCGACGCGGAGAAGACCGCGGTCGTGGCGTGGGACGCGGCCCGCGAGGCCGCGCGCACGACGGCGGACCGCGCGAAGGACGCGGCCGCGGCAGAGGCTCGCGCGGAACTGGCGGCGGCTCGTGCGTCGGACGCGGCGCTGGCGGCGGAGAACGCGTACGAGGCGGAGCGCCGCGCGGCGGACTCGATCGCCCAGGACGAACGCCTGGCGGAACTGCTGAGCCTGCCGCCGACGGTGCAGGCTTCGGTGCCGTCGCCACGCCGGGGCGCGGGGGCGGGGGCGGACGGCCTGTCGCCGGAGGACCTCGGGCAGGAGCGCCCGACGGGCGAGGACGCCGCCGAGGCGGCTGATGCGTCGGGTGGCGGCCTCGCGGACGGCACGGGCGACGGGCGCGACGCCGTCATCGCGAGCGGTCGAACGGCTCGTACCGGCGAGGGGCCGGACTCCGTGCACGGTGGGCCACGCCCCAACACCCCCCTCCGTGCCGCCGAAGAGCCTCTCTCCGCCGAGGAGTTGGACCGGTACGCCGACGAGCTGCGCGAGGTCCTCGACCAGCACGTCGCCTCCGCCGAGCGCCAGCTGTTCGACCTGCGCACCGCTGCCGCCGACGACGCCCGCATCCTCGGAGCGCTCGGCGACGGTGGCCTTCTGCCGCCCGGGCCCGACGTCCTCGCGACCGTCGAGTACCTCGGTGAGCACGGCATCCCCGCCCTCCCCGGCTGGCGCTACCTCGCGCAGGCGGTCGACCCGGCCGACCACGCCGCGGTGCTGGCCGCGCGCCCCGAACTCGTCGACGGTGTGGTGATCACCGATCCGGCCTCGCACGCCCGCGCACGCGACATCCTTGCCGGGGCCGCGCTGTTGCCCCGCTCCACCGTGGCCGTCGGCACGGCCGCCGCGCTGCTCGCGCCGGTGCCCGGACCCGGCACGGGCGGCGCAGGCGACGGGGAGGTGTTCCTCGTACCGCCGAACCCGGCCATGCACGACGAGCACGCGGCCGACGAGGAGCGGCACGCGCTGCGGGCCCGGGCCACCGCGCGGGACGAGGAGATCCGTGCGCTCGCGGCGCGGCTCGCCGGGGACCGTTCGCTCGCCGCCCGCCTCGGCTCGTGGCGGGCGGACTGTCCGCCGGGCATGCTCGCCGAGCTCGCACAGGGTGCGCAGGCCGCGCGTGAAGCCGCCGAAGAAGCAGAGGCAGCGCTCGCCGAGGCCCGTACCGTGCGCGCCGAGGTGGACGAGGCCGCGGCCGACGCCGCCCGAGTCCGCGACGAGCGACAGGACGCGGCCCAGCGCGCCCGGCGGGCCGCCGACGCGCTCGCGGGCCTGGCCTTCCGGCTCCGCGAGCGCGCGGGCTGGCAGCTGAAGCTGCGTGAACTGGCCGACGACGCGGCCGAGTCCGAGGCCCGGGCCGCGACCTGCCTGGAGCGGGCGAAGGCCGCCGACGAGGACCGCCGGGCCGCCCAGCGCGCCGGGGACGACGCCCGTCGCACCGCCCGCGCGCTGCGCGCCGAGCGTGCCGAGATCGCCGGTGCGCCCGAGACACTGCCCGAGGCTGACGAGAACGCACCGCGTGCCGCGCTGCCCGCCCTGCGCGAGGCGTACCGGGCCGCGTCGCAGCTGTACGAAAAGGTGGGAGTCGGCGCCGACCTGCGGGCCGAGCAGGCCAGAGCCGAGAGCGACGAGAGCGCCGCCCTCGCCGAACTCGACCGGCTCACCAACAAGGTCCGCACCCGGGCCGCCCAGCTCCTGGAGGGCACCGACGGGGCCGACGGGCCGTCCCGCCAGGCGGCAGCCGCCCGTGCGGAGTCGCTTGTACAGATGCTGGAGTCGCGTGCGTCGGAGGCGAGCGAGAAGCTGGGCCGGCTCCGCGGCGAGGCCGAGCGACTGGCCCCTGCCGACGGCGAGTCGCACACGGAGCTCCCCGAGGAGCTGGTGCCGGCCGACGCCGAGCGGGCGCAGGTCCTGCTGCGTACTGCCACGGCGGAACTGGCGTCGCGGACCGATGCGTTGGAGACGGCCCGGGCCGCCCACGCCGGACTGCTCCAGGCGCACCGGGTCGCCGAGGACGCGGCAGGCGGCTTCGACGAGACCGCCGCGCTCCTGCGGGACCTGCTGCGGGAGCACCACGACGAGGAGGGTCCTCAAGCGCCCGAGCCCTACCCCGGCACGCTGGAGGAGGCGCGCCACTCGGCCGCCGAGGCCCGCCGCTCACTGCGCGGTTGCGCCACCGATCTGTCCGCCGCCGAGGCCGCCGTGCGGGAAGCGAGCGACATCCTCGTACGGCACGCCAACTCCAGCCGGTACGAGCAGGTGCGCACCCCCGCGCGCCAGCAGATCCGGGAGCTGCCCGCCACGGCGCTGCCGGAGCACGCCGCGAAATGGGCGGAGGCATTCGCCCCCCGGCTGCGGGTGCTGACCGACGAACTGCAGCAGTTGGAGCGCAACCGCGACACGATCGTGGACCGGTTGCGCGGCCTGGTGGAGTCCGCGCTGACGACGCTCCGTTCGGCGCAACGGCTGTCCCGTCTGCCGGAGGGGCTCGGTGAGTGGTCGGGGCAGGAGTTCCTGCGGATCCGCTTCGAGGAGCCGGACCAGACGACGCTCGCCGAGCGGCTTGGCGAGGTCATCGACGAGGCGACCCGGGCTGCCGTGAAGAAGAACTCCGCGGCGGCGTACGGAGAGGGGCGCCGGGACGGGATGTCCCTGCTGCTGCGCGGCGTTCAGGCGGCGCTGCAGCCGAAGGGCATCGCGGTGGAGATCCTCAAGCCGGACGCGGTGCTGCGGGCGGAGCGGGTCCCGGTCGGGCAGATGGGCGACGTCTTCTCCGGCGGCCAGCTGCTCACCGCGGCAATCGCCCTGTACTGCACGATGGCCGCGCTCCGCAGCAACGACCGAGGCCGGGACAAGCACCGGCACGCCGGCACGCTCTTCCTCGACAACCCGATCGGTCGCGCCAACGCGACGTATCTGCTGGAGCTTCAGCGGGCGGTCTCGGATGCGCTGGGCGTCCAACTGCTCTATACGACGGGCCTCTTCGACACTACGGCCCTGGCCGAGTTCCCGCTGGTCATCCGGCTGCGCAATGACGCGGACCTGCGCGCGGGCCTGAAGTACATCAGCGTCGAGGAACACTTGCGGCCCGGTCTGCCGCAGCAGGATCCGACGGGCGAGACGGTCCACGGCGAAATCACCGCGACGCGCATGTTCAAGCGGTAACCGCAGCCCGGGGTGCGGGTTTCGGGCACGCCCCGTCCGCAGTGCGGGCCTTGGGCGTGTCCGGGGTGCCCGGGCCCGCGGGTCCGCGTCGCGGTCGGGGCGCGCCCAGGTCTGCGGGCGCGGGCCTGGGGGCCGCTACGGGGCACAAGTAGACGACAGTGCTGAGGGGGCGCACACCACGTGGTGTGCGCCCCCTCAGCACTGTCAGTAGTGCTCTTCCCGGTAGACGCCGTCGGCGTCGACACCAGAGCCCCACTCACCAAAGCTCGTGTTCGCCAGCTCCATGTTGACGACGAAGGAACCGGCCGCCGCGAGGGTGATCCTGAACGGATCGTCGTCATCGTCGGGCAGGTTGTTCACGGCCAGCAACGGGAACTCTGCGGAGGCCAGTGCCCGCTCGTCGGCGATGAGGACGAGAGTACTGTCGGGCCAGTCCTCGTCATCCCGCCCGATCCGCGCCTGGATCTGATCCGCCGTGAAGCCCGCATAGGCGCGGTTGTCGATGACGGTGATCGACTCGTAGTGCTCCGAGCCTCCTTCGAGGGCCTGGAGCAGGCGTGCCCACTCATCTGGCTGCTCGAAGGACGTCCGCACCAGGAGCGGACCGGCGGACTCCTCGATCGTGGAGGAGGGCGGCTCGGGCTCGGCCCCCGTACGCTCGCCGGGGATGACCTGGATGAGGAAGCGGGGCTTCTTGCCGTCCGACGACCGGTCACCGGCATGGACGCGGATCAGGTAGGGGCCGACTCCTGCGGTGGCGAGATTCTGTTTGCGCAGCGGCTCGTATCCGCTGTCGCACAGGGCGAGGAAGCCGGTCGTGGAGATCACGGTGATCTCTTCGACCTCGTCCCAGCCGCTCTCTGCTCCCGGGTCATCTCCGGCGTAGAGGGTGACGATGGGGTTCTCCAGGGCGCTTCCGGCGTCGATGTGCAGCCAGTCTTTCTCGGCCGCCAGGAACCCGCGTCCGCGCGGCTGCTTGCCGGCGTCGGGGTCCATGACGGCCAGGTCGCCCCACTCCTTCATCTTGAGCGGCCGGGTGCGGCCGTCAAGGAGCGGCCAGTTGGAACGCTGCATGGAGAACCCCCATCGTGCATGCTGTGCCTGCCGGTTACGTCCTGGAAGGGTAGACGGGACCTGTGGCAGGCCCGTTGCGCGCCTTACTTGATACGGACGTAGTAGCCGTCGCCGTTGAGGACGCGCTGGGTCTTGTAGAAGCCGCCGAGGCGGGCGCCCGCGCTGCGGTTGTCACCGGCGGAGATGATGCGGGTGCTGCCGCGGGCCGGGTTGCCGCCCTCCTTGCTGGCAGCGAACGGGTACTCGTCGCAGTCGTACTTCTTGGGGTCCGGGTTGTGCACCTTCGCGCACATGGCCTTGCGGTGGGCGTTGATGGTCTTCTCGTTGGTGATGCGGTGCAGCGGGGTGGAGGCGCCCGGGTGACCGGCGATCCTGCGCTGGGCGTCGAGGATGTGGTTGGCGGACTGCCTCACCTTCGCGTCGCTGCGGGAGAGGGTGAAGACGGGGGAGACGGACGGGAAGACGCAGCCGGGGTTCTTGGTGCGCTTCTTGGGGCCCCAGAACGTGTCGTCGCAGCGGTACTTGGCGGACTTGTAGGTGAAGCCGCCCGCCGTGTAGCCGGGCTTGGTGAAGGTGAACCGGTAGGAGGCCGGGCTGGCGAGCTGCTTCATCTTTCCGACGCTGGCTGCGTAGCCGACGGTTCCCTTGTGGGCTGCGCCGAGGGTGGACCCTTGCGGGAACTTGACGGCGGTCTTGACGCCCTTGCCGCCGCCGACGGAGACGTTGATGTGGATGCCGCCGGCGTTGACGAGCCTGGCCTTGCCGACGGTGAAGCTCTCTCCCCACTTCAGCTTGTTGGTCTTCAGCGTCATGGAGTGCTTGATGTCGAAGGTGGCCGAGCCGACCGGCCTGCCGTTCTTGCGCAGGTCGACGCGGGCGCCGACGTCCATGCACATGCTGGTGCGGGTGATGGTGATGGTGTTGAGCTTGCAGCTCGCGGCGGCGTCCGTGTTGGCGTAGACGGTCTTGACGGCCGGGGCCTGGGCGACGGTGACGCTGTACTTCGCCGGTGCGGCCTGCGCGGTTGCGGCGCTGATGCCGGTGAGGACGAGGGTGCCGAGAGCGGCACCTATGACGGCTTTTCTTGGCGCGCTGATGCGCATGTGTGTGTCCCCTCGTTGGCGGAGGGACGGCACCGCGTCGGGGCTGCCGTCCGTGAGGCGAGCACGCTATGCGCTTCAACGGTCGTGAATCTATTGGTTGTTGGGGCACTGCCTGTTAGGACAAGTCGGGTTTCAGTCAGCAGCGGTGACGGTGAGGACCGCGACGGCGGAGCCCGCTCGGTGACGCGGTACCGCGTCATCGGCTACCGCTGATTGAGCGACGATCAGCGGGAGTTGCTGGGCGGATGCCGAGCCTTGTCGCCAGGGGGCCGACGAACGTGTCGCCGCGTTCTTGCGGTACGGGACCGAGGTCGTGAAGCGCGGCTTCGACGGCCTGAAGGGTGCGGCGTTCGTCGAGAAGCTGGGCGCCGCCGTCACCGTTGACAAACCACCCGCGCCCCGGGCCCGGACGTCAGCCCGTCGCCGACAGCCGCCTGCCCGGCTCCCTTCGCCGTATCCGCGCACTCTCACGCGCAGCCGCTCGCGCCGTCTTCCGCGCCCTGCGGCGCTCCCGGCGCAACTGCCGCGCCGTGCTGCTGGGCATGGACACCACGCCATTGCGCTGATTCCACACCTGGCGGGTCACCCACACATCCAGCACCGCCCACGTCGCCACCACCGTGCTGGCCACACCACTGAGCACCATCGGGAACGCCAGCCACGACCCCGCCAGCGTGCAGAGGAACGCGATCATCGCCTGAATCATCGTCAGCGATGCGATGATCACCGCCCGCACGGCCGCCGTACGGACCGGATCGGCCATGCGCCGTCGCACAGCCGGCTCCTCCACCCAGAGCTGACGCGGGACTTCCGCATAACCCGCCGCCTGCACCTTGCTGCGACGCTCGTCCGTGTCCATGGACCCTGTCACTCCCACCTCTGTCCGACTTCAGGGTGGCTGCCCGCAATCCGCTGCCTTACTCCGGCCGCGGCGGCCCCGCATCGAATGCGGCGAACCCCCGTGCCCCTGCCGACGTACACAGCCCCCGTACACAAGGACGATTGACCGGGTCGGATGATTCCCGCGGAGCGAAGAATTCCAGCCATCTACGACGGTCCGAAAGATGACGTGCCGCCAGGTGTGCTGTGGGGCTGCCGGGAATGCCATCTCCCCGAATACCAGGACAACCCATGATCAACACGTCTGTCGTCGGCCGAAAATAGTCCGGACGTGCCTTCGAGTTGTCAGTGTGACAGTAGTAGGCTCACGCCGTTTGTTGACGGAGGAACGCCACCCGCACCGGGCGGGTTTGAGCAGGGGGAGGCCATGCGCTTTCGCGGGAAGTCCATCCGCCGGAAGATCGTGGCGTTGTTGCTGGTGCCGCTTGTCTCCCTCACCGCCCTCTGGGGCTTCGCCACCGTACTGACCGGTCGGGAGGCCAATCAGCTTCTCGACGTCACTTCCGTTGTGGAAGAAGTCGGTAATCCGGTCGCGGACACCGTCGGCGTCATCCAGAAAGAACGTCGCCAGACGCTCATCTACCTTGCGGACCGCCGCGCTTCGGACGCGCTGCCCAATCTGCGTCGCGAGCGCGAGGCGACCGACAAGGCCATCGCCAAGATCAAAACGAATATGGGGAAGCCCGGAGTCCGCGACGACATGCGCTCCGACAGCTCCCATGAACTCAACTCGCTTCTCGAAGCACTCGACGGTCTTGGCGCCCTGCGCCGCTCGGTCGAGACGGGCACCGTCTCCCGCACTCAGGCGCTGGAGTACTACAACCGCCTCGTCGACCCCTGCTACAGCTTCCTGCTGACGCTCCACGCACTCGACAACGCGGAGATGGAACGGCAGGCCCGAGCCCTCGTCGGCCTCGTCCGCGCTCTCGAAATGCTTTCCCGTGAGGACGCGTTGATCGCCTCCTCCCTCGTCACACGCAATGTCACGGCAGCCGAGATCCGCGCGCTCTCCGACTTCGTCGCCAAGCGCGAGCTGTACTACGAGACCAATCTCGAAGTCCTGCCCGCCGGCGAACGCGAGATCTACAGGCAGTACTGGCGCAGCCCCAAGACCGCCCCCCTGCGCGACGCCGAGGAACGCCTCATCACCGCAGGCCCGGTCGAGGAGACGGGCGCATCGGAGGCCTCGCGCTGGCAGGCGGCCGCCACCCCCGTCATCGACGACCTCGGCCGCGAGGCCAAGGACGCGGGCGTGCGCTACCAGGACCGCTTCAAGCCCGCCGCGTACAGCGTCTTCGTCAAGGCCGGGGTCGCCGGCGTGCTGGGTTTCCTCGCTCTCCTCGTCTCGGTGATCGTCTCCGTACGCATCGGCCGTGACCTTGTGCGCGACCTCTCCCGGCTGCGCAAGGAGGCCCACGAGGTCTCCGGTGTACGGCTGCCCAGCGTGATGCGGCGGCTCGCCGCGGGTGAGCAGGTCGACGTCGAGACCGAGGCGCCGCGCCTCGACTACGACTCGGACGAGATCGGCCAGGCGGGCCAGGCGCTCAACACCCTTCAGCGCGCCGCGGTCGAGGCAGCCGTCCGGCAGGCCGACATGCGGCGCGGAGTCTCCGAGGTCTTCGTCAACCTCGCCCGCCGCAACCAGGTGCTGCTGCACCGTCAGCTGACGCTCCTCGACACGATGGAGCGCCGCACGGAGGACACCGAGGAGCTCGCGGACCTGTTCCGCCTCGACCACCTCACCACCCGTATGCGGCGGCACGCCGAAGGCCTGGTGATCCTCTCCGGTGCCGCCCCGTCCCGCCAGTGGCGCAAGCCGATCCAGCTGATGGACGTCGTACGGGCGGCGGTCGCCGAGGTCGAGGACTACGAGCGCATCGAGGTGCGCCGACTGCCGCGCATCGGCGTCGGCGGCCCGGCCGTCGCCGACCTCACCCACCTCATCGCCGAACTCCTGGAGAACGCCACGGTGTTCTCGCCCCCGCACACCGGTGTCCAGGTGCACGGCGAGCGGGTCGCCAACGGCTTCACCCTCGAAATCCACGACCGCGGTCTCGGCATGGCTCCCGAAGTACTCCTCGACGCCAATCTGCGGCTCGCGGAGACCCCCGAGTTCGAGCTCTCGGACACCGACCGGCTCGGTCTCTTCGTCGTCAGCCGGCTCGCCCAGCGGCAGAACGTCCGCGTCTCGCTGCAGCCTTCGCCGTACGGAGGGACCACGGCGGTCGTCTTCATACCCGCGGCCCTGCTCACCGAGGCCCCCGAGACCCAGGGCACCGGCTTCCGCCTCGACCGCAAGAGCGAGAGTGCTGCCGGACGGCGTGGCAGTGACGGCAAGCTCTCGGCGCTCGCCAAGGTGCCCACCGGTCTCGGCGGCTCGGCGCTGCTCGACGGGCCCGTCGAACTGGAGCCGCCCGTAGGCGCGTTGGGCTTCGACGACCGGACGGTGCTCGGCGGTGTCGACTCCATGACCGGTGTCGACGCGATCAGCGGGGACGGCGACATCGAGGACACCGAGAGCGAGCGTGGCGGAATCTTCCGGGCCCGGGCCCGCGACCGGCGGCGTCAGGCCCCGGACGAGCAGCACCAACAGGCGCTGGACCAGATGCCCGAGCGGCTGCCGGGACCGGTGCCACTGCCCCGCCGCAAGCCGCCGACCCTGGTCACCGACCACGGCCGCAGGGTGGACGAACGGGGCCGTACGCACCCGGCTCCGGCGCCCGGACCGGGCCACGCCGACGAACCCGCGCTCGCGCCCGCCCCGGAGCCACGTCCGGAACCACGTGCCGAGCCGCGCCATGCGCCCTGGCCCGCACCGGCCCCGGCGGCCCCCGCGCCCGCGCCCGCGCCCAAGAAGGCTCCATTGACCGACCAGGCACCCACATCCGAGCCCGCCCCGCTCGACGGCCTGCCCCGTCGAGTCCGCCAGGCCAGCCTCGCCCCCCAGCTCAGGGAGGGCACCGCCGCCGACCAGACGTCGGCCCCGGCCGCGGGGCAGGACATCGAGCGCGACGCGGAACAAGTACGCAACCGTATGGCTTCCATGCAACGAGGCTGGCAGCGCGGCCGCCGCCAGAACGCCGAAGAGGCCGCGACCACCGACCAGGCCGCCGGCCCCGGCGAGACCGCACCAGGAACGACTTTCGAGGGGGACGGTCGATGACCGCACCGCATGCCGCAGCACCGGGCGCCCTTGGCGCCCCGCCGACCGCCAAGGGAGCCGGCGAGCTCAACTGGCTTCTCGACGAACTCGTCGACCGGGTGGCCACCATCCGCAAAGCACTGGTGCTCTCCGGCGACGGCCTCGCCACCGGCACCTCCCGTGACCTGACCCGCGAGGACGGCGAGCATCTCGCCGCCGTGGCCTCCGGATTCCACAGCCTCGCCAAGGGTGTCGGCCGCCACTTCGAGGCGGGCCAGGTCCGCCAGACCGTGGTGGAGCTGGACGAGGCATTCCTCTTCGTCACGGCGGCGGGCGACGGCAGCTGTCTGGCCGTCCTCGCCGACGCGGACTCCGACGTCGGCCTGGTGGCGTACGAGATGACGCTGATGGTCAAGCGGGTCGGAGTCCACCTGTCCACCGCGCCACGGACCGGTCAGACCGCCGGAGGGTGAGTGTGGGGCATGAGTGACTCGGCTCAGCACGCTCAGCAACAGCACCACTTCTTCGACGCCGACGCGGGCCCGGTGGTCCGTCCGTACGCGATGACCCGCGGCCGGACGAGCACCGCGACCCGCCACCGCCTGGATCTGATCGCCCTGGTGGTACCGGAGGTCGCGGCCGACGACCCCGGCCGCGACCAGTCGCTCTCGCCGGAGCATGTGGAGATCGTCGAGCGGTGCGGTGACACCCCACAGTCGATCGCCGAACTCGCGGCCACCCTGGACCTCCCGGTCGGAGTGGTACGCGTCCTGGTCGGCGATCTCGTCGAGGACGCGCTGGTCCACGTAACCCGTCCCGTTCCGCCGGCCGAACTGCCGGACGTGAGCATTCTCCGCGAGGTGATCAATGGTCTTCGGGCGCTCTAGCCGCCGAAAGCCGCTTGTCGAGCCGGTGACCCTGAAGATCCTGGTCGCGGGCGGGTTCGGCGTCGGCAAGACGACCCTGGTGGGTGCGGTCAGCGAGATACGACCACTGCGCACCGAGGAGGCGTTGAGCGAGGCGGGCCGGCCAGTCGACGACATCGAGGGCGTCGAGAGCAAGACGACCACCACGGTGGCCATGGACTTCGGGCGCATCACGCTCCGCGAGGACCTGGTGCTCTATCTCTTCGGCACACCGGGGCAGGACCGCTTCTGGTTCCTCTGGGACGAGCTTGCGCAGGGGGCGCTGGGCGCGGTCGTGCTCGCGGACACCCGCCGCCTGGAGGACTCCTTCGCGGCCATCGACTACTTCGAACGCCGTGCCATTCCCTTCACTGTCGCCGTCAACTGCTTCGAAGGCGCAGGCCGTTTCCCCGGTGAGACGGTACGGGCCGCCCTCGACCTGGACTCCGAGGTGCCGCTGCTGATGTGCGACGCGCGCGAGCGCGAGTCCGCCAAGGAGGTGCTGGTCGCGGTGGTGGAGCATGCGCTGGCCCGCGCCGACCGGCAGCGCGAGCACGCCACGACCTGACGCGGCAGACAGAGCAAGACACGGCCCGTACCCCCACCGACAGGGGTACGGGCCGTGAGCCTTTCGGCGTTGCAGGCCTACGAGGTCCGCGTTGCATGCTTACGAGCTCCGCCTTGCATGCTCACGAGGTGGCGTGGGGGGTCTACGAGGTCACGTCCCGTCCTCCTCGTGCCAGCCGAAGCTCCGCTCCACCGCCTTGCGCCAGTTGTGGTACTCGCGCTCGCGGATCTGCGCCTCCATCCGCGGCGACCACTCCACATCGCGCCGCCAGTGCGCCTTGAGCTCGTCGAGGTCCGACCAGACGCCGGTGGCGAGCCCGGCCGCGTACGCAGCCCCCAGACACGTCGTCTCGGAGACCTTCGGCCGGATCACCGGCACCCCCAGCACATCCGCCTGATGCTGCATCAGCAGATTGTTCGCCGTCATACCGCCGTCGACCTTGAGCGTGGTGATCTGCACGCCGGAGTCCTGGTACATCGCGTCGACGACCTCGCGCGTCTGCCAGCTCGTGGCCTCGAGCACCGCTCGCGCCAGATGCCCCTTGGTGACGTACCGGGTCAGGCCGGTGATGACACCGCGCGCGTCGGAGCGCCAGTACGGGGCGAAGAGCCCGGAGAAGGCGGGCACGATGTATGCACCCCCGTTGTCGTCCACGCTCGCCGCCAAGGTCTCGATCTCGTCGGCGCTGCGGATGATGCCCAACTGGTCCCGGAACCACTGCACCAGCGCACCGGTGATGGCGATCGAGCCTTCCAGACAGTAGACCGGTGCCTCGTCGCCGATCTTGTAGCCCAGCGTGGTGATGAGTCCGCTCTTGGACGGCACGGGCCGGTTGCCGGTGTTCAGGAGCAGGAAGCTGCCGGTGCCGTATGTGTTCTTGGCCGTGCCCGTGTCGTAGCAGGCCTGTCCGAAGATCGCGGCCTGCTGGTCGCCGAGCGCCGAGGCCACCGGCACGCCCGCGAGCTGGCCGACCGCCGTCCCGTACACCTCTGCCGACGACCTGATCTCCGGGAGCACTGCCTGCGGGACGTTCATCGCGGAGAGGATCGCCGGATCCCACTCGAGGGTCTGGAGATTCATCAGCATGGTGCGCGACGCGTTGGTCACATCGGTGACATGGACCCCGCCCTCCGTGCCGCCGGTGAGGTTCCAGATCAGCCAGGAGTCGATGGTGCCGAAGGCGATCTCGCCGCGCTCGGCCCGGCTGCGCAGCCCGGGCACATTGTCCAGCAGCCAGGCCGCCTTGGGCCCGGAGAAGTAGCTGGCGAGCGGCAGCCCGGTCGCGTCGCGGAAACGGTCCTGCCCGTCCGTGCCCCCCAGCTCGTTGCAGAGCCCGGAGGTACGGGTGTCCTGCCAGACGATCGCGTTGTGCACCGGCTTTCCGGTCGACCGGTCCCAAAGGACCGTCGTCTCCCGCTGGTTGGTGATGCCGAGCGCGCTGAGCTGGTCGGCGCGCAGCCCCGCCTTGGCGATCGCCCCCGCCACCACCGCCTGCACCTTGGACCAGATCTCGGTGGCGTCGTGCTCCACCCAGCCCGGCTTGGGGAAGATCTGACGGTGCTCACGCTGGTCGACGGCGACGATCGCGCCGTCCTGGTTGAAGATGATGCAGCGGCTGGACGTGGTGCCCTGGTCGATTGCGGCGACGAACTTGTCCGTCATGACATCCCCTTGTCAATGAGGCCGGAAGGCCTAGAAGGCTGCGTTGAAGATGAGGCCGGCCAGCAGCCCGCCGATAGCGGGTCCGGCCACCGGCACCCAGGCGTAACCCCAGTCGGAGGTGCCCTTGTTGGGGATCGGCAGCAGTGCGTGGGTGATGCGTGGTCCCAGGTCACGGGCCGGGTTGATGGCGTAACCCGTCGGTCCGCCGAGCGACAGACCGATGCCCACGACCAGTAGCGACACCAGCAGGATGGAGATGCCCGAGCCGTAGATCCCGGCGTCCTGCCCGGGTATCTGGCCGATGCCGATGCCGTCGTTCTTGCCGAAGGCGAGAATCGGCAGCACCAGGCCGATCGTCGCGATGATCTCGGTGATCAGGTTGGCCACGGGATTACGGATTTCCGGACCGGTCGAGAAGATCCCGAGCGTGGGCTGTGCGTTCGCCGTGTCCGCATTGGCCCGGAACTGCGCGAAGTAGACGAGATAGGCCAGTACGGCGCCGAGGATCGCGCCGACCATCTGCGCCAGGATGTAGAGCGGGACTTTGCTCCACTCCCCGGTGTCGACGGCGACGCCGAGTGTCACGGCCGGATTGAGATGCCCGCCCGACAGCGGTGCGGCGGTGTACGCGCCCGCCAGCACGCCGAAGCCCCAGCCGAAGGCGATGACGACCCAGCCCGCGGCCTTTGCCTTGGAGTGATGGAGCGTGACGGCGGCGCATACGCCCGCGCCGAAGAGGATGAGTATCGCGGTGCCGATGACCTCACCGACGAAAATGTCTCCGTTGCTCATGGCGGCTCCTAGGCCCTCGCCCGGGGCCCGGCCCCGGTACTCAGTGCAGGGTGCTTGCTCCATGGCATGCCATGGCTACGGAGCCGGAGGCAGCGGAATCCGCGCCCTGCCCGGCGTCCGTGACGAGCATGGTGAGCGTGCCGAAGTGTGCGGCGATGCCGACGAAGAGGCAGTGTTCACCGGACGTGATGGGTCGTCAAGGTCGTTGACATCAAGTGCAGTTCACGGCCGATGCGTTTGACACGCTAGCGGGGAACGTAAGGCAGTGGGAGTACGCCTCGAAGGTTCTTCAGCGAATGGCCACGATCGCCGAACCATGGCCGAAAAGCCCCTGGTTCGCGCTGATTCCGGTGCGGGCACCCGGCACTTGCCGCTCTCCGGCAGTACCGCGCAACTGCCAGGTCAGCTCACAGACCTGGGCGATGGCCTGGGCGGGCACGGCCTCGCCGAAGGAGGCGAGGCCGCCGCTGGCGTTCACCGGGATGCGGCCGCCGAGCGCGGTGGCGCCCTCGTGCACCAGCTTGGCGCCCTCGCCGGTCCCGCACAGGCCGATGTCCTCGTACCACTCCAGCTCGAGCGCGGTGGAGAGGTCGTACACCTCGGCGAGCGAGAGGTCCTCGGGGCCGATGCCGGCCTCCTCGTACGCGGCCCGGGCGATCGAGGCCCGGAAGGAGTCCGGTGACGGCGCCACGACGGCTGCCGAGTCGGTCGCGATGTCCGGGAGATCGAGTACGGCCTTCGGATACGTCGGTGTGACGGTGGAGACCGCGCGGATACGGACGGGGTCGGCGGCACCGTGCCGGCGCGCGAAGTCCATGCTCGACAGCACCAGTGCGGCCGCGCCGTCGGACGTCGCGCAGATGTCGAGCAGCCGCAGCGGATCGGCGACGACCGCGGAGGCGGCGACGTCCTCGGCCGAGACCCTTGTGCGGTAGCGGGCGTTGGGGTTGAGCGCGCCGGCCGCCGCGTTCTTCACCTTGACCAGCGCGAAGTCCTCGGGGGAGTCGCCGTACAGGGCCATGCGGCGGCGCGCGTACAGCCCGAAGTAGGCGGGGTTCGTCGCGCCGAGCAGCCGGAAGCGCAGCCAGTCGGGATCGTCTGGCCGCTCGCCTCCGGCCGGCGCGAAGAAGCCCTTGGGTGCCGAGTCCGCGCCCACCACCAGGACGACGTCGGCCAGGCCGGCCAGGATCTGCGCGCGTGCAGTGCTGATCGCCTGCGCTCCGGAGGCGCAGGCCGCGTAGACGCTGGTGACGCGTGCCCCCTGCCAGCCCAGTGCCTGCGCGAAGGTCGCCCCCGCCACATACCCCGGATAGCCGCAGCGCACGGTATCCGCGCCGATGACCGACTGCACCTGCCGCCAGTCGATTTCCGCGTCGGCGAGCGCGGCTCTGGCCGCCGCTGTCCCGTACTGGACGAAACTGCGGCCCCATTTGCCCCAGGGGTGCATTCCGGCCCCGAGGACTGCCACATCGCCGGTCATGAAGCCACCCCCACGGGCCGCCAGTGCCAGGTCGTCCAGAGGGTGTCCGGGTCCTCGTTCAGTACGCCCGGCACGATCTCGACCTCCATCCCGACCGCGAGATCGGCGACCGTCACACCGGGCACGGCCTGCCCGAGGACCACCATGCGCTCGGCCTCGAGTTCGACGGCGAGGAGCGTGTACGGCTCCCACTCGACGGCCGGATCGGAGACGTACGGCGCGGGCGGGCGGTAGCGCCCGTCCGTGTACGACCACACCCGGCCCCGCTTGGACAGGGGTACCTCCACCAGTTCCCCGCCCCCGCATGCCGGGTTGCGGCAGAAGGAGTCCTCGCGCGGGAAGAAGACGGACGAACAGGCCGTGCAGCGGGTGCCGAGCAGCCGGAAGCCCTCCTCACCGCCGTCCTGTGTGAACCATCCGGCCACCACGGGCCGCTGCGGCGTGCGCGTCAAGGTCCCTCCCCGGCACAGTGATCTGACGATACGTCAGAAGTGTGCCACGGATCGGTGATTTCCGGCGACCGACCGCGAAGAGACGGGGAAGTCGAAGAAGGTGTCCGGGAACGGCTCCGGCTTGTAGGTGAAGTGCCACCACTCCTCAGGCAGATTCACAAAGCCGACCGCGCTCAGCGTGCTCTTGAGGAGCTGCCGGTTGGCGCGCTGCTCGCCCTGGATCCTGGGGTCGTCGGTGTGTGACAGCGTGTCGAAGCAGTCGAACCCGGTCCCCATGTCCACGGAATTGTCCGGGAAGCGTGCGGACCTGGGGGCATAGCAGGGGATGAGGGGCTCACCCGGGATGTACGGCCTGGTCGGCAGTGCCGGGAGCTCGACGACGGTGAGGTCGACCGTGCTGCCACGGCTGTGTCCGGACTTCTCGGCGATGTAACCGTCGGCGAACAGACGCGACTTGTCGACGTGTGGATAGAACTCCTTTTTCATGGCCTCGTCCTCGAGGTCCTTGGCCCACCGTACGAAGTGGTCGACGGCCCGTTGGGGCCGGTAACAGTCGTACACCTTCAGCGAGTAGCCCTGCCTGAGCAGCGTCTGCTGCGCACGGTGGAGCGCCTGCGCGGCAGGCAGCGTGAGGATGCAGAGTGGCTGGCGATAGCCGTCGATCCGCTCGCCCACGAAGTTGTGCGGGGTGGTGTAGCGCATCTCCTGAATGATCGTCCGGTCGACGGTGCGCAGCGCCACGAACTCGCGAGGGGCCGTGGGCTCCGAGTGGGCCCGGGCGGCGGGGGCCGCGGCGGTGGACGCGGTGACGGCGAGCAGGGCGGCGGCCGTCGCGACGAGGGTGCGGAAGGCGGAAGCAAGTCCTGTCATGTGCACACCGTCTATCAGTTCCCGGCCCCGCGGGAAAGGGCGATCGGATACAGTCCGCGCGTGCCCAAGGACTCCCACTGCGGCAACTGCGGAGCGTCGTACGGCCCGGTCACGGACTGGCCCCGCACCTGCGCTGCCTGCGGCGACACGGCCTACCGCAATCCACTGCCCGTCGCTGTCGCGCTACTGCCCGCGCGGTCGGCGGACGGAACCGGACTGGTCGTCATCACCCGCACGATCGACCCCGGACGCGGAGGCGTCGCGCTGCCGGGCGGCTTCATCGACCATGCCGAGGACTGGCAGCGGGCGGTCGTCCGGGAACTCAAGGAGGAGACCGGCATCGAGGCGTCCCCCGACGAGGTCCGCCTCGCGGACGCCCTGAGCTCCCCGGACGGCCACTTGCTCCTGTTCGGCCTGCTGCCGGAACGGGACGCGACGACACTGCCGCCCCCGCGCCCGACGGATGAGACGACGGGCTGGCACCTGCTGCAAGGGCCGAAGGAGTTGACGTTCCCGCTGCACACGATCGCGGCGAGGCGATGGTTCGAGGGACGCTACGAGTAGTCACCGGGTTCGTGGTTGCCGTGGGCCAGGGGGCGTTGGTGGTTGCTCAAGTCCTCCTGGTTCGTGGTTGCCGTGGGCCAGGGGGCGTTGGTGGTTGCTGCTCGGTGGGTGGTTTCGCGAGCGAGCCGGCTAACTGTTTGCCGCCCTTGCAGCGCGGGCGAGCCGCGGGGCGGTGGCTGGGCGGCGCGAAGCTGCCGCTGCCCGGGGTGCTGGGGCGCAGCCCCTGCGGCTCCTTCTCCCGGGGTCTGGGGGCGCCGCCCCCAGTTTCGGGAAGGGGCGGGGTGGGGGAAATCCCCCCAGCCGAGCCACGGCACCCCGCACCCGGGGGCGCCCGCTACCGGACCGCGCCCCCACCCCTAGCTCCCCGCCCCCAACCCCCGCACCCTCACCCGCCAACGCGGCGGCCCCGAGCCCTCCGGCCGCTTGTGCTTCACCACGACCCGGCCGTCCACCAGACGCGTCGTATACGGCTCCACCTCCGCCGCCTCCCAGCCGTCGCCCGCGTCCGGGACCACCAGGCCCCCGCCCTTGCGCCCCTCCGCAGGCGCCCAGACCTCCAGCTCCATCGCGCCGTCCGCGCCCCGCACCGGAATCACCGCACCACCCCGAGCCAGTACCGGGATACGTGACAGGGGCGCGTCCACAAGCACCTGCCCGGGTCCGTCGTACGCCCGCTCCGTCGCCGTGTCGTACCACCGCCCCCGCGGCAGCCGCACCGCCCGCCGGTCCGTGCCGGGCTCCAGCACCGGCGCGACCAGCAGCGCGTCCCCGAGCAGAAACGCGTCCTCGCAGTCGCGCAGCACCCTGTCCTGCGGGGCGCTCCACCACAGCGGCCGCGCATAGGGCGCCCCGGTCAACCGGGCCAGGTGCGCCAGTGTGACGAAGTAGGGCAGCAGCCGCTCCCGTTCGACGAGCGCGGCCCTCGCATGGGCGAGCACCTCGGGCCCGAATTCCCACGGCTCCCTGCGCCCCGCGTCGATCGCCGCATGCGTACGGAACAGCGGCAGCTGCGCCCCCAGCTGGAACCAGCGCAGATACAGCTCGGGCGACGGACTGCCGTCGAACCCGCCGATATCGGGACCGGAGTACGGCACGCCGCACAGCCCGAGCCCGAGTACCAGCGAGAGCGAGGCGCGCAGCCCGGGCCAGCCGGTGGACACATCGCCGGACCAGGTGCCCCCGTACCGCTGCATACCCGCCCAGCCGGAGCGGGAGAAGAGGAACGGCCGTTGCTCGGGACGCAGCCGCCGCAGTCCCTCGTACCCCGCACGCGCCATCGAGAGGCCGTACAGATTGTGCGCCTCCCGGTGGTCGCCGCCCTTCCCGTCCAGTGCATGCCGGGCGGACCGCGGCAGCGTCATGTCGCCGAAGGGAGTGAAGGACACCGGCTCGTTCATGTCGTGCCACACCCCGGAGAAGCCCTGCGCGAGCCGTTCCTCGTACCGCTCGCCCCACCACCGGCGCACCGCCGGATCGGTGAAGTCCGGATAGACGCAGTCGCCCGGCCACACGACGCCCCGCACCTCCCGCCCGTCCGCGTCCCGTACGAACGCCCCCGCCGCGGACCCACTGTCGTACACCTCGTTCCCGCGCTCCGCCTTCACCGCCGGGTCCACGATCGAGACCAGCCGCACCCCCTCTTCGCGCAGATCCTTCGCCATCCCCGGCAGGTCGGGGAAGCGCTCCCGGTCCACGGTGAAGACCTGAAACCCGTCGTAGTGGTCGATGTCGAGATGGATCGCGGTCAGCGGCAGCTCCCGTTCCCGGTAGCCGGCCGCGATCCGGCGGACTTCCCGCTCGCTGCCGAACCCCCACCGCGCGTGCTGCGGGCCGAGCGCCCAGGACGGTGGCACCGCGGGCGCGCCCGTCAGCCGGGTCCAGCCGCGCAGCACCCGCGCAGGCGTGCCCACCACCACCCAGCAGCGCAGCGGCCCGCCGTCCATACGCACCTCGCTGGTGCCGGACCGGTCGTGCCCGGAGCCGGCGCCCTCCTCGCCCTCCCTCAGGGTGACCCGGCCGTCCCAGGAGTTGTCGTGGAAGGCGAGATGCGTGCCCGCGTCGGCCACCACCAGCTGGACCGGCATGGTGATGTACAGCGGATCGTCGTCGGGGCCGAACGCGCCCCGGGGATCGGTGTTCCACAGCCGGTAGCTGCCGTTCCGCAGGCGGGGACCGGACGCCCGGCCGCCGAGCCCGAAGAAGCGTGCGTCCGCGGGCACTTGGGTCCGCTGCACCCACCGCGCCGGCCCGCCCTGCACCGGCTCCCACCAGCGGGGCGGCAGATCCCGGCGCAGCACGACACCCCCCGGCGTGCGGATCTCCACGGCGCCGTGCCGGGACACTTCCACCGTCACCCGTTCCGACACCACGCGCCAGCCGCCGTCCTTGTCGGGCTCCAGCTCCGCCCGCGGATCCGGCTCCGGAGGGGCGCCTGCGAGGGCGTACGAGGGCTCGGGCCCGGCGCCGTCCCAGCCCCAGAAGACCGCGCCGCCCGCCGTGACCTGGATAAGCAGTTCAGAACGGGCGAACCTGACGATCCCGCCCCCCGGCAGCGGCTCGGCCCCGCTCACCAGGCCGGGCACTCTGGCTCGCTCCGCCCCTCTCGACGGCAACCCCCGGGCGTCGGTCCGCCGCTGCCGCCAGGCCGAGCGTGCCGCGCGCACCCCCTGCACCGTTCCGAAGATCCTCACCGAGCGCACCAGACCACGACCGTTCATGCAGATCAGCCTGCCATCCGCCCGAGGTCGCATGGGGTTTGTTCAACTCCCGTTCACCCGTGGTGAGACCACATATTCCAAGGCGCGACCATGGGTGGGGAGCCCTGGTGCGAAAGACGATCACATGGCATCGTCCCTGTCAGCCGCGTCACGCGCACACCCCGCACGTGCGCGCGACACACGCAGACACCGCGTAAAGCCACCCGGGAGCCGTCCATGACCTCAGCAGCGAACCCTGCCCCCCTGTGGCAGCCGGACCCCGAGCGCATCGCCGCCGCCAGGATCACCGGCTTCCAGGCCTGGGCCGCCGAGCGCCACGGGGCACCCGCCGAGGGCGGCTACGCGGCGCTGCACCGCTGGTCGGTCGACGAGCTCGAGACCTTCTGGCAGGCGGTCGCCGAGTGGTTCGACATCCGGTTCTCCACTCCGTACGAGCGCGTCCTCGCCGACCCCGCCATGCCCGGCGCCCGGTGGTTCCCCGGCGCCACCCTCAACTACGCCGAGCACGCGCTGCGCGCCGCCGAGGACCGCCCCCACGATCCGGCACTGCTCCATGTGGACGAAACACATGAGCCGACCCCGATCAGCTGGTCCGAGCTCCGCCGCCAGGTGGGCGCGCTCGCCGCCGAACTGCGCGCTCTCGGCGTACGCCCAGGGGACCGGATCAGCGGGTATCTGCCCAACATCCCGCAGGCCGTCACCGCTCTGCTCGCCACCGCGGCCGTCGGCGCGGTGTGGACATCCTGTGCCCCCGACTTCGGCGCGCGCAGCGTCCTCGACCGCTTCCAGCAGGTCGAGCCCGTCGTCCTGTTCACCGTCGACGGCTACCGCTATGGCGGCAAGGAGCACGACCGCACGGAGACCGTCGCCGAGCTCCGCAGCGAACTTCCCACCCTGCGCGCGGTGATCCACATCCCGCTGCTCGGCACCGAGGCCCCCGAGGGCGCACTCGACTGGTCGGCGGTGACCTCGGGCGACGCGGAAGCCGTCTTCGAGCAGGTGCCCTTCGACCACCCGCTGTGGGTTCTGTACTCCTCCGGCACGACCGGCCTGCCCAAGGCCATCGTCCAGTCGCAGGGCGGCATTCTGCTGGAGCACTTCAAGCAGCTCGGCCTGCACTGCGACCTCGGCCCCGAGGACCGCTTCTTCTGGTACACCTCGACCGGCTGGATGATGTGGAACTTCCTCGTCTCCGGCCTGCTCACCGGCACGACAGTCGTGCTCTACGACGGCAGCCCGGGCTTTCCCGACACCGGCGCCCAGTGGCGTATCGCCGAGCGCACCGAGTCCACCCTCTTCGGCACCTCGGCGGCGTACGTCATGGCCTGCCGCAAGGCCGAGGTGCACCCGTCCCGGGACTTCGACCTCTCCCGGATCAAGTGCGTCGCAACCACCGGCTCCCCGCTCCCGCCCGACGGCTTCCGCTGGCTCCACGACGAGGTGGCGGACGACCTGTGGATCGCCTCGGTCAGCGGCGGCACGGACGTGTGCAGCTGCTTCGCGGGCGCGGTGCCCACCCTGCCCGTACACATCGGCGAACTCCAGGCCGCCTGTCTCGGCACGGATCTCCAGTCCTGGGACCCCCAGGGCAAGCCGCTCATCGGCGAGGTCGGCGAACTGGTCGTCACCAACCCCATGCCGTCCATGCCGATCCGGTTCTGGAACGACCCGGACGGCAGCCGCTACCGCGACAGCTACTTCGAGATGTTCCCCGGCGTCTGGCGGCACGGCGACTGGATCACGATCACCGAGCGTGGCTCCGTCATCATCCACGGCCGCTCCGACTCCACCCTCAACCGCCAGGGCGTACGGATGGGCTCGGCCGACATCTACGAGGCCGTCGAGCGCCTTCCTGAGATCCGCGAATCGCTGGTCATCGGCCTGGAGGAGCCGAACGGCGGCTACTGGATGCCGCTCTTCGTGCACCTCGCCGAAGGCGCCGCCCTCGACGACGCGCTGCGTGCCCGCATCAAGAAGACGATCCGCGAGCAGCTCTCACCGCGCCATGTCCCGGACGACATCATCGAGGTCCCGGGCGTCCCGCACACCCTGACCGGCAAACGCATCGAGGTCCCGGTGAAGCGCCTCCTCCAAGGCACGGCCCTGTCCAAGGCGGTCAACCCCGGCTCGGTGGACAACCTCGAACTGCTGCGCTTCTACGAGAACCTGGCGCGCACGCGAACCTCAAGTCCCGCCGCCGACTGAGGCGGGTCCGGGGCGGAGCGCCGGGCTTGCCCCCAGTTCGGGAAGAGGCGGGCAGGGGAACGAGCCCGCCCCAGGCGCGCCCCGCCCCGCCCGCCCCTCATTGTCAGTGCCGTCGATTACGGTGAGTCACCGGTAATCAACAGCACGCCCAGGGGGAGAAATGGCGTACATCAAGCAGCCCGGGCAGCCCAAGCGACCCAGGTCGTCCAAGCACTCCAAGCCGTCCAAACAGTCCAGCCGTCAGCGGCCCAGGAGCGACGCAGCCCTGCGGCGCGCCCTTCGCCGCGAAGTCCCCAGCACCGTTGGCATCCTGGCCGACGAGCAGGACTTCACCGCGATGCGGCAGTACCGCACCTTCACCTTCGACGACCACCCGAGCTATCTCCGGCAGATCGAAGCCCTCCTCAAAACCCTCGCCACCGGCCAACTCCATACCACCGTCGGTCTTTTCGACCCCGACGACTTCGCGGAGTACTGCGCAGAAGCCGGACTCGACCCGGACACCGCCGCAAGCCGCAGCCACTACACCGCCGAGATCGTCGGCCGCGGCGCCAGCCTGGCGTACACAGGACAGCCGCTCGACGGCCTGCTGCCCCAGCTCATCAACAAGGCAGTCCGACAAGCCACTTGGGAGTACGCGACGATGCTCCTCGCCGACCTCGGCGAGTGCGCCGACTGTGGCCAGGACATCGGCCGTGCCGCCTTCGACCGCGCATCGCGCATCCTGATGCGACTGCTCGAAGTGGCCGGACGAGGCAGACACCACCTCGTCTGCAGCGTCCCGGCCCCCGACGAACAACTCCTCGCCGTCCTCCACGCCGAGGGAGCCACGGACGCGCCCGCCCACCTGGAGGCGTCGGAGGCGGCGGAGTTCGTCACCGTCCTGGCGACAGGGATCGCACTGGAGACAGCCGGGGGAGTGGTTCTCCGTACGACCACGGACGGCGCCCCGGACCACCTCCACGGCTGGCGGCTCCACCAGGGCCGACTGCTCCCGCTCACCGCGGGCGAGGTGTTCAGCGCCTACTGCACCGACGCCGCGACCGGCGAACCACTGTCCCCCGAGCCCGGCGTCGAGTACTGCGCGGGCTTCGACATCACCACCGACGACCCGGAAAACCAGCACTGAACGCCGATGGGGCTTCCCACCGTCCCGGCGGGAAGCCCCATCGATCACCAGTTGACCACCGCGTAAGTGCTACTCGCCGGAGAGAACCGCCTGCGCGGCGACCCGGGCCTCCTCGGCGGTGTCCGTGGCACGCGCCGCGAGGGCAGCCCGCTCGCACTGGGCAAGCGTGTACTTCGCCAGCGTCGCCCGTACATACGGAATCGACGCCGCACCCATCGACAGCGAGGTCACACCGAGACCGGTGAGCACACACGCAAGCAACGGATCGGAGGCAGCCTCACCACACACACCACAGCTCTTGCCCTCGGCCTTCGCGGCCTCGGCCGACATTGCCACCAGATCCAGCAGCGCCGGCTGCCAAGGATCCTGCAGCCGGGAAACCGCACCGACCTGACGGTCGGCGGCGAAGGTGTACTGCGCGAGGTCATTGGTGCCCAGCGACAGGAACTCCACCTCCTGCAGGATCGAACGCGCCCGCAGCGCGGCGGACGGGATCTCCACCATCGCGCCGAACTTCGCCTGCAGCCCGGCCTCACGGCACGCGTCGGCGAACGCCTTCGCGTCCGTACGGTCCGCCACCATCGGGGCCATGACCTCGAGGTACACCGGAAGCCCCTTGACGGCCTTGGACAGCGCCGTCAGCTGGGTACGCAGCACATCGGGGTGGTCGAGCAGCGT
This sequence comes from Streptomyces sp. NBC_00210, assembly GCF_045160975.1. Classification (NCBI taxonomy): domain Bacteria; kingdom Bacillati; phylum Actinomycetota; class Actinomycetes; order Kitasatosporales; family Streptomycetaceae; genus Streptomyces; species Streptomyces sp. NBC_00210. The sequence continues at coordinate 7,369,827 of NZ_CP108120.1, forward strand.
GCGCAGCCCGCGCACACCCAGCGCGGGGTTCGGCTCGTCGGCCGGAGTCAGGAAGTCGAGCGGCTTGTCCGCGCCGGCATCCAGTACCCGCACGACCACCCGGCCCTCGGGGAATGCCTCGAGCACCTTGCGGTACGCCTCGACCTGCTTCTCCTCCGACGGCGCCTGCTTGCTGTCGTCAAGGAAGAGGAACTCCGTACGGAACAGCCCGACACCCTCGGCACCGGCCTCGACCGCGGCCGGCACATCGCCGGGCCCGCCGACATTGGCCAGCAGCGGCACCTTGTGCCCGTCGGACGTCGCGCCCGGCCCACTGGAAGCGGCCAGCGCTGCCTTGCGCTCCGCCGCGGCCCGCTCCAGCTCACTCCGCTTCTCGTCGCTCGGCTCGACGAAGATCTCACCGGTGCTGCCGTCGACCGCGATCAACGTGCCCTCGGCCAGCTCGCAGGCCCCCGGCAGCGCCACCACCGCAGGAACCCCGAGCGCCCGCGCCAGAATCGCGCTGTGGCTGGTCGGCCCGCCCTCCTCGGTGACGAAACCGAGCACCAGGGTCGGGTCGAGCAGCGCCGTGTCCGCCGGCGCGAGATCCCGCGCGATCAGTACGTACGGCTCGTCGCTGTCCGGCACACCCGGCATCGGCACACCCAGCAGCCGCGCCACAATCCGGTTCCGCACGTCGTCCAGGTCCGCGACGCGTCCCGCCAGATACTCACCCGCATTCGCCAGGAGCGCCCGGTACGCGGCGAACGCGTCGTACACCGCACGCTCGGCAGTGCTGCCGACGGTGATGCGCCGCTCCACGTCGGCCATGAGCTCCGGGTCCTGCGCCATCATGGCCTGCGCCTCGAGCACGTGCTGTGCCTCGCCACCCGCCAGATTGCCGCGCGCAATCAGGTCGGCCGCCACAGCCTCGACGGCCTGGCGGGCGCGCCCCTGTTCGCGCTCGGCATCCCGTGGCGGTATCTGCTTGGCCGGCGGCTCCAGCACAGCCGTGCCCATGTGCCGAACCTCGCCGATCGCCACACCGTGGCTTACGCCGACGCCTCGCAGCGTTGTCTCCATTTGACCCGTCTCCCTTTGAGCGACGGCCCGTGCCGTCGCGATGGATGTCCCACTCGCCGCCACCGCGGCGTCGGCGTCACTGCCAGCTGAAGAGCGTGTCGCCGGCCTTCACGTCGCCGTCCTCACGGACGTCGCAGAGGGAGTCGGCCGTGGCCTCGAGCGCCACGATCGGGCAGATGGGGGACTTGCCGTCGATCTCGACGTCCGACGGGTTCCAGCGGACCACGGCCTGTCCCCGCTGAACCGTGTCGCCCTTGTTGACGAGAAGCTCGAAGCCCTGGCCATTGAGCTGAACGGTGTCGATACCGAGGTGCGTCAGCACACCGCGCCCCTGGCCGTCGACGACGACGAAGGCGTGCGGGTGCAGGGAAACGATGACGCCGTCAACGGGGGCGACGGCCTCCTGCGCCTCACGGACGGGATCAATGGCGGTACCGGGACCGACCATCGCACCGGAGAACACCGGGTCCGGCACGGCCGCGAGTCCGATGGCACGTCCAGGAACAGGGGACGTGACTGTGGTCGTGGTCATGGAGCCTCCCAGGGTGGAGCTTCGTGAGTCGCCGTCGCTGCTCAGAGCCGGACGGCGCGCTGTTCAGAAGGGTAAATCATGAGATGTTCTAGTTCCGCACGATAGTTACCAGTTGGCGGACCTAGGGGTGCACCGGAACGATTTGCCTCAACTCCCGGTGCCAGGTACTGTCGTACCCCTGCCTGGCCCCAACGCGACAGTGAGTCGGGGGTCGGCAGCACCTATCAAGCCGCGATCCTAACTGGTCTACACCTCTGCATGCTCGCAGGGCGGTGGTCAGGAGGAGCAAAAAGGCCTGATAGAGTTTGGAAACACCGAAGGGAAGCGCCCGGAGGGCCCGATGAAAAGGGTCTGAAGGAAGCGTCCGTTCCTTGAGAACTCAACAGCGTGCCAAAAGTCAACGCCAGATATGTTGATACCCCGGCCTGTTTCGGCAGGTTCGAGGTTCCTTTGAAAGTCCTGCCGGCCCATTGTGGCGGGTAGGCATTGACACAGCGAGGACGCTGTGAACGACCGGTCTTATTCCGACCGGTCGTTCCGCTCTTGTGGTGTTCATCCCGATTACGGGAAAACATTCATGGAGAGTTTGATCCTGGCTCAGGACGAACGCTGGCGGCGTGCTTAACACATGCAAGTCGAACGATGAAGCCCTTCGGGGTGGATTAGTGGCGAACGGGTGAGTAACACGTGGGCAATCTGCCCTTCACTCTGGGACAAGCCCTGGAAACGGGGTCTAATACCGGATATCACCTTCCGAGGCATCTCGGGGGGTTGAAAGCTCCGGCGGTGAAGGATGAGCCCGCGGCCTATCAGCTTGTTGGTGGGGTGATGGCCTACCAAGGCGACGACGGGTAGCCGGCCTGAGAGGGCGACCGGCCACACTGGGACTGAGACACGGCCCAGACTCCTACGGGAGGCAGCAGTGGGGAATATTGCACAATGGGCGAAAGCCTGATGCAGCGACGCCGCGTGAGGGATGACGGCCTTCGGGTTGTAAACCTCTTTCAGCAGGGAAGAAGCGAAAGTGACGGTACCTGCAGAAGAAGCGCCGGCTAACTACGTGCCAGCAGCCGCGGTAATACGTAGGGCGCAAGCGTTGTCCGGAATTATTGGGCGTAAAGAGCTCGTAGGCGGCTTGTCACGTCGGTTGTGAAAGCCCGGGGCTTAACCCCGGGTCTGCAGTCGATACGGGCTAGCTAGAGTGTGGTAGGGGAGATCGGAATTCCTGGTGTAGCGGTGAAATGCGCAGATATCAGGAGGAACACCGGTGGCGAAGGCGGATCTCTGGGCCATTACTGACGCTGAGGAGCGAAAGCGTGGGGAGCGAACAGGATTAGATACCCTGGTAGTCCACGCCGTAAACGTTGGGAACTAGGTGTTGGCGACATTCCACGTCGTCGGTGCCGCAGCTAACGCATTAAGTTCCCCGCCTGGGGAGTACGGCCGCAAGGCTAAAACTCAAAGGAATTGACGGGGGCCCGCACAAGCAGCGGAGCATGTGGCTTAATTCGACGCAACGCGAAGAACCTTACCAAGGCTTGACATATACCGGAAAGCATCAGAGATGGTGCCCCCCTTGTGGTCGGTATACAGGTGGTGCATGGCTGTCGTCAGCTCGTGTCGTGAGATGTTGGGTTAAGTCCCGCAACGAGCGCAACCCTTGTTCTGTGTTGCCAGCATGCCCTTCGGGGTGATGGGGACTCACAGGAGACTGCCGGGGTCAACTCGGAGGAAGGTGGGGACGACGTCAAGTCATCATGCCCCTTATGTCTTGGGCTGCACACGTGCTACAATGGCCGGTACAATGAGCTGCGATGCCGCGAGGCGGAGCGAATCTCAAAAAGCCGGTCTCAGTTCGGATTGGGGTCTGCAACTCGACCCCATGAAGTCGGAGTTGCTAGTAATCGCAGATCAGCATTGCTGCGGTGAATACGTTCCCGGGCCTTGTACACACCGCCCGTCACGTCACGAAAGTCGGTAACACCCGAAGCCGGTGGCCCAACCCGTAAGGGAGGGAGCTGTCGAAGGTGGGACTGGCGATTGGGACGAAGTCGTAACAAGGTAGCCGTACCGGAAGGTGCGGCTGGATCACCTCCTTTCTAAGGAGCATCTAGATTCCGCAAGGAATCCAGAGCCATAACGCGGGCGAATGTCCTGCGGTGGTTGCTCATGGGTGGAACGTTGACTATTCGGCACGGTTTCAGGGCTTCACTAGTACTGCTTCGGCGTGGAACGTGAGAGTCAGGGAGTCGTGCCGGGCGCGCTGTTGGGTGTCTGAGGGTGCGAGCGTGAGCTCGCCCTTCGTGATGCCGGCCCCAGTGAACTCGCCCTGTAAGGGGTGGGGTGGTGGGTGGCTGGTCGTTGCTTGAGAACTGCACAGTGGACGCGAGCATCTGTGGCCAAGTTTTTAAGGGCGCACGGTGGATGCCTTGGCACCAGGAACCGATGAAGGACGTGGGAGGCCACGATAGTCCCCGGGGAGCCGTCAACCAGGCTTTGATCCGGGGGTTTCCGAATGGGGAAACCCGGCAGTCGTCATGGGCTGTCACCCGCTGCTGAACACATAGGCAGTGTGGAGGGAACGAGGGGAAGTGAAACATCTCAGTACCCTCAGGAAGAGAAAACAACCGTGATTCCGGGAGTAGTGGCGAGCGAAACCGGATGAGGCCAAACCGTATGCGTGTGATACCCGGCAGGGGTTGCGCATGCGGGGTTGTGGGATCTCTCTTTCACAGTCTGCCGGCTGTGAGACGAGTCAGAAACCGTATAGATAGGCGAAGGACATGCGAAAGGTCCGGCGTAGAGGGTAAGACCCCCGTAGCTGAAATCTATGCGGCTCGTTTGAGAGACACCCAAGTAGCACGGGGCCCGAGAAATCCCGTGTGAATCTGGCGGGACCACCCGTTAAGCCTAAATATTCCCTGGTGACCGATAGCGGATAGTACCGTGAGGGAATGGTGAAAAGTACCGCGGGAGCGGAGTGAAATAGTACCTGAAACCGTGTGCCTACAAGCCGTGGGAGCGTCGCGCAGGGAACTTGTTCCTTGCGTCGTGACTGCGTGCCTTTTGAAGAATGAGCCTGCGAGTTTGCGGTGTGTTGCGAGGTTAACCCGTGTGGGGAAGCCGTAGCGAAAGCGAGTCCGAACAGGGCGGTTTAGTAGCGCGCTCAAGACCCGAAGCGGAGTGATCTAGCCATGGGCAGGTTGAAGCGGAGGTAAGACTTCGTGGAGGACCGAACCCACCAGGGTTGAAAACCTGGGGGATGACCTGTGGTTAGGGGTGAAAGGCCAATCAAACTCCGTGATAGCTGGTTCTCCCCGAAATGCATTTAGGTGCAGCGTCGTGTGTTTCTTGCCGGAGGTAGAGCACTGGATAGGCGATGGGCCCTACCGGGTTACTGACCTTAGCCAAACTCCGAATGCCGGTAAGTGAGAGCGCGGCAGTGAGACTGTGGGGGATAAGCTCCATGGTCGAGAGGGAAACAGCCCAGAGCATCGACTAAGGCCCCTAAGCGTACGCTAAGTGGGAAAGGATGTGGAGTCGCAGAGACAACCAGGAGGTTGGCTTAGAAGCAGCCACCCTTGAAAGAGTGCGTAATAGCTCACTGGTCAAGTGATTCCGCGCCGACAATGTAGCGGGGCTCAAGCGTACCGCCGAAGTCGTGTCATTCCAGCATGAGGGCCAACGCCCGCTGGGATGGGTAGGGGAGCGTCGTGTGCCGGGTGAAGCAGCCGCGGAAGCGAGTTGTGGACGGTTCACGAGTGAGAATGCAGGCATGAGTAGCGATACACACGTGAGAAACGTGTGCGCCGATTGACTAAGGGTTCCTGGGTCAAGCTGATCTGCCCAGGGTAAGTCGGGACCTAAGGCGAGGCCGACAGGCGTAGTCGATGGACAACCGGTTGATATTCCGGTACCCGCTTTGAAACGCCCAGTATCGAGCCCATTAATGCTAAGGCCGTGAAGCCGCCCTGGAGCCTTCGGGTGAAGGGGAGTGGTGGAGCCGCCGGCCCAAGGTGGTAGTAGGTAAGCGATGGGGTGACGCAGGAAGGTAGTCCAGCCCGGGCGGTGGTTGTCCCGGGGTAAGGGTGTAGGCCGTGTGATAGGCAAATCCGTCACACATTGAGGCTGAGACCTGATGCCGAGCCGATTGTGGTGAAGTGGATGATCCTATGCTGTCGAGAAAAGCCTCTAGCGAGTTTCATGGCGGCCCGTACCCTAAACCGACTCAGGTGGTCAGGTAGAGAATACCGAGGCGTTCGGGTGAACTATGGTTAAGGAACTCGGCAAAATGCCCCCGTAACTTCGGGAGAAGGGGGCCATCACTGGTGATCCGATTTACTCGGTGAGCTGGGGGTGGCCGCAGAGACCAGCGAGAAGCGACTGTTTACTAAAAACACAGGTCCGTGCGAAGCCGTAAGGCGATGTATACGGACTGACGCCTGCCCGGTGCTGGAACGTTAAGGGGACCGGTTAGTCACATTTCGGTGTGGCGAAGCTGAGAACTTAAGCGCCAGTAAACGGCGGTGGTAACTATAACCATCCTAAGGTAGCGAAATTCCTTGTCGGGTAAGTTCCGACCTGCACGAATGGCGTAACGACTTCTCGACTGTCTCAACCATAGGCCCGGTGAAATTGCACTACGAGTAAAGATGCTCGTTTCGCGCAGCAGGACGGAAAGACCCCGGGACCTTTACTACAGTTTGATATTGGTGTTCGGTTCGGCTTGTGTAGGATAGGTGGGAGACTGTGAAGCTTGGACGCCAGTTCAGGTGGAGTCGTCGTTGAAATACCACTCTGGTCGTGCTGGATGTCTAACCTGGGTCCGTGATCCGGATCAGGGACAGTGTCTGATGGGTAGTTTAACTGGGGCGGTTGCCTCCCAAAGGGTAACGGAGGCGCCCAAAGGTTCCCTCAGCCTGGTTGGCAATCAGGTGTTGAGTGTAAGTGCACAAGGGAGCTTGACTGTGAGACCGACGGGTCGAGCAGGGACGAAAGTCGGGACTAGTGATCCGGCGGTGGCTTGTGGAAGCGCCGTCGCTCAACGGATAAAAGGTACCCCGGGGATAACAGGCTGATCTTCCCCAAGAGTCCATATCGACGGGATGGTTTGGCACCTCGATGTCGGCTCGTCGCATCCTGGGGCTGGAGTCGGTCCCAAGGGTTGGGCTGTTCGCCCATTAAAGCGGTACGCGAGCTGGGTTTAGAACGTCGTGAGACAGTTCGGTCCCTATCCGCTGTGCGCGTAGGAGTCTTGAGAAGGGCTGTCCCTAGTACGAGAGGACCGGGACGGACGAACCTCTGGTGTGCCAGTTGTCCTGCCAAGGGCATGGCTGGTTGGCTACGTTCGGAAAGGATAACCGCTGAAAGCATCTAAGCGGGAAGCCTGCTTCGAGATGAGGACTCCCACCCCCTTTGAGGGGTTAAGGCTCCCAGTAGACGACTGGGTTGATAGGCCAGATGTGGAAGCCCTGTAAGGGGTGGAGCTGACTGGTACTAATAGGCCGAGGGCTTGTCCTCAGTTGCTCGCGTCCACTGTGTATGTTCTGAAGTAACGAACTCGCCTTTTGGCCGGCTGGAGTTCAATATTTTCATAGAGTTTCGGTGGTCATTGCGTTAGGGAAACGCCCGGTTACATTCCGAACCCGGAAGCTAAGCCTTTCAGCGCCGATGGTACTGCAGGGGGGACCCTGTGGGAGAGTAGGACACCGCCGAACAATTATTGTGGGAAAGCCCCGCACCTTCTGGTGCGGGGCTTTTCTGCGTTTCAGGGCAGCTGTCCACCCCGCCACCCCTGTGCACGAGCCGGCGATGGCTGAGGGTAGGGTCAGGAGGCATCGTTGGCACGTTCCACACAGGAGGCCCCCGGGTGGAGGTCCAGGAGACCCGCGTTCAGACGGACCGGGTACTCACCATCCCCAACATCCTCAGCATGGCGCGCCTAGCCGGTGTGCCGCTCTTCCTGTGGCTGATTCTCCGCCCCGAGTTCGGCGGGCCAAAGAGCGATGGCTGGGCATTGCTCGTGCTGATGCTGAGCGGCGTCACTGACTATCTCGACGGCAAGCTTGCCCGGCGCTGGAACCAGATCAGCCGTCTAGGGCGGCTTCTCGACCCCGCCGCCGACCGTTTGTACATCCTCTCCACCCTTGTCGGGCTGACGTGGCGGGAGATTCTGCCCATCTGGCTCACCGCGGCCCTATTGGCCCGGGAGCTGATGCTGCTGGTGATGGTGGGAATCCTCCGTCGGCACGGGTATCCGCCACCACAGGTGAACTTCCTGGGCAAGGCGGCCACGTTCAACCTGATGTATGCCTTCCCGCTGCTCCTCCTCAGTGACTCAACTGGGTGGCTTGCGTCACTGGCTGCTATTTTCGGATGGGCGTTCGCCGGATGGGGTACAACTCTCTATTGGTGGGCAGGGATCCTCTACGTGGTCCAGGTCCGCCGACTCGTCAAGGCGGATGCAGCGGCCGATTGACCTCGTCGATGCGGCGCCCTGCAGAGTTGCAGGCCGCGCATGACGCCAGAGGGCCTCTTTGGACGGGTGAAGTCGGCTGGACCGTCGTCTCTTCAAGGAGGACGCTTCCGACATGAAGGCCGTCGTGATGGCCGGTGGCGAAGGAACCCGACTTCGCCCCATGACTTCGAGCATGCCCAAACCGCTCCTGCCGGTGGTCAATCGGCCGATCATGGAGCATGTGCTGCGGCTGCTCAAGCGGCATGGGCTCAATGAGACCGTCGTAACCGTGCAGTTTCTCGCCTCACTCGTCAGAAACTACTTCGGGGATGGCGAAGAGCTCGGGATGGAGCTCACCTATGCCAACGAGGAGAAGCCACTCGGCACAGCGGGGAGTGTGAAGAATGCCGAGGAAGCGCTGAAGGACGATGCATTCCTGGTCATCTCCGGTGATGCGCTCACCGACTTCGACCTCACCGATCTGATTTCCTTCCACAAGGAGAAGGGCGCACTGGTCACGGTATGTCTGACCAGGGTGCCGAATCCGCTGGAATTCGGCATCACCATCGTGGACGAACACGGAAAGGTCGAGCGATTCCTGGAGAAGCCGACCTGGGGCCAGGTCTTCTCGGACACCGTGAATACGGGCATCTATGTGATGGAGCCCGAGGTATTCGACTATGTCGAGGCCGACGTGCCGGTGGACTGGTCCGGAGATGTGTTCCCGCAGCTCATGAAGGAAGGCAAGCCGATCTACGGCTATATCGCCGAGGGCTACTGGGAGGACGTCGGCACGCACGAGAGCTATGTGAAGGCCCAGGCCGATGTTCTGGAGGGCAAGGTCGATGTCGAAATCGACGGGTTCGAGATCTCTCCCGGTGTGTGGGTCGCAGAGGGCGCAGAAGTCCATCCGGACGCGGTGCTGCGCGGCCCGCTCTTTATCGGGGACTACGCAAAGATCGAATCCGGTGCCGAGATCCGCGAGCACACCGTCGTAGGTTCAAACGTGGTCGTCAAGAGCGGCGCCTTTCTCCACAAGGCCGTCATCCACGACAACGTCTACATCGGAGAGCACTGCAATCTCCGTGGTTGTGTGATCGGCAAGAACACCGACATCATGCGGGCCGCGCGCATCGAGGACGGCGCCGTGATCGGTGACGAGTGCCTCGTGGGCGAAGAATCGATCATCCAGGGCAATGTGCGGGTCTACCCGTTCAAGACCATCGAGGCCGGCGCCTTCGTCAACACCTCGGTCATCTGGGAGTCGCGGGGCCAGGCGCATCTGTTCGGCGCCCGCGGCGTGACCGGCATTCTCAATGTCGAGATCACGCCAGAGCTGGCGGTGCGGCTGGCCGGTGCTTACGCCACCACCCTCAAGAAGGGGGCGACAGTCACCACGGCCCGTGACCACTCCCGTGGTGCGCGTGCGCTCAAGCGGGCCGTCATCTCGGCACTGCAGACCAGCGCCATCGACGTACGGGATCTGGAGAACGTGCCGCTGCCTGTCGCGCGGCAACAGACCGCACGAGGCAGCGCCGGCGGGATCATGATCCGTACGTCTCCCGGTGTGCCGGACTCCGTCGACATCATGTTCTTCGACGAGCGCGGGGCGGATCTCTCGCAGGCCGGCCAGCGCAAGCTCGACCGTGTGTACGCGCGCCAGGAGTACCGGCGTGCGTTCCCGGGCGAGATCGGAGATCTGTACTTCCCCTCCAGCGTGTTCGACTCGTACACCGGCTCCCTGCTGCGCAATGTCGACACCTCGGGGATCGCCGAGTCGGGGCTGAAGGTCGTCATCGACGCGTCGAACGGCAGTGCCGGGCTTGTGCTGCCCAGCCTGCTCGGACGGCTCGGCGTGGACGCCCTCACGATCAACCCCGGCCTCGACGAGTCGCGGCCGACCGAGTCGGCCGACACGCGCCGGTCCGGTCTGGTGCGGCTCGGCGAGATCGTTGCCTCGGCGCGGGCGGCCTTCGGAGTGCGCTTCGACCCCGTAGGCGAGCGCCTCTCGCTGGTCGACGAGCGGGGCCGGATCGTCGAGGACGATCGCGCGCTGCTGGTGCTCCTCGACCTGGTCGCGGCCGAGCGGCGCAGCGGGCGGGTGGCGCTGCCCGTGACGACCACGCGTATCGCCGAACAGGTGGCCGCGTACCACGGCACGCAGGTGGAGTGGACGACCACGTCGCCGGACGATCTGACCCGGGTGGCGCGCGAGGAGACGACGATCTTCGGCGGTGACGGCCGGGGCGGCTTCATCGTGCCGGAGTTCAGCAGCGTCTTCGACGGCTCGGCAGCGTTTGTGCGGCTGGTCGGGCTGGTGGCCCGTACACAGCTCACACTCAGCCAGATCGACGCCCGGATTCCGCGGGCGCATGTGCTCAAGCGTGATCTGGCGACGCCCTGGGCGGTCAAGGGGCTCGTCATGCGGCGGGTCGTCGAGGCGGCCGGGGACAGGGATGTGGACACGACCGACGGCGTGCGGGTGGTCGAGCCCGACGGCCGCTGGGTGATGGTGTTGCCCGATCCCGCGGAGGCGGTCACTCATTTGTGGGCAGAGGGGCCGGATGACGCTTCGGCCCAGGCTCTGCTCGACGAGTGGGCCGCGGTCGTGGACAGCGCAGGTCACTGACGTGTGACCGGTGTGCCGGAAGTCGTCTGCGGGCGGCTTCCGGCACACCGGTGGGGCCATTCGGCGGTAACGCCCGCGACGTGCGACGATGTGCGGCATGTCGCAGCAGCCCCCCGTTCGGAGCACCGGCTCTCCACCCGCACGTCCCGATGCGTCCATGTCGCTGCTGACGAATGTGATGGAGCACAGCCTGGACGACGGTTACGCGGAGGCCACCGCACGCCGGGAGGCCGAGGGCGGCGGGCTTCCCCGTCCGCTGCGTGCCAAGCTCGGGCTCGCGGCGGGTCTCGTACTGGCTGCTCTGGTCGTCACCGTGGGGGCCGCGCAGGCGCGGATATCGGCACCGGTCGTGGCGAAGGAGCGCCAGGAGCTCATCGACCGGATCGACACGGAGACCGCGGACGCCGATGCGCTGGAACGGAGCGTGGACAAGCTCCGCGACGAGGTGGGTGACCGGCAGCGCAAGGCACTCAAGACACAGGGCGGGGACCAGGGGGAACTGGTCGCACTGCTCTCCGGTGCCACCGAGGTGGTGGGCCCGGGCGTGAAGCTCGTCGTCGACGATGCGAAGGACACCGAACAGGGCGGCGGCGGACCGCGCGAGACCAGCGGCTTCAACGACACGGGACGGGTGCGCGACCGCGATATGCAGCGGATCGTCAATGGGCTGTGGGAGTCGGGCGCGGAAGCAGTCGCGATCAATGGGCAGAGATTGACCGCCCTGTCGGCGATCCGCGCGGCGGGCGACGCCATACTGGTCGACAACAAGCCGCTGGTGCCGCCGTACACGGTGCTCGCGGTGGGGGACGGGAAGAAGTTGAGCACCGCGTTCCAGGACAGTGCCGACGGGCAGTATCTGCACGCGTTGCAGGAGAACTTCGGTATCCGCACCAGCATCTCCACCGAGGCGAAGGTGCGTCTGCCGGCGGCGCCGAGCTTGATCGTACGTACAGCAGAGCCGAAAACCGCCGACGCCGGGAAGGGCAACGGGCAGGGCACGGCTGACACAGGGAAGGGCACATCGTGATCGCCGTACTGGGCCTCGTCGTCGGAGTCGTGGTCGGACTGTTGGTCCGACCCGAGGTGCCGGCGGTGGTCGAGCCCTATCTGCCGATCGCCGTCGTCGCGGCTCTGGACGCGGTCTTCGGTGGCCTGCGGGCCATGCTCGACGGGATCTTCGTCGACAAGGTCTTCGTCGTCTCCTTCCTGTCGAACGTGGTGGTGGCAGCGCTGATCGTGTTCCTGGGCGACAAGTTGGGCGTGGGCGCCCAGCTGTCGACGGGTGTGGTGGTCGTGCTCGGCATCCGGATCTTCTCGAACGCTGCCGCGATCCGCCGGCATGTGTTCCGGGCGTGAGGCGAATGAACAGCGAGCCGATGAACAGCGAAGACAAGCCTCAGGGCGAGGAGCCGGAGGCGAAGGCGCCACCGGCTGCCCAGCCGGATCCGGCGGGACCGCGCGAACCCGCTCAGCAGCCGGCTCCCGCTGAGCGGACCGGCAGGCAGCGACTGGTCGCCGTACTGTGGCCGCCGAGGGTCACCCGCGCTCAACTCATCGTCGCCGTGCTGCTGTTCGTCCTCGGCCTGGGGCTTGCCATCCAGGTCCGCTCGAACAGCGACAACAGTGCGTTGCGCGGCGCCCGCCAGGAGGACCTGGTGCGCATTCTCGACGAGCTCGACAACCGCACCAAGCGCCTGGAGGACGAGAAGCAGCGTCTGGAGGATCAGCGCACCGAGCTGGAGAACAGCTCGGACCAGGCGGAAGAGGCACGCAAGCAGACGGTGCAGAAGGAGCAGCAGCTGGGCATCCTGGCCGGCACGGTCGCGGCGCAGGGCCCCGGCATCACGCTCACCATCGATGATCCGTCCGGCACGGTGGAGTCGGACATGTTGCTCGACGCGATCCAGGAACTGCGCGCCGCCGGCGCGGAAGCGATCCAGGTGAACGACATCAGGGTGGTCGCGAACTCGTACTTCACGGGTACCGGCGGCGACATCCAGGTGGACGGCAAGAAGATCACCGCTCCGTACCGCTTCAAGGTCATCGGCAAGCCGCAGGACCTTGAGCCCGCTCTCAACATCCCGGGCGGCGTGGTGCAGACACTGGAGAAGGAGCAGGCCACCGCCACGGTGGTGGGCTCGCAGAAGATCGTCGTGGACGCCTTGCGACCCGCGAAGCGGCCTGACTACGCTCGGTCGTCAGCGCAGTGAGGCGGGGGCGCATGGGGTACGGCGGACCCGGGCAAGAGGTTGCGGGGGGTCGGCACATGACAAGCGTGCGGCGTGGTGGAAACTGTCTGGTGGTTACGGACGTTGTGAGGATGTCCGGGTCGGCAGGTGTGATCATTGAGGGTTCGTCCTGCCCCACGGGCGGGTCTATTTCGGTCAAGGGGAATCGCCCGTGAAGTTGTTTGGGAAGTTGTTCGGCAAGAGCGCACGCGAGGACGGCGGCAACGCCCGCCATCGCGCTCCGCGCCATGGCCAGAGTGAGGAGCAGGGCGCGGAGCGGCCGCTCTTCCGGGACGAGGTCGCTGGTCCGGGCGGTGACAATTCGGGCGGTCGGGGCGCGTCGTCTGTTGACCCTGCTGGTTCCGGCCGCATAGGTTTCGGAGAACCATCAACCTCAAGTGCGGGTGGAGGGTTTAGCCCCGACCCGTATGCGACCAATCCCCACGCGGGGCAGCCGCAGCAGGAGGATCCGTCCATGTCGGCCTTGGTTTGTACGAGGTGCGGGCACCGCAACGCCGAGGCCAGCCGGTTCTGCTCCAACTGCGGCGCGCCGCTGCGGGCCGGGGTCCCGGCGGAGCGCCCGTCGGAGACGACCTCGACGATCTCCATTTCCGGCCTCGAGGCGTACGACTCGGAGGTGACGGGTCAGACGCAGGTTCCGTCGCTCTCCCCGGAGGCCCAGGCGGCCGTCGACGCACTGCCGCTCGGGTCGGCACTCCTGGTGGTGCGCCGCGGTCCGAACTCGGGCAGCCGCTTCCTGCTGGACGGCGACCTGACCACGGCCGGCCGTCACCCGCAGAGCGACATCTTCCTCGACGACGTGACCGTCTCGCGGCGCCATGTGGAGTTCCGCAGGGGCGCGGACGGCCGGTTCAGCGTCGCGGACGTCGGCAGCCTGAACGGTACGTACGTCAACCGTGAGCGGATCGACTCGGTCCTCCTGTCGAACGGTGACGAGGTCCAGATCGGCAAATACCGGCTGGTCTTCTACGCGAGCCAGCGGGGCATCTGACCCTCCCCAGACTCCGTCCGGGGGGACCTCCAGGGAGGGTTCATGCTGCGAACACCGACGGGCGGTGCCGGTCACGGCACCGCCACCGCGGGCGAGAGGCTGATGAGCATCGGCACGGTGCTCAGTCAGCTGCGTGACGAGTTTCCCGAAGTCACGATCTCCAAGATCCGTTTTCTGGAGGCCGAAGGGCTGGTCGAGCCCCGGCGCACGCCGTCCGGGTACCGCAAGTTCGGCCCCGAGGACGTGGAGCGGCTGGCTCAGGTGCTTCGTATGCAGCGGGATCACTATCTTCCGCTGAAAGTCATCCGTGAGCATCTCGACGCCCTGAGCCGTGGCGAGCAGGTGCCGCTGCCTGCGCAGGGCGCCCAGCGGGAACTGCGCGAGGGCGCTTTCGAGTCCGACGCCGAGCGTCCGACGGCCGCCCGGGTGGGCCGGCCGGAGCTGATTGCGGCCGCTGAGGTGAGCGAGGCCGAGCTCGAGGAGTGGGAGTCGTACGGCCTGCTGGCCGAGGACGAGGACGGCGGTTACGACGCGGAGTCGGTGACCGTGGCCAGACTTGTCGCCGATCTTGGGCGATTCGGTCTCGAACCACGCCATCTGCGCGCGATGAAAGCCGCCGCAGACCGTGAGGCCGGGCTGGTGGAACAGCTGGTCGCTCCCTTGCGACGGCACCGTAATCCGCAGACCAGGGCACATGCCGAGGCCACCACGAAGGAGCTCGCAGCACTGTCCGTACGGCTCCATGCGGCCCTTGTGCAGACCGCGCTCGGAGTCCGTCTGCACTGATCATGGGGGAGCCCGACTACCCAAACCGGTCGGGCACGTCCTAGGGTTACTGTGTGAACGAGCTCGACGTTGTGGGTGTCCGGGTCGAAATGCCCTCGAACCAACCGATCGTGCTCCTGCGCGAAGTGGGAGGCGATCGGTACCTCCCCATTTGGATCGGTCCCGGGGAGGCGACCGCGATTGCCTTCGCCCAGCAGGGCATGGCACCGGCCAGACCGCTGACACATGACCTTTTCAAGGATGTGCTGGAGGCCGTGGGCCAGGAGCTCACCGAGGTCCGCATCACTGACCTGCGCGAAGGCGTCTTCTACGCGGAGCTGGTCTTCGCCAGCGGGGTCGAGGTGAGCGCCAGGCCGTCCGACGCCATAGCGCTTGCCCTGCGCACTGGTACGCCGATCTACGGCAGCGACGGTGTGCTCGACGACGCGGGAATCGCCATCCCGGACGAGCAGGAGGACGAGGTGGAGAAGTTCCGCGAGTTCCTCGATCAGATCTCGCCCGAGGACTTCGGCACCAACAGTCAGTGACCGCCCGACCGGGCGGCATGGGCACATTCGACTAGCTGTTCCCTGAGCGGGGGCAAGGCAAACCACTCTCAGGGTGATTATCACTCGGCGTGCCGAGTGTGGCGATCGTTGACGCACCCCTGGTGACTGCCTACCGTCGAGATGGCAGGTCAAGGACGGAGGTCGGCGTGAGAAACAGCGGCGACGGTGCGGCAGGGGGTCCCCCCGGACTGAGTCTGGGGGAGAGCGGGCCGTATCCGCTTCACGAGAGTGCGGCCGACTCCACCAGGGAGACGATCGGCTACCGAGGCCCCACCGCGTGTGCGGCGGCCGGCATCACCTATCGGCAGCTCGACTACTGGGCGCGCACGGGTCTTGTCGAACCCAGCGTGCGTCCTGCGTACGGATCGGGAACCCAGCGGCTCTACAGCTTCCGCGATGTGGTTGTCCTCAAGATCGTCAAGCGTTTCCTGGACACCGGCGTCGCGCTGCAGAACATTCGTGCCGCGGTGCAGCATCTGCGGGCGCGGGGCTTCGTGGACCTTGAGCGCATGACGCTGATGAGCGACGGCGCGACGGTCTACGAGTGTTCGTCGCCCGACGAGGTCGTCGATCTGCTCCAGGGCGGGCAGGGGGTCTTCGGGATCGCCGTCGGGGTGGTCTGGCGGGATGTCGAGGCGGCGCTGTCGCAGCTGCACGGCGAGCGGATCGACACCGGCGAGACCCTGGTCGGGAACAACCCCGCGGACGAGCTGGCCAGGCGCAGACGCGACCGGGCCGTCTGAGCGCTGCGAGCGCTGTCGGCTCTCGGCGCCGTTGTCAGTGGCGTAAGGCAGCATCGAAGTTGTGAGAACTGCGCCGACGATTCTGCATCTGGACATGGATGCCTTCTTCGCCGCCGCCGAACAGGCGGCGAAGCCGAGTCTGCGCGGAAAGCCGGTGGTCGTCGGCGGGCTCGGGCCGCGCGGAGTCGTCGCCACCGCGTCGTATGAGGCGAGGCGGTTCGGGGTGCACTCGGCGATGCCGATGGCACAGGCCAGACGTCTGGCGCCGAACGCCGCGTATCTGGTGCCGCGCTTCTCGATCTACCGCGCGGTGAGCGAGCAGGTGATGGGGCTGTTGCAGCGTCTGTCGCCGCTGGTGGAGCCGCTGAGCCTGGACGAGGCCTTTGTCGACCTGGAGGCGGGCGGCGCGGCAGACGATGCCTTCTCGGCCCGTGCGACCGGTGAGCGGCTGCGGGCCGACATCCGCGCGGTCACCGGGCTGACCGGTTCCGTGGGTCTCGCGGGATCCAAGATGCTCGCCAAAATCGCTTCCGAGCAGGCGAAACCCGATGGCCTGGTGCTCATAGTGCCCGGTACGGAAAGGGACCTGCTCGGCCCCATGTCCGTACGCACGCTGCCCGGGGTCGGGCCGGCGACGGGGGAGCATCTGCGGCGGGCCGGTATGACCACGGTCGCCGATCTGGCGGAGGCCGGCGAGGACGAGCTCGTACGGCTGCTGGGCAAGGCGCACGGGACCTCGCTGTTCCGGATGGCCAGGGGGTATGACGACCGGCCCGTGGTGGCCGAGCGGGACACCAAGTCGGTGTCGGTCGAGGACACCTTCGACGTGGATCTGCACGACCGGGTGCGGGTGCGGATCGAGGTGGACCGGCTCGCGGACCGCTGTGTGCGGCGGCTGCGGGCGTCCGGGCACTCGGGACGGACGATCGTGCTGAAGGTACGGAGGTACGACTTCTCGACGCTGACGCGCTCGGAGACGCTGCGCGGGCCGACGGACGACCCTGCAGTGGTGCGGGAGGCCGCGGGGCGGCTGCTGGAGGCCGTGGACACGACAGGCGGGGTGCGGCTGCTCGGGGTCGGCGTGAGCGGGCTCGCGGACTACACACAGGAGGATCTGTTCGCCCAGGCCGCCGCTGACGAGCAGGCCGAATCCGTACCGGGCAAACCCGAAGAAGCGGCGGTGGAGGCCGAACAGGGGGCGCAGGGGGCCGAAAAGGCGTCCGGGCCGGAGCCGGAGCCGGTGGTGCCCGCGGAGCGGCGCTGGGCGGCGGGGTACGACGTACGGCACGCCGAGTACGGGGCGGGATGGGTGCAGGGCAGCGGCGTCGGCCGGGTCACCGTGCGGTTCGAGGAGCCGGGGTCGCCGCCCGGCCGCGTGCGCACCTTCCGGGTGGACGATCCGGACCTGGAATTGTCCGATCCGCTTCCGCTGGTGCCGCTGCCCGCGTCCGGGCCGGAGCCGGCTCAGTCCTCCTGGCCTGCTACGCGGCCGAAGGAGGTGTCAGTCGAGGAGGGCGGGGAACCCGAGGGGGGAGCGGGACCGGAGGAGGGCGCCGGCGTCTCGGGCGGCGCGGAGAGCTCGAGGCCGTAGTGGTGGTAGAGCTGCAGCTCCTGCTCGGGGGAGAGATGACGGCCGACGCCGAAGTCCGGTGCGTCCTTGATCAGCGAGCGCTCGTACGGGACGTGCAGGGTGTCGTCGACGACCTTGCTCGGCTCCAGCGGGACGAAGGCGTCCCTGCTGAACAGGCCGGTGCGCACGGCCGCCCACTCGGGCACACCCGTAGCATCGTCCAGATACACCTCGTCCACAGTCCCGATCTTGGTGCCGTTGCGGTCGAACGCCTTGCGGCCGATCAGGCTGCGCGGATCGATGTCGGTCTGCACGGTCCCTCCAATTGGTCGCAACTGCTGATTAAATACTACAAAAGTGCACATCAGTGGTGTCGGCCACTTGAGCGATCGACGAGGGGGCGCGCTGGTACGCTGGCAAGCGGCTGCTGACCCCGTGCGGGAGAGTCCACCGGTAACGTACCGGCGGCGCCGAAGGAGCAAATCCTCCCCGGAATCTCTCAGGCCCCTGTACCGCACGGACGAGGTCACTCTGGAAAGCAGAGCGGGTGTCGGACGGCATCCGCTCTCACCGACGGTGAAAGCCGGGGCGCCTCGTGCGCGCCGGTGAAGCTCTCAGGTTGAGATGACAGAGGGGGAGGCCGTCCGGGCATCCGCGCCGGATGCCCCTCGTAGGTCGCGTCAGACCAGGAGGCCTCCTTAATGACCGCCAACCGCATTCCGCTCTCCCAGCTCGAGCGAGGCACCCCCTTCGAGCAGCGCCACATCGGGCCCGACGCCGAGTCCCAGGCCAAGATGCTGGCACACGTCGGGTACGGCTCACTCGACGAGCTGACCGCCGCCGCGGTACCTGATGTGATCAAGAGCGCGGAGGCGCTGAACCTCCCGGACGCGCGCACCGAGGCCGACGTCCTCGCCGAGCTGCGCACTCTTGCAGACCGCAACCAGGTGCTCGCGCCGATGATCGGCCTCGGTTACTACGGCACCTTCACGCCGCCGGTCATCCTGCGCAACGTCATGGAGAACCCGGCCTGGTACACCGCGTACACGCCCTACCAGCCGGAGATCTCTCAGGGCCGGCTCGAGGCGCTGCTCAACTTCCAGACGATGGTCGCCGAGCTGACGGGGCTGCCCACCTCCGGCGCCTCGCTGCTCGACGAGGCCACTGCCGCCGCCGAGGCCATGTCGCTCGCCCGCCGGGTCGGCAAGGTCAAGAACGGCGTCTTCCTGGTCGACGCCGACGCCCTGCCGCAGACCATCGCGGTGATAGAGACCCGTGCCGAACCGACCGGCGTCGAGGTCGTCGCCGCCGACCTGAGCGAAGGCATCCCGGCCGAGATCGCCGAGCGCGGCGTCTTCGGCGTGCTGCTCCAGTACCCGGGCGCGTCGGGTGCCGTACGCGACATCAAGCCCCTCATCGAGCAGGCGCACGAGCTCGGCGCGATCGTCACCGTGGCCGCCGATCTGTTGGCGCTGACCCTGCTCACCTCGCCGGGCGAGCTGGGTGCCGACATCGCCGTGGGCACCACGCAGCGCTTCGGCGTCCCGATGGGCTTCGGCGGCCCGCACGCCGGTTACATGGCCGTACGAGAGAAGTTCGCGCGCAGCCTGCCCGGCCGGCTGGTGGGTGTCTCCGTCGACGCCGACGGCAACAAGGCGTACCGGCTTGCGCTGCAGACCCGTGAGCAGCACATCCGCCGGGAGAAGGCGACCAGCAACATCTGCACCGCCCAGGTGCTGCTCGCCGTCATGGCGGGGATGTACGCCGTCTACCACGGCCCCGAGGGCCTGCGCTCGATCGCGCAGCGCACCCACCGGTACGCGACGCTGCTCGCCGCGGGCCTGCGGGCCGGTGGTGTGGAGGTCGTGCACGGTTCGTACTTCGACACGCTGACCGCCCGGGTGCCCGCCAAGGCCGCCGAGGTCGTCGCCGCCGCCCGCGTGGGCGGGGTCAACCTCCATCTCGTCGACGCCGACACCGTCTCCATCGCCTGCGACGAGACCACCGGACGTACGCAGCTGACCGCCGTATGGGCCGCCTTCGGCGTCGAGGGCGACATCGAGGCGCTGGACGCGGCGACCGCGGATTCGCTGCCCGAGTCGCTGCTGCGCACCGACGACTACCTGACGCATCCGGTCTTCCACCAGCACCGTTCCGAGACGGCGATGCTGCGCTATCTGCGCAAGCTGGCCGACCGGGACTACGCGCTGGACCGCGGCATGATCCCGCTCGGCTCCTGCACGATGAAGCTGAACGCGACCACCGAGATGGAGCCGGTCACCTGGCCGGAGTTCGGGCAGATCCACCCCTTCGCGCCGGTCGAGCAGGCCGACGGGTACCTCACGCTCATCCATGAGCTGGAGGAGCGCCTGGCCGAGGTCACCGGGTACGACGCGGTGTCCATCCAGCCCAACGCCGGTTCGCAGGGCGAGCTCGCGGGCCTGCTCGCCGTGCGTGCGTACCACCGCGCCAACGGCGACACCCAGCGCACCGTCTGTCTCATCCCGTCCTCGGCGCACGGCACCAATGCCGCCAGCGCCGTGATGGCCGGTATGAAGGTCGTCGTGGTCAAGACCGCCGACGACGGCGAAGTCGACGCCGACGACCTGCGGGCCAAGATCGAGCAGTACCGCGACGAGCTCTCGGTCCTGATGATCACCTACCCGTCCACGCACGGTGTGTTCGAGGAGCATGTCGCCGACATCTGCGCGCAGGTGCACGACGCCGGCGGTCAGGTGTACGTCGACGGCGCCAACCTCAACGCGCTGGTGGGTCTCGCCAAGCCCGGCAAGTTCGGCGGCGACGTCTCGCACCTCAATCTGCACAAGACCTTCTGCATCCCGCACGGCGGCGGCGGCCCCGGCGTCGGCCCGGTGGGCGTACGGGCGCACCTCGCTCCGTACCTCCCGAACCACCCGCTCCAGCCGACCGCGGGACCCGAGACGGGCGTGGGACCGATCTCGGCCGCCCCGTGGGGCTCGGCCGGCATCCTGCCGATCTCCTGGGCGTACGTACGTCTCATGGGCGGCGAGGGCCTCAAGCGCGCGACGCAGGTCGCCGTGCTCGCGGCGAACTACATCGCCAAGCGCCTGGAGCCGCACTACCCGGTGCTCTACACCGGCCCGGCCGGTCTGGTCGCGCACGAGTGCATCGTCGATCTGCGGCCGGTCTCGAAGGCGACGGGCGTCAGCGTCGACGACATCGCCAAGCGCCTGATCGACTACGGCTTCCACGCGCCGACGATGTCCTTCCCGGTGGCCGGCACGCTGATGATCGAGCCCACCGAGAGCGAGGACCTGAACGAGATCGACCGCTTCTGTGCCGCGATGATCGCGATCCGCGGCGAGATCGAGAAGGTCGCGTCCGGCGAGTGGCCCGCGCAGGACAATCCGCTGGGCAACGCCCCGCACACCGCGGCGGCGCTGGGCGGCGAGTGGGCTCACCCGTACAGCCGCGAGGAGGCGGTCTTCCCGGCCGGAGTGAGCGCCGCGGACAAGTACTGGCCGCCGGTGCGCCGGATCGACGGTGCGTTCGGCGACCGTAACCTCGTCTGCTCCTGCCCGCCGATGGACGAGTACGACGGCTGACAGGCGTCGACCGACGGGCGGCGCGCATGCGTCGGGGCCGGTGCGGAGATTCAGTCTCCGGGCCGGCCCCTTGTCGTACGTGACGGCGCTAGGCGGCCGTCATCACCTCGCGCGGCCGGTGCGGCGCGATGATCTGCCCGTCCGGCAGCAGCTCTCCGGTGTCCTCGAAGAGCAGGACACCGTTGCACAGCAGGCTCCAGCCCTGCTCCGGGTGGTGCGCCATGAGGCGCGCCGCTTCCCGGTCGGGTGAGTCGGATGTCGGGCAGGCAGGCTGGTGCTGGCACATGGGTGGGTTCTTTCGCTGCGATGTAGTGAGTGTCCTGCGGCTCGATGAGGTGTTCATGGCCGCCCCCCGTATCTGTTGGTCGGATCCCAGTGTTGCCCCACGGGCGTCAATCCGCAGGGATTTCGCGGCAGCTCTACTTACTGGTTTATGACGTATCACCCGCGCGGACGGTTCAGCTCAACTCCATTGTCATTCCGGGTGGTTCACAGTGACCGTTATGGGCTAGTCCACCTGGGGCAGGAGTGCGCCCCGCGACCAAAGGGTCACGGGGCGCGAGCAGCGCTCGAGGCGGGCGCGAAGAGGGTTCGAGGGGCGCTCCTTCAGGCCGGTGAGCCGAGCAGCGGGGCAGGTGTGAGTCGCAAGGTCATCACCGGCAGCAGATCGGCGACCCGGTGCGGACGGTGCGCGGCGATGCCCGGCGGCGCGGGCGCGAGCGGCACCAGTACGTCCGTCGGCCGGGGGGTGCCCGCCGAGGCGTCGGCGTCCGTGTCGCCGTGCAGCCAGAGGGTGAGCATGTAGAGCTCGGGGATGGAGAGCAGCCGTGGCTGGAAGTGGGTTCTCATCGACTCGGCCTGGCGCAGCGCCCGCTCGGTGGAGCTGAGGTAGGGGCCTTCGAAGAAGTGCGAGAAGGTCCAGCCGTCAGCAGTGAGCACGGTCTCCGCCGCGGCCACGGCGCGGTCGTTGTTGCGGATCAGGAAGCGCCAGCCCGTCAGGCGGGTGTATGGGGTACTGCTGCTCGGCACGATCTGATCCAGTACATGGACGGGAAGGGGCAGTTCGGCGCTCAGAGGTCCCTGGACGGACTTGAGTGCGGGGGTAGCGGCCTCGTGGACGGCCGTGGGAGAACCGAGTGCCGCGAGGACGCAACGCAGGGCGGGCGCGGGAGCCGGGGGGACATGCAGCGGCATGATGGGTCGCCTCTCACTTCGGAGACACGGTGATGCAAGGGGAGGTGCGGACGGCACTGTCAGCGTTTGGGGGCCAGAGGGGGCCGGAAAGGCCACCGGGCGCCAACTCTCTGCCTCGTAAGCAAAGGTTATACGACACGTGTTCTCGCGGTGTTTCTGCTAGCGCTCGTGCGTATTTCCGGCAAGGCGGTATCAGGTCCTTCTGCTGCGGCGTTTCTGCCGATTTCTTCATGGCCGCAAGGTCCCGGCCTGGGATTTTATCGGAGGCGCGGTAGGCTGAAACGTGTCGGTATTTTTCACCAGGCATCGGGCAATGGTAACTGCGTACTGCATCATGCCGAGGGAATGTGCCACTAGGCCAATGTCACCACCCTACCCGCAGCGGACCGCCCGTGGGGCGTTACAGATCAGCTCGTCTGGGCATTATCGTCCGTGACGCGAGCGGCCGATGCTGCGTGATGCCCACTCGAGGAGGGACGCTTCGATGGGGGAGAAGGTCGTGGCAGGAGGATTCAACCTGTCCGATCGGCAAAAGTACCGGAGGAAGTTGCAGCAGTGCCTCGCGGGACTGGGGAGGCTGCTGGCCGAGAAGCGGTTCGACCGGCCCCGGAATCTCATGGGACTTGAGATCGAGCTGAATCTCGCAGGCGCCGACGGACTGCCACGGATGATGAATGCAGAGGTTCTGGAGCGTATCGCGAGCCGCGATTTCCAGACCGAGCTCGGAATGTTCAACCTGGAAGTAAATATCGTTCCGCACCGGCTGAGCGGGCGCGTTCTCGACCAGCTGGCAGAGGAGCTGCGCACCGGACTCGGATATGCCCACCGGAAAGCTGCCGAGATCGGCTCGGGGATCGTGATGATCGGAATTCTTCCGACGCTCGCCCAGCATGATCTCGTCTCCGCGAACCTCTCGGACGTCGACAGGTACGTACTGCTCAACGAGCAGATTGTCGCGGCCCGTGGCGAGGAGTTCATGCTCGATATCGACGGTGTGGAGCGGCTGACCTGCACCTCGGCATCGATTGTCCCGGAGGCCGCCTGCACCTCGGTGCAGCTGCACCTCCAGGTGACCCCCGCGAGGTTCGCGGATGTGTGGAACGCCGCTCAGGCCGTGGCCGCCGTCCAGGTCGCCGTCGGCGCCAACTCGCCCTTCCTGTTCGGCAGGGAGCTCTGGCGCGAGTCCAGGCCACCGCTGTTCCAGCAGGCCACCGACACCCGGCCGCCCGAGCTCCAGGCACAGGGCGTGCGCCCGCGTACCTGGTTCGGCGAGCGGTGGGTGAACTCCGCGTACGACCTGTTCGAGGAGAATCTGCGCTACTTCCCCGCCCTGCTGCCGATCTGCGACGAGGAGGAGGACCCGCTGCGGGTGCTCGACGACGGCGGCGTCCCGGGGCTCCAGGAGCTCGTTCTGCACAACGGCACCGTGTACCGCTGGAACCGGCCGGTGTACGGAGTCGTCGACGGCGTGCCCCATCTGCGGGTGGAGAACCGCGTGCTGCCCGCCGGGCCCACGGTCACCGATGTGGTCGCCAACGCCGCCTTCTACTACGGCCTGGTGCGCGCTCTCGCCGAAGATGCCAGGCCGGTGTGGAGCAGGCTGCCCTTCGCGGCCGCGGCCGACAACTTCGACACCGCGTGCCGTCACGGCATCGATGCCGAGCTCCAGTGGCCGCGCCCGGGGCGGGCCGGCGGCATCTCGCGGGTGCCCGCCGTCAAGCTCGTACGGGACGAACTGCTGCCGCTGGCCGCGGCGGGGCTCGACGCATGGCACGTCGAGCCGGCGGACCGGGATTTCTACCTCGGCGTCATCGAGGAGCGGTGCAAACGGCGGGTGAACGGGGCCTCGTGGCAGGCCGACACTTTCCACCGGGCGCAGGAGGCCGGTCTGGAACGGGAGGCCGCCCTGGCAGCCACCACCCGGCGCTACAGCGAGCTGATGCACCAGGGGGAGCCGGTGCACACCTGGCCGGTCGGCTTCCCGGGTGCGGCCCCGGGCTCGGGCGCTGTCCCCGATCGCAATTCTGAGTGTCAGTTCTAAGTGTCAGTTCTGAGAGGAGGGCTCTCCTGTCTGCCCGACCGCCATGATCGCCTTCAGGATCACGGCCTGGATGTCTGCGGGGTCGCTGACCTGGTAGCCCGCGCCGCCCGTCGCCCTGGCGATCTGGTCGACCTCTTCCCGGTCGGCGTCGGGCCCGACCGCGATGGCGATCAGCGGCACCGGGCGCTCCGTGTCGGAGAGCGCCTTGAGCTGGGAGATCAGCGCACTGCGCGAGATGCTGAACTGGTCCTGGTTGGAGCCGTCGGTGAGGATGACCAGGGCGTTGAACTTGCCCTTCACAAAGGTCTCCCGTGCTTCCTTGTAGGCCGCCAGCGTCGTGTCGTACAGACCGGTCGCACCGTTCGGCACGGCAGCGAGCGCCTTGAAGGCCTTGGCGAGCCGTGCCCGCTGGGTGCCGCCGTCCTGCACCGGGGCGCCGAGCCGGGCCGTCGCCACCAGCTTGCGGTAGTCGTGCGCACCGTCGAGGCCGGTGGCGAACTCCCACAGTCCGATCTCGTCCTCCGGCGTGAACTGGTCGAGCGCCTGGAGCAGCGAGGCCTTGGTGACATCGATCCGGCTCTCGGGTTCGCGGCCCGGCACCGGCGACTGCATCGAGCCCGAGACATCGACGACCGTGGTCAGCCGGGCGCTCTGCACGGTGATGGTCCACATACCGAGCGTCTCCTGGAGGGCATCCGACGACGGGTCACCGGCGCCCACCTGATTGGCGTACGGCTGCGGGTCGCGGCCGCCCGCCGTGTGTACGAGACTCTCCGCGGCCTTCTCGCCGGCCAGGCGGAAGCCGTGCGACGCAAGGGTCTGCTGGGACTCCGGCTCGCCCAGCAGCACCAGGAAGCGCGTGGCGGCCCGCCCCTCGTCGGTGCTCAGCTCGCTCTCGTCGACCAGGTTGTACGGATAGTCCAGCTGCGGTGTGCCGTCCTCGGGATAGAAGAGCTCGAGGTGGCGCGCGCCGTCGGCGTCGGAGTTGTACGCGAAGGCGGCCTGCTCGGAGAGGAACGCGGCTTGGTTGCGCCGTGAATCGCCGTTCGAGGGGTCTTCCGGCGCGAGGGTGCGTACGACCTGCGAGTCCGCCGCGGAGACCCGCCGCGAGAGCAGCTTGGCGGTGGCCGCGACCTTGGTGTCGGCGTCCGGGCCCTCCTTCGCCACGGACTGGGAGATGCTCGCGAGCGCCAGCAGCCCGGTCGCGCTGCGCGCGGGGTCGGCGGAGCCGAGGCGCACCGTGCCCTGCGCGCCGCCGGCCGCCGCCAACTGTGCCCAGGTGTATGTCTTCTCCGGCCAGCCGAGCGTCGTACCCGCCGAGTGCACTGAGGCCAGGACGACGGGGGAGAGCGCGACATTGCCGGCCGGCGTCAGGGGCACTCCGTCCCCGAGGGCCTTGACCTGTTCGGCCCAGACGCCGGAGTCGGGCAGCCACAGCTCGTAGTCGGGCTTGACCCGGCCTTCTGCGAGCTCCTGCGCGACCTGGTGGTTCTCACGGGCGGTGACCCGGATGTCCATGCACTGCCCGTCGGAGGTGATCTGCTCCTTGCGGGCCCGGTCGGCTATCTCGCGCACGGAGGGGGCGATGTCGGGGGAGGCGACGAGGTCAAGGTGTACGGCCGAGCCCTCGCAGGTCTTCGCGAAGGACAGGAGGCCGCTCTGCGCCGCGACGCCCGTCCCCGCAGCCACGGCGAGTACGAGCATTGTGGCCACGGCGACCGTGCGGCGGCGCACCCTAGGACCGGACCTGCTGCCGTCCGGTGCCTCGTCGTCGGGCAAGCTGTGACGTCCCATGCGGTGGTGCCCCTCCTTGAACGATGAACAAGGAAAAAGGGGACCGCGTCATCACGATGACGCTGGTCCCCCGGCCTGTCGCGCGCGATCTTCGCACCTGTATTCGAGACCCTAGCGGGGCGAGGATGGGGATGAGGCGGGATTACTCAACTGGAGGCAGGTGTGCAGGCGGAGGCGGGACGCGTGGCCGATTCTCTTCCCCAAGAGGGCATGTCACGGAGGATCTTGCGATCCGAGACACTGCTCGTACTCGCGCTCTCGCTGGGTGCGAGCGCAGTGTCGGCGCTGATCAGCTTTGTCGGGTCGCTGACGAAACCGGGTGGGCTCAAGCAACAGGCGGCGACGCTGAACGGGTCGTACGCCCCCGGGCGGCCCTGGCTCGATCTCGCCTGGCAGCTGTTCGACATCGCGACGGCCCTGGTGCCTGTCCTGCTCGTCGCGCATCTGCTGCTGCGAGAGGGTGTGGGGCTGCGGTCGATCGGTTTCGACCGGAGCCGGCCATGGAGTGATCTGGGGCGCGGTGCGCTTGTCGCGGCAGGCATCGGCGGCGCCGGGCTCGCGTTCTACCTGGTGGCGCGTGCTTCCGGGTTCAACCTCACGGTGGTGCCGGAGGCACTGCCCGAGGTCTGGTGGAAGTACCCCGTACTGATCCTCTCGGCGCTCCAGAACTCCGTGGTGGAGGAAGTGATCGTCGTCGGCTATCTGCTTCGCAGGCTGGGGCAGTTGGGCTGGACGCCGATGGCGGCGCTGGTGGCGAGCTCGGTGCTGCGCGGTTCGTACCACCTCTACCAGGGCATCGGCGGATTCATCGGCAACATGGTGATGGGCGCGGTCTTTGTGCTGCTCTACCGGCGGTGGGGGCGGGTGGGGCCGCTGGTGGCGGCGCATGCGCTGCTCGACATCGTGGCTTTCGTCGGCTACGCGCTGCTGGCCGGGAAGGTGGGGTGGCTGCCCACGCCATGAGCAAGGCGTGCTGCAGGGGGGGCTTACAGAAGGGGCGTACGGCGGCTGCCGTACGCCCCTTGGTGGGTGCGGATCAGGGTGCGCTCAGCAGCTCGCCGTCGATGACGGTGACGGCGTGACCGGTCAGCAGGGTGCGCTCGCCCTGCAGGGAGGTGCGGACCAGGCCGGAGCGGGCGGAGGCCTGCAGTCCGGTCAGTTGGGCGCGGCCGAGGCGGGCCGACCAGAACGGCGCGAGAGCCGTGTGAGCGCTGCCGGTGACCGGGTCCTCGTCGATGCCGACCCGAGGGAAGAAGCAGCGGGAGACGAAGTCGTAGCCGCCGTCCGGATTGTCGGCGGCGGCCGTGGCGATGATGCCGCGCTCGGAGTGCTGCACGAGAGCCCGGATGTCCGGAGCCAGTTCCCGTACGGCCTTCTCGTCGGCGAGCTCGACCAGAAGATCGCCGATGTGCGGTCCGGTGTCGTGGGCCGAGAGCACGTCGGCGCCCAGCGCCTCGCCGACGCCGTCCGGGATCTCGACCTTCGTCAGCGGCGAGGTCGGGAAGTCGAGGGTGATCGTGCCGTCCTCGTGGGCGGTGGCGGTCAGGATGCCGCAGCGTGCGGTGAAGCGCACCGCGCCGCTCGCGGTGCCGGTGGTGTGCAGGACATGGGCGGTGGCCAGCGTGGCGTGGCCGCACATGTCGACCTCGGTGGCGGGGGTGAACCAGCGCAGCGCCCAGTCCGCCGCGCCGCCGGCGGGGAGCGGGTGCGCGAAGGCCGTCTCCGCGTGGTTCACCTCCGTCGCCACGTGCTGGAGCCAGGAGTCGTCCGGGAAGTGGTCGGAGTCCAGCAGCAGGACTCCGGCGGGGTTGCCGCTGAAGGGACGGTCGGTGAAGGCGTCGACGATTCGAATCCGCATGGAGCGACCGTAGGGGTGTCGCAAAGCCGCAGGCCAAGGCCAATTCGGGGTCGCTGGACCGATTGAGTGTTGTCAGGCGACAGGTTCCGATATATCGTTGACGCATCGCGACAGATCAACGATGGAAGGAGCGTAGCGATGCGTTCACATGGACAGGGGCATGAGCACGGTCATGGGCACTGCGGACCCGGCCATCAGGGTCGGGGCGACTTCGAGGGGCGCCGGGGGGCATTCGGTCCCTTCGGGCCGCCGTTCGGCGGGCCTTTCGGTGGCGGACGCGGTCGTGGCGGCGGTCGGGGAAGGGCGCGGCGCGGTGATGTGCGCGCCTCGATCCTGGCGCTGCTGAAGGACCGTCCCATGCACGGTTACGAGATGATCCAGGAGATCGGCGAGCGCAGCGGCGGGGCCTGGCGGCCCAGCCCGGGCTCGGTCTACCCGACGCTCCAGCTGCTCGAGGACGAAGGTCTGATAACCAGCGCGAGCGAGGGCGGCAAGAAGCTGTTCACGCTCACCGACTCGGGGCGCACCGAGGCCGAATCGGGGCCCGAGGCCCCGTGGGAAGAGGCCGGGCGCGGAGTCGACTGGGACACGGTCAATGAGATCCGGCAGGCCGGCTTCGGTCTGATGGAAGCCTTCGGCCAGGTCTGGAAGACCGGCAGCGCCGAGCAGCGGCAGAAGGCCGTCGCCGTGATCAACGAAGCCCGTAAGAAGCTCTATCTGATCCTCGCCGACGAACACTGAGCGGACGAACACTGAGCCGACGAACGCTGTCGACACTGAGTCGTGCGCGAGAAGGGTCCCGTGCAGGTGCGCGGGGCCCTTCCTCGTATCTCCGGTGTCAGGCGACGAGGCCGCCCAGCTTGCGCAGCGACTCATTGAGCGCGGCAGTCGCCGAGTCCTTGAGCTTTCCGGCCATCAGTGACACCGCGGCGCCGGTGAACTCCCCGTCGATGCGCACCTTCGTGCCGTCCCCGTCCGGGGTGAGGGTGTAGCGGTTGCCGACGCTGACGCCCATCGGCCCCTTGCCCTTGATCCCCAGCACCCGGCCCGACTCGAACTCGTCCACGGTCCAGGCCACTTCGGCGGGGAAGCCCATGAGCTTCATGTTCTCCTCATAGGTGGCCCCCAGCTCCAGCGTCGCCGGTCCGCCCTTGGGGAAACTGGTGTGGGTGGCGTTCCACTGGCCGTAGCTGGTGAAGTCCGTCAGCTGGGCCCAGACCTTCTCGGCCGGCGCCTCGATACGGGCCTCGGCACTGACTTCGGCCATACGACCACCCCTTCATGTCGGGTCTCGGTGTCGCGGAACGTAGCCGTGCCTGCGCGAACATTCAATACTGATGAACAGTCAGGTCTACTCGGAGAGTCCCGATCTCATCCGTAAGGAGGAGAAACCGGTCGCGCGTGCGCAACCTCCGTGGGAGGTGCAAATGGGCCCCGGCGGGGACGCCCGGGCCTGCGGAAGCTGATGTGGTGGAAGACGTGCAGAGCCCTACCCCGCGGGTGCCTGGGCAGCCCGTAACCCGTACGGAGATCGACGCCAGACTCACCGTGGAGCTGGGGTCGGTGGTCTCGGCTGCGCGCAGAAGGGCGCTGCGCGACGGTGACCGCCAGATCGACACCGCACATCTGCTGCACTCGCTGATCGAGACGGACTCCGAGGTGCGGACCGCGCTCGGCGACGTGGCGCAGGTGGCGCGGGTGCTCGGCTATCTCGTACAGCGCAGCATCGGATACGGGCTGCGCTGGCAGGGCTCGGTGGAGGACTCCGGCGCGGTTCCTCTCGTACGTGGCGCCGTCGTACGTGGCAGCCATGCGGATATGTCGGGGTGGTCGCCGTCGGCGGTCATCGCGTTGCAGGGGGCCATCGGGCGCGCCGGGCTGCGCGGCGACCACCGAGCCGGTGGCGTCGATCTGCTCGCCTGTATCGCCGCGGACCGCGCATGCCGGGCCGTGGAGGTCCTCGGGCGGGCGGGAGTTGACGCGGAACTGCTGACCGAGCGGCTGGCCGCGTCGTCTCGACATGTGTCACAGGGGTGACGGTCCTGACTGGCGCTGACATGATGTGCCGATGCACGCGTCTCAGGGAAGGAGCGCCGGCCTGGGACTCGCCCTGGGCTCGGCCTTCGCATTCGGTGGGTCAGGGGTGGCGGCCAAGCCGCTGATCGAAGCGGGTCTCGACCCCTTGCATGTGGTCTGGCTGCGCGTGGCGGGCTCCGCGCTCGTCATGCTGCCCGTGGCCTGGCGCCACCGTGACCTGGTTCTCCGCAGGCCCGCGCTGCTCGCCGGCTTCGGACTGCTCGCCGTCGCGGGTGTACAGGCCTGCTACTTCGCGGCGATCTCCCGGATACCCGTCGGCGTCGCGCTGCTCATCGAATATCTCGCCCCCGCGCTGGTGCTCGGCTGGGTCCGCTTTGTCCAGCGCAGGCCGGTCACCCGTGCCGCGGCCCTCGGAGTGGTACTCGCGGTCGCCGGTCTCGCATGCGTCGTCGAGGTGTGGTCGGGGCTCGGCTTCGACGCCTTCGGCGTGCTGCTCGCGCTCGCCGCGGCCTGCTGCCAGGTGGGCTACTTCGTGCTGTCCGACCACGGCGGTGACGGCGACGACGCGGCGGATCCGCTGGGCGTGATCGCGTACGGACTGCTCATCGGCGCGGTGGTGCTGACGCTGGTGGCGCGACCGTGGGGCATGGACTTCTCGCTGCTCGCCGGGAGCGCGGACATGGGCGGCACCCAGGTGCCGGCGGCGCTGCTGCTCGGCTGGATCGTGCTGATCGCCACGGTGCTCGCGTATGTCACCGGAGTCGTCTCGGTGCGCAGGCTCTCGCCGCAGGTGGCAGGTGTGGTCGCGTGCCTGGAGGCGGTGATCGCGACGGTGCTGGCGTGGGTGCTGCTGCGGGAGCATCTGTCGGCGCCGCAGATTCTGGGCGGTGCGGTGGTGCTGGTGGGGGCGTTCATCGCGCAGTCACAGGCGCCGAAGGCGGCGTCGGGGCCGGTGGCGGGGGGCGGGCCCGGTGCGTATGAGGGTGCGCCCCCCGAGGAAGAGTTGTCGGCGCCGCAAGTCGCCCCTTAGGGTGGCGATCATGCATTTGACCGTACTTCCGCCGCCTGCCGCTTAGCGCGGGCTGCCCTTCTCTGACGAAGACCGGGCTCGGGGTGTTCCCGAGCGGTTCGTCGCTGCCCGCGTGACGGAGCCGAGCGATCATCCATCCCGTTCTTCACACGGAGAAGTCACGTGTCGAATCTTTCCTGCGCTCCTGCCGTCGGTGTGTCCGTCGGGCGGAGCCTCATCTATCTGATCTTCGCCGGAGTCGCGTGGGGGACCGCGGGCGCGGCTGCCTCCCTGGTCTTCGAAGCGAGCGATCTCGGCCCTCTCGCGCTGTCCTTCTGGCGCTGCGCCGGGGGACTTGTCCTGCTGCTGGGTGCGCTGGCGGTGCGGGCGCGGCGTACGGGGCCCGCCGGTGGGGCCGTGTCCCTCGGGGCCTTGTCCGCCGAGCCGCGGCGGCGTCGGCTGCTGCGGATTGTTGCTACGGGCGTCGGGCTCACCCTCTTCCAGAGCGCGTACTTCGGTGCCGTCCAGGCGACCGGGCTCGCGGTGGGCACGGTCGTCACGCTGGGCGCTGGGCCGGTCCTCATTGCGGTGGGCGCGCGGCTGACGATGGGCGAGCGGCTCGGGCGGGGCGGCGTGGTCGCCGTCACCGGGGCGCTGGCCGGTCTCTTCGTCCTCGTACTGGGCGGTGAGGGCGGGACGGTACGGCCGCTCGGCGTCGCGCTCGCCCTGCTCTCGGCGGCCGGGTATGCGGCGATCACGCTGCTGACACGGTGGCTGGGGCGGGACGGCGGTGGCGATTCGCTCGCCACGACGGCGTGGGCGTTCGCGATCGGCGCGGTGGGACTGCTGCCGATGGCCCTCGGCGAAGGGCTGCTGCCGCACACGGCGGAACTGGGGCGTGTGGTCTGGCTGCTGGCGTATGTGGCGGCGGTGCCGACGGCGTTGGCGTACGCGCTGTACTTCGCGGGTGCGGCGGTGGTGCGGGCCGCGACGGTCTCGGTGATCATGCTGCTCGAGCCGGTGAGCGCGGCGGTGATCGCGGTGACGGCGCTGGGTGAGCGGGTGACCGGGGCGACGGTCGGGGGGACCTTGCTGCTGCTGGGGGCGGTCGGGGGGTTGGCGGTGGCGGAGACGCGAAGGTAGCGAGGTGTGCGGGACAAGGTCGCCTGTGGCGGGCTTGTCCCGCACTCTCTGCCGCTTCCTGATCCGCCCGTTGATCGCCTCAGCCGGCCCGCAGGTAGTCCGGGACCGCAATCGACGCGTCCAGGTCAGGCGCAGGGATCGGGGTTCCCTGGTGGGTCGTCAGCGGGACCACTCCCGTCCAGTACGGGAGCGCCGTGTCCTCGGGGTCGTCGTTCGGCCCGCCCGTGCGGAGCTTGGCCGAGACCTCCGTGAGGTTCAGGCGCAGGACCGCCGTCGCCGCGAGCTCCTTTGCGTTGGCGGGGCGGGAGTCGCGGGAGCGGCCCGGGACCACGTGGTCCACCAGGGCGTCGAGAGCCGTGCGCTTTTCGGTCGGGTCGGTGACCTGGTGAGCCGTGCCGTGGACCACGACCGAGCGGTAGTTGAGCGAGTGGTGGAAGGCCGAGCGTGCCAGGACCAGGCCGTCGACGTGGGTGACCGTCAGACAGACCGCGAGGCCCGGGTCCGGTTCGGCCGCCATGCGCAGGGGGCGGGAGCCCGTCGAGCCGTGGACGTACAGGTGGTCGTCGACGCGGGCGAAGAGCGTCGGCAGGACGACCGGCGCGCCGTCGCGGACGAAGCCGAGGTGGCAGACGTACGCCTCGTCCAGTATGGAGTGGACCAGCTCGCGGTCGTACGCGGCGCGTTCCTTCGCACGCGTGGGGACGGTGCGTTCGGTCGGCTCGTAAGCGTCCGGCATTGCGTACTCCATTGCACTAGTGCATAATCTTGTTTGTGCTAGGAGAGTATCGGATCGTTGGGCGTCGTGCATCGGAGATTTCCGCCAGCGTCGAGCGCGCGGTCGGCGCCGGTGAGCTGGAACCGGGTCAACTGCTGCCCCCCATGCGGGAGTTGGCGACAGAGCTGGGGGTCAACCCGAACACCGTCGCGTCCGCCTACCGGACGCTGCGCGAGCGTGGAGTGATCGAGACCGCCGGACGAAAAGGCAGCCGGGTGCGCCCGCGGCCGGCCAGTACCGCGCGCGGGACCATCCGGGTCGACGCCCCGCCCGGCGTACGGGACCTGGGTGAGGGGAATCCCGACCCCGCGCTGCTGCCACCGCTGCACGACGCGCTCGCCGCCGCGGCCCGGCGCAATGCGCAGGAACCCGGTCTGTACGGACAGGTTCCCGTCGACGCGGACTTCGCCCGGCTCGCCCGCGCCTCAATGGACGCCGACGGCGTGCCCGACGGGCCGGTCGCCGTCACCTCCGGATCGCTGGACGCGATCGAGCGCGTGCTCGCCGCGCACCTCAAGCCCGGTGACATGGTCGCCGTCGAGGACCCCGGCTGGGGCAGTCTGCTGGACCTGGTGCCGGCGCTGGGGCTGAAGCCCGTTCCCGTGGCGCTCGACGACGACGGGCCGCTGGCGAGCGAGGTGGAAAGGGCGCTCGCGGCCGGCGCCCGCGCGCTCATCGTCACCGACCGGGCGCAGAACCCCACCGGCGCCGCGGTGAGCCAGGCACGCGCGCGTGAACTGCGGGCCGTGCTCGCCCGATTCCCTCGGACCTTGCTCATCGAGGACGACCACGGACACGCCATCGTCGACCTGCCGCTGCACCCCCTCGCCGGGGTCACGGACAGCTGGGCGCTCGTACGCTCCACCGCCAAGGCGTACGGCCCCGATCTGCGTGTCGCCGTACTGACCGGCGACGCCGTCACAGTCGATCGCGTCATGGGACGGCAGCGGCTCGGTCCCGGCTGGGTCAGCAGGCTGCTGCAGCGCGCGGTCGTCCAGCTGTGGACCTCGGGTGCGGTGGATCCGCCGGCGGTCGCGCGCTCGTACGGAGAACGGCGCGACGCGCTCGTACGGGCACTGGCCGAGCGCGGCATCGAGGCGCACGGCCGCAGCGGCATGAACGTCTGGGTGCCCGTACCCGACGAGACCGGCGCCGTGGCGCGGCTGCTGCACGCGGGGTTTGCCGTCGCGCCCGGGGCGCGGTTCCGGATGTCCGCGCCCCCGGGCGTCCGGCTCACCGTCTCGGGCCTGTCGATGGACGACATCGGGCCGGTCGCCGACGCGGTGGCGGCCGCGGCCGGCCCGGGGCCCGCGCGCAGCTACGGCTGAGCGGCTGCAGCGGCAGTGACGGTGGGCGCCTTCGGTCTGCTCTGGGTCAGGGCCGCGCCCGCCAGGACGATCAGCGCGCCCACCGGGGTGTTCCAGCCGAGCTGCTCGCCCAGGACCGCGACACCCGCCGCCGTGGCGATGACCGGAATGAAGTACGTGACCATCTGCGCGGTCGTCGGGCCGACCTCGGCGACCAGGCCGTACTGCATGAGGAGCGCGAAGCCCGTACCCAGCGTGCCGAGCGCGAGAACCGCCAGCAGCGGAAGCAGCGGGAACGAGGTCGGCAGGGTGGTGAACAACGGTGTTACCACGGCAAGTTGGACCGTGGCGAGCAGCAGCTGCGCCCCCGTCAGTGAGAGATGGGAGTGGCTGCTGCCGGCCAGGGTGCGACGGACGTAGATCCAGCCGACCGGATAGCTCAGCGAGGCGAGCAGCGCCATCGCAGTGCCGCCGAAGTCGAGTCCGGAGAAGCCCTGCCAGGCGCCGAGCACGGTCAGCACGCCGAGAAAGCCGATGCCGAGTCCGGCGACCCGGCGGCGGGTGGGCCGGTCTTCGGAGAGCGCGACCAGGGACAGGACCATGCCCCACAGCGGCGAGGTGGCGTTGCAGATGCCGGCGAGCGTGGACGGGATCGTCAGCTCGGAGTAGGCGAACAGCGAGAACGGCAGTGCGTTGAGCAGAAACGCGGCCACGGCGAGATGCATCCAGGTGCGGATCCCGCGCGGCAGCCGGTCGCGTCGCACCACCATCGCGACGGCGAGCACCGCCGTCCCGAAGAAGAGCCGGCCGAAGGTGACCTGAAAGGGGGCGAAGCCGCCGGTGCCGACCTTGATGAGCAGAAAGCTGAAGCCCCACACGGTGGAGAGCAGCGCGAAACGGATGCGCCAGTCGAGGCGACGGCGTACGGAGTCGGTGGGCGCGGGGGAGGGGGAGGTGGCGGCCCGGGAGGGGGCGACGGTGCTCATGCCGTCTACCCTGGCCGCTCCAATCTCGTAGGACAAGCGAGAATTATTTGCTCCATTCGCTTAGTATCGCTTACATGTTGAATCTGGAGCGCCTGCGGACACTGGACGCGCTGGCCCGCCACGGCTCGGTCAGCGGGGCGGCCGACGGACTGCATGTGACGACCTCGGCCGTCTCCCAGCAGATGGCCAAGCTGGAGCGGGAGGTGGGCCAGCAGCTGCTGGCGAAGAACGGACGCGGGGTGCGGCTCACCGACGCCGGTCAGCTGCTCGCCGACCATGCCGCGCGCATCCTGTCCCAGGTCGAGCTCGCCCAGTCGGACATCGAGGCACAACGTGGGCAGGTCGTCGGCGAGGTCAGGATCGGAGCCTTCCCGACGGCCGCCCGCGGACTGCTGCCCGCGGCACTGACGTCCTTGCGCAGCGACCACCCCGAACTGCGCGTCCGTTCACGTGAGTTGGAACCCGAGCAGGCGATCAGGGAAGTGATCAGGGGCGACCTCGACCTGGCGGTCGTACTCGACTGGAGCAACAAGAAGCTGCCGGTGCCCGGCGGGCTCGCGCAGGCCCATCTCCTCGACGACATCCCCGACGTCGCCATGCCGGCGGATCATCCGCTGGCGGGCCGGGCGGAGGTGGATCTGGAGGAGTTCGCCGACGACGACTGGGTGTCCTGGCCGGAAGGTGAATTCTGTTACGAGTGGCTCATGTTCACGCTGCGCTCGAAGGGCTTCGAGCCGCGGATCGCGCACATGGCGGAGGAGCACCACACACAGCTGGCGCTCATCGAGGCGGGGCTCGGCGTGTGTGTCACACCCAGGCTGGGACGGGGCTGGGTGCCCGACGGGGTGCGGCTCGTACCCGTACGGCAGCTGATGCGCAGGCACATCTACGCGGTATGGCGGACGGACGCCGACCGCCGCCCGTCGATCAGGGCGTCGGTCGCGGCGCTGCGCCGGGCGGCGGGGCGGGAGGGGTCGTCCCCGCCTGCCGGTCAGACCGCCTGACGCCGTATGGCCCTCACAGGTCGGGCCGGGATCGCGGCCGGATTCGGACGTCCGTGGCGGCAGCACGTCACAGTGACGCGAGTTTTCTGAAGTCCCACGACGCAATCGCGTCCGGCGTCAGCCGTAGCCACGCATGTCTGCCGTCGTGGGGCATCTCGTCCAGGCCGAAGTTCTTCCGTGCGAACAGGGCCTCCGGCACGTCCAGTTCCGGGCACGGCTCCCCCGTGCGCGGTGACTCGCCCACGAACACCGCCGTGCCGGAGAGCTCGACGCCGCGCAGGTCCCCGTACTCCTCCCCGGCGTCGATCACCACCGCGAGCCGTGGATCCTGCCGCAGCTGAGCCCAGCGGCGGCTGCGCGTGATCGAGTACAGCCACAGTGACGTGCCGTCCCACGCGAACCACAGCGCGCTGACATGCGGGCGGCCGTCCGGGGAGACGGTGGCCACGCGGCAGGTGCGCTGCTGGGTCAGGAATTCGTCCAGCTCGGCGGGCGTCATCATGATGCGACGGCCCCGGCGCTGTGTGACGGTCATACGCGGCCCCCCTCGGTGAAGCTGACTGTGTGTCAGAAATCATGGAGGCTCTTCCGTCATCGCGCAATGGCGGTTACCGTCACGCGCCCGGCGCTTCGCCCGTGCTTCCTGACGAGAGGGGACGTCGTGCCGTCCTTCGAACAGCTCGCGACGCAGCTCGACCCGGTCACCACGGTGCTGCTCACCGTCGAGTGCCAGCAAGGCGTTGTCGGCAAGGACAGCGCGCTGCCCGAACTCGCCGCGCAGGCACGGTCATCCGGCGCACTCCACAAGGTCGCCCGGCTGGTCGCGGCCGCCCATGAGGCGGATGTGCAGGTCATGCACGCGGTGGCCGAGCGGCGTCCCGACGGACGCGGCGCCAACCACAATGCCCGCCTCTTCACGGCGGCTGCCCGGCTGCCCGTCCAGCAGCTCTCCGGCACGACGGCCGTACGGATCGCGCCACCGATCGAGGTCGCGGACGAGGACATCGTCGTACGGCGGCTGCACGGTCTGTCGCCCATCTCCGGCACGGACGTCGACGCGCTGCTGCGCAACCTCGGCTGCCGAACCCTTGTCATCACCGGGGTCTCGGCGAACGTTGCCATCCCCAACGCCGTCTTCGACGCGGTCAACCTCGGCTATACGGCGGTGGTTCCGCATGACGCCATCGCGGGGGTGCCCGCCGACTACACCCCCGCGATGGTCCGCAACACGCTCGCCCTGGTGGCCACGATCGCCACCACCGACGATGTGCTGGCCGCCTGGAAACGGCCCCGCCGTACTACGCGAGCATGATCGAGCCGCCGTCGACAGTGATCGAGGCGGGCGGCAGCGGAGAGGTCGCGGGCCCCTTCTTGACGCTGCCGTCCTCCACACTGAACTCGCTGTTGTGACACGGGCAGTTGATGACGCCGTCCGAGATGCCCTTCACCGCGCAGCCCTGGTGCGTGCACTTGGACGAGAACGCCTTGAACTCGCCCGCCTTCGGCTGTGTGACCACCACATCGCCGATGACCTTGCCGCCGCCCTCGGGGATGTCCGCGGTCTTGGCGAGCTCCTTGCCCGCGGCGCCGCTGTCTGTTCCGCCGTCCGTTCCGCCGGCCGACTTGTCGGCCGGTTTGTCGGCCACCGACTGCCCGCCGTCGTCCGAGCTGCCGCATGCGGTCAGGGCCACGGCAGCCAGACTGGCTCCGCCCACCGTGGCGACGACGGTGCGGCGCGTGACGGTGCGCGACGGTCCCTGCGATCCGGTCATGCTGGCTCCCTTGCTCTCACGGTCCCTGGCCGGCCCTCCAGCGGCCGGTTCCTGATGTTGTACGGGATGGCGGAGCGAAGAGTTCACGTCCTCAGGGAATTCTCAAGAAAGCGGATCTCGTGGAGCAGGAGATTGCTTGCCTGGTCCTGCTGGGTGACCAGATGCGTGGCTCCGGAGAGCGGCAGCACACTGTGCGGACGGCCCGCGGCCAGCAGCGCGGCGGAGAAACGCAGCATATGGGCGAGGACCACATTGTCGTCGGCGACGCCGTGCACCAGCAGCAGCGGACGGGAGAGCTTGTGTGCGTGCGGGACGAGCGAGCTGCGTTCGTAGTTCTCCGGCAGTACGTCCGGGTGGCCGAGGAATCGCTCCTCCCAGTGGGTGTCGTACAGTCGCCGGTCGGTTGGCGCGGCGCCCGCGATCGCCGCGTGGAAGACCTCCGGGTGGTGCAGCACCGCGCCCGCCGCGAGATAGCCCCCGTACGACCAGCCGCGGATCGCCACCGCGTCCAGATCGAGATCCGGATGGCGCTCGGCCGCCGCGTGCAGCGCGTCGATCTGGTCCTGGAGTACCGGCGTCAGCCGGTCGCCGTGGATCGCCTTCGCCCAGGACCGGCCCCGGCCGGGGGTACCGCGGCCGTCCGTCACGAGTACGGCGAACCCCTGCTCGGCGAACCATTGCGAGACGGCCGTCCACCAGCCGCGCGCCCGCACCACAAGTTGGGTGGCAGGTCCTGAATACGGACTGAGGAGCACCGGCAGCCTGTCGGAGCCGGGCTCGTACCACGACGGGAGGAAGAGCTGGCTGCGCAGCTCGCGCCTGCCCAGGGACAGGAAGAGGGGCCGGGAAGTGACCAGCGGCTCCTCGGCGAGCACGGAGATCTGCCCGGCCGGCTTGCCATCGTCCAGCACGGTCACGGTCCGGCCTTCGTCCGTCGAGCTGTCCAAGACCATGGTGTCGCCGCCCACGGCCGCGGTGTGGACGCCGGGACCGTCGCTGATGCGGACGA
The DNA here is from genome assembly GCF_045160975.1 of Streptomyces sp. NBC_00210. Classification (NCBI taxonomy): domain Bacteria; kingdom Bacillati; phylum Actinomycetota; class Actinomycetes; order Kitasatosporales; family Streptomycetaceae; genus Streptomyces; species Streptomyces sp. NBC_00210. Next base: position 7,408,910 of record NZ_CP108120.1, read on the forward strand.
AGCCGGTGGCGGGGTCGTGGGACCAGACATGGATCTCGGTCGGCTCCTCGCTCGCCGTGAAGAAGACCCTTTCGCCCACGGCGCCGAGCACCTCGCGCACTTCGAGTCCGGCCGGTGTGAAGCGGTTCCCGATGCGCAGACCCTGCGTGTCCTTGCGGCACCAGGGGATGACGGGCGCGCCAGACGGGAGACGCAGCGGGGTGCCCGGCAGCAGGGCCACCCACGCCTGGTCGCGGGCGTGCCGCTGCAGCTGAGTCGCTCCGGTCGTGGGGTCCACGGCCAGGACGTACTCGGAGCGCTGGTCGCGGGTCTGCACCGAGATCAGCGGGCCGTGGCTGTCCCAGGACGCCGCCGTGACGTACTCGAAGGCGGGATCGGTCCACTCGGCGACGCGGCGCTCGCTCGCCACGGCCACGTGGTGCTCGCTCGCCACCGCGGGGATCTCGACCGCCACACGGCTTGAGCCTCCGGCCGGTGGGACGCCCGTCCCGCTTCGCGCGCCGTCGATCCGCACGATGTGCATGGACACGTCCGCGTTCGCCGTCCCCGCCGCCGGATACGGCATGGACCTCGGCGGCTTCGTCGGATTCGCCGGGTCGGCGAGGTACCAGCGCTGCACCGGCGAGTTGTCCACCCGCGCGACCAGCAGCGCGTCCCCGTCCGGCGACCACCAATGGCCGCGCGCCCGCCCGATCGACTCCGCGGACACATGGTCGGAGAGACCGTAGGTCACCTCGGGCCCCTCCGGCGCGGCCAGCAGCCGGTCGTCCGTGCCGTCGGTCCGTACGACACGGAGTGCGCCCCCGGTGACGTACGCGATCGAGGCGCCGTCCGGCGACGGACGCGGGTCGACGACCGGGCCCGCGGTCGCGATCGTGCGCGGGGCGCCGCCGTCCGTCCGCACGGTCCAGAGCTCGCCGCCCAGCGCGAAGGCCACCACCAGCGCCTGGCCGTCGGTCGCGTACGACACCACTCCCGAGGACGTCTGCCGGGCGCGCTCCCGGCGGATCCGCTCCGCCGCGGGCACGTCCCCTTCGCCGCCCAGCGACGCCGGATCGGCGAGCATCCGCTCCGCGCCCTGTGCGTACAGCCACAGCCGGCTCACCGCGTCCGTGCCGCTCGTGGTCCGTACGAACAGCACACGCGCGCCGTCCGGCGAGACCGTCAAGTGCTGGGGGACGCCGAGCGAGAAGCGCCTGGTGCGGGCTAACTGACGAGGAAATCCCTGGGCATCCATAGGGGATCCTTGTCATGCCCGGGCAGGCCCTGACAAGCGAAAATCCGAGCGATCACGAGACGTGCCCCGAAGTACTGTGGGGAAATGCTCTCCGAAGTCACAGCGACCCGCTACGTCACGCCCTTGCGTGAAGGCGGCTCGCTCCCGGGCATCGTCGAGGCCGACGATCTCGGTACGTACGTCATGAAGTTCACCGGTGCGGGACAGGGCCGCAAGACCCTGGTCGCCGAGGTCATCTGCGGACAGCTCGCGCGGCGGCTCGGGCTGCGGGTGCCCGAGCTGGTCACCATCCAGCTCGACCCGGTCATCGGTCTCGCCGAGCCCGACCAGGAGGTGCAGGAGCTGCTGAAGGCGAGCGGCGGGCTGAACCTCGGGATGGACTTCCTGCCCGGTTCGATCGGCTTCGACCCGCTCGCCTACGAGGTGGACTCGGCCGAGGCGGGAAAGGTCGTCTGGTTCGACGCGCTGATCAACAACGTCGACCGCTCCTGGCGCAACCCCAACATGCTGGTGTGGCACGGCGACCTGTGGCTCATCGACCACGGGGCCACGATGATCTGGCACCACAACTGGCCGGGGGCCATGGCCTCCGCCGCCAAGCCGTACGACGCCTCGGACCACGCGCTGGCTCCCTTCGAGCCGGACATCGCGGCCGCGGCCGCCGAGCTCGCGCCGCTGGTCACCGAGGAACTGCTGACCAAGATCGCCGCCGACGTCCCCGACGAGTGGCTGGTCGACGAGCCGGGCTTCGCGAACACCGACGCCCTGCGCCGCGCCTATGTCGAGGCCCTGCTGCCGCGTGCGGCCGACATCCACACGCGCATCACGCTGGGCGCGCCCACCAAGGACAGGCCCTCGCGGGCCCCCGGCTGGCTGTCCGGGAGGGGCGGCGCCAAGTGAGCAAGCGCGATGTCTTCGAGTACGCGCTGCTGCGCGTGGTGCCGCGCGTCGAGCGTGGCGAGTACTTCAACGCCGGCGTGGTGGTCTACTGCCGCGCCAAGTCCTTTGTCGCCGCCCGTACGCATCTGGACGAGACGAAGCTCAAGGCGCTGGACCCACGCGCCGATGTGACAGGTGTACGGGCCGCGCTGCGGGCCGTCGAGGGTGTCTGCCGCGGCGGCGAGGACGCGGGCCAGGCGGCCCGCGACGACGCGGGCCGCCGCTTCCGCTGGCTGATCGCGCCGCGCTCGACCGTCGTGCAGCCGGGTCCGGTGCACACCGGTCTCACGGCCGATCCGGAGGCCGAGGTGGAGCGGCTGCTCGCGTTGCTGGTGAAGTAAGTGACCGGGGGCACCCGGTGGGCCGTTGACACCGGGTGCCAGGGCTTCTAGCGTCTCGTCTGCTGAAGGTACTAAGCGGTCGCTCACCCCCGGACGTGGGACGTACGGGGTGAGCCGCATCCAAGGGCGAGGAGAACCAGCATGTCCACCACCGAGCAGCGTGTCGCTGTCGTGACCGGGGCGGCGCGCGGCATTGGCGCCGCCACCGCTGTGCGGCTGGCGGCCGAGGGCCGCGCCGTAGCCGTACTCGACCTCGACGAGGCGGCCTGCAAGGACACCGTCGAGAAGATCACCGCAGCCGGCGGCAAGGCCATCGCGGTCGGCTGCGACGTGTCCGACAGCGCCCAGGTGGAGGCCGCGGTTGCGCGCGTCGCCGCCGAGCTCGGCGCTCCGACGATCCTCGTCAACAACGCGGGCGTGCTGCGCGACAACCTGCTCTTCAAGATGAGCGAGTCCGACTGGGACACCGTGATGAACGTGCACCTCAAGGGCGCGTTCCTGATGGCCAAGGCCTGTCAGAAGCACATGGTGGACGCCGGATTCGGCCGTATCGTCTCGCTCTCCTCCAGCTCCGCCCTCGGCAACCGTGGCCAGGCCAACTACTCCGCCGTCAAGGCCGGTCTGCAGGGCTTCACCAAGACCCTCGCCAAGGAGCTCGGCAAGTTCGGCATCACCGCCAACGCCGTTGCCCCCGGTTTCATCGTCACCGAGATGACCGGCCAGACCGCCGCCCGTGTCGGTATGGGCTTCGAGGAGTTCCAGGCAGCGGCCGCCACCCAGATCCCGGTCCAGCGCGTCGGGTACCCCGAGGACATCGCCAACGCCATCGCCTTCTTCACGGGCGATGCGGCCGGCTTTGTCTCCGGCCAGGTCATGTACGTGGCCGGCGGACCGCTCAACTGAATCGGGAGACGAGGGACATGACTGCAGAAGTACAGGACAGCGGGAAGGTCGCGCTGGTCACCGGCGCGAGCCGGGGCATCGGCTACGGCATCGCGGAGGCGCTCGTCGCCCGCGGCGACCGGGTGTGCATCACCGGCCGCGGTGAGGACGCACTCAAGGAGGCCGTCGAGACGCTCGGCGCGGACCGGGTGATCGGTGTCGCGGGCAAGGCCCACGACGAGGCCCACCAGGCGGCGGCCGTGGCGCGCACCATGGAGGCGTTCGGCCGGGTCGACTTCCTGATCAACAACGCCGGCACCAACCCGGTCTTCGGCCCGATGGCCGAGCTCGACCTGAACGTGGCGCGCAAGGTCTACGAGACCAATGTGATCTCGGCGCTCGGCTTCGCCCAGCAGACCTGGAAGGCCTGGCAGAAGGAGAACGGCGGCGCGATCGTGAACATCGCCTCCGTCGCCGGTATCGCCCCCTCGCCCTTCATCGGCGCCTACGGCATGAGCAAGGCGGCCATGGTCAATCTGACCCTGCAGCTGGCGCACGAGTTCGCGCCGGTCGTCCGGGTCAACGCGATCGCCCCCGCGGTGATCAAGACCAAATTCGCCCAGGCGCTGTACGAGGGCCGGGAGGCCGAGGCGGCTTCGGCCTATCCGCTGGGCAGGCTCGGCGTACCCGAGGACATCGGTGGAGCAGCCGCTTTCCTCACCTCCGACCAGTCGGACTGGATCACGGGGCAGACGCTGGTCGTTGATGGGGGTATCTTCCTCAATGCCGGAGTGCATTGAGCACCCTGGGGCGTTTTGTTCCTAAATGTGTCAAGTGCCCTGCCGGGCCTCCATATTGACCCGGCAGGGCGCTGCGGTATGGTCGGCCGACCCATGGCTGAACGAGGAGCGTGCACGTGTTCTACCGGACCAGTCTGCAGGCCGCTGCAGCCCTAGCGTCCATATCTCTGCTGGCCGGATGTGGCGTGTTCTCGGACGAGGACACCCAGGGTGAGCAGAAGATTTCGGTCGGTACGATGAGCGAACCCACGACTCTCGATCCGGCCGCTGCCTGGGACGGCTCGTGGGAATTGATGCGAAATGTTTTCCAGACGCTGCTGAGCTTCCCGTCCGGCAGCACCGCGCCGCAGCCCGACGCCGCGAAGTCCTGCCGGTTCACGGACGCCAGCAACAAGCTCTTCGAATGCGAACTGAAGCCGGGGCTGAGCTTCTCCAACGGCGACAAGCTCGATGCCGCGGCGGTCAAGCACTCCATCGAGCGGATACAGACGATCGATGTGAAGGGTGGCCCCAACGGTCTGCTCGGCTCTCTCGACAAGGTCACGACGACCGGCGACCGCATTGTGAAGTTCAGCCTCAAGGCGCCGGACGCCACGTTCCCGTTCATCCTGGCCACGCCCGCCATGTCCCTCGTCCCGCCCAAGGAGTACCCGTCGGACAAGCTCCGCGAGGACGGCAAGCTGACCGGTTCGGGCCCCTATGTCCTGGATTCGTACGACAAGGGCAAGCAGGCTGTGCTCGTTGAGAACTCCAAGTACCAGGGGTTCGCGAAGCGCAAGAACAAGGCCGTCACCATCCGTTACTTCGGGGACTCCGACACGATGGTCGAAGCCCTGAAGAAGAAGCAGATCGACGCGATCTACCGTGGTCTGACCGCGCAGGAGGTCGTCAACTTCCAGTCGAAGAAGCCGGAGTACGACGGTCTCCAGCTCGTCGAGACGGTCGGCGCCGACATCCGCTACCTCGTCTTCAACACCAAGGACCCCATGGCGGGCAAGCTTGCCGTGCGGCGCGCGATCGCCCAGGTCGTCGACCGCGGCGCGCTGGTCGGCAAGGTCTACCAGGGTACGGCCGAGCCGCTGTACTCCATGGTCCCCAAGGGCATTTCCGGCCACACGACCGAGTTCTTCGACCGGTACGGCGAGCCGAACGTGACCAAGGCGCGCAAGATCCTCAGGGAAGCGGGCATCAGCAAGCCGGTGGCGCTGACGTTCTGGTACTCCTCCGACCGTTACGGCTCCGCCGCCACGCCCGAGTTCGCCGAGATCAAGCGTCAGCTGGACGCCTCCGGGCTGTTCAAGATCACGGTGCAGGGCCGGCCCGAGAAGGACTTCCAGAAGGGCTACAAGGCCGGCGAGTACCCCGTCTTCGGGCGTGGCTGGTTCCCCGACTTCCCGGACCCGGACAACTTCGTGGCGCCGTTCGTCGGCCAGAAGAACGTGCTCAACATTCCGTACGACAGCCCCGAGATCACCGACCAGCTGCTGCCCGCGTCCCGGCGCGAGAGCGACCGCGGAGCGGTCACCAAGCAGTTCGAGAGGGCGCAGGAGATCCTCGTCGACGATGTACGGCTGCTGCCGCTGTGGCAGGGCAAGCTGTACGTCGCCTCCAGCGAGGAGATCGGCGGCGGCGAACTCGCCCTCGACCCGCAGACCGTCATGCAGATGTGGGAGCTCTACCGGAAGGCCAGCTGGTAGCGGGAAGGGCCAGCTGGTAGTCCGATTGTCAGTGCCCGCCGGTAGGTTCTCTTCTCGAGAACTGGTCCCATTCCGGAGGTTGTTGACGTGACCGACACCGACATGCTGCCCGAGTCCTGGCGCGGCGTCCTCGGCGAAGAGCTGCAGAAGCCCTACTTCAAGGAGCTCACCGAGTTCGTCGAGGAGGAGCGGGCCAAGGGGCCGGTCTACCCGCCGCGCGAGGAGGTCTTCGCCGCGCTCGACGCCACGCCGTACGAGCAGGTGAAGGTCCTCATCCTCGGCCAGGACCCGTACCACGGAGAGGGGCAGGGGCACGGCCTCTGCTTCTCCGTGCGGCCGGGCGTCAAGACCCCGCCGTCCCTGCGGAACATCTACAAGGAGATGCAGGCAGAGCTCGGCCACCCGATCCCGGACAACGGCTATCTGATGCCGTGGGCGAAGCAGGGTGTGCTGCTGCTCAACGCGGTGCTGACGGTGCGGGCGGGCGAGGCCAACTCCCACAAGGGCAAGGGGTGGGAGAAGGTGACGGACGCGGTGATCAGCGCCGTGGCATCGCGGCCCGACCCGGCGGTGTTCGTCCTGTGGGGCAACTACGCGCAGAAGAAACTGCCCCTGATCGACGAGACGCGGCATGTGGTCGTGAAGGGCGCGCACCCCTCGCCGCTCTCGGCGAAGAAGTTCTTCGGCTCGCACCCCTTCACGCAGATCAACGAGGCGGTCGCGGCCCAGGGGCACGAGCCCATCGACTGGCGCATCCCCGACCTGGGCTGAGGACCCCGGCCGAGTCCCCGGTCGAGCGTTCGCGCACCTGGCTGACAGGCTCGGGCCGCTGCCCGAGCCTGTGCGGCATTGTCGGAGTCGGCGGATAGCGTCGTGTTCCGTGGCGTCGACATCAGCGGCTGACGCCGCGGACCGCTGTGCGCCGCTCGGACGTGGGAGACCGCAGTAATGGAGCAGCAGGAGGCGTCGGAGGACGCCGTGACGACCCGGATCGGGCAGGCGGTCATGCTGCTGCACGGCGGTGACCGCGAGGAGGCCCGCAATCGCTTCGGCGCTCTCTGGTCGGAGATCGGCGAGGCGGGCGATCCGCTCCACCGCTGCACACTCGCGCACTACCTGGCCGACACCCAGGACGATCCCGGCGATGAGCTCGCCTGGGATCTGCGGGCGCTCGCCGCGGCGGACGGGCTGAGCCAGGAGCGGCTGGCCCAGCACCGGGCGGCACTCGCCGTGCGGGCTTTCTATCCCTCGCTCCATCTCAATCTCGCCGCCGACTATGTGAAGCTGCAGCGCCCCCGGGCCGCGCGGATCCACCTCGACCGGGCGCGCGCGGCGGCGGATGCCCTGGGGGACGACGGATACGCAGACGGCATCCGCGCCGCGATCGACCGGCTGGAGTGGACCCTGCGGGGCGAGTGAACTCACCCCCGGTTCCTGGCATAGACCTGCGGGCAGATCCGGGCCTCGGGACTGTCGGGACGCCAGTGGCCGTAGCTCTCGCCCAGCGCGCAGATGTCCGGCCCGACGACCGGTGCCGGTGGCACGGGGGGCGTTGGCGGCACGGGTGGCGGGGCAGGCCGCTCGGCGGCTCTCGGCTTCGCCGGCCGGGGCCCTGGCCGCTCGCGCGTCAGAGGCTCGGCGGCGGGCTGCGGCGGGGGAGCGATGGTCGCGTCCACGGCGGGAGGTTCCAGGACCTCGTGTGCCGGGCCCTGCACGATCTGCGGCTCCACGACCTCGGCAGGGCGGCCGCTGGGAGGCGGCGCCGGGGGAGCGGGCCGTGCCTGCACGGTCACACACCCGGCCGCGGCTGCCCAGGCGGCCATCCCTACCAGGACCTTCGTAGTGGTTCTTGTTCGGTGCACCCGCGCAACTCTGGTGTGCGTGGGGCGCGTTGGCAGTCATACGGGCACACAATGGCCCGCACGGGTGACGCCGTGACCGTCAGAGGCCCTTCGCCCCGTCGATCCGCTCGCGGACGAGGTCGGCATGGCCGTTGTGGCGTGCGTACTCCTCGATCATGTGCGTCAGGATCCAGCGCAGATTGAAGGTCTTCCCGGCGCGGTGCTTGCCCACCCCGATGTCGTCGAGTCCGTGGGCCGCGGCCAGCTCACGCGCCCGGGTGATCTCCGCCTGCCAGGCGGCATGCGCCTCGGCATAGGTGTCCTGCTCGCCGATGTGCCAGTCCCCGTCCCTGTCCTCGTTGGAGTAGAGCCACTCGACGTCCTCCCCGGCGAGGATCTTGCGGAACCAGTGCCGCTCGACCTCCGCCATGTGCCGTACGAGGCCGAGCAGCGATATCTCGGAAGGCGGCGCGGACAGTTCGCGAAGCTGCTCGTCGCTCAGCTCCGCGCACTTCAACTCGAGGGTCTCGCGGTGGTACTCCAGCCAGCCCTCCAGCATCTCGCGCTCGCCCGCGGTGGTGGAGGGTTCGGTGCGTTCGGATGTGGTCATGGCGGCCATCCTGGAACACGGGGGCGGAGCGCCGCCAGGGCTTATTCGGCGAGCATTCCGCGCAGCAGCCTGCCGCCCCGGCGCACGTATGCTGACCAGGCACAGCACGGGCGAGTGACACGGCGCTAGGGAGGCTCCTGTGAAGGTCGGCTGCATCGGGCTCGGCGACATCGCGCAGAAGGCCTACCTGCCCGTCCTCACCACTCTGCCGGGGGTCGAGCTGCATCTGCAGACCCGCACCCCCGCAACACTGGCCAGGATCGCCGCGATCCATCACATCCCGGCCGAGCGGTGCCACGCCGACCTCGAATCGCTGCTGGCCCAGAACCTGGACGCGGCCTTCGTCCACGCCCCCACCTCCGTGCACGCCGAGGTCGTCACCCGACTCCTCGAGGCGGGTGTGGCGACGTATGTCGACAAGCCACTGGCGTACGAACTGGCCGACTCCGAGCGGCTGGTGCGACTCTCCGAGGAGCGCGGCACCAGCCTCGCCGTCGGCTTCAACCGCCGTTTCGCGCCCGGCTACGCCCAGTGCCTGGAGCACCCGCGCGAGCTGATCCTGATGCAGAAGAACCGCGTCGGCCTCGCCGAGGACCCGCGCACGCTTGTGCTCGACGATTTCATCCATGTCGTCGACACCCTGCGCTTCCTCGTCCCCGGACCCGTCGACCACACCGACGTACGGGCCCGGATCGTCGATGGCCTCATGCACCATGTCGTGCTGCAGCTGTCCGGCGACGGTTTCACCGCCATCGGGACGATGAACCGGATGAGCGGCTCCACCGAGGAGATCCTCGAGGTTTCGGGGCAGGACACCAAGCGCGAGGTCCGCAATCTCGCCGAGGTCGTGGACCACAAGGGGCAGCCGACCCTGCGGCGGCGCGGCGACTGGGTGCCGGTCGCCCGCCAGCGCGGCATCGAGCAGTGCGTGCTGGCCTTCGTCGATGCCGTGCGCGCCGGGAAGTTCCTCAGCGCACAGGACGCGCTGAGGACTCACGAGCTGTGCGAACGGGTGGTGCTGCGAGCCCTGGAGCAGGCCGCCTGAACAAGCGCGCGCCCTCGGCCGCGCAGAGCGCCGCGAGGACGGCGAGCGCCCCGTACACGGGCCAGTCGCCGTACCTGACGTACAGCGTCGTGCCACTGGCCAGCGGCACGTCGTACACGGCGGCGGTATTGCTGTCCGTGCCCAGCGCGCGGCCGACCCGGCTGCCGTCCGGCCCGTACACCGCGCTGACGCCGGTGAGCGTCGCATGCACCATGGGCCGGCCGCTCTCGGCGGCCCGCAGCGCCGCCAGCGAGGCATGCTGCTCCGGCGCCCAACTCCCCTGGAACGACGAGGTCGCCGACTGGGCGATCAGCAGCTGCGCGCCGTCGCGGGTCAGCCGCCGGCTCATGTCGGGGAACGCCGACTCGAAGCAGACCAGGGGCCCGAGCCGCAGCCCGCCATCGCCTTCGCCGGGCAGCACCATCACCACCGGGCGGGTGCCGCGCAGCCGGTCCTCACCCGCGGCCTTGCCGACCGAGGTCGCCCAGCCCAGCAGTGAACGCGCCGGTATGTACTCGCCGAAGGGGACCAGCCGCATCTTGTCGTAGCTGTCACCGGTCGGACCCTGCGGGCCCACCAGGACGGAGCTCTTGAAGATCCCGGCCCGGCCCGAACCGTCCTTGCGCCGGGCGTCCACATTGACCAGTACGTCGGCGCCCACCGCGCGCGAGAGTACGGCGATACGGGCCGCGAGGTCGGGGCGCTCGCGCAGATCCGCACCGACGCTGCTCTCGCCCCAGACCACCAGATCGATGTTCTTGCCGACCAGTTCGCGGGTCAGCTGCTCGCCTCGGTCGAAGCGGCGCTCGGCGCCGTCCACGCCGTCGACGACGCCCGGCTGCACCACCGCGATACGGGCCCGGCCCGACTGCTCGGGCTGCGGAACCCAGATCCAGACCGCGGTCGTGGTCAGCGCACAGAGGACGCCGCCGCCCACTGCCGCCTTACGGGCATGCGGCATCGCCACCAGCACGGTGACCGCCGTGTTCACCGCCAGCACCAGCAGGCTCACCAGCCATACGCCACCGGCCGACGCGACCCGCAGGGCGGGGGAGAAGTCCCATTGGCTCGCTCCCAGCAGACCCCAGGGGCCGCCCAGGCCCTCCCAGGACCGGACCAGCTCGATCATCAGCCAGCCGGACGGCACCACCGCGAGAGCCACGAAGACCCGCGCCGGTGACGGCAGCCCGGAAAGCTGCGACCTGACCAGCCAGCCCCAGGGCGCCCACAGCAGCCCCAGCAGCGCGGCGAGCACCACGATGAACACATGGAGGCTGGGGATCAGCCAGTGATGTACGGCGATCATGAAGCCGATGCCGCCCAGCCAGCCCTCGACCGCCGCCCGGCGGCCCGTCGGCGCGGACCGAACGAGCAGCATCCACGGCACCAGGGCGACATACGCGAACCACCAAAGCGACGGCTCGGGAAAGGCGAGCGCGGGCAGCGCACCGGCCGCCACCGCGGCCACGCCCCGTCCCCGTGGAGACGACCGCACCCACTGCGTGGGCTCCCACCGCTCGCGTCGCCCCCGCGTCTCCCGCAGCTTCGGCCGGTCGGCCGGAATCCGCATGCAGCGCCTCCTCGTCCTGCCTCGAAGGGCCAGCGAGCAGTGTCCCCTCCAGTGTGCGTGAGGGGACCCCGCACCGACAGTGGGCCCCCGGGCTGTGCCCTCGGACAGCGCACCCGTAGCTACGCCGTCGGACAGTGCACCCGCAGCCACGCCGACGGACCGCGCAGCCGGGGAACGCGCACCTGGCGCGTCAGCTGCCGTCGAGCGCTCCCGAGGCCCGACGCCACTTCTCGTGAATCACCACCGTGCGCAGCCGCCAGCCCGCGTCCGTGCGCAGCAAACTGAAGGCGTATCGGCCGCCCGAGACGAGGTCGTCCCCCGACTCCAGCCGCATCGGGTTCAGGTAGTCCGCCTGTACCTCGGCCCGGTCGCCGGGGTAGCCGCCCAGGTCCTGGATGTGCAGCCGCCGGTTGACGATCAGGTGCTGGCGTACCGGAAACAGCCGCATCGTCTCCGCAAGCCAGTCGGCGACCTCGGCGGCCGGGCCCTCGATCCCGCCCGAGCTGCGGTAGTCCGCGCGACCCTCACGCGCGAACAGCGCCCGGTACGCACCCCAGTCGTCATCGTCCACCGCCACCGCGTAACTGGTGACCAACTCGTCGATGGCCAGCCGGTCCATCACCGTCGCGAGATCCACGCGCTGCGTCATCGGGTCAGTTTCGGGCAGTGAGCGCGCCAGGCCAAGAGCTGTGCACGCCAGTCACCCGCTACGGGTCAGCAAACGGTCGATCTCCGCCAGTTCGGCGTCCGCGCAGCCGGGCGCGTCGAGCTTCTGCTCGAGTCGGCGGTCGCTGGGTGCCCCGACGAGCACGGCGGTGACGCGGGCGTCCCACAGCAGCCGTCGGTCCGTCAACTGACAGCGTCCCACGGCGAGGTCAGGAGGCGCCCCGCGTGAAGCGACCGAGCAGTGCGTCCAGGCCGGCGGCCAGTCCCTGCGGCCCGCCGTGCTCGGCGAGTGCCGGGGCGGCCTCGCGGAGTCTGGGAAGCTCCTGGACCGGCATGCGGTGCAGTCCGAGCCGGAATGCCGGATCGGACTCATCGGGGTTGTCCACCATGGCGCGCAGCTCCACGAAGATGTAGCCGAGCACCCAGCTGGTGAAGGCCCGGAACGCCAGCGAGGCCTCGTTCTCGTCGAGGCCGGCCTGATCGAGCAGGGCCAGCACGTGCTCGTGGTCCTTGAGGACCGCCAGCGGGCGCCGGGCCAGCGGGACCGCCAGCATGCGAGTGGCCAGCAGCGGCACCACCTGCGGGTGGGCCAGCGCGACCTGGTACGTCGCCTGGGCGATCCGGTGCAGCTCGGCGCGCCATTCGGGGCCCTCCGCGGTGTCGCCCGGAGCCGTCGCCTCCGCGCCGCCGTGGGCGAGGAAGTCCTGGAGCTCGAGATACAGCGCCTCGACCAGGCCGTCCAGGAGTGCGTCCTTGCTGGGGGCGTACCGGTACAGGGCCATGGCCTCCACGCCGAGCTCGGCTCCCACCCTGCGCATGCTCAGGGCCGACAGCCCCTCGCGGTCGACGAGTTCCAGAGCGGCGGCCAGGACGCGCTCCCGGCTCAGCTTTCCGTAACGGCCGCGGTCCGCGGCGCGTCTGCCCCGGCTCGGTCCGTCCCCTTTCGCCATCGGCGGCCCTCCAGCGGTTCGATCTCACGGCGTGATACCGATTCCTTGACTCTACGTCCAGACTGCCCCAAGGTGTACATATACGGCGTAAACGTGCGCCAAGCGGAGTATTGCGGGGATTTTGCCACCTCGCGCCATCTCCAGGGCGTGTTTCATGGAGCACTTCGCAGCGGATGCCGGCGGCGGCAACGACCGCCTGGTCCGGGCCGGCGAGCCGGAGGAGAACGCTCGCCAGGCCGAGGTCCGGCGGCTCGCGTCTGCCTTGAGCTGATCACTGCCGAAGGTGCGGTATTCGCCCGGCCGGCTCACTTCCGCGCGCCGTGCCGCGGCACTTTCGTTCTCCGGTGAGCCAGTAGGCCGTCCAAAGGACTTCCGACTCTACGGATCCCAAAGGAGAAAGCGCATGCCCACCCACTCAACGATCATGGTGACCGGTGGCGCCGGTTTCATCGGCAGCCATACCTGCGTCGAACTGCTTGGCCACGGCTACGAGGTCATCGTGGTCGACGACTACTCCAACAGCTCGCCGCAGGTCGTCTCACGGATCCAGCGAGTGGCGGGCCGCTACCTGGGTGCCGTCTACGAAGTGGACCTGCGGGACCGGCGAACTCTGTCGTCGGTGTTCGACCGCCACCACGTGGACGCGGTGATGCACTTCGCCGGGAAGAAAGCCGTCGCGGAATCCGTACTGATACCCATCGAGTATTACGACGTCAACATCGGCGGGACCACCGCGCTGCTGGCGGCCATGCAGGAGCACGGGGTGAGCCAGTTGGTGTTCTCCTCGTCCACCTCCATTCACGGGGACACCGACAAGGGCCCGCTGACCGAACAGGACCCGACCCGGCCCAGCAACCCCTATGCGGCTTCGCAGTGGACCTGCGAACAGATGCTTGCTGATGTGTGCCGTCTCCGCCCGGAGTACACGGTGCTGTCGTTGCGCTACATGAACCCCGTCGGGGCGCACCCCAGCGGACTGCTGGGAGAAGCCCCGCCCAGGGAGCCGTACAACCTGACGCCCTCCGTGGCCGAGGTCGCCGTCGGCAGCCGCGAGCGGCTCAGGGCGTCCGGCGCGGACGGCTCCGCCGCGGACGCCCTGGGCGTCCGTGACGTCATCCATGTCATGGATGTCGCGGAGGCCCACCGCATCGCTCTGGAGCACCTCGACGACAGCACGGGCCTGCGCGTGTTCAACCTGGGCGTCGGCTCCGGCGCATCGGTCTTCGAACTCCTGATGGCATTCGGCGAAGTCTCCGGCAAGACCACCCCGTACGAGGTTGGGGAACCCCAACCGGGCGATGTCACGGAACGTGTCGCGGACCCCGGTGCGATGCCCCTTGAATGGGGCCGGCGCGCGACCCGTGACTTCGTCGCGATGTGCCGCGACGCCTGGCGCCTCCACCGCCTCAACCTCACCGGCTACGCGGGCTGAAACCCACGCGGGCCCCGCCCGGAGCAGCATGATTCCCTCCGGTCGCCGCTCTGGCATACCGGACATACCATCGAAGAGAGCTGGTGGCGGGCCGACTTCGCCGAACCGTGACGGGGACTGTCCTCCGTGCCCGGTGGTGGAAGGAGGCGGTTCTCATTGACCCGCGTTCAGCGCCTGATGGTCGGCTACGTCGTACTCGTGGTCCCGCCCACTGTCGTATATCTGACGGTGCCGGGACTCCACACAGTCACCTGGGCCGTGATCGGTCTCGCCAGTGTCTGCGCCATTCTCCTGGGCATGCGGATGCATCGGCCGGCGCACCGTTGGCCATGGCTGGTGCTGGCCGCCGCCAACTTCACCTTCACGGCGGGCGATACGACGTACAACGTGCTCAACACGTTCTTCGACCAGCAGAATCCATTTCCGTCGCTGGCCGACGTCTTCTATCTGGCGACCTATCCGCTGTTCGCCATCGGGCTGTTCGGGTTCATCCGGTACCGCACCACGAGGCGGGACCTCGCGAGCCTGCTGGACGCGTTGATCCTCACATCCGGGCTGGCGCTGCTCGCCTGGGTCTTTCTCATCACGCCCAACGCCGAGGCCGCCGACTCGACATGGATTCAACGAACCATCTCGATCGCCTATCCGCTCGGTGACGTACTGATGCTGGCGATGCTCGCGCGGTTGATCACGCCCGGCAGTGTGCATACCCGCTCCGTCCAGTTCCTCACCGTCGGCACGATCGGCATCCTCGTCTCCGATGTCCTGTACGGACTGCTGCAGCTCAAGGGGGCCTGGCAGGTCGGCACCTCGATGGACCTGGGCTGGGTGGTGTTCTTCACCGCCTGGGGGCTGGCGGCGCTGCATCCCTCCATGGTGGAACTGACCGAACCGGTGCCCCAGCGTGAACCCGGGATCCTCCCTCTCCGGCTCACCGCGTTGGCTCTCGCCTCACTGGTCGCACCGGTGCTGCTGCTCTACGAGGCACGGCGCGGCGACCTCTCCGACGCGGGCGTGATCGCGGTGTTCTCGGGCCTTCTGTTCCTGCTCGTACTCGCCCGCCTGTCGGGCCTGGTGGTGGTTCATCTGAAGGCGGTGAACCGCGAACGGGGCCTGCGCCTGGCGGCCGCGTCGCTGGTGGCGGCGGCCAGTCTGAAGGAGATCGCGGCCTCGGTGCAGGAGGCGGCGGAGTTGTTGTTCGGAACAGGCGAGCGACACAGTGCCGTGCTGCTGACAGCCGATTTCGGCGTGACCAGGATGAAGGCCGTGCGCACGCCGTCGCGCGCGTGGAACTGGAATGTCAACTGGACGGACGAAAAGGCCGACGCGTGGCTGCCCGGGCTGCTGACCGGTGAAACACAGGTCGTGCGCGTGGGCGACCTCGGAGCCTCCGCGGCTGCCGAGTTGGGGAGCCTGCCGAGTGCGCTGTTGTGTCCATTGGCTCTGAGGGACCGTCCGACCGGTCGCCCGCTGATCGGCGCTCTGGTCGTGGCGGGTAGTGAGAGGAGCCTGGTGGAACGGTGGGCCTCGTGCGAGGCGCTGGCCTCGCAGACCGCCCTGGCGGTGGAACGCGTCGTCCTCAGCCAGGAGATCAACCGCCGCAACAGCGAGGCGTACTTCCGCACCCTCGTGCACAACGCCTCGGACGTGATCCTGATTGTCGACGACGACAACACCGTCAGGTACGCGAGCCCGTCCGCCGAGGGAATGTTCGGCCGCGCGTCCCTGAGCGGAGTGGGGCTCACCGAACTCGTCGCGCCCCAGGACGGCGACCGCGCGATGCAGACCCTGACCCGCATGCGTTCCGGCGGCGACCAGGACAGCCGCGACGACTGGCAGGTGCTGCAACAGGGGGACGCGCGCATCGATGTGGAGGTCAGGTGCAACAACCTGCGGCACGACCAGACCGTCCACGGACTGGTCCTCACGCTGCGGGACGTCACCGAGCAGCGGCAGTTGGAGCGCGAACTGACGCATCGTGCCTTCCATGACTCGCTGACCGGTCTGCCGAACCGGGTGCTCCTGCTGGAGCGGATCGAGCGCGCGCTGCTGCGCGGACGCCGGGCTTCCACCCTCACGTGCGTACTGTTCCTCGATCTGGACGACTTCAAGGTGGTCAATGACACCAGGGGGCACTCGGTCGGGGACGAACTCCTGGTCGCGGTGGCGCGGCGGTTGTCCGGGACGCTGCGGGCCAGTGACACGGCGGCGCGTCTGGGGGGTGACGAGTTCGCTGTGCTCATGGAGGGTGCGAAGGAGCCGGCGGACGCGGAAGTGCTCGCCGAGCAGATCGTGCATGACCTCATGCAGCCGTTCCGGCTCACGGACGCATTGATCAGCCTCTCGGCCAGCGTCGGTATAGCCACCGCACGCGACAGCGCCAGTGGAGAAGAACTGCTGGGACACGCAGATCTGGCCCTCTACGCGGCGAAGACGGCCGGGAAGCGGCAGTGGCGCAGTTATCAGGCGAGTCTGCACACCGGAATGCTGGAGCGGCGCGAACTCCAGGCAAGCCTCGAGAGCGCGATCGCCGCCGAGTCGTTCGACCTGCGCTATCAGCCCATCGTGGAGCTTGCCTCCGGCGAGATATCCGGCTTCGAAGCGCTGGTTCGCTGGCCGCACGACCAGCGCGGCCTGGTGCCCCCCGGTCAGTTCATCGCACTCGCCGAGGAGACCGGGCACATCATGCCGCTCGGCGCCTGGGTACTGGAGCAGGCCGCCGCCCATGTCGCCCGCTGGCAGGAGTTGGTGCCACATCCGGACGCGCTGAAGGTCAACGTGAATGTCTCCGCACGCCAGTTCCGGGACCCGGGCTTCCTCGACCAGGTGCGCCACGTCCTCGACACGTCCGGCCTGGCGCCCGGTTCGCTGGTGCTGGAGCTGACGGAGACCGTTCTGATGCACCGCGACGATCAGATCCGGGCCGTCATGGGGACCGTCAAGGATCTCGGCGTGGGAATGGCGATCGACGACTTCGGCACCGGTTTCTCGTCGCTCAGTTATCTCCGGGAATTCCCGATCGACGTGCTCAAGGTGGACAAGTCATTCATCGACGACATTTGTGTTGATGAGCAACAGATCGCCCTGGTCGAGGGTATTGTGCGCATCGCCGACACGCTCGGCCTTCAGGTCATAGCCGAAGGCATCGAAGAGGTGGAGCAGCGGGACCAGTTGGTAGCCATGGGCTGCCGGTTCGGACAGGGATACCTCTTCGCCCGACCGATGACAGCGGACCAGGGGGAACAACTCCTGCGAAGCGTCCATGAGCACCAGATGCCACGCCTGATTCGCGGCGCCGTGCAGCCTCAACGGGCTCGTGTTGACCAGCGTGGTGTTGGCCAGAGCATCGCCCTTTCGGGATCGCAGCCGTCGGGGACGAATGAGGCAGGCGCGGAGAAGGACGCGGGTGCGAAGAAAGGGGCAGGCGCGGAGAAGGAGGCGGGCGCCAAGAGGGAGGCAGGCGCGGAGAAGGAGGAAAACGTGGCCAGTCCACTGCGAGTCGGCGACGGTGCACGACGCGATCCACGCTGGGGCGATCTCGAACGCCTGCGGCAGTCCAGCCCGATGTGCGATGCGGTCTTCGACGAGGTGCGCGGCCGGCACATCCGCAGCGGCGATCACTGGATGGTCGACTTCGCGTCGAGCAGTTACCTGGGTTTCGACATGGACCCCGAGATCTTGGACGCGATCGAACCACAGGTCCGTCATTGGGGCACCCAACCGAGCTGGTCGCGGCTGGTCGGCAGCCCCCGGCTCTATCCGGAGATCGAGGAGCGGCTCACCGCACTGCTCGACGCGCCGGACACCCTGCTGCTCCCGACCATCACCCTCATCCACTCCTCGGTGATCCCGGTGCTCGCCGGGGAGGGACAGGTCCTTGTCGAAGCAGGAGCACACCGCACGGTCTACGACGGGTGCCTTTTCGCCCGGGGGCAAGGCGCCACGGTGAGGCGCTTCCACGCCGACCGGCCCGAAGAACTCAGGGCCATGCTGCGCGACATGCCGTCCAACGCGTCCCGCCTGGTGTGCATGGACGGCGTCGACAGCATGACCGGGAACGTGCCCAACC
Organism: Streptomyces sp. NBC_00210; assembly: GCF_045160975.1. NCBI lineage: Bacteria > Bacillati > Actinomycetota > Actinomycetes > Kitasatosporales > Streptomycetaceae > Streptomyces > Streptomyces sp. NBC_00210. The sequence goes on from NZ_CP108120.1 coordinate 7,426,989, forward strand.
TGGCGGAACTGGTGGACGTCTGCCGGGAGCACGGCGCAGTGCTGTACATCGACGACGCGCACGGCTTCGGGATCGTCGGCGAACGCCGGGCCGACGAGTCCTCCCCGTACGGGACTCGCGGCAACAGCATCGTCCGTCATCTCGGCGAGACCTACGACGGCATCGTGCTGGTGGGCGGATTCTCCAAGGCGTACTCCTCGCTGCTGGCGTTCCTCGCCCTTCCGACCTGGCTCAAGGACCACCTCAAGGTGGCAGCCGCGCCCTACCTCTACTCCGGCCCCTCACCGACCGCTTCGCTCGCCACCGCGCTCGTCGGACTCGAGGTCAACGACCGGCGCGGCGACGCCATCCGCGCCGAACTGCACCGCAAGACGATGCGCATTCAGGACCACCTGAACCGCCTCGGCATCCGGACCCCGAACTCCAACGGGCTGCCCATCATCGAGATCCCCCTCGCCAACAGTGCGGACCTCGAGGCGGTCGCGACGTTCCTCTGGGACCGCGGGATCTACGTCACGCTGGCGGCCTATCCGCTCGTCCCGCACGACCGCGTCGGGTTCCGCATCCAGGTCACCGCCACGAACACCGACGAGGACGTCGACCAACTCAACGAGACGCTGACCGCCCTGTCCGAGCAGTTCCCGCTGCAGCAGAGGACGTGAATGCAGGTCATCGACGATGCGGGTCGCGGCCGCCGGGTGCGCCTGCTCGCCCCCCTTGCCCACCGCGACTTCCGGATCCTGTGGATCGGGATGAGCGTCTCGCTGCTGGGCGACGGAGTGCTGCTCGTCGCGCTCGCATGGCAGGTCTACACGCTGTCCGGCACCCCCAGCGCGATGTCCGTCGTCGGTGTGGCGCTGGCCGTCCCGCAGATCGCGCTGGTGCTGGTCGGCGGTGTCGTCAGTGACCGCTTCGACCGCCGCAAGGTGATGCTCGCCAGTGACCTGGTCCGCGGGATGTGCCTGGCAGCGCTCGCGCTACTCGCGCTGACCGGCACCCTGCGGCTGTGGCACGTGATCTGTGTGGTCGCGGTGTACGGCGCCGCGTCCGGGTTCTTCCCGCCGGCATTTGAGGCCACCGTGCCCAGGCTCGTCCCCAAGACCGAGCTGGTGGAGGCCAACGCACTCGACCAGTTTGTCCGCCCGGCGGCCGTGCAGATCGGTGGCACCGCTCTCGGCGGCGGGCTCGTCGCCGGCGTCGGGCCGGGCTGGGCCTTCGGGTTCGACGCTCTCACCTTCACCGTCTCCGCCGCGTGCCTGGCAGCTCTTCGGCCACAGCCGCCGAAGGACGACCAGGACCGGGATTCGCTCTGGAAGGACCTGCGCGCGGGTCTGAGCTATGTCCGGGCCAACACCTGGCTCTGGGGCACGTTCGTCTCGGCCACCTTCGCGTATCTGCTCTTCCTCGGCCCGACCGAGGTGCTGCTGCCGTACATGGTCAAGAACGTGCTGCACGGATCGGCGGCGGAGCTGGGGCTGGTGCTCACCAGCGGCGGTGTGAGTGCCGTCCTCGCGGCGGTGATCGTCGGGCAGATCGGCCTCCCTCGCCGATTCATGACTTTCATGTACTGGACCTGGACCTTCGCCACCCTGGGGGTCGCCGGGTACGGCCTCGCCACCAGCAGCTGGCAGCTCGCCATCACCTGCGCAGTGGTCAACGGGCTGGAGACGGCCGGGATCATCGCCTGGGCGACGGCGAAGCAGCGGCTGGTGCCGGCCGAGTTGCTCGGCAGGGTCTCCAGTGTCGACTGGTTCGTCTCACTCGCTCTGCTGCCGCTCTCCTATGCCCTCGCCGCCCCCGTCGCCGCCGCCCTGGGGGTACGCAGGACATTCATCGGCGCCGGTGTCATCGGCTCCGTGGTCACCCTGGCCTTCCTGTATCTGCCCGGAGTACGTGCTGTTGAGCGGGGCCGCAACCGCGGCCCGGAGATGGACACCCCGTGAACTCGCCCGCGAACAACCGACGCAGACCCCTTCGCAATCTGGACGCGGACTGGGACGGCTGGCCGGTCCTGGACTACCTCGCCGAGAACTACCGTGAGGTCCACCCCAGTGACGCGGCCGTCATCCGGCACCATTCCGCCTTCTACCGGCAGTTCGCGCCGGGCAGTGTCGGCCGCTCCCTGGAATTCGGCGCCGGTCCCAACCTCTACCCGCTCATGCTCGCCGCGGCTGCCAGCAGATGCGCCGACGCCGTGGAGTTGAGCAGTGCCAACGTCGCCTATCTGACCGGCCAGCTCCACAACGGGCCCGACCAGAGCTGGCAGGCGTTCTACGCACTCTGCCGTGAGCTCAACACCACGCTGCCCACGACGCTCCCCGAGGCGCTCTCCCGTGTCCGAGTGACGCACGGGGACGTCCGGACCCTGCCCCTGCGCTCCTATGATCTGGCATCGATGAACTTCGTCGCCGAGAGCGTTACCGAGGACATCGAGGAGTTCGCGGAGTTCTGCCGCACCTTCATCGGGACGGTCAGGCCCGGCGGACACCTCGTCGCCGCCTTCATGGAGAACATGCCGACGTACCGCATCGGCAACGCACCGCCGTGGCCCGGCTGTCCGGTGGACGGGTCCGCGATCCGCGAGGCGTTCGCAGCGCACACCGACCGGCTCGTGATCACCAGAGTCGACTCCGACCCCACCCTGCCCGACTACGGCGACACCGGCATGGTGCTGCTGACAGCGGTCAGACGCTCCGGAGCCCCGTAACCGACGGCTTCTGGCCGTCGGCCGCTTCCTGTAGGGCGAAGGCCGTATTGACCAGCGCCAGGTGGGTGAACGCCTGTGGTGTGTTTCCGAGCTGACGGCCTGAATCCGGATCCCACTCTTCGGACAGCAGCCCCACATCGTTGCGGACGTCGAGGACTCTCTCGAACACCACGCGGGCATCGTGCGGTCGGCCGGTGATGGCGAGCGCATCGGCGAGCCACAGGGAGCACGCGAGGAACGCGCCTTCCGAACCCCGCATGCCGTCCACTGCGTGCACTGAGTCGCCCGTGCCCGCGTAGCGGCGCTGAAAGCCGTGATGATCCAGCGCCCCCATCGCCTCAACGGTGCTGAGCACCCGGGGATCGTGAACCGGGAGGAAACCGAGCCTGGGGATCAGCAGCGCGGACGAATCGAGCGTGTCGGCCCCGTAGTACTGGACGAAGGACCCCCGCTCCTCGTCCCAGCCGTCGCGGCACACCTGCTCGTACACCTCTTGGCGCATCGCCCGCCAGCGTGCCACCGAGGTGTTGCGCCCGGCCAGGTGCGCGATCCGCAGGGCACGGTCGGCGGCAACCCAGCACATGATCTTTGAGTGGACGAAGTGCCGCCTGGGCCCGCGCACTTCCCACAGTCCCTGGTCCGGCTCGCGCCAGTGCTGTTCGAGGTAGTTCATGAACGAGTCGACCAGGCTCCAGACATGGTGTTCCATGGCAACGCCGGAACGCAGGGCCACAAACAGCGTGTCGAGGACCTCGCCGTAGACGTCCAACTGGAACTGGTCCACCGCCGCATTCCCGAAACGCACCGGTTCCGATCCCTCGTAACCGGGCAGCCACTTGGCCGGTGCCTCGGGCAGCAGTCGCTGTCCGGCCACGCCGTACAGCGTCTGCAGGTCCGCCGGTTCGCCGGCGATCGCACGCAGCAGCCAGTCCCGCCACGCCACGGCCTCCTCCCGGAAACCGCTGCGCAGGAGGCAGGACAGGGTGAGCGTGGAATCGCGAAGCCAGCAGAACCGGTAGTCCCAGTTCCGCTCGCCGCCGATGCATTCGGGCAGGGACGTCGTGACAGCCGCGACGATGCCGCCCGTCGGGGCATAGGTGAGTGCCTTCAAAGTGATCAATGACCGCATCACCGCCTCCCGCCAGGGCCCGCGGTAGTGGCACTTCGCCGCCCAACGCTCCCAGAATTCCACGGTGTCCCCGAGTGCGGTCTTCGGATCGATGGAGAGGGGGACGGGCAGATGCGACGGTGACCAGGTCAGCAGGAAGGCAATGCGCTGACCTGCCGAGACGGTGAAGTCGAAGGAGGTGCACTCATCGGTCGAGCGGACCTCGACGTGCTGGTCGCTACTCAGCCACACCGAGTCGGGTCCGGCAACGGCCACTGTGTAGGTGCCGGTGGAGCGCATCCAGGGAACGATGCGTCCGTGATTGAAGCGTGGCCTCAGCTCGCCGCTCATGGCGACCGAACCCGCCAGGCCCTCGACGATGCGCACGATGTACGGGAATTGGGCACGCGGAGGCATGAAATCGGTGACCTTCACCGCACCGGACACCGAATCCCAGAATGAGTCCAGCACGAGCGTGTTGCCACGGTACTCGCGGCGATTGCACGGACGCCGGTCCGCCGGGGATATCCGCCAGCATCCGTTTTCCGCCTTGCCCAGAAGTGCGGCGAAGCAGGCCGGAGAATCGAATCGGGGAAGGCAGAGCCAGTCGATCGACCCGTCTCTGCTCACCAGGGCCGCGGTCTCCAGATCGCCGATGACCGCGTAATCCTCAATCATTCCGGCCATCATGAATTGTCACCGCCGTATGTTTTCCCGAGCGGCCTCGGCAATATGTGGCGCAGGTCGATCCAAGTCTCTCTCCGCGCGGCGCACCTCGCGAGAGAGCGGGTTCATCCCACAGTTCCAGCGTGCGCGGTCACCAGTTCGGCCGCAACTTGCGCGGTACGCACCGGGGCTTGTGCCGACGCGTTACGATACGCGGCCACCTGCGGGGATACTGGCTCCCATGCGCGTTGACTTTGATCCCGAAGCCATGGACCGGGGCTCCTTCTACCGGCTGCTGACCGCGGTGGTGGTGCCCCGGCCGATCGCCTGGGTCTCCACCACATCGGCCGGGGGCACCGACAATCTCGCCCCGCACTCCTTCTTCACGATCGCGTGCGTGACACCGCCTGTCGTGCAGTTCACATCGGTCGGCCGGAAGGACTCGCTGCGCAATATCGAGGACACGGGCCACTTTGTGGTCAATGTGGCGCCGGAGCCGCTCTTCGAGCAGATCAACGCCACCGCCACCGATTTCCCGCGCGGCATCAGCGAGTTCGACGCGGTGGGCCTCGCGCGCGAGGCGAGCCTGCGGGTGAAGCCGCCGCGGGTCGCGGCATCGCCGGTGGCCCTGGAGTGCGAACTGCACAGCACCGTACGTCTCGGCGACTCGACCGTCGTCTTCGGACGCGTTGTGCACGCCGTGGTCAGCGAGGAGGTCATGGAGGACGGGCACCCCGAGGTGACAAAACTGGCGCCACTCGCCCGCCTTGGCAAGGACGAGTGGGTCACCCTCGGCGGCGTACGCGAGATCTCCCGTATCCCCTACGAGCATTGGCCGGACGGAGACGGCCTGGGCCGGTAGGACGGTCCGGGGCAGCCGCTACTTCTTGACGGCCCGCAGGACCACGAACTTCGGGTCGGCGGCGACGACTTCGCAGTTCCCGAAGAGGCGGCGCAGCCGCACGTGGTACCCGAGGTGTCGGTTGCCGACCACCCACAGCTCGCCGCCGGGACGCAGGGCGCGGCGCGATTCGCCGAACATCCGGCGGGCCGTCGTGTCCGTCGTCGCCCGGTGCGAGTGGAAGGGCGGATTGTTCAGCACCAGGTCGACGCTCTCGTCCGGCACGCCGGACAGACCGTCGCCCACCACGAACTCCGCCTTGGCGTCCGAGGTGACGTTCTCGCGATAGGTGGCCTCGGCCGAGGCCACCGCCGAGAACGACTCGTCGATGAACGTCACCGACGCCTCGGGGTTGGTGAGCGCGGCCGCCGTGCCGATCACGCCGTTGCCGCAGCCCAGGTCGACGACCCGGTCCGGGCCGTGGCGCTCGGGAAGGCTGCGCAGGAAGAACCGCGTGCCGATGTCGAGCCGCTCGGCGCAGAAGATCCCGGCGTGATTGGTGACGGTCCGGCCCGCGAGCGCGCCCACGTCCGCAGGCAGCGCGTACCGAAGGGGCCAGGGGCTGGGCCCCGGGGCGAGCCCGGGGTCGGGCGTGCAGAAGATCAGCCGCGCCTTCTTCACCGCCAGCGAGGTCCTGGTCGGACCCAGGATCCGCTCGAAAAGCTTCAGCGTGGAGGTGTGGATCTCGGTGACCATGCCGGTGCCGATGACGACGGTGCCCGCGTGCACGGCGGGTGCGAGGCGGTGCAGCTGGTCCTCGAGGAGCGCGAGGCTCTTGGGCACCCGGATCAGCAGTACGTCGATCCGCTCCGGCGGCATGTCTCTGACCGAGAGCAGCCGCACCGCGTCCGCGGCGATGCCGTTGCGTGCCAGATTCGCCCGGGTCGCCTGCCGGCCCAGGAGGGAGTCGGTGATCTGTACGGGGTGGTGCGCGGCCAGCGAGGCGGCGAGGGCGCCCCACCGGTCGCCGACGACGGCCACCGTGCCCGTCAGATCGGTGGGCCCTGCATCGTCGCTTCCCTTGAGCTGCCGCAGCAGGTACTCATCGGCGGCGTCCCAGGCGCGGAGCGTGTCGCGAGGGTCCTCGGGGAAGCGGGCGAGGTCGAAGGCGCCCCATGACGTCGTCAAACGGTTCATTGTGCAATCAGGCTAGCCGAGCGCTCCGCGCTGCCGCCTACCCGTGGATGCCGGTAGCCCCGGGGCACCGCCGCCGGGATCAGGCCGCGCGCCGACGCTCAGGCCGCGCGCTCGACGTTCAAACCGCGTTTCCGACGCTCAGGCCGCGCGCTCGACGTCCCCGAGAGCCGCCGCGGCCCACTCCACCACCAGTGCCTCGTACTCCGGGCGCCGGTCGTCGGGCAGCTCGCCGTCCGCCCACAGCTCACGGATCCGGGCATTCAGCTCGGCGGCGGACAACGCGGTTTCTGTCGCGCGGGGAAAGGGGGACATGGAGACAGGCTACGGCCTTGGCAGCACGGCCGTCTGCCCCTCGGCGGCGGGCGTCAGCCCGCCGACTCGCCCGCGTGCGGGCTCAGCACATCCGCTCCGACCAGGATGAACAGCGCGATTCCCAGCACGATGCGATAGATCACGAACGGCATGAAACTCTTCGTAGTGATGAACTTCATGAACCAGGCGATCACCGCGTAGCCCACGACGAAGGCGATGATCGTCGCGAAGATGGTCTGGGGCCACGCCACATGACCGCTCTGGCCCGCGTCCTTGAGCTCGAAGACGCCTGAGGCGAGAACGGCCGGGATAGCCAGCAGGAACGAGTAGCGGGCCGCCGCCTCACGGGTGTAGCCCATCAGCAGACCGCCGCTGATGGTGGCGCCCGAGCGGGAGACGCCGGGAATCAGGGCCATCGCCTGGCACACGCCGTAGATGAGACCGTCCCGGACGCTCAGCTCCTGGAGCGTCTTGCGCTCCTTGATGGCGCGGTGCTTGGCGCCGGTCTCGTCCCGGGCGGCGAGACGGTCCGCGATGCCGAGGACGATGCCCATGACGATGAGGGTCGTCGCGATCAGCCGCAGATCACGGAAGGGCCCCTCGATCTGGTCCTTGAACGTGACGCCGAGCACACCGATCGGGATCGAGCCCACGATGACGAGCCAGCCCATCTGGGCGTCGTGGTCGCCGCGCATCTCTTTGTTCGTGAGGGAACGGAACCAGGCGGAGATGATCCGGGCGATGTCCTTGCGGAAGTAGATCAGCACGGCCGTCTCCGTGCCGATCTGGGTGATAGCGGTGAAGGCCGCGCCCGGGTCCTCCCAGCCGGCGAAGGCGGCCGTCAGCCGCAGATGCGCGCTGGAGGAGATGGGCAGGAACTCGGTCAGCCCCTGGACGAGCCCGAGGATGAATGATTCGAACCAAGACATGGAAAACTACGCCACCCAAGAGATCTGCACGGTCTGACGGCGCGTAGCGTTCCCGATCATGCGCCAGTTGTGAGGAAGCGTAGCGTCCTCGTATGACTCAGCTGCCTCAGCCCCCTTGAGGCCCGTCAGAAGGCACCCGCGGCCGGGGCTCCGCGTGCCCCAACTCCCCGGCGCCGCCTGCCCGGTGGCCCCGCAGCCGGTGCCGCTTGCACCAGGCGATCACGGCCGCTGCGATCCCCGTCACCACGATGAAGCCCATCGCGATCAGGAACGCCGGGGACGTCGGAGAGCCGGCCCGGCTGCCCGCGACCACATACGCCGCCGTGTTCGGGATCGAGCCGATGCCCGTCGCCAGCAAAAAGGGCACAGGGCTCATGCGGGAGACGGCAGCGCAGTAGTTGGCCGCGGCGAACGGCACGCCGGGGAAGAGCCGCAGCGCCAGCATCGAGCGGAAGCCGTGCCTGCTCAGCTGGGTGTCGGCCGCCTTCAGCCAGCGGCCCCGCAGCAGCGGCCGCAGCGCGTCCTGCCCCAGCAGCCGGACGAGCGCAAAGGAGATACCCGCGCCCAGCACCGTACCGGCGAGCGCGGAGACGAGTCCGGCCTGCGATCCGAACAGCGCGCCCGCCGCCAGATTGAGCAGCGGCCGGGGCACGAAGGCGGCGGTGCACGCCCCGTACGCGACGCCGAACAGCACGACCGCCGCCGCGCCGCTCAGCTGCGGCGGCCAGCCCGCCGAAAGCAGCCGCTGCGGCTCGTACACGACCACCGTAACCGCCGCCGCGAGCAGCATGGCCACAAGCAGCGACAGCCGCGACCACGGCGAGAACAGCGCCCTGGTACAGCGCACGGCGAGGCCCGAAGTCGGCCTGGGGACGGGGTCGAGCATCCGGGGAGACTAACCGACAAGGGGATGTGATCGCCGTAACCCGTCGGCCGAAATCCATTCGACGCGGCCACGGCAGTGGGCGATGATCAACGGCATGTTCCGGTACGCCTTCCTCGCAGCGCCGTCCGCAGTCGCGGACGCGCCGAAGGCTGCCGCATTCCCCGCAGCGGCCGCAGCCGCTGCCGCAGCGCCCCTCGACGGCGCCCGAAGCTGACCCTTCCCGGATCGTCCGGCGGCCCCACAGGGGGAGGGTCGGCAAGGCCCAGGGGTCCCAACACGCTTCGAGTTCCGAGGGGAACAGCCATGCCCAAGACGGCATACGTGCGCACCAAGCCGCACGTCAACATCGGCACCATGGGCCATGTCGACCACGGCAAGACCACACTCACCGCAGCCATCACCAAGGTCCTCAGCCTGCGCGGCACCGGCACCTTTGTGCCGTTCGACCGGATCGACCGGGCGCCGGAGGAGGCGCAGCGCGGCATCACCATCAACATCGCGCACGTCGAGTACGAGACCGACACCCGGCACTACGCCCATGTGGACATGCCGGGCCATGCCGACTACGTCAAGAACATGGTCACCGGCGCGGCCCAGCTGGACGGGGCGATCCTCGTGGTCTCCGCGCTCGACGGCGTGATGCCGCAGACCGCCGAGCATGTCCTGCTCGCGCGCCAGGTGGGCGTCGACCACATCGTGGTCGCCCTCAACAAGGCTGACGCGGGTGACGACGAGCTCACCGACCTGGTGGAGCTGGAGGTCCGCGAACTGCTGACGGCCCATGGGTACGGCGGAGACGCCGCGCCCGTCGTCCGGGTCTCCGGGCTCAGGGCGCTGGAGGGCGAGCCACGCTGGACCGCCGCCATCGAGGCGTTGCTCGACGCCGTCGACACGTATGTGCCGATGCCCGTCAGGTACACGGACGCGCCGTTCCTGCTCCCGGTGGAGAACGTCCTCACCATCACGGGGCGCGGCACGGTCGTCACCGGCGCCGTCGAGCGCGGCACCGTCCGCGTCGGAGATCGGGTCCAGGTACTCGGTGCGGACACGGGTCCGCAGACCAGCACAGTGACCGGTCTGGAGACCTTCGGCAAGCCGATGGAGTCCGCCGAGGCCGGTGACAACGTCGCGCTGCTGCTGCGCGGCATGGCGCGCGACGCGATCCGCCGCGGCCACGTGGTGGCGGCGCCGGACAGCGTCGTACCGAGCCGGCGCTTCACCGCGCAGGTGTACGTCCTGTCGGCCCGCGAGGGGGGCCGGACCACGCCGGTCGCCAGCGGCTACCGGCCGCAGTTCTACATCCGTACCGCGGACGTCGTCGGGGACATCGACCTCGGCGAGACGGCGGTCGCGCGGCCCGGCGACACGGTCACCATGACCGTCGAGCTTGGACGTGACATCCCGCTCGAGCCCGGTCTCGGCTTCGCGATCCGCGAGGGCGGCCGCACGGTCGGCGCCGGGACGGTGACCGAACTGGTGTGATCCCGGGCCTGCCTCCCGCCCCCGCGGGAGGCAGGCCCACAGGGGTGTCTTGGGGATCCTGCCGGGCTCGCGTGCCCCGGCCGCCGTGCGCAAGACTGAATTCCATGGCTGATACGGCAGTTGTACTGGGCGCGGGCGGAATCACCGGTGTGGGCTGGGAGATCGGCATTCTGCACGGACTGGCCCGGGCCGGAGTGGACCTGACCACGGCCGACCTCCTTGTCGGCAGCTCGGCGGGATCGATCGTCGCAGCCCAGCTCGCCTCCGGGAAGCTCAGCCTCGCCGAGCTGTACGAGCGTCAACTCGCTGCTCCCGAAGGAGAGATCGCGGCCGGGCTCGGCGTTTCGACGCTGCTGAAGTACACACTCGGCATCCTGACGTCCCGCAGCCCCCAGGCGTACGGCCAAAAGCTCGGCCGGATGGCGCTCGCCGCCCACACCGAGGACGAGGCCACCCGACGCGAGGTGATCGCCGGGCGCCTCCTTTCGCACGAATGGCCCGAGCGGCGCCTGCTCGTCACCGCGGTCGACGCCGTCACCGGCGAGCTGAGGACGTACGACAGGGAGAGCGGCGTTGCGATTGTCGACGCCGTCGCCGCCAGCTGCGCGGTCCCTGGAGTGTGGCCACCCGTCACGATCGAGGGCCGCAGGTGGATCGATGGGGGAGTGCACTCCACCGCGAATGCGCACCTGGCCGCCGGGCACGAGCAGGTCGTGGTCATCGCGCCCATTGCCTCAGGCAACAAGGTGTTCGTCTCGCCGCGCGCTCAGGCCTCACGGCTTGCCGCGGCCGGGGCACGCGTCGAGGTCATCACCCCGGATGCCGCCGCCAAGCAGGCCTTCGGCCGCAATGTGCTGGACCCGGCGCGCCGGGCGCCCGCCGCCCGCGCGGGACTGGCCCAGGCCGCCGCGCACGCCGAGGCCGTGGCCGCGGTGTGGGCACAATGAGACGGTGAACGAGCAGATACCCGTCATCCGCGAGGTCGACGGCGGCACCGCCAAGCTGATGCCCGACGTCGACCGCGACCGGGCCTGGCTGCTGACGGTGAACGGCGCGCCCCAGTCGTATGTCGACCTGGACGCGCCCACGCATCTCGAGTTCGAGTACGCGCAGCGGCTCGCCCATGTCGTGGACTGCGCCGCGGACGAGGGTGACCCGCTCGAACTGCTGCACCTGGGCGGCGGGGCGCTGACGATGCCCCGCTATGTGGCCGCGACCCGGCCGGGCTCGCGCCAGCATGTCGTGGAGGCCGACCGCGGGCTGCTGGTGCTGGTCGCCGAGCGGCTGCCGCTCCCCACGGGATCGGGCATCGAGGTGCACGCTGCCGATGCCCGCGCCTGGGTCGAAGCGGCCTCCGCCGACTCGGTGGACGTACTGATCGCCGATGTCTTCGGCGGCTCGCGGGTGCCCGCGCATCTCACCTCGGTCGAGTACGCACGCGCGGCGGAACGCGTCCTGCGCCCCGACGGGATCTATGTCGCCAATCTCGCCGACGGCGCGCCCTTCGCGTTCCTCCGCTCCCAACTCGCCACGTTCGCCTCGGTGTTCGAGGAGCTTGCGCTGATCGCCGAACCGTCCGTACTGCGTGGCCGGCGCTTCGGCAACGCGCTGCTGCTCGCCTCGCACGCCCCCATCGACACCGCTGCCCTGGCCCGTCGCACCTCCTCCGACGCCTTTCCGGCGCGGGTGGAGCACGGCCAGGCGCTGGCGCGCCTCATCGGGGATGCGAAGGCGGTCCGGGACGCGGACGCCGTGGCGTCACCCGAGCCGCCCGACGGTGCTTTCAGCATCGGCTGACGGCTTCGCGGCCACGATCCGCTCGGTGCGGCGCGTCAGGTTCCGTACGTCGGATCAGGGCGTTCCCGCCAGTCGCACCGTGCTCAGGATCTGCTGGATGGTCGCGTTCGGGAGCTCGTCCTTGATGCCGGTGTTGGCGTAGAGGACCCAGCTCGCGAAGTCACCCTTGCTGTTCTTGAAGCTGAAGGCGATGGACTTGCCGTCGGTGCTGCACTTGTTCGTCTTCTTGGTGCCGAGGGCGGTCGCGGTCGAGACGCTGCCGCTGAGCCCGGACTTGGTGGTGTACGGCTGGGCCTTGGTGACCTTGACCGTGCCCTTGGGCGCGGTCTGGGCGTATCCGGCCCACACCCAGTTGCCGGCCTCGTTGTAGGCCGCCGTGGCGGTGTCGGTCGCGCCCTTGCCGCCCTTGGTGCCGGTCGTGCTCAGGCCCCAGTCCTCGAGCTTGCCGTCCTTGTTGGAGTCGAAGGTGCACCACTTGCTCTTGAAGTGCGCCGGCGCCGACATGGCGATGACGGGGGAGCCGTCGCCCTTCTTCTCGTCCTCGAAGCCCGTGCTCACGCCCGAGCCCGCGACCTCCCAGCCGGGCGGGACGTCGAACTGCGTTCCGTGCTTGGGGTTGGTGACGACCTTCCAGCCCGCGATGACCGGCTTGGCGTCGTCGCCGCCGCGCGGGTTCTCGGTCGGCGACGCGGGCGCCTGGCTCGCCTTGTCCGATGCGGGCGTTTTCGAGGCGCCGGCCTTGGAGCCCGCGTCCGAAGTGCCGCCCTTGTCATCGTCCTTCAGCACGATGACGCCGGTGACCACCGCAGCCGCGACGACCGCCGTTGCCGCGACGATCGCGACGATGGTCGTCTTCTTCCTGTCGTCCTGCGGCGGTTGGGGCCCACCGGGCGGCTGCCCGGGCACGGCGTACTGCGGCACAGTCGGCTGCTGGTACGGGTTGGGCTGCTGATAACCCGGCTGTTGGTAACCCGGCTGCTGATACGGGTTCGGCTGCTGGTACCCCGGCTGCTGGTACGGGTTCTGGTCCTGCGGGTTCTGCTCGCCCCCGGGCGGCTGCTGTCCTGGCCACATGGCGAGTAACGATAGAGGTGCGGCGTCGCAGGTGCCACGTCCGCCCCCGCACAGGGCTGGCCAAGCGTGCTACTGGTGGGTAACATCGCCGCCATGAGCGCTGATCAGATGTCCGTCGGCGAGATGCTCGCCGCCACGGTCCCCATGGCCCGGACACTCAACCTGGAATTCCTGGAGACCACCGCAGAGCGTGCTGTCCTGCGCATGCCGGACCAGCCCGACTTCCACAACCATGTCGGCGGGCCGCACGCCGGAGCGATGTTCACGCTCGCCGAGTCGGCGAGCGGCGCGATCGTCATCGCGGCATTCGCCGACCAGATGGCGCGTGCCGTGCCGCTCGCTGTCAGGGCCGAAATCGGCTACAAGAAGCTGGCGATGGGCGAGGTCACGGCGACCGCCACCCTCGGCCGCCCGATCGCCGACGTGGTCGCGGAGCTGGACGCGGGCGAGCGGCCGGAATTCCCGGTCGAGATCGCCATCCAGCGCGCGGACGGCGCGGTGACCGGTGAGATGAGGATCATCTGGACGCTGCGCCCCAACGCCTGAGAGCCACCGAGGTGGCCCACTCCTCACGGCGGGGATCGCGGGTCACCAGGTAGGCTGCCCCGGCGCGCACCGGCACGGTCGCGCGCCGGGGCGGCCAGGCCCCGTGTGAACACGGGAGGAACAGGCGTTGCACGTCCAGGAGTGGCTCGAGACCGTTCCCGCGGTCAGTATCTACCTCCTGGTGGGGGTGGTCATCGGCCTTGAGAGCCTCGGCATCCCGCTGCCGGGCGAGATCGTCCTCGTCAGCTCGGCCCTGCTCGCCTCACAGCACGGTGAGGTCAATCCGTACATCCTCGGCGCCTGCGCCTCCGCGGGCGCGATCATCGGCGACTCGATCGGGTACGCCATCGGGCGCAAGGGCGGACGGCCGCTGCTGGCCTGGCTCGGCGGGAAGTTCCCCAAGCACTTCGGTGAGGCGCAGATCGCCATGGCCGAGCGCTCCTTCGAGAAGTGGGGCATGTGGGCCGTCTTCTTCGGCCGGTTCGTCGCCCTGCTGCGCATCTTCGCCGGGCCGCTCGCGGGCGTCCTGCGCATGCCGTACTGGAAGTTCCTCATCGCCAATGTCTTCGGCGGGATCCTCTGGGCGGGCGGCACCACCGCTGTCATCTACTCCGTCGGTGTCGTCGCCGAGGCATGGCTCAAGCGGTTCTCCTGGCTGGGTCTCGTCCTGGCCGTGCTGATCGGGCTCACCTCGATGCTGGTGCTCAAGAGCCGCGCCAAGAAGGCTGCCGCGCAGGCGCAGGCCTCTTCGGCGACCGAGCCGGAGACCGTGCCGGCCGCCGACTGAGCGGCCCGGCACGTACGCCCGGACGCTGAACAGAGAAAAGGACAAGGCGATGGCAGCAGAGGCACTGATCGCTTCAGTGGGCGGCAAGGCGCCGAGCATTGCGCCCGATGCCTTCACCGCTCCCACGTCCGTCGTGATCGGCGACGTCACCATGGCCGCGGGCGCCAGCGTCTGGTACCACACGGTGCTGCGCGCCGACTGCGGGCCGATCGTTCTCGGTGCCGACACCAACATCCAGGACAACTGCACGGTGCATGTCGACCCGGGCTTCCCGGTCACCGTCGGTGAGCGTGTGTCGGTCGGTCACAATGCCGTGATCCACGGCTGCACCATCGAGGACGACGTACTGGTAGGGATGGGCGCCACCGTCCTCAACGGCGCGCACATCGGCGCGGGCTCACTGATCGCGGCGCAGGCCCTCGTGCCGCAGGGGATGCGTGTGCCGCCGGGCTCGCTGGTCGCGGGCGTACCCGCCAAGGTCAAGCGCGAGCTGACCGAGGAGGAGCGCGAGGGCATCAAGCTGAACGCGGCGATGTATCTGCAGCTGGCCAAGGGTCACCGCGAGGCGACCCAGATCGACTGAGCCGGGTCGGAGCCCGACGGCCAGGGCTGACTCACGTGCAGGGTCGACGCGCCGGAGGGCCCAGAGCCCGACACATAGAGGGCCGGAAGAACCCGACACCCAGCCCTTCAGTGTGTCGGGCGCGCGCCCGTGCCCCGCGCGGCTCCGGTGCGCCGAGACATCTGAGGCATCACGATCTCCGCTGCCACCACACTGCCCGCCTCCAGGCGGAGCGTCGTGATGCGGGTCGCGTAGGCGTCGACGATCGAGAGGCCATGGCCGCAGTCGGCATGGGCGTCCAGGGGCTCCTGCCGCCGCACCGGGCGGTGCTTCCACTGACCGCCGTCCCTGACCTCCGTCGTCAAGGTGTTGCCCGTGACCTTTATGGCCACGGCCACCCACGGGCTGCCGCTGTGCAGCACCACGTTGCTGACCAACTCGGTGACTATCACGGCGAGCGCGTCGTGGCAGTCCTTCTCCAGGCGCCACCGGCGTGCCACTGCACGGGCGAAATGTCTCAGCGTGCGCGCGGCTTCCGGCGTCGCCGACATCGCACACTGGGCCAGACCCGAGATTCCGCCATGCGGCACGCGGCCGGACGACGGACTGTGGGATGACTCCTCTGATGCGATCACGACGGCTCCTTATCGCTCAGGTGGACGCCCGAGCCCTGCTCTACGCTCGGGGTCACGCCTTGTCGGCGCAATTGGGGAGACTGAAGTACGGATACCTAAAGAAATGAAATGCCCGGAAATGTCGAGGAGGGTGAGGCGGTGAGTACGCTCAGTGACCAAGCCTGGGAGCGCTGGCTGAAACAGACGCTCGCTCATCCCACGCGCGAGCCGGCGCTGCTGCTGATCGAGGGTCCGGCCGGAACCGGCAAGAGCCGGCTCGTCGACCGGCTGATCGAGGCTGCGGAGACCGGTCCTTGGCCGCGCATCGTGCTGACCTTCACCGCCTCCGGCGTCGCACTGGCGCACCACCCGGTCCGCACTGCCCGCAACGACCCGGCCCGTACCGACGTGGGCAACGGCCGCACCGCCGGGCGCGTACGCAACGAGCCGCTGCCGCCGCGCGTCCACCGGGACGCCGGCGGCCTCGCCGAGGATCTCGATGCCCTGCTGGACTCCGACGGCCCGGTGCTGCTGATCGCCGAAGACGTCCACCGCGCCGAACCGGACAGCCAGGAGCTGCTGCGGCGTCTCCTCGAGCGCCCGCCCGCCGGCCTCGCCGGCGTGCTTTCCTACCGCCCCGAGGAGCTGGCCCAGCCCGGTCTTGTGCTGGGCCGCGCCGTCACCTATCCGGCCCGGCTCTCCCTGCTGCGCATACGCCTCGAAGCGCTGGACGCCGACCAGGTCCGGCAACTGGTCGAGGAACGGCTCGGCGCCGAGTCCTGCCCCCCGGATCTTGTCGCCCGAATCCATGAACGCTCCGCCGGAGTCCCACAGGTCGTCGTCGACCTGGTGCGCCAGCTGGAGGACGTGTGCGGCCCCAAGGAGCGGTACACAGCCAGGGACGTCGACGTCACGGGGACCCCCGTACGGCTGGCCGAGCTGGTACTCGGCCGCCTCGCCGCGCTGCCGCAGGAGCACCGAGCTGTCGTCCTCGCGGCGGCGGTGCTCGACGAGCCGAGCAGCGCGGAAGCTCTGTACGCGGTGGCCGCGCTGCCCGCCGACACCGGCCGTCAGGCCCTCGTCGCCGCGCTGCGCCGAGCCGTACTGCAGGAGACCGGCCGGGATCTGTACGCCTTCCCCTCGCCGCTAGCGGGCACCGCCGTGTACCGGGAGCTGCCCGGACCGCTCCGGCAGGAGATGCACCGTCGCGCGGCCGCCGTCCTCGCGAACCGGCAGCCGGTGCCCTGGGCGCGGCTTGCCGCACACCGGCACCGCGGCGGCCAGTTCCGTGCCTGGCTGAAGGCCGTCGAGCGGGCCGCACTGCAGTGCACCGAAGCCGGCGAACACCAGACGGCGATGGACCTGCTGGAACAGGCACTGTCCCATCCCGCCGTCCCGCGGGAGGTGCGCGCCCGCCTCGCGCCGCTGCTGGCCCACAGTGCGGTGCTGGGGCTGCACACCGACCAGACGGTGCAAGTGCTGCGGCAGATCCTTGACGATCAGTCGCTGCCCCCTGCCGTGCGCGGTCAGATCCGGCTCGACCTGGGGCTCGTCCTGTACAACCAGGCGGGCATGGGGCTGCAGGGCTGGGTGGAGCTCGAGCAGGCCGTCGACGAGCTTGCGGAACGGCCTCCGCTGGCCGCGCGTGCCATGTCGGCGCTTGCCATGCCCGTCATGTCCGCGGTTCCGCTGGAACGCAATCTGCACTGGCTGGAGAGGGTCAAGGAGGTGGCGGCGCGCAGCGACGACGCCGAGGTGCGCACGGCCGTCGCGGCCAACTGCATCGCCGTCATGCTGGAGATCGGCGATCCGTCGGCCTGGGACGTCCTCGACCGGCTGCGCACCGACACCGACCACACCGACCGGCTGCCGCACGTGGCCCGGGGCCTTGTGAACGGGGCGGACGCCGCCCTGTGGCTGGGACATCTGCAGCGCGTTCCGGAACTGCTGGCGGAGGGGCTGGACCTGGCGACCCGCAGCGGAGCCTCCTATGTCGAACAGGACGGGCGGGGCAGCGTCCTGCTGCTCGACTGGATCACCGGCCGGTGGGCCGGTCTGTCCGGCCGGGCACGGGCCTTCGTCGCCGAGACCGGCGTCATGCCCGGGCCCGCCGCCGACGCCAGGATCGTGCTCGGCAACCTCGCCCTGGCCCAGGGCGAATGGCAGCAGATGGCGGCCTGGCTCTCGGGCGACGGGCATCCGCTGCCCGTCGGCTCCCCGCTGCCGCATGTGGCCGCTGCCGCCGGCGCGCTGGTTCGTACCGCCCTGGCTCGCGGAGACTTCGACACCGCCGCCTCCGAAGCGGCGGACGCCTGGGACAGGCTGCGCGCCAAGGGTGTCTGGGTGTGGGCGGCGGAACTCGCGCCCTGGGCCGTTGAGGCCACCGCCCGCGCGGGCCGCCGTCAGACGGCGGAGGAGATGATCGCCGAGTTCGAGAGCGGGCTGAGGGGAGATCCGGCGCCCGCCGCCACGGCCGCACTCCACTGGTGTCGTGGCGTCCTGCTGGAGGCGGGGGACGAACCGGCCAAGGCTGTGCCGCACTTCCGCGAGGCCGCCGCCGCGTATGTCGAGATGCCCAGGCCGTACGCCGCCATCCTCACCACCGAGGCGGCCGCCCGGTGTGTGCTGGAGTCCGGGGAGGACGGCGAATCCGCGGCCGGTGCCGTGGAGGATCTCGCCAACTGCGTTCAGCAGCTCAGTGACCTGGGCGCGGGATGGGACGCCGCACGCGTACGGGCGACACTCCGTGCCCACCAGCCCGCGGCCGAACAGCGCCCTCGCGGCCGCCCCAGCTACGGTGACCAGCTCTCCCCGCGTGAGCAGGAGGTCATCGACCTGGCATCGGCGGGACTCACCAACCGGGAGATCGCGGCCACCCTGCACCTGTCGCCGCGCACCGTGGAACAGCATGTCTCCCGGGCCAGGCGCAAGCTCGAAGCGCAGTCCCGGCAGTCCCACAACCGGACCCGGACAAACCGTCCCACGTGAATTTTTTACGTATCCGTAGATCCCTTGCACGGATAGGCGTGTCTCGGTATGCGGTCATAGCTTCCAGGGACCGAAAGCGGAACGCACCGTTGCCGTCTCCCACCACGGCAGCCCGAGTGCCCGCGTCGGTGCTGTGCCCGGGGAGCCGGACGGCCGGGCGAGTGCCGCGCCACACCCCCACCGCTGTGGCTGCCGCTCGTTGAGGCGCGAGGGGCCCGGCCCCCGGGGACAGCAACTCAGGGTGTGCCCACCGTCACGGCACAACCGGCGTGAACCGCACCGGTAGCGAGGTCAGGCCACGCATCCAGATCGACGGACGCCAGCTGAGCTCGTCGGGCTCCACCGCAAGCACCACATCGGGCAACTGCTCCAGCAGCGTCTCGACCGCCGTACGCGCGATCACGTCCGCGAGCAACGGTGCCGGATAGGGGCAGCGGTGCTCGCCGTTGCCGAAGGACAGGTGGGCCCAGTTCTCGGCCCCGGTATACCCCTCGGGCCAGATCTGCGGATCGGTGTTGGCGGCCGCGAGCCCCAGCACCAGACAGTCGCCCGCCCGGATCTGCCGGCCGCCGAGCAGGGTGTCGCGCACCGCCCAGCGTCCGATGAAGTTCTGCACCGGGGTGTCCAGCCACAGGACCTCGTTCAGAGCCTGGCCGACACTGAGGCGACCGCCGGACACATTGAGCGCGAAGCGATCGTCGGTCAACAGCAGACGCAGCGTGTTGCAGATCCAGTTGGCGGTCGGCTGCTGGGCGCCGACGATGATCGAGACGAGGTCCTGCACGGTCTCCTCGTCGGTGAGAGGGGCCGGATGCGCCAGCATCCTTGATGTGACATCCGGGCCCGGGGTGCCACGCTTGTCCTTCACCAGGCGCTGGATGCGTTCCCGGACCCGTCCGAACGCGGCCACCGGGTCGTCGCCCTCGGCGGCGTCGAGCGCGATTCGCAGGTCCCGCACCAGATCGTCGGTGTCCGCGCCCCGGGCGGGCATTCCGCACATCAGGACGGCCGCCCGCATCGGCAGTGCATGCGCGTACGCGGCCATCAGCTCGGCCCGGCCGCTGCCGGCGAAGGAGTCGATCAGCTGCTCGGCGATCTGCCTGCACCAGTGGGCCAGTTCGAACTGGTCCACCCCCTCCAGCGTCTCGGTGATGACGCCCGCGCGCCGCTGGTGCACGGCCCCTTCCGTGAACAGTACGGAGGGCTGGTGACCGACGAACGGCATCAGCGGCCAGTCGGCGGGGATGGCGCCCCACTGGTTCCAGCGCCGGGAGTCGCGGGCGAACAGCTCGTCGTGGCCGGTCACACAGGTGACCTCCGCATAGCCGAGCACCAGCCAGGCGGGGATGTCGCCGTCCAGCAGGATGGGTGCGACCGCGCCGTGCTCCTGGCGCATCGAGGGATACAGCCGGGACGGCGACTGCTGGTACTCCAGGCCGCTGAGCGGGACGGCGCCCGCGTGGGCGGGGCAGCCCGGCGGCGCGGGAACGGGTCCGGTGGGGTCGGTCGGTGCGGTGGGGCCGGTCAGTCCGGTGGGGTCGGTCACGGTGTCATCTCCCGGGCCATGGCCAGTTCATGGAGGTGGTCGACAAGGCTGATCAGGACGTACTTGCCGGACGAGCGGACCCGTGCGTCGCAGTCGATCAACGGGATGTGCCGGGGCAGCGACAGGGCCTGGCGTATCTCGTCGAGCGAGAAGGCGGCCAGATCGTCGCCGAAGCGGTTGACCGCGACCACGAACGGCGTGTTGTGGTGTTCCAGGCGGTCGATGGCGTACCAGGAGTCGCTCATCCGCCGGGTGTCGACCAGGACGACGGCGCCGAGCGTGCCCGAGAAGAGCCGGTCCCACAGGAACCAGAACCGTTCCTGCCCCGGTGCTCCGAACAAGTAGAGGACCGTGCGGTCGTTCAGGCTGATCCGGCCGAAGTCGAAGGCCACGGTCGTGGTGGTCTTGGTGGCGGCCGTACCGGCCGCCTCGTCGATGCCTGTGCCCGCCTGCGTCATCACCTCTTCGGTGTTCAGCGGGCGGATCTCGCTGACCGACCTGACCAGGGTGGTCTTGCCAACGCCGAAGCCGCCCACGATGACGATCTTCAGACCGGTCTCGGCGGTGTCGCCCAGCGGGGTACGGGCGGGCAGCTCAGAGGTTGCGGAGTCCATGGAGCACCTCCTTCAGGAGGGTCGAGTCGGCCAGGCAGGCTGGGGAGCGGGGGTCCTGCGGATGGCGTGCGGTGATGCGCCCCGTCGCGAGGAGATCGCCGAGGAGGATCCGTACCACCGTCACCGGCAGCTTCAGCTCCGCGGAGATCTCGACGACCGCGGCCGGATGGCGGCACATGTCGAGGATCCGTACGTGCTCGGACTGCATGCCCGGCGACGGATTGCACTCGCTGACGATCAGCGTCACCAGGTCGAGGGAGTCGTCGTCGGCGCGGCTGCGGCCGCCGGTGACGGTGTAGAGCCGGTCCGGATCACCCGTGTCGACCGGGCGGCGGGTCATGAGAGAGGGCTCTGCGGGTACGGCACACGCGGCGCCGCCCGCAGATGCTCGCCGATCTGCTCGACCAACTCCGTCATGTGGTGGCCGACCACGCCGGGATCCGCGGCGTCATCGGCCACCACCGCCAGATGCGCGCCGTCGCCCGCCTCCACGATGAGCAGCAGTCCGCCGTGGAACTCGGTCATCGAATGCCGTACGCCGCCGCTGCCGTAGCCGAACTCGATCGAGGCGCCCTGCGCGAGCGCTTGGATGCCGGAACAGATCGCGGCCAGCTGATCGGCCTGGTCGAGCGTCAGATGCCCGCTCCAGCACAGCTTCAGCCCGTCGCGCGAGAGCACCAGCGCGTGCCGGGTTCCGGGGGTGCGTTCCAACAGGCTTTCCAGAAGCCAGGTGAGGCTGTTGTCAGTGGTCTGCATCGTGTGCGTGGGGCGGGTGTTGCCCGGTAGGTCCGGGCACCGGCCCGTGCCTCCTTGTCTCACGTTCTCGTACGGGGATGGGCGCCGGTGGGCGCCGGGCGGGGGTCTGGGTCCTACTGCTCCGCGACCTTGCGCGAGCGGTGGAAGGCGCCGAACCGGGCGCCGACATCACGGGCGGGCGAGTCACCGACTTCGGCAGGCGCGGCAGGCTCGGGGCGGCCGCGGTCGGCGGCGGCCATCGTGCGTCCCGGCGGCCGCACCGGCAGCCCGTTCGCGGTCGCCACCTGCCCTGCGGCCCGCGAGGGGATCTCGGTCCCGGGAGTGGGGCCGGGCGGGACCGAACCGGTTCCGGAGGCGGTCGGCACGTCAGGCACCCATACGTCCAGAGCAGGCGGGTCCAGAGCCGGCGGGTCCGGGGCCGGCCGCCGGGTGACCGGCTCGGGGACGGTGCTGCGCGGCTGCGCGAGCAACTGCGGCGGGAACAGCACCACGACACCTGTGCCGCCGCGTGACGAGGGCCGGAAGTTGACGCTCATGCGGTACTTGGCGGCCAGCCGGCCGACCACGACCAGGCCCAGCCGGGTGCCCTGCAGCGCGGCAAGGTCCGTGACCCGCCCGGAGACGGCCTCCTCGGCGCGCCGCAGGGCGGCGTCGGCCATCTTCAGACCGCTGTCCTCGACGGTGACGACGAGACCCCCGGTGCGCTCCTCGACATAGACGTGGACCTCGTCGATCGGCGGTGAGAAGTTCGCGGCGTTGTCCATCAGCTCGGCCAGCAGGTGCATCACGCCCTCGGCGGCGAACCCGGCGACCGCGGCGGTGCTGGACGAGTGCAGCCGCACCCGCTGATAGGCGGCGATCCGGCCCACCGCGCCGCGCAGAATGCTCTCCATGCCGATCGGCTTGTTCCACGCCCGGCTCGCCCGGCCCCCCATCAGCAGGGCGAGACGGTCGGTCAGCAGTCCCAGCTGCGAGGTGTTGTGGTCGAGCCGGAGGAGATCCCCGAACACCTCTTCGCTGTGACGATCCTGCATCTCGCGCAGATCGGCGAGCATGCTTACGGCTTTTGCCTGCACCCGGCTCAGCGCCTTGGCGCTCGCGACCTGGGCGGCCGCCGCACGACGCTCACTGGTGGCGAGCTCCCGTACCGCCGCCTCCAGCAGCGCCCGCAGCCGCGCCTCGGAGGGGCGTTCCAGTTCGGCGAGTACGGTCTCGGCCGACGCTCCCCGGCGCAGATGCGCGACCGCGGCGGGCAGGGTCACCTTCGTCAGCCGGTCCAGACCGTCGGCCCTCTGGGCCAACTGGCGGTGCGCCGCGCGCAGTTCACCGTCGGTGGTGGCGGCTTCGCCGTGCAGTCGCCGGGTCGTGAGCAGGGCGGCGGCCACTGTCACGGCCAGACAGAGCCAGGCGGCCGAGACGGTGCCCGCGACCAAGCTGCGGGCTGCCTGCGGAGCCGCCGCGATCACCGCGCCTCCGATGGCAGCGGCTGTGGCGAGCGAGGCGGCCGGAACGGCGAGCGGTAATGGCCGTGATGTGCGTATCCGGTGCGGTTTCGGGGCGACTGGCGCAGGCATTTCCGCGATCCCTCGCTGTTCGAGTGCGGGAAGAACAGACGGGCCGACCGGCACGTGGCGGCGACACATACGCGGGTGTGAAACCGAGTTGACGGTGATCGTCCGGGCGCATGCGGCGCTCATGTTATGCGCGAGCCGGAGCCGGCGAGTCCGGATGCGACCGACTACCCACAGAACGGAGGACTTGGGCCCGAACCGGCTGCCTGCGGGCCGGTAACCGTGGTATTCGGCAGAATTCCGCCGACCGGTGATCGGCGCGGCGTGGGGTGAACATCACAGCCCGCCCGAGCGATCGGGCCAGGTCGGGCCGACTACCGTGTGCGGGTGCCGAAGAACAGAAACACGTTCTCATCGCTCGCCGGCTGGCGGCGACGAGTCCTCGCGCGCGCGGTCCACCAAGGCTGGCGCTGGGTGCAGGAGGCGGGCGCCGTCACCGCCGAGCACCCCGGACGGTTGCGCTTCCGCCGCCTCGGCTCCGGCACCCGACTCGCCTTTCCGCAGGGCACGGTGTTCGGCGAGGCATGGATCGAGCTCGGCGAGCACTGCATCATCGCCGAGCAGGTCACGCTCACGGCCGGGATGATGCCGGGCCTGGACCTGGGAGCAGACCCCATCCTGACGCTGGGCAACGGCGTCGTACTCGGCCGCGGCAGCCATGTCATCGCCGACACGAGGGTGACCATCGGCTCGGACACGTACTGCGGTCCGTACGTCTACATCACCTCCACCAACCACAGCTACGACGACCCGCACGAGCCGGTCGGCAAGCAGTGGCCGCGCACCGAGCCGGTGGAGATCGGCCCTGGTTGCTGGCTGGGCACGGGCGCGGTGATCCTGCCCGGCGCGCGGCTGGGCCGCAATGTGGTGGTCGCTGCGGGCGCTGTCGTACGGGGAGAGGTCCCCGACCACTCGGTCGTGGCCGGTGCCCCCGCCCGCGTCGTACGGAGCTGGGATCCGGTCCGCGGCTGGCAGCCTCCGCTGCGTACGCCGGCGCCGGTGCCCATTCCAGAGGGCGTCACGCCCGAACAGCTGCTGGCGCTGGCGGAGTTGGACCCGGACAGGCCCTAACCGCCGGCCAGCAGCACCGTGCCCACCAGGGCGAGCCCCGCGCCCGTCGCCTGGACCAGGCGCAGCCGCTCCTTGAGGAGTACGAGCGCGGCAAGCACCGTCACTACGGGGTAGAGGTTGGCGAGTACGGCGGCGACGGTGACCGGACCGTGCTGCGCGGCGATGGAGTACGTGCCGTTGGCCGCGACATCCGCGAGGCCGACGAAGGCGAGCGCCGGGAGCGAGGACAGGATGATCCGCATCCCGCCGTCCTCGGGCAGCGCCCGCCCGCCGCGCCGCACCGAGACGTACAAAGCCGCGCCGCCGACCGCCACATTGGTGACGCGCTGTACGAAGAGCGCGAGGAAGAGCCCGGTGATGGTCGTCGAGGCCTCGGCGATCAGGCTCATGACCGCGCCGAAGCCGAAGGCGGCGAGGAGGGTCAGAAGGATCGCCTGACGCTGCACGGGCGCGCCCCGCAGCTCGGGCCCGCCCGCAAGGACGATGCCGGCCACGGCCACCGCGATGCCCGCGAACTGCAGCAGCCCGGGCCGCTCGCCGATGAGCAGGCCGACGCCGATGGGCACGGCGACACCCAGTGAGCCCAGCGGTGAGACGACACCCATCGGGCCGAGGGCGAGGGCCTTGTAGAAGGAGAGCATTGCCACCGGGCCGACGGCGCCCGCCGCGACTGCGTACCAGAGCTGGGGTCCCGCCTCCTGCCAGCCGCCGGTGGCCACGACGATCGAGCCGAGGACGACCACCGCGATCGACTGCGAGGCGACAACGACCGTGAGGGCCGGCGCACGTCGCGTCAGCAGTCCGCCGCCGAAGTCGGCCAGCCCCCACAGGAGGCTGGTGGCCAGGGCGAACAGTGCGGTCATGGGGAGCCTCGCAGTACAGTGCAGTGAACGTTTGAGTGCACCACACCGTAGTGCACTGTATTGGACTCTGTCATCCAGAATATTGGACGGAATGTGTCGGACCTCGACCAGCTCACGCAGTCGCTCGCCCGCAATCTCAAGCGCTGGCGCGGCGAACGGGGGCTCACGCTCGACGCTCTCGCCGCCCGTTCCGGGGTCAGTCGCGGCATGATCATCCAGATCGAGCAGGCGCGTACGAATCCGAGCGTCGGGACCACGGTGAAGCTCGCCGACGCCCTCGGCGTCAGCATCACCACGCTCCTCGACTACGAGCAGGGTCCGCAGGTCCGCGTCGTGCCCCCCGAGCAGGCCGTACGCATGTGGTCCACCTCGACCGGCAGCTTCACCACGCTGCTGGTCGGCACCGAGGGCCGCGGGCCCCTCGAAATGTGGTCGTGGCGGCTGATGCCCGGCGACCGGAGCGAGTCCGACCCGCACCCCGACGGCACGATCGAGCTGCTTCATGTCACTGCGGGCGAGCTCACCCTCGTCGTCGACGGTGAGGCGCACGCCATGCCGGCCGGGACCTCGGCGACCTTCGAGGCGAATGTGGCGCACGCCTATCGCAACGACGGCGAGGAGACGGTCGAGATGACGATGGCGGTTTCCATCCCACCCGTACGCTGATCCCGTCCGTACGCTGATCCGGTCGTGCCGTCGCCCGTACTCCGAGACGGTCAACCGTCCGTCGGAACGGCGCTGTTAGCGTGACGCGCATGCGCGCACCCATCGGAAACTTCACCGACGCCCGGCCCGCCGTCGACTGCCTCGACCTGCTCGTGCGCCCGGTCGCCGACGCCGTGCGCGCCTGGAGCGGCGACATCCCTGTCGAGCAGCTGATCCACGTCGACACCGATCCGGAGATCGCGGACACCGCGGTCTTCGTGGAGCACTACGGGCAGGGGCTGCTCGAGCAGTCGGCGAACTGCGTCGTCGTGGCGGGCAAGCGGGGCGCCGAGTCCACGCTCGCCGCATGCCTCGTCCTGTCCAGCACACGTGTCGACGTCAATGGTGTCGTCCGTAAGCAACTGGCGGCGCGCAAGGCGTCGTTCGCCTCGATGGACGCCGCGACCGGCGAGACCGGCATGGAGTACGGCGGCATCACACCCATTGGGCTGCCTGCCGACTGGCCGCTGTTGATCGACTCGCGGGTGGTCGACATGGAGTGGGTGCTGATCGGGAGCGGGCGACGGCGGGGAAAGCTCATCGTGCCCGGCAAGGCCTTCGCCGGGCTACCGGGCGCCGTCGTCCTGGCAGGACTTGGAATTTCGGCGGCTTGACCGCCTCTTGAATGTGGCGCGGACGCGTGGCGGCAAAATAGGGTATGCGTCACCCGGATGGCCTCTCGAAAGTATGGCCTGACTGGGTACTCCCAGAACTTTTGCGGCAGTTTTCCCGTTGACGCGGGGGAGGCGTATGTCGTGACGAAATGTCCGAATCGCTGGATTCGTTCATCATAGGGAGAGTCGTGGCTGCATCTCCGCTGCCATGAGTCGTCCGTACAACCGAAAGGCGCTCAATGGACACTGCTCTTGTCTCCGCTGTCGGCAGGCCCGGGCCAGCACCCCGTGGCCAGGCTACCCACAGGGTGCCATTGGCCAAACGGCCTGCCGCTCAGACCGGTGGGGACCTGCCCGCGTCGGTCAGTCGTCTGCTGTCGACCAGTGATCGGCCGAGTCCGTTGGTTGTTGCTGCCTTTCAGTCGTCGGTCTGAGTGACCGGACAGACCCCGGCCATGGACCGGCCACTGCCATCACTGAGTCAGTTTGTGCTGAAGGTGCACAGCCGCTGCGATCTCGCCTGCGATCACTGTTACGTCTATGAGCACGCAGATTCGAGCTGGCGTGGTCGGCCCAGGGCAATGTCGGAAAAGATCATGGAAAAGACGGCGGACCGTATTGGGGAGCACGCCAGGAATCACGGGCTTTCCATGGTCCACGTCGTATTACATGGCGGAGAACCATTGCTGGCGGGGCCGATTCGACTGCGAAAAGCCGCAGCGGAGCTGAACCGCGCGTTAGCCGGTGTGTGTGCGCTGGATCTTCGCATCCACACCAATGGCGTCCTGCTCGACGAACGCTTCTGTGATCTCTTTGCCGAACTGGACATCAAAGTCGGTGTCTCGCTCGACGGTGACAAGGCGGCGAACGACCGTCATCGCCGCTACGCGGACGGAAGGAGCAGCCACCCGCAGGTGCTGCGGGCGGTGGAGCTGCTCAACCGGCCCCAGTACCGGCCGTTGTTCGCGGGACTGCTCTGCACCATCGACATCGAGAACGATCCCGTCGCGGTGTACGACGCACTGCTCGCTCTTGATCCTCCACGCATCGATTTTCTGCTGCCCCATGCGACCTGGGACGTGCCACCGCCCCGTCCCGCCGGATCGGCCACGCCCTATGCCGACTGGCTCGATGTCATCTACCGCCGCTGGGACGGTACGGGACGACCGGTCCCGGTGCGTACCTTCGACTCCGTACTGCGCACACTGCATGGCCGGAGCAGCCTGACCGAGTCGATGGGCCTGGCTCCTGCCGATCTCGTGGTGATCGAGACCGACGGCTCGTTCGAGCAGGCCGATTCGCTCAAAACTGCTTACGACGGCGCGCCTGTCACCGGCATGGATGTCATCGCGAACTCCCTGGACGAGGTGCTTGAGCACCCCGGAATGCTCGCCCGCCAGGGGGGAGTCGAGGAGCTGAGCGAACAGTGCCGCAGCTGCCCGGTGGTCACCTCCTGCGGCGGCGGCCTCTATGCCCACCGCTACCGGACGGGCAACGGCTTCGACAACCCTTCCGTGTTCTGCCCGGACCTGATGGAACTGATCATGAATATCCGAGACAGCGAAACTTCCGCACCATCCCGGCCCGTGGCCGCTGTGCCGCTGGCGGAACTCGCTGAACTCGACGAGCTGGCAGCGGGGTTCGGCAGCGCGGAAACCGTGGCCCGGATGGCGGCGGCCCAGCTCGAACTCAACCGTGAACTGCTTCGCGCGGTGAGCGAGCGCGTCGCGCGGGACGACAGCATTGCGGCCGCGGCCTGGGAGCTGCTGAGCGAGCTGGACGGGGAGCACCCCGAAGCGCTGGACTCGGTGGTGGGCCATCCGTACACGCGGCCCTGGGCGCTGCGCATCCTGGAGGGCCGCGCACCGGCGACCATCGCCCCGGGGCTCGCGGAACTCGCTGCCGCCGGGGCGTTGCGGGCGCGGAAGGCGGGCACCGTCGTCGTTCCCGTGCGTGACGGACTGCTGAGGCTGCCGGGCCTGGGCGCCGTGGCCCTCTCCGCCGACGCCGGATACGCCGAAGTGGCCGCAGGTGCCGATGACTTCACCGTACGGGCCGCGGGCCGGGTGCTGCGGATCGGCTGGGACGAAGGGATGGACGGGCTCACCCCGCACTGGCAGCCCGTACGCGTCGTGGAACTGCCGAACTGGGCCGTGGCGTTGGAGGACACCGACCCGCTGCGCGACTCCCATCAGTGGCCGGTCGCGGGGCGGCTGTCCGCCGGAGAGGCCAAGGGGTGGGCGGCGGACCTGACGGCGGCCTGGTCACTGATCTGTCGTCAACTGCCGGTGTACGCACCCGGTTTGACCGCCGGTCTGCGAGTCATCACGCCGCTGCACGCTCCGGACGACGGCGAGGTCAGTGCCGCGTCCAAGGAGGCCTTCGGGGCGATCGGCGCGGCGCGGCCCGACTCGCCCGATCAGCTGGCGCTGCTCATCATCCATGAGTTTCAGCATGTGAAACTGGGTGCGGTCCTGGATACGCACGACCTGTACGACCCCGCGGACTGTCGCACGTTCTACGCGCCCTGGCGCAGGGATCCGCGGCCGCTGGCGGGTCTGATCCAGGGCACGTACGCGCATATCGCGGTGACGGACTTCTGGCGGGTGCGGCGGCTGGACGCGGAGGGCGAAGCGGCGCGGACGGCGGAGGCGCAGTTCGCACGCTGGCGTCAGCAGACCACCGAGGCGATCGATGTGCTGGCCGGGTCCGGCGCGCTGACGGAACTGGGCGAACGGTTCGTGGCGGGGATGGCGAGCACGGCGCACGGATGGTCGGTCGAGCCCGTCTCGTCTGCGGCGTTGTCCAAGGCCACGAGCGCGGCTGCACGGCATCGCGCCGACTGGCAGGCCCGGAATTCGATCAACTAGCTCAATTATCAGGCGTGTTCGCGCTGTTCCGCCGAGTAATCGACGTTTCCTACACTGAGGCTCCATCCAGCTGAACCGGGGGAGACGTTGGTGCTTGGATCCATGGAGGCGGGGGGAGATGGGCCAGAACCATACTTTTTCCTCAGCTATGCGCATACGCCCAAGAATCATCCGAAGGACAAAGACCCGAACATCTGGGTGGAGAGGTTCTATCGCGATCTGTGCGCCCACGTGCTGCAGCTGACCTCGCTGCCGGCCGGAGTACCGGCGGGATTCATGGATCAGCAGATGCAGCCCGGGGACGGCTGGCAAGAGCGGCTTTCCGAGGCGCTGGCGCGCTGCAGGGTCTTTGTGCCGCTCTACTCGCCGCGCTATTTCCTGAGCGAGCAGTGCGGCAGGGAATGGTTTGTCTTCTCCAAGCGGGCGGTGCACCACCAGGCGCGCGGCAATGGCAGCACGGTGAGCGGGATAGTCCCCGCGCTCTGGGTGCCGGTGCCTGCGAAGCAGCTGCCGCAGCCTGCCGAGCGGCTGCAGTTCAACCACGCCACCTTCGGCGACGACTACGCCGGCGAGGGGTTCTACGGACTGATCAAGCTCAGATATCTGCGGGACCAGTACGAGCGCGCGGTGTATCTGCTGGCGAAGCGGATCGTCAGTGTGGCGGAGCAGACCCGCATCGCGGAAGGCGACCCGCACCAGGACTACGGGGCGATGCCCAGCGCGTTCGGGCCGCCCGGTCCCGCACGGGAGATCGATGTCTCCGTACTCGCCTGTGCCCAGTCCGACTTACCCGAGGGCCGTGGCGCAGACTGCTACGGCCCACGCCCGCGCGACTGGAATCCGTACCACCCGAAATCGTCCAGGCCGCTCGCCGACCACGCCGTCGACCTCGTCCGGAACCTTGACTACCGGGTGCGCGTCGGGGAGTTCGAGGCCGATGTCGAGCGCCTGCTGGCTGCCGGCGCGCCACAGGCACCGGGACTGCTGCTGCTCGACCGCTGGGCGCTCGAAGCCCCGCACCGCAAAGAGCTGCTGCGGCGGCTGTGTGCCGAGAGCCGGCCGTGGATCAGCGTCATGATCCCCTGGAATCGCGAGGACCCCGAATCCCAGCTGCGCGAGGACGAGTTGCGCACGGCCATCGATGAGTCACTGGCTCCGAGGCAGGAGGAGAGCGGCGGCCATCGGTCGCCGAGCGGCGGTCTCCCCACACTGGAGGTCTTCAGCCAGGAACTGCCGGGCGCGGTCAAGGCCGCCGAGAAACACTACGCGGCCCATGCACGCACCTATCCGCCACAAGGGCCCAGCGCTGCGATCCCGCGAGTGCTTCCGTCCGGGGTCGGCTACGGCGCAGGCGTCCCGGCCTCCCGAGTTCCGGCCTCAGGAGACCCGGCTTCCGGCAACCCCGTCTCCGGCGGGCCGGCATCCACCACCCGTGACGCGGACCAGACAGAGGGCAACGCCGACAAGGGGGAGGGATCGTTGTGACAGAGAACCGCGAAGGGACCATTGTCACCTTTTATTCGTACAAGGGTGGCACGGGCCGCACCATGGCGCTGGCCAATGTCGCCTGGATACTGGCGGCCAACGGCCACCGGGTGCTGGCCGTCGACTGGGATCTTGAAGCACCCGGACTGCACCGCTTCTTCCATCCGTTCCTCGACCTTTCCGATCTGGAGGCCACTCCGGGGCTGATCAATCTGATCACCGAATATCAGGAGGAGGCCCGGCGGGCGGCGGAACGCGAACCGGACTGGCACCGCGACTATGCCCGGGTCAGGCCGCATGCCACGTCGCTCAACTGGGCGTTTCCGCACGGCGGCAGCCTTGACTTCCTCTCCGCCGGCCGACGCAACCGCGACTATTCGTCGACCGTCGGAAGGATGGACTGGGACGACTTCTACGAGCGTTTCGGCGGCGGGCAGTTCTTCGACGCGATGCGCGGCGACATGCGACGGCACTACGACTACACCTTGATCGACAGTCGGACCGGACTCAGCGACATCGCCGATATCTGCACGGTCCAGATGCCTCAGGTCCTGGTGGTCTGCTTCACGCTCAGCGACCAGAGCATCGACGGCGCCTCGGCCGTGGCACGCGACATCGAGGAGCGGTTCCACGACAAGCGCATCCGCATCCTGCCCGTGCCGATGCGGATAGACGACGGCGAGAAGGAGAAGGCGGACGCTGGACGTGCGCTGGCCCGGGAACGCTTCCCCGGACTTCCCGCCGGTCTGAGCGGGGAGGAACTGACCAACTACTGGGGATCGGTGGAGATTCCGTACCGCCCGTTCTACGCCTATGAGGAGATCCTGGCGACCTTCGGAGACGCGCCGAACATCTCGAGTTCAATGCTCACCGCCTGCGAACGGCTCACCTCCGTGCTCACCGACGGTCAGGTGAGCACACTGCCGCCGATCGACGAGGCGGAACGGCTCACGCATGTGATGGCCTATACGCGGCGACGGCCGGCCCCGCCGTCGAATGTGGTGCTGACCTATGTGGCAGAGGACCAGATGTGGGCCGACTGGCTGGAGTCGGTGCTCACCCGCGCCGGCTTCCATGTGCTTCCGGTCGACGTCCGTACGGCCCAACTGGCCAGGATCGAAACGGAACTCGCCGCGGGCGGGGCCTACCGGGTGCTCCCCGTCGTCTCGCAGGCCTTCCTCAGCTCCCGCAGGGCCGGGAACCTGTGGGAGTCGTTCATGAGCCTCGACGCCTCGGGCGCCCGGCGTCAGCTGGTCCCGGTGCGCGTCGGCGACGTACGGCTGAGCCTGCCCATCTCCAGCCGCGGTGTCGTCGACCTGATGCGTCTCGACGAGGCCGACGCGGCGGCCGCGGTGCTGTCCGCGCTGGACCGTGGGGAGTCGGCCGCTTCCCCGGTGGCCGCGACCGGTGGGGCGCGTTACCCCGGCGCCGTTCCCAAGGTCTGGAACGTACGGCCGCGCCACGCCTGGTTCACCGGCCGCACCTCCGTACTCGACCGGCTGCGGGACCAGTTGCGCGGCGACACGCACTCCGCCCAGCGCTTCCCTCAGGTCCTGTACGGACTAGGCGGCGTGGGCAAGACGCAGGTGGCCCGGGAGTACGCGCACCGGTTCCGGTCCGACTACGACCTGGTCTGGTGGGTGGAGGCGGAACAGCCCGACCAGGTGGTGTCGTCGCTGGCAGATCTGGCGGCCGAGCTGGATCTGCGGGCCGGCGACGTGTTCGCCGAGGCGGCACAGGCGGCGATGCAGGCGTTACGGCGCGGGGTTCCGTACTCGCGGTGGTTATTGATCTTCGACAATGTGGATGATCTTGATCAAGCACTGAATCTGCTGCCCGACGACACCGCTCCCATCCCCAACGATGTGTACGGCCACGTTCTCGCCACCTGCCGCAACAAGCCGGTGTCGACCAGGCTGGAGGCGATGGAGGTGGAGGTCTTCACCCGCCCGGAGAGTGTGGAGCATCTGCGCCGCCGGGTGTCGAAGCTGCCGGCCCGGGACGCCGACCTGGTGGCCGAGGCCGTGGGTGACCTCCCGCTCGCGGTGGAGGTGGCGGGCGCCTGGCTCGCGGAGACGGCCACACCCGTGGACTCGTATGTGGAGCAGCTGAAGGAGCAGAGCACCAAGGTTCTTTCGCTGGGCACGCCCGAGGACTACTCGCAGCAGATCGGCGCGACCTGGAAGATCTCCATCAATCGGCTGCGCGAGGAGTCGAGGGCGGCGGTACGGCTCCTTGAAATGTGCTCGTTCTTCTCCGCCGAGCCGATATCGATGCGTCTGATCGGCAGCGACTCCATGTTCCAGTCGCTCCTTCCCTACGACCCCGACCTGCGGGAACGGTACATGCTGGGCAAGGTCATCCAGACGCTGAACAGATTCGCCCTGGCCAAGGTGGACCCGGCGGACAGCAGCATCCAGGTCCACCGGCTCGTCCAGGCCGCGGTCCGGGCCGAACTCTCCCCGGACGAGCGGGAGAAGGCCATGCACGAGGTGCACCGCATTCTCGCGGAGGCCAGGCCCGCGGAAGGAGTGGACAGCGACAACCCGGTCAACGACCCCAAGAGCTGGCCGAGTTTCGAACTGATCTGGCCCCACTTGGGCGCGTCCGGCATCGCCGACTGCGATGAGGAGAACGTACGGCAGTTGATGGTGGACCGCGTCCGCTATCTGCTCAAGCGGGGTGAACTGGAGAGCGCCCGAGTCCTGGGTTCGCAGCTGAACCAGACCTGGACCCGCGACCTGGGCGAGAACGATCTCCAGACCCTGAACATCCGCTTCGAGCTTGCCAACGCGCTGCGCGCACAGGGCAAGTACCAAGAGGCCCGCGAGATGGACGAGGACACCCTCGAACGGCAGATCCAGGTGCTCCACGAGGACCATCCGAACGACGACCACCCCAGCATTCTGATCACCACCGGCAGCCTTGCCGCCGACCTGCGCGCCCTGGGGAGGTTCGACGAGGCGCTCGAACGCGACCTGCGGATCTACCACGGACTACGGCAGATCTTCGGCGAGAATCACCCGCGGACGCTCATCGCCGCCAACAACCTGGCGATCGACTACCGGTTGACCGGCGACAGCGAGCGAGCGCGCCGACTGGACGAGGAAACGGTGGAGCGCCGCAGCGCCCTGCTCGGGGAGGAACACCCGTTCACCCTGACCACCAAAGGGCATCTCGCCCGTGACCTCAGGGAGACCGGCGAGTACCGGTCCTCGGTGCAGGTCCTGCGCGAGGTGGTGGCCGCATTCGAGCGGGTGCTGAACGCGGATGTGCCCGAGGTGCTGCGTACGGCCAAGAGCCTCGCGGTCTCGCTGCGCAAGGCCGGCTACCCGCACGAGGCGAAACGCATCACGGAGGAGACGTACAACCGCTACCGGGAGCGATACGGAACGAAGGTGCCCGACGCCCTGGCATGCGGCCTCAATCTGGCCGCCGACTATTCGGCGGTCGGCGACAAACAGGCGGCCCTGGACCTTGCGGGCCAGATCCTTCAGGGGTACCGGGACACGCTGGGCGAGGACCACCCCTTCACCCTGGCCTGCCGGAACAACGTGACCATCTATCAGCGCGGCCTGGGCGACGCGGCGCAGGCGGCGGAAGCGGGCGAAGGAGTCCGCACGGCGCTGGAACGGACACTGGGGCCGCGCCATCCCTTCACCCTGTGCACCGCGATCAACCTCGCCAACGCCTATGGCGACCTGGGGCAGCAGGACCGCGCGGAGATGTGGGAACGGACCGCTCTCGAAGGCCTGTTGCAGCGCTACGGGCCGGATCATCCGGACGTACTGGCGTGCCGGTCCAATCTCGCGATCACGCTGCGTGCGGCAGGCCGGGAGGAGGAGGGGCAGCGGCTGCGTGCCGAGATTCTGGCGTCGGCCGCCAAACAGCTGGGCGTCGAGCATCCGATCACGGAGGCGGCCCGGGCATGGCGACGCATCAACCGGGACCTCGAACCGCAGCCGGTCTGACCCGGCCGGAAGGAAGCGGCGGGCGGCTCACCGGGTGGCCCAGATCAGTACCTGCGTGAGCACCCGCAGCGCCCCGAAGTGCGCTGCCCCGCGCTCGATCACCAGCTTCGCACCGGGAATCCGCTCGGCCAGCCACCGGGTGTGCTGCACCGGGGCGAAGACATCGTCCTCGCCGTGCCAGAGCAGCACCTTGGCTCTGATGTCCTCGGGCCGGAACTCCCAGTCGGTGCTGAACGACATCACATCGTCGATCCAGCCGCCGGCCGAACTGCGCAGCCCCTCGGCGAAGTTGCGCACCAGCATGGCCCGGATGCCCGCGTCGGCGACGATCTCGCGGTCCGACTCGGGCAGACCGTGGCGCATGGCGGCGACCGAGGCCATCGGGTCGGCCCGGATCGTCACCGTACGGAATTCCAGCGCGGCCGTCAGCTGGCGGTGCCCGGCCGCCGCGTTGATGTACTCGCGGACATTGGACTCGGTCATGCCCTCGAACCAGTCGAGGCCCTGTGCATCGCGCGGAGCGAGGCCGACGAGGGCCGCCGTCCGCACGCTGCGCTCCGGCAGCAGTGCGGCGCAGGCCAGCGCATGAGGGGCGCCGCCGGACCGGCCGACGACGGCGAACTCGGTGATGCCGAGCTCGTCGGCGATGGTTTCGACATCGGCCGCGGCATGGGCCACGCTCCGTCCCGGTAATCGGTCGGACGCGCCGTAGCCGGGACGGTCGAAGGTGATCAGGTGCACTCCCAGCCGGTACAGCACCGCACTGCGGGGAGCCGGTCCCAGCCGGCTGCCAGGGGTGCCGTGCAACAGGAAGACCGGTCTGCCATGCGGGTTCCCGTGCCGCTCCACTGCGAGAGTCCGACCGTCCCGGGTGTGAATCAGCTGCCCCAACTGGTGCCTCCCCCTCCGACCGATACGGGCAAGTATGGGCGCACTCCGAGGGCGCGGTACATAGCCATGGGCGCTCCGGAAGCGCCCTCGGCCGGTCCCCGGGTCAGCCCAGCCGGGGGATCTCGATAGCCGGGCAGCGGTCCATCACCATGTCGAGACCGGCCGCGCGGGCGCGTTCGTACGCCCCCTCGTCGATCACTCCGAGCTGGAACCAGAGGGCCTTTGCGCCGATGGCGACGGCTTCGTCGGCGACCTGCCCCGCCAGGGCGGAGTTGACGAAGACATCGACGACATCGACGGGGAAGGGGATGTCGGCGAGCGTCGCATAGCCCTGCTCGCCGTGGACCGTTTCGGCTTTCGGATGGACCGGGACGATGCGCTTGCCGTAGCGCTGGAGGACGTCGGCGACGCCGTACGCCGCTCGGCGCTGGTTCGACGACAGGCCCACGACCGCCCAGGTGTCGCCGAGCTCGGTGAGGATCTTGCGGATCGTTGCTGGGTCGCCGTACACGGTCGGTCTCCTCTGGCTTCCTGAAAGGGCTGCTGAGGCTGGCAACAGTGGCTACGGGACTGTGATTCCCGGTGAGACGCCGAGGACTTCCAGCGGTCGAGAGAGGTCAGGAACGATGTCGGCGGGGTTGGAGGTCAGGAACGCGGTTGGCGGGGCTGATCGCCTCGCTCCGCGTTCTTCTCCTTGATCCGCACGGCTTCTTTGCGGACCTCGGCCTGGGTGGCGCGTTCCTTTTGCAGCCACTCGGGAAGGTCCTGCTTCAGTTCGTCGATCTGCTCCGTGGTGAGGGCGTCCGTGACTCCGCCACGTGCGAGACCCGCGATGGAGACGCCCAGCTTCGCCGCGACCACCGGCCGGGGATGCGGGCCGTTGCGTCGCAGTTCCACCAGCCACTCGGGCGGATCGGCCTGCAGCGCACTCAGCTCGTCGCGCGAGACGACACCTTCCTGGAACTCGGCGGGGGTGGCCTCGAGGTACACACCCAGCTTCTTTGCCGCGGTGGCGGGCTTCATCGTCTGGGTGGTCTTGTGCGACGTCATGGTGTCAAGAGTATCGAGCGTGTGCGCTACCTCTGACCATGACCGGTAGCCTGGCGCGGTGACAGGCTCGGAAGTATCCCCTTCGTTCCGGCTCGCGTATGTCCCGGGAGTGACGCCCACGAAGTGGGTGCGGATCTGGAACGAGCGGCTGCCCGACGTCCCACTGACCCTCATCGCGGTGTCCGCCGCCGAGGCACCCGACGTGTTGCGGGGCGGGGGCGCCGACGCGGGTTTCGTGCGGTTGCCGATCGACCGGACGGACCTCAGCGCGATCCCCCTCTACACCGAAACGACGGTGGTCGTCGTCCCGAAGGACCATGTCGTGGCAGCGGTCGACGAGGTGTCCGCGGAGGATCTGGCCGACGACATCGTGCTGCATCCCCTCGACGACACCCTCGACTGGGAGCAGCCGCCGGGACGGCCCGCCAACGAGCGCCCCGCCACGACGGCGGACGCCGTCGAACTGGTGGCGGCGGGAGTGGGGCTACTGGTCGTCCCGCAGTCACTTGCCCGCCTGCACCACCGCAAGGACCTCACCTATCGGCCGGTCTCGGACGCCCCCGAGTCGCGCGTCGCGTTGTCGTGGCCGCAGGACGAGACCACCGACCTGGTGGAGGACTTCATCGGGATCGTCCGCGGGCGGACCGTCAACAGCTCTCGGGGGCGCACCCCGGCCCCGGCGCCGGCCCAGCCGAAGCGCAAGCGCCCCGATACAGGCAGCACACGGCAAAAGCCCGCAGCCGGCAAGTCGACCGGCAAGAGCCCACGGAGCGGTTCCGGCGGCGCCAAGGGCGCCAAGCGCGGCAAACCTCGTCGCCGCTCGTAACCCCCACCTCGCGCATCCGTGGGCTCCGGGCAGCGTTCACGGGCGGGACATTTTGCTCATGAGCGCTCCGGGACGGTCGGCGTGCTGGGACGAGGCAGGCCGGGGCGGGCGGCCGGGGCGTACTGAGCGGCCTGGGTGTGGAACATCGCTGCATAGCGTCCGTTCGCCGCGATCAGTTCGTCGTGGCTGCCGTGTTCGGCCAGGCGGCCCTGGTTCAGGACGTAGATGGTGTCGGCGTGGCGCACGCCGGACATGCGGTGGGTGACCAGGACGACGGCGCGCTGTGGGCCGGCCAGGCGCCGGATGCGCTCGAAGGCCTCGATCTCCGCCTCGGGGTCCAGTGCGGAGGTCGGCTCGTCGACGATCAGGATGCTGTCGGCCAGGCAGGTCTCGGTGCGCCAGTGGGTGCGGGCCAGCCCGATCTTCTGCCACTCCCCGCCGCTGATCTCCGATGCACCGCGGAACATCCGGGCCAGCAAGGTCTTCAGCCCGCGGGGCAGTTTCGCTATGACCGGCGTCGCGCCGGCATAGCCGACCGAGGGCTCCAGTTCCTCGTGGGAGGCGGCTTGGTGGGGGCGTCCGATCTGGATGTTCAGCGCGGCGGTCACCGGCCAGCGCTGGAAATCCTGAGTGAGCAGGGTGACCCGTTCGAAGAGATGGGTCCGGTCCAGATCGGTCACCTCCACGCCGCCCCAGCGCACGCAGCCGCTCTGTGGCAGCAGCAGCCCGGCGAGGATCTTCATCAGGGTGCTCTTGCCGGAGCCGTTCTCGCCGACCACTGCGATCACGGAGCCCATCGGTACGGTCAGCGATACCTCGTCCAGTGCGGGTTCGTCCCGGTCGGGGTACTGGTAGCTGACCTTGTCCAGGGCCACCTCGTCCATCCGGACGGGCACGCTTGCACCTCCTTGGGGGATGGCACGCTGCGCCGCCTCGGTGAGGAACCGGTCGTGGTCCTGGACGTACAAGGACTCCTCGTGCAGCTGGTTGATGTTCATCACCAGCGCCCCCAGGCTCGCCGAGCCCGACCGGACAGCGATCACGGCGGTGCCGGCGACCGCAAGCTCCATGTGGCCGGCCACGATGAGCCAGCCCATCACCCCGTAGGTGCAGGCCATGGCGAAGCCGGAGAGTGCCGCAGCCACCAGCTCGGTGACCGCCTTGTCGTTGGCGAGCCGCTTCTGCTCGGCCTCGGCGCTCTCGGCCATGTCTCGGTAGCGGTCCAGCAGGAACGAGCCGACCGCATGGATCCGCACCTCCTGAGCCGCGGTGCGCTCGGTGAGGAGATTGCCGATCAGGCGGCTGGCCCGCATGTGCTCGACCCAGGTCATCACCGACACGTACCGCTCCTGCGCCACCCGCATCGCACCCCACCCGCGCGGGGCGGCGATCAACAGCAGCATCGGCAGCAGCGCCGGGTGCAGGACAGTGAGGACTCCGGCGGTGGCGATCAGGGCGATCGTGCCGTTGAGCGCGGCGACGCAGGCGCCGATCATGCGCCGGGCGGAGGCGGCCCCGTACTGCGCCACGTCGATCAGACGCCGGAACTCCGGGTCCTCGATCGCCTCCAGCTCCACCGCGGTGGCCGCTGCCAGGTATTCGGTAGTGGCCAGTCGCTCCACCAGCGGCTCCAGGCGTCCGGCCCGGGAGGTGGACCAGCCCGCGAGGCCGGCGTTGACCACCGCGACGACCGCGACGGTGATCAGGGCGGGCAGGGCCGTATGCAGCCGTTCGACCGGGGTGCCGCCGCCGAGCAGGGCGTGCATCACCGCGTTGACCGCGAGCAGGCTCACCGCGGCCACGATGCCCTGCCCGATCTCGCTCACCCCCACCCCCAGCAGCGACGGCCGGTCCGCCTGCCAGGCCCGGCGCAGTGTCCCGCGCACCAGCCGCGGCATGACCCGGATCGCTGTGAGCATCGTCAAGTCCAGCCAGGCCCGCTCATGTTCGGACCAGCCCGTGTCGTACCGCAGCGGCCCCCCGAACAGCTCCCGCTCCGCCTCGGAGACCACGGGCTCGGTCATCCGTACCTGCCCGAAGAACCTCTTCACGCCGCATCACTCCCGCCCGGGACCGGAGGAGTGACGCTCGCGACCCGGCCGTCGCCGGGCCGCGGTAACCACGAGGGGCGCGGCGTCGGCCTGAGTGACGCCAACTGCTTTCGGAGACGGGAAGTGTCGGACACACACGGGTCGATGGCAGGCGAAGGCAGGGGATCCACGACGTCTCCTCAGGGGACAGTGGGGATGAGAGTGCCCGGAGAACGTGCCTGATCAACACCCCGTCACGGCGCCGGACGGATGAATCTTCGGGCGAGGGTTCGATTGTGGCGCAGGGGCAAGTGCCGCTTTCAGGGATTGGCTCGGCTATCACTCCCATCGGTGCCGACGAGGGCCAACCCGCCCCGGGGCGCGTGGATGTGCACAACGAGGCCGGCCGTACGGCCCGGGCCCCGTGGGGGAGCCTGGGCCGTACGGCCGGCCAGGGTTGGGCGGGGTTGGGCGGGTTATGGCGTCAGCACCTGTCCGATGCGGACACCGGTGGGAGCACCCAGGGCCGTGGTGCCGTAGTAGATGCCCGAGGTGGTGACAATCCCGCTGCCGGCGCTGTTGTCGAGCTGCAGGATGGTGCCGTTGTTCGCGTCCTCACCGTCCGCGCCGATGGCCAGATCGGCGCGGCCGTAGCCGGACAGATCGGTGAGCGAGACGGACGAACCGAGACGGTCACCGGCCTCGGCGTCGCCGGGGATGCCGGTGGTGTCCTGCGTGTACGCGGAGGAACCGGTGCCCGTCGGGCCCGCGGCCGAGCCGCGCAGCAGGATCACCATGCCCGCGTCCGCGCGAGTGGACCCACTGCGCGTGATGTCCTCGCCCGGCACGCCCGTGAGGACGTCCGCGTATCCGTCGAGATTGAGATCGCCGACGGATACGGACGCGCCCATGTCGTCGCCGGTTTCGCCGACTTCCGGAACGTTCGTCGAGTCCTGGTGGAGCGTGATCCGGCCGGTGGAGGTCAGACCGGTGGACGAGCCGAGGACGACGGTCACCGCGCCTCCCTTGGCGGTCGTGCCGGACTCGGTGGCCGAGGGCTGGCCCACGGCGAGGTCGGTGTAGCCGTCGCCGTTGATGTCGCCGGCGGCCAGGCTGCGCCCGCCTCGTGCGTCGAGGATGCCGACGCGCTGGAGGCCTGAGGCGGAGCCCTTCAGCCACAGGAGCCGGGAAATCCCGCTGGGGTCACGGAAGTTGACAGCGACGTCGGCGTACCCGTCCTTGTTGAAGTCGCCGGTGGCGGCCGCGGCGTAGGCGACGGGGCCGGTGTAGGCGGCGGTGTTCAGCAGGCCGGACTTCGCGGTGCCGCCGGCGGAGTCGTACGCCCACCAGCGGCCCGGCACACCGGGGGCGACGGAGAAGACGTCCGCCTTGCCGTCGGCATTGAAGTCACCCGCGGCGACGGTCGTGCCCAGCTTCTCGCCGTTCGTACGGACGGCGG
Organism: Streptomyces sp. NBC_00210; assembly: GCF_045160975.1. Classification (NCBI taxonomy): domain Bacteria; kingdom Bacillati; phylum Actinomycetota; class Actinomycetes; order Kitasatosporales; family Streptomycetaceae; genus Streptomyces; species Streptomyces sp. NBC_00210. The sequence goes on from NZ_CP108120.1 coordinate 7,467,807, forward strand.
CATCGGTCCAGTACGCCTTGCCGGTGGTGAACGCCGGGCCGTACATGACGCTGACGGAGCCCGTGTCGACCTGGCTGGCCAGCTCGTTCTCGCCGGGGACGCCGATGACCAGGTCGGCGTAGCCGTCGCCGTTGACGTCCCCGTACGCGGAGGAGGTTCCGAAGGCGTCACCGCTCTCGGAGCGGCCGGGCACACCCGGGCTCTCCTGGTTGAGGGTGCGCCGGCCGGCGTCGGTCGGGCCGTTCAGGGTGCCGGGCAGAACCGTGACCGAGCCGTCGCCGCTCGCGACCCGCGGCAGGCCCGCGACCAGATCGGTGATGCCGTCCCGGTTGAAGTCGGCGGTCGGGATGGCGGAGTTGCGGCCGGGGCCGGCCGCGAAGTCGCGAATCGAGGAAAGCTTGGCGTAGAGGTTCTTGCCCGGGCACGCGGTCGCGTAGGCGTCACGGTGACCCGAGATCACGCTCATCGTGGCCTGCTGGCCCTCGGTCCACTTGCCGGTGTTGCCCTGGGCGGTCAGTGTCACCGTGCCCTTCGGGTTGCCGCCGTACTGGCCGAGCTTCCAGGCGGCGACGCGGGCGGCCGACTGCAGCGCGGCGGTGGTCGGCTTACCCGCCGGCTTGCCCGTGGCGGTATCGCCCTCGAAGTCACCGAGGAGGGCGATGCCGGTGGAGTAGCTGTTGAAGCCGTATGTGTGGGCGCCCTTGACCGGCAGGTCGATGCCGCCGGCGCGGCCCTCGAAGATCTGGCCGCACTTGTCGACCAGGAAGTTGTAGCCGAGGTCGTTCCAGCCCTCGGTCTTGACGTGGTACGTCATGATGCCGCGGACCAGTGCGGCCGACTCCGCGCAGCTGTAGTTGTTCGAGCCGACGGTGTGGTGGATGAAGACCGCCTGCACCTTCTCGATGTACTCGGCGGGGTCGTCGACCATCGACTCGTCCGCGCCCCACTGCGCCCGGTTGATGATCGGCGGCTGCTGCACCGTCGACGGCAGTGGCGTCGGCTTGGTGGGGGTCGGCGTCGGGGTCGCGGTCGGCGATGGAGCCGTCACCGACGCCGATGGTGCCGCCGTTTCGGTCGGGACGCTCGTCGGCGAGGCCGAGTCGGACGCAGTCACGGAATCGGTCGGCGACGGCGAGTCCGTCGGGACGCCGGGTTCGCTCGCGGAGGGGGACGGGGTCTCGTCCACGGCGAATGCGGCGCTGTCCATGAGCGGAGCTGCCGGGTTCTTGGCCTCGGCCTTGCTGACGCCGGGGTCGACCATGTGCAGTTTGAGGCCCTTGGGGAGGGACTTGCCTGATTTCACCCGAACCTGCACCGCGGTCGACGGGCCCACCCACAGCGGCTCGGACGCGCCCTGGGCCGTGCTCCCCTCGGGGGAGTCCGGCCGGTCTGCGTCCAGCTCGAGCGCCTGCCAGCCGGACCACTTGCCGGTCTCCGCGTCACGGGTACGCACCTGGGCCGTGCCCTCGACCTCGGCGGCGGCGCTGTCCCAGCCGATGCCGACGAGGGAGAACGGCTCGGTGTCGGTGGTCGGCAGCTCCCTGTCGTTCGATGCGCCCTTGGTGATCTGGAGCGTGCGGAGTTTCGCCGCCCGCTCCTCCTGGTGCTGCTTCCTCGGCGGGTCGGACGGGTTGGCCATGGCTATGGTGACCACCCCCGCCCCGCCGAGGACGACGGCGCCCACGGTCAGCCAGACTCGGCGCTTCATGCTCAGTGGTCTGTACGCATGCGACGTACGCGGGCTCAAGTGCCCCACCTTTCCCGAAAGTCCATTTGCGGCACGCCCGTCACATGGGCGACCCGCACTACCCAGCGCCGGCCTCCGCCGAAACATCACAGGTGCGGGCCGGATGTGCGGTGGATCACAGGTGAGTGCCTCCCTTCGCGTTCCCTTCCGCGCATTCCCCCGGCGCCTTCCGCTCTGTGCGGCGCATAGGGTGGCCGGATGCAGGAGCAGTACCGGACGGTCGCCCGCGAGGGTGTGCACGAGACCGAGATCAACAGATCGCGCTTCATCTGCGCGCTGGCGCCCGCCGCGACGGAGGAGGAGGCGCAGGCCTTCGTCGCACGCATCCGCAAGGAGCACCCGACCGCCACGCACAACTGCTTCGCATACGTCATCGGCGCCGACGCGGCCGTGCAGAAGGCGAGCGACGACGGTGAGCCGGGCGGCACGGCCGGTGTGCCCATGCTGCAGATGCTGATGCGGCGTGAGGTCCGTTATGTCGTAGCTGTGGTCACTCGCTACTACGGCGGTGTGAAACTCGGCGCGGGTGGGCTGATCAGGGCGTACGGCGGAGTGGTCGGCGAAGCCCTGGACGCGCTCGGCACCCTCACCAGGCAGCGCTTCCGGCTCGCCACCGTCACCGTCGACCATCAGCGGGCGGGCAGGCTGGAGAACGATCTGCGGGCGACCGGACGCGATGTGCGCGAGGTGCGGTACGGGGAGGCCGTGACCATCGAGATCGGTCTGCCCGACGCCGATGTGGACGCCTTCCGCGGCTGGTTGGCCGACGCCACGGCGGGCACGGCGGGGCTGGAGCTGGGCGGTGAAGCGTATGGAGACGCCTGAAGGTGCCCTTACGCCTGAAGGTGCCCTTACGCCTGAAGGTGCCCTTACGCCTGAAGCCGCCCGCGATGTCCGACCCCACCGATACTCTCGGGGATCATGAGATTCCTGCATACGTCGGACTGGCACCTGGGGCGGTCGCTCCACCGGGTGAGCATGCTCGACGCCCAGTCCGCGTTCCTCGACCACCTGGTGGCGACGGTGCGCGAGCGCGACGTGGACGCGGTGCTGGTCGCAGGAGATGTGTACGACCGGGCGGTGCCGCCGCTCACGGCCGTGGAGTTGTTCGACGAGGCGCTGCACCGGCTCGCCGGAGCGGGTGTGCCGACCGTGATGATCTCCGGGAACCATGACTCGGCGCGGCGGCTCGGCGTGGGTGCCGGGCTGATCGAGCGCGCCGGCATACATCTGCGCACCGACCCGGCCGGGTGCGCCACCCCCGTGCTGCTCGGCGACGCGCACGGCCCGGTCGCCTGCTATGGGCTGCCCTATCTCGAACCCGCCCTGGTGAAGGACGAGTTCAAGACGGAGAAGGCGCACCACGAGGCCGTCATCGGCGCGGCGATGGAGCGGGTACGGGACGACCTCGCGAAGCGCGAGCCGGGCACCCGGTCCGTCGTCCTCGCCCATGCCTTCGTTGCGGGCGGCCAGGAGAGCGACAGCGAGCGGGACATCACCGTCGGCGGCGTGTCCGCCGTACCCGCAGGGGTTTTCCACGGCGTCGACTATGTCGCCCTCGGCCATCTGCACGGCTGCCAGACCATCAACGAGCACGTGCGCTACTCGGGCTCGCCCCTCGCGTACTCCTTCTCGGAGTCGCAGCACCGAAAGACGATGTGGCTCATCGACCTCGGCGCGCAGGGCGAGATCGGCGCGGAGCGAATCGACTGTCCCGTGCCGCGGCCCCTCGCCCGGCTGCGCGGGACGCTGGAGGAACTGCTGGAGGACCCGGCGTCGGCGGCGCACGAGCAGTCGTTCGTCGAGGCGACCCTCACCGACCCGGTGCGCCCGGCCGAGCCGATGGCGCGGCTGGCCGAGCGCTTTCCGTACACGCTGAGCCTCGTCTTCGAGCCCGAGCGCTCCGACGGCGACGCGGCCGCCTCGTACGCGCAGCGGCTGAAGGGGCGCGACGACCAGCAGATCGCGGAGGACTTCGTGGCCCATGTGCGCGGCGGCAGCGGACCCGATGACCGGGAGCGCACGGTGCTGCGCGACGCTTTCGACTCCGTACGGGTCGAGATGGGCGTGCGCGAGGTGGCCGGGTGAGACTGCACAGGCTGAGCGTCACCGCCTTCGGCCCGTTCGGCTCGGGCCAGGAGGTCGACTTCGACGCGCTCTCGGCCGCCGGGATCTTTCTCCTGCATGGGCCGACGGGCGCGGGCAAGACGTCTGTCCTCGACGCGGTCTGCTTCGCGCTGTACGGAGCGGTGCCGGGTGCGCGGCAGAGCCCGGGGGCGTCACTGCGCAGCGACCATGCCGCGGCCGGGACATACACCGAGGTGTGCCTCGAACTGACCGTGGGCGGACGGCGGTTGGAGATCACCCGGCGGCCCGCGCAGCCGCGCCCCAAGAAGAAGAGCGCCGGCTTCACCACCGAGAAGGCCCAGAGCTGGCTGCGGGAGTACGACTGGGAAGCGGGGGAGTGGAAGGCGCTCAGCCGTTCCCACCAGGAGATCGGCGACGAGATCACCCAGCTCGTCGGGATGAGCCGGGACCAGTTCTGCCAGGTGGTGCTGTTGCCGCAGGGCGACTTCGCGCGCTTCCTGCGTGCGGATGCGGAGGCGCGGGGCAAGCTGCTCGGGCGGCTCTTCGACACCCGGCGGTTCGCCGCGGTCGAGGAGCGCCTTGCCGAGCAGCGGCGCGGGGCCGAGCAGCAGGTGCGGGCCGGTGACGAGCGGCTGCTCGCGATCGCCCACCGGATGGAGCAGGCCGCGGGCGCGGCAGCGGGCGACTGGCCGCCGCCGCGCCGGCAACCGGGCGATCCCGGGCTCGCCGCGGCCGTCCTGGAATGGGCGGCCGTCGCCCGCGCGGGCGCGCGAGAGCGGCTGGACATCGCCGGGTGCGCGCTGGCCGCGGCCGAGAGCCGGCAGGCCGCAGCCCGCCATGCGCTGGAAGCCGAACGGGAACTCGCCGGCCTTCAGGAGCGCTACGAGGACGCCCGGCGACGACATGCCGCACTGGAGGTGCGGCGTCCCGAGCGGGAGCAGCTGCAGGCCACCTTGCAACGGGCCCGCAAGGCGGAGCTCGTCGAACCCGCGCTGAGGCTGCGGGACGACGCCGAGCGGGACCAGCGGGTCGCGAGCGCGGACCGCGAGCGGACACGCACCGGGCTGCCGCCGGAGCTCGCCGAGGCCGGGGCCGAGCAACTGGCGGCCCTGGAGCGGGGACTTCGCCAGGACCTGGGTGGTCTCGACGCCGCGCGGCGTGCGGAGCGACGCAGCGCGGAGATCACCCGCGAACGCGCGGACCTCGAACGCCAGGCGCGGGCGGACGACGACATCCTCCAGGACGCGGCGGGCTGGCTGGCGAACTGGGCGACCGTACGCCGCACCCACCAGGACCGGATCGCAGCGGCGCAGGATGCCGCCACCCGCGCGGAACACCTCGCGGGCCGGCTCGACCCCGCCCGCCGCAGACTGCGCGCGGCCCGCGAACGGGACGAGCTGGCGGCCCGCACGGAGCAGGCCGCGGAACTGCTGCGCTCGGCCCATGAGCACGCCAACGCGACCCGTGAAAGCTGGCTCGACCTCAAGGAACGCCGACTCCGTGGCATCGCGGCGGAGTTGGCGACCGGCCTGGTGCCGGGCGATCCGTGCGCGGTCTGCGGCTCGCCGGACCATCCCGCGCCGGCCCGCGCGGGAGCCGGTCATGTGGACCGGGCGGCGGAGGACGCGGCGTACGCGGACTACACGCGCGCGGACGCGACGAGGGGGGCGGCGGAACGCGAACTTGCGGTGGTGCGCGAGGCGTTCACAACGGCGAGAAACGAGGCGCGGGCCGCGCGGGGCGCTGACCTCGGCGCGGCGGAAGGCGATGCGGCGTCGGGGGGCTCGGTTGCGGCGGCCAGGCCCGCGGAGGGCTCGGCGCCGGGGCCGAGCCGTGAGGTGGATGTGGCCGGGGGCGGCTCCGCGGAAAGCCGCATTCCGGGGCTCGGGGACGAGCTCGATGCGCCGGAGGGCTCGGCCCCTCGAGTGGGCTCGTCCCCTGGCGCCGGCCCTGCGGCCGATGAGGCGGCGGGCAGGCCCGCCGGAGGCGGCCCTGCGGCAGCTGAGTATCGCGATCCCGATGTGCGCGAACTGACCACCCTCGTCCAGCAGTTGGAGATCGAGCACTCGCAAGCCCACCGCATCGCCTCCGGTATGCACGCTGCCCGCGAAGCCCTCGATCAGGCCGAGCGTGAGCACCAGGAGCGGCTTGTCGCACAGCAGCAGGCCGAGCGGCGGGTTGCCGCCCGCACGTCGCAGCGGGAAGCACTCGAGCGGGAACAGACTGCCCTCGAAGGCGAGTTGGCCCTGGCCAGGGGCGGCGCCGGCAGTGTTGCCGAGCATGCCGCGCTGTTGGAGCGCCGGGTGCGGCTGCTCGGCGAGGCCGTCGATGCCGTGCGGGCCTTCGACGTCACCGCGCAGCGGTTGAAGGAGGCCGACGACCGGCTGGCCGACGCGGCGTTCCGGGCCGGGTTCGACACGCCGCGTGCCGCTTCCGCCGCGCTGGTCGGCGATGCGGAACAGCGCGAACTGCAGCACCGTATCGACGCCTGGCAGACCGAGGCCGCCGCCGTCGCCGACCGGCTCGCCGAGGCGGAGACCCGCAGTGCCGCCGAGCATCCGCCCGCCGACCCCGAGGCGGCCGGGGCGGCCCACGACCCGGCCGAGCGTCTCCTGCGCGACGCCGCGTCCGCGCTCGCTGCGGCCCGCGACCGGTGCGCGGAACTGGCCAGGCTGTCCCGCCAGGCCGTCGCGGAAGTGCGCGGACTCGGCCCGCTGCGCGAGGAGTACGACCGGGTCGCCCGGCTGGCCGGGCTCACGGCCGGCACCTCCGCGGACAACGAACGCAAGATGCGGCTCGAGTCGTACGTTCTCGCGGCCCGCCTCGAACAGGTCGCGGCCGCCGCCACCGCACGGCTGCAGCGTATGTCCTCCGGCCGCTACACCCTCGTGCACTCCGACGCCCGGGCCGGCGGCAAGCGCTCCGGGCTCGGGCTGCATGTCGTGGACGCCTGGACCGGCAGTGAGCGCGACACCTCGACGCTCTCCGGCGGCGAGACCTTCTTCGCCTCGCTCGCCCTCGCGCTCGGCCTCGCCGATGTCGTCACCGACGAGGCCGGGGGCGTACGGCTGGACACCCTCTTCATCGACGAGGGCTTCGGCAGCCTGGACGACCAGACCCTGGACGAGGTGCTCGACGTACTCGACTCGCTGCGTGAACGGGACCGCAGCGTCGGCATCGTCAGCCATGTCGCCGATCTGCGCCGCCGTATCCCGGCACAGCTGGAGATCGTCAAGGAGCGGCACGGTTCGGTGGTGCGGCTCCGCTCGGCCCCGCTCAGCGGCTGATCGGCCGGCGCGGCAGTGGCGAGGAGTAGACGACGCTCGTCGTCACCGAGCCGAGCGCGCCGATCCTGCCCGCGACCTGTTCGAGATGGCTCATGGACCGGGTGGCGACCTTGATCACGAAGCAGTCGTCGCCGGTCACATGGTGTGCCTCAAGAATCTCGGGCGTCGTGTCCAGCAGATCGTGGAACGGCTTGTAGTTGCCGTGCGGATAGCGCAGCCGTACGAACGCGAGGACCGGCAGGCCCAGCCGCTCCTGGTCGACCACCGCGGTGTACCCCGATATGACGCCCGCGTCCTCCAGCCGCCGCACCCGCTCCGTGACCGCGCTCGCGGACATGGAGACGGCCCTCGCCAGCTCGGCGAAGGTGGCCCGGCCCTGGTGCTGCAGGGCATGAAGGATGCGCCAGTCAGTGGCGTCCGGTGAATATCCGGTCATGTGAGAGAGATAGCAGCGCAATCCCCGGCCGATCAAGACAACTGCCGGGGAATCTCACTTCAGCCGCGCGATCACCGACCGTAGATTTTCCGTCATGACGACGACGCAGCTCACCACGAACCCCGTCCTTCGCGTTCCGCCGGCCCCGCCCGCCGCTGCGGCCGCCTACTTCCGTGCCCACCTGGCCTTTCACGCCGATGTCTCCGACGTCGCCTCGGCGCTGGCGGCCGGCGGCGACCCCGGATTCGTCGTCCTCGACTCCCGGTCCAACGAGTCCTGGGACCAGGGGCACGTTCCCGGTGCGATCCACCTGCCGACCGCGCTGATCCCCGAGCAGGCAGAGCAGCTGCTGGACAGGTCGGTGCCCGTCGTCACGTACTGCTGGGGCCCGGGCTGCAACGGTGCGACCCGCGCCGCGCTGGCCCTCGCCGAACTCGGCTATCAGGTCAAGGAGATGCTCGGCGGGTTCGAGTACTGGGCGCGTGAGGGCTTCGAGTTCGAGACCTGGGAGGGCGCACGGAGGAGGGCGGCCGACCCGCTGACCGCGCCGCTCGCCGCGGACGACTGCGGCTGCTGATCCGCGAGCCGTTGGCGTCGACGGCGGCAACGGTGGCCGGGCTCATGCCATGCGGGCGAGCCCGGTCACCGCCCCGTACGTCAGAGCTTCGCACCGTCAGAGCTTGGAGAGCTCGTCGACCAGATCGTCCAGCCCCATCGAACCCTGCGAGAGCGCGGCCATGTGCCACGCCTTCGCGTCGAACGCATCGCCGTGCGCCCGGCGAGCGTTCTCGCGGCCCAGCAGCCAGGCCCGTTCACCCAGCTTGTAGCCGATCGCCTGGGCCGGCATCGACAGATACCGCGTCAGCTCGCTCTCCACGAACTCCGCGGGCCGCCCGCTGTGCTTGCCGAAGAACTCCTGCGCCAGCTCCGGAGTCCAGCGCTCGCCCGGATGGAACGGCGAGTCCGCCGGAATCTGCAGCTCCAGATGCATGCCGATGTCGACGATCACTCGACACGCCCGCATCATCTGGGCGTCCAGATAGCCGAGCCTGCGTTCCGGGTCCGGCAGAAAGCCCAGCTCGTCCATCAGCCGCTCCGCATACAGTGCCCAGCCCTCGGCGTTGGCGCTGACGCCGCCGACCGTCGCCTGGTAGCGGGAGAGCTGATCGGCGACATGCGCCCACTGCGCGATCTGCAGATGGTGGCCGGGCACACCCTCGTGGTACCAGGTCGACACCAGGTCGTACACCGGGAAGCGGGTCGCGCCCATCGTCGGCAGCCAGGTCCGGCCGGGCCTGGTGAAGTCCTCCGAGGGGCCGGTGTAGTACGGGGCTGCCGCACCGCCGGGCGGAGCGATCCGGGACTCCACCTTCCGTACCCGCTCGGCGAGTTCGAAGTGCGTGCCGTCCAGCGCCTCAATGGCCTCGTCCATCAGCTTCTGCAGCCAGACCCGTACCTCCTCGACGCCCTCGATGTGCTCGCCGTGCACGTCGAGATGCGCAAGTGCCTCCCAGGGCTCCGCGCCGGGCAGGATCTTGTCCGCCTCGGTCTTCATCTCGGCCAGCAGCCGGTGGTATTCGGACCAGCCGTACGCATACGCCTCGTCGAGATCGAGGTCGGTTCCGTTGAAGAAGCGCGACCAGCGGGCGTAACGCTCGCGGCCGACGGTGTCGGGCGCGTCCGCGACGGCCGGCGCGTAGACATCGCGCATCCAGTCGCGCAGGTCGGACAGGGCACCGGTGGCCACGTGGGCCGCTTCGGCGAGTTCGGCGCGGAGCGTGAGGGGGCCGTCCGCGACGAAATCCTCGAACCAGCTGTGGCCGGTACCGAGCCAGTCCGTCATTTGGCTGATATTCGTCTGTGTGGCACGTGGACCGCCGAACAACTTGCGCTCAAGTCCCAGTGCCAGTGAGGCCCGGTAACCCTCAAGCGCATGCGGCACCGCACGGAGCCGCTGCGCGATGGCCGCCCAGTCCTCTTCGGTCTCCGCCGGTGTCACGGTGAACACCTCGCGCACCGTATGTACGGGCGAGCGCAGATTGCTCACCGTGCGCAGCCCTTCATCCGCCTCGTGAACAGCGAGTTCGGCCGTCAGACGCTCCCGTAGCAACCGGCCGCAGCGCCGCTCCGCATCGCTCTTCGCGCCCGGCAGCTTCTCGGCGTCGTCGAGCCGGGCCAGTGTCTCCCGGGCGAGTTCGGCGAATCGCTCCTGACCTGCGGGGGAGTAGTCGGGAAGGAGGCCCGAGCTCTCCTTGATCCCGAGAAAAGTGCCGATGGTCGGATCGAGTTCGATGAGTGCGTCGACGTACGCGTCGGCGACCTGGCGCGGCAGCGCGCTGCTGAGGGTGACTGGCATGCGCACATCCTCATACGAGTGGGGCCCCCGCGTCACCATCATCGGATCTCAGCGGCCTGTCAGTCACCCCTGCGTGGCGGGCGGAAGCAGCGGGCCGCAGTCCCACTGCTGGAAGATCAACCGGGTCTCGACACGGGCGACTTCGGGCCGTGAGGTGAACTCGTCCACGACCAGACGCTGCAGATCCGCCGTGTCCGCCACGGCCACGTGCACCAAGTAGTCGTCGGGCCCGGTGAGATGGAACAGCGCCCGCGACTCGGGCAGCGCACGGATGCGTTCCACGAACGGGCCGATCAGTTCACGTCGGTGCGGACGCACCTGGACTGAGAGCAGCGCCTGCAGCCCGCGGCCGAGCCGGGCCGGGTCCAGTGCCAGCCGGTGCCCGAGGATCACACCGGAGCGGCGCAGCCTCGCCACCCGGTCCAGGCAGGTGGAGGGAGCCACTCCGACCTCCGCCGCAAGATCGCGATAGGTGGTCCGGGCGTCGTTCTGCAGCAGGCGGAGTATCTGGAGATCCACCGGGTCGAGAGCGACAGTTTCAGCCATTCGCCGAACGTAGCACGGGCTCAGGCCAAAACCTTCCGGTCAGTGTTCACAGTGCCGCCATGGAAAACACCGCCTTCACCGCCCACACCCCGCGGGCGCTGGCCACCGAAGCAGTCCACGCCGGACGCGAGGACCTCGCGCAGCTCGGACTGCACGCCCCGCCGCTGGACCTCTCCACGACCTACCCGTCGTACGACGCCGCAGGCGAGGCGGAGCGGATCGATGAGTTCGCGGCCACCGGCGCGCGCCTGGAGGGGCCGCCCGTCTACGCCCGGCTGGACAACCCGACCACGGCCCGCTTCGAGACCGCGCTCGCCCGGCTCGAAGGCGCCGAGAGCGCGGTGGCCTTCGCCAGCGGGATGGCGGCGCTCACCGCCGTACTGCTGGTGCGGGCGAGTATGGGGCTGCGCCATGTGGTGGCCGTGCGGCCGCTGTATGGATGCAGTGACCATCTGCTCACCGCGGGGCTGCTGGGGAACGAGGTGACCTGGACGGACCCGGCGGGCATCGCGGCGGCGATCCGGCCCGACACCGGCCTGGTGATGGTGGAGACACCGGCGAATCCGACCCTGGCGGAGGTTGATCTACGGGCGCTGCGGCACGCGTGCGGATCCGTCCCGCTGCTCGTCGACAACACCTTCGCCACGCCCGTGCTCCAGCGGCCGGTGGAACACGGCGCCCGGATCGTGCTGCACAGCGCCACGAAGTATCTGGGCGGGCACGGCGATGTCATGGGCGGCGTGGTGGCCTGCGACGAGGAGTTCGCCCGCCTGCTGCGGCAGGTCCGCTTCGCCACCGGCGGTATTTTGCACCCCATGGCCGGATATCTGCTGCTTCGCGGACTGTCCACCCTGCCGGTGCGGATAAGGGCCGCGTCCACCACCGCCGCCGATCTGGCCTGCCGGCTGGCCGCCGACCCGCGTGTCGCCCGCGTCCACTATCCGCAGGTGGGCGGCGCGATGGTGTCCTTCGAGGTGTACGGCGACGCGCGCCGGGTGATCGCGGGCGTACGGCTGATCACTCCCGCGGTCAGCCTCGGCAGCGTCGATACGCTGATCCAGCACCCCGCCTCCATCAGCCACCGCATTGTGGCTGAGGGAGACCGGCGCTCGGCGGGCGTCAGTGACCGGCTGCTGAGGCTGTCGGTCGGTCTTGAGGACGTCGAGGATCTGTGGCGCGATCTGACCGAGGCACTCAGCGCTCAGCCTGTTCGAAGCGGGAGCGGGGACGAGCGGCGGTCGCGCCCAGTCGGGCTGTGACCACCAGCGTGCCCTCCTCGATCTGGTAGTCGAGCGGCAGGCCGAGGCCGCGCATGGCCGCGACCATGGCGGTGTTCGAGGACTGGGTGACGGCGTACACGCTCTCGCAGCCGGCCTCGACGGCGAGGGCGACCAGCCGGCCGAGCAGTTCCGCGCCGATGCCGCGGCGCTGCCAGTCGTCCTCGACGAGCAGCGCGACCTCGGTCTCGTCGCCGTCCCACAGCAGGTGGCCGAGGGCGACGAGCCGGCCGGAGGCCGTCTGCACGGCGAGAGTGCGGCCGTAGCGCGGGCTGAGCAGGTGGTTGAGGTAGCGGCCGGCGTCGCCGACCGGACCGTGGTAGCGCATGCTCAGGGTGCGGTCGGAGCAGCGCTCGTGCATCGCCCTGGCCGCCTCGAGGTCACTCTGGTCGACACGGCGCACGGTGATCTCGTTGCCCTCGGGGAGGGTGAGGACGTCCTGGCTGCGCGGGATGCGGGGGCCGAGCCGGGCGTCCAGCTCGACGAGGGCCCTGGCCCGGGCGAACTCCGTGGGCGTGAAGGGGAGATAGGGCCGCTCGACGGTGATGGCACCACCGTTCGGGTCGCGCAGCCGCATCACGGTGTCCTCGAGCACGCCCTCCACCGGCGGCGTCTCGCCCGAGGGCCGGCCGCTGAGGGTGACGGCGGGCACCGAGTGGATCGTGCAGCGGCCGAGCAACTGGCGCAGCGCGAGGGGAAGTTCGGCCGCGTCGAGCGCGGTACGGGTGGCGAGGCCGAGCACCCGGGTCGGGGTGTCGACGAGATCGTGGGTGTCGGCGCGCTCGATCCAGGTGTTGCTGCCGCCCGCTGTCGAGACCTCCCGGGTGAGCTCATGGGCCTGCAGCGTCGCCGGGGCGCGCAGCAGGAACTCGTCCACCGTGCCCTCGGCGAGCGGGTGCGTCTGGAGGGTGAGGATGTCGACCCGGTGCCGGGCGAGTGCGGTGCACAGTGCGGCCAGGCTGCCGGGCCTGTCCCGTACGGTCGTACGCATCCGCCACAGCATGGTCTCGTACAGGTCCTCCTCGGGTTCGGTCGCGGCAGCGCTGTGAGCTGTGGCGCCGGCGGTATCCGTGGCGTGCTTCGGAGGGGCATGACTGTGGCGTCGTGCCCACCATGTGTGGAACGCTGCCGTGGCGACGAGGGCCACGGCCGAGACGACGAGCAGGAACGGGCCGTCCGGCGCGTGCCCGATCATGTTCGCGACAGCGTCGGCGACCGCCACAGCGGTGAACAAGGCCGCCAACTCGACCAGATCCCGCCGCCAGTGGTGTGGACGGCGGGCACTCTTCGCAGAAGTCACATCTGTCATGCCATCACTGTGGCCGAACGGTGTTGCGTGATCACGAACGCTTTGTGACTGATGGGTAAAGCGTGGTTCTGGACCCCTATCGTCTATTTTTAGCCGTTTCTGGCGTGGAGTGTTCGGCTCGGTGATCCAATGCGGTCAGCAGCCGGGACGCCTGCGCGATGAGCTGGGAAGATCCCCGTCGTCCCGCCAGGTCGACAAGACCGGGTACCCCGCCCGGGCTGCCCGGAACCGCGGCGGCCGACCCGCAGCGCTCGACGCATTCGGCCGCCACGGCAAGTATCTCCCCGAGCCCGCGGGGAGGTTGGCCCGCGCCCAGCAGGCCGGGCAGCGCCCCGGCCAGTACGGACCAGGTCGTGGCGTACGCACCGGTCGCGGCGGCCGTACGGACCGACGCGGCCAGCCGGTTGGGCTTCACCGTGCCCTGCCCGACGAGCTCGGCCAGATCACGGCCGAGGCGTGAGCCGTCCAGCCGGCCCCGCGCGGCCAGCACCAGCAGGGCGTCCACCGCCGCAAGGCGGTCCTCGTGGCTACGAGCACCGAGACCGGTGGCAAGAGCCCGATGCAGCGCGGGCCCCGCGGGCTCTGCCGGTTGCCCGGGGTCGCCGGCACCGGCGGGACTGTCCGCCTCGGCCAGCGGCGGCAGACCCCAGGTCGCACCCGGCAGATCCTCCAGCGCGCACGCAGTCAGCCCCGGCAGCATCCAGGTGGCGTGCGCCTCTCGTTCGTGCGGCAGCGCGGCGACCCAGTGCGTCCGTCCAGCCGCCCAGTGGTAGCAGCTGCGGTAGGAGTTGCTCTGCGCGCGGCCCAGCCAGTGGAACGAGCGGGGGAACTCCCGCTGGATCGCGAGCCGGCCCTTGGTCTCGTCGAGCCTGCGCCGCGTGTATCTCCCGGGCTGCCAACGACCGGGCGTGGCCGGCGCCGGGACTTCGGCCTCGTCCCCGCTCTGGAGCGCGGGGACGACCGGCCCTTCCCCGGTCAGCCACGCCGCTAGCCGGTCGCCCTCCGTGGTGCCCAGTTGCGCGGCGGCCCGCGCCGCGCTGCCGCCGGTGTCCCGCGGCACGCGCAACAGCGCCTGGGCGAAGTCCACCGGACCAGGTGGCACGTCGAGCCGCCGGTACTCCCGCAGCCGGGCGACCAGTTCGTCGGCGTCCAGCGCGCCGGTGTGCCAGGTGGGCGTCGCGAGCAGGAACGGCAGCGGCCGGGTGCGCACACGGAAGGCGGCTTCCCACATCCGCGCGTTGAAGATGCCGTCGAGACCCGCGTGGGCGCAGCTGTCCGATGCGGTCGCGGGCACGCGAGCGTTGTGCAGAGTCCTGACGGACACCCGCTCCAGCAGGGCGGCGGTCACCACCTCCAAGCCGAACGGATGGCCGGAGAAGCGCTGGTCCCGGTCCCAGCGGTAGCTGTCGTCGAGCCACCAGCGATCGGCCAGCGCGGCGCGCAGCGCATCGGCCAGCGCCGCAGGCTCCCGGTGGACGAGGCGGACGAGCCCGTCCAGGGTCCGCTCGAACTCACTCACATCGTCGTCGGCCCGCAGCTGGACCACCACGTCCTCGACGAGCTCGGCCACCGAGTCGGCGGCGGGTGCGAGCCTCCGGGGTTCCGGGGCGGGCGGCAGGGTCTCCTCGTATTCACCCGGCACCCCGTCGTCCGGCAGGGCGCCGAAGATCTCCACGGCCGCCTTCCGGTGCGCCGGGCTCAACAGGTTCGCGGCCGCGGCCAGTTCCTTGCGCAGGCAGTCGTCGGCGGCGGGCAGATGCCGGCCCACCAGCTTCAGCGCCCGCTCCTGAACGCCCACGTCCTGGTGACCGAAGGCATCGGCGACCACCGGCAGCAGCTCGCCGACGGCGTCGGCGTCCCGTCGCAACACCTTGCCCAACAAAACCAGTTGGGCTCGTACCAGCTTCTTCTCGGTACGGAAGAGAACGGCACCCGACGCCTCGGCCAGGGCGGAGGCGGCGAGCTCGCCGCTCTCGGCGAGCCGGGCCAGTACGCCCTGGGCGTGCGCGGCGACCGTGGACATCCCGTCGGCCGCCATGCCGATCCAGTCGGCTGCCCTGGCTCCCTCCTCCGCCGGGGTCAGCTCCAGGCGGCGCAGCAGGACCAGGAAGAACCGCATCTCACCGGGCCGTCCGCCGCGCAGCAGCCGGGCGACGCAGGCGTCCACCAGCACTGTCCGGTCGAGCACCCCCTCCGTGGCCAGAGCGGTGAGCGCCGTCGGCCAGTGGTTCGGTGCTTCGGGGTCGTTGTACCAGGCGAGCGTACGGGCCAGTTGAGGCGTTTCGAACAGCCGCGGTACCAGGGTCCGTACATGAGGGTCCTCGCCCAGCCTGCCGAGTCCCTTGCCCCGGGCCGAGGTGACCGCCTCGGCCCAGCCGTACACCACGCCGTCCGTGGTGGGAATCCCGCACTTGGCGAGCCGCACCAGCTCATCGATCAGCGGGTAGTCCTCCTCCGCGGTCGAGGAGCGCCCGGCGAGGCGGTGGGCGAGGTCGCCGAGCCACTGGGGGTCGCGGTCCGAGAGCAGGTCGATCAGCATTGAGTGCAGTGGCCGGCCCCCGTCGCGCAGATCCCGGGCACCGATCCAGGCGGCCGCGGCCGCGGCGCCCGTGTGGCAGCCTGCGCCCGCGGGCAGCAGCGCCCTGCTGACCTTGAAACGCTCCTGCCAGCGGTCCCAGTCCCAGCCGCGCAGCTCGGCCCGCAGCGCCTTCAACTCGACGAGGCACGCCTTGCGTTCAGCCGGTGTCAGCGGCTTCAACAGCCCCGGAACCTCGCTGGAACGCCCTTCCCGGACGGCGGCGAGCAGCTCCTTCATCGCGCACCTCCGGCGGTGAGGGCGCTCGTCCCGGTCGCTCCGGTATCGGCCACCGCCCCGGTCGCCGCAGCCCCGCGCCGCGCCATGCGGACCGCCAGCGCGTGTTTGCAGGGGCCACGCCGTCCTTGGTAGTCCGACCACCACTGGCAGGTGCAGCTGAGCACCCCGCCCGCCTCCCGCACCTGGTACCTGCGCTCACCGGAGAAGACGGACGTCAGGTCCCCGGCGAGCTCCACCGACCCGGCCGCAACCAGCGCGCGGGCCGCGACGAGCCGCGGATTGTGCCGCTCGGCCCGGTCCGCGTCGTACGGCAGCTCCCGGTGGAAGTAGGCCGCGTCCGCGATGTCGTAGCCCACCCGGCCCGCCGTGCCGAGCCGGGTCAGCGCCGCTCGTACCCGCTCGACCGTCAGGCCGGACTGCGCGGCCAGCTCGGCCGGGTCGATCCGTGGCTCCCACGCCAGCAGTACGGAGATCAACTCCGCGTCTTGGGCGGCCTCTTCGGTGGCCAGCGCCTCCAGTACCCCGCCCTCGCCGGAAAACCCGCGCGACGCCTCGGGCGAGAGGGTGAGCGTGAGCCGCATCCCCGGCAGCACCACCTCCCAGGCGCTTGCGGTCGCCGCTCCGTCGGCCACGGGCCCGTACACCCGAAGCGCCGTCGCCTGCCGCAGCACCCGCTGCAGCGTGGCCAGCCGCTCGGGCCCCGGCAGGCACACCGCCCCCGCCACCGGCCGGGTGGTCGGCCGCAGCGTCTTGCCGGCCGGCACCACCCACATCGCACCGCGGGACGCACCGCCGGAGCCACGGGGCAACGACCGCAGAAACCGCACCGCCTCGGCGGCGGGCAGCTCGGCCCGCAGATCGAAGGCGACGCTCGCCACCTGAGCCTCGGCGAACCCTCGCAGCCAGCGGTCCGGCAGGGGAACCTTCTTCTCCACCACGGCGCCGTCCAGTGTGGTCACCGCCAGCTCCTGCGGACCGACCCGCAGATGGAGCGGCTCGTCGCCGGTCATCCGCGAAAGAGCTTCGCGCAGGGGGTTGTTGACATCCACATTGGTCGTGCCGTGCCCGGTCTGCGCGCCGTCCAGACCTTCGCGCAGCACATCGAGGCGGGCATACACCCCGCAGCAGCCGGAGAACGACTCGAAGCGCAGCCGGTCGCCGTTTCCCGTCACCACCGGGTCGAGCAGCGGTCTCCGAGTCCGGTCGACGTAGCGGGCGGCCGCGACGTCCGCGACAGCCAGCAGCCCCCGCGCCGCTGTCTGCGGCGACGCCAGGAAGCCGGAGAAGAAGTGGGGATGCGCCTGGGCACCCGTCGGTGTGAGCCCGCCGGAGGTCTCCAGACCGAGGAGCCGTCCGCCCTCTGCGGATTCGAGGGCGGACGGTCGGGCGTAGGCGAGTGCCTGCACTGATCGCGTCATGGCAACGACGCTAGAGCCCACCACTGACAATCGCCGCGGGGGCAAGGAGAGTTCAGGCCCCGGGCGACGGGGTCACTGGCCGACGCGGCCCGGCTGGAGCGCCTTGCTGAACAGGACCGTTCCGCCCTCGGCCCGAAGCCGCACCGTCAACTCTCCGCTGGCGCCGTCGATGTCGACCTCGCCGAAGTACTGCGGGGACTCCATCGGCGAGACATTGGCCCGCTCCGGTGCCCGGACGAAGACGCGTTCGGGGCCGAAGGTGGAGTCGAGCGCATTGGCCGGGAAGCCGCCGGCGGCCAGCGGGCCCGAGACGAACTCCCAGAACGGTGCGAAGTCCTTGAACGCCGCCCGCTCCGGGGCGTAGTGCTGTGCCGAGGTGTAGTGCACATCAGCCGTGAGCCACAGCGTGCCCGTGATCCGGCTGTGCTTGATGTACCGCAGCAGCTCGGCGATCTGCAGCTCGCGTCCGAGCGGCGCGCCGGGATCGCCCTGTGCCACCGCCTCGAAGTTCGCCGCACCGTCCGCGACGACCAGCCCCAGCGGCATGTCGGAGGCGATCACCTTCCACACCGCGCGCGACCGGGACAGCTCTCGCTTCAGCCAGGCGAGCTGCTCGGCGCCGAGGATGCCCTGCGTGTCGTCCGCCTGCCGGCCGGGGGAGTTGGCGTTCCGGTAGGAACGCATGTCGAGTACGAAGACGTCGAGCAGCGGCCCGTAGCGCACCACTCGGTGGACGCGGCCCTCGCGCCCGGGCGCATGGAGGGTCGAGATCGGGAAGTACTCGCCGAAGGCCCGCACCGAGCGCTGTGCGAGCACATCCACGTTCTTCTCGGTGTAGCGAGGGTCGTCGAGGATCTGACCCGGGTACCAGTTGTTGCGCACCTCGTGGTCGTCCCACTGCACCACCGTCGGCACCTGTGCGTTGAAACGCCGGACGTTCTCGTCGAGCAGGTTGTAGCGGAAGTTGCCGCGGAAGTCGGCCAGCGTCTGGGCGACGTGGGACTTCTCCTCCGTGGTGATGTTCCGCCAGATCCGGCCGTCCGGCAGTGTCACGCTGGGCTGGATCACACCGTCCGCGTAGACCGTGTCGCCGCTGCACAGGAAGAAGTCCGGGTCGAGACGCCGCATTTCCTCATACGCGCGGTAGCCGCCGATGTCCGGGTTGATGCCCCACCCCTGGCCCGCGATATCGCCCGACCAGAGAAAGCGCACGCCCTCGCGGCGCTTCGAAGGAGCCGTACGGAACGTCCCGTACACCGGCTCTCCGGTACGCCGCGGGTCGTCGGGGTCGGCCAGCGTGACCCGGTAGTGCACCTGCTCGCCCGCGGGCAGCCCGCGCAGCGACGTCGTACCGGTGAAGTCCGTGCCGGATCCCAGCAGCGGGCCGTGCCAGCGGTGCGCCCGGCGGAAGGAATCGGTCGCGGAGGTCTCCACGATCATCCGCGCCGGCCGGTCGGAGCGCACCCACACCAGGCCGGACGAGGCGGTGACATCGCCGGTCTGCACACCCCAGGCGGCGCCCGGGCGGCCGGACAGCGCCAGGGCGGGCGCCGTCGCCAGGGTGGGAAGGGCCAGCGCCGCCGAGGCGGCGACCGTGCCACGCAGTACGGAACGGCGGTCGGGGGACGATATCCGCGGGCTCTGCGACATCGCTGCGCCTCCAGGGGCAGGTCGGGCGGGTGTGCCGAGCCATGCCTAGCGCCCCGCCGCGGCCGGTGCGCGAACCTCACGTGAACAACCGGTCCACGCCGTGCGACGCAGGATCAACGGCGGCTGGTCCTGTGCGTGCCCGGCTGGTCCAACGACCGAGAGGACTCAGTCAGTTCACCGCTGCCCGAGCCATCAGCCGCACCCCGCGCGTGATGTCTGACGGCGCCAGATGGGCATACCCGAGGACCAGCCGCACGCCGGAGTCCTCGGATTGGGCCACCCGATAGTCGGCCAGCGGGCGCACCGCCACGCCGGCCCCGGCGGCGCGTTCCTGGAAGCGCCGCTCAGGTCCGTACCGCTCGGGCAGCCGCGCAATGATGTGCAGACCGGCCGCGATGCCGCTGACCTCGGCCCCGGGGAAGTGCTCCGAAAGGGCGCCGACAAGCGTGTCCCGCCGCTCCCGGTAGGCGCGCTGGCAGCGGCGCAACTGCCGGTCGTAACCGCCGCGGTCGATGAAGTCGGCGAGAAGCGCCTGGCCGAGGGCGGGATTGCCGAGATCCATGGTGCGCTTGCGCTCCACGACCTCCTCGACGAGGCGTGACGGCACGACCAGCCAGCCGAGCCGCAGCCCCGGAGCGAGCGACTTGCTGACCGATCCCGTGTACGCGACGCGCTCCGGGTCGAGGCCCTGGAGGGCGCCGACCGGGGCCCGGTCGTAGCGGAAGTCCCCGTCGTAGTCGTCCTCGACGATCAGTCCGTCCACGGCCCTGGCCCAGCCGAGGAGTTCGGCGCGACGCTGCGCCGAGTAGGCGATTCCGGTGGGGAACTGGTGGGCCGGAGTGGTCACCACCGCACGTACGCCCGACGCC
Source organism: Streptomyces sp. NBC_00210 (assembly GCF_045160975.1). Classification (NCBI taxonomy): domain Bacteria; kingdom Bacillati; phylum Actinomycetota; class Actinomycetes; order Kitasatosporales; family Streptomycetaceae; genus Streptomyces; species Streptomyces sp. NBC_00210. Next base: position 7,487,605 of record NZ_CP108120.1, read on the forward strand.
GCCAGCGGCCCGGTCGCCAGTCCTTCGCCGTCGAGCCGCAGCTGAGTCATGGTCAGCCCGGCCGCCGCGAACAGTGGTGCATGCTCGGGGCTCCCCGGATCCTCCGTGCCCACCGTCCGCAGGCCATGCCCGTGCAGTACGAAACCGAGCAGCGTCATCGCCTGGGCGACGCCCGAACACACCACCAGATGTTCGGGATCGGCGACCACACCGCGTCGCCTGGTGAGCAACGCGGCCAGCGAGGTACGCAGTTGGGGGAGTCCGCGCGGATCGGGATAGCCGAGCGAGTGGTGCGGCAGCCGGGTGAGCACGGACTTGTGCGCGGCGGCCCACGCGGCGCGGGGGAAGAGCGAGAGATCGGGCGTCCCGGGGCGGAAGTCCACCAGCGCTCCCGGGGCGCGGGGCGCCAGATCCCGCGCCCCGCGCACAGCGGCGCGGGCCGCGTCCCCGACCCAGGTGCCCGCGCCACGGTCGCTGCGCAGATACCCCTCGGCCGTCAGCTGCTCGTACGCCTCGGTGACCAGGCCGCGGGAAACACCCAGATCGGCGGCGAGTTCACGGCTGGACGGCAGCCGGGTGCCCGCGGCCAGCCGTCCCGTTCTCACCGCGTCGCGCAGGGCGGACTGGAGCGCTCGGCCGCGCTGCCGGGCGGGTGCGGCCGCCGCGGGCAGCAGCAGTTCCCAGGCCGCGTTCCAGGACGGCCCGCCGGCCGTCGGATTGGTCCCCGATGACGTCATGAAAGTGGACCTTAAAGGGGACCGCTCCACTCCATAGCGTCGGCTGCATGAACCATGTGAACGCGGGCGCACTGCGCGGGGTCGTCCTCGTGTCCTTCGCCTACTCCCTCGTCGGCGCCTCCTTCACCGCCAACAGCGTCCTGGGCGACTACCCCTACGCGGGCGGCCAGGCCCTGCGCTACGCCCTCGCCGGTCTGCTCCTGCTGCCGCTGCTCGATACCCGGACGGCCGCACTGGCCCGACTGCGCGCACTGGGCGGCCGGCAGTGGGGACGGCTCGCCCTGCTCGCCGCGGTCGGCATGGTCGGCTTCAATCTGGCGATTCTGGCCGCGGAACGCACCTCGGAGCCTGCCGTTCCGGGAGTGTTCGTGGGCTGCGCACCCGTCATCGTCGCCGTGCTCGTACCGCTTCTGGACACTCGTCGGCCCGCTCGGCCGGTGCTGTACGGGGCCTTGCTCGTGGCGGCCGGGGCCTTCGCGGTGCAGGGGTGGGGGCGTACCGACGCGGTGGGCATCGCCTGGTCGGTCGGAGCGCTGGCCGGCGAGGTCGGCTTCGCCGTGCTGGCCACCCCGGTGCTGCGCCCGCTCGGCCCCAGGCTGCTCACCGCCACCGTCTGTGGCGTCGCGGCCGTCGAGTCCACAGTCTTCGGCCTGGTCCTCGACGGCACGGGCTTTGTGCGCACGCCCAGCCAGGCGGAGACGCTCGCACTGCTGTGGCAGGCGGCCGTCGTCACCGTCGTCGGCTTCGTCACCTGGTACATGGGCCTGCAGCGGATCGGCGCCGAGCGCGCCACGCTCTTCACCGGCCTCATCCCCGTCGCCGCCGCGCTGACCGCCCCTCTCGTCGGCACGGGGACGTTCGGTCCGGCCCAGGCGGTGGGCGGCGTCCTGGTCGGGGCGGGCGCGGCGCTCGGCTCGGGCATGTTCAGCAGGCGCTCAGCGGCTGCCGTCCAGGATGACGCGCGCGACGAGCGCGGGGTCGTCGTTCATGGGGACATGGCCGCAGCCGGGAAGTCGCACCAGCCGCGCCCCCGGGATGGCGTGCTTGGCCCTGATGCCCTGACGGCGCAGCAGCAGCCGGTCCTGCATACCCCAGCCGATGGTGACGGGCACATCGGGGATGTCGTCGGCGAAGACGATGTCGCGGCCCGCGGCGAGCGTCTGGTGGAAACCGGTGGCAGCGCGCAGTGCGAGGGTCTCCGCGACGGCCGCTGCGGGTGAACGCCGTCCGGGCCGTGCGTAAATGGTGCTGGTCAGCGCCGCCCGTCCGGCTGCCGACCGGGACAGCCCCTCGATCAGCGGCAGCGGCAGCGCCCGCGCCGCGCGCCGCATGGTGAGCAGCATCCCGAAGGCGTACTGCCGCTCGCCCGGCGACCAGAAGCCGGCGGGCGACAGCGCCGTCACCGACCGTACGAGCTTCTCCCGGCCCAACTCCAGGGCGAGCAGCCCGCCGAGGGAATTCCCCGCGACATGGGGGCGGTCGATCTCCAGCGCCTCGCAGAATGCGCCGAGGGCCGAGCCCACGGTGGTGAGGTCGTACGAGACTCCCTGGGGCAGCGCCGGGGACGTGCCGAAGCCGGGCAGGTCGATGGCGATGACATCGCGCTCCGCGGCCAGGATGCCCATGACCGGCTCCCAGGCCTGCCAGTGGTGCCCAATGCCATGCAGAAGCAGCAGTGGCTCACCCTTGCCCGCACGCTCGTAGCTGACGGACAGCGTGTGGCTGCCCTCGGGGACTTCGATGGAGAACGAGATCTTCGCGGCCATGCTTGCTGCTCCCTGGTATCGCCCACGTGAATACGCTTCAGGTCCTGTCCGGCCGATCTTGCCGGGCTCGCGTGCCCTGGCACGGCACCTCGCTGCGTTGTCGTCAGTCGCCGACGCTCCGCGTCGACTCCCTCCTCCGCCTTGCGATGCACCACGCCAGACCCTCCCCCTACGCCCTGGGGGCGTGGGGAACCCCCACTCGCTGATCCGGCCTGCTCGACCGGACAGGACCTAGACGGCTCGTCAGTAACAATTACCGCTCAGTAGCTTCCAGTTCAAGTGGGGAGCGCCGTTCGAGCGTGTGCCGCGCGCCGCACCCGCCCGGCACTGCCTCCGCGGCTTGCGCAACCCCGCCGAACCCGCCTCGTTGGCCGAGGCGTGGCGGGCCCCTATCCGGCCACTTTCGTCGCACGTCAGACCCTGTGTCCCGCGAGGACGCGGGGTCTTGTGCTACCTGTGTTTCACGGGGGCGCGAACGGCTTGTGAACGCTCTGCGAAACCACTTGGTTTCGCTGTGTGACCGGCAGAGGATTGGTCTTGACCAAGGGGGAGTGCCGCCCTATGGTCGCAGTGGTTAGTGCAGGAACCTTTAATAAACAAGGGCGCGGAATAGCCGCCGCTGACAAGGCGATTGCGGAGGATCAGGGTGGGGACCACGCAGCTGGAATCGGTGCCGGAGCCCAAGTACTGGCACCTCAAGACCGTGATCGGCGAAGCGCTCGACTCTGATTTCGCGGTGGGGGAGATCCTGCCCAACGAGCGCGATCTGGCCGCTCGCTTCGGAGTCGCCCGCGCCACGCTCCGTCAGGCGCTCGAACAGCTCGAACTCGAGGGCCGGTTGCAGCGCCGTCGCGGCGTCGGTACGACCGTCGCCCCGCCGCGCATGGGTGTCGATGTCTCCACCACCCAGCAGGCCTGGCCGGGCACCGGACAGGACGCCTGGCAGTCTGTCGACTGCACGACCATGGTGCCGCCGACGGCGGTCGCGCGGCTGCTCGACACCGACAGCGACGCCGACGAGGAGACGTACTCCGTCCGCAGGCTGCGCGTCAGCCACGGCACTTCGGTCGCGGCCGAGCTGCTGTACATTCCGGCCTCGTCCCTGCCCGAGCTCACGGCCATCGACACGCCGTCCGGGCCCGCCCGCGCCCGCGCCGTACTGCGTGAGCTCCAGCGGCTCGAGTTCGAGGGACAGGACCGCGCGGTGGAGCTGGGCTCGGCACGGGCCGACGACGCCAAGGAACTCGACCGGCTGCCGGGCGCGCCCGTCCTGGTCGTCACCACCCGGTACTTCTCCGGGGGCAGGACGGCGGCCGTCTCGGTCGCCACCTACCGTGCCGACACCTGCCGCCTCACCTTCGGGGACTCGGGCGATCTGGAGATCAGCCACGGCGACCAGGAGCGTCGCGCTTCCTGAGAGTCCGCTCCGGCCAGCAGCGCCACGCTTCCTGAGCCAGTCCGCTCAGTCGTACGGCCCGTCGCACCGAGCACTGCTCAGCGGCGGGCCGTCACCGTCCCCTCGACGGCGAAGAGCTGCTCCTCGACATGGTCCAGTGCCAGGCGCAGCGCACCCGTGGCCACGGCCGCCTCGCCGAGCAGCGACAGCGCAACGCGCGGCGGACGCAGACAGTACCGGGACAGCTCGTCGCGCAGCGGATCGAGTACGCCGTCGAGCCCCGCGGCCCAGCCGCCGATCACCACAAGCTCCGGGTCCAGCGCCAGCACCAGCGCAGCCACATCGTGCACCAGGCGCTGGATGAACCGCTCGACCGCGGCCTGCGCTCGCGGGTCGCCCTGCCTGGCGTGGGCGAAGACAACGGCCACCGCCTGCTCGTCCAGTGGGTGCAGCGGCTCGTCCGTCGTCGACAGCAGCCTCTCCGGGGTCGCCTCACGGCCCAGCAGGTGCAGCGCCCCGATCTCGCCCGCCGCGCCGCCGAAGCCGCGGTGCAACCGGCCGCCGATCAGCGAACCCGCGCCCGGGCTGAGCCCTGCCAGTACGAACACGATGTCGTCGGACTCGGTCGCGGCGCCCTTCCAGTGCTCGGCGACCGCGGCGGCGTTGGCGTCGTTCTCGACCAGCACAGGACAGCGGAACGACCTGCGCAGCCGGTCGCCGAGCGCGAGCCCGGTCCAGCCCGGCAGCGCGGTCCCGAGCCGTACGGTTCCATCGGCCTCGACGATCCCCGGGGAGCCGATTCCGACGGCCCGCAGGTTGCTGCGCGCGACACCCGCCCGGCGCAGTACATCGGCGACGAGCAGCCGGACCCGCTCGAGCCGCTCGTCCGCGGAGGCCGTCTCCGACACATCCTTGGAGCCGGCACCGATGATGCGCCCGTCCAGACCCGACAGCAGTGCGGCGACCCGGTGCGCGCCGATCTCGACACCCAGCAGATGGCCGGCCTCGGCACGGAATCTGAACCGGCGGGCCGGGCGTCCCTGGCGGCGCGTGCCGCCCTCCTCGGGGACGCTCTCGACGACCAGTCCGCCCTCGATGAGCCCTTCGATCACACCCTCGACGGTCGGCCGGGACAGACCGGTGATTCGAGTCAGATCCGTGAGCGTGGGGGAGTCCGCGCCCCGCAGTGCATGGAGTACCACCGCGGAGTTGATCCGCCGCAGCAGCGACGGGTCTCCGCCGGTCAGCTGCCCCACTGTGTGTCCTTCCAGCTCGAGCGCGTATCTGCCGGATCGTACTCGCTGGTTGTACGGCGTGCACGATCTCGGCCAACCGTGGGCAGCCCGCTGTCGCTCGGCCTTCTGACGGGGAGCCAATTGTCAGTGAGGGCCGGTTTACTGGGTGCATGACCACCGCACGGCACCTCGAGACCATCGACTTGCTGCGCTCCCGGGCCTTCCCCACGGAGTTCGGCCCTTCGGACGTCGGCACAGAAGGCCCCGGATTTCACATAGCGGAGCTGAACGGGCATTTCGGCGACGGGGTGGACGGGGACGGGGAGGGCGATGGTGACATCGACCCGACCGCCGAGGGGGAACAGCGCGTGGTCGAGCACGACGACCTGCTGGACGGGCTGACAGACCGCTGGGGCGAGCCGGATCTGTTCAGCCTCGCCAGTACGCAACTGCGCGACGCGGCGGAGGAAGACCTGCCGGAACCATGGCTGCGGCTCAGTCGGCTGGTGGGCTGGCTGCATCTGTGGAGGACAGAGGGCCGCTGGATAGGCATCGGCCTGGCCGAGTCCCAACTGCTCGCCGTGGTCACCGAAACGGACCCGCCCTAGCCGGCACCCGGCCCGCGCGCCCGCATCTGGCAGGGGAACACCCCCTAGTGCGAGCCGTCCTCCGCCGCCGTGCGCAGCCGGGCGAACTCCTCCGCCATCGTCTGTGCGGTCCAGTGCGCATTGAGCCCGCTGGGATTGGGCAGCGCCCAGATCTGCGAATCTCCGATCGTCCGCTCCTGCGGCCCGATCTTCGCCTTCTTCTCACCGAAGGCCGTGCGGTACGCGGTGATGCCCACGACCGCCAGCCACCGCGGGCGCAGCCGCTCCACCTTCGCCGTCAGCAGCCGTGCGCCCTCGCGGAACTCCTCGTCGCTCACCTCATCGGCGCGCGCCGTCGCCCGCGCCACCACATTGGTGATGCCCAGCCGCAGGCCCAGCAGCTCCTGCTGCTCCGCGGGCTTGAACTGACGCGGCGTGAAGCCCGACAGATGCAGCACCGGCCAGAACCGGTTGCCGGGGCGGGCGAAGTGATGGCCCGTCGCCGCCGTCATCAGGCCGGGATTGATACCGCAGAACAGCACGGAAAGACCGCCCGCGACCACATCCGGAACGATGCGGTCGCGGGCGGCCTCAAGCTCTTCGGGAGTCAGAGGATCGACCCCGGGGTGTAGCCCGCGGCCTCCGGGTGCTGCTTGACGATCTCCTCGATGCGCGAGACGACCGACGCGACCTGGTCGCCCGCCGCGCCCGTGAAGGACAGCTTGTCGGCCATCAGTGCGTCCAGCTGCGCCCGGTCCAGCGGAATCCGCTCGTCCGCGGTGAGCTTGTCGAGCAGCTCATTGCGCTCGGCACCCTGCTCACGCATGGCCAGCGCCGATGCCACCGCGTTCTCCTTGATGGCCTCGTGCGCGAGTTCGCGGCCCACCCCGGCCCGTACGGCGCCCATCAGCACCTTGGTCGTGGCGAGGAAGGGGAGGTACCGGTCCAGCTCACGGGCGATGACGGCGGGGAACGCGCCGAACTCGTCGAGCACCGTGAGGAAGGTCTCCAGCAGCCCGTCGAACGCGAAGAACGCGTCCGGCAGCGCAATGCGGCGCACCACCGAGCAGGAGACGTCGCCCTCGTTCCACTGGTCGCCCGCCAGCTCGCCCGTCATCGACGCGTAGCCGCGCAGGATGACCATCAGGCCGTTCACGCGCTCGCAGGAGCGGGTGTTCATCTTGTGCGGCATCGCGGAGGAGCCGACCTGGCCCGGCTTGAAGCCCTCGGTGACCAGCTCGTGCCCGGCCATCAGCCGGATCGTCTTGGCGAGCGACGACGGCGCCGCTGCCAGCTGCACCAGCGCCGAGACCACGTCGTAGTCGAGGGAGCGCGGGTAGACCTGGCCGACCGAGGTGAAGGCGTTCGCAAAGCCCAGGTGCCCGGCGATGCGCTGCTCCAGCTCGGCGAGCTTCGACGTGTCACCGCCCAGCAGGTCGAGCATGTCCTGCGCGGTGCCGACCGGGCCCTTGATGCCGCGCAGCGGGTAGCGGCCCAGCAGGTCCTCGAGGCGTCCGTACGCCACCAGCAGTTCGTCGGCCGCGGTCGCGAAACGCTTGCCCAGCGTGGTGGCCTGCGCGGCGACATTGTGCGAGCGGCCGGCCATGACCAGCTCGGCGTACTCGCCCGAGAGCTTGCCCAGCCGGGCGAGCACCGCGACCGTGCGGTCCCGCATCAGCTCCAGCGAGCGCCGGATCTGCAACTGCTCGACGTTCTCGGTCAGATCGCGGGAGGTCATGCCCTTGTGGACCTGCTCATGGCCCGCGAGGGCGTTGAACTCCTCGATCCGCGCCTTCACATCGTGGCGGGTGACCTTCTCGCGCTCGGCGATCGAGGCGAGGTCGACCTGGTCGAGCACCCGCTCGTAGTCGGCGATCGCGGCCTCGGGCACCTCGATGCCGAGGTCCTTCTGAGCGCGCAGCACCGCGAGCCAGAGCTGACGCTCCAGCTTCACCTTCTGCTCGGGGGACCAGAGGACGGCGAGCTCCGCGGAGGCGTAGCGGCCGGCCAGGACATTGGGGATGCGAGGCTTCGCAGGAACGGCAGTCACGTGTCGAGATTCTACTGGCGGTTTCTGCAGGCCAGCGCCGCGGCCCGGCTTGTACGTTGCTACGAGAGCGGCGATGCACGGGGCCGGGCCCGCGCCCGGTGCCGCGCCTAGAGGGACGGCGGCTCGTAGGGGAGCAGTTCGGGCCGCTTGGCCGGCCGGCCGTCGCCCGACGAGCGGCCCGTCAGCCGGCGCCCTATCCACGGCCCCAGATGCGTGCGCGCGAACCGCAGATCGCCGACCCGCCGCGCCGCCCAGCCCGGGCGGACCGCGGGCGGCAGCAGCGCCTGCCAGTCGTCCTCAGCGGCCAGGCCGAGCGTCTGCCAGACGGCCTCGGCGACCCGTCGGTGCCCGTCGGCCGTCAGATGCAGCCGGTCCACGTCCCACATCCGCTGATCGGCGAGCACCTCGGAGCCGTAGAGGTCGACCACCAGGGCGTCGTGCCGGGCGGCCAGTTCGTCGACGAATCCGAACAGCTCCTCCATACGCGGGCGGAACCGCTCCATCACCGGGCCGTTGCGGCCCGGGCTGCGCATCAGGACGAGCTGGTGGCAGGACGGTCGCAGCTTCTCCACGGCCTCCTCCAGGAGCCCGCGCACCCGTCCCATGTCGCACTTGGGCCGGAGGGTGTCATTGAGCCCGCCCACCAGCGTGACCACATCGGCTTGCATGGCGGCCGCCGCGGCCACCTGCTCGTCGACGATCTGGCCGATGAGCTTGCCGCGTACGGCGAGATTCGCGTACCGGAAGTCCGGCGCACCGGCGGCCAGCCGGCCCGCGAGCAGGTCGGCCCAGCCGCGGTACGAACCGTCCGGCAACAGATCGGACATGCCTTCGGTAAAGGAATCGCCGACCGCGACAAAACTGGTGTAACTGGCATTCATCTCCATGGCGGAGAGATCGTACCGCGCGGTAAGGTCCCTCGGTTCCGTACCGGGAGGGGAGCTCTGTGAGTGACGCACTGCTGAACGCCCTGGCCGAGGCACTGGCCGATCTGGTGACCACGATCGACACCTGCGACGACGATGTTCTCGACCCCGACACCGCGGTGAAATGGCTGGAGACGACCGGTTATCTCCTCGACCGGCTCCCGCCCGCCGACCGCCGGACCCTCGCCCTGCTGGTGCGCCGGGCCGCCGCGCGCCAGCCCGAGGGCGCCTGGCGGGACGATCTGCTGCGCATCCCCGAGGGCTTCGGCCTCGACGACGATCAGCACGAGCTGTACTGCGACGTCATCGAGCAGCTGGAGAAGCGATTTGTCGAGACGGTACGGGACGTGGATCCGGCCACGCCCGTGCCGAGCTGCCCCGGCTGGACCTTCGCCGACCTCGTCAGGCACCACGGGACCACGCACCGCTGGATGGAACATCTCGTACGGACCCGGGCCGCCGAGCGCGTCTGGTCGCGGGACGTCCCGCTCGAACTCCCCGAGGACCCGGCGGCGTATCCGCAGTGGCTGGCCCGCGGCGCAGAGGTCACGCTGCGGACCCTGCGCAGTGTCGACCCCGAAACCCCGATGTGGTCCCACGGCGCCGACCAGCGCGTGCGCTTCTACCCGCGGCGGCTGCTCTTCGAAGCCGTCGTCCATCTCGCCGACGCCGAACTGGCCCTCGGTCTCGATCCGCGTATCGCGGCGGGCACGGCCGCCGACGGCATCGAGGAGTTCCTGGAGAACCTGCCGTACTACACCTGGATCGCCGAGCCGGTCGCCGCTCTCGCGCAGGGCTCGGTCCGGCTGACGGCCACGGACACCGGCGCCGCCTGGACGATCGGCTTCGGCGAGGACGGCTTCTCCTGGACCAAGAGCGAGCGGGAGGCGTCCGCGGCCGTGGAGGCGACGGCGGGCGATCTGCTGCTGCTCGTGTACGGACGCCTCCGGGCGGACGAGGCGCGCTTCGGCATCAGTGGCGACCGCGCCGTTCTCGACGCCTGGCTGGCGGCGACCGCGTTCTAGGCCGGGAGCCAGTTCCGCCGCCGGGTCTGTCGCTACGGCGCGTTCCGCAGTATGTCCAGTACATGTTCACCGCAGACTTCTGGAAAGCCACCGCGGAGCGCGCCGTGCGCACCTTCGCCCAGTCCCTGGTCGCCGTGCTGACAGCTGGTGCGACAAACCTCTTCGACGTCGACTGGCAGGCCGCACTCGCCACCGCGGGCCTGGCCGCCGTTCTCGCCGTACTCACCGCGATCGGCACGGCAACAGCCGGACGGCCCGGCCCGGGTCTCACCGAGACCACGGAACGGGCCGCCACCGCAACCACGGTGAGTCAGCCGGGCCAGTCAACGAGCTAGCCGGGCCCGCCGACCGGTCGGCCGAACCTCCCGACCGGTCAGCCGGGCATGCCCACCAGTTCGCGCAGCACGTCCTCCATCGTCACAAGGCCCACCGGCGTGCCGTCCTCGTCCAGCACCGCCGCGAGGTGCGTACGGCTGCGCCGCATCGCCGTGAGCACATCGTCGAGCGGTGTCTCCGCCCGCACCCGTGCGATCGGGCGCAACGCCGTGACCGGGAACGGCAGGTCCCGCCCGGTGGCGTCCAGCGCGTCCTTCACATGCAGATACCCGAGGATCCGGCGGCCCGAGTCCACCACCGGGAAGCGGGAGAACCCGGACTCGGCAGCCAGCAGCTCCAGCTGCGCGGGCGTCGTTTCGGTGCGCGCGTACACGACGCGCTCGACCGGCATCACCACATCCCGCACCGGCCGGCGGCCCAGCTCCAGGGCGTCGCGCAGCCGCTCGGCGGACCGGCCGTCGAGCAGCCCCGCGTTGTCCGCGTCGCGCACCATCCGGGCCAGCTCGTCGTCCGAGAAGGTCGCCGCCACCTCGCCCTTCGCCTCCACCCGCAGCAGCTTCAGCAGGCCGTTGGCGAGGGCGTTGACGGTGAAGATCACCGGCCGCAGCCCCCGCGCAAGCGCGACCAGCGGCGGGCCCAGCAGCAGCGCGGTGCGCGTGGGTTCGGCCAGCGAGATGTTCTTCGGGACCATCTCGCCGAGCAGCATGTGCAGATACGTCGCCACGGCCAGCGCGATCACGAACGAGATCGGGTGGATCAGGCCGTGCGGCACGCCCACCGCGTTGAAGACCGGCTCCAGCAGATGCGCGATGGCGGGCTCGGCGACGATGCCCAGCACCAGGGTGCACAGCGTGATGCCGAGCTGCGCGGCCGCCAGCAGCGCGGAGACATGCTCCAGGCCCCACAGGACGCTGCGCGCCTGCCGGTTCCCGGCCTCCGCCTCCGGCTCGATCTGGCTGCGGCGTACGGAGATCAGGGCGAACTCCGCGCCGACGAAGAAGGCGTTGACCACCAGCGTAAGGAGGCCGACGAGCAGCTGGATCGCGGTCATCGTCCGGCCTCCTCGGTGTCGTCCGTGTCGTCGTCCGACGGCAGGGGCGCATGCAGCAGCACCCGCGCCGCACGCCGCCCGGATGCGTCCACGACATCGAGCCGCCAGCCCGCGAGCTCGATCCGGTCGCCCTCGGCGGGGATGCGCCCGAGCTCGGTGGCGATGAGGCCGGCGAGCGTCTCGTACGGTCCTTCCGGCACCCGGAGTCCGATCCGCTCCAGCTGGTCGGTCCGGGCCGCGCCGTCCGCCGACCAGAGAGTGCGTCCGTCCGCGTCCTCGCCGGCCGGAGCCAGGTCCGGCGTCTCGTGCGGATCGTGCTCGTCGCGCACTTCGCCGACGACCTCCTCCACGATGTCCTCCAGCGTCACGACACCGGCCGTGCCGCCGTATTCGTCGACGACGATTGCCATCGTGTTCTTCCCGGACAGCCGGTCGAGGAGGCGGTCCACGGTCAGCGTCGCCGGCACGAGCAGTGGCTCGCGCAGCAGCTCGGAGACCGGGTGACGCCTGCGGCGTTCGGCCGGGATCGCCAGGACGTCCTTGATGTGCGCTATGCCGACGACGGTGTCCAGGCTGCCCCGGTAGACGGGAAAGCGGGACAGGCCGGTCGCGCGCGTGGCATTGGCAACGTCCTCGGCGGTGGCCTGCACTTCGAGGGCCGTGACCTGGACCCTGGGGGTCATCACGTTCTCGGCGGTCAGCTCGGCCAGTTTGAGGGTGCGTACGAACAGCTCGGCGGTGTCCGCCTCCAGTGCGCCCTCCTTGGCGGAGTGGCGGGCCAGGGCGACCAGTTCCTGCGGGCTGCGGGCGGAGGCGAGCTCCTCGGTCGGCTCCATGCCGAGCCGCCGCAGAACGCGGTTGGCCGTGTTGTTGAGGTGGCTGATGAGGGGCTTGAAGGCGGCGGTGAAGACCCGCTGCGGCGGGGCCACCACCTTCGCCACGGCGAGCGGGGACGAGATGGCCCAGTTCTTCGGGACCAGCTCGCCGACGACCATCAGCACGATCGTGGACAGCGCGGTGCCGATGACCAGGGCGGCTGACGACGCCACCGACGCGGAGACGCCGAGCGCCTGCAAGGGGCCGCGGATCAGCTTGGCGATGGACGCCTCGGAGAGCATGCCGACGACCAGGTTGGTGACGGTGATGCCGAGCTGGGCGCCGGAGAGCTGGAAGGTGAGACTGCGTACGGCCTTGAGGGCACTGGCCGCCCCGCGCTCGCCGCGCTCGGCGGCCCGCTCGAGTTGGCCGCGCTCGACGGTCGTGAGGGAGAACTCCGCCGCGACGAAGGCGCCGCAGGCGAGCGCGAGCAGCACTGCCACACAGAGGAGGAGCACTTCGGTCATCGGTTCACCTCCGTCCCATGATCGGGCAGGGGCAGGAGGAATGCTCGATGTCTGCTACTGGGAGGCTCGCCCATGGGCGGACGCTCACGCCTTTCGTCGGGACTGTGTCTTGCTGGGGGAACCCCCGGACGCCTGGCGGAAGAGCAGGAGGCCGGGCCGAACTGTCCACCATGGTAAAGGACGGGCAAAGGCCTGGTGTACTCCCCGGGCCCTGTCCGGTCGATCAGGCCGGACAAGCCCTAGGCGAACGGCTTCACCCAGCGCCGCCAGTGGTCCTCGCGGTGGTACCCGGCCGCGCCCCACGCCCGCTGGGCCCGCTCATTGGCCTCCAGCACCATCGCGTCACCGCGCCTGCCGCCCACCGCCAGGAAGCGCTGTTCGGCGGCCTGGAGGAGTGCCGTCGACACGCCCTGCCGGCGATGCGACGGCAGGACGGCGAGCCGGTAGAGCGAGCAGCGCCATCCGTCGTATCCGGCGATCACCGAGCCCACCACCCGGCCCTGGGACTCGGCCAGGATCAGCGCCTCGGAATCGCGCTCGATCAGGCCCCTGACCCCGGCCACATCGTCCGTGATGCTCATGCCCTCCGCCGCCTCCTTCCAGAAGCTGAGAACGGTCTCGGCCTCCTCGGCCCCGGCGGTGCGTATCTGCAGGTCGATCATGGCCCCGAAGCCTATTCGGGCGCGCAGCTACTCGTGCGCGATGGCCGTCAGCACGTTCATCCGCGAGGCGCGCAGCGCCGGGAGCACCGCGGCCGCAAGACCCACGACGACCGATCCCACCACGACCGCGATCACCGTCCCCCACGGAATGGCGAACGCCGTCAGCCCCTCCAGAGCAAGCACCTGCTGCACCGCAACGCCCCACACCATGCCCAGGGCCAGACCCAGCAGCGCACCGAAGACCGCGATCACGACGGATTCCAGCCGGATCATGCGCCGCAGCTGGACCCGGGAGAGACCGATCGCCCGCAGCAGACCGATCTCCCGGGTCCGCTCCACCACCGACAGGGCAAGGGTGTTGACCACGCCCAGCACGGCGATCACGATCGCCAGGCCCAGTAGCGCGTACACCAGATAGAGCATCACGGCGATCTGCTGGCGGATCAGCTCCTTGTAGTCGGCCTGGTCCCGCACCTGCACCTGCGGATAGGGGTCGAGTGCCCGCTCCAGGCCCTTGCGCAGCTCCTTGGCGTCGCTGCCGCCCGCGGCGTTGACGTACAGCGCCGCGTCCTGCCCGCCAGGCAGATACTTCTCCACCGTGCCGAGCCCCATGAACAGGCCGCCCTCCATCCCCGGCCCGCCGCTCTGGTCCATGTCTGTGAGCGCTCCGACCGTCAGCCGGGTCTTGGTTCCGCCCGCGAACTCGGCAGGCAGGACCGACCCGATGCGCACCTTGTGCTCCTGGGCGTATCCGCGGTCCATTGCGATGCTGCCGGGCGCCAGCGCGGCGGCGGTGTTCCCGCTCGCGTAGGTGATGTGCGCGGCCTCGTCCAGTTGCGGGTCGTAGCCGGAGGCGGTCGACTCCACCCGCTTCCCGTCGGGCAGATTCAGCGCGAGCGGCGCGAAGCGCTGCCGTACGACCGTGCCCGCGCTGTCGACGTCCTTCACCTTCTGGGTGATCTCATGCGGGAACGGCTGGAAGTTGCTGTTCTGTACGACGAAGTCGGCGCCCAGCGTCTTGTCGATCTGGTTGTCGAAGGACTTGGTCATCGAGGCGCTGGCGATGGAGAGCCCGCCCACCAGCGCCAGGCCCACCATCAGCGCCGCCGCGGTGGCGCCCGTGCGCCGCGGATTGCGCAGCGCGTTGCGCTGGCTCATCCGGCCGACCGAGCCGAACAGCTTGGGGAACGCGCCGCCCAGCACCCGGATCACCGGCCGCACCAGCAGCGGCCCCGCCACCACCGTCGCGATCAGCGTCAGCACCACGCCCAGGCCCAGCAGCGAGGAAGCGGTCGCGGTCTTCTCGCTCACCGCGCAGCCGACGAGGGAGGCCGCGCCCGCCGCCCCGACCACCGACCCGGCGATCGCCCGGACCGTCAACGGCCGTCCCACGCCCGCGACTTCGGCATCGGCGAGCGCGGCCATGGGGGAGACCTTGGCCGCCCGCCGGGCCGGCAGATACGCGGCCACGAAGGTGACACCGAGCCCCACCGCATACGCGGACACCGGCGTCGCGACCTTCACCACCATCTCGGCGGCGCTGAGATTCATGCCGAGCAGACCCATCAGCTCGATCAGCCCGGCCGCCAGCCCGATACCCGCGGCCAGACCGAGCGTCGAGCCGACAAAACCCAGCAGCAGCGCCTCGGTGAGCACCGAGCGGCGCACCTGGCGGCGGTCCGCGCCGAGCGCCCGCAGCAGTCCCAGCTCGCGGGTGCGCTGGGCGATCAGCATCGAGAAGGTGTTGACGATCAGGAAGATGCCGACCAGGACCGCGACGCCCGCGAAGCCGAGCATCACCCACTTGATGACATCGAGGAACCCGCCCAGCTGGGCGGCCGCCGACTTGGCCTGCTCGTCCGCGGTCTTGAGTTCGTACGCATCACCCAGCTCGGCCGCGATCCGCTGCTTGAGCGTCGCGTCGTCGACCCCGTCCGCCGCGTCCACCGAGATCGCGGTCGCAACCCCCGCCCGGCCCAGCAGCTTGGTCTGAGCGGTCTCAGTGTCCAGGAAGACCAGCGCGGCACCGGGGTTGGTGGTGGTGAACGTGGCGATGCCGACGATCTCGACCTTGAAGGAGCCGGGCTGCGCGAGAACGGTCAGCGTGTCTCCGATGCGCAGCTTCTTCTTGTCGGCCGTGTCCTTGTCGAGCAGCGCCTCGCCGGGCCCGTGCGGCGCGTGCCCGCTGGTCAGCTTCACCGGACTGCGTTCGGTGACATACCAGTTGGTGGCGATGGTGGGCGCACCGGTCGTCGGCCCGACCGCCTTGTTGGTCGCGTCGACGACGGTGATGTTCTCCGCGGCCGCGTCGACATGGGTGGCCTTGACGCCGTCGACCGAGTCGATCCGCTCCGCGAGTGAGGCCGGGACGGTCCGTACGACTCCCGTCGGCAGGCGCTCGTCGAGACCCTTCTTGGGCTCGACGGTCACATCCGCCGATGTGGAGGCGAAGAGCCGGTCGAAGGTACTGGAGACGGTGTCGGAGAAGATCAGACTGCCGCTGACGAAGGCGACCGACAGCAGTACCGCCAGTGCCGACAGCAGGAGCCGGCCCTTGTGTGCGAAGAAGCTCCGCAGTGTTGCTCTGAGCACCGTGTCCTCAGCTCTTTCGCAGGGCGTCGAAACGCTTCATGCGTTCCAGCACCGCCTCTGCCGTCGGTTCCGGCATGACATCGACGATGCGTCCGTCCGCAAGGAAGAGCACCAGGTCGGAGTGGGCGGCCGCGCCCGGGTCGTGCGTCACCATGACCACCGTCTGCGCCAGCCGGTCGACGGCCTCGCGCAGGAAGGCGAGCACCTCGGCGCCCGCGCGGGAATCGAGATTCCCGGTCGGCTCGTCCGCGAAGATCAGCTCGGGGCGGGAGGCCAGCGCGCGGGCGCAGGCGACGCGTTGCTGCTGCCCGCCGGAGAGCTGGGCGGGCCGGTGGCGCAGCCGGTCGCGCAGCCCGAGCGTGTCGATGACCTGCTCCACCCACTCGCGGTCCGGCTTGCGCCCGGCGATGTCCATGGGGAGCGTGATGTTCTCGGCGGCGGTCAGGGTGGGCAGCAGATTGAACGCCTGGAACATAAAGCCGATCCGGTCCCGGCGCAGCCGGGTGAGCTCGCGCTCCTTCAGAGAGGTGATCTCCGTGTCGCCGAGCCAGACCTGACCGGCGGAGACGGTGTCGAGACCGGCGAGGCAGTGCATCAGCGTGGACTTGCCGGAGCCGGAGGGGCCCATGACCGCGGTGAACCGGCCGCGCGCGATGTCGACGTCGACGGCGTCCAGGGCACGCACGATCGTCTCCCCGCTGCCGTACGCCTTGGTCAGGCCCCGGGCCCGGGCGGCGAGCGGCGCGTCGGCCGACTGGTCGTGGGTGGGTGCTGTGGCAGGTGTGGACAAGGCCGTCTCCCGGGTCGTGGCCGCTCCCTCTCCCGTACAGGATGCGAGGGTAGATCGTGCCTGCGCACCTCGGTATCCCTCGTAGGTCCGGTCCTCGTGGTCGATGTAAGGGGCACGGGACGGTTGACGGGCACGCTCCGGGCCCTCTTGCCGGTGCTAGCGCCGACGCGCTAGCTTGAGGTGTGGCCAAGACTCAGCTGAACGTGCGAGTGGACGAGACAACCGCGGAGGCCGCGCGCCAGCGGGCGATGCAGCGCGGGATGAGCGTGAACCGCTACATCGAGGAGCTCGTCAAGCAGGACGCGGGCGAGGTGGGACGCACCTTCGTCGAGGCGGCGTCGGACTTCATGAAGCAGTACGAGTCCGTGTTCGCCGAGGAGTTCGGCGAGCTCGGCACGGATGACGGTACGGGCACGGGCAGCGGCGGCGCGCGTACGGGCAGCGGACGCGAAGGCACCCGTTGAGCCTTCAGATCGACCTCGCCTGGCTGCTCATGGTCGCCGAGCACAAGACCCCCGGCGATCCGCAGGTCACCGACTGGGGCGCGCTCGTCGCCGCCGTCAGCCGTCATGACGCCGAGATATTCGGCATCCCCGTCTACAGCGACCCGCACGCCCGTGCCGCCTCTCTGCTTCAGCTGCTGCTCCATGTGCCCGCGCTCGAGCACTCCAACGCGATGTTCGCCTCCGCCGTCGCGTACGGCTATCTGGTGGCCGGCGGACTGAAGGTCGTCACCTCGCCCGAGCAGGTACGGGACCTTGCCCGGCTGGTCAAGGAGGGCAAGGCGGACGTGCGGACCATCGCCGCGGAGCTACGGCAGTGGAGCGAGTGAATCCTGTCGCCCGCTCCTTCCCCCAGCACCCCGCCCAACCTCAACGACCTCGCCAAGCGCATCGACGAACTCAACAAGAAGGTCGACAAGCTGCCCACCAAGAGGGCACTCGCCGACGCGCTGCGCGCGTTCGCCGACCAACTGGACAAGAAGAGGTAGCCGGCCGCCGCGGCCGGCAACGAGCTAGCGGGGGTCCGTGACAAAGGGGCGGCGGGCCACGCCCAGCACACAGGGGGACGAGGGCAGTCGCACACCGCCCTCCGGCACCTGGAATCTGCGGTACGAACCGAGCTCGAAGCCCGCGGACTCGATCGCGGCGATGGTGTCCCGCGCGGTGTGGCAGCCACCGAACAGCAGCGGCCAGACCGTGCGGTCCAGCGCCCGCTGGGTCCGCGCCATTCCCCTGCTTTCGGCCACCCCGTGCTCGAAGAACCGCAGTTCACCGCCGGGCCGCAGGACCCGCCTGATCTCGCCGAGCGCCCGCGGCAGATCCCGTACGGAGCACAGCACGAGCGAGGCCACCGCGGCGTCGAAGGCCTCGCTCTTGACCGGCAGCGCCTCCGCCGCGCCCGGCACCACGTCCACCGGGACGTCCGCGCGGCGTGCGGCCTGCGTGGCCAGATGCCGCAGGCTGCGCTCCGGTTCAATCGCGACGACCTCGGAGACGGCCGACGGGTAGTGGGCGAAGTTCAGCCCGTTGCCCGCGCCGATTTCGATCACCCGGCCGGAGAGTCCGGACAGCAACTCCTTACGGTAATCGGCGATCTTGGCGTTCTTGTCCGCCACCACGCTGAATCTGGCGTAGAAGCGGGCGAAGAGCGGATGGTGCACGGCGTCCCGAGGCACTCTGGTGCTGCGCAGGGGCATTGCGACCTCCTCGGGACGGCGGTGCACTCACCGACATTGTCCCCCCGGTCAGACGAAGCAGAACTCGTTGCCCTCGGGATCCCTCAGGACCTGGAAGCGGCCGTGGTCGTCGGTGATGGCCGGTCCCATCCGTACGGCGCCGAGACCGACCGCCTCGTCGGCGGCCCGGTCGACATCACCCGCGTCGAGATCGAGATGGAGCCGGTTCTTGACCGCCTTGCCCTCGGGCACGCGTTGGAAGGCGACGCGTACGAAACCGGGGGGATCGATGTACGACCAGTCCGCGCTGCGGTCGACGGGGTCCCCGCCGAGCAGGGCGGCCCAGAAGCGCACCAGGCGGGCGGGGTCGTGGCAGTCGAAGACGATCTCGTCGATCCGGGCTCGCATGGGCTCAGCGTACGGCGGCGGTGAACGCCTCGGCGTCCCAGTCGCCACCGAGCGTGGGCGCGAGCCAACTCGCGGCCCGCGCCCGGAAGTCGGCGGGAGCCAGCGCACCGGCCCCTGCAGGCACCGCTCCGAGGAGCGGCGCCCCGGCCGCCTCGGGCAGGTCCACGAGATTGCAGCGCGCGGCCAGGTCCGGCTCGGCGGGCCAGCTCCCGACGACCACGCCGAGCTGCTCCAACTCCCGCGCGCGCAGGGCCTCCGCGGTGAGCGTGGTGGTATTGAGCGTCCCCAGCCCGGCGGGTACGACGACGAGCACGGGCGCGCGGAGCAGTCCCGCGACATCGGCGAGCGTCGCCCCCTCCTCGTCGAACCGTACGAGCAGGCCGCCGGCGCCCTCGACCAGAACAAGGTCATGCTCCGTGGCCAGCTTCTCCACGACCTCGACGACGTCCCGCGGCCGGACGGCGTCCATCCCGGCGCGCAGCGCGGCGGTCGCGGGAGCGAGAGGCTCGGGATACCGCGCGATCTCAACCCCGCTGACGCGTCCGGCGAGCCGCACGACCTCGTCCACGTCGCCCGCGTCCCCGGGGGCAACCCCGGTCTGCGCGGGTTTCACCACGGCGACGGAGGAGCCTCGCCCACGCGCGAGCGCGGCAACGGCGGCGGTGACGACGGTTTTACCGATCTCGGTTCCGGTCCCGGTGACGACGATGACTGCCATTGCTGCGCTCTGCCTTTCTGTTCACGTCCACGCCCTGCGGCCGGGGCTGCGGCCCCTTCCCGTAACCGGGGCTCCGCCCCGGCGGGGCCCGGTCGCGGTCAGCTCGCGGATGCCGCCGCGCATACCGCCCCGCAGACCCGGGCCACGTCCTCGTCCCCCGTCACATACGGCGGCATCACATACACCAGGTCCCGGAACGGCCGCAGCCACACCCCCGCCCGCACCGCCGCCTCCGTCGCCGACGCCATGTTCACCTCGTGGTCCAGCTGTACGACACCGATCGCCCCCAGCACCCGGACCTCCTTCACACCCGGCAGCCCCTTTGCCGCGGCCAGCCCTTCCCGCAGGCCCGCCTCCAGGCGCTTGACCTCCTGCTGCCAGTCCTGCGCGAGAAGCAGATCGATCGAGGCGCAGGCCACCGCCGCGGCCAGCGGATTGCCCATGAACGTCGGGCCGTGCGCCAGCACCGGGACCGCGCCGCGTGAGATGCCGTCGGCCACCTCCGCCGTGCACAGCGTCGCCGCCATCGTGAGATAGCCGCCGGTCAGCGCCTTGCCCAGGCACATCACATCCGGAGAGACCCCCGCGTGCTCCGCCGCGAACAGCGTGCCCGTACGGCCGAACCCCGTCGCGATCTCGTCGAACACCAGCAGCACCCCGTGCTCGTCGCACGCCTCCCGCAGTACCCGCAGATACTCGGGGGAGTGGAACCGCATCCCGCCCGCACCCTGCACCACCGGCTCCACGATCACCGCGGCCAGCTCGTCCGCGTGCCGCGCGACAAGATCGCGCAGCTGCTGTGCGTACGACTCCTCGAAGCCCACCGGCGGCGCGTCCGCGAAGATCTGCCGCGGCAGCACCCCCGACCACAGCTCGTGCATGCCGCCCTGGGGGTCGCACACGGACATCGGCTGCCAGGTGTCCCCGTGGTAGCCGCCGCGCCAGGTCAGCAGTCGCTGCTTGGCCGGCCGGCCGACCGAGCGCCAGTACTGCAGGCACATCTTCACCGCGACCTCGACCGAGACCGAGCCCGAGTCGCAGAGGAAGACATGCCGCAGCGGCTCGGGTGTGATCTCGACCAGCCGGGCGGCGAGCCGCACGGCGGGCTCGTGCGTGAGCCCGCCGAACATCACATGGCTCATCCGCTCCAGCTGGCCGTGCGCCGCCTCGTTGAGGACCGGGTGGTTGTAGCCGTGGATCGCCGACCACCAGGACGACATGCCGTCGATCAACTCGCGCTGCCCGTGGACCGGTTCGGCGAGCCGCAGCCGTACGCCGGACGCGGACTGAACGATCAGCGGATCCGTACGGCCCGGCATCGGGCCGTACGGATGCCAGACGTGCGCCCGGTCCAGCGCCAGCAGCTCGCCGGGGCCGTAGCCGGACGCCTGCACGGACTCAGGCATTGGGCGCGAGATCCGTGCCCGCGCCACGGCGGCGCACGGCGACCAGATCCGTACGCGCCGCGGGAACCTCGGCGACGGGCTCGGCGACCGCCTCACCGTCACCGCACGGCCCACACCCCCCGGAGCCGGAGTGCGAACCGCAGCCACCCGCAAGCGCGTCCGCGCGGTGCTCAGGCAGCGTCGTCGTGTCCGTGCCCTCCACCTCGAAACCCGCGTCCGCGATCATGTCGAGGTCGGCCTGGCCTGCCTGCCCCTCGCTCGTCAGATAGTCGCCGAGGAAGATCGAGTTGGCGAGGTTCAGCGCCAGCGGCTGCATCGAGCGCAGATGCACCTCGCGACCGCCCGCGATCCGTACCTCCACGTCGGGGCAGACGAAACGGACCATCGCGAGAATCCGCAGACAGCGCTGCGGGGTGAGGTTCCACTCCTTGGCCAGCGGTGTGCCCTCGAAGGGGATCAGGAAGTTGACCGGCACCGAATCGGGGTCGAGCTCGCGCAGCGAGAAGACGACGTCGACCAGGTCCTCGTCGCTCTCACCCATGCCCGCGATCAGCCCGGAGCAGGCGGAAAGCCCCGCGGCCTGCGCCTGGTGCACGGTGTCCACCCGGTCCGCATAGGTGTGGGTGGTGGTGATGTCCCCGTATGTCCCCTCGGACGTATTGAGGTTGTGGTTGTACGCGTCCGCGCCCGCGGCCCGCAGCCGCTCCGCCTGCCCGCCCGAGAGCAGCCCGAGACAGGCACAGACCTCGACGCCCTCGTTCTGCTCCTTGATCGCCTCGATCGTCTTCGAGACCCGGTCGACGTCCCGGTCGGTGGGACCGCGGCCGCTCGCGACCAGACAGACCCGCTTCGCGCCGCCCGCGACACCCGCGGCGGCCGCCTGCGAGGCCTCGTCCGGCTTCAGCCAGGTGTACTTGAGGATCTCGGCCTTGGAGCCGAGCCGCTGCGAGCAGTACGAGCAGTCCTCGGGGCACAGCCCCGACTTCAGATTGACGAGATAGTTCAGTTTCACCCGCCGCCCGAACCACTGGCGGCGCACCTTGCCGGCCGCCGCAACCACTTCGAGCAGTTCGTCGTCGGAGGTCGCCAGCACGGCGAGCGCTTCTTCACGGGTCGGCAGCTCGCGCCGCAACCCCTTCTCCACCAGGGTGTTCAGCAGGTCCATGGCGCCGATCCTGACGTACGGCACACGCCGCGGCCAAGGAGGAACCACACAAGAGACCGTGTTTGAGGTGTGTGCATGGCCACATCCGTTCCTCGAGTGACCCCGGTTAGGGTCTGTGAGCTGCCTACAAAAGGACCGGATCACCATGCCCCAGGATCCTTTCGACTGGATCGACGACGAGTCGCGCCGCCGCGAGCGCGCGGGCCTCGTGCGTACGCTCCGGCCGCGCACCGCCGAGTCCGAGCTGCTGGATCTCGCCAGCAACGACTATCTGGGCCTCACCCGCCGTCCTGAGATCACCGGCGCCGCGGCCGAAGCGGCCCGCCGCTGGGGCGCCGGGGCCACCGGCTCCCGGCTGGTCACGGGCAGCACCGCGCTGCACGCCGAGCTCGAGCAGGAACTCGCCGCCTTCTGCGGCTTCGAGGCCGCCCTGGTGCTGTCCTCCGGCTATGCCGCGAATCTTGCCGCGGTGACCGCGCTGAGCGGCCGCGGCTCACTGATCGTCTCCGACGCGGGCAACCATGCCTCCATCGTCGACGGCTGCCGGCTCTCGCGCGCCGAGACCGCGATCGTGCCGCACGCCGATGTGGAAGCCGTACGCAAGACGCTCGACGCGCACCCCGGGCGGCGGGCCCTCGCGGTCACCGACTCGGTCTTCTCGGTGGACGGCGACGCCGCGCCGCTGGCGGGTCTCGCTCAGGCGTGCGGAGAGCACGGCGCGGCGCTGCTCGTCGATGACGCGCACGGTCTTGGCGTGCTGGGCGACGGCGGCCGCGGAGCGCTGAACGCCGCGGGCATCGCGGGCGCCGCCGGCGTCGTCGCCACGCTCACCCTTTCCAAGTCCCTGGGCAGCCAGGGTGGGGCGGTACTGGGCCCCGCCCGGGTGATCGAGCACTTGGTCAACACCGCCCGCACCTTCATCTTCGACACGGGCCTGGCTCCCGCCGCCGCGGGAGCCGCGCTGGCGAGCCTGCGGCTGCTGCGCCGCGAGCCCGCGCTGGCCGACCGTGCCCGTACCGTCGCGGCGACGCTGCACCGCCGTCTCACGGACGAGGGTCTGACCGCTGCGCGACCCGACGCGGCCGTGGTGTCCGTACGGGCGCCGTCGCCGGAGGCCGCCCTGGGGTGGGCCGCGGACTGCCGGGACGCCGGACTTGTCGTCGGCTGTTTCCGCCCGCCGTCGGTGCCGGACGGCATCTCCCGGATCAGGCTCACCGCACGCGCCGACCTCACCGATCAGCAGATCGACCAGGCGATCGCCACGATCACCGGGGCCGCGCCGGTCAATTGACCGTCAGGCAGTGGTCAGTTGACGGCCTCCTCGCGGATGGCCGTCAGGAAGCTGCTCCAGGCTCCCGGCGAGAAACGCAGGGCGTGCCGCCGGATGTTCTTTGAGTCGCGTACCGCGAGCGAGTCGTCGGGCAGCCGGGCCGCCTCGACGCAGTTGTTCATCCCCGTGCTGCGGCTGCTGCGCCGCCACCGTAATGCGTCGTGCGTGAGGCAATCGGACATGGAGGGTGCCTCCCTATGCGCCGTCACTGATCCGGGCGATGAGATCCAATGAGTCCGCTGGTGACAGTGCGCGCGCCTGCACCGCTTGGAAGGCGGCGCCGTACACCTCAAGGTCTTCTTTCCGCTCGAGGTAGAGGCTACTCGTCAAATGGTCGAGAACAACCACATCCAGATCAGAAATGTTCGGAAAGGAGAAGATAACGAAAGGAGTGGTGAGTCCTGCATAGCCGCCGACCGAGAACGGCAGTACCTGGAGGTGCACATGGGGCAGTTGTGCCGTCTCCGCGAGCGTACGCAGCTGCTCCCGCATCACCCGGCCGCCTCCCACCTCGCGTCGTAGCGCCGCCTCGTCGAGCACCGCGCTCAGCTCCAGGGGCCTGTCGCCCCACAGCACCGACTGGCGCGTGATCCGCACGTCCACCAGCGAGTTGACGGTCGCCGCGGACAACTCCTCCAGGGCCGCCCGGGTCACCGCACGGGCGTAGTCCGGCGTCTGCAGCAGTCCGGGCACGACCGAGGTCTCCAGGGTGCGGGCCGCGCAGGCGTGGGCCTCCAGACTGATGAAGTCCCGGTAGTCGGGCGGGATCAGCCCGCGGTACGCATGCCACCAGCCGCTGCCCGAGCCGTCGGCCGCGTCCGCCAAGGTTTGAAGCAGCACGCGCAGTTGAGGGTCGGCGACTTCGTAGACATCCAGCAGCAGCGTCACATCCGCGACCTTGACTCCGCTCACGCCGGTCTCGATGCGGCTCACCTTCGACTGGTGCCAGCCGGCCAGTCCGCCGGCGTCCCGGCTGGTGAGACCGGCGTCCAGGCGCAACCTCCGCAGCTCCTCGGCGAGCTTGCGACGGCGCACCGCGGGGACGTGCCGCATCTTGTGCTCCTTTCCGGCTGGATCAATGCGAGAGTGTGCCGTCCAAATACGGTCTCGCGTAGCAGAGTTCACCGCTTTGAGCGACAGATATATGCATATCTTGGTGGATCCTCGCCACCGACGGCGTGTTAAGTGGCACTCTGGCGCGAAGCACAATCCGTGGCCGTCCTCGCAATTCCGCTACGAGTCGGAGCCCGGCCCCGGTGGGAAAGGGACAGCTTCGCCATGGCAGATCACCAAGAAGCATCCGTTACTCTGCCGAGCGATCCCGCCTCGGTCTCCGCGGCCCGGCGGTACGCCACACATGTCATCTCCGAATGGGGCCTGCCGGTTGAGACCGAGGCCGTCGACACCGTCCGGCTGATCGTCTCCGAACTCGCCACCAACGCCGTCCAGCACACCTTCGGCCAGTCGCCGACCTTCACCGTGGACCTTCGTCTGGAGCGGGACGAGGAACTGCGCATCGGCGTGACCGACAGCCACCCGCGCTGGCCGCAGCGGCTGCCTGCCGCCGTCCGCCAGGACAATGGCCGCGGAATGGTCATCATCCGCAGCCTGACCGCGGAGTGCGGCGGACACCTCACCGTCACTCCGACTCCGGACGGCGGCAAGACCGTCTGGATCGCCCTGCCGTGGACCGTACCTGTACAGAGCTGATCACGGCGTCGGCCGGTCGAGGACCGGCAGAGAGCCGATGATCCTTTGCCGGCCTGGCGTTCTCGGCCCGGCCGATCGAGACGGGTGAGACGCGGTCGGCCGGCCCGGCGCTTTTGGTCCGGCCGTCAGTTTCCCGCGCGGCCGAACGCACCCCGCAGCAGCGCCCGCAGCGACTCGGCCGCCGGGCCCGACACCTCGCCACGGTGCGCCACCGAGATCGTCCGCCGGAACCCCGCCGACTCCAACTGACGTACGCCCAGCGGTGTCGCGGCCATCGAGGCGACCATCTCCGGTACCACCGCCACCCCGAGCCCCGCGCTGACCAGCGCGCACACCAGCGCATAGCCGGGTGACTCGCACACCACGGCGGGACTCGCCCCGGCCCGTGCCAGGGCTGACTCCACACCCTTTCGGGACGGGTGCGAGGGAGCGCTGCTGATCAGCGGCTGCCCGGCAAGTTCGGCCACCGGCAGCCGGCCCGAGCCGCCCGCCAGCGCATGGCCGGGGGCCGTCACCAGTACCAACTCCTCGACCAGCAGGGGCTCCAGGATCACACCGGCGGGCGGCGGTGCGGGCTCGGCCGGTTCGTACGCATGCGTGAGCGCCAGATCCACCTCGCCGGCCGCCACCGCCAGGACCCCGTCCGGTGGTTCGTACTCCGCGACGGTGAGCTCCACATCAGGATGAGCCCTGCGGAAGGCGCTCAGCACCGGGGGCAGCAGATGGACGCCGACGGTGGTGAAGGTGCCGACCCGCAGCCGCCCTCCGGAGAGCCCGGACAGCCGGGACAGCTCATGACGCGCCCGGTCCATCTCGTCCAGCACCCGGCGGGCCCGCGCTGCCAGCAGCTCGCCCGCGGCCGTCAGCCGCGCCCCGCGATGGTGCCGCACCAGCAGTACCGCGCCGGCCTCGCGCTCCAGCTTGGCCAGCTGCTGGGAGAGCGCGGGCGCGGTGTAGCCCAGGCGGGCGGCCGCGCGGGTGATCGAACCGGCCTCGGCGACCGCCACCAGGGCCGCCAGCCGTGTCGGGTCGTACATGCCACTCCCTCTCCGCCAGGCTTAAGCATCACTTTAGGCAGACCCAGAAGATTGTAAGTACACGTTAAGCCCTGCGACGGGCCACGATGGTCGGCATGGACGCACAGCTGCTTGCCTTCACCGGGGTCGCCGCGGGCATGGTCGCCATGCCGGGCGCGGACTTCACCGTCGTCGTACGCAATGCGCTCGCCTCCCGGCGCACGGGCGTGGCCTGCGCCGTCGGTGTGGCCGGGGGGCTGCTCGTGCACACCGCGCTGGCAGTCGCGGGACTCGCCGCCGTCCTGGTCGCGGTCCCGGTGCTGTACCGCACGCTTCAGATCGCCGGTGGAGCGTATGTGCTGTACCTGGGTGTACGGGCGGTGCGCTCGGCCCTGCGTCCGGCGCTCGCCGTGCCGGATCCGGCGGGCGAAGCGGCCGACGGCATGGGCCGCAGTCTGCGGCAGGGGTTCCTCACCAACGTCCTCAACCCGAAGGCGCCGGTCCTGTTCCTCAGCCTGCTCCCGCAGTTTGTGCCGGACGGTGCGCCGGTGCTGCCGCGGACTCTGCTGCTGGCCACGATCGTCGTCGTCCTGGCTCTGCTCTGGTTCCCCGCGGTGGCGCTGCTGGTGGACCGTCTGGGGCAGTGGCTGCGTCGGCCGCGCACCACGCGCGCCGTGGAAGGCGTCACCGGCGGGGCGCTC
Organism: Streptomyces sp. NBC_00210; assembly: GCF_045160975.1. Taxonomy (NCBI): domain Bacteria; kingdom Bacillati; phylum Actinomycetota; class Actinomycetes; order Kitasatosporales; family Streptomycetaceae; genus Streptomyces; species Streptomyces sp. NBC_00210. Next base: position 7,514,233 of record NZ_CP108120.1, read on the forward strand.
ACGGCGCTCGGCGTGACTCTGCTGGCCGAGCCGCTGGCGCACTGACGCCGGGGCGCCGGGTGCCGACTGGCGGGTGCCAGGCGCCGGGCGCCGGGTGCGGACCCGCCGCGGTCCCGGTACGCCGACCGCCGGTGATGAGCGGCGATCGGCGCACCATCAGTCAACGGGCCGTCAGCGCACCCGGCCGTACCACACGCTCTTGCTCCAGATCTTTTCCAGTTTCACCCAGGAGCCGGTCTTCGGCGAGTGCCAGATCTTGTTGCGGCCGGCGTAGATCCCCACGTGGTAGACGCTGCTGCCGGAGTGGAAGAAGACCAGGTCTCCCTGCTGCCGGGAGGACGCCGAGATGTGGCGGGTCTTGTTGTACTGCTGCTGGGCCGTACGTGGGAGCTTCTTGCCCGCCTTCTTGTACGAATAGAGCGTCAGCCCTGAGCAGTCGAACCGGCGCGGACCCGAGGCGCCGTACTTGTACGGTGCGCCCTTCTTGGAGGCGGCCACCTGAAGTGCCTTGCTCGCGTGGGTCGTAGCCGCGTATGCCTCGGAGGCTCCCCCCGGAGCCAGCAGCGAGCCGCCGACGGCGGCGAGGGTCAGGGCCGATACGGCGCCCGCCCGGCCCATCAGAAACGGGACATGAATCTGCGCAGTCATGCGCAACCCTTCGTCAGCCGCCTGTGAAGGATGACCTGTCGGGTTCGGACGGACGAAGATGCCCGGCCGCGGCTGCGGCTTCACCCCAAGGGACTGCCGACCTTCCGGCTGCCCCGTCGTGCTTGGGTCCTCCACTCCTGCCGATGCACTCCTGTCGACCAGTCATCCGGGTGCGGCGGCAGGACTCGGCGTCCGCCCGGACCGCCCCGCCGCGGTGGCGGGGGCTTGTCGTCCCAGGGATCTTGACCCAACTCATGCCGGATTTCCGAACTGAAACGGCAGTTTGTGAGCTTTACCACCACTCACCTGTTCGGGTGGACAGGGCAGTTTCGAGGGGCGGCAGGGGACGCCCGAGGACCCTTGCACCAGCGGCGGAACAAGTCATTCCGCCAAATCGGTAGCCGTGCCGCGCAAGTTGTCCGTAGGGCTTCGGGGGACAGTGATTACATCGAATGGGGGAGCGTGACCAGTACCCTGATGGCCGTAGACGGAAGAGGTGAGTTCGTCAACTGAGCGTTACGGGCGGCATCGTCACCCGGTGCGCCCGGCGTTCGCCGTCGAGGGCCCTGAGTGCCTCGGTCAGCGTCGTCGCATGGATCTCGCTCTCGCCGCGCATGTGCATCAGCGTCAGGGCGTCCTTGAGCGCATTGGCCCGGCCGACCAGCGCCTGTGCGGCGCGGAGCGCACCATAGGTGTGCGTTCCGCGCGCCGGGTTGATCCGCCCCAGCAGATCGAGCACTTCGAGGTAGCTGTCGATGAGTTCGCCCTCGGCGCGGGTCAGCGCGGGCAGCGGCGGCAGTTCGGGCGGCAGCACGGGGTGCTCACCTCGAACCGTGGGACGACAATGACGTCTTGCGGTTCTTGATCACATGGTCCACCAGCCCGTACCTCTTGGCCTCGACGGCGTCGAAGATCGTGTCGCGCTCCAGGTCGGCGGCGATCCGCTGGGAGGTCTGGCCGGTGTGGCGCACGAGCATCCGTGCGAGTTGGTCACGCAGCCGGAGCAACTCCTGCGCCTGGATCTCCAGATCGGAGGGTTGGCCCTGCAACGGCTCCTCGAACGCGGGCTGCTGGACGACGATCCGCGAGCCGGGCAGCGCCATCCGCTTGCCGGGGGCGCCGGCGGCGAGCAGCAGGGCGGCGGTCGACGCGGCCTGTCCGAGACACGTCGTCTCCACGTCGCAGGTGACCACCTGCATCGTGTCGTAGATCGCGGACATGGCGCTCAGTGAGCCGCCGGGGGAGTTGATGTAGAGGGAGATGTCTCGGTCGGGGGCGGTGTACTCGAGATGCAGGAACTGCGCGATCACATCGTTCGCGGCGGTGTCGTCGACGACGGTGCCCAGGAAGATGATCCGCTCGTCGAACAGCTTCGAGTACGGATCGAGGCTGCGGGATCCCGCGCTGGTGCGCTCGGTGAATTCGGGCAGGACATAGCGGGCGGCGGGGCGGTTCATGACGTACCTCTCCTCGTGCTCCTCGGGCGCTGGCCTGTAAAAAATGTACAGGACGTACAGATCGAGGTGCCGGAAGCGGGACGGATGCTCGCTGAGGGCGAACGGTCACCGCTGTACGACTGAACCGCGGCATGACAGCGCCCCCGCTGCCCGGGCGGCGGGGGCGGGAGGTCAGGCGCTCAGCACAACTTGTAGTCGACCCTGGTCGAGTTGTAGGAGCAGGTGTCGACCCGGACGCCCGTCGACTTCCTCAGCGTCGCCGTGTCCTTGTCGTTGTTCCACACGTACCAGCCGCGCCCCTGATAGCGGTGCGCCGTGCTGTTCGTCCCCTTGCCCGTGTGGACCGTCACCGTCTTTCCCCTGCCCAGCGTGTACGTGCCGAAGACGTACCTGTGGTTCGACGCGTCGACGAGCGTCCAGCCCTTCAGGCTGACGGCCTTCGAGGTGGTGTTGCGAATCTGCACATACTCGGCGTTCAGGCTTGCGTTGGATCCCCGGTCCGAACCCGGGCTGTCGTAGTAGATCTTGTACAGATGAACGGAGCCGGCCGCGGCCTGTGCCGGCATCGGCAGCAGTGCGAGACCTGCGGCTGATGCCGCGACAGCGGCAACGGCCATGGTGCGGGTGCGGAGCATGAGCGTCCTCGATTTCAGGCCGGGCACCCCCCAATTGGGCCCAGCGAGAGGCCCAGACTAGTGACGACCCACATGATCCGGGACGGAATCTGCAAAACCGGGACGTCATGGCCGCGGATTAAGCTGGGGGCATGGCCTACGAGATTCCGGTGACGCAAGCCCGCGCAGAGCTCGCCGAGCTGATCAACCGTGTTGTCTACGGCGGGGAACGGGTGGTCGTGACCCGGCACGGGAAGCCGCTCGTGGCGCTGGTGTCCGCCGCTGACCTGGAGCGCCTGGAGGGGGATCAGGAGGCGGCCGAGGAGCAGGTCATCAGCTCGGTCTCCAAGCTGGGCCAGGTCGGATCCGCTTCCGGTGAGCGCGCCCGCTTCGGTCTGACGGCCGAGCACCGGCGCCCCGACCGCCGCGGCTGAGCCCGCCACGTATACGAACCGGTCCCCTGTCGCGGTGCGGGCTGCTCTGCGGGCGCCGATGTCATGTGTGCCCAAGATCAGTTAACGCGCCGGAAAAACTTTCGTCCTAACGTTCAACCCCTGGTCGCGAGACGTCCGTGCGCACGTCAACAGAGTGTTGACGTGAACCGGTGTCCCGCTGCGCCCGGGCGGGACTGGGCCGGAAGACAGTGAGGTGGACACGTGCAACTCTCCCCGCACGAGCAGGAACGCCTGCTCATCCATGTGGCCGCCGACGTGGCGGAGAAGCGCCGAGCGCGCGGGGTCAAGCTGAACCACCCCGAGTCCGTCGCCCTGATCACCTCGCACATCCTGGAGGGCGCCAGGGACGGACGCACCGTCGCCGAACTCATGGCATCGGGCCGTAAGGTCCTCACCCGCGCCGACGTCATGGACGGGATCCCCGAGATGATCCACGACGTCCAGGTCGAGGCGACGTTCCCGGACGGCACCAAGCTCGTCACCGTCCACGACCCGATCGTCTGAGAGGGGCCGCGCCGATGATCCCAGGAGAAATACTCTTCGCCGACGGGAACGTGCCCCTCAACCAGGGGCGCGAGGTCACCCGCCTCGCCGTCGTCAACGCCGCCGACCGGCCGGTCCAGGTCGGCTCCCACTACCACTTCGCCGAGGCCAACCCCGGTCTGGACTTCGACCGAGCGGCCGCCAGGGGCCTGCGGCTGAACATCGCCGCGGGCACCGCCGTGCGTTTCGAGCCCGGCATCCCCGTGGAGGTCGAACTCGTACCCCTCGCCGGCCGTCGGCTCGTCCCCGGGCTGCGCGGCGAGACCGGAGGTGCTCTCGATGGGAGCGACGCACCCGAGGCCGCCGGTCCGCAGCCGAAGGTGAAATCCGCACCTCCGCGCCGAGTGGGCGGAGAAGCGACAGGAGATGAAGGTGCCTGAGCTCAACCGTGCCGTGTACGCGGATCTCTTCGGGCCCACCACGGGCGACCGCATCCGGCTCGCCGACACCGATCTGCTGATCGAGATCGAGGCCGACCGCTCCGGCGGGCCCGGACTCGCGGGCGACGAGGCCGTGTTCGGCGGCGGCAAGGTGATCCGCGAGTCGATGGGCCAGTCCCGTGCGACGCGGGCCGAAGGCGCACCCGACACCGTCATCACCGGTGTCGTCATCGTCGACCACTGGGGCATCGTCAAGGCCGACATCGGTATCCGCGACGGCCGGATCACCGGCATCGGCAAGGCCGGGAACCCCGACACGATGGACGGCGTACACGCCGACCTCGTCATCGGCCCCGAGACCGAGATCATCGCCGGCAACGGGAAGATCGTCACCGCGGGCGCCATCGACGCGCACGTCCACTTCATCTCGCCGACGATCATCGACCAGGCGCTCGCCACGGGCGTCACCACACTTGTCGGCGGCGGCACCGGACCGGCCGAGGGGACCAAGGCCACCACCATCACCCCTGGGCCGTGGCACCTTGCCCGGATGTTCGGGGCGATGGACTCCCTGCCCGTGAACATCGGGCTGCTCGGCAAGGGCAACACGATGTCCCGCGAGGCCATGCACTCCCAACTGCGCGGTGGCGCGCTCGGATTCAAGATCCACGAGGACTGGGGCGCAACCCCCGCCGTCATCGACGCCTGCCTGAGCGTCTGCGACGAGACCGGCGCGCAGCTCGCCATCCACACGGACACCCTCAACGAAGCGGGCTTCGTGGGGGACACGCTGGCCGCCATCGCGGGCCGCACGATCCACGCGTACCACACCGAAGGCGCGGGCGGCGGGCACGCACCGGACATCATCACCGTGGTCTCCCAGCCCCATGTGCTGCCCAGCTCCACCAACCCGACCCGGCCGCACACCGTCAACACGATCGAGGAACACCTCGACATGCTGATGGTCTGCCATCACCTGAACCCGGCGGTGCCCGAGGACCTGGCCTTCGCGGAGTCCCGGATACGGCCCTCCACCATCGCGGCCGAGGACATCCTGCACGACCTCGGCGCCATCTCGATCATCTCCTCCGACTCCCAGGCCATGGGGCGTGTCGGCGAGGTGGTGATGCGCACCTGGCAGACCGCGCATGTGATGAAGAAGCGCCGGGGCGCACTGCCCGGGGACGGCCGTGCCGACAACCACCGCGCACGTCGCTATGTCGCCAAATACACGATCAACCCGGCGATCGCACAGGGCCTGGACCGCGAGATCGGCTCGGTCGAGACCGGCAAGCTCGCCGACCTGGTGCTGTGGGAGCCCGCCTTCTTCGGCGTCAAGCCGCAGCTCGTGATCAAGGGCGGGCAGATCGCGTATGCGCAGATGGGCGACGCCAACGCCTCCATCCCGACGCCGCAGCCGGTGCTGCCGCGCCCGATGTTCGGCGCGCTGGGGCGGGCGGCGTCGCTGAGCTCGTTCAACTTCGTCGCCCAGGCGGCGATCGAGGACGATCTGCCCGAACGCCTCGGCCTGGCCAAGAAGTTCGTGCCGATCACCAGCACGCGGCGCATCAGCAAGGCGGACATGCGGGAGAACGACGCGCTGCCGCACGTGGAGGTGGACGCCGACACGTTCACGGTGACGATCGACGGCGAGCCGGTCGAGCCCGCGCCCGCCGCCGAACTGCCCATGGCTCAGCGCTACTTCCTCTTCTGAGCCATGGACAAAGCAACGACTGCGCGCGCCCCCGCGGCGGGAGGCTTCGGCCCGGTCGCCGGCGACGGCGGACCCGCCGCGGGCGGCTCCGCGCCGGGAGCGCGCGCGGCCCTGCTCGTCCTCGCCGACGGCCGGTTCCCCGCCGGCGGGCACGCCCACTCCGGTGGGGCCGAACCGGCCGTCAAGGCCGGACGGATTCGCGACGCCGGGGATCTGGCCGCCTTCTGCCGGGGACGGCTGCACACCACCGGGCTCACCTCGGCGGGGCTCGCGGCCGCCGCTGCCCTCGGCCTCGATCCGACGGCACTCGACGAGGCCGCGGACGCCCGTACCCCCTCACCGGCTCTGCGGGCCACCGCCCGCAAGCTCGGGCGGCAGATGATGCGCGCCGCCCGGGCGGCATGGCCGTGCGCCGAACTCGACGCGCTCGCCGCGGCTTTCCCGCGCGGCACGCACCAGCCGATCGTCCTCGGGCTCGCCGCCCGCGCCGCCGGCCTTGGGCCGACGGACGCCGCGCACTGCGTCGCGTACGAGACGGTCAGCGGTCCGGCCACCGCGGCGGTACGTCTGCTCAGCCTCGACCCCTTCCAGGCCACCGCCGTACTCGCCTGCCTCGCCCCCGACATGGACGAGGTCGCCGCCCGCGCCGCGGCAGCCGCGGCCGAGGGCATCGACGCCCTGCCCGCAGCGTCGGCCCCGCTGCTCGACATCACGGCCGAGCAGCACGCGACCTGGCCCGTACGCCTCTTCGCCTCGTAAGACATCCAGGAGCCGCACCATGCACCTCGACCACTCCCACGACGGACCGGCCGCAGTCGGCGCCGATGCGACCCGTTCCGACGGCACCCGGCGTGCCCTGCGCATCGGCCTCGGTGGCCCTGTCGGCTCCGGCAAGACCGCCACCGTCGCCGCGCTCTGCAGCGCACTGCGCGACCGGCTGTCCATCGCCGTCGTCACCAACGACATCTACACCCGCGAGGACGCCGAATTCCTGCTCCGTAACGCCGTGCTGCCTCCGGAGCGCATCCAGGCCGTGGAGACCGGCGCCTGCCCGCACACCGCGATCCGCGACGACATCTCCGCCAACCTCGAAGCCGTCGAGGAGCTGGAGGAGAGCGTCGGCCCGCTCGATCTGATCCTCGTCGAGTCCGGAGGCGACAATCTCACCGCCACCTTCTCCAAGGGGCTCGTCGACGCCCAGATCTTCGTCATCGACGTCGCGGGCGGCGACGACATCCCGCGCAAGGGTGGCCCCGGCGTCACCACCGCCGATCTGCTCGTCGTCAACAAGACGGACCTCGCGCCGTACGTCGGCTCCGACCTCGGGCGGATGGCCCGCGATGCCAAGGAGCAGCGCGGTGAACTCCCCGTCGTCTTCACCTCACTGAAGGGCGAGGGGGGCGTGGGCCCGGTGGCCGAGTGGGTGCGCGACCGGCTCGCCGACTGGACCGCATGAGCATCCACGCCACCGCCCGAATCGTCGCCACCCGCGAGGGACTGCCCGAGCTGACGAGCGACGGACCGCTGGCGCTGCGCCGTACCCGCGCCACCGGCCCGTACACCCGGGTCACCGTCGTCGGCGCCATGAGCGCCCCGCTCGGTGGCGACCGGCTCGCCATCGAGGCCGAGGTGGGTCAAGGCGCCCGGCTTCATGTCGACTCCGCGGCCGCCACCATCGCGCTGCCCGGACGCACACCCGAACCGGCCCGCTACGACGTGCGGCTGACCGTCGGCGAGGACGCCGAGCTGCGCTGGCTGCCGGAACAGCTCATCTCCGCGTACGGAAGTGACCTGCGGATGCGTACGCGGGTCGAGCTGACGGCCACGGCACGGCTGGTGCTGCGCGAGGAGCAGATCCTCGGCCGGTACGGCGAGCAGCCCGGCACCCTTGCCACCCGCCTCACGGTCCGCCGCGCCGGGCGCCCGCTGCTCGACCAGGAGCTCGGCTACGGCCCGGGCGCGCCCGGCGGCTGGGACGGCGGCGCCGTCCTCGGCGAGCACCGTGCCGTCGGCCAACTCCTTGTGGTCCACCCGGCATTGGACGACAAACCGGCCGAATCGCGACTGTTCGGCGAGGCTGCGGTTCTCACTCCGCTCGCCGGCCCGGCCTTCCTGGTCACAGCCGTCGCACCAGACGCCCGCCAGTTGCGGTGCGTACTGGACGAGGTGCTTCGCGCCGAACTCCCCGGCTGACCCCCCTGACGGGGCCCGTAACGCTGCACCGCTCAGCGGGACTTGAGTCACCGGTTATTGGTTCGGTAAAGAACACCAGTACGACCTGTTCTCGGCATGCCCGCAGACGAAAGGATCCCCTGGAGAACTCGACAACAGATAGGGGGAGTTCTACGTGAGACGCACAGCAGTGCTCGGCTCGGCCGGCACTCTGATCGCGGGCACGCTCATTGCAGGCGCGATGGCGGCTCCGGCGGCCAACGCCGAGAGCCGCCATCGCGGCTACTCCGAGGCTCGCGGCGCTCAGTTGGCCGCCGAGCGTGCCGCAAAGAAGGGCATCGACTGGGCGGACTGTCCGGCGGACTGGGGATTCGCCAAGCCCATTCAGTGCGGCTGGGTGAGCGTTCCGCTCGACTACGCGCGGCCCAACGGCAAGCAGATCAAGATTGCCGTCGACCGCATAGGAAACACCGGCACCGCGGCCGACCGCCAGGGCGCCCTGGTCTACAACCCGGGCGGCCCCGGTGGCTCGGGCATGCGCTTCCCGACCCGGGTCACGAACAAGAACCCGCTCTGGGTGAACACCGCCAAGGCGTACGACTTCGTGGGCTTCGACCCGCGTGGTGTCGGCCACTCGGCCCCGATCTCCTGCGTCGACCCGCAGGAGTTCGTCAAGGCTCCGAAGGCCGACCCGGTGCCCGACAGCGAGGCCGACAAGCGCGCCCAGCGCAAGCTCGCCGCCCAGTACGCGGACGGCTGCGCCAAGCGCAGCGGCTGGATGCTGCCGTACATGACCACGCCGAACACCGTGCGCGACCTGGACGTCGTCCGGGCCGCTCTCGGTGAGAAGAAGCTCAACTTCCTGGGCGTCTCCTACGGCACGTACATCGGCGCGGTGTACGCGACGCTCTACCCGGGCCATGTGCGCCGGATGATCGTCGACAGCGTGGTCAACCCGTCGCGGGAGAAGATCTGGTACCAGGCCAACCTCGACCAGGACGTCGCCTTCCAGATGCGCTGGGACGACTGGAAGGCCTGGGTCGCCAAGAACGACGCGACCTACCACATCGGGGACACCCCCGAGAAGGTCGAGCAGCAGTGGCTGAAGCTGCGGGCCACCGCCAAGAAGAGCCCGCTCGGCGGGGTCGTCGGACCGGCGGAGCTCATCAGCTTCTTCCAGAGCGCGCCGTACTACGACTCCTCCTGGGCGCCCACCGCCAAGGCCTGGAGCAAGTACGTCGCCGGTGACACCCAGGCGCTGGTCGACGCCGCGGCGCCCGACCTGTCGGACACCGCGGGCAACATCGCCTCGGAGAACGGCAACGCCGTCTACACGGCCGTCGAGTGCGCGGACGCCAAGTGGCCCACCAGCTGGAAGAAGTGGGACCGGGACAACACCCGGCTGCACAAGGACTACCCGTTCATGACCTGGGCCAACGCCTGGATGAACCTGCCCTGTGCCACCTGGTCGTCCAAGCAGCAGACGCCGGTCAGGGTGAAGACGGGCAAGGGTCTGCCCCAGGTGCTCATCGTGCAGTCGACCCGTGACGCCGCCACGCCCTTCGACGGCGCCGTCGAACTGCACAAGCGGCTCAAGGGCTCGCGTCTGATCATCGAGAAGGACGCCGGTTCGCACGGTGTGACCGGCCTGGTCAACCCGTGCATCAACGAGCGGGTGGAGGCCTACCTGCTCAGCGGCAAGCTGGACAGCAGCGATGTGACGTGCACCCCGCACGCCACGCCGAAGCCGTAAGACACACCAGCAGCACGGGGGAGGGGCGGCCGGTTTCCGGCCGCCCCTTCTTCGGCTACGGCGCTCAGGTTTTCGCTCCCGCCTCCGCGTCCCCACAGCCACGCGTCCTCCCGCGGGTACCCGAAGCGCTCGCAGTGGGGTGCGTACTGCGCGGCCGGGCGCCTTTCAGCTTCTTCGCCGTGGGAATTTCTTCGGCTGCTCCAACTCCGCCTTGACGTCGGCGGCATAGCGGTCCACGTACTCCTGTCCGGACAGCTCCAGGATCGCGTACATGATCTCGTCGGTGACCGCGCGGATCGCCGCCTTGTGGTTCTCCATTCCCGCGTACCGCGAGAAGTCCATCGGCTCGCCGAACCGCACCGTCACCCGCTTGATCTTCGGCAGGACCTGCCCCGGTGGCTGGATCTCGAACGTCCCCACCATCGCGCACGGCACCACCGGCACCTGCGCCCTGAGCGCCATCACGGCGACGCCGACCTTGCCCTTGTAGAGCCTGCCGTCGTGCGACCGGGTGCCCTCGGGATAGATCCCCAGCAGCTCGCCCTTGGACAGCACACCGAGGCCTTCACGGATCGCCGCCTGACCGGCCTCCTTGCCGGAGCGGTCCACCGGGATCTGCCCGGCGCTGCGGAAGAACGCCGCCGTCAGCCGGCCCTTGAGTCCCGGCCCGGTGAAGTACTCGGCCTTCGCCAGGAAGGTGATGCGGCGCTTGATGATCGCCGGCATCAGGAAGTGGTCCGAGAACGACAGATGGTTTCCGGCGACGATCGCCGCGCCCTCTGCCGGAATGTGCTCGAGTCCCTCGATCCTGGGCCGGAACAGCAACCGCAACAGCGGCCCCAGAATGACGTATTTGAGCACGTAATAGAACAATTGAGGGTGCTCCTCACTTGGTCCGGATCGGCGTCAGGACTGCGTTGTGCCAGGTCAGTAGCGTCGCAAGAACGGTCAGTTTAGGTGCAGCCATCGCCCCGCGTAACCGCCTCGGACCGGACAGTCTGCTTGCGCCGGACGGGCGATGTGTTGCGGTCTTGGGCACCCGCGGTCAGTCTGGGTGGTGACCCAGAAGCGACACTTGCTCACTCTTCGCACTCGGGGGTCAAGCAGCCGAAGGGGTGACCAGGTCGCGGTGAGGAGTAACGGTCATGCATGTCACGGCCGCCTGCCGCTACACCTTGGAAGTGCAGGCATCGACAGAGCGGATTCCTCAGATCCGGCGCATTCTCGCCGCGCATCTTCGGTACTGGAGCCTGGAAGACCACATCACACCGGTCTGCCGGGCGGTCGACGAACTCATCGGCAATGTCGTTCAGCATGTGAAGGGCGACAAGGCGTGCGTGGTGGAACTGCGCTGGACGGGCCGGCACCTGATCGCGTCCGTGGCGGACAAGGACCGCCGGATGCCTCGGCTGACCAGTTCCAGCCCCTCCAAGGGCGGACTCGCCACCGTCGCGGTTCTCAGCGACAGCTGGGGCACCTGCGGCACCGCCACGGGCAAGGTGATCTGGTTCAGCCGTCGGGTGAAGGAGGTCCAGCGTGTCCGTCGGGCAGCGCCGGTCCCGAAGTCGCCCGTGCCTGAGTTCAAGCCCCTGCCTATGAGCCCCGTGCTCCACGGCGAAGGTGTCCCGGCCGTGCCGCTGGAGGCTCGGTCCGTCGATCGCGTGGGCGCGGCCGTGGCAAGCGGCTGACCGCTTGCCGCTGCTTGCAGACTGCGGAGCCGTACGGGCGATTCGCCTCGCCCGTACGCGCTACCCGCCCGCGCGGCCCCTTGCCGACGCCGGTCGTGAGCAGGTGCGCTTGCCTGTGTGTGGTCCGGCCCTGCGCCGGGCCACAAGCCTCACGGGCCACCAAGACTCACGGACCACCAGACTCAGGAGCCCTGGATGCACCGCAGCGCCGTCCTCGCCGCAGCAGCCCTGATGTCCCTTGCTGCGACCGCTGTCCCCGCGACCGCTGTCCCCGCGCGCGCTGTCCCCGCGCGCGCTGTCCCCGCACACGCCGTCGGCGACGAGCCGGCACCCCGAGGCCTGTTCCTCACCGTGTCCGGGAGCGAGAACACCTGGGTGCGCGGGGTGCTGCTGCACTGCTCGCCCGAGCCCGGCGGGGCGCACCCCGATCCCGCCGCCGCATGCAGCGCGCTCGCGGCGGCGCGCGGGGATCTGGACCGGCTGCCGGGCGATCCGCATCCGTGCACCGAGGAGTTCGACCCGGTCACGGTCGACGCCACCGGAACCTGGCGCGGCCGCATGACCGCCTGGCACAAGACGTACGCCAACGCGTGCGCGCTGGACGCGGCAACCGGTGAGGTATTCCGGTTCTGACCGCGTTCGCTCGCCGGCCGCGGGGTCAGTTGCTGCGCGAGGCCACCACCCCGATCGTCAACAGGCCGAGCACCACCCAGCCGAACCAGAGCCACCCATTGCTGCCGAGTGCCGCTGTATAGGCCGTCACGACCACCAGGGTCCCGACGGTGAGCACTCCCATCGCCTTCGTGGATCCGGACATGTGCGCCCTCCTCCGACGGCCCCGGCCGCCGCCCTCATGGTCACCCGTGAGGAGGGCTGCGCGCTACTGCCCGCGCGCCTGGAGCGAGGCGAGATACGCGTTGTACGCCGCAAGATCCTTGTCGCCGTCCCGGTCCGCGGCCCGGTCCATGCGCCTGGCCTGCCGCTGCTCGGAGCGGTACCACTGGAAGACCAGCGCGATCAGCACCAGCACGGACGGGATCTCGCTGAACGCCCAGGCAATACCGCCCGCCGCGGTCTGGTCGGCGAGCGCGTCGATGCCGAGCGAGGCCGGCGGATTCTCGTACGCCTTGATCATCGGCTCGGTCGCCATCATCAGCGCGATCCCGAAGAAGGCGTGGAACGGCATGCCCGCGAAGAGCTCCAGCATCCGCATCACATAGCCCGGCCGGTGCGGGCCCGGATCCACACCCATGATCGGCCAGAAGAAGACCAGGCCCACCGCGAGGAAGTGCACCATCATCGCCACATGCCCGGTCTTCGACTCCATGAGGAAGTCGAAGAGCGGGCTGAAGTAGAGCGCGTAGAGGCTCGCGATGAACAGCGGGATCGTGAAGACAGGGTGCGTGACCACACGCATAAAGCGACTGTGCAGCAGCCCCAGCAGCAGCTCGCGCGGCCCCTTGCGGCCGCGGCCCGCGACCGGCAGCGCGCGCAGCGCCAGTGTCACCGGTGCGCCGAGCAGCAGCACGATGGGCGAGAGCATGCTGATCACCATGTGCTGCACCATGTGCACGCTAAACATGACCATGCCGTAGTCATTGAGCTTGGTACACATCACCAGCGCCACACTCAGCACGCCCAGTGCGAAGGCGATGGTGCGGCCGACCGGCCAGGCGTCGCCGCGCCTGCGCAGCCGCAGTACGCCCCAGCCGTAGAGGCCGAGCGCAAGCAGACAGCCGACCAGGAAGGACGGGTCCGGTGAGAATTCGAGCCCCCGCCCCAGCGTGAACGGCGGCAGATCCATCGTCATGCCGTGCCCGCTGTGATCCATCCGCCGGCTCCTGTTTCTGCTGCTGGTTCGTGCTGAGATGTCCGCTTGTCCGCACCAGAGTAGAACTGCCCCCGATCGCACCTGCGACCGGGGGCAGTTCATTCAGATATGGGCTGATTTGCGAGGGGCCAACCTGAGAGTATGCAGCCTCAGAGCACGCACTCGGCCTCGGCGTAACGCTCGGCCGGGACGGTCTTCAGCGTCTCCACCGCCTGGGCCAGCGGCACCATGGTGATGTCCGTGCCGCGCAGCGCCGTCATCATGCCGAACTCACCGCGGTGCGCGGCCTCCACGGCGTGCCAGCCGAAGCGGGTGGCGAGGACACGGTCGTACGCGGTCGGGGTACCACCGCGCTGGACGTGGCCGAGGATCACGGCACGGGCCTCCTTGCCGAGCCGCTGCTCCAGCTCGACAGAGAGCTGCTGGGCCACGCCCGCGAAGCGCTCGTGCCCGTAGACGTCCTTGCCGCCCTCGTTGAACTTCATCGAGCCCTCGCGCGGCTTGGCGCCCTCCGCCACCACGACGATCGCGAACTTCTTGCCCGCCGAGAAGCGTTCGCCGACCCGCTGGGTCAGCTCGGCGATGTCGAAGGGCCGCTCCGGTACGACGATGGCGTGGGCGCCCGCCGCCATGCCCGAGTGGAGTGCGATCCAGCCGGTGTGCCGCCCCATGACCTCGACGATCAGCACGCGCTGGTGCGACTCGGCGGTGGTCTTCAGCCGGTCGAGCGCTTCCGTCGCGACACCGACAGCGGTGTCGAAACCGAAGGTGACATCGGTCGACGCGATGTCGTTGTCGATGGTCTTCGGCACGCCGACGATCGGCAGCCCGCCCTCGGAGAGAAGGTTGGCGGCCTTGAGAGTGCCTTCGCCGCCGATCGGGATGATCGCGTCGAGACCGAGCTCGGCGACATGCCCCTTGGCCCGCTCCACGCCGTCGCGCAGATGCGCGGGCTGGACCCGGGAAGAGCCGAGAATCGTGCCGCCGCGAGCCAGGATGCCGCCCACCGCGTCAAGATCGAGCTTGCGGTAGTCGCACTCCAGAAGGCCCTTCCAGCCGTCGTGGAAGCCGATGACCTCGTCGCCGTGATCGACGACGGCGCGGTGCACGACGGAACGGATGACGGCGTTCAGACCGGGGCAGTCGCCGCCGGAGGTGAGCACACCAATGCGCATAGCCCGAAATACCTTTGCAAACGTGGGCCGACTTCCGGACCACGTCGTCCGGTTGGATCCCCGCCACCCTACCGGCGATGGGTGACGGGGCCGAACCGGGCGTCCGACTGATGGACGGCAGCTTCCTGCCGGTCGGGTTCCTGCCAGGCGGACCCGCCGGCAGGCTCCGCGCGCAGGCTCCCGGTCAGGCGGGCTGCGTCGCCGACGCGATGCGCTCGGCGCGCAGCGCCTCGTACCACCGGTCGTCCGTCGGCGGCAGCGCGTTCACATCGAGGGCCAGCTTCAGCAGCAGGTCCGCGATCTGCGGGTTGCGCGCCATCACGGGACCGTGCATGTACGTGCCGAAGACGGTGTCGTTGTACGCGCCCTCGGTGCCGTCGCCCGTGCCGTTGCCGCGGCCGAGGATGGTGCGCGCGAACGGGCGGGCCGTCGGGCCGAGGTGCGTGATGCCCTGGTGGTTCTCGAAGCCGGTCAGCTGCGGCAGGCCCAACTGCGGGTCGATGTCAGCCAGTACGTCACCGACGCACCGCTCGCCCTCGCCGCGCGTGGAGATCACGTCGATCAGACCGAGACCCGGCTCGCGCTCGCCGAGATCATTGATGAACTCATGGCCGAGGATCTGGTAACCGGCGCAGACGGAGAAGATGATCGCGCCGTTGGATGCGGCCCGGCTCAGTCCGCCGTCGCGGCGCAGCCGCTCGGCCGCGAGCCGCTGCGGCCGGTCCTCGCCGCCGCCGATCAGATAGATGTCGCCGGAGGTGGGGACCGGCTGGTCGCTGCGTACGTCGATACGCATCACGTCCAGGCGGCGCTGCCGGGCACGGCGCTCCACGACCAGCGCGTTGCCCTGGTCGCCGTAGGTGCTGAGCAGGTCCGGGTAGACCCAGACCAGACGCAGGCTGCTGTCGCTCATACTCTCGTCAATCCTCTGCGGGTCAGTTGCCGACGCGGCGGCGCAGGTCCTGGAAGGCGGTGTAGTTGGCGATGACCTCGATCCGGCCGGGCGGGGCCAGCTGCACCGCCTCGTCGGCGTTCTCGCACACCCGGAAGTCCAGGCCCGCGACCTCCAGGCGGACGGCGAGGTCCAGCTTGCGGTCGCCGATCACGAAGATCGGGTGGCCGGCGAGCCGGGTGTAGTCGACGTCCCAGAGCCAGGAGGTGTCCGTGCCGTCGGCGCCGCGCGCGTTGACCGAGAGGATGACGGGCGTCGGCGGCGGGTCGATCAGGGAGAACGTTTCGAGCCAGCCGGCCGGGTTCTTCGCGAGCAGCAGGCGTAGCTCGCGGCCGAGGAAGCTGACCACGTCATAGCGGCCGGCGACGGCCTGGACCTGATACATGCGCTCCAGGGCGACCTGCGGCGGCACTCCGAAGCAGGCGGCGACCGCGGCGGAGGTGGCTGCGTTCGCCTTGTTGGCGCGGCCGGGCAGCTGGAGGTGGATCGGCCAGGCCGAGCCGTGCGGGTCGAGGACGTGGTCACCGCTCAGCACCCAGCTGGGGGCGGGGCGCCGGAAACCGCACTCGCCGCAGAACCAGTCGTCGCCGGGGCGCTGCATCACACCGCCGCAGGACGGGCAGGACCAGGCGTCGTCCTTCCACTCCTGGCCGGCGGCGACCCACACCACGTTGGGCGAGGAGGAGGCGGCCCACACGATCAGCGGGTCGTCGGCGTTGGCGATGACCATGGCCTTCGTACCGGAGAGTCCCTCGCGCCACTTTTCGGCCAGCATCCGGGTCTCGGCGGCGCGGTCCAGCTGGTCGCGCGAGAGGTTGAGCAGCGCGATCGCCTTGGGCGTCACATCGCGGGCAACGCCGGCGAGGTACTTCTCGTCGACCTCGATCACACCGAACTTGGCGTCGGAACCGCCGGCCAGCGCGGAGGTGATGCCGGCGGGCATATTGGCGCCGAGCGCGTTGGAGACGACCGGGCCGCTGGCCCGCAGCGCCTCGGCGATCAGCCGGGTGGTGGTGGTCTTGCCGTTGGTCGCCGACACGAGGACGACGTCCAGGTGCTGCGCCAGCCGCCCCAGCAGATCGGGGTCGAGCTTGAGCGCGACCCGGCCGCCGATCACCGAGCCGCTGCCGCGTCCGGCGGCGCGCGACACCGCCGCTGCGGCCTTGCCTGCCGTCACGGCGAGCTTGGCGCGCGGCGTCAGTGGCTCCGAGTTGCCTGACATCGTCCTTGATCCTCCTTGCATCGGTCCGGCCCAGCCTATCGAGGTCCACTCATGCGCCCGTACGTCGGCACCGGCGGAAAACGTGGAGGTCACGGCGGACCGTACGCTTACGGCCATGCGAAACCGGCCGATCCCAGGCAGTTCCGGACTCGTGAGGGGCATGAGCCTGCTCGGAGATCCGGTGCTGCACGCCCCGTGTGAGACCGTCACGGACTTCTCTCCCGTGCTGAAGACGCTCATCGAGGACATGTTCGCGACGATGTACGCGGCGCAGGGGGTGGGTCTGGCGGCGAACCAGGTGGGGGTGCCGCTGCGGGTGTTCGTGTACGACTGCCCGGACGACGATGACGTCCGTCATCTCGGACACATCGTCAATCCGCGTCTGGTGGAGGCGGACGGGGTCACGGTGCGGGGGCCGGAGGGCTGTCTGTCGCTGCCGGGCCTGGAGGCGGGTACGGAGCGATTCGACCACGCGGTGGTGGAGGGGGTGACGGCGGACGGCGAGCCGGTGCGGGTGGAGGGCACGGGCTTCTTCGCGCGGTGCCTGCAGCATGAGTGCGACCACTTGGAGGGGGCGGTCTACATGGACCGGCTCACGGGCTGGCGCCGGGCGAGAGCGCTGCGAGCGGCGCGGCGTGCGCCGTGGTCACCGTAACTGGGGCTCCGCCCCAGACCCCGCCCCCTACGCCCTTCGGGCGTGGGGGACCCCCAGCTCCTCAATCGCCCGAAGGGCGTCTGGGGTCCGGGGGCTTGCCCCCGGTTCAGAACGTCTGGCCGCCCGGACGGTCCGCCGCCGCGGCCAGGCGCCCCCACAGCAGGTCCGCCAGGCACCGCACCAACTCCGCGCGGGAGCACTCGCGTTCGCCCAGCCACCAGTCCCCGGCCGCGTGCATCATGCCGACGATGCCATGGCCCCACACCCGGGCCAACTGCTCGCTGTCCGGCCCGAGGTCGACCCGGTCGTAGATGACCATCGCCAGCTCTTCGCCGAGCCGTCGCAGCAGCGGTGCCGAGTGCCGGCCGACGTCGAACCCCGCCTCCGAGGGCTGGCTGTCCTCGGCCGGATGCATCAGGAATCGGTAGACCTGCGGCCTGGCTTCGATCGCCGCGAGATACGTGTCCAGCGTCGCCTCGACCCGCTCGCGGCGCTCGGAAGGCGCGTCGACCGCTTCCCGAAGCGCGTGCAGCAGCGCATCGGTGTGGCGCTTGGCCAGCGCCCGGTACAGGCCGCTCTTGTCGCCGAAGTGCCGGTACAGGATGGGCTTGGTGATGCCCGCCTCCGCGGCGATCGCGTTCATCGACGCCTGCGGCCCGTCCCGGAGCACCACTCGGTCCGCGGCTTCAAGCAGCTCCCGGCGCCGCTGGTCGGCCGACCGCTGCTGGCCCGCCGCCTGCTGTGTGGTCTCCATTGTCGTTTCTCCCCGCCCGTGCGATTGCGTGACGCCTGCGCAACGTAACACCCTGCCAGTCGGTCGAGGTGATCGGGCGGTGGCCGGTTGACATGGTCTACTTGCCGGTAACAGACTGCGGTTACCGCAAGTAACATGCAAGAGGTCACCGCAGTACTGGAGGGGAAAATGGCCGAGTTCACGCTCGAACTCAACGACGACCAGAAGCAGATCCGTGACTGGCTCAACGGATTCGCCAAAGACGTGATGCGTCCGGCCGCCGCCGAGTGGGACGAGCGTGAGGAGACACCCTGGCCGGTGATCCAGGAAGCGGCCAAGGTGGGAATCTACTCCCTGGACTTCTACGCCCAGCAGTTCTTCGACCCGACCGGCCTCGGGATCCCGATGGCGATGGAGGAGCTGTTCTGGGGCGACGCCGGCATCGGACTCTCCATCGTCGGCACGGGACTTGCGGCGGTCGGCGTCCTCGCGAACGGCACCGAGGAGCAGATCGGCACCTGGATCCCGCAGATGTACGGTGACGTGGACGACGTGAAGGTCGCGGCCTTCTGCTCCTCCGAGCCGGACGCGGGCTCCGACGTCGGCGCGATGCGCACCCGCGCGGTGTACGACGAGGCCAAGGACGAATGGGTGCTCAACGGCACCAAGACCTGGGCGACCAACGGCGGAATCGCCAACGTCCATGTCGTGGTCGCGGTCGTCGACCCGGAGCTCGGCTCCAAGGGCCACGCCTCCTTCATCGTCCCGCCGAACACTCCCGGTCTCTCGCAGGGCCAGAAGTTCAAGAAGCACGGCATACGCGCCTCGCACACCGCCGAGGTGGTGCTGGAGAACGCACGCGTCCCCGGCTCCTGCCTGCTCGGCGGCAAGGAGAAGCTGGACGAGCGCCTGGCCCGCGCGCGTGAGAGAGCAAAGTCGGGCGGCGAGAGGGTGAAGAACGCGGCCATGGCCACCTTCGAGGCCTCCCGCCCGGCGGTCGGCGCGATGGCGGTCGGCACCGCCCGTGCCGCGTACGAGGTCGCACTCGACTACGCCATGACCCGCAGCCAGTTCGGCCGCCCGATCATCGACAATCAGGGAATCGCATTCCAACTCGCCGACATGCGCACCCAGATCGACGCGGCACGGCTGCTGGTGTGGCGTGCCTCCTGGATGGCGGTGACGGGCAAGCCCTTCACCTCCGCCGAGGGCTCGATGTCCAAGCTGTACGCCTCCGAGACCGCGAAGAAGGTCACGGCGCAGGCCATCCAGATCCTGGGCGGCAACGGGTTCACCCGTGAGTACCCGGTGGAGCGCATGCACCGCGACGCCGCGATCTACACGATCTTCGAGGGCACGAGCGAGATCCAGCGCCTGGTGATCGCCCGGACGCTGTCGGGCATGCCGATCCGATAGGCCGGCTCGTCCTCAGCCGCCGGACAGGCATGCGGTCAAGCCCGTCCGGCGCCTGAGGACACCGCGCACTCAGGCGCCGAGCAGTGCCTCGATCGCCGTGACGACCTCCGGGGCCTCCGGCTCCGTGCCCGGGCGGATCCGCGCCACGACCTGGCCGTCCTTGCCGATCAGGAACTTCTCGAAGTTCCACTGGACATCGCCGGCCTCGCCGTCCGCGTCCGCGACCTTCGTCAGCTCCGTGTACAGCGGGTGCCGGCCGTCCCCGTTCACATCCGTCTTCTCCAGCATCGGGAAGGTCACGCCGTACGTCGCCGAGCAGAAGGACTGGATCTCCTCCGCGTTGCCCGGCTCCTGGCCTGCGAACTGGTTGCAGGGCACGCCCAGCACCGTGAAACCGCGGTCACCGTAGCTCTTCTGAAGCCGCTCGAGACCGGCGTACTGCGGCGTCAGTCCGCACCGAGAGGCGACATTCACCAGCAGCACCGCCTTGCCCTCGAAGTCGGCAAGCGACGCGGACTCGCCGGTCAGGGTGCGCAGCGGGATGTCGGACAGACTCATCGGGTCTCCTTCTGGTGATAGCGATGCGGTCCAGTCTGACAATGGCCGCAGACACTCCAACGCGCTCCGAAGCTGCTTATGCCTTGAGTTCGAGGAGTGTCACGGTGATGCCTGTCACATGCGCGGAGCCGTACGCCGTGTACCGCGCACGCAGCGCCCGCTCCTGGTCGTCGGGCAGCTCCCTGAACGGATCCCCCCAGTTGCCCGACACGACGAGCCAGACGCGCTTGTCGCCCCGCAGACAGGCACCAGGGTCTCCGCACTCCGTGGGCCGCAGGTCGTCCCTGTCGGCGGACGACTCGGCCAGGAAGACGTCATGCATCCGCAGATCGTCCGGCAGGTAGAAGCGGACCCCCACGTCGAGCATCCGCCAGGCGTCGTCCCCGCGGTCGTAGATCACCGCATCACCGGGCTGGTAGAACTTCTCGATGGTCAGGGCGGCGCCCGGATAGTCCAGGCCGCTGCTGAAGTGCGCGAACGGCTTCCGAAGCGCCTGCTGCTCGCGCACGGTCAGCACCGCGAGCACCACCAGTGCCGCCGCCACGACCGCCCGGCTCCGTGCGGCGACCAGGCCCGCCCCGGCGAGCATCACCCACGCCGGCAGGGTGAACAGAAGATACCGGTAGAAGAAGTACGACACCTGCCCGTGCGAGACCACCCACAGGACCAGCGGCGGCAGCACCGCCATCGCGGTGCAGCACAGCGCGGCACTGCGGCGCTCGCCCCACGCGGTGACCGCCAGTGCGATCACCGCCCCGGCCAGCGTCGCCGACGCGAACAGCTGCGGCCAGATGGCGACCAGGCCCCACATGTCCGGCCGGGGGATCCAGGAGATCTGCCGGCCGGTCTGCGCCCTGCCCAGCAGCGCCACGGGAACCACACCGATCACACCCACCGAGACCGCGATGCCGAAGCCCCACAGCACCCGCCGCTCGGCTCGCACCCGGGAGCCAACCGCCACCATGTGCCCGAGCAGCACGGTCAGGGCCAGCAGATGGAACAGGCCGACCGCCGCCACACCCAGGGCGTATGCGGCCCAGCGCCGTCTGCTCCCCGGCCGGTCCAGCGCCCGCAGCAGCAACAGTGTGGACAGCGAGACGGCACAGACGACCAGTGCGTACGGGCGAGCCTCGTGGGCGTACCTGCTCACCACCGGGATCAACGCGAACAGCAGGCCCCCGGCCAGCCCGGCGCGGCGCCCGAACAGCCGCTGCCCGCACAGCGCCGCGCATCCGGCGGCACCGGCCATGGCCAGAGCCGACGGCAGCCGCAGCGAGGTCGCCGAGTCCCCGAAGACCGTCATCCACCCGTGCAGGAGCAGGTAGTAGGTACCGAGCACCGCATCCACCCGCTGGACAGTGTCCAGCAGTTGCCCGAGGTCGCGGGAGGCCACGTCCCAGCTGGTGAGCTCGTCCTCCCACATCACCGGGGTGCGGATGCCGTAGACCGTGCACGCCAGCGTGGCGACAACGGGCCACAGCCAGACGCTGCGCAGCACCCCGTGGGACTCCTGCTGCGCTTCGGGTGTCTGCGAGGGCCCGGTGTCCTCGGCGGGGGCCGGCCGGTCGAGGGTTGTCGGGCGGGGGAGAAGTGCCATGTCGGAGCCTTACGTCGCGGCGGTAGCGCGACGACCCTAGGGACTCCGAACCGTCAAACGGGTTGCGACATACCGGATATGGCGGATTTCCCCTGTTCGGCTACTCAGGCTTTGTCCAGCCTGTCTTACCGGGCTCGCTCGTCAGTCGCCCAGCCTGCGGAACAACCCCTCCTGCACCACCGACACCAGCATCCTGCCCTCGCGGTCGTAGATGCGGCCACGCGCCAGCCCGCGTCCGCCCGTCGAGATCGGCGACTCCTGGTCGTACAGGAACCACTCGTCGGCGCGGAAAGGCCGGTGGAACCACATCGCGTGGTCCAGCGACGCCATGTCGAAGCCGCGCCTGCCCCACAGCGGCTCGACCGGAATGCGGACCGCGTCGAGCAGCGTCATGTCGCTCGCGTACGTCAGCGCGCACGTGTGCACCAGTGGGTCGTCGCCCAGCGGGCCCACCGCGCGCATCCACACGGCGCTGCGCGGGTCCGCCTCCTTGATCTCCTCGGGGGTCCAGCGCAGCCGTTCGGCATAACGGATGTCGAAGGGCTGGCGGCGGGCCATCCGCTCCAGCGCCTCCGGGAGTTCGCCCAGATGCTCGCGGATCTCCGTGGTGAGCGAGGGGAGCGTCTCGGGGTCCGGGAACTCCAGCCGCGGCGGCAGCTGATGCTCGATGCTGCCCTCCTCGGGCCGGTGGAAGGAGGCGGTCAGATTGAAGATCGTCTTGCCCTGCTGGACCGCGGTGACCCGGCGGGTGGTGAACGAGCGGCCGTCCCTTACCCGTTCGACCTGGTAGACGATCGGCACGCCGGGGATTCCCGGCCGCAGGAAGTACGCGTGCAGTGAGTGGACCGGCCGCTCGCCGTCGGTGGTGCGGCCGGCCGCGACCAGTGCCTGGCCCGCCACCTGCCCGCCGAAGACCCGCTGCAGGGACTCGTTCGGGCTGAGGCCGCGGAAGATGTTGACCTCGATCTGCTCCAGGTCGAGCAGATCGACCAGGCGCTCGGCCGGATTCGTCATCGGGTGGTCTCCTGTGTTCCCAGTGTCAGAGCTGGCCGACGGATGTGACCCGCAAGACGGCCCGGCCTTCCTCGTCGGAGGCAGCCAGGTCGACCTCCGCGCTGATACCCCAGTCATGGTCGCCGTTCGGGTCGGCGAAGATCTGCCGGACGCGCCACAGACCGTGCTCCGGGTCCTCCTCGATCAGCAGCAGCTTGGGGCCGCGTGCGTCGGGTCCGGTGCCCAGGTCCTCGTACTCGTCCCAGTACTTGTCCATCGCCTCGCCCCAGGCGTCCTCGTCCCAGCCCGACTCGGCGTCCAGCTCGCCGAGCTCGCGGACGTGGTCCAGCGCGGCCAGTTCGACCCGGCGGAACATGGCGTTGCGTACGAGCACACGGAAGGCGCGGGCGTTCGCGGTGACCGGCTTGACCTGGTCAGCCTTTTCCTGGGCCTGCTCGGCGGTCTCGATCTCCGGGTTGGCCAGCTGCTCCCACTCGTCGAGCAGGCTGGAGTCGACCTGGCGCACCATCTCGCCGAGCCAGGCGATCAGGTCTTGAAGGTCCTCGGTCTTGAGGTCGTCTGGGATGGTGTGGTCAAGCGCCTTGTACGCGCTCGCGAGATAGCGCAGCACGATGCCCTCGGTGCGCGCGAGTTCGTACCAGGAGGTGAACTCCGTGAAGGTGAGGGCCCGTTCGTACATGTCACGGATGACGGACTTCGGTGAGACCGGGTGGTCACCGACCCACGGGTGCGACTTCTTGTAGACGTTGTACGCGTGCCAGAGCAGCTCTTCCAGCGGCTTGGGGTACGAGATGTCCTGGAGCCGCTCCATGCGCTCCTCGTACTCGATGCCGTCCGCCTTCATCTGGCCGACCGCCTCACCGCGCGCCTTGTTCTGCATGGCGGCGAGGATCTGGCGGGGGTCGTCGAGCGTCGACTCGACGACGGAGACCATGTCCAGGGCGTAGGACGGGGACTCCGGGTCGAGCAGGTCGAAGGCGGCGAGCGCGAACGTCGACAGCGGCTGGTTCAGCGCGAAGTCCTGCTGGAGGTCGACGGTGAGCCGGATGGTGCGGCCCTCGGCGTCGGGCTTGTCCAGCTGCTCAACCACCCCGCCGTCGAGCAGCGAGCGGTAGATGGCGATGGCCCGGCGGATATGGCGCAGCTGCGCCTTGCGCGGCTCGTGGTTGTCCTCGAGGAGGCGGCGCATCGCCTCGAAGGCGTTCCCGGGCCGGGCGATCACCGAGAGCAGCATGATGTTGGTGACCCGGAAGCGCGAGGTCAGCGGCTCCGGCTCGGAGCCGATCAGCTTCTCGAACGTGGTGTCCGACCAGGCGACAAAGCCCTCGGGTGCCTTCTTCCTGACCACCTTGCGGCGCTTCTTCGGGTCGTCGCCGGCCTTCGCGAGCGCTTTCTCGTTCTCGATGACGTGCTCGGGGGCCTGGGCGACCACAAAACCGGCGGTGTCGAATCCGGCCCGCCCGGCGCGACCGGCGATCTGATGGAACTCGCGGGCGCGGAGAGTACGTACGCGATTGCCGTCGTACTTGGTGAGAGCGGTGAACAGCACCGTGCGGATGGGGACGTTGACGCCGACGCCGAGCGTGTCGGTACCGCAGATGACCTTCAACAGGCCCGCCTGCGCGAGCTTTTCGACCAGACGGCGGTACTTGGGCAGCATGCCGGCGTGATGCACGCCGATGCCATGGCGTACGTAACGGGACAGGTTCTGACCGAACTTGGTGGTGAAGCGGAAGTTGCCGATCAGTTCGGCGATCTTGTCCTTTTCCTCGCGCGAGCACATGTTGATGCTCATCAGCGACTGCGCACGCTCGACCGCCTGGGCCTGCGTGAAGTGCACGATGTAGACCGGCGCCTGCCGGGTTTCGAGCAGCTCGGTCAGGGTCTCCGTGATGGGCGTCGTGACGTACTCGTACGAGAGCGGGACGGGCCGGGTCGCGGACCGCACGACCGAGGTCTCGCGGCCGGTGCGGCGGGTCAGGTCCTTCTCGAACATCGAGACGTCGCCGAGCGTCGCCGACATCAGGATGAACTGCGCCTGCGGCAGCTCCAGCAGCGGGATCTGCCAGGCCCAGCCGCGGTCCGGCTCCGCGTAGAAGTGGAACTCGTCCATCACGACCTGGCCGATGTCGGCGTGCTTGCCGTCGCGCAGGGCGATGGAGGCCAGCACCTCGGCGGTGCAGCAGATGACGGGGGCGTCGGCGTTGACGGACGCGTCGCCCGTCAGCATTCCGACGTTCTCCGTGCCGAAGAGCTTGCAGAGGTCGAAGAACTTCTCCGAGACCAGCGCCTTGATCGGCGCGGTGTAGAACGTGACCTGGTCATTGGCCAGAGCCGTGAAGTGCGCGCCCGCCGCGACCAGGCTCTTTCCCGAGCCGGTGGGCGTCGAAAGGATCACATTGGCCCCCGAGACAACCTCGATCAGCGCCTCCTCCTGAGCCGGATAGAGCGTGATGCCCTGGCCTTCGGCCCATGAGGAGAAGGCTTCGAAGAGGGCATCTGGGTCGGCGTCCGGCGGCAGCTGATCGATAAGGGTCACGCCCCCATCTTGCCTGGCTTCACCCCGGATCCGGGAACCGGACGGCAACGGCAAGATCACGGGCGATACGCTGCCCTGTCAACTGGGCTTCACCACAAGAGCAATGGGGCGGGAACGCACATGATGGGACCGGCGCACTCTCTGTCCGGGGCGGCTGCCTGGCTGGGGGTGGGCGCGGCGACCGCTGCCGCCGGCCACCCGATGCCGTGGCCGGTCCTCGTCGTCGGAGCGCTGATATGCGCGGGGGCGGCGCTCGCTCCGGACCTCGACCACAAGGCGGCGACGATCTCGCGGGCCTTCGGGCCGATATCGCGCGGACTGTGCGAGGTCGTCGACAAGCTGTCGTACGCGGTCTACAAAGCGACGAAGAAACAGGGCGACAAGCGCAGGACCGGCGGCCATCGCACGCTCACCCACACCTGGCTGTGGGCGGTCCTGATCGGCGCGGGCACCTCGGCGCTCGCGATCACCGGCGGCCGGTGGGCGGTTCTCGCGATCCTCTTCATCCATCTGGTGCTCGCCGTTGAGGGCCTGCTGTGGCGGGCCGCGCGAGTCTCCAGCGACGTACTGGTGTGGCTGCTGGGCGCGACGAGCGCGTGGATCCTGGCGGACGTCCTGGACAAGCCGGGCAATGGCTCGGACTGGCTGTTCACCGCCCCCGGCCAGGAGTATCTGTGGCTGGGCCTGCCGATCGTGCTGGGCGCGCTGGTGCACGACATCGGCGATGCGCTGACCGTCTCGGGCTGCCCGATCCTGTGGCCGATCCCGCTGGGGCGCAAGCGCTGGTACCCGGTGGGTCCGCCGAAGGCGATGCGGTTCAGGGCGGGCAGCTGGGTGGAGCTGAAGGTGCTGATGCCGGTGTTCATGCTGCTGGGCGGGGTGGGCGGCGCGGCGGCGCTCGGGTACATCTAGCGGCGCGGCGGCGGGGCAGCCGGGCGGCCCGGGAGTCGATCGAGGACGGCCTCGAGGTCAGTCGGTCAGATCGGCGTGGGACCACACACTGCCGTTGTCGGCGAGCAGCTCCACCCGCTCGACGGTGCTCGCCGAGCCGTACGCGATCCAGGTCGCGCGACCGGAGGCCGGCACCCACCACGCACCGCCATCACGGACCGTGCCGTCCTTCAGCACCAGTCGGCAGGAGTAGTGCTTGCCGGGTGGTGCGTCGGTGATCTGCATGACGACGACCCGCTCGTCCCCGGCCTGGCTCGGTTCGACCGTGCCCACCGTGGACCCGGTGCGGGTGAGGAGCCGCGCGCCCTGTTCGCTCGCGACGACGGCCGCCGGACCCTGGTCGACGACGGTCGCCGTCACGGCGGAGCCGATGCCGATCCCGACGGCCGCCGCCGCTGCCGCAAGTAGCAGGGGGACCCGGCGCGACCGGTGCGGAACAGGCTTTCTCACATCCAGCCGTTCAAGGACCCGGGCGTCGAACCCGGCCGACGGAGCGACGGTCGGCGCGGCGGGCAGCACGGCGTCCACGGCCCCCGAGATCTCCTGGTACGCCGACCGGCAGGAGGGGCAGGCGCGCAGATGCTCCAGCAGCGCGGTCTGCTCGTCCGGAACATCGCCGAGCGCCAGGGCAATCAGCTGCTCCTCGCCGAGGTGCCTATCGGTCACGGCTGTCCTCCTTCAGCGAGTCCCGCAGCCTGCGCAGGCCGGCCCGGATGCGGCTCTTGGCGGTGCCGAGCGGGATGTCCTCGTGCCGCCCGACCTCGGCGGCGGTGCACCCGCCGATGACGGCGAGCACAACGGCCCGCGCCTGCTCGGTGGGCAGCGACCGGAGCCGTTGCACGGCGCGTCTGCTCTCCAGCGCGAGGATTGCAAGCTGTTCCGGTCCCTCGGCCTGGAGCGTCGCACCGATCAGCCGCTCCAATGTGTCCGCCATGACGGGGGTGGCCCGCCGGGTCCGCACCGAGTCGATGGCGGCATTGCGTGTGATGGTCAGCAGCCAGGTGAGCACGGACGCCCGCCGCGCGTCGTAACTTCCGGCGGCGCGCCAGGCCCGTACGAACACCTCCTGGCTGACGTCCTCGGCAAGGCCCGGCTCGCGTGTCACGGACAGCGCGAGACCGTACACCGCCGCCTGGAAGCGGCGTACGAACGCGGTTGACGCCGCCTCGTCGCCGATGGCAAGCCCGGCGAGGAGTGAGGCGTCGTCGGCCCGGTCCACGCGCGAGAACAGCTCCACATCGCATACATACGTCACCACCCCGCCCAGGGATTGCATCGCCGCGCAATCCGATGCTCGGGCCGCTGCGTACAACCTCGGTCGAGAAGGGATGACACATCATGATCAGAAGCACCATCCCGGCGGCCGTGCTCGTCGTGACGGCGGCCCTCGGTCTCTCCGGCTGGAGCGATGGGGGCGGCAACAGCGGCGGCGGATCGAGCGCCACGGACATGTCCACGGTCAAGATCGCCGACTCCAGGCTCGGCAACATCCTGGTCGATGGCAGTGGGCGCACGCTCTATCTGTTCACCATGGACGGCCAGAACAAGAGCGCGATGAAGTGCGACGCGGCGTGCCTGAAACTGTGGCCGCCGATGGAGGGCAAGCCGAAGGCCGGCCACGGTGTGGACGCGAAGCTCATCAACACGACGGACGCAGGCGGGAAGACCCAGGCCACCTACGGCGGTCATCCGCTCTACCACTACGCCAAGGACAAGGCGTCCGGAGACGTGAAGGGCCAGGGCATCGGCAAGGTCTGGTACGTCATCGACGCGCACGGCAAGGCGGTCATGAAGGCTGTCGGCCAGAACAGCGGCCAATACGGCTACTGATCGGCCACGGCCCGGGGCCACCGCGGGGGTGGGGTGCCGAGGTCCCGCTGCTGGAGCCATGCCACCAGCGGGACCTCACACCTGTTCTCACCCGTGCCAGGACCGCCACAGCGCCGCGTACGCCCCGCCGGCCGCGACCAGTTCGTCGTGGCTGCCCAGTTCGCTGATCCGGCCCTCTTCCACCACCGCGATCACATCCGCGTCGTGCGCGGTGTGCAGGCGGTGGGCGATGGCCACCACCGTACGGCCGTCCAGGACCCGCGAGAGCGAGCGCTCCAGATGGCGGGCCGCCCGCGGGTCCAGGAGCGAGGTCGCCTCGTCCAGGACCAGGGTGTGCGGGTCCGCCAGGACCAGGCGGGCCAGCGCGATCTGCTGGGCCTGGGCCGGGGTCAGCGCGAGGCCGCCCGAGCCGACCTCGGTGTCGAGGCCGGCATCCAGCCCCCGCGACCAGGTGTTCGCGTCGACCGCCCCGAGCGCTGCCCACAGCTCCGCGTCGGACGCGCCCGTACGGGCCAGCAGCAGGTTGTCGCGCAGCGAGCCCACGAAGACGTGGTGCTCCTGGTTGACCAGGGCGACATGCTCGCGGACGCGCTCCGCCGGCATCCTGGACAACTCGGCCGCGCCGAGCGTGATGCTGCCCGCCCGAGGTGCGTAGATGCCCGCGAGCAGCCGGCCCAGCGTCGACTTGCCGGCGCCGGAGGGGCCGACCAGAGCGAGCCGGGTGCCCGGCGCGACGTCGAGCGAGACCTGGTGCAGCACGTCCACGCCCTCGCGGTAGCCGAAGTGCACCTCGTCCGCACGCACATCGCGGCCGTCCGGAGCGATGTGCGCGTCACCGCCGTCCGGTTCGATCTCGCGTACGCCGACGAGCCGGGCGATCGACACCTGGGCGACCTGGAGCTCGTCGTACCAGCGCAGGATCAGATTGACCGGGTCGACCAGCATCTGCGCCAGCAGGGCGCCGGTCGTGAGCTGCCCGACGCTGATCCAGTCCTGAATGACGAAGACACCGCCGATCAGCAGCACCGAGCAGAGGATCGTCACATGCGTCACGTTGATGACGGGGAACAGGACCGAGCGCAGATAGAGCGTGTAACGCTCCCACGCGGTCCACTCCCTGATCCGCTGCTCGGACAGCGCCACCCGGCGTCCGCCGAGGCGGTGCGCCTCCACGGTCCGCCCGGCGTCCACGGTCTCCGCCAGCACGGCGGCCACCGCCGCATATCCGGCCGCCTCCGAGCGGTATGCCGACGGCGCCCGCCGGAAGTACCAGCGACAGCCGATCACCAGCACGGGGAGGGCGACGAGCACGGCGAGCGCGAGCGGCGGCGCCGTCACCGTGAGCGCGCCGATCAACAGGGCGGCCCAGACCACGCCGATCGCCAACTGCGGCACGGCCTCGCGCATCGCATTGGCCAGCCGGTCGATGTCGGTGGTGATACGGGAGAGCAGATCCCCCGTGCCTGCGCGCTCAAGGACACCCGGCGGCAGTCCGACCGATCGCACGAGGAAGTCCTCGCGCAGGTCGGCCAGCATCTCCTCGCCGAGCATCGCGCCGCGCAACCGCATCAGGCGTACGAACACGGTCTGGATGACCAGCGCGAGCGCGAACAGCGCGGCGGTGCGCTCCAGATGGAGCTCGCGTGCCCCGTCCGCCAGATCCTGGACGAGCCCGCCCAGCAGATAGGGGCCGGCCATCGAGGAGATCACCGCGACGGCGTTGACGGCGATCAGCAGCACAAAGGCCCTGCGGTGCCGCTGCAGCAGTTCGCCGACGTACGCCCGCACGGTCGCCGGAGTGCCGACGGGCAGGGTTGCCGCCGTCTCCGGGGCCGCCGGGTCGTACGCCGGTGGCGCCACGCCGATCATGCCGACTCCTCGATCTCTTCCAGTGCGTCCAGCTCGTCGATGGCCGTGATGCCAATGAGCTGCTCTTCCTCGGTCTCGCGGGTGACGACCGCCCGGTAGCCGGCGGTGCCCTCCAGCAGTTCGCGGTGGACGCCGACCGCCGCGACCTTGCCGTCGTGCACGAAAACCACCCTGTCCGCGTGGTCGAGCAGCAGCGGTGAGGAGGTGAACACGACCGTGGTGCGACCGGCCCGCAGACCCTTCACACCCTCGGAGATCCGCGCCTCCGTGTGCGAGTCCACGGCGGACGTGGGCTCGTCCAGGACGAGCACCTCGGGGTCGGTGACCAGCGAACGGGCCAGGGCGAGCCGCTGGCGCTGCCCGCCGGACAGCGAACGGCCCCGCTCGGTGATCCGCGTTCGCATCGGGTCGCCGTCGGCGTCCAGGGACGCCGACGCGAGCGCGTCCAGCACATCGCCGCACTGCGCGGCCGCCAGCGCGTCCTCCGCGGACACCGTCCCGGAGGAGGGCACGTCGAGCAGCGCCCGCAGCGTGCCGGAGAGCAGCACCGGATCCTTGTCCTGAACGAGGACGGCGGCACGTGCCGTCTCCAGTGCCAGCTCGTCCAGCGGCACACCGCCGAGCAGCACGGACGCGGCGGCTTCCGCGTCGGCGGCCGGGTTCCCGCCGAGCCGTTCGGCCAGCAGTCCTGCCGCGTCCGGATCGCCGCACACCACGGCGGTGAACCGGCCCGCGGGGGCGACGACGCCGGTGGCGGGGTCGTACAGATCGCCGCTCGGGCGCCCGTACTCCACGTCGGAGGGCTCCGTCGTACGGCGCAGCGCCAGTACCCGGGCGGCACGTTTCGCGGAGGGCCGCGAGAAGGAGTACGCCATGGCGATCTCTTCGAAGTGCCGGAGCGGATACATCAGCAGCGTCACCGCACTGAAGGCGGTGACCAGTTCGCCGATCCCGATCCGGCCGTCCCGGGCGAGCCCGGCTCCGTACCAGATCACCGTGATCAGCAGCAGGCCCGGCATCAGCACCTGGATCGCCGAGATCAGCGACCACATGCGGGCGCTGCGGACCGCCGCCCTGCGCACCTCCTGAGAAGCCTGCCGGTAGCGGTCGAGGAACAGCTCCTCGCCGCCGATGCCGCGCAGGACCCGCAGGCCCGCGACGGTGTCCGCGGCCAGTTCGGTGGCCTTGCCGGCCTTCTCGCGCTGGATGTCGGCACGCCGGGTGGCGCGCGGGAGCAGCGGTAGTACGGCCAGGGCCAGCGCGGGGACGCCGATGGCGACCACCAGGCCCAGCTCCGGCTCGTACAGAACCAGGCCCACGCAGACCAGGACCACCGTGACGGCGGCGGCGGCGAAACGCGAGACCGCTTCCACGAACCAGCCGATCTTTTCCACATCGCCGGTGGAGACCGCGACCACCTCGCCGGCCGCGACCCGACGGGTCAGCGCCGAGCCCAGCTCCGCCGCCTTGCCCGCCAGCAGCTGCTGGACACGTGCCGCGGCGGTGATCCAATTGGTGACGGCGGTGCGGTGCAGCATCGTGTCGCCCACGGTGATCGCCACGCCGCACACGACGATCAGCGTGCCGGCGAGTGCGAGGCGGGAGCCGGAACGGTCCACGACTGCCTGCACGGCTTGGCCGACGCCCAGCGGCAGCCCGGCCACACCGCAGAAGTGCAGCAGGCCCCAGGCCAGTGACCTGAGCTGTCCGCCGAGCTGGTTGCGCCCGAGCCAGAGCAGGAACCGCGGTCCGGACCTGGCGTCGGGCACACCAGGGTCGGGATACGGAAGATCGCGAATCTGCATGACGTTCCAAGGCTCGAAAGGGCGGCGCAAACCGTGCAAGGTTCGCCTTTCGCAGCCGCGCCCCGCAATCGATTTTTGTGCGGCAGCACACACAACACGCCAAGATCGAACAACTCGCCCTGGCGCTGCGGACCCGTCGCACGCTTCACTCCTGACCCATGAGACGACGACAGATCATGTCCATGCTCACCGGGTCGGCGCTGGCCGTGGGTTTGCTCCTCGGCGCCGGGCCCGCCACAGCCGCCGACACACCTCCGGCGGAGTTCGGCACCGACTGGCACGATCCCGTCACCGCGGCGCCGCCCGTCTCGCGCCCGGATGCGAAGTCCTGTCAAGTGACGCTCGCCGAGGCGCAGTTCCGCGACTTCACGCCGTACAAGGGGAGTTATAAGCCGCCGAGGGAGTGCGGTGAGAGCTGGAGCAAGGTGGTGCTGCGGCTCGACGGGAGCGTCAAGGGGCGGCAGTACGACCGGCTCGGCCATCTCACCGTCGGCGGCGTCGAGATCCTGCGCACCTCGACCCCGCAGCCTTCGCCGGACGGCATCGCCTGGTCCGTGGAGAAGGACGTCACGCGCTACAGCGACACGCTGCGCAGCGCCCAGCCGGTCGAGATGCTCATCGGCAACGTTGTCAATGAGACGTACACCGGCGTCTTCGACGTCAAGGTGACGCTGACCTTCTACGCGGCGAACGGCACGGCCGGACCTGCCGGGACACCCGACAAGGTGCTTGCGCTGGACGGCACTTCGCTGACGACACCGCGCAACTCGGAGCGGATTCTCGCCGAGGTGTACGCGACCGGATCGGGCGGCGGCTGCGAGGAGTACTGGTATCTGACCGTCCCCGACGCCGCCCCGTACTCCTGCAAGGCCAACGCCGGCCCCTACCGCGAGGCGCAGATCAAGGTCGACGGCGAGCTCGCCGGAATTGCCGCGCCGTTCCCGACGGTATGGACGGGCGGCTGGTCCAATCCCTTCCTCTGGTACGTGATTCCGGGGCCGCGGGCGTTCGACATCAAGCCCATCCAGTTCGACCTGACTCCCTTCGCCGCCCGGCTCAACGACGGCCGCCCGCACCGGGTCGAGGTCTCCGTCGCCGGTGTGCCGGCCGGCCAGACCGGCTGGAGTACGCCCACCAATGTGCTGGTGTGGCAGGACGAAGCCAGCGCGGTGGTCACGGGCGCGCTGACCCGCCATGAGGAGAGCGCACCCGTCAACTCGGTCACGTACACGCCCGGTTCGGAGCACCGGCTCGACACGAAAGGCGCCCATCGGCTCACCGTCACCGGCTATCTCAACACCTCGCACGGCCGCGTCACCACGACCGTGAGCCGCGCCCTCGCGAACACCTCGGTCCACCGCTGGACCGAGGGCGAGAACCTCGACGCGCTCAAGGGGAGCTGGCGCGACGACGAGAGTGTGAGAAGCGGGCGGCAGCTCACGGCCACCCACCGGACCTACACGATGGACGGCGTCACCACACTGGGCGCGGGGGACCGGCTGCGTACCGTCCTCACCCTGGGGGACAGGGCCGACACGGTCGTCGCCCACGGCGGCAAGCGGCTGACGTGGGCGCGGCTGGACGATACGTACAGCGGCGATGCGACCTACACGGCGAATGTGCCGCGCGATCAGCGGCACGCGGTCGGCACGACGGCGGAGCGCTACCGGCTGCGGGGTGCCGGGGGCTGCTACGACCGCAGTCTGCAAACGGTCCAGGGAGTGGTGACCGAGGACCGCCGCCGCTGCTGAACCGAGGTGTGCGCGAGCCCGGTTGAGGAGTGCCCGGGTCGAGATGTGCGGAGGCGCGGGGCCCGGCAGGCGCGAGCCGGGCCCCGACTGCCCTGTCAGACGGCAGGTTTGGCCGAGTCCATGCCGCTGCGGGACTTCCTCCACTCACCGCGGGTGAAGTCCGGTATCTGCTGCGGAGCGCCCTTCGCCCTGATCGACGCATGACTGAGCGGCACCGGAGCCGTCCAGGTCGCCGCGTCGTACACATCGAAGTCGGGCACCAGCCCCAGCTGCATGCACTGCATCAGCCGGAAAACCATGATGTAGTCCATGCCGCCGTGCCCGCCGGGCGGGTTGGAGTGCTCCTTCCACAGCCAGTGGTCCCACTCCGCGTAGGCGGCGAAATCGCCCCACTGGTCATTCGTGTGGTCGGGCTCCAGGTAGATCCGCGCCGGGTAGTCCTCGAAGACACCCTTGGTGCCGCCCAGGCTGTTGATCCGGCTGTAGGGGTGTGGAGTCGACACATCGTGTTCCAGGCGGATGACCCGTCCCTTCGCCGTCTGGACCAGGCTGATGGTGCGATCGCTCTCGATGTACGTCTCCTTCCAGCTCGGGTCGCCCGGCGGCATGTGTGCCTTGCGGTACTCGGCCAGACCCAGGGCCGGGGTGCCGAAGCTGGAGATGCTCACGACCCGGTCACCGCGGTTGATGTCCATGTAATTGGAGACGGGACCGAAGCCGTGGTTCGGGTAGAGGTCGCCGCGCAGCCGGGTGTGCCACAGCCGTCGCCAGGGGCCCTCGTAGTAGTCCGGGTCGAACATCAGGCCGCGCAGATCGTGGTTGTACGCGCCCGCGCCGTGCAGCACATCGCCGAACTTGCCGGCGTGCGCCATGCGCAGCACACGCATCTCGTTCTTGCCGTAGCAACAGTTCTCCAGCTGCATGCAGTGGCGTCTGGTGCGCTCGGAGAGGTCGACGAGCGCCCACAACTCGTCCATGCGCATGGCGATCGGACACTCCACGCCGACGTGCTTGCCGTTCAGCATGGCGGCTTTGGCCATCTCGAAGTGGAAGTCCCAGGGCGTGGCCACATAGACGAAGTCGACGTCGCCCCGCTTGCACAGGTTCTCGTAGTCGTCCTCGCCGTTGGTGTAGACGGCGGGGGCGGGTTGACCGGCCTTGACCACCTTGGCCGCGGCGCTCTCCGTCTTCGCCTTGACCGGGTCGCAGAGGGCGACGACGTGGACCCCGGGGAGGACGAGAAAGAGGTCGATCATGCTGCCACCGCGATTGCCGAGGCCGATGATGCCGACGCGTACGGTGCTGCGCCGCTCGAAGGGGACGCCGGCCATGGTGAGCCCCTGGCGGGGCGGGGTGGCTGCTAAGTCCTCGCTCGCCGCGCCGCTCTCCGTGCCGCCCGCCGTGGCCGAGGCGGCGCCCGTGCCCAGCGCGCCGAGGCCCAGCCCCGCGCCCGCCACTCCGGCCGTGGTCCGCAGGACCGAACGACGGCTCACTGAGCCGTCGTCGCCGTCCGCCGTACCGGGGTTCTGCTGTGCTGCGTCGTTCATCGAGCCTCCAGGAAGCCGTCGTTGAGCTGACGTTGCGCGGCGTGTTCATGAACTTCGGTAAGGACCTTGGTAGTTGGTGCTGTTGATGCGCAAGGGCGGCGTTTGGACTCTTGGTCCGAACCCATGGACTCTTCTTCACGGCCGTGTCCGGCCCCGGGCACGGCGAAAGCCCGCGAGGGCCATGGCAGTGCCCGCGTCCGCCGAGGGATCTGAGGATGAGCTGGGGCTAGCTCCGTGGGGCGCGGTGGGTCGCCCGCTCCAGCTCCAGCAGGACGGAGCGGTAGCTACGGCCCGTCGCCCGGTCCATGGCGATCTCGCACATCCGGTTGGCGCTGAGATGCGCGTCGAAATGGCGGGCGGTGACCTCGGCCGCCTCGCGGGCCGTCGCCGAGTCCGTGAGCTCCTTGTGGAGCATTCCGCGGTCGCCCGCGAAGGCACAGCAGCCCGCGTCGTCGGGAACCACGACCTCGTCCGCGCACGCCCGGGCGAGCGCGGTCAGCCTGTCCTCGTCGCCGAGATGCCGCATCGAGCAGGTGGGATGGACTACCGCGGATCCCGTTGTGCGCCGGACGTTGAGACGGGGGAGGAGTTCGTCGGCCGCCCAGACGAGGGAGTCGACGACGGTCAGCTCCGCGTGCAACTCCCTGTTGTCGTCGGTGAGATACGGCACCACCTCATGGGCGATGCCGAGCGTGCAGGACGACGCGTCCACGACCAGCGGCAGCCGCCCGCCCGCCGTCCAGCCCCAGACCGCCTCGACGATGCGGTTGGCCATGAGGCGGTTGCCCGCTTCGTACCCCTTGGAGTGCCAGATGGTGGCGCAACAGGTGCCCGCCACGTCCTGCGGGACCCATACGGGCTTTCCCGCGCGCCCCGACAGCACGACGACGGCTTGCGGGAGCGAGGGGCCCGTCCGGTCGTCGGGACCGGCGAAGATGCGGTTCACACAGGCCGGGTAGTAGACGGCGGCCGCGCCGACGCGGTTCGTACGGGGCAGGGCACCGGCGGCGGCCCCGGGGATCTGCGGCAGCCACTCCGGTACCAGATCGGGCCGTACGGCCTTGCGGACCAGGCCCGTCACGGACTGGAGAATCCGGTCGCCGATCCGGTCCGCCGCGGCGAGTGCCAGCCGCGCCGACGTCTCGACCGCGCGGAAGTTCTGCGCGGTGCGTTCGGCGATGCGCTCCTCGCGCGGCGAGTGGCGCCGGTGCCGGAAGTCCTTCATCAGGGCTCCGGTGTCGATCCCCACGGGGCAGGCGAGCCTGCAGGTCGAGTCGCCCGCACAGGTGTCGACGGCGTCATAGCCGTACGCAGCAAGGAGGGCGTCCTGGACCGCTGATCCGTCGCTCTGGCGCATCATCTCCCGGCGCAGCACGATCCGTTGACGGGGCGTCGTCGTCATGTCCTTGCTGGGGCAGGTCGGTTCGCAGAAGCCGCATTCGATACAGGGGTCGGCGATCCGCTCGACCTCGGGAATGGTCTTCAGGCCGCGCAGATGGGCCTTGGGGTCGCGGTCGAGGACGATACGGGGAGCCAGCACACCGTCGGGGTCGATGACCCGCTTCGTACGCCACATCAGCTCGGTCGCCTTCGGACCCCACTCCAGCTCCAGGAAGGGCGCGATATTACGGCCGGTGGCGTGCTCCGCCTTCAGCGAGCCGTCGAAACGCTCCACCGTCAGCCTGCAGAAGTCGTCCATGAAGGCGGCATAGCGGTCGACGTCGCCTGGCCGGGCGGCGTCGAAGGCGAGCAGGAAGTGCAGATTGCCGTGCGCCGCGTGCCCGGCGACGGCGGCGTCGAAGCCGTGCCGGGTCTGCAGCTCGAGAAGGGCCGCGCAGGCGTCCGCAAGGCGGGAGGGCGGTACCGCGAAGTCCTCTGTGATCAGCGTCGTCCCGGAGGGGCGGGCGCCGCCGACGGCCGCGACGAACGCCTTGCGAGCCTTCCAGTAGCCGGAGATGGTCCCGGGGTCCCTGGTGAACTCATTGGTCACCGAGGCGACCGGAGCGACCAGCTCCAGCCGGGCGAGCGCCTCGGCCGCCGCTCTTTCGTACGCCTGCCGGCTCTCCTCGTCGGGTGCGCGGAATTCCACCAGGAGCGCCGCGGTCTCCTTCGGCAGCCGCGCCCAGTCCGCCGGCACACCCTCGACGCTGACCGAGGCGCGCAGGGTGTTGCCGTCCATCAGCTCGACGGCGATGGCACCCGCGTCGTTGAAGTCGGGGACGGCGGCAGCGGCCGCGGGAAGGCTGGGGAAGAACAGCAGGGCGGTGGAGACCAGTCGGTCCAGCGGAACGGTGTCGAAGACGACCTCGGAGATGAAGCCGAAGCTGCCCTCGGACCCCACCATCAGACCGCGCAGGATCTGCACGGGGCTCGCGCCGTCGAGGAAGGCGTCGAGCCGGTAGCCATTGGTGTTCTTGATCTCGTACTTGGCGCGGATGCGGGCGGTCAGTTCCGGGTCCGACTCGATCTCCGACTTGATGGCCAACAGGCCCTCGCACAGCCGTGGTTCGGCGTGCGCGAGCTGCACGTCGGCGTCCGGCTCGCCGGTGTCGACGACGGTGCCCGACGGCAGCACGAAGGTGAGCGAGGAGACGGTGCGATACGAATTGCGGGTGGTCCCGGCCGTCATTCCGGAGGCGTTGTTCGCGACGACCCCGCCGATGGTGCAGGCGATGGCGCTGGCCGGGTCGGGGCCCAGCATCCGGCCGTGGCGGGCGAGCGTGACATTCGCCCGCATGACGGTCGTCCCCGGGCGGATACGGGCCCGCGCTCCGTCGTCGAGCACCTCGACGCCGGCCCAGTGGCGGCGGACGTCGACCAGGATGTCCTCGCCCTGCGCCTGGCCGTTGAGTGAGGTGCCTGCCGCCCGGAAGACGACGTCACGGCCCTTGCCGTGTGCGTACGAGAGGACGGCCGAGACGTCGTCGATGTCCTCAGGGACCACCACGACCTGGGGGACGAAGCGGTAGGGGCTGGCGTCCGATGCGTACCGCACGAGGTCGGAGATCTTCCAGTACACCTTGTCCGCGCCGAGGAGGGCGATCAGCTCGCCGCGCAGCGGCTCGGGCGTGCCCCCGGCCTGCCGATCGGGGACCCGGTCGGGCGACGGCGTCCGCGCAAGGTCCGGGCGGAGGGCTTTTGGCTTCGGCTCCAGCAGCGGCATCTCGCGAGCCCCCTCGGCGGCGTCAGCAGCGTGGTCCCGGCCCGTCGACCAGGGTGGACAGCAGTCCGCCGAGCACCTCGCGCTGGTCGGCGGTCAATGGAGCCAGGATGTCCTCTGCGGCTGCGCGGCGCGCGCTGCGCAGCGCTCTGAGCGTGGCGCGGCCGGTGTCGGTCAGCTCGATCCGGATCACCCTGCGGTTGGTCGGGTCGGGCGCGCGGCGGACGCAGCCACTCGCCTCCAGGCCGTCGACGAGGCTGGTCACGGCCCGGGGGACCACTTCCAGGCGGGCCGCGAGATCGGCCATGCGCGGCGGCTGGTCGTAGTGCGCGAGGGTGCGCAGCAGACGGGACTGCGCGGGGGTGATCGCGATGTCGGCCGACTCCAGCTGCCGCTTCTGGCTGCGGTGGAGCCGTCGGGTCAGCCGCAGCAGCTGCTCGGCCAGCAGGCCGTCGGCGTCGGGTGCGGTGAGGGATCCTGGCTCCATGCCGGAACAATATCAGGACCGGATTCATTGTGAGTATAGGTAACAGTGAGCTATGCTCTTAAAATCTTTGCTGCGTGACCCATCGTCTGCCGCAACCCGTCGAAGGAGCCCATGCACCCCGAACCGATCACCTGGACACCACCGGCCAAGGACCCGGAGCAGCCGCCCGCCCAGGTGCGGCGCATTCTCCGGCTCTTCCGTCCCTACCGCGGCCGCCTCGCCGTCGTCGGCCTGCTCGTCGGCGCCGCGTCGCTCGTCTCGGTCGCCTCGCCGTTCCTGCTGCGCGAGATCCTCGACACCGCGATCCCGCAGGGCCGCACCGGGCTGCTCAGCCTGCTCGCCCTCGGCATGATCCTCACGGCAGTGATGACCAGCGTCTTCGGCGTGCTCCAGACGCTGATCTCCACCACCGTCGGCCAGCGCGTCATGCATGACCTGCGCACCGCGGTGTACGCCCAGTTGCAGCGCATGCCGCTGGCCTTCTTCACCAGGACCCGCACCGGAGAGGTCCAGTCGCGCATCGCCAACGACATCGGCGGCATGCAGGCGACCGTCACCTCCACCGCGACCTCCCTGGTCTCCAACCTCACGGCCGTGGTCGCCACCGTCGTCGCGATGCTCGCGCTGGACTGGCGGCTCACTGCCGTCTCGCTGCTCCTGCTGCCGATTTTCGTCTGGATCAGCCGCCGGGTCGGCCGCGAGCGCAAGAAGATCACCACGCAGCGCCAGAAACAGATGGCCGCCATGGCCGCCACGGTCACCGAGTCGCTCTCCGTCAGCGGCATTTTGCTCGGCCGCACCATGGGCCGGGCGGACTCGCTCACCAGGTCCTTCGCCGAGGAGTCCGAGCGGCTCGTCAACCTCGAAGTGCGCTCCAGCATGGCCGGGCGGTGGCGGATGTCGACCATCGGCATCGTCATGGCCGCCATGCCCGCCCTGATCTACTGGGCGGCGGGCCTCGCGCTCCAGTCCGGCGGACCCGCGATATCGATCGGCACGCTCGTCGCCTTCGTCTCGCTCCAGCAGGGCCTGTTCCGGCCCGCCGTGAGCCTGCTCTCCACCGGCGTGCAGATGCAGACCTCGCTCGCGCTCTTCCAGCGGATCTTCGAGTATCTCGACCTGCCGGTGGACATCACCGAGCCCGAGAAACCGGTCCGGCTGGAGAAGATCCGCGGCGAAGTCCGGTTCGAGGACGTCGACTTCATCTACGACGACAAACAGACGCGGCCGACCCTCGACAGAATCGAGGTGGCGGTGCCGGCGGGCGGCAGCCTCGCCGTCGTCGGGCCCACCGGCTCCGGCAAGTCCACGCTCAGCTATCTGGTGCCCAGGTTGTACGACGTCACGGGCGGCAGAGTCACACTCGACGGAGTCGACGTACGAGACCTCGACTTCGAAACCCTCGCCCGCGCCGTGGGAGTCGTCTCCCAGGAGACGTATCTCTTCCATTCCTCGGTCGCGGAGAATCTGCGCTTCGCCAAACCGGACGCGACCGACGCGGAAATTGAGGCAGCGGCGCGCGCGGCCCAGATCCACGACCACATCGCGTCCCTGCCCGACGGCTACGACACCCTGGTCGGCGAGCGCGGCTACCGCTTCTCCGGCGGTGAGAAGCAGCGCCTCGCCATCGCCAGGACGATTCTGCGCGACCCGCCCGTCCTCATCCTCGACGAGGCGACCAGTGCGCTGGACACCCGCACCGAGTACGCGGTGCAGCAGGCCATCGACGCGCTCTCGGCGGGCCGGACCACCATCACCATCGCCCACCGGCTCTCCACAGTCCGGGACGCCGACCAGATCGTGGTCCTGGACGCGGGACGCATAGCCGAGCGCGGCAGTCACGAGGAACTGCTCGACCGGGACGGCCGCTATGCCGAACTGGTCCGCAGGGACGCGCAGTTGGCCCCTGTTGTCGCCCCCTGACGGACCGGGATCCACACGGGTACGGCATGATCACCGCCCATGAGAGCTCTTCTTGGCGTTGAACTGCCCGGGTACCGGCCCGTCGACCACGACGTATGGGCCAATGACGAGGGCGATGTGCTGTCGCTCCATTTCTTCGGGCTGCCGCCGGATCTGCCCGCGTCGCTCGACGACGGTCCCGCGCTGCGTGCCGCGCTCACCCGGCTGACCGCCGATGCGGGCGGTGGCCTGATCGAGGCCTCGGTCAAGTCGCTCGGACAGCTGCCGGCGCTGAAGCAGATACTGAAGCTGCCGCTGCCGGGACAGCCCAGCGGCCAGGCGTTCATCGGCAGCTTCACCGTGCCGCGCGCGAACTGCAGCACCGTGATCAAGATCCAGGCGCCCGAGCGGGGCATGACGGGGATGCGAGAGGCCATGGTCATGGCGCAGGTCGGCCATGACAAGTACTTCCGGCCGCACCCGTACGCCCCCGAGGTTCAGGGCGGTCTGCCCTTCCACGCCGCCGACCATGTCCAGTGGGACGCGCAGTTCCCCGACCATCCGCTGAGCCGGGTGCGGCGCACACTCGACGCGCTCTCCGGAGCGGTCCAGGTGGTGCCGGAGTTCGCCGCGCTGGCGCCCTTCGCGCCGTAGAGCACGGTCGTACGGCCGGGGCCGCAGCAACCGGGTCGCGCCGGGCCGGGTGTCGGGAACCGTGCCCGCCACGGGTTAGCGTGCCCGCATGAGGAACGAATCGCCGTCGGCAGCGCCCCGGCGCAGGCTCCGGCTGAGCCGCCGCGGCCGGCTGGTCCTGACCCTGGGCGCAATCGTCGCCCTGGGCGCCGCGGTGCTGGTGCCGCTGCTGCTGAAGCAGGCGGCCCAGGAGAAGCGGACGCTGCTCGTCCCCGAGGGCTGGCGCGCCTCACAGGTCTACGCGGCGGTCGACGAGGCCCTCGACCAGCCGCCCGGCACCACCGCGAAGGCCGCCGGCACAGCGAAGCTGAAGCTGCCCGCCGAAGCCAAGGGCAACCCCGAGGGGTACCTCTTCCCGGCCACGTATCCCATCGACGCCAAGACCACGCCGACCAGCCTGCTCAGCTATATGGTCAACACCGCCAACAAGCGGTTGGGGTCCGATCGCCTCACAAGTGGCGTGCAGCGCAGCAGGATGACGGTCTATCAGACGGTGAACATCGCGAGCATTGTGCAGGCAGAGGCCGACACACCCCAGGACATGGGGAAGGTCGCCCGGGTCATCTACAACCGGATCGCCAAGAGGATGCCGCTGCAGATGGACTCGACGCTGAACTATGCGCTGAACCGCAGCACGCTGGACACCACGGCCGCCGACACCAGGATCGACAGTCCGTACAACAGCTATCAGCGCCTGGGCCTGCCGCCGACCCCTATCGCCAACCCGGGCGAGCAGGCACTGCACGCGGCCATCAGCCCGACGCCGGGGAACTGGCTCTACTTCGTCACCGTGGCGCCGGGGGACACCCGCTTCACCGCCAGCTATCGGGAGCATCAGCGCAACGTGGACGAGTTCAACGCCAGGCGCAAGGGCAGCAGTGGCTGACCGGCCTCAAGCCGGAGCCGGCGCGGGCTCCGGGAGCTCCGGCAGTTCGGACCGCTTCGGCAGTTCGGCCGGCTCCGACGGCGCTGGCACTTCCGGCCGCCCCGGCGCCTCCAGCAGCCGGGTGATCTCGCGGACGGCGGACCGCCCGGCCCGGTTGGCGCCGATCGTCGAGGCCGAAGGCCCGTATCCCACGAGATGGATACGGGCGTCCCGCACGGCGCGGGTCCCGTCGATCTGGATGCCGCCGCCCGGCTCACGCAGCTTCAGCGGCGCGAGATGGTCGATCGCCGCGCGGAAGCCGGTCGCCCAGAGGATCACATCCGCCTCCACGATCCGCCCGTCGTCCCAGGCCACGCCCGTCGGCGTGATCCGGTCGAACATCGGCAGCCGGTCCAGCACGCCCGACGCGCGGGCGCGCCGCACGGCGTCGTTGAGGGGCAGTCCGGTCACCGAGACCACGCTCAGCGGCGGCAGTCCACGGCGTACCCGCTCCTCGACCATGGCCACCGCCTCCCGCCCCGCGTCCTCGCCGAACGGCCCCTCGCGGAAGACGGGCGGCCGCCGCGTAACCCAGGTGGTGTCCGCCGCCACCTCGGCGATCTCCATCAGATGCTGGGTCCCGGAGGCCCCGCCGCCCACCACGATCACCCGTTGTCCGGCGAACTCCTCGGGCCCCGGGTAGTTCACGGTGTGCAGCTGCCGCCCCCGGAACGTCTCCTGGC
This sequence comes from Streptomyces sp. NBC_00210, assembly GCF_045160975.1. Lineage (NCBI taxonomy): Bacteria > Bacillati > Actinomycetota > Actinomycetes > Kitasatosporales > Streptomycetaceae > Streptomyces > Streptomyces sp. NBC_00210. The sequence goes on from NZ_CP108120.1 coordinate 7,556,952, forward strand.
CGGGATAGCGCGGCCAGAACGGGCGGTCCCAGGTGCCGGTCGCGTTGATGAGCGCCCGTGCCGACCAGCTCCCCTCCGAGGTCTCGACGAGCAGCCGCCCGCCCGCGCCCTCGCGCACCGCGCGGACGCCGACGGGCCGGTGGACGCGGAGATCGAAGCGCTTCTCGTACGCCGTGAAGTATTCGCGGATCACCTCGGACGAGGCCCGGGTGCCGTCCGCGCCGGTGAGCTCCATGCCCGGCAGCGCGTGCATGCCGTGCACCTTGCCGTAGGTGAGCGAGGGCCAGCGGAACTGCCAGGCGCCGCCCGGCCGCGGGGCGTGGTCGAGGACCACGAAGTCGCGGTCCGGCACCAGTCCGGCGCGCCGCAGATGGTAGGCGCCGGACAGGCCCGCCTGTCCGGCGCCGATGACGACCACGTCCACGTCTCGCACCCCGAAGTTGTTCACGTTTCTACCAACCGTGGTGGGGTCGTGGATCTTCCCGCCCACTCGGAGGGGCCGGAGGAAGGGGCGTCAGAGGAAGTTCACTCCCTGGGCCAGCGGCAGGCTGTCCGAGTAGTTCACGGTGTTCGTCGCCCTGCGCATATACGCCTTCCAGGCGTCCGAGCCCGACTCGCGGCCGCCACCGGTCTCCTTCTCGCCGCCGAACGCCCCGCCGATCTCGGCACCCGAGGTGCCGATGTTGACGTTCGCGATGCCGCAGTCCGAGCCGTCGGCGGCCAGGAAGCGCTCCGCTTCCCGCTGGTCCTGCGTGAAGATGCTGGAGGACAGGCCCTGGGGAACCCCGTTCTGCAGCGCGACGGCCTCCTCCAGGGTCCGGTAGGTGAGCACATAGAGGATCGGGGCGAAGGTCTCCCGGCGGACGATGTCGGTCTGCGCCGGCATCCGCACCACCGCGGGCCGTACGTACACAGCTTCGGGCGCCTGCTCCGCCAGCTTCCGCTCGCCGCCGGTGAGGACCTTCCCGCCGTCGGCCTCGGCCGCCGTCAGCGCCTCGGCCATGCCCCGGTGCGCACTCGCCGAGATCAGCGGGCCCACCAGGGTGGCCCCGTCGAACGGGTCGCCGAGCGGCAGCTGGCCGTATGCGTGGACGATCTTCTCCACCAGCTGGTCCGCCACGTCCTCGTGGACGATCAGTCGGCGCAGGCTGGTGCAGCGCTGTCCCGCGGTGCCCGCCGCGGAGAAGACGATCCCGCGCACGGCGAGGTCGAGATCGGCGGAGGGCGTGACGATCGCCGCGTTGTTTCCTCCCAGTTCGAGCAGACAGCGGCCGAAGCGGGCGGCCACCCGCGGGGCGACCTCGCGCCCCATCCGTACCGATCCCGTCGCGCTCACCAGCGCCACGCGCTCGTCGTCGACCAGCCGCTCGCCCGTCTCGCGTGCGCCCAGGAGCAGCCGGTGCACTCCGTCGGGCGCACCGGTGTCGGCGGCGGCCCGGGCGAGCAGTGCGTCACAGGCCAGAGCGGTCAGCGGGGTGAGCTCCGAGGGCTTCCAGACGACCGTGTCACCGCAGACCAGCGCGATCGCGGTGTTCCACGACCAGACGGCGACCGGGAAGTTGAAGGCGGAGATCACGCCGACCACGCCCAGCGGGTGCCAGTTCTCCGAGAGCCGGTGACCGGGGCGCTCGGAGGCCATGGTCCGTCCGTACAGCTGCCGCGAGAGTCCGACCGCGAACTCGCAGATGTCGATCATTTCCTGCACTTCGCCCAGCGCCTCGGAGCGGATCTTGCCAGCCTCGATGGTGACCAGGTCGGCGAGCTGCTCCTTGTGCTCGGTCAGCAGCTCGCCAAGTCGCTTGACCAGCGCCCCGCGCTGCGGCGCCGGGACCGTGCGCCACTGCCGGAACGCCGCCTCCGCCGCCCCGATCGCCGCGTCCGCCTGTTCTACAGACGTGGCGGGCAGGGTGAAGAGAGTGTCGCCGGTCAGCGGCGTACGGGCGATGACATCGCCGCCCTGCGCGGGCAGCCGGGCGCCGCAGCCGAGCAGGCTCTCCCTGGCCCGGGCGCGCAGCGAATCAGTGTCGGGGAGGGTGGTGCTGTTGCTGGTCACGGCGTTTCCTTGGGGAGTCCGATGGCCCGGCGGGCCTGCTGAAGTGAGCTGTTCTGCTGAGCGGCACAGAGATCGAAGGGGTCGTGTACGGGACGCTCCAGTACGCCGGAGAGCCACTGCTGGTCGTAGTGGGCGCCCCGGGCGGTGGCGTCCCTGGTGCCCTCGTCGGTGAGATTCGACTGGAAGATCCCGGCGGCCGACCGGGGCAGGAAGTCCTCATAGACGATGGGGTTGGCGTTCACCCAGCGCCCGTCGATCAGGTCCGCAAGATCCTTTGGCGGGGTGCGGCCGTCCCGCGGGCGGTCGTCGGCCGGTTCATACCGGAAGAACGCCTGCTCCTGGACGGCGAGTTCGCGTTCGGTGAGCGGGAAGCGCTCGGCCCAGACCGAGGCGGGCTCGCCGATCAGCTCGTCGTAGCGGGCGCGGCCCGCGCGGGTGAGCGCCATGCCGCGTGCCTCGACCTCGCCGAAGCGCACCCGCAGGGAGCCTTCGACGACGCTGCCGTCCGGCTCGCGGAAGCGGCGCGGTTCGGCCAGTGCGCGGAACGAGGTCTGGCGCAGCAGCACATCGGGGCCCTCCCAGCGCGGCGGCCCCTGGATCCGGTCGATCATCGTGATGCCGCGCTCGCCCATGCGCCGGTAGAGCTCGTCGATGTCGAGCACCCGCGGTGTGAGGTGGTTGATATGAGTGCTGCTCACCCCGCCGATATCGGCGGCGACGGCGGAGATCCGCTCCAGCTCGGCGTACCAGGCGCGGTCGACCGGCTCGGGTGACAGCTCGAAGGCGGCGACCGCCAGGGTGAGGAAGCGCTCCGCGGACGACTCGTCGAGCCCCTGCTCCCGCTCGGCGCGCGCGGCCAGCTCCAGCAGCTCGGGCGGGAAGAGCTCGCGACGGCCCAGGAACGACTCGAGGCGCGCCTCCAGGCCGGCGTCGAAGAACCGCCGGTCGGCGGTGGTGAGCATGGAGGTGAAGACCCGGAAGGGGTTGCGCTCCAGCTCCTCGGCGTCGATGGGCCGGAACGCGGTGGACACGACCGGTACGGAGCTCGCCGCGGCCTCGCGCAGATCGTAGAAGCCCACCGGCTGCATGCCGAGCGCGGCGAAGATCTGGGCGGCCTGGCGCATCTCGCGCGGCGTGCCCACCCGGATGGCGCCGTGCCGCTCCGCGGTGACCCGCTCGATGCCGCCGAGCCGTCCCGCGTCGCCGTCCTTGCCGATCACCTCGTCGTTGACCTGCGCCGACACCTCCAGAAGCGTGGTGTACGCGGGAACTTCCGTCCCGTACATGTCGGAGAGCCGACGGGCGAACGCGGCCCGCAGTCGCCAGCTGGGGAGCATTTCCGTCCTCCTTCCGGTTCGATCGTGCGGGGGTCAGATGATGTGGGCCTCGGGGCGGATGGTCGCTTGGCCCTGGAAACGGGCCGCGGACAGCGGTCCCACATCGATGACCGGCGTTCTGTCGAGGTACAGATCGCGGACGATCTCGCCGACCGCGGGCGCCTGCAGAAATCCGTGCCCGGAGAATCCGGTGGCATACAGGAAGCCGTCCACGTCGCCCGAGCGGCCGATCAGCGCATTGCGGTCCGGAGTCATTTCGTACAGCCCCGCCCAGCCGCCCTTCGCCTCCAGAGCGGCGAGCGCCGGGGCCCGCCTGCGCGCCGCCTCGCGGAACGACTCCAGCCACTCCCGGCTGAACTCACGCCCGAACCCCGGCTCCTGGCGCGGGTCGGAGAGGCCCAGGACCAGACCGCCCGCGCTGTCGTTGTGGAAATAGAGCGTCGAGTCGAAGTCGAGGGTGAAGGGGATCCGCGGCGGCGCGGGGGTCAGCGGTCCGGTCAGCGCGATCTGGCGGCGCAGCGGGGTGACGGGCAGCTCCACCCCGGCCATCGCGCCGACCGCCGCGGACCAGGGACCGGCGGCGCATACCACCGTCGAGGTGCGCACCGTGCCCGATGTCGTACGCACCGCCCGCACCTGAGTGCCCTCGACATCGATGCCGGTGACTGTGCAGTGCGTACGGATTCTCGCGCCGAGGCGCCCGGCCGCGCGCAGATAGCCGTGCACGGCGGCTTTCGGCAGCGCATAGCCGTCGTCGGGGGAGTAGGCAGCGGCGGCGATGGAGTGCGGATCCACGTAGGGACACAACTCGTGCGCCTCGCGCGGCGAGATGATCCTGCTGCGGACGCCGAGGTCGTTCTGTACGCCGACGGCCTGCTGGAACGCCGCCACCTCGGCCTCGGTGCCGAGGAGGAAGAGATAGCCGACGCCCTCGATGCCGATGTCGGCCCCGGGGCGGGTGGTGAACGCCCGCCAGGCCTCGAGACTGCGCTGTCCCAGTTCGATGTTGAGCGGGTCCGAGAACTGGGCGCGGATGCCGCCGATCGGCTTGCCGGACGATCCGGACGCGGGTTCGTCGCGCTCCAGGACCAGGACGTCGCGTACCCCGGCTTCGGCGAGATGGAATGCGGTGCTGGCTCCCACGACGCCACCGCCGATGATGACGACCTCTGCGACGTCCTCAGCGCTGTGACCCATGAATGCATGGTGGACGCGGCCGACTCTTCGCGTCCATTGACAGTTTCAGTAGTCGATCTTTTAGATCCTCTCTATGGAACTGGGTGGAGCACATCTGCGCGCGCTGGTCGAACTCGCCCGCTGCGGCACCATGACGGCGGCCGCCGCGGCGCTCGGTTACACCCCCGGCGCGATCTCCCAGCAGCTCGCCCAGCTGGAGCGGACGGCGGGTGCCCAGCTGATCAGGCGGGTGGGACGCCGGGTCGAGCTCACCGACGCCGGGCACACCCTCGTCGTGCACGCGGGGCGCATTCTGCAGGCCCAGGCCGAGGCGGCGGCCGCGATCGAGCGCATCCGCACTCAGATCGCGGCGCGGCTGCGGCTCGGGGTGTTCGGCACGGCGGCCGCGGCGTTTCTGCCGCCCGCGCTGCGATGGCTCGGCGAGCAGCACCCCGGTGTGCGCGTGGTGAGCCAGGAGGTGGATGTCGACCAGGCCCATGCAGAGGTCTCCGCCGGGCGGGTCGACCTGGCGCTCGGTCTCGACTACCCCGATGCCCCCCTCGCCCGGGACGACGCCGCCGATCTGGTACGGCTCCACTCCGAGCGCTTTGCGGTGGCCGTGCCGACGGGCCAGGCGCCGCCCGCCGGGACGTCCTGGCCGCTGACCTCACTGGCCGAGCGGGACTGGATCCTGCCGGCGCCGCACACGTACTACGGCCGTGCCGTGCGCACGGCCTGCCGCCGGGCCGGATTCGAACCGCGGGTCGCCCACGAGGTGACCGATACGGCGACCTCGCTGGCCATGGTCGGGGAGGGACTCGGAGTGGCACCGCTGACCGGGCTGATGCTGCGGCTGCGCTCCGAGGGGATCGTCGCCGTGCCGCTCGACGACGTGGTCGAACGCCATGTGGTGGTGGCGGTACGCGCGGCCTCGCGCGGGCGCCCGTCGGTGGAGGTGCTGATCGAGGCACTGCGGCGGGCGGCGACGGCGAGTTCCTGAACGGCGTGCGGCAGGGTGGCCTCCCGTCCGCGCGCAGGTGGCTTGACGACCGGGGAACGAGAAGATGGACCCATGCCCGGACCCTTCACCACCATGACCCTGACCGTCACCACCGGCTCCACCGAGGCGGTGACCGACCTGACGCATGCCTGCGAACAGTTCCTCAAGGACACCGCGGGCGGCAGGGACGGCCTGCTCAACATCTTCGTCCCGCACGCCACCGCCGGTATCGCCGTGATCGAGACGGGCGCGGGCAGCGACGACGATCTGCTCGCCGCGCTGCACATGCTGCTGCCGGCCGACGACCGCTGGCAGCACCGCCACGGCAGCCCGGGCCACGGCCGGGACCACGTCCTGCCCGCGCTCGTACCGCCGCACGCCACTCTGCCGGTGATCGGCGGCCGTCTTGAGCTCGGCACCTGGCAGTCGGTCTGTCTGGTGGACACCAACCGTGACAACCCGGACCGTCAGGTGCGGCTCAGCTTCCTCGGGTAGCGCGTGAGCTGGGCATGCAGCGCCCTCTCCGAGGCCATGGCCGCCCGGTTCGAGCAGCGCGAAGCGGACGGGGCGCGCGTGCTCAGCCGAGCTTGAGGAGCCCGGCTTCGACGACGGCTTGGCCGAAGGGGCTCGCGAGTTCGGCGAGACGTTCGCAGTCGGCGTCACCCAGGGCGGCGTAGGCGGGAAGGGCCAGGCGGTCGGTGCGGTCCTCGATGTGCCGGCGCAGGCGTACGCCCTCCGGGCTGAGGGAGTCGCCGTCGAGGAGACCTCGTGTGCGCAGGCGCTCCTCGGTGTCGGCCCACTCCTCCTCGGGCCATGCGCGGCTTGCCTTGAGGAAGTCGACGGGAACCTCACCGGTGGCAGCGTGCAGAACCAGGGCCTCCAAGCCCCCCACGCCCTCGCTCAGCAAGCACGCGACATGGCCGTCTCCACGGAACTCCCGGAGCAGCGTCTGGGCGTGCCACAGCTGCAGTACCCGCTCCTCCGGCCAGGGCAGCGCGGCATGCGCGGCGAACAGCGGGCGGCCCTGCGTGTGTTCGCAGGCCGCGTCGGCGGCCCTGCGGGTCAGCGTCAGGACCTCGTCCAAAGCGGGGAGTTCGTGGATGCCGGCCCGTCGCAGGGCCTCGCTCGCGGCGGCGTGCCGTGCGTCCAGCACCTGCTGCGGCGTCGCCGCGTCCCAGACCCCGTCGAGCGCTTTTCGTACGAGACCGGGGTTGAAGTTGTAGAAGGTCGAGATGACCAGCTCGGCGGATGCCCGGCCGAAGGCGGCGCTCCGGGAGGCGAAGTACCCGGCGCGTCCGCTCAGTCCGAGGTCCGCGTACCGCCGCCTTCCCTCGGGGGCGAAGTAGATCATGCCGTGTACGGGCTTGAGTCCGCGCCAGGCTGCTCGTGCTGCCTTCATGGGGTCACCTCTTCTGAGAGTCGACAGAGGGGGTATCGGCTGTGGTTCCGGGCTCGCCGTGCGCTCGCAGATGTTCGAGCAGCAGGCGGCTCAGCGTCTCGGGCGCCTCCTCGGGGACCCAGTGGCTGATGCCCTGGAGGGTCTCGAACCGGTACGGCCCGTTGACCCACTGCCCGGTCTCCCGCGCGGCCGCCGGGCCGAACGCGCTGTCCTGCGTGCTCCAGACGTACAGCGTGGGCACCTCGATGACGCCGATCGCGCCGTCGGGGCGGCCGGCCCGGTACCAGTTCAGCGCCGCGGTGAGAGCACCCGGCTGGGACAGGTGCCGCACATAGGCCTCAGCACTGGCCTGCGGGACCTTTCCGGCGTACGTGGCGCGAAGCGCCTCGGCATCGCCTGCGAGCATGCGCTCTTCGGTCGCCGGCGTTTCACGCCAGGCGATCATGTACTGCGATCGTTCGCGCTGGTCCTTGTCGGTGCGCAGGGTGGTGGCCAGAGCGCCGGGGTGCGGGGTCGAGACAACTGTCAGGGTACGTACGCGATCGGGGTGGGCATCGGCGGTCCACCACGCCACCGCGCCTCCCCAGTCATGGCCGACCAGGTCGAACGACCCCCAGCCCAGTTCCTCCGTGATCGCGACCACATCGTCGACCAGGACGTTCATGCGGTAGTCCGCGGGCCTCTCGGGGCGTGCCCCGGGGGAGTACCCACGCTGGTCGGGTGCCACCACCCGGTAGCCGTGCGCGGCCAACTCCGCGATCTGCCGTTGCCACACCAGCCGCGTCTGCGGGAAGCCGTGGAGCAGCAGCACCGGACGGCCTTCGGGCGGACCCGCCACGATCGCGTCGAACACGCCCGCAGCGGTGGAGATGCTCAGCTCGGTCACGATCCGCCCCTTCATACCGACTGGTCGGTCAGCCTTAAGCTGTGGAAGGGGATTGTCAAGGTCGAGAACACGCGCAGTTCCCGCAATGGCAGCCGCGTGCCGCCTCCCCTCAGGGGGTCTGGTTGAACTTGACGTCGAATTCAACTATAAACGATTCGGGAGGCCGGTTCCCGTCCCCCTGCGGCCGTGACGGCCCAGACGAACCGGACCGACAGGAAGCAGTGAGGCGACATGAGGGAAGCAGTCATCGTTTCGACGGCACGGACGCCGATCGGGAAGGCGTACCGCGGTGCGTTCAACGACACCCAGACGCAGGAACTTGCCGCCCATGCCCTCTCGCACGCGGTGCGGCGCGCCGGGCTCGAGGGAGGCGAGGTCGAAGATGCGATCTTCGGCTGCGCCGTGCAGCAGGGGTCATCCGGTGGCAACGTCGCCCGCCAGGCCGCTCTCCGTGCCGGACTTCCGGACTCCGTGTCGGGGATGACGATCGACCGGCAGTGCTCGTCGGGCCTGATGGCGATTGCGACGGCGGCCAAGCAGATCGTCGGCGACGGTATGCAGATCGCTGTCGGCGGCGGTGTCGAGTCGATCTCCCTGGTGCAGAACGAGCACATGAACACCCACCGCATGGCGGATCCCTGGCTGGTCGAGCACAAGCCGAGTGCCTACATGCCGATGTTGCAGACGGCGGAGATCGTCGCCGAACGCTACGGCGTGAGCCGGGAACGACAGGACGAGTTCGCGCTGGTGTCACAGCAGCGCACTGCGGCGGCGCAAGAGGCCGGGCGGTTCGACCGGGAGATCGTCGCGCTCGACAGCGTCAAGAAGGTCCTGGACAAGCAGTCCGGGGAGGTGCGGCACGAGGCCGTGACCCTGACCCGGGACGAGGGCAACCGCGCGTCGACCACACTCGAGGGCCTGGCCGGGTTGGCGCCGGTGCTGCCGGACGGTCAGGTGACCGCGCATTCCAGCGTGACGGCGGGCAACTCCTCGCAATTGTCGGACGGGGCTTCGGCGTCGGTGTTGATGGAGTCGAAGGAAGCCGAGCGCCGCGGACTGGAGCCGCTGGGCGTATACCGGGGTATGGCCGTTGCCGGTTGCGGGCCGGACGAGATGGGGATCGGTCCGGTGTTCGCCATTCCGAAACTGCTGAAGCAGCACGACCTCACCATCGACGACATCGGTCTGTGGGAACTCAACGAGGCGTTCGCTTCCCAAGCGCTGTACTGCCGTGACGAACTGAACATCGACCCGGAGCGGTTCAACGTCGATGGCGGCGGAATCTCGGTCGGCCATCCGTACGGAATGACCGGTGCCCGCCTGGTGGGGCACGCCCTGATCGAGGGCAAGCGCCGTGGCGTCCGATATGTAGTGATCTCGATGTGTGTCGGCGGCGGAATGGGCGCAGCCGGGCTGTTCGAGGTCGCTTAGTCCTCAGGAGAATCTGCTGACCATGGCTGCCGTCGCCACGGCCGGTGGGAAGCCGGTCGCGGTTGCATCGGCCGGTGGGAAGCCGGCCGCGAGAGAGGGTGTGGATACTGTGTCGAGCGTGGTGGACAAGGCCCGAACCGCCGTCCTCGTGGACTTCGGCGGGGTCATCACCTCCAGTGTGTTGCAGGCGTTCACCGACTTCGGTGCCTCACTCGGCGGCGACCCGCGCCTGCCGCTGGACCTCCTCAGCCGGGACCAGCCATCGCGCACCCTCCTGGCAGACCATGAGTGCGGCCGTATCGACGCCGAAGCCTTCGAGCGAGGATTCGCCGAACGCCTCCGTGCCCACGGCGCCGACGTACCCGCCGAGGGGCTCACGGCCCGGATGCAAGCCGGAATGTCGATCGACCAGGGCATGCTCGCCCTGCTCGGTGATCTTCGCGCCGCCGGACATCCCGTTGCGCTGGTATCCAATTCTTTCGGGACCGGAACCTACGATGGCGTCGACCTCGCCGCTGTGGCCGACGCGGTCGTCATCTCCGCCGAGGTCGGGATCCGCAAGCCTTCCCGGCGGATTTACGTGATCGCATGTGAACGACTCGGCGTCTGCCCCGAGGAGGCGGTCATGATCGACGATCTGCGGCAGAACCTCGACGGAGCGGCGCGGATCGGAATCGAGGGTGTGCTTCACACCGGTGCCGCCGACACCCGCCGCCAACTCGCCGAACGCTTCAGGATCACCGCCTGACCGATCGACCGAACGACCGGGGTCGATCGACGGGAGACCGGTCGCGGGGGACCGGTCATGCCCGGGACCGACACCGCCCGCGGGCCGAGCGGCAGTGCTCGCGCCCGCCCAGCGCGGTGCTGCAAACTCGCCCGACGGCTGGTTCCGGACCGGCGACCTGGGCGAGTACTCCAGCCCGTTCACGGACGTGCACGGCAACTACGTCCGCGGCGGTGCGCACACGTGGCGAATTTGTGACTCCGGTGTCGGATTCAAGTACCCTTTCGGCGATGGATACCACCGCGCCCGAGGAGAATTACAGCGAGAAGGCACCGCCGATGGCGCCCCTCTCGTCACTTCGCGAGCCGCCGACGACGAAGCGCGGAGCTCGGACACGGGCCGCTTTGGTGAAGGCCGCGCGGAAGGTGTTCGAGAGGGACGGCTACCTCGACACCCGCCTGATCGACATCGCCAAAGAGGCCCAATGCGCGGCGGGATCCTTCTACACCTACTTCGCGAACAAGGAAGAGGTGCTTGCCGCCGTCCTGCTGGAGGCGCAGGAGGACATGATGCACCCCGGCATGGACCGGGTGCAGGGTACCGACGATCCATATGCGGTACTCGAGGCGAGCAATCGCGCGTATCTCGAGGCGTATAAGCGGAACGCGAAGCTGATGGCACTGCTTGAGCAGGTCGCACAAGTGGAGCCGGAGTTCCGTGAGTTCCGGACCCGGCGCACGGATGCGTTCATCAGCCGCAACGCCCGGGGCATCGCCGACCTGCAGGCGCGGGGTGTCGCAGACCGAGAGGTCGATCCGATGTTGGCCTCCCGTGCGCTGTCGGGCATGGTCAGCGTCATGGCCTACAACGCCTTTGCGCTCGGCGAAGGGCAAGAAGAAGGTACGCCGGTGGACTTCGAGGAGCTCGTCTCCACGGTCACCCGGCTCTGGGCGAACGCCCTGCGGTTCCCCGGCCACCGCTGATCCTTATCCCGCAGTAGCGCCGGCCGGGGCGGAGACCGCCGCCGCCGGGCCTGCTCCTCTCCTCCACGGGTGTGACGTCGCGCGCAGGCGGACAGGTGAGCCGACCGCTCAGGGGCCGGGGAACGGTACCTGGCCGTAGCCGTAGCCGTAGCCGATGGCTCAGGGCACAGCCGCCGGATGTCAGCAGCTGAAACGACGCGGCGCCGGGCCGTGCCTTGTCCGGTGGGCCGCTCCTGCCCCTGGGGCGGACGAAAGTGCGGCGACGTCCACCGTGAATTCTCTGTCCGAGTCCGGTGGGGCGAGGCGACCTGCTCCGCGTGGTGATGCGTCCAGACGGTTGAACTTGACGTCGGATTCAATTATACAGATAGGCGAAGGCCACGGTCGCACCATCTCGGGGACCGTGCCCGGCACCGCACGCCCCGCCATGGAGAGGGTTCGCTGTGAACGTTGCACAAAGAGTCGCCATCGTCACCGGCGGCGGTGGCGGCATCGGTGGCGCGCTGGTCGCACGGCTCGCTCGCGAGGGTGCCCGGGTCGTCGTCGCCGACCTCGATCCGGACACCGCGCGGGCGGTATCGGAGTCAGTCAACGCCGACCATCCGGGAAGCACCGTGAGCGCGGGCGCGGACGTGTCGGACACCGCCCAGATCGAGCAGTTGATCGCTCTGGCGGAGAGCGCGTTCGGTCGGGTCGACCTCTACTTCGCGAACGCGGGCATCGCCGGGGCACCCGGCCTGGATGCGAGCGAGCAGGACTGGGACCTCTCGATCGATGTGAACCTGCGAGCCCACATCCGTGCGGCAACGCTGCTGGTGCCGCGGTGGCTCGAGCGCGGCGAGGGCTACTTCGTCAGCACGACGCGGACGGCACCTGCGCCGATTCCGTGACCCGCGCGGAAGGCGTCATGCTCCAGGCCTTCCGCGGGGCCGATCTCGTCGAAGACGTGGCCAGTCACCTCGACAAGTGCTCACCCAATTTTCCCTCCCTACCTGTCAGGAGTTCAGATGTCCCTGTTTGAGACGTCGGACCGCGCCAAGAAGTACCAGGCGGATCTGCTCGAATTCATGGATTCGCACATCTACCCCGCTGAGGCGGTGTACCACGAGCAGATGTGCGCGTCTGGTGACCCGCACTTCCATCCGCCGATCCTCGAGGAACTCAAGGCGGAGGCGCGGGGGCGCGGACTGTGGAACCTCTTCCACCCGCACGCCGAGTGGGGCCCGGGGCTGACGAATCTCGAGTACGCGCCGCTGGCGGAGATCATGGGGCGCAGTCATATCGCCTCCGAGGCGTGCAACTGCAACGCTCCCGACACCGGGAACATGGAGGTGCTCACGCTGTTCGGCAGCGACGAGCACAAGGAGAAGTATCTGGGGCCCCTGCTCGACGGGACGATGGCCTCGGCCTTCGCGATGACCGAGCCGCGTGTCGCCAGTTCGGACGCCACCAACATCGAGCTGCGGATGGAGCGCGACGGTGACGAGTACGTGCTCAACGGCCGTAAGTGGTTCGCGTCCAATGCCCTGCACCGCAACTGCAAGGTGCTGATCGTCATGGGGAAGACGGATCCCACCGCTGCCCCGCACCGTCAGCAGTCGATGATGGTCGTGCCGATCGACGCCCCCGGGATCACGCTGATCCGCGGACTGCCGGTGTTCGGCTACCAGGACCGTGAGGGACACGCCGAAATCGACTTCACCGACGTACGGGTGCCGGCCAAGGACGTGCTCAAGGGCGAGGGTGAGGGTTTCGCGATCAGCCAGGCCCGGCTCGGGCCCGGTCGAATCCACCACTGCATGCGGGCGATCGGTGCGGCCGAGCGGGCGCTGGAGCTGATGTGCCGGCGCGCTCAGTCACGGGTGACATTCGGTAGTCCAATTGCCGAACGATCCAATGTCCAGGACTGGATAGCGGAAGCACGTATCGACATCGAGATGATCCGCCTGCTCACGCTCAAGGCCGCGTATCTGATGGACACGGTCGGGAACAAGGAAGCGCGCACCGAGATCGCGGCCATCAAGGTGGCCGCCCCGAACATCGCTTTGAAGATCGTCGACCGCGCGATCCAGGTGCACGGGGGAGCAGGAGTGACCGACGACTTCCCGTTGGCGATGATGTATGCGGGTCTGCGGACGTTGCGGCTGGCGGACGGTCCCGACGAGGTCCACAAGAGGGCCATCGCCAGACAGGAACTGCGGCAGTACCGCGACGCGGCCACGACAGCGGTGAGCTGAGATGGCAGGACTCGAAGGCACAGGTCAAGGGCACAGCGGTCGGCGTCGGTGGTTGCCTCCGATCGCCCGGCGGCGCTCGGGCGTCACGCAGCGGCGCGAAGTGACGCTCGTGCACGGCGACTTCCATCTGCGCAACGTCATCACCTCCTACGGCAGCGGGGAGGTGACCGCGGTTCTCGACTGGGAGTTGTCGACACTGGGGGGAAACAGGCCGGGACCCGGCGGCACTGAAGTTCTGGCACGTGCTGGGCCTGTGGAAGGTGGCCGTGATTGGTGAGGGCGTGATCAGGCGAGCCATCGATGAGGAGTAGTGATGTCCGCCCAGGGCTCGGCGGTGCTGTTCGAGCGCCGCGAGCACATCGGCATCGATCGGTGAGCCCGAGGGGGCATGACACCTGTTCGTGGCGCGGGGGTGCGGTGGCCCACGGGCGTGCTGCGGGAGGATCGCGGCATGATGAAGCGACAGTCGGTCACGGTCGGGGTCGACCTAGCTGCGAGCGCACGGCGTACGGCTGTGTGCCGGGTGCTCTGGGGTGGCGGAGACGGCTTCGCGGTGGAGTTCGTCGTGCCCGAGGGGGATGAGGGTCTGCTGGCGGTTGTCCGGGCTGCCGACAAGACAGGCCTCGACTGCCCTCTTGGCTGGCCGTCGAGCTTTGTGGCAACGGTCCTGGCCCACCACCGGGGCGAGCGGCTGCCGCCTGCCGTCAGGTTCGAGGAACGTGCGGACGGCAGGCCCGGTCTGGATGCGCTGCGATTCAGGGTCACCGACGACCTCACATGGAAGGCGACCTCGATGCGGCCTCCGCTGTCGGTGTCCACCGATCTTCTGGGCGTCGTGGCGCTGCGAGCGGCTTATCTGCTGGAGGGACTCGCGGCGACCGGTGTCCCCGTGCCCCGGGACGGGTCGGGACCGGTTGCCGAGGTCTACCCCGCTGCCGCCCTGCGGCGGTGGGGCATCCGCCTTCCTGGTAGCTACAAGAGCGCCACGCCCGGAGCGCGTGCCGTCCGGGAGCAGATCGTCCGCTCGGTCGAGGCGGGCTTGGGGGCGCTCCCCGAGCCGGTGCGCGGGCAGTGTTTCGACAGCCACGACCATCTCGACGCGTTGGTCTGCGCCCTGGTCGCTCGCGCCGTCCTGATAGGGGACACTCTGTGGCCGCGTTCTCCGGACGAGCGCGCGGCCGCCCGGCAGGAGGGCTGGATCCACCTGCCCGGTGCGGATCTGGCGGTCCTCCGCCCCTGACAGCAGGGTTGCCCTGACGGAGTCCGGCGGACACCAATCGCGACAACCCGGCCGGTCAGGTGCCGCTGAGCTTCCTCGGCTGACGAGGCGGTTCAGGACTTGCCCGATGAGATCCAGATCTTGACGGTGCTGCCCGGATCGATGCGTGTACCGCCCTGCGGTTCCTGCTCGACGACTTCTCCCGCCGGCCACAGGTCGTCCGGGACGCTGTGTTCTTCCAGCTTCACATGCGCGATCTTCGCGCAGGCGCGTGCGTCGGCGATGGTCATGTGCTCGAGGGACGGCGGGTAGGGCTCGTCGCTGGTTGCGTACGTATCGCAGTTGGCCAGCTTTCCCGTGGCGCGGGGATCTCCGCCGCTCGAGATCCAGATCTTGACCGTGCTGCCCGTCGGTATCTGTTCCCATCCGGGTTCCTGCTTCGCGACCTGTCCGGCAGGCGTGCGCTTGTCCTGGATGGTCCCGGCTTCCTTCAGCTTCAGATGGGCGATGTCCGCGCAGACGCGTGCCTTGGCCGCGCTCCTGCCTGTGAACGTCGGGTTGGAGACCTTGCCATGGGACTCCTCCACCTCGCAGTCGGCGAGGTCGCCCTTGGCCCGGGGATCACCGCCCGTCGATACCCAGACGGTGACGGTGCTGCCGGACTCGACCGACCCGGTGCTCGGATCCTGCTTCACCACGGTGTCCTTGTCGTACTTCTTGCCCGTGGTGGTTTTCTGCTCAAGCTTCAGTCCGGCGATCTCGGCGCACGTCTTCGCCTCCGCCGGTGACATACCGGTGAAGCTGGGGGGTGTGAACTCGTTGTCCCAGGAGGTGATGGGTTCGCAGAGAATGAACGCTCCGGTGGCCCGGGGATCGGGGGTGTATGAGGTACTCGAAATCAGGTACTGCACGCCGTACACGGCTGCGAGCGCCATGGCCACTACCACGCCTACGATCGCCCAGATGTGGGACGGCCGAAGGCCGTTGGTCCGCGGTGACGGGCGGACAACGGCCGGGCCGTGCCGGCCGAACGTCACGGAGACGGTGTCGGCCGTGAGGGTGGGAGGCACATGCGGGGGCATCTGCCGCGTGGGTGTCTCACCGGTGGCGAGAGTGGGTGCCTCGCCGCCGGCGATCTTGCGTATGTCGTTCGCCATGGCCCGGGCGCTCGGGTACCGCTGCTCGGGGTCCTTGCTCAGGGCGCGGGCGACGACCGCGTCCACGGCCGGGGGCAGCGACCCGTTGATCGAGGACGGGACCGGCGCGGGCTGCTGCACATGCTGGTAGAGCACGCTCATCGTCGACTCGCCGTCGAACGGCAGCGTGCCGGTGGCCAGTTCGTAGAGCATGCAGCCGACCGAGTAGAGGTCCGACCGTGCGTCGGCGGGCTTGCCCAGCGCCTGCTCGGGGGAGAGGTACTGCGGTGTGCCCAGCACGGTGCCCGTCCGGGTCATCGAGGTGGCGTCGGACTGCAACGCGCGGGCAATGCCGAAGTCCATCACCTTGACGGTGCCGTCGTCGGTCACCATCACGTTGGCGGGCTTGATGTCCCGGTGAATCAGCCCGCGTTCGTGGCTGCAGGCCAGCGCGTCCAGGACGGCAGCGGTCATCGCCAGTGCCGTGCTCAGCGGGACCGCATCGTCCGCGGTGGCACTGTCCCGGATCAGCTCGCGCAGCGAGCGGCCCGAAACGTACTCCATGACGATGTACTGCACGACGCCCGCTTCGCCCGCGTCCTCGCCACTGTCGTGGACCGCCACGATATTGGCGTGACTGAGCCCGGCGACCGCCTGGGCCTCGCGGCGGAACCGCTCGCGGAAGGACGGATCACGGGCCAGTTCGGAGTGCAGGGTCTTCACCGCGACGGTGCGGCCCAGCACCGAGTCATGGGCGCGGTGCACGGATGCCATGCCGCCCTCGCCGAGCGGAGCCTCGAGGACATAGCGTCCCTGTCCCACCGCACGGATCGGTACCCCCGTGTACGCCTGCCCGCCGTCCCCGACGTCCATCGCCCTCGTCCCTCCCCCAGCCGCGCCCCCCGGCGCAGCGACACCGCACCCGTCAAGGACCGGCCATCAGCAGGCGAGTCCGTGACTGATGGTCATCGACGTTCCGCACACGCGTCCGTGTGTCGGAGCGGTGATCATACTGACCTGTCGGCGGTCAGGCGAGTTCGCTCTCCCAAGGGGCGAAGGGCGATTGCTCTCTTGGAGATCTTCAGATCGTGACCGCCGCGGGTGCCTGACCGGAAGCGAGCGGGCCGCCGCCGAGACGCCGTTGACCAGCGGAGGAGGCAATGCGCCGGAATCCGAAATGATGATCGGACGTATTTTTATGTCCGAAAGCCTCGCATTCATTCTTCGTTGTGCCACCATGATGCCCTCGGGTTCGCGCGATTGTCGTGCACCGGCCGCGCCGTAACGAGAAATCAAGGCAAGGGCATGCGGACTGCTGCTGTCAGCTGTCCGCACTCGGGGGTAGGAGTCTTGGGGTGGGGGGTTCCCGCATTCATTCGGCGTGCCCAGTGTGTCGAACACCTGAACAGAATGGGGACCTGTGTGCCGTCTGCCAATGGCAGATGCATGGCGATCCGGTTCTGGGGGAGCTGAGCGACGGCGATATTCAAGAGGCGCGAGAGGCCGCTGAGGCGGCCGGGCATGCCTGGGACCTGCGGGCCGCCGTGTTGGCCTCGGCCGATCCGGGCGCCGGCGAGCTGCCGTCGACGGTGATCCGGGGTGGGCCCGCGCGGCCCGGCGAGAAGGCATTCCGGGAATCCGGTGAGTTACTCGGGAGTATTGCGGAGCTGGAGTCGGCGGAGTGGCAGCAGACCCTGGAGAGCCTGATCGCCGGGCACTTGGGAGAGTTGCTCTTCGTCGAATTCACGCCGGATTACGTGAAGGTGATCAAGGCTTGTCTGGACGACCGTGGAATACCCCGGCAGGCCGATGCCGGAAGTGCGGAGTGGCACCTTGTCGCACCCATGCTCGACCATCGCACGGAAATTCGAAAATTCCAGCTCGCCGGCGGCATCGGCACCCTGCAGCCGATCAGCCGTACGGAATTCGACGCGGCCGTCCTGCGCTGGCTGAAGGCTTACATCCCGCCCTCCTGCACCGGTTCGATGGTTCTGGTCACCCGCCGTACCGGCTGGGTGCTGCTGGACCGGGCCGCGGCCGCTCTGCGCGAGATGTTCGCCGTACGGGCCGAGATCGGGCCGGGGGCCGCGCTCCCGGCGACGACGGAGACAACGGCCGCCGTACAGGAGGTACTTCGCACCGCGCCCCTCCGCTTCGATCACACTCTTCTCCTGGCCCGGGTCGACCGGCGGACCGGCGCAGTGCACGCCGACAGCCGGGTGCTGTTCCCCGCCGGTCTGCGGCTGGCCCGGGGCGAGACCGCGACCGCCACCGTCACCGTGCACGGCGGGGTCGCCGACACTCCCTCAGCCGCCCTGCCGGTGCTCTGCGGTATCCCGGCGGCGGGCGGCGGAGGCGCTGAGCCCCTGGGCCTGATGTGGACACACCTCAGGGCGCTGCAGCCGACCCCGCTGACGTTCGTTCTGCATGGGCCCGGCGAGGTCGAGATGGTCACAACTGAGGGCGGTTCGCCGGGCGAGCGGCCCGCGGTGGACCTGGCCGGTCTGATCAGAGACCTGCCGCGGCGGATTTTGCGTCCGCCGCGTCTGGAACTCCATCTCACCGTCGAACTGTCCGGCGCGGACGAGGCGGAGACCGCCGAACGACTCATGTTCGTACGAGAACTCATCACGTCGCTCGCCGGACACGGGGGAGCGGGACAGGGCCCGCGGATCGCAGTCGTCGGCCACTACGACCACGTGATCCACGAGAACCGCTACACCCGCCGGCCCACGCTGCTTCTTCGGGTTCCGGCGGGCCCCGCCGAGGCCGCGCTGGCCGCCCTTTCGTCCTGGCGGCCCGCGCGGCGCGAACAGGACACCGCGTCTTCGCTGGAGGACGCGCTCAAGGAAGTGGCACCGCTCCGTGCGGCGGAGTCCGGCCGCGACAGCGCGGTACGGAGGATTGTGCTGGTCGTCGGGCGCCGCCCGCCGGGAGTGCCCACCCAGCAGTACGGGCTGGTGCCGACCTGTCCGCTCGGCGCCGACTGGCGGGCGGAACTGGACCGGCTGCGCGGGGCAGGCCTCCGCGTCATGACCCGGGCGGACCCGGTCACCGGACCGCGTACGACCGACCGTGCCGGATTGCCCGCCCAGGAGTACGCCGCAGGGGCGTGGGCGGCGCTCTCCGCAGACGGCTTCTTCCGTCCGGGCGCCGATGCGCCGGCCGATGTGGCAAGGGCCCTCACCCCGCCGTGGCAGACGGACGGACCGCCCTGCCGACTGGCCTTCGCCGCCCCCCTGCTGTGATCCGCAGCTCCGGTACGAGGAGAGACATCATGTCCGCGAACAAGTACTACAACCCCGATGAGCAGGGTCCCAACGGCGCCCGGCCCGCGCTGCCTTCCCCGGCTGCCGAGCCCTCCGGGCCCGGACCCGTCGAGTCCGTCATCCCCCCTCCGGCCGAGACTCCGCCGCCGGCCGCACCGCACTGGGCCGGGCCGCCGTCTGCGCCCGCGCCGCCCGTGCCGCCCGCGCCCACCTACGAGTCCCCGCAGCATGCCAATCCCGTGCCGGACGGAAATCTTGAACCGCTGCGGATTCCGATGCGACCGCAGGGAAGTTCCGACGGCGCTCCGGATCCGGTCCGCATAGGCCTGTGGGGAGCGCCGCGCTCCGGCAAGACCACCTATCTCGCCGCACTGCCGATCGCGGCCATGCAGTACCAGCGACACGGCCGGGGCAACTGGGTGGTCAGCGGCATGACCAAGGACGCCAACGACTTCCTCGTCGACAATGTGGCGCGGCTGACGCGTGACCGCGTCTTCCCGGACGCCACCACGGGCATGAAGGGCATGAGCTGGTCCTTCCAGGGTGAGGAGCCGGCGTCCGGCGCGTTCCGGACGCGTGGCCGTGAGGTCGACTTCGTCCTGGAGATCCATGACCCGTCGGGCGAGGTGTTCCGGCGGGATCATCCGCAGCACGCGGCGATCATCGACCAGCTCGCGCGGGCCAAGGGGTTGATCTATATCTTCGACCCGCTGGGCGATGCCGTGGAGGCGACGCAGAGCCTGAACTTCTTCCACGCCGCGCTCACCGAGCTGAACACCCGCGTCCGGGACTCGGGCGGGCACATCCGCAACCGGCTGCCGCACCATGTCTCCGTCTGTGTCGCCAAGTTCGACCACCCCGAGGTCTTCCGGCCCGCAGTGGAAGCGGGCTGGGTCACCCAGGACTCCGTGGGATCCCAGCTCCCCCGGGTACCCGAGCGCCTGGGCGCGGACTTCTTCGGGTGGATGTGCAACGACTTCCGGGGGGCCACGGCCAGGCTGGTGAGAGACGCACTGGCCAGCTTCTTCCACCCGGAGAACATCTCCTACTACGCAAGCTCGGCGATCGGCTTCCGGCTCAACCCCCAGCACGTCTTCGACTACCGCAACTACGCAAACGTGGAGATCGTCGAAGGGCAGCGCCGGATCTGCACGTCGCCGGAGCCCATCAACGTCCTTGAGCCCCTGATCGACCTGGAGCGCAGGATCCGCACCGGTAAGCGCAAGGGAGGGAAGCGGCGGTGAACGACGGCTCCGGCGACGAGCGGTTCACGGCTCAGGCGGACGGCTCCGCCGCGCGCGTCGGCGGCGCGCCGCTCCCGGCTCCGGGCGACGGCTCCGTACCGCTCCCGGCTCAGGGCCGCTCCGGCGGTGAACCGCTCACCGCGCAGTGGGCCGTGCTGGGGAAATACCCGGGACAGACGATGGGGTACGAAGTCCTGGGCAGCAGCCCGCCGGAGAGACGAGCCGGCAACTTTCTGTGGGGCGCCGCCGCCGTCGGCGCTCCCGACGACCGGGACGGCAGGGGAGCGCTTCCCTGGCGGGTGTTCCTCAGCGGTGTGGAGGGCGAGACCGCGGCCTGCGCGGTGGTCGAGACGGTCTGGGACGGCAGCCGGGACGGCACCGGCGCCCCCAGCTACGCCTGGCGGTTGATTCTGCTCGAATGGTCCTCGGCCAGTGCCGCCGGTCTGACCTGGACCGCACTGAACCGGGCCGTCGCCGCCGTGCAGTGGCCCACCCTGACCGCGCAGTCCCACCCGGCGACCGGGGCCGCGGTGGCGATCGACGTACCCCGGACCGCCGCCGCGGAGCCCGCCGATACGGTGGACAGGCTGGGCTTCGAGTGGGCGGCAGGCGTCGCCGCACTCCTCCTGGACGGACAGCAGGTGGCGATCGTCCCCCCGCAGGGAGCGGGCCTTCCCGACACCGACGAGCGCGTGAGGATTCTCGATGCCGTCTGCTCGCTGTTGCCGTACGGATGCCGGGTCTGGCTGAACGCCGCGACCTGGACGGGGCAATCCGACCACGAGCTGATGCTGGTCTTCACCCCCGCGGCACGAGGGCGGCAGCAGGAGGTCTGCCTGGACGGGGGCATCCCGCCGCAGCCGCAGAGCCCCACGGCCTGCTCCTATCTCGTCGAGCTGCTCAGACTCCGGGAGAAGCCGAAGACCACCGTCGAGCTGGTCGCCCATCTGCTGGGCGCGACCACGGCGATCCCTTTCCGGGAGCGCGACGAGGCGGTCCGGGTGCTGAAGGAAATGGATCTGCTGGACTCCGAGATCGAGGAGATCCGGCAGGGCCGGGGCCAACTCCGCAATGTGCGGCGGGTGCTGGAAATGCACTCGTCGACCGCGCTGGGTGAGCACCGGCTGGCCGTGCTGGTGGTCTTCCTGGCACGGACGGCCTCCACCACGTCCCCCGCGCGGCAGCAGGCGACCGAGATCCTGCTCAGGTACTGGAGCCCGCTGACGCCCCGGCTGCTGGCCGAGGACATCCTCGCCGTACCCGCGTCCCAGACCACTTTCGTCCATGCCAGGCAGTATCTGGAACTGTTGCGCGAAGTCGGTGCGCAGCAGCCAGGCGCGTTCGACGAGCTGTTTGTGAACCTCGTGGGGGCGCCCAACCAGGATCCCCAATGGGTTGCCGAACTCATCCAGATGGCTGAGCGGAACTTCGGCCCGACCACGGAGGCCCACCGGATACTGATCGGCTCACGCGAGGTGGGGCTGGCCTGGTTGGGCCTGCTGCTGGGGCGGAAGAACCCCGATCTGTCGGCGCTCTTCCGACTGGTGCCGACGGCGCTGCGTCAGGGTGTCGGCACCGTGCCGGGATGGCTGCGATTCGCGGCGGTGCTGAGCGATGACCTCGCACCGGACGACGTCGCCGAGTCCGATGCCGCCGAGTTCACCGAACTGCATTCCAACGCCTGGCGGACCGCCCTGGAGGCCGCCGGCCCGAGCCGCCGGCCCGCCCTGATCAGCCTGCTCTGGCCGAGTCTTCGCGAGGTTGCCCGAGGACAGGGGTGGCGGGAGCTGCTGGACCTGCTGGACCGCGTCGCCCCGCCCGGACAGCCGAGCCTCGCGCCGAGCGTGGCCGCGGACGCGGATCTGCTGCGTGCGGTGGCCGGGTACTTCAGCGGCTCGGGCCTTGGGCTGTCGATGCCGCGGCTGAGCAAGTTCACCGATCCGGAGCAACTGGGCGACTATGCGTCCGCGCTCGTCCGGCGCGTCGACTTCGACCTGGGGCCGATCATGGCGGAGGCGCTGCTCGGGGACGCCCCGGACGACAACTGCTGGGCCGTGCTCACCCAGTTGATGCAGCAACGACCCAGTCTTGAGTCACCGGTACGCGACGGACTCGCCCAGCGGCTCTCCGTCGACTACTCCCGCTGGCTCCAACTCAGGCTGCCCGATGATCTGGTGAACGCTCTGAGCCATCGAGGGAATCTGGGCTGGCTGCATTCCGTCGTGGGGCTGCGGAACATCATCCGCGACGGTGGCTCGACCGAGCGGGTGGCCCAGGTCGTCGCCAACGCATGCCCGTCCCTGTCCTTCTCACGGCAGATGGCGGGCGAGATCATCGCATGGCTGGGCGAGCAGCAACCCGCGGTCGCCTATGAGTTGGCCCGCGCACTGGACGAGCGGCTACGGGGACTGGGGAGGAAGCTGCACGCGGCGATCCGGCTCGATGAGCGGGCCGGTGCGCTGCGTGAAACGCTGATGCGCTTCCTCGAGAGTGAGGAGGACTGCCTACGCGGCTACCGCGCGGAACTGAGCGGCCTGCCACAGGTCACGGTGCGGCAGCCGTGGAGCTCCTCCCCGCCGCTGGGTTCACACGGGGGTTCAGGTTCTGGCTCGTACGGCAGCTCCGGTTCCAGCGGCCACGGCAGCTCCGGTTCCGGTTACTACGGCAACGACGCGTCGCAGCACGGGCGCAGTGCTCCTGACGCCCCGCCGTACTCCCCGCCACAACAGCTTGGTCCCACGTCCAGTTCCCAGCCGGAGTACGACACCCCCTCGACGTACAACCCCTGGCAGGAGTACGGCGGGGATCCGTCGACGGACATCCTCTGGACGGCGCCCGGCGGTCCGCCGCCCGGGCATGACCCGCCGACGCAGGAGCAGCCTCAGCCGGGGGACCAGCGGCCCGCGGAGAAGAAGAAGTGGGGCGGACTCCCCGGACTCCCGTGGCGCGCCAAGAGGGAGTCGTGATGGCCATCGCCATGGACATCGGGACCCGCTACGCCCGGATCGCCCGGATCGGCCACGACGGAGCCCCGCAGCTGGCCGCACTGCCCGGCTCGGTCCCCGGAGAGGGTCTGCCCCTGCAGACCGGTGCGGGATCTCATCGGAGTGCGTCGCTGCGTACGGCATACACCGCGTACTGTGCGCACTTCGGCGCGCCGGACCGCGTGGTGCTGGTCGTGCCGCAGGAGGGCCGGGCGGATTACGCGCGCCGGGCGGTGGACACGCTGACCGCGGCGCACGACGCGGACCGGGCCCCGGAAATCCGGGCGCTGTCCACACCGCACGCGGTACTTGCGCTGCTGCGGCACACGGGGACGGTGACAGCGGGCCGGTACACGGTGTGCGATCTCGGCGCGACGGCGGCGGAGGTGTCGGTCTGCGCGCTGACTGGCGCTTCCGTGGCCGTTGTCGCCGGCGGACGGTATGCGCCCACCGACGGCTACGGTGCGGGTTTCGACGCGGCCCTGCTGGCGGGGGCCGGGTTACCGGACGACGAGCAGGCGCACCGGGCGCTCGCCGCCGTCCGGGCCGAGGACGGCGCCGGGCTTCGCCTCGAACTCGCGGTCGGCCGTGCGGAACGCGATCCCGAGCGCTACGACGATCCCGTCCATCAGGTGTCCGGACGGGAGATCACGGCGGGTGTGGTGCGCCGCGCCCTCGGGCGACTGACGGCCGGAGCGGATCGCGCACTGGACGATGCCGTGGGCGGTACGTCCGTCCCACCGGTGATCGCGGCCGGAGGGATGGCCCGGCTCCGTCCGCTTGAACGCCATCTCGCCGCCCGCCAGGGTGCCGTCGTCGCGCTGCCCACCGGTACGGACCCCGCCCTCGCGGCGGTCTTCGGCGCCGCACTGGTCGCCGCCGGGAGGATCGACCCCGGCGACCGCTATCCGCACGCCGTCTGCGTCGCGACCCATCGCACCGTGGGCGGTGAGCCGCATTCCGAGGAACTGGTCATCACCCCCGCCGGGGCCTTGGAACCAGGCGGTCCCACCGTCTTCGCCGAGCACGCCGGACACCGCGTCAGGGTGCGGCCCGGCGTGGGCGCCCCCCGGCCGGTGCGGGTGCGGGTGCGCGACACCGACGGGCGGGCGACCGCGCCCGTGAGCATCCTGACCGTCCCCGGCGGTTCCCCCGGCGACCGGTTCCACGTGGGCGTACGCATCGACGCCGACGGCACCGCCCGCCTCGTACTGCATCCGGTGGGCTCCGGGACGCCCGCCGAATTCCCGCTCGGCACCCTGCCGACCGATCTCAAGGGAGCGCGTTCGTGAAGCACCCCATCTCAGCACGGGCGCTCCGGTCCGTATCTGCCTTCCGGATGTGCGCGGCCGTGCTCACCGCCGCCGTACTGAGCGCCGGGCCCGTCACCGCGCACGCGGCGCCCGCGGCCGACGGCCCGTCGCGCGCGGAGGTCTACACGGCGTTGGGCCTGGACGATCAGCCCGCCGACTACGCCATCCTCGTCGACACCTCGTGGTCGATGCGGAAGGACGGCCGGTACGAGACGGTCCGCTCGACCCTGCGGCCGTTCCTGGAGAGCCTGTCGCCCAAGGACCATGTGGCCCTGGTCGCCTTCGACACCCGGCCGGACCCCCGCTACATCGGTCCGGCCGACGACACCGACGAGATCATGTCCAAGGTGCCCCCCGGGCCCACCCCCGAGGGAGCCACCGACATCGGCGCGGCGCTCGAGACCGCGCTGACGGAACTCGAGCGGTCAGACGCCTCCGAGATCGCCTCCATCGTGCTCGTCACCGACGGGAGCCACCAGCCGGGCTCGGGAACCCGCTACCCCGAGAGCACCGGAGAGGCATGGACCGCGCTGAGGAAGCGGGCGACGGACATCGGCAAACGAACGGAACTGGCCGGATACGCCCTGCCGTTGGGCACCGGCGCGTCGGGCGCGGATCTGCTCGACGACGTGGTGCCGAACACCACGGTGCTGCGGCCCGACAGCGTCAAGGGGCTCGGTGCGTATCTGCAGCGCGCCGGGGACCGCACCCGTGCCCGCAAGGCGCAGCTGCTGCTGGCGAAGGACCAGGGCAAGGGGGTGACGGCGGCATGGCAGGACGGCGACCGGCTCGACCTCACGGACGGCTCCGCCACCGCGCGCCTCACCCTGCGCTCCACGACCAGCCGCCTGCCGCTGACGGTCTCGGGCCTGAAGGCCTCGGTCGGCGATCCGGCCGTGGCGCTGAGCGGGCTGCCGTCGCAACTGACCCTGAAGCCGGGCGAGTCACGCTCCTTCGATGTCCGGCTGCGCGGCGGGCTGCCGGACGGCATGTTCCCGTACCGGCGTACGGAGAACGCCGAAGGCACACTCCTCGTGTCGGGACGGGTGGCGTCGCCGTGGGAACAGGCTCTCGCCCCGACCGTACGGTTGAAGGTGGCGGAGCGGGTCCGGGTCCCCGAGCCGGCGGTGCCGCTGCGGGACACGGTGGGTTCGCCGGTCCTGCTGCCCGCCGTCATCGGCGCTGTCCTGCTCATCGCGCTGATCGGCTGGCTGCTGTGGCGGCGCACTCACCGGCCGCGGCTGCGGGGTGAACTGCTGCTGGTGCCGGCGTTCGAGGACCGGATCCCCGACCGGATTGAGCTGCGTGGCCGGCGGATGAGGCTGCAGCCGCACTCGGTCGGCGGGCGGGGACAGGTCCACGGCCGACGGCGGGTCGCCGACGGCGAGTCACAGGTCCATCTGCTGATCCGCTACACCCCGGACGGTTCCAGCGCCCGGGAGTCGGACGCGACCTGCCGCCCCGGCAGCCATGTGGTCGTCAACGGTGTCTCGTTCACCTATGTGCCGGAGCAGCGGGGGCGGGACAGTGTCGGCAGCGGACATCCCCGATGAGCGCCCGCTCCCTCAATGTGGCGGCGACACGGATCGGCACCGAGGCCCTTGGGCCGGGTGTGCGGTCGGTGCTCTGGGTCCAGGGGTGCCCCTTCCGCTGCCCGGGCTGTATGTCCCCCGACTGGATTCCGGACCGGGCCGCCCGGCGGGCCGAAGCCCGGGAGCTGGCGGCGGAACTTCTGAGCGACCCCCGGGTGGACGGGCTGACCTTCTCCGGCGGCGAGCCGATGCTCCAGGCCGCCGGGCTGGCCGAGGTGGCGCGGCTGGCCCGGCAGGTGCGGGAGATCTCCCTGATCTGCTTCACCGGCTACCGACTTGAGCAGCTGCGCTCCCGGCCTCCTTCCCCGGGAGTGCCCGATCTGCTCGCCGCCGTCGATGTGTTGATCGACGGCCGGTATGTGGCCGCCCTGGACGACGGCCGCGGGCTGCGGGGCAGCTCCAACCAGCGCGTCCACCATCTCACCCGGAGGCTGGCGCGGTGCGGATACGACTTCGACGGCCGTCCCCGCACCGCCGAAATCGCCCTCAGCGGCCCGGAGGCCCTGCTCATCGGTGTTCCACCGACGGGGCTGCTGGCCGCCTTCGACACTGCGGTCGACACCGTCCGCGGCACCACCTCCCCCGGAAGGGAGCAGCACCATGAGCGGTAAGAAGCGCATCCAGGTCGACGAGTCGGAGTGGTATCGCCTGCAGCGCAAGGCGCAGCAGCTGAAGGAGGTACAGCGCAATCTCCCGCAGCTGATGAACGAAGTACGCGCGCAGACGCGGGCGGACATCGACCGGACCTTCCGCGCGGTCGAGGAGCGTCAACGGCAGCACGAAGGGGTCGTACGCAATCTCAGCGCGCAGACCCGGCAGTTGGAGGAGGACACCACACGAAGGCTCCGGCAGCAGGCCCAGGAGCTGCACCAGGCGCTGGACGCGACCGCGGGGCAGCTCCGCGAGGAGACCCGCCGGCAGCTGGCCGAGCAGCAGGAGTCCACCCGGCGGGCGATCGCGGCTGAACGGGCCGAGCGCCGGGCGGAGATGGCCCGGCTGTCCCAGGAGGTGGACCTGCTGAAGCAGGACCGGGCGCAGGCCGAGACGACCGTACGGTCCTGGCTGTCCGACGCCCATGAAATGGCCGGGCTGGTCGAGCGGACGCTGCCGCACGAGCGTTACGCCCCTGGGGAGCTGGCGAAGCTGACGGCCCGGCTGTCCACCGCCGAGCGGAACATGGCCGACGGCAGGTTCGACGCGGCGCTCGCGCTGGTGCAGGACACGTACCACGGACTGAGCGAACTGCGGGTGGAGACGGAGCAGAAGGAGCTGGACCGGTGCTCGGCGCAGACCACGGCGGTCGAGGCGCTGGTACGGATGGACAAGCTGATCGAGGGGAACGCGGACCGGCCCGTGCTCGGATCCGACGGCGCCCCGCTGGCCGGTATCACCCTCGACGTCGGGTACTGGTCGGAGGGCGAACTGGACGAACTGCGCCGGGAGACAACCGAGGCGCTGCGCAGTGCGCGCAACGACGCGACGGACTCGGACGAGCTGCGCCGTCTGGAGGGGCAGGAGGCGCCCAGGCTGGAGCGCTCGCTGGGGGACACCGTGGAGCGGGCGGGCATGCGTCAGCTGGCCTCGCAGCTGCGGGTGAACCTGGCCGACGCGGTGGCGCACACGCTGAGCGAGTACGCGTACTACGACCTCGTCGACGGGGAGTACGACCGGGCCGACCCCCGGGGCGGGTACTACGCCAAGCTCCGCCACATGAACGGCAATGAGATCGTGCTGGATGTCTCGCAGGGTGCCGAGGACACGGGAGAGTGCGTGGTACGGGTGCTCTCCTACGACCATGACACGACGGCCGAGGCCGAGCTGCGGGATCGGGCCGACGCGATCCAGGAGGCGCTCAAGGCGGAGGGGCATCAAGTGTCCGAGCCGGTCAGTGAGCGGGGCGTGCCGGATCCTGAGCTGCTGCGCATCGACCGTCACCGCGAGCAGCGGGGGCAGCAGCGGCCGGGGACGGCTGGGCCATGACCCAAGCCGTGCCGTCGCCCGCCCCCGGGCCGGGCGTCGAGCGGTTCGCCGGTGTGTCACTGCGCAGCGGCGAACCGTTCACCGTCCTCTACGGCCCGGGGGTGGACGACATCTTCGTCGACACCGGCTACCAGGTCTGTCATCTGGAACAGACGCTGTGGCGGCTGCTGCGCGCCGAGGGGTACGAGCGGATCGTCTTCAGCTCCACGGCAAACCCTGTCTACTTCCGCGACACCGACTCGCGTGATCTGTCGCGGCGCGGCGGCCCGGAAAGGCCGGCACCGCCGCGGGGCGTCATGCGCAATCCCACGCTGCGTGGCCCGCTCGGCAACCTGCTGGCGCCGGGTGCCGGAGCCGCAGGAGGCGGAGCCGCCGCGCCGCAGCGGCCCGCAGGCGTGGGTGGATCGGCGCCCCCGCGGCCGGACGCGGGAATCTCGGACCCGTTCGGGGTGATGACGCTCACCGGGTATCTGCGGCAGCGGCAGCACCGTACCGCTGTCGTCTTCTCGCACGCCGAGGAGATCCTGCGGCACACCAGGGCCGCGCGGCAGCTGGCCGGAGCCATGGCGGACTGGGCACAGCACAGCGACGACAGCAATCTGTGGCTGATGGTGTTCCGCAAGCCGTCCCTGGAGGAGGTGGAGCGCTTTGTCGAGGCGATAGGGGACTTCCCGCTGCTGACGACCTTTGTGCAGGAGCAGCGGTCCGCCCAGGACCGGGGCGGGGCCGCCCGGATCGGCTACCCGGAGGCCGCCGAGCTGGAGCGGCTGATCCATGAACTGCGGTTGCGGCGTGGGCTGCGAATCGCGGACTGGCGGGAACTGGCCCCGGTGGTGCGGGCGTTGTCGGCGCACCCCCGCAAGGCGCGGACCTGGCGGAGGCGACTGCTGGAACTTGCCGGCCCCGAGAGCGCGCTGAGCGGTGCGGAACTGCGGAGCCGGGGCTGGGTCGAGAGCGTCGTGGCCGACGGCCGCAGCCCGTGGGAGCGGCTGAGTTCCATGCCGGGGCTGCTCCCGGTCAAGCGGCACTTCGAGAAGATGCGGGCCCGGGTGACGGCGGAACGCGCACTGCGCGCCCAGGGGCGGGCGAACGGCGCCGAACCCCCCTCACCGCACCTGGTGTTCACCGGCAACCCGG
Source organism: Streptomyces sp. NBC_00210 (assembly GCF_045160975.1). Classification (NCBI taxonomy): domain Bacteria; kingdom Bacillati; phylum Actinomycetota; class Actinomycetes; order Kitasatosporales; family Streptomycetaceae; genus Streptomyces; species Streptomyces sp. NBC_00210. Next base: position 7,586,055 of record NZ_CP108120.1, read on the forward strand.
GGACGGGCAAGACCACGGTCGCCCGGCTGGTCGGGGAGATGTACCGGGATCTGGGCATGCTGAGCCGAGGGCATCTCATCGAGGCGGGGATGCGGGACCTGGTGGCCGGATACATCGGTCAGACCGCTCCGCTGACGGATGCGACGGTGGACCGGGCGCTGGACGGCGTGCTCTTCATCGACGAGGCGTACGGGCTCAGCGACCAGCGGGACGGGTTCGGGGACGAGGCGATCCAGGCGCTGCTGAAGCGGATGGAGGACGACCGGGGGCGGCTGGTCGTGGTGGTGGCCGGGTACCCCGACAAGATGAAGGAGTTCATGGCGGCGAACCCTGGCCTGGCGAGCAGATTCGACGCCGGGAACGTCATCGAATTCCCTGACTACGCTCCCGACACCCTGCACGCGATTCTGCTGCGCCGGCTCTCCGAGCTGGGTCTGTGTCCCGACGACGAGTGCGAGGAGCAACTGGGGCGGATCGTCGAGGGGATGAACCGCACCAAGAGCTCGACGTTCGGCAACGCGCGGGAGATGCGCACCCTCGCGGACAGCGTCTTCAACGAATGGGCGGACCGCGTCAGCGACCGTGTCGACGAGCCGGTCACCCCGGAGGATGTGCCCGAGCGCTACCGGGCCCATCTGGAGAAGCCCGCGCCCGACCCGCGTGAGCTGCTGAGGGAACTCGACGCCTATGTCGGCCTGGGCCCAGTGCGCAGTGCGCTGGAGGACCTGGCGAACCGGCTGCGACTGCGACAGGCCAGGGGTCAGGGCCGATTCGCGCCCCCGCATCTGCTGTTCGCGGGCCCGCCGGGCACGGGCAAGACAACGGTGGCGCGGCTGGTGGGAAGGATGCTTCGCGAACTGGGCCTGCTGCACCGGGGCCATGTGGTGGAGGTGACGCGGGCGGAGCTGGTGGGCCGCCATGTCGGCGAGACGGCGCCGATGGTGAAGCAGGCGGTGCAGTCGGCGCTGGACGGCGTGCTGTTCATCGACGAGGCGTACAGCCTGGTCAGCGACGCGGGGCGGTCGGACTTCGGCAAGGAGGCGATCGACACACTGACCCCGGAGATGGAGCTGTGGCGTGGCCGTCTGGTGGTGATCGCGGCGGGCTATCCGCGGGAGATGGACGCGTTCGTCGAATCGAACCCGGGCCTGCGGTCACGGTTCACGGTCCGGGTGCCGTTCCCGCACTACTCCAACGGGGATCTGCTGGAGATCCTGCGCCGGATGGCGGCGGGCGAGGGCTATTCCCTGGGATCGGGAACGGACGCCCAGGCGGCCCGCTGGCTGGAAGCCACGCGAGCCGCGAGCCCGTCGGACTTCGGCAACGCCCGTACGGTGCGCCAGCTGCTGGAGGCCATGGAGGGCCGGATGGGCGCGCGGTACGCGCTGGCCGCGGCGGACGGCATGGGTGCCCCGTCGGAGTTCCTGCCGGAGGACATCCCCGACCCGCCGGTGGGCCCTGGGCCGGGCGGGCGGTGAGCCGTCCCGTCAGCCCTCGGTCCGCCGGAGCGTGACCCGGCCCCCGGTGTCGAGGGCGTCATGCTCCTCCAGGACGTGGGCGAGTGCGTCGTCGGCCTGGCGGAGGCGGCGTTCGATGTCGTCCGCGGCGGCTTCGACCTGGGCGAGCGAGATGCCGTGCTCCTCTCCACGGGAGCCACGGGAGCCACCGGAGCCACCGGGGACCGGACCGACGAGCGCCCGCGCGAGATCGCGGTCAGCCTTGGCGTGCAGCCGCAGCGACGCCAGTTGCGCGCCCTGCTCCGCTCGGATGCGCTCCAACCGGTCCTGAACCTCGGCCAGTTCCGCGGTGCCGTCGGCGTGGCGGCGTTCCTCCGCCGCCAGGGCGCTCTGCGCGGCCGCGGCCCGTTCCAAGGTCTGCCTGGTCTGCGGGGCCAGCGCCGCCAACTGGTCGTCCGAGAGGCGGATCAGGGCGTCGCTGCTCGTGCGCAGTGCCTCGTCCACCCCGGCGTCCCGGCCGCGCAGGTCCGCCAGCCGGTCCCCGATGACCTGCTGTTGCTCCCGCAGCGCGTCCAGCGCGACGACCAGCCGCTCCAGCCTGCGCAGTTCGTCGACCTGTCGGCGCAGGCCCTCGTGCTCGGCCAGCCGACCGCGCAGTGCCTCCTCCGTCGCCACCAGCTTCTCCAGCGCCGCTCGCTCGCCCGCGACTGCCTCGGTCGCCTCGGTGAGCTGACGTATCAACTCCTGGGTGCCGACCCGACCCCGGTCTCCGGGCATCGCAGCGGCCAGCAGCCCGGGCAGCGCCTGGGCCAGGGCCCGGCTCTCCTCCAGCGCGTCGTCCAGGGCATAGAGCGCGCAGAGCGCCCGACTTCCGCTCGCCCCGCCGTCCACCCGGCGTACCGCGGCCGCGGCCCATCCGAAGGCCAGCCCCAGCACTTTCAGGGCGGCTTCCTCGTCGCTCACATCGGTCGCGGTCAACGCTGCGGATATCTCTCGCCTGGCGTCGTCCATGACGGCCCCCGTCCCCCACCGGACCCGTATGACGCGACCTTCCCAGGGGGACGGTCGCCGGGTCGTCATCGTATCGCCGCAAACCTCCGCTCATGCGGCACTCGCGCCACTACGCTTGGCGAGAGAACTCCGACAGTGATGATTCCGGGGGACATCCATGGCTGAGGTAGTGCGATTCGCGGGCCCGGACGGGGCCTCACTGCTGGTCGAGGTGGACGACGACGCACCCGGCCTGGAACGGATCTCCCGGGATTCCGCCGGGATCGCCGAAGCCGGGCAGCGCCTGGATGACGCACTGGCCGCCGCCCGGCCCGCCATCCGGTCCGTCATCGACTCGATCAAGGCGCTGGCCCCGGACGAGTACGAGGTCGAGTTCGGTGTGAAGCTCAATGCCGAGGCGGGCGTCATCGTTGCCAAAACGGCGGTCGAGGGCCACTTCAATGTGAAGGTTCACTGGACGACGCCCGCCTCCGGCACCCAGGGGTGAGCCGGTGTCAGCGGCTCAGGAGCGCCCGCCCTGGCTGGTGAGCGTTCGCCGCTCCAGGGACGAGAACCCGGTCGGCGCGGGCATGCTGGTCACCCCGCGCCACATTCTGACCTGCGCCCATGTCGTACGGACCGGAACAGCGCTCGGCGTGCCCGAGGAGCCGGTCTTCGTCCAGTTCCAGTACGCCCCGGAGCACGAGCCCGTGCCCGCCACTGTCGTCCCCGGCGGCTGGCACCCTGCCAGCGGCGCCGACACGGGGGATGTGGCCGTCCTCGAACTCGGCGCGCCCGCGCCTGCGCAGGCCGCCCCCGCCCCGCTGCGTACCACCGACCCCGGCACCTGGGACCACCGCTTCCGGGCGTACGGCTATCCGCGTGAGCATCCCCGCCAGGGCGTCCCGGTACGCGGGGAGATCATCGGCCACGCGGGCGGCGAATGGCTCCAGGTGGAGGCGAGCCCGCAGACCGGCTGGGGGCTCGAGCAGGGCTTCTCCGGCTCTCCGGTGTGGGACATGAACAGCCAGGGCGTTATCGGGATGCTGGTCGCCCGTGACTCCGTGACCAAGATCGACCGGCGTACGGCCTATGCCATCAAGGTCGAGACGCTGGTCCGGTACTGGCCCGAACTCGCCCCCTATGTACGGGACGCCACTACCCAGGAGTTACGGGCGCGGCTGGAGAGCCTGCTGTGGATCCCGCTGACCGAGGGCGGGGAGATTCCCCGGGTCGACCAGGTGGACCCGCATGACATCGGTGTCTCCCGGTCCAAGTACAGCGACCGCCCCGACGGCGCGCCCTATGTGCCCCGCCATCCGCAGGACGATCTGCTGGACGCCGCCGTGGCCGGGTCCCGGTTCGTGCTGCTGGCCGGACGTTCCAAGGCCGGCAAGTCCCGCACCCTGTTCGAGGCGCTGCGCCGTACGCTGCCCGGAGCCCGGCTGATCGTGCCGCGCCCGGACAGCCCGGACCGCCGGGTCCTGGACGACCTCAGCCGGCTGCACCTGCCGACCGGTCAGGACCGGGCGGTGCTCTGGCTGGACGACCTCCACCACTTTCTCCAGCCCGGCGGGGTGGACCTCCAGATACTCGACCGACTCGCGCGCCGGCAGCCGGCCGTCACCGTGGTCGCCACCATCCCGGCCAAACAGCGGGCCGCTCTCACCGGCATGGAGAACGACGTCGGCCGCATCGCCCGAACCGTTCTCGGCAAGGCGCGGGCCATCGAACTGCCACCTCTGCTCACCCCGGAGGACGCGGTCGTCGCCCGCGAGTTCTATCCCACGGAGGACTTCGCGTCCCGGGGCATCGGCGAGCTGATGGTCGCCGCGCCCGGTCTGGAGCAGCGTTTCAACGACGGCGCGGAGAGCTGCCCCGAGGGCTGGGCGGTGGTGAAGGCCACCACCGACTGGCACCGGATGGGAATGATCGGGCCGTTGCCCGCAGCCGTACTGCGGGATCTCTTCGACAGTTACCTGACGGAGCATCACCCCCAGCTCGACGCCGACGAGGACCGTTACCGGAGTGGCCTGGCCTGGGCACGGGAGCCGGTGGCGGGGGGTATCGCCCTGGTCCGCCAGGTGCGTGGACCGGACGGGGATTCCGGGTACGCCGGGTTCCCCTACATGTCGGAGTATCTGGACACCCGGGCCGACGACCCGTCTGCCCGGGTACCCCGGTTCGCCTGGGAGTACCTCTCCGGACCCCGACCGTCCTCCGAGCTGCTGGCGATCGCCTATACGGCGCTGGTGCGCGAGGAGTCCGACATCGCCGAGCAGATGCTGCTGCGCATCTCGCGGACACCGGGCGACCAGGACAGCTCGGCCTGGGCATCGCTGATGCTCGGTGAGATACGTCTGTACCAGGGCGACTTCAGCGCGGCGGTGACCCTGCTGGACGACGCGGCCTCTTCGGGCGCGGAGAGCGTCGTGCCGCTCGCCCAGGTCGAACTGGCCGGGGCGCTCATGGTGACCGGCGACCGGGCTCGGGCCCGGGGCCTGCTGGAAAACGCGATGAACTCCAAGGACCCCCAGGCCTCACAGATGTCCCAGGTGGCTCTCGCGGGTCTGCTGGTCGCGCAGGGGGAGAGCGAACGGGCCCAGCAACTGCTGGAAGCCGTCATGGAGTCGGGGGACGCCGAGGTGGCTCCGCTGGCCAAGGCGCAGCTGGGCAGGATGCTGACCGAAGGCGATCCCTCCGGTACGCGTACGGGACGCAAGCCCGGCGCCGAGCGGGGTAAACCGGGGACCGGGGCGGGCGCTGCGCGGGGCGGGCCGGTGGAGCCGTTGGAGCAGCCCTGGACGCTGTCCCGGGCGGTCGGCGAATCGATCACCGGCCAGATCACGGCCCTGGCCCGGGCGAACCTCGGCGGTCTCCTGGCCAACCAGGGCAATCTGGACCGTGCCGAGGAACTGCTGCGTTCGGTGGTGGAAAGCGGGCAGTTCCACGCCGCGCCGCTGGCCCAGGTCAGTCTCGGCGAACTGCTGATTCTGCGGGGGCTGTACGACGACGCGCGGGAGACGCTGGAGGCCGTACTCCGCACGGGGCATCCGTTGGTCACCCCCGTCGCCCAGGTCACTCTGGCCATCGTGCTGCTCGAGCAGGAGGAGACGGCGCGGGGTCTGGCGCTGCTGCGTGAGGTGGCCCTGTCGGACCATCCCGACCAGGCCCCGAGGGCGGCCTGTGTCCTGGGGGAGTGGTTCGGCGTCCAGGAGGACGCCGACGCGGCCGGGGAGTGGCTCGGTCGTGCGGTCTCCTCGGGACACCCCGACTGGTCGATCGCGGCTCAGGTCGATCTCGCCGTCCTGCTCCTTGCCGACGACGAGGAGGGTACGGCGCGGGCGAGGGAGCTGCTGGCGGAGGCGGCCGGCTGCGGTCATCCCGAGCAGTCTCCGCGCGCGGCGGACTTCCTTGGCGATCTGCTGGCCCGGGACGGTCATATCGAGGCGGCGGAGAACGCCTACCGCATCGCCATCGACTCCGGACACCGGCTGTGGTCCCTGCTCGCCCGGATCGACCTGGCCCTGCTCCTTGCCGACGACGAGGAGGGTACGGCGCGGGCGAGGGAGCTGCTGGCGGAGGCGGCCGGCTGCGGTCATCCCGAGCAGTCTCCGCGCGCGGCGGACTTCCTTGGCGATCTGCTGGCCCGGGACGGCCATATCGAGGCGGCGGAGAACGCCTACCGCATCGCCATCGACTCCGGACACCAGGAGTGGTCATTGGTCGCCCGGATCGACCTCGCGGTGATGCTGGCCGGCGAAGGGTCCTTCGCGCGCGCCGAGAGCCTGCTGCGGGTGGTGGCCGACTCCGACAATCTCGCCGCCGCCACCTGGGCGAGCGCCCTGCTCGGCCTGGTCCTCGTGTACAGCGGGGAACGGGCCGCAGGACTGGCGTATCTGCGGACCGCGGGCGACGCCGACAGCGCGCCCGCCTCCCAGCTGGCGCGATTCCATCTCGCCAAGTGCCTGGTCGAGGACGGGGACGAGAGCGGCGCCGAAGAGCTGCTGCAGGTGGTCATCCAGGACGAGCAGTCCGACGTCACCGCGGTGGCCCAGGCCTATCTGGGTGTGCTGCGCCTGCGCCGGGGCGACGCGGAGGCTGCGGAGGAACTCCTCGTCGGCGCCGAGGCGTCGGGCGACAGCGAGGCGATCGCGGTCGCCTATCTCGGCCGCGGCGAGCATCTGCTGGAGGTGGGCGAGGTACAGGTGGCCGGGGATCTCCTGGAGGCCGCTCTGGCGGCGGGTGACGCGGAGACCGCGCCCCGCGCTGCCGCTCTGCTCGGCGTCGTACGGCGCTCGACGAACGACCTTGAAGAGGCGCGACAGCTGCTGACGGACGCCCTCGCGGCTGACGACCCGACGATCGAACCGATGGCGCGGCGCTATCTCGGCAGCACCCTGTTCCGGCTGGGGCTCCTCACCGAGGCGGAGGAGGCGCTGCTCCCGCTGGCACTCTCCGACGACATCCAGCATCGCCCACGCGCGCTGCTGGTGCTGGGACAGGTCCTGGCGACGGCCGGTCGGACGGAGGATGCCTATCCGTGGTTCGAGCAGGCAATCGCCTCGGGCGACCAGGAGACGGAGGCCGACGCGCGCTATGACTTCGCCGAGTTGTTGATGCGGGCGGGCCTGCGGGAGCGAGCCGCCGCGGTCCTGGCCCCGCTGGGCGCCGACGAGGAGACCGCGGCAGGCACCCCTGACTCGGCCCCGCCTGTGGCCCCACGGCCACAGGGTCCGGCTCCGCACCCACTCCCGGCGGCGGTGCTCACGCTCCTGGGCGATGTCGCGGGCGCCGAGGGCGATCCGGCCGAGGCCCGTTACTGGTACGACCTGGCCGCGCGCGCCGTCACGACGACCGCTGTCACGAACTCCCCGGAGTGAGGTTGCTGAAGGAGCCGCCGCCCGGAATTCCCCTTTCGAGGGTCCGTACCTTGGACAGGTCCTCGTAGATCTTGCTCAGGGCTTCGGCCCTGCCCTCGACGGGCAGGAGCTGGGTCTGGTCCACCCGGTCGAGGAGGACCGAGTAACGCGAACGCATGTTCAGATGCCATCGCCAGCGGGCGCCGAAGTCCAGTGCGCGGGCCACGGCGATGAGGAAAGTGGCGATGCCGGCCGCGATGCGGGCCCACGTGGTGTAGCCCACGGGGAGCACGGTAGCGACCGTCGTGGCGGCCATGGCCGCCATGGTGCTGCCGTGCGTGCGAACCCTCCGGAATCGATAGGAGCGGCTGCCGCTGCCCGCGGCGTCACTCACGGGCTGCTGCGGCTTCGGTATTTCGAGAGGGCGGCCATGACCGTGCTCGAAGCCCTCAAGCCACCGGTACGCCAGATGTCCCGCTACTTCAACGAGACCAGCCTGCGGCGTGACATTCTCAACAGGGTGGGTGCCCATATCGATGAGAAGACGAAGGTCGTCATCGGGCATTCGCTCGGCTGTGTCGTCGCGTACGAAGCGCTCTGGGAGCTGGCGGATTCGAGAAGCCGTAACAACGTTGATCTCCTGCTCACCGTCGGTTCTCCGCTGGGGCTTCCGCCCATTTACAACCGGCTTCGTCGCAGGCCGCACGGACCGCCGACCGGGATCCGGAGCTGGGTGAATATCGTTGATCCGAACGACATCGTGGCTGCGGCCCACGACCACGCAAAGCTCTTCCCCGATCCTCATCGCGGCGACGTCGCGCGCAGGACCGAGATGACCGGTAAGCCCTTGAGCGTCGACAACGGTTCCGCTCCCCATGCGGGCACCCACTATCTGATCAAGCAGGTGTGTGCCTTTCATATCGCCAAGGCACTGGATCCGCCGCCTTCGTGAGCGGATCCGTCAGCGGTCCTTGTCGGCCATCTCCTCCTTGTTGGCCTTGAGCTTGTGCCACACCTTGCTGAGCGCTTCGAGGTCCTCCGTGTCGAGGAGATCGGTGAAGACCGGCGCCAGGCAGGCGCGGCGTGTGGCGTCGGCCTCCTCGAAGAGCCGGTGGCCCTCCGGTGTGAGTGCCACCTCGACGGAGCGGGCATCGCGCGGGGACGGGGTACGGGTGACCAGCCCGCGGCCCTGGAGGGCGTCGACGACACGGGACACCTGGCTGCGGCTGAGCATGGTGCTGTTGCCCAGCACTGAGGCGGGGACCGGATCGGGGCTGGAGGCGAGCCAGAGCATGACCTCGAACCAGGAGACGGGCAGATCGTGGGCCTTGCTCAGGGCGCGGTCCACGCGTTCTGTGAGGACGGTTCCGGCCCAGACCAGCCCGTAGAAGGCGTGGTCGGCCACGGGCATCTCGGCCTGGGTGAGCTTCCTTTTTGCCATGGACCCGATCCTACCTATTGCGTGTGCACGCACAGAATGGTTATGGTGTGTGTACACGCACTGAAATACTCAATGTGATCGACGAAGGGCACATCATGTCTTCCAAGGTTGTTCTGATCACCGGCACCTCCTCGGGCATCGGCCTGGCCGCCGCCGTCGGCGCGGCGAAGGCCGGCTGGCGGACGGTGGCGACCCTGCGCGACACCAGCCGCGCCGACGCGCTGCGCAAGGCGGCCGCGGACGCGGGGGTGGAGCTCGACATCCGGCAGCTGGACGTCGCCGATCCGGCTTCCGTCGCCGCCGCGGTCGACGGTGTGATCAGCGACCACGGCCGTCTCGACGCCGTGATCAACAACGCGGGCGCCGGACACCTCGGCACGCTCGAGAACGAGACTGTGGCCGATGTGCGCCAGGTCATGGAGGTCAACTTCTTCGGGGTGCTCCATGTCTCCAAGGCCGCGCTGCCCCATCTGCGCGCCTCCGGTGGCCGGCTGATCACCGTCACCAGTGTCGGTGGCGTCGTCGGGCAGCCGTTCAACGAGGCCTACTGCGCCGCGAAGTTCGCTGTCGAGGGCTACATGGAGAGCCTGGCGCCGGTGGCGGCCAAGCTGGGCGTGACCGTCTCCGTCGTCGAACCCGGCGCCGTGGCCACCGAGTTCGTCAGCAATATCGGTGTCGACCTGGAGGCCGAGGTCGCAGCCGCAGGACCGTACGCGGATGCGCTGCAGGCCTACCTGGACCGCACCGTCTCGCAGTTCCTCAGCGGCGCGCAGACCCCGGCCGAGGCCGCCGAGTCCGTACTGGAGGCGCTTACGGCGGACCGGCCCGCGTTCCGTATCCAGACGTCCGACTGGGCCCGCGGGTTCACCGGCACCAAGCTCACCGACCTGGACGGATCGGCGGTGCTCGGCCTCACCAGCGGCTGGGTCGGCTGACGTTCCCTGGCGGGGCGCCGCCCTCGCCCATCAGGTCTCGGGGGCTACCAGGTGTCGACATACGACCGGCGCGTCGTCCCCTCCTCCGGTGGCGACCAGCCGTCCAGTGCCGCAAGGATCCAGCGCCGCGAGTCCGCCGGGTCGATCACCGCGTCGATCTCCAGCGCCGCCGCCGCGTTGACCGCCTTGCCGTGTTCGTACAACTCGGCGACGCGTGCCTCGAAGGCCCGCTGCCGCTCCCCGGAGTCCTCGATCGCGGCGAGTTCGCTGCGGTAGCCGAGCCGGACCGCGCCCTCCAGGCCCATGCCGCCGAGCTCACCGCTCGGCCAGGCCGCGGTGGCCAGCGGCGCCCGGGTCGAACCGCCCATCATGGCCATCGCGCCGAGTCCGTACGCCTTCCGCAGGATGAGGCAGACCAGCGGCACGGCGAGATGGGCGCCCGTCACGAAGAGCCGGGAGAAGTGCCGTACGGTCGCGGTCTTTTCGGCATCCGGCCCCACCATGAAACCGGGAGTGTCACAGAGTGAGACGACCGGAAGCCCATGGGCGTCGCACAGTTGGAGGAAGCGGGCGGCCTTGTCGGCGGCGTCGCTGTCGATCGCGCCGCCCAGATGGCCGGGGTTGTTGGCGATCAGGCCCATCGGCCGGCCCTCGATGCGGACGAGCGCGGTGACGATGCCCGTCCCGAAACCGCGGCGCAGCTCCAGCACCGAACCGGTGTCCGCGAGCCCGTCGACGGCGGCTCGGATGTCGTAGGCACGACGTCGGTTCTCGGGGACGGCGTGGCGCAGCGCGCGCGGGTCGGGGGAGTCCCAACTCCCTTGCGGCCCTTGGAAGTACGAGAGGTACTGGCGCGCCACCCGCACCGCTTCCGGCTCGTCGGCGACCGCGATGTCCACCACGCCGTTGGGTACCTGGACCGAGAGCGGGCCGACCTCCTCGGGCCGGTGCACCCCGAGGCCGCCGCCCTCGATCATCGCCGGGCCGCCCATGCCGATTGTCGCCTCCGGCGTTGCGATCACCACATCGCAGCAGCCCAGCAGTGCGGCATTGCCCGCGAAACAGCGACCGGAGGCGATGCCCACCAGCGGCACCAGGCCGCTGAGTCGTCCCATCTGGTGAAACGTCATGAGATCGAGGCCCGCGACCGCCGTGGTGTCGGTGTCGCCGGGCCGCCCGCCGCCGCCCTCCGCGAACAGCACCACCGGCAGCCGCCGCCGCTCGGCGAGCTGCAGCATCCGGTCGGTCTTGCGGTGGTTCTGGTGCCCTTGGGTGCCCGCGAGCACCGTGTAGTCGTACGACATCGCCACGCACGGCGTTCCGTCGACCGTTCCGGTTCCGGTGACCATGCCGTCTGCCGGCGTCGAGACGATCAGGTCCTCCAGCGAGCGGCGGCGGCGCTGGGCGGCGATGGCGAGCGCCCCGAACTCGGTGAAGCTGCCCGGGTCGCACAGTGCGTCGATGTTCTCGCGGGCCGTGCGGCGGCCGATGCGACGGCGCTTGGCGACCGCGTCGGGCCGGTTCTCGTCGAGGCCGATCGCATGGCGGTGCAGCGCCTCGGCGAGATCCGGCCGTACGGCGTCGAGGTCGACGACTTCCACGGCCGGGCCGTCCTCGGCGGGCTCGCTCCCGGCGGGGTCGAGCAGCACCAGGGGCTGTCCCTCGGCCGCCGTGTCGCCGACCGCTGCCGGCACGGCCCGTACGGTCCCGGCCGCGCCCGCCGCGATGACGTACTCCATCTTCATCGCTTCGAGGACCAGCAGTTGCTGCCCGGCGCGCACCACGTCCCCGGCGGCGACCGCGACGCTCACCACGGTGCCGCTCATCGGCGCGGTCACCGTGGCGGCGTCGGCGTCCGCGACGGCTTGCACGTCGGCGTCCGCCACGCCCGGTACGTCGGCGAGCCGCTGCTCGACGAAGCCGGTGTCCGTGCCGCCCGCCGCGAAATCCGGATGGCCAAGCACCGCCCGGAGCAGCGGAATCCCGGTCCGTACGCCCTCCACGGCGAACTCACCGAGCGCCCGCGTCGTCCGCTCGCACGCCGCCGCGAAACCGGCACCCGCCGGGACCCGCGCGATCACCTTCGCGAGCAGTGGGTCGTACCGGGTGCCCGTCGTCAGTCCGGTGCGCGTCGCCGTGTCCACCCGTACGCCGGGGCCCGTCGGCACGTCGAAACGGGTCAGTGTCCCGGGCTCCTCGGCGTACACCCGCGCCTGCACGGCGAATCCGCGCGGCTGCGGTGGCTCCCCGAGCCCCAACGACGCGAGCGTCTCGCCCTGCGCCAGGCGCAGTTGTACCGAGACCAGGTCGACGCCCGTCACCTCCTCGGTGACGGTGTGCTCCACCTGGAGCCGCGGGTTGGCCTCGATGAAGTGGAACTCCTCACCCGCGACAAGGAATTCGACGGTCGTCAGCCCGGTGACACTGGCCTTGCGCGCCATCCGCAGAGCCGCGTCGAGCAGCTTGGTCCGCATCCGTTCGGGCAGCGCGGGCGCCGGGGCGATCTCGATCAGCTTCTGATGGCGTCGCTGGGCGCTGCAGTCCCGCTCCCACAGATGGGTCACCGCTCCGGTGGTGTCACCGAGGATCTGCACTTCGATGTGGCGCGCGCCCTCCAGCAAGCGCTCGACATACAACTCGCCCCGCCCGAAGGACTGCTGAGCCTCCGACCGGCAGCGTTCCCACGCCGGGGCCAGTTCGTCGGCCGTGCGTACCGCCCGCATGCCGCGCCCGCCGCCACCGCCGACGGCCTTCACCATCACCGCCCCGCCCGGCCCGAGCCCCGCGAGGAACGCCCGCGCCTCGTCCAGGTCGGTCGCCCCCCGCGTCCCGGCGAGTACGGGTACGCCGACCCGCTCGGCCAGTTCCCTGGCCCGCGCCTTGTCGCCGAACAGCCCCAGCACCTCGGGCGAGGGACCCACGAAGCCGATTCCGGCCTCGGCGCAGCGCGCCGCGAAGCCGGCGTCCTCGCTGAGGAACCCGTAGCCGGGGTGCAGCAGCGCACACTGCGCCCGCCGCGCCGCGGCCAGCACCGCGTCGCCGTCCAGATAGGCGGCGGGCCCCGACCCGGGCAACGGCACTGCCTCGTCAGCCAGTTGGACATGAGGCGATGCGGCGTCGTCCTGGGCGTACACGGCAGCGGTGCGCATACCGGCCTCGGCGGCGGCCCGCAGTACGCGTACGGCGACCTCCCCGCGATTGGCGACGAGTACGGCGGCAGAACCCATGAGCCCCTCCCGAAAAGACCGGACCGGTGGCCGAACAGGCTACGGCCGCGTCAGGAAGACGGTGTGGACGGGGTGAGCCAGTCGAAGGCGGCCCGCGCCGTGAACGCCTGCTGCCCGCCGGCGAAGAGCAGCCCCGCCGCGACGAACGCCGGGTCGTCGGCCGTCGCCGGGACATACGGAACGGCGATGCAGCGCATACCGGCGGCGTGCGCTGCCGCCGCCCCGGGCGGCGCGTCCTCCAGTACCACGCAGTCGGCGGGAGCGGCGCCCAGCCGGCGCGCGGCCTCCAGGAAGACATCGGGCTCCGGCTTCCCGTGCGCGACCTCCTCGGCGGAGACGACGGTGGAGATGAGGGCGTCCAGACGGGTGCCCGCCAGGACCGCTTCGATGGCGGCGCGGGAGGAGCCGGAGGCAACTGCCATCGGCACACCCTCGGAGTGCAGCAGCTCCACGAACTTCCGCATCTCGGGGAAGACGTCCGTCGAGGCGCGCGCCAGCTCCAGATAGTGGCGGTTCTTCCCGGCCAGCAGCTCGTCGACAGGCGCCTCGATCCCGTACTCCTCGCGCAGCACCTCCAGGGTCTCCCGCGTCCCGATGCCGATGAACCGCGTGTGGTTCTCCCAGCTGAAGTCGGTCACGCCGTGCTGGGCCAGGAGCCTGCGGCCCGCCTCGTAGTAGTTCGGCTCGCTGTCCACGAGTGTGCCGTCGAGATCGAAGATGACCGAAGGGGTGCGCGCATTGCTCATGCGCTCAGCATGCCAAGGAGCGGGCCGGGACCGTCCCCGGGGCCGGGCGGCCGCCCCCGTATTCAGCGAGACGTGCCCGCCGCCCGGCCCACCGACTCCACCAGCGGCAGCAGCCGGTGCGGCACCCGCTCGCGCAGCGCCATCTCCGTACGCGTACGCACCACACCTGGCAACTGGATCAGCTGCTGGATGACGTCCTCGAGGTGCCCGTTGTCCCGCGCGGCGACCCGGGTCAGCAGATCCCCGCCGCCGGTGATCGAGAAGGCCTCGATGATCTCCGGTACGGCGGCGAGCGCATCGCCGACCTCGTCCAGATGCCCCTGGGTGACCTCGATGTGGACGAAGGCCAGCACCGGATGGCCCAGTGCCGCGGGCGACAGATGGGGCCCCGTGCCGGTGATCACGCCATCCCGCTCCAGCCGGTCGATCCTGGCCTGCACCGTGCCGCGGGCGATGCCCAGGATCCTGGCGTACTCGCGCACGCTGGTGCGCGGCTGTTCGATCAGCAGCCGCAGGATCCGGGTGTCGAGCGCGTCCACCGCCATGGTCCGTTGGCCTCCTTCTGGTGCGATTTCTCCTCGCTCGACAGTACCAATGGCACACCCTTCGGCGATCTGGTTGAGCACGGAGATGACGGCTAGCGTGGGAGACACGGTCCGGTCCGGGGGGAATGGTCATGAGGCTGAGCGCGGCGCGGCGAATGGCCGCGGATCTCAAGGGTGGGGCGGCCCCGCTGATACTTGTCACCGCCGGTGTGTTCGCCGGTCTGGCACCCGTGATGGGTCTGGACACCTGGGTGTCGCCCGCGGCGGCGGTGATCGCGGTGCTCTCGGGCGCCAACGTACTCCGCGCCGATGTCCTCGCCCCGATGCGTGCCCGGGCCGTGTCGCGTGCCGTCCGCCCCTTCCTGAGCGGACCGGAGAACGGTCCGTTCCGCAGCACTGCGAATGCGCTCCAGATCGGCAAGGGCGTCTGGGCCACGCCCGCCCATGTGACGCACGAACTGGCCGCGTACCGCGTCAAGTTGCCCGACGGCGTGACCCTGGAACTGTCGCTCGCCCATCTGAGCGCCGATCACGACATCGCGGTGTTCCACTCGTCCGCCGACTGGCCCTGGGTGGCGAAGCCCCAGTGGGACGTGCCGGAACCGGGCGACAGGGCAACGCTGGTGGGGTGGCTCGTCGGGGGAGCCGTGTCGACCGTGCAGGCGTCCCTGGACCTCACCGTCCAGGAGTCGCAGGAGCCCGGGCTGGTCACCATGCTGGGTCCGGCACCGCCGCCCGGATCGTCAGGGTCCGCGGTGATCGCTGCGCGGACCGGCCGTGCGGTGGGCATCCTGACAGGTGTCGGTGCGCTCGACCGGCAGCGTGATGTGCCGGACGCGGGGAGCACGGGGATCGTGTTGGGAGTGCGGTTGGCCGTCATCCCGGACCGGTTCCGCTCACCCGCCGGGAGTGGAGCGGCAGCTCTCAGCTGCTGCCGCCGAGCCAGTCCTGCTGGAGCGCGCTTCCGTCGAGGGTCTTGAGGAAGCAGATGACCGTGCGGTCCCCGTTCGCCCAGGTGGAGCTGCCGGGCGTCACCTTGCCGTAATTGAGCAGTTCTTCGTCCTCGGCAGGCCAGTCCCGGGAGGCCAGATAGTAGGCGTCCCAGCACAGGGCGTCGGCCTCTTCCGCGACCACGTCCTCGCCCGGATACTCCGCACGGTCGTCGAGGGTCGCCAAGTCGAGTGTCTGCCGCTCGTGTTCACCGTCGCACGGAACGATCATGTAGTAATTGGTGCTCGACGCCTCGTCGACGCAGTCGCCCACAGACAGGTCGTCGACGTACACCTCCTGCGGCTCAGTGGGCGAGGGATCTTCGTCCTCCGTGGGTGTGGGGTCTTCCGAGGACGGTGAGTACGGGGGATCGGTCGTCTCATAGGGTTCGCTGGTCGTCTCCTGGGGCTCGCTGGTCGTCGGCGTGATGGTGTCATCCGGCTCATCGAGGATGCCTGCGGTGACGCCGGCACTGTCGTCGGGGCCGGGTTCACCGCTCTGGGTGAGCAGCAGCGCGGCGGTGGCGATGCCCGCGACCGCGACCAGCACTGCCCCGATCGGCAGCCAGCGGCGCCGGGGTCGGCGCGGTGACGGGGAGTCCTCCGTTATGAAGTGCTCGCCCACGGTGGGGTGTTCGGGGCGCTGATAGGGAATCTGCTCGCCGGGCCAGGGCCAGTACGGCGGCTCCTGCCGCGGCTCGTCGGGTGGTTGGGCATCGGGCGGTGCCATGCAGTCATGGTGCACGGCCGCCCGGCTTCGTCGCGGGGACATGGTGAAGAAATGCGGAGGAAGTTCTTGATCCTTACAAAGACGAAGATTCTTTTCTCATTCGGTTCTCTTCGGGCATTCCAGAGCTCTACGGTAGGTGCCCCACCACTCGGGGGCGGATCGTGCGCCGGCCGTGGGAGCGGCCGGCGGGGGGCGGGAGGTTCGGCGTGTCCTTGGGGGAGCTGGCACGGTGCGCGTTGGACGCGTCAGGCCTGATCGAACTGCTCATACGTCATCAACCGGTCGGGGCCGGCAGCGACCCGGCCGTACGAACCGCCCATCGCCGGGCCCTCGAAGCGCTGCGGCAGGCCGCGGAGAGCGCGCAGTCCCCGTTCGGCATCGGGCTGGCCGGTGAGCTGAGCGCCGGGAAGTCGCTGCTGCTCGGACTGCTCCTCGGCCTGCCCGAGCTGCTCCCGGTCGGCGACGAAGCGGTCACCGGCAATGTCACAGTCATCCACGCCAAGGCGGCGGGGCCGGAGGTTCGCGCATCCTCCGAGTCGGCTGTACGCGTCGAGTACTTCACCGAACCGCAGGCGCTCGCCTATCTGCGGCATCTGCGCGACGCCATGGCCGACCAGGCCCAGGACAGCGGCCTGGACGCGCGGACGGCAGCGCAGCTGCGGCAGGTGGAGTTCCAGGAACCCGACTGCCGGGAGCTGGTTCACTTTCGCGATGCGCACCTCAGCGGCGACCTGGCCAAACCGATGGCAGGAGTGCTCGGCGAACTCGACCTGATGGACGAGGCGTTGAACCGGGCTCGTGCGCTCGGCCGCCCGCTGCTCGGCTTCACGGCGGAGCTCAACGAGACGCTGGCCCGGTCGGCGGTCGTCCTGCCCGGTCCTGCCGAATACCGGGCGCTGGATCCCCGCACCGTGGGCAACGGGATCACCGCCGAACTGCTCAGGGCGACACTGCCGCTCGTCCGCAGGGTCGTCCGGGAAGTCCAGGTAGCCCCGTCCGTATGGGACTTGAACGACTTCCCCGGCGGGGAGCTGCTTCTTCTCGACTTCCCCGGGCTGAACAACGCCTTCAGTGCCGTACGGGACCAGTACGTCTGCGGGGCGGAGCTGCGCTCGGTGCACACGCTGCTGATCCTGCTCAAGACCACGGGCGGCGCCACGGACACGCCGGAGCGCATCATGCGCATGTGGCAGGCCGCGCAGCGGCCCGACGCGATGGAGAACTCCGTGCTCGCGGTGATCAGCCGCTTCCACGAACTGCGGGTGAGCAAGGCGACACTGGGGCCCTACCTGGTGTACGACGGCCAGCCGCTGACCCGGGACCGGCTCCTCGACGGGACCCCGGCGCTGCGGGACCTGCTCGCCGGCGCGGGGCGCCTGGTGGCGCGGGGACGCGACGACCGGATCGTCCTCACCTCCGCGATGCGGGCGCTGAGCGTCGGCGGTTGGCGCGAAAGGGTCGGCAAGGCTTTCTGGGACGCGCGCCACCTGGAAACACAGCTGCCACTTGCCGATCAGTCGGCCGCGTTATGGCAGGCGGTCGGCGCGCGGCTGGAGACCGACGACGTGGGCAGCGGTCTCGGCCGGATGCTGACGGCCTTCGCGGACGACGGCGGTCTGGCGCGGCTGCGCCGCTGTCTGTTCGACCATGTGACGGAACACGGAGTGGCCCTGCGGATGGGCCAGTTCGCCGACCGGCGCGTCAACGCGGCACAGGCGCTCAAGGAGTTGCATGCCGCACTGGAGGCGTCCGGCGGCCAGGGCCGTGCGGACCACCGTGCCGAGACCGAGGTGCGCCGGCGGCTCACGGGGCTGATCTCCGTATGGTCGACGGTGCGGGACACGGCCGGTACGGAACTTCTCGACGCGCGGCGCCTGCACCGGCAGCGGGAGGGCACCACACCGGCCGTGACGCTTCTCGAAGAGGTGGAGCGGGACGCGGCGGAGAAGGTCTACGCCTGGCCTTCCTGGGGCCGGTTGCTCGACGCCGTACACGAAGAGCATGTGGACCCGCGGTACCTGCTGGGCGACCGCCCCGCGCCGCTGCGCACGGATGAACTCTTCGCGGACTTCCGCGACTCGTGCCGGGAGATCGAATCCCGCAACGCCGGGCGGCTGCTGGCGGCGGTGGAGGCATGGCTCCTCGCCCATCAGCAGCGCGTGGTCCAGGCGGCGCGCGAGCTGGGCACGGTGATCACCCTGGAGGCCTTCGAGCAGCTGCGGTCCGGCCCCGACGGACCGGCGCTCGTTCGCCGGTTGTCGCGTGCGACATCCTTCCAGTGGCTGCGGGACGAGGCGGAGAAAGTCCTCCATGACACGTCGGCCCCGGGCACCGGAGGGGACGAGGCCGAACTGCGGGACCGCTTCCCGCTGCGGATGGGCCACCTGCTTCCCTGGCACCCCGACAGCCCGTTCGGCTCCAGCGCTGACTCGGCGGCCCGGCACCAGACCGCGATAGCGCGTCATCGGCGGGACCTGACGGCGATGGTGCTCCACCAGTCGCTGACCAGGCTGGCGGCGACCCAGCGCACCGTGTCGAAGCGCCTCAGGGACGAGACGGATTCCTTCATCGCCGAGCTGCGTGCGGGGCAGTTGGCCCACGCCCTGGTCACCGCCGTCGCGGGAGGCACCGCCGGGGAGCCGGGATCGGCGCAGTTCATGGAAGAACTGCGGCTGCTCGCCGACGTATCCGTCTACTCGTGGCAGCGCAGCGCATGGGACTCCGGTCCGGCCGGATCGCTGTTCGGCGCCGCCGTCGACCCGGGCAGCGCACAGTACGGGGACGTGTTCCACGGGGGAGGCATGTCATGACGCTCGATCTCGGATTCGTCAGCGGTAACGGCCAGGGCGTCACGAGCCTGCGGCCCGACGCCCAGGGGCAGTACCGGCTGCCCGCCGTGCGGCTGTACCTCGGTGACCCCGGCGGCGCCCCCATCTGGGTGGAGCGGTTCACCTGCCGGGCGGATGGTCTGCCTCCGGCAAGCGGGGCGTCGGCCGAGACTTGGGGCGCCCGCCTGGCAGCCGCATGGGGGAGCGTCGATCCCAGCGGTCGTCGACTCGACCGGACGCTCGATGTACAGGCGCCGCCGGTCGCCCATCCGGGCTTTGTGAGCACCGACGGCATGGCGTGGGTCCGGCTCGTGTGCGAGGTGGAGTACTTCCACATCGACCGGCTGACCGGCCGTGAGATCAGGGGCATCCCCTATCGGGCGAGTACGGAAACCGCGGTGTCGTTCGCGGCGCCCGAGGCGGTGCCGCCGAGCGCCCCCGCAGCCGAGAGCGCGACACATGTGCCGCAGCCCCCGGCAGGGCAGCCCAACCAGCCCAACCAGCCCCACCAGCGCCCCGAGTCCGCCGAGTCCGAGGACGGCGAGTACTTGGGGCATGCCGCGATCGACTACGGAACGTCGAACTCGACCGTGACGCTGTACGACGCCTTGATCCACGTCAAGCAGCCCTTCTCACCTGCGCAGGTGGAGCGCCTGCGCGCGGGGCTGCTGGCCCAGGTGCTGGGCGAGCCGTACCCGGACATCGTCGTCGGCGAGTGGGAGTCCGTTCTTGCTCTCGCCGCCGCCGGGATGGACGGCGGCGGCGCACCGGAGCCAACGGGGCTCGCCGACCGCATCCGCTCGGAGACCGGTGCCCAGGGCCTGTTCCGGCTGTGCCTGCTCCTGGAGCAGCGGCTCCCGGACTGCTCCAATCTGCTCCGTACCGAACTGGCGCTGCGTCTGCACCGTTGTTACGACGCGGCCTTCGCCGAGCCGCCGCTGGAGCAGATGCGGCTGTTCCCCGTCGAACTCGGCGACGGTACGGCAGATGTGTCCAGTCGTCTCGAGGTGCTGGCGACGAACCCGCTCACCGTGCGCCTGGGCGAACCGGAGCGGCTGCCGGGCTCGGCTACGACGTTGTCCGGCATCGCGCCGAAGGCACCCCTAGCGGCCTTCCGCGGCCTGAAACTACGACTGGGCAATCCGCGGACGATCGACGAACTGCCCGGTCATCCGCCCCTCAACTCGGACGCCCTGATCCAGTCCGCGCTGGCCTTTCTGATCGAACGGGCCAACCGCTACATCGCCGGGCAGGCCCACGGCCGGATCGGCTCCGGAAGACTCAACGACCTGGTCCTGACCTATCCGACCGTCGCCACCCCGGACGTCCGGCGCAGGCTCAAGTCGCTCGTGTCCGACGGGCTGGGCGTGGGCCGTGTGTCAATGCACTTCGACGAGGCCATCGCGGCCGTCATGTTCTTTGTGATGCGGGACTTCGGCGGCGACCTCAATATCGGAGTCGAGGCCTTCCGCGCCCGCTCCCGCCCCGCCGGACAGGGGGCGACCTGGACGCAGAACATCCTCGCCCTGGACGTCGGGGGCGGCACCTGCGACATGGCGCTGCTGACCCTGTCCCTGCGGGACACCACACCGCTCGACGTGCTCGCCCGCTCGGACGCGGACCGGCTCGGCCGGCATTACACGCTCACCCCGACCATCCGCGGGTCGAGCGGCCACACCAGGCTCGGCGGCGATCTGCTCACCCTCACGGTCTTCCACTGGCTGAAGTCCGAGCTCGCGGACCGCCTGCTCGCGCTGCACCCCGAGCGCTTCCGTTCCGAGCTGCAGGCCGCCAAGGCCGGCCACCTCGACGAGGCGGGCCACTACATACCGGGACGGCTGGCGGCCCATGCCCGCGCCAAGCAGCCGGAACTGCAGGCCACGGCCCGGCGACTGGCGGAGGCCGCGGTGCCGACCCGCTGGAAGAACGCGGCCGCCAGCGAACAGGACCAACGCCGCTGGACGTTCGAGCAGTTGTGGAAGCTCGCCGACCAGACGAAGATCCACCTGGGTGGCTCGGCGCTCCCGGCGGGGACCGAGCCGTCGCCGATGCGGTTCGGCGAGCAGGAGCTCTCCGGTCTGCTGGACAGCCTCGGCTGGGGGACCACCGGCGCTGGGCCGCGCCCCGGCGAATCCATCGCGTTCGAACTGGACGCGGCCGGATTCCGGGAGCTCGTCGAGCCGCATCTGAGGAATGTCGCCGACCTCGCGGACGGGATGCTGCGAGGACGGCTGCTGAAGGACGAACCGCTGGACCGGGTGGTGCTCACCGGGAAGACCAGCGCCATGCCGCTGGTGCGCGATGTGCTGGTGAGCCGGCTGGGGCGGGGTCGGAAACTCGACTGGGATCCGGCGAACATCGAGGTGGAACGGGAGTACGCCAAGACGGCGACCTCGATCGGAGCCGCCTGGGCCGAGCATGTGCGCCAGGCCGCCTTCACGGCCCCGGGAGCTGTCCAGGCCCTGAACGAGGGGCGCACAGTCGTCCAGATCGATGTCGAGAACCTGTTCTTCTCCCTGCCGTGCCGCTTCGAACTGGCGCTGGCGCACGGGACCGGCGACCTCTCCCTGTTCCACGCGAACGATGTGCTGCACCATCTGACCCACACCCATGGGCAGCCGCCGGTCCTTGCCGTACGCATGCAGGAGACCACGGAACTCCAGGACGCCGTGCGGATCGTCCGGGTCAGGGAAGGCGCGGAGAACATCACCTGGGGCCAGTTCAAGTGCCCCGAGCCGGGACGCCCGCTTCCCGGAGGTCCGCCGGACGCGGTCCTCGACGCACGCGTGTGGCCCGGACGGATCAGGGTCAGCTACGAGATCACCGTCGACCTCGATGTGTTCGCCTACTTCTCCCACGGCGAACCGCACTTCACGGTCGGCTCCCAGGGCACGTCCGTCAATGTGTGGCAGCGGATGCACAAGGCGGGGCTGCTGAGCCGCGGCGAACGGCCCGACCGCCTACCCCTCTCGGTATACGTCAACTACACCATCGCCGGCTCCGCCCAAGCCGGTGAGGGGACGGAAGTCTTCAGCGCCGGCAGCGAATTCACCGAGACGTTCCACGAGTCCGACGCCGCCGACGCACCCGTCCGGCGTGCGATGGTGAGCGGCCATCTTCCCGATCCCCCGGGATCGGGGGAGTGGGAGTTCGGGGTCGTCTCCCGCAAGAAGGACTCCGTACAGACGATCACCCTCGGCCGGCTCGCGCGGCCCCAGACCGCCCCCGGGACACGTGCGCGCTTTGTCGCCTCGCTCGACGCCGACGGAGCGCTTCGCGTCCACGTCGCGGAAATCCCGTACTGGCAGGCACGTGACCTGGTGCAGGTCGAACGCGAGCCCGGACGGGTGCTCCGGCATCTGATGACGGTCCAGGACAAGGACCGGGACGAACAAGACGATCCCTTCGCGGGCCTGCAGTGACCGCGCCCCAATCGGACGCCGAGGCGAGCGGCCCGTGGGATCAACTGCTGCGGACCGAGGGGTCGTTGATCGCCTCGGTGGCCGCCGCGGGACTCGACGGGCTGCGCGGCATCCTGCGTGCCGCCCTCGCCGCCGCGCCCGCCGACGAGGGAGCTGCCGCATGCGCGGCCCTGCTCACCGAACTCGACCGGCTGCCGGATCTCAAATTCCCGGCGCGCACGGCCCGTCAGGTGCCGTCCGGGACGGCTTCCACGCTTCCGCCCATGCCGCCGCAGCCGCCGCCCGCACCGGTCACCGGCATCGCCGCCCTGGCCCGGGAACTGGCCATGTCCGCCCAGGCCGAGGACTTCGCGGCGGGAGCCGCACTGCCCGGCGACGATCCGGACGCCGACGCCCGGAGGGGCGACGAGGACCGGTACCGGCGCTGGTTCCACCTCACGCTGCTCAGACTGCCCGAGCGGTACGCGGCGCCGTGGCGGCGCCGGGCCGCCGAAGCGGACCGGCCGGGCGAGGGCCCGTGGCGGACCCTGCGCGGCTGGGCCGACGAGGAGCTGCTGCCGCCCTCCGCGGACGGCCGGCCCGGTATACGTACCGCTCGCGAGAGCTCCGTGGAACTGCGCGACCTCGCCGAGCTGGTGCTCGCGCTGGGCGAGTACGACGAAGCCCTGTGCCATCTGCTCGACCGTCTGTGGACGGGGGGATCATCGCAGCTCGTGACGGACGAGGTACGCCATGCCTACCGTGGGGAGTTGAGCCGGCGGCTGGAACTGATGGAACGCTCAGCCCAAGGCGGCACCGAGCGGCTGCGTGCCTGTGTCTCCGCGGACGAGGCCGTCTGTTCCGTGACACACCTGCCTCCCGGTGCGCCCGGCAGCTGGTGGCAGCGTCTGGCGGAGGAGTCTCATGGCGTGGCACTCGATCTGTGCCGTGAGATGCGGGCGACAGGGCTGAACGTGGAAGCCGTACTGCCCGCCCGGCCCTACCGGGAGGCCCGCAGCCACACCCAGGGCGACGACGTCCGGCTCGGCGCCGGCGGACGGCCGGGTGACACGCTGACATGCCTGCGGCTGTGGCTGCGGGTCGACGATCAGGTGTTCCCCGGTCGCGTGGTGTACCGGGGCAAGGAATGACGGCCCCGACGCCCTGGCCGGCCAAGCAGCAGTACGCCTCGGCGGTACGAAGGCCGGGCACCGTCTTCAGCCACCCGCGGCTGGCCGACTGCGAGATCCAGCTCAGCGCCAGTGGCATGCCGCTGACCTCCACCGGCCGTAACGCCATCGTCTTCGCGGCCCGCACCCGCGACGGAGAACGCATCGCGATCCGCTGCATGTCCCGCGAGCCCGCCTCCGGCGGCGAACGGTACCGCGCACTGGTCGCCCACCGGCACGCCAAGCCCGTCGACCACGGCAGCCCGCTGGTCGAGGCCGAGTGGGTCGAGCACGGCATCAGACTGTCGGACCGCTGGTGGCCCGTCGTCCTCATGCCCTGGGTCGAGGGCAGACTCCTGGACGAAGCCGTGGCCGCCGTCCGGGACGACCCGGCGGCCTTGTGCCACCTCGCCGGCAACTGGCGGATCGCGCTGGCGCAGCTGGCCTCCTCGCGGATCTGCCACGGCGACCTCCAGCACGGCAATGTGCTCGTCGACGACGACCTGCGTCTCGTCCTGGTCGACCTGGACGCGGTCTGGGTGCCGTTCGCCGCGCATCTGCCGCCCGCGGAGTTCGGCCACCGCAACTACCAGCATCCGCACCGGGACATCAGCCAGTGGGGACCCGACGCGGATTCCTTCTCGGCCCTGGTGATTCTGCTCTCGATGCGCGCGCTCGCCGCCGACCCAGGTCTCTGGGACATCGGACGGGCCGGTGAGAACCTCCTCTTCACCCGCGAGGATCTGCTGTCCCCGGGAGGCACGAGGATCTGGAAGGGTCTGCGGCGCTCGCCCGACCCCGCGGTACGACGGCTCACCGAACGCCTCGCCCAGCTGTGCACCGGACCGCCGGCCCGCGTACCTCCGCTGGAGGACGTCCTGCGTGCCTGTGACGCGGGCGGCCCGCCACACCCATAGGGCCTCAGGTGCCCGACGCGGTGGAGACCGCCCGGCACCGGATCAGCGACACATCGTCCGAAGTCATCATCCGCCGCTCCCTCAAATCCCTTACTCTGGCGTCGAATTCGGCCTCGTCCGCGCCCTCGAGGAAGGTCCAGACCCCGCTGCACCCGCCCGCCGACCGCAGAGCCCACTCCGCGAGCGCGTCCGTGGCCAACAGCAGGGTGTCGTCCGGGCCGCAGACACCCGAGGTGAGGCGGAGCACCCGCTCGAGCGAGCCGAGCAGTTCGGCCCTGGTCGGCACCAGCGCGGGATGGGTGTCGAACTGCTCGGCCCGGTCCAGGGGGAAGACCTCGACCGGCCATCCGTCACGGAGATGGAACAGGCACGAATCCCCGACGGCGAACGCGCGGTACTCCAGAAACGGAGCGGCTCCCGGCCGGTCCGAGCTCACGTCCCGGGTTTCCACGCCGAGGAAGGTCGCGGCCGACCCGCGGGCCAGGGCATCGCGTACGTAGACCGGCACATCGGTGGCCGACGCGGTCTGCTCGGCCCAGCGTCGCCGGATCTGTGCCAGCCAGCCGTCGAGGACGTGTGTCTCGTTCTCGCCCGACCGGTCGAGTTCGGTGACGAGAAACTCCTGGGCGAGCACGGTGGCCCACCGTCCCGAGGCGAAGGCCCGGGAGGCACCGTCGCAGACCGCCGCCCGGTGGGCATTCCAGGCGTGCGCGTCCTCGCACTCACTGGCCCGTCCCTTGGGGACGACAAGGGCCTCGCACCTCAGCACGGTTCGGGTCGGCGGCGGACCCAGCTCGTTCAATGCTCGCCGATCAGGGATGTGGTGCTGGTGCCGATGCGCAGGAAGTCCATCAAGGATGCGGCGCCCCCGTTGAAGACGAAGCCGCGTGCACCGGGCCGGATGCGGTCTCCGTACCCCGAGGCCTGCACGAGGGTGCCGGGCAGAGCGCTGGACATCTCGAAAAGCAGCGCGGCCTGCGGCACTCCGGGAGGCGGCACGACGGGGAAGGGGATCGATTCCCCCTTCGCCTCCGACAGATGGAGGTTGAACAGCAGCGCAGCGCCGTCGGCGGTTGTCAGCCGGGTGATCCGCTGCGCTTCGCTGCGGGGATCTCCGTCCGTGGCCTCGCCGTCCGTGATGTTGAGAACGATCGGTGGGAACGATGAGCGGTGCTGCTTCACCCAGCCGCGCAGGACCTTGTGGGCCATGCCGAGGGCGGCGCACATCGGTGTCATCCCGGAGTTGAGCGGCGCTATCCACTCCGGTGCGGTGGCCCGCTCCTCCACCACAGTCCCGTCCGGCCGGCGCAGCGTGTGAGAGTGCTCGACCAGTCGGCCGGTGCCTGCGTACTGGTGCACCGGAACGAGAGCGCGACGGCGTGAGGTGCCGGGCAGCAGAGGGCGGACCCCCGTCCCGGAATAGCCGATCACCCCGACGTCGAAGTAGTGACGGGGCAGCTCCTGGAAGTCCTTCGTGCACTCCAGAACGATGGCGTACAACAGCTCGTTGATCATGGTGGCCAGTGCGGATGACTTCGGCGCCGGGCTGCCGGATATCGGGGCCCCCATCGAGTAGGACTGGTCCAGAAGGAAGAGAAAGCAGCCCGGGTTGCGCCGACTGATCTCCTGTTCGTACACGAGAACTTCCCCCCAAGTGCCCTGTTCTGCCGTGGCTGTCCAGCTTCGCGTCATCTGCCCTGACGGACAAGGGGCCCGAACCTCGGAGGAAGAGGGCATCGCCGAAGGGGTTGGCAGGGAGGACTCCGCCGCACCGGCATGGTCCGATGGCGTGCTCCTGGCCAACTATGATCATGGTTTGCTGTACCAATGGCCCACCAAATCGAGCCTCACTTGTGCCACTGAAGCCGAGGATGCTGTCATGTAACCGTCGATGGCGCTGCGGATTCCGCGGCGCCTTTTTCATGCCGAGGCGAAGAGGGCGGGAAAGCAGTGCTGAGGAGGATGTTCGTCGCGCCCGATCCCGGGCGTGTGCGACTGCGCGTCTCGACGCGCGCCGTGCTCGGCACCGGTCTCGCGGTCGCCGCGGCCGAACTGGCCGGGCTCTCCCTCATCGCATCCCTTACGGGCGGCCTCGCGGCCCTCCTCGCGCTCTTCACGGTCGCCGACCCGACGGTGCGACGCCAGGCGGTCACCACGGCTCTGCTGCCCGCCGTCGGCTTCCCTGTGCTCGCGCTGGCGACCACGCTGCACGGACAGCCGCTGCTGCGCGCCGCCGCCTGGCTCGCCGTGGTCTTCTGCGGCGTCTACGCCAGGCGCTGGGGCCCACGCGGACACGCGCTGGGGATCTTCGCGTTCATGATGTTCTTCATCACGCAGTTCCTGCACGCGGTCCCCGCCCAGCTGCCGCAGCTGTACGGCGCGGTGGCGCTGGCCGTCGCCGCCACCTCCGCGGTCCGCTTCGGGCTGTGGCCCATCGAGCGGCGTACGCCGCCGCCGGCCGCGCCCGTCCCACTGCCCGGCCGCGGACTCGCCCGCCCCACCACACGCCAGGCCTTCCAGGCGACCTTCGCCTGCGCCATCGCGCTCGCCGTCGGGCAGCTGATCTCCCCGGACCGCTGGTACTGGGCCGTCGGCACCGCCTGGTGGATCTTCGTCAACACCGCCTCGCGAGGCGAGACCCTGGTCCGCGGCTTCCGCCGGGTCGTGGGCACGGTCACCGGCATCGCGGCGGGCCTGCTGATCGCCATCCCGATCGCGGGCGCGCCCGCGCCCACCGCCGCCCTGGTCGCGGTCTGCGTCTTCGGCATCTTCTACACCGCCGCGCCCTCGTACAGCTGGATGATCTTCTTCGTCACCGTCATGGCGGGACTGCTGTACGGACTTCTCGGCGTCCTCCACCCCGGTCTGCTGCTGCTCCGGTTCCAGGAGACGGCGGTCGGCGCGCTCGGTGCTGCCCTCGGCGTCGCGCTGATTCTGCCCGTCACCACCCACGCGGCCACCGACGCCTGGATCCGGCGCGCACTGCAGTGCGTGCACGGCTGCACCACCGCGGCGGCGCGCCGTCTCGCCGGGGACGAACAGGCCGACCCGGCACCGCTCGCCGCCGAACTGGAGCTGCTGCTCGGCCGGGTGCGGATGTCGGTCGCGCCCCTGGTCCACCCGCTCAGCCCGCTACGGGCCCGCAAGGCGCGCGCCCGCCGGGTGATCGTGCTGCTCGACGACTGCGCACGCGAGGTGCGCGGCCTCGCCGCCGTGGCCGCCGACCCGGCCGCCTCGCACGACGCACGGCTGGCCGCCGCCTGTCAGCGTGTCGAGGCCGCCGTGCACGCCCTGGTGCCGCCCGCGACCCGGCAGAGCGGGGCTCAGCTCGGCTCCGTACCGGCGCCGCAGCATCACCCTGGTGCCGAGGCGGCACTCGGTCACCTCCAGGCGCTGGAGCAGGCGCTCGCGGAGCTCGACGCGCCTCTGCGTACCTCTCCGCGAGCCCCTCTCGTGGCCGCCTGACCTGGGGAATAGGCATACCGCCTGTGAATGAGGCAATTTCCTGTGGCACACACAGGGTGGATCAGTGTGTTCAAGGGGTAACCACAGCGGCATCCACGTACGTCCCTCCATGAGCCCGGGGGTGCGCACCATGCAGAACTCTGTGTTCGGATCCGAACTGCGCCAGGAGGCCGAGGACTTCATCAGGCTCTTCCACCGGGAGGAGGCGCCAGGAGATCCGACGGCCAGGATCGCCGCCGTACGCGCGGAGATCGACGAGACCGGCACCTACCGCCACACCCGAGCCGAACTCGACTACGGGGCGCGCGTCGCCTGGCGCAACAGCAACCGCTGCATAGGCCGGCTCTACTGGCGCTCCCTGCGCATACGCGACCGCAGACACATCGACGACGCCGACTCCGTGGCACGCGAGTCCGCCCAGCATCTGCGGGAGGCCACCAACGGCGGTCGCATCCGCCCGCTGATCACGGTGTTCGCCCCCGACGCGCCCTACCGGCCCGGGCCGCGGATCTGGAACGAGCAGCTCGTACGGTACGCCTGCTACGGCGCGGCGCAGGGCGCGGCGGTCGGCGACCCGCGCAACGCCGGACTCACCGACTTCGCCCTCCGCCTCGGCTGGCCGGGCGGCCCCGGCACGCCCTTCGACCTGCTGCCCCTCGTCATCGAGGACAGCGACCGCAAGCCGCGCTACTACGAACTGCCGCGCGACACCGTGCTCGAAGTGGAGCTGCACCACCCGGAGGAGAGCTGGTTCGCGGACCTGGGCCTGCGCTGGAACGCCGTTCCCGCCATCGCCAACATGTGCCTGGAGATCGGCGGGGTCTGCTACCCGGCCGCTCCCTTCAACGGCTGGTACATGGGCACCGAGATCGGCGCGCGCAACCTCGGCGACTGTGACCGCTACGACCTGCTGCCGCTCATCGCCGACCGCCTTGGCCTCGACACCAGCGACGACCGCTCGCTCTGGAAGGACCGCGCGCTCGTCGAGATGAACCGCGCCGTGCTGCACTCCTTCGACCGCTCGGGCGTCACGGTCGCCGACCACCACTCCGAATCGCGCCGCTTCCTCACCCATCTGGACCGCGAGGAGAGGCGGGGCCGCGCCGTGGGCGCCGACTGGTCGTGGATCGTGCCACCGATCTCGGGCTCCGCGACACCCGTCTTCCACCGGACGTACGACCCCACCCAATGGCGGCCCGCCTATGTCCACCACCCCGAGGCGCAGGCGCGCGCCCGCGGCGAAGGGGGAGCATGGACCGAGTTGGTCTAGACCGCCTGCTACCGTCGGCCGGACAGCACGCGATCAGTGGGCGCAGACGATGGCGGAGAGGGGAAACGCTGTGGGTGACAAGGGTGCCGGACGGGCGTTCATCGGGTCGTTCACCTCGGCCGGGGGCCGCGGGATCATCGCCGTGGCCGTGGACCGCCGGACCGGCGCGTTGACGGAGACGGGTTTCAGCGACGCCGTCGCGGATCCCTCGTACCTCGCCCTCGCGACCGGGTCCGGTGGGCCCGTCCTCTATGCCGTGTCCGAGACGGCTCAGGGTGCGGTGGCCGCCTTCGACATCAGCGGTCCCGCGCCGAAACCGATCGGCGCCACGGTCCCGGTGTGCGGCGACGCACCCACTCATCTCGCTCTCGCCGGGGGCCACTTGGTGACTGCCAACTACGGCTCCGGCAGTGTCAGCGTGCTCCCCGTCGGGGCTGCCGGGGTGCCGCGCGCCACCAGCGGCGTACTGCAGCACGAGGGCGCGGGCCCGCACCCGGACCGGCAGCGCGGCCCGCACGCGCACCAGGTGCTGCCCGATCCGAGCGGGCGCTGGGTGCTCGGCGTCGACCTCGGCACCGACTCCGTACGGATCTGCGCACTGGATCCGCGGGCGGGCGAGCTGACCCAGCACCGCGAGACCGCGCTGCGTCCCGGGACCGGGCCGCGGCACCTCGCCTTCCACCCCGCGGGCAGCCACGCCTATGTGCTGAACGAGCTGGAGGCCACCCTCACCGTCTGCCGCTGGGACGCGGACGCCGGGGTCCTCGAACCGCTCGGCGAGACGCCGGTGGTGGCGGACGGCGTTTCAGGGCCGGTCCACCCGTCCGAGGTGGTCGTCTCGCCCGACGGCCGCTACCTCTGGGCGGCCAACCGCGGCCACGACAGCATCGCCGTCCTCACGCTCGACACGACGCGCGAGAAGGCGGAGCTGGTCACTACGGTGCCGTGCGGCGGGCGCTGGCCGCGGGACCTGGCCCTGGACCCGACGGGACGCAGGCTGTACGCGGCCAATGAGCGCTCCGGGGATGTCACCTGGTTCGACATCGACCCGCGCAGTGGCATTCCGCGCCGGGCGGGCTCCCTGTCCGCCCCCGCGGCCTCCTGCGTGATCTTCGCCTGACCACGGGGCCGTACGGCCGTGTCCGCACCGCAGTGCAAGCGCGAGGGCCCGCACCGATTCACGGTGCGGGCCCTTCGTCTACGCAGGGCAGAACCTCGCTGAGGCATTCGGCGCGACGGCCTCAGGATGGCTCTAGAGGGAGGGCGAGCCCTGCGGCTGCGGGCTGATGCCCAGCGTCGTCGTGTACTGCGAAAGCACCAGCTTGCCGATCGCCGGGTACGCGCCGAGCGCCTCGGCGGCCGCACAGCCGGCCTCCTTCGCGGCGGCATCCAGCAGACCCTCGGGCAGCTCGGGACCGACCAGATACGGGGCCAGAGCGAGGTTCATCGAGCCGGAGCCGCGCAGCTGCTCGGCGATCGCGCCGACCGCGCCCTCCTGGTCGAGCGCGGCGGCCATCACCGGCACCGCGAGGCGCGCGGCCAGCAGCATGCCGGTGATCCCGGCCGCCTGGACGGCTTCGTCGCCGCCGACCGTGGCCAGGATGATGCCGTCGGCGGCGGTGGCCACGGTGAACAGCCGGGCGCGGTCGGCGCGCGCAAGACCGGCCTCGGAGAGCCGCACATGCAGGGCCTCGGCGAGCAGCGGATGCGGACCGAGGACGTCCGTCAGCTCGGCCGCTGCGCGGCTGTCCATGACGGCCTGGCGGATGCGCCGCATCAGCGCGTTGTCCGGTCCGGCGAGGAGCGGCACCACCACGGCGGCGGGCCCCTCGGGCGCGGCAACTTCACGGCCCGCGGCCTTGGCGATCTCGTACCGCTCGGTGCGCCGGGCGGCGGTGTGTGCGAGGACGCTTTCGAGCGTGGGGTACTCGGCGTCGTCTCCGTCGAGGTAGCCGATGCCCACCTCGAGGCCGGGCAGCTCGGAACGAGCGATGCTTATGACCTCTTCGGCCAGGCTGCGCGTGGCGGGCGCGGGAGCGCCCGGAACGGCGAGCACGAGCGCGGGCGCGCCCTCAGGAGCCGCCACGGGTTCCGGGCGGCGGTGCCGCCCGGACTGGCGGGGTCGCGGCATTCGTACAGGCAGGCCGGGTGCGGGCCCAGTGGGGGAGCTCATGGCGCCGCATGCTACTGGTTTTGGGGTCACTGCTGTTCGGGGAGGGGGCACTCAAGCGTCATCTGTCCACATTTATCCGATGAATGGTGTACGCCTGGGGCCTGTCTTTCGGATTAGGCCGCGAGCCCGGCAAGATCCGGACGACAGGCCATTAACCGTCCAGCTCTGTCGGCACATGCGGCAGCGTCTCTGTCGGCACGTGCAGCAGCGTCGGATGCAGCGGCAGCCGCAGTGAATCGGTGGCGAGCGCGGCCGCGATGGACAGCGCGCCGCTGAGCGGATCGCCGGCCGTGGACACGGGCCGTGCGTACGGCAGTTGCCGGGCCAGCTCCGCCCTCAGCGGTACGAGCAGCGGGTCACCCAACTTCAACAGGCCACCGGTGAGCGCGACGTGGCATTCCTCCGGTGCACCCTTGACGGGCGGGCAGACCGCCGCGGCCGCCTCCGCGATATGCCGGGCGGCCGCGGCGAGGATGCCCGTGGACACCTCGTCGCCGTCCGCCGCACACCGGCCGACCTCCGGCGCGAAGGAGGCGAGCACCGCGGGCCGGTCGGAGCGCGGGTAGAGCAGGCCCGGCACCTCCTCGGCCGGACCCAGCACCGACGTCATCCGCGCCAGCAGCGCGGGCGAGCCTCCTCGTCGCCCGTCGTGGGCGCGCAGGGCGGCCTCAAGACCGGCCCGGCCGATCCACGCGCCGCCGCCGCTGTCGCCCAGCAGATGGCCCCAGCCGTCGGCCCGGTGCCACTGCGACAGATCCGTGCCGATCGCGATCATTCCGGTGCCCGCCGCGACCACGGCCCCCGGGCGCTGGCCGAGCGCCCCGGCATACGCGGTGATCGCGTCGGCGGCGAGCGCCAGACGGCGTACACCCAGCGACTCGGCCAGCGCCCCGGGCAGTTCGGCGCGCAGCCTGCCGCCGAGCGTCGCCATTCCGGCGGCGCCGATCGCGACCGCGGAGAGGGTGCCGCCGCCGGCCTTCTCCAGCAGACCGCGCGCCATCGGCAGCAACTGGTCCAGCAGATGCTGTGCGTCGATGCCGCCGCTGCCGGTGCGCACCGGTTCGCGCGACTCTGCGGTCTCGACCTGCTCCCCGGAGGACGCCTGGGCGAGCGCCGTACGCAGCCCGGAGCCGCCGGAGTCCACCCCGAGCACCCAGCTCCCGCGGCCGTGGGTCACGGGAGCTGCCAGTCGACCGGCTGTGCCCCCTGGCGTTCGAGGAGTTCATTGGTCCGGCTGAACGGGCGCGAGCCCAAGAAGCCGCGGTCCGCGGACATGGGCGAAGGATGCGAGGACTCGATCGCCGGGAGGTCGCCGAGCAGTGGGCGCAGATTGCGGGCATCACGTCCCCACAGCACCGACACCAGGGGTCTGCCGCGGGCGGCAAGGGCCCGGATGGCCTGCTCGGTCACCTCCTCCCAGCCCTTGCCGCGGTGCGCGGCGGGCTTGCGGGGAGCGGTGGTGAGCGCCCTGTTGAGCAGCAGCACACCCTGCTTCGTCCAGGGCGTGAGGTCCCCGTTTGAGGGGCGGGGGTGCCCAAGGTCCGCGTGCATCTCCCGGAAGATGTTGTCCAGGCTGCCCGGCACCGGCTGCACCTCGGGGGCCACCGAGAAGCTCAGCCCCACCGCATGCCCGGGCGTGGGGTACGGATCCTGACCGACGATCAGGACGCGCACCTGATCGAAGGGCTGCTGGAAAGCCCGCAGCACATTCGGCCCCGAGGGCAGATAGGTGCGTCCCGCCGCGATTTCAGTGCGCAGGAAGTCGCCCATCGCTGCGATGCGTTCGGCCACCGGCGCGAGGGCATCGGCCCACCCCGGCTCGACGATTTCTTTCAACGGTCGTGCTGCCACGGGGCGTCACTCTACTGGTGCGGCGACCACGCCTCTCAACCCATGGCCGCAGCCCGTACACAGAGCACATCCGGCAGATGCGAGGCGAGGAGCTGCCAGCTGTCCCCGTCGTCCGCGCTCGCGTACACCTCGCCGTTGCGATTGCCGAAGTAGACCCCGGCCGGATCGGCGTCGTCCGTGCACAGCGCGTCCCGCAGCACCGTGCCGAAGTGATCACCCTCGGGCAGCCCGGCCGACAGTGCCTCCCAGCTGCCGCCCGCGTCGTTCGTACGGTAGACACGACAGCGCCGTCCGGCAGGCACCCGGTCGATGTCCGCCGTGATCGGGAAGACATAGGCCGTATCGGGACGGTGCGGATGGGCGGCCACCGCGAAGCCGAAGTCCGAGGGCAGGCCCGCGCCGATGTCGGTCCAGTTGGCTCCCGCGTCGTCGCTGCGGTACACACCCCAGTGGTTCTGCAGATACAGCCGGTCCAGATCGCCCGCGTCCTGCGCGATCTTGTGGACGCACTGGCCGAACTCCGGGTTGGGGTCGGGCAGGAAGACGGCCGCAACCCCCTGGTTGGACGGCGCCCAGCTCGCGCCGCCGTCCTTGGAGCGGAACACCCCGGCCGCCGACACCGCGACTGTCACCGCCTGCGGGTCCCGGCGGTCGGTCACCACGGTGTGCACCGCCTCACCGCCGCCGCCCGGCACCCATTTCGAACGGGTCGGATGCTCCCACAGCGGCCGTACGAGATCGAAGGTCTCCCCGCCGTCGTCCGAGCGGAACAGCGCGGCCGGCTCCGTGCCCGCGTACACCACGTCCGGCGCGGCGGGGCCGGCCGGATGCAGCTGCCAGACCCGCTCCACGGACGCCCCCGTGTCCTTGGGGAACTTCACGGCGGGTTTCGGTGGCTCGACCCAGGTTCTGCCGAGGTCGTCGGAGTGGAACACCGAAGGACCCCAGTGCTCGCTGTCGCCGCCGACCAGCAGCCGGGGCACGGCACGGCGTGCATCGATCCCGATCGAGTAGACGGCCTGGGCATTGAAGTGGGGGCCGTCGAACTCCCATGTGCCGCCGCGCCGGTGGCCGATGAAGAGCCCTTTTCGAGTGCCTACGGTCAGAAGTACGTCGGTCATTGCCTTGTGCCTCCTGGACGCCTTTGTTACGGATTGCTTCGGTTATGGGGCAAGTCTGCACCCGCCCACTGACAGCTCAGTCGACGACGGAGCCGCCGGTGATGTTGATTGCGGTGGCCGTCATCGAGCGGGCCATGTCGGAGGCGGCGAAGACGGCCGCATTCCCCACGTCGGCGAGTGATGCCGGCCGCCCCAGCAGGGTCTGCCCCGCGATCTCCTCGGTGATCGCGTCCGCCCAGTCGAAACCCGTGGGGATCGTCTCCGGCACGCCGCCCGTCTGGAGCGCGAGGACACGGATGCCGTGCGGGCCGAGCTCGGCGGCCAGATTCCGGCGGAGGGACTCCAGGGCCCCGAAGGCCACCTGGAGGCCGCCCATGAAGTGGTTGCGCGGCGGGTCGCCGTAGCCGCCGAAGGCGAGGATCACCCCGGACTTCTGCCGGATCATGTGCCGTGCCGCGGCCCTGGAGGTGAGAAACATGGTGCGTACGGCGTTGTGCACCGGCTGTTCGAAGTCCGCGAGGGCCAGCTCGGCCAGCGGCGTCCCCTGGACATCCCCGTACGAGATCAGGTTGAACGAGATGTCGAGGCTGCCGGCCCGTTCGGCCACGGCGTCGGCGTGCCGGTCGACCGCCGCCTCGTCGAGGGCGTCGACCTGATCGGTCTCGGCCGCGCCACCCGCGGCGCGGATGGCCTCGGCCACCTCCTCCAGGCTCTTGCGGGTGCGTCCTGCGAGGTGGACGCGGGCACCCTCACGGGCGAAGGCGCGGGCGACCGCACCGCCGATCGCACCTCCGCCCCCGTAAATGACGGCGTTCTTGTTCTCGAGCAGCACGACGCCTCCTCGGTACGGACCACTCAGTGCAGACCGGTCGCGGCCCCGGAACTCATCGGTGCCGCCGTTACCAGTTGACCGCATGTGTCCGCCGCCCGCGTGATCAGGCCGACCGCGGCCTCAGCGGTGTGCGGGAGTGTCCACCACGCGGAAGGTGGCGAGATCGGGGTCCGCCGCACCCCGTACGTATCCGGTCGGCGCGGTGAGCGTGCGGTGGAGGAAGTCGACGAGCTCCGGGGTGATGACCTCGCCGGGCAGCACATTGGGGATGCCGGGCGGATAGGCGGAGAGCGTGTCGGCACTGATGCGGCCGACTGCCCGGTCGGCGGGAACGGCCCGGCTGGGGGCGAGGAAGGCCTCCCGGGTGGTCATCCGGACCGGGCCCGGCTCGGGCAGTCGTAGTCGCGGGGGCGCCGCGGACGGAGCGAGCAGATCCGGAAGGGCGTGCAGCGCCTGTACAAAACGGGCGGTGTCCGGGGCCGAGCCCGCGCCGACCACGGCCACGACTGCCGCGTCCGTCGCCACCTCCACCAGGATCTGATGGTGCTTCATGAGCTGCCAGCGCGCCTCGTGGCCACGGATCCCGCCGGTCCGCGTGTTGATCGCGACACGCAGTGGATCGACGGCGGCGATGTCGGCGAAACGCCCGAAGTCGTCGCTCACCACCGAGAACCGGCCCGCCGCGCGCACGGCGGCGCGCATGGCGTCGGCCGCCTCGATGGACGTGGCGATCGCGTCGGCCGAGTTGGCGAGAGTCTGCCGCGCGGTGTCCAGCGAGGCGAGGAGCAGGGAGCTGGCGCTGGTCGACTGGGTCAGGTGGAACACCCGGTCGACGAGCGGTTCCAGCACATCCGCGAACGGGCCGTCGGCCAGGTGCAGCATCGCGGACTGCGTGAGACTGCCGCCGAGCTTGTGCGTACTCGAGACGACGATGTCCGCCCCCTGCGCGAGGGCGTTGGCCGGCAGGTCCGGATGGAAGCCGAAGTGGGCTCCCCATGCCTCGTCGACGATGAGCGGGACGCCCGCGCGGTGCGACACCTCCGCCAGGGCTCGTACATCGGCCACCGCCCCGAAGTAGCTGGGCGTCACGACATACGCGGCGGCCGCCCCCGGGTGGGCGGCGAGCGCGTCGGCGAGATCGTCGGCGGTGATGCCGTGCGCGATGCCGAGCGACGGGTCGACGGACGGCTGCACGAAGGCGGCCCGCTGGCCCGAGAGGACGAGTCCGTCGATGACGCTCGAGTGCACGCTTCGCTGGACGACCAGGGTCTCGCCGAGGGCACGCGAGACGAGGGTGGCCATGCGATTGCCCTGCGAGGCCCCATTGGTGAGGAACCAGGTGCGCCGGGCGCCCCAGGCCTGGGCGGCCAGGACGAGAGCGCGGTCGAGGGGACTGCCGGGACCGAGGTCGATTCCGTCGAGCAGCGGAGGGACGTCGAGCGCCAGTGGCGCGGATCCCACCAACTCGGCGAGCGCGCCGAAGCGATGGGGCGCGGCACTGTGTCCGGGGACGTTCAGTCGCAGCCAGTCGGTCTCGGAGTGCGCCCTGAGGGCCTCGGCGTACGGGGCGATGAGCTGTGGCTCGGTCGGCGGGCGGACGTTGGCCGGAGGGGCGGTGCTCGTGGTCATGTACGAGACACTGGCAGCGCTCTGGACGTAGGAGAACCCTGCAGATATCTCTAGATGTACATAAAACTTATACAGCTGGGTGTGCACAGTGTTCGATCTTCGCCATCTCCAGGTGCTGCGGGCCATCGCGCGCGAGGGCTCGCTCGCGGCGGCCGCGCGATCGCTGCACCACAGCCACCCGACCGTCGCGCACCACCTGACGACCCTTGAGGCGCACTTCGACGCACGGCTGGTCCACCGGGGTCCCCGCGGCACCACGCTCACCGAGGTCGGTGAGGTCCTGCTGCCGCATGCCGAAGCCATCCTGGAACGGATGCTGCTCGCCGAGCGGGAGACCCGCGACGTCGTGGCGCACGGCTCGTGCGCCCTGCGGATCGGTACGTTCCCCACGGCGGGCGCTCTGCTGCTGCCACCGGCGGTCAGAACGCTGCACGAGGCCGGGGTGCAGGTCTCGCTCACCGAGGGGGAGCTCCCCGAGCTGCTGCGCGGGCTCCGTTCGCGCGAGCTGGATCTGTCGCTCGTCTTCTCGCAGCCGGGTGACCGCCTCGATCTGGAGGAGGAGTTCACGGTCCACCCGTTGCTTGAGGACCCGCTGCTCCTGGTGCTGCCGGCCGATCATCCGCAGGCCGCCCTGGAGCGCGTCCCGCTCGACGCCCTGCGTACGGACAAGTGGATCATGGGGACGACGGACTGGGACCCCTGCGACCGGGTGCTGTCGTGGGCGTGCGCGCAGTACGGCTTCGAACCCGTGCACGGGATGCGGACCGACGACTATGCCGTGATGCAGGGGTTTGTCGCCGCCGGGATCGGCGTGGCGCTGGCACCGAGGCTGGGGCTGAACAATCCGCGTGCCGACATCGCGGTCCGCCCGGTCGCGGGGCCGCCACTGGTCCGGCAGATCGGCGTTGCGATGCTGCACGCGACAGCGGCGCGCAGCGCCGGGCAACTGCTCGCGGCACTGCGCGCCGAGTCGGTACGAATTCGGTCGCGCTGGTCGGGCCGCACCGGTGATGCGTGAGGCTGACGCACGGGCCCCATGCGCGAGGCCCGTGCGTCAGCCCTGTGCGTGGCGCCTCAGCCGCGGATCTCCCGCCTCAGCCGCGGATCTCCTGAGTGCAGCACTTCGCCCCGCCGCCCGCCTTGCGGAACTCGGAGAGATCCACGGGGATGGGCACATACCCGTGCGCCTCGATGCTGTCGATGAGTCCCGTCGCGTCCTGCGCGATCACCACATTGCGCCCGTCGGATATGGAGTTGAGCCCGAAGGCCAGCGCATCCTCGCGAGCGGAGACGACGGCATCGGGGAAGAGTGCCTTCAGAACCTGCTGACTGCCCTCCGAGAAAGCCCCCGGATAGTAGGCGATATTGCTCTCGTCGAGAGCGAAGAGCGCCGTGTCCAGGTGGTAGAAGTGCGGGTCGACCAGGTGCAGGCTCACCGTCGGCGTGCCGAAGAATTCCTGGGCCTCGTGATGGGCGGCCGGCAGAGTGCGGAACCCGGTGCCGGCGAGTATGAATCCGCCGACGGGGGTGAAGTCGCCCTCCCCTTCGCAGGTATGGGAGGGGACGCGCGTCTCGAAACCCGCGCCCTCGAACCAGGTGCGGTAGTGGGCGGCCTCCGGCTGCCGCTCCGGAGCGTGGAACTGGGCGCCGAACACCTTCCCGTCGAGTACGAGCGCCGAATTGGCCGCGAACACCATGTCGGGGAGATCGACGACCGGTTCGAGCGTGTCGACGGTGTGACCCAGCTCCCGATAGAGGGATACGAGCCCGTCCCACTGCTTTTGTGCCAATGCTGTGTCGACCGGCTCGACGGAGGTCATCCAGGGGTTGATGGAGTACCGGACGTCGAAGTGCTCCGGAGGGCAGACAAGATACCGACGCTGCTTCGCAGTTCTGACGGACGGCATCCTCGTTTTCCTTTCCTTGGGCCGCGGGATGCCGACCACGCTAGAGATTGGTGACGGAAAGCGACAAGATGAATGAGTTGCGTGTTCTCGCAACTATGTTGCGTATAAGGGGCCTGGAGCCACCACTTGTTACGTCAGGTCCGGCGTGATGCGACCGGACCCGGCCTCGGGGCTGCTCGGCAGGAGGTGCGTGAGCACGATGAAGGTGTTGGTGGCCTTCACAAAGGACTCCGACCGGATCCGTTCGAGGACGTCCTCGAAGTGTGCGACGTCGAGCGCCCTGATGTGCAGGATCGCGTCTGCCCGGCCGGTGACCGTCACGGCCGACTGGATCTCGGGGTGAATGCGCACCACCTCCGCCAGCCGCCTGGGCGGCGCGGCGTCGTCACAGAACACCTCCACATAGGCCTCGGTGTGCCAGCCCAGGGCCGAGGGCTTCACCACCGTGGTGAATCCCGTGATCACCTCTTGCTCCCGCAGGCGGTCAACCCGGCGTTTCACGGCGGGCGCCGAGAGGCCGATCGACGCGCCGATCTCCCGCAGGCTCGCGCGCGCGTCGGCCATCAGCGCCGCGATGATCTTGCGGTCGAGTTCGTCCAGGTCAGCTCCGCGCCGGGACATGGCGTCATCTCCTCTCGCAGTTCGCGGCGATCCT
Source organism: Streptomyces sp. NBC_00210 (assembly GCF_045160975.1). Taxonomy (NCBI): domain Bacteria; kingdom Bacillati; phylum Actinomycetota; class Actinomycetes; order Kitasatosporales; family Streptomycetaceae; genus Streptomyces; species Streptomyces sp. NBC_00210. Next base: position 7,625,195 of record NZ_CP108120.1, read on the forward strand.
GTCACCCCGCGCCCCGAGACGCGCGTGCGGGCTCCACCCTGCGAACGCGACGCGCCGACCTGGACACACTCTTCCCCGGCCTGCTGGACGGCGTCCTCGCGGCCGCGGAGCGCCAGGCCAGGCGCCTCGGCGACAGCTGACGCCGTCCCCGCGCGGCTGCGCCCGACGACCCGCAGGCTGCCGCGGACAGCGGCACAGCCCGCTCGATCACCCGGCCATGCCGTCTCCCGCCGCAGTCAACAGCCCCGGCCAGTCGGCGATCTTGACGGACCCTCGGCCGAGCGTCACGCCCAGCGCAGACTCCGCCGCCTCGATCGCCAGCCAGCCCGGCCACTGGACGGGGCTGTGTCCCGACTCCCGCAGCGCCGCCAGCGGATCGGCGGCGACCGGACGCAGGGCGAGCACCGCCGCGTCGTCGAGCAGTGAGGCCACCGTCTCCTTGGCGCACGGCCGGTTGGTGCCGATCACCCCGGTCGGTCCACGCTTGATCCATCCCGCCACATACTCCCCGGGGGACGGAACCCCGTCCCGCAGCACCCGGCCACCGTCGTGCGGCACTGTCCCGTGCCGTTCGTCGAACGGCAGCCCGGCCAGCGGCACGCCCCGGTAGCCGACCGCCCGCAGCACCAACTGCGCCGGGATCTCCTCGTACGCTCCGGTGCCCCGCACGCCGCCCTCGCCGTCCGGAACGGTGCGCTCGAACCGTACGGCCGCCACCCGGCCGGCGTCTTCGAGCAGCTCCACCGGGCGCAGGAAGAACCGCAGATGGATCCGGCGCTCCTGGCCGCGGGCGGGCTGCGCCGCCCAGCCGCGTACGACATCGAGATTGCGCCGGTTGACCGCGGGCAGGGCAGCGGCGGCCGAAGGGTCCGCGTACGCCGGGTCCAGGGCGAGATCGGCGGGCTCGACCACCACCTCGGCCGAGGGCAGCGCGCCGAGCTCCCGCAGTTCCTTGGTGGTGAACTTCGCCTGCGAGGGGCCGCGCCTGCCCACCATGTGCACCTCGCGAACCCGGCTCAGCCCGAGCGCGCCGAGCGCCGCCTGCGGCACATCGGTGGGGCGCAGCTCGTCCGCACCCCGGGCGAGGATGCGGGCGACATCCACGGCCACATTGCCGACGCCGATCACCACGGCCGAACTCGCCCCGAGCGCAAAGCCGTTGCCCGCCGCGTCGGGGTGTGCGCTGTACCAGGAGACGAAGTCGGTGGCCGAGTGGCTGCCGGGCAGATCCTCGCCCGGAATACCGAGCCTGCGGTCCCGGGCGGCCCCGACGCAGTACACGACCGCGTGGTAGAGCTCCAGGAGGCGTTCGGGACCGAGCCCGTGCGTGCCCACCTCCACATTGCCGATGAAGTCGATCCGTTCGTGTTCCAGCACGGTGCGCAGATTGTTCTGGAGGGACTTGATCTTCTCGTGGTCGGGCGCGACTCCGTAGCGCACGAGTCCGTAGGGGCAGGGGAGCCTGTCCAGTACGTGCACGCGCACGTCCGGTACCCGGCTCTGCTGGACGAGATCCTGCGCGGCGTAGACCCCGCTGGGTCCCGATCCGACGACGGCGACGCGAAGCACAGCTGCGCTCCTTCCCGCAGGGGGACTCCAGCATTGCACCGGCGTGCGCGGCTGGGGAGATGCCGCTGACGGGGTCCCTTGGGGCGACATGGCGCGCGTGCCGCCCCTGAGACTCATGATTTGCCTGGTTACGTGCTAATTGTGCAAGAAACTAGGTTTCTTAACGCTAATGATCAGTATGACCCGGGCGGGCCGGTGCCCTGCCCGCCCGTCTGGGAGCTCCAGGGGCAGGGCGTGGTCACCCACGGAGCGGGGCCCGCGCAGGCGCCGCACGAACCTCCCCCGCCCTGGTTCAACGTCCGGCTGACCTTTGCGGACGGCGCCTGGATCGACGTACTCGCCGTCGTCGACGGCGAGAGGCTCGCCATCGAGGATCTTCGGGCGGACCCGCCGCTGCCGCTGGAGAGCTTCGCGGTGCTCGCCGGCCGGATCGAGAACCCACTCGGGCACGCGTGCGGGGTGACAGCGCCCGGGCCGCCCGACGGCCCCGCGAGCTCGCCGGAACGGAACGCCGGTTCCGGGGGCACGTGGCCGCCGCGATCGGAGCCGCCGGAATGGGACGACGCCCCCGCCGACGCGCAGACGGTCGCGCCGGGATGGTACGCCGTCCCTGCGGTCGCGCCGGTATCGGATCTCGGCCTTGCGACCTCGCCGCGATCGGAAGCCGTCCCAGCAGCCGCTCAGGTATCGCACTTCGGCGCCACCGGCCCGCCCCGGTCAGCGGTGCCGGAATGGGACGACGCCCCCGCCGGGGCGCCACCGTCGGGCGACCCGCACGCGGGTGCTCCGCCGCCGGCCCGGCGGCGGGCGCGGCCGGCCATGCCGCGCGGCCGCGGTGGTCGACGGATCGCGGCCGATGCCTACCGAGCCGCGCAGCAGGACGGTCGCGACCCCGTGCTCGCGGTCATGGACGCGACCGGCCGCAGTCGCCGTAGGGCGCTGCGCCTCATCGCGGGCGCCCGCGACGAGGGCTACCTCCCGCCCCGCCGCAACCGCCGCCGGTCCAACCCCGCGCAGGCGCCCGTCACATCGAGCGCATCCGGTTGATCTCGCTGGTCTGCTGGGCGATCACATCGTTTGCCATCTCCTCGATCAGGACGTTGTTGCCCTCCGAGAGGACCTCCGTGGCCATGGTGAGCGCCCCCTGATGGTGAGTGATCATCAGCTTCAGGAAGAGTTCGTCGAACGCTTTGCCCTTCGCGGCGCGCAACTGCGCCAGTTGGGCCGCGGTGGCCATTCCCGGCATCGCCGACCCGCCGTGGTCGTGGCCGCCCTTCCCCTTCGCCCCGCCGTTGTTTTTCAGCCAGCCCTGCATCGCGCCCATCTCCGGCTTCTGCGCCGCGGCGATGCGCTCCGCCAGCCGTTTGACCTGCGTGGATCCCGCGCGACTGGGCGCCAGGGCGGCCATCTGAAGTGCCTGGCCGTGGTGCGTGATCATCATCTGTGCGTAGGAGAAGTCCGCCGAGTTGGGGGAGTCGTCGGGCGCGGCCTTCGCGGCCTCTTCCGCCGAGAGCGTCTTCGCCGGCTCGCCCGGTTTGCCCGGCGCCACCACTGACGGTCCGGTACCCCCCTTGGCCTTGGCGGGAGCGCCGGAGTCCGACTCGCAGGCGCCCAGGGCGAATAAGGCGGCAGTGACCGCGGCCAGGGCGACCGCCCCGCGGACACGTGCGGTCCTACGGCGGTTCAACACGGAGACCTCCTGGGGCACTTGGGGTGTCTGGGGACCGTCCTAGCATGCTTCCGCACGGTGGTGATCAAAAACTTTCATTACGGCTCTGTTGCCATCTGTTGAGATGAGCATGCAGAGGACGATACTGCCGAGGTCCGTGAACCGTTCGACTGCGAACGGATACAAGGGAGGACGCAGTGACCCTGTTGCACACCACCCGAGTGCGGCGCAGACGTCTGGGCGTGGCGGCAGCCGCGGCCGGACTCCTGGCCACTCTGCTGACGGCCGGACCCGCGGCCGCCACGCCGGACCCCGGGGACACCCCCGCCCGGGGCAAGGTCTTATCGGGACAGGCCGCCGAAACCAAGGCGGCCATCAAGGCCGGCGAGATACCCCCGGTGGACGCGGTCGTCCACAGCGACAACGTCGAACACCTCATCAACATCCCCAAGGACGCCCTCAAGGGCACCAACTCCGACCTGGCCTTCCAGGGCAAGTACGCCTACGCGGGCAATTACGACGGCTTCCGGATCTTCGACATCAGCAACCCGAGGGCCCCCGAGACCGTCGCGCAGGTCCTGTGTCCCGGGTCGCAGAACGATGTCTCCGTCTCCGGTGACCTGCTCTTCCTCTCCACCGACTCCTCGCGCAGCGACAACTCCTGCAACAGCACCACGCAGCCCGCGACGGAGAAGTCGTCCTGGGAGGGCATGAAGATCTTCGACATCAGCGACAAGCGCAACCCGAAGTACGTCGCCGCCGTCGAGACCTTCTGCGGTTCCCACACGCACACGCTGGTGCCGGAGCGCCGCAACGTCTACATCTACGTCTCCTCGTACTCGCCGAACGCGACCTTCCCGGACTGCCAGCCGCCGCACGACGGAATCTCCGTCATCAAGGTGCCGCGCAAGGCTCCCGAGAAGGCGGCGGTCGTGAACTTCCCGGTGCTCTTCCCGGGCGAGGGCCCGGACGGCGGCGGCAACCCGGGCTCGCCCACCAACCCGGGCGTCTCCAAGACCACCGGCTGCCACGACATCACGGTGCTCCCGTCCAAGGACCTGGCCGCCGGCGCCTGCATGGGTGACGGCATCCTGTTCGACATCAAGGACCCCGCGCATCCGAAGGTCATCGACCAGGTCCAGGACAATGTGAACTTCGCGTTCTGGCACTCGGCGACCTTCAACCAGAAGGCCAACAAGGTCGTCTTCACCGACGAGCTCGGCGGCGGCGGCGCGGCCACCTGCAACGCCACGGTCGGCCCGAACCGCGGCGCCGACGGCATCTACGACATCGTTGGCAGGGGCGACCACCGCAAGCTGGTCTTCCGCAGCTACTACAAGATCCCCCGCCATCAGGCGGACACCGAGAACTGCGTCGCCCACAACGGCTCGCTGATCCCGGTGAAGGGCCGCGACCTCATGGTCCAGGCCTGGTACCAGGGCGGCGTCTCGGTCTGGGACTTCACCGACTCCGCGAAGCCCAAGGAGATCGCCTACTTCGAGCGCGGCCCGCTGAGCGCGGACACGCTGGTGGGCGGCGGTGCCTGGTCGGCGTACTACTACAACGGCTACATCTACGCGAACGACATCGCCAAGGGCTTCGACGTGCTGAAGCTCGACGACCGGCGGACCAATCCGGCGAAGCGGGTGCGGCTGCACGAGCTCAATGTGCAGACCCAGCCCGACTACTTCGACCGCGACTGATCCAGAAGGTCCCGGGAATCCGGGGCCTCGATATTCGTTCCGCCGGGCGGCTCCCCGCCCGGCGGAACGCCGAGCTCCCAGTCCAGCCCGTACCGCTGGAACAGGTCCGCGCGCAGCCGGGCGCGCGGCATGGGCACCCCCGGCAGCAGAATGGCGAAGACCGCACCCATCAGCTGGGCCCGCAGCAGCGGATAGTCGGCGTCGACGTCAGGCGATCCGTACCGCTCCACCGTCTCGCGCAGCAGGGCGGCGAGCCGCTGCTGCTCCGGGCACTGCACAAATCCCTCGGCCTGCAGCACCCCGGACATGTGCGTCCGCATCAGTACGGGATGGTCGACCGCGAGCCCGAGGATGGCGTCGATCGCCCGCGCCAGCAGCTCCCGCCCGTCGTCGGTGCCGGGCTCGCGCTCCAGCGCCGCGGCCAGCGTGAGATGCATCAGCCGGTGCACGGCCGACTGCAGGAGCTGGCGTTTCCCCGGGAAGTAGTACGAGACAAGGCCGCGCGCCGAGCCCGCCCTGTCGGCGATGTCGGCCAGCGTCGTCGCCTCGTACCCGCGCTCTCCGACCAGCTCCACGGTCGCCTGCAGAAGCCGCTCCCGGGAACGCCGACGAAGCTCTTCATTGACCGATGCGCTCCGCGGGGACATGCTTGACTCCTGCGTTGACTGGCTCAGAGCCAATATACTCAGGGTGTCCCGCTGTACGGTCCTCAGGGCCTGGTCAGCGGGCGTGCTGCCCGAACCGGGCGACGCGGGGGATCGTCCGGTTCGGGTGGTTTTGTCATGCTTTCAGTGTGCCTCTGTGCATCGATTCGAAGCTCTGGCCCCCGTCCTCCAGTCAGCGAGTCCGGTCAGTCGATGAGCCCGAGCACCGGGCGCAGCCCCGCCGGACGCTCGTCCACCGGCAGATGGTCCACGAAATGGACGGCACACCCGAGATCCGCGGCCCCTGCGTCCGCGGTCCTGTCGTCGCCGACCATCAGGACCTCGCCCGGGGCCCGGCCAAGCGCCTCGCACGCCGCGCGGAAGAGCCGCACATCGGGCTTCTGCACACCGTGCTCGTACGACAGGGCATACGCGTCCACCCAGACGTCCAGGCCGTGGGCGCGGAAGACCGGCCGCGGATCCCAGCCGATATTGCTCACCACCGCGACACCCACACCCCGCTCCCGCAGTGTGCTCAGTACCTCTGCCGCATCGGGGTAGGGGCGCCAGGCGGCGGGCTTCATATGGCGTTCGTAGAGCGCGTCGTACAGACCTGGATCCGGCAGCTCCACCTGGCGGGCCAGACCGGTGTAGGCGGCCCGGTGCCGCTCCGCGCTCTCGTCGCGGGTCCGCCACAACTCGGCGAGGTGCGGCGGCATCCAGCGCGGGGACGAGCCGCCCGGAAGCGCGCCGGTATCCGCCAACTGATCGGCGTACCGGGCCAGTTCGGCCTGGGGCAGACTGCTGCCCCGCTCGTCCAGCACGGCGCGCAGCCAGTCCCGCACCGGTTCGATACGAAAGAGCGTTCCGGAGAAGTCGAAGAGCACACCCTTGATCGCCATGAGTACGATCCTTCCGGGCTCAGCGCTCCCGGTTCAAGACCACACGTTCGTACGCGGCGATCGACAGGGCAACCCAACAGGCGCCGATCAGCCAGCCGCCCAGCACGTCCGACGGCCAGTGCACGCCAAGGTAGAGCCGGGTGAGGCCCACACCGACGACGGAGACGGCCGCAGCCGCCACGCTCAGTCGCCAGAGCCACTTTCCCGCTTTGTACCGCCTGAGCAGCCACAGCAGCAGCCCGCAGGTGACCGTGGCGGTCACCGCATGGCCGGAGGGAAAGGCCGCGTAGTGGGCGGAGTCGACCGGATCCGGCCAGTGCGGCCGCTGCCTGCCGACGGCGGACTTCAGCCCCTGTTGGAGGAAGCTGCCCACCGCGCTCGTCGCAGCGACCCACACCGCGAGCAACCACTCCCGCTTCAGCAGCAGCCAGATGACGGCAGCGGCGGTCAGTGCACGCATCGTCCAGGGGTCCCACACCCAGTCGGTGAGCACCCGGTTCACCCGGGTGAGTGCCGGCTCGCGCACCGCCCAGTGGTGCAGCCCGTCCGCGACAGTGCGGTCGAAGGAGATGAGGGGGGAGAAGGGCACCGCCACCAGGATCAGCAGCGCGGCCGACAGAACAGCGAGCACCACGCACGTTCTGGCAGCCGCGGAGAGGGAAGGGCGCGGAGGCGGAGCGTGCGGCGCCGGTCGCGGTGGGTGCATGGGGGAGATCATTGCTGCCGAGCGTCAGGAATTGCTAGCCCAGCGCGCGCAGCCCCGGTCCGAAGGCCACCAGCAGCGGGACGACGGGCACCAGCGCGGCGGCCGCGGTCAGCACCAGCCGATGGCGCGGGGCCAGTCGGGGCGCCGGGGTCAGCAGCCGGTTCACCCGCTGCGGCAGCTGGGCGTCCGGAGTGGGGCAGGGGCCGAACACCCCGCGGTCCTCGTTGAGTTCGACCAGGGCAAGCGCGATCGTCAGCCGGCCGAAGCGCCTGGATGCGACATCGTCGGCGGCCAACTCGACCAGCCGGTGCATCTCGTCGCGGAACGCCGCGAAAACCGGGATCCGCGGAAAGCCGCCTGCGAGCGCGGCGGAACAGTGCAGCAGCCAGTCGTGCCGGGCCCGGGCGTGTCCCTGCTCGTGCGCCAGTACGGCATCGAGCTGGCGGCCCTTCAGACGCCGCAACGCGGCCGTGGTGATGACCAGTTGGGGTGCCGCTCCCGACAACCACCAGGCGTCCGGCCGCTTGCCCTCCAGGACGACAAGGGGCTCGCTGCCCGGCTCCTCGCCCGGCAGCCGCGGGGAGCGCACCAGAAGTTCCCTGCGCCGCTGCTTGCGCCGCACATGGGCCCGGTGGATCTCCTGGGTGAGCTTCGCGCCGGTCCACACGCCGCCGCAGGCCAGGATGACGGCGAGGACGGCGGCCCACGGCTCGTCCGCGCCGAGGGCGTAGGCCTCGACCACAGCATGCGGCGCGGGCGCGAAGACATGACCCCGTACGAGCTGCCAGGCGGCGGCCGCGCTGAATGTCATGGAGAGCCCGAAGCACAGCAACACGGCCGCCACGACGCACTGCCAGACCCACAGGGCAACCACGGGCTCGCGCTCCGGCCACTGCGCGCGCGCCACGAGCCGCGGGGCCACGACGGCGGCCAGTGCGCCGAGAAGCAGCAGCGCGAGGGAGACCCACATGGCGCCAGCCTATGAGCGCGGGTCTACTTGCGGGTATGGCCTTGCACGCCAAGTGACGTACGACACGGTTCGCTGCCGCTGTCAGCGTGGTGCTCAGAGAGCGAGCAGCATCGCCAGCATGGCGAGGCCCATGGCGAGCCGGCAGGCCGGCGCCAGCTCGGGGCGCGCGCCCCAGGAGACCGTCACCGCACCGCCCGCAGGGGAGGCCACGGGTACCAGCCGGACGCCCGAGCGCAGCACGTACACGGCGTAGTACGCAAGCAGCGCGCCGGTGAGCAGCGGGACCCCGGCGGCCGAGTGCCCGGCATGGACCCCACCGCCGGCGGTCATCGCCACCGCCATGTAGACCATCGCGAGCGAGCCCACGGCGTGGTGCAGATGGTGGCTGCCGCGGTGGGCGGGCCGCAGGGCGCGCAGGGCTGCCGCGCCGAAGACCGCCGCGTACACCACCCACCCCCAGCCGGGCAGCGCGAACACGGCCGCGGGCACCGCCATCACCGCCATCCCCAGGCTCATCAACGCCTCGCCGCCGGCCGCCGCGCGGGTCTCGCCGGAGCAACTGCGCATCCGCACCAGGCAGTACGCGGCCGTCGCCCCGCACAGCGTCACGAGCAACCAGCCGGACAGCGCGGGTCCGTGCACGGTGCACCTCCCCCTTCGGCGGTGTCGAGGGGTCGATGCCCGGCCGCCGCGGGGCTCACGCGAGCGCACGGGGGTGCAGGGGGAGCACGGGGCGTGGTGCGCGCGCGTGAACAGTGCTTCAGGGGCGGTGGCGCAGCGGATGGTCGGCGGGGACCTCGACAATCGCGATCCGGTGGCCGTCCGGGTCGGCGATCCACATTTCGATCAGCCCCCACGGCTCACGCCGGGGCGGCCGCAGCACCTCTACGTCCTGGCCCGCCAGCTCGGCGTGCACCGCGGCCGCGTCCGCCACCTGGAGCCACAGCTCGGGCCCGGTCGCCGCGGGTGCCTCCGAGCGCCCCGACACCTCGAGAAACCCGCCGCCCAGGAAGTAGACGGTGCCCCGCTCGGGGCCGGTCCCGAACTCGCGGTAGACCGGCAGGCCGAGTGTCTGCCCGTAGAACCGCCGGGACCGCTCGGGGTCGGTCGGGCGCAACAGGATCCGGCTGCTCAGTACATGCACCATAAGCAAACCCTAGGCCCGGCCGCCCGGGATAGTCTCGGGACACTTGTGCCGAGCCGAGATGGGAAAGCCGCACCATGGACACCGCACTGCCCCGGGACTCCGCCGCTCTCACCTACCGCGACGCCGTCGAGGCCGACGTCCCGGCGCTCGTCCCGCTGATCGACTCCGCGTACCGCGGCGACGCGAGCCGGACCGGGTGGACCAACGAGGCGGACATCCTCGAAGGGCAACGCACCGATCCGGAAAGCATCCGCGCGGTCATAACGGCCCCCTGCAGCACCCTCCTCGTCGTGGAGCGTGACGGTGAGGTGATCGCCTGCTGCCAGCTCGAACACCGCGGTGAGGCCGCCTACTTCGGCATGTTCGCGGTCCGCCCCGAACTGCAGGGCACAGGCTTCGGACGGCGGATCCTCGCCGAGGCCGAGCGCACCGCGCGCGAGCGCTGGAGTGTGCGCGAGATGCATATGACCGTGATCTCGGTCCGTGAGGAACTGATCGCCTGGTACGAGCGCCGCGGCTACCGCCGTACGGGAAAGATGAGCCCCTTCCCGTACGGCGAGGAGCGCGTCGGCATCCCGCAGCGCGACGATCTGGCCTTCGAGCTCCTGGTGAAGGAGCTGTAGGACTCCGCAGGACCCCTATGTAAGGACGGCAGCGAGACCGCTCAGGCGGTGAAACGGCCGGTGCGCCGGATCTCGGGGAAGTCGGTGGTCGCGCCGTCCAGCTCAAGGGCGCGCACCAGCCGCAGATGCTCCTGGGTGTTCACCACCCAGCCGATGACCTGCAGCCCCTCGCCGTGCGCGTGCTCGACGGTCTCCAGAGTCAGCCTCCGGATGTTCAGCGCGAGCGACGCGGCGCCGACCGCCTTCGCCCGGTCCACGATGTCGGCGCCCCAGCGGCTGGCGATGAGCACCGTCCGTGCCCCCGGAACCAGCTTGGCGATCTCGGCGATCGCGTCGTCGTGGAAGGACGACACCTCGACGCGGTGGGCGAGATCGCGGCGAAGCATCACCTCGGCGAGCACCCGCGCCGCGGCCACGTCCTTGATCTCCGCCTGGAGGGGCGCCCGCACCGCGTCCAGTACCTCCTCGAAGACCGGCACCCGCTCGCCGTCCCCGGCGTCGAGCTCCCGCAGCTCGGCGAGGGTCTTGTCGGCGATGGGGCCGGTTCCGTCGGTCGTGCGGTCCACGTCGGCGTCGTGCATGACGGCGAGTGCGCCGTCCTTGCTCAGGTGAAGATCCAGTTCGATGGCGTCCATGCCGGACTGTTCGGCCCGGACGAAGGAGCGCAGGGTGTTCTCCGGCTCGACGCCCATGACCCCGCGATGACCGATGGTGAGGAAAGTCAAGATTCTCTCGCTTCCGTCGACGGCGGCTCCCGCGCGGCGCATCCCGGCAGCCGCACGGCAAGCACGCAGCCTAACGGCCTGCCTCCGTGATGGAACCGGTCTCGCGCGGCGGAGTGGAGTGGTCCGCTCTGGCTCCCGCGATCCCCAGGACGAAACCGGTGATCAGGGCTGCGACAAGGACGGCACGGGTGCTCACGCGGCAGGCTCCGGGGCGATTTTGGCGAGATACGGCCCCTCCCGTCCTACCGGTGGCGGGCCGCCCGTCGCGAACCGCGTCACCCGCCAGTGGGCGCGTCCCGCGCGGCTTGACGCGATGCCGAGCCCGCCCCGCCGAGCCTCGCCACGTACCCCTTCATCGGTATGGACCGCCGCAGACCGTAAAACCTTCGGCGATCATGGGGGTGGCGCAGGATAATTTCCCAAGGTTCTACTTGTACGGAAGAACCACTGACATATACGGTGTCTTGACGCGAGGTTCTCCTGTGGAGGAAGTGACATGACGGAAATTCTTGTGCGGGACGCTGCCGAAGGGCGCATATCCCACCCTGCACCGGTGATCGAGCACCCGGCCTGGCCGAAGCTCAAGAATGCCGTCGAGGAGATCCGGCCCTGGCAGTCCAAGGACGGCTCCATCGACCTCGACGCCGAGGGCGCTCCCGCGCGCGTCACGGTCGAGGCGGCGCTCGACCGCGTGCTCGACGGCGTGGAGGAGCTCTCCCCGCTGGTCCCGCACGACGCCGCATACCACCGAGCGCTCGTCGCCGATCTGCACAAGTGGGCCGACAGCGGTTTCGGTGTCCCCGACTTCCTCGACTCGCTGCTGGCCTTCCAGCCCGCGGCCTCACGCGCCGACGGACTGCAGCATCTGGTCCTCTTCCCCATGTACACACAGAACGGCAACCCGGACCGCAACCTCGAAGCGGTTGTGCTGCGCATGGTCTGGCCCGAGTGGCTCGCCGAGCTCGAGCGCACCCGCTACGACAACCCCCTCTTCTGCGGCATCACCTTCGAGGACTTCACCGCCGGCTACGACACCAACTCCGCGGTGCTCTTCCCCGAGACCATCGCCGTGCGCGAGGCCCCCGAGCGCTTCAGCTGGGGCGGCATCTTCTGCGACCGTGAAGCTGCCCGGTTCCGCGCCGTCACCAGCGAGGCCGTGAGGACCCTCGGCCTCGAACTGCCCGACGACATCCGCGAGATGGTCGGCGATCAGGAGCGCTGCCAGCAGGCGTTCGTGCTCTGGGACATGGTCCACGACCGCACCCACAGCCATGGCGACCTGCCCTTCGACCCGTTCATGATCAAGCAGCGCCAGCCGTTCTGGATGTACGGGCTCGAGGAGCTGCGCTGCGACCTCACCGCCTTCAAGGAGGCCGTGAAGCTGGAGGCCGAAGGCAACCAGCACGGCCGCGATGTGCAGTACGCGGTGCTGTTCGACCGGATGTTCCGCTTCCCGGTCACCGGTGACCGGGTGCGCAACTACGACGGCCTCGGCGGCCAGCTGCTCTTCGCGTACCTCCACAAGCACGATGTGGTGCGCTGGACCGACAACACGCTGCAGATCGACTGGGACCGCGCGCCGCAGGTCACCAACCAGCTCTGCGCCGAGATCGAGAAGCTCTACAAGGACGGCATCGACCGTCCCAAGCTCGTGCACTGGTTCGCGGCGTACGACCTGGTCTCGAGCTACCTCGCACCGCACCCCGGATCCCGCTGGGCCAAGGGCCCCGACGCCCTCGATCTGGCACAGCCTCCGCGCAAGCTCGTCGACGACGTGCTTCCCGACGAGTTTCCGCTCAGCATGTTCTATGAGGCGCTCTCCAAGAAGCTGAAGGGTGTGATCGCCTCCACCAAGGGGATCACTGCGGCGGGCGCCGAGCGGATCGCCGCGTGAGCGCTCGTACGGAGGAGACTGGGACCATGAACAGAAACGGCAACGGGCCGCTCGACGGTGCCGTCGTGGCGGTCGCCGGAGCGGCGGGCCCGGCCGGCCGCGCCAGCTTGCTGCGGCTGGCGGAGGCCGGCGCGACAGTGGTCGCCTCCGACGCGGACGCGGAGCGTCTTGCCGAGGCGGTCGACGCCGCACGGTACGCACACGGCGGGGCGACCGTCACCGGCGACACCGTCGACCTGCTCGATCTCGACGCCACAAAGGAGTGGGCGGTCAAGACCGAGAAGGAGTTCGGCAGGATCGACGGACTGGTCCATCTCGTCGGCGGCTGGCGCGGCAGCGCCTCCTTCGTCGAGACCAATCTCTCCGACTGGGTGCTGCTCGAGAAGCTGCTGATCCGTACGGTCCAGCACACTTCGCTCGCCTTCCACGACGGGCTGCTGCGCAGCGACCGGGGTCGCTTTGTGCTGGTCAGCGCCGCGGGTGCGAGCAAGCCCACGGCCGGCAACGCCGCGTACGCCGCATCCAAGGCGGCGGCGGAGGCCTGGACGCTCGCACTGGCCGACGCTTTCCGCAAGGCGGGGGGCGAAGAGGGTCCCAAGGCCGCGGCTGCCATCCTGGTCGTCAAGGCACTGGTGCACGACGCCATGCGCGCCGAGCGCCCGAATGCGAAGTTCGCGGGCTTCACAGACGTCAAGGAACTGGCCGAGGCCGTTGCCGGAGTCTGGGACCGGTCCGCCCGGGAAGCGAATGGACAGCGTCTGTGGCTGACCCCCAAACCGTGAAGACCGACGCCCGGCGCCACCATGACCCCGAGGTACGCGGCTTCGCGAGCGACAATTACGCGGGCGCCCACCCCGAGGTCCTCGCGGCGCTCGCCCTCGCCAACGGCGGTCACCAGGTCGCCTACGGCGGGGATGCGTACACGGAGCACCTTCAGCGGGTCATGCACAGCCACTTCGGGGCCACGGCGGAGACCTTCCCGGTCTTCAACGGCACCGGCGCGAATGTCACCGCGCTCCAGGCGCTCACGGACCGCTGGGGTGCGGTGATCTGTGCCGAATCGGCGCACATCAACGTCGACGAGGGCGGCGCGCCGGAGCGCATGGGCGGGCTGAAGCTGCTGACGGTGCCGACGCCGGACGGCAAGCTCACACCCGAGCTCATCGACCGGCAGGCGTGGGGCTGGGAGGACGAGCACCGGGCTATGCCGCAGGTCGTCTCGATCGCTCAGAACACCGAGCTGGGCACGGTCTACACGCCGGCCGAGATCCGGGCGATCGTCGAGCACGCCCACGAGCGCGGCATGAAGGTCCATCTGGACGGGGCCCGGATATCCAACGCCGCGGCGTCGCTGGATGCCCCCATGCGGGCGTTCACCAACGCCGTCGGCGTCGATGTGATCACCTTCGGTGGCACCAAGAACGGCATGCTGTTCGGCGAGGCCGTCGTCGTCCTCAACCCGGACGCGGTGAGCCATATGAAGCATCTGCGCAAGCTGTCGATGCAGCTCGCCTCCAAGATGCGTTTCGTGTCGGTGCAGTTGGAGGCGCTGCTGGCGCGCGACCTGTGGCTGCGCAACGCGCGGCACGCCAACACCATGGCCCAGCGTCTCGCCGCCGGCGTGCGCGCGGTCGACGGCGTGGAGATCCTCTATCCCGTCCAGGCCAATGCCGTCTTCGCCCGTCTGCCGCACGATGTGAGCGCCCGGCTGCAGAAGCGCTTCCGCTTCTACTTCTGGGACGAGGCCGCCGGCGACGTCCGCTGGATGTGCTCCTTCGACACCACCGAGGACGACGTCGACGCCTTCGTGCAGGCGCTGAAGGAAGAAATGGCGCACTAGCCTGCTCTGCGAATGCATAAGTATGTGGCCGATCGGAAAGTGATTGACTTCCGGTCGGCCGCTTCCTTAGGGTCGACAGGCATGGAACTGATCCAACAGGTGCCTGAACTGTCCGCGTACCTCGTGGCCGACGAGGTCATCGACCATGAGCGCCCGCTCGTGCGCAGGACGGCCGCCCGTCTTCGTGTCGAAGCGGGTGATGCATACTCATACGCCGAGGCGGCCTTCGAGTTCGTACGGGACACCATCCCGCACTCGCACGACGCGGGTGACATGCGGGTCACCTGGCGCGCCTCCGACGTGCTGGAGCAGCGGACCGGCATCTGCTACGCCAAGTCCCATGCGCTGACCGCGCTGTTGCGTGCGGGAGGTATCCCCGCCGCCCTGTGCTATCAGCGGCTGGATGGTGTGGTCCACGGGCTCGTCGCCCTCAGGCTGCCGGGGCGGGAGCGTTGGTCGCGGCAGGATCCCCGTGGCGGTGAGCCCGGAGCCGGTGCGCAGTTCTCGCTCGACGAGGAGCGGCTGGCCTTTCCCGTACAGCCGGAGTCCAATGATGTGGACTATCCGGTAGCATATGCTGCACCGCACCTGATGGTGCTGCATGCGCTGCAGAGTGCGTCGGACCGGGAGTCGCTCTGGCTCCACCTCCCCACCGAACTGTGAGGCATCCCCGGCCATGACACTCACGATCACCGTCTCCGACCAGGTCAGGGCCATCGCACCCGGCTTCGTCCACTTGGCCGTCGAGGCACGCGGCCTGCTCAACGGGCCCAGCAGCGACGACAGTTCGGCCCTGCTGGACAGTGCCGCCCGCCGGCTCGCCGAGCGGCTGGAGGGCCGCGCCCCTCACGAGGACCCGCACATTGCCGCCTGGCGGGAGGCGTACGCGGCCTTCGGCGCCAAGCCCTCCCGTACGCGCAACTCCGCCGAGGCGCTGGCCAAGCGCGCGCTCGCGGACGGCGGACTGCCGCGCATCAATGTGCTGGTCGACCTCTACAACGCGATCAGCGTGGCCCATCTGATCCCGGTCGGCGGCGAGGACACCGACCACATCAGGGGCGGGATGAGGCTCGTGCGCGCCACCGGCGACGAGCTGTTCGGCACCGTCGCGGGCGGCGAGGCGAGCGTGGAGCACCCGGAGCCGGGTGAGGTCGTCTGGCGCGACGACGAGGGCGTCACCTGCCGCCGCTGGAACTGGCGTCAGGGTGTACGGACCCGGCTCACCGAGCAGTCCGTCAACGCGCTCTTCCTGCTGGAGGCGCTGGCCCCGACCACGACCGGCGAGCTCGAGGCCGCGGCCGCCGAACTCGCCGAGTGGCTGGAGAAGTTGAGCCCGGGGGCGCAGATCACCGTCCACCCGCCCCGGTAACCGGTGTGACGTTTAGGTCCTGTCCGCCTAGCCGGCCTCGCGGACCTCGGCCGGAGTCGGCGCCGTACCCCCGAGGTGCGCGGGCACCCACCAGGTGTCGCTCGCGTCCTTGGGGCGTACGGGATAGGCGCGCTGCGCGGCTTCGAGCAGCTCCTGCACCCGCTCGCGCAGCCGCCGCGTGATCGCGCCCGCGTACTGGTCGTTGGGTGCCTCGACCGGTGCGCCGACGCGGATCGTCACCGGGATGTGGCTGCGCCTGAAGTTGCGCGGGCGGCCCTTGGTCCAGATCCGCTGGGTGCCCCACAGGGCCATCGGGATAAGCGGTACACCGGCCTCCTGGGCAAGGCGTGCCGCACCCGACTTGAAGGACTTGAGCGTGAACGACTGCGAGATCGTCGCCTCCGGGAAGACCCCGATGATCTCGCCCGAGCGCAGCGACTCGAGCGCGTGCGCGTACGCCGTCTCACCCTGCGTGCGGTCCACCGGGATGTGCTTCATTCCGCGCATCAGCGGGCCGGAGATCTTGTGCCGGAAGACCGACTCCTTCGCCATGAAGCGCACCAGGCGCTTCTGGGGGAGCGCCGCGAGTCCGGTGAAGATGAAGTCCAGATAGCTGATGTGGTTACTGACGAGCACAGCGCCGCCCGAGCGCGGGATGTTCTCCGAACCCTGAGTGTCGATCTTCAGGTCCAGCGCCTTGAACATGGTTCGAGCGGCGCCGATGACCGGCCGATAGACGAGCTCTGCCATCTGGAGAAGACCCTTCTGTTGTGCGCCCGGGAAGGGTTTCTCCCGGCGGAAGTTACGCAGCCGTAGGTTTTCGGCGTTGGGCAGATCGTGCCCCATGTGCGGCGTGCTGGCCAGCCCTGGTGCCTGCGGCGGGCGAGATTCTTGTCACGTCTCTCTTTTCACATCATGGCCAGCTTTTCACATCATGGCCGGACAGTGGGTTCAGGGTCGGACCGCGGTTGCCCGGCGCAGCAGCACATACATCTCGCACCCCAGGCAGTACCCGAAAACGGCGTTGAGGAACGCGGCGGCCAGCGCGCATCCGGTGGCGGCGAGCCCGAGCCACTCGGGGCCCCAGAAGTAGCCGACCAGGCCGAGCACGGCGAAGGCCAGCCCCACGCCCTGCGCGAACCGCGGCGGCGCGGGCGACTCGAGCTCCGTCGGAGCTCCGAGCCGCGGCCGCACCGCGGTACGGAAGAGCCATCCGTAGGGAGAGCGCTGCACGCCGAACACCGCCCCCGCGGCGAAGGCGAGCGCCTGCCAGGCGAGCAGGATGCCGCTGCCCGAGACGAGAACCGCGGCGAGTACGACTGTGGTGACGGCGGCCCCGAAACGCGGCCCCCTGACGTCGATGTCCATGCCTGACAGCATCCCGCAGCCGGTCCGCGGGGCGGGCGCGGGAATCTTTGCGGTCTTGTGAACGCTGGACCCTTGGATGACTGGACTCGTGGTGTGTGCGGTGGTGCTCGCGGCGGCGAGCGTCCTTGGGCTGTGGCAGCGGCGGAGCGGTGGGAGGCTGAAGGTGCGCGGTCGGGACGCGGAGGTACGGCTCGGCGCGGCCGAGTTGGGCGCGGAGCTGGGACAGCGGGCGACGCTCGTGCAGTTCTCCAGTGCCTTCTGCCAGCCGTGCCGGGCCACCCGGCGCACCCTCGCCGACATTGCGCGCATGGTGGACGGAGTCAGCCATGTCGAGATCGACGCGGAGGAGCGGCTCGCTCTGGTGCGGGAGCTCGGCATTCTCAAGACGCCCACCGTTCTGGTGCTCGACGCGGGCGGCAGGATCGTCACCCGGGCCTCCGGGCAGCCCCGCAAGGCGGATGTGATCGCCGCGCTGGGACAGGCAGTGTGACGTCCCGTGACACGTGTCGCACATTGTGGAACGCACTTGACTGCACGCGCCATGCATCGTCACGCTGACGCTGTGCCTTCAGAACTCCTTCTCCATGGGCGGGCCCACGTCGACCTCGTGCGGACCGCGAGCGCGCGCTGTCCGGCTGTCTGAGACAGCCCGGCCGCCCCGCTCGCACCCCTGCAGAAGGACAACTCCATGACGGCTTCACCCGAACTCGCCACCACTCAGTCGGCCTCTCCCGAGCTGCTCCGCTCCGTCTTCCGGCAGCATGCCGCGGGCGTCGCGGTGATCACCGCCCAGGGTGAGAAGCCCGTCGGGTTCACCGCCACCTCGCTCAACTCGGTTGCCGCCGAGCCCCCGTTGATCTCATTCGGAGTGGGTGCTTCCTCCTCCAGCTGGCCGGTCATCGCCGGGGCCGGGCACATCGGCGTACACATACTCGGCGAGCATCAGCAGGACCTGGCCGCCACCTTCGCGCGCAGCGGCGCCGACCGCTTCGCACTGCCGACTTCCTGGCGCAGCGGTCCCGAGGGCGTGCCGCTGCTCGACGGCGTACTGGCCTGGCTGGTGTGCCGGATCATCGACCGGGTGCCGGCCGGGGACCACCGCATCGTCATCGCCGAGGCCGTCGTCGGCGACCCCGCGGGCGCCGGTCGTCCGCTGCTCTACCACCAGGGACGCTTCAACGCGCTGAGGGACTGAGAGTTCCCGGAAGGCCGCGGTTACACAGCGTTGGCAAGGTCACAGTGCAAAGCGCTTGCTTAGCGGGAATTTAGCGGGTGTACTGGCCGTACTGGCGAGTAATATTTCGTTCGGGGCGCGGCCTGCCTCGACCGGGATCCGCCCCATCAGACGCCTATGCTGCGTGCACAAGGCAGCCCAGTAGAGACGATGCAGTAGGAGAGCCGGCGTGAGCTTGAGGATCGTTGTCTGTGTGAAGTACGTGCCCGACGCCACCGGCGACCGGCACTTCGCCGATGACCTGACCGTCGACCGCGACGACGTCGACGGCCTGCTGTCGGAGCTGGATGAGTACGCGGTCGAGCAGGCGCTGCAGATCGCCGACGAGGCGGACGACGCTGAGATCACCGTGCTCACCGTCGGCCCCGAGGACGCCAAGGACGCGCTGCGCAAGGCGCTGTCCATGGGCGCAGACAAGGCCGTTCACGTCGAGGACGACGATCTGCACGGCACCGATGTCATGGGCACTTCGCTGGTGCTCGCCAAGGCGATCGAGAAGACCGGCTACGACCTGGTCATCTGCGGTATGGCGTCGACCGACGGCACCATGGCTGTGCTGCCGGCGATCCTCGCGGAGCGCCTGGGCGTCCCGCAGGTCACGCTGCTCTCCGAGGTCTCGGTCGAGGACGGCACCGTGAAGGGCCGCCGTGACGGCGACACCGCCAGCGAGCAGCTGGAGGCGTCCCTGCCGGCCGTCGTGTCCGTGACGGACCAGTCGGGCGAGGCCCGTTACCCGTCCTTCAAGGGCATCATGGCTGCCAAGAAGAAGCCGGTCGAGTCGCTGGACCTGGAGGACCTCGAGATCGACGCCGACGAGGTCGGCCTCGAGGGCGCGTGGACCGCGGTGGACTCGGCGGCCCAGCGTCCGGCCCGCAGTGCCGGCACGATCGTCAAGGACGAGGGCGAGGGCGGCAAGCAGCTCGCAGAGTTCCTCGCGAGCCAGAAGTTCATCTGAGCTTCGGCCATATCCCCAACCGCCCCCAGATACTTCGCATTCGCAGGAGAGCAATCCCATGGCTGAAGTTCTCGTCTACGTCGACCACGTGGACGGCGCCGTCCGCAAGCCCACCCTGGAGCTGCTGACCCTGGCCCGCCGCATCGGTGAGCCGGTCGCTGTCGCCCTCGGCTCCGGTGCCGAGGCCACCGCCCCCGCGCTCGCCGAGCACGGCGCGGTCAAGGTCCTGACCGCCGACGCCCCGGAGTTCGCCGACTACCTCGTCGTACCGAAGGTGGACGCGCTGCAGGCCGCGTACGAGGCCGTCTCGCCGGCCGCCGTGCTCGTCCCGTCCTCCGCCGAGGGCAAGGAGATCGCGGCCCGCCTCGCGGTCCGTATCGGCTCCGGCATCATCACCGACGCCGTCGACCTCGAGGCCGGCGACGAGGGCCCGGTGGCCACGCAGTCCGCGTTCGCCGCCTCGTTCACCACCAAGTCCCGTGTCTCCAAGGGCACTCCGGTCATCACGGTCAAGCCGAACTCGGCCGCCGTCGAGGCCGCTCCGGCCGCGGGTGCCGTCGAGGCGCTCGCCGTCTCCTTCTCCGAGAAGGCCACCGGCACCAAGGTCGTCTCGCGCACCCCGCGCGAGTCCACCGGCCGCCCCGAGCTGACCGAGGCCGCGATCGTGGTCTCCGGCGGCCGTGGCGTCAACGGCGCCGAGAACTTCCACATCATCGAGGCGCTGGCCGACTCGCTGGGCGCCGCTGTCGGCGCCTCGCGTGCCGCGGTGGACGCCGGCTGGTACCCGCACTCCAACCAGGTCGGCCAGACCGGCAAGTCGGTCTCCCCGCAGCTGTACGTCGCGTCCGGCATCTCCGGCGCGATCCAGCACCGGGCCGGCATGCAGACCTCGAAGACCATCGTGGCCATCAACAAGGACGCCGAGGCCCCGATCTTCGACCTGGTCGACTACGGCGTGGTCGGCGACCTGTTCCAGGTCGTCCCGCAGCTGACCGAAGAGGTGCAGTCCCGCAAGGGCTGACCTGCGGAAGTCTTGTCGGCCCGGGGCCGTGCGGTGATCTTCACCGCACGGCCCCGCGTCGTTTGGGGCTCGAGGAACAACAACGGACCTCGGGGAACAACGGATCAGCCATTGGCGTCAAGCAGCGATCTTGGTGCCTGAAGCCGGTCAGGTGTCATCGCTTCGCGCCGCCGCAAGGTCGTGGCCGCGGTCGTCGCCGGCGTCGTGCAGGAACCGCTGCGGTGACCGGCCCGGCAGCAAGACTCCACCCGAGGGTCGGGCCCGGATTCGAGGGATCATTGACGCAGGTCGCGGCCGCACATTAACTTCGCCATACGGATTATTGATTCCGTGCAGCGGAAAGCTTGAGAGTGTGGAGGGTGCAGGATGGGTCAGCAGGAGAAGGTGGCAACGAGCCTCGCCGGCGCAGTCAGCGAGGGCATCAGCGCCTCCCTCGCGCCGGTGGACGCGGAGCTCGCCCGCCGTTACCCGGGCGACCCCGGCACCCGCCAGCCCGTCCACACCGTCTATGTACCGGGCGACGTCTTCGCCGCCGGCACGATCCGCTCCTGGGGCGACCGGGCGCTGGCCGCGCTGGGCGAGCACGCCCCCGACGCCGCCTCCCTCGCCGCCGTACTCGGTCTCTCCGACGAGCTCGCGGCCCCGGTGTACGACCGCGTACGGGCCAAGCTGGAGCGCGAGCCCATCGAGGATCTGCGCGTCGACTTCGAGGACGGCTACGGCGGCCGCACCGACGCGGACGAGGACGCGCACGCGGCCCGCGCCGCCCGGCTGATCACCGATGCCTACGCCAAGGGCACGGCGGCTCCGTACATGGGTATCCGCATGAAGTGCATGGAGGCCGCGGTACGCGACCGCGGTATCCGCACGCTCGACATCTTCCTCACCGGCCTGATGGAGGGCGGCGGACTGCCCGGCGGACTGGTCCTGACGCTGCCGAAGGTGACGTACGCCGAGCAGGTCACCGCGATGGTCCGGCTCGTCGAGGAGTTCGAGAAGGCGCGCGGTCTGGCGCCCGGCCGGATCGGCTTCGAGATCCAGATCGAGACCAGCCAGTCCATCCTCGCTGCCGACGGCACCGCCACGGTGGCCCGGATGATCGGCGCCGCCGAGGGCCGGGCCACCGGACTGCACTACGGCACCTTCGACTACAGCGCCTGCCTCGGCGTCTCCGCCGCCTACCAGGCCAGCGACCACCCGGCCGCCGACCACGCCAAGGCGATCATGCAGGTCGCGGCCGCGGGCACCGGCGTACGCGTGTCCGACGGTTCCACCAACGTCCTCCCGGTCGGTACGACGGAGAAGGTCCACGACGCCTGGCGGCTGCACTACGGCCTCACCCGCCGCGCCCTGGCCCGCGCCTACTACCAGGGCTGGGACATGCACCCGGGTCATCTGCCGACCCGCTACGCCGCCGTGTTCGCCTTCTACCGCGAGGGCTTCGAGCAGGCCGCCGCGCGCCTCGCCGCGTACGCCAACCACGCGGGCGGGGACGTCATGGACGAGCCCGCCACCGCCAAGGCACTCAGCGGCTATCTGCTGCGCGGCATCGACTGCGGCGCCCTCGACACCGCCGAGGTGGCCCGCCTCACCGGGCTCAGCCGCGCCGATCTGGACGGCTTCGCCGCGCCGCGTCGCGGGGACCTCACCGCGACAGCCAAGTAGCCACAGCCAAGTAACAGTTGGCGGCCGTGTCATTGCTGCCCCTTTAGTCTGTACGCGACCACAGTCGCAACAAGGATCGGGGTAGCGGTGGCATCGGGGGAGAACGAGCGGCTCGCCGGCCGCTACCGGGTGATCGAGCAGCTGGGCCGCGGGGGCATGGGCGTCGTCTGGCGCGCCTTCGACGAGGTGCTCGGCCGCGAGGTCGCCGTCAAGGAACTGCGTACCTACACCGATTCGTCCGGTCCGGAGCTCGCCGACCTCAGGGTGCGGATGCAGCGCGAGGCCCGCGCCGCCGCGCGCGTACGCCATCCCGCCGTCATCGCCGTCCATGACGTCACCGAGCACGAGGGCCGTCCGGTCATCGTGATGGAGCTCATCGACGGCCCCTCGCTGGACGGTGTGCTGGGCGAGCGGGGCGTCATCGACGAACGTGAGGCCGCCGCGATCGGGGCCCGCCTGATGGAGGCCCTGGGCGCCGCCCACCGCGCCGGCGTCCTGCACCGTGACGTCAAGCCCGGCAATGTGCTGCTGGACCGCGGGGGCCGGGTCGTTCTCACCGACTTCGGCATCGCGGCGATGGACGACCCGGACGACGGCTCCACCACGCATCTGACGCGCAGCGGCGAACTGGTCGGCTCGCTGGACTACTTGGCGCCCGAGCGCGCCCAGGGCCAGGAGCCCGGACCCGCATCCGACATCTGGGCGCTGGGCGCCACGCTGTACGCCGCGGTCGAGGGCGCGGCTCCGTTCCGGCGCACCTCCACCTGGTCGACGCTGAACGCGATCGTCGTGGAGCCGCTGCCCGAGCCGGGGCGGGCAGGCGCCCTCGGTCCCGTATTGCAGCAGTTGATGCACAAGGACCCGGCGCGGCGCCCCGACGCGGACACCGCGGCGCGGCTGCTCGCGGCCGTGGCGGCGGGGCAGGACACCGGGACCTCGACCGTGTCGCTGGGAACCGTGCGGCCCGCGCCGCCCGCGCCGGACCCGGCGACCCGGGTACCGACGGTGCTCAATGCGACGCCGCACCGGCCCGAAGGCTTCGGCCCGGCTGTGCCGGGGACGCCGGTGCCGCCCGCATCCGCATCCGCATCCGCATCCGCATCCGCATCCGCATCCGTTCCGGAGCCGGCGTCGGGCGGTCGCGGCCGCGCGCGGATGCTGGTTGCGGCCGGAGTCGTCGCCGTCCTGCTGGCCGGAGGAGGCGTGACATACGCCCTCGTCGACCGGGGCGGATCCGACAACACGGAGCTCGCGAGCGGCGGCGCCCAACGTCCTGCGTCGAGTTCGAGTGCGCCCGCCGAGCCGGGCGCGATCCCTTCCAGCGGGAAGAAGAGCCCCAGTACCAAGCCAACGGAGAAGGGCTCCGGCGCGTCGCCGTCGCAGTCCGCCAAGCCGCCCGCGTCCGGCACGGGTTCCGGCGGGTCGGACTCCGGCGGTTCAACGGGCGGCAGCGCGGCCAGTGGCGGATCCTCGGGCACGACCGGCGGCGGGTCGACCGGTGGCTCCGGCACCTCGGGCGGCGCCGGCACCTCCACGGGCGGCGGTTCGACGACCGGAGGAGGATCCGACCCGGCCCCGGCGCCCGTCTGCCACGCGATCGGCGGCGGCAAGTACAACTGCGAGGTCTGGCGCACCGCGAAGTCGTACACCGCCTCCGGCACCGAGAAGGGCGTGCTGAACGCGGGCACCAACTACTTCTACTGCCAGCAGAACCTCGGCCGCCGCGAGACGTACGACAAGTGGACCAACGTGTGGTGGGCCAGGACCGACGACGACAGCGGCAACACCAACGTCTTCGTGAGCGACGTCTACATCAAGGGCGGCGACAACGACCAGCCGGTGCCGGGTCTGCCGGTCTGCTGACGGCCCGGGTGGCCCGGCCACGCACATCTGCCGCGTTGTCGACGCGAGCCCTAGAGGTCCGCCGGCGGCGGGATCTCGCCCGAGCCGCGCGGGATCAGCACCGTCTCCAGCGCCACCTGCGCGGGCTCGTCGTCCGCGCCGTCAAGACGGCGGAACAGCCGGTCCGCGGCAGTGCGCCCGAGGGTCGCGGCGTCCTGGGCTATGACCGTGATGCCCAGCAGATCGGCGAGTTCGATGTCGTCGAACCCGACCAGGGCGACCGGGCGCTCGTGCTCCGCCAGGACGCGTACGGCCGTCACCGTCACTCGGTTGTTGCCCGCGAACACCGCGGTGACCGGCTCGGGCCCCGTCACCATCTCGCTGACGGCGGCCCGCACCCGCTCCGGCACGGTCGAGCCCAGCGACACCCACGACTCGTCCACATCGAGGCCGGCGTCCTCCATCGCCGCGCGATAGCCGCGCAGCCGCTCGACGGCGGTGTGGATCCGCGGCTGGTCGCCGATGAAGCCGATACGACGGTGGCCGTGCGCGATCAGATGGGCCACGCCCGCCCGCGCGCCGCCGAAACTGTCGGACAGCACCACATCGGCGTCGATCTGCCCGGGAGGGCGGTCCACGAACACCGTCGCGATGCCCGCCTTGATCTCCGGCTCCAGATAGCGGTGGTCGTGACCCGCCGGGATCACGATCAGCCCGTCGACCCGGCGGGCGCACAGCGCGAGTACCAGCTCCTGCTCGCGGTCGGGGTCCTCGGCGCTGGAACCGTTGATCAGCAGTGCGCCGTGGGCACGGGCGACCTCCTCGACGGCGCGGCTCAGCGGACCGTAGAAGGGGTCGGCGAGATCTTCGAGGACCAGGCCGATGGAGGCGGTGCGGCCCTTGCGCAGCACCCGGGCGCTGTCGTTGCGGCGAAAGCCCAGGGATTCGATGGCCTCCTGCACCCGGCGCTCGGTGTCGGG
The DNA here is from genome assembly GCF_045160975.1 of Streptomyces sp. NBC_00210. Taxonomy (NCBI): domain Bacteria; kingdom Bacillati; phylum Actinomycetota; class Actinomycetes; order Kitasatosporales; family Streptomycetaceae; genus Streptomyces; species Streptomyces sp. NBC_00210. The sequence goes on from NZ_CP108120.1 coordinate 7,650,021, forward strand.
GGTGACACCGGGCTCGCCGTTGACCACTCGGGAGACCGTTTTGAGGCCGACTCCGGCCCGCGCTGCGACGTCTTTCATGGTGGGCCGATTGCCGTAGCGGGGCTCGGGACCTCGGGGGCGCCCGTGCGATGCCAGGTGATGGTCGGTCTCGGCCACAGTGCGCTGTCCTGTCGTCGTCGGAGTGTGCAAGGGTGTGGCGTCGAGCATAGGCCCTGGACAACGTTGTCAGGGGAATGGAGACTGTTACCGAAGCCGCAGGTCCGACAGCTCCCATGGGGGATCCCACACCAATGCATACCGACCTAGTCGCCGCGCTTGACATCGGCGGCACCAAGATCGCCGGCGCGTTGGTGGACCGCAGCGGCAGAATTCTTGTGCGGGCTCAGTGTCCGACACCTGCCCAGGAGGACGGCGAGACCGTGATGCGCGCCGTGGAGTCGGTTCTTGCCGAGCTGGCCCTCTCCCCGCTCTGGGCGCGCGCCGGCGCCGTCGGCATCGGCAGCGCCGGCCCGGTCGATGCCTCCGCCGGTACCGTCAGCCCGGTCAACGTCCCGGGCTGGCGCGGCTTTCCGCTGGTGTCGCGGGTGCGCCGGGCGGCCGGCGGGCTGCCCGTCGAACTGGTCGGCGACGGTGTCGCGATGACGGCGGCCGAGCACTGGCAGGGCGCGGCCCGAGGCTATGACAACGCCCTGTGCATGGTGGTCTCCACGGGTGTCGGCGGCGGTCTGGTCCTCGGCGGCAAGCTCCACCCGGGGCCGACCGGCAACGCCGGGCACATCGGCCACATCAGCGTCGACCTGGACGGGGATCTGTGCCCCTGCGGGGCCCGCGGCTGTGTCGAGCGCATCGCCAGCGGCCCGAACATCGCACGCCGGGCGCTGGAGGGTGGCTGGCGGCCCGGCCCGGACGGCGACACCTCGGCGGCCGCGGTGGCCGCCGCCGCCGAGGCCGGGGACCCGGTCGCGGTCGCTTCCTTCGAGCGGGCGGCCCAGGCGCTCGCCGCGGGGATCGCCGCCACCGCGACCCTGGTCGAGATCGAGATCGCCGTGATCGGCGGGGGAGTCGCGGGCGCGGGCGAGGTGCTGTTCGCGCCGCTGCGCCGCTCCCTGCGGGACTACGCCACGCTCTCCTTCGTACAGCGGCTGACCGTCGCACCGGCCATGACGGGCACGGACGCGGGGCTGGTGGGTGCGGCGGCCGCCGCCTCGCTCGGCAGGCAGGGCGAGGCGGCAGCCGTGGTGAGCAGCAGGACCTGAGACCGGAACCGATGCGGGCTGTCAGCAGCCGATCCTGAGATCGGCCCGGTCGGCCCGGTCGGATCGACGCGGCCCCCTGCCGTCGGTGCCCACCAGACGTGACGCCCAGGCCTGCCGCGCCGAGCAGCGCGGCGGCCAGCGCTCCGACGACGCCAGTGCGGGCACTGCGGCTGGGGAGGTGGCGCAGTGGAATGTTCCTCCCTAATCGCGCCCATTTGTGATGGTGTAAAAAACCTATCGGTCGCGAGCGTTTACGGTAGGCCCTGTTGAAGTCTGTTGGAATCGATGGGGTAACAGTTGTTCGATGTCTTGCCAAAACCCTTGACGGTGCCCCATTGGGGGAGTGAGATCCAATCCTCGCGTTGAGTTATGTTGGGTTTCACCCCGGAGGAGGGGACATGGCGCAGTCATCGTTCAACGGTTCTGTAGCGCCCGGGAGCGTCGCAGGACATCGGATGTCCCGGCGGAATCTGCTGCGCGGTGCGGCGGCGGGTGCGGGTGCCATCGCGCTGCCCTCGCTGCTCGCCGCATGCGGCAGTGGACCCGGCGGTGACGGCAAGACCATCCACCTGGGGTCCAACTCCTCCGACCCGGTGCCCAAGAAGGCCTTCGCCGACGCCTTCGCCGCGTACGAGGCACAGTCGAAGGACGGGCGGAAGATCAAGGTCAACACCGTTGACCACAACACCTTCCAGGAGAACATCAACCGGTATCTGCAGGGCAAGCCGGACGATGTCTTCATGTGGTTCGCGGGCTACCGCATGCAGTTCTTCGCCAAGAAGGGGCTGCTGCACGACATCAGCGACACCTGGGCCGGCTACAAGGGCTTCTCGGCAGCGCTGAAGGCCCAGTCGACCGGCGAGGACGGCAAGCAGTACTTCACGCCGTACTACTACTACCCGTGGGCCGTCTTCCACCGGAAGAGCGTCTTCGAGCAGCACGGCTACACGGCCCCCAAGACCCTCGACGAGTACATAGCCCTCGCGAAGCAGATGCAGAAGGACAAGCTCGTCCCGATCGCGTTCTGCGACAAGGACGGCTGGCCCGCGATGGGCACGTTCGACTACATCAACATGCGCACCAACGGATACGAGTTCCACAAGAACCTGATGGCGGGCAAGGAGGCGTGGACCGACAAGCGCGTCAAGGACGTCTTCGACACCTGGCGCAGCCTCCTTCCGTACTGCCAGCCCGGGGCCAATGGCCGCACCTGGCAGGAGGCGGCCACCAGCCTGCAGAAGAAGGAGGCGGGCATGGCGGTGTTCGGACTCCCGCACACCGGCGCCCAGTTCCCCAAGGGCGAGCAGTCCGACATCGACTTCTTCCCGTTCCCGGTCATCAACCCGGAACACGCTCAGGACGCTGTCGAGGCGCCCATCGACGGGTTCCTGCTCGCCAAGAAGTCCAAGAACCTCAAGAACCAGAAGAACCTTCAGAGCGCCAAGGACCTGCTGAAGTGGCTGGCCACCGGCAAGGCGGAGGACATCTACCTCGCAAGTGACCCCAACAACGTCGCAGTGAGCGAGGCGGCCGACATCTCGAAGTACTCCCCGCTGCAGAAGAAGGCCGTCGAACTCGTCTCCGGCGCCAAGCAGATCTCGCAGTTCCTGGACCGCGACACGCGGCCCGACTTCGCGTCGACCGTGATGATTCCGGCCATCCAGACCTTTATCAACAAGCCGAAGGACGTGGATGGCCTGGTCAACAGCATCGAGAGGCAGAAGAAGACCATCTTCGCCGCCGAAGACTGAACCGGCCACGGCCGAAACCGACTTGGAGCCTCCACTCGTGCCGCTGCTGCAAACTCCCGGGGGGCAGACCCCGGATCCGCCCCCTCGGACCTCCGGGCCCGGGGAAACCCCCAGCCAGGAACCGCAGGCCGCCCAGGGCCGGTTGAAGGAAACCCTGGGCAGAACGAGAGTGAGCACCTCGCGCCGCGCCGTACGACGAGGGCCGCGGCGGTTCACCCGCCGCGACCTCGCGGTCCTCGGCGTGCTGCTGGGCATACCGATCCTGCTCGACGTGTTGATCGTGTGGGGACCGACCCTCGCCTCCGTCGTGCTCTCCTTCACCAGCTGGGACGGCATCGGAGACATCTCCTGGGTCGGCACGAAGAACTACGAGACGCTCTTCACCGACTATCCGCAGTTCTGGCCGGCCGCCCGCCACAATCTGCTCTGGCTGGCCTTCCTCGGCCTGGTAGCAACCCCGTTCGGACTGCTGCTCGCCGTGCTCATCGACAGAGGCGTACGGTTCAGCCGCTTCTACCAGTCCACGCTGTACATGCCGGTGGTGCTCTCGCTCGCCGTCGTCGGCTTCATCGCCCAGCTGGTCTTCTCGCGCGACCAGGGCGCGCTCAACGCGATCCTCGGGGACACCGAGAATCCCACCGACTGGCTCGGCGATCCGGATCTGAACCTCTGGATGATCCTGCTGGCCGCGGCCTGGCGGCACACCGGCTATGTGATGATCCTCTACCTGGCCGGGCTCAAGGCCGTCGACCCCTCCCTGAAGGAAGCCGCCGCCATCGACGGGGCCAGTGAGGCGCAGACCTTCTTCCGCGTCGTCTTTCCGACCCTGCGGCCCGTCAATGTCATCGTCGGCGTCATCACGGTCATCGAGGCGCTGCGTGCCTTCGACATCGTCTATGCCGTCAACAAGGGCAGAAACGGCCTGGAGCTGCTCTCCGTCCTCGTCACCGACAACATCATCGGCGAAGCCAGCCGGATCGGATTCGGCTCCGCGATAGCCGTGGTGCTGCTGCTCGTCTCCATGGGATTCGTCGTGACGTATCTGGTCCAGGAGATCCGTGGGGAGAAGAACCGATGACGCTCGACACCGCCCCGGCGACCGCCACCACCGCGGCCCTGGCCGCAGCGCCCGGCAAGCGCCGTCTGCGCCCCGGCCGGCTCGGCGTGCACGCCTTCCTGATGACCGTCTCTCTGGCGTTCCTGGCACCGCTGCTGCTCGCGGTGTACGCCTCGCTCAGGCCGTACGACGAAACATCCGAGCACGGGTACTTCTCGCTGCCGAAGAAGCTCTCCTTCGACTACTACCAACAGGCCTTCAGCGACTCGGGGATGACGAAGTACTTCGTCAACACCCTCATCATCGCCGTGCCGGGGGTGCTGCTGGCCCTCTTCTTCGCCTCTTTCGTGGCCTTCGCGGTCGCCCGGCTGAGGATGCGCGGCTCGATCGTGCTGCTGATGCTGTTCACGGCGGGGAATCTGCTGCCCCAGCAGGTGATCGTCACTCCGCTGTACGTCCTGTTCAACCGCATCCCGCTGCCGTACTGGATGTCCGACTCGATGACGATGTTCGACTCGTACTGGGCCGTCATCTCCGTCCAGGTCGGTTTCCAGATCGGCTTCTGCGTCTTCGTCCTCGCCAACTTCATGCGCACGCTGCCCCAGGAGATTCTCGAGGCGGCGATCGTGGACGGCGCGAGTGTGTGGACGCAGTACTGGCGGATCACGCTGCCGCTGTGCCGACCGGCCCTCGCTGCCCTCGGCACGCTCCAGTTCACCTGGATGTACAACGACTTCCTCTGGGCGCTCGTCTTCATCTCCGACGGCGACAAGCTCCCGATCACCTCGGCGCTGAACAACCTCAGGGGCCAGTTCTTCACCGACTACAACCTGCTTGCCGCGGGTTCGGTGATCGTCGCGCTGCCCACGCTGCTGGTCTTCCTGTTGCTGCAGCGGCACTTCATCGCCGGTCTCACCCTCGGCTCGACCAAGGGCTGACAGGCGTGGTGGAGCCACCGTCCCGACCGGCCGGGACGGTGGCTCCGCCACGCCCAGGTGTATTGATCACGACTGTTGACAACACTCGTGATCAATACACCTAGAGGTCCGCGGTCTGCTGCTGCACGATCACCAGAAACGCATCCGTGTCCAGGTCCATCACGACCTCCGCGGCCAGGCCCTCGTCCTGCCGGGCCCGGGCGAACTCCTCGGCCGGCCAGCTCCCGCGCGGACCCCCGGCGGGAAACCGCTCCAACACAGTACGGCGCATCCCGCACCCCCTTGTCATTCCCTGGTCTCGCCAGCTCCAACGACGCTCCGCGCCCGGTTGTCACGGCCGGGCGAAGCCGTCGGCTCGCTGGGTAAGACGCGCCAGGGCGCCGCACGGTGGTGGTGAACCGGCAACGGCAAGGACACAGTTGTGTCCGCGACTGTGCCCCGATCAACCGGGCCGGTTCCCGTCACGGGTTTCCGTGGCAGGGTGTTGCGGGCAATCCACTGTGGGCTACGGAAGAGGGGGAACCGTGATCGTCTGGATCAACGGTGCGTTCGGAGCGGGCAAGACGAGTACCGCGCGCGAACTGATCGATCTGATCCCGAACAGCACGCTGTACGACCCCGAACTGATCGGCGGCCATCTGCGCCGTCTGCTGCCGCAGAAGCGCCTCGCCGAGGTCACCGACTACCAGGATCTGCCGATCTGGCGAAGGCTCGTGGTGGACACCGCGGCGGCGCTGCTCGCCGAGCTCGGCGGTGTACTGGTGGTGCCGATGACCCTGCTGCGCCAGGAGTACCGCGACGAGATCTTCGGTGGGCTCGCCTCCCGCCGGATTCCCGTACGGCATGTGCTTCTCCGACCGGACGAAACGATCCTGCGCGAGCGGATCGCGGCCCGCGAGGAGCCCGACATGCCGGACGCCGACCAGCGGGTGCGGCAGTGGGCGTACGAGCACATCGAGCCGTATCTCGCCGCCCTCGACTGGATCGGCGCCGACGCGCATGTCGTCGACACCAGCAGGATCGATCCTTTTGAGACGGCGCAACGGATAGCCAGGGCGATACGGAACGGGGAAGCCGCGGTCTGCGAGATCGTTCAGACGCCCGAGCCGACCGCCGAAACGCTGGCCGCCGGAGTACTTCTCTTCGACGAGCAGGGCCGGGTGCTGCTCGTCGACCCCACCTACAAGCCGGGCTGGGAGTTCCCCGGCGGTGTCGTCGAGCAGGGCGAGCCGCCCGCCCGGGCCGGAATGCGCGAGGTCGCCGAAGAACTCGGCATAGAACTCGCCGAGGTGCCCAGGCTGTTGGTGATCGACTGGGAGGCGCCGCGCCCGCCGGGATACGGCGGTCTGCGGCTGCTCTTCGACGGCGGCACGCTCGACAGCGGCGGGGCCGGGCGGGTGCTGCTGCCGGGCTCGGAGTTGCGCGGCTGGCGGTTCGTCGGCGAGCAGGAGGCGGCCGAGCTGCTGCCGCCCGCCCGCTACGAGCGGCTGCGCTGGGCGCTGCGGGCCCGCGAGCGCGGAACGGTGCTCAACCTGGAGGCCGGAGTTCCGGTCGGCTGAGGCAAGCAGTACGGCCGCGGCGCCCTCGGTGAGGGGACCGCCGTGGCCGAAGCAGACGGTGGAAGGACCCGGCGAGGCGAGGCGGCGCATCGATGCCTGTGCCTGCGCACGGTCCACGTCGAAGACGTCCAGCATCACCTGCCCCACCGCGGCGTGCGGTCGCCGGTGAACAGCACGCCGTGGCGGGGCAGATGGATGCCGATGGACCGGTCGGTGCGGCCGCGGGCGTGGATCCCCGCGGCCCCGTCGCCGATGTCCGGCTCGTCGCCGTCGCGCCAGAGGCAGGCCTGGCCGATCGGCAGGCGGAACATGTGGAGTTGAGGCTGTACCTCGATGAAGTCCTTGCGGCGAACGTACGCGTCCGCGCACGCCCGCCGCATGGATCTACACTTGCCGCGATCTTCGTCGAGCGCTCAATCCTTCTTGGACTCGGCGTAGTTGACCAGGAACAGAGCCTCGGCGACCGACAGCCGCTCCAGCTCCTCGGGCGAGACGGACTCGTTCACCGCGTGGATCTGTGCCTCCGGCTCGCTCAGGCCGATCAGCAGGATCTCCGCCTCGGGGTAGAGCGCGGCCAGTGTGTTGCACAGCGGGATCGAGCCGCCCATGCCGGAGGCCTGCATCTCCTCACCGGGGTACGCGATGCGCATCGCCTCGGCCATCGAGGTGTACGCGGGGCTCGTGACGTCCGCCTGGAAGGGCTGGCCCTGGCCCACCTGCTCCAGCGTGACCCGGGCGTTCCACGGCGTGTGCTTCTCGATATGCGCGAACAGCAGCTTGGTCGCCTCGGCGGCATCCTGTCCCGGCGGCACCCGCAGGCTGATCTGCGCCCGGGCGCTCGCCGGGATGGAGGGGGTCGCGCCCGCCACAGGGTGGCAGTCGATACCGATCACGGTGACCGCGGGGCGCGCCCAGATACGGTCGGCGACCGTGCCGTTGCCGGTCAGGCCGACACCGGCGAGGACCTTGGCGTCCTTGCGGAACTCGTCCTCGGGGTACTGCAGTCCGTCCCACTCCGCCCGCGCCCCAAGCCCGTCGATCACCGTCGAGCCGTCCTCGGCACGCAGCGAGTCCAGTACGCGGATGAGCGCGGCCAGCGCGTCGGGCGCCGCGCCGCCGAACTGGCCCGAGTGGAGATTGCCCTCGAGGGTGTCGATCCGGACGCGGATCATCGTCATGCCGCGCAGCGTCGCCGTCACCGTCGGCAGGCCGACCCGGAAGTTCCCGGTGTCACCGATCACGATGGCGTCCGCCGTCAGCAGCTCGGGGTGCGCCTCGGCGTACTGCTCCAGACCGCCCGTGCCCTGCTCCTCCGAGCCCTCGACGATCACCTTCACGGAGACCGGGATGCCGCCGTTCGCCTTCAGGGCGCGCAGCGCGAGCAGATGCATGATGAAGCCGCCCTTGCAGTCGGCGGCGCCGCGGCCGTACCAGCGGCCGTTCCGCTCCGTCAGCTCGAACGGCGGGGTCACCCACGCGGACTCGTCCAGCTTCGGCTGCACGTCGTAGTGCGCGTAGAGCAGTACGGTCGGCGCGCCCTGGGGGCCGGGCAGCAGCCCGTACACCGACTGCGAGCCGTCGGGGGTGTCGAGGAGCGCGACATCCTGGAATCCCTCGGTGCGCAGGGCGTCGGCCACCCAGTTCGCGGCGGCTTCGCACTCGCTCTTCGGCGCCACGGCCTCGTCCGCCACCGACTGGAAGGCCACCAGCTCCGTCAGCTCCGCCTTGGCGCGGGGCATCAGTGAGGCAATGGTCTCGGCGATCGGATTCGCGGTCATGGGCACGCTCCTTGTGGGTGCGACGTTGTGCGATGTGTGTATTGCGAAGGTGTGGTTGATCCTCCCACGGGCGGGAAGCGGCCGCGCCGTAGGATGCCGTCGGGGCATGGGTCACGCAACGGATCGGGAGCATAAGCAGATCGTGAGCAGCGAGAACGCAGACGCCGTGGGCGCGCAGGGCGAGCCGGTGTGGGATGTGGTCGTGGTCGGCGCCGGGCCCGGCGGGGCTTCGGCGGCCTATGCGGCTGCGGTCGCGGGCCGTCAGGTGCTGCTCCTCGAGAAGGCCGAACTACCGCGCTACAAGACCTGCGGCGGCGGCATCATCGGCCCATCGCGCGACAGTCTTCCGCCCGGCTTCGAGCTGCCGCTGCTGGACCGGGTGCATGCGGTCACCTTCTCGCTGAACGGCAAGCTGACGCGTACGCGCCGCTCGAAGCGGATGCTCTTCGGGCTCATCAACCGCCCCGAGTTCGACGCGGGCCTCGTCGAGCAGGCGCAGAAGGCCGGTGCCGTGCTGCGCACCGGCGCGACCGTCTCCCGGGTCGAGCAGCACGGACCCGCCGTGCCCGACCGGCGTACGGTCGCGGTGGTGCTGGCGGACGGGGAGACCGTGCTGGCCCGGGCGGTCGTCGGCGCGGACGGCAGCGCCAGCCGGATAGGCGCGCATGTAGGTGTGAAGCTCGACCAGGTGGACCTCGGCCTGGAGGCGGAGATTCCGGTGCCGGAGACGGTGGCCGAGGACTGGGCGGGGCGGGTGCTCATCGACTGGGGGCCGATGCCGGGCAGTTATGGCTGGGTGTTCCCCAAGGGGCAGACGCTGACGGTCGGTGTGATCTCGGCCCGTGGGGAGGGCGGCGCGACCAAGCGCTATCTGGAGGACTTCATTGCGCGGCTGGGGCTTGCCGGGTTCGAGCCGGCCATCTCGTCAGGGCATCTCACCCGTTGCCGCAGCGACGACTCGCCGCTGTCGCGGGGGCGGGTGCTGGTGTGCGGGGACGCTGCCGGTCTTCTTGAGCCGTGGACCCGGGAGGGAATCTCCTTCGCGCTGCGGTCGGGGCGGCTCGCGGGGGAGTGGGCGGTCCGGATCTCGGAGGCCCATGACGCCGTGGACGCCCGCCGTCAGGCGCTGAACTACGCCTTCGCGATCAAGGCCGGGCTGGGTGTGGAGATGGGGGTCGGGCGGCGGATGCTCGCCGTCTTCGAGCGCCGTCCGGGGCTGTTCCACGCGGCGATCACCGGCTTCCGGCCGGCGTGGAAGGCGTTCGCGGACATCACGCGCGGCGCTACATCGCTGGCGGGCATTGTCCGCACGCACGGGGTGGCGCGGCGCGCGCTGGAGTCACTGGACCGCCGCGGTTAGCCGTACGGCCGCGGGGCTGGGACGGGTCAGGTCGGGCCGAGCCGTTGACCGACGGTCCGACGGTCCGACGTCGGCGCCGGCCTCGCGGGGCGGCGGCGATGCGTGTGGCCCGGCGGGGCCGTGTGGCCGGGCGGGGGCCGTGCGGCCGGCTCGGCGCGGCGTGCGCCGGGGGACGAGTGCCACGGTGTACCGCGCGCCCGCACTCCGCGCGGATCACTTCGTCACGGTGATCCGGAAGACCGGGTGCTTGTGCGCCGCCGCGAGCAGCTCCTCGTCCGTGGACTTGGCGTTGACGTCGCCGAAGAACCGTCCGACCTCCCAGCCCCAGCGCTCCAGGTACGTGCGCAGCAGCGCGGGCTTCTCCTCGTCGGGCAGCTCCACTGCGGTGAACTGCTGGGTCTTGCGGCCGACTTGGAGCTGCCCGCCGCCCGCCGCCCGTAGATTGCGCACCCACTGGGAGTGGCCGCGGGCGGAGATCAGGTACGGGCCGCCCTCGTACGGCAGCGGGTTGACCGGGATGCGCCGCCATTCGCCGCTCGTGCGCCCGCGGACGGACAGCTCCGCGGTGCCCATCAGGCTGATGCCGCGCCGGGCGAGCCAGCCGATGGCGCCGTTCATGATGCTGTCGAAGCGGCCGGGCTTGATGTAGTGCGCCTGCGACATGGTGGTCTCCCTTTGGTCGAGCTCATCGACTTCGTTGCGAGAGCAGTGCTCTCGGTTGTGAGCAGTGTGCACCGGATCGGTGATCCAAAGCAAGAGCATTGCTCTCGTTGTTGGGCAGTGCTCCGAAATGTGAAAGACTGCACCCCATGACCACGATCCGTGGGGCCAGAGAACGGGCCCGTATCGAAGTCACCGCAGCCATCAAGGACGAGGCTCGCAAACAGCTCGCGGCCGAGGGCGCGGCCAAGCTCTCCCTGCGCGCCGTCGCCCGCCAGCTCGGCATGGTCTCCTCCGCCCTCTACCGCTATTTCCCCAGCCGTGACGATCTGCTGACCGCCCTCATCGTCGACGCCTACGACGCGGTCGGCGCCGCCGCCGAGACAGCGCTCGCGAACGCCACCGACCATGACGACCACCCTGCCCGCTGGACCGCGACCTGCTCCGCCGTACGCGCCTGGGCCCTTGCCCACCCCCATGAGTACGCACTCATCTACGGCTCCCCGGTCCCCGGCTACACCGCCCCCATGGACACCGTCGGTCCCGCATCCCGCGTCGGCCTCGTCCTGCTCTCCATAGCCCGCGACGCCCATCGCGCGAACGGCATCGCGCTGCCGCCACTCGCCGACGAGCTGCGCCCCGAAGCGCACCGCCTCACCTCCGAGATCGCGCCCGATCTGCCGCCCGCCGTGGTCGTGGCCCTGGTGGGCGCCTGGTCGCAGCTGTTCGGGCTGATCTCCTTCGAGCTGTTCGGCCAGTTCAACCGGGTCGTCGAGGACCGGGACGCCTTCTTCGCGCATGCCGCGGGCCGCCTCGCGCACGAGGTCGGTCTGCGCCGCCGTCCCGCGGCCGGCACCCAGCGCGGCAGCGGCGCGGAATCCTGAGGCCGCGCCCGCTGTCCCGTACTGCGCAGGGAGTACGTCTGATCGCCCCGCCCGGCTGACGCCGGCGCGCCCGGCCCCGGTCTAGCGTGGCGGCTATGGAATGGCAGCGCACCGGCAACTGCGGTGGTCCCCCCTGGGCAGGAGGCGGGCCACCGCGGCTGCGGCAATGGGAGGCACGGCGGAAAGCCACCGGGGTGCCCTGGCTCTCCACTGTCGCCGTGACCGTGTTCGTGCTGGTGGGCACGGCCTTCTCGGCGAGGAACCAGCCGGACCGTGAGCAGATCGATGCCTTCGGGCGGCTGCTGCTGATCGCGGGCCCGGCCTTCCTCCTGCTGCGCAACCGCTGGCCGGTGGTCTGTGTGTTCGGCGTCTGCGCCACCGCGCTCGTCTACTTCGGCGGGGGCTATCCCTACGGCCCCCTCTTCTTCATCGTCGCCGTGGGCACCTTCGCCGCGATCGCCTCCGGGCACCGGCGGGCCGCACGGTGGGCGGTCGGCGGGCTCTGGGTGGGCCATCTGCTGGTGGCCCACTGGCTCTACCGCTATCTGCCACCGCGCGGCGACGACGCCGCGCCCTGGGGGCAGGAACTCGTGATCGCCGCCTGGGTGGTGGCGATCCTCGCGGCTTCGGAGCTCGTACGCGTACGACGCGAGGTGTGGGCCAGGGAGCGCGTGGAGCGGGCCGCCGCCGAGAAGCGCCGCGCCGACGAGGAGCGGCTGCGGATCGCCCGCGAGCTGCACGACGTGCTCGCCCACTCCATCTCGGTCATCAATGTCCAGGCGGGCGTGGGCCTCGCGCTCCTCGACACCAATCCCGAACAGGCCCGCACCGCGCTGACCACCATCAAGGCGGCGAGCAAGGAGGCCCTGGGCGAGGTCCGCCAGGTCCTCGACACGCTGCGTGCGCCCGGCGAGGCTCCCCGCGCGCCGGCTCCCGGCCTCGACCGGCTCCCCGAGCTCGTCGAACAGGCCGCGGGTGCGGGGCTGAGTGTGGAGGTCGAGACGGAGGGCGAGCGTACGGCGCTGCCGCCCGGCACCGACCTGGCCGCCTTCCGGATCGTCCAGGAGGCCCTGACCAATGTCGTACGGCACTCGGGTTCGCGGACCGCGCGGGTGCGGATCGCCTACGCCCTAGGCCGGGTCGTGCTGCGGATCGACGACGTGGGTCCGGCCACCGGCTCGGACGCCGGCGGCAGCGGCAGCGGCCTCGTCGGAATGCGGGAGCGGGCCGCCGCGCTCGGTGGCACGATCGAGGCGGGTACGCGCCCGGACGGTGGCTTCCGGGTCCTGGCCGACCTCCCTGTGCAGCCGAAGGAGACGATGTGATCCGGGTACTGCTCGCCGATGACCAGCTGCTGGTCAGGGCGGGGTTCAGGGCGCTGCTCGATGCCCAGCAGGACATCGAGGCGGTGGGCGAGGCGGCCGACGGTGAGGAGGCGGTGCGGCTGGTGGCCGAACTGCGCCCCGACGTCGTGCTGATGGACATCCGTATGCCGCTGCTGGACGGCCTCGCCGCGACCCGCCGGATCACCGAGGACGAGCGGCTGAGCGGAGTGAAGGTGGTCATGCTGACCACCTTCGAGCTCGACGAGTACGTCTTCGAGGCGATCCGCTCCGGCGCCTCGGGCTTCCTGGTGAAGGACACCGAGCCGGCGGAACTGCTGCGTGCGGTACGGGCGGTGGTGCACGGGGACGCGCTGCTTTCCCCGGGCGTGACGCGCCGCCTGATCGCGGAGTTCGCCGCACGCTCCAAGGCTCCCAGCGATGCCCAATGCCTGGCCGAGCTCACCGAACGCGAGCGTGAAGTGATGGCCCTGGTCGGCATCGGTCTGTCCAACGAGGAGATCGCCCGCCGTCTTGTGGTCAGCCCGCTCACCGCGAAGACCCATGTGAGCCGCACCATGGTGAAGCTGGGCGCTCGCGACCGGGCCCAACTGGTGGTGCTGGCCTACGAGTCGGGGTTGGTGCGGCCCGGCTGGCTGGGCTGACCGGGCTTGATCGGCCTACCGGTCCTGGGAAAGCGCCACAGCACGGTCACGACGCGCAGTACGAAGACGACCCCGGCCGCCGCCATGCCTGAGATGAGCAGGCCGCGCTCGGCGGTGTACGGCATGGTGAACAGCAGCTTGGGACCCGCGATCGCCCCGAAGGTGAGCGCCGCGACGAAGACGGCACTGACAAGCGCGTAGCCGGTCTCGACCGTGATCGCGTCCCGTTCCGCCTGTGTACGTCGCCCCATGTCCGAAGTGTCACAGGGCGGCGGCCGACGGACAAGAACTCCCGTCGGCCGTCGCCCCCTTGAGCACGGTTCCGGTCAGTCCCCGACCGTCACCCGCTCCAGCTCCGTCTCCGGAACGGACTTCGCCACCAGGACGCTCTCCTGGGAGCGCCGGGTACGAAGGCCTGTCAGCGTGATCAGCAGTCCGGCCGCCGCGATCGCAGTCACCACCACCAGGCCGGGGCGGAAGCTGTCCAGCACCTCCTGCGGGGAGCGGCCCGTGCCGCCGCCCGCCGTGATCACCGCGGTGACGACGGCCAGGAAGATCGCCCCGCCGACCTGGATCGAGGTGTTGAGCAGGCCGGAGACCATGCCTTGCTCATGGTCCTCCACACCATTGGTGGCCTGGATGTTGAGCGAGGGGAAGACGAGCGCGCAGGCCGCGCCGAGCAGCAGCATCGACGGCAGGATCACGGCGGCGTAGCTCGGCGTGAGGTCGATCTGCAGGAAGAGCGCATACGCGATCACCAGCAGGCTGAAGCCGGCGGCGATGATGCGGGGCGTGCCGAACCGGTCCACCACCGGGCCGATCTTCGTCGAGGAGAGCGCCACCAGCGCGCCCGCCGGAAGGAAGGCCAGTGCGGTCTGCAGCGCGGACCAGCCGAGCAGGGACTGCATGTACTGCGTGACGAGGAACTGGAAACCGACGTACGAGCCGAAGAAGAACGCCGCACCGAGGTTCGCCCGTATCTGGCTGCCCGAGCGCAGCACGCCCAGCCGGATCAGCGGGTGCGAGCTGCGTCGTTCGATGGTGATGAAGACGGTGAGCAGCACGGCGACGGCGAGGAACGAGAGCAGGGTGCGCGCGGAGGCCCAGCCCGCCTCGGCGGCCTGCACGACGGTGAAGACGAGCAGCAGCATCGAGGCCGTGCCGATGACGGCGCCCGGCAGGTCGTACCCCTTGCCGGAGTCCTCACGGCTGCTCCGCGGAATCAGTTTGAGGCCGGCCACCAGAGCGATCAGGGCGATGGGTGCGGGCAGCAGCATCGTCAGCCGCCAGCTCACCTCGGTGAGCAGCCCGGACAGCACCAGGCCCATGGAGAAGCCGGTGGCGGCGCAGGTGGTGTAGATGGACAGGGCGCGGTTGCGCTGGGGGCCTTCCTTGAAGGTCGTGGTGATGATGGAGAGCCCCGCGGGCGCGGTGAACGCCGCGCTGAGACCCTTGATGAAGCGGCTGGCGATCAGCAGCGGCCCGGAGTCGACGAGGCCGCCGAGCAGCGAGGCCAGCGCGAAGACGGCGAGCGCGATCAGGAACACGCGGCGCCGGCCGAGCAGGTCGGCGGCGCGTCCGCCGAGCAGTAGCAGGCCGCCGTATCCGAGGATGTAGCCGCTGACGATCCACTGCAGGGTCGAGGTGGACAGGCCGAGATCGGTGCCGATCGAGGGCAGGGCGACGCCGACCATGGAGACGTCGAGGGCGTCGAGGAACATCGCGGCGCAGAGCACGAGCAGGGTGCCCCACAGCCGCGGGCTCCAGCGCTCCTGCGTCACGGGGACATTGAGCGGAGTGGTCATGGGGAGGACAGTACATGCACATGCATTGAATGCAAGCGCATTTAATTCCGATGCAACAAAGTTCGATTTTCTGCTAACGTGCGTCCATGGCGGCGAAGAAGTCCGAGCGAGCGCTCGCGGAGGAGTGGCGGGACGTTCTCGCGCTGCATGCCCGTACGATCTGCGAGCTCGACCGCGAGCTGCATCAGCACGGGCTGGGCGCCAGCGACTTCGAGGTCCTCGATGTGCTCGCCGAAGAACGCGCGGGCAGCGGTGACTGTTCGCTGCGGGTGCAGGAACTGGCGTCCCGGGTCCATCTGAGCCAGAGCGCGCTGTCGCGGCTGGTCGCGCGGCTGGAGAAGGACGGTCTTGTCACCCGCGGGATGTGCAGTGAGGACCGGCGGGGTGTGCAGGTCGCGCTCACCGACGCGGGCCGGGCCCGCCATGCCGAGGTGCTGCCGCTGCAGCGCGCCGTGCTCTCCCGGATGCTGCCGGACCCGTCCGCGTAAGTCCGTGTGATCGTCTATGACCAGGTGATGGCGGACTGCTCGCGCCACAGCTTCGCGAGCTCCGCGTCGCCCGTGACGGACACAGCGGTCTGCGGCAGCCGGTTCCAGAGCGTCAGATAGAGCTGCTCGGCCCTGCCGCTCAACTCGCAGTCCGCGGGACCCTCTTCGCTGGGCTCCGTGCGGGGCGCGTCCGTCGATACCCATACGGTCCACACGTCGTCGGTGTCGATCGGCCGCACGCGCAGTGAGCGCGGCGCCTCGGAGCGCACCCGGCTCCGTGAGCGCGCGTGGAAGCCGGTCAGCAGCTCGGCGATGCCGTCGGCCGCGAACTCCGCGGCGATCGGACTGGGCTTGCCGCCCAGCGCCGACTCGACGTCCGTGCGGTGGATCGCGGTCTCGTGCGCCTGCCGCCGGGCCCAGAACGCGAGCGGCGACGGCGCCGGCAGGAAGGTCCAGCACTCCACATCCGCGGGCGCCTCACTCAGCGCCGCCACCAGCAGCCCGTGTCCCTCCCGGAACCACTCCACCAGCTCGTCGCCGTCGAGCTCGGACCGTTCCTCGGCAGGGTGGTATTCGGTATGGCCCTCGGTGATGAAGGCGGTCGCCCAGCGATGGACCATCCCGATGTGCCGAAGCAGGTCCCGCACCTGCCAGTCGGGGCAGGTCGGAACCATCGCGTCGGGGCCCGCCTCGACGGCAGCGGTCGCCAGCAACTGGCCCTCGTGGACAAGGAACTTGATCAGCCGGGCGGTCTCCATGCTCCAGATTGTGCCACCGCGCTCACGCTCCCTGGGGGCGCGCGGAGTGCGGGTGTCCGCGGAGCAGTCGTACGAAGAGTCCGAGCGCGAGCGACTGGATCAGTACGGACACCACCAGCGCGGTGTAGAGGTACGGCGCGGACCCGGAAACCGCGTCCCCGAAGAGTTCGCCGAGCATCAGGAAGGCGAACATCACCGGGGAGGCCAGCAGGAAGAGCCATATACCGGCGAACGAAGCGTCCTCGTGGTGGACGAAGACAGTGTCGATCGTGACGTAGAGCGTCGCCACGGCGACGAGCGCCAGATACACCTGGGAGGCGCGATTGCCGAAGGTGAGCCGCTTGAGTGTGCCGAGCCGTTCCGAGTTCATGGTGTTCTCCCGCATGGGCGACGTTGCTCCCATGGTGCGTCCGGGGCGGCGGACGGGCCTGAGTAGGCGTACTCAGCCGCGTTGGGTACGTTCGCCTTTCGTGCCGTGTACCCGATCAGGGCCGCGCCACCGGCGAGAGCGGCCACGGTCGTCAGCGCCACCGGCAGCGAGAACCAGTCGGCGAGGAATCCGATCGCGGGCGGACCGAGCAGCATCCCGCCGTAGCCGAGCGTCGATGCGGCAGCGACCCCGGCCGGTCCGGCGAGCGCGCCCGCCCTGCCCACCGCCACCGGGAAGATGTTCGAGAGACCGAGACCCGTGACGGCGAAGCCGAGCAGTGCGAGCCAGGCGGTGGGGGCGAGTGCCCCGAGCAGCATCCCGGCCGCCGCCGTGGCGCCGCCCGCAGCGAGCGTACGGGTCTGGCCGAGCCGCTCGAGCAGAGCCGTTCCGGAGAGCCGGCCGACCGTCATGGCCAGCGCGAAGAGGGAGTATCCGGCGGCGGCGATGCCCGGGTGCGCATGCAGGTCCGCTTCCAGGTGGAGCGCGCCCCAGTCGGCCATCGCGCCCTCGCCGTACGCGGTGCAGAGCGCGATCACGCCGAAGAGGACGACCGTCCGGCGCGTACGGCCCTTCAGCCGGCGCGGCGCCCGATCCTTGGCCGTCCGCTCGGCGGCCGGCGCCGGGTGGCGCAGCAGAACACGTCCCGCGACGGCGCTGACGAGCAGGCCGACCGCGGTGAGTGCCAGCAGATGCACAGTGGGGGAGAGGCCGCCCGCGACCAGCCCGCCGAGGCCCGCGCCGACCATTCCGCCAAGGCTGAACGCAGCGTGGAAGCTGGGCATCACGGGCCGCCGCAGCGCCGCGACCAGATCCACCGCCGCGCTGTTCATCGCGACATTGATTCCGCCGTACGCGGCCCCGAAGACCAGCAGTACGAGGCTGAGGGCGAGCGCCGAATGCGTGAGCGGCGGAAGCGCGATGCCCAGCGACATCAGCACGCCGCTGACGACGGTCACCGGATGGCTGCCGAAGCGGCGGCACAGCCGGCCGGTCAGCGTCATCGTCACCACGGCGCCCGCCGAGACGCCGAGCAGGGCGAGCCCCAGGTCGCTCGCCGAAGCGCCGGTCTGCTGCTTGATCGCGGGGATGCGGACCACCCAGCCGGCGAACAGGAAGCCGTCGAGGGCGAAGAACACGGTCAGGGCGGTACGGAGGCGGGACAGGGGGAGTGCGGCGGTGTTTCCGCCAGGTCTCCCAGGTGCGGCCGTCCGTGGTTTGTTTAGTAGCGGCACAAAGTCAGGATAGGGGCCGGAGGCCGATCCGTACAAGACGGCTGCCGAGCCTCCGGATCATGGGAGACTCACCTCCATGAACGGCAAGGCGACGACCACCAGAAACAGGCTGGAGAGGGGCCGCAGCGCGCTCGGCCCGGCCCTGGAACTGGTTCATACGGGCCGCGCCCCCACCCGGGCCGTGCTCACCGCCGAGCTCGGCGTCACCCGCGCCACCGCGGGCGCGGTGGCCGCGGAGCTCGAAGCGCTCGGACTGATCAGGGTCGACTCCAGGCCCGGTGCCGCCGCAGGCTCCCAGGGCCGGCCCTCGCACCGGCTCGCCGTCGACGACAAGGGCCCCGTCGTCCTCGCCGCCCAGGTGCACGCCGACGGATTCCGCGCAGCCCTCGTCGGCCTCGGCGGCCGGACCGTCGCCACCGCACCCGGCTGCGTCACCGTCTCCGCCGACCCGGCCCAGGTGCTGGGCGAGGTCGTCGACGCGGGCGCCGCACTGCTGCGCGAGAGCGGCCGTCGCTGCGTCGGCGCGGGCCTCGCCGTGCCGTCCGCCGTCGCCGAGCCGGAGGGCACCGCCCTCAACCCGCTGCACCTCGCCTGGCCGGCGGGCGCTCCCGTGCGCGACATCTTCGCGGAGCGGGTACGCGCCGCGGGCATCCTGGGCCCCGCCTTCACGGGCAACGATGTCAACCTCGCGGCGCTCGCCGAGCACCGGCACGGCGCGGGTCGCGGCGCCCAGCATCTGCTCTGCGTCGCCACCGGCCACCGCGGCGTCGGCGGCGCGCTCGTCCTCGACGGCCGTCTGCACACGGGGAGTTCGGGACTCGCCCTGGAGGTCGGCCATCTCACCGTCAACCCCGAGGGCCGCCCCTGCCACTGCGGCAGCCGCGGCTGCCTCGATGTCGAGGCCGACCCGCTCGCCTTCCTCACCGCCGCGGGCCGCGACCCCGGGCCCGAGGTCTCGCTGCTCCAGCAGTCCCGTGAGCTGCTGCGTACGGAGTACGACGACCCGGCGGTGCGTACCGCGGGCGAGGAGCTCATCGACCGGCTCGGCCTCGGGCTCGCCGGGCTCGTCAACATCCTCAACCCCGACCGCATCATCCTCGGCGGGCTGCACCGCGAGCTGCTCGAGGCCGACCCCGAGCGGCTGCGTGCCGTGGTCGCCGACCGCAGCCTGTGGGGACGCAGCGGCGGGGTGCCGATCCTGGCCTGCACGCTGGATCACAACAGCCTCGTAGGAGCAGCCGAGTTGGCGTGGCAGCCGGTACTCGACGATCCACTGGCCGCACTCGGCTGACGGCGGCGCAGGGTCGTAGGGTGGCCGGGAAGCGGTAGACCGGTGCACCCGTACGACAGCGGAGACGGACGGCCCATGCGGACTGTGCTGCGGCACAACCGGATCGCAGACGACGACGCCATGAGCGGAGACGAGGAGAAGCCTCCGCTCCCCGGCGTCCCGGCAGGCGGGGACACCCGTCCGGGGGGACGATGGACGCCTCACGGCACACGAACGGGTAGTCGACGACCTATGACCCACGAGCCCTCCGGCGCGGACGACCATCCGCACCGGTTCCAGGAACTGCGCCGCAGGATCATCGCGTCGCCCCTCGGGCTCGCCTGGTACCGGGGGCGCGAGCTGGAACTGATGCACCGCGCGATGGGCTTCGCCGCACTGGGCTTTCTGACGCTGGTCCCCCTGCTGATCGTGGTAGCGGCGGCGGACCCGGCGAGCGGACAGGGCTTCGCCCGCTGGCTGGGTCAGGCGCTGGGGGTCTCGCAGGCGTCCCAGGACGAGGTGGAGCGGCTGTTCGGCGGGCCGGTGGAGGTGCTGCAGCGCACGACCGCGTTTGGTCTCGCCGCGCTCGCCGTCTTCGGCCTGACGTTCGGCTCGGCCGTACAGACCGGTTACGAGAAGGTCTGGGACCTGACGACCGCCCGCTGGCACACCATGTGGCGGCACGTCGTCTGGCTCGCCCTGCTCGTCGCCGCTCTCCTGGCTTTCGTCAGTACGCCCCTGCCGGCGGAGTCCGCCGCGGCCACGGTGTTCGGCACCCTGGGCGACCTGTTCGGCACCATCCTGTTCTTCTGGCTCTCCCAGCGCGTGCTGCTCGGCGGCCGGGTCCGCTGGCGCGCCCTGCTGCCCGGGTCGGTCGCCACGGCCCTGGGCATGCTCGGCCTGCGGGTCTTCTCACAGCTCGTCTTCTCGCCGCTGATCGCCTCGAACGCCGTCACCTTCGGCCCGTTCGGGACCGTGCTGGTCATCCAGTCCTGGCTCGTCGGCGTCGGAGTGGTCGTCTACGGGGGTGCGCTGGTGGGACGCATTTACCACGAAGAGCGCCTACGGCGACACCTGAAACGCAAGCCGGAAAGCCTCGCCTAGGACCGGCTTGGGAAGTTTCCCAACTCGGCCGGGGTGCATCCCCGAAGACCGTGCGGCCGTGGCTCACCACTGCCGGCCCCGCGCAAGTTCCGCGCGGTGCGGGGCGGACAGATGCAACACCTGGAAGACATCACCGATCGCCTCGGGTGCGTCCTCGGCCCACAACGCGAAGTACAGCAACTCCCAGTGCCGCGGATCGACGGCGACGGCGGCAGCGACCACCCCGTCCGCGCACGCCAGCTGTCGATGCGCCGCGAGCGCCTGCTCCACGGCGAGCGCCGGACCTTCCTTGTCCGGTATCCGCACCCGCCGCCGCGTGGCGGCCCGCGGCACGGCCCCGGCCGCAGGCCCCTCCTGGTACGCCAGTCCCGTCCAGTGCTGCACGACGGGCCGCCCGAAGTCATTGACGATGCCCTGGAATCCGGGCCCCCACAGAAAGCTGTTCATGCCTTCGGGGGCGGCCCACAGATAGAGCGGCGCGTACTGGTTCACCGGCGCGGCGTCTGCGCGCTCGCGCATCAGATACGCCTTGAGGCCGAGGCCGGGGAAGCCGTCCAGGAGATGCCCCTTTGTCGCGACCCGACGGCGGATGATCTCCATGTCATAGTCGGCGGGCAGCGTGATTTCGTACTGCATGGCATGCATCTGGCGCTCCGTTCCGTTACGGGGATTCGGTACGGGGCGCGAGCAGCGCGAGCAGCCCGCGGACGCCCGCGTCGAAGGCGGTGGTCGAGCCGGACGCACGGGCCAGCACATAGCCGCCCTGGACGGTCGCGACGATCGTCGCCGCGATCTCGGCGGGCACCAGCGCGGCGCTCAACTCGCCACGCTCCCGGTCCTCCTGGACGATCCCGGCCAGCCGCCCGCGCAGCCAGTCGAGCGTCTCGTCGACCGGGGCGCGCAGCTCGGGGTTCGCGATGACCTCCGGATCCATCGTCAGCCGCCCGACCGGGCAGCCGCGCAGCACATCGCGCTCACGCAGCAGATATGCGCTGATCCGCTCGTACGCCGTGCCGTCACCGCCAAGGACGGCTTCGGCACTCGCGCGCATCTCCTCGGCCGTGCGCCGGATCGCCGCCAGCGCCAGCTCGGGCTTGCCCGCGAAGTGGTGGTACATGCTGCCCTGGCCGGCGCCCGCCTGCTGCTGGATCGCCTTGGGGCTGGTGCCCACATAGCCGCGCTCCCACAGCAGCTCGCGGGTGGCTTCGATCAGCCGCTCCGGTGTGCTCATGACGTCACTGTACATACTAGTAGGTACAGAATCCATGGCCGGAGTCGGCAGGGGGGTCGGGAAAGCGCTTGGGAGCAGCCGGGAAAGCCCTGCGTACTCCCGGGGTGGTACGCGCACTGCCGCTGGCCGTACGACGACTTCGGCCCCCTCCCGGCGGCAGCCTCGGAAGCGACAAGGAACCCACCTTCGCACCGAGGAGCTGAACTCAGATGGACACCCTGGCGTACGCGGACGGGCCCGGCCCGTGGATCCTGTTCTTCCCGCTGATCTGGGCGGCCGTCGTCGTCGGCGTCGTCACCACGCTGCGCCGCACCGGCGTATGGCGCGGGCGCCGCGGCCCATGGCCGGGACCGGGCCCGACGCACGGCGAGCAGTCGCCGATCGCGCTGCTCGGCCGGCGTTTCGCCGCAGGTGAGATCGACGAGGACGAGTACTGGCGCCGACTGTCCGTCCTGGACGAGCAGTTCGGCCGTACGGGCAAGGGCGGTGCAGCGTGACCACCACCGCCGTCAGCACCCGGGCCGCAGCCCGGGTCGTCGATGCCGTGAAGGTCTACGGCAGGGGCGACACCGAAGTGAGGGCCCTGGACGGGGTGAGCGTCGACTTCCCGGTCGGCCGCTTCACCGCGATCATGGGGCCCTCGGGCTCCGGCAAGTCCACGCTCATGCACTGTGCCGCCGGGCTCGACACCCTCACCTCGGGCTCCGCACTCATCGGCGACACCGACCTCAGCGCACTCGACGACCGGCGACTCACCCTGCTGCGGCGCGACCGCATCGGCTTCGTCTTCCAGGCCTTCAACCTCATCCCCACCCTCACCGTCGCCGAGAACATCACGCTCCCCATCGACCTGGCAGGGGAGCGGGCCGACCGTGAGTGGCTGGAGGCCCTCGTCGACACCGTCGGGCTCCGCGACCGACTGCACCACCGGCCGAGCGAGCTCTCCGGTGGCCAGCAGCAGCGCGTCGCCGTGGCCCGCGCCTTTGCCGGCCGGCCCGACGTCGTCTTCGCCGACGAGCCCACCGGCAACCTCGACTCCCGTTCGGGCGAAGAGGTGCTGCGGCTGCTCGGCCGCACCGTGCGCCAGACGGCCCGTACGGTCGTGATGGTCACCCATGACCCGGTCGCGGCCGCCCACGCCGACGAGGTCGTCTTCCTCGCCGACGGTCGGCTCGTCGACCGGATGGAGGCCCCCACCGCCGATCGCGTACTCGACCGGCTCAAGGCCTTCGACGCCTCCGGCGCCAAGGGAGCGACGCCATGAGCGGCAGCCGTGCATCGCATGGGGTCTCCCCAGCGAAAGCGAGGGGAAGCATCAGCCTCAACTCGCTGCGCGCCCACAAACGGCGCTTCGCCGGCACCTTCACCGCCGTGCTGCTCGGCGTGGCCTTCCTCGCCGGCACGCTCATCATGGGCGACACCCTGCGCGGCAGCTTCGACACGATGTTCGCCGGCGCCACCGGCGGCACGGACGCCGTCGTGCGCAGCTCGAACGTCGTCACGGTGTCCGGTGAGGGCCAGGGCACCCGCCGTCCGGTGCAGACGGATCTCGTCACCCGGATCGAGAAGACGCCGGGCGTGGCCGCCGCCGTGCCCAACATCCAGGGCGCGGGACAGCTCGTCGGCGCGGGCGGCAACCCCGTCGGCGGTCAGGGCCCGCCCACCCTCGCCGGCAACTGGATCGACGACCCGGAACTCAACCCGTACCGGCTCGCCGAAGGCCGGGCCCCGGCACACAGCGGTGAGGTCGTCGTCAACCGCGGCGCCGCCGACAAGGGCGGGCTGAAGATCGGCGACCGTACTGTGCTGCGTACTCCCGATCCGGTGCGGGTCACCGTGGTCGGTCTTGCCACCTTCGGCGGCGAGGACGGCATGGGCCAGGTCACCTTCACCGCAATGACCCTGGCCGACGCCGAGAAGTACCTCACCCCGAAACCGGGCGAGGCCGCGTCCATCCAGGTCCGGGCCGGACCCGGCACCAGCCAGCAGGAACTCGTGGACGCGCTGACACCCGTACTCCCCAAGGGAGTCGAGGCGATTACCGGTCAGCAGTCGACCGAAGAGAACCAGGACATGATCTCCGGTCAGTTCCTGAATCTGTTCACCACTTTGCTGCTGGTCTTCTCCGGGATCGTGCTGCTGGTCGCTACCTTCTCCATCTACAACACCTTCGCGATCGTCATCGCCCAGCGCACCCGTGAGAACGCGCTGCTGCGCGCGCTCGGCGCCTCCCGCCGTCAGATCGTCGGCTCGACGCTCCTCGAGGCGGCCGTCGTCGCGCTGGCCGCGTCCGCCGCCGGTCTGCTGGGCGGCCTCGGGATCGCGGCCGGACTGCGGGCGCTCTTCCCCGTCGTCGGATT
This sequence comes from Streptomyces sp. NBC_00210, assembly GCF_045160975.1. Taxonomy (NCBI): domain Bacteria; kingdom Bacillati; phylum Actinomycetota; class Actinomycetes; order Kitasatosporales; family Streptomycetaceae; genus Streptomyces; species Streptomyces sp. NBC_00210. Next base: position 7,673,929 of record NZ_CP108120.1, read on the forward strand.
CCCCTTCCCGCAGGGAGGCCTGGTGATCAGCGGTGTCTCACTGCTGCTGCCGCTCGCCGTGGGCGTGCTCGTATGCCTCGGCTCCGCGCTGATGCCCGCCGTGAGGGCCGGGCGCACCGCCCCGCTGGCCGCGCTGCGCGAGACGGCGGTGGACCAGTCGGCGGCGTCGAGGAAGCGCGCGTACGTCGGAACGGGCGTCGCCGTGGCCGGAATCGGCATCATCCTGGTCGGAGTCGTAGCGAGTCCGTCCCTCTGGCTGGCTGCCGCGGGTGCGGTGCTGGCCCTGGCCGCCTTCGTGGTGCTCGGTCCGGTCGCCTCCTCGTATGCCGTACGGATCCTGGGCGGGCCGCTGGACCGGCTGCGGGGCGTCTCGGGCAGCGTCGCCAAGCGCAACGCACTGCGCAGCCCCAAGCGCACCGCCGCCACCGCGACGGCGCTGATGATCGGCGTCACCGTCGTGTCCCTGTTCACCGTCTTCGGTGCCTCGCTGAAGGCCACCATGGACCAGACGGTCTCCCGGTCCTTCGCGGGCGATGTGGCCGTCAGTGTGCCGGCGTTCGGCGCGGGCGGCAGCGGGCTGAGCCCGAAGCTCGCCCCGGCCATCGCCGCACAGCCCGACGTGGAGACCGCGGTCGGCCTCGGAAAGGGCGTCGCGGAGGTCGACGGCGCGGGGCGCCGGCTGACCGTCACCGACCCGGTCGCGCTGGGCAGGGCATTCGACCTCGGCACCGTGCAGGGCTCGCTCGACGGGCTCGGCACGAACGGCATGGCCGTCGCGGACACCGAGGCGGACAAGCGGGGCTGGCGGCCCGGCTCCACCGCCGAACTCGCCTTCACCGACGGGAAGAAGCAGACCTTCACGGTCCGCGCCGTCTTCGAGCAGTCTCAGCTGGCGGGCGACTACGTCATTACCCGCGAGGCCTGGGCCCCGCACCGCGGACAGGACTCCGACACCCTGATCGCCGTCGGCTTCAAGGACGGTGTGTCGAGCGCCGACGGCAAGGCGGCGGTCGAGAAGACCGCGGCGGCGTACGGCAATCCCGAGGTGCAGACCCGCGACGAGTACGCGCAGACCGCGGCCGGAGCCATCGACATGATGCTCACCCTGGTCTACGCCCTGCTCGCGCTCGCCGTGGTGATCGCGCTGCTCGGCATCTCCAACACACTCACGCTCGCGATCCATGAACGCACCAGGGAACTCGGCCTGTTGCGAGCCGTCGGGCAGACGCGCCGTCAGCTGCGCTCCATGGTGCGCTACGAGTCCGTGCTCGTCGCCGCGTTCGGCACGGCGGGCGGCCTGGCGCTGGGCGGGCTGCTCGGCTGGGTGCTCGTCAAGGCTTCCGAGGGCGCGGGCGACACCGCGTTCGTGTTCGCGCTGCCGCCGGTGCAGCTCTTGGTGGTCGCACTCGTCGGCCTGGTCGCCGGGGCGGTCGCGGGCTGGCGTCCCGCGCGCCGTGCCGGGCGCCTGGACGTACTGCGCGCCATCGCCACCGAGTAGTACTGGGCTCTCATGGGTGCCAAGTGGTACCGGGCTGTCAGGGCGCCAAGTGGTGCCCGGCCCTCAGCGCCGCCGCCGAGTAGTACCCGGCGGTCATGGGCGCCGGGGTGCCGCCCGGTCAGCCCGCAACGGCCGACCGGGTGGCGGCGGGCTTGCGCGTCGCGTCGTGAGCGCGGGCGTGCCCGTCTTGGGAACCGCCCAGGGGCCCGTCCGCCGACGACGCATACACCATCGGATACGCCACCAGGGAAACGGCCGGCGAGGGCGCCGAGAGCGTGAACCAGACGATCTTCCCGGTGTCGCCCTTGGGCCGTACACCCCAGCTCTCGCTCACGGCCGCAATCAGCCCGAGCCCGCGGCCGGAGGTCGCCTGCAGATCCGAGTCCCGTACGGTCGGCAGACGTGGATCGTGGTCATGCACCGAGACCGTGAGCCGGTCGAGCAGCAGCTCGATCTCCACGGTGCACATCTTGTCCGGCTCGGCGTGCCGGTGGACGTTGGACAGCAACTCGGTAACGCCGAGCGCTGCTTGGTCGATCAGAGGATCGAGATGCCAGTAGCGCAGTTGCGCCGAGACGATTCTGCGGACCTGACCGATCCGCGACGGCAGGGCCTGGAGCTCCACCGTGCAGTGCCTGCTTGGCTGGCTGATCACGGCTGCGACTCCCCGAATGAGGTCCGGAAGAAGACGAAGGATCGGATCCAGCAGTTGGCTATCTGCTGATTTGTCCGGCGGGCTGGATCACAGCGTCACCGCCGGTGCACCCTGAGTGATGTGAGACAAGCGTGAACCACCCACCTCGGTCCCGCAACTCGCAGCACTTGGGTGGTTACTCTCAGCTCCTGGCGCCCCCGGCGCCGCGCACCGCCTCAAGGAAGCGTCCGGCCAGCACCCGGGCGTCCGGCCTGCGGCCGCGCTGCCCCATCGTGAGCCGGTAGCGCTTGCCGTTGACCGTCGCCACCGTGCTCGCCTCATCTGCGAACCAGGGCTTGCCGGCTCTGACCGCCCGAACGGGAGCACTCTCGATCACCCGGCCGTAGCTCGTGAGCAGGGCCAGCCTGCCGTCCTTGATCAGCACCTGTCCGGCCTTGGTGAGCGACCGCGGCCACCGCTCGATACGCACGCCCGTAGCGCTGAATTCGGGTTCTGCCATCCCCATCGCCCCTCCGCCCCCTTCGCACCGTTTCCTGCTGGCAGTCTGCACAACTTGGGGCAGGTGCACCAGTACGTGTGGCCATACCCGGGCAAGTCCCGGCCTGCAAGTGACCCCTATGGATGCCCAAAGTGAACGTTTGTGCAGGTGAGGGGCTTACTGTGGCAGGAGGGGAACGGATTCGACGAGTTGAGGAACGGGCGCATGAGCACGAGTGGGAAATCAGTGGCGGGCGAGGCGATGGCCACCGCCGATGTGGACCGCAGCGATCCGGAGTACCGGGCCTGGCTGAAGGAAGCGGTCCGCAAGGTCCAGGCCGACGCCAACCGGTCCGCCGACACGCATCTGCTGCGCTTCCCGCTGCCGGAGCAGTGGGGGATCGACCTCTACCTCAAGGACGAGTCCACCCATCCGACGGGCAGCCTCAAGCACCGTCTCGCGCGGTCGTTGTTCCTCTACGGCCTCTGTAATGGCTGGATCCGGCCGGGCAAGCCCGTCATAGAGGCCTCCAGCGGCTCGACGGCCGTCTCCGAGGCGTACTTCTCCAAGCTGATCGGAGTGCCGTTCATCGCGGTGATGCCGCGCACCACCAGCCCCGAGAAGATCCGGCTGATCGAATTCCACGGCGGGCAGTGCCACTTCGTGGACGACTCACGCAAGCTGTACGAGGAGTCGGCGGCGCTCGCGGAGCGCACCGGCGGCCACTACATGGACCAGTTCACCTATGCCGAGCGCGCCACCGACTGGCGCGGCAACAACAACATCGCCGAATCGATCTACCAGCAGCTGAAGTTGGAGCGCTATCCCGAGCCCGCGTGGATCGTCGCGACGGCCGGCACCGGCGGCACCTCGGCGACCATCGCCCGCTATGTGCACTACATGCAGCACGACACCCGTATCTGCGTCCCCGATCCGGAGAACTCCTGTTTCTTCGACGGCTGGACCCGGCACGATCCGAACGCGAGCAGCGACTGCGGGTCCCGTATCGAGGGCATCGGCCGCCCCCGTATGGAGCCGAGCTTCGTGCCCGGCGCCATCGACCGGATGATGAAGGTGCCCGACGCGGCGAGCGTCGCCGCCGTACGAGCCCTGGATGCGGCCATCGGCCGCAAGGCGGGCGGCTCCACCGGCACCGGGCTCTGGAGCGCGCTGAAGATCATCGCCGAGATGGTGGCCGACGGGCGCAGGGGCAGCGTGGTCACGCTGCTGTGCGACCCGGGCGACCGCTACCTCGACAAGTACTACTCCGACGCCTGGCTGGACGAACAGGGACTGGACATCGCGCCGTACACGGCGGCGATCGAGCAGCTCCTGGCGACCGGGGTCTGGCCCGCCTAGGCGGCCGCGAGCCGGCGGTCCAGTGTGCGCACGGCGCCACGGAAGGAGGCGGCCAGGCCCGCTCGGCCCAGCTTCAGCACGAGACGCATCGGCGTCGGGGCGTCCGTCGCAAACGTCCACTGCACCCGGGTACCGGCCGCCGTGGGAGTGAGCCGCCACTCCTCCAACAGGGCGCGCAGACCGGGGGCGTTGGTCTCGTCGACGCGGTACGCATACCGCTCGCCGGGGTCCGTGGCCAGTATCGTCTCGCCGAAGCGCACCCCGCCCCTGAGCGTTATCTCGCGGCCCGCGCCCTGATGGGTGGGCGTGGCGGCAGTGACCGCGTCGAACCAGGACGTCCAGCCCGGAACATCCGCGAGGGCTTCGTACACGGCGTCCGGCGAGGCCGACACTTCGGCCGCGAAGACCAGCCGCAGCGGCGCGGACTCGGCGAAGTCGAGCTCCACGGGGCGCAGTCGGCGTGCCATGGGACGGTACCTCCGGCTGAAAGGGGTGGTGGGGCCCGCACACCATAGCTGAGGGGCCGTCAGTTGTCTGCCGGTGGCCTCAGCCCCGCCTGAGCAGTCCGTCGAGCGCGCGGCCGAACACCAGCCGTGCCACCCGGCGGACCACAGGGTCCAGCAACCGGGGTACGAAGCGAATACGCAGTTCCTCCACCCAGACCACCACCGCGCCCGAACCCTCCGGCTGCACCTCGATCTCCGCCCAGCCCCTGATCACCCGGCCGTGCTTCTGCAGTCGGCAGCGTCCCGTCCTGCCCTGCTCGGGCGGCGCCCAGCACACGACCTCCATCGGATCGTCGAAGCCGAGCCGGCCGAAACCCGAGCGGGCCACGAACACCGTGCCGACCCGCGTGGGCCCCGGCGTCAGATGCGAAACCGTCGTCAACGGCACCTGAGCGGTGTGCCCCTGCCAGTCGGTCACCCGCAGCCAGGCCTCGCCCGCCGGGAATGGGACGGCACGCGTGAGCCGGAAGGCGGTCACCCGCTCAGCCGTCCTGGCCGCCGGCGTCCTCGCCGCCGCCCGCCACCACAAGACCCGGCAGATGCTCGGCGATCTCCTCGCGCGCCTCGGCCGACAGACCCGCGTCCGTCACGAGCGTGTCCACGTCGGCAAGCCGCGCGAACGAACTCAGACCCACCGTCCCCCACTTGGTGTGGTCGGCGACCACCACGACCCGGCGCGCGGCCTGGACGAAACGGCGGTTCGTCTCGGCCTCCGCGAGATTCGGTGTGGAGAGCCCGGCCTCCACCGAGATGCCGTGCACCCCGAGGAAGAGCACATCGAAGTGCAGCGAGCGAATCGCCTGGTCGGCGACCGGTCCCACCAGTGAGTCGGAAGGGGTACGTACCCCTCCGGTGAGGACCACCGTGGCCGCGCCGGGCCGCTGACCGCCCGCCGCACCCGCCCGCTGCGCCGCGTGGAACACATCCGCGACCCGCACCGAGTTGGTGACCACCGTCAGATCCGGAACCTCCAGCAGATGGTGCGCCAGCGCATACGTCGTGGTGCCGCCGGACAGCGCGATCGCACTGCCGGGCACCGCCATCTGCGCCGCCGCCCGCGCGATGTCCTCCTTGGCGCTCAGCTCGAGCGCCGACTTGGCCTCGAACCCCGGCTCGTGCGTGCTCGCCTCGACCACCGGCACCGCGCCGCCGTGGACCTTCTCGATGACCCCCTGCCGGGCCAGCGCGTCCAGATCCCGGCGCACTGTCATGTCGGAGACATTCAGCTTGCGGGTGAGCTCATTGACCCGCACCCCGCCGCGTCTGCGCACCTCGTCGAGGATCAGGGCGCGCCGCTGCTCCGCGAGCAGGTTCTGGTTGTCGGTCACTGCCGGGGCCGGTCCTTCCATGTCGTCGTACACCGCCGTGGCCAAGGCTGCTCATCCTCGCACGGGCCGGTCGGCCCGGCCCCGCTCGGGGAGATTCCGTGAGAGCCGTGCGGTGAACTGCCACGATCCGGGATTCTTGTCCCGAACCGCCGCGCGGCCGCGCACCGGCCGATCCTCCGAATCGAGAGAGCGAGCCCCTGAAGTGTCCCCTGACACCCCGGTCCCGCAGAGCGGAGGACCGGCGCTGGAACTGCTGGTCCACGGCGTCGGCGGGGCCACCCCGCAGGATATGCTCGGCGATCCCCGTACGGTCCGGATCACCGGTGACGAGAAGGCCGCCGTGTTCCGGCGTACCGACGACGAGCACGCCGAGAGCCACCCCGAGCGGTACGAGGACCGGCCCATCCCCGAGGCGTACTGCTGGTCCAACCTCACCTCGGGCAACGGCGCCCGGGCCCTGTGGCTGCTGTTACTTCCCTTCATGGTGGTCAACCTCGCGCACTGGATGCGCCCGCGCGCCAAGGGCCGCAGGAGGACGACCCGGTTGTACGGAGTGCTGGTGCGGCTCGTCGCACTCAGCCTCACCGTGCTGCTGACGGCCGCCGCCTGCGAGGTCGCGCTCGATCTGGTGGCCTGGCAGTGCGCGGGCTCGCCCGACTGCACCCGGGAGCGGTCCTGGCTGGGCTTTCTGTCCAGCGCCCGGGGCGGCTGGTGGTCCCAGCCGGGCCGCCGTCTCGCGCTCGCCTCGGTGGTGCCCGCCGCCCTGGTGGGCCTGCTGTGGTACCTCTCCAACCGCACCTGGAGCGCATACGAGTCCCAGCGGCCGCCGACCGGCGAGGACGAGGGCGAGGGCGATGAGGGTCTGGAGGAGGACGAGGAGAAGGGCGTGGGACCGGCGCAGCCCGTGGTGCGGCCCGCGCTCGGCAGGCCCGGCTTCTGGTACGGCCGCCGGCTCGTCGCCCGGCTGCGCGCCGCGCACACCGCCGCCGGGTTTCTGACCGTCGCCGCGGCGGTCACCGGTGCCGCCGCGCGCCACGACCGCAGAGCCGCAAGCACACCGCTGAACATCTGCGGCCTCCTGTTGGAGACGGCACTCGTCGTGGTGCTGCTCGCCGTGCTGTGGGTGGTCTTCCGCAGGGGCCGCAGCGAGAAGCGGATCGACGCCCGCCTCGATCGGGCAGCTGTCTGCTATCTGCCCGGCGCAGCCCTCACACTGTTGGCCCTGTCGTTGCTGTACGCCTCCTGGTCCCGCCCCGGCTGGGCGTCCGCCGCAACCCTTCCCGGCGATGTCACCTTCCGTGTCATCGCCCTCGGCCAGGGCGTCCTGGTCGTCGCCCTCGCCGTCGTCGCATGTGTACTGCACCGCCGGGAGCGCCACCCTCGTACCGCCATGTCCGGCCTCGGCGGGCCCGCCGTCGCGATGCTCGCCTGCGCCCTGGGCGGGGTGATGACCGGTGGTGTCGCCCAGCGGGTCGCCGACTGGCTGGACGGCCCCGGCACCCCCGGCATGGACGGGGAAGCGGCCATCATCGGGCCTCCCGTGCTGCTCAGCTGGCAGGCCTCGGTCATTCCCGTACTGCTGATCGTCCTGTTCGTCCCCGCCGTCGTCCTCGGTGTACGGACCTGGCTGGCCGCCCGCCGGCTCGCCGGCCCGGTCGAGGCGGACTACGCCGAGGGGCGTCGCGACGAGGTCCGCACCCGGCGGATAGCGGGCACCCGGGCCCGGGCCGCACTCACCGACGCCGCCCCCTGGATCGTCGGCATCGTTTCCGGCGCCACGCTGCTCCTCGGCGCGGGCGCCGTCGCCGGGGCATGGGCGAGCGGCGAGGTGCCGGGCAAGGCGTTCGGCGACAGCCACGGCCTCGTCGAATCCGTCGCCGAGACCGCCCAGTCGCTGGGCTCCTGGCTGATCGGCTTCGGCTTCATACTGTTCGTGACCTGGGGCCGCCGTGCCTACCGCGACGCCTCGGCCCGGCGCACCATCGGCATCCTCTGGGACGTCGGCACCTTCTGGCCGCGCGCCGCACACCCCTTCGCGCCGCCCTGCTACGCCGAGCGCGCCGTCCCCGACCTCACCTGGCGGATGTGCACCTGGACCGGACGCACCGGCGGACGGCTCGTCATCTCCGGCCACTCACAAGGCAGTGTGCTGGCGGCGGCCGCCGTCTGGCAGCTGCCCGCCGCCACCCGGCGACGGGTCGCGCTGCTGACCTACGGATCACCGCTGGAACGGCTCTACGGCCGCTGGTTCCCCGCGTACTTCGGACCGCTCGCCCTGCGCGAACTGGGCAGCCAGGTGCACTGCTGGCGCAATCTGTGGCGGCGCACCGACCCGATCGGCGGGCCGGTGCTGGTCCCGGCCGAGGGCGAACACCCCGACGTGGACCATGACGCACTGAAAGACCCTGTGGTCTACGGGCGTTCGGAAAAGCATCCGCTGCCCGAGCCCATCCTCGGGCACTCCGAGTACCAGGCCGATCCGGTGTTCGCCACCGCACGGCGGGAGCTCCTCGACCGGCTTACACCGGGCGTTCCCCGTCAGGCTCAGGGCAGTTCGGGAAGATCGTCCGGATAGAGCAGGGTCAGGTCGTCGGTGTTCGCCTCGGCGAGCTCGGCGACCCGGCCCGCGTGCCGCTCGACCATCGACTCAAAGGTCTGCCGGGCGGTGCGGCCGTTGCCGAAGGCGGGCCCCTTGGGCAGCACGGTGAAGTACTTCAGCAGCGCCTCACCGGTGCCCGTGCCCAGCCGGTACTCATGCTCCTCGGCCTGCTGCTCCACGATCCGCAGCAGCTCCTCGGGCGCGTAGTCGCTGAAGGTGATGGTCCGTGAGAAACGGGACGCCACACCGGGGTTGACGGACAGGAACCGCTCCATCTCCGCGGTGTACCCGGCGACGATCACCACCACCGCGTCCCGGTGGTCCTCCATCAGCTTCACCAGCGTGTCGATGGCCTCTTTGCCGAAGTCCCGTCCCGAGTCCTCGGGGGACAGGGCGTAGGCCTCGTCGATGAACAGCACGCCGCCGCGCGCCCGGTCGAACGCCTCCTGCGTGCGGATCGCCGTGGAGCCGATGTGCTCGCCGACCAGGTCGACCCTGGAGACTTCGACGAGATGGCCGCGCTCCAGCACTCCGAGCGAGGCCAGGATTTCGCCGTACAGCCGAGCCACGGTCGTCTTTCCGGTGCCGGGGGAGCCGGTGAACACCAGATGCCTGCGTACGGACGCGGCCTTCAGCCCGGCCTCCTGGCGGCGCCTGCCCACCTCGATCATGTTGGTGAGTGTGCGGACCTCGCGCTTGACGCTGTCCAGGCCGACCAGCGCGTCCAGTTCGCCGAGCACGGCGACGGAGGTGCGTACGGGCTCGGCAGCCGGGGCCTCGGCCGCGGTCGGAGCTGGCACCGCCGTGAGCAGCCCGGGGGACTGGGTCGCTGTCAGCACGGTCGTCTGCTGCTCCGCCACGGGCCGTACGGCGCTCTCGTCACTGGTGCAGTCCTCGACGACCACCCCGTCCGACTCGGCGAACTCGTAACCGCCCCGGGCACAGCGCTCGGTGCGGCACCGGCTCAGCGTGGTGCGGCAGCCGTCCATCACATGGAAGCCATAACCTCCGCTGCCCGTGACCCGGCAGCCACGGAAGGTGCCGCGGCCCTCGGCGGAGACATAGAAGCCCGCCTCGGCGGGCGAGGTGACCGTGCAGCGCTCGATCACCGGATCCGCGCCCTTGGTCACGATCACACCGGTCTGCGCGGCGTCGATCGTGCAGCCGTTCAGTGTGCCGCCGCTGCCGTGGTCACGGAACCAGGCGCCGGTGGATGCCTCCCTGATCCGGCAGTCGTCGAGCTGTGCGGTCGCCCCGTCGCTCACCGACACCGCCGTGTTGCGGACCTGGGAGAGATCGCTGTCGACGACGTCGGCGCGCGAACCGCGGTCGAGCACGAATAGTGCGTCCGGCACGTCGTGGATGCGGCACGAGTCGAGGACGGCAGTCGCCCCGTCGCTCACCCAGACCGCCGGATAGTCGCCCGTACTGTCCTGGATCTCGCACTGGTTGGCGTCCACCCGCGTGCCCGGGTCCCACACGGACAGACCGTTGCGGCCGAAGCGGCGCACCGTGGAGCGGGTGAGCGTGAGCACGGACCGGGAGCGCAGGTCGATCGCGTTCTCCGGGATGTCGTGGATGTCGCAGTCGGAGAGCGTGAGCACTGCGTCGGTGTCCAGGGTGACGCCGTCGGCCGAAGTGCGGTGCACGGTTGAGTCGGTGAGATGGGCCGCTGCCCGCGAGGCGATCTGGACGCCGGTGCCGTTGATCTCGTACACCTCGCACCCGATCGCCTCCAGGCCGCTGCCCTCGCCGGTGACACTCAGGCCCGCGCCCGCGGAGTGGTGTACCCGGCAGCGCTCCAGCCTGGGATGCGCGCCACCGCGCACGGAGACTCCCGACCGGCCGGCCGAGACGACCTCACACTCCTCGAACACCCCGCCGGCGCCGTCCAGCACGGCGATGCCGACACCGGCCGGATTGTCGACGGTGCAGCGGCGGACCGTGGGCCGGGCCGCGCCGCGCACCTCGACACCGGCCGCGGAGCGCGTGACGATACGCAGATCGATGAGCTCGGGGGTGCCGTCCTCCACCAGCAGCGCGGGCGCGGCAGCATCCTGCCCCTCCACCTGGAGGTCCTGGACGGTGGCGGAGGCGCGCACGGTCAGCGGCACACCGTCGGCGGGCGCGATGCGCACCGAGCCGGCCGCGCCCTCGGAACCGCGCAGGGTGACCGCCCGCTGGACGACGAGATTCTCGCGGTACGTCCCCGGGGCGACGGTGAGTATGTCGCCGTCGCCCGCGGCCTCCAGGGCGGCGGCGAGTGAGGGGTACTCACCTGTGCGGCGCCGCCACCGCGAGGTGCCGGTGTGCGTCACCTGGACCGTGCCCTGTGCCATCGTGCTGCTCTGCCCCCACCTCGTGATACTGCTCCGCCGCGCCTCTGAGGGGGACGCACCCTCGGCCCTGTCCGACCGCTCGGGACCCAACCCCCGAGGGGATCGCACCACCGTAGCGCGCGCGACGAGCGGGAGTTGACGAGTCGGGAAGGGTCAGCTGCCTGCGCCTGTGCGGCCCCAGTCGGGTCCCGCAGCGGCCCACGCCCGGTCCAGGCGCTCGTATCTGCGCCGGACGAGCCGCCAGACCACCAGCCGTCTGGCGCCTTCCACCAGCCCGGCGAACGAGAGCGTCGCGCCGATCCCCGCGAGGACGGCGTGCGCCCGGGCCGTCGCGAGATCCATCGGCCGAGTCACCAGGCGGCCGGACCGGTCGGTCCAGACGGTGAACGTGTCGCCGGGCCGCATGGTGCGCAGCACGGTGGACACCGTGCCGGTGTGCCGACTGCCGTCCATCGCCGTCCACTTCGCGAGGATCGGACGGCGCTTCTCCCGTGCGGCGGAGGATTCCGGATCGTACGCCGAGGGCTTGGGCTCCGCTGCCCCTCTCAGCACCGTCGCGGTGACCGGATGACGCTGCTGGCGCTGGATCCGTACCGACTGGCGCAGCGACTCGTCGGTCAGGCTGCCGCTCAGCCAGCCGAACGCCGGAGCCGCGGTCACCAGGAGCACAGCGGCGACAAGCGCAACCCACGCTTCCAAGAGATCGGTCGCACGGCGCAGAGGATTGTGGCGCCAGCGCCAGACTCCCGCGGCTGCTCGCACTTCCCGCACCCCCTTCCCCGTCCCGTAATAGCCCTGTACGGCACGGCACATGCGCGGGTAGCACGAAGAGAGAGCAAAGTCACCCCTGCCACCCGCCCGCGTCGTTCCCCCGCGAACTGTCCAACGCATCCGCGGCCACGCAGGGTTCCCGAGGGGCAGCAGTAACGCTTGAGGACGGGTGGAGTCAGGAGGGGCCAGTACCCCTGCCCTGGTACGGGCTAGTACCCCCTGCCCTGGTACGGGCGGTTGTACGGGTCCTCGTAAGGAGCGGGCGCCGGCGCGGGGCGGGCGGCCGCCGGACGCATCGCCTCGTAGCCGGTGGCCACCGGACGCTGCTGCGGCATGGGCTGGGGGCCCGGGTACCCACGCGGGACGGAGGCCCCTTGCTGGGGGATGTACGGCGCGGGCGCATGCTGCAGCGGGACGGGCTGCTGCATCTGCTGCGGGTAGCCGTAGCCGTAGGCGGGAGACGGTGTGGGTGCTGCCGGCAGGGCGGGCAGCGCCGCGGGGAGCGCCGGCAGGTAGCTGTTGGCGGTGTAGCTGCTGCCGGTGTCGTACGCGGAAGGCACTCGGATCGGGGCGATCTGAGGCGTGCCCCGCTCCGCGACCAGGGAGTCGTAGATGGGGGTGTCGGGGAACGACGGAGCGGAGTAGTAACCGCCGCCGTAGGTGGCGCGGGGGGACGTCATGGCACATAAGTTAAGCCCACGATGAGCTGGTTGGGGAGCCCGATAAGAGGGTTGTTTCGGTAGATGCGAGTGACGGCGGATCCCCAATGCGAGCGAATCTGGGAAAAACGGTCGCCGGGCAGCGCATCGATCCTGTAAAGGGCAAGCTGAGAGCGGGTTACCCACGGGTCGGCCCGGGCAGCTGAGGCGCCTGGGGCGTTAGGTTGGCGGCAGATGAACTTTCGGGCACCCCGACTCGCGATGGGGGCGAGCATGTCCATGCTAAAAGGAGCCAATATTCCAGTGCCGGCGCAGCAGGTGCGCGTCGAACTGGGCTGGCGTTCAGGGCCCGGCGTGCCGGACGTCGATGCCTCGGCGCTCCTCCTCGCGTCGGGAAGGGTCCGCTCGGACGCGGACTTCGTCTTCTACAACCAGCCGGCGCACGCCTCGGGAGCCGTACGCCACGAGGGGAAGCGGACCGCGCCGGACGGTGTGAGTGACCAGGTGTGGGTCGACCTCGCGCGCGTGGAGCCCGGGATCGAGAGGATCGTGCTGGCTGCTTCGGCCGACGGCGGCAGCTTCGGGCAGGTGCCCGGGCTCCATATCAAGGTGCTTGACGCGGTCTCGGGCACGGAGATTGCGCGGTACGACAGCCAGGACGCGACGGTCGAGACCGCCTTTGTGCTGGGCGAGCTGTACCGGCGGCAGGGCGCCTGGAAGTTCCGCGCGGTGGGGCAGGGCTACAGCAGTGGACTCGAGGGCCTGGCGACGGACTTCGGCATCACGGTCGACGAGCCGCAGCGGGCCCCGGCCCCGGCTCCTGCCCCGGTAGCGCCGTCTGCCCCTGTCCCGCCCGCTGCGGTGACGCCGCCTGCGCCCGTGGCACCTCCGGTGACTGCCCCGCCTCCGCCCGCGACGCCGCCGTCCACTCCCGTACGGCTCACCAAGGTGACGCTGACGAAGGACACCCCGTCCGTCTCGCTCAGCAAGCAGGGCGGCACCTCGGGTGCCATGCGCGTCAACCTCAGCTGGCAGGTGCGCAAGCAGTTCCAGGGCTGGGGCGCCAAGCTGGGCCGCGCCGTCGCCATGCACGGCGACCTCGACCTCGATCTGTGCGCCCTGTACGAACTCACCGACGGGCGCAAGGGCGTGGTCCAGGCCCTCGGCAATGCCTTCGGCGCGCTCCATCAGCCCCCGTACATCCATCTCGACGGCGACGACCGCACCGGCGGCACATCCGGCGAGAACCTCACCATCAATCTGGACCACAAGGACCGGCTCCGCCGAGTCGTCATCTTTGTGACCATCTATGAAGGCGCGCGCAGCTTCGCCGATCTGGACGCGACGGTGACGCTCCAGCCGCAGCACGGCGCACCGATCGACTTCTCGCTCGGCGAGTGCACCGTGCCGTCGACCGTCTGCGCGCTGGCGCTGATCACCAACACCGGCTCGGATCTCGTGGTGCAGCGGGAGGCCCGCTTCCTGGTCCCGGAGCGCGGCGTGAGCCCGCAGCGCACCATCGACTACACCTACGGCTGGGGCATGAACTGGACGCCCGGCAGGAAGTAACCCTCGTTGGGCACGTCACCGATCCGGCGTGGCCTGGGGACGGGCATACGTACGCCCCTTCCAGGCCGCGCCGTGCCCGCGGTAGTGCTGCACCGCCGAGTCGACGGTCATCAGCAGATAGAGGAGCGCGGTGAAGGGCAGCAGCGGAGCGAGCAGCAGCGGCTGCCGGTAGTAGCGCAGCATCGGCAGGTACGTCCCCGTCATCACCGCCCACGCCAGGCCCCCGGCCCAGCCGGCGGCCGCGTCGTTCCCGAGCACGCCGAGGCACACGGCCACGGGCGGCGCGAGATACACCAGCGCCAGCCCCACCACGGTCCCGGCCAGCAGCAGGGGACTGTGCAGCAGTTGGGCGTACGCGCTGCGCGACACCATCCGCCACAGGTCCGCCAGCCGTGGATACGGCCGCACGCTGTCCACCCCGTCCGCCAACCCCAGCCAGATCCGGCCGCCTGAGCGCTGTACTGCCCGCGCCAGCGACACATCGTCGATCACTGCCTGCCGGATCGACTCCGGCACGCCCGCCCGCTCGGCCGCCTGCGCGCGCAACAGGACGCAGCCGCCCGCAGCGGCCGCCGTCCGCGACCCCGGGCGGTTGACCCATCGGAAGGGGTAGAGCTGCGAGAAGAAGTAGACGAATGCGGGCACGATCAGCCGCTCCCACCCGCCGGCGACCCGCAGCCGCGCCATCTGGGAGACCAGATCGAGGCCGTTGGTGCGGGCAGCGGCCACCAACTCACGCAGACTGTCGGGCGCGTGCGCGATGTCGGCGTCGGTCAGCAGCAGATACTCGGGCTCACGCTCTCTCGCGAGCGTGACGCCGTGCCGCAGCGCCCAGAGCTTTCCGGTCCAGCCGGGTTCCGGCTCGCCGGGTGAGACCACACGCAGCGGCAGCCCGCCGTGCTGTTCGGCCAGGGCCCGTGCCAGCTCGCCCGTGCCGTCCGTACTGCCGTCGTCGACCAGAACGATCTCCGCGCGGCCTGGGTAGTCCTGCGCCAGCAGCGACGGCAGGCTGAGAGGCAGCACCTCCGCCTCGTCCCGCGCGGGCACGATGACGGCGACATCCGGCCAGCTGTCGGGGGCCTCGCGGCGGGGCAGCCGCTGGTCCGTACGCCAGAAAAAGCCCTGCCCGAGCAGCAGCCACCCCCATGCGGCCAGTGATCCCACGGCGGTCCAGGCAACGACGCTCATTCGCCGCAGTCTGCCCCACCCCACCAGTACCGCAAGGGCAGTCGACTATGGTGACCGGGTGAAGATCGCGCTCATGGACTCCGGAATCGGCCTGCTCGCGGCGGCCGCCGCGGTACGTCGGCTGCGGCCGGACGCGGATCTCGTCATCTCCTCCGACCCTGACGGCATGCCCTGGGGGCCTCGTACCGCGGAGGATCTCACCCGGCGCGCGCTCGCCGCGGCGAGGGCGGCAGTCGTGCACCGGCCCGACGCGCTGATCGTCGCCTGCAACACCGCGTCGGTGCATGCGCTGCCCGCGCTGCGCGCCGAGCTGGAGCCCGCGATCCCGGTCATCGGCACGGTCCCGGCGATCAAACCGGCCGCGGCAGCCGGCGGCCCCGTCGCGATCTGGGCCACGCCCGCCACTACCGGCAGCCCGTACCAGCGCGGACTCATCCGGGAATTCGCCGACTCGGTCGCCGTCACCGAGGTGCCCTGCCCGGGGCTCGCGGACGCGGTGCAGTGGGCGGACGAGAGCGCCATCGACCGGGCGGTGGCGGCAGCGGCAGCCCTTACGCCCGGGGATGTAAGGGCCGTCGTCCTGGGCTGCACCCATTACGAACTGGTCGCCGAACGCATCCGGGCCGCGGTCGGACACCCCGTTGTCCTGCACGGCTCGGCGGATGCGGTCGCCGCGCAGGCACTACGCCGAATCGGTGAGCAGCCCGCGCCCGACGCAGCGCCCAGCAACCGCCTCACGGTGCTGCTCAGCGGCCGCGACTCCGCCCTGCCCGAGCAGGCACTCAGCTACGAAGAAGGCCTGTTGCTACAGGCAGTGACCACCGCGCACTGAGGGCATGCCACGCGGTCACTGTTTGAGTACTCTGCTAGGCATGATGGAGCACTCCGGCGACTCGGGGCACACGGCAGAGCCCCTGCCCGCCATCTGGACAGGCCGTGCGACAAACCGCATTCAGTGGTTGCTCGCCGCGGCGGGCGCGGCGTGCATCGCGCTCGCCGTCGAACTGGCCGTCGACTCGTCATGGGGCTCGGGCACCGCCCCGGTGCTGATGTCAGTGATCGGTCTCATCGCGGTGGGCCTGATGATGCTCTACGGGACCCTCGCCTTCGTCCATGTGTCGGTCAAGGTCGACAGCGACTGCGTCGAGGTGCGCTGCGGCCATATCGGCCTGCCGCGGCGGCGGATCCCGCTGTCCCATGTGGTGGATGCGGAGTTCGCACCCAAGGTGACCCCCTGCCAGTGGGGCGGCTGGGGCTATCGCTGGCGCCCGGAGCAGGGCACGGCCGTGGTCGTACGCCGCGGTGAGGGCGTGGTCGTCACGCTGGGCGACGGCAGGATCTTCACGGTGACGGTGGACGACGCGGAGGCGGCGGTGCAGGCGATCCGGGCCCGCCTGGGCCTGACGGGAGCCGGCAGGGCGGCGAAGGCGTAGGCGGCGGTCAGCCCGAGTCGCAGTCCCGCGCTCGATTGCAGCGTCACGTCGCCGAGGGCGCCGGCAATGTCGCCGGGAGGCGCGTGGTTCGCCCTGACCGCAATGGATCGCGGCTCCGCCACTCGTACAACCGCTACAGCGCGCTACTGCCCGCCTGGCGGGTCAATTGCCGGGAACCTTCCGCCACTCCCTCGCCCGCCACGCGCGCCGTCGCGAGACCCGCAAGCAGCCCCGCGCCCGCCGTCACGGGCGCGAAGCTCAGCGCGTTGCCCACGCTCGCCAGGACCGCCAGCGCCGCCAGCGCCGCGCCGGCGCTCAGGACCACCGGCGTGGAGCGCGGCGAGCGCAGCAAGCCGTAGAGCATCCAGCCGAACGCCGCCGCCAGCAGTGCCACCCCCACGACACCCTGCTCGGCCGCCTGCTGCAGCGAGGCCGAGTGCGGTTTGCCGTCCGAGCCCAGGGACTGCTGCGCCGTGGCGCTCAGCTTGCCGAAGCGATCGGGGCCCACGCCGCGTACCGGTTCCTGCTTGGCGAGAGCGACCGCGTCCTGCCACAGCGCCACCCGGTTCTGCGTCAACTGGCCCTCCAGCGAGACCGTGAGCCCGGTCGGCAGGGCGTCCTCGGCCACACCCCACGACGCGGCCACGACCAGCCCGGTGGCGAGGGCGAGGCCGCTGAGCGCGAGGGCCCGCCGGCGCATCCGTACCGCCGCGAGCGAGCAGAGAAGCACGCCGAGCGCGGCCGCGAACCCCACCACCGATCCGAGCGCCAGCGCCGTGCACGCGACGGCCGGCGCAAGCAGACGCAGGCACAAACGCAGTGCGGGCGGACGAGCGGCCGAGGCGGCGCAGCAGGCCGCGCCCGCGGCGAGGACCAGCAGCGCGGCCCCCGCACCCGTGTGCCCGGGCTGGGTGGCCGCGCCCACGTTCCCACCGGGTACACCCTGCCGCGAAGCGATCGCCAGACCGAGCGCGGCGAGCGCCGTGGCCGACGCCGCGGCGACCGGCAGCAGCGTGCCGCAGATACGGCCGCAGGCGTACCCCGCGGCCACGGCGAACACCGCGAGCAGCACACCCTCGGGCCTGGCTTCCCGCCCCGCGGCGCTGATCAGCGACCACACGGCGCAACCGCTGAGGACGACGACGCCGGCAACGTCGGTCGCGCTGCCGCGCTCCTGCGCCGCGGACCGGCCGTCCGGTGCAGTCATCCCGTCGACCCCCCGACCTGTGACGGGCCCTGCCGCAACAGCCGAACCGGGTCGGGTGGCAGGGACTGGCGCACACGGTAACGGCAGAGACGGGTGTTTGTGGATGGGTTGCGCAGGAACGTTGCCTCACCCACCACCCGTGGCGAGACCGACCGGACTGCCGCGGGCACAGCATGCCGCCGTAGACTCCGGCGGGTGAGCACCACCATGACCTCCGCCGACACCACACAGGCCGCCCCCGCCGCAGGCCGTTCTCTGCTGCGCCGGCTCGTACGGCCGGGTGCCGCCGCGCTGTCCGGTGTGCTGCTCTTTCTGAGCTTCCCGCCACGGCCCCTGTGGTGGCTCGTACCGCTCGCCTTCGCACTGCTGGGCTGGACGCTGTACGGACGGCGGCTGCGGCCCGCGCTCGGTCTCGGCTATCTCACCGGTCTCGGGTTTCTGCTGCCGCTGCTCGTCTGGACCGGCGAGGAGGTCGGCCCGATTCCGTGGATCGCGCTGGCCGCCGCGGAAGCGTTCTTCGTCGCGCTCGCCTGCATGGGCATCGCCGCGGTGACCCGGCTGCCCGGGTGGCCGGTGTGGGCTGCAGCGGTCTGGATCGTGGGCGAGGCGGCCCGCGCGCGGGTGCCGTTCGGCGGCTTCCCCTGGGGCAAGATCGCCTTCGGCCAGGCGGACGGCTTCTTCCTGCCGCTCGCGGCACTCGGCGGGACGCCGCTGCTCGGTTTCGCGGTCGTGCTGTGCGGATTCGGGCTGTACGAGACGGCCCGGCGTGTCCGCACGTACCGGCGCACCGGTGAGCTGCCGCGCCGTGCGGCGGCCGCTGCGCTCCTGACCGTGCTCGTCCCGGTGACCGCGGCGCTCGCCGCGCTGCCGCTCGTCGACGACTCCGCCGAGGACGGCACCGCGACCGTCGCCGCGATCCAGGGCAATGTGCCCCGCCTGGGGCTCGACTTCAACGACCAGCGCCGCGCGGTCCTCGACAACCACGCCCGTCGCACCCTGCAGCTCGCCGCGGACGTGAAGGCGGGCAAGGTGCCCCAGCCGGACTTCGTGCTGTGGCCCGAGAACTCCTCGGATCTCGACCCGTACCGCAATCCCGACGCCCGGATCGTCATCAACGACGCGGTGAAGGCGATCGGCGTTCCGACCGTCGTCGGCGCTGTGGTCACCCCCGAAACCGGCAAGCTCCGCAACACCCTGATCGAGTGGGACCCGGCGCGCGGGCCGGTGGACACGTACGACAAGCGTCATGTGCAGCCGTTCGGCGAGTACATCCCGATGCGGCCCTTCGTACGGCTCTTCAGCTCGGACGTCGACCGGGTACGACGCGACTTCGGCCCCGGCCACAGGGTGGGTGTCTTCGACCTGGCGGGCACCAAGGTCGGCATGGTCACCTGCTTCGAGGCGGCCTTCGACGACGCGGCGCGGGCCACGGTCACGCACGGCGCCCAGCTGATCTCCGTACCCAGCAACAACGCCACGTTCGGGCGCAGCGAAATGACGTATCAGCAGCTGGCGATGTCGCGGGTGCGGGCCGTCGAGCACGGGCGTTCCGTCGTCGTCCCTGTCACCAGCGGCGTCAGCGCGGTCATCATGCCGGACGGGAAGATCGTCCAGCGGACCAGGATGTTCACGCCCGACGCGCTGGTCGCGAAGGTGCCGCTGCGCTCCTCGCTCACTTTGGCGACCCGGATGGGGACCTGGCCGGAGCGGGCCCTGGTGCTGGTGGCGCTGGGCGGCCTGGGCTGGGTCCTGGTCCCGGCGGCCCGGGCCCGGCAGGCACGGAAGGCGACGCAGGGCTCGGCGGAAGCCGGTTAGGGTCGAGCGCATGCCAACCCCTGACTTCATCCGCGAGCTCCGGGCCACCGCCGGCCATCAGCTGCTCCTGCTGCCGGGCGTCAGCGCGGTCGTGTTCGACGACGAGGGCCGGGTGCTGCTGGGGAGACGTGCCGACACCGGCAAGTGGTCGATCATCGGCGGGATTCCGGAGCCGGGGGAACAGCCGGCCGTCGCCGCGGTGCGCGAGGTGTACGAGGAGACCGCGGTGCGCTGTGTCGCGGACCGGGTCGTGCTCGTCCAGGCGCTGCGCAAGCCGGTCACTTACCCCAACGGCGACCGCTGCCAGTACATGGACATCACCTTCCGCTGCCGCGCCGTGGGCGGAGAGGCGCGTGTCAACGACGACGAGTCGCTGGAGGTGGGCTGGTTCGCCGCGGACGCGCTGCCGGAGCTCAAGGAGTTCGCCCTGTTCCGGATCAAGCAAGCCCTTACCGAGGGGCCGGCATGGTTCCAACCCACCATTGAGCAGTGAAGTGTGGGTGGTGACCACATCGGTTGGGGGATGATCGCTGCCTAGGGTGCGAAGCATGACCGTGCCCACCACATCAGGTCCCGCACCCCATCACCACTCCCGTACGGTCGATCTCGACCTCGGCGGCCGTACGGCACTTGTCACCGGCGCGGCGGGCGGCATCGGCCGCGCCTGTGCGCTGCGGCTCGCGGCCGCCGGGGCCAAGGTCAGGGCCGTCGACCGGGACGCCGAAGGTCTCGACGCCCTCGCCGCGCACACCGCGCAACTGGCCGGCGCGGTCGAACCGCAGATCCTGGACCTCACCGATCTCGATGCGGCGGAGGCCGCTGCCGCCGGCGCGGACATTCTCGTCAACAACGCCGGACTGCAACTGGTACGGCCCATCGAGGAGTTCCCGCCGGACGTCTTCCACACGGTGCTCACCGTGATGCTGGAAGCACCGTTCAGGCTGATCAGGGGAGCGCTGCCGCACATGTACGCGCAGGGGTGGGGCCGTATCGTCAACATCTCCTCCGTGCATGGGCTGCGCGCCTCTGCCTTCAAGTCCGCCTATGTGTCCGCCAAACACGGCCTTGAGGGGCTTTCCAAAACCGCGGCCCTGGAGGGCGCGCCGCACGGGGTGACGTCGGTCTGTGTCAATCCCGGTTATGTGCGTACGCCATTGGTCGAGAAGCAGATCGCCGATCAGGCGGCGGCCCATTCGGTGGCCGAGGAGCGCGTACTGGCCGACGTGCTGCTCAGGGACTCCGCGATCAAGCGGCTGATCGAGCCCGAGGAGGTCGCCGAAGCGGTGGTGTATCTGTGTACCCCGCAGGCATCGTTCATCACCGGCACTTCGCTCACCCTCGACGGCGGCTGGACGGCCCACTGACGTTCCCGCTGTCCCAAGGCGGCCGGCGGCGGGTGACACCGTTGTCCACATAGGCTTCGTCGTCCACAGGTCTGGTGCGACCACCCGTACGGCAGGTAATCCTGTGTCCATGTCCCACGATCAAGCCTCCTACCTGGAGCTCCTCGCACGCGGTGCCGCCGCTGAGGCGTACGACCGGCCGGTGCTGCTCGCCCGTGCGAGCGGCGCTGGACCGGACGAGCTCGCCGACCTCGAGCAGGCCAAGCAGCTCGCGCTGCGGGTCCGCGCCGAGCTGGAGGGACGGCGCCGGCGTGAGGCCGAGCTGTCCGCGCTGTTCGAGACCGCACACGACCTGGCGGGCCTGCGGGATCTCGACGCCGTGCTGCGGGCGATCGTGCAGCGAGCCCGCTCGCTGCTCGGCACCGAGGTCGCGTATCTGAGCCTGAACGACCCGTCGGCGGGTGACACCTATATGCGCGTCACCGAAGGATCCGTGTCGGCGCGCTTCCAGCAGCTGCGGCTCGGCATGGGCGAGGGGCTCGGCGGGCTCGTCGCCCAGACCGCCCGGCCCTATGTCACCGACAGCTATTTCGACGACGCCCGCTTCGAGCACACCAGGGCGATCGACACGGCAGTAAAGGACGAGGGGCTGGTCGCGATCCTCGGGGTGCCGCTGATGCTCGGCAGCCAGGTGATCGGCGTGCTCTTCGCCGCGGACCGCCGGGCGAGAGTCTTCGAACGCGAACAGGTCGCGCTGCTTGGCTCCTTCGCCGCCCATGCCGCCGTCGCCATCGACACGGCGAACCTGCTGGCGGAGACCCGCTCGGCACTCGCCGAGCTGGAGCGGGCCAACGAGATCATCCGCGACCACAGCGGCGTCATCGAACGTGCCTCGGAGGTCCACGACCGGCTGACCAAAGTGGTCCTGCGCGGCGGCGGCGTCCATGATGTGGCCGCCGCGCTCTCCGAAGTCCTGGACGGCACGGTCGAGTTCACGGACGAGGACCTGGACGCGACCGGCGCAGACGGCCGTGCGGTGCGCCACGGGGACGACTGGGTGGCGGCGGTCTCGGCAGGCGGTGAACTGCTGGGCGCCCTGGTGCTCCGCGGCCATCGTGACCTCGACCCCGTCGACCAGCGCACCCTGGAGCGGGCCGCCATGGTCACCTCGCTGCTGCTGCTCGCCCGGCGCTCGGCCCACGACGCCGAACAGCGCGTACGAGGCGAGCTGCTGGACGACCTCCTCGACGCCGCGGACCGGGACCCCCGGCTGCTGCGCGAACGGGCGGCGCGGCTCCATGCCGATCTCGACGTCCCGCATGTGGTGCTGGCGGCCCGGACCGACGCCCCCGGCACGGACACGGCGGGTCGGGGCACCTCCGACCGACTGAGCGCAGACCAACAGGGCGCAGACCGGCAGACCGTGGACCGTCAGCGCCTGTGGTCCGCCGCCTCGCACCTGGCCGCCACCCGCTCGGGCCTTGCGGCGGCCCGCGACGGCGGTGCGGTGCTGTTGCTGCCGCTCGGCCCCGACGACAGCGCGTCCGACCTCGCGCGCCAGACCGCGAAACAACTGGGCGGCACGCTCAGGGAGTCGGTCACCGTCGGAGCGTCCTCCCCGGTCGCCGCGCCCGCCGGTGATCCGAGCCCTATAGCGGGTGCGTACGCACAGGCGCACCGCTGCCTCGACGCCCTGCGCCTACTCGGCCGGGCGGGGCAGGGAGCTGCCGCACAGGATCTGGGCTTCCTCGGCCTGCTGCTGGCCGACCCCGGCGACATCGACGGCTTCGTACAGCGCACGATGGGCCAGGTTGTCGAGTACGACCGGCGGCGCGGCACCGACCTGGTCGGCACGCTCGACGCGTACTTCGCGAGCGGCATGAGCCCCGCCCGTACGAAGGACGATCTGCATGTCCATGTGAACACGGTGGCTCAGCGCCTGGAACGAATAGGCCGCCTGCTCGGCCCCGACTGGCAGTCGCCGGCGAGGGCGCTCGAGATCCAACTGGCGCTGCGGCTGCTCGCGATGACTTCGGCCGTCTCCCGCTGACACACCACCGCGCGGACCCCTTTCGGGAGGTCCGCGCGGCAGATGCGAGCCCTGCTCTGCCCGTCGGCAGTCCGCGTCGCCCGTCAGGCAGTCCGCACATCCGCAGTGCGCGCCGCAGACGCATCGTCCACCGGCTCCACCTCGACTGCGGCGAGATCCCGGTGCCGGGTCTCCCGGGCGCAGCCGATGGCCACAACGGTGAGCAGAGCTGCGGCGATGACGTACAGGGCGATCGGGGTCGACGAGTCGTAGTCGGCGAGCAGCGCCGTAGCGATCAACGGCGCGGGGGCCCCTGCCGCGACCGAGGAGAACTGCGCGCCGATGGACGCCCCGGAGTACCGCATGCGCGTCGCGAACATCTCGGAGAAGAACGCGGCCTGCGGCGCATACATCGCCCCGTGCAGCACAAGCCCCACCGTGACGGCGAGCAGCAGACTGCCGAAGCTGCCGGTGTCGATGAGCGCGAAGAAGGGGAACATCCAGGCGCCGACGCCGATCGCGCCGATGAGATACACGGGCCTGCGCCCGATCCGGTCCGACAGCGCGCCCCAGGCCGGGATCACGGCGAAGTGCACGGCCGAGGCGATGAGTACGGCATTGAGCGCAGTCTGCTTGCTCATCTGAACCGCGGTCGTCGCGTACACAAGGATGAAGGCGGTGATGACGTAGTAGCTGATGTTCTCCGCCATCCGCGCGCCCATCGCCACCAGGACATCGCGCCAGTGGTGACGCATCACGGCGACGAGCGGCATCTTCTCGGCCTGCCGGCCGACGGCGGCCTTGCGCGCCTCGGCCTGCGCCAGCGCGGCCTTGAAGACCGGCGACTCATCGACAGAGAGACGAATCCACAAACCGACGACGACCAGCACACCGGAGAGCAGGAACGGTATGCGCCAGCCCCATGAGGTGAAGGCGGCATCCGACAGCAACGCCGTCAGCACGGAGAGCACCCCGGTGGCAAGCAACTGCCCTGCGGGTGCCCCGGTCTGGGGCCACGAGGCCCAGAACCCGCGCCGCCTCGCGTCCCCGTGCTCCGACACAAGCAGCACGGCCCCGCCCCACTCACCTCCGAGCGCGAAGCCCTGCACCAGCCGCAGAACGGTGAGCAGCACGGGCGCGGCGGACCCGACGGTGGCATGTGTCGGCAACAGCCCGATCGCGAAGGTCGCCCCGCCCATCAGCAGCAGACTGAGCACCAGCAGCTTCTTGCGGCCGAGCCGGTCGCCGTAGTGCCCGAAGACGAGAGCCCCAAGAGGCCGCGCGGCGAACCCGACGGCGTAGGTGAGGAAGGAGAGGAGAGTTCCGACGAGCGGGTCGGAGCCGGGGAAGAACAGCTTGTTGAAGACCAGCGCGGCGGCCGATCCGTAGAGGAAGAAGTCGTACCACTCGATGGTGGTGCCGATGAGGCTCGCGGCGACGATGCGCTTGAGTGAACTGGGAGCTGGTGGAGAGGTTGCGGGGGCGGCCATGGACACCACTTCCGGACAGTTGGCGGGGACGATTGCGTGTCGCCACACCGTAGGAAGACGCAGGTCAGGGGCACATGTGGTGGGACACCACAGTTCGGAGGGTCAGTGTGCGCGCGACCACCATGCCGCACAGCCGACATCAGGAAGCGAAGGAGCTCCTCTTCGATCTGCGTGAGGCGATGCGCCGCGACCCGGTAGTCCGCGGTCCGGCCTGAGGGGACGAGAATCCAGGGTCGTCATGACGGCCGGCGCTGACTGTCCGGGTCCAGGACAGTGGGAACGCCCGGTCCACCGCCGGGCAGGCGCTGCGCGACCGGGTGAATGTCTGGTACTTCCCGGTTCTGGTGAACCGTCGCGTGCCAGACTGGCGTAGGGGGGAAGCGGCACCGGAGACGCGGGGGCGTCGCGTCTGATTCCCGGATCGCCGCGCGCAATGTGCATGTGCTCGGGAGGATCGTCGAAACATCAGCGGTGGCCCGGTTGCTCCGTGACACGGCATCAGGGCGTGGCGGTGCGCTGTTCATCATAGGAGAACCAGGGCTGGGACGGACCACCCTGCTCCGCAGCTTCCTCACCCTCGACGCCACCTTCCGATCGGTGTACTTCGCGGGCACTGCCGCCGAATCAGGACTGTCCTATGCGGGCCTGCACCAGGTCGTCCAGGCGCACCGCTGCTCTGTGCCGCAGCTCCCCGCACCCCAGCGCGATCTGCTCGGCCACCTCTTGGCCACCGGGCGCCACCGGCCCGGGGACACCGGTCTTGCGGTCGGCGCCGCGGTCCTCGGTCTGCTCGGCGCCGCGGCCGCCCGGCGTCCTCTGCTGCTCGCGATCGACGACGCGCATCTGCTGGACGCCCCGTCCATGGAGGTGCTGCTCTTCGTCGCCCGGCGCATCGCGGGCGAGCCGATCGCCATGCTCCTCACCGCGGAACACCGATGCTCCGCCGCCACGTCCGCGATCCGCCCGGCCGTCACCGGCGTACCGGAGCTGCGGCTGGGACCGCTGGACCCGGCCGACGCGCGGACCCTGCTCCAGCAGTCCGCCCCGCATCCGCTCCGGCGTTACGTCGCCGAGCGGCTGCTCGCTGTCGCGGAGGGCAATCCGCTCGCACTCACCGAACTGCCGCTCGCCCTCACGCCGGGCCAGTGTGCGGGAAACATGCCGCTCGACGACCCGCTCACCCCCGGTGAGCGGCTGCGCGACTCCCATCTGCCGACGCTTGCCCGGCTCCCTGCCACCGCCCGCGACGCCCTGCTCGTGCCCGCCGCGGCCGGCGACGGCCCCAGCGGCGACGTGCAGCGCGCACTGGCGCTGCTCGGCCTTGAGCCCGACGCGCTACTGCCCGCCGAAGAGGACGGCGTCCTCGAACTGCGCCGGGGGCGGCTGGTCTTCGCCGACCGGCGGCTGCGCCTGGTCGCGTACCACGACGCCTGTACATCGCGGCGGCGCGCGGTCCACCGGGCGCTCGCGCAGGTCCTGCACGGCACGGCCGCTGCACGCCACCTGGCCGCCGCACACATCGGTCCGAGCCCGGCCGTGGCGCGGGCCATTGAGGCGGCGGCGAGCGCGGAGGCGGACCCGGACGCGTGCGCCGAACTGTACGAGCGCGCCGCGGGTTTCGCCGACGATGACGACGACGCGGCCCGGCTGCTGGGCCTGGCAGCGGGCTGCCGGCAGCGGGCCGGAGCCGCGGAGCACGTACCGGTGCTGTTGGGAAAGGCGATGGCGCTCGCCCGCGAGCCGGCGCTGCGCCAGGAACTGGGCGTCATCCGGGCACGCCAGCGCGGTGCGACCGGGCACCCGCGGACCGCGCACCGGGTGCTGCGCGATGCGGCCGGGCGGCTGGCGGGGGAGCCCACCCGGGCGGCCGAACTGCTGCTGGAGGCGGCCGATTCCGCGGTCCGCGCGGCGGACAGCCGTGCCGCACTGGGCAGTGCGTGGCAGGCGTACCGGCTCACCCGGCTGTGCGGCGGGGACCTGGCGGAGGCCGCGGCCGTCCATCTCGCGCAGGTCTTGGCCCTGCGGGGAGAACGCGCGCAGGCCGGCGAACTGCTGTTGGCGCAGAAGGCCGGCGAGGCGGCAAGGACGCTGGTGGGGCGGGCGGAAGTGCTGGGCTGGCTGGAGGAGTACGAGGCGGCCTGTGTGCTGCTGGACCGGGTACTGGGGGAGCAGCCCGGCGCCGAGCGAGGGGCGTGTGTGGCGCTGCGCGCCGCCGCGCTCGGCTGCCGGGCCTGGATCCGGCTGTGGACCGGGGACTGGCGCGGCGCCCGCTCTGACGCGATGGAAGCGGTGGAGTGCGCGGCGCGTCGGATGGAGACCGCTGCGCTGGCCCAGGGGCTGGTCGCGCTGGGGCGGCTCGAGGCCGCGCAGGGCCGGGTCACGGAGTGCGGAGCGGTGCTGGCCCGTGCCGCCGGAGTGGCGCGGGCGCACGGCCTCGAACTCGTCATGGGCCAGGTCGCGGTGGCCGAGGGCCTGTTGGCGCTCGGCGCGGGCAAGTACGAGGAGGCGGTGGCCGGTTACGAGCGGGCCGGTGCCCTGGCGCGTAGCTCGGGAATCGAGGACCCGTCGGTGGCCCCGTGGGCGGCGAACCTGATCGAGGCGTACGTACGCAGCGGGCGGATCGGGGAGGCGGCGGGTGAGTACGCCCGCTTCGACGCCGAAATGCGGCGCTCGGGCCCCTCCTGGGCGCTTGCGGTAAGCGCCCGCTGCCGCGCCTTGCTGCTGGAGGCCGACGGTCACGGCACGCCCGGTGCCGTCGATGCGGCCTTCCATGAGGCTCTGGAATGGCATGCGCGTGGTGCCGTCGTCTTCGAGCGGGCGCGGACCGTGTTCTGCCACGGGCAGTGGCTGCGCCGTACAGGACGCACCCCACAGGCGCGAGACGCCCTGGAGGAGGCGCTGTCGGCCTTCGGGGCGCTTGGCGCCGTCCCGTGGGAGGAGGCGGTCCGCAGCGAGTTGCGCGCGGCGGGTGGGCGCGCCGCCCGGACGGCCTGCGGACAGCTCACCGAGCAGGAGAGCCGTATCGCCGCGCTGGTGGCGGGCGGTGCCACCAACAAGGAGGCGGCGGCGGCGCTTTTCCTCAGTCCGAAGACGGTGGAGTTTCATCTCGGCAATGTGTACCGGAAGTTGGGGGTGCGGTCACGCAGTGAACTGGCACGCCGGGGGCTTTGAAGTGGGGCTGGGAAGTGAGGCTGGTCATTCGCGCCGCTTGAACAGCATCTTGATCCTTGTATCGGGATTGAGCTTCTTCATCGCATGGTAAATGCGGCTGCCGAATACCCGGTTGACGGTGCTGTCCAGCATTACCATCAACTTCTTTTGGTCCTTGCCGCCGAGCTGCAGCTCGACCGGGTGATCGACGTCCTGTTTCTTGAGCGCCGCCAGCAAGGGCTTGCCCTCGTCTCCCAACGCCTCGTACTGCTTCTCAAGT
The DNA here is from genome assembly GCF_045160975.1 of Streptomyces sp. NBC_00210. NCBI lineage: Bacteria > Bacillati > Actinomycetota > Actinomycetes > Kitasatosporales > Streptomycetaceae > Streptomyces > Streptomyces sp. NBC_00210. Next base: position 7,701,625 of record NZ_CP108120.1, read on the forward strand.
TCCCTCCGGTACGCGCGAGTCTGCGAGGGATCCCGGTTCGGAACCGTCTTGACGAGGTCGCCCTTCTCGCTTGCCTTGCTGAGCGCGTCGATCTTCGCTTCGAGGTCCTTGGGAGGGTCGGGGCAGAACCACGTCGCGGTGAGAATCGCCGACATCTTGCTGGTCTCGTTTGTCTCGATGTCCAGCTCGAACGCGACCTTCTTGTTCGACTTCCCCATGATTTCGGGGTTGATGACACCGTGCACGTACCAGACGCCGTCCTTCGCGACCGGGGTCAGGGACGTCATGCGGTAGCGCAACTGGATGGCAATCAGCACGGGGCGGATCACCTTCGCTCCGATGTCGCTCCCCGAAAGCGCGTTGACGGCCTTCGTCGCGACCTCGACGCCCTTCGTGACATCGCGCTGCTTCTCCTCCGGTGTACGCCGGTCCGCCTTGCCGACGAGTTTGCCCAGGGCCTTCTTCCCACCGGCCAGCAGCTTCTTGCCGTACGCGGCGGCAGTGGCGATCATCTTGGAGATGAAGGCCCGGACGGGCGCGCCGACCTTCTCCAGCACGCTCTTGATCTTCGCCGGGATCGCGCCGAGCTTGAGCACCCGGGCGAGCAGGTCGATCGCGAGCGGCAGGGTCCGGGCGAGGGAGTCCTCGATCTTCGTGGCGACCTTCTGGGACACGCCGTTGCAGACCTCTTCGAGTGTGTCGAGGATGCCGTTGACGAATTCGGCGAGCGCGCGCGCCTTTTCCACCAGGAAGGTGACGAAGTCGTAGACGGCCATCACGGCCTTGACCAGCGCGCCGGCCGGAGTGATCAGGGACAGCAGCCAGGTGATGCCCGCCTTGAGGACGGTCTCGACGACAAAACCCTTGATCATCTCGAAGGCCTGCTGCTTGAGGTCCCCGATCTTCTCCTTGATCTCCTCCCACAGGCCCCCGATGCCCTTGTCCCTGATCACTCCGATGATCTTGATGGCGCCGATCACGGCGTTCAGTACCGGCTCGGGCATGTGCTTGAGCAGCTCGGCGCGGATGAAAGCCCAGCTGATCCCGAAGAGTGACAGCACCATTTTGACGATTCCGCGCAGATCCCACTGCTCCGGCAGTTCCACCCCGGCCGCGGCCAGATTGCCGAACAGCCATTCCTGCAACGCCGCCTTGAGGTGTTTGACGATGTTCGACAGGAACTGCATCAGCCCGGCCTTGACCGAGGCACCCAGATTGCTGAGGAATCGGATCGGGTCCTTGATGATCCGCTCGGCCACACCGGCCGCCCGCTTCACCACACCGACCAGCAGGTTCTTCAGGTCGATCAGGATCTTGATCGCGCCGACCACGGCGTCGCGGGCGCGCTCCCACAGGCCCTTGTTGGACTCCTTCACCTCGGCCAACGCCGCGTTGGTCGCCTCCTGCGCCTGCGCGTAGGACTCGGCGAGCTGGTCGACGATCGCGTCGGCCTTCTCGTCGATGGATGCTTCCAACTCATCGAACTTCGCGGCGAATCCGGCGGCCGTCTGCTCCCCGAACCCGCGCATCGCGGGCTCGAGGCCCGCGACGAAATCGGCCATCTTGCGCCGGCCGTCCGCGGCCTTCTGCCGCGCGTCGTTGACGCGCTTCTCCACGACGGTGGCGACCTCGTCGACCACGCCTCGGATCTCGGCGGTGTAGGCGGCCGAGTGTTTCGCATAGTCGGGCTCGCCGGAGAAGAAGTCCCACCAACTCTTCTCGCAGGCGGCGAGGAAACGCTTCCGCGCCTGCCCGGCCCTGTCGTCGAAGAGCGTGCGGACCGTGTCGTCCAGACCGGCCAGCGCGGCCTCGACATTGCGTTTGGTCTCCTCGTAGATCTCCGTCAGCTGCTTCGTGACCTCGGCGCGGCGTACCTCTGTACGTGCCTGGGCGGCCTGTTTGCCGCCCGCCACGGACTTGCCCGTAGCGGCCCGCACACCGGCCATGGCGGCCATCGCCGTCTTGCCCGCGCCGGCCGCCCGCTGCTCGGCTGCCGCCCGCTGCTCGGCCTCCTTGGCCCGGAAGGAGCCCGGGGCCGCGGCGGAGTCCTTCTCCGCGGCCTTCTTGGACTGCAGGGCGGCCGTGAACGCGGGTTCGTTGGCGCGACGCAGGGTCTCGTCGCTGAGCCCTGCCTTGTCCATTTCGGCGGTCGTCCCGCGCGCATGGGCGGAGAGGTCCACCGCGGCGCCAGGTACCGGCGCCGGTACGGCGTCCGCCGCGCGGGGCGGGGCCGGGACGGCCGGCGGACGGTCGGGCGACAGGGGCACGGCGGGACGCTCGGGTACGCGCGCCGGGTCCGGCGGGGCCGCCGCGGTCGCCCGCACCTCACCCGACGAGGAATCTGCGGCGGCGTGCACCTCGCCGGAGAGCTGAGGGGTGAGGGTGTCCGGGCGGGCCGGGTCCGCGAGTGCCTTTGCCTCGTCCGCGGTGGCCGGCTGCTGCTCCTTGATGCGTTTCTCGAACTTCGCGATGAACTCGGCGCGGCCGAAGGGCTTCGCCTGTGCCGAGGCGATCGCCGCCGCCTGGTCCTGCCCGGCGAAAGCGGCGCGCTCACCGGCCGGCGCCACCGCCGCGCGCTGGGCCGCCCCAGCCTCCGCGGCGGGCGCGGGGTGCCGGGTCAGCAGGCGCTTGCCCGCGGTGACCTGGGTGGCGATCCGGCGCAGTCCCGGCGCGACGGCCTTCTTGCCGGCGGCGGCGCGCCCTGGGGTCTTGCCCTGGTCGTGGCCGGTCGGCGCCTGCCCGCCCCGGGCGGCGAGCGCGGCGGTGGCGGCGTTGCCGACGGCGGGCCGTGCCCGGCCGGGGCGTTTGGTGGGTGCGGCGGTGGTGGTCCCGCGCTCCTTCGCCGGAGCGGCCGGCGCCGGGGCCGGTCGTTTTCGTACCGCCTTGAGTTTGCCGGGCGAGGGCAGCGCGGGCCTGGCGCCCGCCTGTGTCACGGCGGGCGGTGGCGTCGAGGGGGTCCGCGCGGGCGCGCTCATGGCAGCACGCAGGAGGCCGTTGCCGCCACCGGTGCTGAGTTCCGTACGGGCACCGGGCCGAGCGCCAGCTCCAGTTCGCCGGACCGCGGCAGCCGCGCCTCCTGGCGGAACTGGCGCGCGATCGCCTCGGCGAGATGCTCCCGGCCGATGACCGCGCTTCCGCTCTCCGCCGCAAGTAGCGCGGCGCCGCGCGCTGCGGCCATGATGCCCGCACCCGTGAGATCGAGCCGTGCTAGTCCCTCCAGACTCAACTGCGGTTCCAGCGGGGCACTGTGGGGGAACGCCATCCGCCACAGCCGGTACCGCTCCCGGTCGCCGGGCCGGGTGAAGTGCACCACGAACTGGAAGCGGCGGGTGAATGCCTCGTCCAGATTGCCCTGGAGGTTCGTGGTGAGGACAACCAACGCGGGGCTGCGCTCCAGGCGTTGCAGCAGATAGCCGACCTCGAGATTGGCGTATCGGTCGGTGCCGCGGCTCACTGTGCCGCGCTTGCCGAAGACGGCGTCGGCCTCGTCGAAGAGCAGCAGCGCGCCCGCGGCCTCCGCGTGACTGAAGGCCTCATCGAGATTCTTCTCGGTCTCGCCGACCCACTTGGAGACGGTCTGCGCAAGATTGACCCTGATCAGGTCGACTCCGAGCGTGGCGGCGACCACCTCGGCTGCGAGGCTCTTGCCGGTGCCGGGCTCGCCGGTGAACAGGGCCTTGAGGCCGGGGCCGCCGTGCTGCCCGCCGAAGCCCCACTCCTGGGAGACCTTGGGCCAGGCCCGGAACGCGGCGGCGAGCTCGCCGATCTGCTGCGCCTGTTCGGCGGGGAGCACGAGGTCCGAAAGGTCGCGGGTGGGCGTACGGACATCGGCGAGGCGGCCAGGAGTTGCTGCCAGGACGCGGGGCACGGCCGTATTCAGCGACACGCCGCCGGACTCGGCGAGCCGCACGGCGGAGCGCAGTTGGGCGGGCGACAGCTGGAAGCGGGCGGCCAGGTCGTCAAGCGCGCGGGGATCGGGGTCCGCCTCGGCGGTGGCGGTGCTCCACAGGGTGCGGCGTTCCCGGTAGCCGGGTTCGTCCGTGGATTCTTCCGCGTAGCGGCCCGAGGAGAGCAGATCGAGGGGGCGCCACGGGGTCTGCCCGGTGAGGACGACCGGGACGCCGCTCCGAGTCAGCACCTCGGCGGCCGAGGCCGTGGCCCATCGTGCGTCGGGGTCGTGGAAGCGGTCGATGGGCAGCCACAGTGCGGTACCGAGCGCGGCCGCCGCGGCCAGCGACCGGCCTGCGGCGGCCCTCACCTCGTCAGGGGTCCGGCACATCTCCAGGTCAGGAGCGCCGCGCAGCGCGAGCCCCGCCTGCTCCGCCACGGCGTGTGCCGCGTCGAGTTGGCTGCCGTCCGGCAGCCCCCAGAGGGCGGCGGTTCCGGCCGGGTGCGCCCGCAGATGGGCGGCCAGCCGTGCGGTGCGGCCGCGCGTCGGCCCGTCCAGCAGCGCAGGGCACGGTGCGGGCACCTGGCCGGGGTCGTACGCGAGGAGTGCGGGGTCCCCGAGGCCGTGCAGGAGGAAGGCGGGCAGTTCGGCGCGGATGTGCAGCGGGCGCAGCAGATCGGCGCCGGACGGTTCCGGTCCGCCGTACGTGTCCGGGTCGCCGTCCTGGAACAGCAGACCGAAGCGGCGCAGCCGCCCGTACGGTCCCAGCGCCGGCAGCCGGTCGTACCGCTCGGCGGGGGAGGGCGCCAGGACTGTGAGGATCAACTCGGCGGTGGGACGGCGCTGGTCGAGGTCGTCGAGGAGATAGCCGAACAGCAGGGCGTGCTCGGGGGCCAGCGCCGGTGCCAGGCACAAAAGCAGCGCGTCGCACTCGAAAGGGTCAAGGTCTGCGGCGGACGCCAGCGCATCGAGCGGCAGCGAGCCGCCCTCTGCGGCTGCCTGGCGGCGGAGTTCGCGCTCCGCGAGGGTCTGTGCGGCGGGCGGCTCGGCGCTTCGGGGCGCCGGGTGCACGACGGCGGGGTCGGTGAGGTCGAGGAGCATTCCGGCCTGCTGGTCGGTGACGCAGTAAGGGGACAGTTCGGCCCCGGCGAGCAGCGCCGAGCGCTTCGCGCGGCGGGCCGCGGCGGCCCGCAGCGCGCGGTGGATCGCGCTGTAGCGAAGGGTCAAGTGGGCCGCGGCGGCGCCTGATCGGATCGGCATCTCACCCTCCTGTGAACACGACGGTGCGGCCGCCGAACCACGGCACGTCCGGTACGTCTGCGAGCAGTCGGTGGCGGTAGAGGTCGGAGTGGCGGGCACCCATCGGCAGGCGCACCTCGACGGTGCTGTCGTGGAACGCCACGCGGGCCCCCAGATCGGCGAAGCGGTCGAGGGCGCACATCGGGTCGGTGGGCTCCCGCTCCGACCAGAGCTTCCAGGCGAGATCGGCCAGTGCGACCGCAGCGGCCAGCGTCACCGTACGTTCGATCGCGGAGGCCTGGCCCGTTCGGACAGCGGGGCGCAGCTCGACCAGCGCCTCGGTGAACCGGGCGGCGCGGGACGCTTCGTACGTCAGCCGCCGTGCGGCTCCGACCAGCGAGTCGTCCGCCGCGGAGCGGGAGGGGAGCCGCGCCCCGGTGTTGGTCCAGCAGCGGCGCGGAGCGGGCACCCGGCTCAACTGCTCGCCGCGGGTGGGCGGCAGATCGGTCACGAAGCCGATGCCCAGGGCGTCCAGAGCGAGCGTCAGCCCGGCAGCCGCGGGGACATCGGGCTGGGCGGGCAGCAGGACGAGGGGTGTCCCGGCCAGTTCCCACGGCCGGAGCAGTTCCGCCGGCCGCGTCGCGTCCCACACCGGGTACAGGCCGTCGACGTCCAGCAGGAGTAGCCGGCCCGGGGCCACGGCGCGCAGAAGCAGGGGGCTTGTGGCGGTGTGTCCTTGGGCGGCCTGGAGTCCGAGCCGGGAGTCGAGCAGGGCCAGGAGCGGGCCCAGATGGCGTTCGAGATCCAGCGCGGAGATGTCGGGCGCGCCCTGGCCCGTCGGCGTCGTGCCCGAGAAGACGGCGACCGCGTGCCTGTCCTGCGGTGATCGCAGCCAGCCGTGGGCGGGCGGCGGTAGCACCTTGTGCGCGAGGCAGGCGGCGAAGGCCGCACCGTCGGGGGCCTGTGCGCCACCACCGCTCAGGACGGCGGCCACCGCTTGAAGATAGCTGCGGTCGTGCAGTGGGGGCAGCAGCAGGAAGGGAAGTACGCGGTCGATATCGGTCACCGTCCCGGACGCGGGACCTGCGTGGTGCTGTTCTGACCGGCCGGTGGCCGGGGGGACTTGCGAGGGGGGTGCGGGCTGCGCGGTGTCGGGAGCGGGCTCGGGTCCGGTGGCAGTGAGCGTGGTGTCCGTCGCATTGAGCGCTTTGCCCGTCCGGACGGGGGGCTCCGACCGCAGGGCCGCCACGAGGGCGGCGGCGAGGGCGTCGGGGTCGGGGGCTTCGCCGGGGACGGCTCCGGCCCTACCGGGGAACGGAGTTGCCGGGTCGGCCGCAGAGCCGGGGTCGGACGCCGTGCGGCTGCCCGCCGCGTCGAGGGCCTGCAACAGGAGCAGCAGCGCATCGTGCGGAAGCCCGGCCAGTACGGTGTCGAACGCCCCGCAGGCGGAGGCTTCGTTGAGGAGGCCCACCAGCACCAGGTCACGGTCGAAGGCGGGCGCGGGCGGCACCGGTTGGCTCGGCCCCTGCAAGGTTTCGGCACGGGCGTCGGCGCCGGATCCGACATCGGATCCGGCATCACGGGAAAGTGCCCTCATGCCCGGAGCCGATGGGCCCGCGTGGCCGCGGTGGGGGAGCACTGTCGCGTCAGTACCGGATCCGGGCGCGATTGTCCGGTCGGCCATGTGGGCGGCACCCGCCAGCTCGTCGAGAGTGGCAAAGGACCTTATGTGCACGGGGACGGTCACCTCCATGTCCTGCGGGATGAGGCCTGAGTGCGGGGCTTGTCCCGAGATGGGCGGGGGAATCAGGCCGGTGCGGGTCAGTGCCCCGGCAAGGTGCATCTCCACCACGCGGGGGAGAATCGCGACCGCGCCGCGGGCCAGTTCGGAAGGATCGGGTCCCCAGCTCCAGCCGTCGGTCCTCACCACGCGCACCCGGCATTCGAGCACGGTGCAGCCGCCGAGGGCGGCGATGAGACCGCCGTCGGTCGTCGAATCCATGTGAACCGTCACCATGCCTGTCACACCTGCGTCCTGGCCTCGTCCCTGCGCGGATCCCCGTCAGTCGATCTCGCCCGGGGCGTACACGGCCACCGGCCGCCCCCGGACGAAGACCAGGGCTTCGTCGCTCTCCGCGACATTGCCATTGCCCAGCAGGGCTGCTCCGTTCGGGCCGAGGGCGTCGCGGATCTGGAGGCTGACGGCGCTGCCGGTGCCCCACTGGGCGGTCGGATGGACCAGCGCGAGGACGGGGGCCGCGCCGTCGGTGGTGGAGGACGCGACGTTGAGCGATCCTTCGGTGAGGCCGACGGAGGGGGCGGGGCAGGAGACCGGCTTGAGCTGTGGCGTTGCCGGGGCGGCGGCCTGCTCGCCGCCGGTGTCCACGTACCAGCGCCAGGGCGCGGCAAGGATGTCCCGGGGCGCGCCGAGTTGCTCGGTCGTGAGGAGTTCGGCCGGGACCAGGACGAGCCCCGAGGCGCCCGGGACGGCCAGCGGGAATGCGCTCTGCGTCAGCAGCCGTACGGCGGGCGGGGGACCGGTGGTGGCGCGGGTGAGTGCGGCGAGAACATGGCCGGTGTGTTCCAGGCGGACGACCGTGACGGTCAACTCCGGTGCCTGCGGCACCGATTGATCTCGCGTGGTGATCGTCATGGTTGCTCTCCCTCGTTGCTGCCGTGCGGATGGATCAGGTGGTCGGTCGGGCCGTGGCCAGTACGAAGTAGTCGGCGGCGCCCGGCAGCACGGACGGAGGGTCGAGTGCCTGGTCGGGGCCGAACCCGCCGTACCAGGCGATCAGGCAGCTCAGCCGGCGCTGGGAGTCCACCTCGCAGCGCAGCACCACGGGCAGTGCGCCGAAGCCGGATCCGTCGACACCACCCTCGGACGGGCCGTCGTACGTCTGGAGCCGCGGCGTCACCTGGAGGTGCAGAACGACCTCGCCCGACTCCACCTGATCCGCCGTCACCGGCGGGGGCAGCGGCAGGATGACGCCGTGTGTCGCGGTGCCGGACTGGACGAGGACGCTGCCGGTGACGAGCGGGCTGTCGACGGCGCCGGTGACGGTCAGCCCGCCGGTGATCTTCACATCGCCGTGGATCTGGGTGCTGCCGTCGCCGAGCACGCGCAGCGCCGGGGCGAGTGCGCCGGCCGCGCTGAACCGGCCGATGTCCAGGCTGCCGTGCTCACCGCCGATCCGGACGCCCACCTTTCCGGCCACCGGGCGCGGCTCTGCCGCCAGCTCCAGTGTGCCGCCGCGCGCGGACACCCGGTCGGCGAGGACGCCCGCGTACCGGCGGCCGACCCCGTTGGCCCGGGGCAGCACCGCGGTGAAGCCGCCGTCCTCGCCGCCGCCCCAGGTCACGAAGGAGAGCAGCACCCGGCCCCGGTCACCGGCGCCGAGCCAGTCGGGTCCCGCGTCGGGCGCGGGCGGCTGCTGGTCGCCGAGGTCGAGTTCGTCGCCGGGGGCGCCGACCACGAGGACGAAGCCCTCCGAGGTGTGCGCGGCGCCGTTCGCGGAGCAGCCGCCCATGGGCACGGTCGAGCCGGCGGGCGAGGGCTGGTCGCTCCACATGAGCATGAGCGGGCGGGCGGCCGTGTTGTCGGGATCGGCGATCACGAACCCCTGGTCGGGGGTGGAGAGTTCCACCGGCGCAGGCACCACGATCTCTCGCCCCGATGGGTCGACGAGGGTGCCGCCGCCGACGATGACTGTCTTGTAGAGGTCCGAGCCGGCCCGCGAGCGGACCGTCACCTCCAGGCCCGAGGCGATCCCCCAGGTGTGCAGGTGCCGGTGGTGGCGCGCGGCGGCGTCACGGTCGTAGCGCACCACGGCCGACAGGTCGTCGGCGGCCAGGATCTGGCCCTCGTGGAATTCTGGCCGCAGGGGTGCCGGCATGGTCTGCGCTCCTTCTAGGTCCTGTCCGGTCGATCAGGCCGGATCAGTGAGTGGGGGTTCCCCCACCGAATGCAGGGGGAGAGCCGACGCGGAGCGTCGGCGACTGACGACAACGCAGCGAGCGTGCGTGCCAGGGCACGCGAGCCCGGCAAGATCGGCCGGACAGGACCTAGGTCTCGGTCGGCTGCGGCAGGCAGCGGGGGAGGTCGAGGAGGTCCAGCAGGAACCCCAGCAACTCCGCCGTGCTGACGTCGTGTTCGAAGAGCCGGGCCAGCTCGATGCGCCACTGTTGTTCCACCGGATCGGGCAACTGCGCGCCACGCCGTCCGGCCGGCACGGCCCGTACGACATCGCAGCCGTCCAAGGTCACCTCGGCGACCAGCACCTCCGGGGCGCAGCCGCTGGGGCAGGGGACGACGAGGAGCGAGCGGACGGCGGCGCGCAGATACGCCTCGAAGGCGAGCCAAGCACCCACCTTGCGGCGCAGGTTGTGCTGAACGTCGTTGCCGGACGGTTTGGGCGGTACGTCGCACAGCAGCGCCAGGGGAGTGCGGTCGCACAGGTCGCCGTTGACGTCGAGGCGGGCGGTGAGCCAGTCCGTGAGTTCGTCCGCCGAGGGTCGGCTCTCGCTCCGGCAGGACTCCAAGAACTCCCCGTCGTCACCGAACCGGCGCAGCAGCAGTGCGCAGAGCCGGTCGGAGGGCGGCTCGGGGACGCAGCCCACGGAGAAGCGGTGGCCCTCCCGTACCCGAGTGGGTACGCAGCCGACCGGCGTGCAGCCGTCGCCGGGATCGTAGGGGGCGACGGGCTCGGCGAACTCCTCCTCGTAGCGCAGGAAGAGGCCGTAGGTGCGCTCCGGCCCGGGCGGGCAGGGGTCGGGGCAGCCGCCGCCACTGGCGCGGAACTCCCGTGCCAGGGCGACGACATCCACGTCCTCGACACAGATGACAGGGATGTCGTTGCCCAGGCCGTCCACCGCATGGCCCTCGCCGATGCGCACGACACCGCGGACGCAGGAGTCGCAGCTGACGGCGAGCCCGCACAGGACCGCGCCCTGTCCTTCGGGCGATACGTAACGCAGCCGGTTGTGGACGCGGATGCGCCCCGTGGTCCAGGCGGCGAGCTGTCCGAGGTCGTCCTCGGTGAGCAGCTGGCCCGCGGAGAAGACCGGGCGGACCGGTCCGCCCGCACGGAATCCGGCAGTTGAGGCGATGGACGCGGTGCTGCCGCCGCCGTTTCCGCCGCAACCGCAGCCGCAGTCACGGGGGCCGGCGGTGTGGGTGCCGGAGGTGGTCATGGCCGCCCCTCAATGGTCTCGCTGTCGTTGGTCCGGCTCTCGTCGGCCCGGCTGTCGTCGGCCGCGGTGACGGCCCGGTCGGCGGGTTCCGCCTCAGCCTCCGCCTTGGCGTCGGCGTCGGCGTCGCCGTCGCCGTCGTGGTCCGGCCGACGGTTGTCGATGAAGATCCAGCTCTCGAAGACACCGGCCGCGCCTGCGGGCGTCCCGGAGGTGCGGGGTCCGCAGCCGTCGGGCGGCAGGAGCCCCGGCCGATGGGCGGCCGGGCCCCCGGGCTGCGGTACGAGCCCGCCGGTGTGGGTGCCGTCCACCGGGTCGCCGCAGATGTCGAGGACGAACGGGGTGCGCAGCACCAGGTGGATCCGGTCGCCGTCGTTGAGGTACTCGATGTCCGTCTGCCGGATCGTGATCCGGTCCGTGGTCTGGTCGTCCGGCCCGGCCGCGTCGATCCGGGTCTCCAGGCGCATCACGGTGCCGTGGACGCCCCGCCCGCCGGTGACCTGGAACAGGTCCGCGATACCCGGGTCCTGGAGGGACGCGGCGCGCACCGGCCGCGAGAAGCGGATCCGCAGGCCGCGTTCGCCCAGCAGTACGCGGGCCTGCTGGGTGGTCAGCCGGCCGCCGTGCGGCCAGGAGATGCTGGTGATCACGGTCGCGGGACGCCGGGAGAGGGGCCGGCGGAACTCGGGATGGATCTGCTCGGGATCCAGCGCTCGGTCGGGACGTACGTGGTGCACGCGGGCGAGCAGCAGCCCGGGTCCGAAGATCTTGCCGTCACCACATCCGTGCGCCTCCGGCGCGCCGCCTGCGGGCGGCTCGCAGGGGCACGGAGGGTCACAGGAGTCCGGTTCGGGCCGCCGGGTCGTCGCCCGCAGGGCGAAGCCTTCGCGGATGTGGGCGTAGGCGGTGCGCGGGAGGCCGTCGCAGGCCTCGGTGTAGACGGCGCGGACGCTGTCGACCGGCTCCTCGCAATGATGGATCGTCAGATGCACGGTGACGCCGTCGCGGCCGGAGCGGATCTCCTCCAGGGCGCGGCACCGTTCGTCCTCGTCGAGCAGCTGCCACAGATCGTGCCTCGGCAGGATGCCGCACGGCACGATCACCTCGTCGCCGTGCCGGTCGACGGCCAGGCCGTCGGTCACCTCGAACCAGGGGGCCGCGCGCTCCGGATCGGGGCACTCGCCGACCGGTGGCGGCACCGGGCGCGTCCACAGCCCGTAGGCCACTCCGTAGCCATGCAGGGCGAGGTTGTGCAGGCGCAGCCGGGCGAGGAACTGCCCCTGTTCCTGGCGGAGATCCTGTGCGGACAGCAACTGGCCGTGGAAGTACGTCAGCCGCCGCCGGCCGGTCCGCGGGGCGCTGTCACGCCCGGTCGGGGGAGCCGTCATGGGGTCCTGCCTTTCTTCTCGTCGGGGTGTGCGCCGGTGCCGCCGTCCTCGAGGGCGACCGTGCGGATGCCCGCACCTGACGTTCCGTCCATGCGGATGCCGCGTCGCCCCGAACGGTCCGCCCCGAGCACGGTGTCCGCGCCGAGGACGGCCACACCGGCCGGGGACGGGGCGGGGCTGACGAGGAGGGTGTCCACGCCGACCGCGCTGCGCTCGCCGACGGTGAAGCCGAGCCCGCCGATGGAAACGGTCGCCGTGGTGTGGGCGGGGGAGAGCCGTTCGATCAGATCGGCAGCGGTCCTGGCCATGCCGTCGGTCGACGCGGGACGCCGGGTGCCGGGCGGCGGGCCCGGGGGGATCAGCACGCGGAAACGGAACGCGGTGCCGGTCAGCGGGTCGTCGTCCGGGTTGCCGAGCGAACGCAACGGCGCTCCGCCCCGGCGGGCGCCGGCTCCTGCCAGCCGCGAACCGAGGACCGCGGGGCCGCCGAGCCGCACCCGCGCCGCCGACCGCCCGAACAGCCGCACCTCACCCAGGCGCGTGTCCCGGCCCACCGCACCCCACGGCGCAACGGCCGGTTCCAGGATCGCCGGGCGTACCCCCAGCACGATGTGCAGCGCAAGGGCGAGCCCGCAGGGTGTGCCGCGCCGCCTGCGCAACTCGGGTGCCGCGGCGATGAGTCGGCGCAGTACGGGCGGCGGGAGCTGCGCGGTCCCCGGGTCCGGCGCGCCGGGGGTCGTGCTGCTTGCGGGGCCGCCGCCGGAACTCGCGCCCGGCGCCGGGTCGGGGTCGGGCCCCAGATCGAGGCCGAGCAGACCCGCGATCCACGGCAGCACACCGTCCGGCACGCCGGCCGGGTCGAGCAGTGCGGGGGCCCGTTCCGTGGCCCGGTCGAGGGTCTGGACCACCGAGTCGAACAGGGCGAGGAACCGCTCGGTGAAGTCGTCGGCGGTCGGGTCCTCGCGGTAGACGGCCGGGAGGAGATCGGCAGAGGTGGCCCGGGGAAGGTCCAGACGCACCTGCCGCACGGCGGGACCGGGCGTGGAGGCATCGGTACGGCCGAGCAGCAGCCGCAGGACGAGGTACTGGCCCGGCGGCTGGTCCACCAGGAAGTCGTAGGCCGGTCCTGCGGCCGTCTGCCAGTCGTCGGGCCCCGGCACGCCGTCGGGATCGTCGCCGGTGGTGGCCAGTTGGACGACCAGCGCGCTGCCCGACGGCACATCGGCGTCGACACGGATCCGGTGCCAGCGGCACCGGGAGATGCCGCTGTCGAGCGGGACGGTGACCAGTGCCGCCTCTCTCACGCCGGGCGGCAGGACCAGTGCGTCGCGGTCCTGGACGGGTTCGGGGAGTGGATCTGCCGCTCCGGCGGCCGGGCGCCAGCCCGAGGCGGAGTCCAGCAGCAGGTGCGCGGGTGCGTCGGTGCGCATGTCCATGTCTCACCTCCCCTTCTGAGCGGTGGCGCCTGCGGTGGGGTCGGCGACGACGGAGGCCGTCACCCGTCCGACGCGGATCAGTGCGTGCGGCGGCAGCGGCGTATCGGTGCAGGGCTGCACCGGCAGGCCGTCCACCGTGAGCGTCAGCAGCGGCACGGCCGCCACCTCCTCGTCGGTGAGCAGTCGGCGCGCCAGCGCGGTGTGGACGAGTGGTCCGCCGAAGGGCCACCCGTCGCCGCCGGCGCCTCCGTCGAGCGGGTGCAGGAAGCGGCGCAGCCCGTCCTCGGCGCGGCGTAAGGCTGCGGCACGGTCGGCGCCCGTGGCGAGCGCCAGCACGATCCGGGCGTCGACACGGACGTATCGGGGCGCTGCGGCGACGACGGTGATACCGGTCGGGGCGAGGGTGCGCGTCAGGTGATCCGCGACGGCCTCGAGGTCGCCGCCCGCGGGGAACGGCGCACCGGCGGTGGCAGGGTCCTCGTCGGGCGGCACCAGGTAGACGCCGACGATGCCGGGCAGCCGGGCGCCGGGATGGTCCGGGTGGTGCCCCGGTACGGCGTGGGCGCGGGCGATGCGCGCACCCGGGGCGCGCATCGCCAGCAGCGCGTGGTCCGCGGGGGTGACGGCACGCCCGGCCGTGCGGATCTCGGCGGCGCCGCGCCGTACGGTCGCACCGAACGGCTCGGTGTCCGTTCCGCCGGTCCCGGGCAGCGGGTTGGTCACCGAAGCCACCCCGGGCACCGCGGTGCGCAGCACGGTGGCCGTGTCCGCCGCGACAGCGCCCTGCCTGCCGCCTCCGGTGCGATAGCTGACGGCCCGTACATTGCCCACGCCGGGCGGCAACGCGACGCCGTGCACCCCGTCGCCGAAGGTGAGGACGCCGGTGTCGGCGTCGAGCGCGAACACCCGGTCGGCGGGGCCCGCGAGGGTCAGGTCGGGCACCTCCCGCCACACGGGCAGCGTGTCGTGCGCGGTGGGGGGCGCGCCGTCGACGGGGAAGAGCGGCGCGGCGGGGTCGTCGGCGACGGTGACGGTCAGGGATCCGGGGACGACGGGCGCCGTCGCCAGCCGCAGCCGTACACCCGCGCCGCCGTCCTGCTCCCGGGGATCCGCGGGAGCCGGGCTCAACACCTCGTCGCGCACGGTCCGTACGGCGCTCGCGAGCACCGTGTGCGGCAGGACGGTGGCGAGCCGCGGCGGCTCGGCGTACGTCCCTGTGGTGAGCCGCACCCGCAGCCAGCGGGCCTCGGGCAGCTGCGCCCCGCCGGGCGGGCGGCCCGGCCGCCAGCCCGTCGGCAGCCGCAGCTGTACGGTCCCGGTGTCGGCGAGGTTGCCGGTGTGGTCCACCACCACGTCGGCCGTCCGTAGGGTGTCCCCGTCCAGTACGGACCAGCGCAGTTCCGGCGGGGCCGTCTCGGGCGGAGCGACGGCTCCCAGCGCGGCGGCGGCCGGACCGCCGGGGCGCGGGGCCGCGACGAAGGCGAGCGAGAGCCCGCCCTCGATGGCTTGGGGGGCGGTGAACCCCAGCCACAGGGCCGAGCCGGGCGCGCTCCGGGCGCCGAACGGGAGGAAGCCGTCGGCATAGGGCTCCTGACCCGGCGTCACCTCATCCACGGGGCCCGGCAGAATGCCGGTCGCGGGTCGGCCCACGGCCAGGGAGGTGAGCTCGGCGGGTGACACCCAAGTGTCGTCCACGGTCTCCAGCACCACTTCGGTGCCGTCCTCGCCGGGCGCGCCGGCCTGGAAGCCGGCAGGGACCTGAACTCCCGCTCCTGCGGCAGCCGTTGCGGTGAGGCGCAGCAACACCTGGGCGGGCGCGGCGGGCAGCGGGGAGACCCCGGCGATCCGCAGATGCTCGACGAGCAGCTTGGCCGGCAGTCGGTCGACGCGTGCGGCCACCGCCTCGGCCATCAGCGCAAACAGCCGCAGCAGCGGGTCCCCCGCGTCGTCAGGGCCCGTCCCGGTCCAGTCGGGGGTGAACCCGCCGACCCGGGTGCGCAGCACGGCGACCAGGTCGTCCCGTGCGGCACCGAGCAGCACCGGGCGGCCTTCCGCGTCGAGCAGCGCCGTCCGCGCGGCTCCGGCGGACAGCGTCCACCACGGTTCGTCCGCCCCGGGGGCGAGTCTCGCGGAGGGATCGACAGCGGCGGAACGGCCGGGGTCGTGGGCGTTCATGCGCGCACCTCCCGTGGAGCGGCACCGGACGGCTGCGTGGTGCACACGAGTACCTCGACAGGGCCGGGAAGTTCACCGGGGCGCAGCGGCAGATCGCCACAGGATTCGTAGGGGCCGTCGTCCAGGGCCGCGGCGACGGCCTGCACCGGGGTGCGGTCGCCCGCCGCTTGAAGTGCCCGTTCGGCCGCGCGCAGCAGCGCCGAGGGGCGCAGGACGCCGCCGAAGGGCCAGCCGGTGCCGTCGTCGCCGCCGGTGAGCGGGTCGAGGAAGCGCCGCAGTGCCGCATCGAGGAGCTGACGGCGGGCGGTGTCCGCGGGGAGGGTGAGGCGGACGCGGACCGGGCGGTAGCGCGGGGGCGCGACGAACACCCCGGCGCCGAGCAGGCGTGCGGCCTCCAGCCGGGCGCGTACGGCGGTCAGCGCGCCGGGGTCGGGAACGGGCAGAGGCACGGCGTCGGGCGCGGTGCTGTCGGCGGGGGCGCGCGGCACCCGGGGGACGACGATGGTGGTCACGGCGCCCGGCACATTCCGC
Source organism: Streptomyces sp. NBC_00210 (assembly GCF_045160975.1). Classification (NCBI taxonomy): domain Bacteria; kingdom Bacillati; phylum Actinomycetota; class Actinomycetes; order Kitasatosporales; family Streptomycetaceae; genus Streptomyces; species Streptomyces sp. NBC_00210. The sequence continues at coordinate 7,717,473 of NZ_CP108120.1, forward strand.
GACGGGTGCGAGGGGTGGGCGCCGACCAGTGCGTGGGCGCGGGCGACGGCGACCCCGGGGGTGGACAGGGCGAGTTCCTCGTGGTCGGCGGCGGTCACGGCCCGGGTGACCACGGCGAGTGCGGTGGCGGCCCGGCGGCGTGCGGCCGCCGGGGTCTCGGGCTCGGCGCCGCCCACGGACGGGACGAGTGCGCGCGCGGTGCACGGGGCGTCGGGTGGTTCGGTGTCCGAGGATTCACCGGTGAACACCCAGTCCCCGGGCGGCGATTCCTCCTCGGCCGCGCGCTGCTTCCGCGGGCGGGCGAATCCGGCCAGCGCGGGGAAGGCCAGCAGCGCCGCCGGCTCGGCAGCGCGGGCGGGGTCGCTGACTGCCGGGTCCGAGCCGCCATTGCCGGCAGGCCCGCCGCCCAGCCGGTACTCCGCCCGCAGTACCGTCCCGGGCCCGGTGGCGTCGGGACGGGGGATCCGCCCGGTCAGGCCGTCGCCGAAGCGCAGCGCCCCGAAGGGCCGGTCCACGGTGAACACCCGGTCCAGCGGCCCGCTGAAGGCCAGATCCGGCACGGCCGTCCAGTCGTGGACGCGACCGCTGCCGGTGTCGTCCGTCTCGCGCAGCGTGAAGTGCGCGATGTCGATCAGCCGTCCGGCGGCGTCGCCGGGCAGTACGACGGCGAGGCCGGGAAGCGGCGGGCGGCCTGTGAGTTGGGCCACCACGGGCCCGTCGGGGCCCTCCTCCAGGCGGACGCGCTGCGCGTGGTGCGCGGGGACGGAGTTGGGGGAGAGCCGCAGCAGTCGCGGCGGCGCGGCGTAGGTGGCGGCGGGTGTGGCCAGCACCAGCTCCATCTCGGCCCCGGCGGCCGTGGCCGGCAGGGTCAGCCGGACCAGGCCGGACCGGCGCAGTCCGCCGGTGCCGTCCGTCACCGCCTCTTCGGGCAGCGGGGCAGTATCCCCAACGGGCCCGTAGGACCAGCTGAGTCGAGCCGGGGGCGGCACGTCGGGTACGGCTCCCGCGGCCCAGCCGTCGGCCGTCCGGTTCCCGCTCCACGGCCCCGCCGGCTGCTCCAGCTCGAGCAGCAGCGTAAGCGTTCCGCCGTCCGGAAAACCGTCGCCGGAAACGGTCAGCCGTACCCGGACCCGCGCCGGGCCACCGTAGGCGCCGGCCAGGGGCACCGGGCGTCCGGCGGCGAGGTCGGCGGTGCGGTCCCGGTCGCCCGTCGCCTCCCGCACCGACAACCCGGCCACGCGCAACGGCAGTACGTCCAGGTCCCGGTCGAGGTGGAAGTCCCTCCCGCGCCCCGGTTCACGGCTGAACGACGCGCCCTCCCGGATCCGCAGCCGGGTGCCGGGCACCTGCGGGACGATCTGCAGCACCGTCACCGCGGCCGTCGCCGGTGCCGGTCCCGGCACGCCCAGCAGGCGGAGCACTGCGTGCACGACCGCGTCCGGTACCTGGTCGAGCCGGTAGACCTGCTGCTCCAGCAGATAGGCCTGGAGGTCCAGCAGGGTCATGCCCGGGTCGACCGGGGCGTGCAGGGTCCAGCGGCCCGAGGACTCGGCGGGGATCCGGGAGCGGACCGCCTCCACCAGATCGGCCCAGGACAGATCGTCCAGCCGCAGCGGCGCCAGGGTCATGACGTGTCACCCCCGACGGCCGGTCCGGCTGCCCCGAAGGCGCCCGCGCCGCCCACCAGTCCCGAGCCGCCGTCGAGGTAATAGGGGAAGACCAGCGTCTCGTGCCGCCCGGTGGCCCTGACCCGGTAGTCGACGGAGACCGTCACCCGCCACTCCTCGCCCGGCTGCGCCTGCGCCCGTACGTCGTCCACCGCCGCCCGCGGCTCGAAGTCGCGGATGGCGATCCGTACCGAGTCCTCGAGCTCGCGCAGGGAGCGCGAACTGCCGGGCGCGAAGACCAGCTCGGGGGCCCGGGTGCCCAGCGTGGGGCGCATCACCCGCTCGCCCAGCGCGGTACGCACCAGCACCAGCAGGCAGTCGCGGACGCTGTCCTCGCCGGCCGCGTACGCCAGCCGCCCCGAGGCGTCCGGCAGCAGCGGGAAGCGCCAGCCCCGCCCGAGGAAGGCTTCCGCGCCGCCCGGCGCGCCGCCGTTCACAGCGCCACCTGCACCGTCGTCGACATCGGCGGCGGGCCGGGCGCGGGGAGCGCCGGACCGGTCGCGACAGGCGAGACGATCGGGTGGGTGTGCCCGATGAACCAGGGCAGGAAGGTCTCCCACGGGACCACGTGCTGCGAGGCGCCGGTGCCCAGCCGCACCTGCGGCGCGTCCAGCGTCACCGAGCCGCCGGTGACCTTCACAGGGCCGGCACCGGCGCTGATCTCCACCGAGCCGTCGGCGGTCACCGTCACCTTGCCGCCGGACGCGGTGCGCACCACCACCGACCTGCCCGCGTCGTCCAGCTCGATGCGGTGCCCGGCGGACGAGGTGAGCCGTACGGCCTCCTTGCCGGAGCTGTCGTCGAGGACCAGTTCATGGCCGTGCCTGGTCCGCAGCAGCTTCTCGTCCCGGCCGCTCGCCCGGTGCGTGGGCGGCTTGTCCACGCCGTTGTAGAGGCTGCCGATGACGATGGGGAACCGCATGTCCCCCTGGTCGAAGGCGACGAGCACCTCGTCGCCCTTCTCCGGCACGAAGCTCGCGCCGTATCCGTTGCCCGCGTACGGCTGTGCCACCCGGCACCACTCGGTGATGGTGGCGCTGTCGAACCACGGCAGTTTCAACTGCACCCGGCACTCCTTCTCCGGGTCGTCCTCCACCCGCTCCACCACACCCGTGGCCACACCGAAATACCGCTTGTCCACGGCCGGTCCCGGCATCCCCGTCATCGCCTCGTCACCGCCCCTCGGAAGTACGCCGTGCCTCGAACGAGGTGAAGAATCCTGATGAGTTGAAGGAGTGCGTCACCTTGGTCGTGTAGTAGGTGCCGCCGAACCTGCTCCCCACCCCGCCGATCCGCAGAGCATCGCTCGGCACCAGATCGGGGAGGCCGGCCAACTGGCCCGCACAGGTGACGAATTCATACGACTTGCCCCGCAGCACGCTTACCGCCAGCGCCCGCGCCTCCTGCTCGGAGCTCACCGGGCGGTCCACGATGACCTCTTCCCTCTCGCCCATCTCCTGTGCGGCTGCCGCGGGGCCGTTGCGCCCGGCGTCGTGCTCCGCCTGCAGATCCGCCTGGGTCGCACTGCCGACGATCGCCTTCTTCGTCCGGGGATCCCAGCCGCGCACCGTCACCTTGGCGACCTGCCCCGACAGGGTCAGGGTGGGGCGGAACGAGATCAGGTTGGGTGCGGGTGAGGTGCTGGACGCCTCGCCCTGTTCCGGGCGTCCGGAGCGGGCGCCACGGGCCAGTACCGCGTACCAGAGGTCGAAGGTGCGTGGCCGACGGGCAGTCGAGCCCGCCCGGCCGTCGGCGGGCGAGACGAAGTACAGCTTCTCCACCCCGCTCGTCGGGTCGGGCGCCACGTAGCACTCCCGGTCGACGCCCTTCGCCCGTTCCAGCAGGAAGGCCACGTCGTCCTGGTTCTTCTGCATCACCAGCGGATGCACCACGCCCTCCTGTTCGGCCACCAGCTCCAACCCGTGCCGCTCCGCGACCTTCTGCGCGATCTGCCAGTCGGCGAGGTCCAGATACTTCTTCACCTCGTCGGCCCGCGGCTTACGGGCCTTCATCTGCGCCGTGCGGTCCTGACAGGAGACCTGCAGCGTCGGCGGCCCCGACGAGGGGAAGTCCGGCTGGATCGTGGTGACCTGGCCCTTGGCCACCACCGGCGGCCTGGGCTGTGAGGTGTAGCCGAGCCGGACCTCCACCAGCTGGCCGGGGGCGAAGTGCTTCGGGTCGTCGAAACGCAGCCGCAGATTCAGCTCGTCCCAGTTGCTCAGCGCCAGCGAGAACGTCCCGGTCTTGTCCAGCTCACGGACCACCTGGATGTCGAGCACGCAACTGCGCATCTGCTCGGCGATCTCGGAGCCGTCCAACGCGACCTCGAAACACGGGGCGTAGGTGTCGGCCGGCAGCGGTGTCGCGATCGTGTTCTGCAGCAGCGCCATCCCCCTCACCCCCGGTCCAGGGCGGGGACGACGAGCGCCATCCCGGGGGCGAGGGCCCGCGGATCGGCGAGGGCGTTGGCGGCCGCCAGTTCCCGCCAGCGCCCGGAGTCCCGGTACACCGCGGCCGCGATGGAGGAGAGCGTGTCGCCGCGCCGCACCGTCCAGACCTTCTGCACGGTCGGTGAACTCAAGGGCGTGGTGAGCTTCTGCTCCTCCGCCGTCCTGAACTCCTTGAGCGACAGCGATACTTTGGCCCGGGTCGGCGTGCCGTCCCGGTCGAAGAGGACGTAGGTGATGGAGAGGCTGTCCACCACGCCGGTGAACGAGGGATTCGCTCCCCATGCGAAGGTCACCACCGGGGGAGCGTGGGTGGTGCCTTGGCGGACCGTCAGGGTCTGGAAGTCATTGAGCCACCGCTTCTGCACATCGCGGCGCCCGCGCACCGGCTCCTCGGCCGCGTCGACCAGCGCGTCCAGTTTGAGGGTCCGCGCGCCGCCCCGTACGAACTGCAGCGGGGGCGCGTCCAGTCCCGGGACGCCGATCTCGGCGAACGTCACCGCCTTGGAGACGGCGTACTCCGTCGGATTGACCGGCAGCGTCAGCAGCGGGGTCGTGGGCCCCGACACGGAACCGGGCGGGTGCACGGTCAGGGTCGCCGGCGTCACAGCGGCGTCCCGTGCCGACGGGAGGCCGGGCAGCGGAAGCATCACGCACCCCCGAAGCAGCCGGCCGCGGACCCGCCGGCCGACTCCTGGCCCGGCTCGTCACCGGTCAGGGACGCCTCGCGGGCCAGCAGCCGGCCGCGGGCCCTGATGTCCTCCTGCCGCTGCGACCACTCCCGGATGTGCTGTGCGAAGAGCCGGGCGAAGACCGCTGTGTCATCGCCGCCGACCTCGAAGTCGACTGAAAGGTGATGGATCGTCAGCATTGTTCTCTCCCGAACCCGTGATCACGACATGCGGTTCTTTTCGCTGCGGTCGTTGCCGCGTACATCAGCCCAGCCCCGGCACCGCCTGCTCCACCGCCACCAGACCCTCGTGCGCGATCTCCAGCTGCTCCACGGCCACTTCGCTGCGTTCCGCGTGCAGATCGGGGCCTGTCCACTTCGAGGCCAGGCCGCCCCGGAAGGCCCACACCGCGCCGGGCAGACCGGCCCCGTCCAGCAGCAGCACCGCGCCGCTGCGGCGCGCGCCAAGCGGATTGCCGAGCCCGGCCTGGTACCAAGCCCACAGGCTCGTGCCCCGGGCCACCCCGCGGTGCAGCACGATCCGATTCCACGAGTGGCGAACCGGAAACTGCCGGACCCGGTCGTTGACCCCGCCCTCCGGATACGAGGTGACCTCCAGCTGCGCGCCGAGCCCGGTGACCTGCTGGAAGGCGCCCTGGGCGGTGAGTGGAAGCAACGCCGTCTGCGCCGGCGGCAGATGGGCGGCGGCCGGGCCGAGCACCACCAGGAACCGGTATTTCGGCAGCGGCTCGGCGAAGAACTCCAGCGCCTGCTCCGTCATCCCTCCACCACCTCCAACCGGTCCCGCCCGCCCATCAACAGCCGGATCGCGATGAATTCCATGGGTGCGGCCGGAGCCACCTCCACCTGGCAGACCACCTGCCCGAGCGCCGCCTGCTCCGGAGGGTTCAGCCCCTCGTCGCACCGCACCCGGAAGGCCTCCGCAGGGCGGTCCCCGGCCAGCGCGCCCGCCTCGAACAGGCCGAGCAGTACTTCGGTCAGCCCCTGGACCAGCAGCAGCCGCAGACCGGGTGTGTCGGGCTCGAACAGCAGCGGCCCGGCCACCTCGCGCGCCGCCCGCACCAGCCGGTGGACGAGCCTGCGGTGGGCGATGAACCAGCCGTCGCCCACGCCCACGGCCCGCGGCTGCGGCACCGCCGTACGCCCGCCCCACACCAGCGGGCCTCTGCCGGGCAGGCACCGCAGCAGATTGGCACCCGACCCGTAGACCGCCACCTCCTGATCGAGGCGCAGTACGTGAGCGAGGTCGACGACATCCTCGAGCGAGGCGTTGGCAGGGGTCGCGAACACGCCTCGCTCGCGGTCCAGCCGAGCCGCCACTCCGGCGACATGGCCGGAGGCGGGCACTGTTCGCAGCGCCGGATGTGCGGTGGCCAGCGGGTCGGGCACGCGGAGCGGTGGCCAGTGGACGGCGCACGCCTGCAGGCCCGGTATGTCATGCCGCCGGCGCAGTGCGTCCAGCCAGCCGGTGGCCTGCCGGGTGGCGGCGGCGGGGTCGGAGGTTCTGGCGCCCGTGAGCGGCGGATCGAGCAGTGCCAGCCGGTCGAGCGCGTCCGCGCACCCCTCGACCAGCAGATCGGCCAGCTCTTCCCGGTGGGTTTCCCCGACCCCGCTGCGGTCCAGGTCGGGCAGCGCCAGCAGGGCGGGTTCCGGCAGTTCCACCATGGCCCGTACGGCGTCGGCGTAGGCCTCGGCGAGGGTCCCGGTGTCATCAGGACTGCCGGGGGCGGGAGTACCTCCGGTGAGGGTGGCCGTGTGCGTTCCCGCGTGCGCGGCCGGTGCCTGGCCGGTGGGCGCTGGGCCGTCGGGGATCAGCCGGATGAGCCGGGAGGCGGCTGCTACGGCGTCGGGGAGTTCGGTGGGGCGCAGCCAGCCGAACGACTCGGGTGCCTCCCTCGGCGCGTCGACCTGCACCAGCACCTGCCCGGCGGATCCGGTCAGACGGTGACGGACCGTCACCCGGGTGCCGTCGGCCCAGCCGCCCGGGGACGCTGCATCGATCCGGCAGCCCGCCGCGGGAGCGAAGGGTGAGGGTGCCCCGGCCGGCCAGGCGGCCGTGGCGGCGGTCGTGCCCGCCGGTTCTGTCCGCAGTACCCACAGCGCGGTGCCGCCGTTGGCGAAGAATCCGCGGACCGCGTAAGGCAGATCGAGTGCGGCATCCAGGCCGCCGAAGGCCGCGGTGTAGGCCGCCCAGTCCGTGACGCGGACCGGGGTGGCCATCGGGCCGCGCCGGGTGCGCCCCGCGAAGCAGGCCACATCGGTGCGCAGCGGCTGGACGGGATCGGCCGCCGCGGCTGCCGTCGCGGTCAGTCCCGGCAGCAACGGCTCGGCGGGCAGGGGCGGTTCGAGGGCGGATGCGGGCACGGCGGTCTCCCGGTCAGACGTCGATCTGGAGGTCTTCGACGCAGAGTTCGAGCGTCTCCATCGCGATCTCGTTCTTGGTCGCGCCGAGCGAGGGCCCGGTGTACTTCACCGGCCAGCCGCGGTCGAAGTTCCAGCGCATGACCTCCTGGCGGTTCTCGTCGAGGAGGAGGATCGCCCCCGGAGCGCGCTGGGTCTGGCCGTTCATCGACTTCTTGATCCAGTTCCAGAACTCCGGATGGCCGGTGATGCCGCGCTTCAGCGTCAGGTTGGAGAATTTCTTGAGGCCGGGGATCTTGCGCACCCGGATGTCCTCGCTGCCGTTGCGGTAGTCGATCGGCTGGATGTCCACGGTGAGCCCGGAGACCTCGGTGAAGGACGCCTGGACGTCCTGGCCGTTGGCGGCGACGCCGGTGACCTGCACGAGGAAGTTATAGGCGCCGTACGGATCGTCACGCTGAACGGGTGGCACAGCCGTCCCCTTTCTTTTGCGGCGGTTGAAGCGTTTTCAGTGGTCGCGGCGGTGTGGGTGTTCAGGACGTGTTCGACTCGCGGGTCGCCTGCTGGATCCGCACGACCACGAACTCGGCTGGAAAGACGGGGGCGACCCCGACCTGGCAGACCAGGCGGCCCTGCGCGAGGTCGTCCTCGGTCATCGTGGACCGGTCGCAGACGACGTAGAACGCTTCTTCCGGTGTGGTGCCGGCCAGCGCGCCGGCCCGCCAGACCTCGGTCAGGAAGCTGCTGATGCTCTGCCGGACCGAGGCCCACAGCTGCTCGGCGTTGGGCTCGAAGACGACCCACTGCAGTCCCTCGTCGAGCGACTCCTCGATGAAGAGGAAGAGCCGGCGGACGTTGACGTACCGCCACCGGGTGTCGTCCGACAGGGTCCGCGCGCCCCATACCCGCTGGCCCAGATTGGGGAACGCCCGCAGCACGTTGATCCCGACGGGATTGAGGGTGTCCTGCTCCCGGCGGGTGACGTCGGAGGCCAGACCCGCGCCGGGGACGATGCCGCGCAGCACCGTGTTGGCCGGTGCCTTGTGAACTCCCCGCTCCACGTCCGTACGGGCGTAGACGCCGATCATGTGCCCCGACGGGGGTGCCTTCGCGGTGCCGGCGCCGGCTGGATTCGGCACCTGGAGCCAGGGGTAGTACAGCGCCGCCCGGTCGGTGGACAGGGGCTCGCGGAAGTCCCTGATCGCCTCGAGGTCGGCTGCGGGAGGCCCGTCGAATACGGCGAACCGGTCACCGAGGATCTCGCAGTGCGTGTTGAGGCCGTCGAGGACAGTCGTCTCCCAGACGCCCGGCACGGCGCAGATCGCCACCTCGTCGATGTCCTCGAGGGCCTGGATGCCCGTACGGTTCCCGCTGCCTCCGTCCACGCCGATGTAGTCGGCGGGCGTGAGACCTCCCCCGCCGCCGGCGCCGCCGGCCAGATCGAGTGTGGCGAGCGGCCGGCCCGGGTCGGTCCTGGAGATGCTGCCGCTCAGGAACGGCAGCGGATCGGCGCCGATCGTGAGAGAGAGGAGCGCGTCCGGGTCCGAGCCGACGGCCGTGGCGAGCCTCGCCAGATCGGCGGCCGGCGGGTTCGGCGCCGAGGGGATGGTCCGGGTCTGGCGCGCGACGCCGGGCGGTGCGTCGACGATCTCCAGCCGGAAGCCGGCCAGGACGAGGGTGTCGCCCGCGACGGCCGCGGCTGCGGGCGGGCGGTCCAGGGTGAGCGTGTGGTTGACGCCGTCGGGGGCGTGGCTCTCGACCGTGTGCAGACTGGGCTGCCGCGTACGGTCTGCGGGGACGAGGAGGACCGTGCTGCCGTCTTCGATCGCGCCGAGAGTGGCGATCGTCACGGTGGCCGGGGGGTCGCCCGCGGGCGGGGTGGCCGGCGCCACGACGGCGAAGGTGGCAGAGCGCGCAAGTCGCAGCACGGCATGCAGGCTGTTGCCGCCCTCGCCCGCCTGCACAGCCTCCGCGGCGAGGACCGGCACCGGCGGGGCGGCCTGGTCCACAAGAGTCGCGGAGGCCTTGGCGCTTCCCGCGGCCGGGGGCACGATCCGCTTGACGTAGAGCCGTTGTCCGCCGTTGTCGAAGAAGCCCTTCACCGCCAGCGGCAGCAGCCACCACCGGATGCCGTTCGCGTCGGCGGTGGCCATGTCGGCGTCGCTCGGCCGGGGCAGGAAGCCGCCGAAGAGCCGGTGGAAGTCCAACAGGCTGGTCACCAGCTTGGGTTTGCCCGAGTCCGGACCCCGGGCAGTCACCCCGACCATGCCGGCGGTGCTGGTGGCCACCCCGGTGATGGGCCGCGGGCCGGTGGAGATCTCCTCGACAAAGACGCCTGGGCTGAGATATTCGGGCATCGGGGCTTCCTCCGCTACGGGATCTCGATGAGCTGCTCGGTACCGCTGATGTCCTGCGCGGTCAGATGGATCGACGCCTCGGGGCCGCCGGCCTGGCCGGGATCCGCGAGCGCTGTGACCGTGAACCACTCGGCCTCGGGCGCGGCGGGATCCGGTGCGGGCAGTTGCGGCTTGCTGCCGGGACGCCGCAGCGGCAGCCGGAAGGCGCCGTCCCGTGCCGTCGCGGCGTACTCCGCCCACTCGGCGACCCGCGGGAGATGGTCCGCGTCCGCACGTGCCCGGCCGCTGACCGCCGCTCCGGCCACCGCCGCACCCGCGGGCCCGCCACGCCGTACCCGCCCGCGCAGCAGCCGCGTTCCGGGCGGGAAGGGGTAGGCGGGCAGCGGATACAGCCGTACCCGCGTCACCGCGGGCGCCGCCGACGCCGGGGCGTCGAACTCCACGCCGTCCGGGTGCTCCGCGTCCAGCAGATACGGCGAGACGAGCCGAATCCGCAGGCGCTGTACGGCGCCCGGCGCGGGAGCCGGATGCGCACTCGCCAGGGACGGCAACACGATCGCGCCGCCCGGAGTCGTCACCACCGGCACGTCGTCCTCGGCGGCCCATTGCCCGCCGGCCAGGCGCCGCTCGACCACAGCGGTCACCCGCAGGACGGGCGCGCGCCCGGTGAAGGCGTCCAGCGGCAGCAGGCAGACCGGTCCCGGTGCGATCCGTACGGTGTCCACCGCCGCGCCGCCGGCCGTCACGGGCGGACTCCCGCGCGCTGTCCGATGCCGACGCCGCCGCCGGTGACGGCCGGCTCCGCGGTGATGTCGCGGGAGGCCAGATTGACCACCCGAACCTCGTAGTTGAGGGAGAGCCGGTACGGCTGCGAGATCGCCCACCACACCTTCGCCCGCTCGTCGAGCGACAACGGGGCCAGGCGCAGCTTCAGCGACTCCCCGGCCTCGGCAACGCTGTTGCTCTCCGCGGCCGGCACGAGCAACGGGCCCTGCAGGATGGCGTCGTCGTACAGCGCCCGCATCGCCCGGCCGAGCATCCGCTGCTGGGCATCGGGGGTGCCGCCGGTCGGGACGAGCAGATAGCGCAGCAACAGCGCCATGTCGGCCCTGCGGAGCTCCTGGCGGACCGCGCCGGTGACGGGGTCCTCCACCACCGTGTGGCGGGGGGCGCGGTTGCGAGCGCTGGGGTCCTCGGCGACCTCGTAGAGGAAGAGCTCGAGACCGAGCCCGGCGTTGCCGCCCTGCTGCTGACCGATGAGGTCGACCAGACGCACCGTGGCCTGGGAGCCGGACTCGCGCACCGCGTCGGTCAGTACCTTCAGCAGGATGTCGGACACATCGGCGATCACGTCGGGACTGCCCACCGAGATCACCCCCTGATGTGCCGATGCCCGACAGGTGTGTGCCGGACTGGTCAACCACTCGCGAGGTTAGGGCCTGGTGACACCCCGGCACTTCGGGGAAATCCCTGGTTCCCTCCCTGGCTACGCAGGCCGCCGCCAGGCCGGAGGCGGCTCGCGGCGGGCGAAGCGCGAGATCCCGCATCCGTCACATGGATGCGGGGTCCCGTATGCGGGCCGTCAGGTCACCGGTCAACACAGGGAGCCGTCGGGCCCGGTGACAGGGGACAGCGCCTGCTCGGTCCAGATCGTCTTGCCCGGAGCCGTGTAACGGGTGCCCCATGTCTGTGCCAGCTGCGAGGTGATGAACAAACCACGTCCGCCCTCGTCGACCGTGCCGGCGTGGCGCAGGTGCGGTGCGGCCGAGCCGGCGTCCCGCACTTCGCAGGTCAGGGTGCGGTCATGGATCAGGCGCAGCTCGATCGGTGGGCTTCCGTATCTGAGGGCGTTGGTGACGAGTTCGCTGACGATGAGCTGGGTGTTGAGGGTGGTCTCGTCGTCCACGTTCCACACGGCGAGCTGCTCGCGGGTACGGCGTCGTGCGACGGCCACGGCCGCGGGGTCGGGGTCGACCGGCCACGACGCGAACCGTTCGGGGGGAAAGAACCGGGTGCGCGCGACGATCACCGCGGCATCGCCGGCGCCCAGACCTGCCGGGAGTGCGTAGACCAGGGCGTCGCAGAGGTCCTGGAGCGGGCGGTCGCGATAGTCCGGCGCCGACGGCAACGGCCGTGAGGATTCGGCGAGATACGAGGTGAGGAGCGGATCACTGGTGAACACCAGGACGCTGCCGTCCGGCACCTCGACGTCGACGGCCGCGAAGGGCGCGCCCTCCGTCGTGCCCAGCCGCGGCCCGGCCGGTGTGGCGGGGATGGTGACCGTGCGGTCGGGGCGCACGACGAGGGGGGCCAGTTGGCCGGCTGCCGCCATCGTGCACATGCCGGTCAGGGGGTCGTGTACCGCGTACACACAGTCGGCGGTGAGTGCTGCGCGGCGCAGCGGATCGCCGAGCGGGAGATGCGCCCGTTCGGCGGCGAGCTGGCCCGCCGTGTAGTGCAGGCGGGAAAGGAGCTCCTCGGGGGCGAGGTCGAACGCCGACAGGGAGCGTACGGCGGTGCGCAGTTGCCCCATGGTGGCGGCCGCGTTCAGACCGCGTCCCGACACCTTGCCGACGACGAGGGCGGTGCGGGCACCGGACAGGGCGATGGTGTCGTACCAGGCGCCGGGATCGGCGCCGGTGACGGAGAGGTAGGCGGTCTCCAGCGACGCGTGGGTCTCCGGGCGGCGGGGCAGCAGTTGGCGCTGGACCGTGGCGGCGACCGTGTGCTCCCGTGTGTAGCGCCGCGCGTTGTCGATGCACAGCGCCGCGTGTGTGGCCAGCTCGACCGCGAGCTCCCGGTCATCTTCGTCGAAGGGGGGCGAGTGTCCGGTGCGGTACAGACTTACGACGCCGAGGGCCGCGTCGCGCAGCGCCAGGGGAACCACGAGGAGGGAGTGGGCCCCCGCGGAGCGGATCGCCTCCGCACCCGGGGAATCGACGGACAGCCACGGGGCGACCGGATGCAGCGGGACCACGCGCGGACGCAGGTCGGCCAGGGCCTGGGTGAAGGGGGTCCGAGCCGGCAGGCGGCGGACGTCGCCCACCGGATGCGCCTGCGGCGGCCGCGCAGGGCCGCCGCGGAACGCGGTGCGCATCATGGGCGTGCCCGTGGGCAGCGGGGCCGGCGGCGGGTCGTCGCCGCGGATCACGGCGTCCACCACCTCCACGATCGCGACATCGGCGAACGCGGGGACCACGGTCGCGACGAGTTCCTCGCCGGTCACGACCGGATCCAGGGTGCGTCCCACCCGCCGGCGCACGGCGTCGAGCACCCTTGTGCGGGCACGGGCTCGCTCCCGTTCGGTGACGTCGATCGAGGTGACCGCCACTCCGAGCACCGACTGGCGCGGGCTCTCCAGGCGCAGCGCGCTGATCTCGAATTGCCGCTCCTGCGGCGGGTCCCCCTTGAAACGCACCCGGACGATGTGCTGCAGAAGGGGGACACCGGTGTCCAGCACCTCGCGCAGGAGCGCCTCCATGCCGTCGGCTTCGACGATGCCGTAGACATCGCGGGCCGGGCGCCCTTTCAGGTCGTCCAAGCGCACGCCACGCATGGCGGGGGTGGCGGTGTTGACCCGCACCACCCGCAGATCGGTGTCCAGCAGGTGGAGCCCGATCGGTGACTGCGTAAACAGCGCCTCCAGCATCGAGGCCGCCGTCTCGTCCACTCGTCGGCCGGGATCGCTGTGCGCCACGGGGACCACCTCCGAGCTCCGTCCTGCGCATGCTCCGGCGCACGGCTGCCCCGTATCAGGGCGTGCTTCCAGCGTGCTCCGCGGTCGGCGCGACCGCACCCGGCCGAGTGTCGGGCCACGCCTACGAGGCGTGCGGGCCCCATTCTCCGGCGCTGCGTACCCGGGAACTCGCCCGTGATGGGGGAGCCCGGCGGCCCGGCCTGAAGCCGGCGGCAGACCCGGGGTGCGACACGGCGCCCGGGACGCTGTGTGCCCGGGACGACTCCGGCCGGAACGTCGACCACCACCGGGCCGCCCTACGCGGCTGCGCATGTGCGCAGGAATACTGGGATGCTGAGGGGGAGGGGCTGCCCGACGAACAGTGGTGGTGAGCGCCATGGCTGGGGTGGCGGAGAACGGTCCGGAACCGACCACGCCGCGCGCTGATCCCCACGGAGACCCGTTTCTGCCCACGCGGTTCGCCGTACCGACCCGCCCTGCGACATTCCTGCGGCGGGAGCGGCTGGCCAAGCACCTCGACCAGGCTCTTCTGACTCCGTTGACCATGGTCAACGGAGCCGCGGGTGCGGGCAAGACCCTGCTGGTCGCCGACTGGGCCGCGGGGCGGGACCGGTCCGTCGCCTGGCTGACCACCGAAGCAACGGACCAGGGATGCGGAGTGTTCTGGGCGTACCTGCTCCAGGCCCTGCGCGCCTCCGGTGTGCCGCTGCCCGCCGAGGTCGGCTTCCCCGCGGACGCAAGCCGCGTGGACCACACGCTGTTGGCGCGACTCGCCGCCGATCTGAGCGCTCGGGACCGGCCCGTGATCGTGGTGCTCGACGAATACGATCGTGTGACCGACCCGGAGATCGCGGAGCAGCTGGAGTTCGTCCTGCACCACGCAGGACGGGGCATGCGCCTGATCCTCGTCACCCGCACCGAACCGCTGCTGCCGCTGCACCGGTACCGGGCGGCCGGCGACATGACGGAAATCAGGGACGCGGAGCTGGCCTTCACTCCCGAGGAAGCGGCCGCGTTGCTGGAGCTGCACGGGCTGCGCCTTCCGGTGCACGCCGCGCGCCCGCTCGTGGAGCGCACCAGGGGATGGGCCGCCGGACTACGGCTGTGCGCCCTGGCCGCGCAGGAGAGCCCGGATCCGGAGACGTATCTGAAGGAGTTCGAGGCCGACCGAACCACGGTCGCCGACTTCCTGCTGGCGGAGGTGCTCAAGCGGCAGGCCCCCGAGACGCAGGACCTCCTGCTGCGGGTCAGCGTCCTCGAGCGCTTCTGTCCCGAGCTGGCGAACGCGCTGACGGAGCGCAGCGATGCCGAGTCCATCCTGGCCGGGCTGCACCGCGAGAACGCGTTCGTCGAGCACCTCGGGCACGCCTGGTACCGCCTCCACCCGCTGTTCGGGGAGATCCTCCATGCCCATCTGCGGGTGCGGTCTCCCGGCCTGGAGCCCGAACTCCACCGGCGGGCCGCAAAGTGGCTGCGGCGCTCCGGATCCCTCGCGGAGACGCTCGGCCACGGTGCCGCTGCGGGCGACTGGGAGTTCACCGCCGGTGCCCTCGTCGACGACCTCGCCATTGGTCAGCTCTTCACCGGCCTCCGCTCCGACGACCTGGCCGAGCTGTTCTCACGGATGGGGCCCGAGGCCAAGAGCCCCGCCACTGACCTCGTCCGCGCGGCCCGCGAGCTGTCCCGGTGCGACCTCGACCGCGGCCTGGCCCACCTGCAGCGCGCCGAGCAGAGTCTGGCGGGGGAGCAGATGCCGGCAGGGGACGACGAACCCGGCCTGGCGGCGGCCCAGTTGAGCTGTGCCCTGCTGGAGGCCCTGGCGGGCCGGCTGACCGGTTCGCCGGGAAGGGCGGAGATGGCCGCGGAGGCGGCCGAGAAACTGCACGAGGAGGTGCCCACCCACCTGATGGACGAGCATCCCGAACTCAACGCCCTCCTGCTGACCCATCTTGGCTCGACGCGGCTGTGGGCCGGGCGCTTCGAGGACGCACGTGCCGCCCTGACCACGGTGGCCGGCTGCTCCGGCGGAGCTTCGACAGCGCTCCCGCGCGAGGAGTCCCTGGGTCATCTGGCCCTGATCGACTACCTGAACGGCTGGCTCGGCAGGGCGGAGCGCAAGGCCCTGGCGGCGATGACCGAGACGGAGCGGTTCAGCCTGCCACAGGCCTCCGGCTCCGGCATCGAGCGGCTGGTCCTGGCCGCCGTCGCCGTCGAGCGCAACGAACTGGGTCAGGCCCGGGCCCACCTCGACGCGGCGGCCGACTCCCCCTGCGCTATGCGGGACCCGGTGATGGAAGCAGGGCGGGCCATCGCCACCGCGCGGCTGCTGCTGGCCCGCGGCAACACGCAAGCCGCGCTCGCGGCGGCGGAACCGGCCGTCGCTGCCGATGTGGTCTCGCCCTGGGCGGAGGGGCACAAGGCGCTGGTGGCCTCCGCCGCACATCTGGCCGAAGGCCGGCCGGAGACGGCCGCCAAGCTGTTGCAGGCGGTGCCCGACGACCAGGTGGCGTGTGCCGTGGAGGCCGCGCGGGCCCAGCTCGCCGCTGGGAAGCCCGTCGCGGCGATCGACCTGCTCGACAGATTGCACCCCGAGGGCCGCATCGGCCCCGCGGTGACTGTCCGAGCCTCCCTGGTGCGGGCGCAGGCCGCGGACCAGGCGGGGGACTGCGCCACCTCGCGCAGGCTCGTTGCCCAGGCTCTCCACGAGGCACGGCGCGAGCGGCTGCGGCGCCCCTTCCTCGAAGCCGGACCGTGGATCCGGCCTCTGCTGGGCATGGTGCAACTGCGAGGGCTGGCCGCGGGCTGGCTCACACCCGGTCTGTCGCCGCACGGCGAACCGCCTCGGCCCGAAAACCAGCCGCCGCCGCCGGTCGTGGAGGAGCTGAGCGGACGCGAGCGCGATGTGCTGCAACGGCTGGCCCAGATGATGTCGACGGAAGAGATCGCCGCCGATCTGTATCTGTCGGTGAACACGGTCAAGACCCACCTCAAGAGCGTCTACCGGAAGCTGGCGGTGAACCGGCGCCACGACGCGGTGCGCCGCGCGCGCGAGCTGCGGCTGCTGTGACCACGGCCGTGAAGGAGCGTGCCCGATGGCGCACAGCCGCGGCCCCGGGCGGCCGGGCAGGGGCCTTCGCGGCTCGTCCGGCTCGCCCGTGGTGGGTGAGGCGCAGGGTGAGTTGGTCGGATGCGATGGGGGTGGCGGCAGGGCATGTGCCGGTCGCTGCCCGGCCGGCTCCGCCGGCGTTCCGGGCCGACTCGGCGAGGTGGACGCCGTGACACGCTCCCGAGCGCGCACCGTCGAGCGCCGTGCCCATGCCGACTACACCGGTGGCGTCTACGGATCCATGCTCGCCGCCTCGGTGGTCATCGGCGCCGGCACCCTGGGCTCGTTCCCGCGCCTGGAGCTGGTGCTGCTGCTGTTGCTCACCGGCGTGGTGTTCTGGATCGCGCATGTGCACGCCCAGCTGTTCGGTGCGCGCCTGGCACAGCAGAGCCTGGATCGCCGGATCGTGCTGCATGTGTGCCGCGACGAGTGGCCGATCGTGAAGGCCGCCGTCCCGCCGGCCGCCGCCGTGGCCATCAGCCCTTTGCTGGGCCTCGACGTGCAGGGTGCCTTGTGGCTGGCGCTCGCCGTTGCCGTGGCCGGGCAGGTGGGCTGGTCGGCGGCCGCGGCACGGCGTGCCGGCGCCTCCTGGCGCCTGGCGACGGCCACCGCCTCGGTGAACCTGTTGCTCGGTCTGCTGATCATCTCGTTCAAGATCTTCCTGACGCATTGACGCATTGACGCAGGCCGCATTGACGCAGGCCGATCGTGTGCCGGGCGGCGGATCACCTCTACGGGGTGAGGCCGGACAGCACGCCGAAGCGGACGATCGCACGGGAAGGGCGCAGTCCGCCTGTCCCAGGCCGCCCGCGGGAGAGCAACTCATGCGCTACGAGATCCGCGTCGACGGACACATGTCGGAGACGTTGACCAAAGCCTTCCCGGAGCTGGACCACGTGGTGATGTCCGGTCAGACCGTCCTGTTCGGCTGCGTCGTCGACGAGGCGCACCTGTACGGGCTGCTGGCCCGCTGCCAGTCGCTGGGACTAAGGGTCCTGGAGATGCGCCAACTGCCGGAGTGAGGCGTCCGTACGACGAGCGATGCCACGAGCGTCGCTTCGCGCACGGATCACCCGTCGGGGGTGATCCGGCGGCCGACGGCCGGTGGGACGCTGGCCCGGTGAGATCCCCGCACCGCCCCGTCGGCGGTCCGGGAGCGACCCGCTCGATCGCGCGAGGAGGAGTCATGACCGTGCCGCGTGGTCCAGCACCGCGTACCGGACCGGAGCACATTCCCGACGGGGCTGCCCCCGGACCGGTGGGCGACCCCGCGGAAGTGCTCGCGGAACTGGGGCGCTCATGGAAGTGGATGCTGGGGTCGGCGGTCGCCACGCTCGTGCCGGGCGTTTTGGTACTGGTCTGGCCGGAGGAGACCCTGCACGTTTTGGCGGTCCTCGTCGGCCTGTACCTGCTCGTGACCGGGGCGTTCCGGTTCGTTGCGACGTTTGCCCGGGAAGAGCACGGCGAACGGCTGCCCGGGCTGCTCCTCGCAGTGCTGTGCATCCTGGCCGGGGTGCTGTGTCTGAGAAACCCGCTGCAGACCATCGCCGCGCTCTCGCTGATCGTCGGGATCGTCTGGCTGGTGTCCGGCATCCTCACCCTCTACACCGCCATCGCCGCCAAGGACCTGCCCCACCGCGGCTTTGTCCTCGGCGCCGCGGTGATCGGCATCGTCGCGGGGATCGTGGTGCTGGCCCTGCCCACCGAGTCGGCCCGCGCGCTGACCCGGCTGATGGGTCTGTGGCTCGTCCTGCTCGGCCTTGCCGAGGTGGCGGTCGCCTTCGCATGGCGAGCCGCACTCCGCAGGTCACGCACCGCGGGGCCGCGCGGCCCCGCCGGGACCGTCTGAGCACCCGGCTGGACGCGACGGAACGTTCCTGGGCGCCCCCGGGAAGGGGACCCAGGATCGTCGTGGCGCCGGGACACGTCCCTCCGCACGCGCGTGTGAGCCCGCCGGGGCACCCCACCATTTCGGTCGTTGTCAGGTCAGCAGCAGCCGCCGGCGGCGACAGGCCCGGCCGCACCGACCTCGTTCGCGGCCGGGTCGGAGCAGCAGGTGCTGCCTTCCTGCCTGGTCAGGGTGTCGGCGTCGGCCTTGACGACGTACACCTCCCAGGGTTCCTGGCCGGGGCCGTGGACCCAGACCTTGTCCTGGAGGGCGTAGCAGCAGGTGGTGTCGTTCTCCTCGGCGGTCGCCAGGCCCGCCTCGCTGAGACGGGTGCTGGCGGCGTGGACGGCGTCGGCGGTTTCCACTTCGACGCCGAGGTGGTCCATGCGGGTGTCCTCTCCCGCGTTGCCTTCGATGAGGACGAGCTTGAGCGGGGGCTCTGTGATGGCGAAGTTGGCGTAGCCGTCGCGGAGTTTGGCCGGCTCGGTGCCGAAGAGCTTGGTGTAGAAGGCGATCGACGCGGCGAGATCGGGGACGCGGAGGGCGAGCTGTACGCGGGACATGACGAACCTCCTGAGTATGGGTTGAGGCTTTCAGCAGCCGCCGGAGGCGGCCGGGGCTCCGACGCCGATCCGGAGGGTGGTGGGGGCGGCGCAGCAGCCGCCTCCGGCCTCGGACTTGGTGGCGTCGGGCTCGTCGAAGAGGCCCGCGCCGCCGCAGACTCCGGTCTCGGGCAGGGTCAACTCGACGCGTTCGGCGGCTTCCTGGTCTCCGGCAAGGGCGGCGGCGACGGAACGGACCTGCTCGTATCCGGTCATGGCGAGGAAGGTCGGGGCGCGGCCGTAGCTCTTCATGCCGACCAGGTAGACGTCCTTCTCCGGGTGGGAGAGCTCGCCCGCGCCGTGCGGGTAGACGGTGCCGCAGGAGTGGACGTTGGGGTCGATCAGCGGAGAGAGCTCGGCAGGGGCCTGGAGGCGCTCGTCGAGGCTCAGGCGCAGCTCGGCCACGAACGACAGGTCCGGGCGCAAGCCGGTCAGGACGATGACCTCGTCGACCGGGTCCAGGCGTCGGCCGTCCTCGGCGGCGAGGACCACCTGCTCGCCGGCCTTCTCGACGACGCTGGTGCGGAAACCGGTGACGGCGTCGGCGTAGCCCTCGTCCACGGCGGCCTTGGCGGCGAGGCCGAGCGCGCCGCGGGCAGGCAGCTGGTCGGCCTCGCCGCCGCCGAAGGTGGAGCCGCCGATACCGCGTCGCAGGATCCAGACCGCGTGCGTGCCGGGGGCTTCCTTGGCCAGTTCGGCGAGGTAGGCAAGGGCGGTGAAGGCGGAGGCGCCGGAGCCGATGACAGCGGTGCGCCTGCCCGCATAACGGGCGCGTACGGCCGAGTCCTTGAGGTCGGGCACACGGTAGGAGATGCGGTCGGCGGCTGCCCGCTCGCCGAGAGCAGGGAGACCGTCACCACCGATCGGGCTCGGGGCTGACCAGGTGCCGGAAGCATCGATCACGGCGCGGGCGGTGATCCGCTCCTCGCTGCCATCGGCGTTCAGCACGTGGATCGTGAACGGCTGCTGCTCGCGGTCGGCGTCGACAACGCGGTCACGGCCCAGGCGCGAGACGCCGGTGACACGGGAGCCGAAGCGCACCTTGTCGTCGAGAACCTCGGCCAGCGGCTGCAGGTACTTCTCCGCCCAGTCACCCCCGGTGGGGTAGGTCGCGCCGTCGGGCGCGGTCCAGCCGGTCGGGGCCAGGAGCTTCTCGGCGGCGGGGTCCACGAGCTCGGCCCAGGTGGAGAAGAGGCGTACGTGGCTCCATTCGCGAACGGCACTGCCCGCCCTGTCTCCCGCCTCCAGGACCAGGGGCTCAAGGCCACGCTCGACGAGGTGGGCGGCAGCGGCCAGGCCGATCGGACCGGCTCCGATCACCACGGTGGGCAGGGCGGCGGTGGGCACCTCGGTACTCGGCGCAGTCATGATGACTCCCCATTCTGTTTCGACATCTGTCGATGGCTTGCGCTGTCAGGATGGCACCTGTTTCGATGAGCGTCAACATAGACATTCATCAAATCGGGGGGGGGTGACCGGTCATGGTCAGGGGCAGCACCTGGGCGCTTGGTTCGATGTGTGTCAACATAGACGTATGTCGAATGTGAAGGCCTTGCCGCTGCTGGAGCCGGAGCCGGTCGTCGAGCCCTGCTGCCCGCCGCTGACCGAGCGCCCGCTCACGGCCGAAGAAGCGGTCCGGACCGCCGCCATGTTCAAGGCCCTCGGCGACCCGGTCCGGCTGCGGTTGTTCTCGTCGGTCGCCTCGCACGAGGGCGGCGAGGCATGCGTCTGCGACATCTCCGACGTCGGCGTCTCGCAGCCGACCGTCTCCCATCACCTGAAGAAGCTCAAGGAGGCGGGCCTGCTCACCTCCGAGCGGCGCGGCACCTGGGTGTACTACCGCGTCGAGCCGTCCGTACTGGCCGCGATGGGCCACATCCTCGGCCGGTACGCCGCCTGACGCCCGCCGCCGCCGTGTGCTTCACCCCGGGGACCGAAGTCATCGGGGCATGACGAGCCCAATCAGTCCGGCTCCTCGGCCTGGGAAAGCGGCAGCCACCGGTCGAGGTACCTGAGAAGACCGGTCAGGTCCGTGCCTCCGGCTCGGTAGGCGATGTAGCAATCGGGCCGGACCAGGCAGTGCGCGATCCCCCGCCAGGGCCCGCTCGTACCCAGTCGGTGGACGTGGATCAGGTGATTGCGGCCGTGGGTCGCGGCCGCGACCCGGCCGGTGTCCCAGACCTCGCGGGGGCCGGCGAGGAGCAGGTGGTATCCGGGTGCGGCAGTCATCGCATGCAGGTTGCCAGGGGTGTCGGGGAGCCGGTCACCCGCCCGCGGGCCACGCCGGGGCGCATGCGGGCCCTCGGCCGTGGCGGGGCTGCGCTCGTAGTGGATGGCCAGTTGGGAGAGCGTACGGAAGGCGGCGGCACGCAGGGCGGGAAGACGCAGAACCAGTGGTGCGAGGCGGGGCGCGCCTCGAGTACGAGCCAGCCGGAGCAGTGGGTTGCGGCTGGTGGCGATGGTGAACGCGCGGTCGGTGAAGCGCAGCACGTTGCGGCCGACCGGGGCGCGCTCGCTCTCGTACGTGTCCAACAGGGCGCCAGGTGCGGCGTCCTGGCAGACAAGGGCGAGTTTCCAGCCGAGATTGAGCGCGTCCTGGATGCCGGTGTTCATGCCCTGGGCCCCTGCTGGACTGTGGATGTGGGCGGCGTCGCCGGCCAGGAAGATCCGGCCGGCCCGGTAGTTCTTCGCGCCGCGGTTGTGGAGCCGGAAGTCGGTCATCCACACGGGGTTCTGCAGATGCAGCCGGTCGCCGACGTAGCGGTCGACGATCGCCTGCAACTGCCTTACGTCCAGCGGGCTCTCGGTGTCCGGGGTTCCTGGCGGTCGCATGGCGAGCATCCGCCAGCTCGCCGGTGAGCCGAGCGGGAAGAAGAACAGCATTCCGGCTTCGGTCATGTACGCGTGCGCGGCTCCCTTCTCCAGTCCGTCGACCTCCAGGTCCGCGAGCAGGAACGTCTGCGGGTAGGCGTAGCCTTCGAAGCCGATTTCGGCCTGGTCCCGCACCGTGCTGTGCGCCCCGTCGCAGCCGACGACATAGCGGGCGCTCACGCTCTCCTCCGTGCCGTCGCGATGTCTCAACCGGCAGGCCACCAAGGCGTCTTCTGCCGTGAGCTCCGCCAGCTCGGTTCCTCGCTCGACCGTCGTACCCGCCTCGGCGAGATGACTGCCGAGCACGCTCTCCGTCTCGGCCTGGGACAGGAACAGCAGGAAGGGATACGGGGTGTCGGCGACGCCGATGTCGAACAGCGGCAGCCGCACGGTACGACCTGGAAAGTGCATCCGCAGCTGTACGGCCGGGTTCCCGCGCGCGACCAGTTCGTCCGTCACGCCGTACGGGGCCAGGGCTTCCAGGGTCCGGGGCTGGATGGCCAGCGCGCGTGATTCCCGGGCCCTGTCGAGGTGCCGGTCGATGATCCGGAACCGCGCGCCGTACGCACGCAACTGCGCCGCGAGAGCCAGCCCGGTCGGACCGGCCCCCACGACCAGGACATCAAGCGACTCGCTCGCAGCCATGGCAGCAGTGTGCAGCCGAACTGTGCGCCGTGCCCGCCAACAGTGAAATACCTGACGCATGCCCCGGGCAGGGTGCTGACGCTCGCGGGGCCCACGGCAGCCGTCCCACCGGAGGGCGAAAACGATCCGAATACGCCTGTCGTCGACATCAGGATGACTGCGGTCGCTGTAGTCCCTGGAGGAGCGTTCGACCAATCGGCGGGGGTCGTAGCGCGGGTCGCTGTCACGTCCGATGCAGAGGTTGCCGATGCCGCGCATCAGTTCGTAGGCGTGCGTACCGGGCCTGATTTCGCCGGCGTCGACTGCGGCGTCGAGCAACTGTGCGCAGACGGGCACCAAGCGGTCGAGGAAGTAGGCGTGCAGCGCGTCGAAGCCACTGCTGTCCCATTGCAGTGCGTTGGCGAGTCCGTGCTTGGTGACCAGGAAATCAACGAAGAGGTCGACCCACTGACGGAGTGCTGCGAGCGGAGAGTCGGCGCCGGCCAGCAGGCTCGGGCCGGCCGGGCCGTCCCAGCGATAGCGCGGACTTCCGTCACGGGCCGCGTCCAGGGCGGGACGGCCGACGCCGATGAGGGTTGCGGAGGCGGGGCCCCACAGCTCGCGCAGGATCTGCGGACGCGCGCCGTCGGTCGCCTGATCCGCCACTGTGTCGTCGGCCTCGGCCATCAGAACGGTCGGGGCTCCGGGAAGTGCGAGCGCCGTGCTGTTGGCGCTCAGACCTCCTCAGCCGAAGCGGCCTGTGATGTAGTCCTCGGTCCGCTTGTCGGCCGGGTTCTCGAAAATCTTCTCCGTCGTCTCGTACTCGACGAGTCGGCCGTGCCGAACCCCCTCCTCGTCGACGTCCGACGTGAAGAAGGCGGTGTAGTCGGAGATACGGGCGGCCTGCTGCATGTTGTGCGTGACGATGACGATCGTGAACTCCGAAGCCAGTCCCGCCATCAGGTCCTCGATCTTGGCGGTGGCGATCGGGTCGAGCGCGGAGCACGGCTCGTCCATCAAGATCACCTCCGGCTTCACCGCGATGGCACGGGCGATGCACAGCCGCTGCTGCTGACCGCCGGACAGCGCCAGCGCGTTCGCCTTCAGCTTGTCCTTGACCTCGTCCCACAACGCCGCCCCGGTCAGCGCCTCCTCGACGAGCTCGTCGAGGTTCCCCTTCATCCCGTTCACCCGCGGCCCGTACGCGACGTTGTCGTAGACCGACTTCGGGAAGGGATTCGGCTTCTGGAAGACCATGCCGATCCGGCGCCGGACCTCGATCGGGTCGACCTCGGCGTCGTACAGATCCTCGCCGTGGTACGCGACCTTGCCCACCACCCTGGCCCCGGGGATCAGGTCGTTCATCCGGTTCAGGCAGCGGATCACGGTCGACTTGCCGCAGCCGGACGGGCCGATCATCGCGGTGATCTGGCGGCGGCCGATGGTCAGCGTGACATCACGTACAGCCTGGTGGTCGCCGTACCAGACGTCCAGGTCGGAGATGTGGAAGACCGGGTCGTCCAGCGAGGGATCGGGTCGGCCGTTGCGCCCGCCGCCGAGCGCGATGGAGAAGCCGTGGCCCTGAGGGGAGCTGTCCTTTGTCATGGCGGTCACCAGCGCTTGGTGTAGTGGTTGCGAAGCCAGATGGCGGTGGCGTTCATCGCGAGCAGAAGGACCAGCAGGATCACGATGGCCGCAGCCGCCAGGTGGTGGAACTCCTCGCGGGACTGGCTGATCCAACCGTAGATCTGCACGGGCAGCACGGTGTACGCGCTCTGCAGCCCCTCGGGATTGAAGGCCACGTACGTGACCGCGCCGAGCATGATCAGGGGGGCGGCCTCGCCGATCGCCCGGGAGAGGGCGAGGATCGAGCCGGTCGCGATGCCGGGGACGGCAGCGGGCAGAACCTGTCGGCGCACGGTCTGCCACCGCGTCGCCCCCAGCGCGAGCGATGCCTGCCGGATGGACTGCGGTACGGCTCTGATGGCCTCCCGCGACGAGATGATCACCACCGGCAGCACAAGGAGCGACAGGGTGAGCGATGCCGTCAACACTGTTGTTCCGAGAGCTAGTTGGCGGGCGAGCAGGCCCAGTCCCAGGATGCCGTAGATGATCGAGGGGACCGCGGCGAGGTTCTGGATGTTCAGCTCGATCAGCCGGTTGTACCAGCGGTTCGGATCGGCGTACTCCTCCAGATAGATCGCCGCCATGATCCCGGTGGGCAGGCAGAACAGCGCGGTGAAGGCGATCACCCAGATCGTGCCGAAGATCGCCGACCGGGCGCCCGCCTCCTCGGGGTGCCGGATGGAGGGGAAGTTGGTCCACAGCCGGGAGTCCAGGCGCGGCCAGGCTTCGACCAGGATGTAGATCATCAGCACCGCGAGGAACACGATGCCAATGGCCAGGCAGCAGAACAGCAGCCAGCGGAAGGCGGCCTCGCCGGGGCGGAAGCGCGGACCGGCCAGTCGGCGGCCCGGCGTAGCGGCAGGGGGTGCGACCGGGTCGCCCGCGACGCTCATTCGTACACCTCGCGGTACTTGCGCACCAGGCGGATGCTGATCAGGTTCATCACGAAGGTCAGCAGGAACAGCAGCGCACCGACTGCGAAGATGGTCTTGTACTCGAAGGACGCCGTCGACACGTCGCCGGACGCCGCGCCGGCGATGAAGGCGGTCATCGTCTGCATCTCGTGCAGCGGGTTGAGGGTCAGATCGGGCTTTGCGCCTGCGGCGATCAGCACGATCATGGTCTCGCCGAGAGCACGTGAGATGCCGAGGACGAACGCGGCGACGATGCCGGACAGCGCGGCGGGCATGACGACCCGCAGGGACACGGTGCGCTTGCCGGAGCCCAGGGCGTAGGCGCCGTCGCGCAGCGAGTGCGGGACGGCCGACATCGCGTCCTCGGCGAGCGAAGCAATGGTCGGCACGATCATCACGCCCATCACCAGTCCGGCGGACAGGGCGTTCTTGACCTCCGGTGGATCGCCGAACGGCCAGTGGTCCTGCAGCAGTGGGGTGATGAAGGCGAACGCGAAGAAGCCGTAGACCACGGTGGGGATGCCGGCCAGGATCTCCAGCATCGGCTTGAAGATGCCCCGGGTACGGCGGTTCGCGTACTCGCTGAGATAGACGGCCGCACCCAGCCCGATCGGGATCGCCACGAGCAGCGCGATGCCGGTGATCAGTACCGTCGCCGTCAGCAGCGGCAGGACCCCGTACTCGGGGCTGGCGAACAGCGCGGTCCACTTGGTGCCGGAGAGGAACTCCCACACCCCGACCTTCTTGAAGAAGTCGACGGTCGGCGGGATGAGCGCCGCGACGATCCCGACCGTGGTGCCGACTGAGACGAGCGCCGCCATCAGCAATAGCGCCTTGATGGCCCCTTCGCCGTAGCGCGGGCGGGCCCGCCGCAGGGGGCGTGTCCCTGCGGGGGCCGGTGGGGCGGGCGCGGTCACTTGCCTGACTTCAGCTTCTCGAGGTCGGCCTGGAGCTCCTTCTCCTGCTCGGCATTGAGCGGGATGAACTTGGCATCCTTGGCGATCTTCTCGTTGTTCTCGACGTAGTACTCAACGTACCCCTCGACCTCGGGGCGCTCCAGCGCGTTGGCGTTGGGGTAGATGAACAGCGGGCGCGACAGTGGCTTGTACGTGCCGTTCTGCGCGGTCTCCACACCCGGGGCGACGCAGCCGTCTCCGCCGTCGATCTTCAGAGCCTTGAGCTTGTCCTGGTTCTCCTCGTAGTAGGAGTAGCCGAAGTAGCCCAGGCCGCCCTCGGAGCCGGCGACGCCCTGGACGGTGACGTTGTCGTCCTCGGTCGGGCTGTAGTCGGTGCGGGACGCGCCTTCCTCACCGTTGATCTCCTTGGTGAAGTAGTCGAAGGTGCCCGAGTCGGTGCCCGCGCCGAACAGCTTCAGCGGCTCGTTCGGGAACGTGGGGTCCACCTGGTTCCAGTTGTTGACCTTGGACTTGGGCTCCCAGATCTTCTTCAGCTGGGCGACCGTCAGGCAGTCGACCCAATCGGCATCCTTGTTCACCACGACGGTCAGCGCGTCATTGGCAACGCTGAACTCTTCGTACTTGATGCCTTTCTTGTCGCAGGCTGCTTTCTCCTCGTCCTTGATGGGGCGGGAGGCGTCGGAGATGTCGGTCTCGCCGTTGCAGAACTTCTCGAAGCCGCCGCCGGTGCCTGAAGTGCCGACGGTTACCTGGACCTTGGGCTGCTCCTCGGCGAAGAACTCGGCGGCGGCAGTGCTCAGCGGCGCGACCGTGCTCGAGCCGTCCACCGTGACCTTGCCCGACAGCTCTTTTTTCCCGCCGGAGCCCGAGCTGGTGCTCGCGTCCCCACCCCCGCAAGCGCTCAGTGTGAGGGCTGCGGCGAAGGCCAGCGCTGCCGGCCCGGCGAACCTTCTGGAACCACTGGCTGCGTTCACTTTTCTCGATCCTTGCGGTTGGGCCGGTGTCGAAGGCCGGCGTCCGAGGGACCTCTGTGGCGGCCCCCTCCCACTCTTGAATCGAACTTTTACTATATGAACTCACGGTGTACAGATCATGACACGGCCGGGAACTATAGCCATGAATCTATATAGACGGTCACCTCTTTTACGTGTTGGGTGCATGCAAGAGGGGGCGGAGACTCGTTGCCTCCGCCCCCGCCTGGGTGTCGTGGGTAAAGCCGTCAGGCCGGAGCGCCGGCTGGCGACTGCAATATGTCCTGCACCGCTTCCATGCCATCGCGGTCGACCGAATACCAGACCCAGGTGCCGCGCTTCTCGCGTCTGAGCAGTCCTGCGGTGGCCATGGTCTTGAGATGGTGACTTATGGTCGGCTGCCGCAGGCCGAGCCTCTCGGTCAGATTGCCGACGCAGGCCTCACCGCCGGGCGCGGTCTGGATCAGATGCAGCAGCTGCAGCCGGGTGGGGTCGGCGATCGCCTTGAGCACGCGGGCGGTGCGCTCGACCTGGTCCCGCTCCATCAGGGGGGTGGTCAGGGAGGGAGCGCATCCTCCGGTGGGCTCCTCGCCCGATACCGGGCCCGATGCAGAGACGGTCACCTATGCAGCATACGAAGCGGCTTAGCCCGAATGGGTGAGCGGAGGCCTCGCGTGCTACCTGTTCACTTCGCGTTCACCTTTGCTGTGCCCCGCCGCCGTTCTGTCCAGAACGTGGGCGAGAATCGATTCTCGTTGGTGTGGGCGGCGCAGGAGCCCGCCGCAAGGAAGCTCTGGTGGGCGAGGCCGGGCTCTCGCTGGAGCGAGAGTTCCCCAAGCCCTGCGCACGCGACCACCATGATGGACAGGTGGTGACGGGGCACGGGGGTGGACTCCGCGAACCCGCGTTCGCGGACTCGGGCAACCGATCCCGGGGCCGCCATGTAGCGTCCGCATTTCACACTTCCCGCACGCCCTGATGTGTCACACGTCTTCGGTGTTGCCTTCCTCGGACCAGATCTTCCCGGACGCTTCCGTCGGTATTCGAACATCGACCAGAATGCCATCGCCTCATGTAACGCACGGAAGGCATGGGTAACTCATGCCCAATGAGCAGGAAATACCCCTATCTGACGCCGAACTCACGGCGGCAGTCAGAGAGTTGGAGTCCGACGCCCCAGTGGACGAGCTATACCGACGGCACCGGTCCGCCGTTTTCTGCTACGCACTTGCCTGCTGCCGCGATCGGCACACCGCCGAAGACCTCACCTCGGAAGCCTTCGCCCGCACCCTCCAAGCCATCCGGTCCGGCAGTGGTCCGGAGGCGGCCTGGCGACCGTACCTCCTCACCGTCGTCCGCCGCACCGCCGCCGACTGGGCGGGCACGGCTCGCCGCACCGAGCTGTCAGCCGACTTCGAGCAGTGGCTCGCCAACGGGTCCGACAACCCCGAGGCGGAGAGCGGCGAGGAGCGGATGCTCCGTCTGGAGGAGAACAGCCTTGTCCTACGGGCGTTCCGCTCCTTGCCCGAGCGCTGGCAGACCGTCCTGTGGCACACCGCCGTCGAGGAGGAACCGGCCACGAAGGTCGGTCCCCTGCTCGGCCTGGGTGCGAGCGGTGTCAGCTCGCTGGCGTCCCGCGCCCGGGAAGGTCTGCGCGAGGCCTACCTGGCGGTGCACGGAGAGGACGCCTCCGCCACCGACGAGTGCCGCCGCTACAGCTCCCTGCTCGGCGCCGCCGTGCGACGCACCGGCCGCCGTACGAACAGGGATCTCGAGCGGCACCTTGCGGAGTGTGAGCGCTGTCGCAGCGCGCTCATCGAACTCACCGAACTCAACGAGCGGTTGGGCTCGCTGCTGCCGGCCGCCGTGCTGCTGTGGGGAGGCTCGGCGTATACGGCGGCGCGGCTGGCGGAAGCAGGCGCGAGTGCCGGTGCCATGGCCGTCGCCCCCGCCGCACCGCACGGATCCGTCCCTCTGGACGGCGGTTCGGGGTGGTGGGCCAAGGCCAAGGTCGCCTCGCTGTCCTCGGGCGCGGTCGCCGGTTCCGTCGTCGCCGCCATAGGAATCGCAGTCCTCGTTGTGCCGATGCCTTTCGGCGACGACGGGAAGGGGTCTCAGAGCGCGCCGCACGCGCCGGTGGCGCAGCCGCCTGTTTCGACTTCCGGGCATCCGCCGCCCGTCACGCTCACAGCGACGCCCTCCCGGACGGTGGGCCAGGCCGGACACTCCGCCGCAGCGTCAGCTCCCGCGTCCGAAGAGTCGGCGCCGCCATCGCCCACTACGGCCGACCTCGGGCCCGTCAAATGGTCGGGCAGCCTGCGCAACGCGGGAGTCACCGGCATGTGCATCGAGCCGGCCGGCGCGAGTGTCGTGCAGAACGCGTGCGACGACGGCAAGGACCAGGTCTGGCAGACCTTCTCGGTCAAGGAGAACAAGGACTACACCTGGCTGCGCAACGCCGCCACCGGCGAGTGCATCGACTACCGCGGGGGCACCCAGGAGGTATCTGACAACGCTGCCAACGTGCGGATCAGGATGGGACCCTGCCGCGCGGCCGCCGACGGACAGCTGTTCCGCTTCGACCCGTGGTGGGGCGAGAGCGACGGCAGCTACCTGGTGCGCGCCGAACTCGAAGACGGCAAGCCCTGGGACGAGATGCAACTCGGCATGCTGGACTGGTGGGAAGGGAACGACCCGCCGCCTGAGAAGGACGCCCCCGTTGTGCTCACGTACAACTACTACAACGCTCCACGGCTCCGTTACCGCATCGACGTCAAGTGACTGACTGGCCAGGGCCCATGCGACGCCACCCGGCCGCATGGGCCCGTTGAGCAAAGCGTTGGCAAAGTGGCGGGATGGCCTCCGCCGGGCGCAGTCCTCCTTGTGACCGTCTGTACAAACGACACACATCTCGGGGGACCCCCATGGTCCGAAGTGTCCTCGCGCACCACCTCCACCGGCGCTTCAGCGCCCCCATGCGGCGCTTCTGCGCGCCCATGCGACAAACCGCCGGTGTCCACTCGGTGTATCTCACGGCGTGCTGCGCCGCGGGCAATTCCAGCGTCAGCATCACCGAATTCAACTTCGGCTGAGTCTCCCGGAATTCCTTGCCGGCCCCCGAGCAGGACGTCGGCCGGCAGGCCGGTGACGCCATGCGGGACATCACCCATGGCTGCCGCCGGACTTGAGTGGAAGGTTTCTCGATGCATTTGGTCCTGGGTTCGCGGCCGTCGCGGCAGCCTCTTTCCGATGCGGCTCTGATTCATGGGGTGCGCAAAGGTCGAGTCGAACTCTTTCGGCATGTCTATCGTCGCCACTACGCCGCCGTGCAGGCGTACGCCTCCCAATGCATGCCGGGTCCTATGCATGCGCACGAGGTGACATCACAGGTCTTCGCGCAACTGCTGCAACGGATCGTCTCCGGGGTGGGCTTCGTAGGACAACGTCATCCGGACTGCCTGCGACCACAGTTGCTGGGCAACGTTCGCACCACGGCGATCACGAGGTGGCATCGGGAGCGCGAAGTGCTGTCGCCGGACTTCCGGGCCTGGGTGGCCGCGGGAGGGCGGTGGCCCTGGGGAGAGGACGGCCAGCTGGCTCTCGCGTTCCAGCGCCTCCCGTCCACCACGCAGTGTCTGCTGTGGCACTCGGTGGTGGACCGGGACGATCCCGCGTCGACGGCCCGCATCACGGGGCTGGCCCTCCATGTGGTCAAGGACCGCTGCGACGAGGCCAGAAGTGCGCTGCGCCAGGCCCGTACCGACCTGTATCTCGAGCGGCTGGAGCGTCAGGACTGCAGGGAGGTGATCAAGCAGCTGCCCCAGGGGCCCGAGGCGTTGTCGACCGGGGAGGTCGCGGACCATCTCCGCATCTGCCCGGCATGCATGGGTGTCTACAAAGATGTGTCCCGGCTCGACGGACAGCTGGAAGCGCAGCTGCCGGTACGGCTGTTGGGGTGGTGGACCGGTCAGGATTACCTGCGTGCGAAGGAGTCCATCCCCGCGCCACTGGACGATCCGCCGTTCCTGACGAGGCTGTTGGAGCGAGCCGAGGTCCAAACCCAGACACAGCAGTCGCGCGTGCGCCGGGCCGCCGCCCCTGCGGCCGCTGGTCCCCGTCACCGAGGAAGGACGGCGGCGTCCCCGCGAGTCCGAACCGGAGCGGCGTCCCCGCGAGTCCTTCGTCGCTCCCGGGCCGCTGTCGCGGTCGTCGGCTTCCTGGCCGGCATTGGCGTGGGGATGGTCGCGCTGGCCGCTTGCGATCAGCAGCGCGGGGCACAGGGACAACCGCCGTCTACGTCCCGGCCCTCGCCGGCGCCGGACGGATCTCCGCCGCCCGAGGCGCCGGTTCCCCCTGCCTTCCGGGCCGGAGACCGCGTCCCTGCTGATGCGTACACGACCCAGGGCGGGACAACTGCCGGCTCCGGCCCGGGTATCCGTGCCCTGGGAGGCTCCTCCTTGCTGCGCTACGACCGTGTCGTCTTCTCCAGCGCGGACACGCTCGCCCACGCCAGGCTCGCGGGGCCGCCGGGCGGCGGTGCCTGGATAGAGCTCGTGCTTGATTCCCCTGACCTGTTACCGCTGGCGCGGATAACCCCAACCGCCGACGGCTCTGTGCAAGACATCTCGGTGCCGGTCATCCCCGTCGAAGGCGTGCACCGTGTCTACATCACCGCGCATTGCCCGGCGACCGCCGAGCCGTGCGTCGAACTCCATGCCTTCGGTACCGCGTCGAGAGGCTCTCGTACACCTCGTACACCTCGTACACAATGACGACACGCATCACGGACGACACGCATCACGGACGACCCGCGTCACGTCTCATCCCTTTCCGCTTCCGTGCCTTCCACCCGGACGGGCCCCGGCCGGTCCGGGTGCTCCGCGGCCCTCTTCACCGACTGCAGCGCGGCCCGCAGGACGATGCCGACGCCCGGTGAGACGAGTGTCCAGTAGCGGCCGAAGCGGGCCGTGGACTCCGCGTCGGTGCACACGGTGCGCGCCTCGTAGGCCAGAAGGGATCGCCGCGTGCCGTAGGGATGGACGGTGAATGCGGCCGCCATCTTGGCCCAGCCGGGCTCCTCGAAGCCGGTGAACGCCTCCGGTTCGATCCGGCGCCACTCGATGGCGGGCTTCCATACCTTGCCGACGGCTCCGAAGACGAGTTCGCGCCCCGGGGTCTCGCCCAGGGCAACCCAGGGCTGGTCCTGGGCGTGCGTGTCGACGTCGAACAGATCGGCCACCCGCATCGTCGGCGGCGCCGGCAGGGGGCGCCGGCGAAGCCTGTCCGGCACCCCACGCGCCCACATGACCAGGTCGAAAAGTGGCGAGTGAATGGTGAGCAGGTCCAGCCGGCGCGTCGCTTCGTACACCGCAGGAGGTGCGGCGTCGATCATCACGCACTCCAGGCGGCTGAACCGGAAGTCCTGCAGTGCGCTGTCGAGCAGCAGGGGTACGGCAGCTGTGTCCGTGGTCGGGTCGGCGCTCATCAAGAACCTCCAGGTCCGATACCGGGCCGATACCTCAGTGTGAGGCGCCGCCAGGCGGCGCGCAGGGCCCGGACGGTCCCGGTCTCAGCCGGAAACCGGGACCAAACAGAGCCGGCGCCTGTCATCCGTAGGTCAGCTCCCGGACGATCTCCGCCGCCCAGGCGTCGATGGCCGGCCACTCACGGAAGTCGCCGTACCGGCAGCCCATCAACCGGAATGCCACACGCCCGGTGAAAGGCAGGTGCTCGCGTGCGATGACGCCCGACAGGAGCCGGTGCCCCTGGTAGGGGATGTCTCCCGGCAGATCCGCGGTGATGACGGACTCTGCCTTGTCCGCCATGCCTTTCCACGGCCCGCGCAGCGCGCTCGGCATCCCCACACTGAAGATCCACACAGGACGCACGCGGAGCAGTTCGCCGTTGCGGCGCAGAAAGTCCTTCGCCGGGTCGAGCCAGGCCTGACCGTGGACCGCGCTGCCGAGCACGAACGCCTCGTACGCGTCCGCGTCCTCGACGTCGGCCAGGGACCTGACATCGGCCTTCAGCCCCCTCTCGCCCAGCCGCGTGCCCAGGCGCTCCGCGATCTCGCGCGTGGAGCCGTGTGCGGTGGCGTATCCCACCAGAAGGTTCATGTCCTGGGGCCGGAGCCGGAGGGCGGCACATGGGTCTGTCTGACGTGGATCCGGCGGCCCGTCAGGCGGGTGGGTGTGATGGTCACCCACAGTCCGCGGTTGCCTCCCGCCCAGGGGGTGGTGGCCGCGTGTTCCTCCAGGTGGCGCGAGGCTTCGGCGTCGGTGACGGCACGTGCGGGGCCGACCACGAGAACGCTCCAGCCCTGACTCAGCGCATCGTCGATGTGATCCACCTCGAAAGCGACTTCTGTGCCTGCCGCCGCAGCCGGAACGGCATCCGCGGCCGTTCTGTACGCCACGATGTCGTCCATGACGAGGTAATTGACGGGAACAATGGCGGGTCCGTGAGAAGTGGATACCGCCACCCTGCCCACGCCATGCGTCGACAGCCGCTCACGGCACTCTTCGGCGGTCAATTCCACCAGCTCCGAGTGGTAACCCGCCTTGCCGATTCCCGGCGGCAGATCCATGCCACCCCCGGTCAGGTCGCCCACCGTGGTTTCCAGCGCGTCGGCCAGGCGCAGCAGGAAGCCGATGCCCGGCGCGACGGCCCGTTCCTCCACGTACTGGAGGTAGCTGGGTGCCGATCCTGCACGCTGTGCGACGTCCTCACGGGTCAGCCCCAGCTCCTCACGCCGCCGTGCCACCCGACGGCCGATGTCGCCCCCTGCCGTCCTGGACTGCTGGTTGGGCGAGCCACCCGGCTCATTCTCCGACATGCGCAACACATCCCTCGGTGATCCACGACGCTCCGTCGCGCAGCGGCGTCTCTTCCAGGTCCAGCCTCTGCCAGGAAGCAGGCGCGCCGCATGGGCCGGTTGGCTCCCGTGGTGGGGTTCATCGGCCCTGTCGCGCAGCGCGCCGTCGCCGCACTGCCGTCGGCGAGGGGCGGGGGTGCAGCCTTCGGCGTTGGGCAGCCAGGGATTCGGCGGGGTCAGTGGCTTCCTGGCCGGGGAGGCGGCGCCGGCTGCCGTGGATCATGCGGAATGTCCGGTCGTCATCGGCCGGTCGGGCGAACGCGGGACGCGTGAAGGGCGTGGGGCCGAACGTCCCGGACGAGGGCCGAAGCGCCCCTCCCCACCGCTGCGCCCACACTGGGACTGTGAGGACAGCAACGCCTCCGATCGGCCGGCTGAAAGGTGGTGGGGACGATGGAGCTGCCCCTTGTCGTGGGTGTGGACGGTTCGGAGCCAAGCCTCGGGGCCGTGGGCTGGGCGGTGGACGAGGCAGCACGCCATGGAATTCCCCTGCGGCTGGTGTACGCGTCCCTCTGGGAGCGTTACGAAGGGGAGGCGCCGTCGTACAGCCTTGACCGCCCCGCCGACCAGGTACTCGCGGACAACATCGTCGGCACCGCCGCGGAGCGTGCCCATCAGCGCAACCCGAATGTGAAGGTGTCCACCGAGGTGGTGCCCGATGAGGCGGTGACCGCGCTCCTGCGGGAGGGGCACAACGCCTTCGCGATCGTCGCCGGATCACATGGCCGCGGGGGCCTCGCCGGTCTGTTGCTCGGCTCGGTGAGTCTGGCGGTGGCGGCACGTGCCCATTGCCCGGTGATCGTCGTACGCGGCGACCGGACCGCCCTGTCGGGCAGCCACGAGCGGATCCTCCTGGGCGTCGGTGACCTGGCTGCCGGCGCCGGCGCCGTGGGCTTCGCCTTCCGCGAGGCCGAGGCACGTGACTGCACCCTCGACGCCGTACGTGCATGGCGCAGGCCCGCACACGAGACGACCGACCATTCCCTGCTCACCGGCGACGCCGCGAAGGACCCCGAGATGCGGGCCGCCACCCTGCTCGACGAGGCGCTGGGCAAGGTGGTGGGCGATCATCCGGCCGTCCGGGTGCGCCGTACCACGCTGGAGGGCCCGGCCCGCAAGGTGCTGCTCGAACGTTCGGCCGCCGCCGACCTGCTGGTCGTCGGCGCCCAGCGTCGTCAAGGACACCTCGGCCTCCAGCTCGGCCGACTGGCGCACGCCGCACTCCACCACGCCGCCTGCCCCGTTGCCGTCGTTCCGCAGCGGGTGTGAGCGCGTGATTGCCGCGCTGCGGTCGGTGGAGGCGGTGGTTTTCGACACCGACGGAGTGATCACCGACTCAGCGAGGCTGCACGCCGCGGCCTGGAAGAGGGCCTTCGACGCCCTTCTACGAGACCACCCGCCCGAGGACCCGCAGCTGAGGCGCCCGTTCGACGCACGTGACGACTATCTGCGGTACGTGGACGGCAAGTTGCGGATGGACGGCGCCGCCGCGTTTCTCACCGCACGCGGGCTACGGCTGCCGGCCGCCACCGTGCAGGCGGTCGCCGAGTCCAAGGAGCGGCTCTTCACCGAGCGGCTGCGCGAGGGCGGCGTCGATGCCTACCCGGGGACCGTGCGGCTGCTCCACGCGCTGCGCCGCGAGGGGATTCCCCTCGCTGCCGCCTCCGCGTCCCGGCACGCCGGTGAACTCCTGGCGGGCGCCGGGGTGCTGGACATCTTCGACACCCTCGTCGACGGCGCCGAATCCGCCCGCCTCGGCCTGCCCGGCAAGCCCGACCCGGCGCTCTTCCTGGAAGCCGCCCGTCGGCTCGGTAGGCCCGCCACCCGCACCGCGGTCGTCGAGGATGCGCTCGCCGGAGTGGAGGCGGGCCGGCGCGGGGGATTCGGGCTGGTGATCGGCGTGGACCGCACCGGGGGGCCGGACAGCGGGGCCGCACTGCTCCGGCACGGCGCTGACCTGGTCGTGCGGGATCCGGCCGACCTGCTCGACGACGGCGCAGACGACGAGAAGGACTGACGATGCCGGACTGGACCTGGGACTACGAGGGCTACGACCCCGACGCCGAGCGGCTCAGGGAGTCCTTGTGCACCCTCGGCAACGGCTATTTCGCCACCCGCGGGGCCGCACCCGAGTGCGCCGCGGACTCGGTGCACTACCCCGGCACCTACGTGGCGGGCTGCTACAACCGCCTCACCTCCGAAGTGGCGGGGCGCCTGGTCGAGAACGAGGACATGGTCAACCTGCCCAACTGGCTGCCGCTGCGCTTCCGGCCAAGGACGGGCGACGAACTCGAACCGTGGCTCACCCCGGACACCGCGACGCCCCTCGACCACCGCCTCTCCCTGGACCTGCGCTCCGGCACCCTGGAGCGGACGGTGCGGTACGAGGACGCCGAGGGGCGCAGGACGCTCGTGCGGCAGCTGCGCCTCGTACACATGGCACACCCTCATCTGGCGGCCCTGCGCACCGAGTTCACCGCGGAGAACTTCTCCGGCGACATCGAGGTCGAAGCCGCACTCGACGGTGCGGTGACCAACGCCGGGGTGCACCGCTATCGGCAGCTGAACGGCGACCACCTGACCCGTTTCCACACCGGCACCGCTGCCGCGGACACCGTGTGGCTGTGCTGCCGCACCAGCACCTCGGACATCCGTATCGGCATGGCGGCCCGCACCACAGTCCAAGGGCCCCTCACCCAGACCTCCGACCGCCACGGCCGGCTGCGGGCCGCGCAGCTTCTGCGCCTTCCTCTCGAGCCGGGCCGCACCACCACCGTCGACAAGACGGTGGCCCTGCACACCTCCCGGGACCCGGCGATCAGCGCCCCGCTGGGTGCTGCGGTCGACAGGGTGGGCCGCGCCCCCGGCTTCGACGCGCTGCTGTCCTCCCATCGCACGGCCTGGCGACAACTGTGGCGCCGAGCGGCACTGGACGTACCGGGAGACGCCGGCCGTATCCTGCGGCTCCACCTCTTCCATGTGCTGCAGACCCTGTCCCCGCACACCGCGGATCTTGACGTCGGCGTCCCGGCCCGCGGGCTGCACGGCGAGGCCTACCGGGGGCACATCTTTTGGGACGAGCTGTTCGTCCTGCCCTACCTCAACCTTCACTTTCCCGAGGTCTCCCGAGCGCTTCTGCGCTATCGCCACCGCCGGCTGGAACAGGCCTGTATCGCCGCCCGTGACATCGGGCGGACCGGGGCGCTCTATCCCTGGCAGAGCGGCAGCGACGGCCGGGAGGAAACCCAGCAGCTGCACCTCAATCCACGGTCCGGACGCTGGCTGCCCGACCACTCCCGCCTCCAGCACCACGTCGGCTCCGCCGTCGCATACAACGTGTGGCAGTACTGCGAAGCCAGCGGTGACACGGAGTTCCTGCACACCAAAGGCGCGGAGATGCTGCTCCAGATCGCTCGGTTCTGGGCATCGTCCGCCGTCTACGACGAAGATCTGGCCCGCTACCGGATCCGCGGAGTCGTCGGCCCGGACGAGTACCACGACTCCTATCCCGACACCGAGGAACCGGGGCTCGACGACAACGCGTACACCAATGTCACCGCGGCCTGGGTCCTCACCCGCACCCTCGACGTCCTTCAGGCGCTCCCGGAACCGCGCCGGCACGAGCTCTTCGAACGCACCGCGCTGGACACGGATGAACTCGCTCAGTGGGAGGACGTCTCACGCAGGTTGCGAGTCCCCTTCCATGCCGGCGTCATCAGCCAGTTCGACGGATACGGCGACCTCGAGGAGCTGGATTGGGATGCCTACAGGTCGCGCTACTCCGATATCCGCCGACTCGACCGGATCCTGGAAGCGGAAGGCGACACGGTCAACCGCTATCAGGCGTCGAAGCAGGCCGACGTGCTGATGCTGGGCTATCTCTTTTCACCCACCGAGCTCCATGAGCTGTTCCGTCGGCTCGGACACGATGTGGACGAGGAGATCTGGCGCCGCACCGTCGACTACTACCTGCAGCGCACCAGCCACGGGTCCACGCTCAGTGGACTGGTCCACGGCTGGGTGCTGGCACGCGTGCGGCGCGCCGAGGCCTGGAAGTTCTGCCGGGAAGCCCTTGAAGGAGACATCGCCGACCTGCAGGGCGGGACCACGGGAGAAGGTGTTCACCTGGGAGCGATGGGCGGCACCCTCGATCTGGTGCAACGCGGACTGACCGGTCTCGAGACCCGGGCCGGTGCGCTGTGGCTGGACCCCGTACCCCTGCCCGAACTCGGCGAATACGGCTTCGCCCTGCGCTATCGCGGCCACTGGGGCATCCGGCTCCGCATGCGGCCCGGAGAGCTCGAAGTCGGTGTGCCCGCGTCCGGCCGGTTGCCGATCGCCATCGAGCTCCCGGACCGCGCGGTCTCCGTCGAACCAGGCGAGTCCTGTCGGCTGACACTGCCCGATCGCTGACCCACTGGCCGGCCCGGATGCCGGATGCCGCGCTGTTGCTCGCGCCTGGAACGGCGCGGCGTCAATACTGCGGCCCTGGCCGGGCAGCCGGCTCGGAACCGCCCATGTCCAGCCGGAAGGGCGGATAGGCGTCGGTCATCAGGCTCGCGTAGGCGGCAACCCGCAGAACCCAGCGGTTGAGCCCGATGACGAGGTCGAACAGGTCCTTCGGATACTTCTCTGTGAAGGCGAGGATGACGGCGGCGATGATGGCCAGCAGGGTGACCAGCCCACCGTCCCACCAGCCGGCCCGGTATCCGCCGACGAAGAAGCCGATCACGATGTAGTGCGGGATGGCGAGCAGCCACCACTTCACCAGGACAAGGCCACGGGACAGCCGCTCCGGGTAGGCGATGTCCAGCCGTGCCGGATAGCCGGGCTCCGCCCCGAGACTGAACGGCGGGTAGCGGTCGGTGGCGAGTGCGCTGTACCCGTAGTAAGAGACCCGCCAGGTCCAGCGCAGCACCCCGACGTTGAAATCGAACAGCGGCCGAGGGTAACGCTCGGTGATCAGAATGGCGAAGAAAGCGACCACGCTGACCAGCAGGAAGGCGATCCACAGGAAGAACAGCACAATGTAGTGGGGGATCAGGAGCAGCCACTTGACCAGCCACAGCCAGCGCGACAGCGGTGAGTCCAGCGCTGCTTCCACTCTTACCGGGTCGTACGTCGCAGGAGTCGTAGTCATGACTGTCAGCTCCTTCGTACACAGGGCCGCGCAGATGGTGCCTGATTTCAGGTTGGCGGCAAGCAGGCCTCGGCGCGACTTCCCGACGGCGCAGTGCTTTCCGGAGAGCGGACGCACAGGGGCCGTCCGGCCCAGCGGCAGGGCCGCCAGGCCCCTGCCTCTCCTTTCCGCGGCCCGCCAGGCTGTGCACAAGGAAGTCACCACTCCGGGCCGTGGACACGGCCTTGAGGGACGGAGACAGCAATGACCAAGGCGCCCCCGCTGCTGAACGTCCTGCCGCCCGAAGCCCGCGACAGGCTGATGGAGCTCGCCCAGGAGACAGCCTTCCCGGCCGGCGCACGCATCTTCGAGGAGGGCGCCCGCGCGGACCGCTTCTGGATCATCCTCAACGGAGCTGTCGAACTCGATCTGCACGTTCCGGGTCGGCGTGCCGCCGTGGTGGAGCGGCTGGGATCCGGAGATCTGCTGGGCTGGTCCTGGCTCTTTCCCCCACGCAGCTGGCATCTCGGTGCCGAGGCGGCCGGCCCCGTCCGAGCACTGGAATTCGACGCTGTAAAGGTGCGTGCCCTGTGCGACGAGGACCGGGAACTCGGCAAGGCGCTCACGCTCCGCATCGCCGAGGTGATCGCCCACAGACTGCACTCCGCGCGCGGCCGCCTGCTCGACCTGTACGGACCCTCCGGCAGCGAAACCCTGCGCCTGGCCGACTGAGGGCCTCACGCAGCCCGGCCGACCCGTTCGGCTCTGGCGCGGGTGGCCGGTGGTGAGTCAGGATCATGGGGGGACAACGCGGCAAGGATTCAGACAATGGCCGAGTCACGAACGTTCTCGAACGAGACGCCGATCAAAGTGTTCCTGCTGGACGACCATGAAGTCGTCCGGCGTGGCCTGCACGATCTCCTCGATACCGAGCCCGACATCAACGTGGTCGGCGAAGCCGGCACGGTCGACCACGCGCTCGCCCGAGGTCCGGCGCTGCGGCCCGATGTGGCCATCCTCGACGTACGTCTGCCGGACGGCGACGGCATCACGGTGTGCAGGGAACTGCGCTCACGCATGCCCGAGCTGGCCTGTCTCATGCTGACGTCGTTCGACGACGACGACGCACTGCTGGACGCGATCATGGCGGGCGCAGCCGGGTACGTCCTGAAACAGATCCAGGGCTCGGACCTCGTCGCGGCTGTCCGCACCGTCGCATCCGGGCAGTCCATGCTGGATCCGGCCACCACCACGAGGCTGATGCAGTCCCTGCGCCACGACGAGACCGCTCAGGAGCCCGAAGATACGGCGCTGTCCGGGCTCTCCCCGCGCGAACACCAGATTCTGCAGCTCATCGGCGAAGGAATGACCAACCGCCAGATCGGCGCGCAACTCTTCCTCTCCGAGAAGACGGTGAAGAACCACATCTCGCGGCTGCTGTCCAAGCTCGGCGTCGAGCGGCGGATTCAGGCGGCTGTCATGGCCACTCGGGTGCAGGGGCCCCCGGAACCGGAGACAAACCACGGCCGAGGGCCGGACCTACACCCTTGAGACGCCTGCCTCGCTCCCCGCCGCCGCAATCCCGGGCCTATGGGCACGACCGGGGGCAGGTCCTATCGTGGGAGAGACGGAGTGTGACTCGTAGGTCGGTTCGAGTGCGGCGGAGGCTCTGTGGAGCGAGAGCGCGACCTGGGGACCGACAGTCTGCCGCGGCTTCGGCTGGACGAGCTGCTGGAAGAGCTGCACGTACGCATCGACGCGGTACGCGGCACGCGGGACCGTGTCCGTGGCCTGCTGGAGGCCGTGCTCTCGATCGGGCGTGAACTCGATCTTCCGCAAGTTTTGCGGAGGATTGTGGAAGCGGCAGTGGTCCTCGTGGACGCCGAGTACGGCGCGCTGGGGGTGATCGGCCCCGACCGGAAACTGTCGCAATTCCTGACGGAGGGCATTGACGACGAGCTGAGGGCTCGGATCGGTGATCTGCCGAGCGGCCATGGCATCCTCGGCGAGTTGATCCGGCACCCCGAGCCCTTGCGCCTGGCGGAGCTGTCCGAGCATCCGTCCTCGTACGGCTTCCCGGCGAATCACCCGCCGATGCATTCGTTCCTGGGGGTGCCGATCAGGGTGCGGGACGAGGTCTTCGGGAATCTTTATCTCACCGAGAAGCGCAGTGCGAAGGAGTTCGACGCCGAGGACGAGGCGGTGCTCTCCACTCTGGCCGTCGCTGCCGGAGTCGCGATCGAGAATGCCCGGCTGTACGAGGAGGCGCGGCGCCGGGAGCAGTGGCTGGCGGCGAGCGCGGAAGTGACGAGCCGCCTCCTTTCCGGGGCGTCCAGAGCGGAGGTACTCGAGCTGATCGTCGAGCGGGCACGGCAGATCGTGTCCGCGGACCTGGGTCTGGTGGCGGTGCCGGCAGCCGGCGCGGACGGACTCCGTACGGCCTGGGTCGCGGGCAACAACGCACAGGACCACAAGGGCTCGCTCCTGCCCGCAGAAGGCGGCTTTGTCGCAGCGGCGTTCAGTGGGGGCGAGCCAGTCCTGAGCAGCAACATCGAGCATGATCCGCGCAGCGGCGACGACGGCCGTCGGTGGGCGGGGCTCGGTCCGGCCATGGCGGTACCGATGGGCACCCGCGGAGGCGCGCGCGGAGTGCTGCTGCTGGCCCGCAGCGCGGGCGGTACGGCGTTCGGCCGGGAGGAGTCGGCGCCCCTGCTCGGGTTCGCCGGCCAGGCGGCGCTGGCGATGGAGCTTGCGGAACGGCGCAGCGACGCCGAGCAGATCGCCCTCCTGGAGGACCGCGACCGGATCGCACGCGACCTCCATGACCTGGCCATTCAACGGCTGTTCGCAACCGGTATGACACTTCAGAGCGCCCAGAGGTTCGTAGAGCATCCAGAGGCCGTCGAACGCCTCGGGCGTGCGGTGGGGGACCTGGACGACACCATCAAGATCATCCGATCGACGATCTTCGGGCTCAGGACCCATGACGCGCCCCCCGGGGGGCGAGGGGTGCGTCGGCGTCTTGCCGCGGAAGTGGCGGCAGCGGCCCTGTCGCTCGGGTTCACACCTTCGGTGCGACTGGAGGGGCTGGTCGACACCGATGTCCCCGAATGGATCGCCGACCACCTGATCGCTGTCGTTGTCGAGGCGCTCAGCAACGCGGCCAGGCACGCGGAAGCGGGATCAGTCGACCTGCATCTCGTCGTGGCGGGCGGCGAACTGACTCTGACCGTGACGGATGACGGCGTGGGCATTCCGGACGGGGTGGCTCGCAGCGGGCTGAAGAACATCGAGGAACGGGCCGCCGGCCTGGGCGGTTCCTTCGCGCAGGAGGTGCCTCCCGGCGGAGGCACCCGGCTGACCTGGTGTGTCCCGTTGCCTGGCGTGGCGCCCACCGCCTGACCGACGTCGGCGGGAAGGCC
Source organism: Streptomyces sp. NBC_00210 (assembly GCF_045160975.1). Classification (NCBI taxonomy): domain Bacteria; kingdom Bacillati; phylum Actinomycetota; class Actinomycetes; order Kitasatosporales; family Streptomycetaceae; genus Streptomyces; species Streptomyces sp. NBC_00210. The sequence goes on from NZ_CP108120.1 coordinate 7,759,627, forward strand.
CCGGACCGGTCGGTCCCGTTCGTTCCTCAGCCTGACGGCCGGTCCGGCCGCGAGACGAGGACAGCTGCCTGGATCCGGCGATGGACCCCGAACTTGGCCAGCAGCCGGGAGACGTGGTTCTTCACCGTCTTCTCCGACAGGTAGAGCTCCTTGCCGATCTGGCGGTTGGTCAATCCCTCACCGACCAGCGTCAGGATCTCCCGTTCCCGCTCCCTGAGGCCGGCGATCGCGGGAGGCTCGGCCGCCTCCTCGGCCGGTTCGGCTCGCAGGCTGCTCATCAGCCGCGCGGTGGTCGCGGGATCCAGCATGGACTGGCCCGACGCCACGGTTTCAGGTATCTCGGAACGCAGTTCGCGGCAGACCGTGATGCCGTCGCCGTCTGGTAGCCGTACATCGAGAACGGCGACATCGGGGCGCAGCGCCGAGCCCGGGAACAGCCTGGTCGACCGACCCGGCGTCGCCGACCACGGTGATGTCCTGCTCGGCGTCGAGAAGGTCGGTCAGTCCCCGTCGTACGACTTCGTGATCGTCGACGAGGACCGCATGGTGGTTGGGTCCGATCGGCCCGATGCCGACGGACGGCACGCAGGTCCTCGTACCGACCGACCGGGACGGCATGATGCTCAGCGCTCCACCGCTCCCTCCGTCGCCAGCTCCGCGGCGATGCCCAGGGCCCAGGACCGGATCTGCCCCTCGTCCCTGAAGTCCCCGCCACGGCCCTGCTTGAGCAGCATCCGCGCGATCCAGCCCGACGCACCTTCCTCGAGCCGACCGCCGAAGGTGACGTGTTGCCGGGCGTCGAGCCGATGCCCGGCCCGCACGGCTCCCCGAACCGGGGGGATGTCACGTTCGTGAGCAGAGGCATCCAGCGGACCGCTGCTGAACAGCCAGACCGGGCGCGCGTCGAGCTCGCTCTGGTGGCGTCGGGCGAACTGCCGCGCTTCACGCAGCCAGCGGTTCGCGTACAGGGCGCTTCCGAGGATCACGGCGTCGTAGGCTCCCGCATCGGCGACCTCGGCAGCGGGCCGGGCCTCGGCGCGCAGACCTTGTTCGTCGAGAGCCTCGGCGATCATCCGGGCGATTGAGGCGGTGGAGCCGTTCTTCGTCGCGTAGGCGACGAGCACGTTCATGGTCATGGCGACTCTCCTCTCGGGACTGCTTCAGCTCCAGACTCCGGCCACGCGTCGGAGCCGTCCCATGGGCTGCCCGGGCAGAAGAGGGGGCCAAAGGTCCCCGACAAGGGCCGAACCGCCCCTCGCCCCGGTTCCACCCCCGGTGCCACGGTGCAGACGGAAGGCACTGGGCATTCGGGCGAAAGGCGGTGGGGCGATGATGCCCCTGGTTGTGGGTGTGGACCGTGCCTGAGCGGGCGTGATCGCGTGCCGACGTCAGTCCAGGAGCCCCGCCGCATGGTCGGGCACGTAGGACTGCAGATCGCGCGGCGGCCGCTGATAGCCCGTGGCGGCCGGCCGCGGCGGGAGCTCGAGCTGCGGTGGTGGCACATCGCGGTACGGCACGGTCGACAGCAGGTGGGCGATCATGTTGAGCCGTGCCCGGCGCTTGTCGTCGCTCTCGACGACATTCCAGGGAGCCTCCGTGATGTCCGTATGGACGAACATCTGGTCCTTCGCCCGGGAGTACGCCTCCCAATGGGTGATCGACTCCAGGTCCATCGGCGAGAGCTTCCAGCGCCGGGTGGGATCTTCCAGCCGCCGCCTGAACCGCTCCTCCTGCACGGCGTCACTCACCGAGAACCAGTACTTGCGCAGCAGAATCCCGTCCTCCACCAGCATCCGCTCGAAGATGGGGCACTGGTGGAGGAAGCGCTGGTGCTCTTCCTTGGTGCAGAACCCCATGACGTGCTCGACGCCGGCCCGGTTGTACCAGCTCCGGTCGAACAGGACCATTTCCCCGGCGGCGGGAAGGTGTTCGGTGTAGCGCTGGAAGTACCACTGGGTGCGCTCGCGTTCGGTGGGCTTGGGGAGCGCGACGATGCTGGCGACGCGAGGATTGAGATGCTCCGTGACCCGCTTGATCGTGCTGCCCTTGCCGGCCGCGTCGCGCCCCTCGAAAACGATGACCAGCCGGGCGGCTTCGGCGCGTACCCACTCCTGGAGTTTCACCAGCTCCGTCTGCAGCCGGAGCAGCTCACGCTCGTACAGCGCACGCGGCAGCTTCGCGGGCTGCTTCGACCCCTTCTTGAGTGCCATGCAACGACGTTATGGAGGAAATCATGCGCAAGGTCAAGCGTCAGCACCGCACCGCACCGCGCGCCGAGGAACTGAAGGCGCTCGACGCGCACTGGCGGGCCGCGAACTATCTTGCGGTCGGCCAGATCTATCTGATGGGCAATCCGCTGCTCACGGAGGAGCTGCGGCCGGAGCACATCAAGCCGCGGCTCCTCGGTCACTGGGGCACCTCACCCGGTCTCAACCTGGTCCACACCCATCTCAACCGGGTCATCAAGGCCCGCGACCTGTCCGCCGTGTGCATCTGGGGTCCGGGCCACGGAGGTCCCGCTGTGCTCGCCAACTCCTGGCTGGAGGGCAGCTACTCGCAGACGTACCCGAACGTGAGCCGGGACGAGGCCGGCATGGAGCGACTGTTCAGGCAGTTCTCCTTCCCCGGCGGAGTGCCCAGCCACGTCGCACCCGAGACGCCTGGATCGATCCACGAGGGCGGTGAGCTCGGCTACTCGCTCGCGCACGCCTACGGCGCCGCGCTCGACAACCCGGAGCTGCTCGTGGCCTGCGTGATCGGTGACGGCGAGGCCGAGACCGGACCGCTGGCCGCGTCCTGGCACTCCAACAAGTTCCTCGACCCGGTTCACGACGGCGCCGTGCTGCCGATCCTGCACCTCAACGGCTACAAGATCGCCAACCCGACGGTCCTCGCCCGGCTGCCCGAGGCCGAACTCGACGAACTGCTGCGCGGATACGGCCATGAACCGCTGCATGTCACCGGCGACGAACCGGAGGCGGTGCACAAGGCGATGGCGGCGGCGATGGACGAGGCCCTGGACCGTGTCGCGGACATCCAGTACGACGCCCGCAGCAAGGGCAGTGCCGCCCGGCCACGCTGGCCGATGATCGTGCTGCGTACGCCGAAGGGCTGGACCGGGCCCGCCGAGGTCGACGGCGTCCCCGTCGAAGGCACGTGGCGAGCCCACCAGGTCCCCCTCGCCGGAGTCCGGGAGAACCCCGCGCACCTCGCCCAACTGCAGGAGTGGCTGCGCTCGTACCGTCCCCAGGAGCTCTTCGACGAAGCAGGCCGGCCCCGGCCCGAGGTGCTGGCCTGCGTTCCCGAGGGGGAGCGCCGGCTCGGCGCCACGCCGCACGCCAACGGCGGGCTGCTCGTCCGCGACCTGCCCATGCCGCCGCTGGAACACTTCGCCGTTCCCGTCGACAAGCCGGGGGCGACCCTGCATGAGCCCACCCGTGTCCTCGGCGGTCTCCTCGCGCAGCTCATGGCGGACTCCGCCGAGCGCAGGGACTTCCGCGTCGTCGGCCCGGACGAGACCGCCTCCAACCGGCTCCAGGCACTCTTCGACGTCACCGGCAAGGCGTGGCAGGCGCAGACCCTGGCCACCGACGAGCATCTCGAGCACGACGGCCGGGTGATGGAGATCCTTTCGGAGCATCTGTGCCAGGGCTGGCTCGAGGGCTATCTCCTGACCGGCCGCCACGGGCTGTTCTCCTGCTACGAGGCGTTCGTTCATATCGTCGACTCGATGGTCAACCAGCACATCAAGTGGCTCAAGACCTCGCGGTCCCTGTCCTGGCGTGCGCCCGTGGCCTCCCTCAACTACCTGCTCACCTCGCACGTGTGGCGACAGGACCACAACGGCTTCTCGCATCAGGACCCGGGCTTCGTCGACCACGTCCTGAACAAGAGCCCCGAAGTGGTGCGGGTCTATCTGCCGCCGGACGCGAACACCCTGCTGTCGGTGGCGGACCACGCGTTGCGCAGCCGTGACTACGTCAATGTGATCGTCGCCGGGAAGCAGCCCACTTTCGACTGGCTCACCCTGGAGGAGGCCCGAACCCACTGCGCCCGCGGCGCGGGAGTGTGGGAATGGGCCGGCACCGAGAACGGCGGCCGGGAACCCGAGGTGGTGCTGGCCTGTGCGGGAGATGTCCCCACCCAGGAAATTCTGGCCGCGGCCGGCCTGCTGCGCACTCATCTGCCGCAGCTGACCGTGCGGGTCGTCAATGTCGTCGACATCGCCAGGCTCATGCCCCAGGAAGAACACCCGCACGGCATGCCGGACTTCGAGTACGACGCGCTGTTCACCCCCGACAAGCCGGTGATCTTCGCCTACCACGGCTACCCCTGGCTGATCCACCGCCTGGCCTACCGCCGGACCGGTCACCCGCACCTCCATGTGCGTGGCTACAAGGAAATGGGCACCACCACCACGCCGTTCGACATGGTCGTACGCAACGATCTAGACCGGTACCGACTCGTCATGGACGTCATCGACCGCGTCCCGGGCCTGGGGGTGCGCGCTGCCGCGCTGCGACAGGAAATGGCCGACGTGCGCACCCGCCACCACGCCTGGATCCGGGAGCACGGCACCGATCTGCCGGAGGTCGCCGACTGGACCTGGACGGGCTGATCGCCCGGCGCCCGACCCACGCCCGGCTCCGCACGCCCCCCGGTGGAGCGCGCGGACATGAGGGTCTCGGCCGGCTCCGACCGGTGTGCGGCGTCGTAGTCTGGGAGCGGGCCGAGGAAGGAGGCCCGCCATGACGCAGGCGGATCCGCATCTCTCGCTCGTGCGCCCGGTGACGCCGAGAACCCCCCAGGGCTGCGAGGAGTGCCTGCGCCTCGGCTCTCCGTGGCTGCACCTCAGGCTGTGCCTGACCTGTGGGCACGTGGGCTGCTGCGACTCTTCGCCGATGAAGCACGCCCGCCGGCACGCAGGCGACGTAGCTCACCCCATCGTGCAGTCCTTCGAGCCGGGCGAAGACTGGCGCTGGTGCTTTGTCCACGAGGCCATGGTCTGATCAACGCAGGCCGCGCCGACCCGCTGGGGACGTCCCCCGAAACGCCTTCGCCCCGGCTCAGGTGGTCCGCCTCGGCTCGGGCCGACGGTCCGGCATGAATGTCGATATTCCTCTGCTCGAACTCTTGCAAATCGACATTCATTTCGGCAGGATCTGTCGGGTCCGCGCTGATCAGCCGCATATTTGGCTGTCATCTCGCCCGTGGATCGCTGAAAACCCATCACCCTGAGCCGTTCGTCAGCCCCCGGGCGGGCCGCTGTCCCACGTGAGAACGGCCCAGGACTCCGCCTCGTCACACAGCCGGCTGAGGTACGCCCCTGCCGTTGCGCCTCCTCTCCGAAAGGCACGTCCGTTGAGCATGAGATCCGGCACCGGAGGAGGCCTGCGGGCGGATGCCCTCAGCACGTACGACACGGTGGTCATGGCTGTCGCGGGATGCGGTCCGGCGTACACGGTCGCCGGAACGATTCCCGCGCTGATCGCCGCCGTGGGTGTGGCGAGCCCCGCCGCTCTGCTCTACTGCGCGATACCGGTGATCGGTATCGCCCTGGCCTACCGCCAGCTCGGGCGTGTGGACCCCAACGCGGGAGCCGCGTACAGCTGGGTGGCCCGATCGCTGCACCCCTTCCTGGGGTTCCTGTGCGGCTGGTCGCTGGTGGTCGCCTGCACCGTCTTCATGGCGTCCAGCACCGTGCCCGCCGGCAATGCGACGTTGTCACTCGTCGCGCCGAGCCTGGTCGGTGATCCGGTCCTGGCCGCGGTCGTGGGTTCGGGCTGGTTCCTGCTGATGGCCGGGGTGGTGGGGTACGGAGCCCGCATCGGTGCCCGCGCGCTGACCGTCATCACGGCCGTGCAGCTGGTGCTGCTGATCGGTTTCGCGGTGTCCGCGCTGCTGTCCGACGGGAGCGGAACGGAGTTCTCCCTGTCCTGGTTCGGCTTCAGCCATTTCGAGGGGCAGGACGCCTTCGTGACGGGCGCGCTGATCGCCACGTTCGCGTACTGGGGCTGGGACGTGACCAGCAATCTGGGTGAGGAGACCCGACGTGGCTCGCGTGGTTCGGGCTTCGGCGGAGTCATCGGTGTGGTGCTGGCGTTCCTGCTGTTCGCCCTGATCGCCGTCGCGGTCAATGTCCTCATGACGCCGGCCGCCGTGTCGAGCACCCCGGACGGCATTCTGATCGCGCTCGGCCAGCAGGTCTGGCCGGGTGTGGGCGGCACGCTGCTCGTTCTCGCGCTGCTGCTGTCCACGGTCGCCATGCTGGAGACCGCCCTGATCCAGGCCAGCCGGACCCTGTTCGCCATGGGCCGGGACCGGACGTTCCTCCCCGTCTTCGGCCGTATTCACACCAAGCGGCATACGCCGTGGGTGGCCACAGCCGTCATCGCGGTGGCCGCCGGCACGCTCGCCATCGTCGAGGCCGCTCGGCTGGAGCCCGGTGAGTCGCTGCTGTCGGACGCGGTCAGCGGCGTGGGCCTGCAGGTCACCTTCTACTACAGCCTCGCCGGGCTGGGCGCCGTCGTCGTCCACCGCAAACTGCTGCGCACCTCCGTGTCCAACTTCCTCTTCATGGGCCTCTGGCCATTGGTCGGCGCGCTGTTCATGCTGTGGATCATGATCGAGTCCGTAGCCGCCCTGAGCCCGGCGGCGCTGACCATCGGGTTCGGCACGCTCGCCCTGGGACTTCTGCCGATGCTCGCCGCGTGGCTTCGCCAGCGGCCGTACTTCGAGCCCGGGCGTCTCGACGCCGACCGGGCGCGTGCCATGGACGACTCCTACGGGGGCGCGGACATGGACGAGACGCACGTCGTCAACCTCGCCAGGAGCCGCGACGAACTCCTCACGGACTTCTGACTTCCAGTTCCGCCTTCTGATCAAAGGACGCCTGCCATGGCCCCGGCCTGGACCCGACGACGCTCCGCGGCACCTCTCTACGACCAGACCTTCGGCGACAAGGCGTTGTCCGATGCGTGCGAGGACATGGTCATGGGCCGCTGGGAAGGCGCACACGACCTGCTGGCCACCGGCCCCCACAAGGACTGGGACCGGCGCAGCCACCGCATCCGGCTGCTTGCCCACACTGCCGCCGACAAGCGGATCGTGGAGGCCTGGCAGACCGCCCAGCCGAGCAGCGCGGACGCCCTCGTGCTCCGCGCGGACACCGAGGTGATGCGGCACTTCGCAGCCGCCCGTACGGGAACCATGCCGGGTGCAGCAAGTCTGGACCGCACGGCCCACACCTGTCTGAACGCCTCCGAGGCATTCCCCGAGGACCCTCATCCCTGGGTGTCGCTGATCACGCTGGGCCGGCTGTACGAGAGCGGGACCCACTCCATGAACCGGTGGTGGCCGGAACTCCTGGCCCGGGATCCCTACCACCGTGAGGCGCACCATCAGGCGCTGCGCTACATGTCGGCGCGCTGGCACGGCTCGCACGGCCAGGCCTACGCCTTCGCCCGTGACTGCGCGGTCTACGCTCCGGCCGGCTCCCCGTTGCTGGTCATGCCGCAGGTCGCTCGCGCGGAGGAGTTCCGTCATCGCACCGAGACGGAACGGGCCCAGCCGCACACGATGGTCGGTTACTGGGCCGGGGAGCGCTGGGACCTCGTGGAAACCATGGAGCGCTGGATAGCGGTCCGGTCTCCCCGCGAGGCCGCGCAGGACGTCGCCGATCTGAACCACCTTGCCCACGGTCTCGCGCAGGCCGGACTTCTCGTCGAGGCGGCGACGGTCTTCGACCTGCTCAAGGGGCGAGCCACCCGGGTCCCGTGGTCGTACACGGGCGACGCGGAACAGGAGTACGTGCGCTGGCGCGAGCGGTCGTCCCGCGCGGCGGCGGGGCATGCGGATCACCGGAAAGGCTGACCTCTGATGCGTGCCGGCTCCTTCGAAGAACGCAGCCTGCTGGAGCAGGCGGTACAGGCTGCGGTGAGCGGTGCGAGTTTCACGCCGTTCACTGAGGGGCCGGCCGGAGCTGTCGACCGTCGCAGAGGCGCGGCGCACAGTGCGGGAGCGGTATTCCGGTCGATGCTCGGGCAGGACTTCGGCCTGGGGCAGCCCGGTGCCCGGGATCGGGTGGGGACCGAGTCGTCTCCGTACGGCATCGGCCTGGGCGTGCGCTATCTCCGTTCCGAACCAGGTGAGTTGGTGCGGGCGGCGGTGCGGGCCATGGCGGGCTGGCGTGCGGCGGGACCGCGGCGACGCGCGGAGCTCGCGGTGGAAATGCTCTGTCTGCTCCATGACCGCAGCCATGAGATCGCGCACGCGCTGCACCACACCACTGGGCAGGCCTACGCCACGGCTCACCGGGCGGGCGGTCCGCATGCGCAGGACCGGGGGCTGGAGGCCGTGGCCCACGCGCTGGCAGCGTCGCTGCGCACCCCGGCCGCCGGGTACGGGGCACGGCTCGCCGAGAGGGGTGGCCCACTGCAGATGGACGTCCCACCGACCACGGACGGCACCTGCACTGTCGTACCGCGCGGGGTCTCACTGCTCATCGGCTGCCCGGACTTCCCCACCTGGAACGGCTATCCGGGCCTCTTCGCAAGCCTGGTGACCGGGAACCCGGTGATCGTCAAGCCCCATCCACGCGCCGTGCTGCCGCTCGCCCTGACCGTACAAGTCGCGCGGGACGTGCTGAAGAAGGCGGGGCACGATCCCAACGTGGTAACGCTGGCCGCGGAGAAGCCCGGCGAGCAACTGGCGTCCCGGCTCGCGACCGACCCCGAGGTCCGCGTCATCGACTTCACCGGCTCGGTCCGCTTCGGCGACTGGCTGGGACGCAACGCCCGTCAGGCCACGGTGTTCGCCACATCGACAGGAGCCGGCACGGTGCTGGTGGACTCCACCGACGGCTACCGCAGGATGCTGCGAGAGCTCGCGCTGTCGCTTTCGCTGTGCAGCGGCCAGAGTTGCACATCCCCGCAGAACATCCTGGTGCCTTCCGCCGGGATCCGCACCGACGAAGGCCACAAGTCCATAGGGCGGTTCAGCGTCGACCTGAGCCGCGCCGTGAAGCGGCTCCTTACGGAACCGCGACGCGCGGCGGGGATTCTCGGCGCGATCGGCAGCGACCGCATCCGCACCTCGCTCGCGCACGCGGCCGGATGCGGGATGGTGGTGCATGCCTCAGAGCCGGTCGCACACCCCGACCATCCGGCAGCGGACATCCGCACTCCGCTGATCGTCCGACTGGAGTCACACGACGAGCAGGTGTACGCGCGCGAATGGGCCGGGCCTGTCTCCTTCGTGATCGCCACCGAATCGACCTCGCACAGCCTGGACATCTTCCGCCGCACCGCGCGCAGACACGGCGGCCAGTACGCCACGGTCCATTCGACGGACCCGCTGGTGCTGGGGGCCGTCGAGATCGCGGCCCTGGACGCCGGGGTGCATCTGTCGGAAAACCTCGCCGCGAGCGTCTTCATGGACCAGTCGGCGGTCTACGGCGACTTCTGCGGTACGGAGGTTTCCCCGGGCGCCCACAGCGCCCTCGCCGACCCCTCTTTCATCACCGGCCGGTTTCGTGTGGTGCAGTCTCGCCGCCCGGCAATACGGCGAGAATCCCGGCCGCTCGCCGACGCCGAATACGAGGGTGCCGGCAGGCGTCAGGAGACCGTCGCGCAGTGACCCGCGGATTCCAGGGTTGTCAGGGTTAACGCAATTTCTTGACGCGAATGAAGGAAGCAGCGCTTTGGTGCGCGGTCGGCCACGTCGAATCCTTTGCAGGCACCGTCGGTTGATTTGGGGGCGTCGTCGCGACATTGCGGCGAACGCGTAGCGGATTCCAGGGTGCGCAATAAGGGGGAACCGGGTCCGTGTGACGTCGGAACCCAGCTTGGTGCGGGGGAGCGTGCGGGGGCGGTGCCGTACGGCCTGTGCGGGGGTCGCCCGGGGCCGCGAACGGTCGATTGCCGTCTCGCGGTACGAAACCTAGGCCGGGCAGCAGCGGGCTGGAAGTGTACGTTTCATCCACTGGCCGGCCACTCAAGGGATGTCATGCACATATTGAAAAGGTCCAGTACCGGGGCGAACTATTAGAAAAGGGCACCTGTTCCGCCCTGGTCGCCCTGTCCGCTGGCGGGCCCGCTGATCCGTCCGCGGTCGCTCGGCACCGCGCATGGCTTGTTGCCGCCATCAGGGTTAGCGCCGGGTGGCCGCAGGGCCAACTCCGCCTCAGGGACAGGTTGCTGGGGGCGGCCGACGACTGGCGCAGGCATTGCCGGAAAAACAATCGTTGACGGCCGGAGGGCCGAACCCTATGGTTTGCGGCACGCGGTCGGCGGTGTGACGCAGCCACCGCGACGAACCATGGATCGTTCGAGATCCAAAGGTTCGCGACGCGCCAAGGCACAAGCGGAACCCGCAAAGCCTCGGCGATTCGTCGACGGCCCCAGCAGTGCGGCCACTCTCCCCACTCCGCCAATGACGGCGTAGATCTCCCCTTTGCTCAGCCTGAAGTTGTCAACGCCCGACTTCCGCATGCGTATTCCGCATGCGTGGAAATTCCCAGAGAGGCCGTGCCGAAATGACGCAGCCAAGGACACCCATCAGCCGGCGGTCGATTTTGAGGACAGGAGCGGGTGCTGCGCTGGCGGCCCCGTTCGCGGGAAGCCTGCTCACCTCCTGCAGCACCAAGTCCTCCAACACCGCGCCGCCGAACAAGACCGTGACGGTCACCTCGTACGGCGGCTCCTACAACGACCAGTTGACGAAGACCATCCTGAAGCCGTTCGAGAAGAAGACGGGCATCCGCTCGACGCTGCTCGCCAACACCAGCCTGGCGGCGCTCAAGACGCAGGTGCAGTCCGGCGACGTGCAGTGGGACCTGGTGGAGCTGACGGCTCCCGAGTACGTCCAGGCCGTCAAGGAAGGCCTGCTCGAGAAGTTCGACTACGACATCATCAGCGACAAGGGGCTGCCTTCGTACGCGAAGGCGGAGTACGGCATCAAGTACCTGAGCTTCCTGTTCGTGATGGCCTGGGACCAGAAGCACATCCCCGACGCACAGGCACCGAAGAACTGGGCCCAGTTCTTCGACCAGGGCAGATACCCCACCAAGCGCTCGGTGTACGGACAGCTCTCGGACAGCTCGGTGCTGGAGGCGGCGCGGCTGGCCGCGGGTGTCCCGTTCGACAAGATCTATCCGCTGGATGTGGACGCGGCGCTCAGCTACCTTGCGCAGCACCCCGGACGCGACAAGCTGATCTACCACACGGCCAACCAGGAGCCGGTCCAGCAGCTGACCTCGGGCGAGGTCACGCTGTCGACCAGCTTCAACAACCGGATCAGCGCCGCCCGCAAGGACGGAGCCCGGCTGAACTTCTCCTCCTCCAACGCTGTCCTCGCGGGCGACTACTTCGTCGTTCCCAAGGGTGCGAGGAACAAGGAGGCTGCGTTCCGGCTGATGAACTTCATGAGCAATGACGCGGACGCCGGGGCGGACTTCGACCAGACGACGAATCTGACGCTGGCCAACACCCCCGCTCTCGCGAAGCTGCCCGCAGCTGTTGCCGACACTCTTCCCACCAGCCCGAAGCTGGCGGACAGCCTTCTGGTGCGCGACGACGCGTGGTGGGCGGAGAACCTCAAGGCGACGGAGCAGAAGTTCAAGCTGTGGCAGGCGGGCAGCTGACAATGCCTCTCGCTGCCGCAGCGCCTGTGCAGGCCTGCGCCACGTCCCGCGGACGCGTCTTTCGCGTCCGCGGGACGTGGTTGCTGCTCCTCGCGCCGATCGCCGCTTTCGACGCCGTCCTGTTTCTGACCCCGCTGGGGACGCTCGTGTCCTCCAGCCTGCAGAACAATGCCTACCAGCGGGTGCTCGAAGACCCGCTGGTCATCAGGTCGTTGATCAACACATTTGAGATCAGCGCCGTCTCCACGCTCGCGACCGTCGTGATCGGCTATCTGCTGGCCTGGGCGATCTGGCGCAGCGGCGCGCTCACCCGGGTCGTCCTGTTCGCCCTGGTGCTGCTGCCCTTCTGGACCGGAGTCCTGGTGAAGAACTTCGCCTGGGCGGTCCTCCTGCAGGACAACGGTCTGGTGAACGGCGCCCTGCAGGGGCTCGGGCTCACCGACCATCCGCTGACGCTGCTGCACAACCGGTTCGCGGTCGTGGTGGGGATGGTGCACTACCTCCTGCCCTATGCCGTGTTCCCGATCTTCGCCGCACTGGCCGCGATCGACAACCGGCTGGAGCTGGCCGCGCGTTCGCTGGGCGCGGGCGAGCTGTCGGTCTTCCGCCGGGTCATCCTGCCGCTCACCGTGCCGGGCGTTTCGGCCGCGGGGCTGCTGGTGTTCATCATCAGCACCGGCTTCTTCATCACACCGGTCGTGCTCGGTGGACCGGGAGACCAGATGATTGCCAATCAGATCGACTTCTATGCGATGGAGTTGACGGACTTCGCCGGCGCATCCGCGCTCGCGCTCGTGCTGACCGCCATCGTGAGCGTGCTCGTCGCGGTCTACCAGCGGATCCTGCGCGCGGGAGGTGCCCATGCAGTCGGCTAGTTCCCGGATCTCCCCGGCGCTGCTCGCCGCCGTACCGGTCTTTGTGTTCCTCGTCGTACCCACCGCGATCGTGGTGCCGATGGCGTTCAACCACAGCCGGTACATCACCTTCCCGCCGGATCGGTTCTCCACCGACGCGGTCACCGGGTTCTTCGGCGACACGGCCTGGATGTCGGCGGTCGCGGCGAGTCTGCAGGCCTCGGCCATCGCCGTGGTGCTCGCGGTGCTGCTGGGCGGCAGCGCGGCAGTGGCGCTGCACGGACGCTCGTTCCGCGGCCAGTCAGCGGTGACCGGGGTGATCCTCGCCCCGATGATCGTGCCCGCCGTGGTGCTGGCGCTGGCGTTCTACCAGTTCTTCAACTCCGTAGGACTGGTCGGCACGATTGTTCCGATCGGCCTCGCCCACGCCGTGATCGCCACCCCGTACGCGTTCCTCACGGTCCGCGCCAGCCTCTCCGGACTGAATCCGGCCCTGGTGCGCTCCGCGCAGAGTCTGGGAGCCGGCACACCGTCCGTTGCACGGTTCGTGTACCTCCCGGTCATCCGGCCCGGTCTCATCGCAGGCGCGCTTTTCGCCTTCTCCGTCTCCATCGACGAGACGGTGATCGCCCTGTTCCTGCAGTCGCCGAGCGCGACGACGCTGCCGGTGAAGATGTTCACCGACATCCAGTACAACCTGACGCCGAAGATCGCTGTCTCCTCGGCCATGTTGGTCACCGTCGCCACGCTCGGACTGCTTGTGCAGGTCCTCTTCATGATCCGCCGCCGTTCCATCGCCCGGATGCTGCCGTTGACGACGGTGGCCGCCGACCAGACAGGGTGAGCTCCATGACAACATCCGCCACGCTCCCGACCGCTGCCTCGCCGGTGGTGGGGAATCAGCAACAGGGTTCCATCGAACTGCGCAGCGTGCGTAAGACCTACGGCGACGTCGCCGCGGTCGACGATCTCGATCTGACCGTGCAGCCCGGCGAGTTCGTCACCCTGCTCGGCCCCAGCGGTTCCGGCAAGACCACCACCATGATGATGGTCGCCGGCTTCGAGGAACTCACCTCCGGCACGGTGCTGATCAACGGCGAACCGGTCGACAAGCTGCCGCCGAAGGACCGCAACCTCGGTGTGGTGTTCCAGAGTTACGCCCTGTTCCCGCACATGAGCGCCCGGGAGAACGTCGAGTTCGCCCTGCGCATGCGCAAGGTCCGGCCGGCGGAGCGGCGCCGACGGGCCGAGGAGGCCCTCGAACGCGTGGGTCTGGCCAAGCTGGGCGACCGCCGCCCGCGCCAGCTGTCCGGGGGACAGCAGCAGCGGGTCGCGCTGGCCCGCGCCCTGGTCTTCAATCCGTCGGCACTGCTCCTGGACGAGCCGATGGCGGCGCTGGACAAGCGGCTGCGCGAGCAGATGCAGGAGGAGATCAAGACCATCCAGCGGTCGCTCGGGATCTCCGTCCTGTTCGTCACCCACGACCAGGACGAAGCCATGTCCATGTCGGACAGAATCGTCGTGATGCGCGACGGCAGGATCGTGCAGCAGGGCGCTCCCGAGGACGTGTACGCCCATCCCGCGACCGACTGGGTGGCCAACTTCCTCGGCGACACCAATCTCCTGCCGTGCACCATCGTGGAACGCTCCGGCGACACGGCCGTCGTCGACCTCGGCCGGCTCGGGACCTGCCGAGTACGGGACCGGGGGGCCACGGGCGACCGGTACGCGGTGTCCATCCGCCCGGAGCATCTGGCGTTCATTCCCGCCGAACGATCGGAGAACAGCGCAAAGGGCAATGTGGTGTCCTCCACCAACCTCGGCGCCACCATCCGCCACCGCCTGCGGGTGGGGGAGCAGGAGCTGCTGTTGCGGGAGATGTCCCCGAGCTCGCGCACCGCAGCCGAACTCGAGGCGGAGGTGTGCATCGGCTGGGACCAGGACCACGCCCAGCTGCTCGTTCTCGATTCCTGAGGGCACTTTCGCCGGAAGTCCTCCCGGCGTCCGCACGGTATGAAACGTCACGTTTCGACCGCCGTCCGGACGCCGGACGCCGGACGCCGGCCCGCCGGCCCGCCGGACGCCGGGCGCCGGACGCTTGGTGCGCAAAGACGCGCGGATACGGTGACTGCCGGACCGGGCGACCAACTGCCCGGAGCCCGACTGCGCGCACGGCTCAGCGCTGATACGTGCCCACCAGTGCGCCCTCGGCCAACGTCCGCCCCTCCAGGGCCTGATGCACCGAGTCGGACGACACGCGGCCACGGAGGGGCAGCGGCTCGGACACGGCGAACAGCCGGAAGAAGTAGCGGTGCGCCCCGTGACCCGGTGGAGGCATCGGCCCGCCCCAGCCCACCCGCCCGAAGTCGTTGGGCCACTCGCGGCCGCCGGGAGGCCTCCCGCCCCCCTCCACACCGGAACTTTCCGGGGCGATACCGGTGACCAGCCAGTGCAGGAACGTCCCACTCGGGGCGTCGGGGTCCTCGCAGAGCAGAACCAGCTCCTGTGTCCCCTCCGGCACCCCGGACCAGGTCAAGGGAGGCGAGACATCGTCCCCTTCCCCGCTGTGGCGGCGGGGGATCGCCTCGTGGTTGCTGAACGCCGCGCTTGTGAGCTCGATTCCGGTCATGTGCGGCGCTGTACCCGGAAAGGGTACGGAAGGGCACCGGTCCGGTCGGCAAAACACTCGATCGGCCCGTGCCGACCCGAGCCGGCGGCTCGGAAGCGGTGAGCGCAGTGGTCTGGCCTTCCAGGAGCCTTGCCCCTCCTGAGCTACGTACTGTCACCGATGCCGCAGGTGATGAGCGGCACTCTTAGTGATCAAGGCGGTGCGTGCGGTGGACGTCGCCGGGCGGGTGAGAGCGGCGTCGGCGGCGCCTTCACTGGTCCGGTCGGCCAGGTAGTGGGACGCTTTGGAGAGGGTGTCTGCCGAGGGGACTCGGGAGGGCCGATGGGCCGAGATGTCCCGGCGCTGGTTTTCACACGAGACGACCGCCGCCGGTACCGGATCAAGATGCAGGACTGCCTCGATGCGTTCGCGCAGATGCTGCGTGAGTCACGGTTCGAGTTCGAGCGGCCCCAGGTCGGGCTGGAGATCGAGCTGAATCTGGTGGACGAGCGCGGCGAGCCGACGATGCGCAGCACCGAGGTGCTCGAGGCGATGGCGGACCCCGCCTGGTCGAGTGAGCTGGGCCGGTTCAACCTGGAGATCAACATTCCGCCGCGGCGCCTGACGGCCGGCGGTCCCGATGCGTGGGAGAAGGAGATCCGGGACGCGCTCAATCACGCAGAGGAGCGGGCCGCGGCCGTCGGCGCGTATCTGATCATGGTGGGAATCCTGCCGACCCTGCGGCAGGAGGATGTGGGAGAGGCGGCGCTGTCCGAGAATCCGCGGTACCGGCTGCTGAACGAGCAGGTGTTCGCGGCCCGGGGCGAGGATCTGCGGATCGCCCTGGACGGAGAGGACCGGCTGCGGACGTACGCGGACACCATCACCCCCGAGGCGGCCTGCACCAGTACCCAGTTTCACCTGCAGGTCTCGCCGGGCGAGTTCGCGGCCTACTGGAACGCGGCGCAGGCGATCGCCGGGGTCCAGGTGGCCCTGGCGGCGAACTCGCCGTTCCTGTTCGGCAAGGAGCTCTGGCACGAGACACGTATCCCGCTCTTCGAACAGGCCACCGACACCCGCTCGGAAGAGATCAAGGTGCAGGGGGTGCGACCCCGGGTGTGGTTCGGAGAGCGGTGGATCACCAGCGTCTTCGATCTCTTCGAGGAGAATGTGCGCTACTTCCCCGCGCTGCTGCCCCTGTGCGACGAGCAGGACCCGAAACAGACGCTGGACGGCGGCGACACCCCTGAGCTGGCCGAGCTCACGCTGCACAACGGCACGATCTACCGCTGGAACCGCCCGATCTACGCCGTTGCCCACGACAAACCTCATCTGCGGATCGAGAACCGGGTGCTCCCGGCCGGCCCCACAGTCGCCGATGTCCTCGCCAACGGTGCCTTCTACTACGGACTGACCCGCGCGCTGGTCGACGAGGAACGGCCGGTCTGGTCACGGATGTCGTTCTCGGCCGCGGCGGACAACCTGCACACTGCGGCGCAATACGGGATCGACGCGCGTCTGTACTGGCCCGGGATGGGCGAGGTGCCGGCGTCCGAACTGGTCCTGAGGCGTCTGTTGCCGCTGGCGCACAAGGGGCTGGAGCTCTCGGGCATGGACGCGGCCTGGCGGGAGCCGCTGCTGGGGATCATCGAACAGCGGTGTGTCACCGGTCGCAACGGCGCGGTGTGGCAGAAGGAGATGTTCCACCGCATCTACGACACCACCCATGTCGGGCACCATGAAGCGCTGCGGCTGATGACACGGCAGTACACCGACTACATGCACCTCAACGCGCCGGTACATAACTGGCCCGTCGAGTGATCCCGCCCGCCGTACCAGGCCTGGGTGTTCGCGCCGAACCCGTTGTGATGCGCCTCCGGTCACATTGTCGTGCGGCCGGGCCGGGAGGGCGGCAGTGTGTCCCTGGGCCCCGGCACCCGGCATGATCTAGCGTCACCGTCATGACCACGTTCACCAGCTTCGCCGTACACATCCCCGACGCAGATCTGGAGCCGGATCCTCTCGACCCGGCGCAGATCGTGCAGGGCACCCCCGAGGTGTCGGGACTGGTGCTCTGGGAGTCGCAGGACGGCACTCAGATCCGGGGGATCTGGCAGATCACCCCCGGAGTGGTGACCGACACCGAGGCGAACGAACTGTTCGTCGTCGTCAGCGGCCGGGCCACCATCGCCGTCGAGGACGGCCCCACCTTCGACGTCGGTCCCGGCGACGCGTGTGTGCTGCGCGAGGGTGACCGGACCACATGGACCGTGCACGAGACACTGCGCAAGGCGTACCACATCACGGCGCCTTCCCGGACGGAGCCGGCCGGCCAGGCGTAATCATGCGGCCGCACGGGGCCGGGGGCTCGTCAGCCGTCGGCCTCAGCGGCCTTGCAGGGCCTTGACGTTGTTCCCGAACGTCCAGCCCTTCGACCCGTCCCAGTTGATCGACCAGGTCATCAGGCCCTTCAAGCCGTTGCTGTAGTGGTTCCACGCCTGCGACACCAGACTTGGCGACATATAGCCGCCTCCGGCGCCCGGTTGTGCGGGCAGTCCCGGAACCTGCTTGGCGTAGGGGACCTTGATCGTGGTGCCCTGGACGACAAGTCCCTTGTTCAGGCAGTCCGTCTGCGCGGTGAACCCCTGGACGGTGCCGGCGGAGTACGAGTCGCCGGAGCATCCGTACATGCTGCCGTTGTAGTACTGCATGTTCAGCCACCAGAGCCGGCCGTTGTCCGCGTACTTCTTCACAATGGGCAGGTACGCGCCCCAGATCGAGCCGTAGGCCACGCTGCCTCCGGTGACGTAGGCGGTCTCGGGCGCCATCGTCAGGCCGAAGTTCGAGGGCATCTGGGCGAGCACGCCGTCGATGATGTGCACGAGGTTGGCCTGTGAGGTCGACAGCTGGTTGATGTTGCCGCTGCCCACGAGGCCCGTCTCGATGTCGATGTCGATGCCGTCGAAGTTGTACGCCTTGAGGATCGGCACGACCGTCTGGATGAACCGGTCCGCGACGGTGCGGGAGCTGAGGTCGATCCCGGCCGCCGCACCTCCGATGGACAGCAGGATGGTGAGACCGGCGGCCTTGGCCTGGCACATCTCGGCCGGGGTCGCGACCTTCACCGTCGCGTCCATTCCGTTCTCCCACAAGACGGTGCCGTCCGAGCGGATGACCGGGAACGCCGCATTGACCACGTTGTAGCCGTGATCACGGATGCGGCTGTCGGTGATCGGGGTCCATCCGAAGGGCGGGTGAACGCCGTTGGCGGCGCCGTCCCAGTTCTCCCAGTACCCCTGGAGCACCTTGCCCGAGGGCTTCGACTTCACCGCGCAGGTGTCGGCCCGCGGTGCAGTCGGGGCCGCGGCGGCCAGCAACTGCACGACGCACGCCACCGCCAGGCCGACGCCCAGCACACGTAACCTCCGACCGATCATGCTGTGCTCCCTCCTCGCCGTGCCCGGCCCTCGACCTGACGGTAAGTTGGTCCAGACCTATCGTCAATAGGTCTGGACCAAACGGGAGTTGGGGCTGTCTACCGCCCGGCGGCCGCCGGTTTGCGGGCCAGCAGGAAGCCCTGCGGCGTCTTCTCCGCAAAGTCGCCCTCGTCGTCAGGCTCGCGCTGCAGCCGGGCTCGCACGTCCAGCCCGGCCCGGCTCAGCAGCTGCGGGCGAGCGCGCCCCGCTCAGCAGCTCGGCGACACGGTCAGGCTGCCGCCGGTAGAACCGGCTGCCTGTACGAGTTCGGCGAAGCCGGTGAGTACGGCACGGTCCAGGGGCTTGGCCGTGGCGAGTCTCGCGGCCGGGCGGGGGCGGGTGGATCCTGGAGACAGGACGGCAGGACGGCAGCGCGCCGGCCCACCGCGGTCGGCGCGGGCGAGGAGGTAGGCCATGACACGGACGCTGGAGTGGAAGGTCGGCCTGTCCCTGGTCGAGGAAGAGGGCACCACGAAGGCCACGGCGGTGCTGGCGACCGGCACCGCGACGCTGACCGGTCACGGAACCGCCCACTGCAACCCCCAGGACGTGGACATCCCCGCGATCGGCGACGAACTCGCGGCCGGCCGTGCCATGCGGGACCTCGCGGGGCAGCTGATGCGGGTGGCGGACCGGGACCTGGAGGCGGTGGGTGCCGGACCGATGGGTGAGCGCACGATCTCCGCGTACGGCTGGCCCGACGCGGCACCGTAGACCGCGCGACACCGTAAACCGCGGCAAGTAGACCGCGGCAGTCCGTCAGAGTGTCTCGGCCAGGGAATCCGCCAGACGGCGGCGCGCCGTCCGGGTCGCCGGGACCGCCGCGGCCACCACCGCGCCCAGCACCGCGCCCGCCGCCACCGAAGCCAGCAACAGCGCGGGCGGGGCATGGGCGATGCCCGCGCCCATCCCGCTGGAGCGTCCCTGGGTGTCCACCAGCCAGCTGCCGGACAGCACCCCAAGACCAGTGCCGAGCGCGGCGGCCAGCAGTGCCGTGAACCCGGCGGCCGTTACGATCGTCGCGCTGATCTGGCGAGGCGTCAGACCAATGGCCTTGAGCGCGAGCAGATCACGGCCACGGTCGCGGACACTGGTTCCGATGAGCGTCAGCAGCTCGGTGAGCCCGATCAGGGCAAGCACCCCGATGAGGGCCGCGATCACGGCCCGCGCCGGTTCCAGCTGGTCCGCCGGGTTGGGCGTCTCGCGGATCTCGAGGGTGCCTCCGGCCGCCTCGGCGAGAGCGCTGCTCACCGCCCGGGGATCCGCGCCCGGTCGCAGGACGAGATGGTAGAAGTCCGGCCGCAGTGAGGGATCGCGTTCCCGGAGTGTGTCGAGTGTCGTCGAGATCACCCGGCCGCCGGTTTCCGGTTCGATGCTGCGCCCGACGATGTGCAGGATCTGCGGCCGCCCTTCCACGGTCATCCTGACCCAGTCACCCACCCGCACGTCCAAAAGGTCGAGCAGCCCCTGGCCCGCGACCGCCTCGTCGAGACCGGTGGCCGATCGCCCCTCGGCGACGGTGAAGGGATAGGGGGCGCGGGCGGTGCCGAGCCCGCGCAGGGTGATGGTGCCGGTCTGTCCCGGCATCAGGGCCGCGACCTCCACGCCGGGGTGGACCGCGGCGACATCCGGGGGAGTGGTGAGCGCCCGGCTCAGCTCCCGGCCGGTCAGGCCCCAGGGCTGCTCGGCCCGAACGGTCAGCGCCGCGGGCACTCCCATGTCCGCGGGGCGGCTGCGGAACATGTCCAGAGTGGACCAGGCCACGAGCGCAACCGTGATCATGAGCAGCGGGAGTGCGAGCCGGGCCACGGTGATCGCCGTGCGCGGCCGCCGGGGGAACGCGGCCCGCCATCCGAGCACCAGCGCGGGCGGCACCCGCATGCCGAGTGCCCGGCGGCCGAGACCGGTCATCGGTGCGGCCGCCGGAAGAGCCGCCCGGGCGACGGGCACCGGCGGCACCCGGCCGGCCCGCCAGGCGGCGAGACCGGTGGCGGTCGCGATCAGCAGCACCGCACCGCTCGGCACGCCGATCATCAAAGCGGTGTGCCCGGGCAGGTCCTGCCACACCCCGGCCGCCTCCCCGATCCTGCCGGGTATCCGGGATCCGACGAGCGCGATGGCCGCCGTGCCCAGGGTGACCCCGAGCAGCGCGAAGGCGAGGTGCTGGGCGAGGAAGCCGCGTACCACCTGACCCGGCGTGAACCCGATCGCCTTGAGGATGGAGATGTCCCTCAACTGTCCGCGGATACGGGCGCTGATCGCTCCGGATGCGGCGAGCGCGGCGGCCACCAGTGACCCCAGACCGAATACGGCGAACAGCTGCCCGAGCAGCCGGTCGTCGCTTCCGGCCTCGGCCCGTGCCTGCTGCCATTTGGTCACCTCGGTGACACGGTCGGCGCCGAGCCGGGTGACGGCCTGCTGGACGGTGAAGTCGATGTCGGCGGGATCCTCAAGACGCAGCCCCACGCTCTGCCCGGTGCTCCGCGGTGCGATGCGGTCGAGCGTGCCGGGCAGCACCCAGCCGATACCGGGGTCGCCGCCCGGCCGGTAGCGGGGTTCCGCGGCCTCGGCGACACCGGCGACCTGGAGTGTGTGGGCCGCGCCGCCCGCTCCCGCGACGGTCAGGATGTCTCCCGGCTCCGCCCACAGCACGCGTGCGACGGAGCTTTCCAGTACGACACCGTCCGACTGTGCGTCGAGCCAGTGGCCGGCGGTGACGAGCGGCCGGGCGATCTCCGGCGGCCTGCTGCCCGTCGCGCGCAGGGACACGCTCGCTCGGACGCCTCGGGACTCGAGGGTGGCACGACCTGTGCGGTACGGGCCCGAGACACCGGTGACACCGTCGAGATCGGACAGTGCGTCCGTGTCGGCTGCGCCCTGTGTGTGGAGCCAGACATGCGCGCCGTGGGACTGGGTGAAGATCCGCTGCCAGGGGTTGGCGGCGTAGCTGAACAGAGCCACCGCCAGGAGGAGCGAGGCGATGATGCCGGCGCTGGCCAGGACGACGAAGACCGACTGCCCGCGGTGTGCTTTCAGATCGGCGTGCGCCCAGCGAAGAGTGGCCCGCACGGTCACTCCTTCAGTTCGAGCACGCCGGAGACTCCGCGGCCGGTGGTCCGGTGGCCCGCGTCGAGAGCCGCATCGTCGGCTATTCGCCCGTCGAAGAAGCTGATGACGCGGTCGGCCGCGCTGGCCATCCGGGCGTCATGCGTGACCAGCAGAATGGTCTGGCCGCGCTGATGGAAACGGGAGAGCAGCCGGAGCACTTCCCGGGTGCCCTTGCTGTCCAGGCTGCCTGCCGGTTCGTCGGCCAGCAGCAGCGCGGGATGGTTCACCAGTGCTCGGGCCAGGGCGACGCGCTGCTGCTCGCCGCCGGACAGCTCGCCGGGCAGGGACCGCTCTCTGCCTTCGAGGCCGAGTTCGGCGAGCAGTTCGGCCCGGCTCTCCCGGGCTGCTTTGGGCGAGGCGCCGGCCAGCAGCGCCGGCAGTTCGACGTTGTCGGCGACGGTCAGGTCGGAGACCAGATTGAAGAACTGGAAGACGATGCCGATGCTCCGGCGGCGCAGCACTGCCCAGCGGGCCTCGCGGTATGCGTCCACCCGGCGGCCGTCGAGCCAGAGACTGCCGCTGTCGGGTCGCTGCAGTCCGCCGATCAGATGCAGCAGCGTGGACTTGCCGGCGCCGGAGGGGCCGGTGACGGCAACGAACTCCCCGGGCTGAACGGTCAGATCCACTCCGCGTACGGCGTGCACGGGCGCGCCTTCGCCGCGATGCGTCTTGGTCAGACGCTCGGCGCGCACGATCGGCACCGGGTCCCCCTGAACGGGTGCGGCACCGGCTGCGCCCAGCTCGGCGGGAGCGGCGTCGTCGTCGCTCATTCCAGCTCCTCCTGACAGCGTTCCAGCCAGTCGAGGTCTGCCTGCAGATGCAGCATGGCGCCTTCGATCAGCAGCTGGGAGACCTTGTTGTCACGGTCCTCGGCCGCGGCCAGCTTCGACAGATCACGCATGGTGTTCAAGTACTGCCGCCGCTGTTTGTTGATCAGCGCGATCGGGTCGGCGAGACCGGACTGGGGGGCAAGGGCGACCTTCATGAAGAACTCGTCCCGGACCCGCGGCTCGATCGTGGTCTCGTCGTACCAGGCGCGTACGGCCTCGTGTCCCGCTTCGGTGAGCCGGTACGTACGCTTGTTGGGTCTGCCCGACTGCTCGACGTCCTCGCCGGCGATCAGACCGGCCTTTTCCAGCCGGCCGAGGGTGACATAGATTTGGCCGACGTTGGGCTGAGGGTACGCGGCGCCCAGGAGCTTCTCAAGGTCCTGCTTGAGCTCGTACCCGTGCGCCGGGCCACGGGTGAGGAGTGCCAGGAGCGGCAGCCGCACGCGCTCCCCTCCCTCCCGGTCCGTAGTTTCTTGTTGGCTTGGATATGGGCTGTGGTTTGCGCCACCCGCCTTCTCCGCCTGGACATCTAGTATCGCCCATGCCTAACGGGTATACATAGGCCCCATGGGACGGCGTCGCGGCCGGATCGGTGCACTGGGAGGAACCTATGCGGTGGATGCACGCCGCCGGTAGGGGACTCCTCGTTGTCGCCGTGCTTCTCGCGGGCTATGCGGGCTTCAGCGCCCAGCCGGCGACGGCCCCCAGGGGCCGCGGCCCCATGACGCTGGTGACGGCGGGCGATCTGACCGACTATCTCGGTCCGCTGCTCAGTGACTGGAACCGCAGCCGCCCGAAGGAAAAGGTGACGCTGCTCGAACTGCCCGACTCGGCGGACGAGACCCGGGCCCAGATGATCAGCGAACTGCGCTCCGGCAGCGACCGGTTCGACGTACTGAACATCGATGTGGCCTGGACCTCCGAGTTCGCGGCGGCGGGCTGGATCTCCCCGTTGCAGCGGGACCGGTTCCCGCTGAAGACCTTCCTGGCGCCCGTGGTGGCCACGGCCACGTTCGACGGCCGCCTGTACGCCGTCCCCTATGTCACCAACGCCGGTTTGCTGTACTACCGCAAGGACATCCTTCAGCGGGCCGGTGAACCGCCGCCTCGTACCTGGGCCGCGCTGGCCCGGCAGGCCAGGACCCTCGCCCCCAAGTACGGCATGGACGGCTATGCCGGCCAGTTCCTGCCGTACGAGGGGCTGACGGTCAACGCCACCGAGGCGGTTCACTCGGCGGGCGGCTCGATCCTGCGGGACGACGGCGCCCGGGTCACGGTGGACTCCGCCGCGGCCCGGGCAGGCCTCGATTTCCTGGCGGGCGGAGTACGGGAGGGCTGGATCTCCCCGAAGGCCCTCGACTACAAGGAGGAGGAGTCCCGGCTGGCCTTCCAGGACGGCCGGCTGCTCTTCCTGCGCAACTGGCCCTATGTGTACTCGCTGGCCAACGCGCCGGGGTCGAAGGTGGCCGGCAAGTTCGGTGCGGTGCCGCTCCCGGGGCCGTCCGGGCCGGGCACGAGCGTGCTGGGCGGCTCCAATCTCGCGGTCAGCAGCCACTCCCGGCATCCGGAGTCGGCAGCCGATCTGATCGCCTATCTCACCAGCGAGCGCGTCCAACGGCAGGTGCTGACCGAGGGCTCGCTGCCGCCGGTGCGCGCCGCGCTGTACGAGGACCCCGCTCTGATCAGGGCTTATCCGTATCTGCCGACGCTGCGGCAGAGCGTGCTCGCGGCCGAGCCGCGGCCCAAGAGCCCTCGGTACGACCAGGTGAGCCTTGCCGTGCAGGCCGTCGTCCAGGACGTGATGGCGCTGCGGCAGACGCCGCAGCAGGCCGTGGCACGGCTCTCCCGTGAGCTGGGATCGATCTCCCGCAGGGGCTGAGTCCGAACCGTCTCCTTCAGCGGGTCACTACTTACATGTTAAGTAGTGACCCGCTCCCGTATACCTGCAGAAATTCGGGCATATCAGGGCCACTTTATGCAGCATCGTTGACACCTTGCCGTCACCGCTACTTAACATGCATGCATAACGGCGCACCCGCTCTGGGGCGCTCTCGCATCCAGCAGGAACAGGTCAGCGCGAGATGCTCACTGCTCTTCCGGCCACCCTCGGCCACCCCTCCCGTACCGCCACCGCATGGTGGCGCGATGCGGTGATCTACCAGGTGTACGTCCGCAGCTTCCTCGACAGCACGGGCGACGGCATCGGTGATCTGGCCGGCGTACGGGCCGGACTTCCGTACCTCAGGAAGCTCGGTGTCGACGGGATCTGGCTCAGCCCGTTCTATCCGTCACCGCAGCACGACCACGGCTACGACGTCGCCGACTACTGCGAGGTCGACCCCGTCTACGGCGACCTGGCCGAGTTCGACCTGCTGATGGCCGACGCCCGCCGGCTCGGACTCAAGCTGCTGCTCGACATCGTCCCCAACCACTGCTCCAGCGAGCACCCGTGGTTCCGCGAGGCGCTCACCGCGCCTGCCGACAGCGCCGCTCGCGCCCGGTTCCACTTCGCGGACGGCCGCGGACCGGACGGCGCGGAGCCCCCCAACAACTGGCGTGCGATGTTCGGCGGGCCGGCCTGGAGCCGGGTCACCGAGCCCGACGGCACGCCGGGACAGTGGTATCTGCACCTGTTCACCCCGGAGCAGCCCGACCTGAACTGGCGCAACCCCGAGATCGGCGACTCCTTCGAGCGCGTACTGCGTTTCTGGCTGGACCGGGGTGTCGACGGTTTCCGCATCGATGTCGCCGCCGGTCTGTTCAAGCACCCCGAGCTGCCCGACTCGGACGACCCCGCAGCCGACGAGCGGTCGCGGGACTCGGTTAACCCGCTGGCCTGGAACCAGCCCGAGGTCCACCAGGTGTGGCGCCGCTGGCGGTCCGTGTGCGAGGAGTACGCGGCCCGCGACGGCAATGAGCGGCTGCTCGTCGGCGAGGTCTCTGTTCCGACGGCGCGCGAACACGCCGAGTACGTACGGTCCGACGAGCTGCACCAGGCGTTCTTCTTCGACCTGCTCAGCGCACCGTGGGACGCCGAAGCCTTCCGGACGACCATCACGGAGGCGATACGCGACATCGCCGTGACGGGCTCCACCGTCACCTGGGTGCTCAACAACCACGACCAGGTGCGTACCGTCACCCGCTACGCGGGCGAGCCCGGAGTGGAGGCCAGCGGACTCGGTGCCGCGCGTGCCCGCGCCGCCGCCCTGCTGATGCTGGCACTGCCCGGCGCCGCGTACGTCTACCAGGGCGAGGAGCTCGGCCTCCCGGAAGTCCTGGACCTGCCGGACGAGGTGCTCACCGACCCGATCTTCCACCGCACCGGCAGCCGCGCGCGCATCCGGGACGGCTGCCGGGTGCCGCTGCCCTGGTCGGGCCACGCCTCCCCGTTCGGCTTCAGCCAGGGTGCGGCAGGCGCCCGGCCCTGGCTGCCGCAGCCCGACTGGTTCGCCGAACACGCCACCGACCGGGCGCTCGCCGACACCCACTCCTTCTGGCACCTCTACCGCGATGGACTTCAACTGCGGCGCAGCCTGCCTCAGTTGGGCGAGGGGAGCCTGCGCTGGCTGGAGTCGCCCCCGCAGGTGCTGGCCATGGTCCGCGGCGACGGGCTGATCTGCGCGGTCAATTTCGGCACCGACCCCGTGCCCGCACCGGTCGTGGGCACTCCGCTCCTCTCCAGCGGCCCCTGCCCGGACGGTGTGCTCCCCGGAGCCACCGCCGCGTGGTGGACCGGCGACTGTCCCACCTCCTGAACACACGCTCCCTCGAAAGGACTTCACCATGCGATCAATCACCACCATCCGGACCGCGGCGGCCGCATCGACGGTGCTCGCCCTCACCCTCGGCGCGACGGCGTGCGGCGGCTCGCCAGGACCTGCCAGCGGCGGCAAGGACCTGAGCGGCCAGACCGTGACCGTGGCCGGAGTCTGGACCGGCAGCGAGCAGAAGAACTTCAAGAAGGTCCTGGACGCCTTCACCGAGCAGACCGGTGCCAAGACCGTCTTCGTGCCCACCGGCGACAACGTCTCCACCTTCGTCGGCAGCAAGATCGAGGGCGGGAACGCGCCGGACGTGGCCCTGGTGCCGCAGGTCGGCGTACTCCAGCAGTTCGCCAAGGAGGGCTGGCTCGCACCGCTGTCGGAGAAGACCGCGACGACCGCGGGCGCCAACCTCGCCGAGGTGTGGAAGAACTACGGCACCGTCGACAAGACCTACTACGGCCTCTACTTCAAGGCGGCCCACAAGTCGACCGTCTGGTACAGCCCGAGCGCGTTCCAGCAGGCCGGAGTGATCGAGCCCAAGAGCTACGCGGACCTGCTCAAGGCCGGCCGCACGCTCTCCGACTCGGGACTGCCCGCCTTCTCCGTCGCCGGTGAGGACGGGTGGACCCTCACCGACTGGTTCGAGAACATCTACCTCTCCCAGGCGGGACCCGAGAAGTACGACCAGCTGGCCGCCCACACCCTGCCGTGGACCGACGCCAGTGTGGTCAAGGCACTCACCACCCTGGGTGAGGTGTTCAAGGACAAGAAGCTCGTCGCCGGCGGCGCGAACGGTGCGCTGCGCACCGACTTCCCGGGCTCGATCGAGCAGGTCTTCGGACCCGAGCCCAAGGCCGGCATGGTCTACGAGGGCGACTTCGTCGGCGGCATGGCCAAGGACGACTTCGGCAAGAAGCTCGGCGAGGACGCCAAGTTCTTCCCGTTCCCCGCCGTCGACAGCGGCAAGGCACCGGTGGTGAGCGGCGGCGACGCGGCCGTGGTCCTCAAGGAGGGCAAGAACCAGAAGGGGGCGCAGCGGCTGCTCGAGTTCCTGGCCACTCCCGAAGCGGCTTCGGTGTGGGCCGGCGCGGGAGGCTTCATCTCCCCCAACAAGGACGTGGACCTCGCCTCGTACGCCGACGACACCACCCGCGCCACGGCCAAGTCGCTGGTCGACGCGGGTGACACGGTCCGCTTCGACATGTCCGACCAGGCACCTGCCGCGTTCGGCGGAACCAAGGGCGCGGGGGAGTGGAAGCTCCTCCAGGACTTCCTGCGCGACCCCTCGGACCCGAAGGCCACCGCGGCCAAGCTGGAAGCCGCGGCCGCCAAGGCATTCAAGAGCTGAGGCCGCACTCCATGGCTGTCACCACATCCGCCCCCGCCGCGAATCCGCGGCGGCGGGCCCAACGCAGGCAGCGCAATATCGCGGTGGTGTTCGTGCTGCCCGCCCTGCTGCTGCTCGGCGCCCTGGTCGTCTACCCGGTGCTGTTCTCCGCCGGCCGCAGCCTCTTCGACGCGAGCGGCGACCGATTCGTCGGCGGCGAGAACTACGCCGAGATATTCAACGATCCCGCGACGCTCAAGGCGATCCGCAACAGCACCATATGGGTCGTCGTGGCTCCGGTACTGCTGACCGGTCTCGGCCTGGTGCTCGCGGTGCTCACCGAGAAGGTGCGCTGGGCGACCGCGTTCAAGCTCGTGCTGTTCCTGCCCATGGCCGTGTCGTTCCTCGCCGCCGGCATCATCTTCCGGCTGGCGTACGAGGAGGACCCGAACCGGGGCGTGCTCAACGCGGTGACCGTCGGCATCCATGACGCCTTCGACGACCGTTCCGCCTATCCCACCGCCAGGGCCCGGGACGACCAGGGCCTGACCAAGGCCCCGGGCGGTGCCTACCGTACGAGCGAAGCGGTCAGCCCCGGCAAGTCCGTCAGTCTCGGCTTCGTGGGAGTGGCACCGGACAAGATTCCTTCCGGCGCCAAGCCCGCACAGGCAGCTTCGTCCGCGGCGCCCGCCGCGGACGAGGTACGGGGCGTGGTCTACCTCGACTTCACCCCCGGCGGCGGTGGTAAGCCGGGCAAGGTCGATCCGGCGGAGAAGGGTCTGCCGGGGATGCTGGTCGAGGCGGTACGCGACGGAAAGGTGGCCGCGAAAGCCACCACCGCTGCGGACGGCTCGTTCAACTTCCGTGGCCTGGAAGCCGGTTCGTACACCGTCCAGCTTCCGGCGGACAACTTCGCCGCCCCCTACCAGGGCATCTCCTGGCTCGGCCCCGCCCTGGTCACACCGGCGATCATCGGTGCCTATCTGTGGATCTGGACCGGCTTCTCGATGGTGCTGATCGGGGCAGGACTCGCGTCCCTCCCGCGGGACGCCCTGGAAGCGGCCCGGATGGACGGCGCCACCGAGTGGCAGATCTTCCGGAAGATCACGGTGCCGCTGCTCGCACCGGTGCTGACCGTGGTCTTTGTGACCCTGGTGATCAATGTGATGAAGGTCTTCGACCTCGTCTACATCATCGCGCCGGGACCGGTCCAGGAAGAGGCCAATGTCCTGGCGACCCGGATGTGGCTGGTGTCCTTCGGCGGCGGCAACAACCAGGGACTCGGCAGCGCCCTCAGCGTGCTGCTCCTCCTGCTGGTCGTACCCGCGATGATCTTCAACGTCCGGCGCTTCCGAAGGAGCGGAGCATGAGTGGCCACGGCACCATCGAGCGCAATCCGTCTCCGCGGGTGGCCAAGGCCTCCGCCCACGGCCCTGTCCTGCCGCCGCGCCCCCGGCCCGCGAGCCGGCTGACCAAATGGCTCGGCAACGGACTGGTCCAGGCCGTCCTGATCGTGGTCGCGCTGGTCTGGATCACCCCGCTCGCCGGTCTCTTCCTGTCCTCGATGCGCTCCGAGCAGGACAACGCGGCAAAGGGCTGGTGGACGGCGATCACCGATCCCGGGCAGCTGTCCCTGGACAACTACACCGCCCTGTTCGCCGACTCCGGAATCACGCAGGCCTTCTGGAACACCGTACTGATCTCGGTGCCCGCCACCGCACTGGTCGTGGGAATCGCGGCGCTGGCCGGATACGCCTTCGCATGGCTGAGTTTCCCCGGCCGCAACGCGATCTTCCTGGTGGTCGTGGGACTTCTCGTGGTGCCCGTCCAGATCGGGCTGCTGCCCGTGGCCAAGCTGTTCGGCGCCGTAGGACTGTTCGGCACGATCCCGGGCGTGATCCTCTTCCATGTCGCGTACGGGCTGCCCTTCGCGATCTTCCTGCTCCGCAACTACTTCGCCGAGATCCCGCGCGAAATGCTGGAGGCCGCCCGGATGGACGGCGGCGGGGAGTGGCGGATCTTCTCCCGTCTGGTACTGCCCCTGGGCCGTCCCGCCCTGGCCAGCCTTGCCATCTTCCAGTTCCTCTGGGTGTGGAACGACATGCTGGTCGCGCTGCTCTTCGCCGACAGCGAGTCCCAGCCGCTCACCGTCGCCCTCCAGTCCGAGATGCGGCAGTTCGGCACCAACATCGGGGTACTGGCGCCGGGAGCCTTCCTGTCCGTGGTGGTGCCGCTGGTCGTCTTCTTCGCCTTCCAGCGGCACTTCGTCCAGGGGGTGATGGCGGGCTCCGTCAAGTAGCCGTCGTGAGGCTTAGCAAACAGCTGTCGTGAGGGCCCGCCGGACGTGAAGCACGCTTCACGTCCGGCGGGCCCTCACGGCGATTCTCGGCGTGCGGCTTCCTCAGGGAGGACGGAGTATGAAGCCGATGAGCGGAGTAACAGTGAGTAAGGAAAATCCGACCCCCGACACGGGCACTGGGTTGGTCGTGCTGCGCAAGGTGAACAAGCACTTCGGCGCGCTCCATGTCCTCCAGGACATCGATCTGACCATCGCCGAGCGTGAGGTTGTCGTGGTCATCGGGCCGTCCGGTGGCGGGAAATCCACACTGTGCCGCGCCATCAACCGCCTGGAGACCATCGACTCGGGCGAGATCTACATCGACGGCAAGCCCCTGCCCGCCGAAGGCCGCGAGCTCGCCGCACTGCGGGCCGACGTGGGCATGGTTTTCCAGTCCTTCAATCTCTTCGCCCACAAGACCGTGCTGCAGAACGTGACGCTCGGCCAGCTCAAGGTCCGCAAGAAGGACAAGAAGGCCGCCGACGAGCGGGCGCGCCAGCTGCTCGACCGGGTGGGTGTCGCCAACCAGGCGGACAAGTACCCCGCACAGCTCTCCGGCGGCCAGCAGCAGCGGGTGGCGATCGCCAGAGCGCTGGCCATGGACCCGAAGGTCATCCTCTTTGACGAGCCGACATCCGCGCTCGACCCGGAGATGATCAATGAGGTGCTGGAGGTCATGCAGCAGCTTGCGCGGGACGGAATGACGATGGTCGTCGTCACCCATGAGATGGGATTCGCCCGTTCGGCCGCCAACCGTGTGGTCTTCATGGCGGACGGCCGGATCGTGGAAGAGACGACGCCCGATCAGTTCTTCAGCAATCCGAGCAGCGATCGAGCCAAGGACTTTCTTTCGAAGATCCTTCACCACTGAGCCGGACCCTTGAGCACTAGGGATGATCACCATGAAGCTTCGAATGGTTTCTGCCGCAGCCGCCGCCGCGCTCGCGCTGTCTTTGACCGCCACAGCCTGCGGATCCAACGACAGCAGCACGAGCACGTCGGGCAGCAGTGACAAAACGATCACTGTCGGCATCAAGTTCGATCAGCCAGGCATCGGCCTGAAGACCCCGGACGGCAAGTACACGGGTCTCGATGTCGACGTGGCGACGTACGTGGCCAAACAGCTCGGCTACAAGCCCAGCGACATCGAGTGGAAGGAAGCCAAGAGCGCCGACCGCGAGACGCTGCTCCAGCGCGGCGATGTCGACTACATCGCGGCCTCCTACTCGATCACGCCGGAGCGTGAGAAGAAGGTCGACTTCGCCGGCCCCTACCTGCTGGCGCACCAGGACGTTCTGATCCGGGCGGACGACAACTCCATCAAGACGCCCGAGGACCTGAACAACAAGAAGCTCTGCTCGGTCACCGGGTCCACCTCCGCGCAGAACGTCAAGACCAAGATCGCGCCGAACGCTCAGCTGCAGGAGTACGGCGGCTACTCCGAGTGCCTGACCGGCCTGGAGAACAAGGTCATCGACGCCCTGACCACCGATGACGCGATCCTCGCCGGCTACGCCGCGCAGCCCGAGTTCAAGGGCAAGTTCAAGCTGGGCGGCTTCAAGCTGAGCAACGAGAACTACGGCATCGGTGTCCAGAAGGGCAGCGAACTCAAGGCCAAGATCAACACCGCCCTGGAGAAGATGGTCAGCGACGGCTCCTGGCAGGAGTACGTCAACAAGAACCTGGGCCCGGCCGGCTACAAGAACGAGCCCGCACCGAAGATCGGCGTCATTGTCAGCTGAGGCGGTGCCTGACCGGCGCGCCGCCCGTCGCGGCGGCGCGCCTCGCCCTTCACTCACGCGGAAGGCTTCACCCACGGGGAAGGCTTCACCCACGCGGAAGGCCGGGAGATCGTGTTCGACTTTCTTGAGGGTTACGACATCCTGGGGGCCTTCTGGGTGACGGTGCAGCTCTCCTTCTATTCCGCCGTCGGCGCCCTGATCTGGGGAACGCTCCTGGCGGCCATGCGGGTCAGTCCCGTGCCCCTGATGCGCGGCTTCGGCACCTCCTACGTCAACGTGGTGCGGAACATCCCGCTGACTGTGATCATCGTCTTCACCTCGCTGGGTCTCTTCCAGACGCTCGGCGTCAGCCTCGGCTCGGACAACTTCACGACCATCAACTTCCGGCTCGCCGTGCTCGGTCTGATCGCCTACACATCCGCCTTCGTGTGTGAGGCGCTGCGGTCCGGCATCAACACCGTGCCCATCGGTCAGTCGGAGGCAGCACGTGCCATCGGCCTGAGCTTCACCCAGGTCCTGATGCTGGTCGTCCTGCCGCAGGCATTCCGCTCCGTGGTGGGTCCGCTGGCGAACGTGCTGATCGCACTGATCAAGAACACCACCGTTGCCGCCGCGATCGGTGTCGCCGAGGCCGCGGCGCTGATGCGGGAAATGATCGAGAACGAGGCCCAGCTCATTCTCATCTCCGCCATCTTCGCGTTCGGATTCATCTGCCTGACCCTTCCGACCGGACTGTTCCTCGGCTGGGTGAGCAAGAAGGCGGCGGTGAAGCGATGACGTCCGTCCTCTACGACGCCCCGGGGCCGCGCGCCAAGCGGCGCAATGTGCTGTTCACGGTGGTGTTCCTGGTCGCACTCGCGCTGCTGGTCTGGTGGGTGGTCCTGAGCCTCATCGACAAGAATCAGCTCGAATGGATCAAGTGGAGGCCGTTCTTCACCGACTCCCGCGCCTGGTCGACGTACCTCCTGCCGGGGCTCAGGAACACGCTCAAGGCCGCCGCCCTGGCCATGGTGATCGCGCTGCCGCTCGGGGCGTTCTTCGGTATCGCCCGGCTCTCCGGCCACTCGTGGGTACGGGGCGCGGCCGGCACCGTCGTGGAGTTCTTCCGAGCCATCCCGGTGCTGATCCTGATGCTCTTCGCCAACGCGGCGTACGCCCAGTACACCGACATCAGTCCCGACACCCGGCCGCTGTACGCGGTGGTCACCGGTCTCGTCCTCTACAACGCCTCGGTGCTCGCAGAGATCGTTCGGGCGGGCATTCTCTCCCTCCCCACGGGGCAGACCGACGCGGCCAAGGCGATCGGCATGCGCAAGGGCCAGATGATGCGGTACGTGCTGCTGCCGCAGTCGATCACCGCGATGCTCCCCGCGATCGTCAGCCAGATGGTCGTCATCGTGAAGGACACCGCGCTCGGCGGCGCGCTGCTGGGCTTCTCCGAACTGCTGGCGTCGGTCCGCCCGATGAGTGCGAACTACGGAGCGAACACCATCGCCAGCTTCACCGTCGTCGCCGTGATCTTCGTCCTGCTGAACTTCGCGCTCACGACCTTCGCGAGCTGGCTCGAGGGCCGGCTGCGGCGCGGGGGCAAGAAGCGTACCGGCGCGGTGGTGGGCGTCGACGCGGTCGATGAGCTTTCGAGGCCGGGTGAGCACGTCACTCCGGGCGAGCTCGGCGGCGGCCGGCCCGACCAGTCGAAGTGACGGAGGAAGGTCGAAGTGACGGACGAACCAGGCGGGTTCGCACCTACCAGCAGGCTCCGGCCAATGAAGGACGGCGCCCGTGTCGCCCGGTCGGAAGGGCCGGGGCGACACGGGGCGTTTCCCGTTGTCTGCTGATGCCGGACGGACGCTATCCGGGGACCTCTGTCCGTTCCCACCACTCGTAGACAGTCAGCCGCCCCTCGTCGGTCTCCTTGTGCCGAGGAGTCGCCTTGAAGTGCTCGTACCCGCCGAGGTACGGAATTTTGAGGTCGTATCCGGGAGGGGTGATCGGGACGATGCGCTCAGGCAGATCGTCCGGACCACCCTCCAGGAACGCCTTTGCCTTGGTGGCCATGACTCCAGTCTTCCTGCCCCTTGCGGCGCTCGCACGTCGGACGGCTCACCCGCCACGTCGGACGGCTCACCCGCCACGTCGGACGGCTCACCCGCCCTCCAGGCACAGGACCCGGACCCGCTGGACGAGGTTGTTGGCGAACCCGCCGCGATTCCAAGGCTGTGTCAGGGGCTGTGTGTGGCCGTCCGCGTCGGTGGCGCGGACGGCGAGTACATGGCTGCCCGGCGCCGCGGCCCAGGACGCCTGCCAGCGCCGCCAGGCCCACCGGTGTCCGTCCTCGGGGGAGAGGGCGGCCTCGCTCCAGGAGCCGCCGCCGTCGGTGCTCACCTCCACCTTTGCCACGGGCGCCCGGCCGGACCAGGCCCGGCCCTCCAGGCGTACCTCGCCGGGACGTACGACACGGTTGCGGGACATGAAGTCGGGGAATCCGGGCGGGACCATCAGGGCACGTGGGGCAATCTTGGTGACCGGCTCCCCGGGATCGTCTGCCGACTGCCGGTAGCGGTACGCCGTCGTCTGCTGGAAGCCGGTGAAGGGGGTGTCGGTGAGTGCGATGTCGCGCAGCCACTTCACATGCGCCATGCCATACCACCCGGGGACGATCAGCCGGAGCGGATGTCCGTGCTGCGGTGGCAGAGGGCGGCCGTTCATCTCGTACGCCACAAGCACCTCGGGATCGTCGCCGATGGCCAGGGCCAACGGGAGGCTGCGCCGGTAGTCCTGCTCGACGCCGCGTTCGACACCGTGGTCGGCTCCGGTGAATACGGCCTCGACGGCGGCTGCTTCCGGCTCGGCCTCGGCGAGCACGGTGCGCAGCGGCACCCCGGTCCACTCGGCGGTGCCGACCGCCTCGACCAGCCATGGCTGGCTCACCGGCCGCGGCTCCAGACGGGCCCGGCCGTTGCCCGCGCACTCCATCGTGACGCGCTGGGTGACGGCCGGGAGGGAC
This sequence comes from Streptomyces sp. NBC_00210, assembly GCF_045160975.1. Taxonomy (NCBI): domain Bacteria; kingdom Bacillati; phylum Actinomycetota; class Actinomycetes; order Kitasatosporales; family Streptomycetaceae; genus Streptomyces; species Streptomyces sp. NBC_00210. Next base: position 7,794,322 of record NZ_CP108120.1, read on the forward strand.
CGCAGCCGCCGCATGTCCAGGGTCAGCGGCGTGCGCACCCGGCCGCCGACCGTGAGCTCCCACTCGTCGGCGGAGGCGGCGGGGATGTCGTAATGGATCAGGAGGTAGTGCAGTCCGTCCGGCGTGAGGTCGTAGCGCAGCGCCTCCAGCGGCAGCCCGTGGTTACGGGCCGCAAGGGCCAGCTCGTCCAGGCCGATGCCTTCGTCGGGCGCGGCGACGCGCCCTGGTGAGCTGAAGTCACCGATCGTTGCGTCCATGACTTCATGGTGCGCTCAGGGCCGGGTCCGGGCACCTGTGCCTTTCCGGCACGTCTACCGGGGGTGACGGGGCGGCCCCGCGGGACAGACCGGTCGCAGGCGCTAGGCGTGTACCCGCCTGCGCGGCACGGGCGCGCTGCCCGCCTGGAACGCCTCGGTGATGAGCCGTACGCCGCGGGCCAGGCGATTGAGCTGCTCCAGCTCCGTCGCGTACATCCTGATGGTGCTCTCGATGATCACCTCGGAGACCCCGAGGGTGGGCAGCTCCACCCGGCTCGTCTGCAGCGCGGTCCGCACCGCACGGATCTCGTGCTGAAGCTGCAGCTGGGCGTGGCGCGCGAGAAGTATGTGGTGCCGGGTGAGCGTCGAGTAGCCGGCATAGCGGGCCGGCAGGAGGTCGCGCAGCCACCGGGCCGCGGTGCGTTCCCAGTCGGGGCTGCCGGGGGTCTTGACCTGGTAAGGCCAGTCCGAGCTGATCGGTGAGAACGTCTGGGACATCGTCATCGCTTCCGGAGGTGTGCGGATCGGCTCTGATCGCGGTGGTTTGTGGCGGCCCCGGCCCAGGGGTTGACCGGGGCCGCCATGGGCAATCCGATAGGGGACGGAGTGCCCGCTTGGAACACCATGGGTCGGCGCGAGGAGGTGCGACGTCCCTGGGTGTTCGGCTATGTGGACTGCGGGGGCTCGCCGCTTTCGGCGACCCTGATGCGCAGTGTCATGCGGTTCCGGGCAAGGCCCGCGAGCTGTACCGGCCCGGCTGCTTCCTGCGGAGTGCGCCGCGTGCGGCGGGGCTAGGCGTGGTGTGCATCGTGCGGACTGCCGCTTTCCTTGGTGATGAGGGTGTGGGTCTGGCTCGCGACGTCGGGGCGTCCCGTGTCGACCACCAGTGCAGTAAATATATATACCGTCGAGTACGCAAGGGTATGAAAAATTTCATGCCAATAGTTGGCAGCATAAGCCGCCCCCTTCCGTCGCGGAGACGGGGGGTCGGTCAGTCCTCCAGGAAGAAGGTGTGCTGCTCCGCGACCTGCTCGTAGCCCTCGAGCCGCATCTGCGTGCGCTGCGGATCCGCGTCGGCCATGGCCTGCAGGAGGGCGGCGGAAAGGACCCCCGGAGCCGCGTACGAGTCGAACACGAGCCGCGAGCCCGTGTGGGCGGTCAGCGCCACGTCGGCCTCGTCCACGAGCGGCCCCAGCGACAGGTCGGAAATGAGCGCGACGCGCAGTCCGGTGCTGCGGGCGGCGCGCATCGCCGCAAGGGTCTCGTTGGCGTGCCTGGGCATCGCGAACGCCAGCACCCATGTCCCGCCCGCCTCCCGCGCCTGCAGCAGCGCGTCGTAGGCGACGCTGCCTCCGCGGGTCACCGTGCGCACATCGGGATGGATCCGCCGGGCCGCATAGGCGAAGTACTCCGCGAGCGAGACCGAGATCCGCAGGCCCAGGATCGTCAGAGGCACCGACCGGGCCAGCTCGCGGCCGACGTCGAGCACCTGGTTGGTGTCTGCGAGGAGCCGGCGCAGACTCTCCAGATTGTCGATCTCGGCGTCGACGGCGGCCTGCAGTTCGTTGCGGCGGATCTCTTCGCGGGTGTCGGGTGAACCGGCGACCGCGCTGAGTGCGATCGGCTGGAGAGCCTCCCGGAGCGCGGGGAAGCCGCTGAAGCCCAGGGAGGACGCGAAGCGCGTGACGGACGGCTGGCTCACGCCCACGCGTTCCGCAAGGTCGGTGATCGACATGAACGCGGCTTCAGTGAGGTGGTCGACGATGTACTGCGCGATGCGCCGCTGTGCGGGGGACAGCCGGTGGCCGCCGAACAGCGCGAGAACTCTGTCGGTGGGCGCAGCCTCAGCCTCGGGGGACTGCCTCCCCGGCGTGATCGCAGACGCCTGTGCGCGTGCCTGCTGCTGCCTTGGTGGCACCGGTGTCACTCCTTCTCCTGCCATTCGTGCTCAACATAGCTCACTGACCGTGGTCGTACGGCTCAAGAAGTAGAGCCGCTGCCCGTCGGGCCTGACGCGCCGGTTCGGGGGAGTTGGAGATCGCCGCGGTGGTGATCGCGCCTTCGGCGAGCAGGACGAGCGGGTCGGTCAGCCCCGGGGGCACGTCCGCCGCATCGACCAGGCCCGCCATGTACTGCCGGAAGGCGTTCTTGTGCCGGCGTGCGGCAGCGCCCACGGCCGGGTCGACGGCGCCGAGTTCGCCGAAGGAGTTGATGAACGCGCAGCCGCGGAAGCCGGGTTCCCTGAACCACTGGAAGAGCCAGTCGAAGACGGCGAGGATGCGCTGCGGCCCGGCGGGGTGGCCGTCCGCGTACTCCATGACCCGTGAACGCCACCGGACATCGCGCCGTTCGAGATAGCCGAGGACCAGGTCCGCCTTGGACGGGAAGACCTGGTAGAGGCGCTTGAGCGAGACACCTGAGGCCGATCGGATCTCGTCCATGCCGACCGCCTGCACACCGCGCTCGTAGAACAGCTCCTCGGCGGCGTCGAGCAGTCGCGTGCGGACTTCATCAAGATCCATCGGTGCTCCACTTGCGCGAGAATCATCGTTCTCCTAACGTAGCGCCGAGGGGTGGAGAACGAGCGTTCTCCGCTGGTGAACATCATCGTCAAGGAGATGACATGTCTGTAAGGCCCCCTGTCCCTCCCTTCACGCGTCAGACCGCGATCGAGAAGGTCCGGCTGGCCGAGGACGGCTGGAACAGCCGCACTCCCGAGAAGGTCGCCCTCGCCTACACCGAGGACTCGCGCTGGCGGAACCGCGCGGAGTGGGTCACCGGACGCGACGAGATCGTCGCGTTTCTGACCCGCAAGTGGACAAGGGAGCTCGACTACCGGCTCATCAAGGAGCTGTGGGCCTACGACGAGACCCGCATCGCCGTGCGCTTCGCGTACGAGTGGCACGACGACTCGGGCAACTGGTACCGCTCGTACGGCAACGAGAACTGGGAGTTCGACGACAGCGGCCTGATGCGGGTGCGGCACGCCTGCATCAATGACGCGCCCATCAAGGAGTCCGACCGCGCCTATCACTGGCCGCTGGGCCGCCGGCCCGACGATCACCCCGGGCTCAGCGACCTCGGTTTCTGAGCGCGGAGGCGGGCACCGTCGTCGTGGGAGTGTTCCATCCGGAGATCCGCAGCCGGGGCGCAAAACCGTGCAGATCGGCGGTGCGGTAGGTGGCAGTGAGGGTCGCCGACTCACCGGGCCAGAGGCTCACCTGGTTGTCGGACCACTGCACGGGCAGCACGGGCACGCCGTCCGCATTCACCAGATGGACATCGGTGAGCAGCGCCGGCGTCTTGCCGGTGCCTGTGTTGCGTACCGTGACCGTCGTCGTGGACGTCCCGTCACCGCCAGTTGTGGTGCTCGCCGTCGTGGACACGGTCGCCCGTGCCATCGAGGACAGTCCCTTGAGGTCGGCGTAGGCGGTGGTCGGCGTGTAGTACCAGTCGGTGTTGTTCCAGTCGAGGACATCGGCCTTGGTGGAGAGCCAGTAGACGTTACGGCTCACCTCCTTGCCCGCGCCGTCCGTGAGCACGAGCTTGGCCAGATACGTCGTGGACAGGCCTGCGACGGACGAGGGCAGGGTCAGCGCGGTGGTCTTCGCGCCGTCGCCGGCCACGGTCAGCCCGGACGCGGTCCTGTCGTACCTCTCGGTGCCGTCCGTGTTGAAGAGCGTCACGCGTGCGGTGAGACCCGAGGCGGCGGCGTGCCGGTTGTTCACGAGGACCACCGACCGGTTGTCGTAGGAGTACTGGACGTGCAGCGGCTCATTGGCCTTCTTGGCCCCGAAGTAGGCGCCACCCTGGTCCAGATGGCGGTCGAGCAGCTGCCAGTGCAGTGAGGTCCAGCCGCTGTTGAACATCCAGTACACGACCCCGGTGGAGGGCTTCGTGGCATCGGTGGCGTTGCGTCCGTACGACTCGAACTGCGCGCGCACATTCTCGTACTGGGCGAGTTGCGCCTTGCGTACGTAGTCGTCGAGGCCGGTGGCCGCGCCATAACGTCCGGCCAGCGCGTTGTCGTAGATCTTGAGGGTGCTGAAGGTGCTCGAAGGGGAGCGGTGGTACTGCTTGGCGGACGGGTTATTCCACAGGGTGTCCAGTTCGGCCGGGGACATCATGCGGCGCAGGGTGTCGAGCGTGGGGATGTCAGGTCCTGCGCTGGTCTCGGAGTTGAAGCCGGTGGCTCCGCCCTCGCGCTTGGCGTACCAGTAGTTCGGCGGGACCCAGTCGTAGGGGCCGGTCATCTTCATGCCCGAACTGCCCGAGATCGGGGAGGATTTGGCAGATGCCGCCGCGACGACCGGAGTGGACCAGTCGGCCGCATCGAGGGCGTCGAGGTAGTTCTTCTCGATCGTTGCGTCGGGCGCGAAGTCGCTGCCGATCAGGAAGGAGACGACGCTGGGGTGGTCGCGCAGCCGGGCTGCCTCGGCGGCCATCGAGGCCTTCGCGACCGGATAGTCCGCGGCGGTCCACTTGTCCCCGGCCTCACTGCCGTTGTTGTTGCCCTCCCATTTGTCGCAGCATTCCCAGCCGGGCAGGGTCAGCACGCCGTAGCGGTCGGCGAGGTCGAAGAACTCGTCCGGCTCGATGTGTCCTTCCAGCCGGATGGTGTTCAGCCCCAGGTCGAGGGCGTACTTCAGTCGGTCCTCGACGTATGTACGGTCCCAGCGCAGGAACTCGTCGGGGGACCAGCCGCCGCCCTTGATGAGCAGCGGGCGGCCGTTGACGCTGTACTGGCGGGCGCCGTCGCTGTTCAGCGGAGCCTTCACGTCCCGGATGCCGAACGTTTTGTGCGCGCTGTCCGAGACGGCTCCCGAGACGGTGGCACTCACATCGAGGTCGTACAGCGGCTGCTCGCCCATCGAGGCGGGCCACCACACGCGCGGTGCCCGCAGGCGCAGTTGAGGGTAGTCGGCCGGGGCGAACGTCACCGTCTTCGTCTGGTGCGCGGCCAGGGTGACGTCCTGGCTGAAGGTGATGTCGCCGATGGTGCCTGAGACGGTCGCCGTGACCGGGTCCGCCGAGTCGTTGCGGGCCTGCGCCTTGACGGTCACATTCGCGGAGGCGAGCGAGGGCACCTCGAGGTTGGTGACCACGTGCGTGTCGCGCAGCGCCACCGGGCCGCCGCGGCGCACCAGTACATCGCGCGCGATGCCCATGTTCTCGTCCGGCGGGGGCTGGATCCAGTCGATCCAGCCCATGGTGAGGTTCTTGTTGGGCTCGTTGGGCTGGACGCGGAACGCGACGGTGTTGGTGCCGGCCTTCACCGGGGCGGTGATGTCCAGTTCATGGTGCGTGTACGCACCGGCGACCGCGCTCTTGTCCGCGACCTGACTGCCGTTGACGTACACATCGGCGGCGGAGATCACTCCGCTGAAGTCGAGATACGTGCGCCCTCCTTGCCCGCCATCGGGCAGGAGGGGCCCAGAAGAATCGGCGACGGTGAAGTCCGAGCGGTACCACCACGGGACCCTGAAATCCGCGGCCGGGATCTTCTTCTGGTTGGTGGAGTAGAACGGGTCCGCGTACTTGCCATTGGCGAGGAGGGCGGCGAGGACCGTAGATCGTGGTCCGGCCGGGTACCAGCCACTGGCCGGGTAGCCGGGGCTGGAGACCGCGGCCGGTGAGTCGGAGACCTTGGCCGTCGACTGGACGGCGTAGCCGGTCAGCGCGGTCGCGCTGCCCGGTGCCGCGGCGACTGTGGTCACTGCCGGGCCATGGGCCCGCTGCCCCGACCGGTCGGTCTGCCCGCCGTCCGCGGACGACGCACTCGTGTGGAGCGCGAGAAGCAGGCCTAGAACGGCGGCCGCGGCGGTCAGGCGCCGGGACAGGGCGGGGCGGTGGGCCACGGTGGTCTCCCAGAGGTCTGTTCGGAGCGTCCGCGCCGATTCAAGTTAGGAAACTTTACTAACTAGCTTTCGACGCTAGAGATCTGAGTGAGCCATGTCAATGAGGGGGTTTCGTACGGGCTGAAGGTGTCCGGAACCATGCGCGAACCCGCCGCGGTCCACCGACCGGGTCGCGGGCTCGCCGGCCGCTGCTCCCGCTGTCGCTACTGCACAGAGGGAAGCAGCCCGGTCACCGGCGCGGCCAGGTCGGTGAGCTGGTGCAGCTCGTTCACCTTGCTGAGCCCGTCGAGGCCGTCCAGCCCGTGGGAGACCGACGGCACCTCGGCGCGGTCCCCGGCGGGAACGGGGCTCGCGGCGAGGTCGTCGAGCACTCCCGTGACGGACACCGGCTGCATGAGCCGGCCCGAGGCGTCGGCGGCGCTCGCGGCCGGCGCGGCGAGTGCGGAGGCGCCGGTGGCGAGAGCCACGGCGGCGAGAAGGCGATGAGTCTTGGTCATGCCCTTAGCAACGGCCGGGGCCACGCGCGGACACGGCCGTCCGGCACTCCTCACCCACCGGCGGCCATCGGCGGGTGAACGGCGTCGAACGCGCGGCGGGCGGGCTGCGCGAGTCTGCCGGACGGCTCCGGGCGCCTCTGGGATGATGCCCGCACACCGCAGCCGGGCACGAACGATCAGTGGAGGAAGCATGGCCGGTCAGTTCGAGGGAACGGTCGAGATCGACCGCCCCGTCGAGGAGGTCTTCGCCTTCCTCGCCAATGGCGAGAACGACCCCAAGTTCAGCCCCCGGGTGCAGGAGATGGCGAAGACGACGGACGGCCCGACCGCGGTCGGCACCGTCTACAAGAGCACGGTCAAGGACGCCGGGATGACGACCCACAGGGAGTTCCGGATCAGTGAGTTCGTGGCGCCCAACAGGATTCGCTGGACCGAGCTGTCGAAGAATCTCGTGACGGCGGTCGAGGGCGGCTACGACCTTGAAGCCATCCCCGGGGGCAGGACCCGGCTGCGTGTTTTCAACCGGCTGGAGGGCCATGGCATCGGCAAGGTCCTGGTGGGTCTCGCACTGAGCGCGGCACGCAAGGACGCCGATGCGTTCGCGCGGCGAATCAAGGCGGCTGTCGAGGCGTCGTAGCGGCCCGTTCGAGACGTCCTGGCGGCCGGTTCGTCGTCGTAGCGGCCGGTTCGAGGCGTCCTGGCGGCCGGTTCGAGGCCCGTCGCCGGTCCGGTTCCTCGTGGCGATTTCCGGCCGGTCAGCTCTCGCGTGCGGGACCGCCGGGCCCCCATGCACCCGGCTTCGGCACGGCCCACCGACCGGGCCGACTGAGATGCGAGGCACTGCCACCGGGGAGCATGCTGGCTGTGTGACCTGGTACCGCGCGGCCGGGCAATCGCCGCTGACCGAGAGCGGGGCGATGCCTGAGAGACCGACGCCCGAGAGACCAAGGGGCATCGACCGAGTTCCGGACGAATTGACCCTGGTGCTCGCGCAGACCACCGTAAGGGCGATCGAAGCGGTCGGCGGATACGCCGGCGGCGTCTATCTGCGCTCCAGTACGCAGGGACTGCTGCGGCTGGCCGTGCTGGCCGGGCTGCCCGGACGGCTGTTCCGGCCCTGGTGGCGTATGCATGTGAACCGGCCGTTCCCGGTGGCCGAGGCCCACCGTTCGGGACAGGCCATCCACCTTGCGGACGCCGAAGCGGCCACGCGGCGGTTCCCGCAGCTCATGGCGGGGCTGCCGTTCCCCTTCGGCTCGCTGTACGCGCCGGTCGTCAGCGGCCGCGAGAAGTTCGGCGTGCTGGTGGTGCTCCGTGCGGCCACGCCCGGTACCCCGGTGAGCCAGGCCGACCGGCTGCGGCTGCACAATGCCGCCAAGTGGCTCGGTGCCGCCCTCGCCCGACTGGCCGACGACGATGCGACCGTCGAGTGGGACGGCGAACCGGTGCCCGTTCAGGTGCCCGCCGTCACCACGACGCCGGTGCAGGTCGGCAACTTCGAATGGGATCTCGACAGCGGCGTCGTCAACGCCGACGACGAGCTGTACGGGATTCTCGGCGCCGATCCGGCGACCGGCGACGGCGTCTTCGAAGCACTGGCCAAGCGGCTGGCGCCGGAGGACGTGCACGGCCTGTGGATCGTGGCCCGCCAGGCGGCCGAGTCGGGCAGGCCGACCTCGCGCAGAATGCGGCTGCAAGGCCACGACGGCAAGCCGCATCTGCTGGAGTTCTCCTGGTGTGCGGACCGGCACGGCGGCGGCCCGGGCACCAAACTGACCGGCATTCTGGTGGACCTCGGCACCGGGCCGATCGCCAGTGAGGCGATCGACCGGATCCCACGGGGCCTCTTCTCGCTCGACCGGCTCGGGCGGATCACCTACGTCAACCCCAGCGCGGAGACCCGCCTCGGCCGCCCGCACGATGAGCTGGTCGGGCGGGTCCTGTGGGAGGTCGTGCCGTGGTTCGGCAACGACGCCTACGAGGAGCACTACCGCGCCGCCCTGATCGCCAGCGACCCCGTCCACTTCCTGGCGCGTGACGGGGCTGACGACTGGCTCTCGGTCTCCCTCTACCCAGGCCACGACGGAGTGACCGCCACGCTCACTCCCGCGGAACAACCCGCGTACACGCCCGGGTCCATGGTTCTGCCCAGCACCGGACTCGGCTCCACGGCCGAACAGGCCTCTGCGCTGTACCGCCCGGTCGCCCTGGCCATCGCCCTGACCGAAGCCGTCACCGCCCGCCAGGTGTCCGCCGTGGTCACCGAGGAACTGCTGCCCGCCTTCGGCGGCCGTCAACTGGCGATCTACCTGCTGACCGAGAGACACCTCTATCTGGCCTGGGAGACCGGCTTTCCGCAGGGCTTCCTCTCCCCCTTCGACGGCGTGGGGCTCGACGCCCGGCTGCCCGGCGTCGAGACGCTCACCTCCGGCCGCCCCATCTTCTTCGAGTCCATGGAGCGCCTGGCCGAGGCCTATCCGGGCATCCCCCTGGATGCCAATGTCGGCGCCAGGGCCTTCCTGCCGCTGATCGCCTCCGGACGCCCGGTCGGCACCTGCATCCTCGGTTTCGACCAGCCGCGCGACTTCAGCGCCGAGGAGCGCACGGTGCTCACCGCCCTGGCCGGACTCATCGCGCAGGCTCTTGAGCGGGCTCAGCGGTACGACACCGAGGCCGCCCTCGCCCGCGGGCTGCAGGACGCCCTGCTGCCGCACCGGCTGCCCGTACTGCGAGACGTCGACACGGTGGGGCGCTATCTCCCCGGCACCCAGGGCATGGAGGTGGGCGGCGACTGGTACGACGTCGTCGAGACCGACCAGGGGCTGGCCCTGGTCATCGGCGACGTGCAGGGACACGGTGTCTCCGCCGCAGCCACGATGGGGCAACTGCGCAGCGCCGTACGCGCCTTCGCGCTCAGCGGGCACGATCCGCAGGAGGTGATGAGCGGCACCAACGGGCTGCTCATCGACCTCGATCCCGGCCAGTTCGCCAGCTGCTGTTACGTCGTCCTCGACCCGGCGACCGGGTCCACACAGGCCGTGCGGGCCGGGCACCCGCAGCCCCTGCTGCGGCACCCCGACGGCAGGACCGAGGTACTCGACCTCCCCGGCGGCGTCGTGCTCGGCGTCGACGTGAAGGCGGCGTACCCCGTCACCGAACTGCTCCTGGAGCCCGGCGCGGTGCTCGCCCTGTACACCGACGGACTGGTGGAGGAGTCGGGAGTGGACATCGACCTCGGCATCGAGCGGCTGCGCAGCACGCTCGAAGCCGAGGTCGGCTCGTCCTCGCTCGCCGAGACCGCGGATCACCTCATCCGAAAGGCCACACAGGCCCCGGACCGGCCGGATGACATCGCGCTGCTCCTGGCAGCCCGGTGGGCGGAGGCCTCATGAAGCACCGGGCAGCTGCCATGAGCGCGCTGAACGCCCTCGGGGAAAACGGCCTGCGCGGCCCGCTGGATGTCACCCGCGCAGCCGCGGCCGTGCTGGACGCCGACGACACGATCGTCGGCTGGGGTCCGAAGGCGCAGGGGCTGCTGGGATACCCGCCCGAGGAAGTGCTCGGGCGCCCGGTCGACAGCCTTGTGGTCGACGATACGGGAGGGCAGCACGCGGTCGTGGAGCATGCCGGCACCAGCACACTCCATATGCGGCACCGGGACGGCCGCGCCGTCCGGGTGGTCGCCGCGGTGCTCTCCGTGTCCCACGACCGAGCCGGCCCCGCCCGGCTGCTGGCGATCGCCGATGCGGACGAGACCGACCAATGGGAGGCGCAGCAGTCGATGCTCCGTGGGCTGGCCACCGAGTCACCCGTCGGTCTTGCCATCTATGACACGGATCTGCGCGTGGTCTGGACGAACGCCGCCCTCTACGAGGAGATGGGCAACTCGCAGTATCTGGGCCTTGGCCCGGACGAGATGGTGACCCACGGCGAGGTCCTGTCCGCGCGGTATCCGCCGACGCTGGAGGCGATGATGCGACAGGTGCTCGCCACCGGTGAGCCCGTCATCGAACTCCACTACCGTGGCCGCCCGCCCGTGGACCCCGACCGCGACCATGTCTGGTCGTGCTCGTACTACCGACTGCAAAACGCCAGAGGCGTCACGCTGGGAGTGTGCGAGGAGACGGTGGAGATCACCGACCGCTATCTCGCGCAGCAGCGGCTGGATCTGCTCGTACGCGCGGGCGCACACGTCGGCACGACCCTGGACATGGCCCGCACGGCGCGCGAGCTCTCCGTGGTCGCCGTCCCGCAGTTCGCCGACGCGGTCACGGTCGACCTTCTGGAGGACGTCCTGGAAGGGGACCAGCCGCCGTTGGGCAAAGTGTGGACTGGAAGCCTGATCCGCGTGGGGGGAGGGCCCGGCACCATGGAGACACGGCCTGGGGAAACACCGCCCGCGGAGCGGGAGCGGATCGACTACCGACCGGACTCGCCCCAGGCACGCAGTCTGACCCTGGGCAAGCCGGTGCTGGAACATCCGACGAACGAGCGGGGTGAGGAGCTCCCGGGCTCGCGGCTCGTCGTCCCGCTGCGGGCCGAGGGCGCCACGCTCGGCATCGTCACCTTCACGCGGGACCACCACCACGACCCGTTCGACGTCGGCGAGCTGGCGGTGGCCGACGAGCTCGCCGCCCGGACCGCCGTATGCATCGACAACGCCCGCCGCTTCACGCGGGAGCACACGGCCGCACTGATGCTGCAGCGCAGTCTGCTGCCGCAGAATCTGCCGAGGCTGAGCGGACTCGAGCTTGCGTACCGCTATCTGCCCGCGGACGTCATGGCGGGGGTCGGCGGCGACTGGTTCGACGTGATCCCCCTGTCGGGCATGCGGGTGGGTCTTGTCGTGGGGGACGTGGTCGGACACGGCCTGCGCGCCGCAGCCACCATGGGCCGGCTGCGGACCAGCGTCCGAGTGCTGGCCCAGCTGGATCTGCCCCCCGAGGAACTGCTCTCGCACCTGGACGACCTGATCGGGCAGCCCGCAGACGAGGGGGCTGCCGCCCCGCTCGAGCGCGATACGCCACCCCACGACGAGGCGCTCGGGGTGACCTGTCTGTACGCCGTCTACGACCCGGTGACCGGGCGGTGCCGGATGGCGCGCGCCGGGCATCTCCTCCCTGCCGTCGTCAACCCCGCGACCGGCGCGGTCACCTTCCCCCAGCTTCCTGCGGGCCCGCCGCTGGGTCTGGGCGGCCTGCCCTTCGAGGGCGCGGAACTGGAACTGCCGGAGGGCAGCCTCATCGCGCTGTTCACGGACGGCCTGGTCCGGGCGCGGGGCGACCGGGACCTCGACGCCAAGCTGGACGAATTGCGCGCCGTGCTCAGCGAGCACAGCCGCCCGCTGGAGGAGCTGTGCGACCGGGCCGTGGCGAAGCTGCTGCCGGGGACCGTGGACGACGATGCCGCGCTGCTTCTCGTACGCACGCAAACCCTGGGAGACCACCAGGTGGCCGTGTGGGAGCTGTCCCCCGATCCGGAGGAGGTCGGCCGTGCGCGGGACATGGTCACCGAGCAGGCCGTCGACTGGGGCCTGGAGGACGACCTCGTCTTCACCACACAGCTGGTGGTGAGCGAGCTCGTCACCAATGCCTTGCGTTACGCCGCCGGACCGATCCAGTTGCGGCTCATCCGCGATCGGACGCTGATCTGCGAAGTCTCCGACACCGGACACACCTCACCGCATCTGCGGCATGCCGGAAGCGACGACGAGGGCGGCCGCGGGCTCTTCCTCATAGCGCAGTTCACCCAGCGGTGGGGCACGCGCCATACGCCCGCAGGCAAGACCATTTGGGCCGAGCAGACGCTCCCCTGAGCCGGGCGCCGGACCGCCCGGGGAGCAACTGCGGAAGGTGCTTGTGCGCCGCCTGTTGACTGGCATGCCCAGGCAAGCGTTATATCAGAGATAAAGGGCACATAAAGGCTTCTGAATAGGAGGCGGCCCGCAATGACCACCCACCCCAGCATCGAGCAACATCCCGATCTGGCCGAGATGCGCTCCCGGTTCGAACGGGCGACCACCACCCCCCGTGCCCAGGCGATCGAGGCGCTGGCCCTGCTGACGGGCCTGTACCTCGCCGCCTCGCCCTGGATCGTCGGGTTCAACGGCCTCAGCACGCTGGCCGTGTGCAACCTCATCACCGGCGCCGCCTACTGCCTGTGCATGGGAGGGTTCGGCTCGGCCTATGAGCGGACCCACGCCATGGCCTGGTGCGCCATTGCCATCGGAGCATGGACGATCGTCGCTCCGTGGGTTGTGGCAGGCAACGTCGACACCACCCGAACGATCGTCAGCAACGTCATCGTGGGCGCCGTGGCCCTGCTGCTCGGCCTGGCGATGGCCGCCATGGACGTCCGCCGCGGCACCCCCATGCTCGCCCGCGGGCGTCGTGGGGACACGAACCTGGACCCGATGCGCTGACGCGCCGGCCCGAAGGAAGGCTTCGATCACTGAGAGGTGGTGGGGTGCGATGTCCGCACCCCACCGTCGCGCGTGGGCACCGTTGAGTGGATGCCGCCGCGCGTGGCTGCAGGAGGGCGCGTCAGGCGCGCAGTTCCTCCGCCGCGTCGGCGACCCGCGCGATCAGCCGCAGCAGCACCTCCTGCTCACTGTCGTCGAGCGGGGAGAGAAAGACCCGGTTCATCCGGGCGGTACGGGTCATCAGCTTGCGGTGCAGCCGCGCGCCTTCGTCCGTCAGCTCCAGGACATTGCGCCGGCCGTCCAGCGGATCGCGCACCCGCTCGATCAGTCCGCGCCTGGCGAGGCGGGCGACCACATCGGCGATGGTGGAGCGGTCGAGGCGGACATGCTCGCCGACCGTGCGCTGATCGACACCGGGCTTCTCGACCAGGGTGTTGAGCACGGCGAACTGGGGCGAGGTGGTCTCCTCGGAGACCATCGCGCCCCACAACAGGGAGTGTGCCTGCTGGAGCCGGCGGGCGAGATGCCCGGGATGGGTGCTCAGATCGACCGCGGCCATGCGGCTGCCCCTTCGCTGGTGCCCTCTGGTGTGTAGTCGCCGGTAGGTGCACTGACCATTGACGCTCCGGCAACTGCGTGGAAGTGTACGGGCTCGTCGCACAATTTAATCAGTACACTGAGCATTATTCGACGGTACTACGGAGTAACGATGGCTGACATCCGCAGTCTGCACGACGCCGTGGCGGACCTCATCCACGACGGGGACACCGTCGCCATGGAGGGCTTCACCCACCTGATCCCGTACGCCGCCGCGCACGAGATCATCCGCCAGGGCACCACCGACCTCACCCTCGTCCGGATGACCCCCGACGTCATCTACGACCAGCTCATCGGCGCCGGACTGGTGAAGAAGCTGGTCTTCTCCTGGGGCGGCAACCCCGGCGTCGGCTCGCTGCACCGCTTCCGCGACGCCGTCGAGAACGGCTGGCCGCGCCCGCTGGAGCTGGACGAACACAGCCACGCCGGCATGGCCAACCGCTATGTCGCGGGCGCGTCCAAGCTGCCTTTCGCCGTGCTGCGCGGCTACCGCGGCTCCGGCCTGGCAACCCGCACGGACACGGTCTCCACCGTTGTCTGTCCCTTCACCGGGGAGGAGCTCGCGGCGGTCGCCGCCCTCAACCCCGATGTCACGGTCATCCACGCCCAGCAGGCCGACCGCGCGGGCAATGTCCAGCTGTGGGGCCTGACCGGAGTCCAGAAGGAGGCCGCGCTCGCCGCGGACCGGCTCCTCGTCACCGTCGAGGAGATCGTCGAGGAGCTCTGGCCGCGGCCGGGCGGCGTCGTCCTGCCGACCTGGGTCATCGACGCGGTCGCGCTGGTGCCGGGCGGCGCCCACCCCTCGTACGCCGCCGGGTACTCGGTGCGCGACAACGGCTTCTACCAGGCCTGGGACACGATCGCGCGGGACCGCGACACCTTCACCCGGTGGATCGACACGCACGTACGGACCCAAGGGGCGCTCGCCCGATGACCACGAAGGACGACTTCGACCACGACCGCGCCTTCACGCGCGACGAGCTGATGGAGGTCAACGCGGCCCGCGCGCTGGCCGACGCCAGGACCTGCTTCGTCGGCATCGGACTGCCCTCCACCGCCGCCAACCTCGCCCGCAACACCATCAATCCGGACCTCGTCCTGATCTACGAGTCCGGCGCCATCGGCTCCAAGCCGACCAGGCTGCCGCTCTCCATCGGTGACGGCGAACTCGCCGAGACCGCCGACGCGGTGGTGCCGGTGCCCGAGATGTTCAACTACTGGCTCCAGGGCGGCCGTATCGACGTCGGCTTCCTCGGAGCGGCCCAGGTCGACCGTTTCGCCAACATCAATACGACGGTGGTGGACCGCGGCCCCGGCCGGCCCGAGAGCCGGCTTCCCGGCGCGGGAGGCGCCCCCGAGATCGCCGCGAACTGTGGAGAGGTGTTGCTGGTGCTGCGCCACTCCACCCGTAACTTCGTGTCGAAACTCGACTTCGTCACCACCCTCGGTCACGGCTCGGCGCCCGGCGACCGGGCCGCGCTCGGCATGCGGGGCGCGGGCCCCGTCGCCGTCATCACCGACCTCGGAGTGCTCCGTCCCGAGCCGGCGACCGCCGAACTGGTCCTCACCGAGCTCCACCCCGGTGTCACGGTCGAGCAGGTACGGGACGCCACCGGCTGGGAGTTGAAGACCGCCGGCACCATCACCGCCACCGAGCCGCCCACCGCCGCCGAACTGACCGCGCTGCGCGCGCTCAAGGCCGCCGGGAAGGACGCCTGACCCCATGGCACTCACCCAGTCCGACATTGACCTTGAACTCGCCGAGAAACAACGGGAGTACGAGAGGTCACTCGCCGACGGCAGCAGGGCCGCCGTCCATCCGCCGCGCGACTTCGCCCCGTACCGCAGCAGCGTTCTGCGCCACCCCAAACTGCCGCTCGTGGCCGTCAAACCAGACCCGGAGACCGTCGAACTGCACACCCCCGTCTTCGGCGCCACCGATGTCACCGAGATCGACGGGGACCTCACCCGGCAGCACGCCGGCGAGCCGCTTGGTGAGCGGATCACCGTCTCCGGAAAGCTGCTGGACAGCCGGGGCCGCCCGGTGCGTGGTCAGCTCATCGAGCTCTGGCAGGCCAATGCCTCGGGCCGCTACGCGCATCTGCGCGATCAGCACCCGGCCCCGCTCGACCCCAACTTCACCGGCGTCGGGCGGGTGCTGACCGGCGACGACGGCTCGTACAGCTTCACCACCGTCAAGCCGGGCGCCTACCCCTGGCGGAACCACACGAACGCCTGGCGGCCCGCACACATCCACTTCTCGTTCTTCGGGACGGCCTTCACACAGCGCCTCGTCACACAGATGTACTTCCCGGGCGACCCGCTCTTCGCGTACGACCCGATTCTGCGCTCCGTCACCGACCAGCAGGCGCGCGAACGGCTCGTCGCCCGCTACGACCCCTCGCTCTCCCGGCCCGAGTGGTCGCTCGGCTACCACTGGGACATCGTCCTCGACGGTCCGTGTGCCACCTGGATCGAGGACGGCCGCTCATGAGCCTGCTCCCCACTCCCTCACACACCGTCGGGCCCTACTACGGGTACGCGCTGCCGTTCCCCGGGGGCGGCGACATCGCTCCCGCCGGGCACCCCGACACGATCACGCTCCACGGCCATGTGTACGACGGCGCCGGTGCCCCGATACCCGACGCCGTCCTGGAGTTCTGGCAGGCCGATCCCGAAGGGTCGCTCGCCGGAGCGCCGGGATCGATGCGGCGCGACCCGGTCACCGGCGGCTTCCTCGGCCGCAACGGCGTGGACTTCACCGGCTTCGGCCGGGTGCCGACGGACCCCGACGGGCACTTCACCGTCCGTACGCTCCCACCCGGTGGACCTGCCGGCGCCCCCTACATCAGCGTCTGCGTGTTCGCGCGCGGCCTGACGCACCATCTGTTCACCCGGGCCTACCTCCCCGGCGGCGAGGACCCGCTGCTTGCGTCGCTGGCGCCGGACCGTCGCGCGACGCTGCTGGCGACGGCCGAGGGACACCGGACCTTCCGCTTCGACATCCGCCTGCAGGGCGAGGGGGAGACGGTGTTCCTTGTCTTCGACTGATGCCGCGGACGCGGCCGACGTGGGGCTGCTGGCCCCCGTACGGGCCGGTTCGCCTGCCGAGCGGGCCACCGGTGACCGCGCCTTCCTCCAGGCGATGCTCGACGCCGAGGCGGCACTGACGCGGGCCTGGGCGACGCTCGGCCCGGCCCCCGCGCAGGCGGCCGAGGCGGTGGCCGCGATGGCGCGGGCGGAGCGGTACGACCCCCGGGACCTGGCGCTGCGCGCCCGGGCGGGCGCCAATCCGGTGATACCGCTGGTCGCTGACCTGACCGCGGCGGTGGGTGCCGAGGCCGCGCCGTATGTCCATCGCGGCGCGACCAGCCAGGACATCGTGGACACGGCGATGATGCTGATCGCGGCCCGCACGCTGCCGGGCGTGCTGGCCGACCTGACCCGTACGGCGGCCGCGCTCGCCGCGCTGGCGGCGGAACACCGGGAAACACCGATGCCCGGCCGCACGCTCACCCAGCACGCGGTGCCGACGACCTTCGGCTTGAAGGCGGCGGGCTGGCGCCACCTCGTACTGGACGCGGGCGACCGGCTGTCGGCGGTGCGGCTCCCGGCCCAACTGGGCGGTGCGGCGGGCACCTTGGCGGCCTTCGCGGACGACGGGATCGCGCTGGTCGCGGCCTTCGCCGCGGAGACAGGCCTCGTCGAGCCGCTGCTGCCCTGGCACACCCTGCGCACGCCCGTCGCCGATCTCGGATGGGCGCTCGCGTTCACCTGCGGCGCGCTCGGGAAGCTCGCTGCCGATGTGCTCGTGCTCTCCCGTACCGAGATCGCAGAGGTCGCCGAGGGCAGCGGCGGCGGCTCGTCCGCGATGCCGCACAAGGCCAATCCCGTACGCGCAACGCTGATCGCGGCCGCTGCCCGCCAGGCTCCGGCGCTCGCAGCCGTACTGCTCGGCTCGCTCGCCGCCGAGGACGAGCGGCCGGCCGGGGCCTGGCACGCGGAGTGGCAACCACTGCGCGAACTGCTGCGGCTGGCGGGCGGGGCGGCTCGTGAAGCGGTCGAACTCGCCGAAGGGCTAAGGGTGTTCCCGCAGCGGATGCGGGAGGGGCTTGACCTCACCGACGGTCTGATCGTCAGTGAGCGGATCGCGGCGGTTCTCGCTCCCTACGTCGGCACCGCTCGCGCCAAGCAGGTGGTCGGCGAAGCCGCCAGGCACGTCGCCACCGGGGCCGTCAGCCTCGCCGACGTGTTCGCCCAGGATCCCGGGCTTGCCGCTCTGCTGCCGAAGGCGCAGCTCGCCGGCCTCACCGATCCCACCGGCTACCCGGGCGCGGCCACCGCGCTCACCGATCGCGCCCTGCGACGACGCGAATCGGCTGCAACGAAAGCCGAGGAACCGACATGAGCCGCACGCGGCCCCTGCTCCACCACACGGTTGAGGGCTCCGGCACACCCCTGATCCTCGGCCCGTCACTCGGCACCTCGCTCGCCGTGTGGGATCCGCAGCTCCCGGCACTCGCCGGCCGGCACCGCGTGATCCGCTACGACCTGCCGGGCCACGGCGGGTCCCCGGCCGGTCTGCTGCCGGACGACGGGACGGCCACCGTGGCCGCGCTCGCCGACGCCGTGCTTGGCCTTGCGGACCACCTCGGCCTGGGGACCTTCGCCTACGCGGGTATCTCGCTCGGCGGCGCCGTCGGACTGCACCTGGCCGTGCACCACCCTCAGCGGCTGGCCTCGCTCGCCGTGGTCTGCTCCTCGGCGGTCTTCGACGACGCCGCGGCCTGGGCCGCGCGTGCCGCGCTGGTACGGGCCGAGGGCACCGGAGCCCTGGTCGCGAGCCGCACCGGGGTCTGGTTCTCGGCGGCCTTCGCGAACACCTCGCCGCGCGCCGCCGCGCTCATCGAGGACCTGCGGGCCACGGACCCGGCGGGGTACGCCGCCTGCTGCGACGCGATCGCCCCGTACGACCTGCGGGGCGAGCTGTCATCGGTCACCGTCCCGACGCTGGTGGTGGCGGGCCGTGACGATCCGGTGACTCCGCCCGCGCACGCCCGTGAGATCGCCGATGCCGTCCCGGGTTCGAGCCTGCTCGAGGTCGCAGGGGCGGCGCATCTCGCGGGCGTCGAGCAGCCGGAGGCCGTCACCGCCGCGCTGGTCACGCACTTCGGCCGGCTGCGGCCATGAGGTGGAACCGGCCGTGAGGTGGAACCGGCCATGAGGCGGAACCGGCGATGCCTGTGCGGGCCGGGCTGCCCAACGGCCTGAGCGTCAGCCCAGCGCCTTGAGGATGTCGGCGGCCAGCGGGGCGGACGAGGACGGATTCTGGCCGGTGTGGAGGTTGCGGTCGGTGACCAGGTGAGGAGCCCACGGCTCGCCCTCCTGGAAGTCCGCGCCGATCTCCACGAGCCGGTCCTGGAGCAGCCACTTCGCCTTGTCCGCGAGGCCCGCCTGGGTCTCCTCGGCGTTGGTGAAGCCGGTCAGCCGGTAGCCCGCGAACGGTGATGTGCCGTCCTCGCGCCGCGCGGCGAGCAGCGCGGCCGGGCCGTGGCAGACCACGCCGAGCGGCTTGCCGGAGTCCAGGGCCGCGGTCAGCAGGGCGCCGGAGCGGGCGTCGACCGCCAGGTCCTCCATCGGACCGTGCCCGCCGGGGTAGAACACCGCCGCGTAATCGGCGAGGTCGACGTCCTCCAGCTTGAGCGGCTCCTTCAGGACGGCGAGCTCCGCCAGGGCTGCGGTCACGGCGGCGGCGCCGTCCGGGCCGCCGTTCACCTCGGGGGCCAGGCTCGCGCTGTCCACGGTGGGGACGACGCCGCCGGGCGTGGCGACGACGACCTCGTGGCCCGCCGCGGTGAAGGTCCGGTACGGCGCCACGGCCTCCTCCGCCCAGAACCCGGTGGGGTGCCGCGTGCCGTCCGCGAGCGTCCAGTGGTCCACTCCGGTCAGTACGAACAGGATCTTCGCCATCTCACATCTCCGCTGTGCGTGACTTCTCGTTGATGTATCCGAATCTAGGTCTCAGTTCCATTCGAATCCAATAGGCTCACCACCATGACCCATAGGAAATCCAATGGATCGACGGGACTGCGGGAGCCGGGAACACAGCAGCCGGGAACACAGCAGACGGCAACGCAGGAGGCGGCCGCGAACGGACCGCTCGACCTGACCCTGCTTCGGACCTTCCTCGCCGTCCACCGGGCGGGCTCGTTCACCGCGGCCGCCCGGCTGCTCGGCCTGTCCCAGCCGACCGTCACCACCCAGATCCGCTCCCTGGAACGGCAGTTGGGCCGCGAACTGTTCGGCCGACTGCCCCGTGGCGTCACCCCGACCCCGGTCGCCGACGGGCTTGCCGCCCGGATCGCGGCACCGCTGGACGCCCTCGCCGCCGTCGCCGACCGCGGACACCTCGACGAGAGTGTCCCGGCCGATCCCGTGCACCTCGCCGGCCCCGCCGAACTGCTCTGCGCCAGGGCACTGCCCGCACTCGCGCCACTGATCGAGCAGGGGGTACGGCTGCGCACCACGACGGGTCTCACCGACGAGCTGCTCGACGGACTCCGCTCGGGCCACCACGATCTGGTGATCTCCACCCATCGCCCACGAGGCCGCACCCTGGCCGCCGTACCGCTGATGGACGAGGAGTTCGTGCTGGTCGCCTCACCCCTGTGGGCGGAGCGCATCGGAGAGGACAGGGTCGCGCACGAGGGGCCCGCAGTGCTGGTCGGCGTCCCCCTCGTGACGTACGCGGAAGACCTGCCCATCGCCCGTCGCTACTGGCGTCATGTCTTCGGCACCCGGCTGACCGCACATGCCGCACTCACCGTCCCCGATCTGCGGGGGGTGCTCTCGGCCGTCGCCGCGGGGGCCGGGATGAGCGTGTTGCCGCGCTACCTCTGCCAGGGCGAACTCGCGGCGGGCACGCTGGTGGCGCTGCTCACTCCGCAGGATCCGCCGATCAACACCGGCTATCTTGTCCAGCGCCCCGGGACCACCGACAACCCGCATCTCACGCTGGTTCGCGACCGGCTGCTGCGGGAGGCCCGCGACTGGTGAGCCGGGGTTCGGACGACCGGTCAGACTCGACTACAGCAAGGAGTACGACACGTGTCCTCTCTCTTTCCTGCTCTGGCCGCGCGGTCGCCGCTGCCGGCCCTGCGCTTCGGTGACCGGTCGCTGACTCACGCCGAACTGGCCGCGGCCGCCGGCTCGCTGGCCGCCGGGCTTGCCGATATGCGGAGGGTCGCGGTCTGGGCGACGCCCACGCTGGAGACTGCGGTGGGCGTGGTGGCGGCGCTGCTGGCGGGCGTACCCGCCGTACCGCTGAATCCGAAGACCGGTGAGCGGGAGCTGGCGCACATCCTCGCGGACAGCGCGCCGTCGCTGGTGCTGGCGGAGCCGGGCGCCGAACTGCCCCCGGCGCTGAGCGCTTTGCCGCGTATGGACATCGAGCTCACCGGACCCGGAGCGCCGTCGGTGCCCGAGCCGTCATCGGGAGCTCCGGGTGTGCCCGAGCCGTCTCCCGAGGCGCCCGCCCTGATCGTTTACACCTCCGGCACCACGGGCCCGCCCAAGGGCGCCGTGCTGCCGCGCCGGGCGGTCACCTCGACCCTGGACGCCCTGGAGGACGCCTGGCAGTGGACGGCCGACGACGTCCTCGTCCACGCCCTCCCGCTGTTCCATGTCCACGGGCTGATCCTGGGCATCCTCGGCCCGCTGCGCCGGGGCGGCGAGGTGCGGCATCTGGGGCGGTTCAGCACCGACGGCGTGGCCCGCGAGCTGGAGTCCGGGGCGACGATGCTCTTCGGCGTACCGACGATGTACCACCGCATCGCCGAGGCCCTGCCCGGCGATCCGCGGCTCGCCAAGGCCCTGGCCGGGGCCCGGCTGCTGGTCTCCGGTTCGGCCGCGCTGCCCGTGCACGACCATGAGCGGATCGCGGCGGCGACGGGCCGCCGGGTCATCGAGCGGTACGGGATGACGGAGACGCTGATGAACACCTCGGTACGCGCCGACGGGGAGCCGCGAGCCGGCACGGTCGGCCTGCCCGTCAAGGGAGTTGAGCTGCGGCTGGTGGACGAGAGCGACGGCATCGGCGAGATCCAGGTACGCGGGCCGAACCTCTTCACGGAGTATCTGAACCGGCCCGACGCGACCGCGGACGCCTTCGACGGCGACTGGTTCCGCACGGGGGACATGGCCAGCCGCGATCCCGACGGCTATGTGCGGATCGTCGGCCGCAAGGCCACCGACCTGATCAAGAGCGGCGGCTACAAGATCGGCGCGGGCGAGATCGAGAACGCGCTGCTGGAACATCCGGCGGTACGGGAGGCGGCGGTGACCGGGGAGCAGGACGCCGATCTGGGGGAGCGGATCGTCGCGTGGATCGTGCCCGCGGATCCGTCCCGGCCACCCGCCCCCGAGGAGCTGTCCGCGCATGTCGCGGCCCAGCTCGCCCCGCACAAGCGCCCTCGCGAGGTGCGCTTCCTCGAGGCGCTGCCACGCAACGACATGGGCAAGATCATGAAGCGGGCGCTCCATGGCTGAGCGACTCACGGCCCGCGCCGCTCTCGCCCGGGTGACCTCTGCCTTCACCGAACTGCCCGCTCCCGAGGGCACGTCGGCCCCCGACGGGCCGATCGCCTGGCATGGTTACGACGAACAGCGCGCCCGCGCCGCAGCGCGCACCGGCGAGCAGGAGTCGGTCGTCTGCGGCACCGGCTTCATCGGTGGCACCGAAGCGGTGCTGATCTCCTTCGAGTTCGGCTTCCTCGGCGGATCGCTGGGGGAGCGGACCGGCGACCGGCTGGAGGCGGCCTACACGCATGCGCGGGCGCGCCGACTGCCCGTCGTCTCGCTGATCGCGACGGGCGGCAGCCGGATGCAGGAGGGGATGCGCGCACTGGTCCAACTCCAGCGGGTGGCACGGCAGTCGGCACTGACCCGCGCGGCGGGGCTGCCCCATGTCGCGGTGGCGTGCGACCCGGCGACGGGCGGCGGCTGGGCCACCCTGGGCGCGGGCGCGGACATCGTGCTTGCACTGCCCGGCGCCCAGATCGGCTTCGCGGGCTCACGGGTACGCCCGCCGGACGCCGATCCGTCCGCGTACACGGCCGAGGCGCAGCTGGCCGCGGGGCATGTCGACGCGGTGGTACGGCGGGAGGAGCTGCCCGGACGGCTCGGGCGCTGGCTGACCCTGCTCACGACATCGTCCGATCTCCCCGCCGAGCCGCCGCGCGCCCTGGGTGACGCGGCGGTTCCGGCCACCGGCTGGGATGCGGTGCAGCAGGCCCGTTCCGCCGCGCGGCCCCGCGCCGCCGCGTACCTGGACGCGTACTTCGAGACGTACGACGTCATCAGCGGCGACCGGTGCGGGGGCGTCGACCCCGGCATGCTGTGCGGCTTCGGCCTTCGCGAGGGCCGCACGATCGCCTTCGCCGCCCAGCTCGGCACGGCGACGCTTCCGTCCGGGTACCGCACCGCGGCCCGGCTGATCCGCCTTGCCGACCGGCTGGCCATCCCGGTGCTGACCCTGATCGACACCCCGGGGGCCGCGAACGACGCCGCCGCGGAACGCGCGGGCACGGGCGCCGCCATCGCGGACGTGTTCGCCGCCGTGGCCTCCGCCCGGGTGCCGGTCACCACCCTGCTGATCGGTGAGGGCGGTTCGGGCGGAGCACTCGCACTCTCCGCACCCGACAACACCTGGGCCACACCGGACAGCTACTTCTCGGTGATCGCACCGGAACTCGCCGCCATGATCCTCAAACGCGCCCCGGACGAGACCCGGACAACGGCCGAACAACTCCACGTGCGGCCCCAGGACTTGGTGGACCTGGGGATCGCCCGCGGCATCGTGCCCGGCGCAGCTCCCGGGGAGCGTTAGGTGAAGGCCGCGCATCCGTCATGTCCGACGACGGCGCCGCACCCGCTCCGGCCGGTCACCCGCGGTGAACCCGCCCTCGCGCGGGTGTCCTCTTCTCCATCGCGCCGACCCAGGAGCGCATCGGGGGGCGGCCGACGAAGGTGCCGAAGAACAGCGCGGCGGCTGTGGCGGCGAGCACCCCAGGCACCATCGCGTACACGCCGGTCTGGAACGGGCCGAGGAGCGGGTCGATGTCCTCCCACAGGACGACAGTGAGCGCACCCGTCACGATGCCGGCCGTCGCCCCGGCCTTCGTCATACGCGGCCAGTAGAGCGACAGCAGGAGCACCGGGCCGATTGCGGCACCGAAGCCCGCCCAGGCATAGGCGACGATGTCCAGCACCGCGCCGCCGCTGAGGGCGATCAGGTAGGCGACCAGTGCCACACCGATCACGGTCGCGCGGACTGTCAAGAGCAATACCGTGTCCGAGGCCCGCCGGTTGAGGAACGCATGGAAGAAGTCCTCGGTGAGGGAAGTTGCTGCCACCAGCAACTGGCTGTCTGCGGTGGATTTGATCGCGGCCAGCACGGCCACGAGCAGAACGCCTGTGAACCATGGGTTGGCCAATTGCGAGGACAGCACGATGAAGACCGTCTCCGGTTCGGTGAGGGTCGGATGGATCAGGGCGATCCCGAGGAGCCCCACGAGGCTGGCGCCCGTCAGAACGACGACCACCCAGCTCACGCCGATACGCCGGGCCAGGGGGATGTCGTGTGTGCTGCGGATGCCCATGAAGCGGGCCAGGATGTGTGGCTGTCCGAAGTACCCGAGCCCCCACGCGAGCATTGAGATCACCGCGATGGCACCGAGGGGCTCGCCGGCGGTCCACCGGCGGTCGGCGAGGCTTGCCTCCGTCCCCATGTCGAGCAGTGCCGGGGCCTTGTCGGCGAGCGCGTCATGCAGCGCCCCGAAGCCCCCGAGCTGCCAGAGACCGATCAGGGGCAGGGCGCACGCCGCGAGGAGCATGAGCGTGCCCTGCACCGAGTGCGACATGCACATGGCGCGAAAACCGCCGAGGACGGAGTAGATGACGATCACCACGGCAAACACGGTGACCCCGAATTGGAAGCCGACGCGGAAGATTTGGTCGAACAGCAGACCGCCCGCGACGAGGCCGCTGGCCACGTAGACGGTGAAGAACACGACGATGACGGTCGCCGTGATGATGCGAAGCATTCTGCTGCGGTCCTCGAAGCGCTCTTCCAGATACGCGGGCAGGGTCACCGAGTTGTTGGCCAGCTCGGTGTAGGTGCGCAGACGCGGTGCGACGAACCGCCAGTTGAGGTACGTGCCGATGATGAGGCCGACGGCGATCCACGTGGCGCCGATTCCTGCCGCGTACACCGCACCGGGCAGGCCCAGGAACAGCCAGCCCGACATGTCGCTGGCTTCTGCGGACAGGGCGGCCACCACGGCGCTGAGGCGACGTCCGCCGAGGGCGAAGTCGGTGAAGGTCTGGGTCTCCTGGTAAACAGCGATCCCTATACAGATCATCGCGATCATGAAGATCCCGAACACGAGCATGATGGGTATGGTCTGCAGCTCCATCTAGTTCTCCCTTGGCGCGGACAACGGTGGCCCGTACGTGCCGAGAACCTCATCGGTGCTGGCAGGCGGCGTTTGTGTACTCGTGAAGGACGCCGCGTCCAATCGCGACGCGTCGTCGGGCCGGTGATCTCTGGCCTAGCAGCATGGTGAGTTGCTGAACGCAGCACAAGGAGTGAGCGGGAACACTTTTGTGCGGCGGCTCGGCCACCCCAACAACCGCCCCGACAGCGGCTGTGGAGTGATGGCCCGCTCGCTGGTGTCCGAGCCAGGGCTACTGGGCCGTAAGGTCCCGGGCCGGGGCCGTGCTCTCCCGCTCGATCAGCTGGGGCAGCGGGACCTGTACGGACCTGGCCGCGCCGCCGTCCAGGAGAGCCGTCAGCTCCTGCGCGGCGATCCGGCCGAATGCCACCGTGTCGCGGGAGAGCGCCGTCAGCCAGGGGTGGACCATGCGGCACAGGACCGAGTCCTCGAAGGAGACGATCGAGACGTCGCCGGGAACGCTGAGGCCGAGGCCCGCTGTGACCGTTGCTCCTGCCGCGGCCATCACATCGTTGTCGTAGATCAGCGCGGTGGGCGCCGCATCCCCGCGGAGCACCCGGCGGGTGACCGCCGCTCCCTCCGTGTCGGAGTAGTCCGTCGTGAGCGAGTGGACCTCGGTCAGACCGCGCCGGTCGGCCTCGGCGCGCAGAGAGCGGATGCGCCGGTCGGTGTGGGCCAGCGCGGACAGGCCCGCGATGTGCACGATGCGCCGGTGGCCCAGTTCGTACAGCCGGCCGACGATGGAGGCCATCGCCGCTGTGTCGTCGGCGCGCACCTGGGAGAGGTTGGCGTGGGCGGCGGGCAGCCCGCCGATGACGACGCCGGGGAGACCGAGTTCGTCCAGGAGGTCGGGGCGCGGGTCGTGAGTGCGGGGGTCGACCACCAGGACCCCGTCGACCCGGTGTTCTGCCCACCAGCGGCGGTAGGCCGCGCACTCGGCCGTCACATCCTCCACCACCTGGAAGAGCAGGCCCAGTTGACGCTCGGCCAGGACCTCCTGGATGCCGGAGATCAACTGCAGGAAGAACGAGTCCACACCCAGCGTCGCGGCCGGTCGCGCCAGCACCAGGCCGACGGTTGCCGAGCCCTCGCCGGACAGTGCGCGGGCAGCCGTGCTCGGCCGCCAGCCCAGCTGTTCGGCGACGCGGCGGATCCGGTCGCGGGTGATCTCCGAGACACCGGGGCGGTCGTTGAGCGCGAAGGACACGGCGCTCTCCGACACACCGGCGCGCCGGGCGATGTCCTTCATCGTCGGGCGGCGCGCCGGGGCGCGCCTGGCCGGCGATGCGTCCTTGCCGGACGGGCTGTCGGCACTCACTCGTGCCCCTTTCAACCTGCTTACTAATGCGCTTGAGCTCCTGCACTCTAAAGCGCATTAGTCGATCACGGCAAGTGGTCGCCAGTAAGCCTTCTACCTGCACTAATGCTTGCTCAATCGCATTAGTTGCAGCGAATGTATTGACTTCCCTGCGGGTTCACTTGCAAGGTCTGCACGTCTGGTCCGAGCAAAGGAGCCGTTCACCGTGCGCATCCCCCGCAGGGCAGTCGCCGCTGCCGCCGCCATCGCCACCGTCCTGCCGCTCAGCGCCTGCGGCGGCGGATCCGACTCAGGCGCTTCCGACGCCTCCGGCAAGGTCGAAGGCAAGATCACCTTCCAGACCTGGAACCTGCAGGCCAACTTCAAGGACTACTTCAACTCACTGATCGCGGCCTTCGAGAAGCAGTACCCCGGCACCGACGTGAAGTGGGTCGACCGGCCCGCCGAGGGTTACGCCGACAAGATCAGCGCCGACGCCGCGGGCGGCACCCTGCCCGACGTCGTCAATGTCTCCCCGGACCTGGTGGCCCCCCTTGCCAAGGCCGGTCTCGCCGTCGACCTCGACAAGGCGGCCGAGAAGTACAAGAAGGAGTATCTGCCGGGCGCCTGGGCGAGCCATCGGATACCGGGCATGCAGGGTACGTACGCCTTCCCCTGGTACCTCAACACCGGCCCGCTGTTCTACAACAAGCGGCTCTTCAAGGAGGCGGGCCTGGATGCCCAGCAGCCCCCGAAGACGTACGACGAGGTCTTCGCCTCCGGGCTGAAGATGGCCAAGGAGTCCAAGGGCGAGATCGCGACCCTCGCGAACGTCCCCACCATCGAGGACTTCGGCCGCTACGGCGTCGAGCTGATGAACAAGGAAGGCACCGGCTTCGCCTTCAACGATGCCAAGGGCGTCGAACTCCTCACCCACTACAAGGAGTTGTACGACGCCAAGGCGCTCGACCCGCAGGCGCTCACCGCCACCCCCGAGTCCTCCGGCAAGAAGTTCCTCACCGAGGCCGTCGCGATGAACCCGGGCAGCGCCCTCGACCTCGGCAACTTCAAGAAGCAGGCGCCGAGTCTCTACAAGAACATCGGCATCACGGACCAGATCAGCAGCACCGGCCACGCCAATATGTATGTCATGGGCGTGATGGTGAACACCAAGGCCAAGCAGAAGCCCGCCGCGGTCGCCTTCGCCCACTTCGTGACCGACGCGACGCGCCAGATGGAGTTCGCCAAGAAGGTCGCCATCTTCCCGAGCACCGCCGGCTCCCTCGACGACCCGTACTTCACCAAGGAGGACGGCACCGACGAGACCCGGGTGCGCATCGCCGCCGCCAAGTCGCTGAAGAACGCGGTCAATTACACGCCGGTGCTGTTCAGCGAGCAGATGAAGACCGAACTGCGCAATGAGGTGGCCAAGGCGCTGCAGGGCAAGGAGAGCCCCAAGGAAGCGCTTGACAACGCTGTCAAAGCCTGTGACCGGCTGCTGCAGCAGAGCTGAGCCGAGTCCCCGATGAAAACCCCCACCGCCTCACGGGCGATCTCGTCGGATCTCACCACGGCGGGCCCGGCCGCCCGGAGCCCCGGCTCCGGCGTCGGCCGGCCCGCCCGCGGGATCAGGCGCCATCTGCCGACGAGCCCCTGGCTGTTCGCGGCGCCCGGTCTCCTGATCGTCGGCGTGTTCAGCCTGTATCCGTTCCTCAGCACCCTGGTCAACGCCTTCACCGACCGGCGGACCCTGGTCCCCGGCCAGTACGTGGGCCTGGCCAACTTCGAGGAACTGATCCACGACGAGATGTTCTGGACCGGGCTGCGCAACAGCACCCTCTACGTCCTCGGCGTCGTCCCCGCCCTGGTACTTCTGCCGCTGCTGCTGGCGATGCTCGTACAGCGTCACCTCCCCGGCATCACCTTCTTCCGCTCGGCCTTCTACACCCCGGTCGTCGCCTCCGTCGTCGTGGTCGGCCTGATCTGGGTGTGGATGCTCGACGACCGAGGGCTGATCAACTCCCTTCTGGAGGCGGTGGGTGTCGGCAAGGTCGGCTTCCTCAGCGACCAGTGGCTGCTGCTCGGCAGCGCCATGGCGGTCACGGTCTGGAAGGGCCTCGGCTACTACATGATCATTTATCTGGCCGCGCTGACGAATGTCCCGCGCGAGCTGCACGAGGCCGCGGCGGTCGACGGCGCCGGACCGGTACGCCGCTTCTTCACCGTCACCGTTCCCGCGGTCCGCTCCACCATGGTCCTCGTCGGCGCGCTCTCCTCGGTCGCCGCCTTCAAGGTGTTCTCCGAGGTCTATCTGATGGCGGGACCCAGCGGCGGTCCGGCGGGCGAGGACACCACGCTCGTGATGCTCGTCCAGCGTGTCGGCACGGGACTGACCGGCCGCGTCGGCTACGCCTCCGCCATCTCCGTCGTCGTCTTCGTCGTCACCGTCGCGCTGATGCTGCTGGTGCTGCGCGCCGACCGCAAGGAGGACGCGTGAAGACCCTCACGATCAGGGACGCCGAGGGCAGGCGCGTCCCCGCCCCGCAGCTCGTACTCCGTTACGCGGCTCTGCTCGCCGTCCTCGCACTGACCGTCGGGCCCTTCCTGTGGCAGCTGTCCACTTCGCTCAAGGGGCCGCACGAGGACATCTTCAGCTCCCCGCCGACGTTCCTGCCGGGCGAGCCGACCCTCGACAACTACACGCGGGTCGCCCACACCATCCCGGTCTGGGACTACGCGCTGAACTCCCTCAAGGTCGCCTCCGCCAATGTGCTGACCAACTGCGTCGGTGCCTCGCTGGCCGGCTACGCACTCGCCCGGCTGCGCTACCGGGGCCGCCGGGCCGCAACGCTGGCGTTCATCCTCGCGATGCTCGTCCCCGTCGAGGGCATCATCATCGCCCAGTTCACCACCATGCGGGACCTCGGCCTCAACAACACCCTGGTCGCCGTGCTGCTGCCCGGCTGCATCGCCGCGATGAACGTGCTGCTGATGCGCAACGCCTTCCTCAATCTTCCCTACGAAGTGGAGGAGGCGGCGTTCGTCGACGGAGCCAACGCCTGGCAGCGGTTCCTGCGCATCGCCCTCCCCTCGGTCAAGGGCACTTTGGCCGTGGTCGCGATCTTCGCCTTCATGGGCGCCTGGGACGACTTCCTGTGGCCACTGATCGTGCTGAGCGACCCGGAGAACTTCACCCTGACCATCGGCCTGAACTATTTGCACGGCACCTTCGCCAACGACGAACGACTCGTCGCCGCCGGCACGATCATCGCCGTACTGCCGCTCATCGTGCTCTTCGCCTGCCTGCAGCGCTTCTTCTTCCGTGGCGTCGGGGAGGGCGCCGTCAAGGGCTGATCCCGGCCGCCACCGCACCCACGAACCAGGACACCCCTTTGCGAATGAGCTCCTCCACGCCGCGCTTCGGCGCCAACTACACCCCCAGCCAGGGCTGGTTCCACCACTGGCTGGACTTCGACCTCGATGCCGTACGCGCCGACCTGGACTCGATCGCCGGCCTCGGCCTGGACCACATCCGGGTCTTTCCGCTCTGGCCGCTCTTCCAGCCCAACCGCACCTTCATCCGTCCACGCGCCGTCGAACAGCTCGTGCGGCTCGCCGACGCCGCCGCCGAACGCGGCCTCGACGTCAATGTGGACGGACTGCAGGGGCACTTGTCGAGCTTCGACTTCCTGCCCGCATGGACACAGACCTGGCACCGACGCAATATCTTCACCGATCCGGACGTCGTGGCGGGGCAGGCCGAGTATCTGCGTACCCTCGCGACCGCGCTCGCCGACCGGCCGAACTTCATCGGCATGACCATCGGCAACGAGGTCAACCAGTTCGCGAGCGGGCCGCACCCCGACCCCGACCGCATCACCCCTGATCAGGCGGGTAGTTGGTTGCGGCGGCTGCTCGACGCGTGTGAGGAGGGCGCGCCCGGCAGGATGCATGTGCACGCCGAGTACGACGCGGCCTGGTACCAGGACAACCAGCCCTTCACCCCCGCGCACGCGGCCCGCATCGGTGCGGCGACGGCGGTGCACTCCTGGGTCTTCAACGGCACCGCGCAGCGGCACGGGCGCGGGGGAGTGGCGACCGAGCACCACGCGGCGTATCTGATCGAGCTGTCCAAGGCGTGGGCGCTCGACCCGCACCGGCCGGTGTGGCTGCAGGAGGTCGGTGCACCCGCACCGCTCGTCCCGGCCGAGCACGCGGCCGAGTTCACCGAGGCGACCGTGGCGAACGCGCTGGACTGCCCGGACCTGTGGGGTGTCACCTGGTGGTGCTCCCACGACGTGTCGCGCTCGCTCGCCGACTTCCCCGAACTTGAGTACAGCCTCGGCCTGTTGACCAACGACCGGCAGCCCAAACCGGCCGGTCTTTCGATCGCGCGCATCGTCGCGGAATGGCGGGGGAAGGAACACCGTCCCGCGCCACGCACCACCGCGCTCGTCGTCGACACCGGTGACGACGAGACGGCTCCCCAGCGATCCACGTGCGCGCCCGGGGGCGCCTTCTTCGAGGCCTTCGCGCGGCTGACGGCGGAGGGTGTCCGGCCCACCGCGGTGCTCGCGGGCCGCGCCGAGGACAAGGAGCACCTTGCTGATCGAGGCATCGCCGAAGTGGTCACGCCGGACCAGGTCGGCGCATGAGCTTTGACCCGGGGCAAGCCCCCCCAGAGCCTCCCCTACGCCCTGCGGGCGTGGGGGCGCCCCAGTACGCCCTTCGGGCGTGTCCTCAATCTCCCCCCAGACTTCGTCCGGGGGGACCCCCGGACGGGCTTGATCCGGCGATTGAGGCGCGGCCCCAGTCAAGAAACGGAGCGCACATGACCCCCCACCTCAGCCGACGCGGCTTCCTCACCGCAGCCGCCGCCACAGCCGTCACCCCGGCTCTCCTGCCCGGCACCGCGTCCGCCGCGACAAAGGCCGCCACCGGCGCGCCGTACGCCTCCTACTGGTACCCCGACTCGTTCCCCTCCGGCACGCCGGGACCGGGCATCACCTGGCGCAGCCTCAAGAGCTGGCGCGCCGAGGACGACACGGACCTGGCCTTCAACACGTCGGCCGTGCCGCTCGCCAAGCGCTTCACGCCGACGCCGGTCAACACCACCGCCCGCAGCGGTCAGGCCCGCATCCAGTCCCTCGTCTCCTTCGGGCCCACCGCCGGCAACCCCTCCCAGGGCGCTGCCACCGCCGACTACTACGCCCTGACCCACTGGTCGTACCTCGACGAGCTGGTCTTCTGGGGCGGTTCGTCCGGGGAGGGCCTGATCCTCGCGCCCAACGCGCCGATTGTGGACGCCGCACACCGCCACGGTGTGCCCGTCCTCGGCAATGTCTTCCTGCCGCCCGTCGCCTATGGCGGCGATCTGCGCTGGACCCGCGATCTGGTCCAGAAGGACTCCTTCGGCAGATTCCCGCTCGCCGAACGGCTCGTCGCGCTCGCTTCGGCGTACGGCTTCGACGGCTGGTTCATCAACGCGGAGACCGGGGGCGGCAACAGCGCACTCGCGGCCGACATGCTCGGCTTCGTCAAGGAGCTGAAGTCCCTGGGCACCCCGAAGGGGCTTCGCGTCTGCTGGTACGACTCGATGACCGTGAACGGTTCGGTGAGCTGGCAGGGTGCGCTGAACGACCGGAACAAAGCGTTCTTCCAGGCCGCCGACTCCATGTTCGTCGACTTCCGCTGGTCGCGGTCCAGCCTGGCGTCGTCCGCGCAGGTCGCGCAGCAACTCGGCCGCAGCCGCTACGCATTGTGGGCAGGCGTCGACGTCGAGGCGAACGGCTGGAACAGATCGGTGGACTGGGACGCCATCATCCCCGAGAGCACCGCGGACATCGTCTCGCTCGGCTTCTACCGGCCCGAATGGACCCGCAACCACCTGCCCGCCGGCCGCACCCCGGCCCAGTTCCACGCCGCCGACGACCGGTTCTGGAGCGGGCAGTCGCTCGACCCGTCGCGGCCCACCCCCGGCGACACCTGGCGGGCCCCGGCGCTGGCCGTCGCCGACCGCTCGACCGTGGACACCGTGCCGTTCGCGACCGTCTTCAACACCGGCCACGGACTGCGCTGGTACGAGTGCGGCAAGGTGACGTCGGACGCCCAGTGGAACCATCTCGGCGTCCAGGACCGCCTCCCCTCCCGCCAGTGGGTCGTACGCACGAACGGCCAACGCCCCTTGGTCGCCTACGACTTCGCCGATGCCTGGCACGGCGGCAGCAGCCTCCTCGTCGACGGCCCGCTCAACGCGCCCACCGCGGTCGATCTGTATGCGACCCGGCTGCCACTCACCGCTGACACGGTCGTCGAGCTCACCCACCGCGCCGACTCCGGCCGGGTCACCGTAGAACTGGCCGTCGCCGTGGCCGAGCCCTCGGGGCCGGGTGTGCCCCCGCCGTACACCTACCTCCCGGTGGGCACCCTGGGCCCGGGCAGCGGCTGGACCACCCAGGCCGTGCGGCTGACCGGCCTGTCCGGGACCGTGAGCGCCCTCGGCGTCCGCCTCACGGCGAGCAGCGGACCCGTGAAATGGCGGCTCGGGGCCCTGGCCGTGCGCGACAAGGCCGCCCAGAGCCCCGCCGCCCCGGCCGAGCTGCGGATCACCGCCGTCACGGGCGGCGACCTGCGGTTCAGCTGGCAGGGCGCCCCCGGGGCCGTACGGCACTACACACTGCACCGGCTCCTGCCGAACGGGACACGGCGCTTCCTCGGCGCAACCTGCCAGCGTGCCTACTTCGTACCCGGCCTCACCCCCGAGCAGGGCGAGCGGTCGGCGCGGTTCGAACTGCGCGCAACAGGGGAGCTCTACACCGCATCCATCCCCGCGACCGCCGTTCACCCCTGGTAACCACCACCGAAACCCACGGAGCAGCCCCGCATGCATGACGACCGCAGCCTCGTCGAAGCCCGCCTGAGGCGCGTCCTCGACGAGCGCATCCGTCCCGCCGTGTACCCCGAATCCGCCCCGCTTCAGGTGGCCGTCTGGAACGCGCCGGGCGAGCCCGTCCCGGTCGCCGAAGGTCTCGCCGCCTCACCCGGGCCGATTGCGGTCGGCGACATGTGGGGCGCTCCGTGGGGAACGAGCTGGTTCTCCGTCACCGGCACCGTGCCGGCCGAGTGGGCCGGGAAGACCGTGGAGGCCCTCCTCGACCTCGGCTTCGACGAGAACATGCCCGGCTTCCAGTGCGAGGGCCTCGTCTACCGCCCCGACGGCACACCCGTGAAGGGCCTCAACCCGCGCAACCAGTGGGTGCGCATCGGCGCGCCCGTCGCGGGCGGGGAAGAGGTGCGGCTGCATATCGAGGCGGCGTCCAACCCGGTCATCCTCGACTACCACCCCTTCCTGCCGACGCAGCTCGGCGACAAGGACACCGCGGGCAGCGCGCCGCAGTACCGGCTGACCAGGATGGATCTCGCCGTTTTCGACGAGACCGTGTGGCAGCTGGTGCTCGACCTCGAGGTGCTCGGCGAGCTGATGCATGAGCTGCCCGTGGACGGCGCACGGCGCTGGGACATCCTGCGCGCGGTGGGGCGCGCGCTCGACGCGATCGACCTTCAGGATGTGAACGGCACCGCAGCCGCAGCGCGTTCATGCCTCGAAGAAGTCCTCGCCACACCCGCTCAGCCCACGGCGCACCGGATCAGCGCGATCGGCCACGCCCATATCGACTCCGCGTGGCTGTGGCCGCTGCGGGAGACGGTCCGCAAGGTCGCCCGTACGACGGCGAACATGACCGCCCTGCTGGCGGACGAGCCGGACTTCATCTACACCATGTCGCAGGCGCAGCAGTTCGCCTGGATCAAGGAGCACCGGCCCGAGGTCTACGCCAAGGTCAAAAAGGCGGTGACGGAAGGGCGGTTCGTGCCCGCCGGCGGCATGTGGGTCGAGTCCGACACCAACATGCCGGGGTCGGAGGCGATGGCCCGGCAGTTCGTGCACGGAAAGCGCTTCTTCATCGACGAGTTCGGCGTCGAGAACGACGAGGCATGGCTGCCCGACACCTTCGGCTTCGCCGCCGGGCTGCCGCAGATCATCAAGGCCGCCGGCGCCAAGTGGCTGCTGACCCAGAAGATCTCCTGGAGCCAGACCAACAAGTTCCCGCACCACACCTTCCAGTGGGAAGGCATCGACGGCACCCGGATCTTCACCCACTTCCCGCCCGTCGACACCTACAACTGCTCGATGAAGGGCAGCGAGATCGCCCACGCGGCGAAGAACTTCAAGGACAAGGGCGTGGCCAAGCACTCCCTGGCGCCCACCGGCTGGGGCGACGGGGGCGGCGGCACCACCCGTGAGATGGTCGGCAAGGCCGCCCGGATGCGCAGTCTCGAAGGCTCCGCGACCGTCCGTTGGGAGACGCCCGCCGACTTCTTCGCCAAGGCCGAGGCGGAGTACGTGAACCCGCCGGTGTGGGTCGGCGAGCTCTATCTGGAGCTGCACCGCGCGACACTCACCAGCCAGGCCAGGACCAAGCAGGGCAACCGCAGGAGCGAGCACCTGCTTCGCGAGGCCGAGCTGTGGGCGGCGACCGCGGCCGTGCGGAGCGGATTTGCTTATCCGTACGAGCAGTTGGACCGGATCTGGAAGACCGTCCTGCTGCACCAGTTCCACGACATCCTGCCCGGCTCGTCGATCGCCTGGGTGCACCGTGAGGCGGAGAAGACGTACGCGGCGCTCGCCGATGAGCTGACCGGCATCATCGATGCCGCCCAGCGTGCGCTCGCCGGTGACGGCTCGGGGACACTCGTCTTCAACGCCGCGCCGCATGAGCGGCACGGCGTCGCGGCCGGCGGTGCCGGGAGTGCCACCCACGGCGGCCAGGCTCAGCTGTCCGCGCGCGAGGGCGGCGGTTTCGTGCTCGACAACGGCCTGCTCCAGGTCGGGATCGACGGACGCGGCCTGGTGGTCTCCGTGTACGACATCGGCGCGGAACGGGAGTCGGTCGCCCCCGGCCGGGCGGCGAACCTGCTCCAGATCCACCCCGACTTCCCGAACATGTGGGACGCCTGGGACGTCGACGAGTTCTATCGCAACACCGTCACCGATCTGACGGACGCCGACGAGGTCACCGCGATCGAGGGCGAGGGCTCCGCCGCGGTGCGCGTCGTCCGTGGCTTCGGCGACTCGAAGGTCATCCAGCTGCTGACCCTGGCCGCGGGTGCCAAGCGCCTCGACATCGACACCGAGGTCGACTGGCACGAGACCGAGAAGTTCCTCAAGGCGGCATTCCCACTGGACATCCACGCCGAGCGGTATGCGTCGGAGACCCAGTTCGGCCACTTCCACCGGGCAACGCACACCAACACCAGCTGGGAGTCGGCCAAGTTCGAGGCCTGCAACCACCGCTTCGTACACATCGAGGAGCCCGGCTGGGGCATTGCGCTTGTCAATGACTCGACGTACGGACATGACATCACCCGGACCGTCCGTGCCTCCGACTCCGGCACGACCACCACGCTGCGCGTCTCGCTGCTGCGGGCCCCGCGCTTCCCCGACCCCGAGACCGATCAGGGCGTGCACCGGTTCCGGCATGCCCTGGTGCCGGGCGCGGCGATCGGCGACGCGGTCCGCGAGGGTTTCCGTATCAATCTCCCGGAGCGCCTTGTCCCCGGCGAGGGCGAGGTGGCACCGCTGGTGGCGGTCGACAACGACGCGGTCGTCGTCAGCGCGATGAAGCTGGCGGACGACGCGAGCGGTGATGTCGTGGTACGGCTCTACGAGTCCCGCGGCGGCCGCGCGCGGGCCCGTATCACCCCTGGTTTCGAGGCGGCCGGGGCAACGGCGACCGACCTGCTGGAGCGCCCCCTGACCGATACGCCGGAGCCGGAAGTGGCCGACGGGGCGGTGAAGTTGACGCTGCGCCCCTTCGAGCTGGTCACCTTGCGCCTGGCGCGCGCCCAGGCCTGACCGGGTCCTGCTGCCCCCAACCCGGGGGCAGCTACCGGGGCAGTGCGCAGACCGCGACGGGTGAGCTGAACGGATCACCCGCGGGACGGAGTTCACCGCTCGCGTGATCGACGTGGAAGACCGTGACCGAGCTGGAGCGCTGGTTCGCCGCGAAGAGCAGGTTCTCGTCGGGCGAGAGGGCGATGTGCCGGGGGAAGTCGCCACCGACGGGCACCGTGCCCAGCAGCGTCAGCCGGGACCCGTCGCCCTCGATCGCGTAGCGGGTCAGGCTGTTGTGGCCGCGATTGGCGAGGAAGGCGTAGCGGCCGTCGCCGGTGACGACCAGCTGGGCCGGATAACTGGTGCCCGGGCCCGTGCCGGTGGGCTGAGGTGTGCCGGGGGTCAGTCGGCCGGTTGCGGGCTCGTAGGCGCAGACGACGACGGTGTTGTCCACCTCGTTGGCCAGATAGGCGAACCGGCCCGAGGGGTGGAACGTGAGATGCCGGGGTCCCGCACCCGGGCGGACACTCGCGTACGAGACCCGGGCGAGGGTCCCGCGCGAGGTGTCGAGCCGGTAGGTGTAGACGGTGTCGGTGCCCAGGTCGACGGCGAGCACATGGCCGCCGTCCGGGCTGGTGATGATCTGGTGGGCGTGCGGCCCTTGTTGGCCGGGGCCAGGGGGCGGCGTGGAGTGGGTGACGAGGGCCGTGCGGGCGCCCAGCGCGCCGGAGGGCTCGATGGGGTGTACGGCCACACTGCCGGAGTTGTAGTTGGCGCTGAGCAGCCAGCGCCCGCCGGGATGCACGGACAGATGGCAGGGGCCCGCGCCGCCGGTGCTTCGGCTGCCGAGCACCTCGTGCTGACCGTCGGGGGAGAGCCGGACGGCACTCACCCCGCCCTGCTGCTGTTCGTTCACGCAGTACAGGGTGCGACCCGAGGGATGGAGGGCCAGGAAGGAAGGGTCACTGAGACCGGAGACCGTACCGGTGGCGGTGATCCGCCCCGTCGCCTCGTCGTAGGTGGCGAGACCGATCCCGGCGCCGCCACCCGGGACCGAGGTGTACGTGCCCAGGAACAGCGAGCGCGAGCCACGGGAGCATGTCCGAGCACTCGGACTGGGGCTCGAGCTCGGGGTCGGGGTAGGGCTCGCGCTCGCCGGGGCCGCGGAGCCCACGGCCGTTGCGCCGACCGCGGCGGCCGCGACAGCGCCGAGGAACCGGCGGCGGCTGGTGCCGGGAGCCGATGCCGTCTCCGTCCGTCCTGCCCTGCTGCTCATGCGGTGCACCTCGCGCGTGGGTCTGTCGCTTCGGATGTGGCAGACACAGTGCCCTGTGTCTGCCACATAGGCAAGAGACGCAACTCTGATTGCATCCTGTGCAACGCGACTCGAGCGGGTATCCAGGTCAGGTCAGCGTGATCGCGAACAACTCGACGCGGGGGTCGTCCGGCAGTGCCACCGAGCGCACCTGCTTCGCGCTGTCGAGCGCCGCCGTATCGCCGAACAGCCGTACCGAGGGGCCGTCGACACCCTGCCCGTCCTTGATGCGGTGCGGCATGTCGAGGACGACCGAGCTGCCGGACGGCGTCGAACCGGCCCAGTCGCCGATGGTGACCGGCACATCCGCGCTGGTGCCGTCCGTGTAGCGCACGGTCAGCGTGGTGGTCACCGGGCCGTTGTGCGAGGCGGCGACCAGGTGCAGCGCGGAGCGGGCGCCGGCGGGAAGGAGCAGTGCCTGGCCACGGGCCTCCACGAAGTTCGGCGACGTTCCGGAGGGGGCGGGCGCGTGGTACGACACGCCGTTGAAGGTGACCCGCCCCGCCTTCGGCAGCAGATCGGCGTCGTAACTCCACCCGAGACCGTCGAAGTTGCCCTGGCCGGACTGTTCCTTCGTGGCCGTCCCGTCGTGGTTCCAGGCACCCGCCAGATCCACCGCGCACCCGTCCTTGTCGCTGTCCGCACAGCTCACCGCGGGCCGCACCTCGACGGTCGCGGTACGGACGACCGCCGGGACGCCCTTCGCCTCGACGGCGACCCGCACCGGGTACGAGCCGACCGGCGTGCCCGCCGGCACGGTCACCGCGAGCGGGACCGTCGTCTGCACCGGCAGACGGCGGGACTCGAGCGTTACCGGCGAATTGGCCCGCACCGCCCAGCCGTCGGGAGCCTTCGCCGTGACGGACACCCGCACATCGCCCGGCGACTGGGCGAGCACGTCCACCGCCAGATGCGCGGACTGCGTGCTGTCGCTGGTCGGTACGGCCTCCGAGGCGGTGCGCAGCGACGCGTCGACCCGTCGGCGCCGGTCGGCTCCGGCAGCGCCGTTGACCGACGGAGGTTCGGCATCCCTGCCCGTGCCCCAGGACGACGGCTCGGTCCCGAGCCGGTGGGCCAGCCGCCCGCCGTGCGCGATCGCGCCCCGGCTCAGCCAGGTGGTGCGCACGTCCTTGCCGTTCAGGGCCGCGCTCTGCACGTACCGCCGCTCGTCGCTCGCTCCGGGGGCCGTGATGTCCAGCGTGCCGCCCTGCGTACGGCCGTACTGCCCGATCCGGATGGTCGCCGACTCGAACTGCGGGCTGGACAGCGCCAGGAAGTCGGCACCGCTCATGGTCGGATACAGACCGAGCGACGAGAAGACGTACCAGGCCGACATCGTGCCCAGGTCGTCATTGCCTGTCATGCCGTCCGGGCCGTTGGTGAAGAGTGTCATCGCCGCCCGGGTCACGGTCGCCGTCTTCGCCGGCGCGCCCGCCCACAGATACATGTACGGGGCGTGCAGATCGGGCTCGTTGTTGGGGTTGTAGGTGGGCTTGCCGTAGTAGTCGTAGGGCTGGGAGATCCAGTC
Organism: Streptomyces sp. NBC_00210; assembly: GCF_045160975.1. Taxonomy (NCBI): domain Bacteria; kingdom Bacillati; phylum Actinomycetota; class Actinomycetes; order Kitasatosporales; family Streptomycetaceae; genus Streptomyces; species Streptomyces sp. NBC_00210. Next base: position 7,833,497 of record NZ_CP108120.1, read on the forward strand.
CTTGCGTGCGGTGCCCGCGGGGTCGGTGAGCAGCTTGTCGTGGACGAAGAATGCGTCGAGCCGCTTCTCGGCGGCCTTCCTGCCACCCATCAACTCCACCAGACCGGCCGGGTCCTGGGGCACCAGCCACTGGTACTGGTAGGCGCCGCCCTCATGGAACTGGTGGCCCGCCTCGACGGGGGAGTACGGCGTCATCCAGGTGCCCTGTGTCGTACGCGGGCGGAACTGGCCGATGGAGGAGTCCCACAGATTGCGGTACCACTGGCCGCGCGCGGCGAACATCGTGGCGTCGGCCCGGTGGCCGAGCCCCTTGGCCATCAGGGCGAGCGAGGCATCGGCCGCCGCGTACTCCATCGTGGCCGACGCCGGGTGGTTGCAGTCGTTGTCGCCGCCCTTGTCGGCGCACTCCTTGCCGAGGCCGAGACCCGAGGGGATGTAGCCGCGCTCGCGGTAGAAGTCCACGGCCGAGCGGCCGTTGTACGGGGATTGCGCGGGCGGGGTGCTGGTGGCGTTCTTCCGTAGCAGCGTGTACGCCTCCTCCTCGTGCCCCGCCAGCAGACCCTTCGACCAGGCCTCGACGAGGAACGGCGTCACCGGGTCGCCGGTCATGATGTTGGTCTCGCTGTTGGCGAGCGCCCAGCGGGGCAGCCAGCCGCCGTCCCTGCCGATGGCGACGACGGACAGCGCCACATCGCGGGCGACGCCTGGCTGAAGGAGCTCCAGGAGCTGGTTCTGCGGGCGGTAGGTGTCCCACAGGGAGAGGTTCTGGTACGGCGTGAATCCGTCGGCCCTATGGGTTTTGCGGTCGAAGCCGGTGTAGCGGCCGTCCACGTCGCCGGCCAGGTTGGGGTGCAGCTGCGCGTGGTACAGCGCGGTGTAGAAGGCGCTCTGCCGGTCGTGCGAACCGCCGCCGATCCGGATCGAGCCGAGCTGCTCCTGCCAGGTGCGGTGCAGAGCGGCGCGGGTCGCGTCGAAGTCGTACGAGTCCTTCGTCTCCGCCGCCAGGTTCTTCCGGGCGCCCTCCACTCCCGTGTACGACAGAGAGACCTTCACCACGACGTCCTTGTCGGCGCTTGCGTCGAACGTCACCCAGGCGCCGTTGCCGCCCTCGCCCGACGCCTCGCGGCTGCCCGGCTGCGGAGTTGAACCGCGCCAGGTGCCATGGGCCGTGAAGGGCCGGTCGAAGGTGGCGGAGAAGTAGACGGTGTGGTCGTCCTTCCCCGCGCAGAAGTTGCCCGCGTGCACGCGGCCCTCGACGGTGCGGTCGCCGACGACGTGCACCTCGGAGTCGTACACCTTCTGGTTGGCTTTGCCGGTGTTGAACAGGACATTTGCGGCGCCGGTGGACGGGAAGGTGTAGCGCTGCCAGCCGGTGCGCTGTGTCGCGGTGAGCTCGGCGTCGATTCCGTACGTCTTCAGATTCACCCGGTAGTAGCCGGGTTCGGCCTTCTCGTCGGCGTGGGAGTACGTCGAGCGGTAGTCGTCCGGGTTCACCCGGTCCACCGCGCCGGTGGTCGGCATGATGGGCAGCTCGCCCGCGACTCCGCAGCCGACGCCGGACAGATGGGTCTGGCTGAAGCCGTGGATCTTGTTCTGCTGGTAGTCGTAGCCGCCCTGGCCCCCGGTGTCCGGGCTGACCTGGACCATGCCGAAGGGCGCGCTCGCGCCGGGGAAGGTGTTGCCGAAGTTCTGGGTGCCGACGAAGGGGTTGACCAGGCTCGCCGGGTCGGCCACCGAAGGGGGCGCGGCCAACGCGGTTGCCGTCGCGGGGGCGGTCAGACCTCCGGTCATCAGGGCGGCGACCAGTAGCCGCACCGCTCTCGTACGGATCCAGCGGGCTGACGGTCGCATGCGCGCACCCCTTGTTGACAACGTTGTCGGATCTGGGTCCGGGAAAGATGTCATGGCTCTGCAAAACCTGTCAACGGCCCGACGCTGTTGTGAGTCCGTGCCGGCGCGTGCTCTCCTCGACGGCCCGCCGCACGAACTCCTCCAGCACCGGGTCGAGTTCGACCGGCACCTTGCGCCGCGGATCGGTCCCCGTCCAGGTGAAGGACCTCGCGCGGGCAACGAGAGCGGGCAGCGCCTCATATGCCGCCCGGGCCTCGGCGTCGTTGCCCAACTGCTGGGCGCTCAGCATGTCGAGCGCGGTGAGGGCGGCCCGTCCCCAGGCTTCGGTGGCGTCCAGCCAGGGCGCGGTCTCGGTGAGGAACGCCGGGTCCGCCAGCCGTTCCCGGATCAGTCCCGGTGCGTTCCGCGTCGCACACAGGGCGCGGTGGAGCGGTGCCGCCCTGCCGCTGGGCCGGAACTGAGCGATCTGCGCGGCGAGTTCGGGAGCGGGGCGCGGATCGATCCTTGAGGAGCGCTGGACCCGGGCGAACGTGCGCAGCGCGTCGGCCGTACGCGCATCGCCGCCCGCCAGCTCGTCCAGCCCCGCCGACCAGGACCGTTCCGGGTCGTACGCGTTGTCGTTCCAGGCGTAGTCGGCGGCCCCGAACAGCGAGATCTTGGACGCCTGGGCCTGAGGCATCGGGCTGACCGTCAGGCCGAGCACCGACTCGCTGAGCCCGCACTCGCGGCCGGTGAACGGGCCGAGCGGCAGCCGGCCCTGCACATGGCCGTTGACCTGGTAGTTGTCCCGGAGCAGGACCGGGTGGCCGAAGACCTCGCGGGCGGCCGCGACATCGGCCCGGGTGATCCTGGGCGCGATCACGTCGGTGCCGGTCCACTGGACCACGACCCCGGGGTGGAGCTCCTGGGCGATGCGCCGCGTGTAGTCGGTCCTGGCGTTGCCCCGGTATTCGGTCGGGACCAGTTGCAGCGGCTCGGCCTGAGGATGCGCCTCGATGAACGCCTCCTGTACGGCGTTCACGATGTGCGCCTGTGCTGCGGCGGCGGCCGCCGCGCCGGTGCCGAAAGCGGCCCGGTCCTCCTCGCAGTTCCACCGCTGGTGGTCGACGTCGTCAAAGGCCACCACGAAGCTGCGTACCCCCAGCTCCCACAGCGACTCGAACTTGGCGGTCAGCGCCGCCGCATCGGAGGGCTTCGAGTAGCAGACCGAGACGCCGGGGGAGAGGACGCAGCCGAACTCGACATGGTTCGCCCGGGCCCGCCGCACCAGCTCACCGATCCGGGCGCGCTCGTCCGCCGGACAGGGCTCTCGCCACTCGGCCCGCAGATACGTGTCGTCCTTGGGCGCGTAGAGGTAGGAGTTCAGCTTGTGCCGGCCGTACCAGTCGAGATCGGCGAGGCGCTGCCGATGCGACCACGGCGGCCCGGAGAAGCCCTCGACCACCCCCCGCCGGCGCAGTGAGGGCCAGTCGCGGATCACCACTCCGCGCAGCCGTGGGCCCCGCACCAACTGACGCAGCGTCTGCGCGGCGTAGTACGTCCCGGCGGCGTCCGCGCCGCTCAGTACGATCCGGTCGCGGTGGTCCCGGCCCCTGCCGACCGCGAGGACATAGCCTTCAGCCGCCATGGTCTCGGCGCCCTGGACGCCGAGCCAGTGGAGCGCCTTCGCGGTCGCGGCGTTCTCCCTGTGCCCACCCACATGGACGATGAGCCGGCCGTCGGGCGCGGCGGCGCAGGCGTCGACCTGACGGACGGTCCGTACGCCTGCGTCGCGCAGGACCTGCCGTAAGGCGGCGAGTGCCCAGCGGTCGGTCGAGGCACCGCTCACCAGCGTCACGGCTGAGGGGATGCGCACCTCTTCGGGGCGGTTCTTCAGCGAGCGTGGCTTCGGGTACACCTGCGGGGCGGGGTTCGCGGTGGCCTGCCCGGTGTCCGCGGCCGCGACGGCGGCGGGGGCGAGTAGAGAGGCCATCAGCGCGACGGCATCCGCGCCCCGGGAGCGCCAACCGGTCAGAATTGCCTGGGACGTCGGTCCGCTTGCCATCGCCGTGCCGCCTCCTTTTGCATACCCCGACAACCGGGGACTGGACCACTTGCTGACATCGTTGTCAAGTGGGTGTGCGCTTCCCTCTTCCTTCCGCTACCCTCCTCAGGCTCTGTACGTTGTCGTCCCGGTTTCCGGCCGTGTTCCCGGCAGGAAGTGGAAGCCCGGGCGCGGGTGCATCAGGAAGTCGTGGTGGGAGATGTTCCAGGCGTAGGCCCCGGCGACGCCGAACACCACCCGGTCACCGGCCCGCAGCCCCGGCGCCGGCACATGACGTGCGAGGACGTCCTTCGGGGTGCACAGCTGACCGGTCAGCGTCACCCGGTCCCCCCGCGCCGCCGACCGCGGCCATTCGTGCGGCCAGGGGGCGTCCGACCGAAGCACCGTGCACGGCTGGTCGTGGCCCTTGGTCGCGGGGGTGCGCAGATGGTGCGTGCCGCCGCGGACGACCGCGAACTCCTCGCCGTGGCTCGGCTTCACATCCAGCACCTCGGTGGCGTACCAGCCGCAGTACGCGGTGAGCGCCCGGCCCGGCTCGATGCGCAGCGTGACACCCGGGTTGGCCGCGGAGAGGAGCTCCAGACCTTTGCCGTACGCGGCCCAGTCGAAGCGGCGATCGGGGGCGGTGTAGTCGACGGCCATGCCGCCGCCGATGGTCAGTTCGGACAGAGCGAAGCCATGGCGCTCGGCGAGTGCCGTGGCCCACCGAAGGAGGGAGGCCCCGACGGCGAGCTGCTGCTCTGCCTCCAGGCCACTGGCCAAGTGGGCGTGCACACCGCGGAGTTCGAGCTGCGGATACGTCCCGTCGGTGAGCAGCCGGACCACCTCGTCGGCCTGGCTCGGGTCCATGCCGAAGGGGGTCGGCCGACCGCCCATCGTGAGCGAACTGCCCTCCAGACAATCGTCGTCGACGGGCAGGTTGAAGCGCGGCAGCACCGCGATACGCCGCCCCGGGGCGAGCCGCGCCGCGAGGCTCGCCAGCATGTGGAGTTCGTACACGCTTTCCACATGGAAGCGTTCCACCCGCAGGTTCAGCGCCTGCGCGAGCTCATCGGGGGTCTTGCCCGGTCCGCCGAAGGCCAGTGGCGAGCCGGGCACGGCCCCGTGCACATGGGCCAGTTCGCCGCCCGAGGAGATCTCGTAGCCGTCGAGGAAAGGGCGCAGCGCGGTCAGGATGTCCGGCTCGGGGTTCGCCTTGGCCGCGTAGTAGAGCTCCACCCGCTCGGGCAGCGCGCCCCGCACCACGGCCACATGGTCGCGCAGCGCCTTCAAGTCGTAGACATACGCGGGCAGTTCATCGCCAGTCAGTGCCAGGACATGGTCGCGGACCGCGGGGGTGGGGGCGGTCATCGGGTGCTCCGGGCGGGATCGGTCATCGGGTGCTCCAGGTGGGGTCGGCGACTGCCGCGCCGGACAGGACGGCTTCGGCGAGGGGCGAGGGCAGCCGGACATAGCCTGCGTCCCGGTCGGCCTTGCGCTCCCAGCGGGTCAGGAGATTGGCCTTGGCGGGCAGCGGCACACCGGCCAGCAGAGCGGCCAGCCGCGGTGGGCAGCCGTGCCGGTCCGCGTGGGACTGCAGGGTGCGGCGGACCTGTGCCCACAGCTTTGCCTCGGTGCCCGGGTGCAGATCGGCGAGCGCGGCAAGCAGCTCGGCCACGTGGTTGACCAGCAGGCAGTACACGACCCGGTCCCAGCCGCGCTGCGCGTCGTAGGTCATCGGCCCGGCGACACTCTCGGGCAGCGAGGCCAGCAGCTCGGCGTGGTGCTCGGGGACGAGCTTGGTGCCCTCCAGGTCGCGGAAGAGCAACTGCGCCGGCATACCGTCGCCGTCGACGCAGACCAAAACGTTCTGGAGATGGGGTTCCAGTACGACGCCGTGGTCGAAGTAGGCGGCGAGCACCGGCGGCAGCAGCAGGTCGAGGTAGACGGCCCACCATCGAAGCGCCGCCTGCGGGCTCGCAGCGGCCGCCTGACGGGAGATGTGGGCTGCGCTGTGCGGATACTCGTCGGCGACGGCGGCGGCCAGCAGCGGGGTGGTGCCGGGCAGCAGCCGCGGGGAAAGGCCTTCGCGGACGATGACGCCGAAGCCTTCGAGCAGTTCGGTGTCGGGCCGGCCGTCGGGACCGGGGAGGGCGAGGCTGCGGTAGGCGGGCTCGCGCAGCACCGCGCTGCCGGGGAAGCGCGCGGCCAGGTCGGCAAAGACCGGCTGGAGCAGCCGGGTGAGGGCGACGGCGCCGGACAGTTCGTAACTGGCGTTCTTGCGCAGGCAGTTGGTGATCCGGACATTCAGGCTGAACTTCAGGAAGGCGCCGCCGGCATAGAGCGTGCGGACCGAGGCGGTCGCCGCGTACGACGTCTTGCTGGTGCCCAGGACGAGGATGTCGCCACGGCCGAGTGCTTCCTTCAGCGCCGGACGGTCGCGCAGCAGCTCGTACTGCCAAGGGTGCACGGGCAGCAGCCGGTAGCCGTCCGGGACCTCGGTGTGCAGCGCGTCCAGGGGTGCGGCGGCGCCGGGCGAAGCCGTCTCCTCCGCGATCAGCTCTTCGCGCACGGCGAGCAGGAGCAGCGGGAAGCAAGCCCCTGCCTCGGGGGCGTACGACTGCCAGGAGGCGAGGTCCCCGCTGCGGGCCTTGGGGGTCGGGTGGAACCGGTGTCCGAGGAGCAGGGACTGCTCGGACGCAACATAGGCCGCGAGCCAGTCGTCCATCGCGTCGGCCGGGCCCCGCGCCGCACGGGCGGCGAGCGCCGCCGAAACCGCCTGGTGGCTGGAGGCGATCTGCTCCAGGAACTCCTCGTTGTCCACGCCGGTGCGCAGCGACAGTTCGTCGTGGACATACTCGGCCAGCCGGTACCAGCCGACCTCCCCCCAGCCGCTGCCGGACTGCTCGGTCACCGGGCCGGTGAAGCGATGCGTGCCGAGCAGAGACGTACGGCGCAGCGCGACGCGCAGCAGAACCCCGCGGCGCGGCAGCCTGAGCAGCAGCCGGCCCTGCGCCACCGCCGTCTGCCGCTCCGGGCCCGACACCTCGCGGAGCAGACAGTTGAGGAGGGTGTACGCGACGGCCCGGTCGGCGGTGGGCAGTCCGGCGAACGCGGGGGCGGTGCCGGGGGTGTTGGTCAGCAGGGGCATCGAGAGCTCCAGCGAGTGCGGTGGAAACGGGGAGGACAAATGCGGGGCGGTCGCGAACGCGGGGACCGGCGCGGTCGCGGTGCCCGTCATCGCCCACCAGCCGTCGGCAGCAGGTAGTTGGGTCCTGTGGTGTAGTGCTTGTTGATGTCGGCCGCGCCCGAACGCTCCTTGGACAGCAGAGTGCCCGCGCTGACCATGGCCTTGACCGGGAGGTGCGGAGCGTCCAGGACATGCGCGCGCAGGGCCGCGCCGGGCTCGCCCGGTCCGGTGCCGAGCCGTTCGACGGCCTCGCCGAGCCGGTCGCGGATCAGGCCGGTCAGCCGCGACAGCTGGGCGCGGCCGTGCCCCGCGAGACCGAAGGCGTACGCACCCGCGCACAGATGAACCGTGATGGTGGCGAACAGATCAAGCACCGGCCGGTCGCTCTCGCCGAAGATCCGCGGATCGGCGAAGTCCGCCGGGTCCGGGGCGTCGTCGCCGAGGGTGTCCCGCAGCCGCGCGATGTTGATACGCGGCCCGTCGTTGTCCTTGAACAGCAGTCGTAGCCGTGGGCCACCCGATCCGGCCCCGCTCAGCACCAGCGAGATGTTCTGCTGATGGGACTCCAGCGCGATGCCGTAGCCGAAGAGCGTGGCCTGCCAGTCGAAGAGAAGGCGGAAGCAGGCGTCGAGCAGGGCCGGCGGGTCGCCCCCGTAGAAGCGGTCGGCGAGGTGGTCGATGACCAGTCGCCCGTCGGGCGCGCGGCTCAGCACAGCGGCCATGGGCACGACGGTGCTGCCGTCAAGACCGGTGGGGTAGCGGCGGCACAGCACGGCGAGCAGTTCGTGCCCTGCGTGCGCGTAGCCGGTCTCGTCGGCCTGCAGAATCGTCTGCGCGAAGCGCGGTTCACGGGCGATCACGGTTTCCAGCAGCCGCTGCCCCGCCGCGCCGTCGATGAGCGTGGAAGTCTTGATCGTGCGCCGGTTGCGCAGGCCGAGTGTGGAGGTGGTCAGCGGCAGCTTCAGGTGCAGCGCGGGGTCGGCGGCAGTCGCCACCGTACGCATCGACAGAGTTGGTACGACATCGAGCAGCGCCCGGTCGGACAGGACCGCGCCGTCCGCCAGGCCGCGCTCGCGCAGGGCGTCACGCAGCGGGCCACCCACGCTCAACGGATGTACGGGCAGGGCGAGATGACTTTCCTCGAGGTGGGGGAGGCCGAGCGCGGCGGGCGTGGGCCAGCAGGCGGGCAGGGCCGCCCCGCCGCCCGCCACAGTGACCGCGTCGCGTGGCAGGGCCAGCCAGCGCAGGGTGAAGTGCCGGCTGAACTCGGGTGCGTAGGCCAGCAGTTGGGCCTCGGTCAGCCCTGAGCGGCCTCGCGCTGTCGGATAGACCGGGTGATCCAGCCGGGCGGCGAGCGCGTCGTACGCCAGGCCGCCGTCGAGTCCCGTCCAGTCGGCGACGGCACCATGACGGGCAGACAGCCGGGCGTCGGTCTCGTCCCGCGTACGGGCGTGCAGACGCATCGTCGTCAGCGTCTGACGGCACTCCTCGGAAAAGGCGTCGAAACCCTCCTGGTCGACCGGATCGGCGAGCGCGCGCAGCGCGGCGAGGACCTCTTCGATCGTGGTCAGCCGAGCGCCGTCGCACTCGCGCACAAGAAACGGCGCCAGCGCGGTGAACTCGCTCTGGAAGCCGTCCTCGCCCAGCGGCAGCAGCAGGGCTCCGGCAGTTTCGTCGGCGGGCAACCGCAGCCAGCGGCCGTCCGGGCCATCGAGCAGCGTGCTGCGGGTACGCAGACCGACGACGTCCTCCCGCAGCAGCGCGCCGAGCACCCGCGCCAGCAACTCGGCCTCCTGGGTGTCCTCTTCGGTCGCGTGTCCTGTGCCCGTCGCCCGTATCGCGGTGGTCATGAGGAGATCTCCCAGCGCTCGGCCGCGAAGAACCCGTCCGCGACCCGGTCGACCGCGCTCCGGTCGGTGCCGGTGACCCGCAGCACGCCGAGATAGTCGCGGTTGGTGGCGTACAGCGGGTGCTCAGTGCCGAGCGCGCGCAGCGGCCGGTACGACAGCCGTACGCCGTCCTGTGTCCGGTCGATCGCCGCGGGAGCGGCGGTGAGCCTCCCGGCCCGGTCGGCGAGGGCGTACTCCACCCGGCCCGCCCCGTCCCCGCGCGCGCCGAGGCCGGCGGGCAGCGCCTCGCCCAGATGCGTACGGAGAATGTGCTCGAACAGTGGGATGTCCAGGACCTGCGCCAGCAGCAGATCGCACTGGTCGCCGATGACGCGATAGTTCACCTCGACGAGGCGCGCGCGGCCCCCCTGCACCATGAACTCGGTGTGGCAGGCGCCGAACGCGACACCGAGCACGTCCAGTTGGGCCAGCACCTGCTCGACCACGGGCTCGGGGTGGGCGGCGACGAAGTCGAGCCGTTCCTCGATGAAGGCCGGGGGCGCGGACACGGTGGTCCGAAAGCCGCCCAGGACATGCCGTACCTGTCCGTCGCCCAGCGTCTCCAGGGTGCACAGCTCGCCTTCGAGGAACTCCTCTGCAATCAGCGCGGCCTGCGGCCTGCGCTGCTGTATCTCCTTGGCGCGCGCCACCAGCTCCTCGGCGCTCGCGGCGAGTATCACGTCCTCACTGGCCACGCCCTCCCGCGGTTTGACGACACAGGGGTAGGTCAGGCCGGCTGCTGCGAGCGCCGAGGGGTCCTGACCGGCGGCGAGTTCCGCGCAGCGGACGGCGTCCGCGCCGGCCGCCGCGAGACGGCGGCGCATCTCGGCCTTGTTCTTGGCGCGCAGCGCTGCCCGCCAGTCCTTGCCGGGCAGCCCGAAATACTCTGCGGCCAGGGCCGTCTGGGTCTGCAGATGGTCGCTGTTGGTGAAGATGGCATCGGCCCGGCGGTGGGCCGAGATCCGGGCGATCACGGCGCGGAAGTCGGGTACGTCGCACTGAAGGATCTCGGCGTCCGGACAGACCCGCCGGTGCGCTTCGGGCTGGTTCGTCAGCACGGTGACGTCGAGGCCGAGGCGGGCGGCGGCGGGGAGGAAGCCATCGGTGACCGAGTCGGTGGGGTTGAGGGTGATCAGGTACATCCGCATAGGTGGGAGACCCTTCCGGATCGGGTGGCGCGGCGGGACGGGGGAGCGCAGCGGGGAGTGGACCGCTCAGACGATGGCCCAGCCCCGGAGTTCAGCCCGGCGATCTCTGGGCTCGCTGCTCGGGGAGCGTCACGCCGGTGGCCTGCGACCGGACCGATCAGCAGTGTCGGCGGCATCGGAGAGGCCGCCCCGGCCGCGGGGGCGATGACCGTGCGCGGCAGCCGAGGTCACGAACAGCGGGATGGGCCGCACCGCGCCGGCGGCGAGTGGCGCGCTGGTCATGGGGGGTGCGGTGGAAGCTGGCCCGGTCGTCGACACCGTAGAAACCCTAAGTTAGGCAACCCTAAACCTGCAAGTGAGAACGGGTGGCACGACATGGCCGCACCGACGGACAACTGCGGTTGCGCGGGGCGGGAATGGGGCTCGGATGCCGCCCTCAACGGGCGTCCGCGGTGGAAGTGTCGCCCACCGTGGCCCGAGCGAGTTGCCCGGGAATGGGCGTGCAGATCGCGCGGAGAAACGCATATGCCAAACATAGATGCCTGCAATGCAGTTGAAACATAAAAGAGGTGGAGACGGAAGTTCCGGGCGACTGTTTTCTATACGACTTGATGGTGAGTAGGGTGTGGTCGCTACCGGTGGATCTATGAACGGGATCCGGCTGAATTCGGCCTGGCCGGAATGCGCGCACAGGTGGTGTCAACTGCCGGAACGGGGAGGGGATCGTGGCCGCTGGCTCGTTTGAGGGGCACTACGTCTGGCATCCGGCGGCCGACGATCGCCAGTTGGCGCGAGCATGCATCGATGTGAAGGCCGGGCGGTACCTGAGTGCTCACGAGGTCCTGAAAGAAGCGCGCGAGGATTTCGAAGTACGGGCCCATCGGTCACTGGTGCTGGCGTCGGAAGCGGCCGACTCGGATCTGGCCGAGCGGTGGCTCGCCGAGGAACCCAGTGCGGAGGCGGCGCTGCTGTGGGCCCGCGTGGCGATGCTCCGGGCGCTGCGCATGGCCGACGCCCATGACCGCCGGGCGGGCACGCTCGTAGGCATAGCGCAGACGGCCTGCGAGCGCGCGGCCCAGATGCTGCCCAAGGACCCCACTCCGTGGGTGGCCCAACTGGCGCTGTCCCGCCTGCGGCGACCGCGTGACCCCGCGCCGCCCGGGCTGCTGACCGCACCGGCCGGTCCCTGGCATCTGTTCGCCCACATCCTCCGGCTCGACCCCTGGCACCGCGAGGCGCACCACCGGTTCCTGTCCTTTTTCTTCACCCGCCACGGCGGGACGGCGAGCGCGCGATGGGACGTCGCCTCCTTTCTGAGCCACCGGGCGCCGGCCACATCGCCGCTGCGGCTGCTGCCCCTTGTGGCACTTGTCGAGGACTACGACGCCTCGGCCCTGCTGGCGGATCGCACCTGGGAGCAGCCCCAGTGGCTGGCGACGGCGACCGGTAGCTACAACAACTGGTTTCCCCAGGTGGCCGGCTCCCGCTTCACGCCGGTACTCGACCTGTCGTATCTGGCCCACGCGCTGTACATGGCCAAGCGCGAATTCGAGGCACGGGAGGTCTTCACGGCCATGGGGCCGTACGCCTCCCGGATGCCCTGGAGCGTGTTCGGCTCTCCCGAGGAGCAACTGACCAGAGCGAGACGCGCGTGCGGGCTGCCGATCCCCCACGCTGCCTGACCCCTTCTTCCGATTCTTCCGAACCAGCTGCCCGACTTTTCCTGTCCGACGTTCCATTGGTCCTCTCGTCCCCAACTCCCCACCCCCGAATGGAAAGGACGTGATTGTGTCCGAGCGCACGTCATTCTCCCGATTGAAAACCCGTCACCAAGACGATCCGGTCACGCTCGACGACGACGCCACTCTGCATGCGATGGGCTATCCGCGGAAACTCACCCGTAGATTCCGCGCATTCGACAACTTCGCCATCTCCTTCACCATCATCAACATCATCTCCGGAATCTTCTCCGCCTTCGGTTTCGGAATGGGCGCCGGCGGTCCGCTGATTCTCATCTTCGGCTGGATCGGCGTGTCGGTCATGGTGCTGTTCGTCGGCGCCGCGATGGGTGAGATCGCCTCCGCCTATCCGACCAGCGGCGCCCTTTACTTCTCCGCGGGCAAGCTCGCCAAGCGGCACCGCGGCGCCTGGTCCTGGTACACGGGCTGGCTCAACTTCGTGGGTCAGGTCGGCGGCACGGCCGCCACCGGCTACGCGGCCGCCACCTTCATCCAGGCGTACCTCACCATGCAGTGGCCCGACTACGAGGTGACGGCTCAGCGCACCGTCCTCATCACGGCCGTGATCCTGCTGATCCAAGGGCTGGCCAATACCTACACAGTCCAGCTGGTCGCAACGCTCAACCGGATCTCCGTGTGGTGGCTGCTGATCGGCATGGTGACCATCGTCGTTGCGCTGATCGCGGTCCCGACGCACCATCAGCCGGTTTCGTTCGCGACCCATTTCGTGAACAACACCGGGTTCACCAGCGGCATGTACGCCGCAATGCTGGGCCTGCTGGTCACCAGCTGGACCTTCACCGGCTTCGACGGCAGTTTCCACATGTCCGAGGAGACGGTGAAGGCAACGGTCAACACGCCCAAGGGCATCATGCGGGCGATCGGGTACTCCGCGGGCACCGGTCTGATTCTCATGCTCGCTCTGGTGTATGCGATCCGCGATTACGCCGCTACAGCGAGTTCCGCCGCGCCGCCGGTGCAGATTCTCATCGATGCGCTTGGCATGGGCACCGCGAAGCTGTTGCTGCTGATCGTGATCGGCGCCATGCTCTTCTGTGGTCTGGCCAACATGACCAGCAATACCCGGCAGATCTTCGCGTTCTCACGCGACGGCGCGATGCCCGGCTCTCGTTGGTGGCATTCCGTCTCGCTGCGTACGCGTACGCCGGTCAAGGCGGTATGGCTCGCGGCGGCCTGCTCGCTGGTGCTGGTCGTCCCGGCGTGGTGGTCCCACACCTCCTTCACCGCGATTGTGAGCGTCAATGTCGTGGGGCTCTATCTCGCCTACGGAGTACCGATCTTCCTGCGGCTGCGGCTGAACGACTTCCAGCCCGGCCCCTGGAACCTCGGGCGGTACGGCAAGCTGGTCGCGGGGATCGCGGTGACCTGGATCGTGCTCAGCAGCGTGCTGTTCATGCTGCCCCAGGTCTCGCCGATCACCGGCTCAACGTTCAACTACGCGCCGATCGCACTGGGAGTGGTACTGCTCATCGCCACGGTGTGGTGGTTCGCCACCGCCCGCCGGCGCTTCCAGGGGCCGGTCAGTTACGGCAGCCCCGACGAGGTCGCCGCCATGGACCTGATCTGATCGACAGCACACGTCAACCACTGGAAGGGACACAGCACGCATGAACCCCCTCGGCGAAGCCCCTCAGCCACACGGCCCCGGCGAACTCACCGTCACCGTGGCCTCGTTGGAGGAATGGCACCAGGTGGCGGAGTGGGCCGCCGAGGAAGGGTGGAATCCCGGCCGCGGCGACGTGGCATGCTTCCACCCCACCGACCCCACGGGTTTCTTCATCGGCCGCCTGGGCACCCGGACGGTCTCGGCCGTCTCCATCGTCAACTACTCGGATCAGTACGCCTTCCTCGGCTACTACCTGGTCCATCCCGAGCACCGCCGACAGGGCCTCGGCCTGGCGACCTGGAGCGCCGCCTTCCCGCACGCGGGCAAGCGCACGATCGGCCTGGACGCGGTGCCCGCGCAGCAAGCCACCTACGAGCGCGCCGGGTTCAAGTCCGCGAACGACACCGTCCGCTACGGCGGACGTCCCGAGCGGTCGGGCACTGCGGCGGAGTCGGTCGTGCCTGTCACGGCGGAGCACCTCGACGCGATCGCGGCATACGACCGGGAGAGCTTCCCCGCCGACCGACGGGCGTTCGTCACGCGTTGGCTCTCGGCCGCGGGACACATGGCGTACGCCCGGCTGCGCGACGGCCAACTCACCGGCTACGGCGTGATCCGCCCCGCCCGCGACGGTCAGCGAATCGGCCCGCTGTTCGCCGACACCCCCGAGGACGCCGAAGCGCTCTTCGACGCCCTCACCGCCCACCTGGGTCCGTGGGACGAGGTCTCCATCGACGTCCCCGAACCCCAGCGGGCCGCCGTCCGACTCGCGACGTCCCGCGGCCTCGAGCCGCGCTTTCACACCGTGCGCATGTACACCGGCCCGGTCCCGCCGACCCGGACGGAGCGCACCTACGGCGTCACCACGCTCGAACTCGGCTGAGACAGGCCCTGGAGAGCACACGCGCTCTCGCCTCCGTCTCCGCTACGACGAGGAGACGGAGGATTCCGGGGCCAAGGTCAGGGCTGAGGCCGATGTCGAGGTTGACGCTGACGTCGAGGTTGACGCCGATGTCGAGGTTGAGGCCGAGGACGACGATGCGGACGACGACTCCGGGGTCGTGGAGCCCGACGAGGGAGTCTCGGGAGACGACGGCGAACTCGGCGGACAGGGGCTCCCCGGCGGCTGCGGCGGGCAGGGCGACTGCGACGTCTCACCCGGCGACGGCGAGGACGTGTTCGGCGACGGGGACGAGGGCGGCCGGGTCACGGGCGGCGGCGGGACCTTCTTGTCGTGGCGGCCGTACTGGTCACCGTGCTTGCGGGCGAACCAGTCGTCGCGGTACGGGTCGTAGACGATGAAGACGTTGATCACCGTGACGGACGGCTGAACCTGCACGATCTTCGTCGGCTGGAATCCGGACCATGTGGGGCCCGTCAGCCGGACGTTGCCCTGCTCGACCGGAGGCTTCAGCGGATTGCCGCAGGCGCAGCGCACGCGCGGGACGCCGTGGTTGTCGACGAGCACGGCCGTACCGGCCTGGAGCACCGACTGATAGGTCGTGGGGCCGCCGTTCTCGTAGCCGTGGTTGGTGACCCGCGTGTCGTAGTTCAGCCGAAGCGGGGTGAGCCCCCGCAGGTACCCGGGTACCTGAGCGGGGCCAATGCCCAGGACCGAGGCGAAGGCGCTGTTCTTGGCCGGGTCCGCGGCCAGGTAGCCGATCTGTTTCTCGACGTTGCAGCTGGCCGTCTGCTGCGTCCCTCCGTACACGCCGGCCTCCGAACCGCTCAGGTTCCTCGCCGGTGGCGCGGGCGGATCCTCGGAGGGAGCCTTGTCCGTCGACGGAGGGGTGAAGGGATGCTCGCCGGCCGAGTTGACGGGATCTCTGACGATCTCGCCGGCCGAAGCCGTGCCGCCGCCCCCCGGACGGGTGAAGACGACGATCAGCACCACCGCGGCGGCCACCGTGATGGCGATCGCCGCGATTCTGGGGACGGAACGCCACCAGGGGCCGCCGGGCTCCGGGCCGGGACCCTTCTCCGGCCCGCCCGGTCCTGCGCCGCCGGGTGGTACGGACGGGGGACCCGTCGGAGTTCCGGGCATCGTGGGGGGCGGCGGCGTGGGCCCCTGCTGCGAGGGGCCGGAGAGGGGGCCTGAGGGGGGTCCTGTCGGGCGGCCGTTCGGCGGCGGTTCGGCAGTCACGGGCGGCTCTTCTTTCCAGCGTAGGAGTCATTCAGCGCGGGAAACTCGACACAGGCATAGGAGTGAATGCAGGCGAAGGTTACAAATACCCGTATTCACGCATAACGTGCCTATTGTGTGCCTCGCACCCGTACGGCCCGCAAGCCGACGCGGTCGGACCTCCCAACGGGCGGAGCGCCCGGCCCCTGCTTAGCGTGGCAGCGTGAGCCAGCAGCAGACCAGCGACCGGGCCCGCGCTACGCGCGCCGTACACGGCTGGGGCAACGCCCTCGTCGCCGTGCTCGCCGGGCTCGTCGCCCTCGCCGTCACGGCCGCGCTCGGTTTGTGGGCGGCAGGCGCGGCCGACCTCCCCGACGGCGCGTTCCCGAACGTCGTCGCGGCCGTCGTCGTCATCGCGGTCGGCGGCTCGGTCGAACTCTCCGGAGACGCGGGGTTCATCGCCCAGACGAACGCGGACCTCGATGTGCTGCCCCTCTCCGTCACCCTGGCCGGGGCCCTCGTCATCGCCACCGGCTTTCTCCGTCCGCTGCGGCACCGGGCCGTCGCCGGCACCCGCGAACTCCTCGGCTGGGCGGCCCGGCTGGCCGTCCTGTGGGCGCTGGCTCTCATCGGCCTGTCGGTCCTGGCCCGCCACACCTTCGACATCCCGCTGGGCGAGGGAACGATCGCCGACATCGGCGAAGTGCTCGACTCGTCCCCCAAGGTAGGCTTCCGCGCCGATCTGCCGCTCACCCTCGTCCTCGGCATGGTGTGGTTGGCGGGTCTGCTGATCCTCGCCCTGCTCGTATCGCGGAGGGCTCCGCTGCCGGTCCGCCTGGTGCGCTTTCACGAGTCGGTCCGCCCGGCCGCGTTCGCCATGGTCGCGCTGCTTCTCGCGTACGTCGTCGTGGGCGTCGTCATCGGACTGTACGTCGCGGCGACCCGTGGACACGCCGCCGAGACCTTCGCCGTGATCCTGCTCGGACTCCCGAACCTCGTCTGGCTCGCCTTCACGCTCGGTCTCGGAGCCTCCTGGGAGGGCCGGGTGAACGGCCCCTTCGGGCTGCCCATGCCGGAGGTGCTGGACTCGGTGCTGCGCACCCCCGAGAACTCCACCCTCAATGTGAGCTCGCTCGCCGACTACGACGAGCGGGCCTGGTGGCTCGTCGTAGTCGCCGCGGTGATGCTGCTGGGCGCTGCGTTCGTCATGGCCGCGCGCTCGCCCGCCCGGATGCGGCCCTGGCAGCACGCCCTGCACATGGCGGTGGCTCTCACCCTCACCGTCCTGACGATCTGTCTCGTCGCCCGGGTCTCCGCCCACTACAGCCTGTCCCTGCTGGGCATCGGGGACCTCGGCGGCAGCCTCGCCGGGCAGGTGACGCTCTGGCCGCATGTGTGGACGGCGCTCGGCCTGGCGGTGCTGTGGGGTCTGATCGCCGGTCTGCTCGGCAGCCTGCTCGCCCTGCGAGTGCGCCGCCGGGGCGAGGTCTGACCCCCGCTCACGCTCCTTGGCCAGGGCCGCGGAAGACCGGCTTCGCCCAGCGCGGCGGCTGGGGCGGCGGCCCGGGATCCCAGGTCGCCTTGGCCGCGTGCACATCCAGCCGCGTCGGCGGATGGCCGCCCGTCTCCTGAGCCGTGCCCGCGACCCGCAGTGCGGTCACGAACTCCAGGCAGCTGTCGAACCGGTCGTCGGGCGACTTGGCGAGTGCCTTCGCCAGCACATCGTCGACCGCGGACGGCAGGTCGGGGCGTTGACCGGTCAGCGGCGGGGGAGGATCGTACTGATGCGCCCACAACAGCGCCATGTCGTCATCGCGTTGGAAGGGCGGGGCCCCGGCCATGGACTCGTAGACGACGCAGGCGAGGCTGTAGACATCGCACCTGCCGTCCACCGGGCGGCCCGAGATCTGCTCCGGGGCCACATAGTCGAGGGTCCCGACGAACTGGCCGACCGTGGTGAACCCGGTCAGCGACAGTGACTTCTTCGTCAGCCCGAAGTCGGTCAGATAGACATGCTCGGGGTGGTCGCTGTCCGTGCCCGCCGCAACGAGGATGTTGCCGGGTTTGACGTCCCGGTGCACCAGGTCGTGGTCATGGGCGGCGTCGAGCGCGGACGCGACCTGCGCCGCGATCCGGCCCGCCGCCTGCACCGAGAGCGGGCCCTTGCGATCGAGAAGCGCGCGCAGATCCTGCCCGGCGACGTAACGCATGGCGATGTAGAGGATGCCGTCGGTCTCGCCGGCCTCGAAGACGGGCACGATGTGCGGATGGTCGATGGCGGCGGCGACACGCGACTCGTGGGTGAAGCGCTGCCGGAAGGTGTCGTTGCGGGCGAGCTCGGGGGCGAGGAGTTTGAGAGCGACGGTGCGGTCGAGCCGTAGGTCTTTGGCGCGGTAGACGACGGCCATGCCGCCGCGGCCGATCTCGCTCTCCACGAGGTAGCTCGCGATCTGCTTGCCGAGCACGTCGGACGGCCTCCCGACAGGAAGGCTCGAATCGCGGGAACCACGGTCCATCAGTCGTCACCGGCCGGTCGGCCCGATTCCGGTGTGGCGCCCCGGGCAGGGTCGACGACCTGCGTCGGCTCCGCCGCGCTCGGGCCCGGCGCGCCTGCGCTCGGGCCCGCCGCGCCGCCCGGGGCCGACCCCGCTGCGTAGGTGCTCAGCCGCGACCCGTCGCAGTACACCCAGCGCTCGTGCTCCGCGTCGTACAGCCACATCGACTCGCCGTCCACCACCACCCCCATCCGCAGTCCCTGCGTCCGGCGGCGGAACGTCTCGCCGTCCGTCCCCGCGGTGGCGACGTCCTCCGCGGCGCGGCGGTACTGGCTCAGCGATTCCGCCACGCGGCCCAGCAAGGGACGTGGATTCTCCGTGCGGGTCATTGGGCCACCGGGCGTCGGAGGGTCCTGCGGTACGGAGACCAGCAGGCGGCCGTCCACCCATGCCGACCAGCCGTTGGCACACACGATCCGGCCCCAGTCACCCCGTCGGTCGACCAGCTCCACCGGGAGCAGCGGATCGAGCGGGTCGGTGGGCCGGGACGCGTCGGCGGTCTCCCAGGCGGGCATCCCGTCCCTGGGGACCACATGTGTCGGGCGGAATTCCTCGATCGCCATGTGGGTCCCGCTCCTACTTCCGCATGATCGCGGGCTCATGGCGGCGCAGCAGTTTGGCGACCGCGTATCCGAAGACGACGGAGAGCACGACCAGCATGCCCACGTTGAGCAGCCATACCCCCGTGGAGTGTTCGAAGAGCGGATCTGCCGTCAACTTGCCCGGAACGAGGCGGGACAGCCCGATCGTCCCTGCCATCGCGCCGAGCGCCCAGCGGGACGGCACCAGCCAGGCCAGCTGCTCGACCCCCGGCACCCCGTCCAGCTTCAGCAGCGCCCCGCAGAACACGACCTGCACGATGGCGAGGAGCACCAGCAGCGGCATCGTCACCTCCTCCTTGCGCACCAGCGCGGAGACCAGCAGGCCGAGCATCATCGCCGTGAACGACAGCACCGCCACGGCCAGGGTGATCTCGGCCAGCGGCGGCATCAGCACCCCTTCACCGTTCGGTGCGGACAGATCGACGCCGACCAGACCGACGAGCGTGAGCACCACCGCCTGCAGCACGGTGATCGTGCCCAGCACCACGACCTTGGACATCAGATACGCGGATCTGGACAGCCCGACGGCCCGTTCTCGCTGGTAGATGACCCGTTCCTTGACCAGTTCCCGTACGGCATTCGCGGCGCCGGTGAGCACCCCGCCCACACACAGGATGAGCAGCGCGTTCATCGCCGTCTCCTGGGTGAGCCGGCTGCCCGCCAGCGCGCGGGTCATCGCGCCCATCACGAACGGCAGCGCGATCATGATGATCAGGAAGGTCCGGTCCGCGCTGAGTGCGGCCGCATACCGCCGCACCAGGGTCCGCAGCTGCGCCCCCCAGCTCTGCGCCTTCGGCGGCGGCGGGACGAAGCCCGAGGCCGCGGCGGGTGGCAGTTGCGGCTGCGCCGTCGAGTTCGAGATGTACTGTCGATGGAAGGGGGACTCGCGATACGTCCCCGCCCAGTCCCGCTCGCGGTCGTTCTCGAAGGCCTCGAACGCCTCCGGCCACTGCTCGAAGCCGAAGAACGCGAGCGCGTCGTCAGGCGGCCCGTAGTAGGCGATGCGGCCGCCGGGTGCGAGGACCAGCAACCTGTCGCACACCTCCAGACTGAGCACACTGTGCGTGACGACGATGACCGTACGCCCGTCGTCGGCGAGGCCGCGGAGCATATGCATCACCGAGCGATCCATGCCGGGGTCGAGCCCCGAGGTCGGCTCGTCGAGGAAGAGCAGCGACGGCTTCGTCAGCAGCTCCAGGGCCACGCTGACCCGCTTGCGCTGGCCGCCCGACAGGCTGTGGATCGGCTGCGCGGCCCGTTGCTCCAGGCCCAGTTCGCGCACCACCTCGGCGACCCTGGCCTGGCGCTCCGCCTTCGCGGTGTCCTGGGGAAAACGCAGCTCGGCGGCGTATGCCAGCGCCCGGCGCACACTCAGCTGCGAGTGCAGGATGTCGTCCTGCGGCACGAGGCCGATGCGCTGGCGCAACTCCGCGTAGTCGCGGTACAGGTCGCGGCCGTCGTAGAGGACGGTGCCCTGGTCGGCGGGCCGGAGCCCGGTCAGCGCGTTGAGGAGCGTCGACTTTCCGGCGCCGCTCGGTCCCACCACGGCGAGCAGGCACTTCTGGCCGACGGGGAACGAGACATGGTCGAGCAGTGTCTTACGGCCCCGGTCCACCGAGACCGCGAGGTCCTGCACGTCGAGCGAGACCTCACCGGTGTCGACGTATTCCTGCAACTGGTCGCCGACCAGGCAGAACGCGGAGTGGCCGATGCCCACAATGTCACCGGCCCCGACCTGGCCCCGGTCGACCGGCTGACCGTTCAGAAAGGTGCCGTTGTGCGAGCCGAGGTCGACGATCTCGTATGTGCCGTCCGGGAGCGCCTGCAGCTCCGCGTGCCGGCGTGAGACGACCAGATCGTCGATGACCAGGTCGTTGTCGGTGCCCCGGCCGATGCGTACCGTGCGGGCGGGCAGCGGCCGTATCGTCGTCGGCGCCCGGAAGGTCCCGGTCGCCGACGGCATCGAGACGGCCGACGGACGGTCAGCCACCCGCGACGGCTTCCGGCCCACGAGCACTGCCCGCGGGCCGTCGGCGGGACTGCCGAACCGGATGACGCTGCCGGGACCCACCCCCCACTCGTGGATCCGCCTGCCGTCGGCGAATGTGCCGTTCGTGCTGTTCTCGTCCTCGAGCGTCCAGTGGCCGTCATCGGGCCGCAGCACGGCGTGGTGCCAGGACACCCGGGCATCGTCGATGACGATGTCGCACAAGGGGTCGCGCCCGACGTGGTAATCCCGGCTCGGGCTCATCACGGTGAAGCCCGTGTCGGTTTCGAGGACGAGCTCGGGCGCAGTAGGCGCGGCAGGCCGTTCTCCCATGTTCGAATTCTAGCTATTGGTCCTCATATGCGCCCACGCAGTGCGGGGCCGGGACTGGTAGAGCTGGGTGTAGTAGCGGCCTCTCGTCTCAAGACCGGCGGGGTTGTGACCGGCGAGCAGGGTCTGTTCGATGGCGTTGCGCTGTTCCGCCGGTCCGGTGAACAGGCGCTGCGGATAGGTCTGCGCGGCCGTCTCGGTGAGCAGGCCGTGGTCGGCCAGACAGGTGATCACCGGCTGGTAGGAAACGGTGCGCAGTACGAATGCGGCCACCCAGAGGGGCAGCCCGGCGCAGTCGAGCAGGGAATCGAAGGTCCGGTGGGTGATGTACCCGATGCCTCCGGTGACCGTGATCAGCCCGGCGCCGGCGACGGCGCGGCGCAGCCCGTGGCTCGGTGGACGGTGCTCCAGGTTCTCGGCGTACGCCTCGTCGAGCAGGCCGACCGCCACGGCGTAGCGGACGGCTTGTCCGGCGGCGTCGAGGCCGATGACCGGGGTCGCGTCCGCGCGCCGCCGGGTGGCGTAGAACTCCTTGTCCCGCTCGATGAGTTCGTCGGGGGTGAGGCGCTCGGCCTCGGGGCCGGTGTAGTGCGCGTACAGCTCGGAGAGCGTGAGGTGGTGATTGAGAAGGGCGGCGTTGATGCCGTACGAGCAGCACAGGTCGAGCACCGTGACGGGGGCGCCAGCGCCGTGGGCGGCGGCCCGCTCGGCGCGGGCGCGCCGGAAGACGTCCTGGGCGTGGTGCGGAATCTCGTACCGCAGGGGCGCGAGCCGGCGGAAGTAGGCGCGAGGGTCGGGCTCGTTGTAGATGTCGTCGAACCGGCTCTTTCCCGGTGTGGTGGTGCTGCTCCGTCCTTGGGCCATGTGGCGTACCTCCGCGGGCTGGGGACAGGTGTGCGCGCAGGAACCTCTATCGGACATGCGGGCGCTCCGGTAGAGCGCGGGGACACAACCGGCCACGGCTGCACGGATGTTCCCGGCGTTTGTCGTCCGTGTCCGGAGCGTTTGACTCCGCGGTGAACGCTCCGCCGGGTTCCGTCGTAATACACGGCAGCCTGTCGAGCCCACTCAGGAGGCCTGCCGCGCATGACTCATCATCGCATTGCCGCTGCCACCGCGCTCGCCGGTGTCGTGCCGTTGGCGCTCACGATCGTGGCCGCAGGGCCCGCCCGGGCACACGGTGCGCCGACCGATCCCGTCAGCCGGGTTGCCGCGTGCAGCCCGGAGGGCTCGCAGCACGCGTCGGCCGCGTGCCGGGCAGCCGTCGACGCCAACGGAGGGGCGGAGTTCGAGGCCTGGGACAACCTGCGGGTCGCCGATGTCCGGGGCAGGGACCGCGAGTTCATCCCGGACGGGCAGCTGTGCAGCGCGGGCCTCGACGCGTATGCCGGTCTGGACATCGCCCGTAAGGACTGGCCGGCCACGCCGCTGAAGGCGGGTGCCGACTTCACCCTCACCTATCAGTCGACCATCCCGCACAAAGGGACGTTCAGTCTGTATCTCACCAAGCAGGGCTACGATCCGGGCGCGCCGCTGCGGTGGGACGATCTGGCGGCGGAGCCTTTCGCCACGGTCACCGATCCGGAGCTCAAGGGCGGTGCGTACCGGATCTCCGGTCGGCTCCCGGCCGATCTGACCGGCCGTCATGTGCTGTACACGGTATGGCGGAACAGCAGCACGCCGGACACCTACTACTCGTGCTCAGACGTGGTCATGCAGGGTGACGGCGCGGCACAGCACGATGGGCAGGCGGGCGGCGGGCAGCAGAGCGATCCGTCCGCCCAGGGACAGCAGAGCGGTCCGCCTGCCGAGGAACAGGAACAGGGACAGCAGAGCAGTCCGCCGGCCCAGGCACAGCCGAGCAACGCCCCCGTCGTCGTCGAGCCTGCCGGGCGGCAGGCCGCAACGTCGGCGGCCGGTCAGGACAATGAGCCCGCCATCATCGCCGGCGGGGCCGCCGCCGTGCTCGCGCTGGTCGCTGTGGGCGTGTCCGTACTCCTCCGCCGCCGCGCCCAGTCGTAAGGGGCCGAAAGACACCCCTACGTCCGCGAGAGCCGTAGCGTCAGAATCTGGAACGGCCGCAGCGTCACCAGCACTTCGCCTTCCCTCACGGTCACGGACTCGCCCGGCAGCGCTCGCTCCTGCGAGCAGGCGAAGACGAACTCGTCGTACTCCTCGGCCGGCGGTGGCCTTGTCGCCGAGCGGGGTCGGGCCGCGAAATCCGTTGGCGAGGATGTCCGGGTTGGACGCGGCCTCGACGAGATAGTCGATCCGCTCCCCGCCCACGGCAGGGCGGGCGACCGGGACGTACTGGTTCTGCGGATTGACCGCCTTGAGCGGACTGCCGTCCACGGTGTGGACCAGGGCCTCGGCCTGGTTGCCGGGCCGGTCGCCGACTAAGCCGAGGTCGAAGACGGCCTCGACGCGGCTGCCCGCCCACTCGGCGGGCACCTCGCCGCGGACCCGGAACCAGGTCGTGCCCCAGGGCGGGCCCCACGGGTCCCCATCGCGAACGGTGCGTACGTCTGTGCCGCGGCCTCGGCGAGCGGCACGGGCTCGTCGGGAGCCGCCCAGGCGGCGACGTCGAGGGGGAGCGAGGCCGAGTGGACGGCCGTCTTGATGCGCTGCTGAAGGAAGCGCTCGACGCGATCCTCGATGCGGCGGCGTTCGTCGTGCATGTGCGGCTCCTACCTCAGATACGCGAGCGCGGGGTGGACGCCGGTGTAGCCGTCGACGAGACGGCGGGCGACGGTCACCGAGTCGATGAGGGGATGCAGGGCGAAAGCCTTCACCGCCCTCGCGCGCGAGCCGCTCCGGGCGGCGGCCAGTACTTCGCGCTCGACGGCCTTGACGGCGCAGACCAGGCCGGTGGCGTGCAGCGGGAGCGGGGCGACGGGGGCGGGGTGCGCACCGTTCGCGTCGACAAAGCAGGGCACCTCGACGACCGCCTCCTCGTCCAGCATGGACAGGGTCGTGCGATTGCGGACGTTGAGGATGAGCGTGGTGCGCTGGTTGTGCGCGATGGCCCGCATCAGCGCGAGCGCCACCTTTTCGTAGCCGCCGGACTCCAGATCACTGGGGTCGCGTCCGCCCGCTCCGGCCGCCTCGCGGTTGTGTGCCATATAGGTGGCCTCGCGCTCGGCGCGGGTGCGGTCCCAGGTCTTCAGGGCCGGGGCGTCGGGGCGCTCCATCTCCGCGTAGAACCGCGCCTGTTGCTGATGGAGGAAAGCCCCGCGGGTCTGCCGCGCGTCCTGGTAGGCGCGTACCGTTTCCCGGTTGAAGTAGTAGTAGTGCAGGTACTCGTTCGGGATCGCGCCGAGGGACCTGAGCCAGTCGGGGCCGAAGAGTCTGCCCTCCTCGAAGGAGCCGAGCAGCTCGGGGTCGGCAAGCAGCCGGGGCAGTTCGTCGCGGCCCTCGACGCGCAGCCCGGTCAGCCAGCCGAGGTGATTGAGGCCGGCGTAGTCCAGCCACGCCGTGCCGGGGTCCGCGCCGAGAGCGTGGGCGACCCGGCGACCGAGCCCGACCGGCGAGTCGCAGATGCCGATGACGCGGTCGCCGAGGTGGCGGGCCATGGCCTCGGTGACCAGGCCGGCCGGGTTGGTGAAGTTGATGACCCAGGAGTCGGGGGCCAGCCGGGCGACACGGCGCGCGATGTCGACGGCGACCGGCACCGTGCGCAGTCCGTACGCGATGCCTCCGGCGCCGACCGTCTCCTGGCCCAGGACGCCCTCGGCCAGGGCGATCCGCTCGTCGGCCGCGCGGCCTTCGAGGCCGCCGACGCGGACGGCGGAGAAGATGAAGTCGGCGCCGCGCAGCGCCTCGTCGAGGTCGGTGGTGACCGTGACACGCGGGGCGTCCGGCACGCCGTGCGCCTGGTCGGCGAGGACTCGCGCGATCGCGGTCAGCCGCCCGGCGTCCAGGTCGTGGAGGGTCACCTCGGTGATGCGGCCGTCGGCGTGATCGCCGAGCAGCGCGCCGTACACCAGCGGCAGCCGGAAACCGCCGCCGCCGAGGACCGTGAGCCTCATACCTCAACCACCTTCAGTTCTGCCTCGTCGAACGCCGTTGCCGATGCTGCGCTGGTGATCACCTGTGGTGGCCACCGGCGCATGCCGGTGCGCCAGCCCCGGATAGTCGACCACAAGGCCCTCCGCGTCGAACTCGATGTCCCTGCGGAAGTCGCCCGATGCGAACCGGATGCGCGCACCGCTCTCGGTGCGCGCGAGGTGGGTGTAGGTCTGCCGTGACGCGTGCACGGTCAGATCCGGTACCGAGACCCAGGCCGTCAGGAACGTCCGCTCGCCCGGCGCCAGTTGGAGACCGTGCCGCAGCACCGGCATGGTGTTGGTGAGCGGACACCGTCCGAGATCGCAGTCGAGCGCGCCGTCGACCTGGGGCACATGCTCTTTGTTCGCGGTCCACCGGCCGTCCCCGTCGTGCAGCAGCCGCAGCTCGCGCGAACCCATGGCCGTCGCAGCCCGCACATGCAGTTCACGGGTCACGAAGTCCTCGCCCGTGTCGAGGTCGTAGGAGAGCCAGTACACCTCCGGCCGGGTCCCGACCGCACGTCCGTGGGCCTGGAGGGTCGTGCCACGGAACTCGATCCATGAGGTCTCGTATCCCTGGCTCTCCGTGACTTCCCAGGTGAGGACGTGCGAAGTGACCATGCACCGAGCCTAACGAGCAGGCGGCGGGCTCGCCGCCGCGCAATGGCGCGCCGACGGGAATGCCAACCGAATGGACGGCCTCGGCGGGAGTGAATCCGATCACTGAACACCGCGGCCACCAGGGAGTTCGTGGTCACTTATTGGCTTGAACCATTACGCAGACCCGGTAGGACTTGCGTTCGAGGGTGGTCCGCGTGGTGGGATGAGGCGATGCGACCCCCCACACGCATATCAGCGCATTCCCGAAATCCATACGAAGAGCTCGCTCAACTGGCAGATCCGGAACCGGACTACGCGAACTACGTCCCCAGAGATCCGCTGGAACTCGGGCTCACCTCGGACCTCGACGACGATGACGACTGGTCGCCGCCCAACCATCGGGGCAGGAGCCGATTCGCCGCGCTGCCCGCGGTGGTGAAGGTGACCCTCGCGACCCTGGTGTGCACCCTCTGTCTGCTGCTCGCCGACCGCCTCGCCGAGGCGTACGCACAGACCAAGGCCGCGGACAAGCTTCAGCAGTCGCTCGGGCTCGCCACCAGGCCCGAGGTCGACATCCACGGCTTCCCCTTCCTCACTCAGCTGCTCGACGAGCGGATCGACCAGGTCGACGTCACCGTGCCCGACGTCTCCGCCGACCGGGTCTCGCTGGCCGAGGTACGGGCCACCGTCAAGGATGTACGTATCGTTGGGGACGCGCCGACCTCGATCAAGGGCGCCGTCGTCGGAAGGCTCGACGGTGAGGTGCTGCTCTCCTTCGACGACCTCAACCGTGAACTGGGCGCCTCACAGCTGAAGTTCACCGGCAGCGGTCCCGACGCGGTGCGCGTCAACGGCGAACTCGCGGTCGCCGGCCAGGATCTGCGCGTACGGGCCCAGGCGCGCATCAGGCGCGACAACGGCCGGGCGCTGACCACCACCATCGACGGCATGGAGCTCGACATCCCGCGCGTGGCCACCTACCGGCCGGGCAAGGACCCGGAACACTCCGGTCTGCGGCTGCACCGCGAGGCGGCCGAGCAGATCAGCCGGGAAGCGGCCCGGCTGAAGGGACTGCTCGCGGTGCCCGCGGTGATCGACCGGCTCGGAGTGCCCAAGGAACAGGTGAGCAGGGCGCTGCGGAGCGAGGAGGAGCTCCACCGGCTCACCAACGCCCCGAAGTTCATCGAGCGGCTGATGAAGGTCAATCTCGTCGACGTGGTGATCGAGCACCCGCAGCTGCTGCGGAAGGTGGGCGTCGACCCCGGCCTCGTCGAGGCGCTGCTCGCTCTAAAGCCTCCGGAGCTCTCGGAGCGGCTGTCGCTCTCCTTCGAACTGCCCCGCTCGCTCAGCGAGTTGAACCTGCGGGACATCACCGTCGAGCGCGAGGGCATCAGGGCCCGTGTGGTGGGCTCCGGCCTGCGCATCGGGCAGTCGGGCGCTTCGTGACGTGACGCGACGGCTTTTCCGGTGCGGGTGCCGCCGCGCACAGTCGTACCGGAAAAGCCGGTCGCCGTAGGCGGTCCAGTCCGGGCCTTCCTAGGAGTACATCAGTGATCCCGGCGTGGTGAGCAGCTCGCCCGTCTCCAGCCAGGTCTTCAGGCCGGAGAGGATCATCGGCCAGCCGCCGTAGAGCTCGTCGTTCGCGCCCTCGCGCAGTTGGTCGTGGGTGACGACCAGCCGACAGGAGTCGCCGACGGGCTCGATCTCCCAGGTGACCCTGGACGTACCCTCGCTCTTCACCTCGTCGCTCCAGAGCGCCACCATGCTCTGGACGAGCCGGCGCGGTGGATCGATCTCGAGGATCTCGCCCTCGCCGAGCAGGCCGTCGGCCTTGGGGGAACTCATCTCGAAGTGCCCGCCGGGCTTCCAGTCCGCCGTGACCCGCGCGCCGAAGTTGTACTTGCTTCTGATCTCGGGGTCGGTGATCGCCTGCCACAGGCGTTCCGGGGTGGTGCGGATGTAAATCTCGAAGATCTTTTCCATGGGGCTCTCCAGTCGGCTTTTGAGGCCACTGAGGCCAGCGGCCCAGGGTTCCGCGTACTTGCTCACCCACCGGTCGTGGACGAGCCGGATAGGGACGGGGTTCAGGAAGTGGAGCTTCTCGCGGCCTCGCCGCCTGGTCACTACGAGGCCCGCTTCCTCGAGCTGCTTGAGGTGCTTCATCACCCCGAAGCGGCTGATGCCGAACCGCGCCTCGAGTGCGCTGAGCGTCTGCCCGTCCTCCCGGAAGAGCTCGTCGAGGAGGCTGCGCCGGGTCGGGTCGGCCAGTGCCTTGAACACTTCGTCCACACCACAAAAAATAGGTGACCATTTGGTCACCTGTCAAGGGGTACTCGACCTGGGTGAGGACTGGAGTACGACTGAAGCCGCCCGGTCCCGGGGGTGGGCGCAGCCGGCACCCGCCGCCGGGACCGCGCTAGCGCGGCTGCTGAAAAGCGTCCAGAATCCGGTCGGCGGCGAGCGTCGCCGTCAACTGCCCGTCCCGCACCTGCTGTTCGAGGCCGGGCGTGAGGGCACGTACACCGGGATGGCTGCGCAGCCGGTCCCGCAGCTCGTCGTGGACCATCGTCCAGGCCCAGTCGATCTGCTGGTCGCGGCGCTTGGCGGCGAGCCTGCCGGTCGAGTCGAGCAGCGAGCGGTGCTGTTCGACACGCTCCCACAGCGTGTCGAGCCCCGTGCTCTCCCGCGCGCTGCAGGACAGCACCGGGGGAGTCCAGGCAGCGTCGGCGGGGTGCATCAGCCGCAGCGCACCCGCGAGTTCACGGGCGGCCGCGCGGGCGTCGCGCTCGTGCGGACCGTCCGCCTTGTTCACCGCGATGACGTCGGCCAGCTCGAGGACGCCCTTCTTGATGCCCTGGAGCTGGTCGCCGGTACGGGCCAGCGTGAGCAGCAGGAAGGAGTCCACCATGTTGGCCACGGCTGTTTCCGACTGGCCGACCCCGACCGTCTCCACCAGCACCACGTCGTAGCCCGCGGCCTCCATCACGATGATGGTCTCGCGGGTCGCCTTGGCAACCCCGCCGAGCGTGCCCGCGGTGGGCGACGGGCGCACAAACGCCGCCGGGTCCACCGCCAGCCGCTCCATCCGCGTCTTGTCGCCCAGGATCGAGCCGCCCGTACGCGTGGAGGAAGGGTCCACGGCGAGCACCGCGACCCGATGGCCCAGGCCGGTGAGCATCGTGCCGAGTGCGTCGATGAAGGTGGACTTCCCGACGCCCGGCACACCACTGATGCCGACCCGCCGCGCGTTGCCCGCGTAGGGCAGCAGCTCGGTCAGCAGCCGCTGGGCCAGCGCCCGGTGATCGGCCCGCGTTGACTCGACGAGAGTGATGGCGCGGGCGATGTGCGCCCGCGACCCGTCGCGCACGCCTTTGACATAGGTGTCGATGTCGATCGTGGGAGGCATCCGGGGCACAGTCTCACAACTCGTGGCCGAGCGAGGCGGCCAGGGTCTTCACCAGGTCCCGAGCGGCGTCGGGGATCACCGTGCCGGGCGGGAAGACCGCGGCGGCTCCCGCCTCGTGCAGTGTCTCCACGTCCTGGGGCGGAATCACGCCGCCCACCACGATCATGATGTCTTCCCGTCCCTCGGCGGCCAGTTGCTCCTTCAGCGCCGGCACGAGCGTGAGATGCCCGGCGGCCAGCGAGGAGACGCCGACGATGTGCACATCCGCCTCGACCGCCTGGCGGGCCACCTCCTCCGGCGTCTGGAACAGCGGGCCGACATCCACGTCGAAGCCCAGGTCGGCGAAGGCCGTGGCGATCACCTTCTGGCCGCGGTCATGGCCGTCCTGGCCCATCTTGGCGACCAGGATGCGCGGACGGCGGCCCTCGGCCTCCTCGAACTCCTCGACCATGGTGCGGGTACTCTCCACCGCGGGTGACGTCCCTGCCTCGTTCCGGTACACACCGGAGATCGTACGGATCTGCCCCGAGTGCCGTCCGTACACCTTCTCCAGGGCATCGGAGATCTCGCCGACCGTCGCCATCGCACGTGCCGCGCTCACCGCGAGCGCCAGCAGATTGCCCTCAAGACCGGGGCCCGGACCCGCCTCGGCCGCGGCGGTCAGCGCGCGCAGCGCGTCCTGGCAGGCGTTCTCGTCGCGCTCTGCCCGCAGCCGCCGCAGCTTCTCGATCTGCTGGGCGCGCACCGAGGAGTTGTCGACCTTGAGCACATCGATCTGCTCGTCGGTCTCGACACGGTACTTGTTCACGCCGATGACCGGCTGGCGTCCGGAGTCGATACGAGCCTGTGTACGGGCCGCGGCCTCCTCGATGCGCAGCTTCGGGATGCCGGCGTCGATGGCCTGCGCCATGCCGCCGGCCGCCTCGACCTCCTCGATGTGCTGCCAGGCACGGCGAGCGAGGTCGTGGGTGAGCTTCTCGACGTACGCACTGCCGCCCCACGGGTCGATGACCCGGCAGGTCCCCGACTCCTGCTGGAGGAGCAGCTGGGTGTTGCGGGCGATCCGCGCGGAGAAGTCCGTCGGCAGCGCCAGCGCCTCGTCCAGCGCGTTGGTGTGCAGCGACTGCGTGTGCCCCTGGGTGGCGGCCATCGCCTCCACACACGTACGGGTCACGTTGTTGAAGACGTCCTGCGCCGTCAGCGACCAGCCCGAGGTCTGCGAATGGGTACGCAGCGAGAGCGACTTGGAGTTCTTCGGGTCGAACGTCTTCACCAGCTTCGCCCACAGCAGCCGCGCGGCCCGCAGCTTGGCGACCTCCATGAAGAAGTTCATGCCGATCGCCCAGAAGAACGAAAGCCGGGGCGCGAAAGCGTCCACGTCCAGCCCCGTGTCGATCCCGGCCCGCAGATACTCCATGCCGTCGGCGAGGGTGTATGCCAGCTCCAGATCGGCCGTCGCTCCGGCCTCCTGGATGTGATAGCCGGAGATGGAGATGGAGTTGTAGCGGGGCATCTTCTGCGAGGTGTACGCGAAGATGTCCGAGATGATCCGCATCGAGGGCTTGGGCGGATAGATGTAGGTGTTGCGGACCATGAACTCTTTGAGGATGTCGTTCTGGATGGTCCCGGCCAGCTTCTCGGGCGGTACGCCCTGCTCCTCGGCGGCCACGATGTACAGCGCGAGAACGGGCAGCACGGCCCCGTTCATCGTCATCGACACACTCATCCGGTCCAGCGGAATGCCGTCGAAGAGCTGCCGCATGTCGTAGATCGAGTCGATGGCCACACCGGCCATGCCGACATCGCCCGTCACCCGGGGGTGGTCGCTGTCGTAGCCGCGGTGGGTCGGCAGGTCGAAGGCGACCGACAGACCCTTCTGCCCGGCCGCGAGGTTGCGCCGGTAGAAGGCGTTCGACTCCTCGGCGGTCGAGAAGCCCGCGTACTGACGGATCGTCCACGGCTGATTGACGTACATCGTCGGGTACGGACCGCGCAGGTACGGTGCGATGCCCGGGTATGTCCCGAGGAAGTCGAGACCGGCCAGATCCTGCCCGGTGTACAGCGGCTTGACGGGGATGCCCTCGGGCGTGTCCCACACCAGGTCCGCGGCGCCCTTGCCGGTGGACTCCTTGACCGCCGTACGCCACTGGTCCTCGTCGACCCCGGACACGCCGCCGGAACCGAGTTCGATCTCCGAGAAGTCGGGGATCGAGAAGTCAGGGGTCCGCATCACGCCACTCCGATCCGGTCGAGGACGGAGGTCAGGACGGCGACCGCGTCGCCGCCAGCGACGACGAACTCGTCGACTCCGGCCCGTACATACGTCTCTCGCTGTTCGCCGGGACGGCCGGCGAGGAAGACCCGCAGCGCGCCCGCCGCCGTGAGCGCCTCGGCCACCGGTGCGGCCTGCTCGGCATAGAGCGCGTCGCTGGAGCAGATGCACGCCACGCTCGCCCCACTGGCGGTGAAGGCCTCACCGACCGAGGCCGCGTCGACCCGGACCGGGTCGTGGACCGGTTCGATGCCGCCCGCCTGGAAGAGGTTGGCGGCGAAGGAGGCGCGTGCGGTGTGCGCGGCGGCCGGGCCGAGGGCGGCGATGAAGACGCGCGGGCGGGCGCCGGTGGCGGCGAGATGGGCGTCCGAGCGGGCGCGCAGCGCCTCGAAGGCCTCGTCGCGTCGCACCTTCGGCAGTCCGCCGGACGGTGCGGCGGGCGCCGGGTCGCGCTCGACCGGAGCCTGGGAGAGCAGCGGGAACTCGCTCACCCCGGTGACCGGTTCGCGCCGCTTGGCCAGGTTCTTCGTACGGCTCTCCCAGCCGGCGCCGATCCGTTCGGAGACGAGACCGCCGCGCAGCGCGGCCTGCTGGCCACCTGCGCGCTCGATCTCCTGGAACCAGGTCCAGGCCGCGTGGGCGAGTTCGTCGGTGAGCTGCTCCACGTACCAGGAGCCGCCGGCCGGGTCGATGACCCGGCCCACATGCGATTCCTCCATGAGAATCGTCGAGGTGTTGCGCGCGATGCGCCGGGCGAAGCCGTCCGGCAGCCCGATGGCGTGGTCGAAGGGCAGCACGGTCACGGCATCGGCACCGCCGACACCGGCGGCGAGCGAGGCGACCGTGGTGCGCAGCATGTTCACCCAGGGGTCGCGGCGGGTCATCATCACCGGCGATGTCACCACGTGCTGGCGCTGTGCACCGGCGGCGCCGCACACCTCGGTCACCCGGGCCCAGAGCCTGCGGGCCGCGCGCAGCTTGGCGATGGTGAGGAACTGGTCGGCGGTGGCCGCGTAGCGGAACTCCAGCTGGCCGCAGGCCGCTTCCACCGAGAGACCGGCAGCGGTGAGGGCACGCAGCCAGGCGACGCCGGTGGCCAGCGAGCAACCCAGTTCCTGGGCGGCCGAGGCGCCGGCCTCGTGGTACGGCAGCGCGTCCACCGTCAGCGCCCGCAGCCCGGGGTACCTCTGGTGGCAGAGCTGAGCGAGATCTGTCGCGGCGGCCGTGCGGTCGGCGACGTCCCCGTACTGTCCGGTGCGGGCGGCGTGCCCGAGCGGGTCGGCGCCGAGGTTGCCGAGCGCGGCCTCGGGAGCCACCCCCCGCTCGTCGTACAGCCGCAGCAACTCGCGGGCGGCGGCGTCGAATTCGTCCCCCGCGTCCAGTACGACGGGGGCGAGGTCGAGATAGACGCCGTCCAGTGCCGTGGCGAGCCCGGACAGGGGTACACCTGCTGCGCCGACGGACAGCCAGATCGAGGTGACCCCGTTCTCCAGGTCCGCGAGCACGGCTTCGTTCGTACGGGCCGGATCCGGCCGGTCGTGGCGCTGGCGTACGTCCCAGCCGGAGACCGCACCGCCCTCGGGCCTGCCGCCCCTGGTGAAGGGGGCGAAGCCCGGATATCCGGCGCCGCCTGCGCCGTTGCGTGCCGTGTGTGCGGTGTACAGGGGACGGGTGGTGAGCCCGTCCTCCAGGGCCGTGGACAGCACGTCCTCGGCCGCCGTGTCCGGCGCGTCCCTGCCTGCCTTGCGAAGCACGCCGGCCACCAGCCGCTGCCACTGCTCGTGGGTCGCATCCGGGAATTCGGCGGCCAATGAGAACCCGTCGTCGGGGAGGACCGTCATGCTCAGATGCTAGGTCAAGCTCGCATACGTGCAGCAGGGGAGAAGGCTGTGACCTTGCACTCTCCGGAGCTCTCTTGATCCTTGCGGCGCGATGGCCTATCCGGTGCGGGTGCGGCGGCCACCGCGCCGGCTCCGCTTCGGCGTACGGCAGGGGCGGTGGGGGCGGTCGACATCGCCGGCGTCACCACGGAGATCATCCGGGGGCGTGACGGGCGGGTGCAGCGGTGCGGTGCAGTGGGTACGGGGGCGGCCGTACGGGGGCGGCCGTACGGTGGGATGGACACGGTCGACGGACCGGGTCGCTGGACAGGTTGGGTCGACAGGCCACGGCCCGGCAGTGCCTACGGAAGGCGGGACCCGCGATGGCCGGTGAGATCTCCTTCTTCGAACTGGGCGTGGGCGACTTCGAGGCGGCCCGCACGTTCTACAGCGGCCTGTTCGGCTGGATCTTCGAGCCCGGCCCGACGGAGGGCGGCGGCTATGCGATCAGTACGCCCAATGTCCCCGGCGGAGTGCACGGCGGCGACCCCGGCGCCGGTCCGTATCTCTTCTTCCGGGTCGACGACATGAAGGCCGCGCTCGAGAGGGTGCGTGAACTCGGCGGCACGGTCGACGATTTCGACGCGGGCGACGACGACGAGACGGTCGCCCGCTTCGGCCGTTTCAAGCTCTGCCACGACGACCAGGGCTCGCCCTTCGGTCTGCACGAACCGCCGGCGGCCTGAGTCACGGCGAGGCCGGGCGACCGCCCGGCCAATCCCGATGACCCGATATAGCTTGGCCTCATGTGCTGGAGCGCGACAGCCGACCTCATGGCGGGCACCTGCATCGCCGCGATCGGAGTGGCCGGCGTCGGGCAGGTGCGCCGAATGCGCGATCTGCCGCTCGCCGCGTTGCCGTTGCTCCTCGGAGCGCATCAAATCATCGAGTCGGTCGTCTGGCGCTCCGGCGGGGGTACGGGCCCCGCCACCCTCGCCTGGGCGGTCATCGCCCTGCCCCTGCTACCGGTGTGGGTGCCGCTCGGCGTACTCCTCGCCGCGCCGGCCCGCGCCAGGCCCCGGCTGGTCATTCCGCTCGCCGCCGGGCTCGCGACCGCCGCGGTCCTCGCATACTGCCTGGCCACCCGTTCCGTGACGGCCGAGATCCGCGGGCACACCCTCGGCTATGTCCTGGGCCTGCCGCACTCCCCGCTGATCATCGCGGGGTATCTGCTGGCCACCGTCGGCTCCCTGCTGCTCGGCGGCGATCCGGCGCTGCGGCTGCTCGGCGTCATCGTCGGGGCCGGGGCGGTGGCCTGCGCGCTGCTGTGGCGACTGGAGTTCGTCTCCACCTGGTGCGCCCTGGCCGCGGTGGCGTCCCTCGTCCTCTTCCGCTGGTCCCGGCACCGACCGTCGGCACCGGCGCCGCGCGGGGACTACGGCGACCTCGCCTCCGGCTGAACCGCCGCTCCGCGCGTCCAGAGGGTGGCTTTCGGATCTTGCTCATTGCGACGCAGGCGCTTCGCCGGGCCCGGCCGGGGTCAGAGGGAGGCAAGGAGAACGATCATGACCGACCACCGGCCGACCGACCGCGCGACGAAGGAGACGGAAGACGACACCCAGGTCCCCAGGACCTGCCCGATCAGCCGGTCCCGGACGAGCCGTCCGGCTGAAGCCCGGTCGCACACGGTGCCCGACCGGGTGAGTCTGGAGGAGGCGCCCCTTCGAGAGCCGGGCCGCGAGTGCGCTGGAGGAGCTGGAGGAAGCGATGGGCGTGTTCGAACCGCCGCTGCCGCTGGAGCACGACCCCGAGAGACAGGAAACACCGTGAACCGCACACAGGAGTACACGACGCCGGTCGTCGTGACGCTGAGCAGTTGCGCGAAGGAGGATGCCCACACCGTCTTCCGCCTGCTGCACCAGTCCTTCGCCTCGGACCGCGAGGACGAGGACGCCCCGCAGTACACCACCCACGACACCTCCCACGACACCTCGGACGCGCACACGACCGTGTGGACCTCGACCTTCGAGGTCTCGCGCTCGCACGCCAAGCCCGGACCGGTGCAGTTGACCGCGCCCGTCAAGGTCGATCTGCAGGGCACCTACTGGGGAGTGGACAAGCTGACCGAGACGCTGGGCGACGCCTTTGCCGTACGGGAGCGAGGGATGGCCGCCGGCGACCAGGAAAAGGACGTCCAGCTGCTTCTCGAGAGCCGCAGCGGATAGCCGAGGAGGAAGAGCCATGCCCATCGCCACGGTGAATCCCGCAACCGGCGAGACACTCAAGACCTTCGACCCGCTCGGCCCCGAGGAGATCGAGCGCCGTCTGGCACTCGGCGTGACCGCCTTCGGGGACCATCGCACCAGGGGATTCGGCGACCGGGCGCACCTGCTGATCCGCGCCGCCGAACTGCTGGAGCAGGACCAGCACGACATCGCACGCACCATGACCACCGAGATGGGCAAGCCGATCAAGGCCGCCGTCGCGGAGGCCGCGAAGTGTGCCAAGGCGATGCGCTGGTACGCGGGACACGCCGAAGAGCTCCTTGCCGACGAGCACCCCTCGCCCGCCGACGTCAAGGACTCCGGAGCCTCCCGGGTGACTGTCCGCTACCGTCCGCTCGGCGTCGTGCTGGCCGTGATGCCGTGGAACTTCCCGCTCTGGCAGGTCGTACGCTTTGCCGCCCCCGCCCTGATGGCGGGCAACGTAGGTCTGCTCAAGCACGCATCGAACGTGCCGCAGACCGCCCTCTATCTTGAGGACCTCTTTCAGCGCGCCGGATACCCGCAGGGGTGCTTCCAGACGCTGCTCGTCGGATCCGGCGCGGTCGAGGCCATCCTGCGCGACCCCAGGGTGGCCGCCGCGACGCTGACCGGCAGCGAGCCGGCCGGCCGCTCCGTCGCGGCGATCGCGGGCGACGAGGTGAAGAAGACCGTACTGGAGCTCGGCGGCAGCGATCCCTTCGTCGTGATGCCGTCGGCCGACGTCGAGAAGGCGGCAAGCACCGCGGTGACCGCCCGGGTGCAGAACAACGGCCAGTCCTGTATCGCGGCCAAGCGCTTCATCGTCCATGAGCAGGTGTACGACGACTTCTGCGAGCGCTTCACGGCCGGCATGAGTGCGCTGACGCTGGGCGATCCGATGCAGGAATCCACCGACATCGGCCCGCTCTCCAGCGAACAGGGCCGCGCGGACCTCGAAGAGCTCGTCGAGGACGCCCTGCGCCGCGGCGCCACGGCCCGCTGCGGAGCACGGCGCCCCGAGAAGTGGGACCGGGGCTGGTACTACGAGCCCACCGTCCTCACCGACATCACCGCCGAGATGCGTATCCACCACGAGGAGGCCTTCGGCCCGGTCGCCACGGTCTACCGGGTCAGCGGCCTCGAAGAGGCGGTCGAACGCGCCAACGACACGCCCTTCGGGCTGAGTTCCAATGTGTGGACGCGCGACGAAGAGGAGGTACAGCGGTTCGCGCGGGACATGGAGGCGGGCGGTGTCTTCTTCAACGGAATGACTGCCTCCCACCCGGCGCTGCCCTTCGGCGGCGCCAAGCGCTCCGGTTACGGCAGGGAGCTGTCGGGCCACGGCATTCGCGAGTTCTGCAACATCACCACGCTCTGGCACGGCCCTGAATCCCACCAGGCCGGGCAGTGACAGCCGGTCCAGCGAGAACAGCCTCGTCATCACGTTCATCATGCTCGTCGAGCAGTACTGCTCGAACCGCCGTGTGTGAGACGACCGTCGCCGCTACCTGGGGCGCTGCTTCGGGCGCTGGGTGCGCTCGGCCGGTGCGGTGATGGACCGGGACTGCACATGCTCGTAGACCATCGTCGACTGCACGTCCGCGACCTCGCGGCGCTCGGTCAGCCGGTCGATGACGAACGCGTACAGGCCGTTGACGTCCGGGACCGCGACGTGGATGAGAAAGTCGTACGGCCCCGAAGTGACGAAGAGGCCGATGGTCTCCGGCAGTTGGGCGGCCCACTCGCGAAAGCCCTCGATGACCGGGCGTGACGGCGGTCTGATCCGGACCGAGATCAGCGCCTGGACCGGGCGGCCGACCGCCGCCAGCTCGAGTGCCGCGTGATAGCCGCCGATGACGCCACGCTCGCGCAACGCCTTGACGCGCTCCAGCGAGGTGGAGGGGGAGACACCGGTCTTGGCGGCCAGATCGCGGTTGGTCTGCCGTGCATCGTGCTGCAGCTCCCGCAGCAGAGCCCAGTCGAGCGCATCAAGTTCCATGAAATCGCCTCTTGACCTGATGAAGTTCGGCAGATCTATTAAGTGTAAGCACTATTGCCTAGCG
This sequence comes from Streptomyces sp. NBC_00210, assembly GCF_045160975.1. Taxonomy (NCBI): domain Bacteria; kingdom Bacillati; phylum Actinomycetota; class Actinomycetes; order Kitasatosporales; family Streptomycetaceae; genus Streptomyces; species Streptomyces sp. NBC_00210. The sequence continues at coordinate 7,871,010 of NZ_CP108120.1, forward strand.
TTCCGAAGTATGACCGTTCAGAACGACGCGGCTGCCACACGGCTGCCCAGCGCTGAAGTACGTACCGATCTGTCGACCCGCCAGGCCACGCTGAAGTGGGTCATCGTCATCGACCAGAAGCTGCCCGCCGGGCGGGCGGCGAACGCCGCGGCATGCCTGGCCGCGGCCGTCGGCAAGGCCCTGCCCGACCTGCTCGGCGACCACGGCCACGACGGCTCGGGCACCGTCCACCCGGGCCTGCCCTGGGCGGGCTGCTCGGTGCTCGCCGCCGACGCCGAGACCGTCCGCGCGCTGCGCGAGAAGGCCGGGGCGACGGACGGCTTCTTCATCGTCGACATGCCCGAACACGCCCAGAGCACACGGGTGTACGACGAGTATCTCGACCGTCTCGCCGGGACGAAGATCGAGGATCTGACGTACCACGCGATCAGTCTCGTCGGCCCGCGCAACCAGGTGAGCAAGCTCGTCGGAAAGCTCTCCCTGCTGGGCTGAGGCGCCCGAAGGTTCAATGCCAGTAAGAGGGCTCGCCGCCTGTCTCGTCGGTGGAGAGCCCCCACACGACCAGCGCGACGAACACCAGCACGATCAACAGGAGGCACCCGCATCCCGCGAGCAGCTCACGCAGCTGGGCCTGCCGCCCTTGACGGGTATCGGTCCGCCACCTCGGGTCGATGGATGCTGTGCCGTTGCCGAGGGCATCAGCCAGGTCCAGCACATCCCCGGCGTGATACACCCGCGATGTGCTCGGTCCCCACGTGCCGTAGCCCGTCCGCGTCTCGCACCGTATCCCTTGAGCTGCGGCGACCCCATGGACGCAGCTTCGACGCACGCGACACACCGCGGCGGCTTGGCGGGCTGTCAGCCAAGTGCGGCCGTGACTCTGCTCATCCGCCATGATCCACCCCCCCCGTAACTCCCGTAGGAAGATTACCCAGTTGCCGGCGCGATCAGCCCGAAAGGCGAAGAGAGTCCGAGAACGGCCACGACAGGGGGCAACGTACGGCCGCCGGGCCGCGTCCTTGTGGGCATGATCGAACTCCTCGACCCCACCAGCCCTGACGACTACGAAGGGGCCGTGCGACCCGGCCCGCTGTGGCGCCACGCCTTGTGGGTGGCGGGCATCACCGTCCTCGGGGTGGGCGTGGGTTGGGCCGGCGCCTTGTTCCGTGTCGGCCCCAAGGAATACGGGCTGCCGCCCGCCGCTCCGGGGGCAGTGTGGCCGTATCTGGTCGCCTGGACCGTGATCGGCCTGGCGGCGGCAGCCGTACTGCGGGCTGCCGCCGCCAGGGTGCCGGTCTACGCCCCGGAGGGGATCGCTGCCGTGCTCACCATCCTGGGCACCCGGCTCTCGCTGGGCTGGCGGCCGGAGGCGCCGGTGCTGGGTCCGATGGCCGCGGCCGCGCTGACGGCGGTGGCCATATGGTGCGCCCTTGCGCTGCGCTCCGGCTCTCGTGGCCAACGCGGCGGGGGAGTTACCTCTGGCGGATGAGGGGGGTGGAAGCCGGCGTCACGTCGGCGCCCCCAGGCCGAAACTCAATCTCAGTCGGTGACGCGCAGCACCAGCTTGCCGCGGGTGCGGCCCTCCTCGCCCCGGCGGTGCGCCTCGGCGGCGTCCGCCAGTGGCAGCACGTCCTCGACCTCGACGCTCACCGCGCCCTTGTCGATCAGTGCGGCGATCTTGGTGAGCGCCGCGCCGTCCGGCTCCACCAGGAAGGGCTTGGCCCGCAGGCCCTGTGCGCCGGCTGCCTCCAGCAGTTCGGGGGAGACACCGGACGGAACCGCGACGATCGTGCCGCCGGGGCGCAGGGTCTTCAGCGAACGCGTGCTGGTCGAGTCGTGCCCGTCGCCGACCAGGTCGATGACGAGGTCGACGTCGTGCACCGCGTCCTCGAAGCGGGCCCGGGTGTAGTCGATCAGCTCGTCGGCGCCGAGCGAGCGCAGCCAGTCGTGCTTGGCGGCCCGCGCGGTGCCGATGACGTGCGCGCCGAAGTGCTTGGCGAACTGCACGGCGAAGTGCCCCACGCCGCCCGCTGCCGCGTGGATCAGCACCCGCTGACCTGCCTCGATCCGTGCGGCGTCGGCGAGCGCCTGCCAGGCGGTGAGCGCGGCCAACGGCACCGCGGCAGCACGGTCGTGGTCGACGGCTGCGGGCTTGCGCGCGAACTGCCGTGCGGGCGCGGTCACATACTCCGCGTACGCACCGGCCTGGCGCGGGAACCACGGCATGCCGTAGACCTCGTCGCCGACCTCGAGCGTATGGACGCCGAAGCCGACCTCCTCCACGACGCCGGACACGTCCCAGCCGAGGACGAACGGCGGCTCGCCCAGCACCTGCGCCATGCCGCCGCCCTCACGGGTCTTCCAGTCCACCGGGTTCACACCCGCGGAGCGCACCCGCACCAGCACCTCGGTGGGCAGCGGCGCGGGCCGCGGCACCTCGGCAAGGCGCAGTACCTCGGGCCCGCCGAAGCTGTCCTGGGTGATCGCGCGCATGGTCTCACTGCTCATGGGGGTTCTCCTGCATGAAGTGCCGGGGCGCGGACGCACGGCCCGGTCGGCTGATCATCGACGCCTGAAAGCTACCCGTGGGGTAGTGGTAACCCGCAAGGGCTACTACTATCCAAGGGGAAGCATCGAGGTCACAGCCGTACCGGAGGCACGTTCATGTCCATTCCCTGCACGACGGGGCAGCACGACGATCACGATGTGTTCGCGGCGGAATGCCCGTGCCGTGATGTCCTGGACGTCCTGGCAAGCAAGTGGTCGGCGCTGGCCATCGGTGCCATGGGGGAGGGGCCGCAGCGCTTCGGCTCGCTGCAGCGGCGGCTCCAGGGTGTCAGTCCCAAGGTGCTGACCAACACCCTGCGCAGGCTGGAGCTCCACGGCTTCGTCGACCGCACGGTCTATCCGGCCGTGCCGCTGCACGTCGAGTACGAACTGACCGAGCTGGGGCGAGGCGTCGCCGTGCCGCTGGGGCAGCTGCGCGGCTGGGTGGAGCTGCACCTCGACGAGATTCGCTCCGCCGGAGCCGACGAGCCTGCCCGCGGCTGAGCCGGACGCCGGGCCGGGTCAGCGGACGCCGGGCCGGATCGGCGGGTGCCGGGTCAGCGGGCCGTGGGCGCCGCGGGTCGGCGACCTCCTCATGGCTGCCGACCAGCGTGGTTCCGGCGCCGCCCCGCACCAGATGCCCGCCCGGAGGTTCGGATGGATCTCCAGACCGTTCCGCTCTCCGCCGGGCGTCCTCGTACCAGGCGCCGGCGGGCGTCGGCCGATCCTGTACCGGCCGCTCGCCGACGTCAGCCCCCAGGTGCTGCTCGTCACCCAGCGCCGCACCCTCGGGTGCGGTGCCGAGAGCGGCGCAGGATCTGCACGAGGCTTTTGGACGGCGCGCCGGCGAGGTCAGTCGCGAGGAGTCAGCGCGTCGGGCGTGAGCTGACCGGGCGAGGTGTACCCGGACAGGGCCAGCGTGAGGTCGAAGTCCGCCAGCATGCTGCGGATGACATGGTCCACTCCCGCCTGGCCGTCCAGCCCGAGGCCGTACACATAGGGTCGGCCGAGCAGCACGGCCTGCGCTCCCAGAGCGAGGGCCTTGAGCATGTCCGCACCCGAGCGGATGCCGCTGTCGAAGAGGACCGTGAGGCGGTCGCCGACTGCGGAGACGATTCCCGGCAGCGCTGCTGCGGACCCGACCGCGCCGCTGACCTGTCGGCCACCGTGGTTGGAGACCACGATCCCGTCCATGCCCGAGTCGGCCGCGCGCCGCGCGTCGTCCGGGTGCTGGATGCCCTTGAGCACGATCGGGCCGTCCCAGTGCTCACGCAGGAAACCCAGGTCGTCCCAGGTCTTCGTCGGATCGGCGAACATCCGCAGAAAGTGCTGGACTGCCGCGCCCGGATCCTCGGCCACCGGTTTGGCGAGCCCGGCCTGAAAGGCGGGATCGGAGAAGTAGTTGGCGGTGCCGACCCCGCGCAGGAACGGCAGATACGCCTGGTCGAGATCGCGCGGCCGCCACGACAGCAGCCAGGTGTCCAGCGTGACGATCAGTGCGGAGTAGCCGCAGGCCCGGGCGCGGTCGAGGAAACTGACCGCGACTTCGCGGTCCTTGGGCCAGTACAGCTGGAACCAGCGCAGCGCGTCCCCGGCCGCAGCGGCGATCTCCTCCATCGGGACGCTCGATGCCGACGAGGTGGTGTACGGGACGCCCACAGCCGCCGCGGCACGGGCCGCGCCCGGCTCCGCGTCGGGGTGCATGATCGACTGGACGCCGACCGGGGCGAGAGCCAGCGGCGCGGGCAGCCGGGTGCCGAACAGGTCGACAGTCAGATCCCGTTCGGCGACATCGCGCAGCATGCGCGGCACGATCCGCAGCCGGTCCAGCGCCTCCCGGTTGGCCCTGGCCGTACTGCCGTCACCGGCGCTGCCCGCGACATAGCCGACCGGCCCTGGTGGCAGCCTGCGCGAGGCCAGCTCCTCCAACTGAGCCAGATCGGTGGGCAGCCGGGGGACTGCGCCGCCGAACAGCCCGGCGGCGTAGATCTCGTTCTGGAAGTTCGCCCAGTCGACGCGCGGTCCGGACGTTCCAGGTGCGGTGTCAGGCATACGAGGCTCCCTGATGTCTGCGGTCAGTGGCTGCGCGGCAGTGATCTCGCCCCACTGTGGCCGAGACCGGAAGCAGCCCGCCAGATGCGTGCCGGCCTGAGCGCGGGTGATCAGCGGAGTCTCGCAGTCGATGAGCCGCGGCATACCGGCCGCCATGGCGAGCATCCCGTAACTGAGCTGTCCGACAGCGGCCCGTTCCAGGGCCCCTGGAACCTCGACGACCTCACAGACCGGGAAAAACAGGTACTCCTTTTACCTCGGCTCGGGCCTGACCAATGGCGAGACCGCCAAGTACCTCGCCATCGCCGAACGCACCGTCAAAGCCCACCTCGCCCCGCATTCTGGCCAAACTCGGACAGCGCTCACGCCTCCCTGCTCTGGGCCAGGCGCAGGCGCTTGCCGTGACCTCAAGCAATCGCGCAGCCTGCCCACCCGCTACGACAAGCCTGCCTGGCGCTGAAGGGACTCGTAGGCGACCGAGGCGACGACGAGGTCCTCCCAGGCCATGCCGACGCTCTTGAAGAGGCGGGGGCGCGAGTCGTCGGCCCGAGCTGTGCCGCGGGCCAGATTCGCGAGGGTCACCAGGGAGTCGGGATCCAGCGCGCCGGACTGCACGGCGAGGATGACGTCGCCGGCTTCGCGCAGTGCGGCGCCGCGGGCCTCAACCACCACCGTCGAGCGGCGCACCGCTTCGTCGTCGACCTCGCGAGCTTCGGGCTCGTGCGATCCCACGGCGACGACCGTCGCGTGCGCGGGCAGCGATGCGCCGTCGAAGAGTGGCGTACGAGCCGTGGTGCAGCACGCCACCAGATCGGCCTCCCCGACCGCGTCCGGCATACCGGCCTCAACCGTGAGCCCCGCATCCCGGTACTGCTCGAGGAAGGTGGCGAGACGATCGCGGTCGCGGCCGACGACCGTGACGCGCCGGACCGGGCGGACGGCGCGCAGCGCCTCGATGTGGCTGTGGGCCTGCGGTCCGGTGCCGAAGACGACGAGTCGCGCGGCGTCCGGCACGGCGAGCAGATCGGCCGCTGCCGCCGAGACGGCTGCGGTACGGACGGCGGTGAGCGCGACACCGTCGAGCACCGCCAGCGGGCTCAGCGTCGCGGCGTCAAACAGCAGATAGTTGCCCTGGATGCGGGGGAGTCCGAGCACGGGGTTGCCCGGCGCCACCGTGGCGATCTTGACGCCCGCATAGCGGTGGGAGTGCGAGGGCATGATCAGCAGCTGACCGTGGTTGACCGGGACGACGGTGCGGGCGGGGTCGGTCTCGGGGTCGAGGCCGTTGCGCAGGGCGTTCTGGATCGCGGCGACTGCGGCGGCCACGGGGAGGGCCGCGCGCACTTCCGCGGCACCGATGACGGCGGTGGTGCCCTGGCTCATCCGATCCTCCATCGGAAGCAGATCGCCCGATGCCTCCTGTGCGCGGAACGTTACCGTGCACTTGCCGTGCCCTCCGCCGCGTCCCCTGGGGCTCCGATCCAGACCCTCCCCCTACGCCCTGCGGGCGCGGGGGGACCTCACGCCTCAAACGCCGGCGGGGCGCGGGAAGTGGGGGGTGGGGGGTGGGGAACAAGTCCGTCCAGGACAGGCTCAGACGTTGGGCACCTTCAGCCTGTCCCAGCTCGACTTTCCCGGGATGCCGTCGGCGTCGCTCCCCGAGAACCCCAGCTTGCGCTGCCATGCGGCGTACGACTTCTGGTCGGCCTCCGACCAGTCCGGGCTCGGCCCGACCTCGTACTGCCCGCAGCCCTCCGCCACCAGCCGCTTCCCCATCGCCGTGATGATCGGGCTGTGCCGGCCGGGCGCGAAGAACGCGGCGCCGGGGAACGGCTCGTGCGCCGCCGGCGGCTGGGTCGGGGGCGGCTTGGCCGGGCCCGACGGCTTGCCGCCCAGCCGGGCCCTGATCCGCGCGCGCATCGAGTCCATCGTGAACCCGCGCGGGTCGACCTTCCCCGGCTGCCACTCCTTGTGGCCGATGACCGAGCGCTGCGACCAGCCGTGCGCGCGGCAGATCGCGGCCGCCGCCTTCTCGATGGCCTCCAGCTGGGCGGCGGGCCACGGGTCCTTGCCGTCGCCGAGGTTGACGCACTCGAAGCCGTAGAAGTACCGGTTGCCGTCGGTGTTGGCCTCGTTGTCGCCCGGCAGGGCGGCCTCGTTGACCACCGCGCGCAGGACGTCGTCGTCGCCGAGCCCGGCGTGGTTGGCTCTGCCGTTGCCGACCATATGGACCGAGCCGTCCTTGGCTATCACCCCGTGGCACAGCGGGCCCGGCAGGCTGGAGTGGCCGTTGTAGCAGATGGCCACTGAGTTCTGGGTGCCTTTGGTCACGGTGTGATGGATCATCACGCCGTGCATGGGGCCCCAAGGACCCTTGTGATTGCGGTTGTGCGTCCGCCAGCTCCGGTGCTCGACGACCTGTAGCCCTTCGTCACGCAGGACCTTGACCAGTTGGGAGGCGGTCAGAGGCGTTGCCATGGTGGTGCTCCTTCCAGGTGGTACGTCACTTCTCGGGCTGTCCCTGCTCGTCCGCTCCCGCCGTCCGTGCGCCCGAACCGGCAGCCGCCGCCTTCTCGGCCGCCGCTGCCTCTGCTTCATACGTGGCCTCCGCCTCCAACGCCTCAGCGTCGGCGGCCGGGACGGGGGCGGCCAGCGGTGCGAACGCCAGGCGCAGATCGGCCACCGAGCCCTCTCCAAGCACCCAGGCCAGTGGCGCATAGTGGACATGGTTGCCCGCCGGGGCCTGCAGCAGAGGCCGCCGTGCCGCGTCCGTCGGCCACTCCACATTGCCCGTCGCCGTCCGCGCGGCCACGGTCCAGTAGTCGCCCGGACGGTAGGACTTGCCCGGCTCGAAGTACACGAACACGCCGTCCTCCAGCGGCAGCCAGCCGCCTTCCTCGATCCGCAGCGCGCCGCCCCGCACCTTGGCGGTGCCCTGCTTCGTACGGCCGCCGCCCGTGTGCCGGGCACCGGGCCGGTGGTCCCAGCGCCGCAGGAAGGGGTGCAGCTCGGGGCGCCGCCCGACCGACGGGTCAGGCTCGGCCGAAAGACGCACCCGGCGGCCCGGCAGGTCGATCTCCTCGATCCGCAGCAGCGGCAGCGGCTCGCCGCGGCTGAGAGAGGCGCTGTCCACCAGCTCCACCCAGTCGCCGACGTTCAGATCGAGCTTGTCGTCACTGCCCAGCGAGGCCAACTCGGTCCAGGTGCCGTCCAGTTCGTCGACCGGGAAGGTCACCGAGCCGTTTTCCCGGGACCACTTGAAGGTGGCGTCCTTCGCCGCGCCGCCCTCATGGATCTCGACGCGGTACAGCTGGTTCTCCTGTCCGCGATAACGGGCGTCCGGCTTCACCAGGCACGGGTCCTCGTCCGCATGCTCGGGCCGCTCGCTGCGCGCCGCCATCCGCGCACTCGGCGCCTGCGCCGCCACCCACTTGGCGAACGCGGCCCGCACCTGGTCCTTGTTCGCCCCGTCCGCCAGTTCCAGCTGTGAGCCGGGCAGCGGCAGCACCTGCCAGACGACCTTCAGCCGGGCCGCGGTGTCGGGCATCGCCGACCCCAGCGCCACCTCGCGCAGCAGCGGGTCCTCGGCCGCGGTCACCGAGCGCTCCCACACCTTCAGATAGGCGAGGTACGGAAATTGGGAGGGCAGCCGGTCGCCGGGGCGCTCCGGGTCCCGGTGGCCGTCGGGCTGGTCCCAGTACGTCCAGGTGGCCGGCGGCTGCGTCTCGGCGGGCGCGTCCTTCTCGCCCTCCTCGGTGCTGTGTGCGTCGTGTGTGTCGTCCACGACCGGGACGCCCGGCTGCGGGCGCGTCGCATCGAGCAGGATGCCGTCCACGTAGTAGCGGCCGCCGCCGATGGAAAGGTCGTCCAACTCCCGGCTGCCGCCCAGAAAGTGAAGTTCGAAGCCGGTGGCGCCGCGCGGGCCGCCGTGCTGCCCGATGAGATCGGCTGCGGTGGTACGGGCCTGCACCAGCTGGATCGCGGTCTGCTCATTGGCGTCGGCGTCCAGCTGGACACGGCCCTGCTGGGCGATCACCGCCGAGTAGTGCCGGTCCGGCCGGAAGGTGATGCGGGAGATGTCTGCGTGCATGGGAAGGGGTCCCCCTCAGGATTGGGCAGTGGAAGTCGTGTCAGGTGACGGGGATGATCCCGGCGTCGCTACCCGCCGGGGTGTACTCGGCGAGCCGGGCGCGCAGACTGTCTTCGCGCTGCGGCTGGTAGAGGTCGTGGAAGGCGCCCATCTCGGAGCCGTCCTCGGCGCCGCGCCTGATCTCCTCGGCACAGCCCGCGGCCAGTTGCCCGTATGCGGGCGTGCCGTACCGCTCGCCGGTGAACAGCGGCCGGACCAGCTGCGCGTTGTCTCTGCCCACCAGATCCGGCTGGCAGCGGTGGCGGCGCGGAGTGCGCGAGCCGGCGGGTACGTAACTGAAGCGCACACAGCCGATGCCCCGCCGGGCCACCCGCATCCGCCCGGTAAAGATGCTGTTCTCGGCGATCTCCACCGCATGCGTGTGGACTTCGCCGATGACGGTGGTGCGGTGCGCGTGCAGTACGGCATGTGCGTGACGGCAGTCCGGCGCGGACAGCGCCGCCCGGTCGTGGCCTGTGGCGTCCAGGATGCTGTCCCGGATGTGGATGGGCAGCGGATCGTGGTTCACCTCGTCGCCGATCACCTCGATGGTGCCGAGGATGCTGCGATCGATGGACACGCACGCGGTAGTGCGATCCAGCACCAGACTCGGCTCCTCGGGGGAGTGCGGATCGCACTCGGGCTCCAGCGACCAGCCCGGCACGAGGGTGCAGTGCCGCAGCACCACCGCCCCGACGGGACCGGTGACATTGAGCCCGCGACCGGTGATCAGCAGACCGTCGAGCATGATCCGCGGAGCTCCGCCCTCGCCCTCCTCCTGGGCCCGGATGTTGAGCGCGTCGGGCCGGTTGCTGTACCAGTCGAGCAGCCGGATCACCGGCCTTGTGCCCTCGGCCGCGCGCAGCTCAAGGCGGTCGCCCGGATCCAGATCGAAGTCCAGCTGCTCCTGGTAGGCGCCGCTGTGCGTGATCTCGATGATGCCGTCCGGGCCGCAGTGCCCGGCCCGCCGGTCGCGCCGCCAGTCGTTGTACGCGTCCATGATCCGCTGGTGGCCCTGGCCGGGGCCGACCCGGTAGACCTTGGCCGCAGTGGGCGTCTCACGCTCGCGCGTGTACTCGCCGCCGCCCGTGTCGTCGGCGAAGGCGTAGTGGTACGTGACCCACACACCCTGCCGCGGCGCGGACCGCGAGCCGAACGCGATCCGGCCGAGCGCCGGGTCGATGGCCACCTGCCCCCGCTTGGGGCGATAGCGCCAGTGGCTCAGATCCGCCACCACGAGGTCCGAGAGCGGCACCGGCTCGTCCTGTCCGTCGCGCCAGATCGTGAAGCTCTTGCCGGGCCCGTAGTAGTCCGCGAGCCGGTCGGCGAGCTGACGGCGCCGGATGTACGCGGGCACATTGTCGATCGTTGCCACGTGGGTCGCCGACGGCTCCGGTACCGGCCTGGTCACCAGTGGCGTGTCATTGCCCAGGATCGAGAAGGTGTAGAGACTGCGGGCCCGGTCGATGCAGTACGCGGGCGCGCCCGTCACCTGGTACGGCTTCAGCCGCCAGACGAACAGTCCGACCCCGGCCGGGGAGTAGCCGCCTTGCGTACGCGCCGAGTTGGCGCGCCGCACATTCACGGACCGGGCGACCGAACCGAACGGACCGCCCGCCAGATCGAGCGCGCCCCCTTCGCGTACGTCGACGAGCCTGCCGCGGGCACGCCGGTGCGCATTCGTGGCGTCCGTGCCCGATCCGTACAGCTTCACCGGCTGCTGGTGGGAGACCAGCCGGGAGAACTCCACGGCCCGCGAGGGCCATCCGGCGACGTCCTCGGCCAGCTCCTCCAACAGGGCGAGAGTGCCCTTGCGCCGTCGGTTGGCGACCGTGGCGGCCACGTCGCGGCGCGGCGCCAGCGCCTCGGCGAGGCGGCTGCGGGAATCGCCGTCCCCGCCCTCAAGGCCCTGCGCCTGCACGCGCTCATATCCCGGCAGTGGGGAGTAGCCGACCAGATCGCCGAGATACGGCAGCACCCACGGCGCCGCGGTCTCCACGAACCAGTCCTCGTAGCTCTGCTCGACCCCGTCGCGTACCCGGTCGACCTGTTCGGCGATCACGGCCAGCAGAGCGCGCAGCGGCTCACCGTCCTCGGCGTCCCGCAGGCGGTGCCATTGCGGGAGCAGATCCGCGAGGCCGTCCGGTTCCCTGGTCATGAGGTGACCTCCGTCAGAATCAGCGTGTCCGCGACATGCGGGGAGAGGATTGACAGCTGGGCCGGCCGGATGCCTCGGAACACGAACACCGCACGGCCCTTCTTCAGCCGCCGGGTATCGGTGATGTCCGGGTTCAGCCGCAGCAGTTCGGCGAGCGGGATGCCGTACCTGGCGGCGACCTGTGTGAGTGTCTCGCCCTCATCGGCGGTGACGTGGTGCACGTCCTCGTCGTACTCGGCGAGCCGCGACCCGACCGAGGTCTGTGGCTCGGCGAGCGTTTCCGCCAGGCCGGTCAGCCCGCCGGGTGTGACGGAGGCGGGGACTCCGGTGAACAGGTCGACGTCCACATAGTCGACGCCGGGCACCGAATGGGCGGTCGCCAGTACCTGGGACAGCCGCGCGGGACGACCCAACTCGCGCCGCCCGCTGCCGAATTCACGCAGCAGCGCCTGCCGCAGCCGCGGCTCGACCACACTCCAGGTGTGGTCGCGGGCGACCTTCACCTTCGCCGCGAGCAGCAGCAGCACCAGCTCGCGCACGTCCACCCGGACGGGTAGCCGGGAGTCGCCGTACTCGGCGAGCGAGGAGCGCAGTGCGCGCAGCACCTCGGAGTCCTCGGCCATCGCGATGTCGTCAACTCCGGCGACCGTCACATGCAGCACGCGCCGTCGGCCGTCGAAGATCTCGCGGGCCGTCGCCCGGCCGATGCCCGCCCGGGAGCGGGCGAAGTCCTCGTAGTCCGTGACGGACACCAGCCGGTCGAGGGCGGACACCGCGAGCGGGATCGTGCGCCGGGTCAGCCCGGGGCCGTCGGCGTCCGCGCCGCCCGTCGCGGGCTGCGGATTGGTGACCGCGGTGACGCCCAGCGGCCGGGTGATCGCCTGAGTGATGCGGTCCGCCCGGACATTGGCGGCCCTGCCGGTGCCGAAGCGGTACCGGGCCCGCACGTTCTCCTGCCCGGTGGGCAGCCGGGCGCCGTGCACTCCGTCGCCGAAGGTCACGGTCGTACGCCCGTCCCCGGCCGTCCCCGACACATAGACGCGTTCACGCGGCCCGCGCCCGGCGAGGCTGTCCACCTCGTGCCACAACAGCCCGTCGACACGGACCTCCAGCGTGGGCGTGGCACCCAGGGGATTGGCGGCGGGCAGCCAGGTCAGCGGCGACTGCCAGAGCGCGAAGGTCTGGTTGATGCGGCCGGCGTCGCCGCTGCCGACCGGCTCGTCCCGGCTCTCGCCGTGCGTGGCGGGCACCACATTGCCCTGGATGCGCACCGTGTCACGGCGGTAGCGGTAGGCCAGATCAGTGGTGAGCGTCAGCTTCGTATGGACATGGTCGCCCGGCAGATGCGGATCGAGCCGCTGCTCCACCGAGGCGATCACCGCCAGTTCGGTGCCGCGCACCCCGGCGGTGTTCGGGATGTCGGTGCGCTCGCCCGACACCACCAGATGACGGCCGGGCAGCAACCCGTCGTACAGCTCCGCCAGTTCGAGCTCGTTTCCGTGCACGTCCTCACCCAACGGCTCGTCCGCCGGTCGCAGCGCCTGACCGCCCGCATGCACGGTGGCGTCCCGGATCGCGGAGAGCAGCACGTCGTGCTCGTCCAGCCAGGGATCGGCGAGCGTCAGCTCGGTGCCGCGGCCGGTGATCCCGTAGTTGGTGTACGCGGCGGTGCGCACGGCCGTGACCCGGGTGGTCACGAGCGCGAGCTTCTTGTCGCCGGGGATGCCGTCGGGTTCCCCGGTGCCCTTGCGGGGACGCTCGATCGCGACCCAGCTGCCGACCGTGATCCCGTCCTGCACGGAGTCGAGCGGAAGAACATGACGGTTCGCCTGCTCCGGCACGGTCGCGATGCCGATCTCGACATTCGCGGGCTCGCTGCCGACCGTGTACCGCGCGGTCACCTCCACATCGCCGTGCGTGACCTGCTTGTGGTCACCGGGAGACAGCAGCCAGTTGAGCGGTTGGCCGCTCTGCACGGCCACATGCACCCGCCCGTCCTCGGCGGGCCTCGACACGAAGAGCGTCCGCTCCGGAAGCCCGTCGGAGAACTCGGCCGTCACACCGGGCTCCTGAGAGTCTGCGGGGCGCCTGGTCAGCCAGCTCAGATCGTGGTCCTGGCCCACCCTGGTCTGCAGCGAGACCCTGCCGGGCCCCAGACCGAAGCTCGTCTGAGTGGGCAGATTCTCCGAACGCTGCCACGAGGACCCGGTCTCGATGTGCTGGAACTCGGCGCGCACCGGCACCCGTCCGGCCGTGTCGTACACGATCCGCATCGTGGTGAGTTCCCCGCCGCTCACGGGCCAGTCCGTCTGCCGGATCACCCTTCCGCGCTCGTCCTGTACGGGCTTGAGCGGTGCCGTCGCCCCGAACGGAGCGGCGGTCACCCGCATCGCCTGCAACTCGCGCAGCAGGGCGGGCACCGCAGGCGCGGCGCTCCGCCACGCCGCGTACATCCCGTCGGCGACCCGCGGGTCGAGCGCGGACAGCAGCCGGGCTCCGAGATCGGAGCCCGGCGCGAAGTAGCGTGCCGGATCGTGGGCCGGCGTGCGCGCGCCCGACGGTGGCCGCACCACACGGGTGCGCAGCGCGGGCAGTACGGCGCCGAGCGCCCGCATCGCCTCGGAGCCCGAGGCGGCCACTGGCGACTGCGGGCGGGAAGGCTCCAGCTCGGCCGCCCGCTCCCTCAGTTCACCGACCACCGCCTCCAACTGCTCGAACCAGGTGGCGACTTCTTCGTACGGAGCAGCGATGGCCTGTGCCTCGGCGAGCCGGTCGTGCGGTTCGGCCAGCCGCGCGGCGAACTGCGCGGGTGTCCTGATCCCGTCGAGATCGGCGCGCAGCGGCGCCAGCACCTGAGCGTCGAAGTCCTCGATGATCCGGCTGACCGGACGCGGATTGGGGTTGTCGGGAGTCGGCTCGCCCTCCTCCACCTCCCGCTCGTCCTCGGTGATCCACTCGAGCAGTCCGGCCACCAGCTCGGTCAGCGACGGCGGCGCGGACTGCGGCAGCCCGATCGCCGTGATGTCGTCGCCCCGGTCGATCCGGATGCGCGCCACTGGCAGCAGCAGCCGCTGCCCGGCCGTGTCCCCGTCCGCTCCGAAGACGAAGAGCAGCTTGTCCCCGGTCTGAAGGGACGTACCGGTGCCCGAGACGAAGATCTCGGAGCGCCCCCGCAGATCGTCCGGAGTCAGCAGGGCGGGTCGGCGCCGGCGCACCGCCAGCTCGTTCCAGGCCGAGCGAGCCACCAGGTCCTCGCTGGTCTCGAAGGCCTGCGACTCCTCGTCGGACGTGGTGGGCACGCTGTTGCTGCGCGCGCCGCGCGGGATCAGCACCGGCACGTCCTCGGCCCGCGGATCCCGGTCGAGCGTGTACGCGAGATGGGTGTCGGCGGCGATGCCGGGCCGCGGCCGGTGTCCCACGAGGCGTCCGAGCAGGGCCAGCGAGCGGTGCTCGTCGGCGGTGCGCAGATAGCCCTCGTCGGCGATGCGCTCGGAGTGGAAGGTGAGCAGATCACCCACGACCGCCCAGGAGTCGATGAGTCCGATCGCCGGGTCGTCCGGTGTGCGGACGGTGAGCCCGCGCAGCGCCGGATACGCGGGTGAGGCGAGCCGGTCGAGCATGGCCGCGAGGAACGAGCCGTACTCGCCGACCCGGTAGTCCAGGGCCGTGCGGCCCGGCCTGTTGTACAGGGCATTCGGCGCATGGCGTTCGTCGTGCCCGCCGCAGCCGCAACCGCAGGAGCCGTTCATCGGGCACCTCCGCCGAGCTCGATCGACAGCCGGCCGAGTTCGGGCCGGTCGGGGTCGTTGTCGCAACGCGCGATCTCCAGCGGGCCGAGCCGCAGCACGCCTGCCTCCAGTGCGGTGTCATCGAGTGGATCTTCGTGGAACAGTCGGCGCAGCCGCGTCACCCGTACGCTCTCCACACCCTGGACGGCCGCTGCCGCGGCCACCAGACGGCTCAGCCGCACCGGTTCGCCGAACGTCAGCGCGTCGGGATGGAAGAAACCGAGCCGTCCGCCGGAGAGCGGGCGGCTGCCGAGGAGCCGGTACAGCTCGGCGAGGATCTGGCCGTGCTGATGGCCGGGCGCCGCACACACCGCGAGCGCGATGTCCAGCGGCACCGACCTGGCCGGACCCACCACCAGGTCGTGGCCGATCCGGCGGTGGCTCTCCAGCGCGTACGCCACCGAGTCGAGCAGCTCCGGGGACGGATCCCCGCTGCCCAGTGCGTCGACGGCGACATGCGCCTCCTGCACGCTGCCGGTCCAGCGGATCTCGGCGGCGGCGCGCTGCACGCCGGGCAGCTTCGACGTCAGCGCCGCATAGTCCTCGGCGGTGACGGCCCGCAGCCGGGTGCGCTTGAGGTCGAGCGGGGCGAGCTGGCGGACCTGCTCGACCGGCTCGGGTTCGGTGCCGCCGACGGCCGGCAGCGGATTGCGCACCCCCGCGACGGGCATCGGGTCCCCGGCGTCGGAAGCATCCGGATCGCGGCACAGAACCAGATGGTTGATGGCTTCCGCGCCGACGTTGCCCGCGATGCCGCCGCCGAGCCGGTAGTGCAGCTCGAGCCGCGCGCCGGGCGCCGGGCGGGCGCCGTGCCGGCCGTCCCCGAAGCGCAGCGCGATCCGGCCGTCGTCCTCGAGCTCGCCGACGAAGTGCCGCTCGCGCGGGCCGCTGTCGAGCAGATCCCGCTGCACCGTCCAGGTCTCGTCGCCGTCGATGACCGTCACCGCGGGCAACGCGGCCCGCGGATCCGGTACGAGCGCGGCAGCGGGGCCCCGCAGCACGGGCTCGTCCGGGTGGAGCCCGGCCGCGTACTCGGGACCCCAGGTGTGCGCGATCTCCCACGCGATGCCGGCGTCGAGCACCGCGCCCGCCCGCGAGCGGGCCGTCAGCACCTGGAGCCGGCGCAGCTTCGCGGCCAGCAGCCGCTCGCTGCGGTGCAGCAACTCCCGCAGCGCACGCACCGGGTGACGGCGCAGCTCAAGACGCTCCAGCACCCGCAGCCCGAACAGCACGGTCAGCCGGGCGATCTCCGGCTCGCTCAGCCCGTCATTGTCCCGGGCGCTGCGCCACAGCTCCACAAGCCGCTGCCGCACCCGGCCAGGAATGGCCGCAAGACGCTCGGCCTGCCCCGCCGACACATCGCGCGGCTGGGGGAACGGCACGGACTGCACGACGGGAGAGCGCTCCAGCACCGGCCTGAAGCGTGGTGCGATGCCCGGGTAGACGACCTGGGCAAGCAGCGTCTGGAGCGCCTCGGCCTGGGCATAGGCGGTGCCCGGTACGACCTTCTCCCGCCGCCGGCCCGCGAGTTCCAGGCCGAGACCGGCGCGGCCGGTGGCGTCCTCGCCGACGACGGTGAACAGCTCCCGTATCTGATCGGCACTCAGCAGCCGTCCGGAACGCGTCTGCTCCAGGCGGGCGTTGATCAGGTCCGCCGTGGCATTGCCCTCCTTGCGGTCCCAGCAGCCGAAGCCGGACGGATCGCAGGACCCGAGGACGGCGGGCGCGGCAGGCACGGTGACCGTCTCCGGGGTGCCGTCGCAGAACGTCAGCGACCGCCCGTGGTCGACGAGCACAACATTGCCGCGCGCCACGCTCACATCTTCCACCGGATCGCAGTGAGGGCCGCCGCGCGTCGAGAGACAGACGGGGAACGCAAGCGCGTCCTCCTGCGCCCAGGTGACCTCCAGCAGGGGCTGGTCCGCCAGCCGGTCCACGGCCGGGGTCACGGAGGTGAGGCGTAAGGCCTGACGGTGGGCGGGGTCGGCGTCGCCCGGCGTCCCCGAGCGCGCCCCCAGCACCTCCTCGATCAGCAGCAGATCGCCCGGGGCCAGCGTCAGCGACCTGGCCGAGCACTCCTCGTCCGCCCACTCGTCCCGCAGCGTGGCCGCGGTGGCCCCCTCGGGCAGCGCGCACACCTCGTCGCCCCAGGTCCAGAAGCGGATGGTGTTGTGCTCGGGCCGCAGCACCAGCGGCTCCTCGCGGACGACCGGCTCGAACACCTCCACCGAGCCGCGCTCGTCAAGGACCGCCAGATCCCGGTCGTCGATGACGGTCCCGATGTCGGGCCGGTCCCGCGGCCCCAGTGTGCGGACGTCGACAGCGGCGAAACGGAAGGAGCCGGGCAGCAGCGTCAGTTCCCGTACGGTCTCGACCGCGACGAAGGCGCGGGCGTTGACGCCGTCGTGCATCGGATAGTCGATGAGCCGCACATGACGGCGTACGGACACCCGGCGGCGTGCCGTGTCGAGATACGCCTCCGTCGCGACCGCGTCCTGCTGATAGCTGATCAGATCGCCGGTGTGGGCCAGCAGTTCGACCAGCGTCGTGCCGAGGTCGGCGGCGTTGCGCTCGACCCAGTCCGGGGTGGTGAGCGCCAGCCGGTCCAGGATCAGCCGACGGATCGACTCGTAGTCGCGCGCTGTGTAGTCGATGACCGGCGTGGCCTTGAGGGTGGGCGGGCAGTCGGTCTGCTCGTCCTGGCTGTCGAAGGGCGTGGGGCAATCGGGACGGAACTCGAACTCCGCCGAGAAATACCGCTGGTCGAAACCGGGGAAGGGCTCGGTGCCCGGCCGCCCGTACGGATCCGTGTCCACCACCGAAAGCGTGTACCGGGAAGTGTCGCCGGTGCGGTCCAGCGTGACGTACAGCCTGTCGTCGAGCTCCGGGTCCTCCTCGCGCTCGACGGACACGTCGACGGCCTCGATGCCGGTGATCCGGCGGCCGCCGTCGATGCGTATGTTCTCCGGGCACAGCCCGTGGGGCGCCTTGCCGAGGAACGTGACGGTGAGCGTCAGCCCGTCGTCACCGACCTCGACGGCGTCCACACCGCCGAGCTGCGCGGCCCGTACCTTGGCGCGCCTGCCGTCCGTACGGCAGACCAACTCCTTGCTCGTACCGCTCATGCCGGGCCGCTCCCCTCGAACACGTCGTCGCGCCGGCTCGCGGTGGAGCGCACCACGTAGCGCAGATACACCCTGACCACGTTCTCCTCGCTCACCACGTCCAGGGCCTCCACCTCGATCAGTTCACCCAGCCAGCGCTGCAGGGACGCCTGCACCGACAGCTCCAGCGCGGAGGCCAGCTCGGGGCTGTTGGGCGTGAAGACCAGATCGAGCAGCCCACAGCCGAAGTCGGGGCGCATCACGCGCTCGCCGGGGCTGGTGAACAGCAACTGCTCGATCAGATCCCGCACATGCTCGTCGTACGCCGCGTGCGCGGTGCGTCCCCGCCGGTCCGTGCGGAAGGGGAAGGCGATATCGCTCCTCATCGCGACGACACCCCCCGCGCCGAGGCGGCGACCACCGGCGGGCCCTGCGGCACCAGCGCGGCGCTGAAGCAGAGCGCGGACGTGCCCTCCAGCAGCACGGGTGAGCCGTCGATGAGCACGCTGTCGCGGTGCGGCGTCCAGCGGACGGTGGCGCACGGATGTGGCACGCCGTCGACCGTGTGGCGGCAGCCGCTGACGATGAAGACGTCGGCGGCGGTGGGCACTTGATGGCCGTCGATCCGGACGCCGGACGACGGGGCGGAGGCGGGCACGACGCGGCCGCCGTGCGGGCAGCTGATCACGCTGCCGCCGTTCACGAGATTCCCCGACAACACGTAACTCCCCGTTCCCTTGGTCCTGGTGCTCATCGCTTCTTCGGCACGATCAGCCGGCCCTCGTTGATGTTGACCTCGTCGCCGATCAGCACGATCGACGCCCCCTTGCCGTTGCCGATCGTCACGCCCTTCTCGTCGATCTGGATGTACGCGCCGCTCTTGGCCTCAAGGAGAATCCCCGTACCGCCGGGCACGTCCGACATCACCAGCTTGTGAGCGCCCGGCGTCTGGATGACCACGGGCTGAGAGCCGGGCAGCTCGGCGCTCGCCCGCGGCGGCAGCTCGGAGGCGTCGCCGTACCAACTCCCCGTCCAGATGGGGAAGCTGGGATCACCCTGCTCGAACTCCATCCACACGCCGGCGCCGATCTCGGGCACGACATACTGACCCGCCTGCCGTCCGGTGAACGGCAGACAGGGCAACGCCCAGGTGGAGGCCTCGTCGCCGAGCACATCCGGCACCTGGGCCGTGATCCGGCCGAGCTTGAGCGGATCCCTGTTGTCGATCACCCGCCCCCGGAACTTGCCGAGAAACCGGTTGTTCGGTCCTGCAGCCATGCGAAGTTCTCCTGGTCTTTACGGTCGTACGGTGCTGCTGCGGGCGATCAGTCCTTCACGTGAGAGCGTGAAGTTCTGCTGGTACGAGCCGGGCCTGAGGTTGTGCGTCACGCTCTTGACGTAGTAGTCGCCGTCGTACGTCACGCCCGAGCCGCGTACCCCCACCAACTCCCGTGGCCGCAGGACATATCCGTGCCGGTTGACATCCAGCGACCCCGACCCGGAAATCGCGTCCGCGGACGTCGCGGCCCTGGCGAGGGTCTCGGCCTCGGCCTGCCCGAGCTCCTTCTTCGCCGTACCGGAAAGGGTCTTGCGCTTGAGTGCGGGGGAGGCGCGGAGGCCGAGCGGTGGCCGCAAGGGGCTGATGTCGGGCTGTGCCAGCAGCCGCACGTCGCGGGTGCGCGGGTCCTGGACGCGGGCCTGGGGCTCTTCCCTTGCCGTCCCGTCGTAGGCGAACGTCAGCTGGTCGACGGTGGAGTTGTTGTCCATGTTGACGTTCAGCGCATGCTGACGCTGCCCGAGCCGCTGCTCGGGACCCCAGAAGGCGACGGACCGGCCGATGCCCGGACCCGGCTCCAGATAGAAGGTGTATCCGTTGGCGCGGGCCAGCTCGTTCAGATACTGCAGATCCGTGCCGGTCTGGTAGTCGACCCGCAGCTGCTCGCGAGGCGGCTGATGGATCTGCTCACGGATGATCCAGGGATCGATTCCATAGTCGGCGTACTTCCGCAGAATCCGCTCAACGCGCTGTGCGGGGCCGAGATTCGGATACCGGTCCGTCCGCTCCTCCAGGTCCATCAGCAGGGTCAGATCCTCACCGGTGACGGTGAGCGTGGTCTGCCCCGGCTGATTGCTGGCGCCCACTTCCTGCCGCACGATCAGCCCGTCCAGGATCACCGTCGACGTGCCCTTGACGGATGTCGTGACGATCACCCTGGTCTTCGGATCGAAGTACCCCTCGGGCAGCAGCCGCTGAGTGATCAGCCCGCGCTTGGTCAGATCGAAGGCGAGCTGGAACCCGCTCCGTTCTCCGGCGGTCATGGTGATCTGCGCGGACAGCAGAGCCTCGGCCACCTCGGCCGGCACCGGGCGGGTGAGCTTGGGCCCCATGTGCAGGGTGAGATGGACGGGCCCGCTCCCGATGGGCTCGTCAGCCATGGAACCCACCCGGCAGAGGAATGTCGATCGTCCGCCCCGGCTCGGCGGTCAGCTCCTGCGGGTCGAGCACGGGATTGGCGTCCGCGATCTGCCACCACTGCCCGGGGTCGCCGAAGTAGCGCTGCCCGAGATGATCGGGCCGCTCGCCACTGCTGACCGTGTGCGGGGCGGTCTCGCCGGCGGCCTCGCTGAGCGGAGGCAGCAAACGCCGCTTGGTGTACCGCACTTCGGTGCCGTCCGGGAGGCGGTGCACGTCGATCTCCGCGTCGTGGTACCGGCTGGTGCGGGGGTAGGGATGTGCCCCCGGGATGGCGTCCAGCGCGCTCTCATAAGGATCAATCACGTCCTACAGCCCCCGTCCAAGACCGAGCTCGGCAAGCCGACCGCCCCGCGCGGCGGCGGCGAGCCGTTCCTTCTGCGCCAGATGCGCGAGATACAGATCGGCCCCGCGGTGCCCGGCGGGCAGATCGCTCACGCTGAGCACCTTCATGCCGATGCCGAGGCTCGCCCTGATCGGATTGAGATTGACGTCGAACGCCGACTCGTTGATGGACAGTTCGGTGAGCCGCACGGGCATGACGCGCTTGCTCCCCCAGGTGAAGAGGGTCAGCGGCATCTCGATGGGGCTGATCTCGATGGTGCCCTTCTGGGTCCGGCGGGAGGCCTCGCGAAGCTGAGCGCTGGTGGGATGCACGAGCATCTCCAGCGTCGCGAGCTGCGGATGAATCCCGTCGGGCGCGGCGACCTCGAACTGATCGGTGGCATCGATCTCGGCGGTGAACTTCCAGCTCTCCTCGGCGGGCCCCTTGAGGCGTAGGGCCTCGTTGCGGTCCCCTCCGCTCCCTCCGCCGCCCGCGTCCCCGGAGCCGCCGGCGGACTGGGGGGCGAGGGAACGTTCGAGGGTGTCGGGGTTGAACTGGAGGACGATGATGCGCTGGGGGGTACCGCGCTCGGGGTCGACGACGACGATGCCGGAGCGGATGGGCTTGGGGATGTCTGCGTAGCGGGTCACAGTCGTTCCTCCAGGCGGACCAGAAGACTTGAGTAGTCATAGCTGGGAAAGATTCGCGGAAAGACGTCCAGCATGTGTTCGAGGTAGCTGACTTTGCTGTGAAATTCGCCCCCGCGAAGCGAGATGTCGGTGTAGAGGTACTGCCAGCCGTAAGTGCCTTTGGTGAGGATCAATGCCTCAAGATACTCGCAGTACGTGATGTCCATCTTGATGAAGTTGGTCGGATAAGGATCGCTGCCGATGTCCGCGATGTCCTGGTACCAGATTTCCAAGGGTGTGACATGCGGCTGCATTCGAATGTATGTCATCATTCCCGCACCGGAGCGAGGCGTGTGATCAAAAAAACGCAGCTGTGACAGGAACTCCCGCTGGAAATCCGTTGTTTCCTGCCCTCCGGAGGGTCCTTCCGGCTGGTCGAATACGTCGTAGAAATGGAGGAGACTGAACTCTCCATAGATTTCCGGGAGATCCCCGGACGTCTCCCACCGGCCTCCTAGATCCGTGAACCGCAGAGAGCAATTGAGCAGACGCTCGTCGAATTCCACGCCTTCCCAGTCGGGGTTGTGCTCGTACAGCGGCAGCAGGTCTTCGACGGGCTCCGCCAACTCCTCGGAGCTGCCGCATTGCGCTTCAAGGAAGGGGCTCGTGCGGATTTGCTCCAATGATGCTGCGTGCCGTTGCTCGTTCGGGGTGAGGATCTGCATGACGCTGGCTTTCTGTATGTGATCAGGGTTGTGGTGCCGCTAGAAGGTGAACAATCCAGCAACGTAGCGCGCTTCAACCTGGTCCATGCTCTTGTCGAGGTTGTAGAGGCTCTTCCCAGCTTTCGATTTGAAGCCCGCAAGTTTGGTGCGCATATCGACGATGTCGCTGAACGCCTGGCCGCCGGGACCTGCCTTTGTTCGTTCTTCCATGACTGCGTCCATGAAGACTGCGCTCTGCCTGAGAGCGGCCTTGATGGACTCCCGGCTGTCCTTGTTGATGTTGACTGTGGCCGGCTTGGTGCCCGGGACCGGCGGGGGTGCGAAGTCGATCGCGGCTGTCATCCTGGCGGGCAACTGCTTCCAGTCCGTGTGGTTGATTCCGGACCCTCGGCCATTCCTCGCGTACAGGCCCCACTGGGCTTCCAGCCGCTTCGGGAAGCCTTCCGGGTACTTCCCGGTCGGGTACGCCCTGGCTGTGCCTGAGTAGCGCGCCAGGGATACCTTGTACCAACCAGGCACCGGCGGATTGGCGTTGGACTTGCTGCCGAATGACTGCCCTGCGTACTTCTCGATGCTGTTGTAGAACGCCTTGTTGTCCTCGTTTCTGGCCGGTACGAAGTTGGTTGTTTTCGCCGCTCCGCCCACTTCGCGGGGTATGAGGTGCATGCGGTCCCACTGCGGCCCTGCGGGGTTCTTGTTGAACTTGTGCAACTCCAGATAGTCGAAGCCTTCTGTGGTCTGCCCGCTCGGCTCCCGTCCGTGCTCTTCCGCATAGACCGGGTTGATGTATTTTGCATTGGTCTCCGAGCCGGGCCGGACCCCCGGTGGGGTCCCATTCCGGGGCAGGGGCAGAACCACGGGCCGCGGCAGTTGCTGGTGCTTCAGGTAGTCGCGCAGGTTATCCGATATTCCGGTGATGACTGTGCGCCCAGGGTTGAGAGTCGCGCGCACCTTGAAGTCCGCGCTGCCTTCCTTTTCCAGGCTGGTCAACCGGTACCACTTGCGCAGGGCTGACAGGAGCAGTCGATGCGCCAGTTGCGGGATGCCTGGCTCCAATCGCCCCTTGAGGATGCGTTGGAGTCGGGGCAGGATTTCGTCCAGCCGGTCATGCTTGGCCTGTTGCGACTTCTCCTTCTTCTTACGGTTGTCGCGTCGCTGCTTCCTCCTGTCCATGTGGTTCTTCTTGTCGTCACGCATGCGGTCGCGCTTCTTCTTGAAAAAGTCACGCACCTTCTTGGCGCTGTTCTTGAGTGACTTGCCGAGTTTGGACTTCCGAAGTTTCTTGCCGAGCGCCTTCCTGGCGTTGCGTACTTTCTTGAGGGCCGACTTAACCTTGCCCTTGATTTTCTGGAGTGCCTTGCCCAGTGGGGACTTCGGCCTGCGTGGCTTCGCGCGCTTCGGGGCCTCCGTCTCCTTCTTCTTCTTGGGGGTGTCGGGTGCCTTGTCCTTCGTCAGGCCCGGCTTCTGGTCCGGTGTGCGGTCTTTGGCCGGGGCGGAGTCGGGGCTGCGCTCCTGCTGGGCCTTAGCCGACTCCCTGTCCTTGTTCAGACTGTCCTCGGATGCGTCGCGGCGCCGCTCCCGCTCCTTGTCCGGAGTCTTGCTCGTCGGCCTGTCATGGCTCGTGGTCTGTGGGCTGCGGTTCGCCCCCGACCCCCGGTCCGTCGACGTCGACCGGTTCTTCGGGACCCGCGGGCCCTTCGGCTTCGACGGGCCCGTCGGCTTCCTCAAGGACTCGACCGCGTTCCGCACCGCACCACGCGCCTTGTTCACCGCGTTTCCCGCCGCCTCCTTCGCGCCCTTGCCCGTCTTCTTGAGGCCCTTCGTGATCTTCTCGGCCATCACTTTGAGGCGCTTGCCGACGCCCTTCGTCGCCGAAGACAGGCGGATCATCAGGAAGTTGGCGATGAAGTCGAGCAGGGCGACGATCCCCGCCGCGACCGCCTCCGCGAACAGGCAGGCCGCCGGGCCCGCCTTGACCGCCTTCAGGTAGGCCCAGAACTTGCTGAAGGCGTTCAGGATCGAGCTCAGGCTCTGCCACGCCGCCATCAGGCCCTGCACGATCGTGAGGATCGCCCCCGCCGCCGGGACCAGCATCGAGACGACCTTCTCGATCACGATCGAGGCGATCATCATCGGCAGCGACGCGATGATCGCGTCCCACGCCATCTTGCCGATCTGCTTGATCGAGACGCAGCCCTTCACCAGGACGTCGATCACGGCCTTGCCGAGCCCGAGGATGCCCTCGACCTTCGTGTCGAACCACCGCTTCACGCCGGTCTTGATCGCGCCCCAGAGGTGGTCCTGAATACCGGACTTGGCCGAACTCCCCGCCTTGCTCAGCCAGCCGCCCGGGTCCGGGGCGATGTCCGCCACCAGCGCGGCGAACTTGCCCAGCGCCTCGATCGCCGCCTGGGCGAACTTGATCGCGCCGAGGATGACCGCCTGATAGATCTTGATGACGGCCTTGATGCCCGCCTCAAGGACGTCGAGCAGTGCGTTCAGGCCCGCCGCCAGCGCGTCGAGCAGCGCGTTGACCGCCTTCTTCAGGCCGTCCGCCAGCGCGTTGACCCCTGCGATCGCCTTGTCGCGCAGGCCCTCGATCGCCTTGCGGAACTTGTCTCGCAGCTCCGGGAAGGCCGCGAGCAGCACGTCCCCGATGGCGATCAGCGCGTCCGCCAGCACATTGATCGCGCTGATGGCGAGGTCACGTACGAAGTCGATGGCCTTGTTGGCCCACTCCTTGAACGTGTCGATGATGCCGTTGACAAGCTTGCGCGCCGCGTCGAAGACCTTGGTGACCGCGTCGAGGATCGCGTTGAAGGCGCTCTTCACCTTGTCGGCGACCCAGCCGAAGAAGCCCCTCGAGGGCTTCTCCTCCTCCTTTTTCTTCTCGGCCTCCTTCTCCGCCTTCTCGCGCTCCGTGTCGATCTGCGCGTTGTCCTTGTCCTTCCGGTCGCTGACCTCCTTGTCCTTGTCGTCGCGGGCCTTGACGATTTCCTTGTTCTTCTCGGTGTGTTCCTTCTCGGACTTCTTGTCCGCGTCCTCGATCTTCTGGTCCTGCTCGGTGCGCCAGTTCTCGCGCTCGCGCTGGGCGTCCTCAGCCGCTCGGCCGCGCTCGGCCGTCTGCTTCTCCGCGTTCTGGGCGACCTCGCGGTCGATCTCGGTCTGCTTCTCCTGCTTGGCCTGCTGCTCGCCCTGCTGCTGTTCCTTCTCCTTGGTGACCAGATCGCCCTGGGCCTGGCCGGCGGCTCCCTGGATCTCGCTGCCGCGCTCCTGCTTGGCGACCGCTCCGACGCCGGGCTTGGGCGCGGACCCGGCCTTCAGATCGCCTCCGCCACCCCGCCGTCGACCGCCCGTGGCTTTGCCGACCAGCTGTTCCTGGGGCGCGTCGGGGAAGATCTGGTCCTCGCCCATCGGCTTGGCCGCGTCCTCGCGGCCCGTGCTCTGGATGTCGGACTGCTTCTCCTTGAGCGCCTTGGCCTGGTCGTCCGTGCGCTTCGGGTCGCTCTCGCCCTCAAGCCTGATCTTGGGGGCGGGGCCGACCGTCTTGTTCTGCAGTTCCGGGTCGACGGTCGGGACGGCGTCGGCCGCGGCATCGACGTTCTTCGCCTCTTCGGCGGTCAGTTTGTCCGCCACCGGGGCCGGCGGTGGGGGAGTGTTGTCGGTGGGTTTCGCGCCCTCCGCCTTCTCGCTGCCCTTGGCCTTCTGCTTCTCGACCCGGTCCTCGGGCCCGAGCTTCTCGACCTTGCCCGTCACCGGGGCCGCGGGTGCGGCCGCCTCGGGCGGGCCCGACTGGGTGCGCGGGGCACCCGAAGGGCGTTCCCGCTTCGGCGGGTTGGCGTCGAGCCGCTGCTGCTCCTCGCCGATCTTCTTGTCCGCGGCGGCGTCCACACCGGGCATGGCGGCCGCGGCCTGGTCCGGCGCCAGCTTGCTGACTGTGCCGATGGCGGCCTTCGGATCCTGGCCCGAGACGTCGGGCGGCTCCTCCTGCTTCTCCTCGGGAGCGGCCCCACCGCCACCGCAACTACCGCCGCCCTCCTCCTTCTCCGCCGCGGGCTCCGGAGGGGCGCAACCGCCGCCGTCCTTCTCCAGCGACGCCTCAGGCTGGGCCTTGGTGCCCTCCGGCGCGGGAGCACCGAACTTCCCCGGGCTTTCCGCCTGTTCGGCCGCCGGACTGACCGCGGCCTGCGCCGCCGAGGGCGCCCCGCCGGGGCCGGTGGCCGCGCTCGGGCCCGCCGTACCGCTTCCGCCGACCACACCGCTCGGCGCCGCTCCCGGACCGCTCTCCTTCGGCACCGCGCTCTTGGGGGCCGACGCCTCGTGGTCGCCTTTCGCCGAGTCGGCGACCCGGCGGGCGGCAGGGGAGGGCCTGCGGTCCTCGGCGGATGTCCGCTCCGTGTGGGCGCCTGCGGGCGGGGTGGCGGCGGCCACGGTAGCGGTGCTGCTGACATCCGGCGCTGCGGAAGCATCCGCCCCAGGACGGGCCTTGGCGTCCTGCTGCTCCTGCTCCTTGCGCTCCTCCTGCTGGTCCTCGGCGCTCTTGGCGTCAGGCTGCTCATCGCCGTCGCGTTCCCCGCCGTCGGCGTTCTGCTCGCCCTGTTGCTGCTCCGGGTCCTGCTTCTCCGCCTCGGGCTCCGGCTCCTGCCTGCCCTCGGTCTCCGGATCGGGTCCGACCTCCTGGTCCACCGGTTTCTCCGGCTGGAGGTCCTTCTCGCTGCGGTCCCCGGCCTCGGCCGCCGGGCCGCCCTCAGGCTGCGGCGCCTCACCCTCGACCGGGCCCATCTCGGCACCCGGCGGCTTGGCCTCCGCCTCCGGGGCGTCCTCGTCCTCTTCCTCCTCGGCGTCGTTCTCCCGCTGCTCCTGGACCTGTTCGGCCTTCGTCGGCGGGGGAGTGGGGAAGGCCGGCACCGTGGCAGTGGGGTTGTCGGCCGTGGGAACCGACGAGACGTCGAGATCGGTGTCCGGGAGATAGTCCTCGGGCTTCAGCTCGGTCTCGGCCGTGCCGCCGCCCTTGGCCCGGTCGCCCTCCTCGCCGCCGATCTCCCGGTCCGCGCCCGCCTCGAGCCCGAGCGGCTTCTCCTCCTCGCGCGGCTCGCCCTCGTCCTCGTCCTTCTCGTGCAGGCCGTGCTCGGACAGCGCGCTGTCCGACTGCTCCGCCCGCTCGTCCACCTTCTCCGGGCGTACGGGCCCGGGCTGCCCCTTCGCCTTCGGGTCGAGGTTCTCCTGCTTCGAGCCGTCCGCCGGCTTCTTCGCGTCGTCCTTGCGCTTGCGCTTGTCGGCGCCGGGGGCGTTCGCCTGCTCCGGGTCCTGCTCCTCCCGGTCGCGCTGTTCCTTGCGCTCCTCCTTGGTCTGCTCGGCGCCGTCCGCCTGGCCCTGCGCACGCTCGTCCGCGGCCTCGTCGACCCGCTGCCGGTCCTGGTCCTGCTTCTCTTCTTCCTGCTGCTGTTCCTGTGCCGCCTGCTGCCGGGACTGGGCGCGTTCGTCCTCCTGCTCCGTGCGCCGGGCGGCCTCCTCCTTCTCGGCCGCTGCGTCCGACTGTGCCCTGCTCCGGTCGCCGCCGCGCTTCTCGTCGCGCGCCCTGGCGTCCTTCTGCTCCTCGCTGGAGTCCTCGGCCCGCTTGTCCTCAGCGCCCCGGCCGCCTTCCTCCTTGCGCTTCCACTGGGTGCGCTCGACACCCAGGAGCTCGAAGAGATCGGTCTCCGGTTCGGGCACCTCGGCAGGCTGGAGGTCGACGGGCCCGGTCTCGGACTCCTCGGCGAGGTCGAGCAGCCGGTCGTACTCGTTGGAGAGCAGCCGCACTTCCAGCCGGTCCAGCACCGAGTCCTGCAACTGCGGTGACATCCGGCCGAGTTGGAGTCGCACGCGACCTGACAGATCCGCCGGGTCGCCGCGCAGCGAGCGCAGTACGCCATTGGCCAGCCGGTCCACCAGCGTTGCGGGGTCCAGCTGTTCCATCCGGGACCGGTCGGCGTCGACCGTGGCGTAGCGCAGCCAGCCGGGCGTCGACTGCTCCGGCTCCACTTCGGGGGCCTGCTCCTCGCCCCGCACGAGGGCCTGCGCCGCCGACTCCGCCTCGCGCTCCATCGCCTGCTGCGGCAGGCTCACCGCACCCAGGTCGCGGCCCGCGCGCAACGCGCCCAGACCGCCCGGGTTCTGCACCGTGTGCAGCAGCTCATGAGCCAGCAGCCGCTGCCCGTTCGCAGTGCCCGGACGGTAGGTTCCCTCGCGGAAGAAGATGTCCTGACCGACCGCCACCGCGTCCGCGCCCAGCATCTCGGTGAGCTGCCCGGCGTCGCGGTCGGTGTGCAGGCGCACCCGGCTGAAGTCGTGGCCGAGCTGCTCCTCCAGCTCCCGCCGCACGCTCAGGTCGAGCGGCTGTCCGGCGCCGCTGACGATGTTCTTCGGCTCCGGTGTAAGGGACTTGGCGCGCTCCTTGCGCTTGCGCCGCCGTTCGGCCTGGGCCGCCTGCGCATCCTGGGCATGCGATGTACTCATCGCGGCTCACCCCGCCCCGAAAGTCCGGCGTGCACCGCACGTGCCAGCGCCTCGCCGAGCCGTCCCGGCGACGTGGTCCTCGGCAGCGGCGGCAGCCCTGACAGCGCTTCCAGGGCCCGGCCGCCGTCCGCCGCCAGCGGCACGCCGCGCTCCCGTACCAGCCGTGACAGCTCCGCCTCGAACGCGGCCGAGACCCGGTCCGGGTCGAGCCGCTCGAAACCGTCGAGCACCAGCTCGCCGATGTCCACGCGGATCGTGCGCTCCGCAAGGCGCGGTGCCTCGCGCCGTGCCTCGTTCAGACCCATCCGTGGACCTCCGAGGGCGTCAAGGAGCGGTCCAGCTTGAGGTATTCGGTTCGCGCCGCTTCCAGCATGTGACGCATCTGGAGCCGGTCGCCCTCCTCCGCCGCCAGGAAGGCGCCCGACAGCGCGATATTGCGGATGGAGCCGCCCGCCACGGTCAGCCGGGCGAGCTGCTCGGGATCGATGCCCTTCATCGGTGCCCGAGCGGGCAGCACTCGCCGCCAGATCTCGGCGCGCTCGCTCTCACCGGGGAAGGGGAAGTCGACGACGAAGCGGATACGGCGCATGAACGCCGTGTCCAGGGCCTGCTTCATGTTCGTGGTCAGGATCGCGAGCCCCCGGTACGCCTCCATCCGCATCAGCAGATAGCTGACCTCGAGGTTGGCGTACCGGTCATGGCTGTCCTTGACCTCGCTGCGCTTGCCGAAGAGCGCGTCGGCCTCGTCGAACAGCAGCAGCGCGCCGCCGCGTTCGGCCGCGTCGAAGACCTTGCGCAGGTTCTTCTCGGTCTCGCCGATGTATTTGCTGACCACCTGCGAGAGATCGATGATGAACAGATCCAGGCCCAGTTCCTTCGCCATCACCTCGGCGGCCAGGGTCTTTCCGGTGCCGGAGCCGCCCGCGAAGAGCGCGGTGACGCCGAGCCCGCGGCGCAGCGTCTCGGCGAACCCCCACTCCTGGTACACGGTCGAGCGCTGACGCACATGCGCGACGATCTCGCGCAGAATCCGCAACTGCCGCTCGGCCAGCACCAGATCGCCCCACGCCGCCCGCGGCTCGATCCGCCGGCCCAGCTCGTCCATGCCCATCCGGGCCTCGGTGAGCCCGGCCCGCCAGGCAAGAGCGGTGGCGTCGAGTTCGTCCTCGCCCGGCAGATCCCGTACGACAGCCGCGCCGGCGGACCGGATCAGATGCGGCGGCAGCGAGAATTGCTCGACCAGATCCCGCAGATCCTCCTCGCTCACCTCCGGTACCTCCGCGAACGCGTCTGCCCACACGCCCAGTTGCTCATCGCTGTCCAGTGGGGGCACGGTCACGCGCTCGCCCCGCGGCCGGGCAGTCTGCCGGGGATCGAGGCTGGAGACGACGAGCGGAACGGCCGCGCTCTCGATGAACGCGTCCGTCGCCGCGGCTTGGTCGCGGTCGAGCTCGCCGACCTCGACGAGCAGGGCGGCAGGCAGCATGATCGCCTCGCGCTGCCACAGCCGCGCCAGGCGGTCGCGCTCGGCCGGATCGGTGGGCATGTCGTCGGCGGCCATGGAATAGAGCCCCAGCCCCGAACGGCGGGCCGCCGCGGCGGCAATGTCGGCACGGGTCCGCAGATCGCCGCCGACCAGCTCGACCCGCAGCGGAGCATGCGCTCCGGCTCCCGCCCAGCTCGCGGCGACCTGACTCGCCGCCAGATCGTAGGAGGCGGGCAGGGACTCCGGTACGGGCGCACGGCGCAGCAGTCCGTGCAACCGGGAGTCCAGATAGGGCGAGCCGACGAGGAAGTGCAGGATGCGCTCGTCCAGCCGCAGCCGGGAGGTCGTCAGCCGGGTCTCGTCCTCCAGCTCGACGAGCCGCCAGCGGCGCAGCGGGGCAACGGGGGTCAGCGCGCTCCAGTGGGCGCCGTCGAGCGCGGCCAGGGCGAGCGAGAAGGTGGGGTGGGCGCGCTCGGGGTCCCCGCTCGCGGCCGCACACCGTCCACCGGTCGTGGCGTCGAGCTCCGCGGCGGCGGCCAGCAGGACGACGTCACGCTCGAAGGGGCTGAGCCCGAAGCAGGCGACGAGCGAGTCGAGCGTGGCGGGGCGGCGCACGCCGGGGGCCGCTGCGCGTAGGCCCTGGGCTGCCGGTGCGCCTCCGGCTGCGGCGGTGGGGGTGCTGCCTTGGGCCGCGAGTTCGCTCCGCGGAAGGGGCTCGGCGCCCGGGTCACCGCCCTGCCGTCCGGGCCCATCCGCCGCGGCGGCGCGGTGGGCACCGGCGCCCGGAGCGTCCGTGCCTGCGGGGCCGTCGGCTCCGCCGGCCGCGGGGCTCTCTCCGCGTCCCGGCCGTCCCTGCGCCCGGGCCGCATGGTCGTCGACACGGGTGAGCACGGACCGTACCGCCGCGAACAACGCACGGCCGTCCGCCGTGGTGGACCCAGCCGTCCCGTCGAAAGTGCCCATGCCCTCACCCGCCCCCGTGTCGTGCACCGTGTCTCAGCTCTCCTTGTCGTCTGCGCCCGCTTCAGTGCCTTTACGGGCACGAGCGGGGGCGGCCCGTTTCGCGACGGGCTTCACCGCAGCCTTGGTGGCCTTCGCCGCGGCCCGTTTCCGCACAGGCACAGCGGCCTTGGGCTCCGCGTCAGGCGCAGGCTCCGGCTCGGTCGGCGGCTCGGGTTCGGACACCGGTGACCCACCCCCCGGCGGCACAGGCGCGCCCGGTGCCCCGAACGGCAGCACCTTCACCGTCCGCCGCTCCACGGGCTTCGCCGGGACCGGCTTCTCGCGGCCCTCGATCAGGACCAGCGCCGCCTGGTACGCCACCGACAGGGTGTACGGGGTCTGGTGGAGCATCCCCCAGAGCTTGGACGTCTCGTCGATGTCCATCACCGTCGGCGTGAAGCGCACCTTCTGCGGCGAGGCGGCCAGATCGCTCCCCGCCAGATACGGCCGCTGCGCCGCAAGCTCGATCAACTCCTCCGGCAGCACCGGGATTTCGTGCAGCGTTCGCACGACGCACCCGATCAGCCGCTGCCCGACCAGCTCTGCCTCCTCCCCGTACGCGCTGATCAGATAGTGCAGATCGAGCGGCGCCGCCGGGCGCTTGAGCAGCGTTCCGTCCGAGGCCCGCGTCGGCAGATCGGTATGGCGCATCGAGGCGTTCGGGGTCACCTGGTACAGAAAGACGTTGATGGTCGGCTCGGTCGGCGGCTCGGCCGGTGGCTTACGGGTCTCCACCCTGACCGCGATGTCCATCTCGGGGCTCAGGTTGCTTTCGATCAGCAGAGCGAGGGCCTGGGTGACCGTCGCGATGGCGAGTGCGTTGCTCATGACGTCAGTCCCTCTTCTCGCCGCGCGACAGATAGTCGTCCAGCGTCAGTGCGGGCGCGCGCCGGCCGGCATCAGTGCGGGCACTGTCGGCGCGGTCCGCACCGGGCGGCGGTGCCGCGCTCACCTCGAGTCGGCCGATCTGTACGTGTACGACACGCTCGGCGGGCCGCGGCGCGCGTCGGCCCACTCCGCTCAGCGCCGCCCCTCGTGCGGCGGCCGCATCCGCGCTGCGCGGCCCGGCCGGGGCGGCGGCCGCCCGGGGAGCGGGGCCGGTGGCCCGCGCCGCGACACGGGGCAGTGTCCGTGGCGCATCGGGAACCGCGGACGCAGCACCCCGCCGTGCCGGGTGCGGAACGTCGGGGGCAGCCGGACGCGGCCTCACACCGGCAGGCGGGGCCGGCCGCAGCAGTGGGCCCGGAACAGGCGCTGCCTGCGCCGCCCGCCCCTCGGGCTCACCCGCCGCGGCCGCCGCCTCGGTCCGTACGACGGTCTCGCGATCCGTCCGGACCTCGCGCTCGTGCCGTACCAACTCGGCCGGTCCGAAGGCAGGCTGGGGCGCGGACGGGATCAGCGCCGCCGGTTCGCCCGGCTCCGGCGGTCCGCTCCGCAGCGCCTCGACGCGCTCGAACGGGCCGGGCAGCCGCGGCCGCACCCGTACCGCGCCACCGCCGGTCGCCGGCACCGGCGTGTACCGGGCGAGCAACCGGTCGAAGTAGTCAGGCATCTGCGCACAGCTCCAGGTAGTAACGACGCCGCAGCGGGCTGAGCGCCAGAATTTCCGGCTCGCTCCACCCGTAGGCGGTGGCGAGCAGATGGACGTCGAGCATCAAGTCCCGTGCCCAGGTGTCCAGTTCGGTCCACAGATAGGAGGTGATGTCGAGCTCCGCCGGAGTGCTCTCACCGCATTCGGGACAGCCGACGTCGAGTGTCACATCGGCCGCCGGGTCGGCTTGCGCTGCCGCCTCGGCGAGCCGCTGCTCCACCCGCTCCGGCAGGAGAGCGGCCAGTTGCTCGGGGGCGACTGACTCCCCGCCCCGTACGGCCGAGACCGTGCAGCGCGCCACCAGCAGCCGACGGGCCTCGGCCGGATCCCGCACCGCGCCGGCCGCCGCGAGGTCGGCGACGGTGGGCAGCCGGAACTCGATCGCCCACTCGCCCTCTTCCACCCGCAGCGGCCGGTCCGGCGTCCGCTCCCCGGCGCCCAGCTGCGTCGCATCGAGGTCGAACTCCATGGCCTCGCCGCACGACGCGCACTCGAAGCGCACCTGCATCCGCTCGCCGAACAGCGCCCGGCGCAGCGCGAACAGATCCGACTCCCGTTCGCCGACGGGCATCGACAGCAGCTCGTCGGCGCCGGCTCCCGGGCGGGCCGCCCGGTGCAGCAGCAGCGACCTTCCCGAGTCGTGCTGCGCAAGCCCGGCCTCCCAGGTCGCGAGCAGCTCGGCCGGCCCCGTCGGCGTCATCCCTCATTCCTCCGGTGTACAGAGAGCGCTCAGGCGGGATGGGTGAAGGAGGGCTCGACGGGCTCCTCCACCTCGTAGTCCCGCTCCCAGCCCTCGCATTCGAGCTTGACGCTCTGGATGGCCACGGCGTTGGCGTTGGCGTCCAGCTCGCCGAGCACCTGGTACTCGCTCACCCAGGCCCGGTACAGCTTGTGCGAGACGGCCACCTGCCCGGCCTCGTTGAGGACCTGGATGATGATGTCCTTGCGGAAGTCCCGCAGTGACACCTCCGCGCCAAGGCCCGCGCCGACCTGCCAGACCTTGTTGGCCCAGCGGTCGAACTCCGGGTCGTGGGTGACGCCGCGTTCGAGCGTGACGCCCTCGAACTCGGAGCGGCCCGGCGATTTGCGTGGTGAGCTCGGGTCGCCGCCGTTGCGGTGCTTGACCACCTCGGTGGTGCGCTTGAGAGGACTGATCTTGCTGATGCCCGCGACCGTTCGACCGTCCCAGAGGACCAGGAACTTGAAATTCTTGTAGGGGTCGAAGCGATGGGCGTTTATCTGGAACTCAGCCATCGGTTTCCTTCGTGTTCCTTTTCCTTGGTTACGAGAGGTCGAACTGTCCGGCCAGCTGCTGGATCTTGACGATCACGAACTCCGCCGGCTTGACCGGCGCGATGCCGATCACGACATTGACCACTCCGGCGTCGATGTCGGCGTCGGTGGTGGTGTCCTTGTCGCACTTGACGAAGTACGCCTCGCGCGGCGTGCCGCCCTTGAACGCGCCCTGCCGGAAGAGGTCGTTGAGGTAGGCCGATGCCTTCAGCCGGATCTGCTGCCACAGCTGCTCGGTGTTGGGCTCGAAGACGACCCATTGCAGTCCGCGGTACAGGCTCTCCTCGACATGCAGCGCGAGACGGCGCACCGGCACGTACTTCCACTCGCTGTCGAGCGCGTCCGCGCCTTCGAGCGTGCGGGCGCCCCACACCAGCGGTCCCACCACCGGGAAAGTGCGCAGGCAGTTGATGCCCAGCGGATTGAGCAGCCCGTTCTCCCGGTCGGTGAGCTTGACCGTCAGCGAGCGCACACCGGCCAGCCGTGCCTCGGTGCCGGCGGGCGCCTTCCACACGCCGCGCTCGCCGTCGGTCCGGGCGATGACGCCGGCGATGGCGCCCGAGGGCGGGAAGGAACGAAGCCGCCCGGTCAGCGGGTCGGTGAGCTGCAGATGCGGGAAGTACAGGCCCGCGTGGTTGCTGCGTACGGGCTCGAACGCGCCGATTCCGGCACGCGCCGCGTCCACGCTGCCCCAGGTCGACGGCGAGTCGACGAGCAGGAAGATCCGCCGCTCGCGGCAGAGCTGCTCGGCCGCGGAGAGCACGGTGACCATGTCCTCGGCGGACTCGTACGCCGAAAGCTCGGGCAGGGACAGCAGGTTGACGTCGTCCACGTCGCGCAGCGCCTGGACGCCGGTCTTGCGCGCCTCGCTGCCGATGAGGTCGCGCGGTCCGGGCGGGTCGCCGTCCTTGCCGCCCTGGAGCGGAAAGACGGGCGGGTTGACCGAGGCCTCGAGACCCAGGTCGTTGGCGCACTCGCCGATGAAGCGCACCACGTCCTCGGGGTCCACGGACCCGGCGACGACCTGGAGACGGCGGCCGAAGGCGGTGACCTCGGCTCCGGCGAAGGCGTGCTTGCCGGGGGCGTCGGGCAGCGCGCGCAGCTTGCGCTCCAGCAGCAGGGCGAGTTCGGTGACATTTGCCGGCGGCTCGCCGTCGTGGTCGGGCTCGTAGAGCGTGAACTCCCGCTCCACGTCGCCGATCTTGACCTTCAACTCGACGTTCAGGTCGGGCAGTTCGGCCGCGAAGGGCTTGGAGACCGTGCCGGAGGGGTCGGGCCGGTCCTCGTCGAGCGCCTTGACCCGCACGAGCGAGGAGCCGGCGCCCACGACGGTCTCCACGAAGCGGCCGTGACCGGAGTGCATCGAAAGACAGGTGAAGGACTCCCGGGCGCCGCCGCGCGCGTCGAGGATGTGCAGGTTGAACGTCTTGTCCGGGGTCGGGGTGTCGTGGTCGACGGCCACCCGAAGGCCCGAGCCCCATACGCCGGGCTCCTTGGCGTGCACCTCGAGCACCGGGCACTCGCTGTGCCCCTCGGTGGAGTTGAGCGTGACGCACGCTTCCTCGCCGGTGCCGGCCTTGGCCACGCGCACGATCACCGCGACCGTGCCGCCGTTGCCGAAGAACTGGTGCACGGCGTAGCTGACAGCGCTC
Source organism: Streptomyces sp. NBC_00210 (assembly GCF_045160975.1). Taxonomy (NCBI): domain Bacteria; kingdom Bacillati; phylum Actinomycetota; class Actinomycetes; order Kitasatosporales; family Streptomycetaceae; genus Streptomyces; species Streptomyces sp. NBC_00210. The sequence goes on from NZ_CP108120.1 coordinate 7,906,459, forward strand.
TGCGAGGTGAGTCCGCCGAAGCGGCGCTCGAAGTCGGCGAAGCTGGTGATCCGCACGGGTTGGTTGAGCGGACCCCGGCGGGTGTGCCCCACGAACGCGGTCACCGAGGTGGTGACGGAGGCGATGGTACGGCTGCTGCTGGGAAGTTCTTCGATGTAAACGCCGGGATAGCCCATGTGCGTCGGCATTCCCCCTCCATTCCCTTCGCGCACCAAGAGATGAGGAGGGGAGCTGAAGGACCCGCGCGCATGCGTGCAGTATGCATACGCGCTGTTCAATGCATTCCCCCGTCACACACCCCGTGCGATATCGGTCTCGCAGGGCCATCGGCATGTGCCTGTGCTTGTGGCTCCTGATGCATGAGTGCCTCTGGAGAGTCTGGTTCGAGTCTCAACGGTGGGTCAAGAGACCGATTGAGTCATCCGCCGATCATTGGCTGTGCAGGCGATCAAGGGCGATTTGGCGTGGTGAGAGAGATATCGCAGGCTGAATATGAAGAGGAATTCACAATCACTTCACAGGTTGATTCGATCCGGGGTGAGAAACAAGCCGAATGCAACTCGCCCCGGCGCGCCGCCTTGTGTCCCATTGGTGAAATATGGGAGCTCTGTTCGGCCGTCGAACCGGGGGCGGGTCACCGCAAGGAACCGGCAGGAAATGCCGGGAACCGGAAGGAAACGGCCTACTGGGGCGGGGACTTGGAGGCGGCGGGGGTGGCGGAGGCGGCTTCGACGGGTACGTCGGGGTGGCGGAACCAAGAGCCCTGCACCGCCCGCTGGATGAGCATCAGGATGGCTCCGATCGCCAGGGCGCCGATGCCGATGACGGACACGCCGCCGGTGTCGCCGATCCATGGCAGGTCGATGACCGTGCTGCCGTATTCGGGATCGGCGTAGACGCTGAAGGCCGCGTAGCAGAAGAAGTACAGCAGCATCAGGCCGCCGAGAGCCGGGAGTACGCCCTTCAGCCAGAAGTCGGCTGCACTGCGGGTGAGGACCTTGCGGAAGTACCACACGCAGGCGAAGCCGGTCAGTCCGTAGTAGAACGCGATGCCCAGACCGACCGACGCGATGGAGTCCTCCAGGACATTGCCGCTGATGGCCGTCAGTCCGGCGTAGAAGGCAATCGATGCCAGTCCCATGGCAACCGTCGACCAGGTCGGTGTCAGGAAGCGTGGGTGGACGCGGGCGAAGACGGCGGGGAGCGCCTTGTGCGTGGCCATCGAGAAGCTGGTGCGGGCTGTCGGCAGGATCGTCGTCTGCGTGGAGGCCGCCGCGGAGGTGAGCACCATCAGGACCAGCAGTTTCGACAGGAAGCCGCCGAATCCTTCCGTGCCGAACACTTCGTCTCCGAAGCTGCCCAGGACGTCGCCGGAATTGTCCGGGTTGGCCAGGCCGATGCCCTTCTCGCCGATACCGGCGAAGGCCTGGGCCGAGGTGGTCACCAGGAGGTAGATGAGGAGCAGCAGGACGGTGGAGATGACTGCGGCGCGGCCGGGGGTGCGCTCGCGGTCGGCGGTCTCCTCGTTGACGCTCACCGCGGTGTCCCAGCCCCAGTAGATGAAGACGGCCAGGAGGACGCCCTGGGTCAGGGCGCTGGCGGAGCCGATCTCGAAGGGGTTGAACCAGGCGGCGCTCACGTGCAGGGATTCCGGATGCGGGTTGTCGCCGTACACCTTCACCAGCGCCATGATGGACAGGATCGCGAGCAGGACGAGCTCGATGCTGAGCAGCCACTTCTGCAGGAAGGCGGAGATCTCGATGCCGATGTAGCAGATGGCCGTCATCACGGCGATCCAGATCACGCCCGCGAGCGCCGTCCAGCCGCGGCTGTCGGCAAGCCCGTCTGCTCCGACCAACTGGAATCCGTACTGGCCCGCGATCTGTGCCAGGTTTGCCATCACGATGATGTCGGCGATGATGATGCCCCAGCCACCCATCCATGCCGTGCGCGGTCCGAAGGCCCGCGCGGACCAGGTGAAGGTGGTGCCGCAGTCGGGGTCCACGGCGTTCATCGCCTTGTAGGCGTAGGCGATGAAGAGCATTGGGACGAATCCCAGGATCACCACGACCGGTGACTGGAGCCCGACGGCGAGGACGATGAAGCCGAGCGTGGCAGCCAGGCTGTATGCGGGGGCTGTGGAGGCCAGGCCGATGGCCACGGAGGAGACAAGGCCCAGTGCGCTGCCTTTGAGCCCCTTCTCGCCCACCGCGGAGGACTGTGGAGGAGGGGGGCCGGGGGCTGTTTGCATGAGACGCCCTTTCGCTGTCGGCCACGGGCAGCCTGTCGCCGGAGCGCGTACGCATGCACCGTATGTTTCCGGCATACACCCATTTCTTCCCGGGTGAAAGCCGAAACTCTTTCCTGCGGGCATTCGGCGCAGCAGAAGCCTCCCAGGGATTGACGGCGGACGGTGATTGGCAGCGGACGACGCGACCCGTTGACACGCTTGCGGTGCAGCGGTATCACGTCCCTAGCTCGATTGAGAGCGCTCTCAGGGCGCTCTCGAAACCCCCGGCCGACGATCCCGGATTCCGACCTGACGAGGCAGCCATGAGGTTATTCCCGCATGCCCGCAAAGCTCCTCCGTCACCACCCATAAGCCGTTTACGCGCCAGAATTCCGGCCGCGCTCACCGGTGTTCTCGCGCTGCTCGCCGCGTCGATGGCCGGCGCAACGGGAACGCATGCCGTTGCCCCGCCGCCGCCCGCGGGCTGGACCGAAGTGTTCCTCGACGACTTCACCGGGTCGGGCGGCCTCGGCGGCAACTGGATCTACCGCACCGGCCACCAGATCCCCGGCGGCCCCGCCAACTGGGGCACCGGGGAGGTCGAGGACAACACCACCAGCACGGCGAACGTCTTTCAGTCCGGCGGCAATCTGAACATCAGAGCACTGCGCGACGGCGCGGGCAACTGGACCTCGGGCCGTATCGAAACCGCCCGCGACGACTTCCAGGCCCCGGCCGGCGGAGTCCTCGCCTTCGAGGGCCGCATGCAACTGCCCAATGTCACCGCAGGCGCAGCCGTCGGCTACTGGCCTGCCTTCTGGGTGCTCGGCCAGCCGTACCGCGGCAATCTCTGGAACTGGCCCAGCGTCGGCGAGATGGACATCATGGAGAACGTGCAGGGCCTCAACACCGAATGGGGCACGATGCACTGCGGCACCAGCCCCGGCGGCGAGTGCAACGAGAAGGACGGCCGGAGCGCCAACACGCCCGGCGGAAGCCCCAGTCTGCAGACCGGCATGCACACCTACCGGGTCGAGTGGGACAAGAGCAGGTCCCCCAACGAGATCCGCTGGTACCTCGACGGGCGGCAGTTCCACGCGGTCAACCAGTCCCAGATCTCTTCCGGCACCTGGGCCGCCGCCTTCAATCACGGCTTCTACATGATCCTCAACCTCGCCATCGGCGGTGAGTTCCCGGCCAAGACGGGCGGCGGACCCACCGGCTCCACCGCCTCCGGCGGCACCCTGGTCGTCGACTATGTGCGGGTGCTGTCCAGGACCGGCGGCGGCAGCGACCCCGGCGATCCCGCTCCGCCCACCTGCGGCCCGCTGCTCTCCAAGAACAAGCCGGCCACCACGTCCAGCATCGAGAACGCGAGCCTCGGCCCGCAGTACGCCGTGGACGGGAACACCGGCACCCGTTGGTCGAGCGCGCATGTGGACACGGGCTGGCTGCAGGTGGACCTCGGCTCCGCGCAGCCCCTGACACGGGTCCGGCTGAACTGGGAGACGGCGTACTCCTCGCACTACCAGATCCAGCTGTCCACCAACGGTTCGAGCTGGAGCACTCCGGTCGACAGATTCGGCGACGGCGGAATCGACGACCTGGCCGTCAACGGGACCGCGCGCTATGTGCGGATGAACGGCCTGGCGCGGGGGACCGTGTACGGCCATTCCCTCTGGGAGATGGAAGTCTTCGGCGCCTGCCCGGGCGGTGGGGACCCCGGCCCCGGTGACCCCGATCCGCCGGGCACCACCACCTGGTCTCCGGGCGTCGCCTACACGGTGGGCCAGATGGTGCTCTACAACGGCGTCACCTACACCTGCCGTCAGGCCCACACCTCGATCGTCACGTGGGAGCCGCCGAACACTCCGGCGCTCTGGCTCGCCTCCTGAACCGGCCCGCCCCCACCCCGGGTCGGCAGCGGCACCCCTCTCCCCGGTGGTGCCGCTGCTGCGTCCGGGCGAGGAACCCTGCGGTGGCGGACTCTCAGAACCGGCCGGCCGTGCTCTGCGGCGAGGGCGCCTGCGCGTCGAGCGGTCGGGTACGGGCGTCCGGGTCGATCCAGTTCACCGGGTGGGGGTCGAGGAACGCCTCGGCGTGGGAGACATGTCCGCGCTGTGCGACGGAGGCGGGCAGCGGATCGCGGATCAGCGAGCCGGGCGGCAGTCCGCGGTCGTGGAGGAGCTCGGCCGTCTCCTGCACGAACTTCGCGGGACCGCAGAGATAGACGCTTTCGTCGGGCCAGTCCCGGCGCCCGCTCAGATGGGTGTGCAGACGTTCCGCGGCCCGCATCCGTCCCTCGCCCCGCTCCTGGTACCACCAGTAGGCGCTCAGATACGGGTGGGCCAGCAGGATGTCGTCGAGGGAGGCGCCGTCGTAGAAGTGCGCCTCGCCGCGGGCCACGACGTCGATACGGATGCGGGGCGCGGGCCTGCGGGCGAGTAACTCGTCGAGGACCGACTTGACCGGAGCCCAGCCCGTGCCGGCGGCGATCAGCGTGACCGCCGGGGTGCCGGGCGGCGGTGCGAGCGCGGAACCCGAGGCAGGGCCGAGCCGCAGTATCTGGCCGGGCACCGTGTGGTCGCAGAGCACATTGCTGAGCAGCCCCTCGTCGACGCGGCCGACATGGAACTCCAGCACACTGTCCCCGTCGGCCCGGCCCGCAAGCGAGTAGGGCCGCCACACACCCGGAAGCTCGGGGTGCTCGATCGTGGCGTACTGGCCGGGGAGCCACGGGTACGGGGCGGAGACGGCGGCTCGGACGACCGCGGTGTGATCGCCGTGCAGCCGGTGCGAGACGACGGTGGCATCCCAGGACGCGGGTTCGTGCGCGGCGAGGGACCGGTGGGCGCCGCCGGTCATGGCCTCGGCGGCGCTCCGGTAGACCCGCAGCCAGGCCGCCTCGGTCCGCTCGTCCCAGGAGTTCGGGCTGTGGAAGCGCAGCGCGGCGACAAGGCTTTCGCCCACCGCCGCGTAGTCCGCGTCCGCTATGCCGAACTTGCGGTGGTCTCGGCCCAGCCGGTCCAGATGGGCGGGGAGCCCGGGGTGGTCGAGATTGTGCACGACATGGACGAGGGCGGTGAACAGCCGCTCGTACTGGTCGTCCATCGCGGAGGGGAAGAGCGCGCGCAGCTGCGGATTGTGCCTGAACAGATGGGCGTAGAAGTACCGGACCACATGACCGGCCCGCCGTCGGACGCGCTCCAGACTCGCTCTGACCAGATGTATGTCGTCTGTGCCGTCATCTATGTCGTCGATCATGGCAATCCCCCGGGGGCTGCACGCCCGCGCACTAGTTAGTTGAATGCGCGTCAAGTGCTGAGCCAGCGCACCGTATCAACTCGTGGGCAGATATGAGCCGTTCGGCGCAAACTATGTCTCGACCGGGACATTCCCGTTCGCGGCCGGGACTGTCGCGACACCCCCTGGGTCCTTGTCCGGCCGATCTTGCCGGGCTGATCCGGCCGGATCCGGCCTGATCGAACGGACGTGACCTAGATGCCCTGCCAATCGGGCTTGGCGGCGTAGGTGGCCCGGAAGTAGTCGGCGAGTTTGAGGCGGGAGGCCGCGGCCTCGTCGACCACGACCGTCGCGTGGGGGTGGAGCTGCAGGGCGGACGCGGGCACCAGCGCGGACAGTGGGCCTTCGACGGCGAGCGCCACGGCGTCGGCCTTCGCCTCGCCGGTGGCCAGCAGGACCAGGTGGCGGGCCTCCAGGATGGTGCCGATGCCCTGTGTGATCACATGGTGCGGGACCTCGTCGAGCCCGTTGAAGAACCGGGCGTTGTCCTTGCGGGTCTGCTCGGTCAGGGTCTTGATCCGGGTGCGGGAGGCGAGCGACGAGCACGGCTCGTTGAAGCCGATGTGCCCGTCGGTGCCGATGCCGAGCAGCTGGAGGTCGACGCCGCCGGCCTCGGCCAGCGCACGGTCGTAGGCGAGACAGGCGGACTCGACGTCCTCGGCCGTGCCGTCGGGGCCCATGAAGGACACCTCGGCCAGGCCGAGAGGTTCGACTACCTCGCGCAGGACGACCGAGCGGTAGGACTCGGGGTGGCCGAAGGGCAGCCCGACGTACTCGTCGAGCTGGCATATACGGGCGTGGGATGCGTCGACCTCAAGGGCGCGGACCTTGGCTGCGAGCGCTTCGTAGACAGGCAGCGGGGTCGATCCCGTGGCAACGCCCAGCAGGGCGTCGGGCTTGCGTCGTAGCAGGTCGGCCAGTGTCTCGGCGATGAGCTCGCCACCGGCGGCGGAGTCCGGAACGATGACAACTTCCACGAAGATCCCTGTCTCTGAAGGCAACAAGTGGTGTAGACCAATGTACTCCGTGAGCAGGCATGCTGTCGCGCGAGGGGGTTGCGCGTGCATGAACTCTCGGGGTCGGCCGGACAGGGCCCAGTCCTCAGGCCGAGATCCTCAGGCAGTCCGTCTGGCTTCTGCGCGTCCGCCCCCAGCAATCACGTACACGCGACCGACAGGCCGCCTGCACTCCGTCGTCGCTCAAGGCCCGCGTACCTCGACCAACCGGGCGAACGCGACCACGTTCCCGTCATATCCGGTCTTCTTCGAAAAGCCGCCGCCGCAAGTGATGACCCGCAGCTCGGGGACCGGAGTGTCCTGATAGACGCGGGCTGCCGGGAAGTCCTTCTTGGCGAGCACCTCGATGCCGTAGACGGCGAACACCGCCGTGCGGCCGTCGGCGCGCAGGATCTCGATGCGAGCGCCACGCTCCAGCGCGCCGAGCGAGTAGAACACGGCGGGTCCCGCCTTGTTGTCGACATGGCCGACGACGACGGACGTGCCCCGTTCGCCGGGGCTGACCGCGCCCTTGAACCAGCCGGCGAGATTGCTGTAAGCGAGCGGCGGCGCCTCGACCCAGCCGTCGGCGTCGAGGCCGACCTCGATCAGCGGAGCGTCCACCGTGGCGGACGGGATGGCGATCCGCCGCGGCGGGGAATGGGGGAGCGGCTGCGGCGCGGGCGGCAGCGGGGCGGCGGCCGGGTGGTGACTCGTGACGGCGGAGCCGGGCTGGGGCGGGCCGCCGGTTGCCTCGGGAGTGCCGTTGCGTACGAAGAACACTCCGAGCAGCAGCACACAGGCGAGCGTGAACCAGGCACCGCGCCTGTCGGACGTGGGCATAGACCTTCCCTTGCGCTCCCTGTCATGGTGCTGCGCCGCGCCGGACCGCCCGGGGCCCGGCGCGGCGCAGCCGCTGTTGCACCGTCAGGCGTCGCTCCCGGCCCGGCGGCGCAGCAGCAGGAAGCCGCCGCCGAGCGCGCCGGCGATGAGGGTGGAGCCGACGCCGAGCTGCGTGGGGCTGAGCTCGGCGAAGCTGCCGCCGGCGCCGCCCTTGACGCCCCCGCCGGGCTTCCTCATGCCGTGCCCTGCGCTGGACCCCAGACCGGACCCGGTGTCGGACCCCAGACCGGCCCCGGCATCGGAGCTCGTACCGGTGCCCATGCCGGACCCGGCGTCGTAGCCCGTACCGGTGCCCATGCCTGCTTCCGCGTCGTAGCCCGTACCGGTCCCCGGACTTACCCCTGCGTCGGGTTTCATCAAGCCGGATCCGGCGTCGGACCCCAGGCCGGCCTCTGTGTCGGAGTCACCACTGGTGCTCGGGCCGGCCCCTGCGGCGGTGCCGGTCCCGGCCTCCACTTCGGCTGCGGGGTCGGAGCCCGCACCGGTACTTGGGTCGGCCGCGGCGTCGGAGCCCCCATCGGAGCTCGGGCTGACGGTGACGCCGAACGAAGTGGTGTTGTTCCCGTCGTCGGCGAGGGCGGCCGACGCGCCGAAGGCCAGCGCGGCGGTGCCGAGTGCAAGGGATGCGACACATATCGCACGCATGGTCAATTCTCCGTGTTCCCGAAGGGCAGCTGCGGAGATGTTCCGCGAAAGAGAATAGGTACCCCTCGATGAGTTCCGACGCTAGGAGGGGGGATGGGGCGCCGCATGCGGCCGTCGCGCACGCAACGCCGAACGAGTGACCGTGTCACTCAGGTGGGCCCAGAGGCACGAGCCGCCCCGTAATTCGGTTGTCCGCCGCAGCGCCGCCTGCTGTACTCCACGCATCAGCCGACCGACCACGGAGACGCACATGCTGGCGACGTTCATGTCCACCCAGAAGGTAATTTCCATCTGCCTAAAGGACATGACGCTTCGTGCACACGTTGAACCTTGGGATTCTGGCGCACATCGACGCCGGTAAGACGAGCCTGACCGAGCGGCTGCTCTACGCCGCCGGAGTCATCGACGAGATCGGCAGCGTCGACGACGGCAGTACCCAGACCGATTCCATGGCGCTGGAGCGACAGCGCGGCATCACCATCAAGTCCGCAGTCGTGTCGTTCGCCATCGATGACATGACGGTCAATCTGATCGACACTCCCGGCCACCCGGATTTCATCGCCGAGGTGGAACGGGTGCTGAGTGTGCTCGACGGCGCCGTGCTGGTCATCTCCGCCGTCGAGGGCGTCCAGCCGCAGACCCGCGTGCTGATGCGGACGCTCCAGCGGCTGCGCATCCCCACCCTCGTCTTTGTGAACAAGATCGACCGCCGCGGTGCGCAGTACGAACGCGTGCTGCGGAGCATCGCCGAGAAACTCACCCCGGCGGTGGTCCCGATGGGGTCGGCCGAGGGCCTGGGCTCCCGGGGCGCGTGCTTCACCCCGTATGCCGCCGGTGACGGTGACTTCGCTTCCCGGCTGGTCGACCTGCTCGCCGACCACGACGACGCGTTCATGGCCGCGTTCGTCGAGGACGAGAAGGCTCTCTCGTACGGCCGGCTCCGCGCCGAGCTTGCGGCGAAGACCCATCAGGCACTGGTGCATCCGGTGTTCTTCGGCTCGGCCATCACGGGCGCGGGCGTGGACTCGCTGATGGCAGGCATCAGGGAGCTGCTGCCCGCCGTCGAGGGTGATGCCGACGGCCCCGTCTCGGGCACGGTCTTCAAGGTCGAACGTGGTCCGGCCGGGGAGAAGATCGCGTACGCCCGGATGTTCTCGGGGACGGTACGGACCCGGGACCTGCTCCGGTTCGGCGAGGACGACGAGGGGAAGGTCACCGCGGTCAGCGTCTTCGACCGTGGCTCGGCCGTCCGGCGTGCGTCGCTCACCGGGGGGCGGATCGGCAGGCTCTGGGGCCTCGCCGGCATCCGGATCGGCGATGTGATCGGCACACCACGGGCGTCTGCCGCACAGCGCGCGCACTTCGCACCGCCGACGCTGGAAACAGTCGTCGTTCCGTGCCGCCGAGCCGACAGAGGCGCGCTGTACGCAGCCCTCACCCAGCTGGCCGAACAGGACCCGCTGATCAATCTGCGGCAGGACGAAATCCGGCAGGAAGTCGCCGTCTCGCTCTACGGCGAGGTGCAGAAGGAAGTCATTCAGGCGACGCTGGCGAACGAATTCGGCGTTGACGTCACCTTCCGCGAGACCACGACCATCTGCATCGAACGGCTGGTCGGCACCGGTGCCGCCGTCGAGATCATCGACAAGGATCCCAATCCGTTTCTCGCCACGGTAGGACTGCGCGTCGAGCCGGCGCCGATCAACACCGGCGTGGAATTCCGGCTGGGGATCGAACTCGGCTCACTGCCGTTCGCATTCATCAAGGCGGTCGAGGAGACCGTGCGGCAGACGCTGCGGCAAGGGATCCACGGCTGGCAGGTCCCCGACTGCACCGTTACCCTGACCCGCTCCGGCTACTGGCCGCGGCAGAGCCACGCGCACGCCGTCTTCGACAAGAGCATGTCGAGCACCGCCGGGGACTTCCGCAACCTGACGCCGCTGGTGCTGATGGATGCGCTGCGGCAGGCCGGCACCAGGGTGTACGAGCCGATGCACCGGTTTCTGCTCGACATCCCCGCGGACACCTTCGGGGCGGTGCTGCCCGTACTGGCACGGCTGCGCGCCGTGCCGCAAGCACCCGTGATGCGGGGTTCGTCGTATCTGCTCGAGGGCGACATCCCGGCGGCCCGGGTGCACGATCTCGAGCAGCAGCTGCCGACGCTGACCAGTGGTGAGGGAGTGCTGGAATGCGCCTTCGACCACTACCAGCCGGTCCAGGACACGATCCCGACCCGTCCGCGGACTGACCACAATCCGCTCAGCCGGAAGGAGTACCTGCTGCACGTCGTACGGCGCGTCTAGCGCCGCGTGCGGAACGGCTGCCGCGTGGGAACGGCGCCCGGCGTGGGAACGGAGCCCCGCGTGGGAACGGCGCATCACACCTTTCGGTAGTCGTACGCCTCCGAGGCGGCGGCCTGCACCGCGTCCAGGTCGCCGCCCGCCGACGCGGTCACCACCGCGGCCACCGCCCCCTCCACCAACGGCGCGTCCACCAAGCGGGTCCCGTCCGGGAGTTCGTCGCCCTCGGCCAGCAGCGACTTCACTGTCAGCACGGCGCTGCCCAGATCGACGAGGACGGCGATTCCCGCCCCTCTGTCGACCGAGGCCGCGGCAGCCGCAACCAGCTCCGAGCTGGTGCCGAAGCGGCCGTCCGCCGTGCCGCCCGCCGGGGCGATGGGCACGGTCGTGCCGCCCGCGAGAGCCTTCGCGAGCTCGACGACCGCCGCTGCCACCTCCTTGCTGTGCGAGACCAGCACGATGCCGACCTGCTTGGCGTCGTTCATGCCGCCACCTCCGCCAGCGCCGACATCAGCAGGGCGGAAGAGGTCGCGCCGGGGTCCTGGTGCCCGATGCTGCGCTCGCCCAGGTAGCTGGCCCTGCCCTTGCGGGCCTGCAGGGGCACGGTCGCCAGCGCGCCCTGCTCGGCCGCGTCCCGCGCCGCCGCGAACGACCCCGTGTCGTCGCCGAGGGCTTCGACCGCCGGTTCCAGCGCGTCCAGCATCGTCTTGTCCCCGGCCTTGGCCCCGCCGAGCTGCGCCACCGCCGCCACACCCGTGCGCAGCGCATCGGCCAGCTGCCCGGGCGTCACCTCGGCGTCCTCGCCCAGCGCCTTGCCCGTACGGCGCAGCAGCGTCCCGTACAGCGGGCCGGAAGCGCCGCCCACGGTCGAGATCAACTGCCGCCCCGCCAGGGTCAGCACGGCCCCGGGTGTCTGCGGTGCCTCTTTGGCCAGTACCGCCGTCACCGCCGTGAACCCGCGCCGGAGATTGATGCCGTGGTCGGCGTCGCCGATCGCCGAGTCCAGCTCGGTGAGATGGTCGGCCTCACGATCCACCAGGGCCGCAGCTGTCGTCAGCCAGCGGCGGAAGAAGTCGGCGTCCAGCACATGAGCTCCCGGAGGTGAGTCGGTGGCGTCGTCGGTCCAGGTCTGCGGCCCCGATTCAGCGGCCCCAGCGGAGCCCGGGGGTCTGCACCGGCGCGTCCCACAACCGCAGCAGCTCCTCGTCGACCTGGCAGAGGGTCACCGAGCAGCCCGCCATGTCGAGCGAGGTCACGTAGTTCCCGACGAGGGTACGGGCGACGGCCACTCCGCGCTCGCTCAGTACCCGTTGCACCTCGGCATTGAAGCCGTACAGCTCCAGCAGCGGGGTCGCCCCCATGCCGTTGACGAGCGCGATCACCGGGCCCGAAGGCGTCAGATCCTCCAGCACGGCATGGACGGCGAAGTCCGCGATCTCCCTCGACGTCATCATCGGGCGCCGCTCACGGCCCGGCTCTCCGTGAATGCCGATGCCCAGTTCCAGCTCGCCCGACGGAAGGTCGAAGGTAGGACTGCCCTTGGCGGGTGTGGTGCTGGCGCTCAGGGCGACGCCGAAGCTCCGGGAGTTCTCGTTCACCTGGCGGGCGATCGCCTCGACCCGCTCCAGCGGCGCGCCCTCCTCCGCGGCCGCTCCGGCGATCTTCTCCACGAACAGGGTCGCGCCGGTGCCGCGCCGGCCCGCCGTATAGAGGCTGTCGATCACCGCCACATCGTCATTGACCAGCACTTTTGCCAGGCGTACGCCCTCGTCCTCGGCGAGCTCGGCGGCCATGTCGAAGTTGAGGACGTCGCCGGTGTAGTTCTTGACGATGAACAGCACGCCCTCGCCGCTGTCGACGGCGGCGGCTGCACGCGCCATCTGATCGGGCACGGGGCTGGTGAAGACTTCACCCGGGCAGGCTGCTGAGAGCATCCCGGGCCCGACGAATCCGCCGTGCAGCGGCTCGTGGCCCGAGCCGCCTCCGGAGACGAGCCCCACCTTCCCGGCGACGGGCGCGTCACCTCGCACGATCACCCGGTTCTCCACGTCCACATTCAATTCGGGGTGCGCGGCCGCCATACCGCGGAGCGCGTCGGCGACAACGGTCTCGGGCACATTGATGAGCATCCTCATGGCTACCTCCTGGTGCGACGAGCAGCTTGGGCCTTGGACTCAGACTCCGGCGCCAGCGGTGTCGAAGCAAGCGGAGCTCGCCGTGTCAGCGACTGAACCGGGCAGCCAACTCGCGTTTTAGGACTTTTCCGCTGGGACCGAGCGGGAAGGCGTCCACGAACTCCACCACACGCGGATATTTGTACCCGGCGAGTCTCCCCTTGGCCCAGGCCACGATCTCTTCCGCCAGCGCCGCACCGGGCTGGGCGCACGGCCGTACGGAGACGACGGCGCAGACCTCCTCGCCGTGGAGCTCGTGCGGAACGCCGATGACCGCGACCTGTGCGATCGCCGGGTGGCGCATCAGCACCTCCTCCACCTCGCGCGGATACACGTTGTAACCGCCGCGGACCACCATGTCCTTCTTCCGGTCGACGAGGGAGAGATAGCCGTCGGCGTCCTTCACACCGAGATCGCCCGAGCGGAACCAGCCGTCGACCATCACCTCGGCGGTGGCCTCGGGCCGGCCCAGGTACCCGGCCATCACGTTGTGGCCGCGGATGACGATCTCGCCCAGCTCACCGACGGGAAGCAGTTCGATCCGGCCCTCCACCTCGGCCCTGGCGATCTCCACATCAACGCCCCAGATCGGCCGCCCCACCGTGCCGGGCCTGCACGGCCAGGCCTTCTGGTTGTACGCCACCACCGGCGAGGTCTCCGTGAGGCCGTAGCCCTCGTAGATCCGGCAGCCGAAGGTCTCCTCGAAGTCCTCGAGCACCTTCACCGGCAGCGCCGAGCCGCCGGAGAACGCGCGGTCCAGGCGTGGGCGGTGCCGCGCCTGCGCCGCGGCCGCGAGCAGTGCGATGTACATCGTCGGAACACCCATGAAGACCGTGCAGACGCTGTGCACCATGAGGTCGAGCGCGCCCGGCCCGTCGAACCGCTCCATGAGGACCAGCGTCGCGCCGGCCCTGAAGCACGTGGCCATTCCGCAGATCTGGCCGAAGGTGTGGAACAGCGGCAGAGCGCCGAGCAGGACATCGTCCGGCCTCAGGTCGAACGGGGAGAGCATGGTGGTGCTGACGTTCATCACGATGTTGAGATGGGTGAGCATCGCCCCCTTGGGCCGGCCCGTGGTGCCCGAGGTGTAGAGGACCACCGCGATGTCGTCCGGCGTGCGCGGCATCAGACGGTCGATGGGTGTGCTGTCCCGGGCGAGCGCGTCGATGCGGGGACAGCCGCTGTTCTCGTCCTCCTCCATCACCGTGAGCAGCGGCACCCCGGCCAACTCCGCGCCCTTGGCGCCCTCGTCCAGCAAGGGCCCGGCGCACACCAGCGCCTTCGCCTCGGAGTCGGTAAGGACGTAGGAGATCTCCTCCGCCTTCAGCAGTGCGTGCACGGGCACCACCACCGCACCGAGGGCGAGCGCGCCGAAGTAGATCTTGGGGAAGTGCGGCGTATTGGGGAGCAGCAGCGCGATACGGTCACCCGGCCCGAAGCCGTGGGCACGCAGCACCGCCGCATACTGCCTGGCTTCGTGCGACGTCAGTTTCGGTGGTGACCCGCCGCGCCAATGAGTGCGGCGCCGCACAAGTGCGACGCCGTATCTGGAAAGGGCAGTGCTGAATTGATGGCCCGGGGTCACACGCCCTCGGGCACCGGCTCCGCCTTCTCGGGCAGGTACTCACGGCCCCAGGCGCCCAGTGGCTTGAGAGCTTCATTGAGTGCAAAGCCGCGAGGCGTCAGTGAGTACTCCACGCGCATCGGTGGTGCCTCGTATGTCTCGCGGTGGACGACGCCGTCCGCCTCCAGCTCCCGCAGATGCTGGAACAGTACCTTCTCACTGACACCCGGAATGAGCCGCCTCAGCTCCCCGAAGCGCCGGTCCTGCTGGGCGAGGGCCCAGAGGATGACTACCTTCCATTTGCCGCTGATGACTTCGACCGCGGCGTCCAGTCCGCAGTGTGTCGGCCTGACTCTGACGCTCATGCTCCCACCCCGCTAGCTGACATGTATGGCGCTCCGTAGCTCGCGCGAAACTCCGCCCGCACGAGTAACTCCATGGTAACGCAGGGTCGTTGGCCGGGGAGGTGGCGATCCGGCGTCGGCCTGATCCGGACCGCCGAGAGTCGGCCCAAGGGTCCTGGGCCCGCGAGAACGAGGTTGCGGCGGCGACGGTTCCGGGGCCGGTTCATGGCCGAGACCGTTCGCTCCATGAGCTCGGGCGCCGTCGGCCGGGACACCGCGGCCGGGCCGGGCAATTGCTCCCGGACATACGAGCCGGACATTACGTGCGGGACCTGTGACGCCCTCTCAATGCCCGGTAATTCTCCGGTAATCAGCGGCCAAGGCGCATTCGATTGGTGGTGGATTACCGTGCGGCCGCGCCCGGGCACGTACTTTGCAGTAAGTACTTGAGTGGCCGCAGGTGTCGGTATAGCTTTCCAGGGGTCGTACATAACAAGGGGCACCGTGACGGTTGTTGTCGAGGTGCACCAGTCTGCAATCCCAGTGAAATGCTAGAAGGAGCGTGGTTGTGGTGGCCGATGCAAATCATGCACCCGTATCAGTTTTAGGTCTGGGCATGATGGGGGCCGCACTGGCCGGTGCGTACCTCAAGGCGGGCCACCGGACGACCGTGTGGAACCGCTCGGCCGGCAAGGCGGACGAACTCGTCGAACAGGGCGCGGTGCGCGCGGACGACGTCGCCACAGCCGTGGCCGCCAGCGACATCCTGGTGGTTTGCGTCGTCGACTACGACGCCCTGTACACGATCCTCGACCCGGTGAAGGACTCGTTGTCCGGCAAGGTCGTCGTCAACCTCACCTCCGGCGTCCCCGAGGACGCCCGCAAGGCGGCCAAGTGGGCCGACGAGATCGGCGCCGAATACCTCGACGGCTACATCATGACGGTTCCGCCGACGGTCGGCCTGCCGCAGACGCTGCTGTTCTACGGCGGCTCGCAGTCCACGTTCGAGGCCCACGAGTCCACGCTGAAGGTGCTCGGCGGCAACAGCGTCTTCCTCGGCGCCGACGCAGGCATCGCCGCGCTCTACGACCTGGCCCTGCTGGGCATCCTTTGGTCCTCCCTGGCCAGCGCGCTGCACGGCTACGCCCTGGTCGGCAGCGAGAAGGTCCCGGCGGCCGCCCTCGCTCCGTACGCGGAGGCCTGGATCACCAATGTGGTGCTGCCCAGCGTCAAGGGCGCCGCCCAGATGGTGGACGCGGGTCAGTACGGCACGGCCTTCTCCACCACCGACCTCAACGCCGTGGGTCTGGTGAAGCTGGTCGAGGCCAGCAAGGCCCAGGGCATTCGGCCCGACCTGATGGTCCCGATCAGGGAGTTCCTGGCGAAGCGGGTGGCCGACGGCCATGGCGACGAGGCCATCGCCGGAATGATCGAGGTCATCAAGAACCCCGAGTAGGGGCGCTGCCGGCGGCTCGTCGTCTCCCTCGAGCCGCCGCTCACGCCTGGCACGGTACGCCCCCTTACCGTGCCAGGCGTCGGG
Source organism: Streptomyces sp. NBC_00210 (assembly GCF_045160975.1). Taxonomy (NCBI): domain Bacteria; kingdom Bacillati; phylum Actinomycetota; class Actinomycetes; order Kitasatosporales; family Streptomycetaceae; genus Streptomyces; species Streptomyces sp. NBC_00210. The sequence goes on from NZ_CP108120.1 coordinate 7,922,457, forward strand.
CGAGTGGCGCGCAGCACCGTGATCGCCGTGGCCACCAGGCCGTCGCGGGCCAGCCACCGCCCGCTGAATGCGGTGATCGGCGCACCGGCCGACACGGGCCCGGGCAGCAGAAGTTCAGCACGGAAGGTCATGGTGCGGGGGTCGAGGGTGATGTCCGCGTCCTCGAACTCCAACGGGCGGCGGGCCAGCGGAAACCACGCTTTGTACACACTCTCCTTGGCGCTGAACAGAAGCCGGTCCCAGCAGATGCCCGGCCATCCGGCGACCAGCCCGGTCAGCCGACGGCGTTCACGCGGGAGCGATACGGCTTCCAGGACGCCGTCGGGGAGGGGACCGTGGGGCTCGGCATCGATACCGAGGGCCAGCACATCATCGGCGGGGGCGACCACAGCGGCCCGGTATCCGGCGCAGTGCGTCATGCTGCCCACGATCCCCGTGGGCCAGCGCGGCTCGCCGCGCGGCCCCGGCAGGATCGGCACGGGCCTGACCCCCAGCTGTGCCAGGGCCTCCCGCGCGCAGTACCGGGCGGTGCTGAATTCTCGCTGCCGTTCCTCGACCGATTGAGCAACCATCGCCTCTTCCTCGGGAAAGAGCGACAGCGGCTGGTCGCGAAAGGTCTCGCAGGCCGCCACCACGGCCGGCGTCAGCTGCTTGAACAGGTCCGCTCCACGAACAGCCTGATCCGCTCTCACTCCTTGATCTCGCAGATGGTGGCGCCGGAGGAGATGGAGGCGCCGACTTCTGCTGCCAGTGCCTTGATGGTGCCGGAGCGGTGTGCGTTGAGGGGCTGTTCCATTTTCATGGCTTCCAGGACGACGACGAGGTCGCCCTCGTTGACTTCCTGGCCTTCCTCGACGGCGACCTTGACGATGGTGCCCTGCATCGGGGAGGCGAGGGTGTCGCCGGAGGCCGCGGAGGCGGACTTCTTGGCGGCGCGGCGCTTGGGCTTGGCGCCGGCGGCCAGGCCGGTGCGGGCCAGCGTCATGCCGAGCGAGGAGGGCAGGGAGACCTCGAGGCGCTTGCCGCCGACCTCGACGATGACGGTCTCGCGGCCCGGCTCGTCCTCGGTCTCCGCCTCGGTGGGCGCGGCGAACGGCTTGATCTCGTTGACGAACTCGGTCTCGATCCACCGGGTGTGGACGGTGAACGGGTCGGCGGTGAAGGCGGGGTCGGTGACGACCGCGCGGTGGAAGGGGATGGCGGTGGCCATGCCCTCCACCTGGAACTCCGCCAGCGCGCGGGAGGCGCGCTGCAGCGCCTGCCGGCGGGTGGCGCCGGTGACGATCAGCTTGGCGAGCAGCGAGTCCCAGGCCGGGCCGATCACGCTGCCGGACTCCACGCCCGCGTCCAGGCGCACGCCGGGGCCGCTGGGCGGGTTGAAGGCGGTGACGGTGCCGGGGGCGGGGAGGAAGCCCCGGCCGGGGTCTTCGCCGTTGATGCGGAATTCGAAGGAGTGGCCGCGGATGGCGGGGTCGTCGTAGCCGAGTTCCTCGCCGTCGGCGATGCGGAACATCTCGCGGACCAGGTCGATGCCGGTGACCTCTTCGGTGACCGGGTGCTCGACCTGCAGGCGGGTGTTGACCTCGAGGAACGAGATCGTGCCGTCGACTCCGACGAGGAACTCGACGGTGCCGGCGCCGACGTAGCCGGCTTCCTTGAGGATGGCTTTGGAGGCGGCGTACAGCTGGTCGTTCTGGGCCTGGGACAGGAAGGGGGCCGGGGCCTCCTCCACCAGTTTCTGGTGGCGGCGCTGCAGGGAGCAGTCACGGGTGGAGACGACGACGACGTTGCCGTGGGAGTCGGCCAGGCACTGGGTCTCCACGTGGCGGGGCTTGTCGAGGTAGCGCTCGACGAAGCACTCGCCGCGGCCGAACGCGGCAACGGCCTCGCGCACCGCGGAGTCGTACAGCTCCGGCACCTCTTGCAGCGTGCGGGCGACCTTCAGACCACGGCCGCCGCCGCCGAATGCTGCCTTGATCGCGATGGGCAGGCCGTGCTCCTCGGCGAAGGCGACGACCTCGTCGGCACCGGAGACCGGGTCGGGGGTGCCCGCGACCAGCGGGGCGCCGGCGCGCTGGGCGATGTGGCGGGCGGCGACCTTGTCACCCAGATCGCGGATGGCCTGCGGGGGCGGGCCGATCCAGGTCAGACCGGCGTCCAGGACGGCCTGGGCGAAGTCGGCGTTCTCCGAGAGGAAGCCGTATCCGGGGTGGATGGCGTCCGCGCCGGAGTCCTTTGCGGCCTGGAGCACCTTGGCCATGTCCAGATAGCTGGTGGCCGGGGTGTCACCGCCCAGGGCGAACGCTTCGTCGGCCGCGCGGACATGCAGCGCATCCCGGTCCGGATCGGCGTAGACGGCTACGCTCGCGATCTGGGCGTCCCGGCAAGCACGGGCAACGCGGACAGCGATTTCGCCACGGTTGGCGATGAGCACCTTGCGCACGACGATCCTCTTCCTTTCATCTCCTGATGGTTCTTGCCGCATGGCGGTCATCTCCAGCCGCTCTTGCGCCATGCTCCCGGACCGCGCTGCCCCGGCTGGGGCCGCAGCCCGTCCATCCGCCGCCGGCGCCGCCCGCCGAGTTCGCCGGGCGCCTCGTGCTGCTGGGCGCTTTGGGCGGCGAGAGCCCGAAGCGCCACCAGAGCGGCCGCCAGCTCCTCGGCTGTCGGACGGCCTCGCAGCACCTGTACGTCGATGGCGGCGGACCGGGTCACAGGGGGATGTTCCCGTGCTTGCGCGGCAGCCGGGTGACGCGTTTGTCGCGCAGCGCCCACAAGGCACTGGCCACCTGCTGCCGGGTCTCGTGCGGCATGATCACCACATCGACGTAGCCTCGCTCGGCGGCCACATAGGGATTGCACAGAGCCTTCTCGTACTCGCCGCGCAGCCGCTCCCGATCGGCCTCCGGGTTCGCGGACTTCTCAAGCGTACGGCGGTGCAGCACGCTCACCGCGCTCTCGCCGCCCATCACCGCGATCTCGGCCGTCGGCCAGGCAAGATTGACGTCGGTGCCAAGATGCTTGGAGCCCATGACGCCGTAGCCGCCGCCGTAGGCCTTCCTGGTGACCACGGTGACCATGGGGACGGTCGCCTCCGCGTATGCGTAGATCAGCTTGGCGCCACGGCGAATGATGCCGCCCTGCTCCTGTTCGAGGCTGGGCATGAAGCCCGGGACGTCCACGAACGTGAGGATCGGGATGTGGAAGGCGTCGCACATACGGATGAAGCGGGCCGCCTTTTCGCTGGCATCGATGTCGAGCACCCCCGCCATGAAGGTGGGCTGGTTGGCGACGACGCCCACGCTGCGGCCCTCGACACGTCCGAATCCGCAGATGATGTTCCGTGCGAACAGCGGCTGTACCTCGAGCAGTTCGCCGTCGTCGAGGACGGTGTGCACAAGGCGCAGCATGTCGTACGGCTGATTGCGGTCGTCGGGGATGAGGCTGTCCAGCGCCAGATCCGCCTCGCCGATGATGTCCTTCTGCCCGCTCTCCGCGTAGACGGGCGGGTCCTCCATGTTGTTCGACGGCAGATAGCCCAGCAGCTGCCGTACGTACTCGAACGCGTCCTTCTCGTCGAGCGCCAGATAATGGGCGTTGCCGGAGACGGTGTTGTGGTTGCGGGCGCCGCCCAGTTCTTCGCGGTCGACGGCCTGACCGGTGACCGTACGCAGCACCTCGGGCCCGGTCACGAACATGTGGGAGATGCCGTCGACCATGACCACGAAGTCGGTGATCGCCGGGGCGTAGACGGCTCCTCCGGCGCACGGTCCGGTCATAAGGGAGATCTGCGGAACCACTCCCGACGCCTCCACATGCCGCTTGACCAGCTCTGCGTAGAGGGCGAGCGAGACCACACCCTCCTGGATGCGCGCGCCGCCGGAGTCATTGATGCCGATGATGGGGGTGCCGGTGCGGATGGCGAAGTCCAGCACTTTGACGATCTTCTCGCCGTTCACCTCGCCCAGGGAGCCGCCGAAGACGGTGAAGTCCTGGGCGAAGAGGCAGACTTGGCGGCCGTCGACGGTGCCGTACCCGGTGATCACGCCGTCGCCGAGCGGACGCTCCCGCTCCATGCCGAAGTTGTGACTGCGGTGCCGGGCCAGCGCGTCCAGTTCGACGAAGGACCCCGGGTCCAGCAGGGCTTCGACCCGTTCGCGGGCGGTCAGCTTCCCCTTGGCGCGCTGGCGCTCGGCCGCTCCGGCGTCGTAGGGCTCGGCAACAATGGCCCGGCGCCGCGCCAGTTCGGCGATCCGCTCCTGTGTCGTACCGCCGTCGTCGCCCGGCATTGCCTCTCCCGTACGTGCTGTGTTCGCGGATTCTTCGGAATGTGTCATGGCAGGGTCACCACCTGGGCCGCGTGCACCAGGCCGGCACCGAAGCCGACGAGGAGCGCATGGCCGCCGGACGCCACGGCGCCCTGTGACAACAGGCTGTCGATGGCGAGCGGGATCGAGGCGGCCGAGGTGTTGCCGGACTCGACGATGTCTCTGGCCACGGCGGTGTGCGGGGCGAGATCGAGCGCCTTGGCCGCCGAGTCCACGATCCGCGCGTTGGCCTGGTGGGGGATGAACGCCGCCAGGTCGGAGCTCTCCAGACCGGCCGCGTCCAGCGCCTGCCGGGCGGTCTCCGGTACCTGCCGGGTCGCCCAGCGGAACACCTCGGGCCCGGCCATGCGCAGAACGGGCCAGGGCCCGGTCCGCTCACGTGTGTCCAGCCAACTCCGGTCATGTGCGATCAGTCCGTGCCGCTGCCCGTCGGCGCCCCAGACGACAGGGCCGATGCCGGCTGTCTCGGCGGGGCCCACGACTGCCGCGCCCGCTCCGTCGCCGAAGATGAACGCCGTTCCCCGGTCCTCGGGGTCGATGATGTCGCTCATCTTCTCCGCGCCGATGACCAGGACGTGGCCGACCGAACCGGACCGCACGAGGGAGTCGGCCAGCGCCAGGGCGTAGCAGAATCCGGCGCAGGCGGCGCCGATGTCGGTGGCCGCGGCGGCATGCGAGCCGATCAGATGGGCGACCCGGGGCGCGGCCGTGGGGGCCTGCTCGAGATGGGACATCGATGCCAGCAGCACCATGCCCACATCTGCCGGGTCGATGCCCGAGTGGGCCAGCGCCTTCACGGCTGCTTCCGCGGCCATGGTGACGACTGTCTCCTCGTCCCCGGCGAAGCGCCGGCTGACGATCCCGGACCGCCGACGTATCCATGCGTCGGAGGAGTCGATACGGGCACACACCTCGTCGTTGTCCACCACCCTGGCCGGCCGGTAGACACCGATGCCGAGGATGCGGGAGCCCGCCGGGCCCCGCGCGGTGCGCAACACCTTCGCCGTCATCGCGACACCTGCGCGGACCCGGCCGGGGCCACCACGAAGGCGTCCAACGAGCCGTCCTCGTACCGCCGTCGGCAGGCTCGGCGCTGCACCTTGCCGCTGGAGGTCTTGGAGAGCGCGCCACGGCGTACGACGAGGATGTCCTCGGCCTCCAGCCGGTGGCTCTCACGGATTGCGTCGCGTATGCGCTCGCGCAGCTTCTGCTCGCCGGGGGTCCGAAGGACCCGGCCGTCCGCCTCGACCACCACCACGAGCCGCTCCTCGGTGCCGTCGTCGACGGAGAACGCGGCGGCGCAGTTGGGGTGCAGACCGGGCACCGCCGACTCGGCCGTCAACTCGATGTCCTGCGGGTAGTAGTTGCGGCCCTTGCGGATCACGACGTCCTTGAGGCGCCCGGTGACATAGAGCTCGCCGTTGTGCAGGAATCCGAGGTCACCGCTGCGCAGATAGGTCTGTTCCGCGGTCCGGGGCGTGCCGCGCAGGCGGGCACGGAACGTCTCCTCGCTCAGCTCGGGCCTGCCCAGATACCCGGCGGCCACGCACGGCCCGCTGATCCAGATCTCCCCGACCCGGCTCGACGGGCAGAGCTCCAGGGTGACCGGATCCACCGTGCACACCTGGGTGCCGAGGACCGGGACACCGCTGCTGACCATGGGTGTCGCTCCCTCGGCTGCTTCGCCGACGATCTCGATCCGGTTCTCGCCCAGGGCCCGGGCGGACAGCCACAGTGCCGAGGGCTTGCGGTCCTGGGGGCTCCCGGTGGCCTTCAGCGTGTTCTCGGCGAGTCCGTAACCCGGGGCCATGGCACGGGAGTTGAAGCCATAGGGGGCGAATGCCTCATCGAACGCGCGGATGGTCCCCCAGCGAACGGGCTCGGCGCCATTGGCGGCGACCCGCCAACTGGAGAGGTCGCCCACGTCCGCGGTCCTGCCCTCATCGGCGGCTCGGACACAGAGTTCATAGGCGAAGCTGGGTGCCGCCGCGTGGGTGCCGCGGAACCGGGAGATCGCCTCCAGCCAGCGTGCGGGCCGGCGGATGAAGGCATCGGGCGCCATGAGGTACGAAGGCGCCCCTGCCCAGAGGGGGAGCACCACGCCGAACAACATCCCCATGTCGTGGAAGAGCGGCAGCCAGGAGACGAACGTCCCCTGCGGCTCGCAGGGCCACAACTCGTCCGTCTCCACCACATTGCTCAGGAAGTTGGCGTGGGTCACCATCACGCCCTTCGGGTCTCCGGTGGACCCGGAGGTGTACTGGAGCAGCGCGATGCCGTCGGGGTCCGAGACCGGGAGTGCGTACGAGGCGGGGGCGTCGGACGACGGCGGTGCGAGCGCCTCGGTGTTGAGGAGCGTCAGTCCGGCGAGTTCCGGCAGATCGCCGAACCGCTCTTCCAGATCGCGCTTGACCTCCGCCGTGGTCAACACCGTGGAGGTGCCGGCGTCGTCGGCGATGCGGCGCAGCCGTTCGACGCCCTGGCGACGGCGCGGGACCTGGACGGGGGCGCCGGCCACTCCCGCGTACATGCAGCCGATCAGGGTGCGGATGAACTCAAGGCCCGACGGGTAGAGCAGAATCGCGCTCTTTCCGGTCAGCCCGGCCGTTTCGAGCGCGGCGGCCCGGGCGCACGCGTCGTCGTCGAGTTCCCGGTAGGTGAGGGAATCTTCGGGTTCCTCGCCATTACGCAGAAAGACATAGGCGGTCTCGTCGGGCTGCTTCTCGCTGCGCAGCCGCAAGGCGTCGGGAAGGGTACGAATCTCGGCCACGAGGCGGTCGGGTGCGGTGGTGGTCATCTCTCACTTCTCCTTGCCGGGATGGGAACTCGCCGTGGGCAGGACCGTCGTCGCGGCCAAGGAGAGGGAGAGGACGGCTCTCAGGATTTCGGCGTTGCTCGGCACCATGGGGAGTGGGAAATCGCCTGCATCGGCCGTGCTCGCCGGCACGGCCTCGGATATGTGATCCATGGGCACGCCCTTTCCGTGGAATATACGGTGCAACAGCAATGCGGTACTGGATTTCAAGCTGCTGAAGCGACCCTACCCGGCAATCCGTTTCTGCCCTTCAGATCTCAGTCACGGCGCGGTAACCGCTCGTTCTGAGAGTGCGCCGGGAATCGTGAAGTCGGCCGAGAAGGCAGGAAGCCCCTGTATCGGCGGGATTTCATGCCGATACAGGGGCTCCGATGCAGAGGCCCAAAGGGGGTGAATGCGTCGAGCGGCGTGCCGTGACGGCGTGTTATGCCGCGTGAACGTCCGCTACCGGACGGTCGATGGCCAGTCGCCACTCTCCCTTTTCGTCCCGGACCAGAACGTCGGTGCAGGTCCCGTGCACATTCGTGACCTCGCCGTCCGGGCTGGGGATGTCGAGGCTGTAGTCCACGATGAGCAGCGAGGTGTCGCCGGTCGTGTAGGTCTGCAGCACCTTGGAATTGATCTTCGGGCCCATGGCCAGAAAATCCTTGAAGAACTGTGTACGCTCGGCTCCGGTGAGAGGGGCGCCGGAGATGTTGGAGATCGCGTCGCCGGTGTACATCGAGTCGTACAGTGCGCCGTCGCCCTCATTAAAAATGCGGACGAAGAGCTCATTCTGCTGGTGGGGGTCTTCGGGTATGTCGAAACCGGGTCCATCGCTCATGCGGAAGCTGCTCCCAACTCTCCAGTGATCGTCGATCGCTAGCCGTATAAAGGCTTCGAAAAGCATTGCAGAGGCCGTACGCGCTCCGGTCACGGACCGGTAACCTGGCATTCTGCGGAGCAATGGTGAGTCAGGGGTTACCTGTTGATGGGCGTGGCCTCCCGGCAGCGTCGCCGGGCGAGTTTCGGCCATGTGTGCCGAGGTGTCCAGCGCCGGCCCCAGCCACACCCGAAGTTAATTGCTTTCCTCAAAGTTAGTACTTACCCTGAAGTCGGGCCCCTGCTAAGGGTCGGTCGGGAATGGTGCCGACGCGTGGGGGCGATGGGGGAGGTTGTGGGGAGCGAGGAAGTCAGGGGGCCGATCCATCCATCGCTCACTAGCCACTATCTCGTTTACGTCGCCCTTAATTGCGTCATGTCCGACATCTCATCTGCTTCTACCCATTTCAGGCCAAGCGTTATGGTTTGCATGATTCTGTACCGCACTAGGGGGAAGTTGTGCAATTTCAGATCTTGGGGCCAATGGAAGTGTTCGACGACCGCTGCTCGTTGGCGCTCGGCGGTACCAAGCAGAGAGCGACTCTCGGCTATCTGTTGTTGCAGGCCAATCGAGTGGTGGCAACCAGCCAACTGCTTAACGCTTTATGGTCTGTTGATGACGCCCCTATTTCCGCGAGGAAAATTCTGCAGAACGCCGTGTGGGGCTTACGGCGCGTACTCACCAGGGGGGAATCGCCGGACGCCGCTCTGGTGACCCAGGCGCCTGGATACAAACTGAGCGTCGACCTCAATGACATCGATCTGTTCCGCTTCCAGCGCCAGATGGACGCCGGACGGGAAGAACTCGCGGCCGGCGAGCCCGAGCAGGCCGCGCAGATCCTCCGGGGCGCCCTTGCCCTGTGGCGCGGCCCGGTTCTGGCGGATCTCGTCGAGGCGGGTATCAACTGGCCGGAGCTGTCAGCCGCGCAGAACGCGCAGTGGGACGCGATGGAGGACTACTTCGACGCGGAGCTGGCCTGTGGGCGCCATCTTGCGGTGCTCAGCGAACTGGAGGCCATGGTCGAGAGCATGGCCCTGCGGGAGCGTTCCTCGGGGCAGCTCATGCTGGCGCTCTACCGCAGTGGTCGCCAGGCGGACGCGCTCAGTGTCTACAGCAGGGTGCGTACGGCGCTGGTGGAGGAACTCGGCCTGGAACCCGGCCGGGAACTACAACTGTTGCAGCAGGCGATACTGGCGCACGATCCGTCGCTGATGCCGCCCAGGGGAGCCGTCCATGGTGAACCCGCCGGGCTGGGGGCGGTGGTCCTGAGCCCGGTCGCCGCGGTGGACTCACCGGTCGGGGCGCAAGAACCGACCGCTGCCCACGGGACTGCCCGGCCGCCCACGACGCGCACCGCCGCGGAAGCCGCGGTGACGCACGAGGCGGCCGCCCTGCACGAAGCGCCTCGCCAGGACGCCAGGCCGCGCGAACTGACTGCCTCATGTGAGGTCGCACATGGCCTGGCCGTCATCGATGAGACGACCGCCGTCCCCGTCGCCCGTGCCCATGAGTCGGCCGACATGTCCCACCCGCCCCAAGCCGCCGCCATGCACAACGAGTTGCCGGCGCCTGCTCACGAAGGCCCCCGCCACGGGAACACGGGCGGTACGCCCGACGCGGCGACTCGGGCCTTTGGCGGCGAGCGACGCACCGAACCCCGCACTGCGCGCAAGTCCGTCAGCGCGCTGCTCGTCCGCACGCAACTCGGCCCGGAGCTCGCCCACATCGACGCTCTGCGCATTGACGAGATACTCGAGGACGTGTCCCACCGGATCAAGGAGAACATCGAGCACTTCGACGGAACCGTCAGCGCGACCATCGGCTCCGTCTCGATGGCGCTCTTCGGTGCCCACGGGGAGTGCGAGGACGCTGCCGAGCGCGCAGTGCTGGCCGCGCTGACCATTGGTGACGAGCTGCTCTCCGGGGCAGCCCCCACCACTCGCCCCCCGTCCCTGTCAGGGGGGTTGTCCTTCCATGCGGCCGTCGTCACGGGGGAGGCACTGGTGCGCTATCAGCCCGACGGCGGGAGCCCGCTGTCGATCACAGGAGCCCTGCTCGACAGGGGCCACGCCCTGCTGTCCCACGCCGACGCGAGCGAGATACGGGTCTGCGACGACACCCGCCGGGCCACCGAGTCCACGCTCGAGTACAACAGAAGTGACAACGTTGGCGAGTGGACGGTCCAAGGAATCTGCCGCGACCCCATGCGACAGGACTCCATGCCCACCGTGGACCGGGAGTTCGAACTGGAACTGCTGCAGGGTCTGGCCGAGCGCAGCCGGCACCGGTCCACCTCGCATCTCGTCACCGTCCTCGGGGATGCAGGGACTGGCAAGACGCGATTCCTGGACGAGTTCGAGCGGCAGAACTCCGACCGGTCGTATCTGGCCCGATTCCGGGTGCCGAGTCCGGCCGCCGGAGGCCCCTACGTGCCGCCCGACGGGTCGCGCGGGGCAAGGATGAGTACCGTTCACGCCGTTCAGCGCGAGCTGGTCAATGCCCTCTGTGCGATCCAGCCGGGTGACTCTCCGCAGCTCGCGATGGACAAGCTCACCGCCACCATCCACCGCCTGGTCGACGACGAGGAGCGGGTGGGCCGGCTGATGGCCTGCCTGGCCCCGTTCGTCGACCCCGAGGCCGGTCCGTTCCTGCTGAGGGACTCGGCGACGGAGCTGGCCGCATGGCGTCAGTTCCTGGAGCGGACGGCCCTTGACCGTCCGCTTGTTCTCATCGTCGACGATCTCCACTCGGCCGACGACGACCTGCTGGACTTCGTCGACGGGATGGCCGACTTCTCGGGGGTGCCCCTCTTCGTGGTGGCCTCGGCCCGCCCGGAGCTGCTGGGGCGCCGGCCGGAGTGGGGCGGCGGAAAACGGCACTTCACCACGATCACTTTGGAAGCACTCTCGGACGCCGCTGTGGACCAGCTGGTCGACTTCCTTCTCTCACCCGCGCTGAGCGAGCGCAAGGGGTCGGCCCGCTGGTTCCACAGGCGGCTTTACGCCACTGCGGGCGACCGGCCGGACGAACGCCGCCGCTATATCCGAACACTCCTGAGCATGGGCGCCCCCAGGCGCCTGTTCGGGAGCCAAGGCAACGCCTGTCTGACTGTCGCAGAGCCCCTGCTGTCCGGATCCGGACGGATGTAGAACACCGCAGCACGGCAGGGCAAGGCATCAACCACCTGGTCCGAGTCGCCCGACGGACTCGTCAGACCTGGACCTCGACCGGGACTTCCACCGGAATCTCATCCGGGACGTCGACTCGGACCAGGTGCTTGCGGCCCCATGCCCCGAGTGGCCTCAGTGCTTCGAAGAGGGCTTCACCTCGTGGTCTGAGGGAGTACTCGACCCGCAACGGCGCCTCGTCGTACATCTCGCGCAGGACGATTCCATCCGCCTCCAGCTCCCGCAACTGCTGGATCAACACCTTCTCGCTGACTCCGGGGACATGCCGCCGCAATTCACCGAAGCGGCGGTGCTGTTGGTGGAGAGCCCAGAGAATGAGAACTTTCCACTTACCGCTGATGACCTCCATTGCAGCGTCCAGGCCACATTCGCGTGGTCTCGCCCTCACAGTCATGCACGCACACCCCCGCCAACTTCCCTGCAGTTACTGGACCTTAGGTAAAAATGAGCGTCCCCAGGGTAACGCGGCGCCGCGATTCGTGTGCGAGCGGTAGCTGGTCACCGCCTATTTGGCGTGAAGCGGTCGTTCGCCGGACGGCGCGCCGACTGCATTCAGGCGGCCGACTCGTCTCGCGCTCCGGCACCAAGACGGCCCGAGATGACGGAGGCGACCTCACCCATGCGGTCGTCCAGGTAGAAGTGACCGCCGGTGAAAACGCGCAGCTCGGTCGATTCGGTGGAGAACTTGCCCCAGGCCGCGGCCTCCTCGACGGTGACGACCGGGTCCGCGTCGCCGACCAGCACGGTCAGCGGACAACTCAGCGGCCACCCCGGCTCCCACGCGTAGCCCGCAAGCGCCCGGTAGTCGGCGCGCAGCGCGGGCATCACCATCTCCATCAGCTCCGGGTCGTCGAGCACCCTGCTGCCCGTGCCGCCGAGCCTTCGGATCTCGGCGCGCAGCTCCGCGTCGCCGTGCAGCCGGTCGCTGGTGCGAGGGCCCGTGGACGGTGTGCTGCGCCCTGACACAAACAGGTGTACGGGGCCGGGAATCGACTGCTTCTCCAGCCGGCGCGCCGTCTCATAGGCGACGATCGCGCCCATGCTGTGGCCGAAAAAGGCGTACGGCCGCCCCGCGGACTCCCGCCCTACTTGCTCCGCGAGCAGATCCGCCAGGACGCCGATGTCCTCGATGCCCGGCTCCAGGCGGCGGTCCTGCCGCCCGGGGTACTGCACCGACAGCGCCTCCACGGACGGCAACAGCGCCCGCGACAACGGGATGTACGCGCTCGCCGCGCCGCCGGCGTGCGGGAAGCAGTACAGCCGCTGCGCCCCGGCCTCGGCCGTGCCGTACCGCCGGAACCATTCACCGCGCATGATCCGACCTCCCGTCACGAGCCGAAGAACCGCTGCTCGTTCTGGTCCCGCAGGACCACGCACAGCTCTCGCAGCGCGACTTCCAGCCGCTTCACCTCGGCGTCGGTCAGCAGCACCGACGGCTCGAAGCGCAAAGTATTCACGGCGCTGGCGGTCGGGAAGGTCCGGATCCGGTGCGCGCGGAAGAGATAGCCGGAGACGACATAGCCGAAGGTGTCGGTGAGGGCGGCGTCACGGATTCCGGCGACGCTCGATGCAGACTGGTCGTGGAATTCCAGTCCGAGCATCAGCCCCTTGCCCCGTACGTCCTTGACCACATCGGGGAACTCCTCGCGCAGCGCCAGGAACAGCGCCGTCAGCCGGTCCCCCCAGTCCCGCGCCAGCCGGTACGCCCGGCCGTCCTCGGCCTCCAGCAGCTGAAGCACCTTCAGGGCTAGCGTGGACGAGAACGTGTCCTTCGCGAAGGTCGAGCTGTGCACCAGCTCGAATTCGTGCCGGTAGCGGCTGCCGCTGATCAGGGTCACCGCCGTCTTGGCGATCCCGCCGCCCAGGCTCTTGGCCAGGGTGTAGTAGTCCGCCCGCAGACCGATGAGCGAGCTGGCGAAGAAGGCACCGGTGCGGCCCATGCCGCTCTGGATCTCGTCGATCACGATCGGGCAGTCGGCCGCCGTGCAGGCCCGCTGAATTTCGGCGGCGAGCTCCTCGGTGACCACCTTGATGCCGCCCTCACCCTGGATCACCTCGAAGACGAATGCGCCGAAGACCGGGAAGTCCCGCTCGACGACAGTGACCTCGCTGCCCTCGACCACGACGTCGAATACGGTGCCGCGCTCCTCGTCGAAGACCTTGCCGAGGGCTTCCGGCTGGTCGAAGGGGATGAACCTGGCCTGCGGAGCCATGGCCGAGAACGGCGTGCGGAACGAGGCATTGTGCGTCAGCTGAACACTGCCGACCAGCTTGCCGTGGAACGAGCCTTCCAGGGTGAGGAACAGCGGGGGCCTGCTCGTGCGCTCCGCATTCTGACGCTGAATCCCGGCCACCAGCCGTTCGAAGCCGGAGGTACCGCCCGAGCGGTCGGCCGCGCCGATCCCCAGCAGGTCGTACGCCGCCTCCGTCACCTTGGCGCCGCCGTCCTGGACCGCGGTACGGGCGGCGTCGATGTGCGTGGCGATCTCCTGGCCGAGCGCCTGGATCTTCAGCATCCGGTCGAATTCGGCGTGCTTGAGCGCGACCTCGACGGACTCGGCGCCGCTGTTGGAGAACACCGCGAAATAGGGCTCGTCGACGCCGAATTCGCGATGCAGGATGGTGTTGAGCGTGGTGGCGACATTGCTTGCCGCGGGCTGCCGGGAAGCCTGTGCGAGGACCGGCGTGCCGGCGTCCAGGAAGTCCTTGGCGGCCGCGACGATTTCGGGGTGGTTGTGCCCGAGAATGAGCGCGCCATAGCCTCCCGCGTAGTCGAGGACGGATATCCGCTCGCCCTTGTCGTCGAGGAAGTGGAGCGTGTTTCCCTCGCCCTGTACGTACTCGACGTCGACGCCGAGCATGGACAGCCACTGGAGCATCATCGGATCGGCGAGTTCGAGTTCAGAAGTTTGTGAGGACATGGGCCGACCATACGGGCGCGCGGCGAATTCGCTTCCCAGTGTCCGGTCATGAAGCGGTAAGTGTGCCTGGAACTCGTCCGGTTAGCGATGCGTGACCTCGCGGTGGGCATGGGGATGTCGGGCGCGGATACGTTTGCGGCATGTCCAGCAACGGGCGAATGACGCCAACCCTTGCGCCCGCGTCGATGCGCGAGGTGATGTCCCAGTTCGCGACCGGTGTCATCGTGCTCACCGTCGGCGGTGAGCACATCCATGGCATGACGGCCAACGCGTTCAGTTCGGTATCCCTGGAGCCGCCACTGCTGCTTTGCTGTGTGTCCCACAGCGCCGTGATGCACCGGGCGGTCTCGTCCGAGCGGCGCTTCGCGGTGTCCATCATGGGCGCCGACCAGGAGCCCTTGGCGCGGTACTTCGCGGACAAGGAACGCCCCCTGGGACCCGACCAGTTCAACACGGTCGACTGGCGTCCCGGGCAGCACACGGGGGCGCCGCTGCTCTCGGGAGCAATGGCCTGGCTGGAGTGCGAGCTCAGCGAGTCGTACGACTCGGGAGACCACTCGATCTTCATAGGAACGGTGCTTGGCTCGACCCGGGGGGCAGGTCAGGAGGGCCTGCTGTTCTTCGACGGAAAGTTCCGTCGCGTCGCCCCCTAGGTGTGCAACTCGCTTCGTCGCCCGAAGAGCGGCCGTGCGGCGCCCGGTGCGCGCTCTCGGTGTGCCGGGCGAAAGCCCTCGAGCGCGCTGCCTACCTGCCACCCCGTCTCCTCCAAGCGGCGGAGCCCCTCCAGGTCTCGCCTCCAGGTCTCGCCGTCGAATCATCTCCGGTGGTGGATCACGGTCGGGTGATGCCGCACCACTGCCTCAAGGGGTTGAACGCCACCCGATGCGACAAGACCGCCCCCGTTCGTATCCTGGTCCACGTCGTGCACAAGGCCCCTGTGGCCGGGTGATCCCACCCGGCCACAGGGGCCTTGTCCTGCTGTCGGTCAGGCCGCCGTGGCGAGACCGCGGGCGCTGCCCGAGGCCGCGATCGCCTGCTGCGCCGCGCGCTGCCCCGACTCGATCGCGCCCTCCACGAACCCGTTCCAGCCACTGGCAATGTCGCCGCTGGCGAACGCGAGTCTGCCGGAGGGCTGCTGGATCGCGGGGAACTGCGTGGTGAGCTGGTTGGGCCGGCGCATCGCCCACCCGCCGAGCGAGTACTTGTCCCGGCCCCAGTCCTGGGCCTTGACCTCGATGACCGATGCCTCGGGCAGCACCTTGCGCAATGCGCTCTGCACCGCCGTACGGCTGGTGACATCCAGCGCCGGAAGGCTGTTGAACGCGAGCATGAGCTGTCCGCCCGGGACCTGGCCCTGGGAGAGCACCGTGGTGAACGTGTCCCCCTCCGCGCCGTGCACCACCACGCGGTCGGTGAGGCCGCTGACATGCATCCACAGCTTCCGGCTGTTCGGTACGCCGACCCCCTGGGTGGTGGCGGCGGTGTGAGCCGCGGGCAGCCCCGGCCGGAACGTGATGTTCTTCCATACGTTCACCGGCACCGCCACGACGGTGGTTTTCGCCGTGAACTTCGCCCCCGACTTGGTGGTGACAGTCACCTGCTTCCCGTCGTCGGCGACCGAGGCGACAGGGGAGCTGAGACGCAGTTCGACGGCCGCGTCGTCGAGCATGGCCTTGAGCAGACCGGACATGCCCGTCCCGATCCGGTACGCCATGGCCCCGTACCAGCCGTCGATGTTGTGGCCGCACAGCGCCCACCACTGGGTCAGGGCCGTCAGCCCGCCGTACGAACTGGAACCACCGGACTGCCCGGAGGTGGTCCCATTGATCCAGCTCTCGTCCTGCGGCGACAACTTGAGCTGGTTGAGCCGGTCGCGCAGTGACAGACCGTCGATCTGGGCCACCCGATCCCGGGCGTACAGCGGCTCGGTGGGGCGGGGGAAGTACTCCCTGGACCCCTCGAAGAGCTTTTGCAGCAACTCGCTCTGCTTCTCGTCGACTTCGAGTGGCGAGAACGGCTTGGGACCGGTGGGGGTGGGCATGATCGCCCGGGTCGGGGGCTGGCCCGAGGTCTTTGCGATGCCGTAGCGCTGAAGCTCCGCATTGACGAGGGGCTGCGACGAGCCGACCCACTGGGCGCCGAACTCGATCGGCTGGCCGACGAAGGTATCGGTCCAGATGCGGCCGCCGATACGGTTGCGCGCCTCCAGGACCAGGGTCCGCAGCCCCTTGGCCCGCAGCTCGCGCGCGGCGGTGACCCCGGCGAAGCCGGCGCCTATGACGATGGCGTCGTAGTGTGGCGCCGCCCCGTCCCCGGCTGCCAATGCGCTCGGCAGGGCGATTGAAGCGGCCACTGTGGAGAGCGCGCCCGCCTTGAGGACGTTACGGCGCGACAACTTTCCCGGAGCGCTGTGCTGGGGCAGCCGTCTGTCTTTTGTCACGATGCTTCCTTTGACGATTCATCCTGTGCCGTACGCACGCGGCGTGGGCGTTGGCTACAGCAGGGGGGTGTCCGGATCGAGGCCGAGCAGCACGCGCCCATGGACCTCGAGGCTGGGGTTGAGAAGGATCATTCCGTGCAGCGCGAGCCCTTGGATGTCGCGGTGGAAGCGCTGAATCGGGACGCTGCGCTGGATGGCGGTGGCTCCGCTGGCGTTGAACAGGATCTCGACAGCCTCCTTGGCCAGCTGCACCGCGTAGGCGCCGTGCCCGCGCACGGCAGCCTTTTCCCCGAGGCTGGGCTGCTCGCCGGCGTCGGCGCGGTGCTGGAGGGTCGCATAGGTGCGATCCATCAGCGCCTCGGCAGCCGCGATCTTGCTCTCCGCGGTGGCGACCTGAATCTGGGTCAGCGGGTGCTGTGTCTGGTCCGTCCAGGAGGTGTAGGTGATGCCCCGGCCGGGGAGCCGCTCCAGGAACAGCTCATAGGCGCCGCGCGCGATGCCCACGAGCACAGCCACACCCTGGGCGATGACATAGCTGTAGAGCCCGTACTCACGGCCGGTCGGCTCGTAGTCGGCCGGCAGGGCGGCCTCGAACGCCGCGGGGTCGGTGGGAACGACACGGTGCTCCGGCACGAACACGTCGGTGGCGATGGAGGTGGAGCTGCCGGTGGCGGAGACGGACGAGGTGTGCCAGTCGTCCTCCAGCGTGAAGTCCGACATCGGCACCAGGGCGATGGCCTCCTCGTACGAACCGTCGGGGCCCTCGATGACCGACGACGCGACGTTCCAATGGGCGCCGCGCGCACCGGAGTTGAACTTCCAGGCGCCGTTGAGAACGTAGCCGCCCTCGGTCGGCTTGAGCACCCCGGAGGGGGTGAAGCCGCCGGAGATGCGCACCGAGCTCCGGGCGAAGACGTCCTTCTGCAGCGCCTCGGGGAAGAGTGTGACCATCCACACGCTGGACACCCAGACGCTGGCGATCCAGGCGGTCGAGGGGCAGCCCCTGGCTATTTCGGCGAACACCTTGGCCTGGTCGGCCAGGGAGAACTCAAGACCGCCGAAGTGGCGCGGCGTGGCGAGGCGGAATACCCCAGCCTTTTCCAGGAGTTCAATGTTCTCGTCGGGCAGCCAGCGCAGGTTCTCGGCCTCGAGTCCGTTCTCCCGGAGTTTGGGGACGATATCGCGTACGGCTTCGAGCACGGCAGCGACATCGGTCTCGTTCTTGGCCATTCCGTCTCCTTGTCATTGACCACCGGGGGACAGCGGCAGCCTGGCAGAGAGATGGCCGAATCCAGTCATGGCGTGGTAACTCCTCGTCCCCTTGCAGAGCGAGGGGACGGATTACCTGCCGATGGGTACGGAGACGGGCGGTCGCACTGGGTAAACACCAAGGCGGTGCTCCCGGAGTGATGTCCGGAAGCACCGCCCTGATCGGTGCGTGCGAGCGGCGCCCGCGGCTACTGGCCCTGGGGCCGGTTGATCCGCTGGCCGAGACCGCCGTCGATGTTGAGCTCCTCGCCGGTGGTGAAGGTGGCGTCGAAGGCGAGGAACAGCACCGCCTCGGCAACCTCGTCGGCCGAGCCGTGCCGGCGCATCGGTGTGATCTGGTCACCGAGCTGCTCGAACGCGGCCAGCATTTCGTCCGAGGCGCCGGTGATACCGCCGGTGGGGGTGGAGATGAAGCCGGGGCTCACGGCGTTCACCCGGATGTTGCGCGGCAGCAGCTCAGCGGCGATCACCTTGGTGAACGACCGGACCGCGGCCTTGGCACCCGAGTAGACACCCATGCCGGGGTTGCCCGAGTCATTGGCGATGGACGTCGTGAAGACGATCGAGCCGCCGTCCTTGATGAGCGGGGCCAGCCGCTGCGCCGTGAAGAAGGCGCCCTTGGCGTTGACGTTGAAGGTCTGGTCGTAGAGCTCCTCGCTCACCAGACCGAACGGGCCGAGCTGGGCGAAGCCGGCGTTGATGAAGAGGAAGTCGATCTGACCGAGCTTCTCCTCGACGATCCCGCCCAGCGCTTCGATGTCGGCCAGGCTCGCGGTGTCGGAGCGTACGGCGTGCGCCAGGGTGCCGAGCGCGCCCTGTGCGGTCTCGAGGTTCTTCTCGTTACGTCCCGTGACCAGAACCTCGCCGCCCCCCTCCACCAGCGCTTTGGCGGTGGCGAAACCCATGCCGATGGTTCCACCGGTAATGACGGCCTTCTTGCCTGCGTACTTGCTCATGAAATCCTCTCTTGCCCTCGCGACCGCAGCGCGCTGCCGACACTGGCTTTTTCGGTCGTTTCACCAGCGTCACTTATCGAATCCGCCGCTCACAAGTACGCACATCAAAGTCAGTACTTACCTGGAAGTCAGTGGGTGAATGCGAAGACCGTGCTGTGAGCGCCCAGTTACACGCTCCTCCTTATGCTGGCGGTCCCCAGAGAGCATCCGAGGTACTTGGCTCGCCGACACATGGGAGACGTCCGATGAGTAACCAGTCCTGCCCGTACGCCATAGATCCCACGGGCCGCGACATCCACGGGGAGGCCGCCCGGATACGGGAGAGCGGGTCGGCGACGCTGGTCGAGCTGCCCGGCTCGGTGCGGGCCTGGTCCATCACCGACTATGCGCTGATCAAGCGTCTGCTGACCGACCCCCGCGTGTCCCGGGACGCCTATCAGCACTGGCCCGCCTGGGAGAACGGCGAGGGAGAGCTGGCCCGTTCCTGGCCGCTGGCCATCTGGGTGCAGGACCGGAACATGATCACGGCATACGGTCCGGAACACGCCCGGCTGCGCAAGCTGGTGGCCAAGGCGTTCACGGCCCGGCGGACCGCCACTCTGCGCCCGCGCATCGAGGCCATCACCGCCGAGCTCCTGGACGGCATCGCTGCCGCGCCGCAGGACCGACCGGTCGACCTGCGAGAGGAGTTCGCCCATCCGCTGCCCACCCAGGTGATCTCCGAACTGCTCGGAGTACCCGAGGACATGCGCGCGGAGATGCTCCGGATGATGCATGCCATCTTCGACACATCGGCGACGGAGGAGGAGGCCAGGGCCACCGAGCAGAACCTGTACGGGCTTGCGTCCGGCTTCCTTGCGTACAAGCGCGAGACGCCCGGCGACGACCTGTCCAGCGGCCTGGTCACCGTACGCGACGAGGGCGGAGTGGGGCTGACGGAGCGGGAGCTGATCGACACGCTCTTCCTGATGTACACGGCGGGTCACGAGACCACCGTCAACCTCCTCGACCACGCCGTCTCCGCGCTGCTCACCCACCCGAGCCAGCTCGAACTCGTACGCGCAGGGGAGGTCACCTGGGACGCGGTGATCGACGAGACGCTGCGCTGGGAGTCCCCACTGGGGAGCATGCCACTGCGCTACGCGGTCGAGGACATCGAGCTGGACGAGGTGACGATCGCCAAGGGCGAGCCGATCCTCATCTCCTTTGCCGGCGCCGGGCGTGATCCGAAGGTGCACGGTGACACCGCCGACCGCTTCGACATCACCCGGGCAACACGCGGCGACCACCTCGCCTTCGGGCACGGTGTGCATTACTGCCTCGGCGCGCCGCTCGCCCGTCTCGAGGCGCAGATCGCGCTGCCGGCGCTGTTCTCCCGCTTCCCTGAGCTGAGTCTTGCCGAGCCCGCGGAACGCCTGGCGCGGCAGGAGTCGTTCATCTCCAACGGTCATCTGTCGCTTCCGGTCCATCTGACGGCGAAGGCGGCGGTCTGAGCGCACCGGCCCGCGGCCTGCAGAACCAAGACAGCATCAAGGGGGGCGTCCCCCGGCGGAATCCGCCGGGGGACGCCCCCCTTGATGCTGTGTCGGGACGCCTTGAGTCGCGCCGCGGACGTCACGTCGTCAGGGACGTCCACACGGTCTTGGTCTCCAGATAGGCGTCCAGGTTCGTACGCCCCATCTCCCGTCCGATTCCCGACGCCTTGACGCCGCCGAACGGGGCAGCGGGGTCTCCTGAGGCCCACGAGTTGAGGTAGACCATCCCTGCGCGCAGCTGTGCGGCGAAGGTGTGCGCATGACCAAGGCTCCTGGTCCACACGCCAGCCGCCAGCCCGTACGGGGTGTCATTGGCGTACTCCAGCGCCTCCTCCGTCTCGTCGAACGGAGCGGCCACCAGCACCGGACCGAAAATCTCCTCACGGCAGATCCGCATGTCGGAGGTGACATCGGTGAACAGGGCGGGCCGGACATAGAAGCCGCCCTCGGGCTCCGGTGCGGGAACCTCGCCCGCGAACAGGGTGGCCCCGGATCCGACGCCGTCCTCCAGATAGCCGCGCACCCGGTGGAACTGCCCGGCCGACACCAGCGGGCCGAACTGGGTGGAGCGGTCCAATGCCGGACCGACCACGGCCTTGGCGGCGGCGTCGGCCAGCCGGTCGACCACCTCTGCGAACACGCTCCGGTGCACATACAGCCGGGAGGCGGCGATACAGCTCTGCCCGCTGTTGAAGTAGATGCCGTTGAACGCGCCGGCGACGGCGGCCTCGACGTCCGCGTCCGCGAGGACGATGTTGGGGCTCTTTCCGCCCAGTTCCAGCGTGACCCGCTTGAGCAGCGCACCGGCACGGGAGCCGATTTCACGCCCCACCGCGGTGGAACCGGTGAAGGCGATCTTGTCCGTGCCGGGGTGTTCGACGATTCCGGCTCCAGTCGAACCGCCACCCGTGAGGATGTTGACCGTGCCAGGAGGGAACCCGGCCTCCTCGATCAGCTCGGCGAGGCGCAGCGCCGACAGCGGCGTCTGCTCGGCGGGCTTGAGGACGACGGTGCAGCCGGCCGCAAGCGCCGGCGCCAGCTTCCAGGCCGCCATCATCAACGGGTAGTTCCAGGGGATGATCTGGCCGCATACGCCCACCGGTTCCTTGCGGGTGTAGCACAGGGTGTCCGGCATATGGACCGGGATCGTCTCGCCCTCGATCTTGGTCGGCCAGCCGCTGTAGTAGCGGAAGTGCTCGATCGCGGCCGGGATGTCCATGACCTCATTCACGGAGACGGGCTTGCCCCCGTCGAGCGCTTCGAGTTCGGCCAGTTCTCCGGCGTGTTCCTCGATGAGATCGGCGAGCTTGGCCAGCAGCCTGCCGCGCACCAGGGCGGGCAGGGCGCCCCACGCCCCGTCGAGGGCGGCACGGGCCGCGGAGACGGCGGCCGTGATGTCGTCCGGACCGGCGTGGGCGACCTCGCCGATGCGCTGTCCGGTCGATGGGTCGTACGTCGTGAACGTCCGGCCGTCATGGGCCGGTACGAAACGGCCGCCTATGTAGAGCAGATGGGGCCGGTCGAGGAACTCCTTCACCTGTGGGCTGAGAGGGGGCACGGAAGAGACCGATGAGATCACGGCTGCACTCCAGCGGGGTCGGTGGGTCGGGACACGAGCGGGAAGACGAGCAGGGACACGAGCTGGGCGGAACGGGGACACGAGTCGGGCGGAAGGGGAAGCGCGCCGACACCATCGGGACATGACGCAGCGGTGGCCATGACGCGGAGACAGCCGCGCCATGGCCACCGCGACGGCGCCACGAGTGGGGGACCGGAACGCACCCACGGTGTGCGGGGGCGTCAGGCGGTGGGCGCGCCCGCCTCACCGAAGGGGTTGTCGACGGCGAAGCGCCACTTGCCGTCCCGGCCGCGGCGCAGTACGTCGAGGCCGGTGCCCGACAACTGCTGCTCGCCGTCCGGGTCGGTCACGTCGATGGTCCAGTCGACGACCAGCAGTGCGGTGTCCCCGGTGACATGCTTCTCGCGCAGTGTGGCGGTCATTTTGGGCTTCAGTGCGATGAACTCCCGCAGCGCGTCCTTGCGGGCCTGACCGGACAGCGGATTTCCGGGTTCCCAGACGGAGATCGCGTCATCGGTGTACATACGGTCGAGCGTCGCGATGTCACCGGAATTGAAAGCCTGCACATAGAGGTTTCCGTGCTCTTCCGGGTCGCTGGCGAGATCGATGTTTTCGAGTGTGCTGGCCATGTCGAGGCTGCTCCCACTTTCTCTGGTGTATCAGGCCGGAGGGTTGAGCGTGGCCCGAAGGTAACCGAACTCTCTTCACCGGGGGCTCATCGCCAGGCAATGGGCGACTCACCGAGGTGCTGGCCAGAGGGAGTTACCGGCACATTACTGCCCGCTGGGGTCGGCATAGTCAGACTGTTGATCACATTCCCGAAATTACTTGGGCTGTTGTTGTCGGCCAGGAGTCGGCGAAGAAGGGAATCGCTCGGCCATGAAGGAAATCGCTGTTGTCGGGTTGTCCTGCCGACTGCCGAAGGCGTCCGGTCCACAGGCTTTCTGGGAGCTGCTGCGCGCCGGCCTGGGCGTCGTCACCGACGGGCCGGACGGCCGACGCGGCGGATTCCTCGACGCCGTCGGCGAATTCGACGCCGGGTTCTTCGGCGTATCGCCGCGCGAAGCCGCCGCCATGGACCCGCAGCAGCGGCTCGTCCTCGAACTCGCCTGGGAGGCGCTCGAGGACGCGGGCATCGTGCCCGCCGCGCTGCGCGGCAGCCGTACGGCCGTGTACGTCGGCACCCTGCGGGACGACTACACGAGCCTGCTCTACCAGCACGGCGCCGAAGCGATCACCCAGCACACCATGACCGGCCTCAACCGCGGCGTCATCGCCAACCGGGTCTCGTACCACCTCGACCTGCGCGGGCCCAGCCTCACCGTGGACACCGCGCAGTCCTCGTCGCTCGTCGCCGTCCATCTCGCCTGCGAGAGCCTGCGCTCCGGCGAGGCCGAGACGGCGATCGCCGCCGGAGTGAACCTGAACATCCTCGCCGAGCACACGATCACCGAGGAGCGCTTCGGCGGTCTCTCCCCGGACGGCGAGAGTTACGCCTTCGACGCCAGGGCCAACGGCTTTGTGCCCGGCGAGGGCGGCGGTGCCGTGATCCTCAAACCGCTGGACCGGGCCCTCGCGGACGGAGACCGTGTCTACGGCGTGATCCGCGGCAGCGCGGTCAACAGCGACGGGGCCACGCCCGGGCTGACCGTGCCCAGTCAGGCCGCCCAGGAGAGCGTGATCCGGGCGGCGTACGAGCAGGCGGGCATCGACCCCCGGAGCGTGCAGTACGTCGAGGCGCACGGCACCGGAACTCCGGTCGGCGACCCGATCGAGGCGGCGGCGCTCGGCGCGGCGCTCGGCGCGGGCCGGCCGGCCTGGGACCGGCTGCTGATCGGCTCGGCCAAGACCAACGTCGGCCATCTGGAGGGCGCGGCAGGCATCGTGGGTCTGCTCAAGACGCTGCTCAGCCTGCACCACCAGGAGCTGCCGCCGAGCCGCAACTTCGAGGTGCCCAACCCGGCGATTCCGTTCGACGAGCTCGGCCTGGCCGTGCAGCGCGAGGTGACGCCGTGGCCGCGACCGGACCGACCGCTGGTGGGCGGGGTGAGCTCGTTCGGCATGGGCGGGACGAACTGCCATGTGGTGGTGGGGGAGAGCCCTGCGCCTGCGTCTTCGGTGGGGGAGCGTCCTGGTCTGCCCGCCGTGCTGCCGTGGGTTGTGTCGGGTCGGGGCGGTGACGCCCTGCGCGCTCAGGCGGGACGGCTGGGTGATGCGGTACGAGGGTCGGGCGACGCACAGGACCCGGTGGATGTGGGCTGGTCGCTCGCCGCGACGCGAGCGGCTTTCGACCACCGGGCGGTCGTGCTCGCGGACGGCGCGGGTGGGGCCGACAGTGCGGGCGAGACCCTGGGCGGGACGGGCGGCGCGGGCGGGGTCGACGCCGTGGCCGGCAGCCGTGCCGCGGCCCGGGACGAACTGCTGCGCGGACTCGACGCGCTGGCCGCCGGGCTGCCCGCCGGGGGCATTGTCTCCGGCACCGCCCGCCCCGGCCGCCTCGGCATCGTCTTCACCGGCCAGGGCAGCCAACGCACCGCAATGGGAAGGGAGTTGTACGCCGCCTACCCGGTCTTTGCCGCCGCGTTCGACGAGGTCTGCGCGCAGCTGGACCCGCTCCTTGACCGGCCGCTCGGCGAGGTGATCGACTCCGGCGCCGGACTCGACGACACCGGCTTCACGCAGCCCGCGCTGTTCGCCGTCGAGGTCGCGCTCTTCCGCCTCGTCGAGTCCTGGGGCGTACGTCCCGACCTCCTCGCCGGACACTCCATCGGCGAGATCGCCGCTGCACATGTGGCGGGCGTGCTCTCCCTCGCGGACGCCGCCGTGCTCGTCGCCGCCCGGGGCCGCTTCATGCAGGCGCTGCCCGCCGACGGCGCCATGATCGCGGTGGCAGCGGCCGAGGGTGACGTGCTGCCGCTGCTGGCGGGTCGCGAGCACGAGGTGACCGTCGCCGCCGTCAACGGCCCCGAAGCCGTGGTGATCTCCGGCGCGGCCGACGCCACGGCCGAAGTCGCCGCCCGGCTGGCCGACTCGGGCCGCAGGACCAAGCGCCTCACGGTCTCGCACGCCTTCCACTCACCGCTCATGGAGCCGATGCTGGAGGACTTCCGGGCCGTAGTTGAGACGCTGGACTTCCGCCCGCCGCGCATCGACATCGTCTCCACCGTGACCGGGCGCGCGGCAAGCGCCGAGCAGCTGCGCTCACCGGAGTACTGGGTGGACCAGGTGCGCCGCCCCGTGCGGTTCCTCGACGCGGTACGGACGCTGGAGGCCGAAGGCGTCACCACCTACCTCGAACTCGGCCCCGACGGCGTCTGCTCGGCCATGGTCGCCGACTCGGTCCGTGACGCCGACGCGACCGCCGCAGTTGCCGCCCTGCGCGCGGGCCGTCCCGAGCCGCGCACCCTGGTGACCGCTCTCGCGACCGTGTTCGTGCGGGGCGGGAGCGTGGACTGGTCCGCCGCGTACGCAGGTGCCGGCGCGCGCCGGGCCGAGCTGCCCACGTACGCCTTCCAGCGCGAGCGGCACTGGTTCGACACGAGCATGCGACGCGCCGCAGCGCCGACGGCCGACGCGGACAGAGGCCCCGAGGCCGACGAGCGAGCGGGCGGCGCGCCGTTGTCCGTTCAGGACGAGAGTGCCCTCACGGACCTGGTGAGCGCCCACATCGCGGCGATCCTCGGGCACGCCGACCATCAGCGGGTCGAGCACCATCTCACCTTCAAGGAGCTGGGGTTCGACTCCCTGATGGCGGTGGAGCTGCGCTCCACCCTGTCCGCCGCCACAGGGCTGCGACTGCCCAGCGGTCTGCTCTTCGACCAGCCCACTCCCGCCGCCCTCGTCGCCCATCTGGTGGCCCAGCTGCTGGGCACGGACGAGACGGACCTGGCAGCGCCCACGTCCGCCGCGGCCGACGACGGCGAACCCATCGCCATCATCTCCATGGCCTGCCGCTACCCGGGTGGTGTCGCCTCGCCTGAGGAGCTGTGGCGGCTGGTCTCCGACGGCGTGGACGCCGTATCGGCGTTCCCCACCGACCGGGGCTGGGACGAGGACCTCTACGATCCCGACCCCGGGCGGACCGGGCGCAGCTCTGTCGACCAGGGCGGATTCCTGTACGACGCGGGCGAGTTCGACGCCGCCTTCTTCGGCATCTCGCCGCGCGAGGCCCTCGGCATGGACCCGCAGCAGCGCCTGCTGCTCGAAACCGCATGGGAGGCCGTGGAGCGGGCCGGGCTCGACCCGCGCACGCTCGGCGGCAGCCGCACCGGCGTGTTCGTCGGTGCCACGGCGCTCGACTACGGCCCCCGCATGCACGACGCCGACAGCGGCGCCGAGGGCCATGTGCTCACCGGCACCACCTCCAGCGTCGCCTCGGGCCGAATCGCCTACCAACTGGGCCTGGTCGGCCCTGCCGTCACCGTCGACACGGCGTGCTCGTCGTCGCTGGTGGCGCTGCACATGGCGGTGCGTTCGCTGCGCTCGGGCGAATCGGCCATGGCGCTCGCGGGCGGTGTCACGGTGATGTCGTCGCCCGGCATGTTCGTCGAGTTCTCCCGGCAGCGCGGGCTCGCAGCCGACGGCCGCAGCAAGTCCTTCTCGGCGGACGCGGACGGCACCTCCTGGGCTGAGGGCGCGGGCCTGCTCCTCGTCGAGCGGCTCTCCGACGCGCGCCGCAACGGCCACCCGGTGCTCGCCGTTATCCGTGGCTCAGCCGTCAACCAGGACGGGGCGTCCAATGGGCTGACCGCACCGAACGGCCCCTCCCAGCAGCGGGTGATCCGCCAGGCGCTGGCCGACTCGGGCCTGTCCGCCGCGGATGTGGACGCGGTCGAGGCACACGGCACGGGCACCCGGCTCGGCGACCCGATCGAGGCCGAGGCGATCCTGGCGACGTACGGTCGCGACCGCGCCGGTCTCGAGCCGGTGTACCTCGGCTCGCTGAAGTCCAACATCGGCCACACTCAGGCCGCCGCGGGCGTCGGCGGTGTGATCAAGATGGTCCAGGCGATACGGCACGGAGTGCTGCCGCGGACGCTGCACGTTGCCGAGCCGACCCCGCATGTCGACTGGACCGGTGGCGCGGTGGCTCTCCTCACCGAGCGGCGCGACTGGCCCGAGACCCGCCGCCCCAGGCGAAGTGCCGTGTCCTCGTTCGGTATCAGCGGCACCAATGCGCATGTGATCATCGAGCAGGCCGAGCCGGAGGCTCCCCGCGCCACCGCCGGGACCGGTGCTACCGCAATCGTCCCCTGGACGCTCTCCGGCCGTACCGACGCCGCGCTGCGCGCCCAGGCCGGGCGGCTGCTCGACCATCTGCGCCGCCACCCCGAGTTGAGCCCGTCCGATGTCGGACACTCCCTGGCCACGACTCGTACCGCCTTCGAAGAGCGGGCCGTCGTGACCGGCACCGGCGCCGAGGACCTGCTCGCGGGACTCGACGCGCTCGCCCGGGGTGAGGACACACCCCATGTGGTGCGCGGCAGCGCCTCGGCCGTCGGCCGCACCGCGTTCCTCTTCACCGGCCAGGGCGCCCAACACCTTGGAATGGGCCGGGAGTTGTACGAGACGTATCCCGCCTTCGCGGACGCCTTCGACGCCGTGTGCACCGCGCTCGACGCCCATCTGGACCGCCCGCTGCGCACGGTGATGTTCGCGGACGAGGGCGGGGACGAGGCGGGCCTCCTGCACCGGACCACGTACACGCAGCCCGCGCTGTTCGCGGTCGAGGTCGCGCTCGCCCGGCTGCTGGAACATCACGGTTTCGCCCCCGACTCCGTGGCGGGCCACTCGATCGGCGAACTGGCCGCCGCGCACATCGCGGGCGTGTGGTCGCTCACCGACGCGGCCCGCCTGGTCACCGCGCGCGGCCGTCTCATGGAGGCAGCTCGCGACGGCGGCGCCATGATTGCTGTCCAGGCGAGCGAGGACGAGGTCCGCGAGACACTGGCGGGCCACGAACAGGCCGTCACGGTTGCCGCCGTCAACGGCCCCGAAGCCGTGGTGATTTCCGGCGACGCCTCCGTGACCGCCACCGTCGCCGAGGTCTGGGAGGAGCGCGGCCGCCGCACTCGCAGGCTCCGGGTGAGCCATGCCTTCCACTCGCCGCACATGGACGAGGTGCTGCAGGAGTTCCGGGCCGTGGCCGCTCAGCTCACCTACCAGGCCCCCCGCATCCCGGTCGTCTCCACCGTCACCGGTGAGCCGGCTCAGGACGACGAACTGCGCTCCCCGGAATACTGGGTACGCCAGATCCGCGAGCCCGTCCGTTTCCTCGACGCCGTACGCACGCTGGAGACCCAGGGCACAACCGTCCTCGTCGAGGTCGGCCCCGACGCCGTCCTCGCGCCCATGGCTCAGGGCGCTCTCACCACCGGCACGGCAACCGTGGTTCCGCTGCAGCGTGCGGGCCGTTCCGAGGCCGAGAACTTCGTCAACGGACTCGCCCGGGCCCACACAGCGGGCGCTGCGCCCGACATGGCGTCCTTCTTCCCCGGCGCCGTCCACGTCGACCTGCCCACCTACGCCTTCCAGCGCGCACACTACTGGCTGGTCGCCGAAGCACGCGGCGACGCCCGACGGCTCGGCCTGGACCCGTCGCAGCACCCGCTGCTCGCCACCGCGGTCGAACTCGCGGGCCGCGACGAGACCGTCCTCACCAGCCGTCTCTCACTCAGCAGCCACCCCTGGCTGGCCGACCACACCATCGAGGGCACGGTCCTCGTCCCCGCCACCGCGTTCCTCGAACTGGCCGTCGCCGCGGGCGACCACACGACCGAAGGCCACGTTGCCGAACTCACCCTGGAGGCGCCGCTCGTACTGCCGGAGCGCCGGGCCGTACGACTCCAGGTCGCGGTCGCCGCCCCCGACGCCTCCGGCCACCGGCCCTTCACCGTGCACGCCAGCCCCGACACCGGCGACGACGAGCCACGCGCCTGGACCCGGCACGCCTCCGGCCTGCTGAGCCCCGACACGGCTGCCGCACGTGAGCTCACCCAGTGGCCGCCGCCGGGCGGCACGCCGCAGCCGCTCACCGACGCGTACGAGCGCCTTGCCGCTCTCGGCTACGCATACGGGCCCGCGTTCCAGGGCCTGCGTGCGCTGTGGCGCGCGGGCGACGACCTCTACGCCGAGTTGCGGCTGCCCGAGGACCAGCGTGCGTCCGCCGGTGGCTACGCCCTACACCCCGCCCTGTTCGACTCGGTGCTCCACCCGCTCGTACTGGCCACGGCCGGCCCCGGCCGGCCGGAGCTCATCAGGCTGCCGTTCGCCTGGGGCGACGTCGCCGTGCACGCCACGGGAGCGATGGAGCTGCGTGCGCGGATCTCCCCGGCCGGCCCGGACGCGGTGACCCTCACCCTTGCGGACGGAACCGGCGCGCCGGTGGCCACGGTGGATTCGCTGGTGCTGCGGCCGGTGGCGAGGGAGGCGCTGCGCGGGGCGGCGGGCGGGGTGCGCGATGCGCTGTTCGCCGTGGACTGGCAGCGGATCGCGGTGCCGGAACTGCCCCTGGCGGACGGCGCGGATGTCGTCGTGCGACTGGCGGGAGCGCAGGCGCCGGGTCGGGCACTGGATCTGGTGCAGGAGTTCCTCAAGGACGAACAGAACGAGTATTCCAGGCTGGTGTTCGTCACGTCGCGTGCGGTCGCCGCTGGTGAGGGCGAGGACGTGACCGATCTGGCGGCTGCGCCCGTCTGGGGTCTGGTGCGCTCCGCGCAGACCGAGAACCCTGGCAGGTTCGTACTTGTCGATGCCGAAGCCGATGGGCCCGAGGGGCTGTTGACGGAGGCGATTGCCTCAGGCGAGCCCCAAGTGGCCGTACGGGACGGGGAGCTGCGGGTGCCCCGTCTGGCTCGGGTGGCCGTACCCGCCGAGGCCGAAGGGGTGCGCTTCGATCCGGGCGGGACGGTCCTGATCACCGGCGGTACGGGAGGCCTGGGTGGTCTGCTCGCCCGGCATCTGGTGGCCGGCCATGGCGTACGGCGACTCCTGCTGCTGAGCCGTCGTGGTGAGCAGGCTCCGAACGCCCTTGAACTGCGCGACGCCCTTGTCGAGTTGGGCGCCGAAGTCGCCTTCGCGGCCTGCGACGCCGCCGACCGCGATGCGCTGGCGACGGTCCTGGCCGGTATACCGACCGACCGTCCGCTGACCGCCGTCATCCACACGGCAGGCGTCCTCGACGACGCGACAGTCGAGTCACTCACGCCGGAGCGGCTGGCCGACGTCGTACGCCCCAAAGCCGACGCCGCTCGGCACCTGCATGAGCTGACGAGGGACCAGAAGCTCACGGCTTTCGTCCTGTTCTCCTCCGTGTCCGGGATCACCGGCACCGCGGGCCAGGCCAACTACGCCGCTGCCAACACCTTCCTCGACGCCCTCGCCGCGCACCGTCGTGCACAGGGCCTGCCAGGACTCTCCCTCGCCTGGGGCCTGTGGAGCGCCGACCACGGCATGGGTGGCTCACTCGGCGAGGCCGACCTCGCCCGATGGGCCCGCTCGGGCGTCCTGCCGCTCCCGGCCGACCAGGGCCTGGCCCTTTTCGACGCCGCCCTCGCGCGCGACGCGGCCCTCGCCGTACCCGTGCTGCTCAACCCTGCGGTACTGAACGCGGCCGCCGACCTTCCGTCCCCGTTGCTGAGCGGTCTTGTCCGCACGCGTACGACTCGCCGCACGGCTCAGACCGCCGTCGGCGCGACCGAATCCGATGCGTCCTGGCCGCGGCTCATCGCCGAACTCCCCGAGGACGAGCGGTTCGACGCCGTGCTGGACGAAGTACGCAGGATGGTCGCGTCCGTACTCGGTCACCCTGACCCCAGCGGCGTCGATCCCGAACGCGCCTTCAGAGAGCTCGGGTTCGACTCGCTCGCAGGCGTCGAACTCCGCAACCGCCTGGGCGCCGCGACCGGGCTGCGGCTGCCCGCCACCCTCGTCTTCGACCATCCCTCGCCCACGGCACTGGCACGGCATCTGCACAGCCAGGTGTCCGGCGCCGCGCCCGCCGATGCTCCCCGCGTGACCTCTGCGGTGGCGGCCGACGAACCCATCGCGATTGTGGGCATGGCCTGCCGTTTCCCCGGTGGTGTGAACTCTCCGGAGGGGTTGTGGCGGCTGGTGGCCGACGGGGTGGATGCGGTCGGTGAGTTCCCGGTCAATCGCGGCTGGGATCTGGATGGGCTGTATGACCCGGATCCGGCGAAGGCAGGGACGTCCTACACGCGGCACGGCGGTTTTCTTTACGACGCCGATCTGTTCGATCCGGAGTTCTTCGGGATGTCGCCGCGCGAGGCGGTGGCGACCGATCCGCAACAGCGACTGTTGCTGCAGACCGCGTGGGAGACCTTCGAGAACGCCGGTATTGACCCGGCCACCGTACGAGGCAGCAACACCGGCGTCTACGCGGGCGCCATGTACGACGACTATGCCTCGCGCCTGGCCAAGAGCCCGGAGGAGTTCGAAGGCTTTCTGCTGGCAGGCAACCTCTCCAGCGTCGTCTCCGGGCGGCTGGCCTACACCTATGGCTTGGAGGGTCCGGCAGTGACGGTGGATACCGCCTGCTCGTCGTCGCTGGTCGCCCTGCATCTCGCCGCCAACGCGCTGCGTCAGGGCGAGTGCGACATGGCCCTGACGGGCGGCGTCACCGTGATGTCCGGGCCGAACACATTCGTCGAGTTCTCGCGCCAGCGCGGGCTGTCTGCCGATGGTCGGTGCAAGTCGTTCTCGGCGGCGGCGGATGGTACGGGCTGGTCGGAGGGTGTGGGGCTGCTGCTGGTGGAGCGGTTGTCGGATGCGCGGCGGCAGGGTCATCGGGTGCTGGCGGTGCTGCGGGGGAGTGCGGTCAACCAGGATGGTGCGTCGAATGGTTTGACGGCGCCGAATGGTCCCTCGCAGGAGCGGGTGATCCGTCAGGCGTTGGCGAATGCGGGGTTGTCGGCTGCGGATGTGGATGCGGTCGAGGCGCATGGGACGGGTACGACGCTGGGTGATCCGATCGAGGCGCAGGCTCTGCTGGCGACGTATGGGCGGGAGCGTGCGGGGGATCGGCCGTTGTGGCTGGGTTCGCTGAAGTCGAATATTGGTCATGCGCAGGCGGCGGCCGGTGTCGGTGGTGTGATCAAGATGATCGAGGCGATGCGGCACGGGGTGCTTCCGAGGACCTTGCATGTGGGAGAGCCGTCACCGCATGTGGACTGGGAAGCCGGTGCCGTACGTCTGCTGAGCGAGGAGCAGGACTGGCCGCAGACAGACGCTCCCCGCCGCGCGGGCATCTCGTCCTTCGGCATCAGCGGCACCAACGCGCACATCATCATCGAGCAGCCGGCCGTCGTCGAGATCGGGAACAACTCGGCCGACACCATGGCCGTCCCTGCTGTGCCGCTGTTTGTCTCCGGACGTGATGAGGCGGGTCTGCGAGCGCAGGCCGAGCGGCTGCACGCGCATCTCACGGAGTATCCGGAACTACCGCTGGTGGATGTCGGCTTGTCGCTGGCGACAACCCGGGCGGCCTTGGAACGGCGTGCCGCGGTCGTCGGTGAGGACCGTGCCGAGCTTCTGCGCGGCCTCGATGAACTGGCGCGAGGTGAAAATACGGCCGGTGTCGTACGCGGCGACAGTGCCGCATCCCGGGGGAAGACCGCATTCATGTTCACGGGGCAGGGCAGCCAGCGTCTGGGAATGGGGCGCGAACTCTACGAGAAGGTACCGGAGTTCGCGCGAGCCCTCGATGAGGTGTGCGCGCATCTGGACGGTGAACTGGCGCGCCCGCTGAAGGACGTCCTCTTCGCTCCTGTCGATTCGGCGGACTCGGTCTTGCTCGGCCAGACGGCCTTCACACAGGCCGCACTGTTCGCCGTCGAGGTCGCGCTCCACCGACTGGCCGTGAGCCGAGGGGCGGCCCCCGACTATCTGCTCGGCCACTCCATCGGCGAGGTCACCGCGGCCCATGTGGCGGGTGTGCTCTCCCTCGAGGATGCCTGCGTACTCGTCGCCGCCCGGGGCAGGCTTATGCAGGCCGCTCGTGAGGGCGGTGCGATGGCCGCGATCCAGGCGACGGAGGAGGAGGTCCGCGAGACGCTGGCCGGGTTCGGCGACGCGATCTCGGTCGCCGCCGTCAACGGCCCCCGGGCAGTCGTCGTCTCCGGAGACGAGGCCGCGGTCGACAAGGTCGCGGCGCTGTGGCGGTCCAAGGACCGCAAGAGCAAGCGGCTGCCCGTCAGCCACGCCTTCCACTCGCCGCACATGGACGAGATGCTGGAGGAGTTCCGTGCCGCGCTCGCGCAGCTCACCTTCCACGAGCCGCGCATCCCCGTCGTCTCCAACGTCACCGGCGAACTCGCCACCGCCGAGCAGTTGCGGTCGCCCGACTATTGGGCCCAGCACATCCGCCAGGCCGTCCGTTTCCACGACTGCGTACGGTTCCTGGAAGGGCAAGGCGTCACCGACTACCTGGAGCTGGGCCCCGACGGCGTACTCACCGCGATGGTCCAGGACTGCCTGTCGGGCGAGGCGGGAGCGATCGCGCCACTGCTGCGCACCGGGCGCGCCGAGGCCACCACGGCGACGGCGGCGCTGGCCCTGCTGCACCTGAGGGGCGGGGCACTCGATACGGGCGCGACCTACCCGGGCGGCCGCCGGATCGACCTGCCGACGTACGCCTTCCGTCGCGACCGTTACTGGCTCTCGGCGCCAGCCACCCCGGCCGACGCCGCGGGGCTCGGTCTGCACGCGACCGACCACCCGCTGCTCGGCGCAGCCGTACGGGTCGCCGACCGGGACGCCCATCTGTTCACCGGCAGGATCTCATTGAGCACGCACCCGTGGCTGGCCGACCACACGGTCCAGGGCTCGCTACTGGTGCCGGGTACGGGGCTGCTGGAACTCGCCCTGCACGCCGGCGAACAGGTCGGGTGCGAGCGGGTGGAGGAACTGACGTTGACCGCGCCGTTGGTGCTTCCCGAGCGCGGCGGTGTGCAGCTGCAGGTGGTCCTGGCGGAGCCCGATGACTCCGGCGCCCGGCGGATTGAGGTGTATGCGCGTCCCGATGGCGAGGAGGGTCCGTGGGTGCTGCATGCCGGTGGGCGGTTGGCTGGCGGTTCTGAGCGGGGCGGAGAGCTTGGGGTGTGGCCGCCGGTGGGTGCTGTTGAGGTTGATCTCGATGGTGTGTATGGCCGGTTGGCCGATGGGGGGTTTGGGTACGGTCCGGCGTTTGCGGGGCTTCGCCGGGTGTGGCGCGCTGAGGGTGAGGTCTTTGCCGAGGTGGCGCTGGGTGAGGAGCTGCGAGGGGATGCGGAGCGGTTCGTCCTGCATCCGGCGTTGTTGGACGCGGCGTTGCATCCGTTGCTGCCGGGTGTGGTGGATGGAGATGTGCCGAAGCGGCTTCCGTTCTCGTGGAGCGGTGTGCAGGTGCATGCCGTGGGTGCGTCGAGCCTGCGTGTACGCCTGAGGAGCACGGGCCCGGAGACCGTGTCGCTGACGGTGGCGGATACGGCGGGTGCGCCGGTTGTGTCTGTCGACGAGTTGGTTCTACGGCCGCCGGCTGTGCAGGCGGCAGTACGGGGCGATGGCCTGTTCAAAGTCGAATGGCAGCCGATCGCCCTCCCCGAGGCAGGCGCACAGGGGTGGGGCACGGATGTTGTCGAGCACGTGGCGGGGTCTGAAGCGACCAGTCGTGCGCTGCGGCTGATTCAGCAGTTCCTCAAGGACGAACAGAACGAGTATTCCAGGCTGGTGTTCGTCACGTCGCGTGCGGTCGCCGCTGGTGAGGGCGAGGACGTGACCGATCTGGCGGCTGCGCCCGTCTGGGGTCTGGTGCGGTCCGCGCAGACGGAGAACCCCGGTCGGTTCGTACTGGTCGATGTCGATGCCCATGCAGCGGAGGGACGACTGGCGGAGGCTATTGCCTCCGGGGAGCCGCAGGTGGCGGTGCGGGACGGTCAGTTGCGTGTGCCTCGCCTGAGCCGTGCGGTACTGCCCGACGAGTCCGAGGGTATGGACCTCGGCCAGGACGGGACGGTGCTGATCACGGGTGCGACCGGTGCGCTCGGTGGCGTACTCGTCAGGCATCTGGTGGCCGAGCATGGTGCGCGCCGTCTTCTGCTGCTGAGCCGGCGTGGGGAGCAGGCTGAGGGTGCTGTTGAACTGCGGCAAGAACTTGCCGGGTTGGGAGTCGAGGTCACGTTCTCGGCGTGTGACGCGGCGGACCGTGATGCGCTGGCGGCGGTCCTTGCGGGAGTGCCTGCCGACCATCCGCTGACGGCTGTCATTCACACGGCAGGCGTTCTTGACGACGGCGTTGTCGCGGCGATGAGTGAGGAGCAGCTGTCGCGGGTTCTGCGGCCGAAGGTGGATGCGGGGTGGAATCTGCATGAGTTGACGGCTGATCTGGGGCTGTCGGCGTTTGTGCTGTATTCGTCGCTGGCGGGTCTGCTGGGCACGGCGGGTCAGGCCAACTATGCGGCGGGCAACGCGTTCCTGGACGCTCTGGCGGCGCATCGCCGGGCGAACGGTCTGCCCGCGGTCTCCCTGGCGTGGGGTCTGTGGGAGGAGTCCAGCTCGCTGACCGGGCATTTGGCGGAGGTGGATCTGCAGCGGATGGCCCGCATGGGCCTTGCGCCGATCTCCTCCGCCGATGCGATGGCCTGGTTCGATGCGGCGTCCGCCACCGGTGAAGCCGTACTCGCTGTCACCAAGCTCAACACAGCCGCGCTGCGCGCACGGAACACCGAACCAGCACCCCTCCTGCTGCGCGGGCTCGTACCGGCTGCTCCCCGGCGGCGTTCGGCCGCCGCGAGTACTCGCTCCGAGGAGGAGTCGCTGACCCACCGCCTGGCCGGCCTCTCCCGGGCCGACCAGCAGCGCGCGCTCAGCGATCTCGTAGGCACGCATGTCGCCGGCGTGCTCGGCCATGCCGACACGGCCGGGATCGCGGGCGACCGGGCGTTCCAGGAAATGGGCTTCGACTCGCTCACCGCCGTCGAACTCCGCAACCAACTCAACACGGCGACCGGGCTCCGCCTGCCGACCACCCTCGTCTTCGACCATCCGTCCCCGGACGCCCTCGCGGCACATCTGCGGGAGCAGCTGGACCTCGACGAGGCGTCGGCTGCCACCTCCGTGCTGGCAGAACTCGACCGTATCGAAGCGGCGATCCGCAGCAGCGATGGAACTGCCGACTCCGACTTTGCACACGAGCAGATCACTGCCCGACTGCGGGAACTGCTGGAGCTTGCCGGAAAGGCGGGCAGCGCGACCGCCCCCCACGAGGCCGAGGACCTCAAAGAGGCCACCGACGAGGAACTGTTCGCCCTCCTCGACGACCTGGAATGACCGTGTACCCGCCATCGGGTGCACACCCCGATCCGCAGTCCCTGACCACACCATCCCGGGAAAGCTGAGAGCACGTGGCTGACGAGGAAAAGCTCCGCGAATATCTCAAGCGGGCCATCGCCGATGCGCGCGACGCACGCAAGCGCCTGCGCGAAGTCGAGGACAAGCAGCATGAGCCGATCGCGATTGTGGGCATGGCGTGCCGCTACCCGGGTGGTGTGAACTCTCCGGAGGGGTTGTGGCGGCTGGTGGCCGACGGGGTGGATGCGGTCGGTGAGTTCCCGCTCAATCGTGGCTGGGATCTGGATGGGCTGTATGACCCGGATCCGGCGAAGGCCGGGGCGTCCTACACGCGGCACGGTGGTTTTCTTTATGACGCCGATCTGTTCGATCCGGAGTTCTTCGGGATGTCGCCGCGCGAGGCGGTGGCGACCGATCCGCAGCAGCGACTGTTGCTGCAGACCGCGTGGGAGACCTTCGAGAACGCCGGTGTCGATCCGGAGACGCTGCGCGGCAGCCGTACGGGCGTCTTCACTGGCGTCATGTACAGCGACTACGGCTCACGTCCCCACCTGCCGCCCGAGGACTTCGAGGGCTATCTCTTCAGCGGCAGCGCGGGCAGCATCGCCTCCGGGCGGCTGGCCTATACGTACGGTCTGGAGGGTCCGGCGGTCACGGTGGACACCGCCTGCTCGTCGTCGCTGGTCGCCCTGCATCTCGCGGCGAACGCGCTGCGCCGGGGCGAGTGCGACTTCGCCTTGGCCGGCGGCGCGACGGTGATGTCGACTCCGGTCGCGTTCGTCGAATTCTCCCGGCTCCGCGGGCTGTCTGCCGATGGTCGGTGCAAGTCGTTCTCGGCGGCGGCGGATGGTACGGGCTGGTCGGAGGGTGTGGGGCTGCTGCTGGTGGAGCGGTTGTCGGATGCGCGGCGGCAGGGTCATCGGGTGCTGGCGGTGCTGCGGGGGAGTGCGGTCAACCAGGATGGTGCGTCGAATGGTTTGACGGCGCCGAATGGTCCCTCGCAGGAGCGGGTGATCCGTCAGGCTCTGGCGAATGCGGGGTTGTCGGCTGCGGATGTGGATGCGGTCGAGGCGCATGGGACGGGTACGACGCTGGGTGATCCGATCGAGGCGCAGGCTCTGCTGGCGACGTATGGGCGGGAGCGTGCGGGGGATCGGCCGTTGTGGCTGGGTTCGCTGAAGTCGAATATTGGTCATGCGCAGGCGGCGGCCGGTGTCGGTGGTGTGATCAAGATGATTCAGGCGATGCGGCACGGGGTGCTTCCGAGGACCTTGCATGTGGGAGAGCCGTCACCGCATGTGGACTGGGAAGCCGGTGCCGTACGTCTGCTGAGCGAGGAGCAGGACTGGCCGCAGACAGACGCTCCCCGCCGCGCGGGCATCTCGTCCTTCGGATTCGGTGGCACCAACGCGCACATCATCATCGAGCAGGCCGCGGAGGCTGCGGTTGAGGAGGCCGAGGAGGAGACTCCCTCCGGCACGCCCCTGACCGCCGTCCCCTGGCTGTTGTCCGGTCGTGATGCCGCGGGTCTGCGTGCCCAGGCCGAGCGGCTGCACGCGTATCTCACCGAGTATCCGGAACTACCGCTGGTGGATGTCGGCTTGTCGCTGGCGACAACCCGGGCGGCCTTGGAACGGCGTGCCGCGGTCGTCGGTGAGGACCGTGCCGAGCTGCTGCGCGGCCTGGAGGCCGTGGTCCGTGGTGAGAACGCTCCTGCCGAGGTGCGTAGCGAAAAGACTGCGTTCTTGTTCACGGGGCAGGGGAGTCAGCGGCTGGGGATGGGGCGTGAACTGTACGAGAGGGTGTCGGAGTTCGCCCGTGCCTTCGACGAGGTGTGTGCGCATCTGGACGGTGAACTGACGCGGCCGTTGAAGGATGTGTTGTTCGCCGATGAGTCGGGGCTGCTGGATCAGACGGCGTTCACCCAGCCGGCGTTGTTCGCCGTTGAGGTCGCGCTGTTCCGGCTGGTGGAGTCCTGGGGGGTACGTCCGGACTTCGTGGCGGGGCATTCGGTTGGTGAGCTTGTGGCGGCTCATGTGGCCGGGGTGTTGTCGCTTGCGGACGCGGCGGTGCTGGTGGCGGCGCGGGCGCGGTTGATGCAGGCGTTGCCGGCCGGTGGGGCGATGGTGGCGGTGCAGGCCACCGAGGACGAGGTCCTGCCGCTGTTGGAGGACTTCTCGGGCCGGGCGGCGATCGCGGCGGTGAACGGGCCGCGGGCGACGGTGGTGTCCGGTGATGAGGACGCGGTGCTGGCGGTGGCGGCACGACTCGAGGCGCTGGGGCGCAAGACCCGACGCCTGACGGTTTCGCACGCGTTTCATTCGCCGCGTATGGACGGGATGCTGGACGGATTCCGTGAGATCGCGGCGGGACTGACGTACAACGCACCCCACATCCCCCTCGTCTCCACGGTGACGGGACGAGTGGCCGAGGGCGAGGATCTGCGCTCCCCGGACTACTGGGCCGCTCAGGTCCGCCAGGCTGTACGCTTCGCCGACGCGGCCCGCGCCCTCCAGGCCGAGGGCGTCGCCACCCTGCTGGAGCTGGGCCCCGACGGTGTGCTCTCGGCCATGGTCGACGCGACCGTGGAAGACGCTGGGGTCGACACCGACGCCGTGGTGTCCGTACCCGCGCTGCGCAGCGGACGCCCCGAGCTCTCCACCTTCCTCACTGCCCTCGGCCGACTCCACGCCAGGGGCGTCCCGGTGGACTGGAATGCCTTCTTCGCGGGCAGCGGAGCCCGCCGCGTCGACCTGCCCACCTACGCCTTCCAGACTTCACGCCACTGGCTGACCGCGACCGGTCCGGCTGCGGACACGGGTGGACTGGGGCTGACGCCGACCGGTCACCCGCTGATCGGCGCGATGGTGCGCCCGGCGGACGGTAGTGATGTGCTCTTCACCGGCCATCTGTCGACCGCCACTCATCCCTGGCTGGCCGACCACACTGTGCATGGCGCGACGCTGTTCCCGGGCACCGGGCTGCTGGACCTGGCGCTGCGAGCGGGCGAAGAGGTCGGCCTCCACTGTGTCGAGGAACTGACGTTGACCGCGCCGTTGGTGCTTCCCGAGCGCGGCGGTGTGCAGCTGCAGGTGGTCCTGGCGGAGCCCGATGACTCCGGCGCCCGGCGGATTGAGGTGTATGCGCGTCCCGATGGCGAGGAGGGTCCGTGGGTGCTGCATGCCGGTGGGCGGTTGGCTGGCGGTTCTGAGCGGGGCGGAGGGCTTGGGGTGTGGCCGCCGGTGGGTGCTGTTGAGGTTGATCTCGATGGTGTGTATGGCCGGTTGGCCGATGGGGGGTTTGGGTACGGTCCGGCGTTTGCGGGGCTTCGCCGGGTGTGGCGCGCTGAGGGTGAGGTCTTTGCCGAGGTGGCGCTGGGTGAGGAGCTGCGAGGGGATGCGGAGCGGTTCGTCCTGCATCCGGCGTTGTTGGACGCGGCGTTGCATCCGTTGCTGCCGGGTGTGGTGGATGGAGATGTGCCGAAGCGGCTTCCGTTCTCGTGGAGCGGTGTGCAGGTGCATGCCGTGGGTGCGTCGAGCCTGCGTGTACGCCTGAGGAGCACGGGCCCGGAGACCGTGTCGCTGACGGTGGCGGATACGGCGGGTGCGCCGGTTGTGTCTGTCGACGAGTTGGTTCTACGGCCGCCGGCTGTGCAGGCGGCGGTACGGGGCGATGGCCTGTTCAAAGTCGAATGGCAGCCGATCGCCCTCCCGGAGACCGGTGCGGTGCGTTGGATCGAGGTGAGCGGGGACGAGCTGCCGGATGTGGGCGGCGACGATGTCGTCGTACGGACGGCGGGGGCGAGTCGTGCGCTGCGGCTGATCCAGCGGTTCCTGGGCGATGAGCGGTACGACGGGTCGCGGTTGATCTTTGTCACGTCGCGTGCGGTCGCCGCTGGTGAGGGCGAGGACGTGACCGATCTGGCGGCTGCGCCCGTCTGGGGTCTGGTGCGGTCCGCGCAGACGGAGAACCCCGGTCGGTTCGTACTGGTCGATGTCGATGCCCATGCCCATGCCGATGCAGCGGAGGGACGGCTGGCGGAGGCTATTGCCTCCGGGGAGCCGCAGGTGGCGGTGCGGGACGGTCAGTTGCGCGTGCCCCGTCTTTCCCGGGCGACTCAGGCCGAGGACAAGGCAGTTGCGGGACCGGACTGGAGCCGGGGGACGGTGCTGATCACGGGTGCGACCGGTGCGCTCGGTGGCGTACTCGTCAGGCATCTGGTGGCCGAGCATGGTGCGCGCCGTCTTCTGCTGCTGAGCCGGCGTGGGGAGCAGGCTGAGGGTGCTGTTGAACTGCGGCAAGAACTTGCCGGGTTGGGAGTCGAGGTCACGTTCTCGGCGTGTGACGCGGCGGACCGTGATGCGCTGGCGGCGGTCCTTGCGGGAGTGCCTGCCGACCATCCGCTGACGGCTGTCATTCACACGGCAGGCGTTCTTGACGACGGCGTTGTCGCGGCGATGAGTGAGGAGCAGCTGTCGCGGGTTCTGCGGCCGAAGGTGGATGCGGGGTGGAATCTGCATGAGTTGACGGCTGATCTGGGGCTGTCGGCGTTTGTGCTGTATTCGTCGCTGGCGGGTCTGCTGGGCACGGCGGGTCAGGCCAACTATGCGGCGGGCAACGCGTTCCTGGACGCTCTGGCGGCGCATCGCCGGGCGAACGGTCTGCCCGCGGTCTCCCTGGCGTGGGGTCTGTGGGAGGAGTCCAGCTCGCTGACCGGGCATTTGGCGGAGGTGGATCTGCAGCGGATGGCCCGCATGGGCCTTGCGCCGATCTCCTCCGCCGATGCGATGGCCTGGTTCGATGCGGCGTCCGCCACCGGTGAAGCCGTACTCGCTGTCACCAAGCTCAACACAGCCGCGCTGCGCGCACGGAACACCGAACCAGCACCCCTCCTGCTGCGCGGGCTCGTACCGGCTGCTCCCCGGCGGCGTTCGGCCGCCGCGAGTACTCGCTCCGAGGAGGAGTCGCTGACCCACCGCCTGGCCGGCCTCTCCCGGGCCGACCAGCAGCGCGCGCTCAGCGATCTCGTAGGCACGCATGTCGCCGGCGTGCTCGGCCATGCCGACACGGCCGGGATCGCGGGCGACCGGGCGTTCCAGGAAATGGGCTTCGACTCGCTCACCTCGGTCGAACTCCGTAACCGGCTGGGCGCAGCGACCGGGCTGCGCCTGCCGACCACCCTCGTCTTCGACCATCCGTCCCCGGACGCCCTCGCGGCCTATCTGACTCAGCAGATCTCGGGCAGCCCGGCCGCGCCCGTTGCCGACGCGTATTCGTCGGTGGTGGCCGATGAGCCGATTGCAATCGTCGGTATGGCCTGCCGCTTCCCTGGTGGTGTGCGTTCTCCCGAGGAGTTGTGGCGGCTGGTGGCCGACGGGGTGGATGCGGTCGGTGAGTTCCCGGTCAATCGTGGCTGGAATCTGAACGGGCTGTACGACCCCGACCCGATGAAGACGGGAACCTCCTACACGCGGCACGGCGGATTCCTCTACGACGCCGACGAGTTCGACCCGGAGTTCTTCGGCATGTCCCCGCGCGAGGCACTCGCCACAGACCCTCAGCAGCGACTGTTGCTGCAGACCGCGTGGGAGACCTTCGAGAACGCCGGTGTCGATCCGGAGACGCTGCGCGGCAGCCGTACCGGCGTATTCGCCGGCGTGATGTACCACGACTACGGCTCGCGCATACGGAACGTGCCCAAGGATCTTGAGGGCTACCTCGCGAGCGGCAACGCGGGCAGCGTCGCCTCGGGGCGCCTCGCCTACACCTACGGTCTGGAGGGTCCGGCGGTCACGGTGGACACCGCCTGCTCGTCGTCGCTGGTCGCCCTGCATCTCGCGGCGAACGCCCTGCGCCAGGGTGAGTGCGACATGGCACTGGCCGGTGGCGTCACCGTCATGTCCACTCCGCAGGCGTTCGTAGAGTTCTCACGCCAGCGGGGACTGTCTGCCGACGGTCGCTGCAAGCCGTTCTCGGCGGCGGCGGATGGTACGGGCTGGTCGGAGGGTGTGGGGCTGCTGCTGGTCGAGCGGCTGTCCGACGCGCGGCGCAACGGTCATCGGGTGCTCGCCGTGGTCCGGGGGAGTGCGGTCAACCAGGATGGTGCGTCGAATGGTTTGACGGCGCCGAACGGTCCCTCGCAGGAGCGGGTGATCCGCCAGGCCCTGGCCAACGCCAAGCTGACGCCGGCGGATGTGGACGCGGTCGAGGCCCATGGGACCGGCACCACGCTCGGCGACCCCATCGAGGCACAGGCGCTGCTGGCGACCTACGGTCAGGAGCGAGTGGGGGAGCGGCCGTTGTGGCTGGGCTCGCTGAAGTCCAACATCGGGCACAGCCAGGCGGCGGCCGGTGTCGGTGGTGTGATCAAGATGATCCAGGCCATGCGGCACGGAGTACTGCCGAAGAGCCTGCACATCGACGACCCGACACCGCATGTGGACTGGGACTCCGGTGCCGTACGCCTGCTGAGCGAGGAGCAGCCGTGG
Organism: Streptomyces sp. NBC_00210; assembly: GCF_045160975.1. Lineage (NCBI taxonomy): Bacteria > Bacillati > Actinomycetota > Actinomycetes > Kitasatosporales > Streptomycetaceae > Streptomyces > Streptomyces sp. NBC_00210. The sequence goes on from NZ_CP108120.1 coordinate 7,965,181, forward strand.
CAGCAGGGTGACGGTCGGCCGCGCCGAGCAGGTGTCTCGTCCTTCGGGATCAGCGGCACCAATGCCCACGTCATCATCGAGCAGCCGGCCGAGCCCGAGACTCATGCTCCGGTGAGCGGCGGAGTCGGACTTCCCGTGCTGCCCTGGGCGGTATCGGGCAATTCCGCCGAGGCTCTGACGGTCCAGGCACAGCGTCTGCTCGCATCCGTCTCGGGTGCGAGTGGTCCGGATGAGCTGGACGTGGCGTACACACTGACCACCGGCCGCGCGGCGCTGGAACAGCGAGCCGTCGTCGTCGGTACCGACCGGGCTGAGCTGCTGGCCGGCCTCGGAGCGCTGGCAACCGGGGTCTTTGCACCCGGTGTGGTTCGTGGCACGCGCGATCAGGGCCGAACCGCGTTCTTGTTCACGGGGCAGGGGAGTCAGCGGCTGGGGATGGGGCGTGAACTGTACGAGAGGGTGTCGGAGTTCGCCCGTGCCTTCGACGAGGTGTGTGCGCATCTGGACGGTGAACTGACGCGGCCGTTGAAGGATGTGTTGTTCGCCGATGAGTCGGGGCTGCTGGATCAGACGGCGTTCACCCAGCCGGCGTTGTTCGCCGTTGAGGTCGCGCTGTTCCGGCTGGTGGAGTCCTGGGGGGTACGTCCGGACTTCGTGGCGGGGCATTCGGTTGGTGAGCTTGTGGCGGCTCATGTGGCCGGGGTGTTGTCGCTTGCGGACGCGGCGGTGCTGGTGGCGGCGCGGGCGCGGTTGATGCAGGCGTTGCCGGCCGGTGGGGCGATGGTGGCGGTGCAGGCCACCGAGGACGAGGTCCTGCCGCTGTTGGAGGACTTCTCGGGCCGGGCGGCGATCGCGGCGGTGAACGGGCCGCGGGCGACGGTGCTGTCCGGTGATGAGGACGCGGTGCTGGCGGTGGCGGCACGACTCGAGGCGCTGGGGCGCAAGACCCGACGCCTGACGGTTTCGCACGCGTTTCATTCGCCGCGTATGGACGGGATGCTGGACGAATTCCGTGAGATCGCGGCGGGACTGACGTACAACGCACCCCACATCCCCCTCGTCTCCAACGTCACCGGTGAACTCGCCAACGCGGCTCAGCTCGGCTCCGCGGAGTACTGGGCACGGCACGTGCGCGAGGCCGTCCGCTTCGCCGACGGCGTGCGCACCCTTGCCCGCGAAGGGGTGACGAGGTTTGTCGAGATCGGCCCCGGCGGCGTACTGACCGCCCTCGTCGAGGACACGCTCGACGAGCAACAGGGGGAGCAGGGCGAGCAGGGCGAACACCTGGCGCTGCCGCTGCTGCGACGCGACCGGTCCGAGACCGGCACGCTCGTCGCCGGGCTGGGGCAGCTGTACGCAAGCGGCCTGCCGGTCGACTGGCATGCCTTCTTCGCGGGCAGCGGAGCCCGCCGCGTGGATCTGCCCACTTACGCCTTCCAGCAGGAGCGTTACTGGCTGGACGCCGACATGGCGGGCGACGAGGCCGGGGGACCGGGTATGAGCGCGACCGGGCACCCGCTGCTCGGTGCCGCGCTCGACCTTGCCGGCGCTGACGAGATGCTGTTCACCAGCGGGATCTCGACGCGGACCCGGCCGTGGCTGGCGGAGCACACCGTCTTCGGCAGTGTTGTCCTGTCGGCCGGTACGTTCGTGGAGCTGGCGGCGCGCGCGGGCGACGAGGTCGGGGCGACCGCCGTTGAGGAGCTGGTGCTCCGGACGCCGCTCGTGCTGCCGGCGTCCCAGGCGGCGGTGCAGATCCAGGTCAGGGTGGGCGCCCCGGGTACGGCGAGTGCGGAGCGGCGTTCGCTCGCTGTGTACGCCCGTCCCGAAAGGGCCGACGCGCCCTGGACCCTGCATGCCGACGGCATCCTAGGAGCCGGAGCCGGAGCCGGAGGCGATCACAGCCTGCGAGCCGCAACCACCGAAGCCACCTTCGATGTCCGGCTGCCGGACCACCTGGTGGAGGACGGCTATGGGCTGCACCCGGCCCTGCTGGATGCCGCCCTCCTCAACCACCCGTTCACGGCGGGTGAAGGCACCGTGCTCGTACCCGTCGAGTGGCACGGGATACGTACGTACGCACTTGGTGCCTCGTCCGTACGGGCCCGGCTGACGGAGACCGCCGAGAACACTGTCTCAATCCAACTCACCGATGATCAAGGTGAGGTGATTGCCACCGTGGACTCGGTCGGTTACCGGGAAATCGCCGAGGAGGAGTTCACCGCCGCCTCCGGTGCGTACGCCGACGCACTCTTCCGCGTCGAGTGGACCCCGGTCGCCGTGCCGCAGTCCCACGGACCGCTCCAGTGGGCGGCCCTCGGCTCCGGCACCGGCGATCACGGCGTCGAGTGCCATGAGGACGTGGCGGCCGTCGGCAAGGCCGTCGAGTCCGGCACACCGCTCGACGCCGTACTGATCAGCTGGCCTTCCGGCACGGCTGACGGTGGCACCGCCGTCCGAGCGGCAGCCCACCGCGCGCTGACCCTCGTACAGGACTGGCTCGCCGACGAACGGCTTGCCGGAACACGGCTCGTCGTGGTCACCAGTGGTGGCGCGGCGGTCGGCGTGGCGGACTCCGTCGATCTGGAGGCGGCGACGGTCCGCGGCCTGCTGCGCTCCGCCCAGGCCGAGCACCCGGACCGGATTGTGCTCGTCGACATGGACAGCGGAACCGCAGCCGCAGAGATCCCGCTCGCCACCTTCACCGCGGCCCTCGCATCGGGCGAGCCCGAGACCGCCGTACGGGACGGACGACTGCTGGCGCCACGCCTCGGCCGGCCGACGTTGGAGGGCGCGCGCGCCCGGACCTTCGACCCGGAAGGCACCGTGCTGATCACCGGCGGCACCGGCGCCCTGGGCGGCCTGTTCGCCCGGCACCTGGCGGCCCGGTACGGCGTACGACAGCTACTGCTCGTCGGCCGTCGAGGCCAGGAGGCGGACGGCGCCCGGGAGTTGGCGATCGAACTGGCCGAGCTCGGCGCACAGGCCGCCTTCGCCGCCTGCGACGTCGCCGACCGCGAAGCGCTCGCCCGGGTGCTGGCCGCGATACCGGCCGAGCACCCGCTGACCGCTGTCGTCCACACGGCGGGCACCCTGGACAACGGCGTGGTCGGCACGCTCGACTCCGTCCGTCTCGATGCCGTACTGGGTCCGAAGGCCGACGGCGCATGGCATCTGCACGAGCTCACCCGTGACATGGACCTTGCCGCCTTCGTGATGTTCTCTGACGCGGCGGGAGCACTGGGCGGACCGGGCCGGGCGAACTACGCGGCGGCGAACGCCTACCTCGACGCGCTGGCCGCCCACCGGGCGGCGCACGGGCTGCCCGCGACGGCGCTCGCCTGGGGGCTGTGGGACCTTCCGGAGGGGGCGGGCGGCATCAACTCGGGCCTGGACGAAGCCAGTAGGGCCCGACAGGTCCGGGAGGGCTTCCGGCCGATCACGCCGCCCATGGGCACGGCGCTCTTCGACGCCGCGCTCTCGGCTCCGGCCGGTGCGGGCGGGGCCACGGGTAGCGCGGTCCTGGTCGCCACGCCCGTGAACCTGTCCGCGATGCGCGCGCACGGCAGCGTACCGGCGCTGTTCCGGGCCCTGGCCAGGGTTCCGGCACGAGGCACCGCCCACACCGGCGCGACGGCCGAGCCACTGGTGGGACGGCTGGCCGGACTGGACGACGACGAGCGGCACAGGATCGTTCTCGACCTGGTGCGGACGCAGGTTGCGGACGTACTCGGCCGCACCGAGGCGTCCTCGATCGGGACCGAACGGCCGTTCCAGGAAATGGGCTTCGACTCGCTCACGGCCGTCGACCTGCGCAACCGGCTCAAGGCGGAGACCGGGCTGCCGCTGGCCGCGACCCTGATCTTCGACCACCCATCGCCGGCCGTACTCACTCAGTACGTCCTCGCACAGGTGGCAGCCGAGGAGGAGCCCGGCGCGACGTTCGTCCTGGCCGAGCTCGACGGTCTGGAAGCCGCGATCTCGGCGGCCGACCCCGTCGGCCCGGACCGGACCGTGATCACCGAACGGCTGCGGGTTCTGCTGGCGAAGCTCGGCCCGGCCCCGGCGGAGGAAGGCCAGGGTCCCGATGCGGCGAGCAGGCTCGCCGAGGCCTCGGCCGACGAGATCTTCGACTTCATCGACAGCGAGCTGGGCCGCGGCGCCAACTGAACATCCCTCTCAGGCACCTCTCAGCAATCCAAGGAGAAGCGGGTTCCACATGCCGAATGAAGAGAAGCTGGTCGAATACCTCAAATGGGTGACCGCGGATCTCCAGAAGACGCGCCAGCGGGTGGCCGAACTGGAGGCGGACCAGGACGAGCCCGTCGCGATCGTCGGCATGGCCTGCCGATTCCCGAGTGTCGAATCGCCGGACCAGCTGTGGCAGCTTGTCATCGACGAGGGCGATGCGATCTCGGACTTCCCCACCGACCGGGGCTGGGATCTCGACAGCCTCTACGACCCCGATCCGTCCAAACCCGGCAAGATCTACATTCGGCAGGGCGGTTTCCTCGACGGCGCAACGCGGTTCGACGCGGCCTTCTTCGGGATCTCGCCGCGTGAGGCACTGGCGATGGACCCGCAGCAGCGAGTCCTGCTGGAGACCGCGTGGGAGGCCCTGGAGCAGGCGGGCATCGACCCTACGTCGCTCAAGGGGAGCAGGACCGGTGTCTTCGCGGGCCTGGTGGAGCAGAGCTATCTGGATCTGGACAGCCCCGAGGAGTTCGAGGGCTACCAGATGACCAGCAAGCTCAGTTCGATGGCCTCGGGCCGTATCTCGTACACCCTCGGGCTCGAAGGCCCCTCGGTTTCGGTCGACACCGCCTGCTCGTCGTCGCTGGTCGCCCTGCATCTGGCGGCGCAGTCGCTCCGTTCGGGCGAGTCGACGCTGGCGCTCGCCGGCGCGTCGTACATTTCCGCGCATCCCGGCGGATACATCGACGGCTCACGGCAGCGCGGGCTAGCCGAGGACGGCCGCTGCAAGCCCTTCTCCGCCGCCGCCGACGGCATCGGCTGGTCCGAAGGCGTCGGACTGCTGGTCCTTGAGAAGCTCTCGGACGCGCGGCGCAATGGTCACCAGGTGCTCGCCGTGGTCCGGGGGAGCGCGGTCAACCAGGACGGTGCGTCGAATGGTTTGACGGCTCCCAACGGTCCCTCGCAGGAGCGGGTGATCCGCCAGGCCCTGGCCAACGCCAGGCTGACGGCGGCCGATGTGGACGCCGTGGAGGCTCATGGCACCGGCACTCGGCTCGGCGACCCCATCGAGGCGCAGGCGCTGCTCGCCACCTACGGCCGTTCCAGGCCCGAGGGGCGACCGCTGCTCGTCGGCTCCTTCAAGTCCAACATCGGTCATGCGCAGGCCGCTTCGGGCGTCGGCGGTCTGATCAAGATGATCCAGTCGATGCGGCACGGCGTGCTGCCCAAGATGCTGCATCTGGACGAGCCCACGCCGTTCGTGGACTGGTCGGCGGGCGATCTCGAGCTCCTCGGCGAGACCCGGCCGTGGCCCGAGACAGGCGCGCCCCGCCGGGGTGCGGTGTCCGCGTTCGGCGCGAGCGGCACCAACGCCCACGTCATCCTGGAACAGGCACCGCCGGAGAAGGAACCGGTGGAGGAGGCCGACAGGATCGATGCCGACGGGATCCAGGCCGACGAAATCCTGACTGACGGAATCCCGGCCGACGGAATCCCGGCCGAGAAAATTCCGGCCGCTGGGGTGCCGGCCGTGCCGTGGGTGCTGTCCGCCAAGACCCCCGAGGCGCTGCGCGCACAGGCCCGTCGGCTGCGGTCCTTCGCCGACCGTGACTCCGCCCCCGGCACCCTGGATGTGGCACTGTCCCTCGCCACCACCCGTACGGCGATGGAGCACCGGGCCCTGGTCGTCGGCCAGCGGCGCGTGGAGCTGCTGAGCGGTCTGGACGCGCTGGCGAACGGCGTCGCGTCCGACGCCGTCATCGAGGGGACCGCCGGCAGTCCCGGTGAGAACGGCAAGACGGTGTTCGTCTTCCCCGGCCAGGGCAGCCAGTGGCCCGCGATGGCCCAGGAGTTGCTGGACGCCTCGGAGGTGTTCGCCGCGCGGATCGCGGAGTGCGCCAAAGCTCTGGAGCCGTACATCGACTGGTCGTTGGAGGACGTGCTGCGCGGCGCGGAGGGAGCGGCCTCGCTGGAGCGGCTCGATGTGGTTCAGCCCGCGCTGTTCGCGGTCATGGTCTCCCTCGCGGAGCTGTGGCGTTCGTACGGCGTGGAACCCGCGGCCGTCGTCGGGCACTCCCAGGGCGAGGTCGCCGCCGCGTATGTGGCGGGCGCCCTGTCGCTGGACGACGCGGCCCGGGTGGTCGCCCTGCGCAGCATCATCGCCCTCAAGCTCCAGGGCACCGGCGGCATGGGCGCGGTCGGGCTGCCGCGCGAGGAGGTCGCCGCACGCCTGGAGCCGTGGGAAGGGCGGCTGTCGATCGCGGTGGAGAACGGCCCCAGCTCGGTGCTGGTCGCCGGAGACCCCGACGCCCTCGGCGAGTTCATCGCGCAGTGCAAGGCGGACGGTGCACGGACCAAGCGGTTCCCGACGGACTTCGCCTCACACTCCGCGCAGGTGGAGCGGGTCAAGCAGGAGCTGCTGGCGGCGCTGGCGCCCGTACGGCCGCAGCAGGGGACCGTTCCGTTCTTCTCGACGGTGACGTGCGACTGGGTGGAGACCACCCGTCTTGACGCCGAGTACTGGTACACGAATCTGCGCGGGACCGTCGAGTTCGCGCGCTCCGCCCAAGCCCTGGCCGAGCAGGGGCACGGCATCTTCGTCGAGATCAGCCCGCACCCGGTGCTGATCTCGCATCTTCAGGAGAACCTCGGCGACGACACCGTCCTCACCGGCACCCTCAGGCGCGACGAGGGCGGCATCGGGCGTTTTCTCACCTCGCTGGGCACGTACCACGCGCGCGGCGGCGGGGTCGACTGGCCACGGCTGTTCGCGGGCACCGGCGCACGCCGCGTCGTGCTGCCGACGTACGCCTTCCAGCATGAGCGGTACTGGTACGAGTCCGGCTCCGAGTCGCTCGACGCCGCCGGTCTGGGCATGAGCGCGACCGGGCATCCGCTGCTCGGCGCGGCGGTCGCGGTCGCCGGAGCCGAACTAACGCTGTTCACCAGCAGGCTGTCGCTGCACACGCACCCCTGGCTGGCCGACCACGCCGTCGCGGGCGCGGCCGTGCTGCCGTCGTCCGCCCTGGTGGAACTGGCACTCCGGGCCGGTGACGAGCTCGGCTGCACGGCCGTGGACGAACTCTCGATCAGCGCGCCGCTCGTGCTGCCCGAGCGCGGCGGTGTGCAGCTCCAGGTCGCGGTGGGAGCACCGGACGAGGAGGGCGGGCGGGCCCTCACCGTGCACGCCCGCCCGGAGGGCGGCGATGTCGCCTGGACCGAGACGGCCCGGGCGCGGCTGAGCGTACGGGGGCGGGGCGCGCCGTTCACCCTGGGCCAGTGGCCGCCCGCGGGGGCCGAGGCGATCGACATCGACGGGGCGTACGGGCGGCTCGCCGCGGCGGGCCTGGCGTACGGCCCGAGGTTCCAGGGGCTCACGGCCCTCTGGCGCACGGACACCTCAGTCGCGGACACCTCCGTCGTCTACGCCGAGCTGTCCCTGCCCGAGCAGGTACGTGGCGAGGCTGCCCGGTTCGGGCTGCACCCGGCGCTGCTGGACGCGGTGACCCACGCGGCCCTGCTCGCCGACGGCGACGCCGAAGCCCACACCGACCTCGGCGCCCCGCCCGGGCCGGTCGCACGTACCGCCGTCACCTGGGACGACATCCAGCTCTACGCCACCGGCGCCACGGCGCTGCGCGCCAAGCTGACCCGGTCGGCCGACGGCCAACTGTCCGCATTGCTCACGGACTTGAGCGGTCAGCCGGTCGCTGCCATCGGTTCACTCACCCTGGCGCCCCCAGCCACCGGTCAGCTCGAACGCGCCGGGACCCGCGACGGTGACGCGCTCTTCCACACCGACTGGACCCCGATCGCGCTCGCCCGGCCCGCTGAGCCGCTTCGCTTCGGCGAGTTGAGCGCCGACGAAGTCTCCCCGGCGGGCCTTGGGGATGTCGACGCCGTTCTCGTACGCATGACGTCGCAGCAGACGAAGGATCCTGTGGCAGCTGCGTACGACGCAACCCACCGCGTACTGGCCCTGGTCCGTGCGTGGTTGGCCGACGACCGGCTCGCCGACACACCGCTGCTGGTTCTGACCCGGGGAGCGGTCGCCGCCGGTCCCGGCGAGACGGTACGGGATCTGGGTGCGGCGGCCGTATGGGGCCAGATCCGCTCGGCCCAGTCCGAGAACCCGGGACGGTTCGTGCTCGTGGACACAGCCCCGGACACGGGCGACGAGGAACCGTCGCCCGCGACCCTGTCCGCGGCCGTAGCGTCCGGCGAGTCCCAACTGGCCCTGCGGGCAGGCAAGGTGCTGCTGCCTCGACTGCGCCGGGTGCCGGTTGCCGCCGACGGCTCGCCCTCCGGTTCGTGGAGTCCCAGGGGCACCGTGCTCATCACCGGCGGTACCGGCACGCTGGGCGGTCTCTTCGCCCGGCACCTGGTCGTCGAGCACGGCGTGACCCACCTGCTGCTCACCAGCCGCCGAGGCCCCGATGCGCCGGGCGCCGCCGAGCTGACGGCAGAGCTCGTGGAGCTGGGCGCCCAGGTCACCGTCGCCGCCTGCGACGCCGGGGATCGCGACGCGCTCGCCGGCGTTCTGGCCGCCGTGCCGGACGACCATCCTCTGACCGCCGTTGTGCACGCGGCGGGCACCCTGGACGACGGCCTGATCACGGCCATGACCCCGGAGCGTCTTGACGGCGTGCTGCGGCCGAAGGTCGACGCGGCGTGGCATCTGCACGAACTCACCCGGGATCTCGACCTGTCGGCGTTCGTCCTGTTCTCCTCGCTCGCGGGTGTCATCGGCGGTGCCGGACAGTCCAGTTACGCCGCCGCGAACACCTTCCTCGACGGCCTCGCCGAGTACCGGGCGGGCCTCGGCCTACCCGCCACCTCCGTCGCCTGGGGACTGTGGGAGCAGACGGGTACGACGGGCGATCTGACGGCGGCGGACCTGGAGCGCATCGCCCGCGCCGGCTATCCGCCGATCGCCTCCGAGCGGGGCCCGGCGATGCTGGATCTCGCGCTGAGCCTCGAGTGGCCCACCGCCGTGGCCACGCCGCTCAACATCGAGGCGCTGCGCGACCAGCCGCGGCAGCTGCCCGCGGTGCTCGGTGCACTCGTGCGCGTACCGACCCGCCCGGCCGCACGGAACAGCGATGTCGCTGTCGGCTCCCTGGCCCGCGACCTCGCCGGCCTGCCGGAGGACGAGCAGCGCCACCGCGTGCAGGAACTGATCCGGGCGGAAGCGGGCGCCGTCCTGGGCCATCCGGCTCCCGACACCATCGACGAGCGGCAGCCCTTCACCGACCTGGGCTTCGACTCGCTGACGGCCGTCGAACTCCGCAACAGGCTCGGCTCGCTGACTGGACTGCGGCTGCCCACCACGCTCGTCTTCGACCACCCCACCCTGGCCGGTCTCACCGAGTATCTGTGGGCCGAGCTGGTGGGGGAGAGGGGTGCGGCCGATGGCCTCGCTCCCCAGCCCGCGGTCGACTTCGCGGCGGAGATACGCCTTGCCGACGACATCCGCCCGGCCGCGGAGCTGCACCGCGTCGTCGAGCACCCCAAGGAAGTCTTCCTGACCGGTGCCACCGGATTCCTCGGCGCATATCTTCTGCGCGACGTGATGCGTACGACGGAGGCGACCGTGCACTGCCTGGTGCGCGGCGCCGACGAGACGGCCGCGCTGGACCGGCTCCGGGCGAACCTGGAGTGGTACGGAATCTGGGACCAGGTGGACCGCACCCGGCTGTCGGTCGTGGTCGGCGATCTCGCCGAGCCCGGCCTCGGTCTCGCCCCGGAGCGCTTCGACGAGCTGGCCCGTACGGTCGACGCCGTCTACCACCCGGGGGCGATGGTCAACTGGGTCCAGCCCTATGCGACGGTCAAGGCGGCCAATGTGTCGGGCACCGAGGAGCTCCTCCGGCTGGCCGCCCGCCACCGCACCGTTCCCGTGCACTATGTGTCGACTCTCGGTGTCTACGTCGGCCGGGACACCGGCGGCGCGGGGATCAAGGTCGCCGACCCGAGCGGCCCCGGCGAGACCCTGCCGACCGGCTACACCCAGAGCAAGTGGGTGGCCGAGCAGATCATCGAGCTGGCCCGGGACCGGGGCCTGCCGGTCTCCGTCTACCGGGTCGACCTGATCGCCGGAGACCATGAAACCGGCGCCTGCCAGACCCGCGACTTCGTCTGGCTGACTCTGAAGGGTCTCCTCCAGGCCGGCGCGGTGCCTGGCGAGATCCCGGTGCAGTTCCGCCTGATGCCGGTGGACTACGCGAGCGCCGCGATCCTGCACATCTCGCGCCGGGCGGGGACGGACTCCCAGACCTTCCATGTCTGCAGCCACTCCGGCCTGACGCTGTCCACGATGGTCGAGGAACTGCGTGCGCACGGGTACCCGCTGGACGAGTTGGACTGGAACACCTGGCGCGATCTGGTGATCGCGGACCCGGAGAACGCGATGGTTCCGCTCTTCGACGCGTTCGAGGTGATGGCCGCCGCGCCGGACGCCTTCTATCCGCCGATCGACGACAGCGAGACGGTGGCGGCGCTGGAAGGCAGCGGCATCCACTGCGCGGAGGCGACCCGCGAACTGTTCGGCAGGCATGTCGAGTTCTTCGCCGAGAAGGGGTACTTCCCGGCGAAGAAGTAGCGGGCCGAGGCCCGCGTATTCGTGAGGCGGGCGGGGTGTCGCCCCCGCCCGCCTCACTGCGTTCTCAGAGACGCGCCACCAGTGCCTTGATGCCAGCCCGTACCCGGGCCTCGCCCGGTTCCGGGACGGTCGCGTCGTCGCAGGTCGTCGCCGATGCGGAGGGACCGCATTCCCACTGCCGCTCTGCGCGGGTTCGTCATCCATCTCAGCGCGATTCGGCCACCTCATGGGCGGGCGGCCTCGGCCATCGGGGGGAATCGCCCCGGCCATCCCACGCCGCCCTGCCGATTCGCCGCGCTCGGCCGCCGGTCCCGTGTGAATACTCGTACCGCTCGTCCGCACGGCAGACGGAAGGAAGGCGATCATGCTCACCAGCAGCAAGGCATTCAGCAGCTTCGCGGTCAACGATCTCCAGCAGGCGAAGGAGTTCTACGGCCAGACGCTCGGCCTGCGGGTCACGGAGGAGACCGGCATGGGCGGGATGCTGACCCTCCACCTCGGGGGCGGTGCCGAGATCCTCGTCTACCCCAAGCCCAACCATGTCGCCGCGAACTTCACCCTGCTGAACTTTCCGGTCCCCGACATCGATCAGGCCGTAGACGAGCTCACCGAGCGCGGTGTGACCTTCGAGCGGTACGCCGGGTTCGACCAGGACGAGAAGGGCGTCATGCGTGCTGAGGGCCCGCCCATCGCCTGGTTCACCGACCCGTCCGGCAACACACTCGCCGTTCTCCAGCTGGACTGAGGCCCGTTGGGCGGCGGGCTCCCGCCGCCCGGCTCATTCCTGGGGCGCGTTCGCAGGGGGCAGGCACCGCAGCCGGTCTCCCTGGACGGGCGCCCCCTCCACGCTGCTCCGGTCGTGGACGACCTTGACGACCGTGTTGGCCCTGGACCCGACCTGCACGTCGAAGATGTCGCCGTGGCCGTCGACGGGGCGCAGTTCGGAACCAGGGATCGCGGCTTGGAGCGTGGCCGCATACCGGTCCCAGAACGGGTCGTACGTGATGACGGTCGGACCCTCGGGACGCGGCTCGTCGATCTGCGCCCCAGTGTCCTCGACCACGAAGCCATTGGCTCGCAGCGCGGCAGCGACGGCCGCGTCCGTGGCCCGTAGGCGGATCGAGGACGGTGGGAACTCGACCGGTACGTCATTGCTCGGCCGGATCCGGGAGTCGCCGACGATCGTACGGTCCTCGCGCAGGGCGGCCCACAGTGCGGCGGAGCGCTCCTCGTCCCACAGCAGGGAAGAGCCCCACTCCGGCACGCGGTAGTCGAAGTTCGAGATGGGCACGGTCGCGAACTCCGTCTGATCCGCCTTCAGCCCACGCAGCAGGGCGCCCAGATGCACCAGGTCCGTGAGGCTGGTGTTGGCGTCGGCGCGTACGGACTTGCGCAGCTTCGTGGCCGTTTCCATCGCCGCGACGGGGTTGGCGAAGGCCCCTTCGGCCCGCAGCCGGGAGAGCATCTCGACGAGGAGGCGCTGCTGACGGCGGACGCGTCCCAGATCCCCGGGCGGTGAGACATGCCGCGTCCGGACGTAACGCAGGGCGCGCCGCCCGTCGAGTGTGTGCGTTCCGGGCTGCAGCGCCAGCCCCGAATTGATGTCCTGCATGGGTTTGTCCGTGCACACCTTCGCCCCGCCGAAGCTGTCCACGGTGTTGACGAAGCCGGTGAAGTCCGCCTCCAGATAGTGATCGATTTTCAGGCCGGTCGCCTGCTGAACGGTCCGTACGGCGAGATCTGAGCCACCGTGCGCAAAGGCGGCATTGATTTTCCCGGAGTGCTGTGGATGAGCGTGATCGGCGAACTCCACATAGGAGTCGCGTGGAATGGAGACCACGCTCATCCGCTCACCGTTCCCGGCGAAATGCACGACCATCATCACGTCCGTGCAGTCGCAGCCCTTGCCGCCGACGTGCAGGCGCTTGATCTCCTCGGCGGACATACCGGCGCGGCGGTCGATTCCCACCACGAGGACATTCGTGCCCTTGTCCTTTTCCGTGTCAAAGAGGCGGGGGGAGGGCAGGTCACCTGCCCAGACGGCACCGCTCGTGGCGACCGCGGCGACCAGAACAGCCGTGAGGGTGAAGCTGCGCACAGAGGACTCCTGCCACATCGGATATCGGCCAGTAATCCGACAGAAGCATGGAATTCCTGCTGGAGCGGGTATTGAGTGGCGAATTGATCGAGAGGTGTCCGGCGATTGGCGGACTCGCGGGCCATTCGAGGGAAGGCGCCGCCCGCGGTCGAGCGGGCGGCGCCTCCACAGTGTGGCCCGATTGTGGCCCGGTCAGACGGTGATGATCGCCGGGTCGCTCACGCCCGGCAGGCCGTTCTCGACATGCCCGGCAAAGCGGCGCAGGAACGTCGCGTTGGAGTCGGACACCACGGTCAGGTCGTACCAGCGCTTGCCGGCACGCAGATCCACCGTGTACACGACGCGCCCGCCCGGGCGCACCGTGAACGTCTCCTTCAGCCCGCAGTACGCATTCGTGAGGGTGAGGTGGCAGGTCGTGCTGCCTGCGTTCGTCATGGTCAGCTCGACGCCGCCGGTGGCGGCGACATGGCGGGCCGTCACCTCCGGGCCCGCGGTGGTACCGGGCCCCTTGAAGGTGCGCAGGAAGCCGTTCGGGCCGTGCACCGACAGGTCGTACACGCCCTGCGAATAGGCCGTGTTCCAGGTGTCGGAGAGCTGCTTGCCGGCTTCGGCGGTGTACGTCCACGGTCCGTCCGCACGATTCGCGGACGTGACCAGGAAGTGCGCACCTGCCGCCGCACCCCCGCTGAAGGTCAGCTTGAAGCGCCCGGTCGACGGCGTCGCTGCCCCGTCCACCAGCGGTGCGTACCGCAGCGGGCGGGCCGGCCTGGAGCCGCGCTCCTGCTTGGGCAGCACGGGTTTGGCGGGCGGCTTCGGCACATAGTCGGGGTGCCGCTTGTTGTCCGTCGGCTCATACGCGTCGGTGTCCGGCAGCTGGGCGGGCTCGGTGTTCTTGAGCCCGAAGTCGAAGGCCGAAGTCAGATCGCCGCAGATGGCGCGCCGCCACGGCGAGATGTTCGGCTCGCTCACGCCGAAGCGGCTCTCCATGAACCGGACGACCGAGGTGTGGTCGAAGACCTCGGAGCAGACGAATCCGCCGGTGCTCCAGGGGGAGACGACGAGCATGGGCACGCGCTGGCCGAGCCCGTACGGACCGGCGGCGTAGTTGGCGTTGCCCTTGAAGCTGTCCAGCGCGGTGTCCACGGTCGACAGGCCCTGTGCGGCGGAGGCCGGCGGATAGGGCGGCGGCACGTGGTCGAAGTACCCGTCGTTCTCGTCGTACGTGATGAACAGGGCGGTCTTGCTCCACACCTCGGGGTTGGAGGTGAGCGCGTCCAGCACCTGCGCGACGTACCAGGCGCCGAAGTTCGCGGGCCAGTTGGGGTGCTCGGAGAACGCCTCGGGGGCGGCGATCCAGGAGATCTGAGGGAGCTTGCCGGCCTTCACATCCGCCTTGAGGATGTCGAAGTATCCATCGCCTGCCTTGGCGTTCGTACCGGTGCGAGCCTTGTCGTAGAGCGGGTCGCCGGGCTTGGCACCCCGGTACTTGTTGAAGTACAGCAGGGAGTTGTCGCCGTAGTTGCCGCGGTAGGCGTCCTCGATCCAGCCCCAGGAGCCGGCCGCGTCCAGGCCGTCGCCGATGTCCTGGTAGATCTTCCAGGAGATTCCGGCCTGCTGCAGCCGCTCGGGGTACGTCGTCCAGTCGTATCCGGCCTCGTCGTTGCCGAGGACGGGCCCGCCGCCCTTGCCGTCGTTGCCGGTGTGGCCCGTCCACATGTAGTAGCGGTTGGGGTCGGTGGCCCCGATGAAGGAGCAGTGATACGCGTCGCACACGGTGAACGCGTCCGCGAGGGCGTAGTGGAACGGGATGTCCTCGCGCGTCAGATACGCCATCGTGCCCGGGGACTTGGCCGGTATCCACTGGTCGTACTTGCCGTTGTTCCAGGCCTTGTGGCCGCCCTGCCAGTCGTGGTTGAGCCCCGCGATGAACTGCATCCCGAGGTCCTTGGCGTCCGGGTGGTACGGCAGCACGTCCTTGGAGCCGTCCGACTGGTACCAGACGGACTTGCCGGGTCCGGTCGACACCGGGCGCGGGTCGCCGAAGCCGCGTACGCCCTTGAGGGCGCCGAAGTAGTGGTCGAAGGAACGGTTCTCCTGCATCAGCACGACGATGTGCTCGACGTCCTTGATGGTGCCGGAGCGGCGACTGGCGGGGATGGCTGCGGCCCGGTCGATGCTGCTCGACAGGGCCGAGAAGCCGGCGGTCGCGCCGGCGATCTGGAGGAAGCGGCGCCGATTGAGTTCAGGCATGTGTGTGGGCACCTCTTGGAGTGAGGAAACAGGAGTGAGCGGAGTGTCCAAGAGGAACGAGAGGAAGGGAAGGGGTGATGTCGCCAGTGTGAAGGGGCGACGTACTCACCGAGAACAACATCTCGGGGTCTGGGGGCGGGCTCAGACTTCGGCAAGCTGCTGTGTGGCTCGCGCGGACCGCCGTTGTCCTTCCCGTCATACAGTGCGCCTACCCTGGCACTTGACGCGCCGGGCTCCATACAGGCAGTCGAAACGGCGAGCCGAAACCAGGAGTTGAAGCAAGTCGTCGAACGGCTTCCGGTCAGGAGACCGCCGGGCGCACGCGGGATTCCGTCCAGTCGAGCAGGTCCTCCGCCCTCCAGGTGTTGATCACTCGTTCCGCGGGCACCTCGCACTCCTCGGCCCGGGCGCAGCCGATGATCTGCCAGTCGAGCTGGCCCGGGGCGTGGGCGTCCGTGTCGATGGCGAAGCTGGTTCCGGCGGCCACCGCTTGGCGTAGCAGGCGCTTGGGGGGATCCCGTCGCTCGGGTCTGCTGTTGATCTCCACGGCAGTGCCGTGGGCGGCGCACGCCCCGAAGACCTCCTCCGCGTCGAACTGCGACTCGGGCCGTTTCTTGTCCAGGATCAGCCGGCCTGTGCAGTGGCCCAGCACATCGGCCAAGGGGTTCTGAACCGCCTTGACCATGCGACGTGTCATCGCCGCCGACGCCATGCGCAGCTCAGAGTGGACGGAGACGACCACGAGATCCAGCTGGTCCAGCAGCTCCGGCTGCTGGTCGAGCGAGCCGTCCGACAGGATGTCGCACTCGATGCCGGTCAGCAGTCTGAAGGGCGCCCACTGCTTGTTCAGCTCGGCCACCACCTCCAGCTGCTCGCGCAGCCGCTCCGCGGACAGCCCGCTCGCGACCGTCAGCCGGGGGGAGTGATCGGTGAGCACGGCCCACTCGTGGCCCAGGGCGATCGCCGTCCGGCCCATCGCCTCAATGGGGCTGCCGCCGTCCGACCAGTCCGAATGCAGATGGCAGTCGCCGCGCAGCAGGGAACGCAGCCGTGCCCCGCCCTCGGCAAGCGGCTCGGACGCCTCCTCCTCCAGTCGCTGAAGGTAGCGCGGTACGCCTCCGGCCAGCGTCTCCCGTACGACAGCCGCGGTCTTCGGGCCGATGCCCTTGACCGCCTGCAGTGTCCCTTCCTCCGTGCGCCGGCGGATCTCGTCGTCGGACATCTGCGCAAGGACGGCGGAGGCGGTGCGAAAGGCCTTGACCCGGTAGGTCTCCGCGAGGGAGCGCTCCAGCAGAAACGCGACCCTGTCGAGCGCCTCCACCGGGTGCATCTCGTCTCCTTCGCACGATGACGGTGACGGCTACCGCGGAATCGGGGGTGATGCGCTACACGCGTCCGGGGCGATGGCCGCTTCCTCCACTGTGACCCCCGCCGGGAGCGACGGCATGCCGAACGGTTGCCTGAGGCGATCGGTTGCGTTGTCGACGCTCGTCTCCTTCTGCGGGAGGAGCAGCTCTTCGTAGCGGCCGAGCGCGAGGACGATGCCCAGCATCGCGATCGGAATGAGCACGGCGATGACAGCCATGGCCCTGTCCTTTCCTGGGAACTCTTCCCGGGTCCCCCCTCACGCCTCGGTAAACCTCCGGACATGTCCACAGCGGCAAGGCGTGGGCAATCCGGCAGATGGACGTTTCAGGTGGCCCATTCGTGCAACTCGCAGAAATGAGGAGCCATGGCGAATTCATCAGAGAACACGAACAGGAACCGGAGTGCGGCGGCGAAGCCGAAGCCGAAGCCGGGGCCGATGGCGGTTTTGCGCCAGGCGCGCGAGCAGCTGGCAGAGCTCATCGGCATGGAGGTCGAAACGGTCTCGTCGTTCGTCGAGACGGAGGACGGCTGGTCGCTGGAGGTCGAGGTGCTTGAACTGCCGCGCATCCCCCCGACGACAAGCCTCCTTGCGACGTACGAGGTGGCCCTCGACGCCCAGGGGGAGCTGATCGGCTACCGGCGCATTCGCCGATACGAGCGCGGCAGGGCCGACCCCAGGTAACAGGCCCCGCGCAACGAACCGAACAGGAGGGCTGGTGCCAATGACCGTAGTGCCGGCACAACAGCAAACCGGGCGTGGAGGCGGCGGCAGCAGTAGCAGCAGCCTCTACGACGTACTGGAACTCATACTCGACCGAGGACTCGTCATTGACGTGTTCATTCGGGTCTCCCTGGTGGGCATCGAGATCCTGAAGATCGATGTGAGGATCGTGGTTGCCAGCGTCGACACGTATCTGCGCTTCGCGGAAGCCTGTAATCGACTCGACCTGGAAGCCGGGCCGCGCAAGGACCCGGGGCTGCCCGACCTCGTCGGGGAGATTACGGAGTCCGGAGCGCGCGGCAAGTCCAAGGGTGCCCTGGAGGGTGCCGCGGAGAAGATCTCGGACTCCTTCAAGCGTGGCCGTGATGAGGAGCAGGAGAAGGAGAAGGAGAAGGAACCCAGGCCGCGGGCCCGGCGCACGACGTCGCACAGCAGGAAAGAGGCGACGGACGAATGAGCACTTACGTCTATGGCATCGCGAGGAGCTCGCACCCGAGCCTTCCGGAGGAGGCGAAGGGCGTGGGTGACCCTCCGCGGCCCGTACGCATCCTGAAGCAGGGCCGGCTGGCGGCTCTCGTCAGCGATGCGCCCGAAGACCTCAGGCCCAAGCGGCGTGATCTGCTGGCGCACCAGAACGTGCTGCGCGAGGCGGGCGAGGAGGGCACCGTACTGCCTCTGCGCTTCGGGGGCATTTCGCCCGACGACGAGACGCTGGCATCCGTGCTCGCGGAACGTGAGGATCACTACCTGGAGCGGTTGCTCGCACTCGACGGCAGGGCCGAGTACAACGTCAAGGCCAACCACGACGAGGAGGCCGTCCTTCACCGCGTTCTTGCGGACGACCCCCGACTGCGCGCGATGGCCGAGGCCGGCCGGACCGCCGGCGGCGGTTCGCATGAGCAGAAGATCCAGCTCGGCGAGCGCATCGCGACCGCCGTGCAACTGCGCGAGGCCGCGGACGCCGATCTGGTCCGAGCGCGGCTCGAAGAAGCGGCAGAGGAAGTGAGCGCCGGCCCGCAGAGCACCGGATGGCTGGCAAACCTCTCCTTCCTCGTAGTCCGCGAACGCGGCGCCGACTTCCTGAACGCGGTCGACGAACTGCGCAAGCAGCAGCCGCACTTGGTACTGACCGTGACCGGGCCCCTTCCTCCCTACAGCTTCGTGGAGTGAGACAGATGGGACTCATCGGAGAGTTGTTGCTCCTGCCCGCCGCACCCGTACGCGGCACCATGTGGGTGCTGCAACAGGTTGTGGACGAGGCGGAACGGCAGTACTACGACCCGGCAGCCATTCAGGGCGAACTTGCCCGTCTTGCAGAGCGGCTTGATGCGGGCGAGATCGACGAGGCCGAATTCGACCGCCGCGAGGACGAACTCCTGGAGCGGCTGCAGACCATGCAGAACAGAAGGCGGCAACCATGAACAACAGCACTGTATTGGGGCTCGCGATGGGCGCCGGGTATCTACTCGGGCGCACCAAAAAGGCGAAGCTGGCCTTCGCCGTCGGCACGCTGGTGGCCGGCAAACAATTGCCGTTGAACCCGAAGGCGCTCGGTGGCCTCGTCGGTCAACAACTGCAGAACAATCCGCAGTTCAAGGCGCTCGGCGACCAGCTGCGCGAGGACCTGCGTGGCGTGGGCAAGGCGGCCACCGGGGCGCTGGTCAATCGGCAGCTCGAAGGAATCGCGGACCGCTTGCACGAGCGGACACTGGGCGTCCAGGACCGTATCGATGGGGTCGTCCCCCATGCGGATGACGAGGACGAGACGGACGGCGAGACCGAGGACGAGGACGAGATCGAGAACGAGAACGAGGACGAGGACGAGAACGAGGACGAGAACGAGGACGAGGACGAAACGAAGGAGAAGGCGGCGCGGCAGGAGCGGCCCGAGCGGCAGAAGAAGACGACGTCGGGACGCAAGGCCCCCGCGAAGAAGACAACCGGGACAGCTCGGCGCACCCCGAGGAAGGCCGTCGCCAAGAAGGCTGCCTCGAAGGGAGGCCGCAGCGATGGCTGAGAAAGCGAGCCTGTTCAGCGCGGACAACCCCGCTGCTCAGAGGTTGAAAGAGGAACTGCAGGAGTATCTGGTCGCGCAGGTACAGCAGGCGATGATGGCGGCAGGGCGCACACTCGGCCGCAGCACCGCCAAGCTCAACGACATCGCGGAGGGTAACAGCCCCGGCCTCGCCAAAATGGCTCTGGAAGCCGGCCGCAAGGTCGCCCAGGGCAAGGGGCCACTCCGCAGCGCGATCGAACTCGGTACATCGCAGATCGGGGGTGGTCTCACCCAGGCTGTCAAGGGCTTCGGCAAGAAGGGCAAGAAGGACAAGGGAGGAGGGAAGCCGATCGTCATCCTGGAGACCATCGATGTCGGAGTCCCGGTGCGCGAGGCCTACGACCAGTGGACGCTCTTCCAGGACTTCTCCGCATTCACCAAGGGTGTCAAGGACGTGAACATCGCCGACGACACCACATCGGACTGGCAGTTGAAGATCCTCTGGTCGAGCCGTAGCTGGAAGGCCCACATCACGGAGCAGATACCGGACGCCCGTATCCAGTGGACGTCGGAGGGCGCCAAGGGAACGGCGAACGGTGTCGTGACCTTCCATCCACTCGGTGACAACCTGACCCGCATCCTCCTGGTCATGGAGTACTACCCCACGGGGTTCTTCGAGAAGACGGGCAACATCTGGCGTGCCCAGGGTCGCCGCGCCCGGCTCGATCTCAAGCACTTCGCCCGCCACATCTCGATGCGCGGTGAGGCAGAAGACGGATGGCGCGGCGAGATCCAGGACGGCGAGGTGGTGCGCAGCGACGAAGACGCCAAGGAGGAGGAGCAGGAGCAGGACCAGGACCAGGAGAAGGACGAGCAGGACGAGTACGAGGACAACGAAGGGGAGGAAGAACTGGAAGAGGCACCGGAAGAGGAATACGAGGACGAGGACGAGGACCAAGGCGCGTACGAGGACGAGGCCGAGGAGGAAGACCAGGAAGAAGACGAGGCCGAGTACGCCGGGTCCGGAAGCCGAGGTCGCCGATGACCACCGCCAGCAGGCTGCCGGATCCTTACGCTGGTTCCAGCAGTGCGAATCTCGCCGACATCCTTGAGCGCGTTCTCGACAAGGGAATCGTCATCGCCGGCGACATCCGCATCAATCTCCTGGACATCGAGCTTCTGACGATCAAACTCCGCCTGATCGTCGCGTCCGTCGACAAGGCCAAGGAAATGGGGATCGACTGGTGGGAGGACGACCCGGCGCTCTCCTCGGGTGCCCGCCGCCGCGAGCTGGCCGAGGAGAACGAGCGATTGCACAACCGCGTCGCGGAACTGGAATCGGCTTCTCGAACTGCGGATCGAGCTGCCGTTCGAACAAGGGACCGGCCCCCCAGGGATCGGCCTAAGAGTCGAACCAAGGAGGACCGCAAGGAGTCGGCATGAACGAGCTGCGCTATGTGTACGCCGTGACCCGCCCCTTCGACGGGCCGCTGGCCGAAGATCTCCGCGGGGTCGCGGCCACGCAACCGTACGCACTGCACCACGGCGGCCTGGTCGCCGTCGTGTCCGCGGTGCCCGCCGACGACTTCGACGAGATCCCGCTGCGCGCCCATCTCGAGGACCTCGACTGGCTGACCGGGACCGCCCGCGCCCACGAGGCCGTGATCGCGGCGCTCGCCTCGCTGACCTGTCCGCTGCCGCTGCGTCTCGCCACGGTCTGCCGGGACGAAGACGGCGTGCGACGGATGCTCGACTCGGACCACGACCGGTTCGTCGACACCCTGGAGAGGCTCGACGGACGCGTCGAATGGGGCGTCAAGGTGTATGCGGAAACGCCGGAAACGCCGGAACCGCAAGAACCGGCCCCCGCGCCCGCGCCCGCAACGACCGGCCGCGACTACCTGCGCAGGCGCCTTCAGGAACGCCGCGCGGAAGAGGGAACCTGGGAGCGTGCCGACGTGGTGTCGCGGCGGCTGCACGAGAAGCTTTCCCGTCATGCGGAGGCAGGCAGGCTGCACCGCCCGCAGCAGGCCCAGCTCTCCAGGGCCGCCGGCCACAATGTCCTCAACGCCGCCTATCTCGTACCGCGCGAGGAGAGCGCGGCCTTTGTCGCGAGCCTGAACGAGCTGCGCCCGCACGAGCCCGGCATACGGGTCGAACTGACCGGACCGTGGGCCCCGTACTCCTTCACGGGTGAGGTGGGTGAGCAATGACGACCCCGGCGCCGCTGGCCCAGCGCCAAGTCGCGCTGGTCGACCTGCTCGACCGACTGCTCGCGGGCGGTGTTGTGATCGCCGGTGAGGTCACCCTGCGCATCGCCGACGTCGATCTCGTACGCATCGACCTCAACGCACTGATCAGCTCGGTGAACGCGCAGATCGCATCGCCTTGGGAGGAGCCCGAATGAGCGCCAAGCGCAGGGTCGACCTGGATCCCGACACCGTGGAACGCGATCTGGCGAAGCTGGTCCTGACAGTGGTGGAGCTGCTGCGCCAGCTCATGGAGCGGCAGGCACTGCGCCGCGTGGACGGGGGATGCCTGACCGAGGCGCAGGAGGAGCGGATCGGTCTCACGCTGATGCTGCTGGAGGACCGGATGGAGCTCCTGCGGGAGAAGTTCGGACTCGAGCCCGAAGACCTCAACATCGACCTCGGACCACTGGGACCGTTGCTCCCCAGGTGATGGAGCTCCCCAGGCAGGGTGGAACCGGAGCGCACTTACGGCTTTGACCTGTGGTTATCGCTGCGAGTAGTCACGCGAATGGCGGTTGCGGCTGCTCCGGGTGACACTGGCCCGGACCGACCGCTCGGTGCTTGACGCGCTGGTGCTTTCACTCAAGGAGGGCACTGATGTTGATGCCGGACCTCGCTGTCGTCGCCACCCTCATGGCCCGCTATCGGGCACATGAGCACCATTTTCTGGCCACCCCCCACGACCGTGATGCGCGCATGCGCTTCGAGGACACCGCCTACACCCTGTGTGTGTTGATGGGTGAGCGCACGGCGCGAGAAGCCGTGCTCGCGGCGGAACGCTACGTCGCCCGAGGACGGGTGAAGCGCGGGCACGCCGAGAAACGCGCCACTCCCGGCACACGTTGACCGCGGCAGCGGGCGTCGGAGCGCTGATCACGCGTCTGGCCCGCTGGAACGCGGGAAGGATCAAGGGGTGCGTGATCTCCGTAATCCAGTAAGAGCGCCGGTTGCCGAACTCGTCAGGTGGGGCAGGGAGCCCGCCGTCGCCCAGACCTTGCGGTCGACGGCGGCGGCGACTCTCGCCTACGTGGCAGCCCTGGGGCTGAGCAGCGAACCCGCTCCGCTCACCGCTCCCCTCACCGCGCTCCTCGTTGTCCAGGTCACCCTCTACTCCACACTCACCACCAGCATCCGCCGAGTGAACTCCGTGGTCGCCGGCGTTGTGATCGCCATTGGCTTCAGCGAGCTCGTCGGCCTGACCTGGTGGAGCCTTGGCCTGATCATCCTGGCGTCCTTGGTGGTGGGGCGCTTGGTCCGGGTCGGTGAGTTCGTCCCGGAAGTGGCGATCAGCGCGATGCTCGTGCTCGGCGTGACCCGGGTGGCGGACACCGCATGGGACCGGGTGCTGGAGACGCTGATCGGCGCGGTGGTGGGTCTCCTGTTCAACGTTCTGCTCGTGCCTCCCGTCTGGGTGGGACCGGCCGGTGAGTCCATCGAGGATCTGTCCCGGCGGATGCGCCAACTGCTTCTGCACATCGGGGAGGAACTGACCAGCCCCACTCCCGTCGAGCAAGCCGCCGCCCGGCTCCACGAGGCCCGTCGTCTCGACCACGACATCGCCGACGTCGACGCGGCCCTGCGCCAAGCGGAGGACAGCCTCCGGCTCAATCCGCGGGTGAAGGAAGGAATGCTGCATCGCGTGGTGCTGCGCACCGGGCTCGACACCCTCGAGATCTGTGCGGTGGTTCTGCGTGTACTGGCCCGCACGATGACCGACCTGGCCAAGGAGCGGCGCGAGGAACTCCTGTTCCCGCCGGAGGAGGGGATTGCCATCAGGGAACTACTGGGCCATGTCGCCGATGCCCTCGTCAGCTTCGCCGTCCTCGTGACCACTCAGGTGAGCGAGAGTGCCGACGCTGCGGAGGCCCGGCTGGCCGGGGAGCTCGCCGCGGCCGCTGCCGCCCGGGAGAAGGCGGCGCATCTGCTGCTCGAGGGAGTTCAGCGACACCCGCGCGATTGGCAGCTCCGCGGCGCGCTGCTGGCGGAGATCGACCGGATTCTGGCCGAGCTGGACATGGATCATCGCAGCCGGCGCCTGATGGAGGAGCTGGACCGCTACGCACGCGAACAGCGCGAACGGTACCCGCAGCTCTCCGCCGTGCGCCGATGGGCGCAGAGCAAGCGCTCCGGGCGCGCCACGGTTCGCTGACCGGCCGGCCATCGCAACGGTCACCGGACAGGGCCTAAGCAGCGTCCAGCGTGGCCTGCTCGCGCAGTTGACGGCAGGAGCGGCTGATCAGCCTGGACACATGCATCTGGGAGATGCCCAAATGCTCCGCGATGTTGCTCTGTGTCATGTCGCGGAAGAAGCGCATGTAGAGGATGAGCTGTTCGCGTTCAGGCAGCCGGCGCATCTCCGGTTTGACCGCTTCGCGGTCCACGAGCACGTCGATGTCCGTGTCGGGCTCGCCCAGGGTGTCACTCAGCGCGTATCCGTCCTCGGAACCGGGGAGTTCGGCGTCGAGGGAGAGCGCGGTGAAGCTCTCGAGTGCGTCGAGACCCACGAGTACCTCGTTCTCGGTCATTCCGGTGTGCTCTGCGATTTCGGCGGTGGTGGGGGGTCGGCCGGGGATGACCTGGCTGAGCTCATGGCAGGCAGAACGGACGCGGTTGCGCAGATCCTGCACCCTGCGCGGCACATGGAGTGCCCACATGTGATCGCGGAAATGGCGCTTGAGCTCGCCGACGACCGTCGGCACGGCATAGCTCTCGAAGGCGTGGCCGCGGGACGGGTCGTAGTGATCGACAGCCTTGACCAGTCCGAGCGCGGCGACCTGGCGCAGGTCCTCCAGCGATTCACCCCGGTTGCGGAAGCGGCAGGCCAGCCGCTCCGACATGGGCAGCCAGGCGTACACGATTTCCTGTCGCAGCCGCTGCCGCTCTGGACCATCGGGCAGTGCGGCCATCCTCCTGAAGGCGTCCGTGGTGTCCGGCGCGTCGTCGTGCGCGTGATTCGCATGTGCGTTGGTTCGCATAGTGCTCGCAGCTCCCTGAGAGAATGTCTCTCAATCGGGGAAGGATTTCCCGCTCACCGGATCCGGTGGAGGCACTGCCGGGCAGGATCAGCGCACGCCCGGAGCCTCTGCTCCCACGGGTCGTGCCTCCTGTCCGAAGCACATGACGCACGTTCCCGGTGGAACCGCACGGAAACGTGACGTACCGGAACCTCTTGCCGGAAGTGGGCATTCGGCCCGTGCCGTCTGTGTCAGGGCGGACGGATCGGGTACGCGCACAGTCCCCACGAGCGAGGAGGAGGACATGCAGCGAGGCAGCGACCGCCTCAGCGTCCACAAGGACGAGGAGATGAAGCATGAATTGCAGGGGCTGCTCCGTTCCGGACACCCCACCCGGGTAGCGGAATGGCACGACCCGGAGCCGGGTGCCGATGACGACCCGGAGATCGCATGGGGCCCGGTGCCTACGGTGGGCTCCCTGGGCGCCGATGAGCAGTTGGAGGTCGAGCTGGCCCGTCACCTGGGCCGCGCGGCCTTCCCGGCGAAGCGTCGGGACCTGGTGCACATTCTGCGTGAGCGGCATGCTCCGGACCGACTGATCGACCTCGTGAACGCACTGCCCGCGCACGAGTCCTGTCGCAGTGCGCGGGATGTCGTGAAGGCGGTGTCGCGTCGCGACTAGGTGTGTTGTCCGGAGAGGTTCGGGACGGTGCGAGTACCCGCTCCTCGGCGAATGATCCCCGGGCCGGCGTGCGGCGGTCGGCCGAGCGGGGGTGTGGAGGCGTGGCCGGCGGGTACGTTCCCTCTATTCCGACAGGGGCCTCAGAGACAGGTCCGGTGGCGGTGCCGTTCTCATCCTGCCAACGTCGAGAGTGTGCCATGCCGTAGCGCCGAGTCTCAGGACGCCGGCCGCGTCACCGCAGTGGGCACCTGGACCTGACAAGAAGGACGTCGAGGAGGCGGGAGAAACCCCATGGTGTCGGGAGTTGCCGGGCAGCCAGAGGGGGACGGTATGGCCGGTGGCGGACGCTTCGGCGTCGAAGTGAGGCCGGGGGCCGACGCCATCGTGCTCGTACTCTCGGGCGAACTCGATCACGACACGGCGGAGCCGCTCCGTGAGGCCCTGGCGGACAGCGTGCGGGCCGCGCCCGACCGGATTGTGGTCGACTGCGCCGACCTGCGGTTCTGCGACTCCACCGGCCTGAACGTACTGCTGCGGGCCAGGCTGGCCGCGCGCGAGGCGGGCGGTCGGCTCGAGCTCGCTGCGCTGCGGCCGCCGGTGGCGCGCATGTTCGACATCACCGGTGCCCATCAGGTGTTCCAGGTGTACGCCAGTCTCGACGCGGCGCTGGCGGACCAGCAGGCGAAGTGAGCGGAGGTGCCGATGGGCGTGAGCCTCCGCGGACAGGGGCAGACACGTCGTCTGGCGCTGTTCGCAACCAAGGGCGTGGTGAGCCGCTGCCGCGACTTCACCAGGGTGGCCCTGGCCGACTGGGAGTGGGCGCACACCACTGCGGACGAGGAGACGGAGCTCGTCGAGGACGTGCTGCTGCTCGTCTCCGAGGTGGTCACCAACGCCTGTCTGCACGCGGGAGGGCCGAAGGAGCTGGTTCTCCACCACAGTGGCGACCAGCTGCGGATCGAGGTCGTCGACGGCAGCCCGGAGCCTCCGAGGCCACGGTCGCCGGGCGATGCGTCGCAGCCGGGCGGGCACGGCCTGATGGTGCTGGAGCGGCTGGCTCACCGCTGGGGCTGGGCACCGCTGGAGGGCGGGAAGGTCGTGTGGGTCGAGGTCACCCGTCCCTGAGCCTGAGGCACCGGCTCTCGCAGGCCCGGCAAGATCGGCCGGACAGAAACTATCGGCCGGACAGAAACTAGGAGTCAATGGCGGTGTCGTCGTCCCCGTCGTCCAGCAACGCGGCGCGCAGCGTCGCGAGGATGCGTGCCAGCAGCCGTGAGACATGCATCTGGGAGAGGCCCAGCCGGGCCCCGATCTCGGACTGCGTCAGCTCGTCGCCGAAGCGCAGCGACAGGATGAGCCGGTCTCGCTCCCCGAGGCCGGCGATCACCGGCTTGAGGGACTCCAGGGACTCCACGATGTCGAACGCCGGATCCTCCCTGCCGAGACTCCGGCCGACCGCGCCCACAGCCTCGTCCTCGTTGGGCGGAGCGTCCAGGGAGCGGGCGACATAGCCGTTGGCCGCCTGTTCGCCCTCGACCACTTCGGCCTCGCTGAGCCCGAGGCATTCGCCCAGTTCGGCCGCCGTCGGCGGACGTCCCAGGTCTTGCTCCATGGCGTCACGTGCCCTGGCCAGGTCGATGCGCAGCTCCTGGAGCCGGCGCGGCACCTGGACGGCCCAGCTGGTGTCGCGGAAGAAGCGCTTCATCTCGCCGACGATGGTCGGCAGGGCGAAGCTGGTGAACTCCACCTCGCGCTCGACGTCGAAGCGGTTGATCGCCTTGATGAGGCCGATCGTTCCCACCTGGACGATGTCTTCGACGGGCTCGGAGCGGGCCCGGAACCGCTGCGCGGCGAATTTCACCAGGCTGAGATTGAGCTCGACCAGGGTGTTGCGTACGTACGCGTACTCGGCCGTGCCCTCCTCGAGCATCGCGAGACGCCTGAACAGCGAGACCGACAAGGTGCGCGCGTCCATGGTGCTGACGGAGCGCGGATCGGAGATCTCCGGCAGGCCGTCCAGTGCGCTGCGGCGGACCATGCGTTCCTGTCGCGGTTGCGACGGCGTCCTCTCGTCGGTAGTCCGGTCGGTGTGAATGCTGCTGGCCATGGGGTTCCTTCGACGGGGCGAAGGCCGGCGCTGTTGGATGCAGTGGGACCGTCGTGCGAGCTTCTCTCCAGGAGATGCCCGTTTCTCGCGCTTTAATGTCGATTTGCGGGGCACGCGTATGACATGGATCGGGCTCAGAAAGAGCGGCTTGTATTGCACAGCCGCCGATTTCCGCTGGAGGGCGGACCCGGCGTGGTCGGCCAGTGCCGCGACCTGACGAGGCAGGTACTCGACGAGTGGTACAGCCTGTCAGGACCGACCGCAGGCATGATCACGGCGGATGTCCTGCTGCTCGTGTCCGAGATCGTCACCAATGCCTGCCTGCACGGCGGAGCCCCCACCGAGCTGAGGCTCGACAGTACTCCTGGGCGGCTATGGGTCCAGGTCAGCGACACCAGCCCGGAACGGCCCCGGCCGCGCCACCGGCATCGGGCCGCCCGGACGTCCGGGCACGGCCTGTATCTGCTGCAGCGGCTCTCCGCCGGCTGGGGCTGGATGCCTCGCGATACGGGCAAGGTGGTCTGGTTCATGGTTCTCGTCCCCGAGTGAGCAGGGCCCTTGAGCAGGCAGCGTCCCGTCCCCAGTGACCAGGAACGACGGGGATCGCGCCAGGGTGACCGGACCGAAGCCGCGTGCCACAGTGGGTAGAGCCGTTGAGAGCGCCTCTCCGCGGGGCATCGACGGCGCAGCGAGTGACGACGGCGCGAGGTCTGCGATGGATGTCTCTGCCCACACGCCCGACCCCGATCGCGCCCGGCCGCCCGCGGAGCTGGGCGAGGACGGGTTGCGGAAGCTGCTGGCCGGGCTCACAGCCGTACGTGACGGCGATCTCTCCGCCCGCCTCCCCGACGACGCCGGCGGGCTCCTCGGCGAGATCGCGACCATCTACAACGCCATGGTGGAGCAGCTCCTGCTGGTCACCTCCGAGGTGACCCGGGTCGCCCGCGAGGTGGGCGGACAGGGCCTGCTCGGCGGTCATGCGCGCGAGCCGCGGGTGCAAGGCGTCTGGCTGGAGCTCACCACGGGCGTCAACACCATGGCGGACAATCTGACGTCGCAGGTGCGCTCCATCGCCCAGGTCGCCACGGCAGTGGCCCGCGGCGACCTCACCCAGAAGATCCGGGTCGATGCGCGCGGGGAGATCCTGGAGCTGAAGGAGACCATCAACACGATGGTGGACCGGCTGTCGTCGTTCGCCGAGGAGGTCAGCCGGGTAGCACGCGAGGTGGGCACCGACGGAAAGCTCGGCGGACAGGCCACCGTCCGGGGCGTGTCGGGCACCTGGAAGGACCTGACCGACAACGTCAACTCCATGGCGAACAACCTCACCAATCAGGTCCGTAACATCGCCCAGGTCACCACCGCCGTCGCCGGCGGCGATCTGACGCGCAAGATCGACGTCGATGCGCGCGGGGAGATCCTGGAGCTCAAGACCACCATCAACACCATGGTCGACCAGCTGTCGTCGTTCGCCGCCGAGGTCACGCGTGTGGCCCGCGAAGTGGGCAGCGAGGGGCGGCTCGGCGGCCAGGCCGAGGTGGAGGGCGTTGCCGGTACCTGGAAGAGGCTCACCGAGAACGTCAATGAACTGGCCGGCAATCTGACCCGGCAGGTGCGCGCCATCGCCGAGGTGACCAGCGCGGTCGCGGAGGGCGACCTCACCCGCTCCATCACGGTCGAGGCGCCCGGAGAGGTCGGAGACCTCAAGGACAACATCAACGCGATGGTCGAATCGCTGCGTGCGACGACTAGGGCCAATGAGGAGCAGGACTGGCTCAAGACCCATCTGGCGCGGGTGTCCAGCCTGATGCAGGGCACCAGAAGCCTCTCCGCGGTCGCCGAGCTGATCATGACGGAGGTGCCCCCGCTCGTCTCCGCCCAGTACGGCGGCTTCTTCCTGGCCCGGGACGAGGGCGAAGGGCTCGAACTGGTCATGACCTCCGCATACGGTTTGCCGGACGACCCGGCCACCGGACCTCGCCGCTTCCGGCTCGGCCAGTCCCTGGTCGGGCAGGCCGCAAAGAGCCGCCACACCATCACCGTGGAGGACCTGCCGCCCGGGTACGCGACCATCGTGTCCGGCACCGGCCGGATGGATCCCAGCCATCTGATCGTGCTGCCGATCGTCGTGGAGGAGCAGGTGCTCGGCGCCATCGAACTCGCGACGCTGCGCCCCCTGACCGTCATCCACCGGGACTTCCTCGACCAGTTCATCGAGACGGTCGGCGTGAACCTCAGCTCGCTGATCGCCAATGTGCGTACCGACGAACTGCTGGACCAGTCGCAGCGCCTGACCGCCGAACTCAGCGCCCGTTCCGGCGAGTTGCAGGCGCGGCAGGAGGAACTGCAGCGCTCCAACGCCGAACTGAAGGAAAAGGCGGCGCTGCTGGCCGACCGCAACCGGGACATCGAGCGCAAGAACCTGGAGATCGAGCAGGCCCGTCAGGAGCTGGAGGCCCGCGCCCAGCAGCTCTCCCGCACCTCGATGTACAAGTCCGAGTTCCTGGCCAACATGAGCCATGAACTCCGTACGCCACTGAACAGCCTGCTGATCCTTGCCCAGTTGCTCGCGCAGAACCTCGAAGGCAATCTGACGTCGAAACAGGTCGACTACGCCGAGGTGATCCACTCCGCGGGCTCCGACCTGCTCCAGCTGATCAACGACATCCTGGATCTGTCGAAGGTCGAAGCCGGAAAGATGGACATCCACGCCGAGCCCTTCTCTCTGCATCAGCTCCTTGAGTACGTCGAGGCGACCTTCCGGCCGGTGGCGAGCGACCGTGATCTGGAGTTCCATGTGGTCGCGGCGCCGGGGATCCCCGAGGAACTCATCACCGACGAGGCCCGGCTCCGGCAGGTTCTGCGCAATCTGCTCTCCAACGCGCTGAAGTTCACCGAGGAGGGCAGCGTCGAGCTCCGCGTCCACCCTGTCACCGAGGGGCGGTTGCCGACTTCCCTGCGCGACTCCGGTCCGGTGGTCGCCTTCCGGGTCACCGATACCGGGATCGGCATCCCGGACGATCGTCTGCAGAGTGTGTTCGGCGCTTTTCAGCAGGGCGACGGCACCACGTCCCGGCAGTACGGCGGTACCGGACTCGGGCTGTCCATCAGCCGTGAGGTGGCGCAGCTGCTCGGCGGCACCATCGTCGCGGAGAGCACCGTGGGCAGGGGCAGTTCCTTCACGCTGTATCTGCCGGCTCGGGCTCCGGCCCGGAAGCAGCGGGGCGAGGAGGGCAGGCGGGAGCTCGCCGAGGGCGTCATGCACGAGGCGGAACCGGCCACGGGACACACGGTGCTGGTGGTGGACGACGACATCCGGAACATCTTTGCGCTGACCGAGGTCCTGGAACGCGAGGGGATGGTGGTGCTCCAGGCGGACAACGGCAGAGCGGGGATCGATCTGCTCATGCAGCACGTCGAGGTGGATCTCATCGTGATGGACGTGATGATGGCCGGCATGGACGGCAACGCCACCATGGCGGCGATCAGGGAACTGCCCCGATTCGCCGATGTGCCGATCATCGCCGTCACCGCCAAGGCCATGCCGGGCGACCGCGCGCAGGCCCTGGCGGCGGGAGCCAGCGACTATGTGGCCAAGCCGGTGGACGCGGACGACCTGATGGCGAGAATCCGCATGTGGCTCACGCGCGGCGGCTGACCGCGCGTGCTCGGAACCCGGGCGGGCGTCGGAACCCGCGCGTGCTCAGAACCCGAACATGCACGCTCTCAGACGATCCGTACCGCGATGAGGCTCGTGTCGTCGTCCGTGTCGCCCGGGGCCGAGTTCAGCAGGCGGTCGGCCTGTTCCTCGACCTCGCAGATGCTCAGCTCCTCCGCAGCCCGTCGCAGCCCGTCGAGCCCCTCGTCCAGGGCGTCGTGACGGCGCTCGATGAGTCCGTCCGTGTACAGAAACAGCGTGTCGCCCGTTATCAGTTGGGTGGTCGTCTCCTGGTAGACGGAGGACGGCACGGCCCCCAGCAGGACGTCCCGCGGCGGATCGAGCAGCCGAGCCCTGCCGCCGCGTACCAGCAGCAGCGGCAGATGCCCGGCGCTGGCCCAGCACAGTGTCCGGTCGGCCGGATCGTAGAGTGCGCAGACCGCGGTCGCTGTCGGGTGCCCCTGGGTGTTGATGGTGACGTCGTTCAGCCACTCCATGAGCCGTCCCGGGGTGTGCCCGGTGAACGCCAGCCCCCGCAGCGCATTGCGCAGGGCGACCATTCCGGTGGCGGAGTCGATGCCGTGCCCGGCCATGTCGCCCACCGCGACCAGTACCTTGCCGTTGGGCAGCGGGAGCACGTCGTACCAGTCGCCGCCCACGCGGTACTCCTGCACCGCGGGCCGGTAGCGCGCCGTCGCCTGCAGTCCCGGCAGTCGCTGAACCGCGGGCATCTCGGGGACGATGGCCTGCTGGAGCTGGAGGGCCAGCTGGTGCCGCAGGGCAGCCTGCGCCTGTACGGCGGTGAGCTGGTCGAAAGTCGCGCTGAGAGCGACCTCTGTGTGGAACCCGGCGGAAACATCCTGGTAGACACCGGTGATTCCGGTGAGGACCCCCTCGTCCAGCAGCGGCTCCGCGGCGATCCGTACGTGTCGGAGTCCGCCGTCCTCACGGGTGATGCGGACGACCGCGACCGCGCTTGTGCGCCGTTCATTGAGCGTCGACAGAAGCTCGGCCAGATTGTCGGCGTCCTCCGGGTGGACCCGGAGCTGCAGTCCCGCCAGCGGGAAGGGCTCCGACTCCCGGTCGACGCCGAGAATTCCGTACGCCTGTTCACTCCATGCGGAGGTGCCGGTGGTGAGATCGTCCTCGAACGGTGCGACGCCCTGCAGCCGGCCCAGTGCGCGCATCGCGGACAGACGCCGGTCACTGCCGGTGTGCCACAGGACGATGGTCTGCTCGGCGCCTGCCGACAGGACGCGTACGTCGAGAAGCGGGTCGGGGGCGCCGGGGCCGTGCTCCGCAGGCAGCCTGGCCGCGCGCCGGACAGTGGTCCCGGAGTGCGCCTCTTGGGACAGCATCGCGAGGTCGGAATGGTGGTGAGGGAAGGCGACTTCGATGGGCCGGCCCACTGCCGGGTAGCTGCCGCCGAGGGCCTTGGACGCCGGCTCGTTGAGGTACTCGACCGACAGCTTCGACGAGTCCGGCTCACGATGCAGGATCATCGCCGGATGAGCCAGGGAGTCGAGCAGGTCGTCGAGCAGCGGAGAGGGGGAGGGTTCGGTCTCCGTGGCGTTCAGCACCCTCGCTGCCACGTCGATGAGGTCGGTCAGCGCGCGGCGGAAGTTGTCGTCGAGGTCAGCGGGCCCGGGCCAGACGACGAGAGCCAGCCCCACGGTAGCGCCCTTGAGACGCAGCGGGAGCAGGGCACGGGCAGCCTCGGGAGCGCCCGGAAGGACGGAGCCGGGGGGCACCCCCGAGGCCGACCAGAGAGGGGAGCCTTCCGCGACCACCTGGTGAAACGGCGCGGGGGCCGCAGGCGGGATCCACTGCCATCGCGCCGCTTCCGTGGCACTCACGCCGGCGTGTCCGGCCAGCCGGAAACAGTCGGACTCCATCCGGCGCCACAGCCACAGACTCTCCACGCCGAGTGGACCCAGACCGCCCTCCAGCAGGGTGGCCGCCGCCTGGCTGACCGTGTGATCAGCCTCTGCGGCGCTGGCGACGCGGCGTGTCCTGCGAGCCTCGGCGACGGCTGCGCCGTGATCGCTGCCGTCACCGCCCGATGACGGCGCACGCGGCGCGACGGCGATGGTCCCCGCCACGCCGTTCACGATGTCCGCGGCGAGGTCCTCGGAGCTCAGACCGGTCGCCTCGGCGAGGCGCGCGAGGTGTTCGGCGGCTTCGGCGGGAGACACCTCCAGCTGTGTCACCAGAATCCCGGTGGCCAGGTCGATCAGATGCCGTTGCGAGAGCTGCTCGCGCAGAGAGGCGTTGTCGGCGGCGAGGGCGGCGACCGCTGCGGACAGCTGGTCGTGCCCGCCGCTCGAACCCGAAGGCTCCGGCGCAGGCATGATCACGACCACTCCCATCCCGAGCAGACAACGCAAACGGGTGATCCGCCCGATCTGGATTCTACGCGGGCAGGCCCTGCGGAGCATGTGTCCGCAGTCGTCTGACCTGGCAACCCGGTGTTTGCCCGGGGAGGATGCGGTAACTCGTAGGGGGAGCGTCGCGGTGGGGGAATCTCCGGGGGAATCAGCCACACAACGGCGAAGGAGTTGCCATGCCTCGCGGTTCGAGTCCCAAGCGTGAACGTCAGTACGAGCACATCAAGGAGAGCGCTCAGCAGCGCGGCGAGAGCAAGGAGCGCGCGGAGGAGATCGCCGCGCGCACCGTGAACAAGGAACGGGCCCGCTCCGGTGAGTCCCGTACGGCGAGCAAGAGTTCCACTCAGGACATGTCGTCGTCCCGGCGCGGTGGCAAGCGCTCGCACAGCGGATCCGAGGGGCCGACGTACGACCAGCTGTACGCGGAGGCGCAGCGTCGCAACATCCAAGGGCGGTCTTCGATGAACAAGGCCGAGCTCAAGCGCAAGCTGGGCAACAGCTGACTGCTGCACGGACGGCCGCCGGGCATTTCTCCGCAAGCTGCGCCGCCTGCTCCGGGCAGTGACCGGCAGCCACGACGGACCGGCCGCCGGTCACTGCCCGCTCTCGTGCAGGGCCGCCAGAGCGGTACGCAGCGCGGCGCGGATCGGCCGGGACGGCGGCGAGCCGTCGATGCTGTCCACGATGCCCTGCGCGATCTCGCGGAGCTTGATGTTGGTGCGCTGGGAGACCTGTACCAGTACCTGCCAGGCCTGGTCCGGCGTGCACGATGCCGTTGCCATGATGACGCCGCGCGCCATGTCGATCACCGGGTGCGTACGGAGTGCCCGGCGCAGCCCGTCGACCTCCTCGCGCAGCACACGAGCTTCCACTTCCGCACTCACGATCCGGTACTGCATCTCGTCCGAAGCGGCCCATGCCGGGGCAGCTGCGCTCTCGAGCGCCCGCTCTCCGTCGTTCCCCTGCGCCATGGTTCCGCTCCTTCCTGCTCAAGGACCCTCTGGCAGACGTCGTGTCTTCCTCACGCGTGTGCCCAGGGAAGCGCCTCGGACACATGCACGCACCCCGGACACATGCACGCAGGGGCTTCATTGCGACACGGCAAAGACACTCTCCGCGGTGTTTCGCGCGCTGTGATTGCGGTACTGGGCCTGGAAGTTCCCTACGTACGAGGGAACGCAGGCGCCGGCCAGTTGGGCACATCAGCTGTCGGCGCCGCCTCATTCCGGCCGAAGAAGGCCACCGGGTCGTCACTCGAGGAATTGACGGCTGGTGATCGTGAAGAGGGCTCCGTCGGCGTCGCGCAGCGTCACCTCGGGACCATGTGGCGTGGACCGCCTGACCAGTACGAAGCCGCCATTGTCGAGGGCAGCCTCGGCGGTGGCGTCCACGTCCTTGACCGGGAAGTGGATGTGCCAGCGGGGCTGGATCATGAGATCGGGCGCATCTTCACTCGTACTGGAGCCTGCACTCGCACCGGAGCTGAGGCGCGCGAGTACGTGCCCGTTGCTGCGCAGCACGACCTCGTCCTCCTCGTAGCTGACCTCGCAGGCGCCAGGGCGCTCGGATGCCCACTCAAGGACCTCTCCGTAGAAAATGGCGGCATCGAACGCGTCCCGCGTCCGCAGCCGCAGCCAGGCGGGCGTGCTCTTGCGCCAGGTGTGCCAGTCAGGGATGAGCTCGCCCTCCCAGATCCCGAAAATGGCGCCGTCCCGGTCGGCGGCCAGGGCTCCCCGGCCCAGCGAGAAGGTGAGCGGGCCGACCGCGACGGTGCCGCTGCGCTCCCGGATACGTGCCGCTGCCTCATCCGTGTCGGTGACGGCGAAGTACGGGGTCCAGGCGACGGCGATCTGCAGCTGGGGTGCCAGGGCTCCGATGCCCGCGACCGGCGCGCCGTCGTGGAAGGCGACGCTGAACTGTTCGCCCAGTCTGCCCTTGCGGAACCGCCACCCCAGGACCGCACCGTAGAAATCCTGGGCGGCTTTGAGATCACGCGTCATGAGACTGACCCAGCAGGGCGCGCCGAACACGGCGGCGCTCGACGTCGCAGCTGCGGACTTGGCCGCTGTCGTTTCCTTGTCCATCACACTCGGTGTCCCGGTCGAATGGGCCCCAGCGCCGGCCCGGGCAGTATCGGGGGAAATGGGCTCGCACCTCATCCTGCCCCCGTGGCTTCGTACACGCGAGCCGCGACTGTCCGCCGCGGGCAGGACCCCCTCCCACAGGGCAGGGCACAGCGGCCGCGGCTCCGCTGTACCCGCGCATGACCGGCCCCGGCGCGGGTACCCGGCTGCGACCAGCACTTCGAACAGGAAGGTGAGTCGCATGGGCCTGGGTGGGTGCATCATCCTCATCGCAGTCGGCGCGATCCTGACGTTTGCCACAGACTGGAAAGTGCAGGGCGCAAACCTCGACGTGATTGGTCTGATCCTCATGGCCGTCGGCATCATCGGTGTCGCCACGTTCACGAGCATCGCCAAGCGCCGTCGCGTCATCGTGCCGCCGACGACCCCCGTTGTCGACGACGAGCGGGGTCGCCGCACGTATGAGTGACGGCGCCGGTTTCGCGCGGTGACCCAGGGGCACTCGCCCGCCGTCCGCCGCACCACTTCCGATTCCGCGCCGGAGTAGATCGTGATCCGTTCCCGTGTCGTTGTCGTCGGAGCCGGATTCGCCGGTTTCCAGGCCGCCCGTGCACTGTCCCGGGCAGCTCGTGACAAAGCCGAGATCATCGTGCTCAACCCGACCGACTA
The DNA here is from genome assembly GCF_045160975.1 of Streptomyces sp. NBC_00210. Classification (NCBI taxonomy): domain Bacteria; kingdom Bacillati; phylum Actinomycetota; class Actinomycetes; order Kitasatosporales; family Streptomycetaceae; genus Streptomyces; species Streptomyces sp. NBC_00210. The sequence continues at coordinate 8,001,202 of NZ_CP108120.1, forward strand.
TTTCCTCTATCTGCCGCTGCTGCCTCAGGTTGCGGCAGGAATCCTGGAACCCCGCCGGGTGACCGTGTCGATTCCCGACTCTCTGCCACGTGTGCGGCTGGTGCTCGGCGAGGCCGTCGGGATCGATCTGGCCGAGCGGCGCGTTCACTACACGGACCCCGAGGGCGGCTCCGGTGCGCTGGAGTACGACCGACTCGTCCTGGCCGTCGGCAGTGTCAACAAACTGCTTCCCGTGCCCGGGATCGCCGACCATGCGCACGGCTTCCGCGGTCTGCCCGAGGCGCTGTACCTGCGCGACCACATCACACGGCAGATCGAGATGGCCGCTACCGCCACGACCTCACAGGAGCGTGCGTCCCGGCGCACCTTCGTGGTCGTCGGCGCCGGTTACACCGGCACCGAAGTCGCCGCCCAGGGAAAGCTCTTCACCGACGCGCTGACCCGCAAGCAGCGCACCGGGGACCAGGGCGGCCCGGTGCGCTGGCTGCTGCTCGACATCGCCGAGCGAGTGCTGCCCGAGCTCGACCGCAGGCTCTCCTCGACGGCCGACCGTGTACTGCGCCGGCGCGGCGTCGACATCCGGACCGGGACATCGGTCAAGGAGGCCACCCGGGACGGAGTCCTGCTGGACGACGGGGAGTTCATCGACACGAGGACGCTGATCTGGTGTGTGGGCGTGCGGCCCGACCCACTGGTGTCCGACGTCGGACTGCCTGTCGAGCGCGGCCGTCTGCTCGTCGACTCGCGGCTGACCGTACCCGGGCACCCCGAGTTCTTCGCCTGCGGCGACGCGGCCGCGGTGCCGGACCCGACCAGGCCCGGCCAGTACACGCCGATGACAGCCCAGCACGCCTCACGCCAGGGAAAGCTGGCCGGACTCAATGTCGCAGCCTCCCTCGGGCGCGGCGAGCAGCGTGCGTACAGCCATCACGACCTTGGCTTCCTCGTCGACCTCGGCGGGGTCCAGGCCGCAGCGAACCCCCTCGGAGTGCCGCTGTCCGGGCCGCTCGCGGGCGCTGTCACCCGTGGCTACCACCTGGCCGCCATGCCGGGGAACCGGGTGCGCGTCGCCGCCGACTGGTTGCTGGATGCCGCGTTGCCGCGCCAGTCCGTCCAGTTGGGCCTCGTCCGCTCCTGGTCGGTCCCGCTGGACACCGCTTCGCCGGAACTCGCTCGGGTCCCGGCCCCCACGGTAAATGAGGAGTGACATGCGAACCGAACAACTGGCGGAACTGGGCCAGCAGTTGCGCGTGGACGCGGTCCGCGCCGCCGACGCGGCCGGATCCGGGCATCCGACGTCCTCCATGTCGGCAGCGGACCTGGGCGCCGTACTGCTCGCCAACCATCTGCGCTACGACTTCGAACGCCCCGACCATCCGGGCAACGACCGGCTGATCTTCTCCAAAGGGCATGCCTCACCGCTGCTGTACGCCATGTACAAGGCGGCGCACGTCATCGACGACGAGGAGCTGCTCACCTTCCGGCGTCTCGACAGCCGCCTCGAAGGGCATCCGACGCCCCGGCTGCCCTGGGTGGACGTGGGCACCGGGTCCCTCGGCCAGGGCCTGCCGATCGGCGTCGGCATGGCGCTGGCGGGCAAGAAGCTGGACCAGATCCCCTATCGGGTATGGGTGCTCTCGGGCGACAGCGAGATGGCGGAGGGTTCTGTGTGGGAGGCCATCGAGCACGCGGCGTACGAGAATCTCGACAATCTGACGCTGCTCATCGATGTGAACCGGCTTGGCCAGCGCGGGCCAACCCGCCACGAGTGGGATCTCGACGCCTACGCCCGCCGGCTGGAGGCCTTCGGCTGGCACACCGTCGAGATCGACGGGCACGACGTCGCCGCGGTGGACGAGGCACTCGCCGAGGCCCGCTCCACTTTCCGGCGGCCCACCGCGGTCATCGCCCGTACCCGCAAGGGCCGCGGTGTCTCGGCCGTGGAGGACCGGGAGGGCATGCACGGCAAGCCGCTGCCCGACGCGGACGCAGCCATTGAGGAACTCGGCGGGCCGCGTTTCCTCCGGGTGGAGGTCCAGTCCCCGCCTGCGGCACGCGTGCTGCACGGCGCCCACAGCGTGCATCTGGAGCCGCCGCGGTTCGACGTCGGAGACTCGGTCGCCACCCGCACCGCGTACGGACAGGCGCTCGCCGCCCTCGGCTCGGTGCGCGGCGACGTGGTCGCGCTCGACGGGGAGGTCGGCGACTCGACGCGTAGCGAATACTTCGCGAAGGCGCACCCCAGCCGGTACTTCGAGTGCTACATCGCCGAGCAGCAACTCGTGGCGGCGGCCGTGGGGTTGCAGGCCCGGGGATACGTCCCGTACGCCGCCACGTTCGCGGCCTTCCTGACCCGCGCCCACGACTTCATACGGATGGCCGCCGTCAGCCGCGCGTCGATCAATGTCGTCGGATCGCACGCGGGGGTCGCCATCGGCCAGGACGGGCCGTCGCAGATGGGGCTCGAGGACCTGGCGATGTTCCGCGCCGTGCACGGCAGCACGGTGCTCTACCCCTGCGACGGCAACCAGACGGCCCGGCTGGTCGAGGCGATGGCCGAGCTGCCGAATGTGAGCTATCTGCGTACGACCAGGGGTGACACGCCGGTCGTCTACGGTCCGGACGAGGAGTTCCCGGTGGGCGGCTCCAAGGTGCTGCGGTCGGGGGAGCAGGACCGTGTGACGGTCGTCGCCGCCGGAGTGACGGTCCATGAGGCGCTCGCGGCCGCGGAGCTGCTGGACGGCGAGAACATAGCGGTGCGCGTCGTCGACCTCTACTCCGTCAAGCCGGTCGATACTCAGACGCTGCAGCAGGCGGGCGATGAGACGGGCTGTCTGCTGACCGTGGAGGACCACCGCCCCGAGGGCGGCCTGGGCGACGCGGTCGCCGAAGCCTTCTCGGACGGCCGGCCCGTACCGCGACTGGTGCGGCTCGGTGTCCGCAACATGCCCGCTTCGGCCACGCCCGAGGAGCAGTTGCGGGTGTCGGGAATCGACGCGGACTCGATCGCGGCCGCGGTACGGCTGCTGGTGGGAGAAGCGGTGGTGCGCTGAGCGGTGCCGCTCCGAGCGGTGGTGCGCCGAGCCATGAGAAGCCACCGAGTGCGGGCGGACTGAGAAGGACTGAAACGACGAACGGCGGCCCGAAGGCCGCCGTTCATTGTTCTTCTCTCGTCTACCACCGGTACCAGCGAGCCCTTGTGCCCGCCCCTGACGTGCTCCGCATCAGGAATCCCAGCAGCCATACGACCAGGACGGCGATGGCAATCCACCACAGCGCCTTGACGGCGAATCCCACACCGAAGAGAACGAGTGCGAGAAGCAGAACGAGAAGGATGGGAACCATAATCTGCACCTCCAACCAGCGGGTGCCCATTCCTCTCCGACATACACGCTGCTCCGGTGTTCAGGAATTGGCAGAATTCCTCGCCCGGTGTTTGCCGGGGGAGGCCGAGGGCAGACGCAAATCTGTGCTTCGGACCGGAGGCACGTCCGTGGGAGCGGCGCCAAGCGCCCTGACGTGTCTTTGATGCGTCCACATTCCCGCGGCGGTAATGATCCCGTCCCCACCGTTGAGGGAGTGGCAGCGCCTCATGCGCACACAAGCGAGCAGGAAGAATCCGCACGACGACGCCCCCGACACCGCAGCCGCCTTCGAACGGCTCGCGAAACTTCCCGAGGGAGCCGAGCGCGAGGCCGTGCGCCGGGAGTTGGTGAAAGCATGGCTGCCCATGGCGGAGCGGCTGGCCGGCCGGTTCAGGAACCGGGGCGAGAACCTCGAAGACCTCTGCCAGGTCGCGGCCCTCGGCCTGGTCAAGGCAGTCGACCGGTACGACCCCGCGCGCGGCAGCGCGTTCGCCAGCTTCGCCGTGCCCACCATCACCGGCGAGGTCAAGCGGCACTTCCGGGACCACATGTGGACCCTGCATGTGCCGCGCCGCGTCCAGGACCAGCGCAACCGGGTCCGGGCGGCCCAGCGCGAACTCCTCCAGCGCGTGTCCGGACGGGCACCCACCCTCGCCGAGATCGCCGCACAGGCGGGGCTGACCCTGGACGAGACCCGAGCAGGTCTGGAGGCCGCCGACTCCTTCACCACGCTGTCCCTGGACGCCGAACACCCGGGCAGCGACGGCGGCCACACCCTGTCCGACGCACTGGGCAGCCCCGATCCGGCGCTCGACATCGTCATCGACCGCGAGGCTGTGAAGCCCCGCCTGCGGCGATTACCCGAGCGGGAACGGAGGATCCTCTACATGCGGTTCTTCCGTGACATGACGCAGAGCAGAATTGCCGAAGATCTCGGCATCTCTCAGATGCACGTGTCGCGACTCATCAGCAGCTGCTGCGAGCGACTTCGCCGAGAGATCATGCAGGATGCCGCGTAGGGAGTTCGGTATGTAAGGGAGGCGCCAGATGGAACAGCACGCCGCAGAGAGCCGCCAACGCGGCAGGCGCGAGACGGAGGAGGAACGGGCCGACCGGCGATGGAGTGATCTGCTCCAGGAATTGCGGGTGGCGCAGACCGGTGTGCAAATCCTGTTCGGATTCCTGCTCGCCGTGGCTTTCCAGCCCCGTTTCGTCGAACTGTCCGGCACCGACCGCAACATCTATGTGGTGACCGTGCTCCTGGGGGCGGCGACGGTCGGCGCTCTGATCGGGCCGGTGTCGTTCCACCGGCTGCTGACCGGACTGATGCTCAAACCGCAGACGGTCATCTGGGCCTCGCGCCTGACCGTCCTCGGACTGTTTCTGCTGCTGGGCACGATGACTTCGGCGCTGCTGCTCATCCTGCGGCTGGTCCTGGACGACACGCTCGCTCTGTGGCTGGTGGTCGCCATGGTGCTCTGGTTCGTCCTCTGCTGGTTGGTCCTTCCGCTCTGGACCCGCATCACGAACCCGGGCAAGGAAGGCCCCCCGGTCAGTCCGCGCGCGCCTCAGTGATGTCGAGAAAGACCCGATCCGCCTGTGGGCGGGCCGGCCGCGTTGCGCTTCATTTCGGTCACCGTCGGCGTTCCGGCGTGATGGGGGGAGTGCGTGAACTGCGCCGCGCGGGCGGCACATTGGGTGACGCGAGTCAGTAAAAGAAAGGGGTGGGGTGGGTGTAAAGCCCTGGGAGCGTGGCGGTACTGTGCGCCCACCGCCAGATGGGTGGCGTGGCAACAGTGGAGGAATTAGTGACAACAATCAACAGATCGTGGCGGCGTGCAGGAGCCTTCGCAGCTGTCGCGACGGTCAGCGCTCTCGGCGTCGGCCTGAGCGCCGGGACCGCGCAGGCGCACACCCCGGTGTGGGAGGTGACCTGCACAGAGGTCAGCGTCGACCTGAAGGCCTACAGCCCCGAGAAGGACAACACCGTGACCGTCACGGTGGACGGCAAGGACCTGCTGCCCACCGAGACGTTCAAGGGGAACTTCCACAAGAAGCTCGAGCTCCCCAAGCACGACAAGGAGCTCACCGTCCGTCTGGTCGTGAAGGCCGGCGACGACGACAAGTTCTCGCGCGACGAATCCAAGACGGCGCCGGTCTGCGACGACAACACGCCGAGCCCGTCGCCCACGCCGTCTCAGCCGCCGAGTTCCACTCCCTCGCCGAGTGACACTCCGACCGACACGCCGAGCACGGCCACCAGTTCCGCCGAGGCGCCCCCGGCCTCTGCCAAGCCGAGCAACCCGGGTGACCTGGCTGAGACCGGCTCTTCCAGCTCCACTCCGCTGATCGCCGGCGCTGCCGCCGTGGTCATAGTCGCGGGTGGCGGCATCATGTGGGCCGCGCGCAAGCGTCGCAGCGTCCAGGGCTGACGTTTTGCCGCACCAGGCAGGCGGGGAGGGCGGGTCGTCGGGGGACGGCCCGCCCTCCCCGCGCCGTTGTCAGGCCGCGGCCGGGGTGTAGTGCGCGGCCTCGTCGCCCTCGACCACCCGGCTGCGCTCGCCGTCGACGCCCACCGGGACGTCGCCCGCGACCGTCACACGGTGCAGCAGGCGCGGCAGGTCGCCGTAGTCGTCGGGCGCGTAGTGCTGGGTGCTGCGGTTGTCGAAGAGGACCAGGTCGCCCGGTGCCCAGGTCCAGCGGACGACGTTCTCAGGGCGGGTCACATACGACTGCAGGATTCGCAGGATGTCGCGCGACTCGGACGGGGAGAGGCCCACGAGAGACTGCGCGAATCCGCCGATGAACAGGCCGCGCTCACCCGACTCCGGGTGCACGCGCACCACCGGGTGCTCGGTGCGGTACTTCCTGGAGACGAACTGCCTGCGGTGCTCGGCCGCCTTCTCGCTCTTCGGCTCGGCATAGTCGTACGCATTGGTGTGTACGGCCCACAGCCGATCGGCCAGCTCGCGCAGCGCGTCGGGCAGATCCCGGTAGGCGGCGGCCGAGTTGGCGATCAGAGTGTTGCCGCCGTAGGGCGGGACGACGAGGCTGCGCAGCGTGGACGCCTTGGGCGGGGTGCGCAGGAACGTGACATCGGTGTGCCACTGGTTGGCGCGGATGCCCTCGTCGCCGTCGACCGGCAGGATGTTCGGCTGTCCCTCGACCGACGGCACGGTGGGGTGCGCGGTGGTGAGTTCGCCGAAGAGCGCGGCGAAGCGGATCTGAGCCGCGTCGTCGAGCTGCTGGCCGCGGAAGAAGAGCGCCTTGTGCTCCACGAGCGCCGCGTTGATCTCGGTGACGATGGAGGGGTCGAGGTCGGCCGAAATGTCGACGCCGAGGATCTCGGCGCCGATGCGGCCGCCGACCCGACGGATGTCGAAACCGGTGCTGGTCATGGGGGAACTTCCTCTCTCTGTACGGGTGTACGGGCTGTACGGGTGTACGTGCTGTACCGGAAGGTGCCGGTCCGTGCCCGGGTGGATGCAGGTCAGTGGGTCCGGCCGGGCGGGCGCTGCAGGCCGTAGTGGTCGCGCAGGGTCCGCCCGCTGTACTCGGTGCGGAACAGCCCCCGGGCCTGCAGCAGGGGCACCACCTGGTCGACGAAGTGGTCGAGGCCGCCCGGCAGATACGGCGGCATGATGTTGAAGCCGTCCGCGGCGCCCTCGGTGAACCACTCCTCCAGTTGGTCCGCGATCTGCTCGGGCGTGCCGGCGAAGACGCGGTGGCCGCGCCCGCCGCCCAGGCGGGCTATCAGCTGGCGGATGGTGAGCTGCTCGCGCCCGGCGAGCTCGGCGACCAGCGTGAAACGGGACTTGTTGCCGTTGATGTCCCGTTCCTCGGGGAGGTCGGGCAGCGGTCCGTCCAGCGGCAGACCGCTCAGATCCGTACCGAGCATCCCGGACAGCTGCTGCAGCCCGTACTCGGGGACCTGCAGCCGTGTGAGCTCGTCCTCGAGCGCCAGCGCCTCGGCCTCGGTCGCGCCGATGATCGGGCAGATACCGGGCAGGATCTTCAGCTGGTCGGGCGTGCGGCCGTACTTCGCGAGCCGCGACTTGAGGTCCTTGTAGAAGGTCTGGCCGTCGGCGAGGGTCTGCTGCGCGGTGAACACGGCCTCCGCGTACCGTGCCGCGAACTCCTTGCCGTCCTCGGACGACCCGGCCTGCACCAGCAGCGGATGACCCTGGGGCGAGCGCTGTACGTTGAGCGGCCCGTCGACCCGGAAGTGGGTGCCGCGGTGTCCGATAGGCCGGATCGCGCCCTCCTCGGCGTAGACACCGCGCTCGCGGTCGATCACCGGCGCATCGTCGCGCCAGCTGTCCCACAGCTCCTTGGTCACATCGACGAACTCGGCGGCGCGCTCGTAGCGCAGCGAGTGCTCCAGATGCTCTTCGAGACCGAAGTTCCTGGCTTCGGCGACATTCCCGGAGGTGACGATGTTCCAGCCGGCGCGGCCGCCGCTGATGTGGTCCAGCGAGGCGAATTTGCGCGCCACATGGAAGGGCTCGTTGAAGGTGGTAGAGACGGTGGCGATCAGCCCGATGTGCTCGGTGGCGACGGCCAGCGCGGACAGTAGCGTGAGCGGCTCGAAACCGCCGGCCGCGTTGTAGCGGGCATCGCCCCACAGGGCGACGCCGTCCGCGAGGAACAGCGAGTCGAGCCTGCCACGTTCGGCGGTACGGGCCAGCTCCTGGAAGTACGAGAGATCGGTGATCCGGTCGGGCCGGGTGCCTGGATGGCGCCAGGCCGCGTCGTGATGGCCGGCGTTCATCAGGAACGCGTTGAGATGGAACTGGCGTGGGGTGTCGGCGGGCATGGGCGGAACCTCAGTTTCCGGTCGGGGTGCGCCAGGACGTGAAGCGGCGCTCCACTGCTACGAGCAGCTGGTTGAAGGCCACGCCGATGGCGGAGATGGTGATGATCCCTGCGTACATCTCGGGGATCGCGAAGTTGAACTGCGAGGAGTTGACGAGATAGCCGAGCCCGGCCTTGGCGCCCACCATCTCGGCGGCGACCAGGACGAGGATCGCGAACCCGCCGGCCAGCCGGATGCCGGTGAAGACCGTCGGGACCGAAGCGGGCAGGATCACTTTCTGGAAGATCCGCGGCGCGGGCAGATCCATCGACCTGGCGAGCCTCAGCAGCGTCGGATCGACGCTGCGTACGGCGCTGATGGTGTTCAACAGGATTGGCCAGGTGCAGGCATAGAGGACGATGGAGATCTTCGAGGTCTCGCCGATGCCGAGCAGCAGCACGAAGACCGGCAGCAGCGCCAGTGCGGCGGTGTTGCGGAAGACCTCGAGGAGTGGCCCGAGGAGACTCGCGAGCGGCTGGTACCAGCCGATCAGCAGGCCGAGCGGTACGGCGACGACGACCGCGAGCCCGAAGCCGGTGAACGATCGCCCCAGGCTGGCCTGTGCATGCTCGGCGAGCTGCCCGTCGAGCAGCAGCTGCCACCAGGCAACGGCGACCTCGGAGAACGGCGGCAGAAAGGTCCGGTCGACCAGCCCCAGGCGGGGCGCGGTCTCCCACACCGCCAGCAGTGCCACGATCGCGACGGTGCGGGTGAACACGGCCAGCAGGATCCGGCCGGTGCGCTGCAGCGGGGCCGGCAGTGCCCGGCGCCCGGCCGCGGGCACCGGATCGGTGTGCAGTGCCGCGCCGCCCACATCGACGGTCGCAAGCGCCTTCTCGGTGGTGATGCTCATAGCGTTGCCGCCTCCCGTTCCTCGCGCTGAGCCCGGCTGACCTCGTCGCGCAGCAGGCTCCAGATCTGATGTCGGTGGTGCGCAAACTCGGGGCTGGACCGCGGATCTGCGTCGGCGCTGCGGTCGCCCAGGTCGATCGGGACGACCTCCTTGATCCGGCCGGGCCGTGAGGTGAGCACGGCGACCCGCTGCCCCAGATGGACCGCCTCGTCGATGCCGTGCGTGATGAACACGATCGTCTTGCCGGTGCGCTGCCAGATCCGCAGCAGTTCGTCCTGGAGCGACTCCCGGGTCTGTGCGTCGAGCGCGGCGAACGGCTCGTCCATCAGCAGCACATCGGGGTCGTAGGCGAGGCTGCGGGCGATGGCCACGCGCTGGCGCATACCGCCGGAGAGCTCGTGCGGATGGCGGTCCTCGAAGCCGGTGAGCCCGACGAGCGCCAGATACTCCCGGGCCCGTTCGGCGCGTTCACGGCGCGGCACCCGGGTGGCTTCGAGGCCGAACTGAACATTTCCCAGGGCGGTGCGCCAGGGCAGCAGGGCGTACTGCTGGAAGACGATGCCGCGGTCCAGACCCGGCCCCGAGACGGGCTTGCCGTCCAGCAGGATCCGGCCCGAGGACGGCTCGGAAAGCCCGCCGAGCAGGTCGAGCAGGGTGGACTTCCCGCAGCCGCTGGGGCCGACAAGGACCACGAACTCCCCGGCGGCGATGTCGAGGTCGATGCCTTCCAGCGCGGTTACGTGGTGCTGCTTGCCGCGTACCGGGAAGGTCTTGCCGATGCCCTGGAAGCTGATCTTCGCTGTCGACATGGATCAACTCCCTGCCTTGGTACGGCTCTTGTTGAACTCGTTGGTGTAGAGGTCGGGGACGTTCACCTGGCCGGACTTGATGTCTCCGCGATCGGTGAGCCAGTCGGACCAGACCGACAGCTCCTGCTCCTCGATCCGGCCGCCGGGGGCGGAGACACCGTAGGAGTGCCAGAACTTGAGCGCGTCGGCGGTCTCGTTGCGCTTCCGCTTGGCGACGATCTCGGTCATCTTGGCGATGACCTCGTCCTGTGGCGTCGTACGGGACCAGTCCAGGGCCTTGCCCACGCCGGTGACGAAGGTCCGTACCGTCTCCGGGTTCTGTTTGATGAAGCGGTCGGTCAGCACATAGGTGCCTGCGCTGAAGGCGCCGCGCAGCTCGAAGTCGCTGAAGAGCTTGCGTATGCCGCCCGTCTGCAGTGCCTTGTCGCGCAGGATGCCGCCGAGGACCGCCACATCGATCTGCCGCTGACGCAGCGACTGTTCGGTGTTGACGGGGGGTATCACGATCCGTTCGACCTGCTCGGCCTCCGCCCTGCTCAGGCCGTTCTTCTTGAGGTAGATGTCGAGCATCGCCTCGGCGTGGGCGCCGAGGGTGTTCATCCCGACCTTCTTGCCGATGAGGTCGCGGGGCCGGCGGATGGCGCTCTTCTCGGCGACGTAGTAGCCGCTGTAGGCGTACTTGTCGGAGCCGTAGTAGCTGACGACGGCCTTGATGGGGGCCTTGCGGGAGGCAAGTTTGACCACCGCGCCGTTGAACGCGCCGCCGAAATCGATCTGGCCGGAAGCGGCGGACTGGATGTCCTGCGGGCCGCTGATGGTGTTGCCCACCCAGTCCAGCTTCAGATCGCCCAAGTAGCCCAGGGCTTCAGCGAGTTCGGGCGGGGTGACCGCGCCGGCCGAACCCTGGTAGCGGAGCGTCCTGGTGTTACGGACGCCGCTGCCGCTCGCTGTGCCGCAGCCCGCGGCCGCCAGCATGGAGAGACCGGAGAGCGCAAGAAAGGTGCGTCTGGAGGAGGTCATCAGTCATTCCGTTTCGGGGTACGCGAAGATGCCTGAAAAAATTCAGCGCAAAAAGGGTGCGGTGAATTCAGGAAAGGGTGGTCATACATCGGCAGATGAGTACTGGGGAAGTCATGCCGAAGGAATTGCCGCGTGCCGGGGCCAGAGGGTGCTCAGCCCGTCAGAAGCCCCCGGAACAGGGGCTGGACGCGGGTGAAGAAGTCAGCTGTGCGTGTTTCAGCGGCCGGCGGCACAGAGTGCGCTGGCGTGCCGTCGAAGATCGACGTGCAGGCGTGATACGAGAATGTCAGCTTGACTCACAACGGTGAGAGTGGCAGCGATTTCCAGTCACGTCAATGAGTATCGGAAATCGTCTCGCATGGTGAATTGTTACGGATTTCTTTCACGAATGTGGCCCGCCGGGCAGCGTCATGGCCTCGGAGTGTCCACGGCCCTGACAGCCGCTGTTCTTCCTGGTGTTCCCGTTGCCCCCTGGTGTGTTCGTGCGAGCGCCGCGATGCTGAGCGCCGACAGCGCTTACTGCGCGCTCAACACGCCGTTTTCCAGGAGTAGTTGTGGGCCTTGGCAGAGCAAGATGCTCCGTCGTGCTGGTCGCGACGGTGTCCGCAGTGGCGGTGGGAGCGATGTCCCCCGCCGTCGCCGATTCCACCCCCGACCCCCGTCCCCGAGACTCCGCCGAAGTGCTGCGCCCGATTGCGCCGCCGCCCGCGAGCGGTCCGGCCGGACGCCCCCGAGCCATCGCCGACGGCGACGGGATCGAGACCGCGCGCAGCTCCCGGCCCATCGCTGAGGGCATCGGCCTCACCTCGTACGACCGGCTCGAATCCAACAAGTGGCTGCGTGTCGACGCGCTCTCCGTCGACCTTGACGGCAGTGGCGTCCAGGCCGACTACCTCTCGTCGGGCAAGGTGGCCGACCGCCACACCGTCTCCGCACTCGCCGCCGACCACGATCCCGGGCCCGGCCGGCGCACGGTTGCCGCGATCAACGCCGACTTCTTCGACATCAACCAGACCGGCGCGCCGCAGGGCCCGGGCATCAAGGACGGCCAGGTCACCCACTCGCCGGCCAGCGGCGTCAACCGGGCCGTCGGCATAGGTCCCGGGAGCGCGGGACGCGTCCTGCAGCTGTACTTCGACGGAACCCTAACGCTGCCTTCCGGGCCGCACCCGCTGGCCGCGTACAACGCCGCGAACGTCCCGTCCGGCGGCATCGGCGCATACACCGCGGCGTGGGGAACGGCCGACCGCGCCCTGACCGTCGATGCCGCAACTCCCGTCGCCGAGGCACTCGTACGGGACGGCAAGGTCGTCGAGGTCACCGGCCGGCCCGGCACCGGACCGATCGCCCCGGACACCACCGTCCTGGTCGGCCGGGAGGCCGGAGCCGGTCTTCTCGCCGCGTTACGGCCGGGCGACCCGGTGGCCCTGGAGTACCGGCCGCGTACCGACAGCGGCCCCGTCCCGCGCACCGCGGTCGGCGGCCGTGAACTCCTCGTCGTCGACGGCGTGCCCCAGAACCACGAGGGCGAGGGCAACAACACCGCGGCCCCCCGCACCGCCGTCGGCTTCTCCAAGGACGGCCGCACGATGCAGGTCATCACCGTCGACGGCCGGCAGGCCGACAGCGGCGGCGTCACCCTCACCGAGCTCGGCCTGATGATGAAGAAGGCCGGTGCCTTCAGCGCGCTCAACCTGGACGGGGGCGGCTCGTCCACGCTCGTCGCCCGCGAACCCGGCAGTGACGCGCTCCAGGTCGAGAACAGCCCCTCCGACGGCAGCGAGCGCACCGTCCCCAACGGCCTTGCGCTCACCGCGCCCGACGGCAGCGGACGGCTGCGCGGCTTCTGGGTCGAGACCCGCACGCCCGCGGGGAGCGCCCCCACCGCCGACCCGGTCAAGGGCGGCCACCCCGAGCGGGTGTTCCCCGGACTGACCCGCACTCTCACCGCCGCCGGGTACGACGAGACGTACGGACCGGCTGAAGGGAGCCCGCACTGGCGGGTCGGGCGCCCGTCGGTGGGCCGGATCGACGACCACGGCGTGTTCCGGGCGCGGCACAGCGGCACCACCGCGATTCGCGCGGAGCGGGCGGGCGCACACGGCAGCACCGAGCTGACCGTCCTGGACCACCTGGCCCGCATCGAGCCGACGACCCGGCGCGTCGGGCTCACGGACGGCAGCGGAACCGGCACCTTCGGGATTCTCGGCCTGGACGCCCAGGGCAACAGCGCACCCGTCGAACCGGCCGACGTCCATCTCACCTACGACCACTCGCTGTTCGGGATACGCGACGACGGCCGGGGCTCCTTCACCGTCAATTCCCTCACGGGCAGCGGCGCCGGGCGGATCACCGCGAGCGTCGCGGGCGTCACCACGGTCCTCGCCGTCAGCGTCGGCCTCGCCGAGCAGCCCGTGTCCGGCTTCGACGACGCGGCGTCGTGGACCTTCAGCCAGGCGCGCGCGAGCGGGTCGGTCGCGGCGACGCCCGAGGGCCAGACCGGCGCCGGTCTTGAGCTCACCTACGACTTCACGCAGTCGACCGCGACCCGCGCGGCGTACGCCAATCCGCCGCGGCCGATTGCCGTCGCGGGGCAGCCGCAGTCCTTCACGCTCTGGATCAAGGGTGACGGGAAGGGCGCGTGGCCGACGCTGCATCTGAAGGACGCGGCCGGTTCCGACCAGCTGCTGCGTGGCCCGTTCGTCACCTGGACCGGGTGGCGGCAGGTGACCTTCGCCGTGCCGGCGGGGGCCGCGATGCCGCTGTCGGTGTACCGCTTCTATCTGGCCGAGACCGCAGCCGCGAAGCAGTACACAGGGAAGATCGTCATCGACGGGCTGAGCGCGCAGGTGCCGCCGACCGTCGAGCTGCCGGCGCAGCCGCGGACAGCCGATCCGCTGATCGATCCCGCGGCCGAAACCGAGGACAGGGACTGGCAGTTCGCGGTCATGTCCGACGCGCAGTTCGTCGCGCGAGACCCTGGCAGTGCGATCGTGGCGCAGGCACGGCGGACGCTGCGCGAGATCAAGGCCGCACGGCCCGACTTCCTCATCGTCAACGGTGACCTGGTCGACGAAGGCTCGCCCGCGGACCTCGCCTTCGCCAGGCGGGTGCTGACGGAGGAACTGGGGGACGAACTGCCCTGGTACTACGTGCCCGGCAACCATGAGGTGATGGGCGGAAAGATCGACAACTTCATCGCCGAATTCGGGCCCGCGCACCGGACGTTCGACCATCACGGTACGCGCTTCGTCACGCTGGACACGTCGAGTCTGAGCCTGCGGGGCGGCGGCTTCGACCAGATCAAGGAGGCGCGGGCGCAGCTCGACGCGGCGGCGAGGGACGCGGACGTCAGCTCGGTGATGCTCGTCGAGCATGTGCCGCCGCGCGACCCGACCGTGCAGAAGGGCAGCCAGCTGGGTGACCGCAAGGAGGCGGCGCTGATCGAGCAGTGGCTCGCGGAGTTCCGCCGTGCGACCGGGAAGGGTGCGGGGCTCATCGGCAGCCATGTCGGGGTCTTCCACGCCGAGCACGTGGACGGCGTGCCGTATCTGATTAACGGCAACTCGGGCAAAGCGCCGGCGGCCCCGGCGAACGAGGGCGGCTTCACCGGCTGGTCGCTGGTGGGCGTCGACAAGGTGACGCGCGGCGAGCAGCTGGCAGGCCGGCTCAGGCCGTGGGAGGGCGGCCCGGACTGGGTCTCCGTCCAGACCCGCGCCCATGTCGACGGCCTGACACTGGAGGCGCCGGCAACACTGCCGCCGGGCCAGAGCCGGGACGCGCGGGCGACGGTGACCCAGGGTGCACGGCGGATCCCGGTCGCCTTCCCTCTGAGCGCGGACTGGACAGGCTCACCCAATCTGTACATCGGCGCCCCCGAGGACGCCCGCCCCCGCCACGCGGCGGCCTTCGACCCTTCGACGGGCCGCCTGACGGCGCTGCGCCCGGGGACGGTCACGCTGGCGGTGACGGTGGCGGGGGTCACGCAGCGTGCGGAGATCCGCGTTGCGGGGGAGGGGGTGGGCTGGGGCCGCGCGGCGTAGTCGGCGCCCGGGGCTCCGCCCCCGGACCGCCGCTCCTCAATCGCCGGAGGGGCTGAATTTCAGCCCGCCCGGGGGTCCTGCCGGACGAAGTCCGGGCGGGATTGAGGACACGCCCGCCGGGAGTACTGGGGGTCCCCCCACGCCCGCAGGGCGTAGGGGGCGGGTCCGGGGGCAAGCCCGCCGCAGGCGTGTCCGGCCGTGTCCGCCGACCCGCACCACGTTCGCCGTGCGATACCGCCCCGTAAGCGGCAGCCTTGGTGGGGAGCATTGCGGAGGAGGTGATTCCGTTGTCTGATCTGCTCGCCTCCGGGCCCAGCACGTCGGACGACGGGGGCGAGGGCTCCCACCCCCTCCTGTCGCTCGCGCTGGCCGGAATGATGGACGACGTCCAGGCCCACTCCGGAGCCGTGTATCTGCTCTCTCCCGATGAGCAGGTCCTCGAGATGGCCGTCATGGCCGGGCTGCCCCGCGCCTTCGCCGCGCCCTGGGAGCGCGTGGCGATCACCTCGCCGATCCCCGTCGCCGACGCCGTCCGCGAACGCGGGCTCATCTGGGTCGCCGGCGAGGAGGACATGGCGCGCCGCTACCCCCGTATCGCCGTCGTCCTGCCCTATCCGTTCTCTGTCGCCGCCCTGCCCATCGCCACACACGGCACCGTGTACGGAGCCGTGTTCGTCACCTGGCCCGGCTCCCATCCGCCCCAGATCTCCGACTCCGAACGCGACCGCCTCATCGCGGCCTGCGACCGCCTCGCCCTGCGGCTGCGGCGCGCCGCCGAGTCGGGCAGCCCCCTCGTCCCGGAGGCGGACTTCCTCGGACCCGCCGCCATGGCGGGAACGACCGGCGCGATCGAGGCCGTACGCATGGTGGCGCGCGTGCCGGACGGGCTGTGCTCCCTCGATGTGAACGGGCACCTCACCTACGCCAACCCCGCGGCCCGCGAGCTGCTCGGTGCGAATGCGTCCACGCTGCTCGGCAAGCAGCTGTGGAGCTCTGTGCCGTGGCTGAACGACCCGGTGTACGAAGACCGCTACCGCGCGGCGATGATCAGCCAGCACACCACCTCGTTCGTAGCACTGCGCCCGCCGCAGGACTGGCTGATGTTCCAGCTCCACCCCAGCCGCAACGGCATCAGTGTGCACATCACCCCCGCCCGCGGCACGGTCCAGGAAATGCCGCACGACAAGCCGCCGCAGCACACCGCGGGCCTGGTGGCGATCTCCCACATCCTCACCCTGGCCAGCGCCCTCACCGAGGCCGTGGGCGTGTCCGACGTGATCGAACTGGTCGCGGACGAGATCATGCCGGCCGTCGGCAGCCGGTCGCTGGTCATGCTCGCGTCCGAGGCGGGCCGCCTGCGCGTTCTCGGACAGCGCGGTTACGAGGACTCCACGATCGCGGACCGGTTCGACGGCAAGCCCCTGACCGCCCATACGCCAGGTGCCCATGCCCTCGCGACCGGAGTGCCGTCCTTCTTCGAGTCCCGCGCAGAACTCGAGCACATCTACCCCGCCCCCTCCGTGACACGCGACGGCATGTCCTCCTGGGCCTATCTGCCACTGATCGCCTCCGGACGCCCCGTCGGCACCTGCGTCCTCGGCTACTCACAGCCACACAGCTTCTCCACCGACGAGCGCGCCGTGCTCACCAGCCTCGGCGGCCTGATCGCCCAGGCGCTGGAGCGGGCCAGGCTCTACGACACCAAGCACCGTCTCGCCCACGGGCTCCAGTCCGCCCTGCTGCCGCACTCCCTGCCCAGCCTGCCAGGGCTGGAGGTCGCGGCACGTTATCTGCCCGGCACCCAGGGCATGGACATCGGCGGCGACTTCTACGACCTCATCCGCACCGGCGATGCGACCGCCGCCGCCGTCATCGGCGATGTGCAGGGACACAACGTGACGGCCGCCGGGCTGATGGGCCAGGTCCGCACCGCCGTACGCGCGTACACGGCGGTCGGCCAGTCGCCCGGCAAGGTCGTGGTGAGCACCAACCGACTCCTGATCGACCTCGACGCCGAACTCCTCGTCAGCTGCGTCTATCTCCATCTGGACCTGGAGCGCCACCGCGCCCGGCTGGCCCGTGCCGGACACCCCCAGCCGCTGCTGCTGGATCCGGACGGCCGGGTCCACATCCTGGACCTGGACGGCGGCCCCCTGCTCGGCGTCGACCGCAGGGCCGCCTATCCCACCACGGTGGTGCCGTTGCACCCCGGATCGCTGCTGGTCCTGTACACGGACGGGCTGATCGAGACGCCTGACACCGACATGGACGACGCCCTGGCGGCGCTGGCCGCAGAGCTGGAGCATGCTGCGGACCAGCCTCTCGATGCCCTGGCGGAACATCTTGTGGGCCGTGCGACCGGCGGTATTCAGGGCGGCGACGACACGGCGCTGCTGCTGCTCCGCCCGCAGCGCTGACCAGTACCACCTCCGCCGCCATGCGTACACGACTGGTCTGATAGGAAGGCCGGACGACCAGACACGATCACGCAGTCCGAGTACCGGGAGCACCAGTGTCCGCCGCACGCCCGAGCATCCTCTATGTCACCGATCTCGGCTACGAGGCGAAGGGCCGCCGCTACTGCGACGAGGACATCCGGCTCTCCGGGCGCCTGCGCGAGGACTTCGACATCGCCCTGTGCCATCCGCTGGACGCGGCGCGTCTGATGGGGACCTTCGACGCCGTCGTCGTACGCAACAGTGGCCCGGTGCTCCACTACCAGCGGGAGTTCGACGAGTTCCGCGCCCTGGCTCGGCAGCGGGGCACCCGCCTGTACAACCCGCTGACGGGCCGCGCCGACATGGCGGGCAAGCAGTATCTGGTCGAGCTCAGCGCGGCCGGCTTTCCGGTGATACCGACCGTCGACCGCGCCGCGGACCTCAGCAGGCTGCCGGGGGCCGGGAGCTACGTCGTCAAACCCAAGCTCGGCGCGGACTCGATCGGCATGCGGTTCCTCGACCGGGACGCCCTCGGGGACCTGGCGTACGACGATGTGCTGGTGCAGCCGAGGATCCCGTTCCGTTACGAGGTGTCGTTCTACTTCGTCGACCGGGACTTCCAGTACGCGCTGTACGCCCCGCGCCCGGAGCGCCGCTGGGAGCTGGAGCGCTACGAACCGGGCCCGGACGACCTGGAGTTCGCGCAGCGGTTCGTCGACTGGAACACCCTTGACCACGGGATCCAGCGCGTCGACGCCTGCCGCGCCCCGGACGGCGAACTGCTGCTGGTCGAGCTGGAGGACCTCAATCCGTATCTCTCGCTGGACCTTGTCGAGGACAGCGTCCGCGAGGCCTTCGTCGCCCGGATGAAGGCCTCGCTCCACGCGTTCGTCGGCGGCTGACTTCAGCCGGCGAGCCCCAGTTCGCGCTCCCCACGAGGTGCGAAGAACCGGGCCACGTCCGCCTCCGACACCTCCGAAAGTTCCGCCGGCGACCAGCGCGGCCGGCGGTCCTTGTCGATGACCTGCGCCCGGACCCCCTCGATCAGATCGGGCGAAGAGAAGGCGGCGCACGAGACGCGGTACTCCTGGTCCAGGACCGGCTCCAACTCACCGAGCGCCCGGGCCCTGCGCATCGCGGCGAGGGTCACCTTCAGGGACGTGGGGGACCGGGTGAGGATCGTCTGGGCGGCTTCCTTCGCCGCCGGCTCGCCGCAGTCGAGCAGCCGCTCGAGGATCTCCTCCACGGTGTCGGCCGCGTAGGACTCGTCGATCCAGTCGCGGTGCCGGGCCAGTTCGCCCTCGGGCGCGGCAACCGCGTATCGCCGGACAGCAGCGGACACGTCGGAACCGGCCAGCGAAGCGGTGAGCTCCGCCAGCCGCTGCGAGGGCACGAAATGGTCGGCGAGCCCGCACAGCAGCGCGTCGGCCGCGCCCACGGCCGAGCCGGTGAGCGCCAGATGTGTGCCGAGCTCGCCAGGCGCCCGCGCCAGCAGATGCGTACCGCCGACGTCCGGTACGAAGCCTATGCCCGTCTCCGGCATGGCGACCGCGGAACGTTCCGTGACGATGCGCACGTCGCCGTGCGCGGAGACGCCGACTCCACCGCCCATGACGATGCCGTCCATCACTGCGACATAGGGCTTGGAGTAGCGGGCGATACGGGCGTTGAGGCGGTACTCGTCCCGCCAGAAGGCCACCGAGGCGCTGCCGCCCGCAAGCGCGTCCGCGTGAATGGCGCGGATGTCGCCGCCCGCGCAGAGTCCACGCTCACCGGCCCCCGCGATGACCACGGCCTCAACGGCAGGGTCCTGCTCCCAGGCGGCGAGCGCCGCGTCGACGCTGCGGACCATGGGGTGGGTCAGGGCATTGAGAGCCCGAGGCCGGTTGAGAGTGATGTACCCGGCGCGGCCCTCGGTGCGCAGCAGCACGGATTCGGACTCGTCGAGGGCCATGGGGCGTTCCTTCCGCGGGGTGGATCTTTCTCTCTCCATCCTCGCTCACTCCCGCCAGGTGCCATGAGGGCAGTGGCTCACGGCGACCGGGCGAGGACGCCGTCCAGCCAGTCGAACGGGCCGTACGGGCGATCCAAGCCACGTCGCCAGGCACGCTCTGTTCGGACTCTTCCCGGCAGTCCGACCAGTCGGTACGTTCTTCCGGAGCCGGACACCCGGTCCCTGGCGACGGAGGCCCCATGTCAGAGAGCACACCCACCATCGAAGGCCACTGCGACGAACGCTTCCTCGCGGTGCGTGCCGCTTTCGAGGAGAACTTCCGCGAACGCGGCGAACTGGGCGCGGCCGTGAGCGTGTTCCTCGACGGTGAGGCCGTCGTCGACCTGTGGGGCGGCTGGGCCGACGAGGCGCGCACCCGCCCCTGGGAGCGCGAGACGCTCGTGAACGTCTGGTCCACGACCAAGGGGCCCACCGCCCTGTGCGCGCATCTGCTCGCCGACCGAGGGCTGCTCGATCTGGACGCACCTGTCGCCACCTACTGGCCGGAGTTCGCCGCGGCCGGCAAGGAGGGCCTTCCCGTACGCCATCTGCTCTCGCACCGCGCGGGCCTGTCCGGGCTCCGTGAGCCGCACACCATCGAGCAGCTCTACGACTGGGAGCTGACCTGTGCGCGCCTCGCCGCCACCGAACCCTGGTGGGAGCCGGGCACGCGGTCCGGGTACCACGCGATGACCTACGGCTTCCTGGTCGGCGAAGTGATCCGGCGCATCACCGGGCAGCTCCCTGGAGAGTTTCTGCATCAGGAGGTCACCGGGCCGCTGGGCATCGACTTCACGATCGGCCTGCCGGAGAAGGAGGCCGGGCGCGCCGCCGAGCTGGTGCATCCGCCGGCCGCGTCCAGCAGCGAACAGGCCGCAATCTTCGCCCAGTTGCAGCCTGCCGCCCTGGCCGCCCTGGTCAACCCGATCGTCGGAGCGGCGGACGCCAACACGCCCGCCTGGCGCGCGGCCCACATTCCCGCCGCCAACGGCCACGGCACCGCCCGCGCCGTCGCCGCGCTCTACGGGATCTTCGCGGGCCGCGGCGAGTTCGCGGGCCGGCGCCTGCTGTCCCCCGAGGCCGCCGAACGCGTCCGCGAAGGCCAGGGCAGCTGCCGGGACCTGGTACTCGGCGCCGGGTTCGAGAACGAGACGGAGGTCGGGCTCGGCCTCTGGCTGAGCGGCGAGAACGGTTCGTACGGACCCAACCCCCGCGCCGTCGGACACGACGGCTTCGGCGGCTCCTGCGGCCTGGCCGACCCCGAGGCGGGTCTCAGTCTCGGTTACGTGATGAACCGCATGGGCCCCAACATCGCCGACGATCCACGCAAGATGGCACTGGTCGACGCCCTGTACGAGGCGGCCAAGCTGCCTGCCTAGGTCCTGTCCGGCCGACGGCCCTTCCAGATTCTTGCAACACGTTCTACTGTGTGCGCCGCGCATTGACGGACCGCGAGACTCCTGGAGGGGCCGTGCACCTCGAATACACGCCTGAGCAACAGCAGTTGCGCGCCGAGCTGCGCACGTACTTCGCCGGGCTCGTGCCGGACAACGTCTACGCACGATACGCCGACCCGGGCGAGCAGAAGCGCTTCTACCGCGAGACAGTCCGCCGCCTCGGCACCGACGGATGGCTCGGCGTGGGCTGGCCCGAGGAGTACGGCGGCCGCGGCCTCACTCCTATTGAGCAGTTCATCTTCTTCGACGAGGCCGCGCAGGCAGGCGTACCGCTGCCGCTGATGGCACTCAACACCGTCGGGCCGACGATCATGCAGTTCGGCACGGACGAGCAGAAATCGTACTTCCTGCCGAAGATCCTCTCCGGCGAGATCGACTTCGCGATCGGCTACAGCGAGCCCGACGCGGGCACCGACCTCGCCGCCCTCAAGACCCGTGCGGTCCGGGAAGGCGACGCGGAAACCGGCACATACACCGTCGACGGACAGAAGATCTGGACCACCAACGGCGACACCGCCGACTGGGTCTGGCTCGCCGTGCGCACCGACCCCGACGCCCCGCCGCACAAGGGCATCACCATGCTGCTCGTCCCGACGTCCGACCCCGGCTACTCCTGCACCATCATCAACACCCTCGCCTCGCACGACACCACCGCCAGCTACTACGAGAACATCAAGGTGCCCGCCTCGCGTCGCGTCGGCCAGGAGAACAAGGGCTGGCGGCTCATCACCAACCAGCTCAACCACGAGCGCGTCACCCTCGCCGCGCACGGCACCATGGCGATCCGGGCACTGCACGATGTGCAGCGGTGGGCCATGGACACCAAGCTCGCCGACGGCCGCCGTGTCATCGACCTTGGCTGGGTGCGCGGGCGCCTCGCGCAGACCCACACCAAGCTGGATGCGATGAAGCTGCTCAACTGGCAGATGGTCGGCGCCGTCCAGGACGGCACGCTCACCCCGCAGGACGCATCCGCCGTCAAGGTCCACGGCTCCGAAGCGCGCCGTGACGCGTACGCCTGGCTGATGGAGGTCGTCGGAGCGGCGGGCCCCCTCAAGGAGGGCTCCGCCGGCGCCGTTCTGCACGGCGAACTGGAGCGCGGATACCGATCCGCCGTGATCTTCACCTTCGGCGGCGGCAACAACGAGATCCAGCGGGAGATCATCTCCTGGATCGGGCTCGGCATGCCGCGAGTGCGGCGTTAGCGCCTTGTGTGACGAGGCTTTTTAGTTGGCACAAAAGCGGGATAGTTGGCACCGTACCGAGGGCGCGGACCGGAGGGTAGCGGGCCTGGCTTGCAGACTGTCTGAGTCGGCTGACCTGCTGCTTCCTCAGGGCTGGTGAGGTTCGGGCGTGCTGCGCTTTCGTGTCTCCTACTCGATGATCGTGCGTACGGAGACGCGGAGGGGCAGATTCTGGGGGCAGGAAGTCCCGAGTCGTGTCGAGTCTCAGGCGTCCGCGTCAGCAGAGCTGCTCGCTGCTTCGTCCCCCAGCGTGAGGCCTATGATCCTCACGCTGAGGTCAGCCCCGGACAGGATTTCGTCGATGCGGACCTGGAGGCTGGCCTCACCTCGGAGCACAATCACCCCGGTGAGTCAATCGAGGATCACCTGCGCCGAGGCGGCCTGCTCAGCCGCTTCAGTGCCGCGGCCGCCCTGCCGCAGCAGATGCAGTCCGTGCTCAGCGACGTCGTCCAGGCCTCCTGCTGCCCGGAACGGTCGGCAGTGCCCTCGGGCACGGCACCGGCGCCCTCGTCCGAGCGCTGCGCGAACGGCGGCAGCCCGTACGCGCCCTTGCCGTTCGCCCCGGGGCGTCGGCGGATGACCTGCCACCGAACCTCGGTGTGCCCCGCTCCTACGGAGCCTTGGCCCCGCGCAGGTGCGCAGCAAGTACCCCGATCTCGAGGCTGCTTGTCTGTAGCGAGGCGGGCCGGTCGCAGGCGGTAGCGAGGACGTCGGAGTACGTTTCGAGGCGGCGCAGCAGCTCGCGTTTGCCGCCCTTGCGGTTGGCTGGGGTGCGGAGCTGGTTGACGGATGCGACCAGGCGCTGGGTGCTGCAGCCCGATTCCCTCAGGGCGCCAAGCACGGGGCTGTGAAGGTGATCGCCCTGGGTGACATGAGTCCAGATCAGCACGGTCGCGGTGTCACAGGTGGGGGAGGTGACACCCTGGCCGAACTGCTCGAGATCACGGCAGAGTTCGGCCCAGTCGCCAGCCGGGACCTGCCAGGACGAAAGAAGCTCCCGGCCTCGCCCGTAGTGAACACGATCCGTGCCGCAGTCCAATTGGCTGGCTACACTTTCGACGGCCCGCTCAAAGTCCGGCCACAGATCCCGTGAATTCAACTCCTGCCTGATGACTTTGAGGGACTGCTGCGCGGTGTTCCACGGGATACGGAGAGTCTTTGCGCAATCGGGCCAGGTGCCACCGCCACTCATTTCCGCGAGCTTGAGCGCCGAAACGCGCCGCAGGTGCCGCACCTTCCAGTCGGTGTGGTGCGCCCACCGGGACAACAGTTCGCCGAAGGGACCGGAGAGCCACACGTACGGCAGGAGAGCGGGCACATGGTCGATTCCGAAGTGGCTCTGACGCGAGGGAATGCGCTGCCGCGCGTGCCGGTGGCCACCGGCACGGTAGAACCCCTGGGAATGACGCAGCAGGGCACGTGCCACCGCAGGGGAGAAATTCTGCGCGACGACGAACACCTCGGCCCGCCCCAAGGCGCCCCCGGCTGCGGCCTGGCCATCCCCGACCTGGTCGAAGCCGGCACCCCATGGACCATCACGCTCAGCGGCGTCGACTCCCTGGCCGGTCTCCACTGCGAAATCACCGACATCGAGAGTCAGAGCTCCCAGTCACCCAAAGTGGGCTGGGGCGACGGCCACATCAAGGCCGAGACAACCGTGAGCACTCCCGGCCTGTACCGAGTCACCGTCCGCACCATGGACGCCCACACAATCACCCAACTCGTCCTCGCCAGTGAACCTGGCACCCGGCAAGAAGTGGATTTGAAGCAATTGCCGTAGCTCCGATCCTGCCCGCTAGCCACCCAGCCCATGGCCGGGGCGGGCCTCCTGTCAGATCAAGAACATCGAACTCAGCAAGTACGCAGAGCTCACGCCCAACGTCCGCGCACACAAGCACGCGGCTGGAGCCCGCCCCGATCCGCAACCTGCACCTGCCTCAAGGAGGCCGAAGGAACGGAACATCAGGGCGAGGCGCCCAGGGCCTCGTCGCCCCACCTGGTGGAGGTGGTGCGGGAGGTGAGGACCTGAGCCGCTCGCGGCTGGGCGAGCCGACCAGCCCCGAAACCGCGGCGTCGGGCGGGGTGACGACCGCCTCCGTGGCCTGAACTGCCAGGGTCACGGACGGGACGGCGCTTCGTCGACGAGTTCTTGCCCGCCTGATTGTGGTGCCGACCGGCGACCACCCGATCGCCGAGCAGGCGAAAAGCGACTTCCTGCTCCACAATCACAAGGTCATGATCGATGCCGGAACCCGGCTGGTCGTGGTCATGTCTGCGGCACTGACCCTGCCTGGTACGCGTGGGGCCGCCAGCGCACCCCCCTCGGGGTGCCGGATCTGAAACGAACGGACGTTAGTGGGCGTCAGTTATTCCCCGCCTTCGTCGGTCGGCAGTTGACCGGTGCAGGTGGCCCGTCCGTAGCTGCCTGACGCGGTGGCGAGTTGTACGTGCTTGCCGCGGATGGCGAGCGAGCAGCTGGCCTGGCCGCCCTTCTCGTCCAGGACGAGGCCGATGGTCGGCGCCTTGCCCAGCGGTACCTGGACCGTCTTCTTCCAGGGCAGCGCAACGCGCTTCTCCACGGTCGCCTTGCCCGACTCGCTGCGCGCGAGGTACGAGAGCTCGGCCGTGCCCTGTCCGGTCACCTCGTAAGTCACCTCCGCGGTCGGGACGGCGCGCGGCTTGGGCTTCTCGTCGGTGTTGAGGAAGCCGTACCCGATGAGCCCGCCGCATGCGAGCAGTGCCACGGCGGCGATGGCCACTCCGCGCCGGTCCGGGCCGCCGCTCTTTCCGGCGTCCGCCGGGCTCGCGGCTTCAGTTGATTCAGCGGACTCAGCGGATTCAGGCGATTCCGTGGATGGCATGAGGGCCCGGCTTTCGATGAATGACTCGGTGCGGAACTGGGCGGTTATATCTCATTCGCTCCGTCAGACGCCAGCGATCGGAGAAAGGGGGCGAATCGACGCTCGTTTCAGATGACCAACTGTCCTGTATGTCTGTGTGGTTGACGCAGGGTCAGGCATGTGACTAATAATCACCCTCGCTACGTCCGTGGCCTTGCCACTTTTTTGTTGTGACGCAGAGAGTCAAGCCAGCTCGGAAATTTCCGAGCGGGCCCATTCGGCGTGCCGATTTCGCATGCGGCGAATTGGCATCGCCGATGCGGAAGGGCATTGAGGTGAAAGTTCCGTACGGGAGATATATCTCCTGTCTGGTCGTGTCGGCGGTGGCGGGAACGCTGCTGCCGCAGGTCGCTTATGCGGCCCCGGCGTCGTCGTCGGATGACGGCGGTAAGGGGATCGTTGACACCGTCAAGGGCTGGTTCTCCGACGACGACGAGGAGGCGGACAAGCCGCCGGTCGGCGGGAAGCTTGAGATACCGAGCCGCGAGAAGCTGCCGAAGGGCGAGAAGCTTCCGAAGGCCAAGCGGGTCAAGGAGCTGACCGAGCGGCGCACATCGCAGGCGCGGTTCTTCGAGCTGTCGGACGGCCGGGTGGAGGCCGAGCTGTCGGCCGTTCCGGTCTCGTACAGGTCCGGGAAGTCCTGGAAGCCGATCGACACCGCGGTGCGCGCCATCGAGGACAAGGGCTTCGACTTCGCGAACACGGCCAACACCGGCCGGAGCTGGTTCGGTTCTGATCCGGACAAGCTGCTGCGCTTCGAGTCCGCGGGCGGCGGGGCCATCAGCATGGGCCTGACGGGCGCGGCCGCCAAGAGCCTGAAGCCGCAGGCCGACGGCGACACGGTCACGTACAAGCACGCCGCGTCGGGCGCGGATCTGCAGTACAAGGTCGGCCGGGGGCAGGTGAAGGAGAACATCGTCCTGGCTGAGCGCCCGGCGGGACCGGTGTCGTTCACCTTCACGCTGGATGCCGAGGGTCTGACGCCGAAGGCGCGCAAGGACGGCTCGGTCGCCTTCTACGGTGAGGCGCCGGGCACGCCGGTCCTGGTGATTCCCGCTCCGTACATGACGGACGCCAAGAAGGCGCCCCTGTCGCCGACGGGCGGTACGTACTCCACCAAGGTCAGCCAGAAGCTCACCCGCGACGGGAAGAACTGGAAGCTGACCCTTGCGCCGGACGCCAAGTGGCTGGCGGCGAAGGAACGCCAGTACCCGGTGGTGATCGACCCGACGATCACTGTCGCGCCGAACGCGGCCACCTCGCAGGACACGATGGTCCTGTCCGACCAGCCGTCGACGAACTTCAACACCACCTGGAAGCTGTCGGCGGGCAAGACGGACACGGGTATCGCGCGCTCGCTGATTCAGTTCCCGCTGAGTGAGATCCCGGCGGGTGTGAAGGTCGATGCGGCGCGGCTGGGGATGTACTACGACCAGGCGCACACCACGAACGGCAACGCGGTGACGCTGGAGGCGCACCGGGCGACGGGTGCGTGGGACGAGTCGACGGCGACCTGGTCCAACACCAGTGCGCTGGTGGGTGAGTTGTCCGCCACGACCGTCATGATCGATGACGGTGCTGTGGGGACGGCGGCGGTCGGCGAGTGGCCCGGTGGCACCACGACCGGTGGCGCCGCGACGTACGACGACTTCGCGTACAACAAGAACGCGCTGACGGGCGAGACGTACAGCTGGCAGCCGCAGGTGGCGGAGACCGACACCTACCGGGTGGATGTGCACTACCCGGCGGCTGCGGATGCGGCCACGGCGGCTCCGTACACCGTGAACTACAACGGTGGCACGAAGAACTACACGGTCAACCAGACCGGGACGGGCGGGGTCTGGAAGACCCTGGATGCCGCTGAGTACAGCTTCGTCAAGGGCAACACCGGCAAGGTCGTCCTGGGCGACACCGGCAGCTCCACGACGCGGACGCTGGCGGACTCGGTCCGGCTGGTGAACCCGGCGCAGATCGTGAAGCCGGTCGGCAAGTACAACCAGTGGCACGACTTCCCGGTCACCGACACCGTCCAGCGCTGGGTGTCCGGGGTCAATCCCAACTACGGGTTCGTGCTGCAGGCCAAGGACGACACCCTGGCTGGCACGCTGACCGGTGGTCCGCGCTACGAGGCGGGGGACGGCGACTACGGCGGCGAGACCTCGACCATTCCGCGGCTGACCGTCACCTACGGCAAGGTCGGCACCGCGCTGGACTCGCCGACCGTGGTGCACGGCACGGGCCCCGAGCTGTCGTGGCCGGCGTACGTCAACACCAGCGGCGCGGCGAACGACGCGATCGCCGAGTACCAGCTGCACCGCTCCACGCAGCAGGTCTTCACGCCCTCCGCGGCAACCCTCGTGGCGCCGATCGCCTCCACCGTGACCGCGTACACGGACACCACCGCGGTGCCGACCCCGGACTCCAGCTCCAGCGAGATCGGGAAGTCGTACTTCTACCAGCTCGCCGTCAAGACGAAGGGCGGTGAGCTGCTCGGGTCGCCGACCCGGGTGGTGGGCATCCCGAAGGCCGGCCGGACGATGAAGATCATCCAGGCGGGTCAGACGGACACCACGCTGTCCTCGCAGCAGCCGACCACCAACCAGGACGCCATCCAGTCCTTGGGTGTCGGCCAGACCTGGCTGAGCGTCGGCAACAACTCCACCACGTACGGCAAGACGCGCGCCGTGCTGAAGTTCCCCACCAGCTCGATCCCCACCACCGCCACGGTGCTGGAGAACAAGATGTACATGTGGGGAGCGGAGACCACCAGCACGACCAACGGTGCGATCTACGAGCTCCACGCGCTGACCCGGGACTTCACCGAGACCCAGGCCACCTGGAACAACGCGACCTCGACGACGCCGTGGACCACCCCGGGCGGCGACATGTCCGCCACCGTCGCGGACACCGTCCCGCAGATCACCGACGAGGTCGGCCGCCACTGGTGGGACGCCACCGGCCTGATGCAGTCCTGGGTCAAGACGCCCGCCAACAACAAGGGCGTCGCGGTCAAGCTGAAGGACGAGACCACCACCGGCCCGCAGGAACGCACCCTGTTCCTGTCGTCGGAGGCCTCCGACCCGCAGCTGCGCCCGTACATGCAGGTCATCTACGTCGACTCCACCACGGAGGACACGTACTACGCGCCGACCACCCCGGCCCGGATGACGCCGAACTCCACGTACACGGTGGACTTCACGGTCACCAACACCACCGCGACCGCGTGGGCCGCCGGTGAGCGGCAGCTGTCGTACACCTGGAAGCTGCCCGACGGCACGGACATGACCAACGGCGGCAACCAGCTGTCGACGGCGATCCCGGCGCTGCTGCCGGGCAAGTCGGCCACGATCCAGGCGCAGGTCAAGACGCCCATCAACTCGGACAACGGCTCCAAGCGCACCGAGTACGTGCTGGGCTGGGACGTCCGCAAGATCTCGGACGGCAGCTGGCTGTCGGCCGGGACGGGCGCTATTCCGTCGCTGAAGCAGAACGTGGCGGTGGAGGACCCGACCTCCAACAGCCTGGGCCTGGAGAAGTTCTACTCCTACACCGGCAAGAACACCGGCGCCGGCTCCACGGTCATGAACAACCTGGCGGCCGGTAACAGCGTCTGGTCCTACAACGCGTTCACCAACCCGGGCCGGGGCCTGAGCACCTTCGCCCGGTTCGCGTACAACTCGCTGGACACCAGCGACACCGTCGCCGGACACGGCTGGTCGTTCCAGGCTGCGGGGCCGATCCGGCTCGGCGCTCCGCTGGACTTCCACCCGAACCCCAACCCGACGGAGATCAAGCTGCCGGACGGTGACGGCACCACGCACGTCTTCAGCAAGCAGCCCGACGGCTCGTGGAAGGCTCCGGCGGGTGTCCACTACAAGGTCACGATGAAGTCGGGCCTGGACTGCCAGCCGACCAAGGACCCGGTTCCGGACGCCTGGACGCTGACCCGGCCGGACGGGACTCGCTTCCTGTTCGGCTGCGACGGTTACATGACGTCCGCGATCGACAAGAACGGCAACACGCAGACGTACACGTACGAGGAGCGCAAGTCCAACAACAAGCCGACCAAGTTCCTCAAATACATCACGGATCCCGCGGGTCGGCAGTCCCTCACCGTCACCTACTACAACAAGGGTGACGCGACCTACGACTACATCGACGCCACCGGAGCGAAGGTCTCCGGCACCAGCCTGAACAACTCCAAGATCTACGACCACGTGAAGTCCATGACGGACATCTCGGGCCGCAAGGTCTCCTTCTACTACACCGACAAGGGCCTGCTCGGTCAGATCACCGACGGCGACGGCTCCACCCAGCCGAAGAACTTCAAGTTCACCTACGACGCCACTCAGGGCAACAAGAACGTCAAGCTGGTCAAGGCGACCGACCCGCGCGGCAACGCGACGAACATGGCGTACTACGCGCCCCAGACCGGCGACGACCCGAAGTACCACTGGTGGACCAAGACGATCACTGACCGTCTGCAGGGTTCCACCGGTTTCACGTACGCCGTGAACGCCACAAACACCAAGTTCACCGACACCAAGGTCACCGACGCCGAGAACCACGCCACGACCCAGGTCACGGACGACTTTTTCCGACCGGTCCAGGCCACCAACGCCAAGTCTCAGACCACGAAGATGTCGTGGGACGCGGACAACAACGTCACCTATCTGGAGGAGGGCAACGGCGCCAAGACCGCGTACTGCTACGACCAGAAGACCGGCTACCCGCTCTGGCAACGCGACGCCGAGAACAACAAGGCGGGAGTGCCAGCAGGCTCCGACTGCGCACCGGGCGTCTACCCGGCCAACGCCACCAAGTACGAGTATCAGACGCGTCTCGACGGTTACTCCGCCGACATGATCAAGAAGACCTCCCCGGAGGGCCGCGCCTGGCAGTTCGGGTACGACTCGTTCGGGAACCTGAAGACGGTCACCGATCCCAAGGGTGTCGAGTCGTCGACGGCTGGTGACTACACGACGTCGTACACCTACGACTCCTACGGTCAACTCACCAAGGCCGCTGACGCCAACCAGCACTCCACGATCTACAGCGACTTCGGGCCGACGGGCTACCCGAACACCATCACCGACGCCCTGAACGAGTCGACAACGTACGTCTACGACGAGCGCGGCCGGGTGAAGCAGGTCACGGACGCACTCGGCAAGAAGACGACGCAGAACTACGACGTCTTCGGCCGTCTGATGGCGGGCACCACGCCGAAGAGCACGGGCGTGGACCTCACCACCCCGGCTCCCGAGTACGACGCCAACGACAACGTCACCAAGGCGACCGCACCCGACGGAGCCGTCTCCACCGGGGTGTACGACAACGCGGACGAGGTCACCTCGGCGACGGCCCCGGCCAACAACAACACGGCCGCGCGGGCGACGTCGTACACGTACGACAAGGTCGGCAACCTGAAGACGACGACCGAGCCCAAGGGCACGGCGACCTCGGACGCCACCGACTACGTCACCACCAACACCTACGACACCATCTATCAGCTGACCGATGTGACCAACGCGAACGGCGACAAGGTCTCCTACGTCTACGACAACGTCGGCAACGCCACCACGGTCGTCGACCCGAAGAAGAACGCGACCGCGGACACCGGCGACTTCTCGTCAAAGACGGACTACGACCTGAACCACCGCCCGGTGAAGGTCACCGACTCGGCCGGCAAGTACACGCAGCAGTCCTACGACAAGGACGGTCTGACCGTCACGAGCACGGACAAGGAGAACAACACCACCACCGTCGTCTACGACGCACGGGGCAAGCAGACCGAGGTCAAGGCCCCCTACGACGGCAGCAAGACGCGTTCGACCAAGTACGAGTACGACCAGGTCGGCAACGTCACCAAGGTCATCACTCCGCGGGGCACGGCGGCCGGCTCGACGGAGGCATTCGCCTCCCGCACCGAGTACGACGCGCTGAACCGCCCCGTCAAGCAGTACCAGCCCTACGACCCGGCGGACGCCCGCTACAACAAGAACAACGTCTACACCCGCACCGACTACGACGAGGTGGGCCGGGTCAAGACGACGTCGCTGCCGCCCTCGGACGGCGAGACGGTCCGCAACGACTCCACCTACGAGTACTACGACAACGGCTGGGTGAAGAAGTCCACCGACCCGTGGTCGATCGTCACCGACTACGACTACACCGACACCGGGAAGCAGAAGGCGCGCACCATCTCGGCCGCGGACGGCTCCTCGAACCGGACCATGACGTGGTCCTACTACCCGGACGGCTCGCTGAAGTCGAGAGCGGACGACGGAGTCCCGGTCGGCCAGAGCGTGGTCCTGACCGACAACTCCGACACTCAGAACACCTCCTCCACCGGCACTTGGGCCAAGGGAGACATCACCGGCCAGCAGGGCTACAACCACGCCACGCACGCTGTCGGTTCGGGCACCGACGCCTTCACATGGACGCTGAACACCCCCGCCGACGGCTCCTACACGGCATACGTGAAGTACCCGAAGGTGACCGGTGCCACCACGAGCGCGAAGTACACGCTCACCCACGGCACCACCAGTGAGACGCCCGTCACCAAGGACCAGACGGCGAACACCGGCACCTGGGTCAGCCTGGGCACGTACACCCTCAAGCAGGGCGAGGACAGCAAGCTCAAGCTCGACCAGTCCAGCACGGGCATCGCGGTCGCCGACGGCGTCAAACTGGTCCGCAACAACTCCGGTGACACGGACAACGAGAGGAAGAACTTCGCCTACACCTACGACCTCAACGGCAACCTGACCTCCATCGACGACACCTCGTCCGGAGCGAAGATCGACGCCTACACGGTCACCTACACCGGCCTCAACCAGGTCCAGAAGGTGGTCGAGGCGCTCGCCGGTCAGGAGAAGAAGGCCACGTCGTACATCTACGACGCCGACGGTCAGCCGGAGACGGTCACCCACCCCGACCAGTACTCGAAGTACACATACGACCTGCGCGAGCTGGTCAAGACCGTCTCGGTCGGCAAGAGCGTGGACGACGCTGCCCCGAAGGTCACGTCGTACACGTACACCGACCGCGGTCAGAAGCTCCAGGAGACCAAGGGCAACAAGAACACCGTCGACTACACCTACTACGCCGACGGATCGCTGAAGACGTCGACGGAGGAGAAGCCCGACGGTACGACGCTTGCCGCCTCGCACACCTACGCCTACGACCCCAACGGGAACAAGGCGCAGGACGTCGCCAAGAAGATGAACGCCGACACCCACGGCGCCTATCTCTCCTCGACCACGGACTACACCTACGACCCCGCCGACCGGCTCGCCAAGAGTGTCAAGACCGGCACGGGCGCGGGCACGGAGTCGTACGTCCACGACGACAACGCCAACGTCATCAGCCAGACCGTCAAGAACGTCACCACCAACTACAACTACGACCGCAATCGCCTTCAGTCGGCCACGGTGGCCGGCGGCCCCACGGCGAACTACACCTACGACCCCTTCGGCCGGGCGGAGTCCACGACCAGCGGCGGGAAGGTCATCGAGCGGAGCGTGTACGACGGCTTCGACCACGTCGTCGAGTCCCAGAAGGCCGACGACGCGGGTGCGTTGAAGTCGACGAAGTACACCTTCGACCCACTGGACCGCACCGCCTCCAAGACGGCCGACGGCAAGATCACGGACTTCAACTACCTCGGTATGTCGGGGGAGGTGCTGGACGAGAAGGTCGGCAGCGAGCTGACCAAGTCCTACCAGTACAGCCCGTGGGGCGAACGCCTCTCCCAGATCAAGCACAACACGGACGGGACGAGTGAGGACGGCTACTACGGCTACAACAACCACGCTGACGTCGAAACGCTGACCGACAAGAACGGCGACACCAAGGCCACCTACGGCTACACCGCCTACGGCAACAGCGACGACTCGGAATTCACCGGAATCGACAAGCCCGACACCAACGACCCCACCAAGGAGGACTACAACCCCTATCGGTTCAACGCCAAGCGCTGGGACGCCGGCTCCGGCACGTACGACATGGGCTTCCGCGACTACGACCCGGGCTTGAACCGCTTCACCACCCGGGACATGTACAACGGCGCACTCGCCGACATGGGGCTCGGAACCGACCCGTACACCGGAAACCGGTATGCCTTCACCGGCGGCAATCCCATCAACCGCATTGAGATCGACGGGCACGACTCCTGGTTCACCGACGTTCTCGAAAAGGCCGAAGAGACGGTCGCCAAGGCGGCCACCGCGGCGGTCGAGAGCCAGGCCAGTCGGAGCATTTGGGATACGGCGAAGACTGCAGGCAAGCGGAATCTGGTGGGCGGGGCAATCAGCACGGTCATAGATATCTGGAACGGAGACGACCCGCTCCACGCCCTCGCATGTTCCGCTGGATGCAGACAGATGAACACCCGCTCCCTGACGGATCGCATCAGGTGCAGTTCCCAGCCGAGAGAAGAGCGGTACATGTATTTTCCGCTCATGAACGGGAACGCTACAGGGGCGACAGCCCTTATGTGTCCCAGCGACCTCAAGCCTCCGAACTCGCGCAGCACAGAAGATGTGTTCACTCCGCAGGGGTTCCCCGTCGGTGAGCAGGACGCACAAGGAAATCCCCTCTTCAATCGGTCTCACATCATCGGAGACAGATTCAACGGGGCAAACATTCCGGAAAACATCTTCACGGGTTACCGGCGCTTCAATGTGAGCGGAATGAAGACGTGTGAGAACAGGATGGCGGAAGCCCTCGCCACGGAACCTGTCACCTATGGTGCAGTTCTGGAGTACGGTGATCCGAACAACGCGGACCGGCCGACTGCGATCACCATGACGGCATCGACGCCAACCCGTAAACTGTTCAGTGTGCGGATAGAAAACAAGAACGCAAATGGAGGTGGCTGTTGAGTATCGAATCCCTGGAGGCCGCGCTGCCGGGGCTGGTGGCGCAGCGGCTCGAGGTTCCACGGCGCATCGACTGGCAGGTGCTCTTCGACGGGTTGCGGACTGGGCTGCCGGACGACTACATCGCTTTGGCGGAGTCCTACCCTCGGTTGAAGATCGGGCAGTTCCTCTTTGTGACGTCGCCGGCCCCAGGAGGCGAAGCGGAATTCGTCGAGGGGGCGAGAGAGGATCTCGCCGGTGCCGAGGATATGGCACAGAAGGAAATGCTCGGCGGCTACCCTGCGTTCCCGGAATCGGGAGGTTTGCTGCCGTGGGGCAGCTCGATAGACGGGGACGAGTTCTACTGGCGTACGGAAGGGCAGCCCAACGAATGGACAGTCGTTGTGGCTGGGCGGAATGACGACTGGTTCCACTACGAGGGCAGCCTCTCGAGCTATCTCGCCTGGTTGTGCTCTGGGACGGCCGAACCGCATGGGCTCCCTCCGAACTTTCCGGGGCCCGAACCGGTGGTTTCCGTCGGATAAGAGTGCTCGAAATGCTCAGGGACCCTTGAGCGCAAGGGTTGACCCATAGCGGATGATTGCGTCGGGGCCTGCTTCCGTCAGGAGGCGGGCCCCGAGTGCGTCAGGCTGGTCCGCTCCGCCTCCGGTGGCCCGTGACCAGGCCGCGTACTCCGTTCGGCCGCCAGGAGTCGGTCACCTCAGGCGGAAAGATCATCTCGCGAAGCGTGTATGACGGCTTCGACCACGTCGTGGAGTCCCAGAAGATGGACGGCACGGGCGCCGCTCGCTCACCGCCTGAACAGCCTCATCACCTCTGATCAGGCCGTATCCGATCTCCGATGCTACTTCGGCACCGGCCTGCTCGATGAAGCAGTGCCGTTCACGGGTAGTCGTTTCGAGCATCTGGCCGGCGGAGGGGACTGTCAGGCGGTCGCGAACGTAGTGACCGCCGACGACCTGATTGCTGTGCAGACCCTGTCGGTCAGGATTCCCGCGCAGGTCGCCGTCGAACTCCTTGAAGGCGACCTTGGAGTCCGGTTGTCCGCTGCTAAGCAGCGTTCGCTTCGACGTCGACATGGTCGTGACCGAACACCCGCGTCGGAGCAGGTGACCGTTCCGGCATCGGGTATCCCGCCGCCAGGCCGATTCTGCGACCACTTCGGGGGCCAGGGCGGACAGCTTTCAGTGTGATGCGTACCTGCATCGCAGGGCCGTTTGTGTGTCCGCAGACATGACCATCATGCCTGCGTCGATCGTGTACCAATGTGCCAAGTAGGCTTCTGATTCCTGGCTATGAGTTACTGAACGTGGTTGGCATCACTGCAGATCGGGGACGTTAGTGAGTGCCAACTACGAATCTTCGTCACACGCCTGGGACCTCGGTCGCACGCGTCGCCGAGCCGCGCCGCCGCCTTAGGCCCATGCCATTCCGGCACGGTCAGTGAGCCCCGGGGTTGAACTCCTGCAGGACGGCCTGCCCCGCCGCACGGTGCTCGGCGGCTGCAGTCGGATCCGTCTCGTCGAGCACGATCGCGATCCCCTCGTGGGCCAGCGCTTCCTCGTACCGGTATCCCAGCCTCGGGGCCAGCTCCAGCGCCTGCCGGTGCAGCCGCAGGGCCTCCTCGGGCAGGCCTGCGAGCCGGCAGGTCTCGCCATAGCCGTTGAGGAAACGGATCTTCCAATGATCCTCGAACAGCTCGTCCAGCAGCGCGAACGCCTTCCGATGACTGGCCAGTGCCTCCTCGTACCGGCCCATCTGCCGAAGCGCGACGCCCAGGCAGTTGAGGCACCACGCCTCGTTGTGCATGTGCCCGTCCTCGCGGGCCAGCGCCAGCGCCTGATGCAGGTGCTCCACCGCCTCGTCGGGTTCCTCGTGGGCGATGGCCACGCCGAGGGTGATCCGAGCCGTCAGCATGGGCGGCCCTGTGGGGTCGGCGTGTGGGAGGCCCAGCACCTCCCGGGCCCGCTGCGCCGCCTGATCGCGGTGTCCCAGCTGCAGCATCGCCCAAGCCTCCGACGCGGCCGCATGGGCCGCGCCGGTCGGGCAACCGGCTTCCTCATACAACTTCCCCGCCAGCCTGAAGAGTTCGAGCGGCTCCTCGACATGCCCCTCATCCCACTTCAGATAGCCGCGACGCATGGCGAGTTCGGCTTCCGACCCCATGTCTCCCGCCTGGGACAACCGCAGTTCCGCCGCCTCGTACGCGGCGGCGGCCTCCGCCATCCGGCCCGCGTTGTAGCGCGCGAAGCCCAGGTCGCTGTGCGCCTCGGCCAGTTGCAGCGGATCGCCCAGGCGCTCGGCGGCGGCCAGTGACCGCTCGAAGAGGGCGTTGAGATGCGTCGTGCCGCAGCGCCGCGCGAAGTACGCCCGCAGGAAGCGCGGCAGCTCGCACACATGCACATCGGCCCCGACGGCGACCGCCGTCTCGAAGGCGGCCACCAGGTTCACGTACTCCGTGACGAGCCAGGCAAAGGCCGCGTTCTTGTCCGCGAACCGCGGCAGCTCGGCCGGGGGCCGACCTGCGGAGGCCGGCCGGCCGGGCGACAGGAACGGCATCGCGGCGTCGGCGGCGGCCGCCGCGTGCACGTAGTAGTCGAGAAAGCGGCCCAGTGCCCGTTCCCGCTCGGCCTGCGAGTCCTGCTCCGCGCCGGCCCGGCGCGCGTGCTGGTGCACCAGGTCGTGCAGCCGGTAGCGGCCAGCCGTCGGCTGCTGGACAAGGTGCGCGTCGAGCAGGTCCTCCAGCATCGCCCGGGCGCTGCGCAGCGGCACGTCCGCCAGCGCCGCCGCCACGTACTCGTCGAAGTACGCCCCGGGAAGCAGGCCCAGCATCCGGAACAGGCGCGCCTGGGTCCGGTCCAACTGCCGCACGGACATGGCGAACGCGGTGTCGAACTCGCTCGCGCCCTGCGCCATCCGCTCGACGAGGATGCCCACAGTCCAGCCCGGCCGGTGCCGCAGCCGGGCCGCGGCCAGCCGCAGGGCCAGCGGCAGATGCCCGCACAGCCGCAGCACCTCGGCGGCGGACTCCGGCTCGCGGGCCAGCCGGCCGTCGGGCCCGCCGGCCTCGCCGCTGGCACGGGCCAGCAGCTCTGCGCTCTCCTGTGGGCTCAGCACGTCCAGTGACACCGGGGGCACCTCGTCCAGGCCGAGGAGCCGGTTGCGGCTGGTGATCAGGGCGACGGAGGGGCCGGCGCCGGGCAGCAGCGGGCGGACCTGGTCGGCGTCGGCGGCGTTGTCGAGGACCACGACGGCCCGTCGGCGGGCCAGTTCCGACCGCCAGCAGGCGGCGAGCTGTTCGACGCCCTCCTGCGGGACCCTTTCGGACGGGACGTCGAGCGCGGCGAGCAGCATCCGCAGCGCGGAGTCGGGATCGAGCGGTTCCCGGCCCTCGGTGAACCCGTGCAGGTCCACATAGAGCTGGGCGTCCGGGTAATCGGCGGCGAGCCGGTGCGCGGCGTGCATCGCCAGACAGGTCTTGCCGACACCGGCCATGCCGTCGACGGCGACCACCCGGTGGCTGTCCACCGCGGTGAGTACGGCGGCGAGCTGGGCCTCGCGCCCGGTGAAGTCGGGCACGTCGCGCGGCAGATCGTTGCGGGGCCTCGGCCGGCCCTGGCGGCTGGACTTCGGGGGCGCCGGGAGAGGGTTGGAGGACCGCTCCCACAGGGGGCGCAGTGGGCGGGGGTCGCGCTTGACGAGGCGGCAGAGGGCGATCACCGCGGGCCAGGGCGGCACGGTCTGGCCGCTGAGGTAGCGCGACAGCGACGAGGAGCTGAGACCGGTGTCCCGGGCGAGGGCGCGTACGCCGAGCCCGGACAGTTCCTGGAGCAGGCGCAGCCGGGCGGCCAGCTCGTTCTGCGGGTCGGCCTTCGCCGTCCCCTGTCGCACATCCATCAGGTGCCCCCCGTGTCCCGTTCCGGCAGAAACCTACCGGGCCAAGTCGCCGCTGCTCAAGGCTGTTTCAGCTGTCCCACGGTGTCCCACCGCCGTGGTCGTGGCGAGCGGATCCGGCTGATATGGACCCACGCCCCGAAGGAACGGGGCACCGACCCGGAACGAGGAGCAAACCGATATGCAGTCCCGTATGCAGAACCCCGCCGTCGTCCTGCCCGACGCGATGCCGTCCATCCAGACGCTCTTCAAGGCCGTGCACTCCGGTGGGGTGGACGGGCAGACGCTGGAGCTGGTGCATCTGCGGGTCAGCCAGATCAACGGCTGCAGCGCCTGCGTCGACGGCGGCGCGAAGTCGGCCCGCAAGGCCGGAGTGAGCGACGAGCGGCTGGCCGCGGTCGCCGCCTGGCGGGAGGCACCGTACTTCACCGACGAGGAGCGGGCAGCCCTCGCGCTGGCCGAGGCCGCGACGCGGCTGGCCGACCGCCCCGACCCGGTGAGCGACGAGGTCTGGGACACGGCCGCCACCTACTTCGACGAGAAGCAGCTGGCCGCGATCATCCTGATGATCGGCGTCACCAACCTGTTCAACCGGCTCAACGCCACGACCCGCCAGATCGCCGGCGCGTGGGGATGACGGGCGCCGACCCCGGCCGGCGGGCACGGACCCGCTGGCCGGGGACGGCTCCTCGGCTTCATCACCGCCCCGCCACCGGCTCACACGGACACACCGACAGGCATCATGAACGTCAGTTTCCCAGGAGCCACCGCCGCGGCCGTTCCCTGGCATGACGACGCTATCCATCAAGCAACGTACCGGGAGGAAACCCGCAATGAAGGACACGCAGAAGCCCGCCAAGAGCACCACCGCGACCGACAGGACATCCGAGAGATTCACGGACGAGGAACGAGGCGCGATGAAGGAGCGCGCCCAGGAACTGAAGGCGTCCGCGCGCCGCGGATCGCGCGCCAACAAGGCAGCAGAGGATGAAGCCGCCGTGCTCGCGAAGATCGCCGAGATGCCGGACTCGGACCGGGTCATGGCCGAACGGCTCCACGCGGTCATCAAGGCAAGTGCGCCGGACCTCTCGCCGAAGCTCTGGTACGGGATGCCCGCGTACGCCAAGGAAGGCAAGGTCGTCTGCTTCTTCCAGAGCGCACAGAAGTTCAAAACGAGGTACGCGACGCTCGGCTTCAGCGACAAGGCGAACCTCGACGAAGGCGCCATGTGGGCGACCTCGTACGCCCTGAAGGAGCTGACCGCTACCGACGAGGCAAGGATCGGCGCGCTCGTGAAGAAAGCGGTGAACTGAGAGCCGAGGGCGCCGCCGCACAACGCGGCCGGATCGTGCAGTAGAGCCGCGCCGCCCGCACGGTACCGAGTGGCATCTGTGGCAGGTGGTCGCAGTCCGGCCGGCGGCCGGCGGGTGGGAGAGCAACCGGATACCGAGCGGGATCGGTTGCCGCCCCACAGCCGCCCTGCCCGCCGGGACACCGGATCGGACAGTCCGCCGAGATCAGACCACCGGGGCCGGGTAGGTCGGGTACTCCACCCCGGAGACGTGCTGGACGACGCGGATGACCTGGCAGGAGTAGCCGAACTCGTTGTCGTACCAGAGGTAGAGGATCGCGTTGTCGCTGTCCACCTTGGTGGCGCCTGCGTCGACGATCGAGGCGTGACGCGAGCCGATGAAGTCGCTCGAGACTGCGTCGGGGGCGGTGGTGAAGTCGATCTGGCGCTTGAGCGGCGAGGTCAGCGACACGTTGCGGAGGTAGTCGAGGACCTCCTCGCGGTTGGTCTCGCGCCCGAGCCGCAGGCTGAGGATCGCGATCGAGACGTCGGGCACCGGGACGCGGATCGAGCTGCCGGTGATCGGCGCCTTGAGGTCGGGCAGCGCCTTGGCGACCGCGGAGGCGGCACCGGTCTCGGTGATGACCATGTTGAGCGGCGCCGAGCGGCCGCGGCGGTCGGAGCTGTGGTAGTTGTCCAGCAGGTTCTGGTCGTTGGTGAACGAGTGGACGGTCTCCACATGACCGCGCAGGACGCCGTACTCGTCCGCCATCGCCTTCAGCGGCGGGACGATCGCGTTGGTGGTGCAGGACGCGCAGGACAGGATCTGCTCGTCCGGCTTGATCATGTCGTGGTTGACGCCGTGCACGATGTTGGGAACGTCGCCCTTGCCCGGCGCGGTCAGGACGACCTTGTCGATGCCGGGGCGGAGGTGCTTCGACAGGCCCTCGCGGTCGCGCCACTTGCCGGTGTTGTCGATGAGGATGGCGTCCTTGATGCCGTACGCCGCGTAGTCGACCTCCGACGGGTCGTTGGCGTAGATCACCTTGATCTCGTTGCCGTTGGCGATGATCGTGCTGGTCGCCTCGTCGACGGAGATCGTGCCCTGGAACTGGCCGTGGATGGAGTCGCGGCGCAGCAGCGACGCGCGCTTGACGATGTCCTGGTCGCCGCCCTTGCGGACGACGATGGCGCGCAGTCGCAGGCCGTTGCCGGAGCCGGCCTTCTCGATGAGCAGGCGGGCGACGAGGCGGCCGATGCGGCCGAAGCCGTAGAGGACGACGTCACGCCCCTCGCGGCGCTCGATCTTGTTGGCACCCGTGGCGCCGGCGACGGCCCCGGCGGTGAACTCCTGCACCGAGAGACCGCGTTCGTCGCTCTTGTACGTCGCGGCGAGCATGCCGATGTCGATCTGGGAAGGGCCGAGATCGAGCGTGGTGAGAGCCTGCAGGAACGGCAGGGTCTCGGTGACCGAGAGTTCCTCACCGGCGATCTGCCGGGCGAATCGGTGGGTCTTGAGGATGCTGACCACCGACTTGTTCACCAAGGAGCGGCTGTGAAGCAGGACCGTCACGTCCCGCTCCCGGTGCAGCTTCCCGATGATTGGAATCATCGACTCCGCGATCTCTTCGCGGTTGTTCCAGTTGGTGAACGAGTCGTCATTGACAGTCACAGGTTTATCTTTCGAGCTAGGCGGTGCTCATATGCTAACCCCCCGCCACTTTGATCATTCAACCGGTCCCGAATCCGGCCAGTGCCCAGCGATGGCGGCCTGTCAGCCAAGGGCGCGGTCGAGGTTGAACGCGGCGCTGATCAGTGAGAGGTGGGTGAACGCCTGTGGGAAGTTGCCCAGCTGTTCGCCGGTCCGTCCGATTTCCTCGGCGTACAGGCCGACGTGGTTGGCGTAGGTGAGCATCTTCTCGAAGGCCAGCCGGGCTTCCTCCAGCCGTCCGGCGCGGGCGAGCGCCTCGACGTACCAGAACGAGCAGATCGAGAATGTGCCCTCGGCCCCGCGGAGGCCGTCCGGGCTCGCCTCGGGGTCGTAGCGGTAGACCAACGAGTCGGACACCAGGTCCGTGGTGAGTGCGTCCAGGGTCGCGAGCCACTTGGGGTCGGTGGGTGAGATGAATTTGGCCATCGGCATCATCAGCACGGAGGCGTCGAGTACGCGGTCGTCGAGGTGCTGAACGAACGCCCCTCGTCCAGGGGACCAGCCGCGTTGCATGATCTGCCGGTAGATCGCATCGCGGCTCTGCCGCCACCGGGGGAGGTCCGCGGGCAGGCCCCGCCGGTTCGCCATCCGGATGGCCCGCTCTATCGCCACCCAGCACATCAGCCGCGAGTACACGAAGTTCTTGCGTCCCCCGCGCGTTTCCCAGACGCCGTCGTCGGGTTGGTCCCAGTGGTCGCAGAGCCAGTCCACCAGTACACCGAGCTCGTCCCACCGATCACTGCTGATGGGTTGTCCCCACTTGTCGTACAGATACACGGAGTCGATGAGTGCTCCGTAGATGTCCAGCTGGAGCTGGCCGGTGGCGGCATTTCCCACTCGCACCGGGGCGGACCCCAGGTAGCCCTCGAGGTGGGGCAGTTCACGCTCGGGCAGCTCGCCG
This sequence comes from Streptomyces sp. NBC_00210, assembly GCF_045160975.1. Lineage (NCBI taxonomy): Bacteria > Bacillati > Actinomycetota > Actinomycetes > Kitasatosporales > Streptomycetaceae > Streptomyces > Streptomyces sp. NBC_00210. The sequence goes on from NZ_CP108120.1 coordinate 8,042,858, forward strand.
CGCCCGTCGATTCCGTACATGATCTGCAGCGGACCCGAGGGGCCGCTGCCACGCATGATGCCCCGCTCGGACAGGAAGCCCATGAACGCCTCGGCCTCTCCGGTGAAGCCCAGCCTGAGCATGGCGTAGACACAGAAGGCGGCGTCCCGGACCCACACGAACCGGTAGTCCCAGTTGCGCTCGCCGCCGATCTGCTCGGGCAGGCTGGTCGTCGGGGCGGCCACGATCGCACCGGTCGGCGCGTAGGTGAGCAGCTTCAGTACGAGCGCGGAGCGGTGCACCATCTCCCGCCACCGTCCGTGGTAGCGCGAGCCGGACAGCCAGCCGCGCCAGAACCTGACTGTTGTCTCGAACTCGTCCTCCGCCTCGGCCTGGGGGCAGGCGCGCGGGATGACGTCATCGCTGACCTGGTCAAGGGCGAACACCGCGGACTCGCCTTCGAGGAGCTTGAAGCGCGACCGCACGTCCAGGCCGTCGCACTCCAGCGGCGACGTGGCGGTCAGCGCCAACTGCAGGCTCTGGGACCGGAACAGTGCAGTGTTGCCGTGCAGCTGTGCGGTGTGCGGTTCGGCCCCGTAGCCGAAGCGGGGAGCCACCCGCGCTGTGAACGGAAGCGAGCCCCGGACGCAGATGACTCGCCGGATCAGCCGGTGCCGGGCCGCCGCGCCCGAGTCGTCGGTGACCGGCATGAAGTCCTGGATCTCGGCCACCCCGTCGGAGGCGAAGAACCGCGTGATGAGGACGTTGGTGTCAGGAAAGTAGAACTGCCGAGTCCGCGTCGGCACCTCGGCGGCCAGTTCGAACGATCCGCCCCGGTTCGCGTCCAGAATGGAGGCGAACACGCTCGGTGAGTCGAAGCGCGGGCAGCAGTACCAATCGATGGTGCCGTTGGTGCCCACGAGGGCCGCACTGTGAAGATCGCCGATAAGTCCGTGCTCGGCGATCGGCAGATAGGGCGAGGCGGGGCCCACTTGTATGAATCCGGCGTCCGCCATACCGGCCTCCCTACGACCGCAGGGCGCGTAATGCCTTCACGTGATAATAGATCTTCACGGCCGCGGATGCCATTGCGGCCGAACAGCGCTCCAGTACGGCTTCGCAGGGTCTGACCTGGCATGACGTACTCAGCATTGGGCTGCGGCAGCACCGGCTGCCGATCAGCCGGCCGCCATGTCGAGCACGATGCGGAACCGGGCCTTTCCGGACATCATCCGTTCGTACGCCTTGGGCGCATCGGCCAAGGGAAAGACCTCGGTCATCGGGCGGACATTGTGACGCATGCTGAAGTCGAGGTTGTCCTCGTTGTCGATGGCGCTGCCTGTCAGGCTTCCGGTGATCGTCCGGGTTCCGAAGACGAGGTCACCCGTGGAGACGGTGAGGGGATCGGTGGCGGCTCCGACGACGATCATGCGGCCGCGTGGCGCGAGGCCGGGAAGCAGCGGTGACATCGAGCTGCCGCTGGCGGCGGTTGCCACGATGGCGCCGGCGCCGCCCAGGTTCTGCAGGGCCGTCCCCGGGTCTTCGCCGGAGCTGTCGATGTATTCGTCCGCACCCAACTGCTTGGCGAGTGCCGCCTTTTCCGTCCCTCGGGCGATGGCCACCACGCGGTAGCCGAGCCTGTTGGCGTACTGCACCCCGAGATGTCCGAGACCTCCGATGCCCTGGATCGCCACGAGGGCACCCGGGCGACTGCCGACCTGCCTGATCGCGCTCAGGACCGTAAGGCCTGCACAGAGCAGAGGCGCCGCGTCCACGGAGGACATCGCCTCCGGGATGCGCACCAACCCGGTGCTCCTTGCGATGACCATCTCGGCATATCCGCCGTCCACACTGCTTCCCGTCAAGGGCTGATCCGTGCAGTTGACGAAGTCACCGCGGCGGCAGAATTCGCACTCGTTGCACTGGCCGGCCAGGAAGCCGACGCCCACCCGCTCACCGACCCGCCAGGTGTTCACTCCGTCCCCGACTGCGTCGATCACCCCGACGAGCTCGTGCCCCGGCACAACAGGCCGAGACGGATCCTCCCGCATGCCCTCGACGGCGAGAACATCCGAGTGGCATACCCCGCAGTTCTCCACCTTGATGCGCACGTGCCCCACGGGCGGCGCAGTCACCTCGCGATCGACCAGTTCGAAATTCCGGGAGCCCGTGACCTGGAAGGCGCGGTATGCAGACATCGCTCTCTCCTCAATTCTCGTAAACGCACGGAGCACACGTACGAGTACGGCAATCCGAGGAGGGCAGCCATGTCCGTCCCGCTGCCGCTCGCGGGCGCCCAATCGAGCATGACATTGCCCGCTGGTATGCGCAGTTCGGAGTCCTCCGTACGATCGGCGTGATCTCAGCCGGCGCGCAGCGGGGCCAACGCCACGCTCCACGACACGACCTGGTCGAGCACGGTGGTGAGTGCCTCGCGCTGGAAGTCGCCGGGCTTGAACACGCTGTAGTTCTCGAAGTCGGTGAACAGGGACAGCGCGACCTGGGCGCGCACATCGGCCATTTGGAGTTCGGCGGCTATCAGGCGCAGATGCTCCACGGCGCGGGTGCCGCCGGCCGAGCCGTAGCTGACAAACCCGACGGCCTTGTTGTTCCACTCGGCGTAGAGGAAGTCGATGGCGTTCTTCAGCGCGCCGGAGGTGGAGTGGTTGTACTCCGGCGTCACCATCACGTAGCCGTCGAACGAGGCGATCTTGTTCGCCCAGCTCAGGGTGTGCGGCTGCATGTACTGGCCCATCGACGGCGGATACACCTCGTCGAGGTGGGGGAGCTTGTAGTCGAGCAGGTCTACCAGCTCGAACTCCGCGTCGGTGCGCTGCGCGGCGACCTCGTACACCCAGCGGGCGACGGCCTCCTCGTTGCGTCCGGGGCGGGTGCTGCCGAGGATGATCCCGATCCTGGTCATGAGAGCCCCCTTGTGACGTTCTGTTGATCCATCCGGGAAAAATGCTTGCATCGTCAAGTAACCCACTTGGCGCTTGCTGCGTCAAGCAACTAAGATGGACGCATGTCCACCGCCGAGCAGCCGCTGCAGCCCCTGAACACGGACGAGGAAGCTCTGTTGCGCGAGCTCGGCCGGGTGATGATCGTCCTGCCCCGCGTGATCGACGCCGACATGATGCGCGAGCGGCACCTGCCGCTCTCCGAGTACACGACACTGATGCATCTGTCCGAGGCTGCGCACCGGCTGATGCGCATGAGCGAGCTCGCCGCCGTCTGCAACCTCTCGCTGAGCGGGATGACCCGCATCGTCACCCGCCTGGAGAAGCAGGGACTGGTCGAACGGGTCAGGTGTGACGCGGACGCCCGCGGGTGGAACGCCGTCCTCACCGATGCGGGCCTCGCCCGGTTGGAACAGGCGTGGCCCGCCCACCTGGCCAGCGCCCGGCGCCATGTCTTCGACCACCTCGAAGGCGCCGACCTGACCCAACTCGTCCGCGCACTGCGGCGCATCGCGACCTGAGGCACGTGGCGATGCGCGCCGGCCGGCCGCAGCATCCGAGGAGTACGACATGACCAACGCTTCGATCGACCAGGCCGGTGGGGGAGACATCACGCTCGGGCTGGACACCTTCGGCGACGTGACGAACGACGCCGAAGGCCGGCCGCTGTCGCACGGCCAGACCATCCGTCGTCTGGTCGAGGAAGGCGTTCTTGCCGACCGGGTCGGCCTGGACCACTTCGGCATCGGCGAGCACCACACCGACACGATGCCGCTCTCGGCCGCCGACGTCGTGCTCGCTGCCATCGCGTCGCGCACATCGCACATCCGACTCGGTTCGGCAGTGACGGTGATCAGCTCCGACGATCCCGTCCGCGTCTTCCAGCGCTACGCCACCCTCGACGCCGTTTCCGGCGGTCGCGCCGAGGTGATCCTCGGCAGGGGATCGAGCATCGAGTCCTTCCCGATCTTCGGCTACGACCTCAACGACTACGAGGAACTGTTCGAGGAGAAGCTCAGCCTCTTCGCCGAACTTCTCCGGGAGAAGCCCGTCACCTGGTCCGGCAACACCCGCGCGTCCCTCGACGGTCACTCCATCTACCCGCACAGCGAGTCGGGCTCGATTCCGACCTGGGTCGGCGTCGGCGGCAGCCCCGAGTCGGTCGTCCGGACCGCCCGGTACGGTTTCTCGCTGATGCTCGCGATCATCGGCGGCGAGACAGCCCGCTTCGCGCCGTTCTCACAGCTGTTCCAGCAGGCACTGGAGAAGTTCGGACAACCCCGGCGGCCCGTCGGCGTCCATGCGCCCGGCCATGTCGCCGCCACCGACGAACAGGCGGTCGAGGAGTTCCTGCCAGCCTTCGAAGCCACGATCCGAAGCGTGGCCAAACAGCGCGGTTTCCGCACACCCACCCGCGAGAGCCTCATGCGCGATGTCGGCCCCGGCGGAGCGCTGCACATCGGGTCGCCCGAAACCGTGGCCCGCAAGATCACGGCGACGCTCACGGACCTCAACGCGACCCGCTTCGATCTGAAGTACGGGATGCACGGGATGTCTCACAGCGCAGTCATGACCAACATCGAGCTGTTCGGCACCAAGGTGGCACCGCTGGTACGCGAGATGATTGGTGCCTGACACCTCGCCGTTGACAGCTGCGCATCGCATGATCGCTGCCGGTTACGGCACCGCACGCTCGGTGTGCGCGCATTCGTCCTTGATGGTCTCCATGGTGATCGAGGCTCGCGGGTATCCGATGTAGCCGGCCAGCAGAGCGGCAAGCGCGGTGAGTGCGTCCTGGTCAAGTCCGTGGCGCATGCCCAGCCGAACGTGGGTGTGCAGGCGCTTGTCCGCGACACCCTGACAGGCCAGGGCCGTGATGATGGCGATGCTGCGGTCCCGTGCGGTGAGCGCCGGGTGCCGCCATCCGGCCCCACCGGCGGCCTGGAGAGCCTCCTCGGCGAATGCCGGTCCGACGAGTTCGGCGAAAGCCGCGGGTACTTCCTGCTCGGGCAGGGCGAATATCCTGGCGTAGGCCGCGATGCCGCGGTCGCGCCTGCTCACGGTGGGCGGCGTGCCCTCACCGTCGGGTGTCTCGTGCATCTGGCAGCCTTCACCGGTCGTGGCAGACATGGACTGGCGTGCCCGTCAGGCGGGGTGCTCGGAGCACAGGCACCCGACACCTTTCTCGATCCACTCACGGCCGACCCACTCCGGGTGCCGCTGAATCATCAGCGCCGAGATCTCTTCGACGATCGTCTGCTCACTGACTGCCGAATCGCGGCGGGCCCACGTCTCGTCCCGCAGGAGCTGCAGGTAGTCCCGGACGTCTGCCAGCAGTTGCGGGCCGCCGACCTCACCATGGCCGGGCACCACGACACGTGCGCTCTCGGCTGCCAGCCGCTGCATGACCGCGATCCAGCGGGTTCCCGTAACGTCGGTGTCGTGCGGCGGGAACCACGGGAAGATGGCGAACTGCCCGGCTTCCACGAGATCCCCGGTGAACAGAACATCCGCGTCCGGCACCTTGACCACCTGGTCGCCCTTGCTGTGTGCGCGGCCGGTGGCCCGCAACTGCACCACCCGGCCGCCCAGGTCCAGGTCGTACGCCTGGTCGTAGACGACATCGGCCTGCGCCAATTCGACGCCCTCAAGCTGGCGTGCGACCTGCTCGCCGAGCCCCTTGAACATCTCGAGATAGCCCGGGCCCTTCAGCTTCAGGTCCTCGGCCTGATCCCGGTTGACCAGGAACGTCGCCTCGCCGGCGAAGACTTGCGCCCCGAACGCGTGCTCGGGGTGAAAATGCGTCGTGGTCAGGTACAGCCTGCGTCCCTTGGCGTAGTCGGCCGCGAACTCCAGCACCTTCTCGGCGTTACGAGGACCCATGCCGGTTTCGACGACCAGAACGGAGTGCTGACCGCCGATGATGCCGATGTTCGGCACGAGCTGCACCCGCCGGTCGGGGATGACCACTACGTCGCGGGCAAGCTCCTGAACACCCGCGAGGTGCACGACGGGCTCCTGCATCACATGTTCAGCCATGGCGACTCCTCAGCATTGCGATGATCGCAACTTGCCGACATCCCGCCCGCCGGGCGGGCTCGTACGGCGGCAGATCGGGTTGGGCCCCCAGTCCATAGCGGGACGCCCCGGGGCGTCCAAGACCGATCCCGCACCCTCGATACCGTGCGGGTATCGTTGCTGGTAATGGAGCTACGCATGCTGCGCTACTTCGTGGCGGTCGCCGAAGAACTCCACTTCGGCAGGGCCGCCGCGCGACTTCAGATGACTCAGCCTCCGCTGAGCCGGGCGATCAAGCAGTTGGAGACCGACCTCGGCTGCGAACTGTTGCGCCGCTCTCCCACGGGAGTGGCCCTCACCCCTGCCGGGGCCTTGCTCTACGACGAGGCACGCACCCTGCTGGCGCAGGCCGACCAGGCGCGTGCCCGAGTGGCCGCCGCCGCCGGCACGGCCACCCTGACCGTCGGCACCCTCGCCGACAGCGCCGAGCAGGTCGGAACACGACTGGCCGCCGCCTACCGGCAACACCACCCCGGCGTACGAGTCCGCATTCGTGAGGCCGACCTGACCGACCCGACCACCGGACTGCGGGCCGGCCTCGTCGACGTGGCCCTGACCCGGGCACCGTTCGACGACACCGGCATCAGCACCCGCGTGCTGCGCTCGGACCCGGTCGGCGTGGTGCTGCGCGCCGACGATCCGCTTGCCGACCGCGACAGTCTGCACCTGGACGATCTCGCGGACCGTCGATGGTTCCAGTTTCCGGACGGCACGGACCCGGTGTGGCGGGCCTTCTGGACGGGCCCGTCAGACGTCGGCCGACGTCGTGGCGGTCCCGTCGTACGAACAGTCCATGAGTGCCTCCAGTCCGTCCTGTGGAACGGCACGGTGGGCCTGACACCGCTCGCCCACACACTTCCCGAAGGCCTCACAGCAGTCCCCTTGACCGACGCGCCACCCAGTCACCTCGTGATCGCCTGGAAGAGCGCCAACACCACCCCGCTCATCCGCTCGTTCTTGCGAATCGCCACGGCCATCTGTCGCCCGGCCCGCACCACTCCGGCCCCGTAGCGGAGCGGCCATGCTCTCGTCGCCGGTGTGCGTCAGAGTGGGGCCCGGCTCCCAATGCGTATCGGGACAAGTCGTTTACACCTACGACGATCCGCCGGAGATGTGGCAGAGGGCCCTGGGCGATACCTTGCTCCAAGTAGGTGACGTGTATACCGAGGAGTCGCATCGAACCATGACGGACGCGAACCCCGGGCTCTTCGGGCCCGACTCGGTGACCTGGCAGATGCACGGTGACCCGATGATGTGGGTCGCCGGGGTGCGAGCCCTGTACCTCCAGGCCCTGCACCCCCGAGCCGTACGCGGTGTCATGCAGAACTCGGACTTCCGCAAGGACGCCTGGGGCCGGCTGATACGCACGGCCGACTTCGTCGGCACCATCTCCTACGGCACCACCGAGGCCGCCGAAAAGGCGGGTGCCCGCATCCGCCGTATTCACAGCCGTCTGGGGGCAACCGACCCCGCGACGGGGGAGCGCTACGGAGTCGACGAGCCCGGACTGCTGCTCTGGGTGCACTGCGCCGAGGTCGGCTCGTACCTCGACGTCGGGCGCCGCTCCGGCCTCCCGCTCAGCGACGCCCAGGCCGACCGCTACCTCGCCGAACAGCGCGAGGGCGCACGCCTCGTCGGCCTCGATCCGGCCGAAGTGCCCGCGACCACCGAGCAGCTCGCCGCCTACTTCGAGCGGGTCCGCCCCGAACTCGCCGCCGGACCCGAGGCGCACGACGTCGACGACTTCCTCCAGCGGCCGCCCATCACCGCACTCCTCGTCCCGGCGCGCGAACTGCTCTGGCGGCGCGTGGCCACGCTCGCGTACAACGCACTGCCCCCATACGCCCATGAGCTGTACGGCAGACCCGCCCCCGCCCCCGAACGGGTCACGTATCAACTCATCGCCACGGGCAACCTCCTGCGCTGCATTCCCTCCCGTCTCCGCTGGCAACTGCCGCCAGGTCACATCTTGAAAGCGATGGCGCGACTGGGCCCCGGCAGCCGCCCGGCCCCGTACAAACTGCGCAGACAGGAGGCCATACTGGACGGGCCGGGGAGGGCGCAGCGAAGCAACGGGGGCGATAGCACGCGATGGCGGAATCCAGGCTGATCCAAGGCCGGTACCGGCTGCTCGATCTCATCGGGCGCGGCGGCATGGGCGAGGTGTGGCGGGCCCGCGACGAGTCCCTCGGACGGCGCGTCGCGGTCAAGTGCCTCAAGCCGCTGGGACCGCAGCACGACCAGTCCTTCACCCGGGTGCTGCGGGAGCGATTCCGGCGCGAGGCGCGCGTCGCCGCGGCGCTTCAGCACCGCGGGGTGACCGTCGTCCACGACTTCGGCGAGCACGAGGGCGTCCTCTATCTGGTGATGGAGCTGCTCGAGGGCCACAACCTCAGCCAGCTGATGGAGGAGAACAAACAGCAGCCCCTGCCGGTGTCCGATGTCGTCGACATCGCCGAGCAGGTCGCCGACGCCCTCGCGTACACCCATGAGCAGGGCATCGTCCACCGCGATCTGAAGCCCGCCAACATCATGCGGCTCACCGACGGCGCCGTGAAGATCTGCGACTTCGGCATCGCCCGCCTCGGCGAGGACATCGGCTTCACCTCCAAGCTCACCGGCACCGGCATCGCCATGGGCACCCCGCACTACATGTCGCCCGAGCAGATCAGCGGCGACCATGTCGACCATCGCAGCGATCTGTACTCGCTGGGCTGTGTGCTGTACGAGATCGCCACCGGCGCCCCGCCCTTCGACCACGACGACACCTGGGCCGTGCTCGTCGGACACCGGGACACCGCGCCGCAGCCGCTGCGCACCCACCGGGCCGAGATCCCCGAGTACTTCCAGCGGATCGTCCTCGAACTGCTGGCCAAGACCCCCGAGGAGCGGCCCGCCGACGCCAAGGACCTGTGCCGCCGGATCGCTGCGGCCACCCGCCACGGGCGGACGCACCAGGTCCTGCCCGGGCCGCGCCCTCAGAAGCCGGACTCCCGCGAGCCGCGGCTGCCGTCCTGGACCCGCGGCATGACCACCGGCCACAAGGCCACCGGCACCTCGGTCCTGCCGTCCGCCCTGCCCGACCACACCGCCGGGCTGACCGGCGAGTGGACCACGTACGCCGATCCGCGCGGCGGCCCACTGCTGCCGCCACGGGACAGACCCGAGCGCCCCACCCCGCCGCCCGAACTGCTCGCCGTCCTCGCCGGCCGCCACAACGCCGGCCTCAGCCTCGGCCGGCTCGGCCGCTGGGACGAGGCCGGCGAGGTGCACCGCGCCGTCGCGGCCGAGCGCGAACACGTGCTCGGCCCCGACCACCCGGACACCCTGGCCAGCCGCTACGAGGTCGGCTTCACGCTGAGCAGGACGGGGCGGGCCGCGGACGCCCTGCGCGAGTTCGGCCGGGTCACCGATGGCCGCGAGCGGACCATGGGCGCCGACCATCCCGAGACGCTCGGCGCCGGCCAGGAGATGGCGTACGTCCTCGGCCAGCTCGGGCGGTACTTCGAAGCCCACGAGGCGTATTCCGCGGTCCTCGAGTCCCGCCTGCGCACCATGGGCCCCGACCACCCCGACACCCTGCGCTGCCGGCACAACCTCGCCTTCAACCTCAGCAGGCTGGGCCGCCTCGAGGACTCCTACCGGATGGCGTACGAGGTCGCGGCCGCCCGCGCCCGGGTGCTCGGCGCCGAGCATCCGGACACTCTGGTCACCCGGTACGAAGTGGCCTACGCGCTGGGCCAGTTGGGGCGCTGGTCCGAGGCGCTGGGGACGTATCGGGAGGTGGTCGTGGCGCGCGCCCGGGCGCTGGGCGCGGACCATCCCGACACCCTCGCCGCGCGCTACGAGGTCGGCATCAGCCTCGGCCGGCTCGGCCGCAGCGCGGAGGCCCTGGAGCTCTACCGCGATCTCGTCGACGACCGCACCCGCGTGCACGGGCCCGCCGACCCCGAGACACTGCGCGCCCGGCACGGCCTCGGCGTGAATCTTGGCAGGCTGGCCCGCTGGGAGGAGGCGCTGGCCGAGGCGCGCGACGTGTGCGCACTGCGCGAGCGGGTGCTCGGCGCGGACCACCCCGACACCCTTGTCAGCCGCCGCGAGGTGGCCGTGGGGCTCGGCTGGCTGGGCCGCTGGGCGGACGCGCTGGCCGTCTACCGCCAGGTGGCTCAGGCCCGTGAGCAGGTGCTCGGCCCCGACCACCCCGACGCGCTGGCCAGCCGCAACGACGAGGCGCACTGCCTGGAGCAGCTCGGCCGCCACACCGAGGCGGTGGACCTGTACCGGCGGGTCGCGGCGCTGCGGCAGCAGCGGGGCGCCCACGCGAATTAGGCCGGGTCCTGCCGATCCTGCCGGGCTCGCCCTGATCGACCGGACGGGAACCAGCAGTTAGGGTCCGGCCATGCCCGCACACACCTCGTACGACGTCGTGATCGTCGGCGGAGGCCACAACGGCCTGGTCGCCGCCGCATACCTCGCCCGCGCCGGACGCTCCGTCCTCGTCCTGGAGCGCCGTGGAAACACCGGGGGAGCGGCCGTCTCCACCCGCCCCTTCGACGGGGTCGACGCCCGTCTCTCGCGCTACTCGTATCTCGTTTCGCTGCTGCCGGACAAGATCGTCCGCGAGCTGGGGCTGAACTTCGCCGTCCGTAAACGCACCATCTCCTCGTACACCCCGAAGGGCGACGGCGGACTGCTCGTCGGCGGTCCCGGTACCCGTGAGTCGTTCGCCAGGCTCACCGGTGGGGAGCGGGAGTACGCGGCCTGGCAGGAGTTCTACGCAATGACCGGGCGGGTCGCCGAGCGGGTGTTCCCGACGCTGACCGAGCCACTGCCGACGCGCGAGGCGCTGCGTGCGCGCGTCGACGACGAGACGGCCTGGCGGACGCTCTTCGAGGAGCCCATCGGCGCTGCGATCGAGCAGCGGTTCGCCGACGATCTCGTACGGGGTGTGGTGCTGACCGACGCCCTGATCGGCACCTTTTCCGCCGCCGATGACCCATCGTTGCTCCAGAACCGCTGCTTCCTCTACCACGTGATCGGCGGCGGGACAGGCGACTGGGACGTGCCGGTGGGCGGCATGGGCGCGCTGACCGACGCACTGGCGGGTGCGGCCAGGGCGGCGGGCGCCGAGATCGCGGTGCTGCACGAGGTGACCGGGATCGAGACGGACGGCTCGCGGGCCGAGGTCGCCTTCCGCTCCGAGGGGGCGGAGGGCACGGTCGGGGCGGGCCATGTCCTGGTGAACGCCTCCCCCCAGGAGCTTGCCGCACTGCTCGGCGAAGAGCCGCCCGCCCCCGCCGAGGGCGCCCAGCTCAAGGTCAACATGCTGCTGCGGCGGCTGCCGCGACTCCGTGACAGGTCCGTCGACCCGCGCGACGCGTTCTCGGGGACCTTCCATGTCTCGGAGGGATACGGGCAGTTGGCGACCGCGTACCGGGAGGCCGCCGAGGGGCGGCTGCCGAGCGCGCCGCCCTCGGAGATCTACTGCCACTCGCTGACCGACCCCTCGATCCTCGGCCCCGACCTTGTGGCCAAGGGCTACCACACGCTGACCCTGTTCGGGCTGCACACCCCTGCCCGGCTGTTCGCCGCCGACAACGACAAGGCGCGCGGCGAGCTGCTGGCCGCGACCATCGCCGAGCTGGATGCCCACCTGGACGAGCCGATCGCCGACTGTCTGGCGCTCGACGAGCACGGCGAGCCGTGCATCGAGGCGAAGACGCCGCTCGACCTCGAACGGGAACTGCGCCTGCCCGGCGGCCATATCTTCCATCGCGATCTCGCCTTCCCGTACGCGATGGAGTCCACGGGGCGCTGGGGCGTCGAGACGGCGCATGCCAATGTGCTGCTGTGCGGGGCGGGCGCTGTCCGCGGCGGCGGGGTCAGCGGGGTGCCGGGGCACAACGCGGCGATGGCGGTGCTCGGCGACTGAGCCGGTGCGGCGCGGATGCGGTGAAGTGGAGTAGGGACGGGTTCCCTGGTGGTCGGTCGAGCCGGTGTCTGTGCATCAGCAGGCAGGAGATGGTTGTTCGAGCCTTCCCTCGTCCGTGTGGGATTCCCGCCGTAACTCGCAGAATCTACGGGCAAGTTCCCTAATCTGCGTTCTCGTGGCAGATTTCGGCACCCGTCACCTGACTGTGGTGTCCACGACGGAGCACGTAGGAACGTGAGGGCTGTCCGGCGGGGAGCCGGGACTCGCGGATGTGGTCGCGCTGAAAAACCGACGTGCCGCCGACATGGACGCGGATGATCCGCAGGGTTTCTTCGTGGAAACCCTGGCGGAGTATTAGTGGGCACGTGATGCTGCGGGGCTGATGCCGGGGACAATCGACCAGCTGATCAAGCCTGTCATCGAGGTCTGCGAGTACTTCCAGCTTGTGCCCTGGCAACTCCAGCCCCGCCATGTGGACCACTACTTCTCCGGCCCCGGTAAACGAGCCCGGTCCACTATCCGCACCAAGATGAACCAGATCGACGGCTACTTCGCCTTTCTGGAGCAGCGTTACGCCGGGGAGATCGGCCGCCGGTTCGGGGTGCTGGTGGAGTCACCGGTCGATCTGCTCAACCGTCCGCGTCGCCGCGGGGACTTCGGGCTGCGGATCCCGCCGTCCCGGGCGGCGATGAAGGAGTTCTTCTGCCGATGGCACAGGGACTTGCCGTCCGCGCGTAAGGAGGCGGTGGCGTGCCGGAACTACGTGATGGCGAAGGTCGCCTACCTCTCCGGGGTCCGGGCCGCCGAGCTGTGTGCCACGAAGATCACCGATGTGCACTGGGAAGCCGGACAGCGGGGCCGTTTCCTGGTCAACGGCAAAGGGGCACGGGGTTCGGGACCGCGGCAACGTGAGGCATACCTGTGCGAGTGCTGGAAGCACGACACCGGCCGCTACCCGACCGGACCCTGCGGGCGGTGCCGAAGGGAGCTGCCACTGTCCGCGCCGGAGAGGCTGTGCCGGGGCTGCCTCATCCACGTCCGCGAGCACGGTGAACTCGACCGGGCGCCCTTCACTCAGCTCCAACTCGCCCTCGGCAAGCACCCCGTCCGCCAGCTCAAGCACCACGCCCACCGGCTCGGCTACGACACAACCGACCGATCATAGGGCAAACGGCACAACGCGCGAGCCCGGCGCCGGCCTGCGCCGCGTACCGTCTCCGCGCACCTGGCCGACCCGCACCAGCTCGTGCTGTTCACCCTGGACCGTGACTGGAGCCGCATCACGGCACGCAACGTGGACGAGCTGCCCGCCCTGACCACCGATGCCGGACAGCTGCTGGAGGAGTTCACTCAGTTCTGCCGCGCGCAGATGCGCCGGGTCGACCCTGACCCGCACGGCCACGCCGGAGCCCTGCGCGCCCTGCGTATTGTGCTGGCCCACCTGGGTGCCGCCGTGCCCATCCACGAACGTGACCTGCGAGCCCTGGCCGCGCTGGACCGCAACATCAATGCCCCGCGCGTAATCGGGCTTCCTCGCCCAGCGCGGAATGCTCATCCCCGATCTCGCCCGCACGGCAGACCGCCATCTCGCCGCCGTCGACCGTCTGATCGCCAGCTTCCCCGCCCCCATGGACAGTGAACTGCGCTGCTGGGTCACAGTCCTTCAAGGCCAGGGCCGGCGCAGGCATCCCGCCCTGCCAACCGCGACGATCCGCAGCTACCTCCAGTGCGCCGCTCCCACACTGCGGATGTGGACCGAGCACACCACCACCCTGGCCGCGATCACCCGCCAGGACATCAGGGACGTCCTGGACCTGGCCCCCGGCCGCCCGGCCCGCATCGCCCAGCAGATCTGCGGAGCATCTTCCGAGCAACGGCTCGTCTTTCACGACCCGACCCGAGGCATCAGCCTCCCCGCCCAGGTCCGCCTGCCCCGCCCCATCCAGAGCGACCATCTCACCGGCTTGCTCCAGCGAGCCCACACCCCGCTTGCCCGCCTCCCTGTCGCCCTGGTCGCCGTCCACGCCCTGCTGCCCTCCCAAGCTGCCGAGATCCGGTTCGATGAACTCGACCTCACCCACGGCGCCCTACGGCTGCCCAAGCGCACCATCTACCTCGAAACCCTCACTACCGAGCTGCTCACCCAGTGACTCCGCCTGCGGCAGCAGACCTGGCCCGCCTGCAGCAACCCCCACCTACTCGTCAGCAGCCAGACGGCCCTCGACCCTTCCGGCCCACCCGTCAGCAAGATGCTGCTCAGTGCGGCTGATCTGCTGGCGGAACCGTGAAGGATCGCTTGGCCTCCGTCACCGTGGGCGCCGTCCCCCGGGAGTGGTGTACCGGCACCACTCAGGGTCTAGAATTGAAGAGTTCTTCAATTTGTTAGTTGCTGAGTCGGACAAGGGTGCCGAGGTGGGAAGGGTGACCGTGGGCGGGTTCGTCGAGGCGGTGCTCGAGCGTGTCCGGGAAGCGCGGGCTGCCTTGGAGGCCGTGCTGGAGACAGAGGACGCCTACGGTGTGGCGGTAGCGCAGGAAGAGCTGGACGATGCGCTTCGGCTCGCGAGCGACCACGGGATCGACGTGGGGGCGGAGGAGGGTGAGCGAGGTGCCGGTTCCGCTGTATGAGGCGAAGGCGGAGTTCTTCCGAATGCTGGGGCATCCGGTGCGCATCCGTGTGCTGGAACTGCTGCAGGCCGGGCCGATGCCGGTCCGGGATCTTCTTGCGGCGATCGAGATCGAGCCGTCGAACCTGTCGCAGCAGCTGGCGGTGCTGCGCCGTTCGGGCATCGTCACGGCCACCCGTGAGAGTTCGACGGTGGTGTACGAGCTGGCGGGCGGGGATGTGGCGGAGCTACTGGCTGCCGCGCGGCGCATCCTGTCTGTCCTGCTGGCTGGGCAGCAAGAGCTGCTCGCCGAGCTGCGCGAGGCGGAGAAGGAAGCGGCTCCGTGATGGGGATGGACAGGTTCAGGCCGTGGCGCAAGCACTTGCCCGCCGCGGCAGTCGAGCACACCTTGCCTTCGGTCCAGCGGCACATCGTGTCTGTCCAGGTGGCGCCGGAGGCGGTGCGCGAGGCTCGGCAGGCGGTGGCCGAGCACCTGCCGAAGGTCGGCATCGCCGCGGACGCAAGGGGTGAGGGCCTGCGGACGGTGGCTGAACTCGCCGACATCTACGACGGCGATGTCAGCGTGGAACCCGCCGTGGATCACGACGGCAAGGTCGTGCTCGTCCGGTTCCGGATTCCTTATCCACAGACCCCAGGAGATGCAAGGCGGTGAGTGGTGACGTGACCGGGAAGCAAGCCAAGGAGCCGATGGACCTGGAGAGGTGGAAGGAACGCGGCGTCATGCTGCGCGTCTTCGTATACGTCTTCGCAACGCACCTGTTCGCCGGCTTCGTCTGGCTTCTGTTCTACGTGGGCGAGCACGCGCCGAAGTAGCGGACCGGCCGGGAGGCGCCCGGACAAGGGCTGGACGGTCCCGGTGGTGGGCTGGATGGCCCTCGACCGATGGGGCCTCACCGGGGCACCATCAGCGGACGGGCCGGTGGACGGCCCCTCATTCCCCCATAGGTCGTCGACGCGTGGCGGATACCCTGAGCTGCATCCTGAAGGCTTCTTCAATTGCCTAGTTGCTTGACTGTTGTGCACGTGGAGAGAGGGCGGCAGAGAATGATCGCCGTTGTGGGTCATCGTGACCTCACCGCGCCGACGCTGGCGTTGCTGGAGACCGAATTGGGTTCCCGGCTGGCCGGATTCGCGCGGGCTGGGAAGGCCGGTCTGGTGCGGGCCGGGCAGGGGCTTCCGGTCGCGTTTGGGCGGGCCGCGCGGGCGGCGGGGCTGGCGCTGGTGACGGTCTTGCCCACGGCGGCGGGTGTGCCCGCGCCGCTGCGGGAGCGTGACCGGAGGGCGGCCGGGGAGTTGCTGCTGCTGTCTGAGCAGGTGCGGCTTCTGGAATACGACCCGGCGAGCGGCAGCTCGTGCGTGGCCGCGGACGAAAGCCTGCTCAGGACCTGCGCCCGGGTGCTGGCCGTATGGGACGGCTCCCCGTCGAACAGCCGGGATGCGACGGCCCATCTGGTGGCCTTCGCGCACGGGCGGGGCATCGAGGTAGATGTGCTCTGGCCCGCGGGCGCGTGCCGGATGCCGCTGGACGGAGCCCAGCCGTGACCTCCTGTCTGCGGCCCGGTGCCCGCATGGTGGAGCTGAGCCGGGAAGCCGCCCTCGAGCTGCTGGGCCGTGTGCCGCTGGGTCGGGTGGCCTTCTCCTACCAGGCGCTGCCCGCCATCCGGCTGGTCAACCATGTCGTGGACGCCGGCAGCGTGGTGATCCGTACGCATACCGGTTCCGCGTTGCTGAGCACCGCCCGGGTGTCCGAGGTGGTGGCGTACGAAGCCGATCAGCTCGACTTCGACACCCGCACCGGCTGGAGCGTGGTCGTCACCGGCACAGCGACGCATGTGTCGGACCCGGTTGAACTCGCTCGCTACCGGGCCCTTGCTCACCCCATGGGTGGACACCGAGACGGGGCATGTGATCCGTATCCGGGCCGAGATCGTCACCGGCTACCGCCTGGAACGGGCGACACCGTCATAGGTCATTGCCGTGTAAGCGAGGTTGAAGCTCTCGGCGACCGCGCCTTCGGCCCCGTACCTTCCAGCGAGCTCGCCGCGGCCGACCGCACAGTCCCCGACCGCGACCGGCAGTTGAGGCTCGGGCATCGCCGGGCGCCCCTGGCTCAAATGTGCCCTGGGCAAAGCGGCCAGTGCCACCGCCCGGGCCGATACGTTCCTGGGCGCCAGCTACCGGCTCCTGGGTGAACGGCGAGACCACGTTAAGCCTGATCGCCGTCGCGCTCAATCCGCGTCATCGCAGGCACCTGATCGAAGACCAGCACGACCGGTATCAGTCACAGATCCCTCCGAACGGCTCCACCGTCCAGACACTGCCACCCGCCCCGCTCGGGTGCGAATGCCGCCACGGGCCGGACGCCGATCCGGTTGGGGTCCAGGGCGCGGGGCCGAACCCATCGCCGCCACTACGGTCGCACGGCCGTGGACGCGGTCGCCCCCTGCTGCTGCTCGGCTGGGGCGCCGTCGGTCTAACGGGGCGGGATACGTGTTCGCAACGCGGCGGTGTCGCCCACTGAGTGCAAGGGTTGACCGATGACCGGGTCCCGCGCAGCGTGGTCAGAGGTCGTTGCCGGCGTAGGAGAGGTTGAAGCTTTTATTGGTCAGCGGGAAGTCGGGGACGATGGTGTCGGCGAGCGCCAGGGGCAGGGCGGGCCAGTTGAAGAACGACGGGTCGACCGGTTTGACCCTGGCCAGGGCTCCGTTGGGGGCGAGTTCGATGCGGGTGGTGATGGTGCCGCGCCAGCCCTCGACGATGCCGGCGCCTGTGCCGGGGCCCGCGCCCGGTGCGGGCGTCGGAGCGAGGACAGCACCCGTCGCGAGGCCCTCGATGAGGTGCTCGATCAGCGCGAGGGAGACGTCGATCTCTTCGGCGCGGACGAGGAAGCGGGCGAGCACGTCGCCGGTGTCGCGGACGGGGACGGCGATTTCGGAGTCGTAGGTGGTGAAGGGGTGGCTGACGCGGGCGTCGGTGCCGGGCAGGCCGCTGGCGCGGGCCACGTAGCCGAGGCAGCCGATGTCCCGCGCGGCCTCGGCGGTGAGGACGGCGGTGCCGGTGAAGCGGTCGCGGACGGTGGACTGGTCGAGCGCGAGGTGGGCGATCTCGCGGATGTCCCTGCCGATCGCGTGGAGGCGCCTCAGGTCGGGCAGCGTGTGCAGGGCTGCGCCGCCGGGTACGACGCCGCCGCGCAGCAGGCGGTGGCCGGTGATCTCAGCGTTGAGGCGCAGGAGTTGTTCTCTCACGCGTTGGGCGTGGGCGTTGAGGATGGAGTGGCCGACGTCGTTGCAGAGCATGCCCAGGTCGGCGACATGGTTGTGCAGGCGCTCCAGCTCCAGGAGCATGGTGCGGGCGCGCTGGGCGGCGGCCGGGACCGCCGTGCCGGTGGCCTCTTCGACGGCGAGGCAGTAGGCGAGGGCGTGTCCGACGGCGGTGTCGCCGCTGATCCGTTCGGCGAGGGGAAGCCCGGCCGCGACGCTGCGGCCTTGGAAGAGTTTTTCGATGCCTTTGTGGACGAACCACAGGCGGGCTTTGAGTTTGAGGATGGTCTCGCCGACGACGGAGAAGCGGAAGTGGCCTGGCTCGATCAGCCCGGCGTGCACCGGCCCGACCGGGATTTCGTAGACGCCGTCGCCTTCGACCTCGAGGAAGGGATAGGGGCCTTCCTGCTCCGCGAAGGGCGGCGGGGGCCCGGCGTCGGGGAGCATCGGGTACCAGCCGCGCGGCCAGTGGAAGTGGCGCACCAGGCGTCGCGGCATGGGGTGATCGCGGGGGACGATGCCGAACAGGTCCCGCATTTCGCGCTCGAACCGGCCTGAGGGGAAGGACATGTGGGCCAGCGTCGGGACCGCGGGAGCATCAGGGTTGAGGTGTACGTGTAGTTCGGTACGGCTGTCGGGCGGCCCCGCGACGAAGAGGTACACCACGCGGATCCGGTCCTCGTCGTGGTGGGCGGCGACCAGGGCCAGTCGACGCCCGGCGCGCAGCAGCTCCTCGGCCCGCTTGGACAGTTCGGCGGCATGGATCTCGTGCACGGTGCGCATGGCTTCAGCGGGCTCCGATCGCCTGGGCGGCATTCAGCAGCAGGTCGGTGAGCGGACCGGTCGCGATACCCAGGGCCGCGCAGGCCACCAGGCCCAGGACGAGCGGCCATCCTGTCGTGGCGGGCGGCTCGTCCGTCCAGGCCGTGGGCGCGGGGCCGAGCAGCATCCGGGCGGTGCGGGCGGCGAGCGCGGCGAAGGTGATCAGGACCAGCAGCAGGGCCGCCGAGACGGCCCAGCCCATACGGGCGGCGAATCCGGCGCGGACGATGCCCAGTTCGGAGGCGAACAGACTGAAGGGCGGGAACCCGAGCAGCGCGACGACCGCGAGCCCGAAGGTGCCCGCAAGGCCGGGTGCCCGGGCGATCAGGCCGCGTACCCGCCCGATGCGGGTGGTCCGGGTGAGATGCAGGATGTGGCCGGAGGCGCAGAAGGCGACCGCTTTGGCGAGCCCGTGCCCGGCGATGTGCAAGAGCACGGCGGCACGGGCGAGAGGGGTGCCGATCGCGGCGCCGAGGGCGATCAGGCTCATGTGCTCCATGCTCGAATAGGCGAGCATCCGTTTGTAGTCGCGCTGGGCGAGCAGCAGGGCCGCGGCGAGGGCGAGCGTGAGCAGAGCAATGCCGGTCAGTAGGGCGCGGATGTAGCCGGTCCCGAGGGCCGCGTCGGAGATGCTCTGGTAGCGCAGGATCGCGGTGAAGGCCACGGACAGCAGGACACCGGACATCAGCGCGGAGACGGGGGCCGGTGCCTGGCTGTGGGCGTCCGGCAGCCAGGCGTGCAGGGGCACGAGGCCCGCTTTCGCCCCGAAGCCGAGTACGACGAGCATGATGCCGAGCCGGGTGACGGCCGGATCGAGCCGGTCGGCCCGGGCCACGAGGGTGGGCCAGTTCAGGGCGTACGCCTCGGCGATGCCCGCCTGTCGGGCGGCGTAGTAGATGAGGACGGTGCCCAGGAAGGCCAGGGCGATCCCGGCTGAGCAGATCACCACGTATTTCCACGCGGCCTCGACGGATGTACGGGTGCGGCGGTGGCCGACGAGGAAGGCAGTGACGATGGTGGTGGCTTCGATGGCCACCCACAACACCCCGAGATTCGCGGTGAGCACGGCCAGGCACATGGCAGCGAGGAACGACTGCACGAGGACGTGGAAGAGCGCGGTGTTACGGGCATCCGCCCGTCCGACAGCGCGCTCGCCCGCGAGATAGGAGGGGGCACTCGCGCAGGCGATCAGTGCGACGGCTCCGACGACGAGCAGCATCCACACCGTCAGGGCGTCGGCGCGCAGCAGTCCGCCGTAGGCGGTCACGGCTTCGTCGTCACCGAGGGCGGCTGCCAGTACCGCACCGCAGGTGATGATCGCCGATGGGGAGATGAGCCCGTACCAGTCGGCCCGGTGAGGTGCATTGGACCCTGGCGGAGGTGGTGCTGCGGCCCCGTCCGCCGGTCCGGTTGCGGCTCCGACCAGGGCAGGCTGACGGGACACTTGCCTGCTCGGCTCGCGGACTTCCGCGGCAGACGCGCGCACGCCAGTCAGCGCATGGACGCCGGCCACGGCGAGGGGCACGGCGACGGGCGCGATCAGCAACAGGGCGGTCGCAGCAGGCTCTTGGAGAAGATGCGGCATCAGTCGTGCAGCTCCCGCAGGTCGTCGATGTCGGTCGTGCCGAACGCGGCCCGCATACGAGTGGTGAGCAGCTGCAGTACCAGTACGGCGAGCAGGACATCGAAGGAGACACCGAGTTCGACGATCAGCGGCACTCCGGAGGTGGCCAGGAAGGCGGTCGCGGTGATGCCGTTGTCCAGCAGCAGGAAGCCCACCACCTGGGCGAGCGCGCGGCGCCTGGTGACCAGCACGAAGAACCCGATCAGGACGACCGCTAGGCCCACCGGCAGAGCCCGTGTGGCCGGGGTGGGGTCGAGCTCGGCCAGCGGCCGGGCCACGGCATAGGCCAGCAGGGTCAATGCCGCCGCGGTGAGCAGGGACGCTGCCACGTTCACCAGCGGCTGGGTCTCCCGGGTCTCGGCGCCGTCCGTGTCGGACGTGGTGTGGCCGACACTCAACGCGGTCAGCGCCCGGCGCATCAGGTACGGAAGCACTCCGGCCCGCAGGAGACCGATTCCGGCCGCCACCGCGATGAGGTCCCAGCGTTCCTCGTGCAGGCCCAGCAGGACGGCTATGGCAGCCAGGGCGATGCCTTGGAGGGCGAAGATCCGTACGATCGCGCCGAGTTCACGCATCCAGAGGACCACCACCGCCGCCAGCAGGAACGCCCCGCAAGCCAGGTCCAGCAGCTGCGTGTACAGACCCTCGCTCACCGCGCGCTCACTCTCCGCTCAGGAAGTAGGAGGAGGTCACCGCGAGCAGCGCCAGCAGGAAGGACCCGGCGAGCAGTTCGGGCACGCGGAACAGCCGCAGCTTGGCCCAGAACACCTCGGCGGCGGCCAGCACCGCCCCCAGCAGCGCGACCTTGACCACGAACAGGACGAGAGCGAGCGCCAGCGCCGCAGCCGAGGTGGAGGTCGCGATGCCCCAGGGCGCGAACAGCGAGGCAAGCAGCCCCAGCAGCACCGTGAGCCGCATCTGCGCACCCAGTTCGACCAGCGCCAGATCGGGCCCCGCGTACTCCAGCACCATCGCCTCGTGCACCATCGTCAACTCCAGATGGGTGGAGGGGTTGTCCACCGGGAGCCGCCCGGTCTCCGCGAGGACGGCGACAGCGAGCGCGGCGGTGGCCAGCAGCCCCGCGGGGGAGGTCAGCCGTGCCGGTTCGTGGACGGCGCCGGAGACGATGGCGGGGAGGTTGGTGGAGCCGGCCGGTATCGACAGGGCGAACACCGACATCAGGAGGGTCGGCTCCACCAGGGCCGCGATGGTCATCTCGCGCGAGGCCCCCATACCGCCGAAGGCGGTCCCGGTATCCAGCCCGGCCAGCGCCAGGGCGACGGTGCCCAGCGCGAGGAGCGCCACCACCAGGATCAGGTCCGCGCGCCCGGCGACCGGTGTGTCCGTGGAAAGCAGCGGAACCAGCGCGGCGACCACCACAGTGGTCGCCACCAGCAGCGCCGGAGCGATACGGAACGCGGGCCCCGTCCCGATCGCACTGATCGGTTCTTTACGCAGCAGCTTGCGGGTATCCCGCCACGGCTGGAGCACACCGGCGCCGGCCCGCCCCTCCATGCGCGCCCGCACCTGCCGCATCAGCCCGGTGAGCAGGGGAGCGCCCCCGACGACCACAGCGATCTGCCCCGCCACCGCCACATACCCGGCGGCGCTCACCAGCCCACCGCCAGCACCAGGAGCAGGGTGACCAGGCCGAAGAAGCCGTAGCCGAGATAGAGATGGACGCTGCCGCCCGCCAGTCGGCGCGCGGCGCGCCCGGACCTCGCGAGAAAGGCCAGCACCGGTTCGTACAGCCGGTGCTCGATCCGGTCGGGCACTCGGTTGCGGAACCGAACACGCTCCACCAGGTACGTGGACTCACCTGCGTGCGTGACATTCACGTCCTGCTCCGGGGCAAGTACGTCGTCGAAGACGCGCTGCAAAGGTTCGGCGAACGAGGTCGCCGTATAGGCCATCCTCGGCGTGGGCGCGCCGCCGCCGCAGTCCCACAGCCTGGCGTCTCTACGCCGGCGGCGATTGCCGTACAGCCGGGGCAGGTACACCGCGAGGGCCAACGCCGCCGTCAAGGCGGCCACCACCCACAGCGGCGACAGCGACGCCGACACGTCGGCAAGCCGTACCTTCGCCCCGCCGCCCGACACGGCCTGACTCCCAGGAAGGTCCGCGGCGAGTACGGCCTGATCCAAGCCACTGCCCAGCAGTCCCGGGACCAGTGCCAGCCCCACGCACCCGGCCGCGAGCAACCCCATTCCGGCGAGCATCATCGGCGGCGCCTCCCGCGCGCCGGTGGCCTCTTGGCTGCGTGGCCGGGCGAAGAAGCCGACCCCGAGCGCCTTGACGAACACCGCCGCGGCGATCCCGGCCGAAAGCGCGATCAGCGCCACCGCCAGCGGCAGCATCACGGCGACGGCCACCCCTGGCATCTCCAGTCCGTGGATCAGTGACTGCAGCAGCAGCCACTCACTGATGAACCCGTTGCCTGGCGGCAGCGCCACCGCCCCCAGCGCGCCCAGCGCGAAGAGTCCGGCCGTGACCGGCATCCGCGCCCTCAGACCGCCGAGCCGGTCGAGATCCCGTACGCCGGTGGCGCGCAGGATGGAACCGGCCGTGCAGAACAACAGGGCTTTGAACGCCGAGTGGTTGACCACGTGAAGCAGCGCGGCCGCCAGCGCGAGGGCGGCCAGCGGACGATCACCCGCGGCGGCGAACAGGCCCGCCGCTCCGGCCCCGATCAGGACCAGCCCCATGTTCTCGGATGTCGAGTACGCCAGCAGTCTCTTCAGGTCGGAGGCCATCGCGGCCTGCAGGATCCCGTACACGGCGGACAGCCCGCCCGTCGTGATCAGCGCCAGCCACCACCAGGACGGTCCGCCGCCCAGCAGGTCGAACCCGGTGCGTACGAGCCCGTAGATGCCGAGGTTGACCATGGCCGCGCTCATCAACGCCGAGACGGGGCTGGGCGCTTCGGGGTGGGCACGCGGCAGCCAGGCGTGCAGTGGCACCGCCCCCGCCTTGGAGGTGAAGGCCGCCGCGGTCAGCACGAACACCAGACCGCGCACCGTCGCAGACATCCCGTCCGCACCTGCCCGCAGCGTCGCGAAAGTCTCACCCCCGGCGTGCGCGGCAAACAACGCGAAGGCAACCAGCAGCAGGACAAGTCCGAGGTGGGTCATCACCGCGTACCAGACGCCCGCGGCTCGCACCGACGGCCGCTCGCGGTGCTCGGCCAGGGCAAGCAGCAGCGAGGCCAGCGCCATCAGCTCCCACAGCACCAGGAACGTGGACACCGATCCCGCCGCAGGCACCAGTACCAGCGACAGGGCGAACAGCGGCAGCACCGTCTGCGCCGCCCGTGAGCCCAGCCCGTGCGGGCCGTGCCCGGACGCGTACCCGATGCCGTACACCGCCACCGCCGCCACCACGGCCCCCGCCACAGCCATGAACAGCCCCGACAGCGCATCCACTTCAAGATGCACCCCGGCCAGCGGCAGCAACCCCGGCAGCTCGGCCGACCATCGCCTTCCGCCCAGTACAGCCACACCCGCCGCACCACCGGCCACCCCCACCCAGACCGTGCACCCTCCGGCCACTCGGACGCGCCACCGGACCGGCAGCCCGGCCCCCGCCGCCGCTCCCGCCCCACCCATGGCGACGGCAGCACCAAGGGCGGCCGCGACCAGGCTCACCGGCCGGTCACCCACCGCAGCGCCGCCACGATGTCGTCCGGCGTCGGCGGGCACCCCGGCACCTCGAGATCGACCGGTACGACATCGGCGACCGCGCCCTCGACTCCGTACCCTCCCGCGAACTCACCGCAGTTGATCGCACAGTCCCCGACCGCGACCACCAGCCGCGGCTCGGGCATGGCCGCCACCGTGCGCCGGAGCGGCTCGGCCATGTTCCGCGTGACCGGCCCGGTCACCAGGGCCACATCCGCATGCCGGGGCGAGGCCACCAGTCGCGCGCCGTACCGCTCCGCGTCGTAGACCGGGCCGAAGGCCGCCGCGATCTCGATCTCGCATCCGTTGCACGAGCCGGCATCCACACAGCGCACTTGCGCCGACCCGCCCAGCCCGCGCGCCATCGGCAGCGGTGCCACCGACGGGGGCCGAGCAGGTTCAGCCACCCGCCCGGTGTCGCGGATCTTGCGCAGCAGGCCCATGAACGCCCCTCCCGGATGCTGGTGAGGACTCTTCCGCAGGTGGCTAACGGACGTCTCCACAGCCGGAGTTACGCCCTTTTTCTTGCGCTTTGCCTATTTTGTTGAGACTTTGTCGCCTGTGCGTCGGCGGGTTGAAGGCGGCCGCCCCTCGCCGCGCAGAGCGCTGTCCATGTACGCCGAAGGGCGGCCGCCGGTCTGGGGGACGGCTTAGGCCTGCGGTTCTCCCTCGGATGACGCCGCCTGCAGGTCGGCGAGCAGTTCGGCCTGTCCCGCCAGCACTCCGGACAGGATCGACCGCGCGACTTTCAGCAGCTCAGCCACCTGCGGACTGGTCAGCGAGTAGTAGACGGCCGAACCTTCCCTGCGGGTGATGACCAGATTGGCCCGGCGCAGGACGGCCAGTTGCTGCGAGAGGTGGGCAGGCTCGACGCCCACTACCGGGAGCATCTCGGAGACCGCATGCTCGCGCTCGCTCAGCAGTTCCAGCACGCGAATCCGTACCGGATGGCCCAGCGTCTTGAAGAACTCCGCCTTCAGTTGGTACAGCGGCGCGCTCACCGAACCGGCCCCATGCCCGCGCGTGCCGCCGTAAGGCCGGACGATCGTTGCCATGCCTGCACCGTGCATCGCATCCACCCAAAACTCTTCACCATGGGGTCATCCTCGCGCCATCACACCCACGTGATGACCTCGGGAATTGCTAAGATTAGCAATTCCGAAGGTCGAGAGAGGGAGGTTCGGATGCGAATCCCACGACTGCGTGGTGGCAGCGCTCTGCTCAAGTGCCCTATGTGCCGTCTCAAGTGCCTGCCCGCGGCCGTCGAACCTGACGGCTCATGCCCCCGCTGCGGGCACGAGCGCCTGCTGAGCATGGACCTTGAGCGCGGCTGGGTCGGGCACGCCGCCCCCCTGGCCGGCAACCCGAAGCTGTCCGACGGCGAGCACTGAGAACGGCGCCGCCCATGAGTATCAGCTGGAGTTTCGGGGAACAGCGCGGCGTGGCGGTCTTGCGTGTCGCCGGGTTCCTCGGCAGCAGCGCGGTCGACCGCTTTTTGGATGGGTTCGGCTGGGTAGCTGCCCGCAGCACCGGGGCAGTCGTCCTGGACTTGACCGAACTGCTGGGCTGGAGTACCGAAGGATGGGCGGCAGTCCTGCAGGCGGCAGCCACGCTGCGGAAGAGTGAGCGTCCCCTCGTACTGTGCGGCCTGGACCGCATCGAGGCAGCGGAGTCATTGGTCATCCACCACGACTCGATGACCATCTACACAGATCTGGACGCTGCCCTCGACGCCCTGCCACCGACCTCCGGCTGACCACGCGCGGGCCCCGGCGGTGCGGTAGAAGTCCAGTGGCGCTTCCCCTGCAGTCGGCCAGGAGGTGACGGGCAGCAGGAAGAAGCGCCAGACGAACTGCCAGGGGGCCTTAGGTCACGCCTTCTTCAGGAACTCGGTCTTCAGGACCAGGCCCTTGACCTTCTTCGTGTTGCATTCTATCTCGCCGGCCTTGCCAGTGAGGCGGATGTTCTTCACCAGCGTTCCGCGCTTGAGGGTCTCGGAGGTGCCCTTCACCTTCAGGTCCTTGATCAGCGTCACGGAGTCGCCGTCCTCCAGGGCGGTGCCGTTGCTGTCCTTCACGATCACATCACTCATGCCGTTTCCTTGCCTTTGTCGTTCCCGTGTATCTCTTACATCAGGCCCTGTGCCGCCACATTCCGCGCGCCGGGCCAGTCGTCGCTGTGCCACTCACGCGTTTGGCCACTCACGTCGTCATACGCCGCGAGGGCGGCGGTGAGGTCGCAGTGGACGGGGATCGGCGGGTGGGTGCCGTCGGGGACGAGGGAGCCGTCCGCGGGGATCGCAGCGAGTTCCAGGCGCCGTCCCTCATCCGCGAGTTGGCGTGCTGCCTGGGCGACGGCCAGCTGGCCACCGATGGACCAGCCGCGCAGCTCGGTGAGGTCGAGAATGACCGGTCCCGTGCCGCGGGCCAGGGCCCAGCCGACGGCGCCGGAGAAGCGGGCTACGGCATCCGCGCCGAGATACCCGGCCAGCGAGAGGACACAGAAGTCCTGCTGGGTGGTGTAACGCCACTCGATGGTCATCGTCGCTCTCTCGTTCTCACAGGGGGAGGGTGATCCACACGCTTTTGCCGCGGCCGTCAGCGTCCGCGCGTACGACCGCGGTGCCGCCGAGGCCGAGGGTGAGCTCGACGACAGTGGCCAGCCCGCTGCCCCCGTTGCCAGCCGGGGCGTACAGGGCGGGCTGATAGGGGTGGCGGTCGTGGACGGCGAACGCGAACGTGTCATGGCTCGCCGCGTAGATCACCGTGACGTTCGGGGAGAGCACGGCGGCGTGCCGCACGCTGTTGGTGACCAGCTCGCCGAGGATCAGCAACGCTGGATCGACCGTGGGGTGGCGCCGGCTGATGCCCCACTCCACCAGCACCTGTTCGGTGGTCTCGCGCGCTATGCGGACAGCGGACCCTATGGCGGGCACCGTCAGCACATGCCGGTAGGGCAGGCTCTCGAGCTGAGCGGCCATCAGGCACCCTCGTGGGCGAGGCGGAAGCCGGTCACCGTCTGCGGGCGGATCCGGACGAGGGTGTCATGCGGGCCGTGGACCCAGCCGGGCAGCGTACGGCGGTAGTGGGCGGCCTCATCGGGGTCGGTGATCACCTCGGCCGGACCGGTCGCCGTCACCGTCCACCCGGTGCCGCCGGCCACGCGGATCTCGTCCGCGTGGTACGTGAGTGCGGCCCTGTCGGACAGGGCGGCCGCCTGGGCCGGGGTGCGGACGATCAAGCGGCCGTACTGGAGGATGTGCACCGCCGGGCGTATCACCGCGCTGTCGCGCTGGACGTACACGAGCCGTCCCTGGGCCGCGCCTTCGAGCAGCCACAAGGCTTCGGTGCCGGACACCTCCGCCATGCGACGGGAGACGGGGACGGTCATCGGGAAGCCTCCTCGGCGACGGGGGCGGGCGACTGCGCGGGAACGACGGGCAGGACCCCGGCACCCTGCAGATGGGCGCGGGCACCGGCGATGGCCTCCGGGGTGGTCGCGTACTCCCGCCCCTCCAGCCGCAGCAGATCCAACGCGCCGACGGAGTCGAGGACGCGCCGCTGTCCGGGCCGTATCCCGGACGTCATCACCGCGATGCCGCGCCGGTTGAGCTTCTGCACGGCGTCCTTGAGGACCAGTGCACCGGTGGCGTCCATGGTCGTGATGCGCGACATGCGCAGGATGACGACCCGGACGTCGGCGACCTCGCTCAGCTCCAGCAGGAAGCGGTGCGCGCCGGCGAAGAACAGCGGCCCGTCGATCCGGTAGGCCACGATGTGCTCGGCCAGCAGGGCGTGTTCCTCATCGCTGTGCTCACCGGGCAGGTCGGGCCGGAAGTCCACCTGATCCATCCGGGCCTGCTTGGCCACCGCCCGCAGGGCCAGCGCCCCGGCCACGACCAGGCCGATGATCACCGCATAGACCAGGTCCAGGGCGAGCGTGGCGACGGCCGTCAGCACGAGCACGAGGGCATCGGAGCGGGTCGCGCGGGCCATGGCGCGCAACGCGCCGACCTCGACCATGCGGATCGCGGTCGCCAGCAGCACACCCGCTAGAGCGGCCAGGGGGATCCTGGAGACCAGCGGGGCGGCGGCGAAGACGATCACCGCGAGGACGGCGGCGTGAGCGAGCGCCGCGAGCCGCGAGCCCGCGCCGGTACGGACGTTGACCGCCGTACGGGCGATGGCGGCCGTCGCCGGGACGCCACCGAACAGGGGCACCGCCAGGTTCGCGATGCCCTGCCCGAACAACTCCTTGTCGGGATCGTGCTTCTGGCCCACCGTCATGCCGTCCGCGACGGTGGCCGACAGCAGCGACTCCAGTGCCGCGAGCGCGGCAACCGCCACCGCCGGGGCGAGCAGCGAACCGAGCGAGGACAGGTCGAGGAAGCCCAGCGACGGAGCGGGCAGCCCGGACGGCAGATCCCCAATCGGGGCGGCCGCATCCAGATGGAAGAGCTGCGCCACGACGGTCGCGGCGATCACCGCGACGATCGAGAAGGGGACGGTCGGCCGCACGCGCGCGCCGAGGAGCATCACGGCGGCGACCCCGAGCGCTATCGCGAGGGCGGTCCAGTTCGGGCTGTGTGCGAACTCCTCGAGGGCCCGCCAGGTCACCAGCAGGACACGCTCGCCCTCGGGCTTGGCCACGCCGAGCGCGTTCGGGAGCTGCTGAAGCCCGATCACGCACGCGATGCCGAGGGTGAAACCCTCCACCACCGGAGCCGGGATGTACTGCATGTACTTCCCGGCGCGCAGCAGGGCGAGTGCGATCAGGATCAGCCCGGCCAGCACTCCGACCGTCAGCACCCCGCCGGGCCCGTACTCGGCGACGATCGGCACCAGCACCACCGTCATGGCCCCGGTGGGGCCGGAAACCTGGAGATTGGAGCCGCCGAACAGCGCGGCGAGCGCTCCGGCGACCACCGCAGTGGCAAGCCCAGCCTCCGCGCCGAGCCCGGAGGACACCCCGAAGCCCAGCGCGAGCGGCAGCGCCACGATCGCCACCGTCAGGCCCGCCAGCAGATCGCGGCGTGGGTTGCGTGCCATGAGCAGGAAGTCGGCGCGGGCAGGCAGCAGGGAACGCACCCGGCTCATGGCCCGGGTGAAAACCGCACTCACTGCGCCGCGACCTCGGCTTCCCGCAACTCCGCCAGCAGCTCGTTCTGCCCGGCCAGCATCTCGGTGAGGATCCGCCGTGCGGCCCGCATCAGATCCGCGACATCCCCGCCCGCGAGCTCGTAGACCACGGTCGAGCCCTCCCGGGTGGAGGTCACGATGCCCGACCGGCGCAGCACCGCCAGCTGCTGGGACAGGGCCGACGGCTCCACCTCGATCGAGGCGAGCAGATCCCGCACCGGCATCGGCCCGCCCTGCAGCAGCTCCAGCACACGGATGCGCACCGGATGCCCCAGCATCCGGAAGAACTCTGCCTTGGCCTGATACAGCGGAACCGGCACGACCCTCGAACTCTCCTCAACCCCCGTCGGGGGTGTCGCTTGGTGCTGTGCCCGCGGCTACCTACGGACACAGCCACCACAGCATGTATTGAATTGCAGAATTTTGCAATTCATGGAGTTCTGCTCAAGGCTGAAGGCGTCGCCTGCTGGTCTGCGACATCGCGTGAGGGAGGGAAAGTCCACCCTCAACTTCCCCTGCAGTCACGGCCTCCCTCAATGAGGGCAGAGCCAGACCTCCCTGCGCCTCGGAGCAGGTATCTCCCGCTGTGCGGGCGCTGCGGGACCTGCCCTCGCGGTCGGGCCACGCGGCAGGGTTCTGACAGGACCGCTCTCATGGCCCAGGAGTGCTCCCGGCGATACGCTGAAGGCTCCTCGGAGGTGCATCGGAGCCGGTGCACGAAGGGTGATTCGCGGGGTGGCGGTCGCGATGACGCAGCAGTACCTCATCGGCGAGACATCGGTACTCCTCGCCCAGTTGCAGGGTGCGGCCACCGATCAGGCGCACATGCGCGAGGCCGCGCGGCTGCGCCGCGAGGCCGAGGCTACGCCGCCTTTGGCACTCGGACCGGTACTGACCCGCGCGATGGCGCTGACCGACGAGCTGTGCTGGGACTCCCTGGACCAGGGCGATGTCACGGCGTTCGCCCGCCAGTGCGCCTGCGGGGCCGAACTGCGCGAATTCTGCGTCTGCGCCGGGCTGCTCGCGGACGGTTAGCGGCCGGGCCGCCGCCCCGCCGCCGCCCCGCCGCCGCGGCCATTCCAGTGGGAGGTCGAACCCATGGCAGCAGAACCACAGCCGCAGCTCTCCGAGGCACAGATCGCCGTCCACTGGCGCGAAGAGGACTACTACCGGCCGCCGGCCAAATTCGTCGCCCAGGCCAACGCGGGCGACCCGGCCATCATCGAGCGGTTCGGCGAGGAGCACTTCCCCGAGTGCTTCAGGGAGTACGCCGACCTGCTCACCTGGGACACGTACTGGCACACCACGCTGGACACCAGCCGACCGCCGTTCTGGAAGTGGTTCGTCGGCGGCCGCCTGAACGCCTGCTACAACTGCGTCGACCGGCACCTGGCCGCCAGCCGGAACAAGGCCGCCTTCATCTGGGTGCCCGAGCCCGAGGACCAGGACACCCGGGCGATCACCTACCAGGAGCTGTACCGGCGGGTCAACGAATTCGCCGCCCTACTGAGCGGCTTCGGCGGCGTGGACACCGGCGACCGGGTCACCTTCCACCTGCCGATGGTCCCGGAGCTGCCCATCTCCATGCTGGCCTGCGCCCGGCTGGGCGCCATCCACTCCGAGGTGTTCGGCGGGTTCAGCGGCACGGCCTGCGGCGACCGGATCGCCGACTCCGGCAGCCGGGTCCTGGTGACCATGGACGGCTACTACCGCGGCGGCACCCTGGTCGACCACAAGGCCAAGGCGGACGAGGCGGTGGCCGCCGCCGGCAAGCTCGGCCAGCAGGTCGACAAGGTGCTGGTCTGGCGTCGCCACCCCGGCCAGTACGCGTCGAAGAGCCCCATGGTCGAAGGCCGCGACTTCTTCGTCGACGAGATCCTGGCCGACTACCGCGGCCACAGCGTCGAGCCCGTCTCGATGCCCGCCGAGGCGCCGCTGTTCCTGATGTACACCAGCGGCACCACCGGCCGCCCCAAGGGCTGCCAGCACTCCACCGGCGGCTACCTCGCCTACGTCGCCGGCACCTCGAAGTACTACCAGGACATCCACCCCGAGGACACCTACTGGTGCGCCGCCGACATCGGCTGGATCACCGGGCACTCGTACATCGTCTACGGCCCGCTGCTGCTCGGCACGACCAGCGTGCTGTACGAGGGCGTGCCCACCTACCCGGATGCCGGCCGCTGCTGGCGCATCGCCGAACGGCTCGGGGTGAGCATCTTCCACACCGCACCCACCACCATCCGGATGCTGCGCAAGGTCGGCCCGCACGAGCCCTCGGCCTACGACTACCACCTCAAGCACATGACCACAGTGGGCGAACCCATCGAGCCGGAGGTGTGGCGCTGGTATCACGACGAGGTCGGCAAGAGCGAGGCAACCGTCGTCGACACCTGGTGGATGACCGAGACCGGCGGCTTCCTCGGCAGCACGCTGCCCGCCCTGCAGCCGATGAAGCCCGGCAGCTGCGGCCCGGGAGTGCTGGGGATCTACCCGGTGATCTACGACGAGGACGACAATGTCGTCGAGGCCGGCAGCGGCAAGGCCGGCAACATCTGCATCCGCAACCCCTGGCCCGGCGTCCTGCAGACCGTCTGGGGCCAGCCCGACCGCTTCGTGGACATCTACTACCGCCGCTACTGCAAGGACCCGGACAGCACCGACTGGCACGACTGGCCCTTCCTGTGCGGCGACGGCGCCGTCCAGGCGGCCGACGGCTACTTCCGGATCCTCGGCCGGATCGACGACGTGATCAACGTCGCCGGCCACCGGCTCGGCACCAAGGAGCTCGAATCGGCCACCCTCACCGTCGAGGAGGTGGCCGAGGCCGCCGCCGTCCCGGTGATGGACGAACTGCGCGGCCGGGCCGTGGAGATATACGTCGCCCTCAACCCCGGCCTCGCCCCCGGCCCAGAGATCGAACAGAAGGTGGCCGCCGCCATCGAGCGGGAGATCGGGAAAATCGCCCGGCCCCAGAACGTGTGGATCGTCCCCGACATGCCCAAGACCCGCTCGGGGAAGATCATGCGCCGGGTGATCGCCGGGATCTCCAACTTCGCCGACGTCGGCGACGTCACCACCCTGGCCAACCCCGAGATCGTCGACGACATCCGCCACCACGTTCAAAGCGCGAAACTCGCCCGTGGCGACGCTCCCCGTGAACTCTCACCACAGGAGGCCCAGGAGATCCGGGACTTCGGCAAGGCCGAATAACAGCACCTGAAGAACGTCACCGGTGGCGCAACGGGGGTCGGGGCCGGGCGATGGCCGGTCGTACGTCCCCAAGGATGCAAGCCCCCGGGTGTCCGTATCGCCGGTGTAGACGATGGCGTCCTCATCTGCGGTCGGGGTTCGAAGCGTGCGAAGAAGTCGTCCAGTGCTTCGGGGGTGACGTTGTGGGCATTGGCGTCTTCGCGTTGGTTGCGTTCGGTGAGTCGTTGGAGCAGTTCGGCGGGGTCGGTGGGGAGGTAGACCAGGACCGGCTGACCGTCGACCTCGCGGAAGTCATCCTGCCAGGCTTCGCGGGGCCGAGGCCGCCCCGGCCAACGAGAAACGGGCCCCCGTCAGGACTTTTGTCTCTGGCGAGAACCTGTTTCGTCGGTCTGTGTGTCCCTAACGCAAGGAGGAGTTCGATGCCCCCAGCGGATGCCTTTCTTGCTGCGGATGTGTGCGCGTTCGCGGCGCTCGGCGGCCAGCACTTCGGGGTGGCGGGCGTTGGCGTTGCGCCAGAGCAGGTAGCGGCGCAGTTCGCGGGTCTGGAACCAGCACTCCCCGTGTGTCGAGGGACGACTTGGCCTTTGGCTCTTCAGAAGCTGGCCCTTGGCCGAGCAAGACCGAACCCGCAGTCAAAATGGTCCTGTTCGGCACAGTGCTTCAAGTTCCGGCTCGAACGCATCCCAGAATCTACGAACCCGCGCGCTTCCGCCTGCGACGGGCTTGTTCCCCACCCCGCCCCTGTCCGTAACTGGGGGTCCGCCCCAGACCCGTACGCGCTTCGCGCGTGTCCTCAATCTCCCCCAGACTTCGTCCGGGGGACCCCCAGACGGGCTTGATTGCGCGGCCAAGCCGCACAATCAAGCCTCGCCGGCGTTTCAGGCGCGGGGTCGGGGGCCGTCAGTCCCGGCACGCCGCCCAGCCCTCGATCTCTATCCGCGCGGCGTCCCCGGGTCTCGACTCGTCGAAGACGGGGCGCCCGCCGTCCTCGACCCGCACCCCGTCCACGTACACCCCGCGCCAGACGTAGAGCTGGTCGGTCGCACAACGCCAGCGCAGCCGCACCGGGGTGCCGCACCACGCCGAGAGGTCCGCGGTGAGCCGGTGCCAGACACGCCCGGACCAGCCGGTCGCGGTGCCCGCCGGGTGTGACAGCGGCTCCTCCCCCTTGCGTACGGTCGTGAACGGCACCGCCCGCCAGGTCGCCCCCTCGTCCGCCGACCCCTCCAGGAACAGGGTGTCCGAGCCCGGCTCGGTGTCCCACCACAGCGAGCAGCACAGCCGCGCACGCGGCGAGGTGAGGGCGAGCGTGGGCAGCGTGAGCGTGGCGGACGTCGAATTGGCCATGCCGGAGAACCAGGCGGTGCGGCCGTGCTCGGGGCGGACGGCGACCGCGCGGGCCATGTTGTTGGCGGCGGCGACGCGCGGCGCACTGCCGGAGCGCCAACTGCGCACCGGATGCACGGAGTTTCCCAGGACGATCAGGAACGAGTCGGTGCTCGGGTCGAGGACCAGGCTGGTGCCGGTGAAGCCGGTGTGGCCCGCGGTGCGGGGCGTTGCCATCGCGCCCATGTACCAGTGCTGGTAGAGCTCGAAGCCGAGGCCGTGGTCATGACCGGGGAAGGCGGTGTTGAAGTCGGTGAACATCAGCTGCACGGACTCGGGCCGAAGGATCCGGGCCCTGCCGTACGAGCCGCCGTTCAGCAGCGTACGTGCGAGGATCGCGAGGTCCCAGGCGCGCGAGAAGACGCCGGCGTGGCCCGCGACTCCGCCGAAGCTGTACGCGTTCTCGTCGTGCACCTCGCCCCAGACCAGGCCGCGGTCGAGGCCCGACCAGGGCAGCCTGGCGTCCTCGGTGGCGGCGATCTTCGGCTTCCAGGAAGCGGGCGGGTTGTAGCGAGTGCGGTGCATCCCGAGTGGAGCAGTGATCTCGTTTCGGAGCAGTACATCCAGAGGGTGACCGGTGATCTCCTCCAGGATCAGCTGCAGCGAGATCAGATTGAGGTCGGAGTACAGGTACTTGGTGCCGGGTGGGCTGGCCGGGGCCTCGTTCCACAGCAGCCGGAGCTTTCCTTCCCGGGTCGGCTCCTTGTACAGCGGAATCCAGGCACGGAACCCCGAGGTGTGGGTCAGCAGCTGGCGCACGGTGATGTCCTGCTTGCCCGCGCCGCCGAATTCCGGGAGATACGAGGCGACGGTGGCCGCCAGCTCCAACGCCCCTCGCTCGATTTGCTGCACGGCGAGAATCGAGGTGAACAGCTTCGAGACCGACGCCAGATCGAAGACGGTGTCCTCGGCCATCGGGAGCTGCTGCTCCGTCGGGAACTCCACCCCGGCGTCGGTCTTCTCGTCGTAGGCCGCATAGCGCACCGCCTTGCCGATGGGCCGGTGCAGCGCCACAGTGCCGCCCCGCCCCGCCAGCAGAACGGCTCCCGCGTACCAGGGGTGCCTGGGGGAGGGGGTGAGGAACTTCTCGGCGTCGGCGACCAGTTGGTCGAGATGACCGGGGATCAGCCCGGCCCGCTCGGCGGAGCCGCGCCGGAGTGTGGCATGGCCGCCGCCCGCTCTCCCTGCCTCCGTCGCCGCGGTGGCACCCGGAATCGGACCGATCACCAGCGCACCTCCCAGAGCCAGGACGCCGCCACCGAGTCGGCGCCGGCTGATCCCGCTGCCCGCCGAGTCCTCCGTCATTCTCACCCTCCCTGAAAGAATCCTTCGAACTCTCGCGCAACACGTGAAACTTTCTTACCGACGGCAGGGGCCGTCAAGGCGGCAAAGAATCTGACACTGCATCAGAAAATCTCTTCCCTCGTCCGGCCCACTGCGGCATCCTGCGCCCCATGGAGACGGAGCTGAGCAAGAGACTGGGCGTCGAGCACGCCATCTTCGGCTTCACGCCTTTCCCGGCGGTGGCCGCCGCGATCACCCGGGCGGGAGGTTTCGGCGTCCTCGGCGCAGTCCGCTACACCGCCCCCGACGACCTCAAACGCGACCTCGACTGGATGCAGGAGCACACGGACGGCAAGCCCTACGGCCTCGACGTCGTCATGCCCGCCAAGAAGGTCGAGGGGGTGAGCGAGGCCGACGTGGAGGCGATGATCCCGGCGGGGCACCGGCAGTTCGTCGAGGAGACCCTCGCCAAGCACGGCGTACCGGAGCTCCCCGAGGGCGAGGCCTCCGGCTGGCGCATCACCGGCTGGATGGAGCAGGTGGCACGCAGCCAGCTCGACGTGGCCTTCGACTACCCGATCAAGCTCCTCGCCAACGCGCTCGGCTCCCCGCCCATGGATGTCGTCCAGCGCGCCCACGACCACGGCATCCTGGTCGCGGCCCTCGCCGGGAGCGCCAAGCACGCCCGCCACCACGCCGAAGCGGGCATCGACATCGTCGTCGCACAGGGCTACGAGGCGGGCGGCCACACCGGTGACATCGCCTCCATGGTGCTCACCCCGGAGGTCGTGGCGGCCGTGAGCCCGCTGCCCGTACTCGCCGCCGGCGGTATCGGCAGCGGCGAGCAGATCACCGCCGGACTCGCACTCGGCGCCCAGGGCGTCTGGCTCGGCTCTCTGTGGCTCACCACCACCGAGGCGGACCTCCACTCGCGCGCCCTCACCGAAAAGCTCCTCGCGGCGGGTTCGGGGGACACCGTCCGCTCGCGCGCCCTGACCGGGAAGCCCGCCCGTCAGCTGCGCACCGAGTGGACGGACGCCTGGGACGACCCGAACGGACCCGGCGCCCTGCCCATGCCGCTCCAGGGACTGCTCGTCGCCGACGCCGTATCGCGTATCCAGAAATACGAAGTCGGGGCGCTGCTCGGTACACCCGTCGGGCAGATCGTCGGCCGGATGAACTCCGAGCGCAGTGTGCGGCAGGTCTTCGACGACCTCACATGCGGCTTCGAGCGGGCTGTGGACCGGATCAACCACATCGCCGGAAGGAGCCAGTCATGACCGAACGGCCGTGGGGGTCCCCCCGGACGGAGTCTGCGGGAGGCTTCTGGGCTCAGGCGACCGCCGACCCGGACCGGTCGATCCTGATCGCGCCGGACGGCGAGATGTGGACAGCCGGGCGGCTGCACGCCGCCGCGAACCAGCTCGTCCACGGTCTGCGCGCGGCGGGCCTGGAGAAGGGGGACGCCTTCGCGGTCGTCCTCCCCAATGGCGTCGAGTTCTTCACGGCCTATCTCGCCGCGTCCCAGGCCGGGTTCTATCTCGTCCCTGTCAACCATCACCTCGTCGGTCCCGAGATCGCCTGGATCGTCTCCGACTCCGGAGCCAAGGTGCTCATCGCGCACGAGCGCTTCGCGGACGCCGCCACGGCCGCCGCCGACGAGGCGAAGCT
Source organism: Streptomyces sp. NBC_00210 (assembly GCF_045160975.1). NCBI lineage: Bacteria > Bacillati > Actinomycetota > Actinomycetes > Kitasatosporales > Streptomycetaceae > Streptomyces > Streptomyces sp. NBC_00210. The sequence continues at coordinate 8,079,506 of NZ_CP108120.1, forward strand.
GCCGGCGAGCCACCGCTACGCCGTGGGCGCGGTCGAAGGATTCCGTCCGTACGTCGAACTCCTCGCCGGACAGCCCCGGTCCGCGCCCGACGACCGGACGCTCGGCTGGGTCATGAACTACACCTCGGGCACCACCGGACGGCCGCGCGGCATCCGCCGTCCGCTGTCCGGCCAGGTCCCCGAGGAGACCCACCTCGGCGGCTTCCTCGGCATCTTCGGCATCAGGCCCTTCGGCGACAACGTCCATCTGGTCTGCTCGCCGCTCTACCACACCGCCGTACTCCAATTCGCGGGCGCCTCCCTGCACATCGGGCATCCGCTGGTGCTGATGGACAAGTGGACGCCCGAGGAGATGCTGCGCCTCATCGACGCGTACGACTGCACCCACACGCACATGGTGCCGACGCAGTTCCATCGGCTGCTCGCACTGCCCGACGCGGTCAAGGAGCGCTACGACGTCTCCTCCATGCGGCATGCCATCCATGGCGCGGCCCCCTGTCCCGACCATGTGAAGCGGGCGATGATCGACTGGTGGGGGAGCTGTGTCGAGGAGTACTACGCGGCGAGTGAGGGAGGCGGGGCGTTCGCGACCGCCGAGGACTGGCTGAAGAAGCCCGGCACCGTCGGCAAGGCCTGGCCCATCAGCGAGCTCGCCGTCTTCGACGACGACGGAAACAAGCTTCCGCCCGGCGAACTGGGCACCGTCTACATGAAGATGAGCACCGGCGGCTTCAGCTACCACAAGGACGAGGCCAAGACGAAGAAGAACCGCATCGGCGACTTCTTCACCGTCGGCGATCTCGGCATCCTCGACGAGGACGGCTTTCTCTTCCTCCGCGACCGCAAGATCGACATGATCATCTCGGGCGGCGTCAACATCTATCCCGCCGAGATCGAGTCGGCACTGCTGACCCATCCCGCCGTCGCGGACGCGGCAGCGTTCGGGATCCCGCACGCCGACTGGGGCGAAGAGGTCAAGGCTGTCGTCGAACCGGCCGAGGGCAATGAGCCGGGCGCCGCGCTGGCCGCCGACATCCTGGCCCACTGCGAACGCCAACTGGCAGGCTACAAACGCCCCAGGACGGTGGACTTCATCGAGGTCATGCCGCGCGATCCGAACGGCAAGCTCTACAAGCGCAGGCTGCGCGCGCCGTACTGGGAGGGCCACGAGCGCGCGATGTGAGCCCGGACAGCGCGACGGCTGTCCGGGCCCCCTGAACCGCGTCAGCCCCTGACCCACACCACCTTCAGTGCGGGCGAGCGCCAGATGTCCCGCTCGCAGAACCGGGACGTCACCCAGCGCTCGCCCGAGAACAGCTCGGTCTGGTCGCTGTAGTGCGGGGAATTGGGGTTCGACGACTGGGAGTAGGTGAGCAGAGTGCGTGCCACCGGGCAGTGCCCGCCGTCCCAGCCGACCGCCTGGACATGGCTCGAACCCGTCACCACCTGGGTGTAGCCGACTGCCGGACTCCACACCGGCTCGACCTTGTTCCAGACGCCGAGACCCTCCGTGCCGCCAGGGACCGGGATGCGCTTGTCGTTCCGTACGACAAACTGGTGCTCACTCAGTGGCGCGGCCAGTGGAATCCCGGCCGTACGCAGTTCGGCGACGGCATTGGTGAGCGCGCGGGCGAAGCCGGGCGACGCGGTGTTCAGCGTGTTCGGCGTGCGCACCGGATCGGCCGCCGAGAACGGCACCTTCCACAGCTCGGCCGCCGGGACCGACGCGGTCAGGCCCCGCCAGAACCGGTCGAAAAGGAGCGCGCCCCGGCTGTCGGGGTTCATGGTCCGGTCCCACGTCGCCAGCACGTCGCACGCCTGCTTCAGGTCGGCGCTCTTGTCGGGCAGTGCCACGCACGCCTTGGCTGTGTCGGCAGCGGCCAGATCCCCGGCAGGCACGCGGTTCGCGAACTGCTGCTTCTGCAGATCGGCGACGGTCAGCCGGCCCCTGCCCGCCATCGCGGCCACATCCTCGATGCCGCCTCGGGTGCGCAGCGAACGAGGGGTGCCGATCGAGCCGAAGACCCGCTCGTAGCCGGTGATCGGTCGGTCGGCGTTGGCCAGCCAGGCACTGTCGTTGGAGTTCTCCGCGTACGGAGCGTTCTTGAGTGCCGGCATCTTCGACGGGCCGAAGATGCCGGGCTGCACCGCGTCCTCGTCCGAACCGAGCGCGCAGTCGCCGCGCGAACCGTCCAGCACGGCCACACCCGACGCCGGATACGTCACCCTGCCCAGCGGGGTCGAGCAGCGCTGCGCCAACTCGTCCGTGATCCGCGGCAGCACCTGCGACTGGGTGAAGAGCGTGTGGCCCTTCGAGTCGGCGGCGATCGTATTGATCCACGGCAGCCCCTGGGTACGCCGCAGCGCCCGCACCACATCGTCGGTGGAGTGGGACCTGCCGAAGGCGAGCGCGGTGTCGGAGGCGCGCAGATTCGACGCGTTGGGGTCGTTGAGCGCGTACGCCGTCGTGGCCGACCAGGGCAGCGGCAGCGTCGGGCCGAGAGAGGTGACGACCGGCCCGTACCGCGTCCACCACTGGGTACGGATCACGGGCGGCCCGTCCTTGACCTGTACGGTGACGGTCCGCTTCGTCATCCGCTCCGGCCTGCCGTCCACCAGATACGCGGTCGGATCAGCCGGATCCAGCGTCAGCTGATGCAGATTCAGGGTGACGCCGGTGGCGACGGTATGACTCCACGCCACCTTGTCGTTGAAGCCTATGTTGACCACGGCGGTGCCGAGCAGCGAGGCGCCCGAGACATTCAGCTCGCCGGGGATGGTCTGCTGGGACTGCCAGAACCGGCGGCCGCCCTGCCACGGATAGTGAGGGTTGCCGAGCAGCAGACCTCGGCCGCTCGCAGTCCTACTGCCGCTGAACGCCACGGCATTGGAGCCCATGTCGGCGCTCTCGGCGGCGAACAGTTCACGTGCGGCCTTCGCCGTCGCCGCCGCCTCGGGCGCGCCGACCGGTGCCTGGCCCGGCGGCTGCGCCGCGGTGATGCCGTCGATGCCCCGCCCCTGGCCGCCGAGCACCGAGACGGCGAAGCCTCGCCTGGCCACGTCCAGTGTGGTCACCGGGCCCACCCAGTCGGCGTTCTTGCAGGCAGGATCCGTGATGGGGCGCTGCTTCAGCCAGGCGTTGTAGCCGGCGGCCCAGCCCCGCATCAGCTCCTTGACCTGCCGTCCTGGACCGGCCGGTGCAGGGGTGGCCAGCAGCTTCTCGACGGTGCCCGCGTCGCGTATGCCGCGGAAGTACAGATCACTGGAGAGGTTCTTCGTCGCCGAGGAGAGCGAGCCGTCGGGGGCCGCGTCGGGGCCGAAATAGCGCGAGCGCTCGCCGCGCACCGTGACGAAGCCGTTGGCGAGGACGCACACCTGGTCGGCGGCCTGCGCCCAGCCGGTGCCGAAGCCGAGACTCGCGTAGTCCTTGGCGACGATGTGCGGAATTCCGTACTCGGTGTAGCGGATGACGGCGGACAGACCACCGCCGAAGGGGTGCTGGTCGTTCCGGTCACGGGAATCGGCGGATGCGGCCGGCGGCAGCGCGGACACGGCCGTCACCAGGGCTATGGCGGTGAGCGCGAGCCGTCTCAGGCGGGTGCGGAAGAGCAACGTGCCTCCCAACGGACTGCGGAGAAAGCGAGTTGGTCCATGCATTCAGCCGCGGCGGGCGGTGTCAACATCCCGTTCGGTATCCGGGTACTTGACCCTCCGGCCGCCGCCGCACAGGATCGCGCCATGACCGGTGTACGCAACAGCACAGTCGACGGCATCGTGCGGCGCAGCGCCCGGCGCACCCCGGACCGAACCGCCGTACGGTACGCGGACCGGGCCTGGACCTACGCCGAGCTGGACTCCGCCGTCTCCACCGCGGCCGCCGAGCTCATCGGGAACGGCCTGGAGTCCGGCGACCGGGTGGCCACCTACGGCCACAACTCGGACGTCTATCTGATCGCCTTCCTCGCCTGCGCGCGGGCCGGGCTGGTCCATGTGCCGGTCAACCAGAACCTCACCGGTGACGACCTTGCGTACATCCTTGAGGACTCGGCCAGCGCGCTGGTGCTCGCCGATCCCGATCTCGCGGGCCGGGTCCCCGAGGGCTTCACCGTGCGCCCGCTGCGCGACACGGACGACTCGCTGCTCGCCGCGCTGAACACCCCGCGCCCGTTCGACCCGGACGGGGACGCGCGGGAGGTGGTGCAGTTTCTCTATACCTCCGGCACCACCGCACTGCCCAAAGGCGCGATGATGACGCATCGAGCGCTCGTCCATGAGTACGTCAGCGCCATCACGGCGCTGGATCTCAACGAGTCCGACCGGCCCGTCCATTCGCTGCCGCTGTACCACTCGGCGCAGATGCATGTGTTCCTGCTGCCGTATCTCGCGGTCGGCGCGGAGAACATCATCATCGACGGGCCGGATGCGGCGAGGATCTTCGATCTGGTGGAGGCGGGGGAGGCGGACAGTCTCTTCGCGCCGCCCACGGTCTGGATCGGGCTGTCCAACCATCCCGACTTCGCCACCCGAGAGCTGGGCGGACTGCGCAAGGCGTACTACGGGGCGTCGATCATGCCCGTACCGGTACTGGAGCGACTGCGTGCCCGGCTGCCCGGCCTGGCCTTCTACAACTGCTTCGGGCAGAGCGAGATCGGTCCGCTGGCCACCGTCCTCGGGCCGGACGAGCACGAGGGACGGATGGACTCCTGTGGCCGACCCGTGCTCTTCGTGGAGGCGAACGTTGTCGACGAGAACGGCGACGAGGTCCCGGACGGGACGGCGGGCGAAGTCGTCTACCGCTCACCGCAGCTGTGCGAGGGCTACTGGCACAAGCCGGCCGAGACCAAAGAGGCCTTCCGCGACGGCTGGTTCCGCTCCGGCGACCTCGCCGTTCGCGACGCGGAGGGGTACTTCACCGTCGTCGACCGAGTGAAGGACGTCATCAACTCCGGGGGAGTGCTCGTCGCTTCACGGCAGGTCGAGGACGCGCTCTACACCCATCCCGCCGTCGCCGAGACCGCCGTCATCGGCCTGCCGGACGACCGCTGGATCGAGGCGGTCACCGCCGTCGTCGTCCCGCGAGGTGAGGTGACGCAGGCCGAGCTGATCGACCACGCGCGCGAGAAGCTCGCCCACTTCAAGGCCCCCAAGCGGGTCCTGTTCGTGGACGAGCTGCCGCGCAACGCCAGCGGAAAGATCCTCAAGCGCGAGCTGAGGGACCGCTTCACTTCGTCCTGAGATCCACGATCCGTTTGATCTTGCCCACCGACCGCTCCAGCGTCTCGGGGTCCACCACCTCGACCGTGACGGACACCCCGATGCCGTCCTTAACGGCCGCCGCGATCGCCCGGGCGGCGGCCTCCCGCTGGCCGGGAGTCGCCTCCACGCGCGCCTCGGCCCGCACCGTGAGCACGTCGAGACGGCCCTCGCGGGTCAGCCGCAGCTGGAAATGCGGCGCCACATGCGCCGTGCGCAGCACGATCTCCTCGATCTGGGTGGGGAAGAGATTGACCCCACGCAGGATCACCATGTCGTCGCTGCGCCCGGTCACCTTCTCCATCCGCCGGAACACCCGCGCCGTCCCCGGCAGCAGCCGCGTCAAGTCCCGTGTCCGGTAACGGATCACGGGCATGGCCTCCTTGGTGAGCGAGGTGAAGACCAGTTCGCCGTGCTCGCCGTCCGGCAGTACCTCGCCGGTGAACGGATCGACGACCTCCGGATAGAAGTGGTCCTCCCAGATGTGCAGCCCGTCCTTGGTCTCCACACACTCCTGCGCCACGCCGGGGCCGATGACCTCGGACAGCCCGTATATGTCGACGGCGTCGATCGCGAACCGCTCCTCGATCTCGCGGCGCATCTCCTCGGTCCACGGCTCGGCCCCGAAGATGCCGACCTCGAGGGACGTCGTACGCGGATCGACGCCCTGCCGCTCGAACTCGTCGAGCAGCGTGAGCATGTAGGAGGGCGTCACCATGATGATCTCGGGGCGGAAGTCCTGGATCAGCTGAACCTGACGGGCGGTCATGCCGCCGGAGGCCGGGATGACCGTGCAACCGAGCCGCTCGGCGCCGTAGTGTGCGCCGAGACCGCCGGTGAACAGCCCGTATCCGTACGCCACATGGACCTTGTGACCCGGCCGGCCGCCGGCCGCGCGGATCGAGCGGGCCACCACATCCGCCCACATGTCCAGATCGTGCTCGGTGTAGCCGACGACTGTGGGGCGGCCCGTGGTCCCGCTGGAGGCATGGATCCGCCGCACCTGGGACTGGTCCACGGCGAACATCCCGAACGGGTAGTTGTCCCGCAGATCGGCCTTGGCGGTGAACGGGAACCGGGCGAGGTCGGCGAGCGTGCGGCAGTCCTCGGGTCGCAGCCCCGCCTTGTCGAAGGACTGCCGGTAGAAGCCGACGTTCTCGTAGGCATGGCGCAAGGTCGCCCGCAGTCGCTCGAGCTGCAGCGCCTCGAGCTCCTCGCGACTGAGCCGCTCCGCCGCGTCCAGCAGGTCCGTCATTCGGATACTCCCGTCCCAAATCGGGCGACCGATCATTCGGTCGTGCTGTTTCGGGATCAGTAATCCAGGATCTCCCGTCTCCTGGCAAGAGGCCGGTTCCCGCAATCAGGGCTTGTGAACGCCGAGCGCGTCATCGGCGGCTGACGCCATGCCCCCGAGCTCGAACAATGCGCTCTCGGCGTACCGACTGGTACGTACGGACGATTACGGCACTCCCGCCGAGACGAGCCGTGGCCGAGGGGGCAAGATGCGGGATAGAAGTTGAAACCCGCAAACATTCTCACGACAGCCTGACAAGGAGTCCGCCATGCCCCAGCCCGAGGGAGCCGCGCTCGACGCCATCCACGCCCGAAGAGAGGAGCTGCGGCGGCGCCATCTGCGCCCGATGTCCGACCGGCCGCCGACCGCCGCCCGTGGCGTCCACCATGTCGCCTTCATCTGTCGCGACGTCGAGGAGACCATCCGCTTCTATCAGGACTTTCTCGGCTTCCCGCTGGTCGAGATCGTCGAGAACCGCGACTATCGCGGCTCCACGCACTTCTTCTTCGACATCGGCAACGGCAATCTGCTCGGCTTCTTCGACTTCCCCGGCCATGAGCACCCGCCGATCAAGGAGACGATCGGCGGGGTGCAGCATCTCGCCCTGTCGGTGGGCGCGGCGGAGTTCGACGCGGCTCGCAAGGCGCTGGACGAGGCGGGCATCGAGTACCTCGGACCGGACCGCGGGGTCGAGGACAGCCTGTACATCCGTGACCCCAGTGGCGTCCCACTGGAGCTCTACCGGGAGCGGCTCGGCATCTTCGACGGTGAGTCCATTCTCAGCCCGACGGACGGCGACGACTGAGGCCGACGGCTGGGTCAATGCGCCCCCGCCTCGTACGATCGACGTCGATTCGTCGGCCCGAGAAGGGGAACTCGTGCAACTGAGCTCATCCGTAAGGCGTTTGCTGACCACAGGCGCCGCCGCGACACTCCTGTTCACCGGGGCGGGCACCGCCTCCGCCGACCCGGCCGTACCGCAGACGGCTGCGGTCGCCGCGGCCGGCGTGCGGAGCGGCCCGTACTCCGGCCTCCACACCATTGCCGATCTCTCCGCCCAGCGGCTGGCCACCGCGGGCCTGGTCGCCGCGGCCAAATACGGCACAGGCGCTCCCATCGACGACCCGGCCCGGGAGAAGCAGGTCCTCGACAGCGTGGCGCAGCAGGCCCGCGACCTGGGTGCGGATCCCGAAGCGACGGTACGGATCTTCCGTGACCAGATCGAGGCGAACAAGCTTGTCCAGCGCGCGCTGTTCCGCCGCTGGGACGCGGACCCGTCGCAGGCGCCGACGGTGCGGCCCGACCTCGCGGAGGTACGCAAAGAGATCAACCGGATCAATGCCGCTCTCGTCCAGGGCATCGCCGATTCCGCCTCGGCCCGGCCGGCTCCGTACTGCGACGGCCTGCTGATCGCCTCGGCAGCGCACGTACGGCACGAGCGGCAGCTCGACGCGCTCCACACCGTGGCGCTGGTCCGCTCGCTGCGGTCCGTCTGCGGCGTCTGACCCGGGGTTCGCGCGTCCGGGAGCCCCGGGCGCGCGGCGGTGGGCCGGAGGGTCATTGCGTGGCCGACTCCACCGCGACCGTCCGGGCCCAGCGGTAGTCCGCCTTGCCGCTCGGTGAACGCTGGATCTCCTGCGCGATCACCAGCTGCCGGGGGATCTTGTACCCGGCCAGCCGGGTGCGGCAGTGCGTCTGGATGTCGTCGAGGCTCGGCGTGAGCGCGCCCGCGCGCAGCTGCACCACGGCCGCCACATGGTTGCCCCACCTGGTGTCCGGCACCCCGGCGACCAGGGCGTCGTACACATCCGGATGCGACTTGAGGGCCTGCTCGACCTCCTCGGGATACACCTTCTCGCCGCCGGTGTTGATGCACTGCGAGCCGCGGCCGAGAACGGTGACGATGCCCTCCTGGTCGACCGTCGCCATGTCGCCGAGCAGCACCCACCGCTCGTCGCCGCGCTGGAAGAAGGTCTCGGCGGTCTTCTTCGGGTCGTTGTAGTAGCCGAGCGGGACGTGTCCGCGCTGCGCGATGCGGCCCGGCTCGCCCGGCTGCACCGGTTCGTAGGTGGCCGGGTCGACCACCGCCGTACGGGCGTTGACCCGCAGCCTGAAGCCCTTCTCCGGTCCTGAGTCCTCGGTCGCGGTGCCGTTGAAGCCGGACTCCGACGAGCCGAAATTGTTCAGCAGCATCACATGCGGTACGAGCGCCGAGAACTGCGCCCGCACCGTCTCCGACATGATTGCGCCGGACGACGACACACTGAACAGGCAGGAGCAGTCGGTCCCTTTCATCGGCCCGGACAGCGCGTCGATCAGCGGCCGCAGCATTGCGTCGCCGACCAGCGACACGCTGGTGACCTTCTCCTTCTCGACCGTACGGAGCACTTCTTCGGGCACGAACTTGCGGTGGACGACGATCCGTTGGCCGAAGTTGAAGCCGATGAACGCGGTGAGGGTGGAGGTGCCGTGCATCAGTGGCGGAGTGGGGAAGAAGGTGATGCCGTCGCCGCCCGCGGCCACCCGCTCGGCGAGCTCCTCGGGCGCGGCCACTGGCTCGCCGGTGGGCGCGCCGCCGCCGAGCCCGGAGAAGAACAGGTCCTCCTGTCGCCACATCACGCCCTTGGGCATGCCGGTGGTGCCGCCGGTGTAGATGATGAACTGGTCGTCCGCGGAGCGCGCCCCGAAGCCGCGCTCGGGCGAGGCGAGGGCCTCGGCCTCGGCGAAGGGGACGGCGTCCAGCTGCGGCGCTCCGTCGGGCGGCGTGCCGACGCGCACGAGATGCCGGAGTTTCTCCGTCTTCGGCAGCGCGGCCGCGACCCGCTCGGTGAACTCCGCGTCGAAGACGAGCGCGGCGAGATCGGCGTCGCGGTAGAGATAGACCAGTTCCTCCTCCACGTAGCGGTAGTTGACATTGACCGGCACGATCCGCGCCTTCAGGCAGCCGAGAGTGGTCTGCAGATACTCGATGCCGTTGTAGAGATGCAGGCCGAGGTGGTCGCCGGGCTCGATGCCCGCGTCGATGAGATGGTGTGCGACGCGGTTGGCCGCGGCGTCCAGTTCGGCGTAGGTGAGCCGGCGCTCCGCGCCCGTGCCGGGATGGTCGATGTATACGAGCGCCTCGCGGTCCGGGACCACATCGACGACCGACTCGAACAGGTCGGCAAGGTTGTACTCCACCGTTCCTCCTGACCGCGGCCCGACTGACTCGCCGGTCATTAGAGCGCCGGGGCGAGCAACTGGGAAGAGGTGACGCAGAAGAATCTGACTGACTGTCAGAAAACTATTGAACTGGGCACCCGCCTCCTGCAACCTGTTCTAGGTCTGAAGACGGGAGAACAGCCATGGGTGGCACGGAACACCTCACCGTGCAGCGCGAAGGCGCCACGCTGGTGCTCACTTTGAACAGGCCGGAAGCGAAGAACGCACTCTCGCTGCCGATGCTGGTCGGTCTGTACGACGGCTGGCTGGAGGCGGACGAGGACGACGAGATCCGCTCCATCGTGCTGACGGGAGCAGGCGGCTCCTTCTGTGCCGGCATGGACCTCAAAGCCCTGGCGGGCAACGGGATGGAGGGACAGCAGTACCGGGACCGGCTGAAGGCCGACCCCGATCTGCACTGGAAGGCCATGCTGCGCCACCACCGCCCCCGCAAACCGGTGATCGCCGCTGTCGAGGGCCACTGTGTGGCGGGCGGGACCGAGATCCTCCAGGGCACCGACATCAGGGTCGCGGGCGCGAGCGCCACGTTCGGCCTCTTCGAGGTCAGGCGCGGGCTCTTCCCGATCGGCGGCTCGACCGTACGGCTGCAGCGCCAGATTCCCCGTACGCACGCCCTGGAAATGCTGCTCACCGGCCGCCCGTACAGCGCGTCGGAGGCGCGGGACATCGGGCTGGTCGGCCATGTCGTCGCCGACGGCGCCGCGCTGGAGAAGGCGCTCGCCGTCGCGGAGCAGATCAACGCGTGCGGGCCGCTCGCCGTCGAGGCGGTGAAGGCGTCGGTGTACGAGACGGCGGAGATGACGGAGACGGCGGGGCTGGCGGCGGAACTCGAACGGGGGTGGCCGGTCTTCGACACGGCGGATGCGAAGGAGGGGGCGCGCGCGTTCGCGGAGAAACGGGGGGCGGTGTACCGCCGGGCTTGAGTTTTCTCCCACCCGCCCTTCCCGTAACTGGGGCTCCGCCCCAGACCTCGCGCCTCAATCGCCGGCGGAAATCCAACCCCGTCCGGGGATTGAGGAAACGCGCGAAGCGCGTAGCGGGGTCCGGGGCGGAGCCCCGGTTCGGGCCCCCCGCACCCCCGCCGACCCCAGAAGGAGCCCCGCCCATGCTCACCGCACCGCTCGTCGTCGAGTTCCCCTTCACCCGCTCCCTCGGCCCCGTCCAGTCCGACTTCCTCACCGGACTGCGCGAGCGCACCGTCCTCGGCGTGCGGACCAGTGACGGCAAGGTCCTCGTGCCACCTGTCGAGTACGACCCCGTCACCGCCGAGGAGATCCGCGATCTGGTCGAGGTTGCCGCCACCGGAACCGTCACCACCTGGGCCTGGAACCCCAGCCCGCGCCGCGACCAGCCCCTGGCGACACCCTTCGCCTGGGTACTGGTGAAGCTCGACGGCGCCGACACCTCACTCCTCCACGTCCTCGACGCGGCGGGCCCCGACGCCGTACGCAGCGGCATGCGTGTCCGTATCCGCTGGGCCGAGGAGCGCACCGGAGCCATCACCGACATCGCCTGCTTCGAGCCGTACGACACAGAGTTGGACGACGGCGAGCCGGTCACTGACGTCACCGGGCACAGGGGCGAGTTCGCCGACGCGGTGACCGGCATCGTCGCCCCCGCCCGGCTCGACTACACCTACTCGCCCGGCCGCGCCCAGGCCGGCTACATCCACGCCCTCTCCGAGCGCAGGACCGTCGGCGAGCGGTGCCCCTCCTGCAGGAAGGTCTATGTGCCGCCCCGCGGCGCCTGCCCCACCTGCGGAGTCGCCACCGACGAGCAGGTCGAGGTCGGCCCGCGCGGCACCGTCACCACGTACTGCATCGTCAACATCAAGGCTGCGCATACGGCGAATCTCGACATCGAAGTGCCGTACGTCTATGCGCACATCGCCCTCGACGGCGCGGATCTCGCCCTGCACGGCCGTATCGGCGGCATCCCCTACGACCGGGTGCGGATGGGCCTGCGCGTCGAACCGGCGTGGAGCGAGGACGGCCGCTATCCGGACCACTACCGGCCCACCGGCGAGCCCGACGCCGACTACGACACGTACAAGGAGCTCCTGTGACCCGAGACGTGGCGATCGTCGCCTTCGCGCAGACCGACCACCTGCGGCGTACCGACGAGCTCTCCGAAGTCGAGATGCTGATGCCGGTGCTGCACCAGGTGCTGCGCCGGACCGGCCTGCAGACCAGCGACATCGGCTTCACCTGCTCAGGTTCCTCCGACTATCTCGCCGGACGGGCCTTCTCCTTCACCATGGCCCTGGACGGAGTCGGCGCCTGGCCGCCGATATCCGAGTCCCATGTCGAGATGGACGGCGCCTGGGCCCTGTACGAGGCCTGGGTGAAGATCCTCACGGGTGAGGCAGACACCGCGCTCGTCTACTCCTACGGGAAGTCCTCGCCCGGTGCGGTCCGGGACGTGCTCACCCGCCAGCTCGATCCCTACTACGTCGCACCCCTGTGGCCCGACTCGGTGGCGCTCGCCGCCCTGCAGGCCCAGGCCCTGATCGACGCGGGCGACACCGACGAACCCGCTCTCGCGACGATCGCGGCCCGCAGCCGCGACGCCGCCATCGCCAACCCCCATGCTCAACTGGCGGGTTCGCGGCCGCAGGGCGACTATCTGGTCCAGCCGTTGCGCACCGGCGACTGCCCGCCCATCGGCGACGGCGCGGCCGCCGTGATCCTCGCGGCCGGCGACAGGGCCCGCGAGCTGTGCGAGCGGCCCGCCTGGATCCGGGGCATCGACCACCGAATCGAGGCGCACAGCCTGGGAGTGCGCGATCTCACCGACTCGCCGTCGACCCGGCTCGCCGCCGAGCAAGCCGGAGCCTTCGAACGGCCCGTGGACACCGCGGAGTTGCATGCGCCCTTCACCTCGCAGGAGGTCGTGCTGCGCAAGGCGCTGAAGCTCGGCGACGACGTCACGGTCAATCCCTCCGGCGGCCCACTCGCCGCCAACCCGGTCATGGCCGCCGGCCTGATCCGTCTCGGCGAGGCCGCCGCCCGCATCCATCGCGGCGCGTCGGACCGGGCGCTCGCCCACGCCACCTCCGGCCCCTGCCTTCAGCAGAACCTGGTCGCCGTCCTCGAAGGAGAGGCCCGTGAGTAAAGAGCCCGTGGCCGTCGTCGGCATCGGCCAGACCAAGCACGTAGCCGCCCGCCGGGATGTCTCCATCGCGGGCCTGGTTCGCGAAGCGGCCCATAGCGCCCTGGAAGACGCCCAGTTGACTTGGTCGGACATCGACGCCGTCGTCATCGGCAAGGCTCCCGACTTCTTCGAGGGCCTGATGATGCCGGAGCTCTATCTCGCGGACGCGCTGGGAGCGGTCGGCAAGCCGATGCTGCGCGTCCACACCGCGGGCTCGGTCGGCGGCTCCACCGCCCTCGTCGCCTCCAACCTCGTCGCATCGCGAGTCCACCGCACCGTTCTCACCCTCGCCTTCGAGAAGCAGTCCGAGTCCAACGCGATGTGGGGCTTGTCCCTGCCGATCCCGTTCCAGCAGCCGCTGCTGGCGGGGGCGGGCGGCTTCTTCGCGCCGCACATACGGGCGTACATGCGCCGCACCGGCGCTCCGGACACCGTCGGTTCACTCGTCGCGTACAAGGACCGCCGCAACGCCCTGAAGAATCCGTACGCCCATCTCCACGAGCACGGCATCACGCTGGAGAAGGTGCAGGCGTCACCGATGCTCTGGGACCCGATCCGCTACTCCGAGACCTGCCCGTCCTCGGACGGCGCGTGCGCGATGATCCTCACCGACCGTGCGGGTGCGGCCCGTTCACCGCAGCCGCCCGCCTGGATGCACGGCGGCGCGATGCGCAGCGAGCCGACGATGTTCGCGGGCAAGGACTTTGTGTCCCCGCAGGCGGGCAAGGACTGCGCGGCCGACGTGTACCGGCAGGCCGGCATCGCCGATCCGCGCCGGGAGATCGATGTGGTCGAGATGTACGTTCCGTTCTCCTGGTACGAGCCGATGTGGCTGGAGAACCTGGGCTTCGCCGCCGAGGGGGAGGGCTGGAAGCTCACCGAGTCCGGGGTGACCGAACTCGACGGCGATCTGCCCGTGAATCCGTCGGGCGGTGTGCTGTCCACCAACCCCATCGGGGCCTCCGGCATGATCCGGTTCGCCGAGGCGGCCCTCCAGGTGCGCGGCCGGGCGGGCGAACACCAGGTGGAGGGGGCCCGCAGGGCACTGGGCCACGCCTATGGCGGCGGGTCGCAGTTCTTCTCCATGTGGCTGGTCGGCGCGGAGCCACCCAGCACCTGATCGACCGGTGTACGGCGCGCCGATCGACCGGTGTACGTCGCGTAACGGCGGACCGGCCGTGGTCCTGCTTCCGCGGCCTGTCCGCAGCCGGAGACGATCGCTAGTCTGAGGCCCGGAGACGACGCGGGAGGAGCACGGAAGTGGCCGAGACCACCACCACCACGCAGATGTTTTCGGGCTGGGACAAGCCGGAACTCGACCTCAGCAACGCCGACTGGCAGTCGAGCAGTCAGGGAACGGGAGACGTCCAGATCGCCTTCGTCGAGGGCTTCATCGCGATGCGCAACGGCGGCCGGCCGGAGAGCCCGTCGCTGATCTTCACTCCGGCCGAGTGGCGCGCGTTCGTCGTGAACGCCCGCGAGGGGGAGTTCGACCTCACGTAGCGGCTGCACACAGCGGCCTCCGGGGCGGGGGAGCCGTCGCGGGGTTACTGCCCAGCCCCGTCGGCGCGCAGCGGCTGCCGTCTGTGGACCGGGCGCCGGGCGAGCTCAATGTGGCGGCGGCCGACGGGCCCGTCGTCGTACGCCTCGACGGGCCGGGGGGCTCCGAGCCCGCCGCCGTGTCCCGGCAACCGGGCCTCGGGGCGGCCCGCCACCATGAGCGGCACCGGTCCGCTGCCGGCTGAGGCTCAACGCTGCCCGGCGGGCGCCCTCGGACAGCGGGGTGCACGTTCTCGACGAGAACGGCCGGATCAACTGAACACCTCGGGCGAGTTTCCCGTATGACTCTGCGCACCCCGGATTCCGGGGTGCGCAGCGTTCCCGCGAGATGCCGTCCCGAGACCGTGAGGATCAGCCCATGAGTGACCCCATCAACCCGCCTCTCCAAGCCCTTCCGGACGGGGAGGCCGAACTCCGTCTGGTGGTCCGTCTGCAGTGGGAGGACGTCGCCGCGCTGGGGCAGGAGGCGGGCCGGCTGGCCGCTCAGATGCAGCGGCCGGTGACCCTCGACGAGGCCGCGAGCCATCGGTTGCGGACGCGGGCCGCGGGACATGCCAGGCCCGCGGCGGCGGCCCAGCACAGCGCGCCGTCGTCCGTCTCGTCGCTCACGGCCCGGACCCCCGGAGAGCACGCCCGCCAGGCGATCGAGAAGATCAACGGGACGACCGGACCCGGGCTCGGCCCGACCCAGACATCGGCCTGACCGGGACCGCACCCCCCGGCTTCCTCAGCACTCGAAAGCTCCCGCCAACAGCTTTGCGCAGGACAGGTTCGCGTTCGCCTCCGCGGGCGTACCCTGAGGTGCCTTGAGGACGTCCGTCCGGCAGTCCCCTCAGCGCGCCGGGCGTACGCCCCGGCCGTGGGGGTGCACCATGACGCGACCTGTCGGCAGGTCCAGGCGCCGGCTCTTCGAGCGCGAGGCCGAACCGGCCGCCGCCGGGCTGCGCCCCCGACGGCTCCGCGCCATCGAGACCGAGGGCATCACGGCCCGTGAGCGGAGCGGGGTCGTCCCGACCGCCGCCGAGGGCCGCGAGAAGGCAGCCGTCGCCGCCCTGCACCTGGACGAACAGTGCGTGACCAGGCTGCTCGCTGCCGGCCACCGCAGGGCGGACACCGACGAGGCAGGCCTGGCGGATGCCCTCCGTGACGGCCTGGCCGAGGGCATGGGCGGCGGCCATGGACGGTGACCGACGGCGCCCGAGAGGCAGCGGGCCCCGGCTCGGCCGGGTCCGCCCGGACACGTACCATGGCGGTATGTCCTTCCTCCGCCGCCGCAGCGCCGCCACACCCGCGGGCCCGGACTTCGACGTCCTGGCCATGGATCCGGGAGACTGGCCCGGCAATCTCGGCGCCGGTCTGCTTCCCGCGCCCGACGGGACCTGCCAGGGCGTCTTTCTGCGGTACGACCTGTTCGGCGGCCGCGGCCCCGCGATGATCATCGGCAATCTGCCGGAGGGCTCGCCGGCCCGCGACCTCGAAGAGGGCGAGGTCCCCTTCGAGGTGGCCCAGCTGCTGCTGGCCCTGGAGAACGACGAGCCCGTCGCCGTCGTGGATGTCGAGGACATGCCGGTGATGCAGGGCGACAACCTGCTGATCGTGCGCCGCCTCAAGCTCTCCGAAAGCCGTATCTCCTGCGTCCAGTTCGACCGCAGTGACAATGTCCTGGTCACCATCGCCAGCTGGGACCGGCCGATCACCGACGATCTGTACGCGCTGCTGAAGCCGCTGCCCGCGGAGCTCTTCCAGCAGGGCTGACGCTTTCCGGCCCACATCCTTCGTCCGGGCGGGCGAAGTCCTGTCGCTGCATGGGGAGTTCGTGCTCCCTGCCCTCGTCTCTGCAGGCCGCCCCACGGGGACAATCAGTCACACAAGCGCACACAGGAGAGAGCGGTGCGCCACCGGACCCCACGAACGGTGACGCACCGCAGCTGGGTGGCTATCTCAGCAGGCGCACGTCGGATGCCTTCACAAAGGCGACCCGCTGCCCGAACTGGATCTCGTAGTACGCCTCCTGGCCGCGCACCACTCGGTGGCCGGCGGTGTCGAAGGTGGTCGCGTACAGATACTCGCCCGGCACCCGGTCGCCCACCACATACCGCTGGCCGGCGAGCAGTTTGTAGGGCAGTGGCGAGATGGCCTGCACCGGGACGCCGACGGGGTAGGCCGCCGCCTCCGGGTAGGCACGCCCGTAGACCGGGATGTCCGCGGCGCCGTCCTTCGGGGTGAGCATCCAGCCCCGGGCGCCCACCGCCGTCGGCTCGCTGCGCGGATTGCTGAACCACGCCTTCTGCCCCAGGTACCAGATCGCGGTCCAGTCGCCCTCGCGCCCGGCGACCGCATACTGCTGGCCGGTCGAGGCACGCGCACCCGTGTCGTTGACGCCGTTCGTCGAGTCCTCTCCGCCCGGGCGCAGACCGACGTCCTTGACCAGCGGTGCGTCCTCGGCGGGCGCCGTGTGCAGCCGCACCGCGCCGGATCCGTGCGGAGCGCAGGCCTGGCCCGCCTTCACACAGCCGGTGTACAGCGGCTGGTTCGTGGCGTAGTCGGGGCGGATGGTCACCGCAGCGCTGTTCGGGCCCGCGGTCGGCAAGAACGGCCTGCCCAGCAGGGTGAAGTAGTGCGCCCAGTCCCAGTAGGGACCGGGGTCGGTATGCATTCCGCGGATCGTCGCGGCCGTCGTGCCCGGCACAGTGTCGTGCCCGAGAATGTGCTGGCGGTCCAGCGGGATGCCGTACCGCGACGCGAGGTACCTCACGAGCCGGGCCGACGAGCGGTACATCGCCTCCGTGTACCAGGCGTCCGGCGAGACCAGGAAGCCCTCGTGCTCCAGGCCCACCGACTTGGCGTTCACGTACCAGTTGCCGGCGTGCCAGGCCACGTCCTTGAGGGGCACATGCTGGGCGATGTGCCCGTCCGACGAGCGCAGGGTGTACTGCCAGGACACATACGTCGGGTCCTGCACCAGCCTGAGCGTGGTGTCCCAGGAGCCCTCGGTGTCATGGATGACGATGTACTTGACCGACTGGGACGCGGGCCGGTCCGCCAGGTCGTGATTGCCGTAGTCGCCGTCGCCGAACTCCTCGTAGGGCGCGAGGATCCACTCGCAGGCCACCGTCCGGGGGCATTCCGTCTGCCGTGCGTCGGCGGTCCGCAGTCCGAGTGCCGCCGTCTGCGCCGGGTCGGGTGCCACGGCCGGGGCGGCCGCGAGTGCGACCCGCTGGCCGCTGTCCGTGATGCGTGACTCGCCCGTACGGATCACGTCGAAGACATCGTTGGCATACGTCGTCGCGGTCGCCGTGTCGTCCGCGCCGGAGAATCGAGCGACCGCGCCGTACCAGTCGGCGGGGTCCTCGCTCAGCGGCCGCCCCAGCTTCTTCTGGGCGTTGGCGAGGAGAGCCGCGCCTCCCTGCACATTGGCAGCCGCGTTGTCGCGCAGCTGATCGGCCGAGTAACCGGAGAGCCGGGCCGCCCGGTCCAAGGTCCGCAGCCGGGCCGGGAGTTCGGCTGCCCTCGGCCGCTCGGCCGGAGCGGTCCTACGGGCCGGACGGGCGTCGTCGCCACGCGCGTCCTCGCTGCCGTCCGAGTGATGCGGCGCCTCGGCCAGCGCGGTTGCGGCATCGGTCAGATGCATCGGTCCGTAGCCGCCCGTGACGCTGGGCGCGCCCCCGTGCGTGTCCCAGCGGGACTGCAGATACGACACGCCGAGCAGCACACTCTGCGGCACGCCGTACCGCTCGGCGGCCGCCGCGAAGTCCCGCTGCAGGGCGTCGGAGGCGCGCTGCTCGGCGGTGGCCGACGGACCGGCCGAGACCAGTGGCAGCAGCAGGGCGGCCGAGGCCACCGCGCCGGCTGCCCTGAGCATGCGACGGCAGGCTCGTGTCTCGTGGGTCTCTCGTGCGGGGGCGGATCCTTGCAAGGCAGCCTCCAGGGACGGGTGGGGCGCGGCGGGGCCGTGGGGTCGGACTCGGCCACAGAGGTATGGGTATCGGCTCCCGGACGATCCGTCAATCAACCTCCACCGGAAGGATTTCGCATGTCAGCACGGGTGTCGCGGAGTTTCGCGGGAATGGGGCGCGGGCCTGCGGCGCGTCAGTGGAGTGGACCAATGTCCGTATACAGAAGGTGAGTTCCAGCGCCCCCGGATGCGGTCAGGAGACGGCGGCCCGCGCCGGCTGCCGGTCCACCTGAGCAGGGGAGAGGGCGTGCTCGATGGCCAGGATGCCCGCGCCGAGCGCCGCCGCGTCCTCCCCCGGTGCGGCTCGGCTCCATCCGCAGTACATAGGTGGCCAGTGGATGCGAACGCCGGTAGACCGCCTCCCGTACACCCGCGAGCAGTTGGTCGTGCACGGCGGCCAGCGCGCCGCCGAGCACCACCGTGTCCGGGTTGAAGAAGTTCACCAGGCCGGCCAGCACCTCGCCGACCGCGCGCCCGCCTCGCGCACCATGCGCACCGCGTCACGGTTGCCGGACGTCGCCGCAGGAGAACTCCTTCGACGTGGACGCGGTGGAGTTCCACGCGCCATGACCCCTGTGGCACCACAGTGCGCTGCGCGCCCAGTGTGTCGGCACTGGACGCGCAGCGCGCTTCCCCCTCTGTGGCGGCCGGTCAGCGAGTGCCGACCGCGGCACGCACGGCCCGACGGGCCATTGCGCAGTCGTCGTGCAGCCGCCGGAGCAGCAGCCGCTGCTCCTCACCGGCCGACAGACCGCCGGTCGGAGCCTGGCTGCTCGCGGGCGGCGCCTCCCGCATCGTCCGCTGCACAGCCGTCTCGTAGGTACGGATCTCCCGGGTCAGCACCAGCATCAGATTCACCAGGAACGCGTCCCGCGCCGCAGTACCCGTCTGCTGCGCCAGCTGACTGATCTGCCGGCGCGCCACCGGCGCGTCCCCCAGCACCGCCCACAGCGTCGCCAGGTCGTAGCCCGGCAGATACCAGCCCGCGTGTTCCCAGTCGACCAGCACCGGACCCGTGGGCGACAGCAGGATGTTGGACAGCAGCGCATCGCCGTGACAGAACTGCCCCATGCCCTGGCGGCCGCCCGCATGTGCCAGACCGTGCAGCAGCTTCTGCAGATCCCCGAGGTCGCGGTCGGTGAACAGACCCAGCTCGTGATAGCGCGAGATGCGCGACGCGTAGTCGAGAGGGGCGTCGAACATACCGGCCGGCGGCCGCCAGGAGTTGAGCCTGGCGAGCGCGCCGAGGACGGCCCGTACATCGGCACGGGGCGGAGCCTCGGCCGGGTGCCGTGCAAGGGCCGCCGCCCGGCCCGGCATCCGCTCGATCACCAGTGTGCAGTTGTCGGGATCCGCGGCGATCAGCCGTGGGACCCGCACCGGTGGGCGGTGCCGGACGAAGGCGCGATATGCAGCTATTTCATGGCGGAGCCGCTCGGCCCAGACGGGCGAGTGGTCCAGTAAGCACTTGGCCACCGCCGTCGTACGTCCTGTCGTGCCGACGATCAGTACGGAGCGTCCGCTGCGGCGCAGCACTTGCACCGGATTGAACTCCGGGCAGATGCGGTGCACCGACGCGACCGCCATACGCAGCTGCGCGCCCTGAGGGCCGGACAAGTCGATTCTCCCACTGAGGGGCTGGCCGACCGTCCCCGCCGGCCGTCGAGTCCGACCGGCGTGAGTAGGGTCGAGATACGGTCCGGTGCCGCCCGGAGCGGGGGGCCGCTGCGGCCGGTTCGGGGCGGCCACGGGGGACGATGCTGTGTACATGGGGTGACAGATCCCTTCGTGTGCCGACGGTTTGCGTGCGCGGCCCCGCCCCGGCAGCCGGTCCGCATCCTGGGGAATGCGTGCGGCTGCCGGGCCGAGGTGGCGCGTTCCTACGTGACACCCGGTCACGGGTGGCACACCATCTGGCGCACCCTGGCGAACCCTGGCGAATAGTCGCCAGCCCTATGACAGGGGGTTACTGTCAACTCAGCCGAGAACCTGGGGGCTTGACGTGACCGGAGTACCCAACACCCGCCTCTGCGACCTGTTCGGCCTGGCCGGCTGGTCCAAGGGGGAGCTCGCGAGACTCGTGAACCGGCAGGCGGCGGCCATGGGCCACCCTCAGCTGGCGACCGACACCTCGCGGGTGCGGCGTTGGATCGACATGGGGGAGACCCCGCGCGATCCCGTGCCCCGAGTGCTGGCAGCCCTGTTCACCGAGCGACTCGGCCGTGTCGTGACCATCGAGGACCTCGGGTTCGTACGGAGCGGTCGAACGGGAAGGCGGAGAGACGTCGAGGGGGCTGGCAACCCCGACAGTCTTCCGTGGGCGCCCGACCGGACAGCTGCGGTCCTCACCGAATTCACGGGAATGGACCTCATGCTCAACCGACGCGGCTTGGTGGGCGCGGGTGCCGCGCTCGCCGCAGGCTCCGCACTCAGCAGCGCCATGCACGACTGGCTGCACACCGATCCCTCACTCACGCAGGACGCCCCCCGAATCGACAGTCCCCTGCACGCCGACCCCGCTGGGTTCGACCGCTATGAGGCCGCCCCCATCGGGTCGCAGGAGATCGAGGCCCTGGAGCGCTCTGTCGAAGTGTTCCGCGCCTGGGACGCCGCCCGCGGCGGCGGGCTCCAGCGCAAGGCCGTAGTGGGGCAGCTCAACGAGGTGGGCGGCATGCTCGCCTACCGCCACCCCGACCATCTGCAGCGGCGCCTGTGGGGCGTCGCCGCCAACCTCGCGGTGCTCGCCGGCTGGATGTCCCACGACGTCGGCCTCGAACCCACCGCCCAGAAGTACTTCGTCATCGCCGCCCACGCGGCACGCGAGGGCGGCGACCGCCCGCGCGCCGGCGAAGCCCTCTCCCGCGCCGCCCGGCAGATGGTCCATCTGGGCCGTCCGGACGACGCGCTCGACCTGATGAAGCTCGCCAAGTCCGGCTCCGGGGAACAGACCCTGCCGCGCACCCGGGCGATGCTGCACACCATCGAGGCCTGGGCACAGGCATCCATGGGGCGGGGCCAGGCCATGCGCCGCACGCTGGGTGAGGCCGAGGACCTGTTCGTCTCGGACAAAGGAGATGTACCGCCGCCGAGTTGGATGCAGATGTTCGACGAGGCGGATCTGCACGGCATGGAGGCACTGGCGTACCGCACCCTCGCCGAACACGATCCGTCCGCCGCCGGCACCGCACAGAACCACGCCAAACAGGCGCTGGAGCTGCGCGAAGGCGGTCGTCAGCGCTCGAAGATCTTCGACTACATCTCACTGGCATCGGCATGCTTCATCGCCGACGACCCCGAACAGGCCGACCGCTACGCCAGGCTGGCACTCGTCTCGATGGGGGAGACCTCCTCGCACCGGACGTGGGACAGGCTGCGGGAGATGTACCGGCTGACGGGGCACTATGCGGGGTACCCGAAGATCCAGGATCTGCGCGAGGAGATCCAGCTGGCCCTGCCCAACAGCCCCTCCAGGAAGCCGAGGAGCGCCGAGATCTAGCGGCCACCCGTCCCGAATCCCGGCCGCCTTCGGGTATCCGCCATTGCGTATCCACCAACACCACGTGTCCGCCTGCGGGGAGGCCTACGAGCCGATCCTCGCGACCATCACACAGGCGTCGTGCTCACGGTCGTGCTCGCCGAACTCCTCGACGACCGCCCGTACACACTCCTGAGCATCACGGGCCTCGGCGAACCGCGGCGCCAGCGCCAGCAGCCGCTCCGTGTCGCCCTCTTCGGCCGCGGTCGTACGCGTCAGGCCGTCGCTGTGCAGGATCAGCAGATCGCCGGGGAGCAGCGGCACCTCGGCCTGCTCGTACCGGGCACCGGACGTAGCACCGAGCAGCACACCGTCGGGCGGTGTCAGCGCACACCCCGTTCCGTTGCGGAAGAGCAGCGGGGCGGGGTGTCCCGCATGGGCCCAGGAGAGCATGCGGCTCGTCGGCTCGTATCGGCAGCACACCGCACTGCCGAGGGCGGGCTGCACCGAGGTCTCGAGCAGCTGGTTGAGATGCGTCATCAGCGGGCCGGGACTGATCCCGGCCACGGCCATTCCACGCAGGGCTCCCAGCAGCATCGCCATCGACGAGGTTGCGGTCACTCCGTGCCCGGTGAGGTCGCCGACGCTTAACAGCGAGTCACCATTGGGCAGTTGCAGCGCGTCGTACCAATTGCCGCCGATCAGTGCGCTGTTGGCGGACGGCAGATAGTGCGCCGAGACATCGAGCGTGGCGGGGCCGTCGAGCGGGAACTGCAAGGAGCCCCGCCAGGGCGGAAGGACTGCCTCCTGCAGCTCGATGGTGAGCCGGCGCTCCGTCTGCGCGAAGTATTCCCTGCGCTCCAGCGAGTCACGACTCTCGCGCACCGCCCGCTGGCTGCGGCGCAGTTCGCTGACGTCACGCAGTACCGCCCACATGGAGGCGGTGGATCCGTCGGAGTCGAGCACGGGCTCGCCCATCATGTGGACCGTACGGACCCGCCCGTCGGTCCGGACCATGCGGAACTCTCCGTCGATCGGACGGCCGTCGACCAGACAGTCCGTGACCATCGCGGTGAGCAGAGCCTGGTCCTCCGCGAACACGACGGAAGGCAGCTCGTCCAGTGACATGGGGCCGCTCTCCTTGGAGCGCCCGAGGATCTGATAGAGCTCGTCGGACCAGCTGACCTCGTCGGTGAGGAGGTTCCACTGTGCGCTGCCGACCCTGCTGAGGAGCGATCCGGTGCTCTGGGCGCTGTCCGCCTCGTACGCCGCGAGCTCGTCCTCGAAGGCTTCGATACTCTCTTGCGGCAGGCCTTCCTTGAGCTGTCCCAGGTGCGCGCCGAGGTCGTCGAGATGGTGGACGGCCAGGTCGCAGAGCGCCCGTTGCCAGCGTCCCTGCGCGTCGTCCTCGTCGGAAACGGCGTCCCGGCGCACGGCGTCCACGTCTCCGCGCAGCCGACGGGTCCGGGTGATCAGGGCGTCGACGGTGCCGCGCTCGGGCGGCTGTGGGGCGGGACGGTCCGCGAACACATGGGACGGCATGTCGTACTCCGATACAGGCGCGGCCACGGCCAAGTCTCTACAAAAGGACCGTTACGACTGTTGCACAGGGAGCGATGGCCCGTAAGGGATTTGGCAACACTCGATACGGTGGTGCCTTTGTCATATGTCATAGGCCGGGCAGTTGGCCGTCCGGCTCTCTGCGGGGGCGTCGGCCACGGCGTCGCCCGCGTCGCTGTATTGCATCACTAGCAAGGCTGGAGCCCGTTGTGCGATGGTGCGATTCTCTTCGGCGCCGTGAGTGAGCGAGAGGGTGAGTGCGATGGCCAAGGCTCCTCAGATCCGTATCCGCAAACCCGTGCGTCAGAAGCCCGCACGCGATCTGGACCTGCGGACTCCGTCGGGCAGGGTGCTTCCCTTCTGACACACTGCCCCTTTTGATGCGGAGTGATGCGCCGTCAGCCGTAGAGCATCCCCAGCAGCTCGGGGGTGTACAGCTCCTCGACCGCACAGACACCGGCCACCGAAGAGAAGTACCGCTCCCGCAGATCCGCACTGGTGGCGACGGCACGGAGCATCGCAAGACGGTCCTCGTGGAGCTCCAGCGCCGCCACCGTCAGGGTGCTGTGGTAGTCGTCGATGAACAACTCCTTCTGCCCCGCGGCGTATTGCTCAAGTGCCGCAGTCCGCCGGGCCGGAGCGTGCAGCTGCCCGCCGAGGGCATCCGCCAGCGACTGCGCCTGACGGAAGGCGTCGGTGATCCCGCGGGCGGTGATCGAGTCCTTGTGGTGCGCCGAGTCGCCGACCAGCGCCCAACCGGGGCCGGAGGCCTGCCGGAAGAAGTTGCGCTGATCGCCCGTCCCGTACAGCTTCTCCAGCGGGCGCAGGCCCGAAAGCCGCTCGCCGAGAGCGGGTGCCGTGGAGCGAACGGCTTGCAGATACGCGGGCAGCGCGTCCGCACGCACCCGCGCGAACTCCGACTGCGGGAGATAGGCGCCGATCAGCGTCGCCCCGTCATGCGTGGGGATCGCGCCGACCCAGCGGCCCGGGGCCTCGAACAGCTCGAAGTGCTCCGAGACCCCTTCCCAGTACGTGTAGTACGCGCAGGTCAGCTGCGGGTCCCGGAGCAGCGTCGCGGCCCGTACCCGGTCGGCGACCAGTGAGCGCATGCCGTCCGCGCCGACGACGAGCAGGGCGCGTTCCTCCGTCGTGACGGATCCGCTGCCGCGGCAGCGGACGCCACTGACCCCGCCGTCGTCGTCGAAGAGCAGATCCTCCACAGCGCAGCCGTCCCGGAACTCCGCACCCGCCGCGACCGCCGCTTCGACCAGAATCATGTCGAGCACCATGCGGCGTGGCGCGTACGCCTCCCGCCTGCCGTCCACCGGCCGCGCACAGCCCTCCAGACGTACATCCGCCACCTCGTACGACACCCGGTCCAGCCGCGGGCACCCGCTGGCGGCCACCGTGTCGAGAACACCCCAGCGGGCGAGAAGTGCCACGCCCGGCTGGTGGATGTACAGGGTGGAGAGGGTGTCGCGCGGGAACACCGACCTTTCGAGCACGAGCACCCGGTAACCGGCTCGGGCGAGCAGCAGGGCGGTGGATGCACCCGCGACGCGCGCGCCCACCACGATCACGTCATACATGGGCGTCTCCCGGAGCGGCGGGGTGGCGCGCGGCGATGAGCGCGGCGAGCTCGGCTGCCCGGTGTTTGACGAAGTAGTGCCCGGCCCCGGGGAGCACCTCCAGTTCCGCGGGGCCGGCCGAACGCTCCCAGTCCCGGTAGCGCTCCTCATGCCCCTCGGTGAGCGGGTCGCCGTCGCCCACCACGACGCACACCGGGACCTGCGGACGTGGTGTCGGATCGAGGCGGGAGCGGGCGTGCATCGCGGCGGCCTGGAGCATGTCGTGCCGCACCAGCCGTACGGCTCCCTCCGTGTCATAGGGGTCCAGTGCGCCGTCGAACCCGCCCAACGACCTCAGAAATGCCTCCAGTTCGGCGTCCGAACCGGACAGGGGCTCTGCGGAGCCCTCCTCGGGAAGCGCGGCGCCGAGATATACGGCCACGGGCCCAACACCCCGCTGCTCCAGTCGGCGCGCCAGCTCCACGGCCAGGACCGTGCCCGCGCAGTGCCCGTACAGCGCGAACGGTCCGGGCACGGTCGCGCCGATCTGCCGCGCGAGCTCGTCCGCCGCCTCCTCCCACTGAACGGGCGGGATATCACGCTCCGCCGGATCGCTGCCCGGCAACGAAACCCCCCACAGCGCCAGATGGTCCGGCAGGTGCCGCGCGAGGGGCTGGTAGGCCAAGGCGCTGCCCCCGCCGTACGGCACGCACACCAGGCTCAGTCCGGGGGCGCCGGCGCGGTCGGGGGTCAGCCGGTGCAGCCAGCCGCCATCGCGTTCCGCATCGGTGCGTCCGCCCTGCAGATACGTCGCGAGCGCGCGCGGAGTGGGGTGCTTGAACAGTTCGATCACCGGCAGTTCCGGGTCGATGCGGCGGGCGATCCGCACCGCCTTGAAGGAGTCTCCTCCCAGCGCGAAGAAGTCGTCGTCGATGCCGACTTCGGGGACGTCGAGGAGCGTGCGCCACACCTTGGTGATCAGTCGTTCCAGGGCGTTTCTCGGTTCGGCGACGACCCGGCCGGGCACGGCGTTCGACGCGGGGTCCGGCAGAGCCGCACGGTCCAGCTTCCCGTTCCGCGTCAGCGGGATCGCCCCGACCATGACGTACGCCTGGGGCAGCATCCACGGTGGCAGTTCCTCACCCAGTGCCTTGCGCAGCTCCGCGGGCGCGGGCTGCGCCCCCGGATCGGCCACCACATAGGCGACCAGCCGGGCGTCGCCCACCGCGTCCGTACGCACCAGCACCGCCGCGTCCGCGACGCCCGCGCAGCCGCGCAGCGCCGCCTCCACCTCGCCCGGCTCGATCCGGAACCCGCGGACCTTCACCTGGTCGTCTCCGCGCCCCAGGTATTCCAGCGTGCCGTCCTCGCGCCACCGCGCCAGGTCGCCCGTCCGGTACATCCGGGTCCCCGGCTCGCCGAACGGATCGGCCACGAACCGCCCCGCGGTCAGCCCTGGACGACGCAGATAGCCGCGCGCGAGTCCTGCCCCCGCGACGTACAGCTCACCGGGCGTGCCGGGCGGCACCGGCTGAAGCCACCGGTCGAGCACATGGACCCGCAGGTCGGGGATGCCGCGCCCGATCAGGCTCCCCGGCCGCCCGGCGACGGTCGCCGCGTCCAGCGTCAGATGGCTGACGTGCACGGTGGTCTCGGTGATGCCGTACATGTTCACCAGCGTGGGGGAGTCGTCCGGGTGCCGGGTGTACCAGTCGGCGAGACGACCGAGGTCCAGTGCCTCGCCGCCGAACACGACGTGGCGCAGCGTCAGTTGACGGCTGAGCTCCGGGTGGTCGCGGTCGGCCTGCGCCAACTGGTGGAAGGCCGACGGGGTCTGGTTCAGCACCGTCACACCCTCGCGTACGAGGAGCCCCAGGAAGTCGACGGGAGAGCGGCTCACCTCGTGGTCGACCACCACCAGCCGTCCGCCGTGCAGCAGCGGCCCCCACAGCTCCCAGACCGAGAAGTCGAAGGCGTAGGAGTGGAACAGCGTCCACACGTCATCAGGACCGAAGCGGAACCAGTGGTCCGTCGCGGCGAACAGCCGGGCCACATTCGCGTGCGGAATCACGACACCCTTCGGCCGCCCGGTCGAGCCGGAGGTGTAGATGACGTACGCGGGATGCTGCGGCGTCAGGCGCTCGGGCAGCTCGGCTTCCGTGAGCTCAGTGTCCGGCGTACGGGCGAGCTGCGAGACCACGTCGGGATCATCGAGGAGCACTGCGGCGGTCCCGGGCGTCCGTGCGGCCGCCGTGCTGAGCACGAGCGCCGGGCGTGCGTCGTCGAGCATGAAAGCGACGCGCTCGGGCGGGTACTCGGGGTCGATCGGGAGATAGGCCGCGCCCGCCTTGACCACGGCGAGCAGCGCCACCACCAGGTCGGCCGACCGGGGCAGGGCGACGGCCACCAGCCGCTCGGGACCCGCGCCATGCGCGAGCAGCAGCCGGGCCAGCCGGTTCGCACGCCCGTTCAGCTCGCGGTAGGTGAGGGTGCTGCCACCCCAGGTGAGGGCGGGCGCAGCGGGGGTCCTGGCGGCCTGCGCCCGGAAGAGTTCAGGGAGGGTGGCGGGCGGGAACGCGGCGGGTGTGCAGCTGTACATGCGGTGCTCGCCCGGCTCGAGGACGTCGATGCGGTGCACCGGCAGATCGGGTGTGGCCACCGCCGTGGCGAGGAAGCGTTCCAGCCGACGGGCGAGGGCGGTGGCGGTCGGGGCGTCGAACAGGTCCGAGGCGTACTCCAGCCACCCGGTCAGCCCCGCCGGAGCGCCGCCCTCCGAGAAGCACTCGCGCACATCCAGCAGCAGATCGAACTTCGCCGTTCGCGAGTCGACCGTTTCGAACGCCACCTCCAGGTCACGCAGTCGGGGCCGGCTCTGCGAACCGTTCTGGAGAGCCAGCATGACCTGGAAGAGGGGGTGGCGGCCGGGTGAGCGCTCCGGGTTGAGTGCTTCGACCAGCTGGTCGAAGGGCAGATCCTGATGCGCGTATGCCGCGAGATCGGCTTCCCGTACGCGTCGCAGCACTTCGGTGAAGGTCGGTTCGCCGGAGAGATCGGTGCGCAGGACGAGTGTGTTGACGAAGAAACCGACGAGCTCGTCGAGGGAATCGTCGCTGCGCCCTGCGACGGGCGTGCCGATGGGGATGTCCTCGCCCGCGCCGAGTCGGGAGAGCAGCGCGGCCAGCGCCGCCTGGACGACCATGAAGACGCTGGCGCCGGTCCGGTGAGCGACATCATGGATACGCTGATGCGTGGCGGCGTCGACGGTCAGCGGGGTGACGGCTCCCCGGTAGGAGGCCACGGCCGGCCGCGGCCGGTCGGCGGGTAGCCGCAGTTCCGGCGGCAGTCCGTCCAACGCTTCGGCCCAGTGGGCAAGATGATGATCTGTCACATTCTGTGCCAGATCCTGTTGCCAGAGTGTGTAGTCGGCGTACTGCACCGGCAGCGGCTCCCACCCCGGCGGCGAACCCTCGCAACGTGCCGCGAACGCCCGCTCGAGATCTGCCAGGAACGGTCGGTACGACCAGCCGTCACCGGCGATGTGATGCACCACGATGAGGAGCACATGCTCGGTCGGCGAGACTGCGAACAGCTGTGTTCGCACGGGCAGTTGATCCGCCAGATCGAACCCGCGTCCCGCGGCCGCCTCCAGCGCGTCGGCAAGCGTCTCCTCGGTGACCGCCGATACCGGCAGCCGGATCGCCGCCTGCTCCGGCGCCAGGATCTGCTGATACGGCTCCCCGTCCATGTCGGGGAAGCGAGTGCGCAGGCTCTCGTGCCGCGCCACCACATCCCCCAGCGCCCGCTCCAGCGCCACCCGGTCCAGCGTGCCGCTCAGCCTCAGCGCCATGGGCATGTTGTAGGTGGCGCTTCCGCCCTCCAGCCGGTTGACGAACCACAGCCGCCGCTGGCCCGACGACAGAGGTATCCGCTCGGGCCGCTCGCGCATCCGCACGGGCACCCTCGTGACGGCGGGCGGTGCGGTCACCAGCGGCGCGAGCTCTGCCACGGTCGGGTTCTCGAAGAGCGTACGGATGGTGAGTTCCGCCCCCAGCTCGGCACGGATCCGGCCGATGAGCCGCATCGCCCGCAGCGAGTGGCCGCCCAGAGCGAAGAAGCTGTCGTCGATACCGACCTCGTCGACACCCAGGATCTCCGTGAACAGCGCGCACAGGACGCGCTCCTCGCGCGTGCTCGGCGCACGCCCGTCGCTCGACGACCCCTCCTGCGGCGCGGGAAGGCTGTGCCGGTCGAGTTTTCCGCTGGGCAGCAACGGCAGCGCTTCGAGAACCACAACGGCGGAGGGCACCAGATACGACGGCAGGCGACCCTGCGCGACGTGCAACAGCTCCGCATCGATCGCTGCTGTGCTGTCCGTCGCCCGGCTGCGCGCCGGGACCGCGTACGCCACCAGCCGCTTGTCGCCCGGCCGGTCCTCCCGTACGAGCACGGCGACCTGGGACACCGCCGGATGACCGGCCAGCACGGCCTCGACCTCGCCCGGCTCGATGCGGAAGCCCCGGATCTTCACCTGCTCATCCGTGCGTCCGAGGAATTCCAGGTCCCCGCCGCGCTGCCACCGCACGAGGTCGCCGGTGCGGTACATCCGGCTCCCCGGCTCCCCGAACGGGTCCGCGACAAACCGCTGGGCCGTCAGCCCCGGCCTGCCCCGATAGCCGCGAGCCACCCCCGATCCCGCGACGTACAACTCGCCGGGCACCCCGACCGGCACCGGCCGCAGAGCTGCATCCAGCACATACACCCGCGTGCCGGGCAGCGGCCGCCCGATCGGCGGCGCCCCCTGGACGGCGGGGGACCCGGGCAGGCTGGTGGTCGCGCAGACGGTCACTTCGGTCGGGCCGTACGCGTTCACGAGCCGCCGCCCGTCCGAGAAGCGTGCGGCGAGCTCCGGTGACAGCGCCTCACCCGCGAGCACCAGCGAGACATCGCCGGGCAGTTCGTCCTCGTCGGACAGGGCGGCGAGCGCGCTCGGCACCAGCAGCAGATGGGTGATTCGCTGCTCCTGAACCAGGTCCACGAGCGCCGGGCCGAGCATGAGCCGCTCCGCGGGCGCGAGGACCAGGGTCGCCCCCGTCAGCAGACACATCATCACCTCCGCCACGGCCGCGTCGAAGGAGGGCGAGGCGAATTGAAGGAGTCTGCTGCCGGCGTCGATCCCGGACCGCGCCGCCAGAGAGTGGGCCATGGTGCCGATGCCCGCATGGGGGACCAGCACCCCCTTGGGGCGGCCGGTGGAACCTGAGGTGTAGATGACGTAGGCGGTGTCCAGCGGCGACAAGGGGCGTACGCGCCGCGCGTCGCCCGGATCGTCGGCGCTGCGGGCGGTCACGGCCGCCACCGTGTCGGGCGCGTCCAGGACCAGCACCCCCGCGGGCGCCTCGGGTACGCCTGCCGCCTGCTCCGACACCGTCAGTACGAGCGTGGGTGATGCGTCGCCCAGCAGCTGGGCTATCCGGGCCGCTGGATGGGCCGGATCCACGGGCAGAAACGCCGCCCCTGCCTTCACCGCGGCCAGCAGGGCCACGACCAAGTCGACCGAGCGGGGCAGCAGAAGAGCCACCACCTGGCCGGGACCGACGCCACGTCCGATCAGTTCGGCCGCCAGCCGGTTGGTCCGGCAATTCAGCTCGGCGTAGCTCACGTTCTCGCGCTCGAAGCGGAGCGCGGTTGCGTCCGGGGTCTTCGCCACCTGAGCACGGAACAGCTCCGGAACCGTCTCCGGCCGATCCTCGCGGGGGGCACCGCTCCACTGGTGGAGGATGCGGTGGCGTTCGGAGCGATCGAGGATGTCCAACTCGTGCACAGGAGTGTCGGGCGCGGCGACGGCGTTGGCGAGGAAGCGTTCCAGACGGCGTACGAGCGCAACGGCGGACTCTTCGTCGAAGAGATCCAGGGCGTACTCCACCGAACCGCTGAGCCCCTGCGGACTTCCGTCCTCCGCCACCCGCTCGGTGAGCTCGAAGGCAAGGTCGAACTTGGCGGACCCCGGCGCGACGTGCTCGAACACCACATCCAGATTGGGCAGGTGGGCCCGTACGCCGGTGTTGTTCTGCAGGGCGAGCATCACCTGGAAGAGGGGGTGGCGGCCGGGGGAGCGCTCCGGGTTCAGCGCCTCCACCAGCTGGTCGAAGGGCAGATCCTGGTGCGCGTACACCGCGAGGTCGATGTCCCGTACGCGCTCGAGCAGTTCGGTGAACGTCGGCGCACCTGACACATCGGTTCGCAGCACGAGCGTGTTGACGAAGAACCCGACCAGATCGTCGAGCGCTTCGTCGGCGCGTCCCGCGACCGGGGTCCCGATGGCGATGTCGTCTCCCGCACCCAGGCGCGACAGCAGTGCCGAGAGTGCCGCGTGTACGACCATGAAGACGCTCGTGCCGCTCCGGTGGGCCAGCTCCTGGATGCGGCGATGGGTCTCCGGGGCGATCTCCAGGGGGGTGACGGCTCCCCGGTGACTGGCCGTGGTGGGCCGCGGCCGGTCGGCTGGCAGCCGCAGCTCGGGCGGCAGGCCCGCCAGCGAGTCGGCCCAGTAGGCGAGTTGACGTGCGCCCAGGCTGCTGGGGTCGTCCTCTTCGCCGAGTAGCTCCCGCTGCCAGAGCGTGTAGTCGGCGTACTGCACGGGCAGGGGCTCCCATGTCGGCGCCGTGCCCCTGCACCGCGCCGCGAACGCCCGAGCCAGATCGGTGGCGAGCGGCGCCGCCGACCAGCCGTCCATCGCGATGTGATGGACGACAAGCAGCAGCACATGTTCGGTGGGCGAGAGCTCCAGCAGATGGGCGCGCAGGGGAAGGTCTGCCGACAGATCGAAGCCGACCGCCGCGAGTTCCGCCAGGACCGCGGTCAGCTCGTCCTCGGTGGTCGTCGAGATCGCGAACCGGGGGCGGGCCCGGGCGCGTATCTCCTGCCGGGGCTCGCCCTCGACGTCCGGGAAGACCGTACGCAGGCTCTCATGGCGGGCGATCACATCGGCCAGCGCTTCGGCGAGGGCCGCCCGGTTCAGTTCGCCGCTGATCCGCAGGGCCATGGGCATGTTGTACGTCGCCCGCTCGGCGTCGCCCCGGCTGAGGAACCACAGCCTTCGCTGGGCGGCCGACAGTGGCACGGTCTCGGGGCGTTCCGCCGCCCGCAGCCGCGGACGTGCCTCGTGCGCGTCACATACCAACGCGGCGAGGGCGGCCACCGTCGGTGCCTCGAAGACATCCCGGATGTCCAGCTCGACGCCGAGGGCCGCACGCACCCGACCGATCAGGCGTATCGCGAGCAGCGAGTGGCCGCCGAGATCGAAGAAGTTGTCGTCGGGCGTGACCCGCTTCGCGCCCAGGAGCTCGGTGCACAGTCCGCACAGGATCTCCTCCTCCGGGCCCCGCGGCCCGCGTCCCGTGCCCCGCGCTCCGCGTACGGGAACCCCCGGCCGGACCTCCGCACGGGGCTGCGCAGCCCCGTCCTGGGAGATGGCCACCGGCTCGGGCTGGGGAGCGGACAGCGGAACCCAGTTCCGCTCGTCCGCGCCCGTCACCTTCAGGCTGCCGAGCGGCGCGTCGGGGCCGAGCGTGGCGGCGGAGTCCAGCCAGGAGAGGAATGCCTCCCGCACGGCAGTGACATCGTCGGGCCCGTACCGCTCGGGACTGGCGTTGAAGTCGATACGGGTGACCAGGCCCCCCGATCCGTAGACCATGATGTCGAGGTCGTCGATGCGGCCGTTGGTGAGGTTGTGCACAGTGGACGGCAGGCCGGCGAACGCCTGCTCGCCGTCGAACATCATGATGTTGATCGACGGTCCGGTGAGCCGGTCGTGCCGGCCGGTCAGCCCGAGGTCGTGGCGGATCTCCTCGTACCGGTAGCGCTGGTGCCGCAGCGCTTGGCGTACCTCGCGGGTCACCTGCCGGACAAGTTCCCGCTGGGTTGTCTGCGGACCGGCCGACAGAAGCAGCGGCAGCACATTGGACGCCATACCGGGAATGGACCGGGCGGCACGGCTGGTGCGGCCGGTTACGGGCAGCGCGAGCGTCAACTCTTCTGCGTCGGTGAAGCGTTGGAGCACTCCGGCGAGTGAAGCGATCAGGATGCCCGCCACACTGGTGCCGGCCGCAGCGGCGAGTTGCTTCAGCCGGGCTGCCGGGTCGGCGCCGACCTCGACGCTCTGCCGGATGAAGCCGAGACCGCCGACCTCGCCGGTGCCGGTGCCACTGCCGGTGCCGGGGAAGCCGACGGCCCGGGGGTGACCTGCCAACCGCTCGGCCCAGTAGCGCCGGTCCTCGGCGTGGCTCTGCGAGCTTCGGTACGCCGCGTCTTCCTCAAGCAGCAGTCGCAGCGATCCGAAGGTGCCCTCGTCCGCCGAAGTGCCGTCCACCTGTGCGGTGTAGATCGCGGCGACCCGCTTGGTCAGCAGCGTCCCCGCGTAGCCGTCCATCGCGATGTGATGACAGCGCTGGTACCAGAGGAACCGGTCGGGACCGGTCCTGAGCAGCGCCATGGAGAACACAGGGCCGTTCACCAGATCCAGCGGCACTGCGAGATCAGCCCGCATCCAGGCCTCGGCGGCCGCCTGCGGATCGGCATCCGTGCGCAGGTCCAGTTGCGGGAAGGGCCAGAACTCCAGCGGCTCGACGAGCTGGGACAGACCGCCCTCACCGTCCGCGACGAACCGCACGTTCATCGCCTCGGTCTCGCACACGCCCTGACGGACCGCCACCTCGAACAGCAGAGGATCGAGCGATCCGCGGATCTCCACGAAGTGGGCGACCGTATGGGCCGGACTCTGCGGGGCGAGCTGCTGCGCGAACCAGATCCCGGTCTGCGCGGTCGACGCCGGCCACCCTTCGAGCTCAGAACCAGACATGCCCGCCCCCTGGAGACTTGTCGAAACAGTGAAAAGGGAATGGGGCCGCGAGGTCGTGAGCGGCGCTGCGCAATTCCCTGCGACGGGCCACGCTAGCACCGCATCGAAGAGAGCCGGCAGCCTCAACATTCGTGCCGCACTGTCCGGTTGCTGCCATTGACAGCAAACTGCCCCGGAAATCCTCGATGGCGACTGCGTTGAAGCACTCACCCCGGGCTACGTTCATACCCGTCCCCCAGGAGAGGGGAAACCGGGCAGGGGGATGATCATGCCGCACCAGCCGTATTCCTATATGCGCCGAGAACTCGTGGAACCGGACTGGAAACGACTCCCGGGCTGGCGGGACGTCACCCCGCAGCAGTGGCGGGATGCGCGCTGGCAGCGGGCGCACTGTGTGAAGAACACGCGCCAACTGCGCGCTGTGTACGGTGGGTTGCTGCCGGAGTCCTTCTACCGTGACGTCGAGCGTGACCAGGCGGAACGTGCCACGATGTCACTGCTGCTGCCGCCCTATGTGCTCAACACCATGGTCCCGGGGGCAGTCCCCGATGCCGATGGGATGTATGCCGACCCGGTCCGCCGCCATATGCTGCCTGTCTTCTTCGACCGGGATCCCGAGTGGCCCTCACATCCGTACGCCTCTCGTGACTCCCTCCATGAGGCCGACATGTGGGCGGTGGAAGGACTCACCCATCGCTATCCGACGAAAGTCCTGGCGGAACTCGTCTCCACCTGCCCGCAGTACTGCGGGCACTGCACCCGCATGGATCTCGTCGGGAATTCCACTGTGCAGGTGACGAAACTGAAATTCTCGGCGCGGCAGCCGGACCGGCTGAGTGCGATGCTCCGCTATATCGCTGAAACCCCTGCCGTGCGCGATGTCGTGGTGTCGGGCGGCGATATCGCGAATGTGTCCTGGCCGAGGCTTGAAGAATTCCTGATGGCCCTTCTGGACATCGACCATGTACGGGACATCCGGCTCGCGTCGAAGGCGCTGATGGATCTGCCCCAGCACTGGCTGACGAGCGAGGCGCGCGGCTGCGTCGAGCGGCTTGCGAAGACCGCGCGCGACCGGGGCGTCGCCCTCGCCGTCCACACGCATGTCAACGCCGCCCAGCAGGTCACCCCGCTCAACGCCGAGGCGGCCAGGGCGATGCTCGACCTCGGCGTACGCGACGTACGCAACCAGGGCGTGCTGCTGCGCGGCGTGAACGACTCGGCGACACAGCTGCTCGATCTGTGTTTCGCGCTCCTCGACGGAGCGGGCGTCCTGCCGTACTACTTCTATCTCTGCGACCTGATTCCGCACGGGGAACACTGGCGGCTCGCCCTCCACGAGGCCCAGGACCTGCAGCAGGCGATCATGGGATATCTGCCCGGCTTCGCCACGCCCCGGCTCGTCTGCGATGTGCCCTTCGTCGGCAAGCGGTGGGTGCACCAGAGCGAGGAGTACGACCGGGAGCGCGGCATCTCCTCCTGGACGAAGAACTACCGCACCGCGCTGGAGCAGGACGATCCCCTCGCGCTCGGGCGGCGCCATCACTACTACGACCCGGTGCAGACCCTCGGCAGCGAGGGGCGCGAGTGGTGGGCGCGACAACGGCGTGCTGTGGCCACCGTGCATGCCTGACGTCCTCACGTCGCGGCCCTGTCCGTACGCCACACCTCACCCCGCACCGGAAAGGCAGCAACACCCATGTCCACAGCGCCCACGGGCCCCACGGCCCTCGATGTCGTCGATGCCTTCCGACAGGCGGCCAGGCAGCATCCCGACCGGACGGCGATCGTGCACGACGGGACGGCGATGGACTACCGCACCCTCGACACGCTGGTCACCGGTGTCGCTGCGCGGCTCGGTCCCGGCCCCGGCACGGTCGCCGTCGCGGCCACCCGGACGGCGAGCACCGTTGTCGCGCTGCTGGGCGTGCTCGCCGCGGGCGGGACGTACTGCCCGATCGACCCGCAGTATCCCGCCGAGCGCCGCGATGCCCTGGCCCGCGCGGCGGGCTGCCGAGTCGTCATCGCCACCGGCGACGGGCCGACGCTGCTGTCCGGAGTGCCTGCCATCGACATCCGGAACATGAGCGACGGCTGTGACACGAGTGGCCGGGACACGAGCCCGGCGGGGCAGCCGTCCGACATCGGCGAACCGGACGAACCGGCTTACATCCTGTTCACCTCAGGTTCCACCGGAGCACCCAAGCCGGTCGTGACGCCGCGGCGCGCCATCGCCGCCGCCGTGAGCTCCCTTGGGCAGTTCCTCGGGCTCAACGACGGAGACCGCGTGCTCCAGTTCGCGTCCCTCAACTGGGACACCTGCTTCGAGGAGATCCTGCCCGCGCTGACCACCGGCGCCGCGCTCGTCTTCGATCACGCGGCGCACGCGGGCTCATTCGCCCGGTTCCTCGACGTGATCGACCGGCAACGGATCAGCGTCGTGGATCTGCCCACCGCCTACTGGCACGAATGGGTACGCCATCTGATCCGCGAGCGGCAGTCACTGCCCCCGTCGCTGCGGATCGTCGTCATCGGCGGCGAGGCAGCCCACCCCGCCCGGCTGGCCGACTGGCGGGCCCTGGACACTGCGGACGTACGGCTCGTGAACACCTACGGCTGTACCGAAACGACCCTGGTCACCCACGCCGTGGACCTGTACGGGCCGCTCGCCGCGGCGGACCTCGCCGGCGAGCGGGTGCCGATCGGCGGCCCGCTGCCGCATGTCGTCGAACGCCTGGGTGGCGACGGCGAGTTGCTGATCGGCGGGGACTCGGTGGCCCTCGGCTACCAGGGGCTGCCCACCGCGACCGCGGAGAAGTTCCTCGTCCTCGGCACACCGGCAGGACCCGTGCGCTTCTTCCGTACCGGAGACCTGGTGCGCCGCTTGGACGGAGGCGTCCTTCTCCACGAGGGCCGCGCCGACCATCAGCTCAAGGTCGCGGGCATCCGGGTGGATCCGGGCGAGGCCGAGGCACTGATCTCGGAGCACCCGCACGTGGCCGCCGTGGCGGTCACCGGTCAGAACCTCGACGGCCTGACCAGCCTGGTCGCCTACGTCGTCGGCGCGCCCGGGAGCGATGCCGCCCAGCTGCCCGGCGACATTCTGGCCTTCATGCGCCCGCGCAGCCCCCGCCATCTGATCCCGGCCAGGATCGTCGTCACCGAGCGGCTGGCGCACACGGCGAGCGGGAAGGTCGACCGCGCACGTCTGCCCGGGCTCGCCGACGCAGGGAGTTAGGCTCCCGGCATGACTGACCAGGAGGAGCAGGCCGTCGATGCCGTCGTCGAGAGGGAGCTGCGGCTCCTCGATCCCGCGGTGCGTGACTCACCCGACCTGGTCCTTGAGCTGCTGGACCCGGAGTTCTTCGAATTCGGGGCATCGGGTCGGCGCTGGGACCGCAAGACGATTCTGGCCGCGATCACGCCCGCTCCGGGCGAGCCGGTGACCACCACCGCGGTCAGCGAACTGGTCGGGAAGCTGCTGGCTCCCGGCCTCGTCCAGTTGACGTACGTGTCCGACTCGGGCGGACGCCGGGCGCGCCGGAGCTCGCTTTGGCGCTGGACCTCGGAAGGCTGGCGGATGTACTTCCACCAGGGCACGCCGATCGGCGAGGAGTAAGCCGGAGCAGAGCGGGAGCCACGCGCTGGGCAGGTGCGGCGGCCCGGGCAAGGACGCGGGCCGGGGCCATTGTCAGTGGTGGGCGCCAGTATGAGAGCCATGACGACATCAACTGCCGCGCATGCCGCTGCCGCGGCTCTCGCCGACTCCGCCGCGTACGCCGAAGCGGTCGAGACCGCGACACAGGCCGCCGCTGCCTACTACGCGACGGGCGAGAGCACCCTCGACGACGATGCGTACGACCGCCTGGTGCGCGGGATCGCCGCGTACGAACAGGCGCATCCGGACGAGGTGTCGGCCGCTTCACCGACCGGGAAGGTCGCCGGGGGAGCGGCCGTCGGGGATGTGCCGCACACGGTGCCGATGCTCTCCCTGGACAACGTCTTCTCCGGCGAGCAGCTGCACGCGTGGGTCGCCTCGGTGGAGCGCCGGATCGGCAGGACGGTCGAGCAGTGGAGCGTCGAGCCGAAGCTGGACGGACTCGCGATCGCCGCGCGCTACGAGGACGGCCGGCTCACCCGGCTCATCACCCGCGGTGACGGGAGCGCCGGTGAGGACGTGTCGCACGCGATCGGCACCATCACGGGCCTGCCGGACCGGCTCGCCGAGCCGGTCACGCTGGAGGTGCGCGGCGAAGTGCTGATGACCAACGAGCAGTTCGAGCAGGCCAACACGGTGCGCACCGCGCACGGCGGCGCCCCCTTCGCCAACCCGCGCAACGGCGCGGCGGGCACGCTGCGCGCCAAGGACCGCGAATACCGGGTCGAGATGACGTTCTTCGGCTACGGCGCCCTGCCGCTGGCCGCCTCCGGCACGGCGCTCGACGAGCAACTGCGTCAGTGGCCGCACAGCAGTCTCATGACCTACGTCGCGGGGCTGGGCGTGCACACCGCCGAGACCACCCCGGTCGCGCCGCGCACTCTGACGACCATCGACGAGATACAGGCCCGTGTCGATGAAATTGCCGCGCTGCGCCCGGAGTTGGCGTTCGGTATCGACGGCATCGTCATCAAGGCGGACCTCGCCGCCGACCAGGCCGCGGCCGGGTCCGGCTCGCGGGCGCCGCGCTGGGCGATCGCGTACAAGCTGCCCGCCGTGGAGAAGGTCACCACCCTCCTCGGCGTGGAGTGGAACGTGGGGCGCACCGGCATCATCGCGCCCCGCGCCGTGCTGGAGCCGGTGGAGATCGACGGATCGACCGTCACCTATGCGACCCTCCACAACCCCGCCGACATCACCCGACGCGACCTGCGCATCGGTGATCGCGTGATGGTCTACAAGGCGGGCGACATCATCCCCCGCATCGAGGCGCCGGTCGCCCATCTGCGCACGGGTGAGGAGCAGCCGATCGCCTTCCCCGAGGCATGCCCGCAGTGCGGCTCGGAGATCGACACCTCGGAGCAGCGCTGGCGGTGTGTGCGAGGACGCGACTGCCGGCTGGTGGCCTCCGTTTCGTACGCGGCCGGACGCGACCAGCTCGACATCGAGGGTCTCGGCGCGACTCGCGTCGTCCAGCTGGTCGAAGCGGGACTCGTCAGCGACTTCGCCGATCTGTTCACGCTGACCCGCGAACAGCTCCTCGGCCTGGAGCGGATGGGGGAGACGAGCACCGACAATCTGATCGCGGCCATCGAGGGGGCGAAGGCGCGGCCGCTGTCCCGGGTCTTCTGCGCGCTCGGCGTACGCGGCACCGGCCGCTCGATGTCGCGCCGCATCGCCCGCCACTTCGCGACGATGGAGCACATACGCGCGGCCGACGCCGAAGCCCTTCAGCAGGTCGACGGCATCGGTGTGGAGAAGGCCAGACTGGTGGTAGCCGAACTCGCCGAACTGGGCTCCCTCATCGACAAGCTGACGGCAGCGGGCGTCAATATGACCGAGCCCGGTGCGACCCCGCCGGCCGAAGTGGGGGCAGCGGGAGAGAGCGACGACTCGGCTGATGCGGATGCGGGCCCGCTGGACGGCATGACGGTCGTGGTGACCGGCGCGATGACCGGAGCGCTGGAGAAGCTGTCCCGCAATCAGATGAACGAACTCGTCGAGCGGGCCGGGGGCAAGTCGTCCTCCAGTGTCTCGAAGCGCACGTCGCTCCTCGTCGCCGGTGAGAACGCCGGATCGAAGCGGGAGAGGGCGGAGCAGCTGGGCACGCGGATCGCCACGCCGGACGAGTTCGCCGAGCTGGTCGCCGACTTCCTCGACCAGCACAGCTGACCGGTCGACCGGCCGGGCCTCTCGCGCTGACCGGCCGGCCTCTCGCGCTGACCGGCGGGGCCGGCATCCGGGGCCAAGCCGGTCAGCCCGGCCGGTCCGCCCGGGTCGCTCAGCCCGAGCCCGTCGTCCCGGGGCGCTCAGCCGCGGCGCTCCTGCGGCTCGCGGCTGAAGAACGCCAGCCGCGCCCGCTTCTCCGGCTTGTCGATCTCCGGTCCGAGCTCGAACCCGGCACGGACCATGCGCTCGATGGCCTTCTGGTTGCGGGCATCCGGCTCGACGATGATCCGCCGGTGCGCCGGGTCGGCCAGCACGTAGGCGATGAGGACGCGAAGGATTTCGCCGGTGAAGCCCCGCTCCGTACGGCCGTCCGCGGGACCGATCAGGATGTGTACGCCGTAGTCGCCGGGCTGCACCTCGTAGCACTCGCCGACCGGGTCGGCGTCCGGTTCGTACGTCTGGAGGAGCGCGACCGGTTCGCCGTCCCGTTGGACCAGGAAGGCGTGATGGGTCGTGAGCGAGTCCAGATACTCATATATCTCCAGGACCTGTTCGCGGGTGTGGTCGGCCATGCCCCAGAACCGGGCCCGTTCCTCGGTGACCCAGCCGTGGATCAGATCGACGTCGGCGGCGGGATCCAGCGGGACGATGCGTACCGTCCCGAAGCCGTGCGTTCGACCTCGATCTGCCAGGCCCGGTCCGCCGCGACGTTGCGCCCCTGGACGTAGGCGAGTTCGTCCGGACTGCCGGCCCGCAGATGCGGGATCCCCCAGGCGTCCCGGTAGACCATTGCGCGCACACTGCTCTCCGACTCTCTTAGGTTAGGCTCGCCTAACCTAGAGGACGGATGTTCGAGAATCAATTCCGGCCAGGGGCTCAGTATTCTGATGCGGTGCCGCGTCCTGGCCTGCTACCCGGTGCGCGGGTGAGATGTAAGGGACTTAAGGGCCTCCCGACCGGGAGCGTGACCGTGCTGACCCCGGCCCGTACCGTCATCCGCGTCCCTGCCGGATACCGCAGCGTGTAGTCGTAGTCCGTCGAGATCAGCACCACGCCCAGCCGGTGCCCCCTCTTGAAGACGTAGTCCTGAGGCTGCATCGCCCAATCCAGTCGGTACTCCCGGCCCTCCACGACCTTGTCCTGCCGAGCGATCGAATTGCGGTTACGGGCGTCCAGCCAGCCGCGCGACACAATCTTGAAGTCGGCCGTCTCGGTGCGGTGCACTGTCCGGTAGGTGCAGCCCGTGTCCTCGGGGATGCCCTCTCCGTAGCAGATCAGCTTGGAGGTGTCCGCGACCGTGCCCGCCGTCGCGCGCGTGTCCGTGCCGTAGTCGACGAGCAGCGCCGTCACATACGGGGACGTCCCGTCCAGTGAAGCCCGTACCGACACCTCGGGCACGCCGTTGACCCGCAGATCCCGGGGCAGCGGGCCCGTCGTGTACGCCAGCCGGTTCGCCTTCGCCGTGTCCGGATCGGCCACCAGCCGCTCCGCCGTAACCGTGCGGCCTTCGTCCGTCAGCGACTGCTTGACCGGCCGGCCGGGCAGCGGCGCGAGGCCGTCCTCGTTCAGCCGCAGTGTCACATCGCGGGTGCCGCGCGCCGGCCACTCGGACTGCTGACGCCAGCTGAAGTCGGACTGTTCGACATCGACCCGTGGCGCGTCGAGTGCGCCGTTGTCCAGGTCGTACAGCCAGTAGTCGAACCACTGGTGCAGCTGTCGCAGCCACTCCTCCATCCGCAGCGGCATGGGATTGGTGTGGCCCGCCTGATGCAGCCACAGCTTGCGCGGCACGTCGTACTTCTTCAGGGCCTCCCACAACTGCCCGAAGTGCTGGGTCTTCACATTCCAGTCGTTGCCGCCGTGCACGGCGAAGACCCCGGCCCTGATCTTCCGTACGTCCTTGACATAGTCGCGCTCCGCCCAGAACCGGCTCCAGTCACCGGTCGTGCGGTCCTGATCGGCCGTCAGCCGGTCAAGGACGGGCTTGCAGATCTCCCGGTCGGTGCGGCTGTAGACGTACTTGGCGAGGACGTCGGTGTCCTCGCCCTGATAGCCGCCGGGGGCCACGACCCCGCCGTTCGCCCGGTAGTAGTCGTACCAGGACGATATGCCGGAGATCGGCACGATCGCCTTGAGTCCCTCAACGCCCGTCGTGGCCACGGCAGTCGGCAGCGTCCCGTTGTACGAGATCCCCATCATCGCCGCATTGCCGGTCGACCAGGCCGCGCCGACGGGCCTGCCCTCCAGGTCCCAGCCCCTGGCCCGGCCGTTCAGCCAGTCCACGACCGCCTTCGCGCCGAGCGTCTCATTGCGGCCACCGGATGTCGGGCAGCCGGTCGAACCGCCCGTGCCGACGCTGTCGACCTGGGCGACCGCATAGCCGCGCGGCAGAAAGTAGTTGTCCGTATAGCCGGAGAACGGCACGGCCGGACCGACGAGGCCGGGCGGCCGCCGGTCGCCGGAGCTCAGCCTGTCGGCCGGCAGGCCGTCCTCGTCCAGATCCACCTCATGGTTCGGCACATCGTTGCCCCCGGCCCAGTACGGGCTCGCCTCGATGATCGTGGCGACCTTCAGTCCGGTGTCGGTCTCCTTCGGACGCAGAATCCGCATCCGTACGGTGTCGCGCCGCCCGTCGCCGTCGCTGTCCGTCGCCGTCTCGACGTTCACCTGCTGGAACACCGCGTCGGCGCGCGAGAAGGCGGGCTGCGTCTCATTGCCGACGATCTTCAGCCCCGCGGCCTGGGCATACGCGGGGTCCGTCGCCTGCGCGGGGTCGTTCGCCCGCGCCGTGGGGGCGGGCAGCGCCGTCATCAGGCAGGCAGCGAGGGCGCCGACGCCCAGCCTCCGTGCCGTACGTAACGCGGTCGGTCTCGCCATCGTGCCTCCAGAGCCCGGGAAGTGACGATCACGCGGGGAGCGCGCGCACATTCCATCGCGCCCGCACCGCCCCGCGCCAGAGCGCAACTCCCGCCACGTACACCACATGTGTGGCCGGGCGCCGCGGCTAGGAAGGGTTGTGCAGCTTCACTTCCGGGTTCTGCGGCGACGGACCGTCGAGCAGGGGCTGTGCGATGCCCCGCAGATGCAGGTCGTAGAAGGCACCCACATAGTCACGGGTGATCTCACCCGCACGCTTCCCGGGCAGCGGCTCCTCCGGGTCGCTCAGTCCCAACTGCGCACCGAGCACCGGCAGATCGGTGAAGGCGAAGTGGCCCGAACCGGCGACGGTCACCCAGCGCTTCCAGCCGTCCAGATTGCTCCAGGCGCGGTCCCAGGTGGTGTCCTTGCTGCCGGGGCTGTGCCCGGCCTCGGTGCCGAGCATCATGAAGGGACGTCCGCCCAGGCCCGCGGCGGTGGGTGCGGTCGCGAAGGCGCCGTCCATGTTCACCCCGGCGCGTATCCGCCTGTCGAGCGCCATCGTCGCCGCGGTGCTCGCGCCGCCGATGGAGTGACCGCCCATGCCGATCCGCCTCGGGTCGATCATGCGGGCATACCGCCAGGCCGGGTGACGTCCCGTCAGCCGGTCCAGTACGAAGGAGAGATCCTTCGCCCGTCCGTCGGCGATCTGGCCGGTCCCCTGAGCGGTCTCGCAGGCCGTGCAGGGCAGCGTCCGGCCACCGGGAAAGGTCACACCCACGGCCTCGTAGGCGTGGTCGACGGTGGCGACGACATAGCCGCGGCTGGTCAGTTCCTCGGCGAGAGCGGTGATGGTGCTACGAGGCGCGGTGAAGCCGGGGGAGAGCACCACGAGCGGGAAGCGGCCGTGCGCGGGCCGCGCGCCGCGCGACGAGTGGGTGCGGGTGCCGCTGAGGACCTCGGCCGGAATCAGCTTGTCCAGGTCCTGATACTCCAGCAGCAGCCGGGCTTCCTTGGTGGTCATGTACGGGGAGGGCGTGCCGGTACCGGGCCGTGCCGGGTAGTACATCGACACCATCAGTTCCCGCGCACCCGCTGTGGGCACCCAGTGGTCGCGGCGGGAGGTGTCGACGAGGTGCAGTGTGTTGCGCCCGACGGCGTACGGTCCTGTGGGGCGCGGCAGTTCCAGCTGAACGCCCTTGGCGTCGATGGGCGCGGCGGCGTGCGCGGCGGCGCGCCCCTGCTGCGGAGCGGCCAATGCCGTACCCGTCCCGGCCAGCGACAGCACGAGCGCGGCGGCGATGGCGGTATGACGGACTCGGGTCATCCCGGAGGTCTCCTTCTCCTGGTGGCCGGCGTCGGGCGACGGCCTGATGGAGGCGAGCCTAGGAATCACGCAGGAGGTGCGGCATCACTCCACGGAGCCAACTCTCCGTACGGCTCAGGGTGGAGGCGCCGTCAGCAAAGCACCCCGCAGTAGGGGTTACCTCCGGGCTGCCGGTACGAGCCCGGGGGCGACCTTGAAGGAGATGCCCTCCATGAGCCGCCTGGCCTTGGTGTTGTGGAAGGCGGCGATGCGCCACCGCCCGTCGGCCTCGCGGACCATCGTGTACGTCTGCGCCTTGACGAGCTTCTTCGGCTGCTTGCCCTTGTAGGTGTCGCCCCATCCCGTGACCACGGCGGTGTCGGGCCCGTAGAAGCGGATGTCGACGATCTCGTCGGCCAGTCGGGTGCCCTTGAGGAAGGTGGAGAACAGGGTGCGGTGGCTCTCGACGATGTCGCGGCGGCCGCGGTAGTGGGTGCCGACGAAGGTGGTGTACGTGGCGTCGGCGGTGAAGAGTTCGCCGTACGCGTCGGCGTCGTGCCGACGCCAGGCCTCGACGAGGTCGGCGATGACGGCGG
Source organism: Streptomyces sp. NBC_00210 (assembly GCF_045160975.1). Lineage (NCBI taxonomy): Bacteria > Bacillati > Actinomycetota > Actinomycetes > Kitasatosporales > Streptomycetaceae > Streptomyces > Streptomyces sp. NBC_00210. The sequence goes on from NZ_CP108120.1 coordinate 8,123,985, forward strand.
AGACCTCGTGCTCGTCCGCTGTGGTGTCCATGGGGTCCTCCAGTTGGTTGCGCCGATCTGAAGCTTGCACATCTGCAATATATGCATGCATGCAGATAGTTGGCAAGGGGGATCCCGGGACGGGTCGCGACGGAACGGGCGCCGTGCACGGCGTCACTCGATGAGGCGGGCAATCTCCACTGTGCTCCAATGCCCGGCCGCACCCGGGCAAGCCGCCACATACTCGACAATGTCGGACACACTCCAGGCGCCCGCCTCCAGGAGGCCGGCGGACAGGTGCTTCAGGTAGGGCGCCGACGGTGTGTTCCACTCGACATCGGCCATGGCCCACGGAGCCGTGAAGGTGAGCACCGGAACCCCGTCCAGCGCGCCCGGACAGACAAGCGTCTCGTAACGCCCCTCTCCGAGCACTGCCCGGCCGGCACTCAGGACTTCCGTCAGGTCGAGGTCCCGGCCCGGCTCCGCGTACATCTCCTGCGCCGCGATGTCCGAGAACTGTCCGGAAGTGACCAGGTGCGCCCTGGCGAGTGCCTGCCCGTCGGTGTCCGGATCGTAGAAGGCTCGCCCGCCGGTCCACACGGCCGACTCGGTGGCGAAGTACACCTGGCCGCGGAGTTCCACCGGGACGGACGCCTGTGGCGGCCGCTTGTCGCGACAACCCGGGTACGTTCTCGTGGCGCCGGGGGGCCGCCCGCCCGTGATGTAGTGCATCAGCCGGCCGATGTGCATGTTGGAGCCGTACGAGGCGTACCAGACCAGACGTGGCGAGGTGTCCTCGACCAATCGCTGATCGATGACGCGGGGGCTGATCATCGGGTCCCCTCCTTTGTCCGGTCCGCTGGTGAACTGCCGCGGCTGCGTCGACAGGTAATACTCTCTCCATGACTTCGCGTATGACGGACGCCCGCGGCGGGGCGCGCCGGGCGGCCGTAGGGAGCCGGGCGGCCGTAGGGATCAGACGAGCCACCGCCCGCGACGCGAAGCGGCTGACCCGGCTGGTGCGCCGTTCTCGCGCCTATGAGGGCCCGTACGCCCCGATGATCGCCGGATACCGGGTGGGGCCCGACTACCTCGAGACCCACTCGGTCTTCGTCGCCGTCGGCGAGGACGGGATACCTCTGGGCTTCTATGCCCTCATCCTGTCCCCGCCGGAACTCGACCTGCTGTTCGTCGCCGATGCCGCCCAGGGACTCGGCATCGGCCGCCTGCTCATCGAGCACATGGTCGGCGGGGCGCGCGATGCGGGGATCGAGGCCGTGCGCGTCGTCTCACACCCGCCCGCCGAAGGCTTCTACCTCAGCGTGGGCGCGCAGCGGATCGGCACCGTGCGCGCTAATCCGCCCGCGGTGCTGTGGGACCGTCCCGAACTGGCCATTCCGATCGTCTGACGCGAACCCGGGCGGCCGGTGACCCGACCGCCGCACGCGCCGGCGCACTCGTCCCCGTTCGTCGCCGTTCACCCGGTCTTGTCCGGTCGCAACTGGACACCCTCCCGTCTCATCAGGTGGAACGCCGCGTGGACAGCTGGGTCATCCCGCGCCGCCGGTGCCTTACGATCTCCGCGGGCAGTCGCGCCTGCCGATCGCCCGCAACCGCACATCGATGGAGGTCAACCGTGTTCTGGACGGCCAGCGGACACCGCAGCAACCGCACCAGCATCCGTGCCCGCGCCACCGCAGCCGGAGCCGTGGCGGCGGGGATGTTCCTTGCCGTGGGCTGTTCCTCGGGAGACGACGGTGCGGGTGAAGCGGCGGGCGGCGTCCCCGTGGTCCACAAGGGCAAGCTGACCACCTGCACCCATCTGCCGTACCCGCCGTTCCAGTTCGAGCAGGGCGGCAAGGTCGTCGGTTTCGACGTGGCGCTGGTCGACCTTGTGGCGAAGAACCTCAAGGTCGAGCAGAAGATCGTGGACACCCCGTTCGAGAACTTCAAGACCGGCGCCTTCCTCAACTCCGGCGAGTGCGACCTGGCCGCCGCGGGCATGACGATCACGGATGAGCGCAAGAAGAACGTGGACTTCTCCGTCCCGTACTTCGACGCCACGCAGGCGCTGCTCGCGACCAAGAAGAGCGGCGTGAAGTCCCTCGCGGACGTCAAGGCCAAGAACAAGAAGCTGGGCGCCCAGGCGGAGACCACCGGCGAGAGCTACGCCAAGGACCAGGGCTTCAACCCGGTCGCGTTCGAGAGCTCGGACGCGGTGCTCAACGGGCTGCGCACCGGTCAGGTCGACGCCGTCGTCATCGACTACCCGGTCGTCCAGGGCTGGCTCAAGGACAAGACGAACGCCGCCGAATTCGTCCTCGGTGACAACATCGACACCGGCGAGCAGTACGGCATCTCGGTGAAGAAGGGCAACAAGAAGCTCCTCGACGCCATCAACAAGGCGATCACGGACGCCCGCGCGGACGGCACGTACAAGAAGCTCTACGAGCAGTGGATCGGCCCGCTGCCCCAGGGCACGTCGTGACCTCTCGGCTGACCAGGCGCCAGCGGCGCCGTGTCTCGCAGGGCATCCAGTACGCCGTGTTCGTCGCGGCGATAGCCGCGGTCGGCCTTCTGGCCGACTGGGGCAGGCTCCAGAACCAGTTCGCGCAGAAGGACCTGGCGAAGGAGCTCTTCCCGGACATCATCACGACCGCGCTGCGCAACACGGTGATCTACACCCTCTCCGGCTTCGTCTTCGGCCTGGTGCTCGGTCTGATCATCGCGCTGATGCGGCTCTCCTCCGTCGCTCCCTACCGGTGGGTCGCCACCGTCTACATCGAGCTCTTCCGTGGTCTGCCCGCCCTGCTGATCTTCATCTTCGTGGGCGTGGCGGTGCCACTGGCGTTCCCCGGGACCCAGATTCCCGGTGGTACGTACGGCAAGGTCGCGCTCGGTCTTGGACTGGTCGCCGCGGCCTATATGGCGGAAACGATCCGGGCGGGCATCCAGGCGGTGCCCAAGGGACAGATGGAGGCGGCCCGTTCGCTCGGCTTCTCACACGGCCGGGCCATGGTGTCGGTGATCATTCCGCAGGCGTTCCGCATCGTCATCCCGCCACTGACCAATGAGCTCGTCCTGCTGTTCAAGGACTCCTCGCTGGTGCTGTTCCTCGGTGTCACGCTGGAGGAACGGGAGCTGACCAAGTTCGGCAGGGACCTGGCCAGCCAGACCGCCAACTCGACCCCGATCCTGGTCGCGGGGCTCTGCTATCTCCTGGTGACCGTGCCGCTGAGCTTCGTGGTGCGCCGCCTGGAGGCCCGCTCCGAGAAGGCCAGGTGAGGACGTGATGTCTCAGAAGACGGACACGGTGGACAGCATGGGCGCGGACCGCGCGGAGATCGAGATCCGGGGCCTGCACAAGTCCTTCGGGGACAACGAGGTCCTGCGGGGCATCGACCTGGACATCGCCCGCGGCGAGGTGGTGTGCGTCATCGGACCGTCGGGGTCGGGCAAGTCGACCCTGCTGCGCTGCGTCAATCTGCTGGAGGAGCCCACCTCCGGCCAGGTCTTCGTGGGCGGTACGGAAGTCACCGACCTGGACGTGGACATCGACGCGGTACGCCGCCGTATCGGCATGGTCTTCCAGCAGTTCAACCTCTTCCCGCATGTGAGCGTGACCGAGAACCTCACGCTGCCCCAGCGGCGCGTGCTGGGCCGGGGCAAGGCACAGGCCGCCGCCGTGGCCCGGGAGAACCTCGACCGCGTGGGTCTTGCCGACAAGGCGGATGCCTATCCGGCGCAGCTGTCCGGCGGGCAGCAGCAGCGGGTGGCGATTGCACGGGCGCTGTCGATGGGGCCCAAGGTGATGCTTTTCGACGAGCCGACCTCGGCGCTCGACCCCGAGCTGGTGGGCGATGTGCTCTCGGTGATGCGGCTGCTGGCCGCCGAGGGCATGACGATGATGGTCGTCACGCACGAGATGAGTTTCGCGCGGGAGGTCGCCGACCGGGTCGTGTTCATGGACGGCGGAGTGATCGTCGAGCAGGGGCCGGCCGAGCAGGTTGTGGGCGATCCGCAGCACGAGCGGACCAGGAACTTCCTGATGCGCATTCTGGATCCCGCGGCGGCCGATGCCCCCGTGGGGGACGCCGGGCCGGATGTGCGCAAGCCGGACGGCGGCCCTTCCGAAGGGTGATCGGATCGCAGTGCCATCGGGGAGCGACTTAGGCACTGTTTCTCGGATCTCGGGACGTGAGCGGGGGGTTGGGGTCAGGCTCGGGGTATGGGCCGTGGGGATCTGACAAATGCGGAATGGGATCGGCTGGCTTCGTGCTTACCTCGTGGTGGTACTCGTGGGGGCCGGTGGAGCGATCACCGTCGGGTGATCAACGGGGTCCTCTACCGGGTGCGGACGGGTGTTCAGTGGCGGGATCTTCCGGAACGGTTCGGGCCGTGGGAGACGGTCTATAAGCGGCATCGCCGCTGGTCCGCGGATGGAACGTGGGAGATGCTGCTGTCGAAGGTCCAGGCCGCCGAGGACGCCGCGGGCCGGATCGACTGGGACGTCTCGGTGGACTCAACAGCGGTGCGGGCCCACCAGCACGCCGCCGGCGCAAGGAAGGCTCGGCCGGCCGCGGTTGTTCAAAAGGGGGCCGTCCGGGGGACGAACCAGGCCGATCCGGTGCTTCGGAAGCTGGCCGCCCGATTGGCGGAGGTGGTCAGATCGGCGAATGCCTGGGACGCTCCCGCGGAGGCTTCACGACCAAAATCCACCTCGCCGCGGAGGGACGATGCCGACCCCTCGCCCTCGTCCTGACACCCGGACACTACGGCGACGGCCCTCAGCTCGAGCGCGTGCTGGAGCAGGTATCCGTGCCTCGCACCGGAGTCGGGCGGCCCCGCACCCGCCCCGACCATGTCCTGGCGGACAAGGCCTACACGTCCCGAATTAACCGTCGTTACCTGCGACGACGTGGAATCCGGCACACCATCCCCGAACGTCTCGACCAGCAAGAACACCGCCGCAACCGCGGTTCCCGAGGCGGCCGGCCCACCGGTTTCGACAGCGAGCGCTACAAGAAGCGCAACACCGTCGAACGCGCCATCAACCGGTTGAAGGGCTTCCGAGCCGTCGCCACCCGCTACGAGAAACGCGCCTACATCTACCTCGGCACCGTCACACTCGCAGCACTCCTGATCTGGCTCCGCACATGATCCGAGAAACAGCGCCTAAGTCGCTCCCCGATGGCACTTATGGCCGATGAACCGTCCTTGTCCCGTGGCCGGAACCTGGTGCTGAAGCGCCAGCACTCGGAGCGTCGGTCAAGGGGAGACACGGTGAATGAGCCACGGGAGCACGAGCCCGCGATCGACCCTGGAGTCGGGCCCGCGATCGAGCCTGGAGTCGAGCGCGGCATCGATCGCACCGCAGCCGATCGCCCGTACGTCTCGTGCGAGGCGTCCACGATGAACCCATCTCGACCGACCTGCCCCATTCGCCGATCGCCGGATTCGACCTGGACATGGCCTCGTACGGCCTGGTGAAGGTGATCAGGCGGGACCACACCGACCCCGCTTCCGCCTATCGCTGGGAGCCGAAGCGATCCTTCCACGCGGTGGCCCGCCACAACCGTGCACGCCGCGACCATCGGCACGCGCCGTCGGCCTTCACGAACCACGGGGGTTCGTGAAGGCCGATGCGTCATCGCATCCCCTGTGTGCGACGAAGCTCTGCACTCGGCACGCTCTGCACGCGATGCTCTACATGACGCGCGTGGTCCACTGAAGGTTGGTCGGCTCCGGCGGGAACAGGGGTGCGTCGATACGGAATTGCGCTGCCTGGCCGCCCGGGGGCACGTACTGGGCGATGCCCGTGTAGCTGTACCGTGCGTCGGGCCCGTCACCGATGGCGAGCGGCGCGATCAGGGTCGGCACGCTCATGCAGTTGCCGTAGTCGACGGTCACGGTCGTGCCCGGACCGCCGGGCTGGGCCCAGGTGGTGCCGCACGGCACGGCGGCAGAGTGCCGGCTACCTCCCGTGCCCTGCTGCATGGGGCCTGAGCCAAGCCGGGCACCCCCGGTATGGGCGGACGGTGTCCCGGCCCGCTCAGCGGCAGCCTTCGGAGCAATGGTCTGCGAGCGTGTGGCCGCGCCGGGCGCGGGGGGCCAGCAGTAGGTCACCGTCTGCACATTGGTGTTCTCGGGCGGGAAGTACGAGGGATCGATCACCCACGACGTTCCCGCTCCGGGTTGTACGGTCCGGCACACCCGGGCGAGCGTGTACTGGGACTCGCTGCCCGCGCCCACGGCGAAGGGTGCCAAGGCCTGTGCGGTCGAGCCGCAGTTGACGTACTGCATGAAGACGGTCGTGTTCGCGCCGCCCGGCTGTTGCCAGCTGACACCGCACGCCGCGGCCCTCGCCGCCCGTGCCGTGCCGCCGCCCGTGGCGGCGGGTGCCTTCGGGGCGGCCGTCTTCGCGGCGGGTGCTTTCGCGGTGCCCGGGCGGCAGTCGGCCTGCGGATTGTCACGCAGCAGCCCGCACGCCATCAGCCATGCCTGGCCGGGACCGGTGTAGTGGTTCTCCAGGCCCTGGCGCAGATCGACCCACTGGAGGCGGGTGTCGGTGATGGCCGCGCGCACGGACTGCTGGAAGTTCTGCCCGATCCTGCCCCGGTACTTGGTGGGATTGGAGGTCTGACCAGTCTTCGGGTCGATCCTGCCGCCGTCCTTGTTCAGCCCCGTGTCGTCGCCGTTGAAGGGCGCGCCGTGCCGGACGTGACCGCGGCAGCCGCCCGGCACCATGTAGCAGCCGGTCGTGAGATCACGCGGGATGGAAGCCGCGGTGGGCTCGGGAGCGAGCGCGTTGAACAGCAGCGACGGCGTGGTCATGTTCAGCCCGGGCGGATTGTCGGGCCCCAGGGGCACATTCGGGGCGGCGATGTCTGCCCAGTTGGAGTGCGAATAGAAGTCCTGTACTGCATGAAGCAGTCGGCCCCAGTCGTAGAGGACCTGGCGCTTCGCCCGGTCGAACTCCGGCCCGGTCTTCAGCCGGTTGTTGATGTCCAGCAGATCGTCGGCGTCGTCGACAGCGGCGCTGAACGCCTCACGGGCGTGCTTCACGCAGGCCAGCAGCGCGGTGCTCGCCCGCTCGCGCGTCTGCGGATAGCCGCGGCCTGTGTTGTACGAAGGGTCGAGGTAGTCGGCGTTGTCACAGTGAGCCTCGTCGCCGTCGGCGCCGCCCGGCTTGAGGGGGTTGTCGGGCCAGCCGACCGCCCCGAAGAAGTTCGGGTTCTCAATGATCCCGCCACCGCCGGCCAGCACGGTCAGCGAGTTGGTGTCGAAGCAGTAGTCGCGGTCGGTGCCGCTCTGTGGGCAGCCGAGCGCGGCTCTGGTGATGTTGGAGTGTTCACGGCCCGGAATGGTTCCGTACGCCCGGGCTGCGGGCGCCGTTGCCACCGTGACCAGAAATGAGCCGGCCAGCAGGCTCACTAACGAAACGAGGGCGCCCCATCGGGCGCCCCTACGGGTGTGTGGACTGCTGCGAGTCATTCGCCCTCCAAGGCGCAGGCTTGATTGCGTCAACCCTGCGGGGGCCGAGAACTCGCCGCAATCATTTCGAATGCGATGGAAGGGACGGAGGAGCCCGGTCTAGCGTGGAGACATGGACACGCAGGAATCCGCAGGTCGGCGGCCTGATCCTGAGGATGGCGACTTTCCCGCGCGCCGCGCTCCCGGCTGCGCGGGACTCGCCGGGCTGGACCTCGCCGTGACCGAGTGCCGGGCGTGCCCGAGGCTGGTGGCCTGGCGGGAGGAGGTCGCCCGCACGAAACGCGCGGCGTTCCGGGACTGGGAGTACTGGGGCAGGCCGGTCCCGGGGTTCGGTCCGCCGGACGCCTCGCTGGCCGTGGTCGGCCTTGCGCCCGCCGCGCACGGCGGAAACCGGACCGGCCGTATGTTCACCGGGGACGCCTCGGGCGACATCCTCTTCAAGGCGCTGCACGCTGTCGGCCTCGCTTCCCAGCCGACCGGCACCCATATCGGTGACGGGCTGGAGTTGCGCGGCGTCCGGCTCGCGGCGCCCGTCCACTGCGCGCCGCCGCAGAACAGGCCGACCCCGCGCGAGCGGGACACGTGTCGGCCCTGGCTGGCGAGAGAACTGGAACTGCTGAGCCCCTCCCTGCGCGCCGTGGTGGCACTGGGAGCCTTCGGCTGGCAGGCGCTGCTCCCGGTGCTCAGCGCGGCGGGGTATCAACTGCCCAGGCCCCGGCCGGTGTTCGGCCACGGCGCGCACGTGACGCTGGCGGACGGTGCAACGGGACGGGAGCTGCACCTGCTCGGCTGCTACCACCCGAGCCAGCGCAACACCTTCACCGGGCTTCTCACCCTCCCGATGCTCGTCGACGTCTTCCGGTATGCCGCCGACGTCGCCGGACTGGACCGGACCGGGCCGGACCGGACCGGGCTGGATCAGTCCGGGCTGGATCAGTCCGGCTTCGACCAGTAGGGCTTGGACCAGTAGGGGGACAGAACGGCGGTCCGCCCGCGGGCGGACCGCCGTCCCGTTCGGTGCTCTTAGAAAATGCTCACCCCGTAGGCGCTCAGCGCCTCGGTCACGGGCTGGAAGAACGTGGTGCCGCCCGAAGTGCAGTCGCCGCTGCCTCCGGAGGTCAGGCCAAGTGCGGTGCTGCCGGAGAACAGGGAGCCGCCGCTGTCCCCGGGCTCCGCGCACACGTTGGTCTGGATCAGCCCGTAGACGATGTCTCCGTCGCCGTAGTTGACCGTCGCATTGAGGCCCGTCACCGTGCCGCCGTGCACGCCGGTGGTGCTGCCGCTGCGCTGTACGGACTGGCCGACGGTCGCGTTGCCGGCGGCGGTGATGTCGCGGTACGTGCCGTTGTAGAGGTAGACCCGGCCGTCGGCGGCCGATGCACTGGAGTGCCGGATGATGCCGTAGTCGTTGGTCGGGAAGCTGGAGCCCGCCGTGGAGCCGAGCACCGTGGTGTTCGAGGAGTTGGTGTACCAGGTGCTGCCGATGTTGGTGCAGTGGCCGGCGGTAAGGGCGTAGTACGTGCTTCCGCTGCGGACGTTGAAGCCGAGTGAGCAGCGTCCGCCGCCGGTGTAGATGGCCTGGCCACCGGCGATGAGCTTGTTGAACGTGCCCTGCGTGCGCTTGATTTCAAGGGCTCCGGCACGTGCGCCGGCGGCCTTCTTGATCTCGGCAATCTCGGCGGCCGACACGCTGCTGTCGGCCGTGAGGACGATCTTGCCCGATGCCTTGTCCGTGTACCAGGCGGTGCCGGGCACGTCCGCGCCGAGCACTGCGTCGCTCGCCTGGGTGAGCTGCGCGGTGGTGGCCCGTACGCCGTCGCCCGATTCGGCGACGGCGCTCGGGGCGGCAAGCGCGGAGACAGCCAGCAGACCTGACGCGACTGCGATCAGTCGCGCACGTCTTGCGACGCCGCCGAGGGGGGAGAAGCGCTTGATGTTCACTACATCCTCCGGTGGGGGTTCCGGGGCCCGTTGGGTGGGCGGGCCCTTTCAGAGCACGGGTGACGGGGACGACGACTGGACCTGTACCTCCCAGTACCAGTCATGGTCCTGACAACCGGTGCGTTAGGAATCCTCGGCTCCGGATGGCCTGTGCCACAAGATCGCCTTTCGGTCGCTCTACGCGCGTCCAGCGGCGGCGTACGCCGGATCGCGGTGTCAGGGGCGTGCCCGTGTGAGCGGCCTGTCGTGCTGAACGGATGTGTGGGCAGGCCGACTTGCGCGTCTCGCGGCGCGGCAAAGATCGCATATCGTTTGCAGGAGTCACGTCAACCGACCTACAGGTCAGTAGGGTTGGGTCGCCCGCCGAGGTGCCGCCCGGATCCGCAACCGGAATTCCCCTCGCCGTATGTGCTGCTCAGGGTCGTATGGGATTGAACGACCTGCCGCCTGAGGTGAGGTGACGCTGCCGCATGTTCCACGAGATCTACGCGTATCCCGTCCATCCGGGACGGTGGCGCATGCACACACTTCCGGCCGGTGCCGGGCCACGTGCACCGCCCCTGCCGCACCTGCCGGGCTTCTCGGCCCAACTCTGCGCCCGCGAAAGGGGCTTGCTGCAGTGTTCGCCTCGGCGGCTGCGGGCGGCGCTATGGGGTAATCGCCACCGTTCGGCCGCCTGGTGTGCGTGTCCGATTCTGAACAGGCTGGTATGGAGGGGTCGGTCTGAACGGGCCGGTCTGGACGCCGGTTTCTCTATTCGCTCATCCCGGCTGTGTCGAGCAGAGCGCCCGCCGTGACGTCGTGACCTTGAAACGCCGCGACCTTAAAGCGCCGCGACTTTGAAACGTCCCACGGCTCCCGTTCCCGGCGAGAGCCGCGGAATCTCTCGCGGCACGACCGGCAGCCCCCTCACAGGAGCAGCCGCAGTGTCGTGTCCGCGATGCCGAGCCGCACCGTCTGTCCCCAGGTGAGTTCCAGCGCGTCGCTCTCGATCCCGTCGCCGAAGGCGACCAGCCGGTCGGACTCGACGACGAGGCTGAGCTGTTCGTCCCTCTGCAGGGAGCCCGCCACCAACGACGTGCCGGTCGCGGGGGAGGGCCAGGCCTCGCGTACGAACCAGATGAGCCGCGGGTCGGCGGGGCCCGGGAGCGTCAGCTTGCTGCCGCGGTCCTGCCACAGGGAGCGCAGCCACCCGGTGGCGCCGGTGCCGGTGCCGACCAGGACGCCCGACGAGGCCTGGGCCTCTGCCGCCTCCTCGTCCTGCCCGATGCGGTAGCGGGCGGTCTGATGGCCGGACGCACCGAGATAGATCTCATTGAGGGCCAGCAGACGCTGGGTGTCGTCGGCGACGGCCTCCACCATCGTCAGCTCCTCGGCCGCGCACCGGGGCGATGCGGCCGCGGGAAGCAAGCTCGCCGTGTCGGCCACCCGGTGGCGTACCAGGACGCCAGGGTTGCGGCCGGGATCGGTGTCGATCCCGATCACCGGCTGCCCGGACAGATACTTGGCCGCATTGGCCACCAGCCCGTCCGCTCCCACCACGACCACGACGTCCTCCGGGGCGAACAGAAAGCGGTCGAGGTCCCTGCGTTCGACGCGCGCCTGTCGCCACTGCAGCGGAACCGCCGCCGCCACCTGCGCGAGCGTCCGCCGCGCACGGTGGTGGCGCTCGGCCACCTCCTCGATGCCGCGTCCGCGCGAGGAGAGGAAGAACCCGGCCTGGCCGTGCGTACCGTGCCGGGCGAGCAACTCCTCGTACTCCGTGGTGCGATGTACCAGGACCGCCCGTGGGGCGAGACTCACGCCTGCTCCCCGCCCGGCCGGCCGAGCTTGGCGAGCAGGCCGGTGAGGACGTCGGGGGAGACGGTGAGGCTGTCGATGCGGGGCAGGTTCTCGGCGAGCCGGGTGGCAGTCAGGGCGTGCAGGGTCGCCGCGTCGACGTCGGCGTGCACCCGCAGCCAGGCGGCCTGGGCCCGGGCCCGGGCCTCGCCGACCTCGCGTGCGGCTTCGGCTTCGGCCGTCGCCAGCCGCACCGTGCGTGCGGCCTCCGCCTGTGCACGTACGGCGTCGGCCGCCGCGTTCTCCTCCGCCTCGCGGCGCGCATTGGTGCCGCGCTGCTCGACCAACTGCTCCTCACGGCGGGCCAGTTCGATCCGGCTGGCCAGCTCGTTCTCGGCGATGGCCCGCTCCCGCTCGACGGCCACGGCGCGTCGTTCGTACGTCGCCCGGTCCGCCTCCTGCTGAATCTGCTCCCGCGCCGGGGTGCGCAGCGCCCGCTCGACCTCGGGCTCCGGCCGCAGCGCGACGACGCGTACCGCAACCACCGCGATCCCGGTGGCCTGCAGCCGGGGCTCGGCACCCAGTCCCTGACCGATCCGCTCCCGCACCGATGCGACGCCGTCGACCAGAGCTGACGCCAGCGGTGTACGGGCCAGCACATCGAGGGCATGCTGCTGAGCGGTCTCCGTGAGCAGCGTGGAGATCTGCTCCAGCGGGGCGCTGCGCCAGATGCCGGTGTCGGGGTCGACGGAGAAGTCCAGGCGGGCGGCGGCAGTGGCAGGATCGCTGATCCGGTACGTCACTGTCGCCTGCACGGTGACGTCCTGGAAGTCGGACGTACGGGCGTGAAAGGCCATGGCCAACTCCCGGTCGTCGACCGGTACTTCGCACAGAGCGGCGCTCAGGGCACGGAACCAGAAGCTCAGCCCGGGCCCGTCGTGGACCAGTTGTCCGCGCCGGTGGTGGCGCACATGGGCGGTGGGCGCGGAACGGAGATGGCGCCAGCCGAAGCGCCTGGTGATGTCTGCCATGACGGCCTCCCCTTTTCGTCGTATCGACGATATAGGGGGAGAGTTGTTATCGTCAATACGACGAAATGAGGGGCGGCTCGAACCGTCGAGCCGCCCCCTGTCGCCGGGAGCCTCAGCTCGCGGTGATGGCGTGCGTGGCCTCGGTCAGGACCTGTCGGCCGTCCGCGGAACTCAGCACCAGCCGGGGCAGATAGGGCCCTTCGCGGTCGTAGACATGGGTGACGTTCGGTTCGCTCGTCACCTGCACCGTGCCGTCGCCGAAGTACCAGTGGTAGGTGTACCCACCGGCCGGTGGCTCGCCGTCCACCGTCACGCTCAGCGGCACCTCGCTGCCGACCGAGGTCTCTGTGGGGACGGTCAGCTTCGCCCGCGGTCCGCCGGCCGGGAGCCCGAACCACTCGCGGACGCGCGGATTGAGCAGGAAGGAGTCGGCGTACTGGCGGGCGCCCTCGATGTCCGGATGAGCCACCGCGGCGGTGAGGCACTGCGCGGGAGTCTCGCTCAGCTCCGGGCAGGCCCGCGTGCGCAGCGGGAACGCCGAGTCGGTGACCGGAGTGTCCCAGAGCTTGGAGTGCGGGGCGAGGACGGCACTGTCCAGGCTGAACAAGCCGTCGGCAGCGACCGCGTACGGGCCGTCCGTGGAAGCCTCGTTGGCCGCGGCGGCTGCCTGGCGGTAGGCGTCGTTGGCCAGCTGCGTGTACTGCTCGTAGCGCACCGCCACCTGCCCGAGTGCGCCCTTGCAACTGCTCAGCCGTGCGCCGGTGAGCCCGGGCGTCGAGCATCTGCTCGCCGGGACCGAGGCGCTTCGGCGGCTGAGCGCATAGTAGAAGTCGGCCACGATCACCTTCGGGTGCCCGGGCAGGGAGTGGGCTTTCTCGATCGCTGCCTGCATGCCGCGCCCGCCGTAACCGACCTTCGCGCCGCTGAAGTACGGCACGTCCTTGGCCGGGTTCTCAGGTGCCGCGCCGACGCCCGAGCATTCCCGCTGCACGGCCTCGGGCACGTTCTTCGAGCCGGGAGTGATGCCGACGCCGATCCCGAAGAAGGGGTCGATGTCGTTGATGCACCCGTTCACCACGACGAGGTCGAGACCGTAACCGCCCGCACGTGCCTGCGCGCCCGCCGCCTCCAACTGGCAGAAGACATCCGGCATTTGCTGGGTGACCTCGCCGAACTCCATCTCGCCGTCGCCGTCCGGGTCCTGCTTCTCCCTCCTGTCCAGGCAGGCCGCGTCGTTGTTGCCTGCAGGAAGCCCGGGCGCGTCGAGCACCGCGCCGGAGATCGAGTAGTCCATGTGCTGATGCCCCCGACCGGTGGCGCGGCCCAGCAACTCGCCCGTCAGGTAAGGGAACTTCTGGTCGTGGTCCAGGCCCTGCCCCCAGACGACGGAGTCGCCGACGGACGCCACGCGCACCGGGTCGCAGCCCCGCCGGACCGTATCCCGCCAGACCTTGCCCCAGCGGCCGGGCTCCTCGCCGGGAGACGGAGCGGCCAGGCGCGCCTCGATCTGCAGGGCGGTGTCGGCCGCCGGCACCTGGTCGAAGGGGATGCCGAACTCGGCCGTCCCCACGGACGCATCCATGCCGACCTGACCGTCGGCCAGCTGCTGCTGACCGGCGCGCACGCGCCACTCGACCGTGGCACCGGCCTTCGCCGCTGCCGGGTCGTACACCTCCACCCGGCCCTGTACGGGACCGCTGCACACCGGATTCGGCGTCAGATCCACGTCGAGAACAAGAGGGTACGCGGATCCCGGCAATGCGGTGGTCTGTGCTGCGGCGGGTGTCCCACCGAGCAACTGGCCGAGGAGCACCCCCGCTCCGGCCGCCGCAGCCAATCGCCTGGTCAAGGCAATTCTCACGCCAACACCCCTGATTCTGCCGCCCGTTGGGTCGGTACGCGGCCAACTGATTTACTCGTCAGTAGGGATCATGGCAGCCGGGGGCGGGCGTAAAACGCGAGGCGGTTCTCGTGCGGAGTGAAACTGATCACTTACCCACAGTCAGCCTGTCGCGCCATGGCCGTGTCGGGCTCCTGCTGTTGACCGGCGGGTCGGCGGTCGAGCCCATGGCATTACCGAGTGCGCTGGAGCGGGCGCATTACCTCCGCTTTTCCGGGGCGTGGTGTCTCGTCAGGTGCGCAGCCGGACCCAGACCGGCGCGTGGTCGGAGCCGCGGGCGTCGCGGCGCTCGGTGGGCGATTCGGCGACCGATGGCAGCGGTGGCGGGTCGGCGGCCCCGATGGTGCCGGTCCCCGCCGACTCCACGTCCTTGAGCAGCCGGTGGCTGATCAGTATGTGGTCGATCAACTCCTTGTGCCCGGAGTGGATTCGGGAGTAGCGCCGGTCGCCGGGGATGAGTGGGGCGATGTTCCAGAGCCGCCAGTGATCACCGTTGTCCTCGCGCTCGAACCCGGTTGTGCCGATCTCGGATCCCGGTGGTCCGTGCAGAATCTGCGTGGTGGCGGCACCCGCCTCGTCGTTCATGTCGCCCAGCACCACGACCGCGCGCTGCTTGCCCTTTCCGTCGATCAGTCCGTCGGCCAGAGCGCGCACGGTGGTTGCCTCGGCGGCACGGCGGAAGAGGGCGTAGGCGCCGTAGCGGGCGCGCTCGTCCTCGTCGCGCGGCGCGAACCGCTTGCCGGGGTAGCTGAGCAGCTTGGACTTGAGGTGACAGACGGCCACGTGGAGCTCGGGCCCCTGCTCGGGCCGGATCTGCACCACGAGCGCCCCGCGGCCCATGGTGGGGGCCGGGTCGCCGTCGTCGTCGCTCTGCACCGGCCGCAGCAGCGGGGCAAGGAAGTTGGTGTCGCTGCGGACATCGAGCGGATGGCGGCTGAGGAAGCCGACGCGGATACCCCGGCCGTCCGCGTGCTCTGACAGCGCCGTGTGCCAGGTGCCGCTGAGCAGCGAGGTGAGGTCGTCCAGAGCTTCGGGGTCGCCGACTTCCTGTATGCCCAGGAGGCCGGGCTCGAGTGCGGAAATGGTCGCGGCGAGCGAAACGAGTTTCGCCTCGTACGAGGCCTTGTCGCTCGGGCCGAACTCGCCGCCCGGCCGGTAGAGGTTCTCGAGGTTCCACGTACCCAGGAGCATCGGGCGGCTCCGTCCTGTGGGCGGACTTCCTGGAGTCCATCGTGGCAGGGACGCGGCGAGTCAGCCAGCGCGGCGGCGCGACTGGTTTCGGGCGCGACAGGTTCCGAGCCCGCTGTCCGCCGCACCTCCTGCTGCACAGGCGTGAGCTGCCGGGTCGGACGAAGGGCAGACGGGCGGTACGCGGGTGAACCGACCGGTGATGTGCAGGTCGGCCTCGATGCCCACGGCCGCGGCCCGAAGCTCGGGAAGTACGTCGCTGACGCACTCCTCGACGCTGCGAGGCTGCTGTGCATCGCGACGTTGACGGCGGCCACGACAGCCCCGTTGCGGTCGTGGACCGGTATGGCGATCGAGCGCAGGCCCTCTTCCAGCTCCTCGTCGGCCAGGGCGTACACTCAGCCCACCCTCGGCGCTGAGGAGAACTGATGCACACCACCGTCGGGATCATCGGGGGCGGTCCCTCCGGTCTGCTGCTGGCCCGTCTGCTGGGCAACGCCGGCATCGACAGTGTGGTTCTGGAGCGCCGCGACCGGGCCTACGTCGAGCAGCGGCAGCGCGCCGGCATCCTGGAACAGGCCACAGTGGAGGCCCTGCGGGCCGCCGGTGCCGGTGCGCGTCTGGATCGCGAGGGGCTGGTCCATGACGGCATCGAGCTGCGCTTCGACCGCCGCGCGCATCGCGTCGACTTCCCCGCCCTGACCGGCGGCCGCCGGGTGTGGGTGTATGCACAGACCGAGGTGGTCAAGGACCTGATCGCCCTGCAACTCGCCGACGGTGGGCCGCTGCTGTTCGACGCAGAGGTGCGTGCGGTTGAGGGCGCCGACACCGAGAGCCCGGTCATCCGCTACGTACACGAAGGCCGCGAGCAGACCCTGAACTGCGATTACGTGGTCGGCTGCGACGGCTTCCACGGGGTGTCCCGAAGCGCGGTGCCCGCCAGTGTGCGCAGGACGTACGAGCGCACCTACCCGTACTCCTGGCTCGGAATCCTCGCCGAAGCCCCGCCCGGGTACGAGGAGTTGATCTACGCCCACTCCGAGCGCGGCTTCGCGCTGGCCAGCATGCGCTCCCCGCAGATCAGCCGGCTCTATCTGCAGGTGCCCAACGGCACCGACCCGGCCGACTGGCCGGACGAGCGGATCTGGGACGAGCTGGACGCCCGCTTCGCCATCGACGCGGATCCCGGATGGCGGCTGAACCGCAGCGCCGTCACCGCCAAGTCCGTGCTGCCGATGCGCAGTTCGGTCACCGAGCCCATGCGCCACGGCAGGATGTTCCTGGCCGGGGACGCCGCGCACATCGTCCCGCCCACCGGCGCCAAAGGCCTCAACCTGGCGGTCGCCGACGTGATCGTGCTGGCCCGCGCCTTCGCCCAGCTGCGGGACACCGGCTCGGCCGCACTTCTCGACGCCTATTCCGACACCTGCCTGCGCCGGGTGTGGCGCGCCGAGCACTTCTCGTACTTCATGACGACGACGCTGCACACCGACCCCGCGCAGACCGCCTTCGAGAGGAAGCTGCAGCTCTCCCAGCTCGACCGCATTGCCACTTCGCCGCACGCCTGCGCCGAACTGGCGGAGAACTACGTCGGGTTGCCGCTCGGGGTGACGGCCTGACCCGACGGGCTCATTCGGACGTGCTCACGGCGAGCG
This sequence comes from Streptomyces sp. NBC_00210, assembly GCF_045160975.1. NCBI lineage: Bacteria > Bacillati > Actinomycetota > Actinomycetes > Kitasatosporales > Streptomycetaceae > Streptomyces > Streptomyces sp. NBC_00210. The sequence continues at coordinate 8,140,952 of NZ_CP108120.1, forward strand.
GCACGGCCTGCGCTCACGAGCCATGACGCGGCTCAAGTTGCTGTCCTGCGAGGGTCCGCTCAGTGGGCGCCGGATGCCGGGCGCGGGCGGCGCAGGAAGTCCGACAATCCTTGAAGCAGACGGTCCACGTCCTCGGCGTTGTTGTACGGGGCCAGGCCCACCCGCAGTCCGCCCGCATCGCCCAGCCCGAGGCGGCGGGATGCCTCCAGGGCGTAGAAGGAGCCCGATGGGGCGTCGATTCCGCGGTCGGCCAGGTAGTGGTAGGCGTCGAGCGTGCTGCGGCCTTCGATGGTCAGCAGCAGCGTCGGGGTCCGCTCGGGCGCCCGTGAGTGGACTGTGATCGCCTCGAAGTCGCGCAACCCCTGCTCGATGCGCAGCCGCAGGGTGTCCTCGTGGCCTTCCAGCGCCGCGAAAGCGGAGACCAGTCGTACCCGGCGGCTGCCGTCGTGGTGCGGGCCCAGCGTGGCCAGGAAGTCGACGGCGGCCGCTGCGCCCGCGAGGATTTCATAAGGCAGAGTGCCGAACTCGAAACGCTCGGGCACCGCGTTCGACGACGGCAGCAGCTTGTCCGGCTGCAGAGTTTCCAGCAGTTCGGGACGGCCGGCGAGGACGCCGAGGTGGGGGCCGAGGAACTTGTAGGGAGAGCAGGCGAAGAAGTCCGCGCCGAGCGCGTCGATGTCGACGCAGGCGTGGGCGGTGTAGTGCACACCGTCGATGTAGAGCAGTGCACCGGTCTCATGCGCCAGCCGGGCGATCTCGGGGATGGCGGGGCGAGTGCCGATGAGGTTGGAGGCGGCGGTCACGGCGACCAGGCGGGTGCGCTCGGAGAGCACGGCGCGTATGTGGCCGGGGGTCAACTCTCCCGTTGCCGGGTCGAACTCGGCCCACCGCACGGTGGCTCCCGCATTCGCTGCGGCCTGGATCCAGGGCCGGATATTGGCGTCGTGGTCGAGGCTGGTGACGACGATTTCGTCACCGGGCCCCCAGGTTCTGGCGAGGGTCCGGGAGAAGTCGTACGCCAGCTGTGTGGCGCTGCGGCCGAAGACGATCCCGGACGGCTGCGCGCCGAGGAGGTCGGCCAGGGCATGCCGGGCTCCCGTGACGATTCTCTCGGCGTTGCGCTCCCCGTGCGTGCGGCTGCCCCGGTTGGACAGCGGGTTCGCGAGCGCATCGGTGACGGCCTCGATGACAGACTGCGGCGTCTGTGAGCCGCCCGGTCCGTCGAAGTGGGCGGAGCCCGCTTTGAGGGCAGGAAACTGTGCGCGGACGGCGGCGATGTCGTAGGTCACGACGGACACTCCTTGGACGACCGGGAGGACGCACTCCACCGTACGCTTTGCGCCGAATCAAGAGATGATCTCTCTTCATGAACGAGGTCATTTTGATGGTGGACCCGAAGGTCGTCGCCATACCCGTCCGGGAGTGCGGTGAGCGCCTTGTGGACGCCCGCAGTGCCGGATCCCTGCTGGTCGACGCACGCAAACAAGATCCCGAGGGCGCCTCCGCGCAGCTGCGAGGAGGTGTCCTCAGCCGACTACTCGAAGCCCAGACGCTGCTTCCCCAGGGTGTGCGGCTGCTGTTCGTCGAGGGATACCGGCCGCCGTCGCTGTAGCGGCGGTACTTCGACGAGTACGCAGGTCAGCTGCGGGCCGGCCCCGGGCCCATCGCGAGTTCCTGGGGACCGCCCTGACGGCCGTGGGGCTGGTGAACTACCCCACGGAGTGGTGGCACGGGGAGCGCCGTAGCCCGCTACGGAGCCGTCCGCCACACCGGCACGCGCTCCCCGGCCGGGTAGGGCCAGGGAGCGCGGACCGGCAGCGGCACCGCCCGAAGCGGCTCAGACAGCCGGCGCGTCGAGGATCGGTATCAACTGCTCCTCCTCGTACGTCAGATGGCTCTCGAGCTCCACCGCGAGCCGCTCGACCTCGGCGACGACCAGCAGCGGATCCGCCGCGCCGGAGGAGATGACCTTCTGCAGGTCGTCGAGGAGAGCGGCGATCCGCTCGTGCTCCTCGCGGAGCCGGTCCAGGGCCGGGGCGAGCGCGGGATGGCGCTCGGCGAGCAACGGGAACATCCCCGCCTCCTCACCGGTGTGGTGATTGTGCAGTCCTTGGCAGAGGGTCAGGCAGTTCACCCGGAGCTGCGCGCCGAGCCCTGGGCCCGACTCGGTGATCTCCTTGCGGATCAGGGCGAGTTCCCGCCGGAACCCGTCGTGGATCAGCTTGAGCGCGGCACCCCACGATGTCGCGTTCGGCTGCGGGGGACCCGGGATCACCTGGAGGGCGACCACAGGGATGACGCGCGTCGTCTTGGCCTGGTAGTCGGCCCACCCGGGGTCGGTATCGACCGCGCGGGCGAAGGCGCGGTCGCGCTCGGCCCCTTCAAGGACGACGGCCGTCGCTTCATAGGTGAAGACGCCGTTCTCGACGGTGGCACGAGGGTTGGCCACCAGGTTGTGGTACCAGTCGGGATGCTTCGGCGCGCCACCGGCCGAGGCGATCACCAGGACTCGTTCGCCGCCGTCGGGAAGGTAGCCGACGGGTGTCGTGTGCGGAGCGCCGGACCGCGCTCCGACGGTGGTCAGCAGGAGCAACCGGGCTCCCTCGAAATAGCCGCCGACCCTCCCGCCGTTGGCGCGGAACTCCTCGATGATCTGCTGGTTGAAATCGTTCGGCATTCGCTGCTTTCTGCTCGGATTGACGGTCCCGCGGGCCGCTCGCGGGCATGACGAAGAACCGCTCGGCGGCGGCATGAATTCACCACGGGGCGGCCCGGGCGTGGTGGCTGTAACGCAGGAGGGCGTGCCGAATAACCGGCCGTGGTCAGGCGATTCGCCGACCCGCTCGGTTTCTGAGTGGCTCGCGTAAATCGGCGGCGGAGATGACACCGCCGTGCACATGGAAGCATCGCGCGAAGTGCGCGGAAGAAAAGGGAAAGGCGGGCCTCGCGCCCGCCTCGGACTCACGCCGAGGCCGGGTGCCCAACTCGTTCTTGGCCCATGGCCGACCCGGCAGTCACGTCGTCAACTCTAGTGCTCGGAAAGGGCGGAAGGCAATGTCGAATTACCCGTGCCCGTACGAGCCGTACGACGGGAACTCCGTTGAGCATGACCGGGCAGACGGTGAAGACCGCCAACCACCTTGCAACGAAGGCGTGTTGGCGGAGAACTGGTATGGACCTGCTTGCGCTCCTCGGCTACGCTCCGGGCCGGGTGCTCCCTGAGAGCGCTTTCACTCCTTGCTGTTCCACCCCCACGAAGCTGGAACAACCGAAGGGTCAAAGCCTTGAGACGCACAACAGCCATGCGCAGCGGTATATCCGCACTTCTCCTCCTGGGTACGTGGGCGGCCGGAGGGTTCGCCCCGGCCTCGGCCGCAACTCCTACCCCCACACCCGAACCGCAGGCCTCCGCCGGCCTGCTGAGCGCCATGCAGCAGGACCTGGGCCTGACAAAGAGCGAGGCTCAGGCGCGTCTGGCGGCGGAAAAGACGGCGACGGCCATCGACGGAAAAGCGCGGCGTGCCGCCGGGTCGTCGTACGGAGGCGCCTGGTTCGACGCGGACAGCGGAAAGCTGACCGTTGCCCTCGCGGGCACGCAGAAGGCCGACGCCGTACGCGCGACGGGTGCCTCGGTGCGGCTGGTCACTTACAGCGCGCACCAGCTCGACTCGGTCAAGAAGAAGATCGACGCACTCTCCGCTCCCGCCGGCGTCAGCAGTTGGCACGTCGATCCGAAAGCCAACCGGGTCGTGGTGAACGTCGTTGCCTCCGAGCATCGTGACAACGATGTCGAAGCCTTCCTGGCCAGGGCTCGGCAAGCCGGCCCGGTCCAGGTCAAGGAGACAACCGCGGCACCGAAGACCTTCGCCGCGGGCACGGTGGGCGGCGACCCGTACTACACCGGCAACGTCCGGTGCTCCATCGGCTTCTCCGTGTACGGCGGCTTCGTCACGGCCGGGCATTGCGGCCGGCCGGGAGCGGCGGTCCGCGGCTGGGACGGCTCCGCCATCGGCTCGTTCCAGGGCTCGTCCTTCCCCGACAACGACTACGCCTGGGTCAGCGTCGGCAACGGCTGGTGGACCGTCCCCGTGGTCCTCGGCTGGGGCACCGTCCCCGACCGGCTGGTCCGCGGGTCCGCCGAGGCCCCCGTCGGCGCTTCGATCTGTCGCTCCGGCTCCACGAGTCACTGGCACTGCGGCGCTGTTCTGGCCAAGAACGAGACCGTCAACTACAGCCAGGGCGCGGTCCATCAGATGACCAAGACCAGCGTGTGCGCCGAGCCCGGTGACTCGGGCGGCTCCTTCATCAGCGGCGACCAGGCTCAGGGAGTGACCTCCGGCGGCTGGGGCAACTGCAGCGGTGGAGGCGAGACCTGGTACCAGCCGGTCAACGAAATCCTGGGCCGGTACGGCCTGACTCTGCACACGGCCTGACGAGACGCCCCCACGGGCAGTGCCCGTCGCGACCCGGATCCCGGCTCCGAGCCGGGCCGTCGCCGCGGCGGGCTCTTCCGTAGGGCGCTGTTGTGGTTGTTGGGACCGAAGGGGGAAGCGTCAACCGGCCTGCGTCCCGGCAAGCCGGTTCACGGCCGCTAGGACCGGGCTCACGCCGTCCTCCGCCTGTATCCGGGCAGCCAGGGCGTGTGCGGTGTGTCGGTACGACGGATCCGTGATGGCCCGGCGCAGGGCGGCGGCGAGGACGGGCGCGGCCAGCCGGCGCAGCGGGACGGGACCGGGGGAGACGCCGAGTGCGGTCAGGCGGGCCGCCCAGAACGCCGCGTCGAACTGGATGGGGACAGGGACGGCGGGAACGCCGGCCCGCAGGCCTGCCGCGGTCGTGCCCGCGCCCGCGTGGTGAACCACCGCTGCCATCCTGGGGAACAGCATGCTGTGCGGGATCTCGCCGATGGTCAGCATGTCCTCACCGTCGGCGTGCAGTCCGCTCCAGCCGGACTGGATCACGCCACGCAGACGAGCCGCGCGCAGGGCGCGCACGACACTCTCGCTGACCTGCTCGGCGTCGGGCACGGTGGCGCTGCCCAGGCCGACGAAGACCGGGGGAGGCCCGGCGGCCAGGAAGTCGCGCAGCCGCGGCGGGAGTTGCGGCCGGGGAGGGTCGTGGGGCCACCAGTAGCCGGAGACTTTTAGGCCGGGGCGCCAGTCGGGGGGCCGGGGCACCACCAGTTCGCTGAAGCCGTGGAAGATGGGCCAGTCCTGCTGCTCGCGGGCGCGGCGGGCGGCGCGGGTTGTGGCGCGTGGCAGGCCGAGGCGGGCTCGCAGGGTGCGGATGGTGTCGGCGAAGACGCTGTCGACGGCGGCGTTCACGGCCCGCCCGGCCAGCCGGTTCCCCGGCCGTCCGAACGACCGGGTGCCGGTGAGAGGCGGCGCGAACTCCCCGGTGGCGGCGACCGGTTGGAGGTAGACGCCCACACTCGGCAGGCCGAGCCCCTCCGCGATGGCGTGGCCGAGTGGCCCCACCGAGCCGGACAGCAGCAGCACATCGCTCGCCCGGGCGGCCTCAAGCAGGTCGTCGGTCATCTGCCCGACCAGCGCCCGCGCCATGGCGATCACCCGGACCAGTTTCCCGGCGCCGGTGGTGCTGCGGTGCAGGGCTCGCCCTGCTGTGGATTCCAGTTCTGTGCGCGGGTCGACGGGCAGCGCATGGAAGCGCATACCGGCGGCCTCCGCCATGGGTGCGAATCGGGCGTGAGTGACGAGGGTGACTTGGTGCCCGGCCCGCGCCAGGCCGTGGCCGAGTCCGGTGTAGGGAGCCACGTCGCCTCGCGAGCCGGCTGTCATCACTGCCACGCGCATGGTTACCAGTATGGCCGGGGCGGCAGAACCGGTCAGGTGCGGCGCGCAGCGGCGGCGCTGCTCGGTCGCTGTGGTGGCGCAGGGGGGTCCGGCAGCAGGGAGGCCGCACCTGCTGGGTGCCGTGCCAGGGCACGCGAGCCCGGCAAGATCGGCCGGACAGGCCCTACGGCCAGTGCTCGCCTCCGCCGGTGTCCCACCCGAGCCCGGACGCTCATACATCCATTCAACCCCTCGGTGAGGCCTCTGTCGCATTGGGGCTGGGCGGCTGTGAATTCGGCCCGCTGGGCTCATGCTGGAGGTGGGACGAACTAACACCGTGGGTACCGGCGAACCGGCGTCAGCCGCGTCGAACCATGTCAGCTCGGTCCTTCGAGTGAGCGAGGTCAGGCCATGACTGCAGATCTGCCCGACCGGGGTCAGGGCACGCATGCCGAGCCGGAGCGCAAGCCATCGCGCGGAAACCCGCTACGTCGTACGTCGGACCGAGTGCAGCGGTGGGTCGGCGCTCTCGTGGTGCTGCTGTCGCTGGCGGCCGTCCCGGCCGCGGCCACCGGCGTGGGGCAGGCGGTCCACCGGGTCGAGATGGCCAAGGTCCACGCCTCCGCGGGCTCCTATGCCGTGGAGGCACACCTGGTCAGTGATGCGGGTGTACGCAAGGCAGCCGCCAGTGGGGACGAGAACGTGACGACACCGGTCCGCTGGACCGAGCGCGACGGCGCGGTGCGAACGGCGCTGGTGCGGGTGGACGTGGAGACCAGTGTCCTTTCGCCGGTTCCGCTCTGGGTGAGCCCCGGCGGCGTCGTGTCCACGGTGCCGCCGCAGACCGCTTCGGAAGCGGCCGTGGCCGGCTGGCTGACGGCGATTGTCACCAGCGCCCTGGTGACGGGGATCGTCTATGTGTCGTGGAAGGGCTTCGTTCACCTGATGAACCGCAGACGGTACGAGCAGTGGGCGCGGGAGTGGGACGAGGTGGAGCCCCGCATGTCGGGGCGTACGAGGGACAGGTGATCCCACAGAGTGGGGGCGGAACAGAGTGGGGGCGGAGGGGGCGTCACCGTCGTACATACACGATCCAGACCTGCCCGGGCGCGAATGTCATCTGCTTTCCGTCAGCCGTGGTGAACGCGGTTCCCGACGGGGCCGTTCTGCGCGACCACCCCGCCTCGTACGCCTTGCCGTCGCGCAGGACCAGTGCTCCGCCGGCGCCCACCGTCTCGGTGTACGGAGTGGTGTTCCCCGAGCGGTCGCGGAATCGCGACGGCCGCACGGTGACGTACTGCAGGACGACCGTGGCCGCACCCAGCGGCTTCCCCTCGGCCGTGCGTGCCGCGGTGCCGTCCATGGTCACCAGCCACTGCTTCCTGTCCGCGGACCAGGTGAAGGCGAAACGTGCCGCCGGGTAGCTGACCTTCTCAGCGGTGGCCGGGTCCCCTCCCGGAGGCGGGGGACCGAAGCGGATCCCGATGCTCTCGGCGGCGTTCGTTCCGGGGACGGAGCGCAGTACGCGTTCGGGCCGCAGATAGAGATTGTGCGGCGCCGCCCGGTCACCGCTGCGGAAGTACGCGTTTGGTGCCTTGCCGTGAGGGACCGCGTTCAGCGGCGCCTTCTTGATGAGGGGCACGAGCTTGGACTGTGACCCGGAATAGGCGAGCGTCGGCCGGTCGAACTGCCGAAGCAGTTCCAGATCGCTCTCCCGGGCGCTGCGCACGGGGCCGATGACGGGGGGCAGTTGTGAGGAGTAGACGGCGAGTATCCGGCTGAGACCGGCCTCCACCTGCTCCACATAGACGATGTCCGCCTTCTCGAGGCCTGTCTGCGGCCTGGCCGGCACCACGTTGTCGATCTTCACAGCAAGGACGTGGGCACGCGGGACCGCTTCCCGCGACGACGTAGTATGCCCGTCCGGCGATGGGGCCGTACCGCCGCCGTCGCATCCGGACATGGCCACGATCACCGCCGCCGTCAAAGCCACGAGGGCGGCTCCAGGTGATCTCCTCGAACCGGTTGTGGGCATGGCTGCCGCTCCTTTCTGGAGCAGCCGGCCGTATCGGCTCACGACCCGATGCGGCGATGACTCCCACATCAATCATCACGCTGACGGGACGAATTGCGACCTGAGCCGCCCGCCGCGGCTACCAGCGGTGGTGCACCTGGCCGCGGATGCGTCGGTCGTACAGCTCACGCACCGCGTCCAGAGTCTCTTCGGTGAGCCGGGGCAGCGACGCGGCCGCGGCGTTGGCACGGGCCTGGTCGACCGAGCGGGCACCGGGAATGACGCTGGTGACGCCCTGCTGCTGGAGGATCCAGCGCAGTGCGGTCTGGGCCGGCGTGGCGCCTTCGGGGGCGAGCGCGGAGAACTCCGCCGCCGCTTCGACACCGGTCTCGTAGTCGACGCCGGAGAAGGTTTCGCCCTGGTCGAACGCTTCCCCGTGGCGGTTGTACGTGCGGTGGTCGTCGGCCGCGAACACCGTGTCCTTCGTATACCTGCCGGACAGGAGGCCGGAGGCCAGCGGCACCCGGGCGATGATGCCGACGCCCGCCGCCCGTGCGGCCGGCAGCACTTCTTCAAGTGGCTTGCGCCGGAAGGGGTTGAGAATGATCTGGACGCCGGCGGTTCCCGGTCGGGCAATGGCCGTCAGTGCCTCGGCGCACGTTTCCACGCTGACGCCGTAGGCGGCGATGCGCTTTTCCTCGACGAGCGTGTCGAGCGCGTCGAACACGGCATCGGATGCGAATACGGGCGTCGGAGGACAGTGCAGCTGCACCAGGTCGAGCGTGTCCACGCCGAGATTGGTGCGCGAACGGTCGGTCCAGGCACGGAAGTTGTCCAGGACGTAGCTCTCCGGCAGCTGAGCGGCTCGGCGCCCCATCTTCGTGGCGACGAACACATCGGCGTCGGGGTGGCTTTGGAGATAGCGGCCGATGAGTTGCTCGCTGCGCCCATCGCCATAGACGTCGGCGGTGTCGAAGAAGGTCACGCCCGACTCGACGGCCGCATCGAGGACCGCGAAGGCATCTGCTTCCCGCACCTCACCCCAGTCGGCGCCCAGCTGCCACGTACCCAGACCCACGACGGAAACGCTCTTGCCCGCCCTGCCCAGCACTCGCTGTTCCATGTCGCCATGCTACGTCTGCGGATCTGCCACGGACCTGCCGCGAACCCCAGCTCACGCCGTACGTTTCCCGAGCGCTTCGACCGCCGCGATCACCCGGTCCCAGAACAGCTCACGCTCCAGCGCCACCGCGACGCGCGCGTTCACGGGCCGGTCCAGATATCGGTGCAGGTCCACCACCGTCGCCCCGCGTGTGTGCTCTCCGCGCAGTTCGACCGCCACACTCGCGTCGGCGCAGTGCACGATGGCCGGGTCGATGACCCGGGCCACCGCGACGGGGTCGTGCAGGGGCGGGGACTCGAAGCCCCACAGCCGCCGGTATGTGGCTGCGAAGAACATCATCAACTCGGCGCAGATTCGGCCGAGTTCGGTACCGAGCCCTTCGAGGCGGGCCAGCACGTCGGGCGTGGCAAGCGCTTGGTGGGTGACATTGAGCCCGCACATGGTGACCGGTACGCCGCTGCGGAGGACGATGTCCGCGGCCTCGGGGTCGACGTGGATGTTGAACTCGGCGGCCGGGGTCCTGTTGCCGCGTTCTGTGGAGCCGCCCATGAGCACGATCTCGCGGATGTACGCGGCACTGTCGGGGTAGCGGGTCAGAAGCAGGGCGATGTTGGTCAGCGGCGCCGTCGGGACGAGGGTCACGGGTTCCGGATGTCGGGTCAGGATCCGGTACATGAGATCGATCGCGTGCTCGGGGACCACATCGACGGTGGGCTCCGGGAACTGCGGCCCGTCGAGACCGGAGTCCCCATGGACATCGTCAGCGACGAGCAGCGGCTGGACGAGCGGCCTGGCGCATCCGGCCGCGATGGGAACACCGGTGATTCCCGCTACCGTGCAGACGCGGCGCGCGTTCAAGGTGGTCTTCTCGACCGTCTGATTGCCTGCGACCGTGGTGATCGCCAGCAGGTCGATCGCCGGATCCCCCGCAGCGAGCATGATGGCGATGGCGTCGTCGTGTCCGGGGTCGCAGTCGATGATGATCGGGACAGGCACGGTGCTCCTCGGTGTCAGGGACGGCAACGTGCCTTGAGTGTGCCCCTGAAGCGGGTCCGGGCGCGGCTTTCGCCGAAGCGGGTGGTGGCTCGCGCCGTTCCCCGTGGCGTACCTCGGCCGGCTGTGTCACGGCCCTCTGTCACGGGCTCTCGGCCGCCTGTCACGAGCTCTCGGCCGCCAGACGCTCGGCAGTCTCGGCCGCCCGCTGCGCCTTGCGGCGCGCCGTTCCAGCCGCACGTTCTGCCGCCTGGGCCCGCTCCCGTGCTTCGCGCGCACTGTTACGGGCACCCTGTCGCTGCTGCTGGGCCTCCTTCAGCTCCCGGGCAAGTGCGGAGGCCCGTTCCTCGGCCTCCTCCAGCGCTTGCTCGGCCTGCTCTTTCTCCGCCTCCGCCTGCTTCTTCTTCGCCTCCAGGGCGTGCGCCTCTTCTTCGGTGGCTCTTGCGTCCTTGCGGGCCTGGTCGAGCTTCCTGCGCTGTTCCTGCTCCTGTTCCTGTTCCCGCTCCCGCTCGCGGCGTGGCTCCTGCTTCCTGCCCGACGCGGGCCGGGCCGGCGGTTTCGGCTGCGGCACGGCGGTCTGCACGGCCTCGGTGAATCCGATGGGCGGGCTGAGCGGCCTGGCGAGGTGCCCCGTTGCCCATTCCCGGGCCGCCTGCGGGTCGGCCAGCACCGCATGCAGGGTGGCTTCGACCTCGTACTGCGCCTCGTCGCTGATCGGCTGCCCTGCCGCTTGTGCCAGCTGCCGGGCCTCGCGGGCCAGCGCGCCCACCAGAGCATGCTGCCGGCGGCCGAGCTCACGCAGCTGCTCGCCGTCGAGATTCCGGTGGGCCTGGCGCAGCCCTTTGCCGAGGCTGATCAGCGACTGCGCCTCTTGTGGCCGACGACGCACGAGCAGGTTGCCGGCCCAGGCCGAAAGCGTCGGGCGGCGCAGGTCTTTGATGTGGTGGGCGAGTTCGCTGTCACCTGCCTTGCGGGCCGCGGCCGCGCGCTCGTCGCGGGCGGCGGTGAAGTCCTTGGGCCGCAGCTCGTACAGCTCGTCGGTAACGCTCTCCAGGTCCACAGTCCTCCAGCGGGCATCAATCCCCGCTACCGATTTTCTCACCCGCAGTGCTCCGCGCAGGTCAGTGCGCTGCCGGGCGACAGCCCCACGGTGAAGGCGGAGTGCGGTCCATCAGTCCAACTGCCATGCCGTTGACGTGAGTTGCTGGCCAGTTCCAGAATGACACGTCATTCCGTCGCGGGAGGAGCCGGTCGTGCCGCAGAGCGTGGTGGACAAGCGGGACGCGATACTGCGCGCGGCGGGCAAGGTGTTCGCAGAGCGTGGCTACCACGCGACCGGCATCTCCGACATCGCCCGCGAGCTCGGTGCCGGGCACGGCACCTTCTACCGCTACTTCAAGAACAAGGAGGACATCGCGCGCAGCGTGGTCGCCCGCGCGCTGGGGCAGGTCATGGATGCCCTCGCCGACGAAGACCCCGGCTCCTGCGAGTCGCTGGTGCAGTACCGGGAACAGGTCCGGCGCATCGGACACAAGCTCTTCGACCTTGTCGTCGCGGAACCGGCGCTGTGCCGCATTCTCTTCTACGACGCCATCGCGATCGACAGGGCCGAGCCGGAGCTGGCCGGCCGGGCCATGGAGGCGGCTGCGCGGTACACCGCTGCCTTCATTCACAACGGACAGGACCGCGGCTTTCTGCGGCGTGATCTCGACGCCCATGTCGTGGGCCTAGGGCGTGTTTTAGAACTCGCTGATCTGCCTGTTTGGCCGTCCGGAGAGGTCGCGGGCGGCCATCCAGATGGTGAGGTTGCTCGCGATCCGGCCGATGCTGGTTTCGGTGGTGACCTCGTGCTCGCGGTGGGTGGTGTCACGGCGGACGACCTCGTAACCGCCTTCGTCCAGGACGGCGACCGAGGCGAACCAGGCCGGGTCGTCCTCGTCGGGCTGGATGACGACGAAGGTGTTGTCCGTGTCGTTGAGGTCGTCGATCAGCATGAACAGTGCGTCTTCGGACGGGTCGTCGAAGTGGTCGCCGTTCTCGCTGTCGCCGCAGTAGTACCGAGCCCCCATCGGACTGTCTCCCCTCAACATGCTGGGCTGTGACCGCCGTTCAGCATGGCATGCGGGGCCGACACCGTCGGCAGGTCACAGCCATTCGTTGATGGCGGCGACATGGACGGTGGCCTCGAAGCGAACGGCGAGCTTGTCGAACCGCATGGCCACCGCCCGATTGCGCTTGAGCCGGTTGATACCGCATTCGACCGCGTGCCGGGCCTTGTAATCCTCGTGATCGAAGACCGGGGGACGCCCGCCATTCGTCCCACGGCGCTTGCGGTGGCCTGCCTGGTCGGCCGGTTCCGGGATGGTGCAGCGGATCCCGCGCCGACGGAGATAGGCACGGTTGGTGCGCGAGGAATAGGCCTTGTCGCCCCGCACCCGCAGCGGCCGACTGCGGGGACGCCCGAGCCCCAGCCGAGGTACCCGGATGGCTTCCAGGACAGCCACGAACTGTGGGCTGTCACCGCGCTGCCCGGCGGTGACCAGAAGCGATAACGGCCGCTGGCCCTGTTCACAGGCCAGATGAATCTTGGTGGTCCAGCCACCCCGGGACCGGCCCAGGCCGTGGTCGTCGGGCTCGGCCCCCATCCCGCCCGGCGGTTCCTTCTGGGCTTGCCCGTCCCGGCGGGCACCGGCCGCATGCTGATGAGCCCGGCAGATCGTGGAGTCGACGTTCACTTCCCACGTGATCAGCCCGGCGGCATCGGCCCGAGCCTGCAACCCGGTCAGTACCACCGACCAGACACCATCGCGCTGCCAGCGGCGAAAGAGCCCATAGACCGTCTGCCACGGCCCGTACTCCACAGGCAGATCCCGCCACGGGGCACCGGTCCGCACCCGCCACCGGATCCCGTCGATCAACCTCCGCCGACACGCTGAAGGTCTGCCCACCCCCGCGACCGGCAACAACGGTTCCAGCACTGCCCACTGGCCATCTGAGAGATCCCCACGCCCCACACCGAGAGCATCACGGCATGAGGCGTGGCCAGGAGCCCAGTTCTAAAACACGTCCTAGCCGTGAACGGAATGATCGTCACCGGTGCGGTGCGGCTGCTGCACGCACGGGATCCCGAAGCCATGCGTGATCCGTGGATCCGCACGGTGGAGACGCTCATGTTCGACGGCCTCGGTTCCCCCTGAACCACAGGCCCGCAAGGACCGCTCATTTCTTCTGCCTCGAGAACGGAATGACGTGTCATTCCGGAAAGGGAGCACGATGGTCCAGGTCGATGTCTTCTGGTCCTACGGGATAGGCGCGAGTTTCGCGACCGCCGCCGCCCAGCAGCTCACGGCCCGCACCGGCCGCACCGGCCGCACCGGGCACGACGGCCGGTGGTCCAACCCCTACCTGATGGGCACCGTTCTCTACTGCGCGATCCTCTTCGCGCCCAGCGGGGCATGGCTCCTGTGGGGCTTTCCCGACTGGGAGACGATGCAGGTCGCAGACGGGCACGGCGCACTGCCCGCCTGGCTCGTCGCACTGTTCGCCGCGACGAATGTCAGCCAGGGCGTACTCGGCTTCTGGGTTGCTCAGCGGCTCATCGCCTCCGGCCGGGTGTACGCGGCGTTCCTGCAGGCCGGGATCGGATACGCGGGCATGTTCTTCATCCTTGTCCACGGCTGGGACGGCCGCGGCTACCAGCGGTTCTTCTCCGCCGGCCGGGAGACCTTCGCGGCGTGGCCGGAGCAGCCCTCGGTGGGGGAGGCCCTGTCGCGCATGGGTGACTGGCTCACGTCGCCGGTCGCCCTGACGCTTTACGGAATGGGGGTCGTGCTCGTTCCGGTGATGCTGGCGTCCATGGCGCTCTGGATCCGGTCCGGGCAGCGCGAGAGTGGCACCAGGGCCGTGACGGGCCGCTTCCGCATCCTTGCTGCCGTGCTCGGCGCCGTCTTCGGGGTTGCACTCGGCACGGCCGTGGCCGCCTCGGTCCTGGTGCACCTGCTCGGCTGGTGGCTCGGCGTCCCGGTCGCCGTCCTTCTCGCCGCGCTCCTGGTCGTACGACGCGGTGGTGCGGCCGACCGCACCTTCACGTTGCTCGGACTGCCGGACCGCCGCGGCGGCCGGGGGCGGACAGTCCTCGCCGCGGGGGACTGAGGCGCGGGTTACGCGTCCGCGGGGGACACGGCCCGGCCCGCGGCGGGCTTGGGGCCGGCCGGCTCGCCCCGCAGCGGTACTTCCTTGATGAACAGGGCGGCCAGGAATCCCGCGGCACAGACAACGGCTGCACTGAGGAAGATGTGGCTGATGCCGGTGGCGACCGCCTCCTGGTAGGCGTGGGAAAGGTGCGCGGGGTGCGCGGGAGACGTCCCGTCAGCAGCATTTGCACCGGGGCCGGTTGCGGCGGTGAGCAATGAGCCGAAGACGGCGACCCCGAGGGATCCGCCGAGGGTGCGGAAGAGGTTGGTGGAGGCGGAGGCGGCACCGTGTCATCGCCTCACCGACCGCCACGAACACAAAAGCACACCGAGTAAAAAAGTGCAACGAGTCAACTTATTGAATCGAGCAACCTTGGGGTAGGATGCAGGCATGACGCAGACCATTGGGCGCCGGGAGCGCAAGAAGGCGGCCACCCGCAAGTCCCTCGCTGACGCCGCCCTGCGCCTGTTCCTCGACCGCGGCTACGACCAGGTGTCCATCCGGGACATCGCGGAAGCCGCCGACGTCTCCACCACCACGCTCTTCAAGCACTTCCCCAGCAAGGAGGCGCTGGTCTTCGACGAGGACACCGATCAGGAGGCCGCCCTCGTCGCGGCTGTGCGCGACCGCACACCGGACCAGTCGATTCCGCAGGCTCTGCGCGAGCACATCAAGCACGTACGGATCAGCCCAGGAGACTCTGACGCCCGGTTCAGCGCATTCCTCGACCTCGTCAGGAACACCCCCGCCCTGAGCGCCTACGCCAACCGCATGTGGACGCGCCACCAGGACGCCCTCGCCCACGCCATCGCCCACGAGATCGGCGCCGAGGCAAGCGAGCCGCGCTGCGCTGCGCTGGCCCGGTTCGCACTCGAAGCTCCCGGACTTGCCCACGCCGCTGACGATCCGCACCGGGCCGTCGACGCCGCCTTCGACCTCCTCGAACACGGCTGGGACGCCGCCCGTCATACTGCGGGCGGCGTGAAGGCGTAGCCCAGCGGCCGCCCCGCGGCTCGCGCTTACGCCTCCAAGAGCTCCAGATACCGGCGGCCGAACAGGTAGGCGTCCCCCGGCCAGCGGGCGGAAACGTAGTTGCGGTCCTGGACGACCAACGCATGCGTGTCGTCGGTCGCGGTGCCGCGCGCGGTGAGGACTCTGGGGCCGCGTTCGAACTGACTGCCCGGATCGGCGAGGGCGGTTTTGACCTCGTCCTCGACGTAGGCCGGGTAGGTGCGGTAGTAGCGGCCGAGGCGCCACGCGGTGGTCAGATAGGCCGAGCGTTCCATGTACTTGGGCAGGCAGGTCGTACGGCGGTTCGCCAGCACGCTGCGGCCCGTGGCTGTGTCGTGCGACCGGGCCAGTACGAGTACGCCGTGGCAGATCGCACCGACGGGCCGCTCCAGCGCCCAGAACCGTGCGACCTGCCGGTGCAGGACCTGTGAGCCGAGGTACTGCCGCATCCCCGGCGCGTGCCCGCCGGGCAGGATCAGCCCGTCGAAGCCCGTCACATCAACATCCGCCCACGACACGGTCGCGGTGAACTCCTCGGACCGGGTGAGTTCGGCGTAGAAGTCCTTGGGTTCCTTCTCGGCGCCGAGTTGCCCGAAGAGCACTCCGGTCAGCAGCCGCGGGTCCGCGGCGGGCCGTGTTCCGGCGTGTTCCGTGGCGAACACCACCTGGTGCCCGGCATCGGTGAGCATCCGCCATGGCACGGCCACTTCGGTGACGTCGAAATCGCGGTCGGGAACCGGCAACAGCACACGCATGCGTGCATCATTGCAGGCGCTTCACGTTGATCTCAGCCGCTTCAGCCGCTTCAGCCGGATCATCTGCGCGTCCGGATGGCCGCCGCGCCAGCGCGAGCGCGACACCGAGATACGGGACGGCGAACAGCGCGAACAGTAGCCCGTGGCCGGTGTGCCGGGAGGCCGCGCCGTACGCCGCGTACATCATCAGCGTCGCCACACCCGTGCCGAGACCGGCCAGTGAGGTCACGGTCGCCCGGCTGGTCCCGGTGATGGCCGACTGCAGCCGCGCGTCGGCAACCACGTCGGCCATCTGGAACACCAGGAACGCCAGCCCGAGCAGGGCAAAGCCGGCCGTGGTCCCCGAGAGTGCGCCCGCCGCCATGACCGCCCCGGCTGTCGCCACCACGGCGGCCATCGCGCGGGCCGACAACGCTCCCGCACGTTCGGCCAGCAGGCTGCCCATGGTCACTCCCGCCCATACGACCAGTACGAGAAACGGCACCTCCTGCGTGGAGGCCCCCAACTCGGTGGCCAGCAGCGGGATGTACTCGTCCAGGGCGCCCCACACCGTGCTCAACACGACTGCCATGACCAGGGCGTTGCGTACCGACCTGCTGCCGCGGACTTCGCGGAGGCCGGCCGTCAGTGTCCCGGCGTAGCGGGCGCGGCGTCTGTCCGCCCCGTCGGCAGGGTCCCCGGGGCTGCCGTCCCGATGCTCGGGCAGTGCCGCTGCCGTGAGAGCGCACAGCAGGCAGGCCGCGACGCTCGCCACGCCCAGCGCGCCATAACCGCCCACGGCGAACACGGGGCCGGCGGCCGCGGTGGCTACGGCTGTTGCGGCCATGCTCACCGCTGCCGCGCGGCCCATGAGCCGTATGTAGCGGGAGGCGGCGCCGAGCCGGTCGAGTTCTTCGTAGACCAGCGCTTCCATGGCGCCGGATCGAAGTGCGCCGCCGGTGCCCCAGAGCACGAATCCGCTGGCGAACGCGGCGTACGACGGCAGCAGGACCCACAGCGCGAAACCAGCGGCCGACAGCAGCGGCCCGGCGATCAGCAACGCCCGGCGCGACACGGCATCAGCCCAGATGCCCGAGGGCACCTCGACCAGCAGGCCGGTCAGGGACCAGATGGCGAACAAGGAGGAGATCTCGGCGGTGCTCAGGCCGTGCTCGGCGAAGAGCACAGCGTAGACGGGGTAGAGCAGTATCAAGTCCTCGAGGCCCGCGTAAACGAGGAGTTTTCGCTCCAGTCGCCGGACCCTTCGGCACGGCGCGTCGGCTCGTGCGGGCACACGTGAGGTGGGGAAGAGCATGGAAGGTCCTTCTGCGGCACGGAACGGACGGGGGCGGAGGGCGCTCGTCCCGGCGGCGGCCCTCGGCAGCCCGTTCCCTGCGGACCTTCAGCGGTGAATCAATGTCGTCGTCGGCTCATGGCGTCAGTGTACGAAACGCCCCCGGAGCCGTTCGCGCCATTTTTCAGCTCCTCGTTGCAGGCGTTGCGGCAGTGGGAGAGGACGAAGCGGCCGTCGATCTGGACGGTCTCGGCGAAGCGCAAGTTCAGTGTGCCGGTGATGCGGGCGCCGCCGAGACGCAGTGCCGGGCGGTCACGCTGACCCGATCCTTGCCACCCGGGACCAGATCCCGGAATCTGCCCCTGGCATGTTGGCGCTGTGACTGATGGGGCTTGAGTGTCAGGTGGTGATACATCTCACCTCCTTGCAGTGCACGAGAATGCTCGTTCTGGCGTCTTCTCGGGTGTCAGCAGGGCATCGCAGAACATCAATTGGCCCCGCACGCAGGCATGTTCGTGAGGTTTGCCGCCTCGCCGGGCATATGGCTGGGTGGGCCGGATGTCTGGCTGAGGAACAGTTTTTCGCATTGTGACGGTATGTGATGAAACCATTACGTTTTCCATACGTACTGTTACCCATGTGACTCTGACGGGACCTCAAGCGGCCCCGTAGGGGAGGGAGATGGGCATGAAACCGTTTGCGTGGAACTTCGCACGCCCGGCCGAGCTGTCACCGGTGACGGACGAGTACGCGTACGACCCGACGCTGCAGCTGAATGTGCTGCCGGACGGGCGCCCGGCCATCATGGACAGGGCGTTGCTGGCAGCAGTGGGCACCACGACATCGACGGCTGGTTCCGCGACCCACTTCGACGACTGACCGGCCGCACTCAATGACCGTGCTGATCCTGACCTGTGAGCAGGATGTGACCGCCGACATGGTGGTGGCGGTGCTGCACGAACGGGGCGTGCCCCTGGTGCGTTTCGATCCCGGCGACCTTCCTGGCGAGGGGGCCCTGTCGGCCGAGTACGTGCGCGGTGAGTTCCGTGGCTATCTGTCGACGGGCGGGCGTGTGGTGAGCATGGACGGTCTGCGGTCGATCTGGATGCGAAGACCGAGCCGGCCGGCGGCGCACGCCGCCGAGCCGTCGGAGTGGCTGTCCGCGGAGAGTGAGCAGGCGCTGTACGGAATGCTGGACTGCACGGCGGCACGCTGGATGAACGAGCCCGGCGCGGCCGCGAGAGCGCGTCTGAAGCCGTGGCAGCTGCGTCTGGCTCACCGAAGCGGCTTCCCGGTGCCCGCCACGATCATCACCACCTATCCGCAGATCGCGCGTCAGTTCGCCGAGCAGTACCGGCAGGTGGTGGTGAAGGCGGTGTCGGGCAAGCCGCCCAGCGACCCGCCGATGGTGCTGCCCACCACGCTCGTGCCGCCGGACGCGGACTTCGCGGGCGTTGCCGCCGGTCCCACTCTGCTGCAGCGGTACGTCGACAGGCGCGCCGACATCCGGCTGACCAGTGTCGGCGACGAGTCGTTCGCGGCACGGAAGGTCTCCGAGCCGGGGCAGGTGGACGGACGGTTCGGACACACCGGGCACATGTGGGAGCCCGTCGACGTGCCCGTCGGCATCGCGCGTGCCGTTGCCACCTACAAGAAGCTTGCCGGCCTCGCCTACGGAGCTTTCGACTTCGCGGAGGACTCGCAGGGGACCTGGTGGTTCCTGGAGTGCAACCAGGGCGGTCAGTTCGGCTTCGTACAGCTGCAGACCGAGCAGCCGATCGCCGAAGCGGTCGCCGACTGGCTGAGTGGCGGAAGCGGCCCCATGCCTGCGCCTGCGGTTCAGGCATGAGGCCGCGTCGGTCATCCGCCCTCTCGACGGGGCGGGAGCGCCCCGGACCGGGTCAGGCGGTCAGCCCAGCGCCACCGTGAACACATGGATGTTCTGGTTGTCCGGCAGCGTCACGCTCCTGATGGTCTTGCCGGCCGGGGCGTGGAAGGACTTGGTGGCGAAGACATAGGCGTCCACCACGTCTTTGTCGCCGCCGCTGACATTGCGGTACGGGGTCCTGGCGACAGTCTCGTTTCCGTACTGGACCGTGCCGCCCCCGCCGCCGACCGTCCAGTCGGTGAAGGAGAGGTCGGCGGTGCCCGAACTGCCGTCGGTATACGTCACCTTCGCCGTCGCCGCCTGGTTGCCGTTGACCGCGCTGCCGACGAAGGAGAGAGCGGTCGGCGTGCCGGCCACCTCGATCGTCTGGCCGGTGGCCGAGGCGTTGTCGGGCCGGGCCACCGGCGATGCGGGCCAGGTGAAGTCGAGGCCCTGGGTGGCGGCTTTCGTGCCCGGCGCGAGTCCGGCCCCGGCAAGGGCCTGGCGCGAGTAGCTCCAGCCGCCACCGTCGTAGTCGGCTTCGTCGTGCTCGCCCACGTCGTCACAGGCCCCGACGTTGTTGTAGGCGGCGAGCATGCTGCCGGGCTCCGCGACGGTGAGGGTGACCGGCTGCTTCACGGACAGGCCGCCGTCGCTGGTGACGGCCACCTCGGCATCGTAGAAGCCTTCCGGCGTCTGCTCTGCAGCCGTCAGTTTGATCTCGGCCGTGCCGTCGGGGCCGACCGCGCCGGACGCGGGTGAGGCGGTGAGGCCGGTCGGTGCGGTGACCTTGAAGTCCACTGCCGGTCCGGTGCCCGAACTCACCTGCACCGCCGCGACCTTGATGGTCAGTGAGCCGCCGGGCGCGATGGTCCCCGTGGTCGGTCCGACGCCGATCTGGTACGGCTGCTCGCCGGTGCGGAACGACGGCGGGGCGGCGTCGGTGGCCGATCCCCAGGAGCGATTGGGCTCCTTGCCGAGGATGTAGTCGAGTCTCCCGCCACGCGCGACGACGGAGGCGGGCAGCCACGGCCTGTCGCTCGCCGCGCCGTTGACCTTCAGCGACTGGACATACGGCGCGTCGGCGGCCGCGCCCGGAGCCCGTACGGTGATGTCGCGGTTGCCGCGCTCGATCTCGATGCGGGGGAACAGCGGTGAGGACAGGACGAGTTCAGCACGCGAGGGGACCTGCGGGTACATGCCCATCGCGGAGAAGACGTACCAGGACGACATGGCGCCGAGGTCGTCGTTGCCGGGGATGCCCTGAGGTTCGGTGGACCACAGTTTGCGCATCGCGGCCCGTACGGTCTCCTGTGTCTTGTACGGCTGCCCTGCGTACGCATACAGATAGGGCACATTGATGGACGGTTCGTTGTCCAGCTCGGACTTCTCGCCGCCGCTGCCGCTGAAGGCCCAGCTGCCGTCGGCGTTGTGGAAGAAGGAGTCCAGGCGGTCGACCGCCTTGTCCTTGCCGCCCATCGCCGCGAACAGGCCCGCGGCGTTGTGCGGGACCATCCAGGTGTACTGGGCCGCGGAGCCCTCGACAAAGCCGTTGCCGGTGGCCGGAGTGAAGCCGGTGACCCAGCTGCCGTCGGCCTTGCGGTTGGCGATGTATCCGCCGCTCGGGTGGGCCGCGGCGTTGAAGCTGTTCTGCCACCACTGGGCGCGCTCGGCGAAGGTCCGGGCCGTCTGCTTCCGTCCGGCGGCGGTGGCGAGCTGGGAGAGGGCGAAGTCCGCGCCGGAGATCTCCAGGGTCTCGGCCGCGCCGCCCCAGGCGTTGGAGACGGACGGCATGTAGTGGAGGGCCAGGTATTTGTCGAGGGACGGCCGCTGCCCCACCGACAGGATGGGCTTTCCGGCCGGACTGAGGTCCTTCTCGGTCGGTACGGTCGCGGCCTTGACCAGCGAGTCCAGCGCCCCCTCGAGATCGAAGCCGTCACCGCCGAAGGCGTGGATGCCGGCGAGGGCGGCGGGGGAGGGGTCTCCGTTCATGACGTGCGTACCACCGGCGTTGTGGATCCACCGGTCCCACAGGCCACCGTTCTGGCGGGCCAGGTTGTACAGCGACTGGGCGATGTCGGAGCCGGTCCTCGGCTTGAGCAGGGTCAGCAGCTGAAGCTGCGAGCGGTACACGTCCCAGCCCGAGAAGGTCCCGTACTGGGCCTTCTGACGCCCTGTCACCCGGTGGACCTTGCCGTCGCTGCCCGCGTAGCGCCCGTCGGCGTCGTTGATGACGTTGGGGTGGAACAGGGCGTGGTAGAGCGCGGTGTAGAAGGTGGTCCGGTCGCTGTCGGAGCCGCCGCCGATGCGGATGGCGGAGAGCTCACGGCGCCACGCGTCGTGCGCGGCCCGGCGTACGTCGTCGAAGGAGCGGGCCGGCGGGTTCTCGGCCACGAGATTGGCCTCGGCGCCCTTCTGGTCGACGTAGGAGACGGCCACCTTTACGCCGATCGGGTTCTTTCCCTGCGCGAACTGGACGTACCCGCCCGAGCCCTTGCCCGCGACGGGTCGGCCGTCGGTGCCGAAGCCGCCCGTGCCGCCGTCGGCCGTGGTGGCGCCCGGCTTCAACTCGCCGTCCTGCCAGGTGCCGTGGGAGGTGAAGGCGCGGTCGAAGGTGGCGGTGAAGTGGAGGGTGTAGTAGCTGCGGCGCCCCTCGGGATCGAGATAGCCGCAGAAGTTGCCGCTGGTGACCGAGCCGGAAACGGTGCGGCGCTGCGGGTCGATGGTGACCTGCGCGTCCGTGGAGCCGACCTCGGAGTTGGCGCTGCGGATGAGGAGCGAGGCGGCCTTGTCCTCGGGGAAGGTGAAGCGACCGGAGCCGGTGCGGGTGGTGGCCGTCAGATCGGCGGTCACGCCGGACTTCAACGCGACCTTGTAGTGCCCGGGTTCGGCTGTCTCGTCGGCATGGCTGAAGTCGGCTGCGTACACCGCGTCCTTCGTGTCCGCGGCGGGCGAGGACGTGACTTCGCCCGCGTACGGGAAGAACGGGATGTCACCGGAGCCGCCGGCGCAGCCGGTGCCGGACATATGGGTCAGGCTGAAGCCGCGGATGCGGGCGGCGTCGTACTGATAGCCGCCCGGAGCGGCGGTGCGGGTGGCGTCTCCGCGGGTGTTCTCGGGGCTCCAGGAGAGCATGCCCTGCGGGAGAACGGCACCGGGGACGGTGTTGCCGCCGTTTCTGCTGCCGATCAGTGGATTGACGTAGGCGGTCGGATCGCTGACCAGGGGCACGAGCGTGTCCGCAGCTGCCGGGGCGGCGAGCGCGGGCACAGTGAGTCCCATGGTCAGCGCCGCGGCCGCGAAGGCGGCCGGGAGCTTTAATTGCATGGCGGTCCTGCCTTGTCGGAAGGGCCGCGCACGACTGGTCGAACAAGCCGGAGGGGACCGTACCGCAAACCCCTCACTTCCCGTAAGGGCGCCCTCGCCCCCTGTGCTCCATGCCGGCGAGTCGAACCCGAACACCCTTGACGGCGCGGGGAGTTTGCCGCTCTACTGATCGGCATCTCCCGCTTGACAACGTTGTCGCGCTTCGGCCGGTCGAACAAGCCATCGCCCGTCGAAGGTCGGCCACACGGAAGGGCGCCTTCCCTGTGGTGCGCCCGGGACTCGGGCGACCGGAGCTGCGGAACACTCGTAGAAGCCCGCACGCGGCGCCCGTGTTCCCTAGGCTGGAAGTGACTGGTCCCTGACGCGTGTCGAGGTTGGGTATACCTCCTCGGAGGGCTGCTCGCCCGGCGAAGACCGGTCGGAGGCGAGGGAACATGAGACGTCCGGCGATGACGCCAGCGGGCCCACCGGTGCGCCCCGCGATCCAGGCCCACCGCGCTCGCCTCCGGCCACAGGGGCGCTGCGGCCGGTGAGAGAGCGGATACGGGTCTTCGGCGGGGCGGTGCTGGCCGCTGTCTATGTGCTGGGCAAGAAGAACGACAGCCTGGAACTGGTGGAATCGTCCGGAGGTTCCGGTGCCCTGTACGGGCTGTCGCCCAGCTATCCCCTCTCCGCTCATGCTCCCGTCGTGGACGCCTTCCGCGCCCGTCACCCCCTGTGGCTGAACGCGGGAGGAATCGCTGCCTACGGAGAGAATCCGCCGGAGATCCTGCCCGCCGACATCTCGCTGGGCGCACTGCCGCTCGGAGCGAATGGCAGCCCGCTGGGCTGCCTGGTCGTCGTGGACGACGTCAGCGAGGGCTTCGACGCCGACCGGCGCCACCTTCTGGAGCTCTACGCCGACCAGGTCGCCGCATGGCTCGAAGCAGGCGGCGAACCAAGCACCCACCCCGCCCGAACGGGGCCACGGCCGGTCCTGGGTCCCGCCCTGGACCGCCTCTGCGTCGGCTCGTTCACCCTGGTCCTCGGCACCGGGCAGATCGACGCGGACAGCAAGGTGCTCAACCTGGTCGACATCCCGCGGGACGACTTCGACGGACGGGTGGAGACGCTGCTGGCGCACACCGTCCCCGAGGACCTGCCCGCGCTCCTGTCCATCGTCGACCCCGGCCATATGACCTCCGGCAGCCGGGAACTCGAGTTCCGCATCCGCCGCCCCACCGGCGAGCTGCGCTGGCTGCGTCTGCGGTGCCGGGTGCTGCCGGCCGACGGCGGCAAGCCGGAACGGGTGCTCGGTGTCGTCGCCGACGCCTCGCATCTGAGGCCCAGCGGCGGCGAGGTCTCCAGGGTGCAGCGACTGTCCGTCGCGCTGGCCGGCGCGATGACCGTCCGGGACGTCAGCAGGGCTGTGGTCGCCGCCCTGCGCGGCCCGCTGGAAGCCGATCGGGTGGCCCTCGCCGAAATCGAGGGCGACCGGCTGGTGGTCACGGTCCTCGACCCGCCGGAGCCCGATGCCTGGCCGGAGCTCTGGCGTTCCGAATGGCGCTCCGAGTGGCCCGATGCGCCCGCCCGTGCCCTGCCGACGCTGGAGGCCGCGGTACGCGAGGGTCGCACGAGCCTGTGGACGGCGGGCTCCACCCTCGAACCGGGCCTGAGGGGCATCGGCCCCGGCGGTCTCGCCGTACTGCCGCTCCCGGCCGAGGGCCGGGTGGTCGGCGCATGCCTGGTCGGATGGGACGAGCCGCACGCGTTCGGCCCCGAAGAACGGTATCTGCTCACCGCGACGGCGGGCCTGGTGGGACAGGCCCTGGTGCGCGCCCGTGCGCTCGACGCCGAACACGAGCTCGCCACGATGCTCCAGCGCAGCCTGCTGCCACGCAAGCTGCCACGGCTGTCCGGCGGGGTGGCCGTCGCCCGCTATCTGCCCGCGACGGTGGGACTCGCGGTCGGCGGCGACTGGTACGACGTCATCCAGCTCTCCGAGAACCAAGTGGCGCTGGTCGTCGGTGATGTGCAGGGGCACAACGCCGGTGCCGCGACAATCATGGGCCAGATGCGCACGGCGATCAGGGCCTACGCCATCGAGGGCCACCCGCCCGACGTCGTCGTCTCCCGCGCCAACCGGCTGCTCGTCAGCATGGAGACCGACCTCTTCGCCACCTGCTGCTATGTCGCCATAGACATGGAGGAGGGCAACGCCTGGTGCGTCCGCGCCGGACACCTGCCGCCGGTGCTGCGCCAACCGGAGGGCAGTACCGGCGAGGTGGACCTCGAGGGCGGACCTCCGCTGGGCGTGCTGGCGGAGGCGGAGTTCCCGATGACCGCGGTCGCACTGGCCCCGGGCGCCGTTCTCGCCCTGCTGACGGACGGCCTGGTTGAGTCGTCCAGCCTTCACCTGGACGACGGCATGCACCGCGTGTGCGACGTACTCGCCACCGCCGACCCGTCCGACGCCGGGCGGATGGCCGACGACCTGCTCGGCGGCGCCAACCGGCGCGACGACGACGTGGCCCTGCTGCTTCTGCGCTACGACGGGATCGGAGTCCGGCCGCTCCGGGCCGGCTGGACGGTGTGGAGGCTGCCCGACGCCGTCGCGCACGCGCGCCGTTTCACCTCCCGCACCCTGCGCTCCTGGCACGTGACTCAGGAGCGCGACGCGATCCTGCTGGTCGTCTCAGAACTGGTCACCAATGCCCTGGTGCACACCCAGGGCCCGGTGCGCCTCGACCTCACACTCGCCGGGGAGCGGATCCGGGTGGCAGTGAGCGACATGTCGCCGCGCGCGCCCGTCAAACCGGCGCGGATGGACTGGGAGGCGACCGGTGGCCGGGGAATCCTGCTCGTCGAGGCGGTGTCGACGTCGTACGGCTCGGTACCGCTCGGCGGCGGCAAGCAGGTCTGGGGCGAAATCGTCCTGTCACCGCGCGAGCCCTGACGGCAGAGCGGCCCGACGCCGCGGAGCCCTGCGGGGCCGAGCGGCCCGAACGCCGCGGGGCGTCCGGGCCGTTACCCCTACCGGCTTACGACTTCCACCACGCGGCGGACGTGTCGCGCAGCGTGTTGGTACCGCAGTGCACCTCGCCCATGCCGAGGTGGTACGTGTGCCAGTCGTCGAGGTACGACACCTTCAGGCCCGCCTGCGTGTACGCGGCCGTCACGGCCGAGGTGAATATGTCCTTGCCGCCGATGACGGGGCCCCATTGCCGCGGGGCCAGGTAGCGGTTGCGGCCGAGCAGGATTCCGTTGACCGCGCCCGGGACGTAGGCACTGGTCATGACCGCATCCGCTGCCGTGCCACGGTCGCCCTGCCGCGCGAGCTCCTTCTGCTGCCCGTGCTCGCGGACCACGTCCGGTGCGTTGCCGGCGCCCATCCGCGTCAGCCGCGGCATGCTGTCACCCCGCCCGCCGTCGTTCGTACCCCGCGTGAACAGCGCGGGCACCCGCACGACCTCGGCGTCGGTCACACCCGTCTCCCGCTTGAGCACCTCCAGATTCGCCGCGATCCGCTTCGCGGCCATGGTGTTGTCGGCCACCAGGAACTTCGAGGCGAGCGCCTGGTCGATGGTCTCCTTCGGCGCGGGCATGTCCTTGTTCCCCGGCACCGAGAACATCCGCGTCCTGCCGTGTCCGGCCGACTGTGCATCGCGCAGCAGCCTCAGCCCAAGCTCGGGGTCGGCTATCCCGAGCCTCCAGCCGCGCGGTGTGTCCGCGGGGAGGAACTGTACGAACTCGTCCACATGGCCCACATGCAGCCACGAGGTGTCCAGCAGCAGCGGGTCCTGGAGGCCCTGGGACTTCAGCAGCGTACGCATCACCTGGGCGGGCTTCGAGCCGTTGTCCTTGCGCTCGCCCATGATGATGCGGCCGGCCGGGAAGGACCGGCCACCGTGGGTGTACGGAGGGATGGTCTCCAGGTTCCCCATCGAGTTGAGTGTCCACTCCTCCGAGTCACGGACCCCGGACACCTGCACCACACCAACGCCGTTGCCGCGCAGCTTCTCGAACAGCTCCCGGCCCGCCGCGCGGTCCGCCTGCGCCGACCGCAGCATCACCCGCATCACCTGCGGACGCCCGCCGGGACCGGCCATGTTCACATAGCCGGGCTCGACGAAGTCCTGGGCCCAGATGTCCCCGTACTTGGTGAGGGTCTGCAGCGGCTTGTCGATTCCGGCCGACTTGACCTCCGCGGCCAGGCCGTTGACGAACGCCTGCTGCCGGCGCGCATAGTCGTCCTTCCCCTTCACCCTGGTGACCAGCAACTGCTGTGCGTTCTGCAGATGGTGGTGGGTGAGCAGCGGGGCGACCCGCAGGGTGATGTCGTCCGAGGTGCTCTTTCCGCCGGCGTTCACGGTCAGGCGGATCACGGTGCGACCGCCCCAGAGCGCACTGTCGCGTATCACATCGGTGCCCTCGACCCCGAACTCCACTCCGGCCCGGAGCTCGGCGGCGGACAGGCGGGTCTTGGCCGTCACCCAGGCCCAGCCGCCGGCGCGCTTGACGAAGACCCGGGTGTTCTTCGCTCCGGCCACGACGCTCAGCGCCCCCGTGGCCGTGGCGGGCAGATCAGCCATCGGCACAGAACGCACCCGGGCCAGGTCGGCTGCGTCGTCCGAGCCGTTCACCACGGTGTCGGCCGCGTCGTTGCAGGCGGCGAGCCGGGCATCCGGCAGCGGCTTGCCACCCGGGCCGGTGGTCGCGCACCTCTTGGTGTCGTCGTCGATGTTGGGGAGGAAGACCGCGCCCCGCTGGAGGGTCCAGCCGTCCTCGCCGGCGGTGTCGCTCGTGCCGGTGATGTCCACCCGCCCGTCCCGGTTCACATCCGCCCGGAGGTCAACCTGCGGCGGATCGGCGGCGAACGCCGGTGACACGGGCGCCAGTACGCCCCCGATCACGGTGATCGCCAGTGCCGCGCGTCTCGCATGGCTCGTACCCACGATGCGTCCCTTCCTCAAGGTCGGTTACCGAGCCGGAAGAGGAGTGGGAGGAAAGGCGCGTTGCCTGCGGGTGGCGGGATCCTTGGAAGGGGTACCGGGACGCGACCGGGGGAGGAGGCAGTGTCAGCCCAGGGAATGACGAGAAATCAGGTGCAATCGGGTATTGGCGACAGGGCGCGAATATCGGCTCGACGGCCGGGCCCTGGATTTCGACGCGAGACAGCGTGCTGACCTCGGCTTCCCGCCTTCAGTCGGGGTGCCTCAGGGAATGTCCGCTCCTTGCGCCGGCTCGTCCGGGGCGGCGACCACGGACTGGGTGAGCGGGATTCGGGAGAGCACGAGGACGCCCGTCGCGATCATGGCGAGGCCGAGCAGCTGCGGCAGCAACCACCAGCCGGAGCGGACGTGTTCCTCGTAGATGATGATGCCGAGGGCCATGCTCACCGTCGCGTCGCCGAGCGTGATCGCGGGCTGGGAAGCGACCAGCGGACCGGCCTGCAGGGCGTTCTCCAGCAGAAAGAGCGCGCCTGCGCCGAACGCCGCGAAGGCGTAGGTCTGCCAGGCGGTGAAGAAGGCCGCGATCCCGTCGTCGTCCAGGATGTGCATGGCTGCCTTCATCAGCGCCGCCGTAAGGGCGTAACTGATGGCGGTGGCCGTACCCAGACAGGCCGCGCGGGCCCGGCCCTCGGGGCGCTTGAGGGCGGCCAGGGCGAGTACGACGACCGCTCCCGTGCACACCGCGAGCGCGGGGAGCCAGCGGTCCAGCGGGACATGGGTGCGGTTGCCCTCCGGGGACGCGGCCGCGAGGGCGACTGCGAGGCCCGCCACCACACCGGTCACGGCCAGCCAGCCGGCGCGCGGGAGGTGCCGGCGCATCAGCAGCGAGGCGACGATCAGGGTGAGCGGCAGTTCGAGGACGAAGAGGGGCTGAACGATCGTCAGTGGCCCGGTCGCCAGTGCCACTGCCTGGCAGACGGCGGCGACGATGACGGTGAGGATTCCGGCCAGCCAGACGGGGTGGCGCAGCAGATCGAGCATCAGCCTTGCGCGAAAGCCGTCGGAGCGTGGCACGCTGAGGGCCGCCCGGCGCTGCAGCACGGTCGCGACAGCGTTGCTCAGCGCAGCGCCGAGCGCGAAAACGACAGGCAGCAGGGTGTGCACCGTGTGGTCCTCCGGCGGTCAGTGTTCTTCTTCGATGTGCAGGCCGGAGGCGGGCCTCGCGAAGAGCCGCCGGGCGTTCTCGTCGAGGGCGGCGAAGCCCTCGACGAGCTGTGCCGCGACCCGCCAGCCCCCGTCCGCCCCGTGGTCCGCTCTCCGGTCGTCTGCTGGTGCGTGACGCGGTGCTCCGGCCGGCTCGGGCGCGTGCTGCGGGGCGAATTCCCAGAGGTGGAAGGCCTTTCCGGTGAAGGTGTCGCTCACCGCTGATCCGTCGAGACGGTGCCGCAGGAAGAACTCCAGCCGGGTGTGGGTGCGCCGGCGGCCGCTGTGCAGCCGCTCGGGCGGGGACATCTGCTCCACGATGTCGTCGAAGAATTCGGCGCGGGCTTCCAGGAAGGACCGCAGCCCCTGCTCGCCCTGCCGGATCAGCCCGTCGACGAAGCCGGTGCGGAAGTCGTCGGTGAGGATTGCCTCCCGCATCCGCTCGGCCGGCGCATGGGCCTGCAACAGCGCGAAGTACCGCTCGATCGCGTCCCAGATCAGCGGGGCGGCGCGCTCGGAAGACATGCGACCTCCCACGTTCCGCACAGGTCCGGCGCCCTGTGCCGCCGCCGGGCCCGTGCCCTTCTTGCCATGGTGGCCCCGGCCCGGCCTGCCCCGCGATCCGGACCGCCGCCGCCGGGCGACGGACCGGCCGGGCTGCGGACCGGCGAGACGGACCGGCCGGGCTGCGGACCGGCGAGGGCGAGCCGACAATGGGGGCAAGGGCGCACGCCCGACCTACTCGCGACGTCGAGACGGCGTCGCGCGAGAGGAACGTGCCCATGCGCGCCACGTCGTCGGCCGGGCGTTCGCGGTGACCGGCATACGCACCGCCAAACCGCACCGGCGCCGCCTGACGGCTGCGCACCGGCCGGACCGTACGGCGATCGTGCACCGAGCCGTGCGGGTGACGACGGCGGCCTCCGCCGGGTTCTATCCGTTCGTGTACGGCGTGGATGAGCCGGCGACGGCGCTGTACGCCCTGTTCGGGCCGGTGGCGTTCGGGATACTGTCGCCCATCCCCGGCTCCGGCCGGCAACGGGCCGCTGTGATGCTGCGGGCGCTGCCGGTCGGCCTGGGACTGGTCGCGCTGGGGACGATGCTGGCCGCACACACCTGGGCGGCGGTTGCCGGAATGCTGGTCGTCGGATTCGTTCTGACCTTTGCGGCGGTCGCAGGGCCACGCCCTGCAGGAGCGGCGCCCGGCCTTCAGCTCTTCTACATCCTGGCCTGCTTCCCGCCCTACGAACCGGGCGCTCTGGGGTCGCGGCTGGCCGGCCTGACCCTGGGCGTGCTGCTGCTCGCCGCGTGCGAGGTCTTCCTGCTGCCCGCCCCGCCGACCACCTCCTACCGGCAGAGCCTCGCGGGCACCATCGCGACCGCAGGCAGCGCCGCCGCGGCAGCAGCCGGCGCCGAGCCCCCCGATGGAGCAACAGGGGGCGCGGAGCCTGCCGAAGCCGGCGTCGGCTGGGCGGACCGGCTGCGGGAGAGTGGCCATCAGCTGCGGCTGTCCCGGCTTGCGCCCGCCGAACGGCCTGCCGGGGCGGGCCGAGTGGACCGGGCGCTGGCGCAGGCCGGTACCGCGGCCCGCAGGCTGCTGGACCAGCTGGCGCGGTTGGCCCAGACCTCGCCGCCCGTGGGCGCGGCCGCGGGTGCTCGTACCGCCGCTGACGCGGGCGCGGATGCCGCCTCGGCGCGTCTCCTTGGCCGGGTGGCGGCCGTCTGCGGCGCCACCGCGACGGCCCTGAGCACCGGCAGGCCGCAGCCCCCGTCCCCCGGCTTGGAGGTGGCGATACGGGACTTTCAGGCGTTGCGGGTCACCCAGGCGACCGGACCGCATCAGGCCGTGCCGTCCGTCCCGGTGCTGCGCCGCCAGGCCGCGGTCCTCGCCATGGCGGGGTCGGCCCGCATCCTGGAGACCGCCGTTCGCGTCGGTCTCGACGGCAGACGCACGTCGCCGATCCCGCCGCGGGAGTTGTTCTGGTACGCCGACGTCAATGCCGCTGTGCTGTGGTGGCGGCGGGTGGCCGGAAACTTGACGCTGCGTTCGGTCGTGTTCCAGAACGCCGTCCGGACCGCGCTGGGGCTGGGCTTGGCCCGGCTGGTGGCGGGCTCACTGGATCTCGCCCACGGCTTCTGGGTGCTGCTCGCGGTGCTCACCTTGGGACGTACCACCGCGGGGGAGACGTGGACGGCCGTGCGTTCGGCGCTGGCGGGCACTCTGGTCGGGGCGGTCGCGGCGGGTACGTTGCTGCTCCTCGCCGGGCGCCACACCGATGTGTACGCGGCGCTGCTCGCGCCCGCCATGCTGGCCGCGTTCGCGCTGGGGCCGCTGTTCGGAGTCGCCTGGGCGCAGGCGCTGTTCACGCTGGTGGTGTCGGCGGCCTTCGCCCAGATCGCGCCGTCCTCCTGGCAGTTGGCGGAGGACCGGATCGTGGATGTGGTCACGGGCAGCGTGATCGGCCTGCTGTGCGGTCTCGTGGCCTGGCCGGCCGGTGCCCGGCGCGAGGTGCGAAGAACCATGGCCGCACTGCTGAACTCCTGCGGCCCGCTGATCACCCAGTTGGTCGGCGTGCTTGTCACAACTCCGCCGCGAGGTGCACCCCTGCCGTCGACGCTGCCGGTCCTGCGCCGGCTGCGCCTGGCGGAGGCGGCGTATCTGCAGCTCCGCAGCGAACCGGGCGTGGGTTCGGCCGCCGCGGTGGACTGGCATGCCGTGCTCATCGCGGCGAATCACATCCTGCTCGGCGTCCATTGGCTGCCCCGCTTCGATCTGCCTGCGCCCGCCGTCCCCCCGGCCGCCGCCGCATCGGCCAGAACGACGGCCGACCGGCTGGCCCTGACCACCGACCGGGTCGCCGCGCTCTGCGCCGACGAGGACCCCTCGCGACGCCGGCCTGCCCTGTCGGCGAATCGCGCGCCCCCTGATGTGCCCGACCGCCCGCCGCTGCCCGTCCTGATCGACCTCGAGTACTGGCTGGGCAGCCTCACTGCCCAACTTGCCCGTATCGAGGCTTCGGTGAGGCAAGGCAGCTGAGCAGTTCGGGGAGGGCGGGAGAGTGTGTCTGCATGGGCCGCCCCGCTCGGGATTGAGCGGGGCGGCCGCCGTTCAGCGGTCGTGTCAGACGGGGTCGATGGACCACCAGTTCTTCGCGATGTTGCTGTTGGGCTCAAGGACGACGACTTCGATGGTCACGTTGCCGTAGTAGGGCGTCATCACCTGCTTCGCGGAGCGAGAGATGATCTTGTACTGGTTGTCGGAGAACCTCTGCTCCAGGGACCACTGGAACTCGTATGTGTCGTTGCACGTGCCCTGGGTGACGTACGTCTTGCCGTAGTACGGGCCGCCGGGCTTGAGGCACTTGCCGGTCTTCGTGTTGCGGATGAGATAGTAGCCGCCGGCGGGCTCGAAGGTCCACTGGTCGCCGCCCAGGGTGTGGGCCTGGCTCCAGGTCCAGATGTAGATGCCGTCGGCGTGGTTGTTGCCATAGCCGGTGGGCAACAGACTGCCGCCGGTCGCGTTGTTGAGGATGCGGTACGCGGGGTCGGCCGCGCTCGCGGTGGTCGCGGTGGCGGCCGCCCCGCCCAGCAGTGCTGCGAGCAGGCCGAGGACCAGGACCAGTCGGCCGAGGACGCGTTGCATGTCAGACCTCTTTCCTGTGGGGGGAGTTGGGCTGGGACTGGTTCAGATCCGCTTCAGGTGCAGCAGCTTTCCGTGGCTGGTGCCGAGCCAGATCTTCTGGTGTGCCTCCGTGCCCGCCAGGGACAGGTAGTCGTAGGCGGCGAGGCTGCTCTGGCCGGAGTTGACCGTGACGGTGGCCCGCTCGAGACACCAGTCGGGTTCGGAGCCGGAGGGCTCGATGCGCAGATAGACCGGGAACAGATGGAGATCGCTCGTGTCGAGCTGCGGTCGGCGCGGGTCGTTCGTCGTCGCGTTGAGCACATTGCCGCCGTCGCCGAGGACGAAGGTCTGGGCGGCGCCCCTTTGGAAGTCGTCGGCCGAGGTGTCGAGCGCGAACTCGCGTCCACCCAGGCCGAGATAGACGTAACTGTCCGTTCCGCCTCCGTCGTCCTCCGCGGTGAAGACATACGCTTCGATCTTGGTGATGGCTGCCATGAGTGAGCCTCTCTGATCGCCGATGCGCATGGATGGGTGCATTACGCAAAGTAGCGAAGCGGTAACGTTTCGCTACTTTTCTGGAGCGTGTTTTCATGCGATCAGGTGTCATGTACCGCACTAAACGGCGTTGGCGAGGGGCGGCCACGCGCCGAAACGCCGACGCCACCTGCGGCTCGGCTCAGCCGTGAATGATGTGGCCGTCGTGGAGTTCGAGGACCTGGTCGGCGAGGCTGAGCAACTGGGCGTCGTGTGTCGCGACGAGCGCCGTGACGTGCTCGCTGTGTACCACGGCGCGCAGCAGCTCCATCACTTCGAGGCCCGTGTCGGCGTCGAGTTGGCCGGTCGGTTCGTCGGCGATCAGGAGGGCGGGCCGGTTGGCGAGTGCGCGGGCGATGGCGACGCGCTGCTGCTGGCCGCCGGAGAGTTCGCCGGGTCGCTGCGCGGTGTGGCCGGCGAGGCCGACAAGGGCGAGGAGCAGTTCGACGCGTTCCTCGCGCTCGCGCGGGTCGGTCTTCCGCAGTCGCATGGGCACACCGACGTTTTCGGCGGCGGTCAGGATCGGGATGAGGCCGAAGGACTGGAAGATGAAGCCGATCCGGTCGCGGCGCAGTTCCAGCAGGGCATTCTCGCCGAGGCCGGCGAGATCGGTGCCGTCGAGGGTGATGCGTCCCTGATCGGGGGTGTCGAGTCCGCCGACGAGGTTGAGGAGCGTTGTCTTCCCGGAGCCTGATCTGCCTTTGAGGGCGACGAGTCGGCCGCGTGGGACGTCGAAGGAGATGCCGCGCAGTGCGTGTACGGCCGTGGTCCCGCTGCCGTAGGTGCGGTGCAGGTTATCCACTTGGACCATGGGCGGTTCGGCACGGTCTTCGGCGATGGTCGTGCCCGTGTGCGTGCCGGTGCTTTCGGTCATGCAGAGTCCCCCGTACGGAATCGCGCGTCCGTCTCGTTTCGGTGTGCCGTCTCCAGCGGCGGTTCCGTGCCGTCCGGCCAGATTTCTATATGGTCCGGTTCCAGTTCCAGCATGACGCGGTCCCGCATGTTCAGGGTCTGGACGTAGTTGCTCGGGAGTTGGAGGCGGCCGGCGCGATCCAGCATCGCGTATTCCCGGGCAACCACGGATTCCTGGCCGGTCGTTGCGTCGATTTCCGTACGGCGCAGGATTTCTGTGGAGGTGCGGCCGTCACGGATGGCTACGGTGCGGCGGACCTGGTCGGCGACTGCCTGGTCGTGGGTGACGATGACGATCGTGGTGGCGAGTTCTTCGTTCGCCAGGCGGAACGCGGCGAAGATCTGCTCGGCCGTCTCGGAGTCGAGTTCGCCGGTGGGTTCGTCGGCGAGGAGCACCGAGGGCTCGTTGGCGAGTGCGACGGCGATGGCGACGCGCTGCTGCTGGCCGCCGGACATCTGGTGGGGGCGGCGGTCGCGGCAGTCGCCGACGTCCAGCAGGGACAGCAGGGAATCGACCCGCTCGGCCTTCTTCTTGGCACGGCCGCGCAGTTGCATGGGCAGTGCCACATTCTGTGCGGCGGTCAGATAGGGCAGCAGATTGCGTGCCGTCTGCTGCCAGACGAAGCCGACGACCTCGCGCCGGTAGCGCAGCCGGTCCTTGGCACTCATGGCCAGCAGGTCGCAGCCGGCCACCTGCGCCGCGCCGGCGGTGGGTTCGTCCAGGCCCGCGAGGATGTTCATCAGGGTCGACTTGCCGCTGCCGGACGCGCCGACCAGGGCCATCAACTCGCCCTTGGTCACCAGGAGATCGAGCCCTTGCAGGGCTTGGACCTCGACTCCGTCGGTGGCAAAGATACGGACCAGGCGGTCGCAGGCGATCAGCGCGTCGTGGCCGTACACGGGTCCCTCGCGCCGCGCCGCTGCCCTGCGTTCGAGCTCCCCGAGAGTGATGCCTGAAGTGCCCGATGTGCCCACGGTGCCCGTGCTGCCCTTGGTTCCCGTGCTGCCCGTGGTGTTGCCTGTTCCGCCCGGCAAGGACTCGGTCATTGTGTGTCTCCTGCCCTCAGCTCGGTCGTTGTCGTGCGCCGGGTGGTCACCCAGGCCTGCGCGGCGGCCACCCCTGCCGCGATCGCCACCACGGCGAGTGCGGGCAGCAGCAGGCTCCATGGGTCGGCGTGCAGCTGCACCGGGCCGAGCGGCGTGAGTCGTCCCGGTGCGGGCTGGGCCAGCCGGCCCAGGTCGATCCCGGGCGCGAGCAACAAGATCGCCGTCCAGCCGGCCAGCGTGCCGCCCGCAGCGGCCAGCAGTGCCTGGGGCAGCGACTCCAGGATCAGCAGGCGGCGCCCGTGGCGGCGCGTCAGGCCCATGGTGCGTAGCCGGCTGAGCAACGCGGCCCGTTCGGGGGCGGCCTGCAGCAGCGACAGCAGTACCGCGAGCACGGCGTACGCGGCGCCTGCCGCGGCAGCCACCGTGTAGATCCGTATCGCGCCTTTCTGCACGGGCGACGGGGCGTAGCCCTCCCGTTCGGCGGAGCGCAGCGTCACAGTGACGCCGCCGCCCGCCGTACGGCCTGCGGCCAACAGATCGGCGCCGGATGCGGTCGGACCGGTCACCAGGAGTGTGGTGGCGGCGTGGCTGCCCGGCAGGCCGGCCGCGTCGATGACGAGGAAATCGCCGTCGGCCACGGCGGGTGTGGTGCTGCGCACGAGGCCGACCCGCACGGTGAACGGGGCTGTCGCAGGGCCGACTTCGCTCGCGCGGCCGCCGAGTCGTTCGGCGACGCGGGGGGAGGCGAGGGCGGGCAGTGGTCCCGACGATGCGCGCAGCTGGTCGGCGTCGAAGGCGCCGAGGCCGGTGCGGCGGGCGAGACGGGCGTAGGAGTCGGGGTCGACGGCGATCAGGGTGACTGCCTCGGCGCCTCTGTCCCCGAGATCCAGGTCCACCTCGTGGAGGACGGGCGCGACATCCCGTACCCCGGCCACCTTGCGCACCGTGTCGGCCAGGGTGCCCGGCAGTCGGCCGGTCGTCTCGATGCGGGCGTCGGCGCCCACCGCGATGAGTGAGGCCCGATCGCGGGCCTCGGCGACCTGGGCGAGGACCGAGCCGCCGAATGCCGCCGTCGTCAGGGCGACGAGCAGCGCCAGCAGGGGTAGCGCGGCGGTGGCGGGGGAGCGGCCCGCGCGGGCCAGCGAGAGAAAGCCGATCGCGCCGGAGCGCCGTGCCATCGGCAGCGCCATGAGCCGCAGCGGCAGCGGATACAGCCGCAGAACCAGCAGCGCGGCGATCATGCCGATCAGTACGGGGGCGGCGCTGACCAGTGCGTCGGTCTCGCCGTGCGAGGTACCTCGTTGGCGCAGCGCCGCGACTGCTGCCACGGTCAGTACCAGCAGGGTCAGTTCGGCCACGGTCCGGCGGCGTGAGGGCCTGGCTCCTGCGAGGTCTTCGCGCCTGCCGTGCAGTTGTGGCCGCCGGTGCTGGAACGCGGCCCGCAGCGGCAGCACGGCGCCGGCGGCCGTCGCGACCGCTGCCGCGGCAAGCAGGGTCGGCAGCAGGCGGCCCTCGGGCATGAGAGCGAGCGCGAAGGCCCAGCCGAGCGCCGCGGCGGGCAGCACGGCAGGGGCGACCTCGGCGAGCAGCCTTCCGGCGATACCGGGCAACGAGGCGCCACGTGCGCGCAGCAGGGACAGTTCGGTGTGCCGGCGTGTGGCGGACAGGGCGGCGGCCATCAGCAGGACTGTGCCCGCGACGGTACCGACGCCGAACGCGGCGATGGTGACCACCGGATTGATGGCGGTCAGGAGGCTGTCGAAGTCGATGAGGAGATCGTCCAGCCCGGAGTCGATCTCCAGGTCGGGCGAGATCGCCGTGCGCAACTGGCTCTGCAGCGGCCCGTGTTCGAGCGAGGCGACAGCATCCCTGATCTTGGGGGCGTCGTCGGCACCGAGTCCGGCCGGATCGGCGGCGATGCGCCAGTAGGCTTCGCTTTCGCCGGTCACCGACAGCAGCGCCGGTGCCGCCTCGGGGGCCAGCAGCAGCGCGCCGTGCCAGTACGGCTGAGGCACGGGCGGCGGGGTGTGAAGCAGTGTCGGGGTGCGCAGGACCGGCTCGAGCGACCAGTAGCTGAGCTCGGGGTGTACGGGTTCGACGATGCCGGTGACCGTGATGGCGAGCGGGGCCCCGGCGTCCGGCCGCGGCACATGGACGGTGGATCCGGCCTTGATGCGCAGAGATGTGGCGGTGGCCGTGGTGACGGCGGCCTCCACGACGTCGGCCGCCGGGGTGACGGAGTCAGGTGCGGCTCTGGGGAGCCGTCCTGAGCGGAGCGTGGAGTGCTCGGCGAGGTGGGCCTGGGTGCTCAGGGTGAACACCGGGCGCCCGCCGTCCAGTTGGGGCAGCCAGTCGTCGGCGGCCGCCACCGGCTTCGGGGTGTGCACTCCGTACGCGGACTGTGCGGGCTCGGCGCGCAGCGGTTTCGGCAGCGTGGCCAGGATCTGGCGGTACTTCGCGGCCATCGGTCCCGGGCGCAGCTCGGCGGCGCGGTCGTCGTCCTGGCCGCCGCCTTCGAACTCCTCCGGCGCATCGGTCAGCTGGATGCTGCTGCGGTCGGGTGGGGCGCTGCTCAACTCATGGCGCAGGCCCTCGCGTTCGTAGGTGTCGACGGCGCGCGGGAAGGCCGCGGCAAGGAACGAGGTGACCAGGACGAGGAGCATCAGCGCGACGGTGGCCCCGGGCGCGGCGCGCAGCCGGGTACGCACCCAGGGGGCGACGGCCCTCTTCGCGCCGGTCTCCCTCACCCCACTCGCCCTCTTCACCCCGCCGGCCCTGCCTGCTGCCCTCATGTCACTCGGCTCCCTGGGCTCGCAGCGCCGACGCCGGATCACCGCGACGCAGCGCGAGGGCAGCCACAATGAGCACGGGCGCGGCGGCAACTCCCGCGACCAGCAGGGCCACCTGGCGGACGGGCAGGTGAACCAGCACGCCGGGCACCGGTTGTGTGGCCTGCCCGGTCAGCACGATCAGCGGCACGACGGCGCGGGTGAGTACCGCGCCGAGGGACAGCCCGATCACCATCGCGAGCGTGATGAGCAGAGCGTGTTCGGCTGCCAGCAGCCGGGCCGGCTGGCGCCGCGGGGCACCGAGCGCCCTCAGCAGCGCGAACTGCGGTGCACGCTCCCGCAGCGCTGCCACCGCGCTCACCGCGAAGCCGACCGCTGCCAGCGCGGCGGCGACGACTGCCGCCGCGAGCAGTGCCGCCTGCGGGCCCCCGCCCAGGGGATCGTCGTGCAGCTCCTCGGCGATCTCGTCGCGCACCTGGACCTGCGCGGGGTCGATCTCCGGCCGCTCCCGGAGCGCGGTGGCGACCTTTGCCGCCGCACCGGGCCGGGGGAACAGCCACCATTCGGTGGGCGCGAGGGCGGAGTCGGGACGGGCGGCGAGCACCCGGTTGACGGCACGCAGATCGAGCAGCAGCGCGCCGCCTTCGGCCGCAGGCGCGGCGACCGCCTCAGGGCCGTGTGTACCGGGCCCAGTCGTCCAGATGGCCCGCCAGGCGCCCGCGATCCGCACCTTGACGGGACCGCCGGGCATCGGTACATCGATCACGGATCCTGTCGATGCGCCGCTGGACTCGAGGAAGCGATCGGTCGCCACCGCAGCCGGCACGGCGGGCGCGGACCGGCCGGCCGTGATGCGGACGGTGACTGTGCGCTGGTTACCCCACGCATCCTCGAACACCGTCCTGCCCGTGTGGTACGAGACGTCGAGCGGGGTGCGGGCCGAGGAGCCCACCCGGGTGACAGCGGGCGGCGCCTCGCCCGGGCCGAACTCGGTACTTGAGGTGGCCGCCGCCTGCCAGGCCATGCCCTGGGGCACCGTGACCGCCCGGGCACTGCCGCCCGCGGTGAACGCACGCATCCCATTGATCGTCAGCCGCCTGGGCGCGATGCGGTCGGGATAGCCAGCCTCGTCGAGGTCGACCGCCGTCAGCGCCAATGGGCCCGCGGGCCGTCCCGCCGGGGCGTCGGCCGCCTTGGCGAGATCCACGGTCACGAGGTGCGGCCTGCCGTCCGGCTGCGGGGTGTCCAACTGCAGCCTGTACGGCACCGCGTAACGGTCCTCGACGGTGAGCGTGAGGTTCGCGCCCGATTGACTGTGCGGGCCGCCGTCGGCGGCACGGAGGGTGATGTCGAGAACCAGCCGCGCAGTGTCGTCGGGCAGCAGCACTCCGGCGCGGCCCGCCTTCGGACCAAGGGCCGCGAGGAGGCGTTGAGGGGCGCCGTCGGCCAGATCGTCCCGCAGCCGCAGGTGCGGGCGGGCCAGGCCCGTGTCGAGCGCCAGCACGGTGGCCTGCCGCCCACCCGAGAGCCCCAGCGGGATACGGGCGGCCGGTGCCGCGGCGCTGAGGCCCGGCACGGTGTCGTACACCCCGCCCTGCCCGAACGGGACGGTCCCGCTGCCCAGGACACGGACCGGGGCACCCGACCGGAAGTCCGCCTGGTCGTCCTGCGAGCGGTCCCAGGACGCGCCCTGTCCGATCGCCAGCATGCCCATCGCGAGGGCGAGGACCAGCAGCAGCACGGGGCCCGCGGTGCTCAGCGGTCGGCGGCTGAGCTGCCAGCCGGCGAGCGGGGCGGTCAGCCCGCGGCCCGTGGACGCACGCCGCTCGGCGAGTTTCGCGGCCGGCGGCAGCAGCCGCAGAGCCAGGACGGTGCCGGCGAGCAGCGCCAGCGCGGGCGCCGCGACGAGCAGCCAGTCGATGCCCAACTGCCCCTCACGGCCGCGGCTGAGCGCACCGCTGCCCAGGGTGCGCCGATCCAGTTGCCAGTACGCGACGGCGGCGACGAGGACGAGTGCGACATCGGCGCCGGCCCGCAGGGGGGCGGGCAGGGCACGGGCACGGCCGCCGGCCGTCCGCGCCCCGGTGAGCGCCGGGGCCGCCACAGCCGCCGCGCAGGCGAGCGCCACCAACGCGCCGACCAGCCACACCTGTACGGTCGGGCCGGCGTCGAGGCGGAGCCTGATCCGGGACAGCAGGCCCTGCCCGGCCAGCAGCCGGGTGAGCGGACCGGCGAGCAGCGGCGCGCACACGGCGGCGGGCAGCGCGAGCAGCAGCGCCTCCAGGACGGCAAGCGAGGCGATACGGCGCCGGGACGCGCCGCGGGCCAGCAACACCCAGCCCTCGCCCGCCCGTTCACTGCTCAGCAGACGGGCCACCAGCAGCAGTGCGTACCCGGCGAGCAGCACCAGCTGCAACGAGACGATCAGCAGCGTCGCGCGGGACACCAGCAGCGCCCGCTCCAGCCGGTCGAGCACGTCGGGCAGCGAGGTGCGTGCCGTGACATCGCCCTTGAGCGCGGGCTGTGCGCCGAGGAACCGCTGGCTGCTCTTCGCGGCCGTGCGCAGCGCGTCGATCCGGTCCGCGTTCAGTGCGCCGAAGTCGGCGGTGGCCAGCCAGGACACATCGCGCCGGGTGATGTGGCCCGAGCCGAAGGCCGCGGCGTCGGCGAGCAGCGGCCCGTACGTCGTGAACACGTCCTGCTTGTGCACACCGCGGCCGCCCAGCTCGTCCAACTGCCAGTACCGGATCGCTGCGGCCCGCCGGCCGATAGATGCCACTGACGCGGATCCGTACCGCCCGGCCGCCGAGCCGGTCGGCCAGGGTCAGCACCCGCGCACCCGGCGACAGCTTCAGCTGCCGCGCAGCCGCCTCGGGCACGGCGACCTCCAGCACGCCGTCCCGGCCGGCCGTCGGCCAGTGGCCCGCCGACAGGTGTACGCGGGAACGGTCGACGGCGGCGAAGTGGGTGAGATCTGGTTCGCCGGTCCGGCCGGCGGGCGGCTGCAGACCGCGCGGCAGGGCGTACGGCCCCGAACCCTCGAACTGCCGCAGAGCCACCGGCAGTCCGTCGAAGGCCTGCTGCGCCCCGCGCCGGGCGGCCCGTACCGCCGCCTCGCGGTCCGCGCCGGGATCCCTGGAGGTGATGACCAGCGAGGCGGCCGTGGCGTTTCCGCTCTGCAGGGCGTGGCGCAGCCCGGCGTTCTCGACCGAGCCGGCGAAGGCGGCGAGGGTGGTGAGGGCGGCCGTGGTCAGCAGGACGGCGAGCAGCGCGGCCGTGAGCAGCAACCGGTGTCCGCGTACACGCAGAAACAAGAACCCCGTCACCGGCATCCCCCTGATGTGCCCGATGCACTTCCCCCGAAAGCCCTTTCGGAAGGCATGCTTTCAGAGTCGGTATGCGCAGGAAACCGCGGACACACGGGACTTGATGAGATCGTGACCGGTTCCGGCCCGAGGCACCGGAGGTGGCGGCGGCATCGCGCTGACGGGCCGCACACC
This sequence comes from Streptomyces sp. NBC_00210, assembly GCF_045160975.1. Classification (NCBI taxonomy): domain Bacteria; kingdom Bacillati; phylum Actinomycetota; class Actinomycetes; order Kitasatosporales; family Streptomycetaceae; genus Streptomyces; species Streptomyces sp. NBC_00210. Next base: position 8,181,839 of record NZ_CP108120.1, read on the forward strand.
CCGTACACCGGAGCCAGTGCCCGCAGCGGACTCATAATCCGTCGGCCGTGGGTTCGAGTCCCACCCGCCCCACTCTAGTAGTGCCCTGACCTGCAGAAACGTCCCTCCTGGGGCGTTGGGGTGCGAACTCCCGCCCAACGGAGAGAATCCGCTGCTCACGGCTTTGGAGCGTTGTGCGCTCCTGTTGCTCGCGGAGTAGAGGACTTCTCTGACCTGCGATGACGTGGGCGATCAAGGTCGTTGCTGCCTGGAGGGACTGCCTCTGTCGGGCTCGGATTCAAGATCGAGGGGACGTACAGGGGACGCGGGGGGTCGGTAGCGGTCCGCGACCCCGTCTCGTGTGCCCGGTCTGAGGTGTTCTGGCGAGTGCCATTTGGTCGTCTTCAGGTGCTGGAGAGCAAGATCACCTTCGCGGGGCTGCTCGTCCCGGCGCTGGTACTTGCGGGCGTTGTGAAATAGCCCGTACTGAAACTGACCATGCAGACGTCCGATGGAACTGAACAGGCGCGCTCGGGACGCCGCACGGCATGATCCAGCCGAGCACCACTTTGTCGGCGTAGATCGAGGATCTGCGCGTACTCGTCCAGCGGCCGGGCGTCGGCGATGCAGGCGATGCGGGCGCCGAGGCCGGTGAGTTCGGGCTGGAGCCGGGCGGGGTCGATGGTGACGTTGGTGATGCCGAGCCGGCCACCGGGCTTCAGAGCGCGGGCGAACTCGGCGGCGGCCCGGGTCTTGTCGGGGAAGGTGCACAACACGCCCTCGCACACCACGGCGTCGAGGACGGCGTCGGGGTAGGGCAGACGCTCGGCGTCGCCGGTGGTGAAGCGTGCTCTGTCGGCGAGTCCTGCGGCCTGGACCGCCCCTTGGGCGAGCACGGTGTTGCCGGCGGAGTAGTCCACGCCGTCGACCAGGGCGGGTCGTAGGCGTCGGCGCGGAGCAGGGCGGTGATTCCGCGTCCGGAGGCGACGTCGAGGACATAGGTGCCAGGATGAAGAGACCCGGTCGGGTGGCTGATGTGCTGATCGATTCATCCGCCGCTGACGAGCTCTTCTTGGGCCGCAAGAGCTTTTCTTGGAAGCACGTGTCGATCTGGGCCAAGGCCCGTTCGTAGTTGTGGTGAGGCGGGAAGTGCCCGCACCGTCACGAGGAGCACCACCATGACGAAGTACATGCTGTCTGTCCACAGCGTCGAGGGCGAGGCCCTCGCTCCGATGACCGACGAGGAGATGCAGCAGTCCCACAAGCAGGTCGGCATCCTCGAGCAGGAGATGAAGTCGCTCGGCGCCTGGGTTTTCTCCGGCCGACTGCACGGACCCGACACCGCCACCGTCGTGCGCATGTCCGACGGCAAGGTGCTGACCACGGACGGCCCCTTTGCGGAGGCCAGGGAACACCTTGGCGGCTTCTACATCATCGAGGCCGAGGACCTCGACGCCGCGATCGCCTGGGCGTCGAAAGTCACCGAGGCCATCAAGGCGCCGATCGAGGTCCGTCCCTTCGCGGGCTTCGCTGCGTAGCCCGGAGCCTGACCTTGCCGATCGTCGACGAGGCCGCGGTCGGCCGGATCTTCCGCGAGGAATCCGGCCGATCGGTCGCTGCTCTTATCCGCGTCTTCGGTGACATCGACGTCGCCGAGGATGCGGTGCAGGAGGCGTTCGCCGTCGCCCTGCGCACCTGGCCCGGCAGCGGTCTGCCGCCCAACCCGGGCGGCTGGATCACCACGACCGCCCGCCGGCGTGCCATTGACCGTCTGCGCCACGAGTCGCGTGAACGGGAACTGCTCGGCGAGGCGGCGGTCCTCTCACCCGGCAACGACGATTACGGCACGCTCGAGGAGGCGGGACCCGTGCAGGACGACCGGCTTCGCCTCATCTTCACCTGCTGCCACCCGGCACTCTCCACGGAAGCGCAGGTGGCTCTCACTCTCCGGCTGCTCGGCGGCCTGTCGACCGCGGAGGTCGCGCGATCCTTCCTCCTGGCCGAACCGACGATGGCGCAACGCCTCGTGCGTGCCAAGCACAAGATCAAGGCCGCCCGGATCCCCTACCGCGTACCGGAGGATCACGAGCTGCCCGACCGTCTGCCCCAGGTACTGGCCGTCGTCTACCTCGTCTACAACGCCGGACTGACCGGACCGGCCGAACAGGGTCTGTGCCCCGAGGCGATCCGGCTGGCACGGATCCTGACGACGCTCATGCCCGACGAGCCGGAGGTGGCCGGCCTGCTCGCTCTGTTGCTCCTGACCGAGTCCCGTCGCTCGTCACGCATGCGGCCAGACGGCTCCCTGGTGCTGCTCGGCGAGCAGGACCGCAGCCGATGGGATCGGGCCTTGATCGAGGAGGGCCAGGCGATCGTCCGCAAGTGCCTTCGCCGCGACCACCCCGGTGCGTATCAGTTCCAGGCCGCCATCAATGCCGTACATGCGGATGCCGCGACATTCGAGCAGACCGACTGGTCACAGATCCTCGCCCTGTACGACCAGTTGCTCGCCATCGCCCCCACGCCCGTCGTGGCCCTGAACCGTGCCATCGCCATCGGTGAGGTGCAGGGCCCCGCCGCCGCGCTGGCTCTGGTGGACGAGCTGGACCTGGACAACTACCACCCCTTCCACGCCACGCGAGCCGATCTGCTGCGGCGGCTGGGCAGGAACAGCGAGGCCGCGGTCGCCTACGAGCGCGCCGCCGCCATGGCGCCGACGGACGCAGAGCGGGACTTCCTGAGGCTCGGCGGCCGAGCTGCGCGCTGAGCGAACCGGCTTGCAGTGTGCGGGCATCGCGCGCGTAGCCGCCCGCCGTCAGGGCGTGGCTCCGTGCCCGTGCCCCGGAGGGGCGGAACCATGGGTTTGGTTTCGAGCAGGAGCTGGCGTGGGATCGGCCCTCATCCCTTCGTCCGCTACTGCTCGCTGACAAAAAGTCGGGCTTCGTCGATCAGTTCAGTCCATCGGGTCGCATCGCGGTCGTCGATCACGACCCACTCTCGGAACGTCCGCCCGGCCGGCGCGAACGGCTGGCCGGCACCGTCCGCAATGAGCTGTTCGACGCGCTCGTGGGGGAGTTTGACTACAAGGTCGCCCGACCGGGGATCGCAGGAGGCAAAGAAGGCGCCGGAGACCCGCAGGCAGGGGAACCCCATCATCGTGCCGGTCGTCACATCCGGGTGGGCGAGTGCTGGTGTGCTGACATCTGTGAAGAAGTCGGTAGGGCAGTCAGACATCGGTGGCCTCCCAGGGTGGTGGATTTCAGTGGCGGAGACGGAAGACCGAAAGCGATGCTTCCACCGGCCCGCCGGCCAGGGAACGCGGACACAGGCTACGGTCGCTGCCCGTGCACGCCGGCCCAAGTAGTCCTTTTCCGCGTCGGGGCGCCGGCATCAGCAGAGCCGTCGACATCACCGACCGCCTCGCTGATGAAGTAACGCCCTGCTCGTGCGGACGAGAACGCACTGGATGCCGGAGCCATTCAGGGCGTCGACGCGGATGTTCTCCTCAGCGGGGATCCCGACGTACTCCGCCCTCGACCTGAAGGCGGCGCACCATCAAGTGCGCGACATCTTCTGTCGCAATTCCAGGGCCTTGCGGGTCGGGAGTGCGGGTGGGTATCCATGTGCCAGGCGTAGACACAGGTCGGCGCTTCGATCAGGCACTGGCCACCAGCCGGGTGAATGCGCTGGAACCTGATGCATCTGGCCGCCCTGCTCAAGCAGTCCGGTTCGGCGGTGTACATGCGGCCCTTTGGCATCCGGGCCCGTGGGAACCAGCGCGCCGAGTGGGACTGCCGGTTCGACTGCCCGAATCCCGGACACCGGGGCGAACAGGTGGCAGCGCCGCGTCCACACTCGGCCGGAAGCACATGGGCCCGGGGGGCGTCCTCGGATCGGGGGCCGGGTGTCGTCGCGGCAGACACGCGTTGCCTTTGTCCGGGCCTCCAGCACAGTGGGTCGGCGCGGGACCCACGAGGATCGGACGTCAACAAATACCCTCAAACACTGGTATTTGGGCCTACTGTTCGGTGTTGGCCAGTGGTCTGCCGTTCCGTGAACAGCGCAAGGGATCCAATGGGCAACACACACGATGAGGGGGAGCCTTCCTCGGCAGATGAGCCGGCCGCCAGCGCAGGCGAGTCGGGTCGGCGCGGCGCGGACGAGACGCCTGCGGAACGAAGCGACGCGACGAGCGTGCACAAGGGCGGTATCAGTGGCACCCCGTCGTCTGCCGGTCAGGAGGAGACTGGCCGCCGGGAACGCAGTCCTTCCGCGGGCGAGCCATCCGACGGGCACGAAAGGGAGGACCGTTCCCCGCAGACTCCGGCGGATGGTTCGCGCGCGAAGGCGCCGAGGAAGCGCGCTGCGGACCTGCTGCGGGTGGGCCCACCGGCTGGTCCGTCCCGGCCGGGATTCTGGCGCAGTCCTCTGCGGGGACCGTGGCTGACATCCGTATTCGGCGCAGTTCTGCTCGTTGGTATCCCGGTGTTGTTCGTGACCGGGCTGCTCTCCTACGCCGCGTACAACCCGGATCTCGCGGGCAATGACCAGACCCCCGACCAAGGGTTGTTGGGCTTCTATCTGTTCGCCTGGCCAACCGATCCGTACTGGCTCTACCGCCTCAACCAGGGCATCCATGTCACGCTCGGCATCGTGCTGATCCCGGTGCTGCTGGCGAAGCTGTGGTCGGTGATCCCCCGGCTGTTCGCCTGGCCCCCTGTGAGGTCACTCAGCCAGGTCCTCGAACGGGTCTCGCTGCTGCTGCTCGTGGGCGGAGTGTTGTTCGAATTCGCCACCGGTGTGCTCAATATCCAGCTGGACTACATCTTCCCCGGCTCCTTCTACGTCCTGCACTTCTACGGGGCCTGGGTGTTCATCGGCGCCTTCATCGTGCATATCGCCTTCCGCATTCCGCTGGTGATCCGGACACTGCGCAGCGGCGGCCTCCGCGACGAGTTGCGCACGCCGGCCGGCCGCGCGCAGGCAGCATCCGTGGACGAGACGGGCCTGGTGACACCGAACCCGGCTCCGCCGACGATGTCGCGGCGGGGTGCGCTGGGCATGGTGGGTGCGGGTTCCCTGGTTCTGCTGGCTGTGACGGCGGGGCAGAGCATCGGCGGTTCCCTCAGAGCCACGGCCTGGCTCGCCCCGCACGGCCAGGAGCCCGGGCCGGGGCCGAACGGTTTCCAGATCAACAAGACCGCGGCGGGTGTGGGAATCCGTGCCCGCGACATCGGACCCGGCTGGCGGCTGGTCGTACGGGGCGGGGGCCACGAAAGGATCCTCACCCGCGACCAGGTGCTGGCATTGCCGCAGCACAGTGCGGCGCTGCCCATCGCCTGCGTGGAAGGGTGGTCCACCGACGACCAGGAGTGGAGCGGGGTGCGGCTGGCAGACCTCGCCGCACTCGTCGGCTTCGCGGACCATGCACCGGGTGTGTTCGTCGAATCCGCCCAGCGCAGCGGGGCGTTCCGCTCGGCCATGCTGCGCGACAACCAGGTCCGCGACGCGCGCTCGCTGCTGGCGCTGCGGGTCAACGGAGCCGTCCTGTCGCCGGATCACGGGTATCCGGCGCGGGTCATCGTTCCGGCCAACCCCGGTGTCCACAACACCAAATGGGTCACCCGACTGACCTTCGGGGAGAGCGCATGAGCGGCTCTCGAGCCCGCTACGGGGCCTCGCCTCTGCACCTGCTGCTGGTGCTGTGCTCCTTTGCCCTGACCGGGTATGCGGGAATCCGGCTACTGGACGGCGACCAACCGTGGATGGTCGTGGTGTGGTTCGTCGGAGCAGCCCTCCTGCACGACCTGGTCCTGCTCCCGCTCTATACGCTCACCGACCGCGCCGCCCAGACCGTATTGGGCCGACCCCCAGATCCTGCAGCTCAAGGCGACGACAACCCGCCGATGCGGGGATGGATCAACTACGTCCGAGTGCCCGTCTTCCTGTCCGGTCTCCTGCTCCTGACCTACTTTCCCCTGATCCTGGAACAGGTGGAAATCTTCACCGCATACACCGGCCTCCCCGACGACGTGTTCCTCGACCGCTGGCTACTGGTCAGCGCCGCACTGTTCGGCCTCTCCGCTCTCCTGCTGCTGGTCCGTATGCGGTCTTCCCGCCCGACCAGGCGGGCGCCGGAGCCGAACCGGGAATCCACACCCGGCATGGAGTCGAACGAACCGGATGAGCCGGATTAGGACGAGGACGACGAGTCGGTCGGACTGAACTCGACAACCTCACTGCCTTCGAAGATCTCGGGACTGTGGCCCGGCGACACGTAGTAGGCGTCACCGGCCAGGAAGGCCTCCTCGCCGTCGGCGGTCTTGAACACCACCTTCCCCTCGAGTACGTAGCCCCAGTGGGAGCACTGGCATCGATCGTCAGACGGTCCCTTGAAGAACGGGGCCAGATCTGCGGTCTGAGTGTAGGTTTCGAAGCCCACCGTGTATCCGCCTTCGAGGTCATCGAAGTGGCCTTCGTAGCCCTCGATTCGGACGGTCTCGGCGGCGGTCTTCTTTGACATCCGCCGAAATGGGGCCTGATGAGAGGCTTCGCACGCCATCCGCCAGCGGCTCGGTTCGCACCGTTGGCCCCTGGGGGCGGGTGGCACTATCTCTGCATCGGCGTGGCGCCCGCTCGCGTCCCCAACTCGGCCCTGGAGGGGAAATGTTCCCATGGCTGTGGATAACTCTTTGGTCGGCGATCGTGCTGCCCCTGGCTGCGCTATTCCTGTCCGGGCGGGTGCCGCAGTGGATGCGGCGGCAGTCCACACCTGGTGGACTCAAGGTGAAGGGGATCGCGGCCCTGGTCCTGTATGTGGCCCTGCTGATCCCGCCCGTCACAGCCCTGTCCGGAATACGCTCCGAGGATGTGGACTTCCTGCGGATGGTCCTGGTCCCTGTGACTGTCTTTGGCGGAAACGGACTCGTTCTCGGGGCGACCCTGTGCGAGCGTTTCAACCGCCGCGATGCCGAGCGATCTGGGTCATCCGTCGTGCGCTCGACTTGGTGGAACGGTCGTGCCTGACAACCAAGCGACGGAGCAGCACAGAATCCCTGCCGGGATCCGGCAACGTGACGGCGCCGCCTGTGCGCGCTGGAGACCTGTCAATGTCGCGTAAGGGACGTGTAAAGTCCAGCGTGGTGTGCCGGGAAGCCTGGTCGGCGAATTCGAGAGAGCTCTCTTTGCCGATCGGGGGACACCCTCATGGTGCTCGTTGTCGTCTTCGGAGTCGCACTGCTCATCGCGGTGCTGCTCTCCGGGCTCGCCGCCCGTACCGTCCTGTCCACCTCGTTCCTCTTCCTCGTCGGCGGGGCGCTGGTCAGTGACGGCTTCCTCGGCCTGATCCACATCACACCGGACAGCGGGATCGTCGCCGTCACCGCGGACCTCGCCTTGTTCGCCCTCCTGTTCACCGATGGGATGCACGTCTCGTTCCCGAAGTTGCGCGCCAACTGGAAGAACCCGGCGCGTGCTCTGGGTCTCGGCATGCCGCTGGCGTTCGTCGGCATGGCCCTGGTCACGCACTACGTGGTGGGACTGGACTGGACGACGTCGTTCCTTGTCGGTGCGGTGCTCGCGCCCACCGACCCGGTGTTCGCCTCGGCGATAGTGAGCCGCAAGGAAGTCCCCGCCAAGCTGCGGCAGTTGCTCAATGTCGAGAGCGGCATCAACGACGGCCTCGCCCTGCCGATCGTCCTGATCCTCATCGCCGCGGCCGGCCCCACGGTCGGCCACGCCGAGGCATCGCTCGGGAAGATCGCCCTGGAGCTGGGAGGCGGCCTCGCCCTCGGCATCGTGCTGCCGCTGCTCGTCACGGGCCTCGTGCGGTTCCGGCTGCTCGGCGCGGAGCCGAAGCTGCAGCCGTTGTTGCCGCTCGCCATGGGGATGATCCTGTATGGGCTGTGCCACCTCACCCACGCCAACCCCTACCTCGCAGCCTTCTCCGCCGGTGCCGTTCTCACCGGAGCGTCTCCTGAGGCGAAGGCGGCGTTCGAGCCGCTCGGTGAGGCGCTGGCCGAGCTGGCCAAGTTCGCGGCCCTGCTGGTCTTCGGCGCGCTGCTGACCCCGCAGTTGTTCGGTGACCTGTCCATTGGCGGGTACGTCGCCGTGGTTTTGGCGATCGTGCTGATCCGTCCGGCGTCGCTGTTGATCTCGCTCATCGGGACGCGGTTCGACCGCCGCGAGAAGTTGGTCGCGGCCTGGTTCGGGCCGAAGGGCTTCGCGTCGGTGGTATACGGGCTGCTGGTGCTGCAGGCCGGCATCTCGCAGGGCCAGGAGGCGTACACCCTCATCGCGGTCTGCATCGCCGCCTCGATCATCGCCCACAGCAGTACGGACGTGCCGATCGCCCGCCTCTTCCACGTCGAGGACCTGACGGGCATCCCCGCCGACAACGACACAGCCGAAGTTCGCCACGGCGAGGAGGCCGGCCATGCTCGCGCCTGACCTCACGGAGCCCTACCCCTCCGTCTCGACGGACGACAACGCTGTGGACGCAGCCCGACTGCTCGTCGAGCACAAGCTGCCCGCGCTGCTCGTGGTCGACTCCGATCAGCGGCACGCTCTCATGGCCCGGACCGACATCCCAATGGTCGCCGTCATCGAATGCGACGGGGACCAGGCCCGGCTGGCGGGTGCCATCACGGCCGCCCGCCTGTTGGAACGACTCATCGGAGGATCGTGAACGACTGGCAGAGCTGGGCCGCGATCGTCGTCTTCGCCGGCACGTACGCCCTGATCATCAGCGAGAAGATCCACCGGGTGGCGGCCGCCCTCGGCGGGGCCGGGCTGATGCTGGCGATCAGGGCGACCGACGACACGTCCGCATTCTACTCCGAGCACAGCGGCATCGACTGGAACGTCATCTTCCTGCTGATGGGCATGATGATGATCGTCGGCGTGCTGAAGAAGACCGGCATGTTCGAGTACCTGGCCATCTGGTCAGTGAAGAGAGCAAAGGCCAGGCCCTTCCGGGTCATGACCATGCTGGTCGTCATCACCGCCGTGGCCTCGGCGCTGCTCGACAACGTCACCACCGTGCTGCTCGTCGCCCCGGTGACCCTGCTGGTGTGCGAACGGCTCGCCCTGCCCGTTGCCCCGTTCCTGATCGCCGAGGTGTTCGCGTCCAACATCGGCGGCACCGCGACCCTCGTCGGCGACCCGCCGAACATCATCATCGCCAGCCGGGCCGGCCTCACCTTCAACGACTTCCTCGTCCACCTCGCGCCGCTGTCCGCTCTGCTGATTCTGGTCCTGATCGCCATGTGCCGCTTCCTGTTCCGCAGGTCCTTCGTCTACGACGAGGACCGCGCGGCCGAGGTGATGGAGTTGGAGGAGCGCGAAGCCGTCCGCGACCCCCGGCTCCTCGTCCAGGGCCTGATCGTGCTCACCCTGGTCGTCGCCGGATTCGTCCTGCACCCGGTGCTCCACTATGAGCCCAGCGTCGTCGCACTGCTGGGCGCCGGTCTGTTGATCGCCCTGTCCACCGCGGAGACCGGGGAGGTGCTGGCCGAGGTCGAGTGGCCCACCCTTGCCTTCTTCGCCGGGCTGTTCATCATGATCGGCGGCTTGATCGAGACCGGTGTGATCGGCGATGTGTCCAGGGCCCTGGCCGACGCCATCGGCGATAACGAGCTGGGCGGCTCCATGCTGCTGCTCGGCGCCTCCGCCGTGCTGTCCGGCATCATCGACAACATCCCGTACGTCGCCACCATGGCGCCCATCACGAGCGACCTGGTCGAGGCGATGGGCGGCGACACGAACCACGTCATGTGGTGGGCCCTGGCGATCGGCGCGGACCTCGGCGGCAACGCCACCGCCATCGGCGCCAGCGCCAACGTCGTCGTCCTCGGCATCGCCGAACGCAACCGCACCCCCATCTCCTTCTGGCAGTTCACCAAGTACGGACTCGTCGTCACCGCCGTTACCGTGGCGATCTCGGCCGGGTATGTCTGGCTGCGCTACTTCGCCCTGGCCTGACCGATGACCACATGGATACAGGCGGCTCTCGCCTGCAGCATCGCCGCGGCCGCGCTCGTCATCCGCACCGCACTCGGTGAGATACGCCGGTCCGGCACCGCCCGACAGCAATGGCGGTTTCTGTCGAACAGAACGGCGGCGGTGGCGGGTGCCGCCGCTGCCGCTGCCCTGGGGTCAGCACTCGTATGCGGCACAAGCGATCCGCGCCATTCCGTGTGGGCGCTGCTGGGCGGGACGCTGACCGCGTTCATCATCGACCGGCTCACGGACCGAACGAGGGACGGCCGGGAATGAACAGTGCCGGTGGGCACACGTGCGCTGTATGTGTCGCGTCAAGGTCATCGCCGGGAGCCCGGCAATGACCGACGCTGGGAACCGGGACATGACGAGCAGACGAGGAGCCGGCCGTGCGCGCACGAGACCTGGCAGTTGACTACGAATCGGTGAGCGTCGACAGTGACGCACTGGAGGCGGCCCGGCTGATGGCCGAGCACCGGCTCCCCGGGCTCCTGGTGCTGGACGAGCACGGCGAACCCAAGGCCATCCTGCCCGCCTCCCAGATGGTCAAAGTCCTGGTACCCGAGTACGTGATCGAGGACCCGACCCTGGCTGCCGTCGTCGACGAGAAACACGCCGACCGCCTGTGCCAGGCCCTGGGCGGACGCAGTGTCGGCGACTGCCTCCCCAGCACCCCGTCCCCGCCGCCCATCGCTGACCCCGACGACACCGCGCTGGAGGTGGCCGCGCTCATGGCACGGGTCCGCAGCCCGCTGGTAGCCGTGGCCGAGAAAGCCAAGGACGGCACCCATCTGCTCGGCGTGATCACAGCCGCCCACCTGCTGCACGAGCTCCTCGCAGCGTCGGGCGGCTCCGGCGGCACGAGTCGGCCGTGACCGGCCGGACCTTCCCCTTTGACCATTCCCTATGCCTCGGAGATCCGCCGATGTCCTTGTCCCTGGTCGTGCTTGCCGCCTGGGCCGTGGCATTCCTGACGCTCAACGTGATCCTTTGCGTACGCGTTTGGCGCATAGGGGACCTGCCCACGTGGCGCCGGTTGCTGCCTGCCGCGCTGCTGTGCGCGGCGCTGGCAGCCAGCCTCACCCGGGCCGCCGGAATCACGGTGATCGCATCAACCGTCGCCTTCCCTCTGAATATGGCGACACTGGTTGTCGCGTACGGCGAGATCCGGGCACACCGGCGCTCGGCGAAGGCGGACAACCGTGCCAGGGAATTGGCGCCGTGACCCCGCGGATGGCGGCGCCGACGGCGAACAGCATCGCCGCAGACTCGCCGGTATGGGCTTCCGCGAACGGCCCCGTGAGAGAGAGCAGCCCTGGCTTTGCTCGCAGGGAGTCCGAAAGCAGGTGTCCGAGGATGTCCCGAGCCTGGATGAAGGAATGCGGCTCGCCCGAAAATCCACCATGACCAAGAAGGATTCGGAACCGGCGCACAGCATGCGCGCGGCGACGATGCCATTGCAGTGAAGATCGACGCCAAGCAGGGTCTGGCGTAGTCCCTGGCGAGCATGAGCGACTCCCGTCCGGCATGGACATCCCGGGTGCCGACCAGACTTCCCGGCGCTCCAGAGACAGCCCGGCCAGTCTGCTCATTGCGCCATCTCTGCACAGTGCAAGCGAAACGGGGCCTGTTCCGGACGCGAGCCTGCAATATGGCTCAATTGCCCTGCGGCGCGGCCACGTCCGTCCAGCCCAGCGGGTACAAGCCACCGTCCGATGCCGGTACGGACGGTTCTCCGCCTGCCTCGGTGAACGCGGTCAGTGCACCGATCAGGGTGGCGCGCTGTTCCGGGGCGAGACGCTCCACGATCGACGCGATCTCCTGTCGGCGCCTCGTGGTGACGTCCTCGACGAGCCTGCTGCCCTCGAGTGTCAACTGCAGCACGGTTTCACGGCGGTTGTCGGGATTGGTCTGCCGGTCTGTCAGGCCGGCAGCGATCAGTCGGTCGACCATGCGCATCGCGGTCGACGGTTTGACACCGAGGCGGTCGGCAAGCTCCACGAGCTTGGCCCGGCCATGGGTGGACAGAACCACCAGCAGCCGGAACTGGGGCAGCGTCACCCGGTCCTCGACTGCGGCCAGGGAGCGCGCGGAGACGGCGACCAGCAGCCGGGACGCCGTCAGCACCGCGCGGGTCACCGCGTCGACGTCATCCATGTCCCGGGAGGGCTGCGCTTTCTCGGCCATGCCCCCTTTCTACCGTGCTCCGGCCATGCCTCTGCCTCCACCCCGATGTCCCGACCAGAACCGGTCCGTCGCTAATCGCCGGGGGTGAAATCTGTCTCGTACGGCCGCTGTGCGTCCGTGCCGTGGATGCCGAGGCCGAGCGGCAGTGCATTGCGGGGTGGTGCGCCGTCGATGTGTATGAGACGGCCACGCGCAGATGTCCGGCACTGCGCGGTACCGGCCGCAGCAGTACCCGCTGTGCGACTTCCGCGATCGAGCGCACACTTGCGAGCTCGGCCTCCCGTTTCTGTCGCATGACCGCAGCCAGTAGCCCGGCGGCGGTCACCCCGGCCACCGATGCCAGCGCGGTGAAGCCCCGGCGGCCGACCAACAGTTGGTTGTCGTACAGCCCAAGACCTCTCGGCCAAGGCGAACTCCTGCGGGGTGACAGGCGGTGCGCGCGGCTTCCGCTCGGCGGCCTGGCACGGCATCGCAGACAAGAACCGGGGACTGAATGAGGCTTCGGTCCCGTCGTCGCTACCCCTCCCCGGCAAGCTTTAGCCTATGCAAAACTTTCCTTGGTGAAGCATTGCGCCTGCTGACCCGTGACCGAACCGAAGCAGACGAGTCCGCCCACCACAGCGCACGACAGGCAGAGTCATGACATCACCGCGCAGCGAATCGAACCGGCCCCATCCACTGACAGGTTGGAAACGCAGCGTTGCCCGGTTTCCCGTGCACCTGTACCGGGTCGGTCTGGGGCTGCTCTTCGGTAAACGCCTGCTTCTGCTCATCCACACGGGCCGCATTTCCGGGACGGCCCGCGAGGTCGTCATCGAAGTCGTTGAGCACGACCCACGAGAGGGGACGTGGACCGTGGCCTCGGGCTTCGGCCCCACGGCGCAGTGGTACAGGAACCTGCTCCACACTCCCCAGGCAACGATCCAGGTCGGCACGCGCTATCACGCCGTCACGGCGCACTCCGTCTCCGCCGAGGAGGGCGGCTGGATCATGGTCCGGTACGCGACGGCCCACCCCCATCTGGCCAAACGGCTCTGCGGCTTCATGGGCTTCACCGTCGACGGCTCCATCGAGGGCTTCCGCCGGGCCGGGGAGTCGATCCCCTTCGTACGTCTGCAATCCGGCCCGACCTCGCCGAGGCACGCCGAGTGAGGGGAACGATACGGCCGCACTCCATGGCCCTGAGCTTCGCCCGGCCATGGAGTGCATGCGTGCTCGTCTCCCTTGCCGGAGCCGCAGCCGGCGGTGGCGCCGTCGTCTTCCGGTGGTTGATCGAGACGACGACCCGACTGCTGTCCGGACGCGCCGATCCCGCGCTCCACCACGGGACAGCACACCCTCATGCGCCCTGGCTCGGTCCGTACGTCGTGCTGCTCGTCCCGGTCTTCGGCGGGCTGCTGTACGGACCCCTGATCGCTCGTTTCGCCAAAGGTTCCCGCGGCCACGGAGTGCCGGATGTGATGCTCGCCGTCGACCGGAACGGTGGCCGGATCGACCCCGCCGTCACGGGCGTGAAGGCCTGGGCGTCCGCCGTCACCATAGGCTCCGGCGGCTCGGTCGGCTGCGTAGGCCCCATCGTCCAGATCGGTTCCGCGCTAGGCTCCCTGCTGGGCCGCGTCACAGGAGTCGCCGACGGCCGAGTGCGCCTGCTGGTGGCCTGCGGCGCTGCGGGCGGCGTGGCCGCCACCCTCGGAACCCCGCTCGCCGGCGCAATCTTCGCCATGGAGCTGATCCTCGGGGTGCGCAGTGTCAGAGCATTCTGCGCGACGGCGACGGCCGGCGCCGCCGGAGCGGCGATCGGCCACGTCGCATTCGGTGACGCCCCTCTCCTCAGCGTGCCGCCCTTTCACGCCGACCACATCAACCAGTACCTGCTCCTCGCGGCGCTGGGCCTGGCCGCCGGCGTGGTCGGCACCGGACTCACGCACGCTCTCTATCTGGTCGAGGACGTGTGCAACTGGGCCTGGCGCGGCCCGGAATGGCTGCGCCCGGCCGTCGGCGGCGTACCGCTCGGCCTCGTGCTGCTGGTGCTGCCCGAGATGTACGGGACTGGCTACCCGGTGCTCGAAAAGGCAGCCGAGGGCGGCTACGCGACCAGGTTTCTGCTGCTCCTGCTCGCGGGCAAAGTTCTCGCTACCAGCCTCACCCTGGCCATCGGCGGCGGGGGCGGCGTGTTCGCGCCGACGCTGTTCGTCGGAACCACACTCGGTGCCGCCTACGGAACCGCCCTGAATCAGCTGCTGCCCTCCACCGCGGGTGCGGTCGCCTCATACGCGTTGGTCGGCATGGGCACCGTATTCGCCGCCACCTCCGGCACTCCCTTCACGGCCGCGGCGCTCCTGTTCGAACTCACCGGCCAGTTCTCGATCGTGCCGCCGCTGGCTGCGGGCATCGCCCTCGCCCTGCTCACCGCCCGGCTGCTGTCACGGGACACGATCTATACCCTCAAACTGCGTCGGCAGGGTGTCGACTTGGCGACGTGGTCACGGCGGTGCGCATATGGGGCGGGCGTGTCCGCCAGGACACCTCCGGTGCTGACACTGCCCGCCTCCACCGAAGTCATCGAAGCCGCACGCCTGTTGAGACTCTCCCCGCACGGCGCGCTGCCCGTGCTGGACGCTCACGGACGCTGCCTCGGCATGCTGACCGCCCGCGCGGCGGCCGATGCCCTTGCACACCTCGACAGCTCGACGGACACGGCACCGCTCACGGCAGGCGATCTGGCCGGACGCGACGCCGAGTCCGCCGGCTAGGTGTACCGGCTCGCAAGGGTGTTGGCATGGCTGATCGAGGCGGGTTGCCTGCGATGGCCGCGGCGTCGGAATGTCCTGATTCGCTTGGGCACATCAAGGAGACGCATCACAGCGGTGCCGAGCCGGACGAGCGCCCATTTCAAAGCCCGTTGAACATCTCCGTGCTCGCCTGCGTACCTACTCCTGCGTGCCGTGCCAGCCGCCACAACGAGCTCCCGACGACATGAAGGAACAGTCTTCAATGCCGAACCGGGAGGCATCATGCGTCCGAACCGACGCGCAGCACGGCCCAAGGCTTCGATGCGGACGATCGCGATCATCGCTGCGGCCTGTGCCGCCGTCGCCGCCGTCCTGATCGCGATACGGGGCATCAGCGGCGAAGCATCGGCTGACCCGACGACAGCCGGTGTCGCTCAGCACGGCAGCGGCCACACCACCACCTCCGGCGCCCTCGGCCAGTCCCAGGCGGGCCCGCAGCCCGTGACGGAGGTGGACAAGACGTTCCTCATCAAGGTGCGGCAGGCCGGGCTGTGGGAGATACCCGCCGGCCGGCTCGCGCAGACGCACGCCTCCAGCGATGCCGTGAGGCGAGCAGGACTGCACCTGCTCGACGGCCACAGCAAGCTCGACCAACTGGTACGCGAGGACGCTCAGATCCTCGGCGTCCCGCTCCCGAACGAGGCCACACCGGAGCAGCAAGGCTGGGTCACCCAGTTGGACAACGCCCACGGCGACGAATTCGACCGCCTCTTCGCCAACCTGCTGCGCGCCTCGCACGGCAAGATCTTCGCCACCATCGGCGAAGTCAGGGCCTCCACCCAGAACGACCTGATCCGCCGTCACGCACGCCAGGCCAACCAGACCGTCCTTGATCACCTCGAAGTCCTCGAAGACACAGGACTGGTCGACAGCACGACCTTCCAGGAGGTCGAAGCCGCCGTCAAACCACGGTAGGCACACGGCGACCGGGCTGGGCGCGTACGAACACGTGCACTCACGTTTGCACTGTGCAATGATTCATGACGGGGGCCCGGCTGATGGACGGCCTCTGCCCGGGAGCTCGGCACTGGCACGGTGACTCAGCTCAACAACGCACGCCGTTCCATCGGCCCGGGCCCTCCCTGCCCTGTCCCCTGACCAGCAACGTCATCGAAGATGGGCGAGAGAAATGCGCAGGCACCGCGGCGCTGCCCACATCGGCGCACGGGCCACCGGCGGCGTTGCGGCGCGGGGGAAGGTCATCGATGCGTCGACGGTCGCCCATCTGCCGCGCAGCTGACTTCATGTCACGTCATTGCGGGAAGGGTCGACGGATGGACGCAGTAGTGCACGCCTTGTCGATCGCCGGATCCATGACCTGGGAGATCACCTGGGCGCTGATCCTGGGCTTCGCCCTGTCCGCCGTCGTACAGGCGGTCGTGCGCAGGTCCACCGTCATCTCGCTCCTGGGCGACGACCGGCCGCGCACCCTCGCGATCGCCTCCGGTCTGGGCGCTGCGTCCTCGTCCTGTTCGTATGCCGCCGTGGCGATGGCCCGCTCGTTGTTCCGCAAAGGTGCGGACTTCACAGCCGCGATGGCTTTCGAAATCGCCTCCACCAATCTGGTAGTCGAACTGGGTGTCATTCTCGCCTTGTTGATGGGCTGGCAGTTCACGGCGGCTGAGTTCGTCGGCGGGCCGATCATGATCATCGTGCTGGCGGTGCTGTTCCGGCTGTTCCTGCGCGACCGGCTGCTGCGCGAGGCCCGCGAGCAGGCGGAACGCGGTCTGAGTGGATCGATGGAGGGCCACGCGGCGATGGACATGTCCGTTAAGCGGGAGGGGTCTTTCGCCCGGCGGCTGTTCTCCGGAGAGGGCTTCACCTCGGTCGCCCATGTCTTTGTGATGGAGTGGGCAGCGATCATCCGCGACATCGTGCTCGGTCTGCTCATCGCCGGCGCCATCGCTGCCTGGGTTCCCGACTCCTTCTGGCAGTCGTTCTTCTTCGCGGACCATCCGTTGGCGTCGAAGCTGTGGGGCCCGATCGTCGGGCCACTTGTGTCGATCGCCGCGTTCGTCTGCTCGATCGGCAACGTGCCACTGGCTGTGGTCCTGTGGCAGGGCGGCATCAGTTTCGGCGGCGTCGTCGCCTTCATCTACGCCGATCTGCTGATCCTTCCGATCCTCAACATCTACCGGAAGTACTACGGGCTCCGGATGACCGTGTTCCTCCTCGCCACCTTCTACACGGCCATCGTCGTGGCCGGCTATGTCGTCGAGTTCGTCTTCGGCGGCCTGGGCCTCATCCCCGACCAGGCGGATGCCGAGATCCCTATGGGGGGTGTGACCTGGAACTACACCACCTGGCTCAATATCGTCTTCCTCGTGCTGGCCGCCGCGCTTCTGCTGCGCTTCCTGCGCACCGGCGGGATGACCATGCTCGGCGCTATGGGCGGCTCGGCGACATCCAACCCTGCGGGGAACGGCCAGCAACCCCACCGGTGAGACATCTCAGCTGCGAGCCGGGTCAAGGTCGCGACTCAGTGGGAGCAGGGCCACGGTGCACATACGGGCTGTTGATCGGCTATTTCTGGCCCGGCGGCAGCCAGCGGGTAAGTCCTGACCTCCTGCGTAGGTGCGGGCCTGTTGCGGTGGTTTAAGCGTGGACGACCGGAGCCAGCCGGCGGCGCTGAGGTTCTGGTGATTCTGATCGGGAATGCCGTTTACATGCCAAATTGACAGGGCTAGCGTGAAAGTAAAGATGACGCTCACCGCCATCACCATCAACGAAAGCGGGAGCAGCTATGTCGTGGACGATATCCGGCAAATATGTGGCCGGTTGCTCATGCGTGGTGCTGTGCAGTTGTCCTTACGACGGCCAGCCCAGGGACGCCCAGGGCAGGACCGAGTGCCGGGGCACCATCGTGTTCCACGTGGCGAAGGGGAATCTGGACGACCTGGACCTGTCAAACGTGGACTTCGCGTTCTACAACCACTTCCCGTCCAACCTGTCCTCCGGTAACTGGAAGGTCGGCCTGGTCGTGGACAGTGCCGCGAGCGACGACCAGGCAGCCGCCCTGGATCGCATCGTTTCAGGCCAGGAAGGCGGACCTTTGGGCGAACTTTCTCAGTTCTACGGCGAGTACCTCGGCATGGAGCGAGCGAGCGTGTCCCTGACGGACTCGGGCACCCCGGGCCTCAAGGTCGAGGGCAGGACCGAACTCTCGTACGAGCCGCTGGCCGGGGCCGACGGGAGCCCGACGAAGGTCACGAACGCAATGTTCGGGCTCGCGCCCGAGTTCGAGGTCGGCAGGACCACAGGGCGTTCCGACGCCTTCGGGCTGAGTTACGAGGCGTCGTACGGCGAAACTGCCGACTACACCTTCAGCACTGAGGAGATCGAGGGAGCCCCGCGCGGGCGCGCCTGAGTGCCATGAGCGCCGGTGAGGCGCCGCGACTGCTGGCCACGGTGTTCTCGGCGTCCTCGTTGTCGAGATGCATACCGATAGCCCTGTTCGTAGGCACCCTCCTCTCGCTCGTCAACCAGGGCGCAGTGATCGCCTCAGGGGACTTCACGGCTGCGACCTGGTTGCGGGTGCTGTTCAACTACCTTGTGCCGTTCTGCGTATCCAGCGCGGGCTTCTTCAGCTGTCGGCGAGCAGCCTGGCGGGCCCGGGCCCGATGAGTCACATCCCTCCCATGGCCGGCATCGAGTTCTGCAGACCCGGCAGCAGCCAGCCCTGGAACGGCGCAAGCACGGCCAGGACGATGAACGTGACGCCCACGCCGCGCGCGAGCAGCTGCCCCCTGGACCACAGCTTCTCCACGAAGATCACCACGGCCAGTCCGGCCATCGCGGCCACGTTCATCACACCGAGCGGGATGAGGACGACCATCAGCCCGGCGCAGCAGCCGACGCAGTAGGCACCGTGGTGAACCCCCACCCGCAAGTCGCGGGCCGGTCGTGGGAAGCCCGCATAGTGCACCAATTGGCTCAGGGGGTCGCGGCAGTGCCGCAGGCAGACGTTCTTGAGCGGGCCCAGCTGATACAGGCCGGCGAGCAGAAAAGCGGAGAAGCCTATCCACCGCCCGGCGGTCGGGTGGTCGTCCACCAGACCGCCGGTGAAGGCCAGTGCCGCGTAGGCGAGCAGACCGAAGGCCGTCCACACCAGCAGATAGCCGCCCACGAATTCGATGGTGCGCGACGCCCGGGCCCAGCCGGAGGACTGCCGGCCGATCCCCCGTACCCAGGTGATGGCCACCGGCGCCATGGAGGGCAGCATCATGGCCGCCATCATCGTCACCCAGAGCAGCAGGAACAGCGGCAGTGCCATACCCATGGTGCCGGGTTCGACGCCCATGTCCCGGGCCTGCCCTATGGTCAGCACCCAGGCGGGTGTCGCGATAAGGACGATCAGGAACCACGCCGCCGCGAGGTCCTTGTTCGGCAGCAACGTCCCGCCTTGTCCGGTCGGGGCGACCGGCCGGACTGCTGCGAAGTGGGAGTTCCGGGTGCGACGCATCAGCGTTCTCCTGGGGGACACTTCCAGCAGAACACGCCCCCGCCCCCGGCGCGACCCTGCCTACTCGACCAGGGATCAAAGCGTCCGTCCGACGCCCGAGTAGCCATGCCTTCGATCCCGGAGGACCCGGGGGCCGCCGCGTTGTTCGCGGACATGCCCCCCGATCAGCTCGATGCCCTCACCGCCGCGTTGAGGACGATGATCGAGCGGCTCAGAGCGGTCGATCCCATCGGGCACGGGTGATCGAGGCGAGCTCCGAAGCCGCGCGCGGGGACGCTGGACGTCAGCGATCGGCCCTGCGCCACGGCGCGTCGGGCCGGTACGGCGAGCGTCGGCGGTAAGCCGCAGGGCGTACACTGGCCGGTCGCCGGGGACGGGGCAGAGGTTGTTGTGGCCGGTCATGTGGCACCAGGCGGGCAGGTCGAGCGGGGCGGCCGGGTCTGTGGCGATGACGCGCATGATCGTGCCCGGCTCGGCGTCGGCGATGCGGTTGCGCAGCTTCAGCAGAAGCGTCATACACAGCAGGCCGGTGCCGTCGACGGTGATGGCCGCTGCAGGGGACGGGAGCCGCCTTCATCGCGGCAGGCTTTGGTGACGCGCCACAGAGGTCCGCATCGCCCCGTTCTGGGCGGCGGCACTCACCCTAGATTCCGGCACGCCGCTCACAGGCGGCGGTGATCAGGTCGATGGACCGGTCGATGTCGTCCGCGGTGGTCCAGCGGCCCAGTGAGAGACGGAGGGCTGCGAGGCTGAGGGTCTTGGGCAGGCCCATGGCGCTGAGGACCGGGGAGGGCCGGTGGTCGCCGCTGTGGCAAGCAGAGCCGGTAGAGGCGGCGATCTCGGGTACAGCTTCGAGGAGTTCGTGGCCGCGGATGCCGTCGATGCTGATGTTGAGGATTACGGGCAGTCGCGACAGGCTGCCCCTTCCCAGCACCGGGGACGGGGCCTCTGCGCGTGGGAAGAGGAATCCGCTGCGCTGAGGTTCGATCCCCTTTGGCGAGCTGGGGCGACGTAAGCCCCGGTGCCTCACGGCTGCCCCCTTGGGACGGCCAGGGGACATGGAGGGGACACAGGGACCCGCACAGATCTGCAAATACCGAGCAAGACCAACGGTATGCACCCCATCTGACCAGCAAGAACGGCAAAGATCGAGAGGGATCGACAAAGGCCGTCACGATCACCAAAGGACTCATAATCCGTCGGCCGTGGGTTCGAGTCCCACCCGCCCCACTCCAGTAGCGCCCTGACCTGCAGAAACGTCCCTCTTGGGGCGTTTAGGGCGCGAACTCGGGCTCAACGGAGAGAATCCGCTGCTCACGGCTTTGGAGCGTAGTGCAGCTCCTGTTGCTCGCGGAGTTGGGGACTTCTCTGACCTGCGAAGATGTGGGCGATCAAGGTCGTTGCTGGCTGGAGGGACGGCCTCTGTCGGGCCCGAATTCAAGATCGAGGGGACGCACAGGGGACACTGGGTGTTGGTAGTGGCCCCGCGACCCCGTCTCGTGTGCCCGTTCTGGGGGTGTTCCGGCGGGTGCCGTGTGGTCGCCTTGAGATCCGTCGAGCAAGATCACCTTCGCGGGGCTGCTCGCCTCCGGCATTAGGCCCAATGCCGTTGTTTTAGGTTGCGGGCGTAGGCTGCTTGGCAGTGGGTCCCGGGGGTGGTTCGGGTGGCTGCGAGTGTCTCTGAGTTATCGGGTCTTGGGTTGTTGACCTGGGTGTATCCGCCGGGGTTGGTGGATCGGGTGGTGGCCGCTTGCGGCTGCGCGGAACAACGCAAGCGACTGCTTCCCGCCCGGCTGGTGGTGTATTTCGTGCTGGGGCTCGCGTTGTTCTCTCCGGCTCCGTATCTGGAAGTGATGCGGCACCTGGTGGAGGGTCTGCGAAGCCAGGGACTGCTCGGTGCCTGGCATGTGCCGGCGAAGTCCTCGCTGTTCCGGGCCCGGCAGCGGCTGGGCTCGGAGCCCTTGCGGGTGCTGTTCGCCACGACGGCCAAGCCGATGGCCACCGAGGCGACGCCCGGGGCGTTCTGGCGGGGCCTGCGGCTGCTGGCGGTGGACGGGACCTGCTGGGACGTCGCGGACACCGCGGCCAACGAGGCTGCCTTCGATCGTCCGGGCAGCGGCCGCGGGACGGGCCGGAGTGCGTTTCCGCAGGTGCGGATGGCTGCCCTGGTGGAGCTGGGCAGCCATGCGGTGCTGGACGCGGAACTGGCCGGCTGCCGCACCGGGGAAGTCACCCTGGTGGCCCGTCTGCCGCGGTCGCTCGGCCCGGGCCAACTCGTCCTGGCCGACCGGGAGTTCCTCGGTGTCCCGTTGTGGCAGGCATTCACCGCCACCGGCGCCGACCTGCTCTGGCGGGTGCCCGCCAACCGCGTCCTGCCCGTCACCAGGCAGTTCTGTGACGGGTCGTGGCTGTCACAGATCCGCGCAAGCAGCGACCCTGCCCGGAACGAGCCCATCGTGGTCCGGGTCCTGGCCTACCGGCTCAAGGACCAGCTCGGCGAGGATGCAGCCGGCGGATACCGCCTGGTCACACCGGCGGGGTGCCGCCCTGGTGGCGTTCGAGCCGGTCTGAGCTGCGTGGCCAGGAATGACCTTCCCAGTCCACAATGGATTTGGTGAACATGCGCGACGCGGCGTCCACCTCCGCACGCCCAGCGTCGAATCGTCGAACGACACGACACCAAAGAGGAGGGCACCATGTACGTCGTGGCCCAGCACAAGATCTTGAACCCGCAGACAGCTTTTCCCCGCGGCCAGGCCCTTATCGACGGCATCGGAGCGCCCGATGGCACCCGGGTGCTGCAGTTCTACCCACATGTCGAAGGATCCGCCGTGACGTGCCTCTGGGAGACAAAGTCCGTTGAAGACGTCCAACGCTTCGCCGACACAACTCTCGGGGACGCGAGCATCAACGTCTGCTACGAGGTCGACTCGGAGAAGGCATTCGCCGACCGTCCACTCGGCCTCAGGCCGTCGTCGGCTCCTGCCGCCTGAGAATGATCCGAGGAGTTAGTGCGGCAGGCTCTGGGTGACGCGCCACTGAGGTCCGCATCGCCCCGTTCTGGGCGGCGGCTCTCACTCTAGATTCCGGCACGCTGCTCACAGGCGGCGGTGATCAGCTCGACCGTCCGGTCGATGTCGTCCGCGGTGGTCCAGCGGCCGAGCGAGAGACGGAGGGCTGCGAGGCTGCGGGTCTTGGGCAGGCCCATGGCGCTGAGGACCGGGGAGGGCCGGTGGTCGCCGCTGTGGCAGGCCGAGCCGGTGGAGGCGGCGATCTCGGGGACGGCTTCGAGGAGTTCGTGGCCGCGGATGCCGTCGATGCTGATGTTGAGGGTGTTGGGCAGGCGCGGTTCGGTGGGGCCGTTGAGGTGGATGCGGCCGGGTAGCCGGGCGGTGAGGCCCTGGTGGAGGCGGTCTCGCAATGCGGCGATGCGCTGCGGGCCGCCGTCGGCCAGTTCCTCGGCGGCGAGTTGGGCGGCGGTGCCCAGGGCGGCGGCGAGGGCGACGTTCTCGGTGCCGGCGCGCAGGCCGCGTTCCTGGCCGCCCCCGTAGACCAGCGGTTCGAGGACGACGCCTTCGCGGACGTACAGGGCGGCGATGCCCTTCGGGGCGTACATCTTGTGCCCGACGATCGTCAGCAGGTCAACGCCCAAGTCCCGTACGTGCAGGGGGATCTTTCCGGCGGCTTGGGCGGCGTCGCAGTGGAAGAGCGCGCCGTGGGCGCGCGCGATGCGGGCCAGTTCGGTGATGGGCTGGAGGGCGCCGGTCTCGTTGTTGGCGGCCATGACCGAGACGAGGACGGTGCGCCCGGTGAGTGCTGCGGCCAGCGCGGCAGGGTCGACCAGCCCGCGGCTGCCGACGGGCAGGTAGGTCACCGCGGCGCCATGGTGCCGTTCGAGGGCGTGGCAGGTCTCCAGGATGCCGGGGTGTTCGGTGGCCTGGGTGATCACATGCGGGCGGTCAGTCCTGGCGGCGAGCACGGCGCCGCGCAGGGCGAGGTTGTCTGCTTCGGATCCGGAGCCGGTGAAGACGATCTCTGCGGCGTCTGCGCCGATGAGATCGGCGACCTCATTGCGGGCGCGGGCGAGGGCCCGCTTGGGCTCGGCGCCGAAGGTATGGCTGCTGGAGGGGTTGCCGAACCAGTCCGCCAGATACGGGCGCATCGCCTCGGTGACCCTCGGGTCCACTGGGGTGGTGGAGTTGTAGTCGAGGTAGACGGGGCTGCCGTCGAGTGCGGGAATCACGCGGCGGCCCCGCTGTCCACGGGCATCTGGGCCAGTCGCCACTCCAGCATCCCGTCGGTCAACCGGACCGCCTTGCGGTCATGCTCGTGCAGCAGGCGAACGGCGTCGTAGGCGAGGACGCAGTAGGCGCCACGGCAGTATGCGATCACCTCGGCATCATCCGGCAACTCGGCGATGCGCTCAGCGAGTTCGTCGACCGGGATGGAGAGGGCGCCGGGGATGTGCCCGGCGGCGTACTCCTCGGCCGGCCGGACGTCGAGGACGACGACTCCGCCCGCCTGGGCGCGGGCCAAAAGCTCCTCCCGGCCGACCTCCTCGGCTTCGTCCGGTCCGAGGTAGGCGGTGCGGGCGGCCTCGACATCGGTCTGGTGCGTCTGCGCGACCTGCCGCAGGAGCGCGTAGAGGGCGGCGACATCGTCCCCGGCAAGTCGGTAGTGGATGCGTACGCCGTCGCGGCGGGTGGCCACGAGTCCCGCGTGCTTGAGGGTCTGAAGATGCGCCGAGGCGGTGGTCAGATTCAGCCCCGCCGCCTTCGCCAGCGCGTCGACGGGGCGCTCGCCCTGGGCCAGCAGATCGAGCAGTTCCAGGCGCTTTCCATTACTCAGCGCCTTACCGGTGCTTGCGAAGGCGTCGTACAGCGCGGCTTTGCGTGCGGGGTCTCCCATGGCATCCTCCATAATTCCATGGAATATTATATCTAAGGCTGTGTGCTGAAGCGACCTGCACCTTCCGTGACTCCTGGAGGATTTGATGGGCTTCGCCGACGATCACTTGATGCCGCTGGTCGATGAGGGGCTGGGCAACAGCGCCTACCTCGTCGACCTCGGCGACGGACGGGCCCTGGCGGTGGACGCGAGCCGGGATCTGCGTGCCCTGCGGACGGCTGCCGCGCGGCGGGGGCTCACGGTCGCCTTCGCCGCCGACACCCACCTGCACGCCGACTTCCTGTCCGGTGCGGTGCAGCTGGCCGCTGACGACGGCGCGGCCGTACTCGCCTCGGCTGCCGGGCACCGCGCCTTCGAGCACACCGCGCTCGCCGACGGCGACGAAACCGACCTGGGCGGACTGACCCTGCGCGCGCTGGCCACCCCCGGCCACACCGACGAGCATCTGTCCTTCCTGCTCCTGGACGGGGCACGCGAGCTCGGAGTCTTCACCGGCGGTTCCTTGATCGTCGGCTCGGCCGCCCGTACGGACCTGCTCGGCGCCGACCGCGCGGAGGAGCTGGCCCGGGCCCAGTACCGCTCGCTCCAGCGCCTGGCCGAACTGCCGGACGCGACCGCGGTGTGGCCGACGCACGGCGCCGGGTCCTTCTGCTCCGCCCCGCCCGGCGCGGAACGCACCACCACCATCGCCGCGCAGAAGCAGGCCAACCTGCTGCTTGCCGCGCCCGACGAGGACGCCTTCGTACGGGAGTTGCTCGGCAGTCTCGGCTCCTACCCGGCTTACTTCGACCGCCTGGGCGAGATCAACCGGCGCGGGCCCGCGCTGATCGGCTCCGCGCCCACGCTCGGCGCACTCACGATGGCCGAGACACGCCAACTGCTGGGCCAGGGCGCACAGCTCGTCGACGTACGCCCGGTCGCAGACTTCGCCGCCGGCCACATCCCCGGCGCCATCTCCATCCCATTGCGGGACCAGTTCGCCACCTGGCTGGGCTGGCTGATCCCCGACGACGTCCCGCTCGTCTTCGTCACTGGCCCAGGACAGGACCTCGCCGAACTCACCTGGCAGTCCCTGAAGATCGGATACGAGCGGCTGGCCGGGCACCTCGACGGCGGCATGACCGCCTGGACTGCCGACGGCGGACCGCAGCAGACCATCGCGCTGGTCACCGCCGACCGGATCGCCGGTCGCCCGGTTCTCGACGTACGCCAGCGCGCCGAGCACACCACCGGCCACATCGCTGACGCGGTCCACATCGAACTCGGCGACCTCGTCGCACGCGCCGATGAAGCACCGGACGGCGCGGTGGTCCACTGCGGGCACGGCGAACGCGCCATGACCGCCGCCAGCCTCCTGCAGCGTGCCGGGCACCGGGATCTCGCAGTCCTCGACGGCGGACCGGGCGACTGGTCCAAGGCCACCGGCCACCCCCTGGAGGAGACCGCGTGACCACCCACGCCACCGACGAGACCAGTTCCGGCATACGTCTCGGACTGCGGGCCAACCTGGCCCAATTCAGCCTGCTGGTCGTGGTCAGCGCCCTGGTCGGCGGCATGCTCGGCCAGGAGCGCACCGTCCTGCCGCTGCTCGCCGACGACGTCTTCCACCTGTCCGCCTACACCTCCGCGCTGACCTACATCCTGGCCTTCGGCGCCACCAAGGCCGTCACCAACTTCTTCGCCGGCACCTGGTCGGACCGCTACGGCCGCAAACCCGTACTGATCGCCGGATGGCTGATCGCCCTGCCGATTCCCGCCATGCTGGCCTGGGGCCCGTCCTGGGGCTGGATCATCGCCGCCAACGTCCTGCTCGGCATCAACCAGGGACTGACCTGGTCCACCACGGTCATCATGAAGATCGACCTGGTCGGCCCCGAACGACGCGGCCTGGCCATGGGCTTCAACGAGGCCGCCGGCTATGTCGCCGTCGCCGCCACCGCCGTGGCCACCGGCGCCATCGCCGAACACGCAGGCCTGCGACCTGAGCCGTTCCTGCTCGGCGCCGCCTACATCGTCCTGGCCCTGGGCCTGTCCACCCTGGCGGTACGCGAGACCCGCGACCACGCCCGCTTCGAAGCCGCCCGCCACGTCACCCCTGTCGGCAGCGAGCACGACGGGGAACTGACCACGGGCCAGATCGCGCGACTCACCAGCCTGAGCGACAAGGCCCTCTCCGCCGCGAGCCAGGCCGGCATGGTCAACAACCTCAACGACGCCCTCGCCTGGGGCATCTTCCCCCTGCTCTTCGCCGCCCACGGCCTGTCCATCGCCGAGATCGGCATCCTCGCCGCCCTCTACCCCGCCGTCTGGGGTGCGGGGCAGATGCTCACCGGCTGGTGGTCCGACCGCATCGGACGCAAACACCTGATCACCGCCGGGATGCTGCTGCAGGCCGCAGCCATCGCCCTCGTCGCCGCCGGCACCACCTTCGGCGTCTGGGCCACCGCCCAAGTCCTCCTCGGCATCGGCACCGCCCTGGTCTACCCCACGCTGCTCGCCGTCATCGGCGACGTCGCCCACCCCGCCTGGCGCGCCCGCGCCGTCGGCGTCTACCGCCTGTGGCGCGACGGCGGATTCGCCGTCGGCGCCCTCCTTGCCGGAGTCCTCGCCGACGCCTTCAGCCTGACCACCGCAATCTGGGCCATCGCCGCCCTCACCGCCGCATCAGGCCTCGTAGTAGCGGTACGCATGTACGAGACCCACCCACGCACCTGACACCAGGGCCGCGCCAACCACCAGTAGACGGCTGGCCACATGCTTGCGGCGGCAAGGCTTGTGCCGCTTCGCGCCGTTCAGGGCTGCTGGGCTGTCTCGCCGCGGGTGCGCTCGTATTCGGCCTGGTCCAGGATCTGCCAGGCGGCCTGGCCGATGGCGAGGACGCCGCGCGCTGGCAGGGGCACGTCACCGATCCGCGGATTCTCCTTCAGTTGAACGGGGCGTCCGAGGTCTGCGCCGTCAAGCGTGGCTCGTGAGGCGTCGACGAAGTACATCTGCTGTGGCATCAGCGTTCCGGGGTGGCCGCTCGGCATCACGCCGGTCATCTCCAGGCGGCCCAGCCCCAACGCCCGTGCCAATCGCTCGCGCGCCCCCACAAGAGCTCGGGGACGCCATGTCGCCAGTGGCAGCGCCACGCTGACGCGGTTCAGCAACCCGAGGAGTCGGGTCACGGAGGCGGTCAGAGTCCAGTTCAGCGAGGGTGAATCCATCGTCACCCTCAGGGAGGCCGGGGCCGTCCACGTGAGCCCGATCCGGGCGTAGCCCGTGTGATCGCAGGCCGCGCCGTAATACCTCGGGCATGCCGTGTCGAGTCGCTCCCCGTCGACGTAGATCGACCACCTGCCGCTCGGGTCGCGATGCCACACCGTGCGATAAGGACCGAAGGAGCTCTCCGGAAACACACGCAGCGCGAGCACGTGACCGGAGTCGAAAGGCAGCCCGAACACGCCCCAACCCTTCACGTACTCATGGTTCGGCCAGGGGGCCCGTCCCCGTCCCGCCGGGATCCCCGACAACTTGGACGACAAATCGAGCATCTGTGCCACCTCGTTCCGGACAGCCCCGGGCCTGCACCCAGAATGCCAGCAACCGACAGGCTGGACACTGTGGGACCTCCAGGGCCACCTCGTGAACGGCGGCACCACCAGCCCCGGGCCGCGCGCGGTCGCCGATCTTCAACAAGCGAGGGTTCTTTGAGGATTGCGGGCACTCGCGACAGGCTGCTTTGTCCCAGCACCGGGGACGGAGCCTCTGCGCGTGGGAAGAGGAATCCGCTGCGCACAGGTTTCCTTCGCGCTGGCGAGCTGGGGCGACGTAAAACCCAGTGCCTCACGGTTGTCCCCTGGGGACGGCAAGGGGACATGGAGGGGACACAAGGACCCGCACAGATCTGCAAGCATCGAGCAAGACCAACGGCGCGCACCCCATCTGACCAGCAAGAACGCCAAGAATCAGACTGGAAATACAAGGACCGACACGATCACCAAAGGACTCATAATCCGTCGGCCGTGGGTTCGAGTCCCACCCGCCCCACACTAGAGGGCCCTGACCTGCGGAAACGATTCCTCGCCGGTCGGGGCCGAAAACTTTGTCTCAACGGAGAGAATCCGCTGCTCAGGACTTCGGCGTCTGGCATGTCCTCGGCAGGCGAGGTGTGCGTGACCTGCGATGTAGGCACCGGTCCCGCCGATTCCGCTCCACTCCGGAGCCCCGGATGCCGTGATGTGTGGACGCTGTGTGGACGCGAGGATTCGCTGGCCAATCAAGAGCCCTGGCAGCGCCGATCGTCCCCCGGGAGGCCCCTCGATGAGTCGCTGGCTCTGCTCACGAGACCTGACAGCACTTCGTCACCGATTCGGGAGTCGTCTGAGTTCGGGCGGCCGATCCGGATGTTCACGAGATGCGACAGCACTTGGTCCTTCCTCGCCGACAGGCATTGACACGAGGGGTAGGAGTTGGACGGGAGGGCTGCTCAGTCATCCGTCGTGGCGATGGCGCTGTCGATGGGGGATGTCGAGCTGGCCTATGATCCGGTTTCCCGCAATCTGGAGGTGACCCGGAACCGATGCCTGTGCCGAGCCTGCTCGCGGTTTACGCTCACCCGGACGACGAGTCCTTGTGGTCGGGTGGAGTGCTCGCCCGTCACGCGGCCGCGGGCGCTCGAACCGCAGTTGTCACGGCAACCTGGGCTGCGGACACCCAGCGCGCTGCGGAGCTGGTCGAGGCGCTCCAGATCCTTGGTGCCGACGAGCCACGGATGCTTGGCTACGCGGACGCTCGCGCACCGCAGTCGGCCCCGGGCAGTGTGCGGTTCTGCGATGCGCCGCTCGACGAGACGGTGGGGCGGGTGGTCGCGCATCTCCGGGAGTTTCGCCCGAAGATCGTGGTCACCCATGATGCCTACGGCGGGTTGACCGGTCATCCGGACCATGTGCACACCCACCGGGTGACCATGCTTGCAGTCCAGGCCGCCGGGCTTGATCGGCTCTACCCGGATGCCGGTGACCCCTGGCAGCCGAGCGCCCTCTACCTGGCCACGCACCCGCACTCGGCGGTACGGGCGCTGGGCGGCTACCTGGCCGGTGCGGGCAAAGCGATGAACAGCTTCCCGGACGAGCGCATCACCGCGACCGTCGACGTCAGCCCCTGGCTGGAACAGAAGTGGGCCGCTGTACTGGCTCACCGCACTGAGGTGGAGCGGGGGGCCGCACCGGGCCTGCTCGCCGGCTTCCCGGCGGCTGTCCGCGAGCGGGTTCTCTCCACCGAGTGGTACATCCGCGACGATCCCCGCTCCACGGCGGCAGCCCAGACGGAACTGACGGCCTGAGGCCCGCCCCGCGCACCGAGCGGCAGGCAGACCGCCGGGAGCTGCTCGTAGTCGTAGTCATGACCTGGCGCTTAATCAGGTGCTGCTCCACGACCTGCACATCTGCTGTCGCTTCTGCTGTGCAGAACCAAGTCGCTCAGCGAGATACGAACATCGGCCTTCGCGGCCACAATGGGGCGTGAAGGCCGATGCCACGTTGTGCGCCCGGAGTCACCGACGGGGTCGGGTGACGCTACGCGGCGCCCGGACGGCCGGTCGGGCGCCAGCGGCGAGCGGTCAGATCAGGGTGTTGTAGATGTTCCAGCCTGCGCCGATTTTGGTGCGACTGGCGAAGGGTGCCGCCGCACTGCCGGTGCCGCGGTAGAGCCAGAGTGTTCCGGCGGTGTCGCGGGCGATCAGGTCGGGCTTGCCGTCGGCGGTGAGATCACCGGTGACCACCAGGGTGTTGTAGATGTTCCAGCCTGCGCCGATTTTGGTGCGACTGGCGAAGGGCGCCGCCGCAGTGCCGGTGCCGCGGTAGAGCCAGAGTGTTCCGGCGGTGTCGCGGGCGATGAGGTCGGGCTTGCCGTCGCCGGTGAGGTCGGCGGTTCCGGCGAGCTGGTTGTAGATGTTCCAGCCTGCGCCGATTTTGGTGCGACTGGCGAAGGGTGCCGCCGCACTGCCGGTGCCGCGGTAGAGCCAGAGTGTTCCGGCGGTGTCGCGGGCGATCAGGTCGGGCTTGCCGTCGCCGGTGAGGTCACCGGCGCCGGTGAGGCTGTTGTAAATGTTCCATCCGGTGCCGACGCGGGCGCGGGGTGCGAACGGGCCGCCGCTAACGTGGCGGTGGTACCACAGGACGCCGGAGGAGTCGCGGGTGATGAGGTCCCCGGTGGCCTTGTCTGCGGACAGCGGTGACAGTTTGGTCAGTGTGTTGTAGCCCTGCCAGCCGCTGCTGATCAGGCTCCGGATGCGGAAGGGGGCGCTGGCGTTGCCGGTGGGGTGGTAGAGCCACAGCTTGCCGGCGCTGTCGCGGCCCAGGAGCGTGTGACGTTCACGCACGGGAGGTCCGTCGACGGCGAAGGCCGCTTCTGCGGTCCTGTAGTCGCTGCCCCAGGAGTAGACCTGGTAGCGGGCGTAGGCGTTGATGTCCCAGCTTTCGGTGCCAGGTGCCGAGGTGAGGGTGTAGGTGATGTCGGTGTCACCGGGCGTCAGATCGCACTGGATCAGGACGATTCCCATGGTGAGTGACTCGGTTTTGTGTGTGCACTGGGCGGATTCGCTGGCCGTCACCGCGGTGACGCGGATGTCGACGTCGTGGCTGCTCCAGCCGTACTGGTCCGGCGCGGGGCCGAACCGCAGGTCCAGGTGCCCGGCGTCGACGGCATGGACGTGCAGGGTCTGGGGTGAGGACTTGCCGGCCTCGATGTCGGGGGTGTTGAAGGCCAGGGTGTTCTGTGCGACGTGCTCGGGCGTCTTGACCGTGAAGGTGCCGGCGCCGTGAGTAGAGTCCGCGGGTGTGGCCCCGGCGGTCTGGGCGGCCTGTACGGCGGCGGTGAGGTCGGAGCCGGTGGGTGCGTAGACCGCGCCGTAGTAGCCCATGGTGTTGTTGGGCGTCTCGGGTGAAATGGCGATGATCGGTGCGGCATGGACGCCGGTGCCGCCGACCTTGCACAGATAGACGGCCGTGGTCTCCGGGGCGGGCTTGCAGACCTCCTGTGTCCCGAAGGTGAGGCCTGCGGGCAGGCCGGCGCCGTCACCGGCGGGACCGGTCAGCGGCTTGGTGGCGAAGGCGTAGACCATGGTGCCGTCCAGGGACGGCAGGGTGCTGGCCGCGTTGGCGGCCCAGGATCCCGACGGCCGAAGGACGATGTCGTTCACGTGAACGGCGTCGAAGTCCTGAGCGGAGGCCGGTCCAGCTGTGCCAGCCGCGGCTGCGACCAGTGCTCCAAGGGATCCGCCGACGGCCGCTATGCGGCCAAGTCGCTTGCGTCTGAACATGTGTGTCCTCGGATGAATGGGGCGGCAGGTGTGCTGCCGCGATGGGGCAGTATCGGTGATCAGGCGTGTCGTCCGGCCAGAGGGTGTCTGCAAGACAGCGGCGCTGTGGGCTGATGCGTTGTCAGGTGCCCGAGATATGAGGCTTGGGCACAACGCCCGGCGGGGGCGGTTCGGTTCGTCTGCCGGGGAACTCCTGGCCCTACCAGGAGCCACCCCGTCGTGTGTCATGGCCTGCGGTGGCCGGTGGCGCCGCGGTGCGACGCGGACGTACGCCCCCGTCGCACCGCGGCTGGAGCCCATCTAGAAGATGCCAGTGATGCTCGTGTCCCATGAGCCGAGGCCCACCAGGCGAGGGCTTCGGTGCGTGGTGGGTCCGCCGGGGTAGAACAGCAGGCAGCCGGTGGGGCAGGTGGTGGTCTTGGCTGCGCCGGTGTCGTCGACGTAGGGGACTGTCAGGGCGGGGTCGGCCGGTGTGGTGGCCCACACATCGCCGTACGTCTCCCCGCTCGTCGGCTGGAACTGACGGTAGGTGATGTCGGTGCCGGCGTCCGGGTCGCTGTAGGTGGCGGTGCTGACCATTCCCTGGGCGTTGCCGGGGGAGGCCAGGTGGGGGCGCTGCTGCCAGCCGGCGTTTCCGTACGTGGACCGTGTGCCCAGGGAGAAGACGCTGTTGGTGATCCGGCCGGGGTAGAGGTAGAGCTGGCCGGTGGCGGGGTCTCGGGCGACGAGGTCTTTGACGCCGTCGTCGTTCTGGTCGCCGACAGCGAGGTTGGTGTAGTCCTTCCAACCGGCGAGGCCGAGGTTGACCCGGTGGTACAGGTCGAACGGCACGGTCTGGTTTTGCGAATGGCTCTGTGCATCGCCGATCGTGTTGCCGGAGTAGAGCCACAGGGCGGCGTTGGCGCAGTCATCGTCTTTGCATTCGATGGTGATGAGGTCGTTGCCGCCGACGTGGCCGGCCGTCGTGTTGCCGTCGATGTCGCCGGGAGCGATGATCTGCCGGATGCGTCTCCAGTCCGGGGCGTCGTCCACGCTCCCGTGGGGCACTTCGGTGCGGGTGTCGAAGGCGGGGGTGCCGAGGCCGGTGCCGCCGTAGACCCACAGCT
Organism: Streptomyces sp. NBC_00210; assembly: GCF_045160975.1. Taxonomy (NCBI): domain Bacteria; kingdom Bacillati; phylum Actinomycetota; class Actinomycetes; order Kitasatosporales; family Streptomycetaceae; genus Streptomyces; species Streptomyces sp. NBC_00210. Next base: position 8,214,572 of record NZ_CP108120.1, read on the forward strand.
TGTTGTCGCTCAGACGCACCACGAAGTCCTCGTAGCCGTCGGGCTCCGCGGTCGGGCTGGTGAAACCGACGAGGTCGCCGCGGTGCGCGATGAGAGCACCGCCCCAGCCGCCGATTCCGACCGTCTGGGCGGCGGCGACCTTGCCGGTGCCGTCTCCGGCGTACAGACGCAACTTGTTGGTGTCGTCGCTGGCGACCATGTCGGCATAGCAGTCGCCGTTCAAGTCCCCGGGCAGGTCCGTGCGGGCCAGGCCGGTGCCGGGGTTCATCCCCGGGGCGTAGACGAACTCGGACTTGGTGGTGCTGAGGGTGATCGCGTCCTTGATGTTGTCCAAGGGGGAGTGGTTGTCGGCGGTGTCGTAGGCAACCACGTGCAGGGTGCTGTTCGGCCAGCCGGTGGGGATCACGTCGATGAAGGCGGTGTGGTGGTCGGCGCCGACGTTCACCCAGCTGCCGTTGTGGCAGCGGACGCTGGAGGCGGACAGCTTTCCGTCCATTGACCAGCAGAAGCCTGCCACGTCGTTGGCGGAGTTGTAGAGCTTCAGCCGGACGGTCTTGCGGGCCGGGTACTTGTCGGTGGCTTCATTGGCCGCCGTGTCGTCGGTGTTCGTCACTGTGACGGCTTCGGCGGGGCCGTCCTTGTCTACGGTGAAGGAGCAGGAGGCGGTGTAGCTGCTGGTGGTTCCCTCGTTGTCCTTGGCGCGGAGCTTCCAGGTGTATGAACCGTTGGCCAGATTGGCGTACGGCACGGTGACCGAGGCCGTCTGGCCGCTGGAGACGGTGTCGGTGGAGGGATTGGGACTGAAGGACACCGCGCTGCCGCCTGCGGTGGTCACGGAGAACTCGCCGGTGACCGTCCCGCCGTCCTGGTCCTTGAGTGTTGCCGTCAGAGCGATTCCGCTGTTGCCGATCACGTCACCGCACGGAACCTGCTTATTGCCGTCGCCACCCTCACTGAAGGATCCTTCGTAGGCCTTGGCGGTGCTGACGGTGGGCTTGTAGTTGTAGGTGACTTCCAGAGCTGGGCTGTTGGTGAACCGCTTGAAGCTCTCGGTGTTGTACTCGTAGCCACTTGCGGCGCGCATGCCGAAGGCCACGGTTCCCCAGCCGCTGTCGGCCGCCTGCTGGATGTAGTTCGTCAATGCGGTGGAGTGGTAATCGTGTCCCAGGTTCCCCGCGCAGAAGGTGGGGTTGCCGTGGGCGTAGGAGTCGGAGTCGAGCTTGGTGGCCCAGCTCGGCTGACTGCTCCAGGTGGGTGTGGTGGTGATGCCGCCGGTTGACCACAGCTCGGTCGGCCCGGCGGCAGAGGCGTCGCAGCCCCACGAGTGCGTCTCGACCACGGCGAAGGTCGCGTCGAGGATGTCAGCCCCCGCCAGGCCGTCAGTGTTCATCGCGAAGAACGACCGCGTGGCGCCAGTGCCGTTGAAGCCCACCCGCGGCTCGTCGCTCGGCGTGCCGGAGTGCCAGCCCGACCCGTTCGGGTACGCCTCACCTGGTGTCGCCGAATACACGACGGCCCACTTCTCCCGGTACCCACCGGTGAATGGCGGATCCACCACCAGCGGGAACTGGTCCGCGGTGGCCAGCAGCGTGGGGTCCGGGGTCAGCGTCAACGTGTTGCCGGAGATATCGGCGCTCACCGGCGCGGTCTGCGGCTGATCGCCGGTGCCCGCAGCGGCCACGCGCGCCCCGCTGACCTTTGGCTGTTCGTCGGTGGCGGCCGGCTGCTCCCACATCTTCGGGCGGGGGGCGCTGAAGACGACATTGCCGCCTGCGTCCTTGGCGGTCAGGTTGTCCCCGGCGTCGTCGGTAAGGGTGACACCGGTGGTGGCGATACCTAGCTTGATGCTCTTGACCGCAGGGCTCGCGGCGGCCTGCGGGGTGTTGATGATCAGGTGTTCGGCGAAGCCGTCGACTTCGGCGATGACCTTCAGGTCTATGTCCGGCAGAACCGACTTGTACAGGGCGGTGTTGCCGTCCAGGACCGGCTGCGGAAGCGCGGTCGGCCAGGACAGCGACAGGCTCTTGCTGCCCTTGGTCATCGTCGCCAACGGGCGTGTACCGCCGCCGGAGAAGGCGATGCCGAAGGCCGGTGAGGTGGGGCCGACCGTGCCGTCGCCGCGCTGGACGATCGTGGCGTCGGCCTTCTTCCACACGCCTTCGTAGCGGGTCCACACGGGGGTGGAGTACTGGCGGCGGGTGGTGGTGCCGTCGGGATTGGCGAAGACCTCCGCGGTCTCCTCCCGCCGGTCGAGGATGTCCACGCGTTGCCCGGTCTTCGCGGCGACGTCGAACGCCTCCGCCTCGGAGGCGGACGCCTTCGGCGGCGCGCTGTCGGCGGCGACTGCCGCGGTAGGAACGGCCAGCGTGGTGACGGCCGTCAGCGGCAGTCCGAGGGCGAGAAGAAACGCTATGGAGCGTCTTCTTCTGCAGTCCGTCGTGTGCGGGTCTGTCATGAGGCGCCTTTCTGGAGCGCATGCGCGTGGTGCCTGAGACTCGCAGATTATTCACACTGTGCAGATTTCCCAAGTTCTTTGGGGGCACTGCACTTTAGGCAAACGTAATGCAAACTGCTAGCTGCGCTCATGGGCGTGCAGCCGATGCTAGACGCCGCTTTCGATCCCTCACGGGTGCTTCTGTCCCGATCGATCCCTTGATCCAGAACGATCCACTCTAGATCGATTTCGTACGTAAAAACGCTCAACTCCCGTCTAAGGTCACCTGGTTGAACACTTGTGCAAGGGCCGATGAGTCGGCTTTGCTTTACAGGCTCTTCATAAGATGCAGGTCTAGGGGTGGGGTTGTCATCGTGTTTCGCCGTGGTTTTGGCATGCCGCTTTCTGCTCACCCGCTGGTGCGGTTTCGTAGTGCATGCACCCTCTCAGTCGGCCTGCTCTCCGGTGCTCTGAGCCTGTCTCTGCTATCCGCGCCGGCGTGGGCAAACCCCGGTGACGGATTCTCGCTGCGGCCCCTGCAGAAGACCGCTTCGGTGCCGGGCAAGGACCTGAACGTCAGCCGCTCAATTAAGCTCTCGCCCTCTGAGCGCAACCGCTGGCACCCAACGGGAAAGACCACGTGGCCGACCGCCGGTCAGGCGGACGTCGTACTGCCCGGCGCCTCGAGCAGCGCGGCAGAGAAGGCCGCTGGCCGTCAGCGGGTCCAAGCGGGGTCGCTGCCAGTCCGAGTCGGCCGGCCGACCACCACTTCTGCCCTGACCAAGGCCGGCACCCGCACCGCGAGCACCGCGAGCCCGGACCGGGTGCGCGTGAAGCTTGCCGACCGAAAGACCACGCAACGGGCAGGGATCCAGGGCCTGCTGTTCTCGATCCAGCCGACCAGCACCACCACCCCACCCGGTGCGGCCGCTGTCCAGGTCGACTACGCGAGCATTGAGTCGGCCTTCGGCGCGGGCTGGTCCTCCCGGCTGCGCCTGGTCCAGCTCCCTGCCTGCGCGCTGACCACCCCGGGCAAGGCCGCATGCCTCAAGGGCGTGCCGCTGGCGACCAACAACAACACCAAGGCCCGCACGCTCAACGCAACTGTGACGTTCCCGGCCGCCAATGGCACGGCCAAGCAGTCAGGCGCAGCTGCCGCGAACGGCAGCATGGTGGTGCTGGCCGCCGCGGCGGCAGCGGATGGCGGGGAGGGGTCGTTCAAGGCCACTTCGCTGTCCCCTTCCGGGTCGTGGTCGGCCGGCGGGAACTCCGGTGGGTTCAGCTGGAGTACCCCGCTGGGGGTGCCGTCCGTCCCCGGCGGGCTGCAGCCGAAGGTGGCGCTTTCGTACAACTCTTCTGCGGTGGACGGCCGGACATCGTCGACGAACAACCAGACGTCGTGGATCGGTGAGGGTTGGGACTACTCGCAGGGGTTCATCGAGCGCACCTATGCCGGTTGTGAGAACGACAAGCAGGGCGGTAACAACACAGAGAAGGTCGGCGATCTGTGCTGGAAGTCGCAGAACGCAACACTCTCCCTGAACGGCACGTCCACCGCCCTGGTGTGGGATGCGAGCAAGAGCGTATGGAAGCTCGCCGACGACGACGGCTCACGCGTCGAGCGGATCCTCGGCAGCTCCCCGAACGATGTCAACGGTGACGAGGACTACGAATACTGGAAAGTCACCTCGCTGGACGGCACCCAGTACTGGTTCGGCAAGAACCGCCTGCCCGGGTGGACCAGCGGCAAGGAAGAGACGAACTCCGTCTTCACTGTTCCGGTCTACGGCAACCACAGCGGCGAGCCCGGCCACGGATCGGACTTCGCCTCGTCCGCGGCAACGCAGGGCTGGCGCTGGAACCTCGACTACGTCGTTGACCCGCACCACAACGCCATGGCCTTGTACTACTCCAAGGAGACCGGCTACTACGCGCAGAACCTGAAGGTCGATGCCCCGGTTGTCGGCGTACACGTGAACGTCCCCACCCGCGTACGGATGAAAAGGGACAGTTGTTGATGCGGTGAGACCTGTTGCCCGCCACTCTGCTGCTTGATCGATGTGGGATGGCGGAGGGCGGTTGACGGTGGTCTTGGATCCGCATCGCTGGCTGGAACTGCGGCGTTTCCGTGGCCTGTTGGAGTCCGGGGCGATAAGTCTGTCGGAGATCGCCAGGGAGACGGGGCTGGACAGGAAGACGGTCCGCAAGTACCTCTCTGCACCTGGTCCGGCGACTCCTCCGAGGCGGTCGGCGAACGGGCGGTCACGGGCGAGGGCAATCGACGAGTTCGCGCCGCTGGTCGACTCGATGCTGCGGGCCGAGGTCCTGATGAAAGCGGCGGTCATCCACGAACGGCTTGCCAGCGAGTACGGGTTCACCGGCAACTACCAGCGGACGAAGCTCTACGTCCAGGATGCCCGTCCCAGGATCGCCGAGGAACTCGGCATCACGCCGAAGGAACTGGCGGGCATGCACCGCCGCTTCGAGGTCATCCCGGGCGCCCAGGCCCAGGTGGACTGGGGCGACGAGGGAAGGACCCTCGCCCACATGGGCATCGGCAAGGTCTACTCCTTCCACATGACGCTGTCGTACTCCCGTGACCCGTTCTGCTGCTTCACCACCAGCCAAGACCTGCAGTCGTTCTTCGACTGCCACCGCCGGGCGTTTTCCCACTTCGGCGGGGTGCCCATGACGATCGTTTACGACCGCACCAAGACCGTCGTCCGCCGGCATGTCGCCCCCGGCGAGGCGGTCCCGCTGCATCCGGAGGCGGTCGGCTTCGCCGGCCACTACGACTTCGACATCGATGTCCTGGCCGCCTACCGGCCCACCGGCAAAGGCCGCGTCGAACGCCAGGTGCTGATCGTCCGAGATCACGTGCTGTCCGGCCGGGCTTTCTGCTCCGTCGAGGAGATGGACGCCGCGTTCGCCGCGTGGGTGCCGCTCCGGCGGGCTCAGATCCACAAGACACACCGGGAGGTCATCGGCGAGCGGGCGGCCCGCGACCACGCGGCCCTCAAACCGCTGCCGCCGACCCCCTATCTGGTGGCCGAGCGGCACCTGCGGCCGGTCGGCAAGGACTGCCTGGTCGCCTTCGGCGGCAACCTCTACTCGGTGCCCGCCCGGCGCGTCCGCCCGCGCCAGCTGGTGGAGATCCGGGCCACGAAGTCGCAGGTCATGCTGCACTCCACCGTCCCCGGCACCGACGGCGACACGCTGCTGGCCATGCATGCGCGGGTGGTCGGCCGCGGTGTCCGCGTTGTCGAGGAACAGCACTGGGACGGCCTGCCCACCGGCAAGGGACGCCGAACCACCACCGGCGACATCCCGCCCCGGCCCCGCCCGCAGCCCCGAGGTGAAGAAGCCGGCCCGTTGCAGGCCCTGCTGAACCGGGCCGCCGCCACCCGGATCGAGGTCGGCCGCCGTCCGCTGTCGGTCTATGACGAACTGACCGGCACCCGCCCCTTCACCACCAGCCGACCGACGAAGGAATCCTCTTGAGCGAGCTGACCGGCAACCGCATCCGCACCACGGCCGGCAAGCTCGGCCTGCCCCACCTGGCGGAAACCATCAACGAGTTCACCCGGCGCGCGGACGAGGCGAAGATGGGCTACCTCGACTTCCTCGACCTGGTCCTCTCCGAAGAACTCGCCGTCCGTGACGACCGCCGCTTCCGCACCTGCCTGCGGACCTCAAAGCTGCCGCACCACAAGACGCTCGACGAATACGACTTTTCCTTCCAGCCCGAACTCGACCCGCGCAAGGTCAAGGACTTGGCCACCTTGTCCTTCGTCGAGGCCAAGGCGAACGCGGCCCTGCTCGGTCCGCCCGGGGTCGGCAAGACGCATATCGCCGTCGCTCTCGCGGTCGCGGCCTGCCGGGCCGGCTACTCGATCTACTTCACCAGTCTCGACGACATGGTCCGCAACCTCAAAGCCGCCGAAGCGACGGGCCGGCTGACCAGCAAGCTCGGTTCCTACCTTCGGCCGAGCGTCCTGGTGGTCGATGAGGTCGGCTACCAGCCCCTCGAACGAGCGGAAGCGAACCTGGTCTTCCAGGTCATCTCCAAGCGCTACGAGAAGGGCTCGATCATCCTCACCTCGAACAAGACCTTCAGCGAATGGGGCCAGGTCTTCGGCGACGAAGTCCTCGCCACCGCCATCCTCGACCGCCTCCTGCACCACTGCGAAGTGATCGCCATCAACGGCCCCAGCTACCGACTCAAGAACCGACTCAAGGCCATCGAGCGAGAGAACGAAGTGGCCTGACAGCTGGGGACGTTCATCTGTACGCGGCTGGGGAGCTGAGGCCGTACGCCGACACCGGTCTCATACATCCGTGGTGGGTACTTGAGTCGCATCGACTATGGCCTGCGCGCCGGTGCCGTTCCTGCGACGGTCAATCCGGCGGGCCGGGTGACGTTCGGTGTTGCGGAACGGTGCCTCGCGAACTGCGGCACCTTCGATTCGGACCACGCCACGAACTGGCCCGACGTCCCGGTCGACTTGGACTGCACTGCGGGCAAGCAGTGCTTGAAGCCCTCGCCGTCGTTCTGGACCCGGAAGCGGCTGACCGATATCAACACCTTTGCCCTGCAGGGCAGCACAATGCAGCCGGTCGATACTTGGACCCTGGCCCAGTCCTTCCGGGCCACCGGTGACGTCTCAAAGCCGGCCTTGTGGCTGGAGTCGATCCAGCACACCGGCAAGGCCGGCGCCCTCGCGGACCTGACGTTGCCGAAGACCACCTTCGGCGGGACACCGATGCCGAACCGTGTGGACTCCGCAGAGGGACGGCCGCCGCTGAACAAGTACCGCATCACCCAGATCACCAGCGAGACCGGCGGCCAGACCCTCGTCACCTACAGCCCTACCGAGTGCACCTCCACCAGCCTGCCGTCCTCCCCGGACCAGAACACCAAACGCTGCTACCCGTCCTGGTGGACCCCGGACGGCGCGGTCGACCTGGTGAAGGACTGGTTCCACAAGTACTTGGTAACCCAGGTGATCGAGGACGACACCACCGCCGGCACCGGCTCGGCCTCGAAGACCACCACGTACGAGTACGACGATGGGCCCAACTGGCGGCGTGATACCGGTGAGTTCACCCTTGACAAGCACCGCAGCTGGGGAGTCTTCCGTGGCTACGGCACAGTCCGCACGCTGACCGGCGCAACCAACCGCACCATGGCCGAGACCAGCTACTTCCTCGGCATGTCTGGTGACACCCTCGCCGACGGCACCCTCAGGCCCGTGGCCAAGATCAACGGCATCACCGACCGGGACGACTTCGCCGGACGACCCGCGCAGACTCGCACCTACGACAAGGACGGGAGCGGCGGCAAGGTGGTCGCCAAGACCACCTACACTCCGTGGGAGTCCGACCCGACCGCTACCCAGAACATCACCGGGATCACCGACCCCGACAAACCGAGCACCCCTGGCCCTGTGCTGCCGGACGCCATGGCGCTGCATGCGGGCACGGTCACCGAGGCCGCCAGCACCCTGCTGGACGACGGCACGACCTGGCGCACCCTGATAACCACCCGCGACTACGACCCGGTCTACGGTCTGGTGACCGCCGAGGGCGACGACGGCGATACCGCCCGCGGCGTGAAGCCGAAGTGCACCCGCACGTACTACGTCACCCCAGACACCACCAACTGGCTGATCTCCTACCCCTCCCGAGTCACCACCGTCGCCCAGGCACCCTGCGCACTCGGCTACCTCAATCCCGCCATCACCGGATCCACCCGCTCCTCCTACGACGGTCAGGCATCCGGCGTCGCCCCCAACCCGGGGCAGGCCAACGTGACGAAGACCGAGCAGGCATCCAAGCTGGACATCAACGACCAGTTGGTGTGGGAGACCACCACCCAGACCGCTTACGACCAGTACGGGCGAATAGTCTCCGCTGCAGGTCAGGATGGTCGGCCCGTCACCACGGCCTACACCCCCGCCACCGGTGCCCAGCCCACCACGGTCACGGTCACCAACCCCAAGGGATACGGCACCACCACCGCCCTGGACGGGCTTCGCGGGCTCACCTTGAAGGTCACTGACCCCAACCAGCGCGCTGCCACCGGTGAATACGATGCGCTCGGCCGCCTCACGAAGGTCTGGAGCGCAGGCCGAGCCACCACCGCCAACCCCAATGCCACCTTTGCGTACAACATCTCCGCCACCGCACCGTCCACGGTGACGACGAAGAACCTGTACGAGAACGGCACCTGGGGTACCAGCGTCGCGATCTATGACTCGCTGCTGCGTGAGCGCCAGACCCAGACGGATGGGATCGGCACCACCGGCCGGACCGTCACCAGCACCTTCTACGACACCCATGGCCGCCCCTTCCAGTCCGATGCCCCCTTCTACAACGACCAGGCCGTCTCCACCGCGCTGCTCACGGTCACCCCGAACCAGATTCCCAACTCGGTCGTCACCGAGTACGACGGCCGAGGCCGTCCCACGGCCACGGTCACCCTGTCACTGAACGTGGAGAAGTGGCGCACTACCTTCGCCTACGGCGACACCTGGACCTCCACCGTCCCGCCGGCCGGTGGCACCGCGACCCTCGCCATCAACGACATCCGCGGCCGCGCTATTGAGGGACGCCAGTACAAGGACCGCACCCCGCTCATAGGCGCAGCCGCCGGCCAGTACGAGAAGACCACCTACGCCTACGACCGGGCCGGCAACCTCGAGAAGGTCACCGACGCGTCCAGCCGCAACTCGTGGACATACACCTACGATCTGCGTGGCCGGCAGACCGCCACCACCGACCCCGACAAGGGCGCCACCAGCATGGCCTACGGCGCCGACGGCCGCATCGAAACCACCACAGATCCCCGCGGCACTCTGGCCACTACTTACGACGAACTCGGCCGCAGGACCAGTCTGCGCACCGGCTCGGTCACCGGCACCAAGCTGGCCGAGTGGACGTATGACACCGCCACCGGCGGCAAGGGCCTGCCCGCCTCCTCCACCCGCAACGACACATCCGTCACCCCGGCGGCCGCCTACAAGACCGCCGTGACAGGCTACGACTCCGCCGGCCACGCCACCGGCACGACGGTAACGGTGCCGTCTGTGACCGGGGAGGAGAAGCTCGCCGGCACCTACACCATCGCCACCACCGTCACCCCGGTCAGCGGACTGCCCGCCACCGCCGCCTACAGCACCGGCAACACCAACGCTACCACCGCACTGCCCGCCGAAACCGTCACCAACCACTACGGCGCCCAGGACCAACTCGGCATCGTCGACGGCACCCTGTCCCAGGTCTACCTGCGCGGTGCCAGCTACACCCCGTTCGGCGAACTCGCCCAGGCATCCCTCGGCAACCTCGGCACCCGCGTCATCCAGACCCTCGGATACGACACCGTCACCCGCCGCCTCGCCACCTCGATCGTCGACCGCGAGACCTCCAACCCCCAGACGCTGTCGAACATCAAGTACACCTACGACACGGTCGGCAACGTCACCCGGATCCGCGACGACCAGAACGACGGCACCATCGCCGACGACCAGTGCTTCGCCTACGACTGGTCCCGCCGCCTGTCCGAGGCCTGGACCACCGCCGATGCCTGCACCACCCAACCGGTCAACGGAACCGGCACCCCGGCCCTCGGCACCGTAGACCCCTACTGGACCAGCTGGACCTTCACCGACTCCGGCGACCGCGCCACCGAAACCCATCACAAAGCCGGCCCCATCACCGCCGACACCACCCGCACCTACACCTACCCCACCACCACCGGCGCAGCCCAGCCGCACGCCGTCCGCACCATCACCGCCACTGGCGGCGCCACCGGGACAGACACCTACCAGTACGACACCACCGGCAACCTCACAAAGAAGACCCCAGCCACCGGAGCCATCCAGGACCTCACCTGGAACCAAGAAGGCAAACTCGCCACCTCCACCATCTCCGGCGCTGTCACCAAGTTCCTCTACGACGCCGAGGGCACGCGCATCCTCAAGCGGGAACCAGCCGCCACCACCCTGTATCTGCCCGGCGGCCAGGAACTCGTCCTCACCAAGTCCACCGGCACCCTGGCCGGCACGCGCTACTACACCGTGCCCGGCGGCTCCGCCATCCGCACCAGCAGCGACGGCAAGGTCCGCCTCCTGGTAGCCGACCACCACGGCACCAACCAACTGTCCGTCAGCGCCACCACCCTCGCAGCCAACCGCCGCAAGCAACTCCCCTACGGCGCCCCCCGCGGCACCGCTCCCACCTTCTGGCCCGGCCAGAACGGCTTCGTCGGCGGCGACATCGACACCATCACCGGATTCACCCACATCGGCGCCCGCGACTACGATCCAGCGACCGGCCGTTTCATCAGCGTCGACCCAGTAATGGATCTGACGAACCCCCAGCAGATGCAGGGGTACTCGTACGCCAACAACACCCCGGTCACCTCCTCCGACCCCAGCGGCCTGTTCTGCGACGGTTGCAGCGTCGGCAACCCCGACACCGCCTGGACGCCCGAAAACGGCCCCGGCTGCACGCACTACGCCTGCTACGACGACGACGGGAACGTAGACACCAGCACTCCCGTCAAGGGCGGTGGCGGCTCGGCCCCGCCGGGAGCTCCGCCCGCGCAGGGAAATCCCAAAATCGGGGGTGTCAAGATCCCCACTCCGAAGGAGATGGCTGCTCGGGGAATCCTGACACCTTGGAACACCTACCAGGACGCGCTCCACACCTGGGCAGTGGGTACCTGCCAAGGAAGTAATGCCGATAACGCTCGCGAATTCTGTCGTGCGGCGATGGAAGTTGGCCTGCTGGACGCGAAGCACCCATGGGTCGGAGTCGCCATCGCACTTATCGGCGGCTGTGTTCTGGCAGCCGAGGCATGTATCGGCGCTGCGATGGATGCCGTAGTTAGCGAGATCGAGGTCGCTTCGGGAGGATCGCTCGGCGCAAGCGCGACCCTAGCTACACTCCGCAGCAAACTGGGAGGCCTGTACGGCAGACTCGAAGCCGAGAGTAGTCGGGCTGCGCCCGGCGAAACAGCGGCCCTGAAAAGACTCCTCCCTGACTGCAACTGTTTCCTCGCCGGCACCGACGTCCTCATGGCTGACGGCTCCACGAAAGACATCGAAGACATCGAGGTCGGAGACGAAGTCCTCGCGACGGACCCTGAGACGGGAAAGTCGGGCAATCGCAAGGTCACACGCCTCATTCGCACCGAAGGCGACAAGTACTTCAATGAACTGACGATCGCGACCGATGATGGAGCCCAGAAGCTCATCGCCACGCATGGGCACCCCTTCTGGTCACCTTCCGAGAAACGGTGGGTCGAAGCCGGTCAACTCCAGCCGCGCGCCACACTCCTCACGGTTGATGGCACCACGGTCACTGTCACGAACAACCGTCCGTTCGTCAAGCATGCGCGTACTTACAACCTCACCGTTGAAGATCTTCACACGTACTATGTACTCGCCGGCGAGACGTCCGTACTCGTGCATAATGCCGGATGTGATGAATGGGCGGCTGCATTCCAGAGGAGGAATGGCGGGGAAATCAAGACCTTTGTCGGCCCTGAGGGCGATAGGTATTCGATGGGCCCTTATAGGCCTGGAGGAAAGGAAGTGGACGAAAGCTGGTTCCATCACACTGTGGTAATTACAGATGGCAAGGTTCATGACCAATGGCATCCGGATGGGATTGACGTGGGTGAGTATAAAAGACTCTGGGATTATGGCGACGACATAGACTTCGGGTTCTAATCATGAGTGTCCCTCTGTCTGAGTTCTTGCCGAGATTCAAGAAGTATCTGGGCGTCTACGTAATGCGGCAGACCTATGCTGAAACCTGTGCGTTCCTCACTGGCTACGAGCTAGGGTCGGAGCACTTCATCCTCAAGGAATTCCACAGCTGGCTTGTCCTTAGGGGTAAGGGTCGTCCAGAACTCTACTGGCCACTGCTTGTCCTGTGTGAGGTGTATGAAGATGGCGCCCTGCCGGATATTAGATATTTTACTTCTGAGGAGGATGGGCGAGCAGTCGCTATCCTTTTTGCCTTGCTTGAGGAGTTCTTTGAGTCTCGGGCGATTGGTGGGGCTTGATTGATGAGGGATCTCATGCCGTGGAGTACCTCGAAATCCAAGATGGCTAACGAGCTCGTGCATCGTTAGCGGCGGTGGCCGCGGCAGTGATCGTCGATCATGGTCTGTGTCGTGGGGAACCGGGTATGAGCAGCGATCAACGGGAGCCCGATATGACGGGGCTGACACCCGCGGTGTTAGCTGAACTCGTCGCCGAAGTCGGACCGTTGTGGCATTAGAGGCATCAGGTTGCGCTCGCCTCTCGGTCGCGGCGCCTGGGCAGTGGGGCCGGTGCGAAGTCTACGACCGCGAGCGCAAGGCTCACTCCTTCCGCCGCATCCGCGTAGAGCGCGGGCATCACGGAGGGGGAGGTGCGCCGACTCGCCGCGGGGGCGCACGTGTGGGGCCTGCCAGCAGGTAGCGGAGGGCGGCACCATGATCTGGCTCTCCAGGATGACCGGTGGCGCGGGGTGTCCTTCGGGCTCGCGATGCCGTAGCGACCTTCGGCGAGCCCGCTGACCGAGGCCACATCCCCTCACGGGACAGGGGTCAGCAGGCGGCTCACCATGTCGGACAGGGCACTGGCGGAGCCGGTGGTGGAGGTGTACGCGCTGGAACCCACATCATGGTCATCGCTGTGGCCCGGACACGACCAGTGGATCTTGCTGGGCAGCCTGCCAGTGTGCAGGCATAGTGGTGCAGCCCCCGTGTCGATCCCGGTGGAGACGCAATACGTCACTCTCCAGGTAGGCAGCTGACGTTCGAAAATGCCGTGTGGCTCCACCTGCGGGCGAAGAGGGCCGGGCCTCTCTCGTCGGTAAGGCTCTCCGTTGCGCGCTGGTACGTCCACCCGCAGCTGCCTGTGTCGAGCAGCCGATTGGGTGGCAACCGAGATGCCGAGGAAGGCGCTGTGTGGACGCGGTGTGGACACAAGCATCTGCACAGACCTGCAAAGCGCGACTGCGAGCCGCAAGCAATACCATCGCTGACCTGTGAAAACGCCCAAGATCTGAGCAGAATCACAAAGGCCGTCACGATCACAAAAGGACTCATAATCCGTCGGCCGTGGGTTCGAGTCCCACCCGCCCCACCATCTAGGGCCCTGACCTGCGGAAACGTTTCTTCCGAGGTTGGGGCCTGAATATTTGCCGCAACGGAGAAAATCCGCTGCTCAGGACTTCGGTGCGTGACATGTCCGCGGTGGGCGGGCCGTGTGTGACCTGCGATGAGGCGCCGCTCCCGCCGGTCTTTAGCCTGCGCCCAAGGCCCAGACGTCGTGATGTGTGGACGCTGTGTGGACACAGGGAATCGCTGGGGCATTCAAGACTCTTGCACCGGACGTCGGCGATGATCGTGGCCGACGTGGCCTTGATGCGCTTCGACGGACGTCCGAGATCAGAGGTTCCGCCCGGAAGGATGTCCAACAAGGCCAAGATCGTCGAGCTGTGCCGACGCGGGAATCGCTTGGTCGGCCAGGTCGCCAAGGACTTCGATCTGACCGAGATCGTGGTGCGCCTGCGAGTCGCCAGGCCGAGGTGGATGCGGCGAGCGGGAGCGGCTGACCAGCAGCGAGCCTGAGGATGGCTGAGCTACAGCCGGACGACCACACCAGTGGTGTCCGCCAAAGAGGACAAAGCTCACCCTGGCCGAGCAGCTGTCGACGGTCATGCAATTCCCCAGCTGCGGCGTGCTGAGCGTCACGTTATACCCCACCTCCGCGGTAACGGTCCTCATGGGGAAGTGACCACGGATGGTGCTCCTGACCGTGTCGATTAGGGGAACCCCCCCCAAGAGTGGATCAAGCTCTGCGATGATCCAGGTGAGAGGTGGGGTCAGACCACGCGCTTCAGGGCCGGGCTGGATTTCCCTTGACCCATTTGGGCATTGAGCGCCGGCCCCGCGACGCGAGGCCATGGAGCAGAGGGGGCGCAACACACGGTGGACTGGCTGAACGATGCGCTGAGGGACAATCACTACCCAGGTCGCGGCGTGCTGTGGTGCAGAACCGGCGACGGCAACCTGCTCGGTGCCTACTTCCTCACCGGGCGGAGTCCCGCCTCCCAGGCCCGCACCCTGCGCCGCACTGTCGGAGGCGACCTGATCGTCGCCCCCTCGGATGCGCGTGAGCGCGACCATCTCCGGCACTACATCGCCGCCCGTCAGAGCGAGGGCTGGATGGTCTTCGGCAACGGGGCACAGGTCTCCACTGTCGCCGACCGTCTCACTTCGGGGCAGGCTCCGGTCCTGGCCCTGGACGAGCTGGACTACGAACCAGACCCGCCGATCTTCACTCCCCGCCTGACGGTGATCGCGGGCACCCGCGAGGGCGGTCGGGCCTGGTTCGGCGCCGCCCGGCGCGGCGCCGGGAACCGCGCAACCACCAACCGGCTCACCCTGCACGTCAGCGACCTGGCTCCTGGTGAGGGAGTGCTCATGATGACCTATCACTCGGACGGGCAGGAGATCGCCACCGGCAGCCCGTTCATGGAGGTCCGGACGACCGCTGACAATCCCACCGACCTGCTGGACGAGCTGTGGTCGGTTCTGCCGCCCGAACTCCGTATCGCTGCGGCGGCCTTCGGTCCCGGAGGGCTCACGAGTGCCGACATCCGACAAGCGTCAGAGGCTCGCGCATGATGTTTGTCCGGCGCCGAGTCCGATGGCTCGGCGCCAGAGCCTAAAGGAGGTCCGCTTCAGGAAGTGAGGTTCGGCGCGGGGCCGAACCAAAGGGTCCGAATGTCCGGCGTCGACGGCGTGGACGTGCAGCGTCTGGCGTGAGGACTTGAGCCAGACAGCGGCGCTGTGGGCTGCTGCATGGTCACGTGCCCGAGTCATGAGGCTCCGAGCACAACGACCTGCGGAAGAGGTTCGGTTCGTCTGCCGGTGGCTCCTGGCCGCGCCAGGAGCCACCCGTCGCGTTTCATGGCCTGCGGTGGACCGGTGGCGGTGGCGGTGGCGGTGCGATGCGGACGTACGCCCCCTCGCACCGCGGCTGGAGATCATCCAGAAGATGCCGAGAAGCTGGTGTCCTATGAACTGAGGCCCACGAGGCGGGGCTTCGGGGCGTGGTGGATCCGCCAGGCGTGAAGCGCATGCCCTGCGGCCGCACAGGGGCCCGCCGGGGCGTCGCAACGTCACCCAGAACAGGCCAGTCCGATTGAGAAAGTCACGACTCTCCTGCCTCCCACTTCACAGGAGGCTCGCTGCTTCGGTGCATCTCCCGCCCGTTCCAGGCTTCGGTTGCATCACTCCGTTCAGGGCGACAAATCAGCCACGACCAACGAGGTCGGCAACTAACGAGTTGGTTTGAGGGTCTGGTCTAGGCCTATATTCATACCGCGCCAGATTCGGCTTCTATAAGCCGACTGGCGCATGCCGATGGACGTTAGAAAAGAGCCGTTGGCAGCGCGGTCACGGGGGGACTGCACACGCGAGGCACGGCGGTATGTCGGTGTCTCCCGCCCCAATGGCAAGGCGTGCATCACAGCGCCTGTCCCGTGACCGCCTGCGGCGGGCACGAACGGAGGCACAGGTGCGAAGATCAATTGTAGTAGTGGCAGGCGCGGCATCCGCCGCACTGATGCTCTCGCTCGCTGTTGCGCCCAGCGCGCTCGCGGGCGACCCCGCAGCAGACAACTACAACCTGACCAGCATGGAGGCGTGCAAGGACCCGCACGCCTCAAAGTTCAAGTTCCATATCTTCTACAACTCTGGCCAAGGCGGGGCGTACCGCAATATTGGGTACAGCGTATACGACTTCGACGCGCTGAGGCCTGGTGACGGTCACGCCTACCCCCTCAAATTCTGCCCGGTTGGCGTCAGTAGCCCCTGGCCGGGGTCCAATCAGAAGGTCAAGAACAACGCGGCATCTGGCGAGAACGAACATTACAAGTACACGGCCAGGGTGTACTTCAATAGCGGATACAAAGGGGTCTACGACGCCATGGCTCCGTACCAGCACATAGACCGGTTCCGGAACGTCTACAACGAGAACGCCTCCTTCGCATGGGTCGCTTAGGTGTCTTCGGCAGCCCGCTGGTAACGCAGGAGCAGGAGGGGGACAAGTGAACTCGAAGAAGACGCTCGTCAGGGCCTGGGCCCCGGTCACGGCGGCCGCCGCCGTGGGAGCGGTGGTTCTCACGCTCAATGGGCCCTGGAACGACTCGCCGTCAAGCGAGGCCCAGTCGGCGCACGCCGACGTCGCAGCACCGCAGAACACGAACGCCAAGGCGGCTGTGGGTGATCCGCAGGACCCGGCCACATGGAAGCTGCCTGTCGAGGCCTTCATGACAACCAAGGCGGAAGCTCGCCTGATCAGCAACGCCCGGGACAGTCTGATCGACAAGTGCATGGAGGACGCAGGCTTCGACAGGTGGACCCCCGCGCCTGACCTCCCCGAACCTGGTGGGACGACACTTGTTGACTGGCGGTACGGCATCCACGACGCCGAAACTGCGGCCGGGCGGGGCTACCACCCTGCCGCTGAACAGCAGCAGGCCTATGACGAGGCCATGATGGCCGGCGCGGTGGACGAGTCGGGTGCGGATGAAGGGAAGCTGAGGGCCTGCGTCCAGGCGGCCGACGGCCAGGCTCCGCCAGCCCAACCTGCCGAACTTGTGCAGAGGATCAATGGCGAGTCCTTCATGCAGTCCAAGAACGACCCGAACGTCGTTGCGGCGTTGGCCAAGTGGTCGTCGTGCATGAAGGCCAAGGGCTACTCCTACAAGGAGCCCATGGAGGCCAATGACGACCCCCGCTTCAACGATCAGCACAAGGTGACCGCCCTCGAGATCGCCACGGCGAAGGCGGACATTCAGTGCCGGGACCGCTACAGCGTCGAGAAGACCTGGTTCGACGCCGAGGTCAAGCTGCAGCTGAAAGCCATCGAGGAGAACCGGCCCGCTCTTGAGAAAGTGAAGGCGGGTAACAAGGCCGCAGTCGCCAAAGCTTCAACCATCGCCAAGTAGCCACCGCGTTCGGCCCCGCCACAGCGCGGGGCCGAATCGGTCGCGGCACAGCGCACATTCCATATCTGCTCGATCACTGCATCCGCTGCGAGCCGGCTCCACGTGGGACACCGCGAGGCGCGGCCGACATGCCGGGCCCTTTTGCCACTGCGTTCCCAACCTCGCTCCACCTCCCGGACTGCGAGATGGGAAAGCGCCTCCCCCGGACACCCTTGCCATTCAAGGGCAGATCTAGTGATCAGGCATGCTTCCCCTCGTCCATGGAGAAAAAGTGAAATTTCATAGACAGGCCAGAGTTCCCTTAGTTGTCATGGCTGCGACATTTCTGTTGATCGGGTCCATTCAGGCATCGGCCTGGGCAGACGCACCCCGGGCGACCGTGAAGGCGGTCAAGCCCACGGTCTCGGACGATCCCGCCGAAGTGCCGAGCGCCCAGCGGGCCGATGTTCTGGGAAAGGGGTGGAAGGGATCAGGTGACCTCGCGTGGACGGCGATCGGGGACGCCACGGGCTTCCACATCCTGACTGCTCGCCAGAACCAAGGGTATGCGTGGCGTACGACGGCGTCGTTGTCGGAGCCGGGCTTCGAGGCCGATCTGTGGATCGGCAACGTCTGCCTGACGGCCTCCGGCAAGCGAGCGGTGGTGGTCTATGCGCCCCGGACCTTCACGAACAAGCCGGAACTAATGGCGCGGGGTGCGTTCACGGCGGTGGTGGACATGAACAGCGGAGCTGTGCACAAGCTCAACTTGCAAGCGTCGCTGGCGTACCACAATCCCGGATGTGGGGCTGGCGAAAGCGCCGTGCTGTCGCAGTCCGGAGGCGAGGACAAATCTGCCACTCGGCTGTTCCGTCTCGATACGGCGACCGGACAGCTGAGCGCCCCTGCTGAAACGCGAGGGCAGGTCACCTCAGCCGTACCCCTGGAAGGGGGCGGCATCGCAGCCGCTGCGGGCGCCGAGATCGTGAAGATCAGCGCCGACGGCAAGCGGACCCGCATCGCCCAGACCCGTCGAGTGCCCTACCGGCTGACACCCGACGCCGGGGGCGGTCTCGTTTTCCTTGACAAGCTGCCGTCCAAAGCGCAGGACTCCATGGACGTGCAGACCGAGGTACGCCGCATCACCGCCGCGCAGATCAAACACCGCCGGCCCGCTGCCACACGGCCAGCCTCCCTGGCCCGCGGCCCGGTTACTGCTACCGGCCTCACCCGCGGCGGTAGCACGGTCTTTGTGACCGGGGAGGTGAAGCAGACCACCAGCAGACTGCCGTCCGGGGTACGCCGCTTGCAGGGTGTCCCGAAGGACTCGCTGGTGAGTACCGGCGGGGATGCGGTGCTGACCAGCACCGCATGGGCCGACGGCAAGGACTCTCGCATCCAGCCGCAGGACGCCGCCGCAGCCCGCTCCGTCGCCGTCGCCATGGTCCTGCCAGGACGAGGCAGGAAGCTCAGCTTCACAGTGAATTCTGCAGCGCCGCCCAGCAGGACGATTGTCCAGGGCGGCGAAGCGTCACCGAAATTGAAGCGCCCGACGGGCACAGCACGAGCCCGTGCGGCGAATGTCTGGCTGGCAGCCGCTGGCTCTCCGACCAGCCCCGTTGAGGACGAGCGTGTCTGCTCGGTGCCCCGCAATGACCCGGCCAACCAGGCGATGCAGCCCAAGCCGCGGCAGGTCGAGTGGGCTGTCGACCAGGGGATCATGGGCAACCTCAAGAATACCCGCCCGGCGAACTGGAAGAACCTGGGCATGCCCGCCTACCAGCCGCAGACCCTCTTCCCGCCGCCGGCGCTGGAAGGCGGGGGGCGCATCCCCGCACAGGTCATGCTGGGCGTCACGGCCCAGGAGTCCAACATGTGGCAGGCCGCCCGGATGACTGTCCCAGGCGTCACTGGCAACCCGCTGATCGGGAACTTCTACGGCATCAACTACTACGACGGCAACACCGGAAACGACTGGGACGTCGACTGGAGCAAGGCCGACTGCGGGTACGGCGTCACCCAGGTCACTGACCACATGCGCAAGGCCGGCTTCGACGACCCCGATCACGGCGGGGCCGCCTGGCCCTACCAAACCCAGCGCGCCGTCGCACTCGACTACACGGCAAATATTGCCGCAGGCCTGCAGATCCTTGCCAGCAAGTGGAACGAGACCCGTAAAGCGGGCCTGGTCATTAACGACGGTGACCCGTCCCGGCTGGAGAACTGGTTCTTCGCTCTGTGGATCTACAACGCCGGGTTCCACCAAAACACCGGCAGCGGACCATGGGGGGTCGGCTGGGCCAATAACCCCGCCAACCCCGACTGGGACGCCGCACGTCTCCCCTTCATGGAGGACAGGCTCGGCAGCGACCACTACGCCGACGCCGCAAAGCCGCAGAACTGGCCCTACCCAGAGAAAGTCATCGGCTTCGCCGCTCATCCGCTGGAGGCAATCGAAGCCCCCGGGAAGATGGTCGCCGGGTTCCGCGCAGCCTGGTGGAACGGCACCAGCGAGGACGCCACCGTCAAGGGCAGCGCCAAGTACAACAGGGCACGCGCCAAGCCGCCGGAGGACATGTTCTGCTCTCCCCAGGCCAACGAGTGCGACCCCAGCCGGATCAGTGACGACGCCAGCAACGACAACGGAACCACAGGACCCTGCGGCCGGGGCGACAGCAAGTGCTGGTGGCACATCCCCGTCACCTACTGGAAGAGCGACTGCAACTACTCCTGCGGCCGGGAACTCGTCCGTTTCGACAACACCTACCCCGAGGAGCCCGACGGTACCGCCTACCCGCCCAACTGCTCGGTGAGTGCCACCGCCTCCGGGAACGCCGCACCTCCTGGCGCCCTTATCGTGGACGACACCACCGCAGCCTCCGTGCGACCGAACTGCCCACGCCCCGCGGCGAATGCGGGAACCTTCACCTTCACTTTCACGGGAAGTAGTGGCGTCTATCCCTCGAAGGTCGACCTTCACCAACTCGGAGCCGGCTTCGGTGGCCACTTCTATTTCGGACACACCCGCACCCTCGCCAACAAGGGCGACCGGCTCGAATTCTCTGGGACCTGGAAGCTCAACGCCCCGCGCAACGAATGGATGCGCATCGCAGTGCACCTTCCGGATCACGGTGCGCACACCCAGCAGGCGCGCTACGACATCGACACCGGCAGCGGCTCCTTCACCAAAACCCGGTATATAAACCAGAAGCGGCGTGCCAACAACTGGGTCTCGCTGGGGGTGCACAAGATCAACGGCACACCCCGGGTGAAGCTCAGCACCCTGACGCAGGACGGCACCGGTGACGAGGACATCGCCTTCGACGCAGTCGCCTTCCAGCCGCTACCGGGCAAACCGAAGCACATCGTCGCCGCGCTCGGCGACTCGTACTCCTCCGGCGAAGGCACGGAGAACTACTACAAGGAATCCGACGACGACCACGGCAACCGCCGCTGGAACGCCTGCCGCCGTAGCATCACCGAATCCTGGCCACGCAAGATGGTCCTGCCCGGACAGAGCACGCCGCTCGGCCAGCTCTCCGACGCCTGGTCAGGAGGAGCTGAACTCGGCTTCGTGGCCTGCTCCGGAGCGAAAACCTGGAATGTACTCGGCGACGGAGTCCCCTTCTCCTGGGACACCCCCGACAACTATGCCGCCGGCGAAGGACAATTCCACGAGATGTCCCAGGTCGAGTCAGGCGTGCTCGATGAGAACACCACCCTTGTGACGCTGAGCATCGGAGGCAATGACGGCGGCGCGTTCCAGGACGCCGTCATCAATTGCTATGCCGTCGGTGTCTGCAAGAAAGAGGACTACACCGGTCGCATCGATGCCGCTGTTGTCAAGACAGAAGAGATCATCAGGCGGATCGCTGACCCAAATCATGCGAAGAACGCACAGATCGTCCTCATGGGCTACCCGCGGATCGTTGCTGAGTGGAGCTGTGAGGGAGCCGCGTTCGAGGAGCTCAACGGGCTGGCGGACTACGTCGCGGCCAAGCAGTCAGCCATGGTTGCCAAGCTGAAAACTCAAGGGATCAAGGTGGCGCACGCCGATCCCATCCCCAAGTTCAAGGGACATGGCCTGTGCGACAGCTCAGAATGGCTCAACAGGACCGTGATCGGCCCGGAGGGCGACGGCGACTTCCACGAGAACGACAAGGTAGACACCATCTGCATGATCTGGACCCCGGGCAGCCAGTGCCTGAGTCGTGAGTCCTTCCATCCCAAGCCCGCCGGTACCACCGGCTACGCGCAATTCATCGAGGAGACACTGCAAGCGATCGGCTATACGGGAAGCTAGTCGCATGACATTAGATGCAGTTGGTTCGAATGACAGGAGACCACTCCGTCTTCTGTCCTCGGGTTGCCTCGTAGCCCTTATCGTCGCGCTCCTGCTGGTCGGAGTCACCACCTACGCTCTGATTCACACTCGTCAGCAGAGCCAGGAAAAGGCCCTTCAACAGGTGAAAGCCTCGGTTGAGCGGGGCCAGCGACTCTTGGCGGAAGCGGCGGGAGACGGCAATCTGACAGGCGAAGAAATCGGCAGGGCGCTCCGGGACTCACAAGCATCCCAACAGGACACAGCGCGGGATCGTGACACCGTAACGGTGGTCGCCCAAGTCCGCGGCACCCAGGCCGGCTTGTTCGGCGGCACTGAGGTCCTGCGCTGCTACGCGTACACAGTCACGTTCGCGCCCCAGCGGTCCCATGTCCAAGCGCGGGAGATCGATAGCTGCACCTGACCGGCTTCCGCGGGCTGCCTCGCAGCTTCGGCAGTCCTGTTCATGACCGCGTCGGTTCCCTAGGTCGCTCTCCGGGAGCCGGCGCGGTACCGCATGGCGGCAGCCGACCGCGCCCTGGGCGCCCTCGCCAAGGCCCCAGCACCGCGTGGAGGTTGGCTGTGGCGGCTGCCAGTAGGTCGCCGAGGGCGGCACCATGACCTCGCTCACCAAGGGACATGACGGGTGGCGCAGGGCGTCCTTCGTGCTCGCGATGCTGTGCGACAGGGTACAGGCGGAGCCGGTGGTGAAGGTCTACGCGCTGGAACTCAGGCGTAGTGGTGCAGCCCGTGTCGATCCCGGCGGAGGCGCATTGCACCACTCTCCACGTAGGCAGCTGACGTGGAAATGCCGTGTGGCTCCACCCACTGGCGATGAGGGCCGGGCCTCTCTCGTCGGTAAGGCTCTCCGTTGCGCGCTGGTACGTCCACCCGCAGCTGCCTGTGTCGAGCAGCCGATTGGGTGGCAACCGAGATGCCGAGGAAGGCGCTGTGTGGACGCGGTGTGGACACAAGCATCTGCACAGACCTGCAAAGCGCGACTGCGAGCCGCAAGCAATACCATCGCTGACCTGTGAAAACGCCCAAGATCTGAGCAGAATCACAAAGGCCGTCACGATCACAAAAGGACTCATAATCCGTCGGCCGTGGGTTCGAGTCCCACCCGCCCCACCATGCACGTCCGTGACCTGCGGAAACGTCTCAGCGGGCGGGCGGATTCAGGACTTTGGGTGAACGGACTGAATCCGCTGCTCGTGAGTTCAACGGAGATGTGGTGATTCGTGGCTGGAAGCTCCGTTGATCCTGCGGTTATGAATCGTTCGGTGGCTCTCGCAAAACTGGAGGGGTGGTAGTTGGGACGCTGATGGGACGCAGGGAATCGGAAGTGGCGGCTTCGGGCCCATCCTGTCGACGCCGACCTGTGGAGACAGCGGAGAAGTCGGTGGCGGCAGACGGGGTGCTCCGTACCTCTGGAGCGCAGGGCTGTTCGTGGGTAAACGGTCCGTACTGAAACTGCCCAGCGAGTCTGCGGTCCAGCTCGGCTTCCCTGCCTGGCGGCAACGTCGCTGAAAGGGGCAGGGCAGCATGGCTCGCCGCCAGCTCGTGCAGGCGCGAGCACAGGGTCGGCCCCAGCCCCTGGTACACGGCGCCGTGTTCAGGGGATCTTCACCGGACCTCGGACACCTGGCAGAACCTCAAGGCTTTCCCTGACGAACGTCAACAACCGGCAGCAGCGTGGCTGCTGCTGGTCCTGCATGCACGGTGCGCGGTCCGCGGAAGCTGCCTGCCCGACTTCCGCGGACCGCCCGCCCGGCACGCACCGGGCGGGAGCCGTTCAGGTGACGAAGGGCCGGTTCGCCAGCATCGCCTCCGTCGAACGGCCGTAGGTGCTGAGCACGGGCGTGGCGTCCGCGCGGCTGCGGTCCAGCAGGGCCTTGTGGAACTGGCCGTAGGTGCCACTGAAGGATTCGGACGCCCAGGCGTTGACGACGTTGTAGGTGAACAGGCTGTACACGCTCCCCGCCGGGGTGAGCTGGGCGTCGCTGCACGCAGAGAGGGTGACGACCGTGGCGGCCACGTCGGCCGACTCACGCGGGCCGGAGGCGTCGCGTACGGCGTCGTAGAGCGTCTGGTACTTCTCGTAGATCCCGGAGAAGAACTCGATGACCTTGCCCTTGCCGGTGGTCTCGCCGGCGTACAGGTCGGCGAGGAGGCCGAGGGCGCCGGAGTCGTGGGCCGTCACGGACTCGGTGGCCAGGAATGCGGCGGGCGCGGGCGGGGCCCCCTCCTCGGCGAAGGCGGCCTCGTCGACCTCGGACTCGGCGAGCGGGACCGTGCTCACGGGGCTGCCGTCCACGGCCACGGACTTGCTCGTCTCCTCGTAGGCCGTCGCCGCGTCGGTCAGCCGCCGCAGGCGTTCCTCCCTGCGCAGCCGCGCCTCCTCCTCCACCGGGAGGTCGAGCGGTTTGGCCACGGTCCCGCTGTGGCAGGCGTCGAACACGCCGATCACGCGGACACCCGCCTGGAAGCCAGCCAGCAAGGAGTACAGCTCGTCGTCGACGAGCATCCGGTCGAAAAAGCACAAGGTCTCGTCGAGCCCGTCGGCCTCCGCGTCACCGCTGCTGTCGGGGATCTGCGAGCCATGGCCGGAGAAGGTGATGAGGAGGGTGTCGCCGGAGAAGAGCGCGGCGGCGCTCTGCCTCATGAACCCCATGAAGTTGGCGACGGTGGCGTTCTCGTTCTCCAGGGTCAGTGTCTGGTAGCCGAGGGCCTCGGCGATCGTGCGCATGGCACGAGCGTCGTTGACGCACGAGGAGAGCGCGAAGGCGCCGCCGTAGTGGCCGGCGTCGAGCCGGTCCACGCCGATGTGGACGCTCATCCCGCGCGGCGGCCTGATCACGTTGGCGGAGAAGATCCCGTCGAGCTGGCCGATGGTCTGCTTGCCGACCAGGCCGTCGGCGTAGAGACCGTAGTCGCGCTGGAACGCCTCTACGGCGACGGCGGTCTGCTGGCCGTAGAAGCCGTCGACGTCGGAGCCGCGCAGATATCCCCGGTTGAGGTCGGCGAGCGCGGCCTGCACGGCCCGTACGGCACCGTGGTGCCGTTCGCGCGGGCCCATCGGCTTCTCGTTGGTCGCGATCAGTTCCAGGCGGTCACGAGTGTCCCTCGTGACCCTCACGGTGAAGCGGTGCGAAGTCAACACGGAAAGCCACCACGCTTTCTACTTGTCGGTCGGTGACATTCCTCGTCACCACACGTACGTCTCGTTGGGGTGGGGGGCGGGCGGCAGCAGGGCGCAGCCGAAGCCCACGACGAGCGCGGGGGACGCGCACGCCGGAGCCGGTTCGAGGACGGGCCCCTCCGAACTCGCCGGTGGGATGCGCAGATCGGGGCCGACACGGTCGCGCAACCGGAGCTGGAGCCGGTCGAGCCGAGCCCGCCAGTCGGCCGGCTGGAAGGGGAGGCGGGGGCTGGACAGCGGGGGGCCGAGGGGCCTCGTCGTGGGCTGCGGAAAGGGGCCGGCGGGCGTCAACGTCTGTGCCGGAAGCTGCCCTGCGGTTGTCGCCGTCTGTGCCGGAAGTGCTGCTGCGGCCCTCGCGGTGATCGCCGGGATGCCGACCACCCCGCCCCGCGCCCCGAATCCCCCCACCGGCACGGGCCTGGGCAGCACCCCGCCCACCCCCCTCAGTCGCAACGGCCTGCCGATGACCGTGCCCACGCCGGGCGTCGAGGTGGCCGACGCTGCCGGCGCGGGACCGAGCGGCGTGGACAACTCGAGCACCCGTGCCAGATAGACGGATTGCGGATAGGCCGGAATACGACCCTCCGTGCCGCTCCCCGTCGACACGCTCTGCCCCTCCGGCATCCTCCAGTCGTCCGCGAGATAGAGCCGGTAAGAGAACCAGGCCCGCAGGACGTCCAGGACCGCGTACCCGAACTCGCAGTACCCCTCCGCCGTGCTGGAAAGGAACGCGCGCGCGTGGGCGGCGGCATCGCCCGGCACGGCCGCCCGCAGGTCGGCGTAGGAGACGCGCACCCGCGTCCAGGTCGGCTCCTGCGTCGCGGAAAGCGGCGCGAAGTACGTCGGCGCGAAGGCCAGGTCCGCCGAGCGGCTCAGCAGGGTGTCCTCCAGGCCGGCGCGCTCCAGTGCGGCGTCCGTGCGCGACGACCGGCGGGCCAGCCGGTCGAGTACGGCGAGAGCCGCCTCCACCTCCAACTTGTGGCCGAGGACCAGCCAGTCGGCGTACGCCAGTTGCAGCACGTCCGGCAGGCTATGCCGGTCCTCCAGCTGATCGACGACGGCGCGCATCTCCTGGTAGGCGAGGAACTGTGCCGAGGGCGCGGCCCGCCCGTCCTCGTCCTGCGTGTACAGCACCGCGCGGGCCTGTTCGAGCTCGCGCGCCTCGGCCGCGCTCAGCGTCTGGGCGGCGAAACGCATCTCGGCCAGGGTCTCACGGTGCACCGTCCAGAGCGTGGGCCGGGGGCCGAAGGGGTCGGCTGGGGTGCCTTTCCGGGGCACGAAATTGGTGAGGAAGGCAAATTCGGCGGCGAGCGCAAGTTCGTCGGCAGTAGTGACACCGGTCACGACGGGTTCGAGCTCGCCGGGCGTGACGGCAAGAGGTCCCGTTGGCACGGACAGAAATCCGCTGTAGGTCCTCTTGGCGTCGATCCAGGCGGCGACGGCGACGTGCAGGCCATCCGGGATCATCGGCGGGTCAGAGCCAGTTCTTGATGTCCGGGGAGGGATTGGGCGCCGCTGGGAGCAGGGTGCTCACGAAGGCGACGAGTTGCAGTCCAGGAATGCGCACGGATGCGTCCGTGATCTCCAGATTGGATTCCCTGTTGAACGACGACTGCTGATATCCGCCACCCAGGAGGATCGGACCGATCCCCACGAATGCGCCCGCCTGGATGTCCTCCGTTTTGGTCTTCATGTATGAGGCCAGGTCGCTCGAGTAGAAGGTGAGGTCGCGTACGAACAGCGCCTTGGACGGATACGCGATGAGGGCGCCCGTTGGTTTCTCGGAGCCGTCGGACAATTGATCCGTTCGATACGCGTCGGTGAACTCGTGCTTCAGCTTCCAGCTCTGCGAGGAGAAGAAACCCGGATTGAACGCGGGGCGCACGACCTCTACCTGGGTGTACTGGAACTTCATCCCGAACCGATTGTCCTGGATCTTGAATTCCTCCTCGCGCCGGCCACCGCCCCCGCCACCGGTGAAATTGACGAGTCCCAGGCTGAATCCGAGGCTCGCGCTGCCCCGCCGGGAAATGCTGGATTCCTGGCTGGACCGGTGCAGTTCATGGTTCTCGTACGTCGTCCAACTGTCGCTGCGCGCGAAACCCCCCGGCACCACCGATGCCGGGAAGAACGGGTATCCGAACACACCCTGGGTCGCGTTCCTCGCCTGCTCGACGTCCGAGCGCAGGTCGGCCACCCACTGCACGGCGCTGGTGCCGAGGAGCTGATCCAGCACCGCCTGGGCCCGCTCCACGTCGTTCTTGCTGCCGAGCGACTCCCAGTCGCGCCACGCCTTGATCGCGCGAGCCCGGTAGATGCCACCGCTGCGGGACCACTCGACGAGGTCCGCCGCCGAACCGTTCTGCGAGCGGGCCAGCCGCTGGCCGTAGTCGATGACGGCGTTCTCGTACCTGGTCTGGTATTCGTCGTACGCCTTCATGATCTGCGACTGCCGGATCTCGATGCGTTTCTCGCCGCTGATCCAGTCCTCTACCGTGACCTCCTCCTGGAGGAGGCGGCGCATCCGGGTGATGATCTCCTTTTTCTCGTCGCTGATCTCGTCGTCTGCGACCATGCACAGATTCAGCGCATCCGCGTAAACCTGGGAAACGGCGCGTCCGGACTGCGCGTAGACGACCTGGGTGTGTTTGTTGCGGCCCTGTTTATTCCGGCTCGTCCAGCCGCTCTGCCCTTCGCCGGGCGCGGGCAGCGGAATGAAGTCGACGAGGCGGGACCAGTTCTCCCAGGTGCCCAGCAGATGCTGCTGGTAGGCCAGTTTGGCCTGCTTGAGGACTTCTTCACGGGACATTTTCGGATCGTCGCCCTGAATGACAGAGACGAGTTCCCGGAAGAATCCCATGGTGAGCGGTGTCGGCCCGGCATAGGGTCCGGCCACCGCGAAGTCGAACTCACTGGGATGCAGCGGGATTCCCGGCTGGATCCAGTTGATCAGCGTATTGGCGGGCAGCGGAATTTCAGCATCTCCACCGGTCAGGCCGGCATAGAGATCGTCAATCACGCGTGCCATCAAGTCTTTGATGTCAGCCACTCGACCCTCTCCCCGAAAGACTGCCCGTCATATTAGTGGGGGGTGCGGAGGGGGCCAAGCGAACAAAAGACGTAGATATGGATGGGATTTCTGCCCTACTGATATGTTTCCGTCCCTCCGCCCCCTTACATCGCCGGTCGCCTACGCGGGCTCCGGTGTCCCAGGTTCCCCCCGGGTCACATCGCTTACGGCCCGTGTCACGCATCCGACCGTTCGTACACGCAGCCGGCCGGCGTCAGGTCGGGCAGCAGCCTATAGGCGATGGAGTAGGAGTTTTTGGCGCTGGAGACGGCGCCCATGCCTACATCCGGTCCCGTCGCATCACTGATCACCAACCGGACGACACATCCGATCAACTGCTCAGCCCATCAAGGAGACACGCCTTAGGGCCAATGCCGTTGTTTTAGGTTGCGGGCGTAGGCTGCTTGGCAGTGGGTCCCGGGGGTGGTTCGGGTGGCTGCGAGTGTCTCTGAGTTATCGGGTCTTGGGTTGTTGACCTGGGTGTATCCGCCGGGGTTGGTGGATCGGGTGGTGGCCGCTTGCGGCTGCGCGGAACAACGCAAGCGACTGCTTCCCGCCCGGCTGGTGGTGTATTTCGTGCTGGGGCTCGCGTTGTTCTCTCCGGCTCCGTATCTGGAAGTGATGCGGCACCTGGTGGAGGGTCTGCGAAGCCAGGGACTGCTCGGTGCCTGGCATGTGCCGGCGAAGTCCTCGCTGTTCCGGGCCCGGCAGCGGCTGGGCTCGGAGCCCTTGCGGGTGCTGTTCGCCACGACGGCCAAGCCGATGGCCACCGAGGCGACGCCCGGGGCGTTCTGGCGGGGCCTGCGGCTGCTGGCGGTGGACGGGACCTGCTGGGACGTCGCGGACACCGCGGCCAACGAGGCTGCCTTCGATCGTCCGGGCAGCGGCCGCGGGACGGGCCGGAGTGCGTTTCCGCAGGTGCGGATGGCTGCCCTGGTGGAGCTGGGCAGCCATGCGGTGCTGGACGCGGAACTGGCCGGCTGCCGCACCGGGGAAGTCACCCTGGTGGCCCGTCTGCCGCGGTCGCTCGGCCCGGGCCAACTCGTCCTGGCCGACCGGGAGTTCCTCGGTGTCCCGTTGTGGCAGGCATTCACCGCCACCGGCGCCGACCTGCTCTGGCGGGTGCCCGCCAACCGCGTCCTGCCCGTCACCAGGCAGTTCTGTGACGGGTCGTGGCTGTCACAGATCCGCGCAAGCAGCGACCCTGCCCGGAACGAGCCCATCGTGGTCCGGGTCCTGGCCTACCGGCTCAAGGACCAGCTCGGCGAGGATGCAGCCGGCGGATACCGCCTGGTCACCACCCTGCTGGACGCCCGACGGTATCCGGCCCGGCAACTGGCCGCGCTCTACCGCGAACGCTGGGAGATCGAGTCCGTTTTCGCCGAGATCAAGACTCATCAGCGCGGCGCACGCGTTGTCCTCAGCAGCAAAACGCCCGACGGCGTCCGCCAGCAGATCTGGGCACACCTGCTGGTCCACCACGCCCTGCGCGAGCTCATGCTGAGAACGGCCGCCACCCGTGGCCTGGACCCCGACCGGGTCTCCTTCACCGAAACCCTGCGCTCCGCCCGCCGCAGCGTGACCGTCACGCCCGGCAGCTTTTCCCCTGACCTCCTGGTCAGAGCCCTGGTGATACTCGAACAGGACCTCCTGGAACGACTCCTGCCCAACAGAGGCTACGCAGCCAGCCCCGCGTCGTGAAACGCAAGATGTCCAACTACCGGCTCAAACGACCTCAACACCATGGCTGGCCCCAGCCCACCCGCACCGGCACACGAGCCGTCCTGATCACCAGACCCCAACCAGCAGATCCGTAAAGCAACGGCATTGGCCTTAGGGCCTGTTGTGAAAGTAGATCTTGGTTGTGGATGATCACGCGTCATGCGGGTGTGATGCGCGAGCAGTCGTGGGCCCGGAGCAGCGCAAAATGCCTGATCACAGGGGACGAACGAGTGTTATCGTCGCCCGCATGCCTGAACTGATCACACCCACAGGTCGGCTCCAGTCCTCATGGCTCGCGGCGCGTGACGAGTGGTCTCCAGGTGCCCATCAGGACGGGACCGGCTTGCGTCTCGCACCTGAAGCCGGCCTCGACAGCCCCGAGGTTTTCGCGGCGTGGGTTGAGCAACTGCAGCAGCAGTCGGACAGGTCAGTTGCCGTGGGAGATGAGCGCGTCCACGCCACCCACTGGTGGATCGTCGAGGGCGACAGCTATCTGGGAGCCATCGATCTGCGGCACTATCTGAACGCCTTTCTGCTCGATGTCGGCGGGCACATCGGCTATAGCATCCGGCCCTCCGCCCGGAGACGCGGCTTGGCCACGTGGGCCCTCGGGGCGGTTCTATTCGAGGCCCGTGCGTTGGGTCTGGGGCGGGTCCTCGTCACCTGCGACGACGACAATGTCGGATCGGCGCGCAGCATCGAGCGCAACGGTGGCGTCTTGGAGGATGTCCGCACCACCGACGCGGGCATCAAGCGCCGCTACTGGATCACTCTGTAGGCAGTGGTGCAGCCGTGCTGGTTACAGCCACTCGTTGATGGCCGGGACCAGCACGGTCGCTTCGTGGCGGACCGCGAGTTTGATGCCCCTATGGATGTCAAGCAGCGACGCTGGCAGGTCCTGTCTGGTCAGCCGGAGTGTTCGCTGGGACGAGAAGTCGGTAGATCTCTCGTGCGACGTAGCGTTTGAGGCAGCGGATGATCTCGCGGCGTGTCTTGCCCTCGGTCAGACGTCGTTGCAGGTAGTCGCGGGTGCGGCCGTCCCAGCGTAGACGGCTGAGGACGAGCCGGTAGAGGGCGGCGTTCGCTTGGCGGTCGCCGCCACGGTTCAGCCTGCGGCGCTGTGTCTTACCGGAGGAAGCCTCGACTGGGCTGGTGCCGCATAAGGCTGCGAAGGACGCCTCGCTGACGAGTCGCTCGGGGTTGTCGCCAGCCGAGATGAGCAGGGCAGCGGCGCTGTCCGGGCCGACGCCACGGACTTCCAGCAGGCCCGGCGTGCTGACTTCGACTGCCTCGGCTATTCGCGTGTTGAGATCGTCGATCTCCTCGGTCAGGTGCCGAATGCGGCGAGCCAGCAGCCTCAAGGTGTGGCGGGCGGCCCCGGCCGGCCCTCTCGCGTGCTGGGGGTCGAGGTCTGCGCATTGCTTGAACAGGTGCGGATTGCTCAGTCCCGCCAGCGACTCGCGGAGGGCGGCGTCAGCTGAGACCAGGACGCTCTTGAGCTGGTTGATCGCCTGGGTCCTGGACTTGATCGCGGACCCCTTCGCCAGCTTGAACAGTCGGAGCATCTCGACTGGACCGTCGCCGGTCTTCGCCGCGGCGGTGGCGCGTCCGGTCAGCACGGCGCGGGCTGCGGCCTCGGCGTCGATGGCGTCGGTCTTGCCGTGGCGGCGTCGGGCGGCCTTGTCGGGCTGGTTGACCTCGGTTACCACGATGCCCTCGGCGCGCAGGTGACGGGTCAGGGCGGCTCCGTATGAGCCGGTGCATTCAACGCCGGCCCGCCGCAAGGCACCGAATGACCTTGCCCAGTCGAGGAGTTGCCGATAGCCATCGGCGGTCGCGGGGAAGCTGCGACCGTCCAGTGCGGCGCCGAGCACGGTGATGACGGCTGCGGCGTGGACGTCCTTGTGCGTGTCCACGCCGAGCAGGATGTCCTCGGCGTCCGCCGCGACGTGACATGGGGCGGTGGACTGCGTGATGCTAGTCAAGGTCGCCTATCTCCTGATCGCCTCGGGAACCGGTGGCCGTCGCCGGGCCGGGGGCGGTCAAGACTGTGACGGTGCCTGTCGCGAAGGCCCCTATCGGGACACGTCCCCTGCCCGGCGGCAGCGAGTACCGCCCCGAGCAGTGGCCGACAGATCAAACTCAAGGCACCAGGGCCAGTCGTATCGCGAGTCAGGCCACCGCCCGGAGCGGCACCCCAACATCCTCACAGTCATATCTGGTGGCCACAGCACGGTGGCGTTTGAGGCGATTGATGCCGCACTCGACCGCGTGGCGCTCGCGGTAGTCGGTCTTGTCGAAGCTCGGTGGCCGACCGCCGTGGGAGCCGAGCTTCTTGCGGTTGCGGATCTGGTCCTTCTTCTCCGGGATCGTGCAGCGGATCCCGCGTTGGCGCAGGTAGGAGCGGTTCTTCCGGGATCCGTATGCCTTGTCGGCGCGCACCTTGTCGGGCCGTTTGCGTGGACGCCCCAGCCCCTGCCGGGGCACTCGGATTCGCTCCAGGACCGGCTCGAACTGTGGGGAATCCCCGCGCTGCCCGGCCGTGATCACGATCGACATGGGCTTTTGCCCCTGCTCGACCGCGAGATGGACCTTGGTGGTCAGCCCGCCCCGTGAGCGCCCGAGGCCGTGGTCGTCCGGCTCGGTCTCGATGCCCCCGGGCGGCTCCCTCTGGAGATCCCCCTTTTAACCGCCCCGGCGGCGTGCTGATGGGCGCGGCACACCGTCGAGTCGACGCTGACATCCCAGGTGATCAGCTCCTTCGCGTCCGCCTGGGACTGCAGCGCGGTGAAGATGCGCTTCCAGGTGCCGTCCCGTTGCCAGCGCCGGAACAGGTCGTAGACCCGGTCCCACGGCCCGTACCGCTCGGGCACGTCCCGCCACGGCGTCCCTGCCCCGGTCCGCCACCGTGTGCCGTTGATCAGCTGCCGCCTCGGCCATATCGGCGGCCGGCCTGACTTCTTGCCCTTCGGCAACAACGGCTCCAACCGGGCCCGCTGAGTAGGCGCGGAGCGCGGTGCCGAGATCACTCTCGGTCCGTTTCTCCGGACCTCTCGCCGAACCCGCCGTGCGCCTCTCAACGCAACGGGCTCTCCACGGCCTCTGCCGTCAGGTTTGCTGCAAGAGCCAAGGGCTGGGAATCGACTTGCTGCGGTAGCGATACCGAGTGACCCGGATTTCGCTGATCTTCCGCAGCTCGATCTCACCCGTCGTGATCGGCAGCCACCGCCCGGAGGCAGTGGTGAACCGCCGACGGACGTCCGACCACGTCCAGTGATGCCGTTCGCGCAACATGCGGATCAGCCTCCACCAGGTGAAGTTGTCCAACGTGCTGAAAGTGTTCTTCGCGACGGCGTGCCGGAAGTAGTTGGCCCACCCGCGCATGACCATATTCAAACTGGTCAGCACGTAACCCAGGTCCTGCTGTGACGTTTTGTGGGTCAGGGCACGGATCTTCGCCTTCACCGACCGCAAGGGCCGCTGAGCGACGAAGGTGTAAACGTGCCACTTATTCGTGCCTCGTTTGCGACGCCACTGGATGTGGAACCCCAAGAAGTCGAATCCCTCGCTCATGTGCACCACTTGGGTTTTCGCTGGAGACAGCCGAAGCCCCATCGGTAGTAGCACGTGCGCGATCTCCTCTCGCAATGCCTCGGTGTCCTGCGCGGTCCCATGGACCAGATCCACGAAATCGTCCGCGTAACGGACGATCCGCCAGTTCGGCAGATCCTTGAGGCGCCGTCGCTCGCGCCGTTGCTGTGTCGCCATCACACCGTCTGGCTCCCAGGCCCGGTGCACGTGCTCATCGAGCACGGACAAGGCGATGTTGGCCAGGAGAGGAGAGATGACGCCGCCCTGCGGCGTCCCGGTGTGAGTGTCCTGAAGTTCGCCGAGTTCGGCAAGCACTGCGGCCTTCAAGAACGCCCTCACCAGGGCAAGGACCCGCTTGTCCTTGATCCGGCTTCGGACGCGGGCCATCAGCGGCGTGTGATCGATCTCGTCGAAGCACGCCTGGATGTCCGCATCCAGGACCCAGCGGTATCCGCGGGTCCCGAAGAAGTGGATCTCGGCAATGGCGTCCTGAGCCCGCCGGTTGGGCCGAAACCCGTAGGAGACCGGCTTGAAGTCGGCCTCGAAGATCGGTTCCAACACCAGCTTCAGCGCGGCCTGAACGACCCGGTCAGCGACCACGGGAATCCCCAGTCGTCTGACCTTCCCCGACCCGCCCGGCTTGGGAATCTTCTTCTGCCGTACCGGAAGTGCCCGAAACGCACCCGTCTTGATCTGAGTACGCAGGTCGTTCAGAAACCCGGGAACCCCGATCCGCTCCTCAACGTCGGCGACCGTAAGGTCGTCCACGCCTGCGGTTCGCGCTCCCCGGTTGCCGGCCACCCGGTCGAACGCCACTACCAGCAGTTGGATTCCCGTCAACCGGGAACTGCGGATGGATGGTTCCCGTGTTCACTGTGATTCGCTTGGCGAAGTAGGAGCCCGGCTGTATCCCAGCGGCATCGCCATGAGTACGCCGCAGGCTTTCCTCATGGCCTCCTGGGCGCAAACAATAAGACGCCCTCAGAGTTCCGGCCGCGAACGGCCGTGCGCACCGCACCCGGCCCATATCCACCAGATTTGAGCCGGTGACGAAGTTAGGACGTAACGACGCCGGTTCCTCTCGTACTCCTCTCCACCACGCTGACCGGACCCGCACCATCTGGCAGTACTGGCACATCCCGACGTTGTCAGGGCTGCTCCCGCCCTCCCCGGCATCACCCGGATCAGGCTGCCC
Organism: Streptomyces sp. NBC_00210; assembly: GCF_045160975.1. Lineage (NCBI taxonomy): Bacteria > Bacillati > Actinomycetota > Actinomycetes > Kitasatosporales > Streptomycetaceae > Streptomyces > Streptomyces sp. NBC_00210. Next base: position 8,249,107 of record NZ_CP108120.1, read on the forward strand.
TCAGCTCCACCCTCCTGCTGCGACAGGATCGGCGGCGAAGGTCTCACACCTCCGCTCGAATCGACAGCGCCTCACGGCGCAAATTGCTCGTCCGTCAGATCGCCACGTGCCACAGCACGTGATCATTTCACGACCAAGATCTACTTTCACAACAGGCTCTAGAAGCGTCGGCCCACAGAGTGGGGCACCGGTCGGGTCAGCGCCTGTAGGGCGGTGGCCACTCCCGTTCCCACGCCGCGGAAACGGTGATGACCGCCCGGGCGCGCTCGCGCTCCACCGTCGCCCCCGCTTCGTATTCATCAGGCGTCAGAGCAAGTACGGCATCGCCGCCCTGAGCCGCCGCATCCTCAGGGGGGTCGACCAGCTGCCAGCCGCGTTCACCCAGTTTGCGCAGCATGCGCTGGAAGGCCTGCGCGGCCCTCACGGCGTCCCCGCATGTGTAGGTCCACTGGTGCTGAGCCACGCAGGAGCCGTCCTGTTCGCGAACCCATACGTACGCGTCTTCGTAAGACGGACGGCCTCCGGCGAACGTGTCCAGAATTTGGCTGGAGACCCCCTGCACGCCGCTCAGGGCTTGTTGCCTCGCCTGGAGTTCGGTGTTGGATCTGGGTGCCGGGTGTCCGAGTGCCTTGGGGACGGGGCTCTTGACCTCGTCGGGCCAGAAGCATGGAGACGTGACACCCACGCTGACCTGACCGCCGAGTCCCGCCGCCACCTGCATCAGGAAGTCGTCCGGCTTGCTGCGCAGATTGGCGACGGCGACGTTGCGGTTGTAGTCGGGTTCGGCATCGACGGCATGGCCGCCGGCCCTCCAGCTCTCGAAAACCTGGCGGACGACGTCCTTGGACTGCTCGCGCGGGATGTCCTTCAACCAGTAGTTCCTCGTCAGCGTGACTCTGTCTTCCGAACCGCCGTCGCTCGGATCCAGGCAGGGCTTGACGCCACCGCCGAACGACTCCAGCCGGGGCACCGGGCTCACGCCGCGGACCGCCTGCTGGATCAGCTCTTCTGCCCTGCGCTCGGCTCGGCTCATGTCCATGGTGGTGCCTCCGGGTTCTGCGGGGTTGCTCGATGTGTCCTTGCCGTCGGCGCCGCACCCGGCTACCAGGAAGGAGGCCAGGGCGAGCCCCGCGGCCAGGCGTCGGATCCTCATACCGCTGCTCATCTGCGTCCTCACTCAGGATCCATGCCACTCGCCGGCCATTCTCCATTCACCAGGAGTGCCATATTCCCCAGGGACTCGGAGTTCTCGTCCCAATACAGGCTATGTGCCGAGAAGGGTGGCCATTTGCTGCCGTCCTGGACCCCGAACGAATTCCCGCCGAAATCGAACGAGGTCGGATCGACGCCGAAGGGGCGCTTGCCCCAGTCACGCGGATCCCACGGCGTACGGGTGGGTAGATGGGCCACGGGGTCATTCTTGGATTTCCCGGCCCACACGGCTTCCGGCGGGATGTTCAGATCGCGGGCGTTGTCTACCCCGACGCCGGGACTGCCGATGAAGATGGCTGCGTCGACGGGCGGAGTCTCGTCACTGGCCAGCATCTTGCCCGTGACGAGGGATCCGTAGCTGTGGCCGATCACGGTGTCGTTGGCGGGCGGGCACGGGTGCGACGCCTGCAGCCCGTCCAGGAAGTCGTGCAGTACAGGTGCACCCTTGTTGGCGCGGTTCTCGCTGCCGACTGACGGGCCCTGTGGGGCGTCGTAGTCGAGCCACATGAGGGAGGCGTACTTCTTGTCCGGGTCGCCGAGTTTGACCGACTCGCTGTAGAGATTCTCGGCTCGCTGGATGTCCTTGTCGATTCCCTCGAGATTCGTATTCATTCCGGGGACGTAGGTCGCGACGTTGTCCGCGGTGTCGGGATTTCCGCCCGAGACGATGGCGTGCCCTTCCTTCTCGGTGTCGACGCCCAGCAGGTAGAGCTCCGGCAGATCCTTCTGCCCAGCGGTGTCGAGATGGTTCTGGACCGAATTGAGTCCCTTGAGGTCCTCGTCGATCTCCTTGATTCGTTGCTTTGCCTTCTGCAGTCGGTATCTGTCGTACTGGCTGAGTTCGTCGCGCTGGGCCACCAGCGCGGCCCTCTCCAGTTCGAGATCCGCGGTGGTCGTCCGCAGCACGATGCGGTTCGCCTCGTCCCTGACCTCTGACGGCAGTCCGTCGAGCGCCCCGATACTCGCCGGGTACATCGTGGCGAGCTCGTCCCGCTTCTCCTGCCTCAGGCTTTGCCACCAAATGGCGTTCTCCGCAGGTGTCTTGTTCTTGGGGATGTCTGCGGAACCGGCAGTGACGTAGTTCCCGGCAGCCTTGCGTACTTCGCCGATGTCCTTGGCCGCGTCCGCCCACATACGGGCGCTGATCTCCAGTCCTCCCTCGGACTTCAGCTTGCCGAGCGCCGCTTTGTAGCGCGACTGGATCTCGGCGGCCTCACGTACCGCGTTCGCGAGTTTCTCGGCTATCTCCTCCGCCCGGCCCTTGTTGACGTCGGCACCGCCCTCGCCCTTTCCGGGCAGGAGGGGGACAGGGGCTCCGGGAGTGGCGGTTCCTGTGCCGGGGCCCAGCGGGGTCAGAGGTGACTGGGGGTACTCGACCGAGCCGTCGGGGTTCACCGTGAATTTGTAGCCTTCGGCGGCAGCCAGCGCCTCGTTCACCTTGCGCTGAGGGGTGGCCAGTTCGGTCGCGAAGCCGTTGAGAGCAGTACGGATCAGCCCGCACTCCGTATGTATGTACTGGTAGTTGCGGCTGAGCCGGCCGAGGTCCCTGACCGCCGCCCTCGCCGCCTTGCCCCGCTGCGATTTCTGGAGCTTGGCGATCATCTGCTGGTCGACCTGGTCCATCGCCGCACTGGCACTCGCGCTGACCTTCCCCCAGCCGTCGGCGGCCTGTTCGTACTCCTCGCGCTTGATGTCGCGCACATGCTTCCACGTGAGCAAGGCGACTACCTGTCCTTCTGGCGGGCGTCGGGGGAGGTGTTCCGGAAGGAACGCCGGATGTCGACCTCGATCTCACCGAAGTCCTTGCCGACCGACTTCAGCACGCCGTCCAGGCGGGCGCACTCGTCCCGTACGCTACGCAGCCGCTTCTCCCAGCCGCGCCGCACTTCGGCCAGGGTCGCGCCGATCGTGAACCCCTCCAGGCCCCATGTGAGGCCCTCGTGCGCCAGGTTGAGATCGGTCAGCGAGGTTTTGGTCTTCGTGTGGAGCTGGTCGGCCACTCCGGCGGCTGTCGTCCAAGGCCCTTTGCTGGCCTTCAGATCGGATTCATTGCTTCCGTTACCAGGTCCGGCGGACGCCAGTTGCATCTGCTCGTCCGGTGTGTCGGCGTTGAACAGTTCCTCCCACTTCGGACTCAGTGCCGCAGTCTCTCCCCGTTGAAGTACCGTACAGGTAAAGCGAGTTGCTCCCACAAAGATGCAAAGGTTGCGTCTGGATGCCAGTGGAATTCCACGTCTGTGCGTGTGACGGACGTTACGGCGGGGGGTCCGGCGAGTGCAGCGGGCGGTACTCGCCCCAGTGGGTACGCATACTCATTGCGGGCGGCACCTCCACTGAGGTACCGCCCGCACCGGTATGTCACTCCTCTGCGCGGGCGTCCGTGCTGCCTGCGACGACCTGCCGATTGGCTGGCACCGAGTGGCTGAAGGGGCGATGTGTGGACGCGGTGAGGACACAAGCATCTGCACAGACCTGCAAAGGGTGATTGAGAGTCGCAGCCAATTCGCATGCTGACTTGTGAAAACACCCAAGATTTGAACAGAAGGGCAAAGGTCGTCACGATCACCAAAGGACTCATAATCCGTCGGCCGTGGGTTCGAGTCCCACCCGCCCCACCAAACCGCAGGTCAGAAGAAACGTTCTGACCTGCGATTTTTTCGTGCTGCTCGCTTGGAACCAGTGGTTTCGCGGTGGCTATTGGCGGTCCGCGGTCCCCCAGGGGCAAGTCGGGGGACAAGGTCTGCCTGATATGACCCCGTTTGGCTTTTGAGTGGCGAGGATCAAATCTGACCGACGTGCGGGCGTTGTGAAACAGCCCGTACTGGAACGGACCATGCCGACGTTAGCTGGACCTGAACAGGCTCGGGGCGCCTAACGGACTGGATCGGGTCATGTGGTGCCCCGGCTCGATTACCGATCTGGCGGTCTGCACACCGCTCTTTCCCCGTGGCCGACGAGTCCCTGCTGAGGGGGTAGTCAGCCGATACCGCCACCGCCGACGCGTGAGTGTCAGCGATGGCTGCGAGATAGCGCTCGGCGTCCAGGTTCATCCGGCCACCATCCCTGGCGCCCTCACAGCACACCGGCTTTTGCAGACGCTCGACAACGGGCCGAGGAAGAGCTGGGGCTGACGGGGCTGCGGCGTCGTTGACGCCGTCGCCGACCATCGCCACCACTCGGCCCGCCTGCTGCAACCGCTGGACTTCGGCGAACTTGTCCTCGGGGTGGACTTCGGCGATGACCTGATCGACACGACCTGAGCAACGACCGCGCGGGCCGCCGCCGTGTTGTCGCCGATCAGCAGGACGGGTGAGCCCGAGCCGCTTGAGATCGGCGACTGCCTCGGCACTGGTCGCCTTGACGGTGTCGCGGACCACCAGCGCCCGCGGACCTGTCCATCCCAGGCGACGAAGACCACTGTGCGGCCCTCGGCTTCGGCCGCGTCGCGGGCCCGGGCCAGTTCTGCCGCGCGGCGGCCTACGGTTCGGCGGACCGCTCCCGTGCGGTCAGCGCGTTGAGTGTCATGGCGGTGAGCCGGGCCTCCAGCGCGGCCCGGTCGGGGATGACGGCGGCGCGGAAGGTGCGTGCGGACAGCATCGACATGAGCCACCAGGCGCCGGCTGCCGGGTCCAGGTCGGGGCGGATGTCGCCGTGCCGCTGTCCACTGCGGAGCAGGTCCGCGAAGGACTCCGCCATCTGTTGGAGTGCGTGGCGGGCTGCGTCATCGACGCCGGGCTCGCCGGTGAGCGAGGAGGCGTCGGCGAAGAGGAAGCCGAGCGATCCTGGTGTGTGGAAGCGGTCCATGTGGTCCGGGGCCAGGAATGCTGCCAGGAGTTCGGACACCGATGTGCCTTGGTCGGCGGCGTTGTTGAGGGCATCGCGAACCCGGGTGACGGCTCGGTCCAGGACGGCGGCGTACAGCACGGCCTTCGAGCCGAAGTTCTGAAAGACCACCGGTTCGCTCACCCCGAGCCGGGCGGCGACCTCGGAGACCTTGCCGCGCCGGTACCCGGATTCGGCGAACACCTCGGTGGCCGCGGTGAGGATCGACTCCCTGCGCTGCGCGGCGGGGAGCCGGACGCGCGGCGCGCCTTTCCGGGTGGTGGATCTTGAGTCGGTCACGGAGGAAAGCGTAACCCCCCTTGCGCGCATAACTTAGTCGTGACTAAGTTAGCGGTGTTCTTAGTCGCAACTAAGTTAAGGAGGGGCGATGGCCCTCGGACGACTCCTGCACGGCGATCCGCAGACGACCACACGGGGAGAGACGATCGGCCCGGCTCGCGCCTACGAGGTGTTCACCGCGGTCTTCTTCGGCGGGCGGCGGCACCGCGCGTACTCGCGCCTGGTCGAACTCAGCGGTGCCCGCCCCGGGGACAAGGTGCTCGACGTGGGCTGCGGCACCGGCTACCTGACCCGGCTGGTCGCCGCGGCGGTGGCACCCGGCGGCAGCGCGCTGGGCATCGATCCCTCGCCCACCGTCATCGGCTACGCACGGAGCAAAGCCGGCGCCGCCTGCTCGTACGAGACCGGGGTTGCCGAGGCGCTGGAGGTGCCGGACGCCTCCTTCGACGTGGTGCTCACCAGCCTGGCGATCCATCACATCCCGGCCGACGTGCGGCCCGCCGCGCTGCGCGAGATGTTCCGGGTACTGCGCCCCGGCGGACGACTACTGCTCGCCGACTTCCGGCCGCCGCGCAGTCGGCTGGGCCGCCACCTGATCGGCGCGCTGACCGGCCCGGCGATGGAGCACAACCCGGTGGATCTCCTCGACGGCCTCGCCGCCGAGGCCGGTTTCGAGGTGCGGGCGCGCGGTGACGTGCGGCCGCACCTGCGCTATGTCCAGGCCACCCGGCCGGAAATTGTGCGGTGAACCGGATGCTGCACATGAACCGCACTCTGCGGATCGCCTTCGCGCTGCTGCTTGTGGCGGGTGTCGCGGTGCACCTGTGGATCAGTGCGCGGGTTGGGCTGGCAATGGTCGGTCTTGGTCTTGTGGCACATCTCGCGGCCGCGCTGGCGGGACGGCGGTGGCTGGCGCGGAACAGGTCCCGGTAGGGCACGCTCCCCGTCAGTCGTGGCGCCGACTGCCGGACAGATCGTGGTCGGCGTGGCTGAGTGCCTCGCCGACCAGGCGGGCAAGGTGATCGTCAGTCAGGGCGTAAACGACACGGCGGCCGTCCTTACGGGCATCGACCAGGCCCGCGAGGCGGAGCCTGGCCAGGTGCTGGCTGACCGCCGGGCGGGCGGCGCCGCAGGCGGCGGTCAGCGTGGTGACGTCCGCCTCGCCTTTGCCGAGAGTGTGCAGCAGCACCAGGCGCGTGCGGTCGGCGAGCAGGCCCAGGACCTCGGCGGCGCGGGCGAACTGCTCGGCGCCCGGATCTTGCGGATGTGAACCGTGCGCAGGTGACAGGTGCAGGCGTGCGCTCATACGCACATAACGGGGGAGTCATGTCCCCATGTCCACCTCCGGTCCCCGTCGGAAGGCCAGATTCGTGAGCAACCAGGACGGACACACCCACCACCACGACCACGGACATCAGGATGCCCATGGCCATGGCGACAGCCGCCTGGCGCGGTGGCGGCACCAGACCGGACATCTGTTGAAACCGCACTCGCACGAGTCCGCCGACAAGATCGACAGCGCGCTGGAGTCCTCCGCGAAGGGCATGCGGGCACTGTGGACATCGCTGGTCGTGCTCGGCGTCACGGCGGTCGCGCAGGCCGTCGTCGTAGTGCTGTCCAGTTCGGTGGCACTGCTGGGCGACACCGTCCACAACGCCGCCGACGCCCTGACCGCGCTGCCGCTCGGCGTCGCCTTCGTACTCGGCCGCCGCGCTGCCAACCGGCGCTTCACCTACGGCTACGGGCGGGCCGAGGACCTGGCCGGCATCGTCATCGTGCTGACCATCGCCGCCTCCGCCGCCTTCGCCGCCTGGACCGCGATCGACCGGCTGCTGAACCCGCAGGAAATCAGCTACCTGCCGGTGGTGGCGGCCGCGGCTGTCATCGGTTTCCTCGGCAATGAGTGGGTCGCCCGCTACCGTATCCGCGTCGGCCGCGACATCGGCTCAGCCGCACTGGTCGCCGACGGGCTGCATGCCCGTACTGACGGATTCACCTCGCTCGCCGTGCTGTTGGGAGCGAGCGGTGCGGCAATCGGTTGGCAGCTCGCCGACCCGATCGTGGGGTTGGCTATCACTGCCGCGATACTCCTCGTCCTGCGCGACGCGTGCCGGGAGGTCTTCCGCCGGATCATGGATGCGGTCGACCCGGCCCTCGTCGATGCCGCCGAGTATGCGTTGGAATCGTTGCCAGGTGTACGGGCGGTCAGCGAACTGCGGCTGCGCTGGATCGGCCACCGCTTGCGCGCCGAGGTCGCGGTCGTCGTGGACGGGGAGCTGACCGTCCACGAGGCGCACCAGGTGGCCGTCGACGCTGAGCACGCCCTCCTGCACGCAGTACCGAAACTGACAGCAGCCCTGGTCCACGCCGACCCGGCGCCGGTGCCGGGTGCCCCCGACCCGCATCTGGACCTGGCGCATCACGGGTCTCAGTCTCCGGTAGGGGCGCGGTCCAGGTAGGGGCTGAGCGGCTGCGGGATTTGCTGGACGGTCGCCACATCGAGGGCGACCGCAGCCGAGGAGGTCCCCAGGGCGCCGCCCGGATGCCATGGGCCAGGTCAAGTCACCTTCACCCATGTGTCGGCGGGCGGCGCCAGTGCACCGTGCATCCTGATCGTCAAGGACTGGGCGTCGGCGGTACAGCAGGCCACAGCAGCCGAGTCAGGTACAACCTTGTTGGACGAGCACCAGAACCCAAGGGACGGCTACGGGGCTCGCTTGGGGCTGGTGCTCTCGCGGTGGCTATTGGCGGTTCATGGCCGCAGGGGACAAGTCAGGAGACAAGTCAGGGGACAAGTCAGGGGACAAGGTCTGCCCGATATGAGGCTGTTTGGCTTTCTGTGGCTCCCGGAAGCGGCTGGAGGGGCGGGCCGTCGTTGTAGCCGCTGCGGGCACCGTCCCCCGCCGGCTCGAGGCCCCGCGCAGTAGGCGAGCCCCCCGAGATCAATCTCAGCAGGGACTCCCTGTTGCGTACGGGGCAAATACAGGACCAAGGTTGCGATCAGGGGGCGGGCGGCTCACCAGGCCACTCGTGAAGTCGGCGATGACAGGGGCGGACGCGCGTTGAAGCGGGGACGGATGGGATCGCCGGGGTACGGCAGTCACAAAGAGAGCCGGGACAGCAGACTCATATCGGCGGTACGGGCACGGAACGCTGACGCGGTGCGCGCGCTGCTGGCAGAGGGCGCAGATCCCGACGCGGCCGGTGAGGACGGACTCCCGGTGCTGTGCGCGGCCGTGGAGACGTACGACGAAGCGGTCGCCGAGGCGCTGGTGGAGGGCGGCGCGGACCAGGACCAGCTGCTGCCGGACGGGATGTCACCGCTGCTGCGGGCCGTCGATCTCGGCTCTCCGGCGATGGTCACGGCGGTTCTGGGCAACGAGCCGCGGCTGCGGCTCCCGCAAGCCACACGGGAACGGCTGCTCGCCTTGGCCAGGAACTGGTACGAGACGGGCGCGGCCGAGGAGTTGCGCCGCAGGACCGGAGCGTCAGGCCCAGCCGAAACGTTCCAGGTCCAAGACGACGAGTACAACCATGTCGATCAGGTCTCCCTCGGTGGGCTCACTGTACGGGCGGGGTATGGCGCCATTCTCACCTCGCTGGAGTGGGCCTTCCGCATCCTGGCACCGGTCGATGAACTGGTGGCCCGCGCCGTCCGGTACCCCGACGAGGACCATGTGGACTGGTCCGCGTCCTGCTTCGTCCTCAGCCAGCGCCGCAGCAAGGAAACCTGGTCGGCCGTGGTGGCCTTCCGCCACCACCCGGCGCCCGCCCACCGCCGATTCGTGACCTGCTTCCTGTGGACCAGGGCGATCTTCGAGAGCGCCGGCCTCCACTCGTACACGAAGGAGGAGAGCCAACTCCTCGCTGCTTGGGCAGTCGAAGAGACGGACAGTGAGGTGCTTGCCAAGGTTCTCGACATCTACACCGGCCACGAACACCCCGGCCAGGAGGCCATCGGGCTCCGCCACGCCGACCACCCGGACCCCCGCGTGCGCCGTGAAGTGCCCTACTGCTTCCACACGCACGGCACCTCCCTCACCCCCGCAGCCACCGCCTCACTGCTCACCCTCGCGCGCGACCCCGACTCCGCGGTACGCAGCGCGGTGTGCACCGTGCTCGGCACGGGGCGCGACCTCACTCCCGAAATCACGCAGGCACTGCTCGCCCTGGTCCGGGACCCGGACACCGCGGTACGGGCCTCCGCCGCGGCTGCCCTGTCCGCACCCCGCGACCGTACGCCCGCCGTCACAGACGCGTTCGCGGCACTGCTCGACGAGGACGATCAACAGCTGCGCCTGGAGGGCGCCTACGGCCTCGCCCGGCGGGACGATCCGCGGACCGAGGAGGCGTACGAACGCGTGGGACCCCTCGGCCCCAGCTTCGAGCACGATCACCGGGCGGACGGGCTCTGGCGCTGGAGATGGCGGAACAGGCCCGACCAGCCCTGCCCCGACAGCCGATAGCTTCGCCACAATCGGGGCGGGCATTTCCAGGACTTGTTATCGGATCGCGGCTGCGCGGCCAAGTGCTGATGGCGTCGTCCCGGTCGGCGAGCCGGCCAAGGAAGGCTGTGGCCTGCTTGACCTGGTCTGCGGCATGTCTGCGGGCTGCCGGAGTCTCGGGGTTGCCACTGTCTCAAGCCCTCACTGACAACGCCGTCCCCAGCCGGGCAGCAGCAGTTCCGCACCTGGATGAACTCCCTCCGCCCCGGCGGATTTGCGGGCGGTGGCGGGACGACCGACCCTGACAACGCGTACCAGCTGCGTATCGCGGGCTATCCCGAGCGGGAAGTACCGCTGGCAGGGAAGAAGCGGGGTCTGATGGTGGACGGCATACGGCCCGCCGATGATGTAGAGACCATCGGCGAGCCCGTGCCCGTGTCGGCCTCTCCCGCGAGGAACTGACCGGTACTTGGCAGGACGAGCAGGAGGGCAGCATCACGTTCTCCGCGACGGGAACCTTCGTTGCTGAAGAGGTCTGCGGCGACTACTGGGACTTCGGCGGTGAGGTCCCTGCGGGTGTCGATCGCCACTACATGACCGCAAACGGAGCAGGGGCCTGGGAGACGTTCACCCGGACGCCCGGCAGCGAATCTCGACCCGTCACAGAGGTGTCGATCGAGTTCGCCGAGTCAAGACTGGACGCCCAGTACGAGGCAGGCGGAACGGTCGAGGCGCCCAAGTTGTGAGTGTACATGGGCGACTTGGACAACTATGACCTGTGTGTCCTGACCAAGCAGCTCTGAGCTCCACTCGGCGCCCGCGCATGACTGAGTGCGTGCGAACGAGGTTGACTTTGAGAAAGACCACCGGACGGCACGAGGTGATGTCCGGGCGATCTTGTCGGGCCCGAGAGGCTGGGGGAGTTGGGCTCACGGTGTTCCGGCCACGGGGTTCAGCCGCTCTTTCTGAGGCTGCTCATGACGTCCTTCATGTCCTTGACCAGGAGTGGTTCGAGTTCCTTGGGAGTGGGAGGCGGGGACACGTCGCCCAGAGCCATGGTGGTCAGCCCCAGCGTGAACTCGGCTCTGCCGTCGAGCACGTTCAGTTGCATCCAGTGCGAGCCCTCCCCGATTTCGTTGGTCACCAGATAGGCATGGTCCGCGAGGCCGGGAACACGGTGCACCTCGGTCTCTCCCCCACCGCCGCCCGCCGCGAACCGCTTCCTGGTGCCTGCCTGCCCGCCTGGCCTCGAACTCGGCTGTCAGGTCGGCCTGTTTGTGCAGGACGACCGAGAGCTGAAGCTGGCCGCTGTGCATGCCCTTTCCGGTGGCCTGCAGCTCACCGAAGCAGTCCGCTGTGTCCATAGCGCGGTGCTTCCTCACCGAGGACGTCCAGTCCGTGCCCTTGGCGAACCGGGTACTCAGCCCCGGCAGAAGGGCCTTGTCGCACAGCTTGTCCGCGACGCGATAGCCGACCGTGTCCGGTGTGCCGGGGAGTCCGAATGCGTAGAGCCCCGAACCCCACACGACCGACGCCGCCACGACGCCTCCCAGCCCGCCCAATATCCAGGCCTTGACCCGGGGTGTGCCGGGCGCCGATGGGGCTTGGTCGTGCGAGGTGTCCGGAGCGGGCGACTCAGGGAAGCCTCCGATGACCTCGGGCTCGCTGATTGCGTTCTGCTCTGGGCTTTCCATGGTCGTGAACCTATGTTGATCAGCGGCTTCCCAGGAGAGATCGCCGATAACGATGTGCATCCATCGCAGGTCAGCGGCTTCACCCTGCCTCAAGGCGCGGGCGTCCGGGCCGGCGGCGTGACACAAGTCGGTGCTGGCGGGACCGTCGCACGAACTGACCTCCGCCGAGGTCGTGGCGGCGGCTGGCGTCCCACAGCCGAGGCAGCACCTCGGGGCCATACCGTTCGCGGGCTCTCCGGCCAGGGACGAGGAAGCTGCAGCAGGGATGGGAGACGACGGTGTCGCCCCAGTCGAATGTGAATCGACACGGGCAAAGAGGGCACGGATCTCATTCGTCGGTAGGGCTCTCCGCTGCGCGGAGATTTGTAGTCCATGTCCCGAAGAGGAGTGACTGGTCAACGGTGCCTGAGCACACGTCCGCCAAGATCCCCAAAGGACTAATAATCGGTCGGCCGTGGGTTCGAGTCCCACCCGCCCCACCGCGCAGGTCTCTGACCTGCAGAAACGTATCATCACGCGTGCGGATTCAGGACTTTGGCTCAACGGACTGAATCCGCTGCCCATGAGCTCGACGGCGTTGCCGTCGGCGGTAGTTCGAACTGGTCTGACCCGCGCGGATGTGTTGGCCCCACAGTCCGGGAAGTCACCGCGTTGGCCAGTGTGAGCGGCTGGATGCCGAATTCGGGACGCTGGCAGGACGCAGGGAATCGGAAGCGGCTGCCTCGGCACCATGTTGCCCGACACCGCTCCGGTGGTGGGTGGCGTTGTCCGCGCGGTGTGGCGGCAGTTCCATGCAGCAGCGGTCGGCGAGAACGGCAGCCCGCCCACCACGCGGTGACCTAGTCTGGATTCCCGGAGCGCAGCTCCTCGGCGGGACCTCCGGCCGTCAGGGCCGACGTGTGCGTCTCCCCTGTCGGCCGAGCTCCCGGACACCCTGCCCCGGGTCAGGCCGCGGGCAGTTCCTCCGCGGGTAGCCGGCCCGCGTGCACCGCGTCGACCAGGGCCTGGTGGTCACGCTCGTTCTGGTCGGCGTATGCCTCCGCGAAGGTGGTGAGTGCCCGGTCGAACGAGTCGCCGCTGCCCAGGTACGCGGCGATCGCGATGCGGTCGCCGGACCGCGCGTGCGCACGAGCCAGGGTGGCCCCGCACAGTTCGCCGAACGCCCGCATGCCCTCCGGCCGCATCCTCTCCGGCACGGCGATGCCCTTCCAGTCGCGCAACTGGCGGACGTAGAAATCGCGCTGCTTGCCGTCGATCCCCTCCACCCGCTCCCAGCCGAGGAAGATGTCGCTCGCGGCCTGCATCAACCGCTGGCCCGATACCACCCGCTCGCCCTGGTTGCGGTACTGGCTCGCCCCGACGTGTTCGGCGAGCACGGAGGTGTCGGCCTCCTTGGCCTGGAGGAAGAGCGGGTCCTGGCCATCCCGGCCGAGCAGCAGGAAGATCCAGCATCGGGTGCCGACACTGCCGACGCCGACCACCTTGCGGGCAACGTCCGCCAGTCGGTAGTCCGCCAGGAGCGTGCGCCGGTCGGAAGCCAGAGTGCTGCCGTACCGCTCGATCAGGCCCCGGAACTGGCGCTCGAGCGCGCTGCGCTCGACGTCCGGCAGCAGGTCGCCGACCGGGACGAGCAGCGGGGGATCCGGCGCGATCCTGGGCCGGCCGTCGACCGTCTCGGTGAGCTTGTCGAAGGCTTGCAGGCTGTCGCGGGTGCGGGCCTTCGCCATGGCGCGGTCCAGGTTCTTCTGACCGCGCTTGTGGAGCCGGCCTGTGGCCAGGGCATCCAGAAGGTCCTGGTCGATCTTCGCGTACCAGACGTCGAGGTTGCCCGTGCCGGCGAAGCGGATCATCGTCTCGCGGTACGAACGGACCGTGGAGCTCACTATGTCTGCGCGTTCGGCGTCGTCGAAGTCGTTCGCCCGGCCCGCGATGACGAGACTCGCCGACAGCCGCTTGACGTCCCACTCCCAGGGGCCCGGCAGCGTCTCGTCGAAGTCGTTGATGTCGAACATCAAGTTCCTCTCCGGCGAGGCAAGCAGACGGAAGTTCAGCAGGTGTGCGTCCCCGCACAGTTGGGCCGTGAGTCCCGAGACCGGGCTGTCGGCCAGGTCGCCCGCCATGATCGCGGCGGCGCCCCGGTAGAAGCGGAACGGGGACTCCATCATCCGGCCGTAGCGGATCGGGACGAGTTCGGGCACCCGTGCCGCGGACTGCGCCTCCAGGATCGCCAACGGGTCCGCCCGGTCAGGAGACGGCTTGTACACGGCATGGCCCGACCGCGGCGAACGGCGCCGCGCCTCCTTGCCGAAAGCAGCGCGTTCCTCGGGCGTGGCGTGCGCTGCCGCGCGCATCGCCGTGGTCGCGTTCTGGGTCATCGAAGACCCTCCTGCCTGGCCATGCGGCCGTCGGGACGCCCGGCACAGGGCACGTCGGGCAGAAGGGCAGCTTCGTGGCCTTCTGCCCGATGCCGGCCGCGCGGATCATCGATGCCGGGCGGCGTCCGATATCAGCCCTGGGCCTCGATCTCGGCATCGGCGACGGCGATGGCGATGCCGAGTGCTTTGGTGATGTTGCCTGCCGCCGTCATGACGTGGGCGGTGCCCACGATGGGCGCGATGGCGACCAGGACGTCCTGCAGCTTGTCGGCGGTCAGGCCGGCCTTGAGGGCGGGGTCGATATGGGCCGCGTAGGAGATGGGCGGGGCATCCGAGGCGGCGAGTGCCGCGATGCGCGTGAGTATGAGCATGTCCGGGGCCAGCCCGCACCGCTCGATCGAGTCGACCGTCATGGCGGCGAGGGTGTCCAGGACAGGGGTTTCCGATGCAGTGGACATGTCGCATGCCCTCCCGGTGTGTTTCCGAGCCCGAGTGGGGGGAGGCGGGCGGAAGCAATGGATTTCCGCGAGCCTGGGGATTCCGGATTCCCTTAAACCCTAGAGCGCATGAGGACCTCGCGCATGAGAGGAGGCGGGAAGGCCGGTGATCATCCGGCCTGACGGAGGCTCGCGGCCACCCGGGTCGACGGTGGCGGCCCGCGCCGGCAGATCCCACCCGGCTCAGCGCAGGCGTCGCGGGCCGCTGTGCTGTTTCCCGGCGCCTTCCGGCGCGCCCTGTGCCTCGCGCAGGTCGGGGGTGGCGGCCTTGGCGGCGTCGTACCAGTTCCCGTAGCGGTCGGCGAAGTACGGGGCCGACATGCCGTGCAGCAGAACGCTGAGGCGGATGGTGACCGCGACAACCTGGCCCAGCCGTTCCATCCCGGGCACGTGTTCCTCCACCAGAAGGAGCCCGAAGACCACGGAAGCCAAGCCGCCGGGTCCGAACCAACCGACGTAGGCGACGGTGGGCAGCCGCTGCCGGTGCCGGCCAGCGCGAGGGCCACGGGAAGCATTCTGACCACCGTCAAGCTGAGCACCGCATATGTGATGATCCGCCAGTTCAGGTGCTCCAGCGCCGGGCCGAGCAGGACCGCCCCGAAGACCAGGAAGCTCAGGGTCCCCAGCAGTCCGCCCACGTACTCGGCCAGGTCGGCGGGCCCCTCCTTGGCCGACTCCCCACCCGCCGGTGCACCCTTGCGCAGTGCCACACCGAACGCGAAGCCCCCCATCCAGGTGGCGATGAAGCCGCTTCCGTCCAGGGCCGTCGCGACGCTGTACGCGCAGAAGGCCACCGCCAGGACGACCACCTGCTGCCATTCACGCGTCGCCCAGCCCCGGTCCCGCGACAGGGTCAACATCCGGCCACCGAGCCCTCCGAAGGCCAGGCCCACCACGGGGCTCACCACCAGTGCCCGCCAGAACACTCCGCCCGCGCCTTCCCTGGAGGCGACCGTTCCGGAGAGCGCGGCGAGGAAGATGCGGCGAGGAAGATGAGGAAGAACGGAAGCACCAGGCCGTCATTGAGGCCGCTCTCGACATTGAGCCCGTGGCGCACGAGGGGCGGAACACGGGGGCTGGAGCTGGCGGTCTTGCCGAGCGCCGCATCGGTGGGGGCAAGGACCGCCCCGAGCAACGCGAACTCCCACAGGGTCAGACCCGGAATCAAGGACCACCCCAACAGCCACCCCGCTCCGATACTCAACGGCAGCCCGACGGCCAGCAGACGCATGGGCAGGAAGCCGCCCGTGCGCAGGTCCCGTCGGCGTGCGGTCATCGCGTCGGTGAAGAGCAGGAGGGTCAGGGCAGCCTCGATCAGCGTCAACACTGGGCCTGTGTCGTGGCCCAGGTCGAGAACGTCCAGCCCGATCGGCCCGATGAGCACCCCGAAGCCGGTGAACACCATCGGAGCCGACACCGGCGTCGACGCCAGGCGGCGCGAGAACAGCCCGTAGCCGACGGTAACGGCCGCAACCGCAGCTCCGGTCCAGGCGCTGCCACCACACATGACGTCCCACTCCTCCTGTCGCAACGCACGAAGCCGTGACCGTGGAACGAGAGAGAGCGGGCTGTGTGGAACCGGCTTACCTCGCAGGTGCTCCTGTAGGGCATCAGAGCGTCGGGCGGCGGCCCGGGCCGACTGCCGCCGGTCGCGCAGATCAGAGATCAGTGTGGCGCGAGGACGGATCCCGAGTACGGCACCGACACACGTACCACGGGGCGATGAACGCCCACGGCTCCCGGCGGGCCTTCGCTCCACGCCGCCCATCGCGGTGGACGCGGATGATCCACGAGGCGCGCAGCCGTTCGTGAGTTGCCTTTCGTCCCGTTGTGTCGGGTCGCGCCAGGAGGTCGTGGCTTCGCCGGTGAGGCGGCGTGCCATCAGGTCGGCCATCGCGAGGCGGATCAGGGCTTCCGAGCGGGCAGGCAGGGCTGATGCCTGTCGACGTCACCCGGGTGCCGCGCGTGCCTTGCTGGTACGGCGGACCGGGACAGCTGACGCTGGACGGAGAATTGCCGTCGAGCCGGGAGAAGCCATGGGACGCAAGGTCAGCCGATGTGCTGCCGCTTGGGTGGCCGTCATGCTCGGCTGCGCCGGACTGACCGGCTGCTCGTCGGACGAGTCTCCAAGCTCCCCCGAGTCCTCGGCGGCCGCTGCGGTGAAATCGAAGGCGTCCTCCGTTGCCTCCGCGGCCAACAGTGCGGCAGCGTCGGCGGTGGCCTCCGCGGTGGCCTCCGCGGTCGCTTCCGCCTCGGCGGAAGCGTCGGCCGCGTTGGAAAAGGTGAAGGGCGGCTTGGACGCCAAGGCGGACATCAGCCTCGGCAGCGTCGCGACCGGCTCCGACGGCAAGGCGCAGGTCCCGGTGAACGTCGCCAACCACGACTCGAAGCCGAGGAGTTACACCCTCGTGGTCAATTTCAAGGACCAGTCAGACAACCTGCTCGACGTGGTCGTCGTCCAGGTCCCCGAGGTCGCCGCAGGCGGCACGGCCCACGCCACCGCGCGGAGTAACCGGGACCTGACCGGCACGGTGACAGCCGAGGTCAGTGACGCATTGCGGTACTGATGCCACGCACCGCAGCCGCGGCCGAGACCGGGAAGTGTTGGTCGGCGGTGGCACCTGATGCCCTCGGAGCAGGAGTCGGCCGCGGGGCCCTACGGCCGGTGGCCGCTGGGGCGGGGCTTCGAGCGGTTCTACGGGTTCCTGGGCGGCGATTTAAGCCAGTGGTATCCGGACCTGGTGTACGACAACCACCAGGTCGAGCCGCCGGCGACGCCGGAGGAGGGCTACCACCTGACGGATGACCTGGTCGAGCGGCCGATGTCGTTCATTGCGGATGCCAAGCAGGTCGCGCCGGACAAGC
Organism: Streptomyces sp. NBC_00210; assembly: GCF_045160975.1. Classification (NCBI taxonomy): domain Bacteria; kingdom Bacillati; phylum Actinomycetota; class Actinomycetes; order Kitasatosporales; family Streptomycetaceae; genus Streptomyces; species Streptomyces sp. NBC_00210. The sequence goes on from NZ_CP108120.1 coordinate 8,266,317, forward strand.
CGTTCTATCTGCACTTGTGCCCCGGTGCGACGCATGCCCGGCACCATGTGCCGAAAGAGTGGGCGGACCGTTACCGGGGGCGGTTCGACGACGGTTGGGCTCCTTCCACGAGCACACCTTCGACCGGCAGAAGCAACTCGGTGTGGTGCCGGCGGACGCGCAGTTGTCCCCGCACGATCCGGACGTGCCCGAGTGGGAGTCGCTGTCTGCGGACGCGCGGCGGCTGGCCGCGCGGATGATGGAGGTCTACGCCGGGTTCCTCAGCCACACCGACCACCACATCGGGCGGCTGCTGGACTTCCTTAAGGAGACCGGCGAGTTCGACAACACACTGATCATGGTGGTCTCCGACAACGGGGCGAGCGCCGAGGGCGGGGTGACTGGCACCACCACGAGCTGCAGTTCTTCATCAACGCGCCCGAGCCGCTGGAGGAGAGTCTGGCCAGGATCGACGAGCTCGGCGGCCCGGAGACGTTCAACCCCTACCCCTGGGGCTGGACGTGGGCGGGCAACACCCCCTTCCGGCGCTGGAAGCGGGAGACCTACCGCGGCGGCGTCAGCGACCCCTTCCTCGTCCACTGGCCGGCCGGCATCCGGGCCCCGCGGCGAGATCCGCAACCAGTTCGCGCACGCCATCGACATGCTCCCCACCGTCCTCGACGTGCTCGGCATCCGCGACCATCCGAGGCGTCACCCAGTCGCGGGGGTCGGCGTCGACCGAGCGGAGGTCCGGGGCGAGCCCGGGGGTGGCCGACTCCTCGACGGCCGGTTCTTCGGCAGCAGCCACAGCTTCCGCAGCCGCCCCCTGCCTCCGGGTAATCCCTACACCCACCAGCACCACGGCCATCCCCAGCACCACCCGGACGCTCAGGTCCTCGCCCAGGACGACCGCCCCCAGCAGCACGGACACCACCGGCAGCAAATAGCCGACCACGGCGGCGTTGGTCGCGCCCTCGTCGTTGATGATCCGGTAGGTGAGGTGGAAGGTGATCGCGGTGCAGAAGACGCTGAGGACGACGGCCGCGACCAGGACCGTCGGGCCGGGGTCGATCGTCTCCAGGCCGCCGATCGGCACCGCGAGGGCGGTCAGTCCGCTCGCGGCGACGAGCTGGGCGGCGGAGAGCGAGATCGTGGGCGTGCCCCTGCGGACCAGGGTGCGGCCCATGTACGTGAACGCGACGGCATAGCTGGCGGCGGCGCCCAGGATCGCGAGGGCGCCCCAGCCGGTGGCCCCGGTCGTCTGCCAGGGGGCGAAGATAACGATCGTGCCGGTGAAGCCGAGCAGAAGACCCGCCAGCCGTACGGGCCGCAGCCCGCGCTCCGAGCCGAGAGCGAGACCGAGGGCGATCGACCAGAGCGGGGTCGTGGCGTTCAGGACGCCCGCGAGCCCGGAGTCGACGGTCTGCTGGCCCATGCTGAACAGGGCGAACGGCAGGGCGTTGCAGAAGAAGGCCGCGACGACGACGTGCCGCCAGGTGGCGACGCCCCTAGGCAGCCGCTGCCCCGTCGTATAGCAGGCGACGACGAGGACGAGCGCACCGAGGACACAGCGCGCGAGCGTGACCTGGAGCGGGGAGAGCCCGCGCAGCGCCAGCTCGATCCAGAGGAAGGTCGAGCCCCACAGTAGGGCGAGCACGGCCACCCGCAATCCACCCCAAAGACCCCGCGTACCGCTGTTGTCGCTCATGGCGTTTCCCCCATTCTCGTTCGGTGGTTTCTCGTCCCCGTCCTGAAGGTGCCTCAGCTACGCTTTGAGGACAAGCAAATGGTTCTACTCATACTGTTAAGCTGAGCTACATGCTTGATGTGAGGCGACTGCAGGTCCTGCGCGCGGTGGTCACCAGCGGCACGGTCACGGCCGCCGCGGCCCACTTGGGCTACACCCCGTCCGCCGTCAGTCAGCAGGTGGCGGCGCTGGAGAAACAGGCCGGTACGGCGCTGCTCGAGCGGGTCGGCCGCGGGGTGCGCCCCACGGCGGCCGGGCTGCTGCTCACCGAGCACGCGGCGCTGATCGGCTCGGCGGTCGCCCAGGCGGAGACCGCGCTCGCCGACCTCCGCGCCGGACGCACCGGCCGGCTGTCGGTCCGCTACTTCGCCACGGCCGGCTCCACGCTGGTGGCGCCCGCCCTGGCCAGACTCCGCGCCGAGCACCCCGGCGTCCGCGTCGACCTCGAACTCGCCGACCCGGAGGACCCGTTCCAGGGGGTGGCGCGGGGCCGGGCCGACCTGGCCGTGGTGGTCCAGGCGCAGGACCGCAAAGGCGACGGCTTCCGGCTCGTCCACCTCCTCGACGACCCGTACGCGGCCGTACTGCCCCTCGGCCATCCGCTCGCAGGCAAGGAGGTGATCGACCTGCACGAGTTGTCTGGTGAGCAGTGGGTCGGCAGCGAGCCCCCCGGCCCCTGCCTCGAACCCGTCATCGACTCCTGCGCGGCGGCCGGCTTCAGCCCCGACTTCGTCATCCAGAGTGAGGACTACGCCACCGCGCAGGGCTTCGTCGCGGCCGGTCTCGGCGTCGGTCTGATGCCGCGGCTCGGGCTGCGCAACCAGCACCCCGCGGTCGTCGTGCGCCCGGTCCGCAACCCCGAGCCGGTCCGGGTGATCTCGGCCGCCGCCCGGGAGACCGCCCTCGAACAGCCGGCCCTGCGCGGCCTGTTGGACGCGCTGCGGGACGCGGCCGCCACCGCCGACCCGCCCGATGAGCCCCGGTCGGAATGACCGCGGCCTGCGGGTCGGCGGCGGGGCGTAAGGGGCGCATGTCAGGCGCCGTGCGCGCCGGGCGCGGTGGGTAAGGCGGCCAGGGTGACCACGCCGGCGAAGATCTCCTTGCCGTGCTGCCGGGCGCCAATCCGCACCTGGTCGGGGTCCGCCAGTTGCTCGGCCTCCACCCAGCAGGGGACGTCCATCTCGGCGTAGCGGATGAAGTCGGAGTCCATGCCGGTGACCGTCATCGTGTCGTGGTGTGCCGTGGCCAGGGCCGCCTGGCGGGCAGCCTCCAGGAGCAGCATGCCCGGGGCGTGGTCGACGACGATCTACTGCTCGGCCGCTCACTGGAGACCGCCTGGCAGCTGCTCACCGGAGTGCCGCCCGCCGGCTGGGGCACCGCCGAACCCGTCAACCTGCCATGGTCAACTAGGCAGTTGACCGACCTTGCCCGAAGCCGTGTCCCCGAGCCGACCCAGCTCACCGCCGTCGGCCATCCAGACCGCCCGGCCATCGCCACCGCGCGGATCACCCGCACCACGGCAGGCGTCGAGCAGGACATCACTCTCACGCTCGGCTACGGACCGGCCGAGGCCCTGCCGCTCGACGCCGCCCTGGTCACCCAGCACAACTTCAACACTATGATCACCACAGTCCGCCCGGCCCGGCGCGACCTGGCCGTCCCCTCACACTTCGAGTCGCCGCCCGTCCCGGTCGCTTTCACACTCGGCGCGGACGCAGTCGCCGACACCACTCTCACCCACGCTCGCCGCCCCCCGCTCCCTCTCCGCCCCGTCCAGCACGCAGTCGCTGCAGCAGCGGCATCGCGGCATCCCGGCCCTGGACGCTCGCGGCGGTGAGCAGCACCGCCAGCAGCAAGCCCAGGCAGTCCACGACCTGCCCTTTGCGGCCCGCCACCTTCTTCCCGCCGTCCCGGCCGACACCGTCGGCGCCGACGGTGTCGACGGTGTCGACTGCCCGCGGGACTGCGAGTCGACGATCGCCGCCGCCGGCATGCGGCTGCAAGCGTACACTGCTGGGCAAATCATGGTTTAACTATTTTAACGTTGCAATTCTGGCATGAGTGTAGCTAGAACCGTCGGATCCGGCGTCCGATCTGCCCGGAAGGTCCGCAGCGAGTGGCCGTCGGCAGCCTTGGGAGGGCGCGGGCGGATCACATAGGCGCCAGGAGGAAGTTTTCTCGATGACCCGGCCCGATGACCCGCGCACCGCGGCGGCCCGGATGTTCGCCGAGGCCGGCGCGTTCGGCGAGCTTCTGGCCGGGATCGAGTGGGCGGCGACGCCGCTCGGGCCCCCCGAGTCCTGGCCGGGGCCCCTGGTGGACACCCTGCGCCTCATGCTCACCTCTGAGCACGGGATGGCTCTGTACTGGGGCGCCGAATTCGCCACGCTGTACAACCTGGGCTCCTCACCCATTGTCGGCGCCAAACACCCCTGGGCGCTCGGCAGGCCCTATAAGGATGTGTTCCCCGAGGTCTGGGTCCACCCCGTGAGCTCCCACTTCCACTATGTGACCGACACCCGCAAGCCCCTGCTGATCCCCGATGAGCCGCTCATCATGGAGCGCCACGGCTTTCCGGAACAGTGCTACTTCGACTCCGCCTTCCAGCCCGTGCTGCTGGACGACGGCACCGCCGGCGGCGTGCTGCAGATCATCACCGAGACCACCGGCCGGGTACTGGGCGAGCGCCGGCTGCGCCTGCTGAGCGAGACCGGCGCTCGCACCGCCGGGCTGCCCACCCCGGGCGAGGTCGCCCGCGTCGTCGCGGAGGTGCTGGGCTCCTATCCCGAGGAGATCCCGTTCCTGGGCCTGTACCTGGTCTCCGAGCCGGGGATGCTGCGGCCGGCGGCCTCCGCCGGGCTCCGGCCGGCGCCCGAAGCCGTCTCGCTGAGTGCGGCCGACGGGTCGGAGGTCGCGGCCCGGCTGGCGCAGGTGGTCGCCGACGGTGCCCCTGCCACGCTGCCAGCCGCCGCGCTCACCGGCGGCAACACGGCCGGGCAGCACGCCGCGGCCCCCCGGCTCCCAGTCGAGCAGGCGCTGGCCCTGCCGCTGGACTGCGCGGGCCAGGTGGAGGGCGTCCTGGTGGTGGGCGTCAACCCCTGCTTCCCGCCGGCCGGGGCCTACCGGGACTTTTTGGAGGTGCTCGCCGCCGCCGTGGCCGGGGCGCTGACGGCCGCGCTCGCCCACGACGAGCAGCGCCGACGGGCGGAGGCGCTGGCCGAGCTGGACCGGGCCAAGACCACCTTCTTCGCCAACGTCAGCCACGAGTTCCGCACCCCACTCACCCTGCTCCTGGGCCCGCTCCAGCAGGCCCTGGCCGACGAGGACCGGCCCGAGCGGCGCGAGCAGCTGGAGCTGGCCGAGCGCGGCGCCCTGCGCCTGCTGAAGCAGGTCAACACCCTCCTGGACGTCGCCAGGGCCGAGGCCGGGCAGATGCGCCCGGCCCGCGAGCCGGTCGACCTCGCCGGTGCCACGGCCGAGCTGGCCGGGGTGTTCCGCTCCGCCTTCGAGTCGGCCGGGCTGACGCTGGAGGTGGACTGCCCGCCGCTGCCCAAGCCGGTGTCCCTGGACCGGGAGATGTGGGAGAAGATCATCCTCAACCTGCTCAGCAACGCCCTGAAGTTCACCTTCACCGGCGGCGCCCGGGTGCAGGTGGCCGCGGCCGGCGACCGGGCCCGGCTGACCGTGACCGACACCGGCATCGGCATCCCCGCAGACGAGCTGCCGCGCCTGTTCGAGCGCTTCCACCGGGTCCGCGGCGCCCGCTCCCGCTCCCACGAGGGCAGCGGCCTCGGCTTGGTGCTGGTGAAGGACCTGGTTGAAGCGCACGGCGGCACCGTCGGCGTGGACAGCCTGCTCGGCCAGGGCACCACCGTCACCATGGACCTCCCCTTCGCCGCCGCCCACCGGCCCCGCCCGGACCCGCCCGCGGCCGGCGCCGGGTCCCTCGGGGAACCCCCCAGGGAAGGCGGAGGCGGCCGGCCCGGCCGCGCCGCGGCCTACGTGGACGAGGCGCTGGGCTGGCTGGCGGCCGACCCCGTCCCCGCCGCGGCCACCCCCGCGGCACGCACCCCGCACGCCCCCGCGACCCACGATGCCCCCCACGGCCCCGGCCCGCACGAAACCGACCGCTCCCACCGGGCCCGCCTGCTGGTGGTCGACGACAACGCCGACATGCGCGCCTACCTCACCCAGCTCCTGCAGCCCGACTACGACGTACTGCTCGCCGCCGACGGCCGGGCCGCCCTGGAGATGGCCCTGGCGCAGCCGGTGGAGCTGGTGCTGAGCGACGTGATGATGCCCCGCATGGACGGCTTCGAGCTGGTCCGGGCGCTGCGCGCCGACCCGCGCACCGCCCGCCTGCCCATCGTCTTGCTCACCGCCCGCGCCGGCGAGGAGGAATCCGCGCAGGGCCGGCACGCCGGCGCCGACGACTACCTGGCCAAACCCTTCTCCGCGCGCCAGCTGCTGGCGCGCGTCCGCACCGGGTTGGAACTGTCCCGGCTGCGCGAACAGGTCCTGACCGAGACCCGCAACCAGCTGGCCGTGCTGGCCTCCCTGGCCGACGCGGGCCTGCGGCTGTCCGCCACCCTCGACCCGGACCAGGTACTGCAGACTGCCGGCCAGATCCTGCTGCCCGACTTCGCCGACCAGATCAGCATCCACCTCACCGCCGCGGCACCCGCCCCGGCGCAGTCACCCCCGGCATACATCGCCGGCACCCCCCTTCTTGCCCGCGAGGCCCTGGCCACCGCCGCCACCCACGCGATCAACGGCACCGCCCCAGCCCCAGCCAGCCCGCACCCGGCGCCCGCCGCCGTGCTGGCCCTGCCGCTGCACGCCCACGACCAGACACTGGGGGCCCTGGTACTGGTCCGGCACACCGACTACTCCGCCGTCGAACACAAGTATCTGGAGAACCTCGCCCACCGCCTGGCCCTGGCCTACGACAACTCCACCCGGTACCACAACGAGCGCCGCCTCGCCCTGACCCTGCAGCGTGCCCTGCTGCCCCACCGCCTGCCCCAGGTGCCCGGGGTGCGCCTGGCCACCCACTACCGTGCCAGCAACCGCGGCGCCGAGGTCGGCGGCGACTGGTACGACGTGCTCGCACTGCCCGACGGTGCCGTGGGGCTGGCCATCGGCGACGTCATGGGCCACGACGTGGAAGCCGCCACTGTGATGGGCCAACTCCGCTCCGCCCTCCACAGCCTCGCGATGGAGGGCGCCGGCCCGGCCCGGGTGCTGGCCAGGCTGGACACCTACCTGCAGTCGCTCGCCACCGAACGCTTCGCCACCTGCCTGTACGCGGTCTACAACCCACACCGCCACCGCCTGCGCTACGCCGCCAGCGGGCACCTGCCGCCCCTGCTGGTAGCCGCCGACACCGCCTACCTGGAGCTGCCCCCGGCGCTGCCGCTGGGACTGGGCAGCACCCCAGTCGACCGCGAGGTGGCGTTCCCGCCCGGCACCAGCCTGCTGCTGTACACCGACGGCCTGGTCGAAAACCGGGCGCTGTCCCTGGACGACTGCCTGGCGGCCCTGCGCCAGACCTGCGGCGCGCTGCCCGCCGCCGCCCGCACCGACCCCCAGCAGATCACCGAAGCGGCTCTGGAGCTGCTGAACACCCCCGACCGGGTCGACGACGACACCGCCCTGCTCGCAGCCACCGCCGAACCATCGTGTCGAACCGGCGACCCGCAGGCTGGCGGAAGTGCCAAACAACCGACCGCTACTGCTCGTAGTCATTGAGCCTTTTCCAACCTCCCACGTAACAAACCGCGTTCCCTGCCCCGTCGGCTACGGCGTGGAAGCCTCCCGCAGGCGTAGGTGTCAGGGCTCGGCTGCGAGCGCGTCCTGGCGCGGCTTGAGCCTGAAGTCGACCCGAGAGAGGGCAGATCCCGGCTCAAGCCGCCGCGCAGGAGCCGAATCCACGTGGGAGGCGCGCGACGGCGGGGTCGGCCAGGGTGAAACGCGACCGGGGTACCCGGTGCGCCCCGACAGAAGCGGGTGGCGTTTGGTCTTCATCCCGCAAGGTGCCCTGTGCTTCTTCGTACACGCGACTCAGCTTTCGAATTGACCAAGAAAAGGAACCTGGAATGGAGGGTGGCAGCACCGGGGGCCGCGTTGGTGCGCTCGCGCACGCCCTTGCGCCGCGCATTGTCCCGTTGCTGGATCGTCATTCGGTCCGGGTGCGGAGGCTCCGCGCCAGGGTGGGGATCATCACCGTCGCAGGGACGAGGTGTAGCCCGAGGAGGGCGGTGGTGGTGGCGGTGTTTGCCCCGGACAGGAGGGGCGGGACCAACGAGATCGCGGTCAGCGACACTGCCGTCCACACGAATCGCTCGGCGGGGCGAGCGCTCCAACGAAGAAGAGCGACGGCAATGACGATGCCCACGATCGAGAAGAAGCCGGTCACCACGGCGAACCCGGACAACGGGATCGTCTCGCCACCATCGGGGACCTCGAAGTCGACGCCAACGGCCTGGGCAAGCGCCGCGGCGAGGGTGGTGGCCACCATCGCTGCGAGCGTGGCAATGAAGCCGGTGCCGCGGAGCCAGAACCCGGCGTCGCGTCCGAGGACCGGCCCGGGCTCGCCGTGGTGCAGCTCCAGCTGCACCCGCCCGCGGGTGACGACGCCGAACGCGTCGCACCACTCCGCCGCGACCACCGCGACACGCGCGCCACCGCGCAGCGCGAGCGTCCACACCGGGACTACTCCGTGCCGTCCGCCGGGAGGCGCTCCGGCAGCCCGAGCCGCGGGAACTGGTCGTCGTGGAACGTGACGATCTCGGTGATCGCCCCGCCGGTGACGCGCAGGACGTCGATCGTCAGCGGCAGGTACGCGCCCTCCCGCTTGTGCCAGAGGTAGAAGGCGACGGCGGGCTGCCGGTTCACGGAGGTGAGGACGGCGCGCAGGCCCTTCATGCCCTCGAAGCCGCTCTCGACCCAGTCGTTCACCACCGTGTCGCGGCCGATGTACAGGCCCGGCGTGGGCGGCATCGAGCAGCGGACGTCGTCCCGCAGCAGTGCGGCGAGCCCGTCGATGTCCGTGGCCACGCTGGCGTCGGTATAGCGGCGCACCAGCTCGCGCGTCCCGGCGTCCTGTTCGCCGCCGGTCCAGTCCTGCCGCTCGGCGGGCAGGTGCTCCCGCATGCCGGCGCGGGCTCGCTGCAGCGCGCTGTTCACGGAGTTGACGGAGTCCCCGAGGAGCTCCGCGACGTCCTTCGCCGGCCAGCCGAGCACGTCCCGCAGGATCAGCACGGCCCGCGGGCGCGGCGCGAGGTGCTGGACTGCGACCAGGTACGCCAGCTCGATCGTCTCCCGCGCGACGGCGACGGTCTCCGGCTCGTCCGCGTCGCCCGCGGGCAGCTCGTCGAGCAGCCGGTCCGGGTAGGGCTGCAGCCACAGCACCTCGCCGCCGGTCGCAGGCTCCGGGCGGCACTTGGCGAGCAGGTCCAGGCAGGCGTTGGTGGCGATCCGGTACAGCCAGGCCCGGAAGGTCGACCGCCCCTCGAAGGTCTCCCGCCGCCGCCAGGCACGGAGGAACGTTTCCTGCACCGTGTCCTCGGCGTCCTCGAACGACCCGAGCATCCGGTAGCAGTGCACGTGCAGCTCCCGCCGGTGCCGCTCCGCCAGCCCTGAGAACGCCGGCTCGTCGACCTCGCCCAGCCCGCTCACGCCCAGCTCCTCCAGCCGCGTGTCCGCACTCATCACGTCATCCTTCCGCGTCGTCGTGTCCCGTCGTAGGTGTGACGGGTGCGGGCGCGAAAACTCATCACTAGGCTCGGTCGGTATGGCTGAGCGTTTCTCATCCTTGGTAGGTCGGGTTTTCGACGTGGTGGAGAACGAGGATGGCCTGCACCATTGCGCGGTGCCGCTTGAACGGGATACGCAGAGGAACCGCCGGCGCCTTGATACGCCTTGTCCGCGAAGGTCATCACGTCAGCGTTGGACAACGCGGCGATGAAGCCGTGGGTTCGCGCAGCAGTCAGGTCGTGTGCCGAGCCGGGAAGTGCCACCGACGCCCAGACGAGGCGTGCGGCCGCATCCGCGATTACCTGCACGTTTATCCGTGCCGTCGGTGTTTTCGGGAGTAGTACGGCTTCTGATCGTGCACGCGGTCGATCGGGGTCAGCGTGCCGTCGAGGATGACGTGGGCCAGCAGCTGGATCCTGGTCATCGCCTGGTGCAGGTCGTTGGCGGTGGCGGCGAGCGAGGTGATCGCCTCGCGGGTATAGCGCCAGGCGGTGGCAACCCCGGCCTGGAATCCGGCGGCCAGGCGGGTGAGGGTGTCGCCGTTGCGCAGGTGGGCCAGGGCGAGCAGGGCCTGCCGGCCGGGGTCGATCCTGTCCAATCGGGACGCATTCGGGACGCGGTCAGGACACAAGGACAGGAACAGACTGACAAACACGAAGTAACACCGACACGGCTCGCCCGCTCTGACCAGGGGCCGAATGCGCAGGCTGCTGCCGCGCCCACTCGCGCAGGTGACTCGGCTCGGATGGGGCTCGACCGGCAGCGAATCGGCCAGCAACGGTCTTGGGCCACGAGCCGGTGGGCAACTGTCTGGAGAGACAGCGGCCGAGGCCGCTCCCGGCAGCGCATCGGCTGCCGGGAGCGGCTTCGGTGACTGTCAGTTGTAGGGCTTGAAGAAGCGGGTGGATGTGTAGACCCACTGCGATGCGGTGTAGGTCCAACTGGCGAGGGCGCCGTTGAACCTGGCGTCCTCCTTGGCGGTCCAGGTCCACATCTTCACGGAGTCGTCCGGCTGGTGGTACATGGCTCCGATGTCGTCGCGGCCGTCGCCGTTGTAGTCGCCGATGACGAGTTGGCTGCGCTTGATGTCCCAGTTTCCGGGGTTGCTGGACAGAGTGACGAAGGCGGAGCCGAAGCGGTCGACGCCGTCGACGTTCTCGGACAGGATCGTGGAGACCTTGTCGCTGCCGTCGGCGTAGTCGTACCAGACCATGGCGTCGTCGCGGCCGTCACCGTTGAAGTCACCCGCATGCGGGGTGGACCGGTTCCAGTCGAGGGCACTGCTGTACCACCACGAGGTGGGCTTCGCGAAACCGCCGCTGACCGTGGCGAGGAACGTGTGGTTGCGTACGGTGTCGTCGCCCTGGCCGTAGAAGACGCTCAGGTCCTCGCGGCCGTCGCCGTTGAAGTCGCCGGTGACGAATTTGCAGCGGCTGCGCAGCCAGGTGCCCGCGGGGGCCGACCAGGACTCGAAGGGCTTGTTGAAGCCCCCGGTGACCCCTGCCGTGAAGGTGAACAGCTTGGTGGTGCCGTCCGGGTAGGCGTACCAGACGGCGATGTCGTCGCGTCCGTCGCCGTTGAAGTCGCCGGCCTGCGGGGTCATGTAGCTGGTGTGCATGATGCCGGGGCCGACATGCCAGGACTCGAAGGGTGCGTTGAAGCCGCCGTCCGGCTTCCCCAACGCAGTCCACAGGGTTACGGCGGTGTCGCTGTGCGCTTGCAGTGCAGCCATGTCGCCGCGGCCGTCGCCGTTGAAGTCGCCGGTGACGAACTTGAGGGCCTTCGCATCCCACACACCCGCTGCGGCGGCGAAGGACTTGTAGGGGAGCTCGAACGAGCCGTCGGAGTTCGACTTCAGGGTGTACGTGGCATCCGTACCCGCCGTGAAGTCGTACCACAGCCCCATGTCGCTGCGGCCGTCACCGTTGTGGTCGTGCCGGATCGCGGTACCGCTGGACCAGACGGCCTGTCCCTTGCCGTTGTGGACCACGAGGTTGCCGCGGTCCTGGAGCAGAACGTATCCCTCTGCGGTCAGGCCGGGCTTCACGTCCGGGTTGGTGGCATCCGGCGTGCTGCTGACATTGGTGCCCCACAGCTGGGTGCTCCCGTCAGCCGAGTAGACAGCGAGGTTGCCGTTGGCCAGTACGCGTGCGGTGGCGCCGTTGTTGCCGGTCGTGCCGCTGGACCACAGGGTTTTGTTCGCGTTGGAGGTGATGACGAGGTTGCCGTCGGCCTGCATGGTGAGCTTGGCCGAGTTCGAGGCCAGCGACTGGCCGCTGCCCAGAGTGGTGCCGCCGGGGATCTGCCGGCCGCCGTTGGCTCCGTCGATCGCGAAGTACGCGCCGATGCCGGTGTAGTCGCTGCCGGTCTTGCGGCCGGGCCAGCCGAGGAGGGTGTTGTCCTTCTTGCGTGCCCAGAGATCGGCGATGCCGTCGCCATCGTTTATGTGATCACCGTTGCCGTCGCCGTCGAGGTCTCCGGAGGAGCCGATGACGGGGTAGAGGCTCTGCGGCAGGGTGCCGGTGGCGATCTTCACGCGGCTGGTGGAGTTGCCCCAGGTCGCCGAATCGAGTGTGCCGGTGGGGTCGGCCTTTCCGTAGGAGCGGAAAAGGTCGCCGGAAGCGTTCTCGCGCAGTAGTAGGTCGGGCAGTGTGTCGCCGTTGAGGTCGCCGGGGACGACGACGGTGAACTTGTCCCAGTCGGTCTCGCCTACCAGGACCGGGTGGGGGCGGACCTTGTCCAGCTGGGCGGAGCGGTTGCCGTAATAGACCCACAGCTGCTTGCCCTGCTTGACCAGCAGGTCGGCCGTCTGGTCGTTGTTGATGTCGCCGCCGGTGATGATCTGATCGGCGTTGTACCAGTGGTCGTCGCCTGTCCAGCCCTCCTCACCCTTGCAGCGGCCGCTGGGGCGGGGGATGGGGCAGCTGACGCTCAGCTGGAGGTAGTTGTCGCGGTCGATGATCCCCTTGCCGTTGTTGGGGTAGACGCGCAACTTGTTCTTGTTGTCGTTCTGGTTGTACTCGAGCGAGATGAGGTCGTTGTATCCCTCCTGACCCCAGTCCCCGCTGAAGGTGACCTGCTGGCCGGGGAAGGTACCGCCACCGTTCGTCGCGGACGAGAATTCCCGGCTGCCGTGCCCGGCGTAGGTGAGGAGCGTTCCGTTGGTGTCGGTGTTCCAGATGTCCTTGAAGCCGTCGCCGTTGAGGTCACCGGGCTGGTCCCGTTCCTGGGCGCGTTTGGCGTAGTACAGGTAGGTGGCCGTGTCGGACCGGTTGCCCGCCCCATCCACGCTGTACGCGTATATCAGGTGCGGGCCGTAGGAGGGAGGGGTGACCAGAGCGGAAGGCGAACTCGCCTGAGTCTGGTTCACGTCGGGGTCGGTGTCGGTCCACCAGAAGTAGGAGGCGACATCCGCGACCCCGTTCGCGGCGAAAAGGAACTTCCCCTCGGAGCGGGCGGCGCCGGTCGGATCAGGCCAACCCTTGTCGCCATTGGGAAACTTGCCGCCTTCGGAGGTGATGATCGGCGGCTGGCTGGGACGGCTGCGGTCCAGGGTGAACTTACAGGTGGTGCTCCAGGCCGAGGTGGCGCCGTCGGGGTCCTTGGCGCGGACCTTCCAGGTGTAGTCGCCGCTGGGTGTGCTGCCCGCAGGCAGTACGACCGTGGTCACCCGGCCCTTGAGCGCGGGGACGCTCGTGTCGACGACTGGCGTGCTCGTGCCGGCCTTGAACGCCTGGAACTGGGCGCTCAGGTTCCCGCCGTCCGGGTCGTCGATCTTCGCGTAGAGGCTGACGGCGACGTTGCCGATGCTGCCGCCGGCCGCGCAGTTGGTGCGGGGGTTGGTGCCCAGGCCGCTCGGCGTCTTCGGCGGGTTGTTGTACTTGATCTCCAGCGTGGCGGTCTTCGGGTCGAACCTCTTCCAGCCGAAGGTGTCCGTCTCGTCATCGGCATAGAGGCCCAGGGTGACGCTCGCGTCATCGCCTGCCGCTGCGGTCCGTACCGCGCCGGTGGCGTCGAACTCCAGGTTTCCAGCAGCGCAGTCCGAGCTCCAGCCCTTGGAGTCGTTCACGACGTCCAGCCGGGACCCGATCTTGCCGGGTTGGTTGTTCCACGTCGTCTTCTTGGAGATGTCGCCGACCTGCCACAGCTCGACGGGGCGGTCCTGGCACGACCATGACCAGGTGTTGCGGACGCGGAACGTGGCGCTCTTGATCTGTGCACCCGTCACGTCACTGGTGTCGAGCTGGAAGAAGGAACGGGAGATCCGGTTCGAGCCCCCCGTCTCCGCCTCGTAGCCGACCCGAACGTCTTCCTTGGCGTCCCAGTAGGACGTGTTGGGGTAGGCCTCGTACACGCGCGCCCAGTGCTGCCACTCGCCCCAGGCCCAACTGGGGTCGATGTAGACCGGGTAGGTGGTGTCCGTACCCGTCAGCAGGTCCTGGTCCGGAGTGATGGTCAGCGTGTCGCCGCTGACGGAGGTGGCCATCTGCGCGTCCTCGGCGCCCGCGCCGGGCTCGAACGAGTCTCCGGGGTCCGAGGTGGCCAGCGTTGCCGTACGCGCTGTCGGTGCGGCAGGAGCGCTCGAGGTGCTGGAGTCCCACATGAGGGGGGCGGGGCTGGTGAACACGGTCTGCCCGGCCGGGTCGGTCGCCACCAGCGTGCCGGTGTCCGCGTCCTTGGACACGTTCAGCCCGACGGTATTCATCGCGAACTGCAGCTGGGCCAGTTCGGGGTTCTGCGCCGCCTCGGCGGTCTTGACCACCAGCAGCTGCGAGAAACCCTCCACCTCGGCCTTCAACTGCAGGTCCACACCGGGCAGTACGTCCGCATAGGTGGCCACGTTCGCTTCGAGCGTGGGCTTAGGCAGGGGCTTGGGCCACGACAACGACAACGTGCGCCCGTCCTTGACCCCGGTCAGCATCGGCCCCGTGCCGCCGCCGGAGAACTTCACGGCGACCGATGCAACCTTCGGCACGACCGAACCATCTGCTGCGAAAGCGAGCGTCGGATCGGCGGTGACCCACGCACCATCACGCCACAGTCGTACGGCAGTTCCGTGCCGCTTCACCGAGAACGACCCGTCAGGCTGTGCCCACGTGTCACTGGCCTCGGTGCGGGCAGAGAGCAACTCCACAGGTTGACCCGAGGTTTGAGCGTCCTGGAGGGCCTTGTCCTCCTCGCTCATCGACCCGTCGGCTACAGGATCGGACAACGCAGCAGCCAAGGGCGCGGAATTGTGAGGGGCGGCGTAGGAAAGCCCGGCAGGGATCCCCGACACCAGGATCCCCCCCGCCAGGACGCCGCACAGCAAGTGAGATCTCCACCTCCGTGGAGAACCCCCACCCCTTTGTGATATGGGCACGATGCAACTCCCCTTTTGAGTGTCCTGATTTCGCGCAGACTCTATAGGGGATCCTCGGCTTCACCTCTCCAGAACGCTGGTGATGTCGACCTGCCAGTCATGATGAATGTGTAAATGCGGTGTGAATCGAGGCAGTTGACGCTGGGGCAGTCGAGGAGCCTGCAGGGGCAGTGACCTGGACAGAAGGTGCGCTCGGAAGCCTCACAGGTGCTCCATAGGTGCGAATGGGATGTTCTCGGCTTCTGGTGCATTTATTTGCAGCCAGGTGATGAGTCATTTCGGTTCTCACGGCGTCTGTTATGGTGCGACGAAAATTTCAAAGCTGTGCGAGGGGTGGGGGCGTGAGCCGTTTCGGCACGCGTGCATGGGTGGGAGCCTTGGCTCTCGCGGTAACGGTCGGCTTGCTGCCGACCGCTGCAGCATCGGCGGCAACAACTGCTGCTGGGAAGGGAGTCGACCTTCCGAAGCTGAAACAGCCTCCAGCTGTGCCGGTGAAGGCAATGACGCCTGGCGGTACGAAACGGCGTGGAAGCACGGCTGGACGGACGTGGAGCTCTCCGAAGGTCGTCTGGCCCGCGACAGGCAGCGCCACCGTTGCCCTAACGGCAGCAGGCAGCAACTCCAACCCGAGGCGGGCCGGGAAACTCCCCGTCGCGATTGGCTCCGCACCCGCTCAGAACCGCGCAGCGGCGCAGGCGCCGACCAAGGTAAAGGTCACCGTCGCCAGTGTGGAGGCTGCCCGCAAGGCCGGTGTGGACGGAATCCTGCTCTCCGTGAGCCGGGCGGACGGCAGCGTGGCCGGCAAGGCCCAAGTCCAGGTGGACTACAGCACCTTCCGTGGTGCCTACGGTGGCGATTGGGCCGCCCGGCTGGGATTGGTCCAACTGCCTGCCTGCGCACTGACCACCCCGGACAAGCCCGCGTGCCGGATCGGCAAGCCGTTGGCGACGAGGAACGACACAAAGGCTGGCACTCTCTCGGGGGCCGTCTCTCTGCCCCCGGTCGGGAAGACGACCGGGGGCGCCACGCGGAGTGCATCTGCGCCCACTGGCGCGACCGTGCTGGCTGCCACGGCGGGGGACTCCGGTCCGACAGGCAACTACAAGGCGACCTCGCTCCAGTCGTCCGGCTCGTGGAGCGCGGGCGGCTCGACCGGTGCGTTCAATTGGTCGTACCCCATCGGCGTTCCCTCGGTACCTGGTGGACTGCAGCCGAATGTCTCGCTGGACTACAACTCCCAGTCCGTGGACGGCCGCACGTCCGCATCGAACAACCAGCCGAGCTGGATCGGGGACGGTTGGGACTGGGAGCCGGGCTTCATCGAGCGCCGCTACAAGGTTTGCAACGATGACAAGACTGGTGGCACCAACACCACCAAGGTCGGTGACCTGTGCTGGTACAACAACAATGCCACGTTGTCGCTCGGCGGGAAGAGCACCGAGCTGGTCTACGACAGTGCCAGGGGCTGGCACCCGGCGTCGGACTCCGGTGAGAAGGTCGAAAAGCTCACCGGTGCGTCCAACCCCGACAAGGGAACGGCCGGCGTTGATGGTGTCGGCGAGCACTGGAAGATCACCACGAGTGATGGCACCCAGTACTTCTTCGGCCTGAACAAGCTGCCCGGCTGGAGCGACCACGGGACGGCTGCAGACGATCCGGTGACCAACTCGACCTGGACGGTTCCGGTCTTCGGCAACCAGTCCGGCGAGCCGTGCTACAACTCCTCGTTCGCCGCCGCCTGGTGCCAGCAGGCCTGGCGCTGGCAGCTCGACTACGTCGTCGACCCGCGCGGCAACGCGATGGCGTACTACTGGCAGACCGAGGCCAACAACTACGGCCGTAACGTCTCAGAGACGACGGGCGCTTCCACTGCCACTCCTTACATCCGTGGCGGCTACCTCGAGCGCATTGACTACGGCCTGCGCTCTAACGCGGTCTACTCGGGCAAGGCGATGGGCCAGGTCCACTTCGGCACCAGCGAACGCTGCCTGACCTCCTGCGCCACTTTCGACGCCACGAACGCCAAGAACTGGCCAGATGTCCCGTTCGACCAGTACTGCAAGGACGGCGTGGAGTGCAAGGACAAGTACTCGCCCACCTTCTGGACCCGTAAGCGCTTGACTGGTATCTCCACCAAGGTCCTCACCGGTGGCGCCTACAAGGACGTGGACTCCTGGACCCTGGCGCAGGGCTTCCCCGCCGCTGGCGACGGCATCTCCACGCCCATGTGGCTGGAGTCCATTACCCGCAGCGGAAAGGCCGGCGGCACTGCGGCTCTGCCTTCCGTCACCTTCGAGGGAGTGCAGAAGCCCAACCGAGTCGACAAGCTCGGCGACGGCTTGGCCCCCTTCATCCGTCTGCGGATGTCGCAGATCATCACGGAGACAGGCGGTGCCATCGGAATCGACTACCTCGACCCGGAGTGCGCCGCTGACAGCCTGCCGCCCACGGACGCTTCGAACAGCACCCGCTGCTATCCGGTGAAGTGGGCCTACGAGGGGGACACGGCGAAGCAGGACTGGTTCAACTCCTACGTTGTCAAGCGCGTCATTGAGGGCGACAACCTCGCCTCGACGCCGGACGCAGTGACCGAGTACGCCTATGTCGGCGGTGCCGAGTGGGCCAAGAGTACGGACGAGTTCACCAAGGCCGAGGACCGCACCTTCTCCATCGCCCGCGGCTACTACCGGGTCCAGACGCGCGAGGGCGCGGCCACCGATCCAAGGACCTTCTCCGAGGCCCGCTACTTCCGTGGCGTCGACGGCGCGGCTGTGGAGGACTCCGCCGGTATCGCCGTCACCGACCGGGAGCAGTTCGCCGGAGAGCTCCGTGAGAGCGCCACGTACAACGGTGACGGCGGCGCCCTCGTCAGTGCCACGTCGTACACCCCGTGGCGTTCAGCCCCGACCGCGGTTCGGAGTCGTACCGGCGCTGGTCTGCCCGACCTGGAGGCCTATTACACCGGCACGGAGTCTGAGGAGACCCGGACTGCAGTCACCGGCGGCACCCGCACGACCAAGGTCATCCGCGGCTTCGACAGCTATGGCATGGTCAGCACAGTCTCGGAGCTCGGCGACATCGCCGAGACCGGTGACGAAAAGTGCACCACCACTCAATATGCCCGCAACGCCAATGCCAATGTCTGGCTGCTCAGCACCGTCTCCCGCACCGAGACCGTTGCCGCTCCCTGCGTCGGTGGCACGGTCAACCGCCCGGAAGACATCATCGATGACGTCCGCGTTTACTACGACGGCGGAGCATTCGGGGCGGCGCCCACCAGAGGGCTCGTCACCAAGTCCGACCGCATCAACGGCAAGGGTGATGGCTATGACGTCACCACCTCCGTCCCCAATACTTGTGGCCTCACCGCAGACCAGCTCTGCTTCGACCAGTACGGGCGCGCTCTGGCCGCGGCTGACGCCTACGGCAAGGTCACCACTACCACCTACACGCCCACCACGGGTGAGGTGCCGACCGCAACCGTCTTGACCAATCCGCTGGGCCACACGACGACCACCGTGATGGATCCGCTGCGTGGCCAGCCCACCCGGGTCACCGATCCGAACGGCAAGGTCACCACGACGGCCTATGACGCGCTGGGGCGCGTCACCAAGGTCTGGATACCGACCCGTTCGGCGGCCGCCTACCCCAATGCGCCGAACCATGTCTTCGACTATCTCGTCCGCCGGGACGGCCCGATCGTCGTCACCAGCAAGTCCCTCGACCACAATTCCGAGTACCAAGTCGGCTACGCATTCTTCGACGGCCTGCTGCGTCCCCGTCAGAGTCAGCAGAAGTCGCCGGATCGGGCCGGTCGCCTGGTGTCGGAGACGTTCTACAACACCCGTGGCGAAGCCTGGTTGGATTCGGGCAGCTACTTCGCCGAAGGCTCAGCCGAGCCGGTCCTGGTCACTGGTCAGGAGACCAAGTACCCGGCGTCAGTCGAGAGCGTTTTCGACGGCGCAGGCCGCCCCACGGCCGTCATTGCGAAGAAGTTCGGCGACGAGAGCAAGCGCACCACCACCAGTTACACAGGTGACACCACCACTGTGGTTCCCCCGGCGGGCGGCACCGCGACGACCACTGTCGTGGACGCGCTGGGCCGCACCACCGAGCTGAAGCAGTACACCAATGCTGCGCGTACCGCCTCGCAGTCGACGCACTACCGCTTCAACCAGCAAGGCCGCCTGGAGCAGGTCACCGACCCGTCCGGGGCCAAGTGGACCCACAGCTACGACGTCCGCGGCCGCGAGACGCTGGAAAGCGACCCGGACAAGGGGACCTCGACCACGGTCTACGACAAGGGTGACCGCGTCACGGACGTCTCCGACGCCCGTGGTGTCACCCTTCACACTGACTACGACGTGCTCGGTCGTCGCACTGCCGTGCAGAAGGGCACCACCACACTGTCGTCCTGGACGTACGACGGTGTCGCCAAGGGCCAGGCCGCCTCCGCCACGCGCTACGTCGACGGCAATGCCTACGTCACCGAAATCACCGAGTACAACGACCTGTATCAGCCTGTCGGAAACAAGGTCACCATTCCCGCCGGTGAAGGCGCCCTGGCCGGCACGTATGAGGGGTTCAACTTCTACAACGACAACACCGGCCAGCTGATGGAGACCGAACACCCTGAAATGGGCGGGCTACCGGCCGAGTCGGTCTCCAACAGCTACAACACAGGCGGGCTCCTCGACTCTGTCTACGCCGGCAGCGACCCACTGATCTCGGCCAACACCTACGACCACTACGGCCGCAACACCCGCCTCGAATACGGCGAATTCGGCCGCCACCTGTGGGTGACCAACGAATTCGACGACCACACCAGCAGCCTGACCCGCAGCTACACCGACCGCGAAGTCGCTCCGCAGCGCATCGAAGACACCCGCTATGACTACGACCCGGCCGGCAACATCACCGAGGTCGCCACCGCTTACGGCCAGGACGCCGGCCGCACCACCGACACCCAATGCCTCACCCTCGACGCCTTGCGCCGCATCACCAACGCCTGGACCAACACTGGTGAGAAGTGTGCCACCGCTCCTTCCACCTCGGTGGTAGGCGGCCAGGACGCCTACTGGACCAGCTACACATACGACGCAGTCGGCAACCGCGAGACCGAAACCCAGTACAAGACCGCATCCGGTCCCACGACCGACACCGTCCGCACCTACGCAGCCCCTGACACCGGCAAGCACAACCTGCCCAAGGTCGTCCAGACCGGCACCGACGCCCATGAGGAGACCTACACCTACGACGCCGTGGGGAACACTGCCACCCGCAAGATCGGCAGCGCAGACACGCAGAGCCTGCTCTGGGATGACGAAAACCACCTCAAGTCCGTCACCAAGGGTGCGAACACCTCCAGTTACCTGTATGACACCGAAGGCCAGCGACTGATCCGCCGTGACTCCACCGGCACCACGCTCTACCTGCCCGGCGGCAACGAGCTCCGCATGGATCCGGCCGGTGCAGTCACCGGCACCCGCTACTACGGCGCGGGCGGCAAGACCGTTGCCATGCGCACCGGCGGAAAGCTGACCTTCCTCCTCGGCGACCACCACGGCACCGGTACCACTCAGGTGACGACCGATGCCACGCAGACCGTCACTCGTCGCAAGAGCACGATCTTCGGCGCCCCTCGCGGTGCCCATCCCGCCAACTGGCAGGGAGACAAGGGCTTCGTCGGCGGTACCAAAGATGCCGACACCAACCTCACTCAGCTCGGTGCCCGGGAATACGACCCGGAAACAGGCCGGTTCATGTCTGTCGACCCGGTCATGGATCTCTCCGACCCGCAGCAGATAAACGGGTACACGTACGGCAACAACAACCCGCTGGTGTACGCCGACCCGGACGGGCTGTGGTTCGGCTCCACCGTCAAGCGTCTGCTGAACAAGGCCTTCAACAAGATCCCCAACAAGAACCCCGGCTTCATGCGCCGCCGTGCGGAGATTCCGTCAGTCACCAACAAGGACTTGGCGGGGGCGCTCCTGCAGATCTATCCCAAGGCCAGAGCGAAGACCGTTTTCGGCGATGGCAAGATGTCGACAGCGATCATCCATGAGTTCAACACCGGGGAGCGGCTGACAGGCAAGGACGAGCTGCACATGGAAAAGGGGTGGGCGACGATGAAGAGTCTGTCGAACACTCTGGAACTCGACAGAAAGGCCAGAGAGACTGGGAAGGGCAAGAATCACCTCCTGTCCGGTAAGGATCTGGCGATCGCCAAAGCCGAGGCTCAAGAGTTGTGGAATGCGCTGAACTCCCGCGATGTAACAGGAAAGATCAAGCAGATCGTGGACAACGAACCGAGCATGAAGAAAGCCATGAAGACGAATTTCGCTTCCATTATGACGATGGCTTCGGTCGAGGACCTGACGGGTCAGAGTTTCCAGCCGACCCAGTACAAGGGGCCACAGCCTGTCGGCCAGCCCACGCGCCTGCGAGGCTTTGCCAAGACGTTCGGTATAGCCGGCGGCGTGGCGTCGGTGGCTCAGGCCCCAAGTTATTTCCAGGAATACGGGTTGGGCAGAGGTTCATGGGAAATGGTCAAGGACGTATTCGACCCCTTCGGGGCTACCGATGGCCAAGATCACTTCGTTGATGGTGGGACATCAGCGCATTGTTACCCTGGTGATGATCGTTGTGCCTGATGCGGCGCGCCCTGTAGAGGAGTGACTCCGGAAGTACAGGAGCCTGTCGCGCCGCGTGCACGATAGGCTCCACTTCTGAGGGCAAGGGCTCGCACGGTACTGAGCGTGGCCTGCTTGTGCCACCCCGCAGCTATGACAACGGGACGATCAGGGAAGACATGAGTGCAATCCGCGAAGAAGATGTACCCCTGTTGCTACTTCAAATGGTCCCTGAGTCGGCGAAATTCATTGCTGAGAAGTACGGCATGCCTGCGGACCAGGCAGTTCTTACCGAAGGCGCCATGCTGGGCGTGTATGACCTGCTGACCGAAGCATTCGTGGATCCCATTCTCCTGCCGCAGTTGCAGAGTTCCGCTCCTGACGTGGAGCTCGTGCAGCGATGCTTCGATTTCGTCGAGAGTATTGTGGACCATCCCAAGGAACACATTCGAGGTGCCGTGTACTTCCAGGTTCTCGAGCAGTTCCTGAACGCCGGAACCTTGATCGAGGACTCCTTCCCGTACATGAAGGAGCGTACGCGGAAGCGGACGCTCAGGATGCTTGAAGCGTACGGAATTTCAATACCTTAGACGGTGTCCTATTGCACTGCGGACACGAGGCTGCGAGGGGCTGATCGAAACCAAGGGCGACCCGGCCGGTGGAGGCGGGAGTCAAGCCGCCTGACGGACGATCGATCCGAACGTTGAGCGGTCCCGGGTCGGCAGCGGGGGACGCCGACCGGGCCCGTAGTTCCCGCCCGCCCCCAACGGCACGGGGTGCGAGGCGGGTGGGAGTTCAGTCGGGCGGCATGACCTTCTGCGGCCGGTTGCAGCCGTGGCCGGGCAGGCAACTCGAAGCGTCGGGAATTGTCAGGCTCCTGCTGCTCCTAATGCCTCGTGCGCCTCGTAGACACTGCCTTAGTCCGTGACCGGACCGTACCCCGTGGAAACTCCATGACTCGGCGTGGCCGTACTATCGCCGCCGTGAGGACGGATACGCAGGGGACGGAGCGGGTGCTCGTCGCCGACGACGACGCGGCCATCCGGCGCTCCCTGGAACGCGGACTGCGGCTGCACGGATTCTCGGTGGTCCTGGCGGAAGACGGCCGCGACGCGCTCGCCGCTGTCCGGGACAAGGAGCTGGACGTTGTGGTGCTGGATGTCTCGATGCCCGGGCTGAGCGGGATCGAAGTGTGCCGGACGCTGCGCGACGAGGGCGACGACGTCCCGGTGCTCATGCTCTCCGCCCTGGACCAGCTGGCCGACCGGGTGGCCGGTCTGCAGGCGGGCGGTGACGACTACCTGGTCAAGCCGTTCGCCCTGCAGGAGCTTGTGCTGCGGCTGCGCGCGTTGCTGAGGCGCAGGCCTCCGGCGGCCACCGACCAGGTGCGCGCCGGGGGGCTGGTGATCGACCCAGGGACCCGTGTGGCCCGGCTGGACGGCGCACCGCTGACGCTGACCCGGCGCGAGTTCGGCCTGCTGGAAGTGCTGGCGCGCAACGCGGGACTGGTGCTCACCCGCGACCAGTTGCTGGAGCGTGTGTGGGGGTACGACTTCGATGTGCGCACCGACGCGGTGGACACGTTCATCAGCTATCTCCGGCGCAAGCTGGAGGCCGGCAGCCGCCCTCGGATCCTGCACACCGTACGCGGCGTGGGTTTCGTCCTGCGCGACGACCGGGCGAACGGCGGCGGGCGATGAGGCTGTCCACCCGGGTGGCGCTGGTCGTCGGGACGCTCGTACCGCTGCTCGTCCTGGCGGGGGGTGCCGTGCTCCTGCGGATGGTCGCGAACGATCTGCACAAGCAGCAGGACGCCCTGCTGCGTGAGCGTGCCTCCGCGGTGATTCCCGAGGCAAGGGCACTCCTGCGTGCCGCGGCGAAGCACCGTCCGCAGGCCACCGAGCAGGCCCGGCAGCGGCAGCTGTTCGACTCCGCGCTGGATGTCGGCATTCGTCTCACCGGCCCCGGTGGCACAGTGTCGGGAGGCCCGCAGCCGGATGCCTCCGTGCCGTTGCCCGCCGGCACGCGCGTTCCAGTGACGGTGCGGGCGGACGGCGCCCGCTGGCGGGTGCTCTCAGTGCCGGTGACCGGGGCGGGGCCAGGGGGCCGCGGAACCCTGTGGCTGTTCTCACCGGACAGCGCAGCGAGGACCCAACTGGGCTTCGTACGACGGCGGGTGGCGGCCATCGCCCTGCTCACCGCCCTCGTGTCCGGCCTGCTGGCCTGGGCGGCCACCACCCGCGCCGCTCGTCCCCTGCGGCAGCTCCAGCAGCGCGCCTCTGGCCTCGATCCCCGGACCAGCGTCGCCCGCCTGGAGCACGTTCCCACCCGGGTCACCGAGGTCGACGATCTGGCCCACACCCTGCGGACCGTCCTCACGCGCTACGACGAGCAAGCCGCCCGTACGGCCGAGGCGTTGGCCACCGCACGTTCGTTCGCCGCGTCCGCCTCCCACGAACTGCGCAATCCGCTGATGAGCATGGGGACCAACCTGGACATCCTCATCGGGCACCCCCGACTTCCTGAGGCCGAACGGACCGAGGTGGTGGAGGATTTGCGGCAGGAGCACGGCCGGGTGCTCGGTCTGCTGGTCATGCTGCGTGCACTCGCCGAGGGAGATCTGGTGGAGGTGGACGCGTTCGGATCCGTGGACCTGGCCGAGGTGGTCGACGCAGCGGCCGCCGACGTACGGCGGCTGTATCCGGGGGCGGCGGTAGTGGTGCGAGCCGATGGCAGCCTGCGAGTGCAGGGCTGGGAGCCGGGGCTGCGCTCGGCGGTGGACAACCTCCTGGTCAACGCCCTCGTCCACGGCCGTACGGGCGGACATACGGCCGAGGTCGAGGTTTCCCTGAGCCGCGTCCACGACGAGGACGGTCCGACCGCCGTACTCACCGTGGACGACCGGGGTCCCGGGATTCCCGCCGCGGCGCGGTCAGCGGTATTCGAGCGTTTCCACCGACGTCCCGACAGCCCCGGATCCGGCCTGGGACTGACGCTGGTCGCCCAGCAGACCGCTCTGCACGGCGGCCGGATCACCGTCCAGGACCGGCACGACGGGCCCGGCACGCGGTTCGAGGTACGTCTTCCCCTCACTGGCACAGAGGACACGGCGACCATGGTGCTGCCCCGGATGCGCCGGAACTGGCTCTCGGCGGACACCGCGGAGCCACAGAGTTCCCACAAAGGCGGCTCCTAGAGCTCCTGGCCCGGAGCGGCGACACGCCACAGCCGAGGGCAGAAGGACAACCGCATGCCGCGCAGGACGACGACTGCGGTGCTCTCGCCGCCCTCACCGTCTTGCTCGGGGCGACGGGCCCGCGGCCGCCGGCGGGGCGGATCCCCCTGTCCGAGCGTCGGCCCCACCACGGTCGGGACCCCCAGCCGCGGTGACCGGTCACAGAATTTTCACAATCATGGCTCCTAGCGTCCGCTCCCGACATGCCTTTACGCGGGGCAGGAAGGAGTCTCCATGGCTGAGCCATGTGCCGTGCACGACCAGCGGAGCGAAGGACCGGCGCGGGTACGGCGTACGGACTACGGTCACTTCCCCGGTCAGTGGGACGGACGAGGCGGCGTCACTCCGGACACGGCCCATGCCTGAGGCGTCGGGCCCCGGGTGCGGGCCGCTGCCGGGAGCGGTGCGGTTCCGTGTCCTCGGACCACTGTCCGCCGATGCCGACGGCCGTGTGCTCCCGCTCGGCCCCCACAAGCAGCAGCTTGTTCTCGCCATGCTGTTGTGCCGCCCCAACGCACTGGTGTCGGTCGACCTGCTGACCGAGGCGGTTTGGGACGACGAGCCGCCCAGAACCGCGCGCAAGAACCTCCAGGTGTACATCTCGGCGCTGCGCAAACTCCTGGCCGAAGCCGGGATGGGGGACCGTCTCGTCCACCGCGCGGGGGGCTACCTGCTCCAGCTGGCCGATGCCGACCTCGACTCCCTGGGGTTCCGGGCCCTGGTCCGGGCCGGGCGCGAAGCCACCGACGGCGGTGACCTGGACTCGGCTGCCCGGCTGCTCCGGCAGGCACGGGAGCTGTGGGCCGGACCTCCGCTGCCGGAACTCGGGAACTCCCGACCCGTCCAGGCGGAGGCCGACCGCCTGGTCAACCGCTACCTGGCGGTCTGCGAGGACTGGGCCGAGACCGAACTGGAGCTGGGCCACGCCGGCGAGGTCGCCGAGGCCGTCGCCGACCTGGTGGAGGAGCACCCGTTACGGGAGCGCCTGAGGGCCGCACAGATGACAGCCCTGCACCATTTAGGGCGCCGCGCCGAGGCCCTGGCGGCCTATGACGGGCTACGGCAGCAGCTGTCGCGCGAGCTGGGTCTGTCGCCGAGCCCGGCTCTGGAGTCGCTGTACAACTCGATCCTGACCGATCGGAGAATACGCACCGTCCGTCCGCCCGGAACCGTGCCGGCCCGTCCCCACCCGTCCGCGCACCGCGGGAGCTCCACCCTGCTGCCGCCGGACACTGCGGACTTCACCGGGCGCGGCATCCAGATACGGGAACTGCGCGAAGCCGTCACGAGCAGCACCGGAGTCGCTGTCGTCGTCGGGCCGCCCGGTGCCGGGAAGACCGCACTCGCGGTCCATGTTGCGCACCGCCTGCACGACGAGTTCCCCGATGGTCAGGTGTTGGTCCGGCTTCGGGGGGACGACGGCAGGCCCCGGTCCCTCGCGTCGTTGACCGCCGAACTGACCTCGTTCGCGGGCATGCAAGAGCAGATGACCGATGACCCGAAGCGCGCCGCCGCGCTGTGGCGTGCCTGGCTGGCGGCCAACAGGGCCCTGCTGGTCCTCGACGACGCCACCGACGAGAACTGCGTCCGGCTGCTGGCGCCCGGCACCGGTCGCGGGTCGGTCGTCGTGACCGCGCGGACCCAGCTCGCCGGGCTCGCTCCCGTCGTGCGGGTGGAGGTGCCGCCGTACGCGATGGCGGAGGCACTGGAGCTGCTCGGCCGGATCATCGGCCTGGGCAGGATGCGATCCGATCCGGCCGCCGCCGAGCGGATCGTGGCAGCCTGCGGCATGCTGCCGCTCGCGGTCCGGGCCGCTGGCCTGAAACTGGCGGTGCTGCGCCATCTGCCGCTCAGCGAGTACGCGGCCCGGTTCTCCGACCCCGCGACCGCGCTGGACGAGCTCTCCGTGGGCGACATCGCCGTGCGGCGTCATGTCGCCGACCAGTGGCAGCATTTGGATGACTCGAGCCGCTCCGCCCTGCTCCGCCTCGGACCGCTGCCTCCGCTGTTCACCCTGCAGGAGGCGGCCTCGGCGCTCGGCTGTGCGGAGAGGGTGGCCCTGCGGACGATAGAGCGCCTGATCGAGGTGGGAGCGGTCGCTCCGCCCGCGGGCGAGATGACTGCGTCCGATGCGCTGTACGCCGTGTCGTACCTGACCCATCTCTACGTCAATGAGATGGCCGTCCGAACTGCGGGGGCGGAGCAGGTGTAGACGGTGCCTTCCGGATCAGCCTGACCCGGAAGTGCGGCGCGTGACGCACGCGGGTGAGCGGGGCGAAGCGGCACCTCCTGCTCGAGTGCAGCCGAGGGGGAAGTCGGCAGCCGGCGAACGCGGCTGCGAGTCCCCCTGCTCGAAGAGCCTGGGTTTGGGGTGCGCGCTGCTCGAAGAGCCCGACAGAGTGTGCCGAGCCCCGCAGCCCCGGGATGATCCCGAGACACGGTCTGGTCCTGGGCCGGTGTGGTGACCGGCCCAGGAGTGCCTCCCGGCGACGGCTCCCGCCCAGCTCAGTGTCGGGACGCGGCCGCCGTACTGCCGGGAAGGCCGGGCAGGACGACGGGGGCGGCACCGCTCGCCGCATGCAGGGCGAGCAGTACACCCGCTGTCCCGGTCGCCACGTCCATCGACAGCCGGTAGAGCTGGTCGCCGGGGAAGGCGATGCCTTCGCGGTAGGGAATGGCGTGCCAGGCCAGTTGGCGGATGTGGCGGGTGAGCGCGGCGGCCGCGCCCTGGTCCTCGGGGTGCTGCGCCAGGAGGGTCATCAGCCCGGCCCTGCCGGACCACAGGCCGCTGAAGGTCACGAGCTGTCCTCGGGCGGCGCGCAGGATGCCCCGCAGGGCGGTGGCGAACTCCTCGTCGTACCTGTGCCGCAGATAGTGCCCCAGGACCAGGCCCACGCCTGCGCTTCCCGGTTCGATGTAGGGCAGCAGCCGGTTGCCGTCCTGAAGGTTGACCGCGCCTTCATCGCTGGTGGCGCACCGCTGGAGATCGGTGCGCAGGGCCTGCTGCGCGAGTCCCAGGAAGGCTGGGTCGTGGTCGGTCTCGTACAGGTGGAGGAAGAACGCAGCCGTCCCAGTGGGTCCTTGCATCAGTCCGGCCCGGGCTTTCTCCGGCGCGGGGGCGGCGAGCACCTCGGCGAGCCGTTCGGTGACGGCTGCCAGTTCGTCGCGCAGACCGCCGTCGCCGGTGAGCGCCACGAAGTGATGCAGCGTCAGGCCGACTCCGGCAAGCCCGCCGTGGAGTGACGCGGGGGTGTCCGGGCCGGTCGCGTCGATGGCCCGCCCGAGCACTTCCAGGGCCTGGTCGTCACGGCCGAGGGTGCCCAGCGCCAGCGCCGCTCCGTGGAGTCCGCTGTACAGGCCCGGTCGGGGGTCGGCGGCGCGTCGGACGGCCTGCCACAGCCACTCGGTGTGTTCCGGGTCCACCGGCTGTCCGGTGGTGGCCAGCGCGTGTAGGACACCGGCGGCGCCGTGGGCGAGGGTGTAGCCGCCGTCGTGCAGTCCGGCGGGATCGCCGGGGAACAGCCGGTCGTCGCGTCCGGGGGTGGCCGATGCGGTGATCGCCCTGGCCAGGGCCGCGCGGAGTTCCTCGGTCGGGGCTCCGGTGAACAGCCCGGCTGCCGACGGCGCTTCGGGCTCCGGCCGGTCGGGCCTGCGCAGACCGGCCCGGACACGGCTGACATAGGCGGGCGGCAGGGGGTACAGCCCGGCGATGGTGTCGGCGAACTCGTCCACCTTGTCCGGAGCCAGGTCGAGCAGAACCGTCAGTGGCAGGAAGAGCGTCAGCCTGATGCTGTCCAGCGCGTACCGGTCCCGGGCGAAGCCCTCGACGGCATGGGGTGCGACGAAGCCCGGGCACTGAAGGGCGGGGCGAGGATCGACGTCCGGACGGTGGGCGGCCTCGAAGTCGACCAGGCGGACCCGACCGTCGGGCTGCACCAGCACATTGGAGGGGTGCAGGTCGCCGAAGACGAGACCGCGTTCGTGCAGGGCGTCGACGGCATGCTGCAGCTGGTCGACGATGTCCAGGACCTGACCGGTGTACGCGGCGATGTCGGCCGGCTGGGGGTCGGGTCTGACCAACGGGTTGTTGCGGGCCGTGAACTGGCGGAGCGTATCGCCCTCGATGTACTCCTCGACGAGGAACTCGTGCTCCCACGCCGTGAACTCGTCGAGGAGCGCCGGGACGAACTCCAGACCGGACAGGTCCTTCAGGACCTGTGCCTCCTTGCGCAGCCGGGTCACCGCGTCGACCCCGGAACCGTCCAGACCGGCCAGCGGCCGGGCCTCGCGCAGCACCACCGCGTTCCCGGTAGCCCTGTCATGGGCCAGGTAGATCCCGCCGCCGTTGGAGAAGTGCAGCGCGCGCTCGACGGGGTACGGAAGGCCGCCGTCCCTGTCGGCCTTCTCGTCGGCACGCAGCTGCCGGGTGACGGCCTCCGGCGGGGTGAGCCACTCGGGGACGCGGAAGACGGGGTCGCGCCGGTCGGGGACGAAAGTGCCGTCCGGCTCGGCCACGGCCAGCACCCGTTCGCCCGTCTCCTGTGTGCACCAGAGCTCTCGGAAACCGCCGTACCGCAGGTAGAGCGGTCCCTCGCGCCAGCGCAGGTCGCCGAGGACGTACGGACCCGGCTGCCCGGCGAGCAGCGGATCCAGCTCCTCCAGGGTCCGGGCAAGACACCCGTCGTCCGTCGGATAGAGGGTCATCAGCTTGCCGCTGCTGCCGCGACGGGCGTACTTGCTGTTGGTGAGCAGATGGATCCGGCGGTTCGGCAGGAACTTGTACGCGACACCGGCGCCTGTGCAGTAGGCGCTGACGACGTCGATGACCCCGGCGGCGTTCCCGGGGGCCGCGGACACGTGGATCTTCCAGCCCTGGTCGGGCAGGCGGAGGCCCTCGGGCCGCAGATACACCCATGCCTTGCTCTCCTCGCGGCGCCAGCCGGCCGGGGCCGTCCGGTCCGCGGCCGTGTACCTCTGCTCGTCGGGGGGATCGGCGGGGTGGTCGTAGAAGTGCGGATCGGCATCGGCGTAGCGATGGTGGTCGTGCGCCATGGGGTCCTCTCAAGGTCAGGCGTGCGTCTCTGGCTGGGCACGCACCGGGCGGGGGTCGGGTGCCGGGGTCTCCCGCAGGTCGGGGATCCGGCGCAGGCCGCTGCTCGCGGTGCTGAAGACCGCGAGGACCGCAAGTACGGCGCCGTACAGCAGAAGCACCGTGCCGGCCGGGAGGCGGTCGAGCAGTGCTCCCGCGGTGAGCGGGCCGAACGGGACGATCAGTGCGGGGATGAGGTCGCATGCCGTCTGCACCCGTCCCTGAAGGTGCTTCGGGACCGAGTGCAGGCGGGCCGCGGAGATCACCACGTTGGCGGCCGGCGCCGTGAGGCCGCACAGTCCGATGATCAGGCCGGTGAACGCGACGCTGCCGCTGAGCGGCAGAAGGGGGACCAGAACGGCCGTGGTCCACCCGATGACAAGCACCAGGGCGCGCGGGGAGAACACGCGGCCCGCCCATGTGGCGCACAGCGATCCGACCAGGTTACCGACGCCCGATATCGCGATGATCGCGCCATTGTGGAAGCCGGCCGACCCGTCGTCGCCGCCGGCGCCCTGGGCGATCAGCACGAGGACGATGCCGTGGAAGGCGAAGTTCACCACGGCTGCGTTGACCAGGGTGTAGCGCAGGAAGGGGCTGCGCCGTACCTCGTGGACCCCGGTCGTCAGATCACGCAGGAAGCGCGGAGCCGCTGCCGTACGGGCTGCTTCCGGGGCCCGGGCCGGGAGCCGGACGGACGCGACGCAGGCGGCCGAGGCGAGGTAGGAGAGCCCGTCGACGATGAACGGGAGGACTGGTGTGACGGCGTAGAGCGCCGCGCCGACCAGCGGTCCGGCCAGGGTCACGGTGGCGGCGCGCGCCTGGCTGAACGAGAGCGCGCTGGTGAGCTGGGATGGTGGTACGACGTCGCGCAGCGCGGCCGACGCGGCAGGACCGAATGGTGCGCCGAGCACGCTGTTGACGACGGCGAGCAGAACGGCGAGCGGCAGTGAGACCTGGTGCGACACCACAGCCAGGGCGAAGAGCCCGAACGCGCAGGCGCGCCCCAGATCGCAACACAGCAGCAGCCTCTTGTGCGGGATCCGGTCCACGAGCACCCCGGCCGGCAGTCCCAGGAACACGGACGAGCCGATCTCCACGAAGGTCACGATGCCGAAGTCGGTGACTGAGTGAGTGGCCGTCAGCAGGACCAGCGGGAGGGCGATGAATGTGGCCTGGGAGCCGAAGGCGGACAGCGCGTGGGCCGCCCACAGGCGCCGGTAGTCACGGTTGCGGTGGAGAGGGACGGGCGGACTGCCGTTCACGGTGTCCTTCCAGGTCTTTGCAGGGAGCGGTAAGGGTGTGGCCGGCACCCGGGGGGATGCCGGCCACTGGTCACGTCAGACCGGCTTGTTGGTCTGGTTCTCGCAGGTGACGCTGGTGAGGCTCCAGCCGGCGGGCTCGCTGCCTTCGGGCTCGCGGACGGGCAGGTTCTGCAGCTCCAGGACGGAGCCGTGCGCCTCGACCTCGGGGGCGTCCTCGGTCAGTCGGGCGGTGGGCTCGGCGTTGTCGGCCACGGTGATCTCCTTGTGTCGGAAAGTGGACGTAAGGGTCCGCGGGCCGGCACCCGGGGGATGCCGGCCCGCGTTAGGTCAGACCTTGGCCTTGGTGTTGCCGCAGTCGATGCTGGCGGTGCTCCAGTCGGCCAGCTCGCTGCCTTCGGGCTCACGGACGGACAGGTTCTGCAGCTCCAGGACGGAGCCGTGCGCCTCGACCTCGGGGGCGTCCTCGGTCAGTCGGGCGGTGTGCTCGGCGTTGTCGGCCACGGTGATCTCCTCGTGTCGGGAAGGGACGGGTTCGGGTGGCATCCGGCGCCGCTGCACGGCGCCTCGCGCGGCCGGGCGAGGGATCCCCCGCCCGGCGGATGCCGGTCGCGTCAGGTCAGACCTTGGCCTTGGTGTTCTGGCAGCTGATGCTGTACGTGCTCCACTCGGCCAGCTCGCCGCCCTCGGGCTCACGGACGGACAGGTTCTGCAGCTCCAGGACGGAGCCGTGCGCCTCAACCTCGGGGGCGTCCTCGATCGGGTCGGCGGTGTGCTCGGCGTTGTCGGCCACGGTGATCTCCTCACATGGGGAATCGGGATGTACACGCTCGGCGCGGACGGCTCAGGTCACGGGCAGAGCCGACCGGCGCCGAGGTACCGGACGGCACTCGAGCGGCCCGGCGAACTGGAAGCTATGCGGGGGGAGTTCGACACCGTCCGAGCAGCGGTATGGGAACGGTGTTCCGGCAACTCAGCGGAAGGGCGCGGCCGCGCGGCACCACCGGATCAGCTCCCCGTCGGCCGGCAAGGAGAGCGGGCCGCCCGGTGCAAGCAGCGGACATGCCGGTTGTGAACCGCAGTCCGACCGGATCCGAACCCGCCTGCACGGACACTGTGGGTCGCCATGGCCCGCGCGCTCGCGCGAACGGCCTTGCCGTCCGCGCGGGGAGAGAGGAAGCAGCACGATGACGACCGCCGCGACCGCGCCGACCAGCGGGCTGACCTGGAGCCTGCGGGGCAGACGCCCCGAGGACATACAAGTTATGGCGGACGGCGAGCCCGCGCCCGCCGTGGAGCCCGACGTCGGCACCGGGCACGGGACACGTGTCTGCCTGCTCGACTCCGGTGTGGAAGGCGACCACCCTCTGGTCGGGCAGGTCGACGGCTCCTGGGCCGTCGTGAAGGACGGCACCGGTGTCCGGGTTCGGGAGACCGACACGGGCGACACCTGCGGCCACGGCACGGCCTGCGCGGGCATCATCCGCCGGATCGCACCGGGCTGCGAGCTGCACAGCGTCCGCGTTCTGGACGAACGGTCCGCCGGCACCGGCGAGGTCCTGCTCGCCGGACTGCGCTGGGCCGTGCGACAGGGCTTCGACGTGGTGAACCTCAGCCTGTCCACCACCAGGACACGGTTCGCCGAGGAACTCCACGCCCTGGCCGACGAGGCGTACTTCAACCGCACGGTGATCGTTGCCTCGGCGCACAACACCCCGGTGGAGAGTTTCCCCTGGCGGTTCGCATCGGTCGTGTCGGTCGGCAGTCACCACGAGGACGATCCCGACCTCTACCTGTACAACCCCCGGCCCCCGGTGGAGTTCTTCGCCCCTGGGCGGAACGTCGAGGTCGCCTGGCTCGGCGGCGCGACCGTGCGCGCGACCGGCAACAGCTTCGCGTCGCCGTTCATCGCCGGGCGGTGCGCCCGGATCCTTTCCAGATACCCCCGCATGACGCCCTTTCAGCTGAAGAGCGCGCTCTACCTCTCCGCGGCCAACGTCCGGCTCCACCAGGCCGACGAAGGCACCGGTTCGGGGGACTGACCGCCGGTCGACGGCCGTGAGCGGGCCGGGCGGCCACCGACCGTCGTGGTCGGTGGCCGCCCACCATGGGCCGGTGTCCGCCGGCCTCGGCTGTCCGGGACGCCGTCAGAAGGTCGACGCGGCCGCCATTGCCGCTTCCCGCCGACCGCCGTCGACATCGGGATCTGTGGAGAACCAGCACGAGATGATGCTGTAGCACATCGCCGGATCGGCTCCGTGTGGCTGTTCTTCCTCCGCTGTGAGCATCTGCAGTGCGTCGAAGGTCAGTTCCATGGTGTTTCCTCCTGATGGTTGTTCCTCGAACCCGGGCGTCCGTGCTGTGCGGAGCCGGGGGTCAGTGCGCCCCCACGAGGCGCGGCCTTCGGTGGGCCCGTCGTGGCCCGCGGCCGGTCGGTGTCGGCCATGAGTAACCGAGGCCCGCCGTACCGGAGACGGAGCAGAAACCCGATCACACCGGTGAGACCCACGCCGAAGGCGGCGCGAACGTGCGTGCCCGATTCGTCCGGTACGACCATCCGCCCGTTGCGCACGGTGTGCTTGGCGTACAGGCACCCGGCCAACTCCTCGGCCCAGTCCTGGTAGGGCCCGCCGAACGCCTGCGCCATGTCGAGAAGGAACTCGCCGTCACCGGCCAGCCCGTGGCAGACCGAGGATCCCGCGGTCCACCGGGCCCGGTGGACCGCGCTGGCTGCCTCCTCGGCCAGTTCTCGGGCCGACGGGTCACCGGTGGCAGTCCACAGCCGCACCAGGAATGTGCCGACCCCGGACGCGCCGTTGCAGAGATGGTGCAGCATGCCCTCGCCGTCCTTGCCCGTACGGTCGGTGCGCCAGCGCGCTCCCCAGGGGCCGCGCTCGGCCGCGTTGACCAGGGTCCGGCCGGCGGCGTGTGCCAGGTCGAGGTAGTCCCCCCGGCCGGTTGACGTGGCGGCGCTCACCAGGAACGAGCCGATTCCGGCGACTCCGTGCGCGAAGCCCAGATGCGTGACCCCCGCCAGTACGGAATCGAAGTCGGGCGGTATCCGCCAGGACACACCGTCGTCGGCGTGCTCGGCGGCGGCGACCAGGCCGTCGGCGCAGTCGATGGCCCGGTCGAGGAACTCCGGCCGCCCGGTCAGCTGCCAGAAGCGCAGCTGGGTCAGGCCGGCGCCGGCGGCGCCGTGGAACACGTCCGGGTTGGGCCAGCGCACCGGCAGTGCCAGCGCGAGCCGCGCCGCGTGCTCGGCGAGTTCGTCATCGCCCAGATGTCGGGCGGCGTCGTGGAGTGTCCACGCGATTCCGGCCCCGCCGAAGTGGAGACCGGGCAGCACCGCGGGCACGTCTGCACGGCGTGCGTCGATCCAGGACGCCACATGAGCGACCGCCGTACGCAGGTCGTGGCGCCCCAGCACCTCGTCTGCGCGGGTGAACACACCAAGTACGCCTGCCGCACCGTGCTGGACGTTGCACGGGTCCGTGCCCGTACCGGACGGCGCCACGGGCCACAGGCGGTCGGCGTCGCGCTCCCTCATGGTGACGAGAACATGAGCGAGGCAGTCGTCGATCAGCCGTTCCTGCAGCGTGCCCTCAAGCCCTGCCGACGAGGTGGCGGCGGCCGCGGCCGGCGGGGGCGCCGGATCGGCGAGGAACTCTCTGAGCTGTCCCAGCGACCAGCGCCTCACGGGTTCCTGCGCGCACAGGCCGCGTATCGCCGGCGCCAGCAGCCGCGCGGAGCGGCTGCGCAGGCCGACCGGGCCGAGCACGCGGTTCAGCCGTTCGACAGGCGGTCGGGGATCCGCCGGGACGGACGCGAAGGCGGGGTCGATGCCGGTCGCGAGGTAGAACAGCATCGCCCCGAGGGAGAACAGATCGGCGGTCTGCTCCGGCGCCGGACCGTACTTGGGCCCGGACGCGTACTCCGGTGCGCCGTAACCCGGCGTGTGGACACGATGACCCCACTGCCCGGCCCGTGCGACGCATTCCGGGTCGATCAGCCGCAGCCGGTCCCCGAGGGTCACCATGACGTTTGCCGGGCTGAGATCCCGGTACACCAGCCCCCGGCCGTGGACCTCACTCAGCAGAGCGGCCAGCCCCGCCGCCAGAACGACGACCCGGTCCGTGTACAGACCGAGGTCACCGGCGCCCAGCGCGCGGAACTCCGCCCGCACCCAACGGTCCAGCGTGACACCAGGGATCTCCGTCTCCACAAGGAAGACGTGATCGTCCTGCTCGAACAGCTCCACCAGGTCGGCGCTCAGGCCGTGCAGCGTGGCCAGCGCCGCCGCCTCATCGCGCAGCCCGTCCCGTGCGTCGCGACCGGTGAATCCCGCACCGACATGGGCGCGCGCCTGTTTGACGACGACATCCCGCCTCGTCTCACGGTCGACCGCGCGATACACACCGCCCCGTGCGGAGTGCCGGATCGCCGAACGGACCAGGTACCTGTCGCGGAGGAGCAGCTGCGGGGGCGGTCCGCCTTCTGCCCCCGAATTCGCCTCCGTGGGAGGCAGCT
This sequence comes from Streptomyces sp. NBC_00210, assembly GCF_045160975.1. NCBI lineage: Bacteria > Bacillati > Actinomycetota > Actinomycetes > Kitasatosporales > Streptomycetaceae > Streptomyces > Streptomyces sp. NBC_00210. The sequence continues at coordinate 8,301,914 of NZ_CP108120.1, forward strand.
TCGCCCACGGAGGCGGACAGAACCACGGCTTGCGCTCGTCCTTGACGACGGTGCCGTCGGGCGCGCGCAGGCGCGCCTCCAGCACACCGTCGTTGCTCCAGTGGGGCACCCCCCGGAACGCGCCGTAGCGGTAGTGGACCACGCTCCCCCTGCGGTACGGCCGGTCCGACAGGATCGCCGGGCCGGGCAGCCCGGCCGTCGCCTCGTCCAGCGCCTTCGCCAGGTCCCAGAAGTGATCGTCGTCCGGATAGGCGGTGATGAACTTGCCGCACTGCGCGCGGTCGCTGCGGCTGGATGTCAGGGTCTCGACGTATTCGGTGCGGGCCGCGAACTTGAACGCGCACCCGCGATGTATCAGCACCTGCGCCGACCTGTGCAGCGTCGTGGGGGCGGACAGTGGGGTGGCCGAGATGTGCAACTTCCATCCCTGGACGCGGGATGGACTGTCCGGCGGGCTCACCCGGCACCAGATGTCCTTCTCGGTCACCTCCCAGTCTCCGGCGCCGTGCGCGGACAGCACCAGCCGCACCAGCGGCTGCAGGGCGAACCCCCCAGTGGGGGCGGTTCCTTCACCGAAGGGCATGGTCTTCTCCTGTCCTGACCTCAGGTCTTCCTCCGCACCGAGTAGCGCCGCCTCCACCCCGGAAGCCGCTGCGGGAGAAGCTAGGCGGACAGGGTCCAGCGGTGGTCGACCAGTGGTATGGAAACGGTGGGCGACCGGTTCGGCCGGACCGTGCCGGCCGACCGGCAACCGGGTCGCTCCCAGGGCTGGCCGCTTCGTGACTGCCGGGGCTGGACACGTATCCCTCGTACAGGCTGGGCCTGCGTACCGCGTTCCTGTTGCCGCCGCTGCCGGAGTCGTCGATCAGCTCCGCGCGGCCGCCGATCCCGTGCGCGCATATGGCTTCCGCCACTGCCCGATGCCGTATCGCTCGATGCTGCGGCCGAGCGCGTCCAGGCGTCGGAGCGCGGGCTTCATCTCAGTCACCGACCGGGAGCCATGCGGGTGCCGCTGGGTGTCCTCGACGATCCAGCCAAGCAGTGGCGGGGCCCGTGGGTCCTCGACCGCGGGGGCCGTCGGGCTTACGTTGGCGTTGATTCTCTGTGAGCCCTTGGGGCCGTCCCGACTCACCTCCTCCATTCCTCTGGAGAAGAGTCACATGCGGTGCAAACCACGACGCGGGGGACCCAGAACGTCAGAGCTCGGTGTTGATGATCGCCTCGATCAGGACTTTGCCCTCCGGCGTCATGTTGATCTCCTTGGCCCGGTCGTCTACGGCAGTCAGGCCGCGTTCCTCCAGTGAACGAAATATGTGCCGCCACGGCTCATCCAGCAGGGACCGTCCGCTGAAACGCCGCTGGTGAAGCTCGTCTCGCAGTGGCTGTAGGGACGATAGCGCCATCTTGATCGACCTGGCCTCTTGAGCGTCTTCGGAGAACCGTGTCGCTGACTCCAGCGGAAGTCGGCCGGCCTCCAACGCGGCGGAGTACGTCTTCGGGTTCACAATGGCGATCGCCTCCGACGTCTGGCAACTGGAACTACCACCCAGTCCGATCGCGACTTCGGCTTCCTGCCTGTCTTGGTCGACCATGATGGACTTCCACTTTTCCGGGCCGAGGCCATTTCGCGCGAAGTACATAGTGGGGTGCTCACAGAAGCCTCCGCGGGTCAGGCCCTCGGTGAGGACCTCGCGCATCTGGTACTGCTCTCCGAGGGATGGCCAGCGATGGCCGGTTTCGGCCAGCTTGCTCCGGTAGGCGGGCAGTTGCCAGGCCGCAGGCTTCTCCCCGGACACTCCGGTTCTGGTGTCGCTGAAGGACTTCAGATGCAGCTTGGCGCACACCACGGCCGTCAGATCGTACTCAGCGACGATGTCGAGGTCCCTGCGGACGCTGTCGACGCTTTGGTCAAGCAGCCCGTACATGAGGTCGATGCTGATCCACTCGAAGCCGACGCGTTGTGCGTTGCCAATGAAGTCCACACACATCTGCGAGGTGTGCTCGCGGCCACACTGCTGGAGCACCAGGTCGTCGAACGACTGCACCCCGCTGGACAGTTTGGTGCAGCCCAGTTCGGCCAGCAGTTCCAATTTCTCGACGGTGAAGGTGCTCGGATCCCCCTCGAAGCGGATGGCCGTGTCCGGCGTGAAGTTGAAATTCTCGCGATAGAAGCGGAGCAATCGTCGGATAGCGCGCGGTGGGAGCAACGATGGAGTGCCGCCGAAGACGTTGAACTCGCCGATTGGCGCTGACCCAAGATGGGGTACCTCACGCAGCCACATTTCAGCTTCACGGATGTTCCAGTCGACCCATTGGCTGGCCTTGCGTTCGGTAGCATCCGGCCTTCCCTTGACCAACACCACTGGGTACTGGCAGAACCGGCACCGGTACGCGCAGGTGGGGATGTAAGACCACAGGTGGAAAGGCGCAGTCGAGGCGAGTTGCCGGTCGAGATCGGTCAGGAAGTCCGACGGTGAATAGTCCGGGATGTTGCCAGGGAACACGTGGGCGCCGAAGGGATCCTCCGTCACGTATTCGAGCAGGTGTCGATTCGCTGGGGCAGCCAGCACCTCCAGCACCGAAGGCACCGGGTATCGCGGATCAACCTCATACAGAGAGGCCACAGCCTGTCCATTGCTCAGGCTCATCAGAACACCCCTCCATTGCCGAAGTAGTTGTGTGCCTCGCCGGATTCCCTGTCCTCGCAGAAGTGCCTGACAAACTCGGAGAGCCGCTCGGGCGGCACCTCGCGTAGGCAAGCCGGCAGCGGTGGCGGATAGCCGATGTCCTCACCCACAGTGGCGCGCAGCCTGGCGAACAGCTCGTCGGCGAACTCGAAGTACAACCGGTAGGACGGGGTCTTGTAGGAGTGGATCGCGGCGAAGTCAATCAGCCGCATTTCGTCCTTGATCTGCGAGATCCGGTGCCCAAGCCGATGGGCGAGAGAGGGTCCGAAGAACTGGATGACTGCGTCGTTGTCGAGAAGGGACGGGGTCAGCAGCACCGGGAGGATGGTGTTCTTCGGCGTGAAGTCTTTGACGGAGAAACCCCACGCTTGTTGCGCTTCGTCCTCAGTGAGATCTTTTTCGCGGTCCAGCGTTGGGTCCTGTACCCGGATGTCCCGCATGACGATGATCCCGTCGGATCCGTACGCCCGACCGGTGATCACCTCATCGATGGCGTGATTGACCCTCCGCGGATTGATTTGAACTCGTGACGTGGGAACATAGGTGATGTCCTCCCCGGAGTTGCGAACCCGAATCCCGAAGTCCCAATCGTCGGAAAGGTGGTTCACGAAACACCCGTCCTGCAATTGGTAGACGATCTCGATACCGCCGACCTTCTCGTAGGCGTCCCTGTCGACCGCAAATCCCTTGCCGTCCGGGAAACCGCCGAACAGCCCGAAGGTCACGGCTCGGCAGCGCAGCGTGCGCTGGATAGCTGTCCACAGCCGTGGTCGGTGGGTGAAGTGCTCGGCGGCGTAGTAGTAGTTGCAGACACCGATGGCGGCCTTGCTCGACTCCATAGCGGTGAACAGTTCCCACAACCAATACTCATCCACCTGGCAGTCGGCGTCGGTTGAGACGAGGTAGAACCTCTCCTCGGCGGCGCGGCGCCCGCGTCTTCTGCTGCGCACCGACGCGAAGTCCATGCCCTTCTTCCGTGCGCAGGCGACGCCCTGCTCGTGTTCCGGGACGACGTGGATCGCCAGATCGGGGTGGTCGGCGGCGAATCGGTGCGCGATCTTCACTGTGTCGTCGGTGGAGTTGTTGTCCACCAACACAATCTCGTACAGCGTCTTATCGAGCGGCCCATGTGCACCACGCTGTTCGTGGAGTGAGCTCAGCACGGCAGGCAGATTCTCCGCTTCGTTGTAGACCGGCAGTACGACGCTGAGCCGTGTCCGCTCATCCATCGGGGCCGGGAGAAGCTCGGCCAGCACCTCATCGACACGGGAGGTATCGAACTGGTCCTTGCCGAGACGGTAGTTGAACTCCGCCGTCTCCTCGCTCGCCTGCTCGTCCAGTACCAACTCGGCCACACTGTCAACAAATGACTGAGTGGGCAGATCATTTGTGCTGAGTTCCATGATGGGGGCGCGGAAGCCCTTGTCGCCGTACACCGTGTCGTACAGGGCGTAGCGACTGGCGATGTAGGGGACGCGCGAGGCGATCGCCTCCCCTATCGGGTTCCCAAAGCTTTCGTAGTCATAGGAGGTGAGGAACGACATCACGTTGGCGTGGGCGAGCAAGTCCCGCACCGAGTATCCGCGCCCGGACGGGCATCCGACATGGGCTTCGTGCGGCGCCAGCCAACCGCCGAAAACGACCCGATCGCGCACTCCGAGCGTCTCGGCGAGACGGATGAGCTTCGCGTGCTCCTCCGGCGATTCTGAGGTGTCGCCGGCAACGAAGAGATAGACGTCCGCGAGGTCCGCGAGCTTGGCCACCAGGTGTATGTCCCGGTCGATCCGCTTCGGCGGGATGATCCTGGTACAACGGGCGATGAGCACGGCATCCTCTGGGATTCCGTGCTCGCGGCGAAAACCGGCGTTGTACTGGTCAACGACTGCCGGCACGTGTGTGAAGCTATTGGGGAAGACACCGATCTTCTCCAAGCCTGGCACCCACTCAAGAGTCTTACGCCGTGCCTCCTCGTGCGGCACGACATAGTAGATGTGTGGTGAGTTCACAGGAGCCACAGTGCGCGAGTACGGAAAATCACCGTACTTCTTGATTCCCGGCTCGCTCTGCCACATCAGATCGTGATCGCGCCACAGTACGAAGCGGCCCAGCTTATTCCACCGCCCGTAGTGCTCGATGGCGCGGTAGAGCGCCTTCGTGTACACGATGTTCTCCGGCAGAGTGCCGTTTTCGACCATCACGAAGGACACGTCGAGGCGCTGCCAGTGCTCCACGATCCGCTGACTCAGCGCCTCGGCGACGGCGTCCACCCGCGGCAGCAGTTGCTCGCCCAGGCCGTCCTGAATGTACTCGTGCAGGACGGCGGCAACGAACGATTGGTCGTAGCCCGGGATCTCACCGATGCCGTCGATCCGGTCGAGTCGGACCCAGTCCGGGAGCAGCGCGGCTTCGTCGGTGTACGGCCTGAAGAAAGAATTCTTGTCAGCCTTGATGTCGTAACCGAGGTCGAGATGCACGCGATAGCCCTGGTCCCGGAACGCTAGCGCGGTCTTCACGAACTCCACCACCACGCCGGAAATCGGAGTGGCGTCGAAGGAGACTCCCCACAGAACGGTCATGGAATCGGCCCCCTGCCCGCTGTCGGACCTTGCCGCTTCTTCGAAGCTAACCCGCTCGGCGACTACCGGCGAGAGCACGTCAATGACCTGCGAAAACGATGGCCCCCTGAGCCGGCTCCGTTGCCGTCTCACGGCGGGAGCGCGCCCCTGCATGGCCGGAACGGAAGCGGCATGAGGATTTGAATTCAAGATCGAGGGGACGTGCAGGGGACGCGGGGGGTCGGTAGCGGTCCGCGACCCCGTCTGTGCCAGGTCTGAGGTGTTCTGGCGAGTGCCGTTTGGTCGTCGTCAGGTGCTGGAGGGCGAGATCACCTTCGCGGGGCTGCTCGTTTCGGCACTGGTACGCAAGCGGGGAGCCGGCGAGGGTGCTGGGCCTGAAGCCGTCCGAACTGAAAACGGCCCGAACTGAAAACGATCCGTCCGGATTGCCTGTCCCGACAGCATCGCGACTGCGTCCCGTTGGTCTGGAGTCAGTGATCGCGAAGATCGGGTAGCGGTGCAGTCAACACACCACGCCCCCGGGTAAGCGCGCCCGGCTGGGCCTTGGAGCACCCCGTGGGGTCACGTCCTTGGGTGGGTTTCGTACATGCGGACCGCGACGAGTAGCCCTGATGCGGCGGTGAGGGCGGCGATGGCCCAGATGGCGGTGGTGAGGCTGTAGGCGTCGGCGAGGGCTCCGGCGAGGAGTGCGCCGACGGCGAATCCGCCGTCGCGCCACAGGCGGTAGACGCCGACGGCGCGGGCGCGCCGATGCGGGGTGGGCTCCGATGACGGCGAGCAGGGTGGGATGGACCAGGGCGGTGCCGACGCCGAGGAGGACTTGGGCGGTCGCCCGAACGCCGAAGGTGGTGCCGACGGCGACGAGGGCGATCGCGGTGGCCTGCAGAAGCATGCCCGCGGTGGCTACTGGTTCATGGCCCCGTGTGCCGTCGATGCTGATGTTGAGTGTGTTGGGCAGGCGACCGTCAGCCGGGCCGTAAAGGGCTTTGTCGCTCAGGCTGGTGAGGCGGGCGATCTGGCCGGTGGTCAGATCTCCGTCGTGGCCGCCGTCAGCGGGGGAGTTGTGGCGCGCGGCTTCGAAACGGGCATGGTCGCGGGTCTCGACTGCGCCGCGTACCTCCGGCGCGCCCGCACCATGGCGCTCGAAGTGCCGGTGCTCGAGTTCGGGTGTGGTCCTCCCCTCGGCGATGAAGCGAACTTCGGACTCGCTGGCGTGCGCCAGATGGCCGGGGCGCATCGTCGGTAAGGCTCTCCGCTGCGCAGAGATTTGTGATCCACCTTCCGACGTGGAGTGACTGGTCAACTGTGCCTGGGCACACGTCCCCTGGGGACGTCCAGGGGACGGTGAGGGGACGTAAGGATCTGCACGGATCGACGAGCACCGACAAGGGAAGCCAGCGCACACCCTGTTCAGGATCGTCGACAACCGCTCGTTCCACCGCGGTCGGACGGCCTCCGGCCGCCTGACCGGCGCATTCCCGAACGCGGTCATGGTCCACACGCCCGTCCACGCCTCCTGGCTCAACCAGGTGGAGCTTTTCTTCTCCGTTGTCCAGCGCAGGTGGTCTCGCCGAACGATTTCAGCGACCTGAAGCAGGTCGCCAACCGGCTCCGAGCATTTGAAGAGCGCTACAACAGCACAGCACAGCCGTTCAGTGGAAGTTCGCGACCTTTGACCTGAACGATCGGCCGGCCAGGATCGACCGGCTCACCACCGATCACCAGGAAGAATCCTCCGTCGACTTGGCAGCATGATCAACCCCCGAAGGACTTCCGAAGCCGGCCACTAATTAATGGCTGATTAACGACAGGGTCTCAAAGGGAATGCACGACTCAATATTGTCGCCCCGTGTGGTGACCGGCGCATATGCCATTCCGGGTGATCTTTGCTCGACGGCCGGGCGATTGTGCGGAATGACTTATTCGCCGCATGAGGGTGATCATGAGAGGTGCATGAGAATTGACATGCTTCTGAGGCTCTGGAAAGAATCAGGGCGTTCGCTCGGCGAGTGGGCATTGGTGCAAGTCCAATGCCGACTGGTATTGGTGCAAAACCAACGCAGTGAATGGGGAGAGATGAGTATTCGAAAGAATCTTGGTCTTGTGGGGGCCGGGGCCCTGCTGATGCTCGGTTCCGGGGTGGGCCTGGCGCCCGCCGCGAGCGCGGCCTCGACCGGCAACGGTCAGGCGGTCTCCGTTGCGCAGAACGCCCAGGGTCAGACGAAGACCGAGGTCGCCTCGAAGTCGCTCGACAAGTCCACCGGTGTCAAGGCCGTCGCCAAGGGCGACGCCAGCACCATGGCCAGCTGCTGGAACGGCTCCACGTCCGGCCAATACATGTACATGACCTGTTCCGGCAACGGCTACCGGGTCTACATCGACTGCTCCAACGGCTACCGGTACATCTTCTCGACGTACTACTACGGCACCTTCAACCACACGATGTGGTGCCCGTCGGGTACGTACGCCATCTGGGGCGGTTCGATCGGCGGCTGATCATGGCCGCTCGCAACTGCTGAAGATCGAATTCGTGGACTGCCCGGACAGTCCACGAATTCGATCTTTTTGTACACCGGCACCGGAATGTTTTCGTCCCTTTCTTCTCAGATGAATTTCATGAGCCTCTCATCGGCCCCTCGGTGGCCCTCGGCAATAATGACTGTCGCATCCGAAGTGCGGAATTCTCCAGAGAGTATTCGACGAGGAGTCGACGTTGAAACTGCAACGATTACATCGAATCGCGATGGGTTCCGTCGCCGCGTTGCTCCCGCTCGTTGTGCTCACAGGTTGCGGGTCCGACGAGAAGAGCGACATCCCCTCCACCGGCGGTAAGAAGGCGCCCAGCAGCAGCGCGAAGAAGCCGGGTGGCGGCGAGCCGGAGGAGGGCGTCCTCAAGTTCGTCCGCTGCCTGCGCCAGAACGGCCTCACGGTCGACGACCCGGCCAAGGACGGAAACCTGTCGATCCAGGTTACGGAGACGCAGGACCAGGCCAAGATCGACAAGGCGCGTAACGCCTGCAAGCAGTTCATGGACCAGGGCGGCAGCGGCGGTGGCGGCGCGGCTTCCGGCGGCAAGGAGAGCGAGGAGCGCAAGGTCTGGCGCCTCAAGGTCGAGAAGTGCATGCGCGCCAAGGGCTTCGACATGGGCAACGTCAAGGAGAACCAGAAGGCGGAGCACGAGAAGGCGTCGAAGGAGTGCTACAAGGAGGCCGGTCCGCTTCCGGATGAGGGGCAGTGAAAGACGGTGACGGCGAGCACGAAGCCATGACCGAAGTCCACGCTCGGCCCCAGGCGCACACCGACACCGTGACCGGGGCCGACGACCACACCCCCCGCCCGCGGCGCTCCCGCGTGCTGCTGGTCTCCATCGCCGTCGTACTCACCGCGGGCACGGTCGCCGCCGTGGTGCTCCGCGACCGGCCGGGCGACGAGCCGCCGACCCGGCTCTCGGAGGCCGCGACCACACCGGTCACCCGGGGCGACCTGGCCGCGACGGACAAGCTCGACGGGACACTGGAGTACGCGGACGAGGTGTATCTGCCCAACCGCCTCACCGGCACCGTGACCTGGGTGGTCCGCCCCGGCGAGACGGTCTCCCGCGGCGGCGTCCTCTACCGAGTCGACGAGAAGCCTGTGGTGCTCCTGTACGGAAAGATCCCGGCCTACCGCGCCTTCGGACCGGACATGTCCGACGGAGGCGACGTACGCCAGCTGGAGAGCAACCTCGCCGCCTTCGGCTACACCGGCTTCACCGTGGACGAGGAGTTCACCGACAACACGGCCGATGCGGTGAAACGCTGGCAGCGCGACCTCGGTCTGCCGAAGACCGGAAGGCTCGAACTCGGCCGTGTCCTGTTCGCGCCGCAGTCCGTCCGGGCGGGTGCGGCCGACCGCAAACCCGGTGACGAGACGCAGAGCGGCAGCCCCGTCCTGGCCACGACCAAGGCCGAACAGGCCGTGACCGTAAAGGCCAAGCTGTCCCAGCAGCAGCTGCTGCCCGTGGGCAAGAGGGTGCTGGTCACTCTCCCCGGCCGCGACAAACCCGTCGCCGGCAAGGTCGCCTCGGTCGGCACGGTGGTGGGCGGCGGGGGAGGCGACGACGACAAGAACAAGGGCGGCGGCGGGGACGGCGGCGACGGAGGCGGCGGCGGGAACGGCGGCGGCGGGAAGAACCCCGAGGGTGGCGACCAGACCGTCGTCGTAAAGATCGCCCTCCTCGACCAGAAGGCCGCGGGCACCCTCACCTACGCCCCAGTCCGTATCGAGGTCGAGAGCGAACGGCGCCAGGGTGTCCTGTCCGTACCCGTCGCCGCGCTGCTCGCCCTGCGGGAAGGCGGATACGGCGTCCAGGTCGTCAAGGGCGACACCACACGCATCATCCCGGTCACCACCGGGATGTTCAGCGGAGGCAGGGTCGAGGTGTCGGGAACCGGAATCACCGAGGGACTCAAGGTCGGGATGCCCGCGCTGTGAACGCCATCATTGAGGTGACGAATGAACCGGCCGCCGGGTCGGCACCGCCCACCGATCCCGTCATCGAGCTCACCGCGGTGACCCGCAGTTACCCCGGAAGCCCGCCCGTCCACGCCGTCCGCGACCTGTCGCTGCGCGTCCTGCCGGGCGAACTGCTCGCCGTGGTCGGCCCTTCGGGATCCGGGAAATCGACCCTGCTCAACCTGATGGGCACCCTCGACCGGCCCACCGATGGCCGCGTCGCCATCGCGGGCTACGCCGTGGACCGGCTGTCCGACCGCGAACTCTCGGCGCTCCGGGCAGAGCACATCGGCTTTGTCTTCCAGCAGTTCTTCCTCACCGCCGGGGTCAGCGCGGTCGACAACGTGGCCGAGGGGCTCTTGTACGCCGGACTGTCCCGGCGCGCCAGGACCGCGGCCGCCGTCGAGAGCCTGCGCCGGGTCGGCCTCGGCCACCGGCTGCGGCACCGCCCGCACGAGCTGTCCGGCGGAGAGCGGCAGCGGGTCGCCCTGGCCCGCGCGGTGGCAGGCCGGCCCTCCCTGCTCCTCGCGGACGAACCCACCGGGTCCCTCGACAGCGCGTCAGGGGCGAGCGTCGTCGAACTGCTGCGGGAGCTCAACGCCGACGGCACCACGATCGTCGTCATCACCCACGACACGGAACTCGCCGCCCGGCTGCCGCGCAGGGTGACCATGCGCGACGGGCGGATGGTCGAGGACGGCGGTCGCCCTGCGCCCGACGGCGGTCATCGCCCGCCCGACGGTGGCCGTACCGCCCCAGGTGCGACCGCCGGTTCCGCCCCCGGCACCGCGCAGGAGGCCGCCCAATGACACCCTCCCGACCTGCGCTGCGCCCGGCCCGCCTGGGACCGCTCGACGTCCTGCGGCTGAGTCTGTCCGGGCTGCGCGCGAAACCCATGCGCGCCGTGTTCTCGGCGGCCGGGATCTCCATCGGTATCGCCGCGATGGTGGCCGTGATGGGCATCTCCACCTCCAGCCGCGCGGAGCTCCAGGCCACCCTCGACACACTGGGGACCAATCTGCTGCACGTCGAAGCGGGGGAGTCCCTGACCGGCGGTGCGGCGAAGCTGCCCACCGGGGTGACCGGGATGGTGCGCCGGGTGCCACCGGTGACCGATGCGAGTGCCGTCGGGACGGTCGACGCCAAGGTGTACCGCTCGGACCTGATCCCGAAGGAGGAGACAAACGCCCTGGAGGTCGCCGCGACCCACCCCGACCTCCTGGCCACCCTGGGCGTACGAACGTCGAGTGGAGTCTGGCTCAACCAGGCCACGGGCAGGTATCCGGCGGTCGTGCTCGGCTCCGCCGCCGCCCGCAGGCTGGGCGTCGTCCGTGCTGATCCGGATGTCCAGATACTGATCGGCGGTCGTTCCTTCACGGTGATCGGCATCCTGGAACCGGTCGTGCTCGCACCCGAGCTGAACAGCTCGGCGCTGGTCGGGTTCAAGGCCGCGCAGCAGAACCTGGGCTTCGACGGGCACCCTACGGCCGTCTACCTCCGGGCCGAGGAGCACGCGGTGAGCGACGTCCGCAATGTGCTGGCCCGTACGGTCAATCCGGAACAGCCCGACGCGGTACGGGTCGCCCGACCGTCGGACGCGCTGGCGGCGAAGCTGGCCGCCGAGGAGGCGTTCACCGGGCTGCTGCTCGGTATCGGAGCGGTCGCCCTGCTCGTCGGCGGCATCGGTGTCGCCAACACAATGGTCATCGCGGTGCTGGAACGACGTGGCGAGATCGGGCTGCGCAGGGCACTCGGTGCCACCCGGGGCCAGGTCCGCAACCAGTTCTTCACCGAATCCCTGGTGCTGTCCGGGCTCGGAGGCTGCGGTGGCGCGGTCCTCGGACTGCTGATCACCATCGGGTACGCGGAGCACCGGGGCTGGCCGGTCGCCCTGCCGGCGACCGCCGTGCTGGCAGCAGCGGCGGGCACTCTGGTCATCGGGGCCGTGGCCGGGCTGTATCCGGCGATGCGCGCGGCGCGGGTCTCTCCGACGGTGGCCCTAGCCTCGAGCTGACATGGGGCGGTGCCCATGGTGCGGCAAGGGTTTAGGCACTGTTTCTCGGATCTCGGGACGTGAGCGGGGGGTTGGGGTCAGGCTCGGGGTATGGGCCGTGGGGATCTGACAAATGCGGAATGGGATCGGCTGGCTTCGTGCTTACCTCGTGGTGGTACTCGTGGGGGCCGGTGGAGCGATCACCGTCGGGTGATCAACGGGGTCCTCTACCGGGTGCGGACGGGTGTTCAGTGGCGGGATCTTCCGGAACGGTTCGGGCCGTGGGAGACGGTCTATAAGCGGCATCGCCGCTGGTCCGCGGATGGAACGTGGGAGATGCTGCTGTCGAAGGTCCAGGCCGCCGAGGACGCCGCGGGCCGGATCGACTGGGACGTCTCGGTGGACTCAACAGCGGTGCGGGCCCACCAGCACGCCGCCGGCGCAAGGAAGGCTCGGCCGGCCGCGGTTGTTCAAAAGGGGGCCGTCCGGGGGACGAACCAGGCCGATCCGGTGCTTCGGAAGCTGGCCGCCCGATTGGCGGAGGTGGTCAGATCGGCGAATGCCTGGGACGCTCCCGCGGAGGCTTCACGACCAAAATCCACCTCGCCGCGGAGGGACGATGCCGACCCCTCGCCCTCGTCCTGACACCCGGACACTACGGCGACGGCCCTCAGCTCGAGCGCGTGCTGGAGCAGGTATCCGTGCCTCGCACCGGAGTCGGGCGGCCCCGCACCCGCCCCGACCATGTCCTGGCGGACAAGGCCTACACGTCCCGAATTAACCGTCGTTACCTGCGACGACGTGGAATCCGGCACACCATCCCCGAACGTCTCGACCAGCAAGAACACCGCCGCAACCGCGGTTCCCGAGGCGGCCGGCCCACCGGTTTCGACAGCGAGCGCTACAAGAAGCGCAACACCGTCGAACGCGCCATCAACCGGTTGAAGGGCTTCCGAGCCGTCGCCACCCGCTACGAGAAACGCGCCTACATCTACCTCGGCACCGTCACACTCGCAGCACTCCTGATCTGGCTCCGCACATGATCCGAGAAACAGCGCCTAGTACTCCAGCAGGATTTCGCTGTCTGACCTGCGGGTTTCGCTGGGCGGCTGGAGTGTAGCGGGCTGTGGAGTGGTCAGGGGCGGTCTCACGGAGGCCGCCCCTCGAACGTGCGACAACGCCGCAGGTAATGACAGCGGTTGGGAAAGCTCCCCACGTGATCTTCGAGAGTGCTGCCGAGCAGTGGGACCTTGAACTGGACGACCTCTTCGTGACCATCGGTCATCACTTCGGCCGTGTGGAGCTTCGCCGCCGCATGCGTGACTACGTACGCGGACTGCTCGCCCCGGTGGCCCGAAAGAACAGCTGGCAGCTGGCCGAACAGGCAGGCCATGCCACCCCCGACGGTCTGCAGCACCTGCTCGCCGGCGCAAAGTGGGAGCCCGACGACATCCGCGACGACCTGCAGCAATACGTCGCCGACAAGCTCGGTGAGGACGGCGGGGTCCTCATCATCGACGACACCGGCTTCATCAAGAAGGGCACCACCTCCGCCGGGGTTCAGCGCCAATACTCCGGAACCGCCGGCCGCACCGAGAACTGCCAGATCGGTGTCTTCGCCGCCTACGCCTCCGGCCGCGGGCGCGCCTTGGTGGACCGGGAGTTGTATCTGCCCAAGTCCTGGGCCGAGGACCGTGAACGCTGCCGCGCGGCCAAAGTCCCCGACGACCAGGCGTTTGCCACCAAGGGCGAACTGGCCCGGCGCATGGTGCTGCGGGCCCTCGCCTCACCGCTGCCCATCGCCTGGGTCACTGCGGATTCCGCCTACGGCCAGGAGAGTCGCTTCCGTCGGCTGCTGGAGCAGTCGGGCGTCGGCTATGTGCTGGCCGTGCCCAAGTCCCAGTTCACTGTGGGCTGTCCCCGCATCGAGGGCCTGTTCGCACAGGCCCCGGCCGAGGCGTGGGAGAAGATCTCATGCGGAGACGGCGCGAAGGGACCGCGGGTCTACCACTGGGCGGCGGTGCGGCTGCCGGCCGTCGCCGAGTTCGACTACCAGGGCGAGGTCCCCCATCGGATGCGGTGGGCGCTGGCCCGTCGCAGCATCCGCAAGCCCGACGAAGTCGCCTACTACCTCGCCTACGCCCCTTTGGAGACCACCGCCCGGGAACTGGTGCGGATCGCCGGGTCGCGCTGGGCGATCGAGGAGTGTTTCCAGGCCGCGAAGAACGAGTGCGGCTTGGACCAGTACGAAGTCCGCCGTTACGTGGGCTGGTACCGGCACATCACCCTCGCCATGCTCGCGCACGCCTTCCTGGCAGCCACGGCACACCAGGCCAGGGAAAAGGGGGCGGAACCGGTGAGGCAGCCGGGGCCATCGCGCTCACAGTGGCGGAGGTTCGGCGACTCCTGGCAGCTTGTCGTCCCCGGCCCCCGCACCTGCGCGGACGCCGAGGCCGACGCCACGCGATGAGCTGGTCGAACTGGCGCCGACGACGCCAGGCAGTCGCCCGTCGCTGTCATTACCTGCGGCGTTGTCGCACGTTCGAGGGGCGGCCTCCGTGAGACCGCCCCTGACCACTCCACAGCCCGCTACACTCCAGCCGCCCAGCGAAACCCGCAGGTCAGACAGCGAAATCCTGCTGGAGTACTAGTGCCCCCAGGGGATTCTGAGGGACCAGCTGGATGCGCTGGTGGTGTTCGCGCCTGCGCTTGCGTGCCGTACCTGCAAGGGACTGACCGTGGAGGGTGAGGGTGAGGGTGAGGGTGCCGGAGTCGGGCTAGTACTGATTGATCGCGGTCAGCTCGGCGGTCAGCTGCTCGTTGAGGAACTCCATGATCTCGGGGTCACCCTGCATGGCTCGCTGGCCGGTCGCCCTGCCGGCGACCGCCGTGCTGGCAGCAGCGGTGCGCTAACTCCGCCGCCCGGTGCCGGCGGTGCAGAGCGGAGCCCCCTGCCCTTCGGTAACGTCGAGGACGGGCAGGGTCATCGGCGGTGGCGCGGCGCGGACAGTGCGGCGGTGAAGTCGTCCAGGGCCGCGAGGTTGTGGGCGCTGACGACGGCATCGCAGTAGGGCAGCGCTGCAGCCATGCCGGCCACGAGCGGACGGTAACGCGGGCTTGCCGTACGCGGGTTGACCCATACGACGCGGTAGGCGACCCGGGACAGCCGCGCCATGTGGGTGGCGAGGTCGGCGGGCGCGCCGGTGTCCCAGCCGTCGGAGATGATGGCGACCACGGCGCCGTGCGCCATACCGCGCCGGCCGAACCGTTCGTTGAACTCCGCCAGGCACTCGGCTATCCGGGTGCCCCCGGACCAGTCCGGGGCCGCCCGTCCGGCCCGTGCCAGGGCGTCGTCCGGCCCGGTCCGACGGAGGGCGGGCGTGAGGCGGGTGAGCCGGGTGGCGAAGGTGAAGACCTCGGCGCGGGCGGCGCGGGCGGCACAGTAAAGCAGTTGCAGCATCGCGCGGGCATAGGGCTCCATCGATCCGGAGATGTCGCAGAGCACGATGAGGTCGCGGGGGCGGGCGCGGAGCTCGAAGCGGTGCAGCCGCAGCGGGTACCCGCCGGTGCGCCGGCTGGCGGAGAGGGTGCGGCGCACGTCGATGCGCGCACCGTGGTGCGCGGTGCGCCGCCGGCGGGACGGCCGGGTCGGAGTGCGAAGCACAAGGGTGCGCATCACCTCGGAGAGCCGCGCCAGTTCCTCGGCGGACAGGTCCGCGAAGTCGCGGTTGGCGAGACGGTCGAGCGGACTGGCGGCGAGGGGTACGGGAGCCTCCCGCGGCTGTGCGTCGGCCTCCCGGCCGTGTCCGTCCGCCGTGGCCTTCCGGGCGCCGGGGACACGGCCGGGAACGGTGTCCGGAAGCGATCGGGCCGGGTCGCCGGGCTGCCCGCGCTGTGCTCCACGGTCGGCCGGGCCGCCGAAGACGTCGCGGAAGACCGCGTCGAACGGCTCGATCTGCTCGCGGTCGGACACCAGGGTGGCGAGCGCGCAGTGCCGCAGCTCGCCCGTCGTCGACGGTGCCAGCAGGGTGAGCGCCCGAGCGAAGCTACGGGTACGGTCGGGGCCCACCGCGATCCCTGCGTCGTGCAGGGCGGCGGTGAACGAGGCTGCCAGTTCCGGCAGGTCAGGCATCGGAACCTGCCTCCGCGTCGATCAGCTCTGCCAGTCCGGCCCGGCGCACGGCCTCCAGGTCCTCGGCGTACTTGAGTACCGCCCCCAGAGTGCGGTCGGCGGCGTCGGCGTCGAGAACGGAGAGCCCCAGCGCGTGCAGCGCGCCCGCCCAGTCGATCGCCTCGGCGATGCCGGGTGGCTTGGTGAGCTCCTGCCGGGCACGCAGACGCGCCACCCCGCGCGCCACGCGCGCGGCCAGCCACTCGGACGACTCCGGCACTCGTCTGCGGATGATCGCGGCGACTCGTGCGGTGTCCGGGTAGTCGATCCAGTGGTAGAGGCAGCGGCGTTTGAGCGCGTCGTGCAGATCCCGGGTGCGGTTGGAGGTCAGTACGGCCACCGGCGGCACCACAGCCGTGCGGGTGCCCAGTTCGGGGATCGTGACCGCGGCATCGGCGAGCAGCTCCAGCAGGAACGCCTCGAATTCGTCGTCGGCGCGGTCCACCTCGTCGATGAGCAGCACCGCCGGCCGCGGTCCCGGGTGGCAGATCGCGGCGAGCAGCGGCCGCGGCAGCAGGTAGTCCTCGGCGAACAGGTCGGCGTCCCGCAGGGGCTCCCCGCGGGACTCGGCCAGCCGGATGGCCAGTAGTTGCCGTGGATAGTTCCACTCATAGAGGGCCTCGGCCGAGGACAGTCCCTCGTAGCACTGCAGCCGGATCAGCGGGGTGTCGAGCACGGCGGCGAGCGCGCGTGCCGCCTCGGTCTTGCCGACGCCGGGCTCGCCCTCCAGCAGGATCGGCTGCCGCATGCGCACGGCCAGCAGCAGCGCCGTGGCCAGGGCGTCGTCGGCCAGGTAGCCGACGGCGTCCAGACGCGAGCGCAGGGCGGGGACGTCGGGTACGAGGGGGTCGAGGTCAGTCATGCGCGTAGCGGGAGGGGTCGTCGTCGAAGGCGTGCCGGCACACCGGCCCGCAGAAGTACACCCTGCTGCCGGCCCGGTCCAGTGAGGGGGTGGCGGGTGTGATCGCCACGGTCATGCCGCACACGGGATCCACGTCCGCGGCCACGGCCTGCGGCGCGGCGGAGTCGGCTCCGGGGCGCACGGCTAGGGCCGCCTGCGGCCGCAATGCGATGATCTCGGCGTACACCGAGAGCGCGATCTCTCCCGGGGTCCGCGCGCCGATGTCCAGGCCGGCCGGGGTGTGGACATGCGCGCGTTGTTCCTCGGTGAGACCCAGCCCGGCGAGCACCACCGCGCCGCGCTTCGGACTGGCCACCAGCCCGATGTACGGGATCCCGGCGCGTGCGGCCTCGATCAGCACGGTCTCCTCGTCGCGGCCGTGCGTGGCGATGACGATGACGTCCAGATCGGGCGGCAGCGGCTCCCCGGGCGAGGCCGGTCGGGCGTCGAGGCCGAGCGCACGACCGACGTCGAGCAGAGCGCGGGCGATGGGGGCGTGTCCGTAGACGTACGCCAACGCAGAAGGGAGGTTGGCCTCCAGGAAGATGTCGAGCGTCCCGCCCGACAGGCAGGGGTTGGCCACCGTGAACAGACCTTCGCCCGGCTCCTGTGCGCCTTCGGCCCCGGTGTCCGCGGCGGGCGTGATCCTCAGCAGCAGCGACTCGCCGGTCTCCAGCACCCGCAGGCCCTGCAGTTGCACCGTCGTCTCGGCGCATGTGCCGCCCACGAAGCCCTCGACGGTGCCGTCGGGCAGCACCAGCGCGCTGTCCCCGGGCTTGGCGCTCGTGGGCCTTTCCGCGTGGACGACGGTGGCCAGGACGAACGGGGTCCGGCCGTGCCGGAGCACGTCCGCGCGGGCCAGCAGTTCGGTGTTCGTCATCGCGGTGGCCTCAGGTGATCGCCAGGTCGGTGCGCAGCGGCCGGCCCTGGGCGGCCCGCCACACGGCGGCGGGCGTCAGCGGCATGTCGACATGGCGTACGCCGAGCGGCTTCAGCGCGTCGACCACGGCGTTGACCACCGCGGCGGGCGAGCCCACCGTGGCGGACTCGCCGACGCCCTTGGCTCCGATGGGGTGGTGCGGGGAGGGGGTGACGGTCTCGCCGAGCTCCCAGGACGGGCACTCGACCGAGGTGGGCAGGAGATAGTCCATGAACGACCCGCCGAGGCAGTTGCCGTCCTCGTCGAAGGCGATCACCTGCATGAGCGCCATGCCGAGGCCATCGGCGAGCCCGCCGTGCACCTGACCCTCCACGATCATGGGGTTGATCCGGTTGCCGCAGTCGTCCACGGCGATGAACCGGCGGACCTTGACCTGGCCGGTGTCCGCGTCCACGTCGGTGACGCAAATGTATGCGCCGAAGGGGAAGGTGAGGTTCGGCGGGTTGTAGACGCAGGTCGCGTCCAACTGGCCCTCGACGCCCTCGGGCAGCTCCAGGTTGGAGTGCGCCGCGAGGGCGATCTCGGCCATGGTCTTTCCCTGGTCGGGGTCGCCCGTGACGAACCAGCGGCCCTTCTCCCATTCCAGGTCGTCCGGGTTCACTTCGAGCATCGCGGAGGCGACGATCTTCGCGCGTTCGCGCACCTTGCGGGAGACCATCGCCGCCGCCGCTCCGGACACGGGCGTCGAGCGGGATCCGTAGGTACCGAGACCGAACGGGGTCTGGTCGGTGTCGCCGTGCACCACCTCGACGTCCTCGGGCGGGATGCCCAGCTCCTCGGCGACGATCTGCGCGAAGGTCGTCTCGTGACCCTGGCCCTGGGACTGAACGGAGATCCGCAGCACCGCCTTGCCGGTCGGGTGAACGCGCAGCTCGGCACCGTCGGCCATGCCCAGCCCGAGGATGTCCATGTGCTTGCGCGGGCCGGCGCCGACGGCCTCGGTGAAGAAGCTGACCCCGATGCCCATCAGCTCGCCGCGCTCGCGCTTCTCGGACTGCTCCCGGCGCAGGTCGTCGTAGTGCGCGATGTCCATCGCCAGCCGCAGGGTCCTCGGGTAGTCGCCGGAGTCGTACTCCCACCCGGTCTGCGTCTTGTACGGGAACTGCCCGGGCCGCAGCAGGTTGCGCATCCGCAGCTCGGCCGGGTCGGAGTCGAGCTTGTCCGCGAGCAGGTCGACCATCCGCTCGACCAGGTACACGGCCTCGGTGACGCGGAACGAGCAGGCGTAGGCGACACCGCCGGGCGCCTTGTTGGTGTAGACGCCCGTCACGGTGCAGTGCGCGGCGGCCAGGTCGTACGAGCCGGTGAAGACGCCGAAGAAGCCGGCGGGGAAGTTGGACGGCTGCGCGGTTGCGTTGAAGGCGCCGTGGTCGGCGATCACTTGGACCCGAAGGGCCTGGATCTTCCCGTCCTGCGTCGCCGCGATCTCCCCGTGCATGTGGTAGTCGCGGGCGAAGGAGGTACTCATCAGGTTCTCCGAGCGGTCCTCCACCCACTTGACCGGCTTGCCGGTGACGATCGAACCGACGACCGCGCACACGTAACCCGGATAGATGCCGACCTTGTTGCCGAAGCCGCCCCCGATGTCCGGAGAGATGATCCGGATCTTGTGCTCCGGGATGCCGGACACCATGGCGTAGAGCGTGCGGTGTGCATGCGGGGCCTGGGTGGTGGACCACACCGTCAGCTTTCCGGTGATGGCGTCCATGTCCGCCACGGTGCCGCAGGTCTCCAGCGGCGCCGGGTGCACCCGCGGGTACAGCATGTCCTGCTCCACCACGACGTCGGCGGCTGCGAAGACCTCGTCGGTGCGCTCCTTGTCGCCCGCCGACCAGTCGAAGATGTGGTTGTCGGTCTGCTGGTCCTTGTCGTCGCGGATCACCGGCGCGTCCGGGTCGAGCGCCCGGCGGGCGTCGACAAGCGGCGGCAGCGGCTCGTATTCCACGTCGATCAGTTCGAGGGCGTCCCGGGCGGCGTAGCGGTCCTCGGCGACGACGAAGGCGACCTCCTGCCCCTGGAAGCGCACCTTGTCGGTGGCGAGCACCGCCTGAGTGTCGTACGAGAGCGTGGGCATCCAGGCCAGCCCGAGACCGGCCAGGGTCTCCCCGGTGATCACGGCCTTGACCTTCGGGTGCGCCTCGGCGGCGCTGGTGTCGACGGACACGATCCGGGCGTGCGCCAGCGGGCTGCGCAGGACGGCGCCGTGCAGCATCCCGGGGAGCTTGACGTCGTCGACGTAGGTCCCGTGGCCGCGGACGAACCTCGCGTCCTCCTTGCGGGGCATGCGTCCGAAGCCGACCGGCCGTTCCTCGGTGGTCGTCATGTCCGCACCTCCTCGCGGCCGGGCGCCGGCTCGGTTTCCGCGTCGGCGGTCCGCGCCGCGCCGCCGTGCTCGGCGGCCCAACGGATGGAGCGCACGATGTTCTCGTAACCGGTGCAGCGGCACATTTGTCCGGAGATGGCCTTCCGGATGTCCTCCTCGGACGGATCCGCGTTGTGGTCGAGCAGCCAGCGGGCGGTCATCATCATCCCCGGCGTGCAGAAGCCGCACTGCAGCCCGTGGCAGGCGACGAATCCCTGCTGCACCGGGTCGAGTTCGGCCCCGTGCGCCAGGCCCTCCACGGTCCGAACCTCATGGCCGTCGGCCATCACCGCGAGCACGGTGCAGGACTTCACCGGCGTCCCGTCCAACCAGACCGCGCACACCCCGCAGTTGGAGGTGTCGCAGCCCCAATGGGTGCCGGTGAGCCCGAGTTCGTCGCGCAGGAAGTGCACCAGCAGCAGCCTGGGCTCCACGTCCCTGGTGTGCTGCTCGCCGTTCACGGTCACGGTGATCCGCATGTCACGCCTCCTGCCCCTGGGCGCGGGCGGCGGCGGTACGCAGCGCCCGTAGGGTGAGCTCCCCGGCCAGATGCCGCTTGTAGTCGACCGGGCCGCGCTGGTCGGCTGTCGGCCTGCACTCCTGCGAGGCGATCCGGCCCGCCTCGGCGAAGCCCTCGTCGTCCGGCCGTCCGCCGCGCAGGAAGTCCTCGGCCCCCTCGGCCACGAATCGTGGGGCACCCACTGCGGTCAGCCCGATCCCGGCCTCGGTGATGACCCCGTCGGAGATCTCCAGCACCGCTCCGGCGGCGACGACCGCCCAGTCGCCGACCCGGCGCTCGACCTTGCGGTAGGCGCTGGCGTGCGAACGGATGGGCACTCGGATTTCCACCAGAAGCTCCGCTTCGTCCAGGGCGGTCTCGTACGGCCCGAG
Organism: Streptomyces sp. NBC_00210; assembly: GCF_045160975.1. Taxonomy (NCBI): domain Bacteria; kingdom Bacillati; phylum Actinomycetota; class Actinomycetes; order Kitasatosporales; family Streptomycetaceae; genus Streptomyces; species Streptomyces sp. NBC_00210. Next base: position 8,322,929 of record NZ_CP108120.1, read on the forward strand.
GAAGAACTCCCTGATCCCGATGGTGCGCCGGCCGCCGGGCCCTTGGGCGACAAGGGTCGCCCGCAGTGCCGAGAACGCCGCGGACAGGTCCTCCGACGGATCGGCCTGGCACAGCGAGCCGCCTACGGTGCCGCGGTTGCGTACGAGCGGATCGGCGATGACCCGTTCCGCGTCCCGCAGGATGGGGAAGTGCTCGCCGACGACCGGCGAGGCGAGCAGCTCCGCGTGGCGGACCATCGCTCCGACGGACAGTTCGTGCCCGTCCACCCGGATCAACGCCAGCTCGTCGAGGCCGTTGATATCGATCAGGGCTTCGGGCTGGGCCAGCCGCAGCTTCATCATCGGCAGCAGGCTGTGTCCGCCCGCCACCACCCGGGCCTCGGGTCCGTACCGTGTGAGCAGCTCGATCGCCTGCTCGAGGCTGGTGGCGCTCTCGTACTGGAACGCGGCTGGAACCTGCATCGAGCCCTCCTGGAACGCTGTGCCCCTGTGCAGTGATGCTGCGCTCTTCCTCACCGGCCCTGCAATGCGTCGATAAGCATTCACTTATCCCCCTAAACGCGGGAAAATCGGATAGTGACCGTCACACAGCTCAGCACGTTCGTGCTGGTTGCCCGGCTCGGTTCGGTGGGCGCCGCCGCGCGGACTCTGGACGTGAGCGAGTCTGCGGTGTCGCAGGCGCTCACCGCGCTGCGCACCCACTTCGGTGATCCGCTCATCCGGCGCACCGGTGGCGGTGGGATGCGTCTGACGCCCGCGGGGGCGCGGCTGCTGCCGGTCGCGTCGCGGATGGTCGCGCTGAGCGCGGACGCCGAGGCGGCAGTGCGGGCGGCGCGGGGCGCGCCCGACGAGCTGCGGGTCGTCGCCACGAGCACGCTGGCCGAGTTCGTACTCCCGTCGCTCGTGGAAGCCTTCGACGGCCGCTCGGGGCGCAGGACGGAGACCTCGTTCGGGGTGGCCGCGGGCAACGAGGTACGCGTGCTGGTGGAGAACCGGCTGGCCGACGTCGCGCTCGGGCCGTATCTCGGCGCCGTCCGCGGGGGCGAACTGCTCAGCGAGCCGCTGTTCCGCACCCAGCTGGTCGTGGTGACCGGCGCGAGGTCGCCGCGGCCGCCAGGTCCGCCGCCGCAGTGGTCGTGGCTGGTCGATTCCTCCGGAACCGATCCGGACGCGGACTCCGGGCGGCTGCTGCGCCGGCTCGGTGTGGCCGAGGGGCACGTGTGGGTGTTCCCCAACCAGGCCGCGACCTGGGCGGCCGCCGCCGAGGGCGCGGGGGTGGCACCAGCGTTGGCCCATCTGGTCTCGCCCCGCATCCGGCGTGACGAGCTGCGCATACTGGAGACCCCGGCCACGCCGTCGGACGCCACCTGGCACGCCACCGTCCTGCAGCCCGAGCACCGTTCCCCGGCCACCGACGCGTTCCTGCACTTCCTGCACACCCCCGCAGCGACCCGCATCATGCGCGCGCCCGGCGCGGGCGTCCCGCCCTCCCGGTTCCGGCCGCCGGTGTACGTCACGCTCTGGGGCGGGTGAGAGAGCGGGCTTTTCCCGTAGCGGTGGGCCCGGCTCGTGTTTTCGAGGGCCGGTCCGGCGAGCTGACCACGGCGGAACGCGAGGAGCTCTGCCTGCGGCAGCTGCCGCGGCCGGGCTGCTGTTGTGGGGCGTCGATCAGCGGGGCGACCTCGTCCAGCAACCGCATCTCGGGCGTGCCGTCAGCGTCCGCATCGGGAAGTCGACTGCGGCTACACCTGATATCCACCCCGACCTGCTGCAGGCGTGTCAGGCCAGAGCGGCGCCGCGAGTGACGCGCCGGTCCGTGGCGGGAGGGTCCGGCGCGCCGCTGCCGTTCAGGCCTGCTGCTCGCTGATGTTGACCAGCCAGGTGATGCCGAAGCGGTCCGTACACATGCCGAAGACATCGCCCCACATCTGCTTCTCGAGCGGGACCGAAACCGTGCCGTCGCCGGAGAGTTCGTCCCAGTAGCCGCGCAGTTCGTTGACGTCGTCTCCGCTGAGGCTCACAGAGATGTTGTTCCCGGGCTTGTACTCCATCCCCGGCGGAGTGTCGGCGGCCATGAGCGTGAAGCCGCTGTCCGTCTCGAGCATGCTGTGCATGATCTTGTCGGCGGCGTCTCCGGCCTCCTCCCTGCCGAAGTCACCGAATGTGTTTACCGTCAGGGTGCCGCCGAAGATCCCCTTGTAGAACTCCATGGCTTGCCGGGCGTCGCCGTCGAAGGCGATGTACGGGTTGAGTCGAGAAGTCACGATGTGCTCCTTTCCGGATGAGAGGTCAGGTCTGGAAGATTAGGCGGAGTTCTGCCGGTGTTCTGGGCGACTCCCCGGCCGTCGAACGTCGGCCCGACATCGCCTGCTACGCCGTTCGATTGCACAGGGCCGACCCCGGTCAGTGGCGCAACGGCCTGGCCGTCCTGTCCGGGGAGACCGCACGCAACGCCGTGCAGCCGGCCGTGGGCGGCAGGTTCAACTCCCGGCCGATGATGGGCGTGCAGTTCGGCAACAGGGTTTGCGGGCCTTCAGGGCGCGGTGCTGGTGCCGTCGAGGAGAGACAGTCCCTTTCGTGTCAGGGTGTGCTGCACCGTGTTGCGGTAGCGGGTGCTGGAGGCGAGTCCAGCCTGTCGGAGCACGCCGGTGTGCTCGCTGGCGCTGGCCGGTGAGATGGACAGTCGGCGAGCCAGTTCGGTGGTGGTACAGCCATCGACGAGCGTGGACAGGATGGCGGCGCGAGTGGTTCCCAGGAGTGCGGCAAGGGCCTTGTGCGAGCCTGCGGATCGCGGCGGGGACCATATGTCGCGGACTGTGGCGGCATCGCGCGGAGCGGGGTAGATCAGCAGGGCTTCGGCATCGGTGCCGGGTACGAACAGCTGGGGTGCGGTTTCGCAGAACAGCGAGGGTGCGAGGACGATGCCGCGGCCGCCCAGGTGGAACTCCGTGTCGCCTGACCCGCGCCACGGGGTGTAGTCCGGTACTTCCAGCACCGGCGGTCTCCAGCGCAGGCGGGGAGCGAGGCTCTCCAGCGCCTTACCCACTCCGCCGGTGGCCATCAGCTTCCCTACCAGATTGGCATGAGAGCTCAGATGTCGTAGCGCGCCGTTCCAATAGGGGGCCACGGCTTCGGCGTGGTAGTCGACCAGGGCGTTCGCCAGTCGCTCGACCGCCCCGCCGCGTGCAGGGTCGGCCAGCCAGGAGGGTCTTTGGCGCACCAGCCGGGAATCGGGGGAGAGCTCGGCACGAAGTTGCGCCAGTGGCGCGCTCAGCAGGCGCTCCTGCCCCTCCTCGATCGAGGACACCGGCCCCAGCAGCGTGAAGAAATCAACCATCCACGTCCGCGGGCCGGCAACGAAGGCCGCCAGCTCCCGTACATCGTGCGGCACCCGTGGATGCGTGCGCCTGCGCCACCCATCGAAAAGGACCTTCTCGTCCCGGCGCTGCAACATCCGCAAGCTGAGCTGTGTCTCGGCCAGTGGCCCCAGCAGGGCCACTCGGGTACGGGCGAGGTCCTCCAGTGTGAAATAGAGACGCAGCACCGTGATCCCCTGCCCCCGAAGACGTCAACACGAGCCTGACCATGGTCATTTAGCGTTGCCTGCCAGTCATTTGTCGAGCCGGTTCCCGGTCAGAGGTCCTCGACGTCTGAGGGGAGTCGACCTCGCCTTGTCCCCGGAAACCGGGAAGCTCCAGTACCGGTTCCTGCCAGTGCACTTGTGGGTGCAGTCCGGCCGGCAGTGCGCCGAAGCATCCGGAAGCCAGCCGGGGGTCGGCACCCTGGATCGGCCAGATCCTTCGCAGTGAAGTGGATACGTAACACACAGCCCCCGATGTCCGATTCGCTGGCGTCGTGCCTGCTGACCAGGGACATTCGGCTGCACCCGACGGTCGTTGTCGATATCGCCCCCGGCCAAAGATGCTGTGTCCAGGCGAGTTTGAAAACCGAAGGGAGGGCATCTGTGAGGTCTTCGACACCGGCTCCTCGGGAGCGGTGACCGCAGCTCGTCGGCGTGGCACGGCAGTGGTGCACCAGCCAATTGGTCTTACGGACCGAATCCACTCAGAACAGCCTGCCAGTCCACTCACGCAGTAGTCACAGGTGTGCCGGACAACAAGGAACCGTCATGTCCAGTTCGGCGGGAGCCCGCGCGGAAAAGGACTCGCCCCGACGAGCACGTCGCCGTGCGGCCCACCCATCCAGATGGCTCATGCGCCACCGACGCCTGGCCCGCGACTACGAAACCCACCCACACGAGACCTGAAGCTCGAACCAAACACCTTCCCCAGGTCAAAACGCTCTTTGAAGCCGACCTGTAGGCCCCTCAGGAACCTTCAGCGTCCCCTCAGCCATGTGATGGCGATCTCTTCATGGCAACCACACAGAAGGCCAGGTGAGTTCGAAAACAAGTGAGTCGAAAACAGGCAGTCAGTAACTCGGTCAGAGGAGAGAGTTAGTGAGGCGTTTCAACAAGGGTGTCCTGGTCACTTGCGTGAGTGCCGGTCTGCTCGTCGGCAGCCCGGCCATGGCTGGGCCGGCACAGGCGAGCGCCCTGGGCGACACCATAGCGCGCCAGGCGAACGGGCAGTTCGACAGCCACAACAAGGAAGTGCAGAAGCGGCTGCTCGAGGGCGGCAAGAAGCACACCAACAACTGCAACTTCTACAGCGGCTTCTGGAAGAAGGGCGCGCCCAAGGGCCTGGACGGCGCGAAATGCGGCACGACCAAGGGCTACAGGTATGAGGGGGGTGTCAAGAAGTGGACACCCATCGCCTGGGGCAGCCAGGCGTGGTGCGCGGACTTCGTGAAGTTCACGTGGTACTGGGGCCAAGCCGATGTGGCCGGGATCAACTCGCTCGCCGGCTCCTTCAAGAGCTACGGCCAGCGTCATCACACGTGGCATCCGCGCGGAAGCTACACGCCGAAGCCTGGGGACGCGGTGACCTACGACCGGGATCACAACGGCACCATCGACCACGTCGGAGTCGTCGTCAAATACAACAAGTCGAGCAGGACGTACAGCTCGGTCGAGGGCAACGTGCGCGTCAAGTACGGCAAGGGCAAGGGCAAGGGCAAGGGCAAGTACGGCGAAGGGCTGCTGAGGAAGACCGGACAGAGCGCGGCCGGCACGGACGTGGTCGGGTTCACGACCCCCGCTGCCAAGCAGCACAAGCCGGTTTGATCGCAGGACCACGTGCGGAGGGTGGTCCACGCACTCCTCTCAGTACCCGGGGTCAGCTCAGGTTGTCTGGCCACGTCACACACCCAGGAAGAGAGATGTCATGAGGATGAACAGCGTTTTGGCGGCAGGCGCACTGGCGATGGGCGCGGTCCTTGCCGTGCCGGCCTCGGCCCAGGCAGCCGCCCAGCAGTTCGCGTTCTACACGACTGACGCGAAGCGGGGAGGTTACGTCAGTGGCACGCTGGTAAGTGGCGGCTCCTCGTGGAGCACATGCTCCTACGCCAAGATCAAGAACAACTCGGGCAGCTACGTCCGGGACATGGCACGCGACGGCAAGGCCGCTGTTGCCTGGTTGGTCTATACCGACTGCAAGTCCGGGGCCGTCAAGTGGCGCGAGCTGGGACGGGCCAGCGGGTATGGCAAGAAGGACTACCTGGCGGGCACCCCGGTCTACAACGCGAAGAAGGCCAAAGTCGCGGTATGCCTCTCCGCCAAGAACAACTGCCGGTACAGCCGGTACTGATCGGCCACCCGGCCGCCGGGGCATCCTCCCCAGGGGGATGCCCCGGCGGTGCCTCCGACACACAGGGGCGACGCCCCTGCGCCGCGGTCCGGGTGGCCTTCCCCGCCAGCACGCGCCCACATCAAGCCCCTGCTCGACATCGCCGCACCCCGGCCGTGGCAGGCCGTGGGTGAACGAGCGCAGCAACGTGCCCAGCCTCGAAGGGGCCCGGATCCCCCCAAACGTGACCAGACCGGCTTGGCCGCAAGGGTCAGCGGGGTGCCGTGTCTGCTGGACGCAGCTCGGGCAGGAGCCGCGTCAGCAGTGAATGGAGGAGATCGCGTTCCTGCTGCGAGAGTGGCGCGAAGGACTCCGTGAGTACGTGGTTCACCACGGCGTGGCCCTTGTCGAGCACGGCCTCGCCGGAGGGGGTGAGGCGGTGCCGGATGGCGCGCCCGGGGCCCGCGGTGCGTTCGATGAGTTTCCGTGCCAGCAGCCGCTTGGCGAGCGTTCCGAAGGACTGGTCGCTCTGGAAGGTCAGGACGGCCAACTCGTGGGACGTGGACTCGGGATGGCGGTGGATCGCACGGAGCGCGTCCCACTGGGCGAGCGTGGTGCCCTGCTCGATCAGCAGCGCGTCGAGAGTGCGGTGATGACGGTGCTGGAGCCGCTTCACGGCCAGCCCCAGGTCCTGGAGTGCTACGGGCATGCGGACATCATAGCTCGCTAAGTAAGCTTGCTTATATAAACATCCTTATTTAGGCTGGGTGGTGCCTCCACACACCTCCTGAAGGGCTCACTCATGTCCGACAGCGCAGCAGCCCGCGCCCATCTCACCCCGCTCGCCGACGACGTCACCCTGGCTTGGGAGGACCAAGGCGCAGGGCGCCCGTTCCTCCTGCTGCACGGCGGCGCCGGCCCCGCGTCCGTTCTGCCGTTCGCCACGCTCCTGGCCCGCCATGGACGGGTGATCACGCCGACCCACCCCGGCTTCGCGGGCCGACCGCGCCCCGACGGCCTCGACAGCATCCCCCGCCTCGCATCGGTCTACCTCGATCTGCTCCGTCACCTCGACCTGCAGGACGTCACGGTGGTCGGAAACTCCATCGGGGGCTGGATCGCCGCCGAACTCGCCCTGAGTGACACCTCCCGCATCGGTCGCATCGTCCTTGTCAACGCCGTCGGCATCCACGTCGCCGGAAGCGACACCGAGATCGCCGACATCTTCGCCCTTCCCCCCGACCAGACCGGCCGTCTGGCCTTCCACAACCCGGCTCTGCGGCCCGACCCGGCCACGCTGACCAACGACGAACTCGCCGCGGCCGCCGCAAACCGGGCGACGGCCGCTGTCTATGCCGGCGATCCGTATATGCATGATCCGCAACTGCGCCGACGGCTGAAGGACGTCGACGTACCCGTCCTCGTCGCCTGGGGCAAGGGGGACGGGATCGTCACCCCCGCGTACGGCAGGGCATACGCGGAGTCGTTCGCGGCGGCCCGGTTCGAACTCATCGCGGACGCGGGGCACTTCCCGCAGATCGAACAGCCCGCACGTCTTCTCGCCCTGATATCGGAGTTCGTGCGACATGAACAGGGCCATATAGGGCGCCCGTCACCACATGACCATCAATAATCCGGATCGTGGAAGTTCGACGAGGCCCTTCGTGGGGTCAGCCGGACGGCGGGCTCAGTCGTTCGCGGGTCGGCTCGTCACGGTGAACATCGCGCCGTCGGGGTCGCGCAGCGTCGCCTCCACGCCATAGGAGGCGGGGCCCTGTCCCAGGACGGAGCCGCCGTTGAGACGCGCCGTCTCGATCGTCTCCTCCACGTCGGCCACCGGGAAGTAGACGTGCCAGCGGGGCTGGATCAGCGGGTCGGGTGCGGTGTCGACCGCGCCGGAGCTGAGCCGGGCGAGAACCTGCCCGTGCTGGCGCAGTACGACTTCGTCCCCCTCGTAGTCGACCGCGCAGCAGCCGGGGCGGTCGGCGGAGGCCCAGTCGAGAACCTCGCCGTAGAAGATCGCGGCTTCGAACGCGTTGCGCGTCCGCAGGCGCAGCCACGCGGGGGCCTTCTTGCGCCAGGTCTGCCAGTCGGAGATGAGCTGTCCTTCCCAGATGCCGAACACGGCGCCGTCACGGTCGGCGGCGAGGGCACCGCGTCCTACGGGAAAGCGGAGGGGGCCCACCGCCACGGTGGCGCTGCGTTCGCGGATCCGTGCCGCGGTCTCGTCCACATCCGCGACGGCGAAGTAGACCGTCCAGGCGACGGGCATCTGCAACGCCGGGGCGAGCGCGCCGATGCTGGCGACGGGCGTTCCGTCGCGGATGGCGAGACTGAACTCGTCACCCAGCCTGGCAGCCCGCCGGAACTGCCAGCCGAGCACAGCACCGTAGAACGACTGCGCGGCCTCCTGATCGCGGGTCATGAGAGAGATCCAGCACGGCGCGCCGAACACTTCGTGGCTGGACGTCACGCCCCTCGCCCTGCTTTCTGTCGTCTTCTCGTCCATCACACTCGGAGTCCCGGTCTCGGGGGCGGGCAGGGCATTGATGAATCACAAACCGCCCGGTCCGTCCGGCGTCCGCTCCTTCGCGGCCGAGTACCCGGATCCGGGCCTTTCATTCTGGCCCCTCAGAGAGCGCTCGCAAGCCGGGCGTGGCCGTGAGAGAGGGAAAGTGCATGGTCAGAGCCACCCTGTGCCACTCGTCCGGCTGAAGCCCGATCGCGCCGACGAGGGTGGGGCCGCACCGCGTCGCACTTCCTCGCGGGGCACTCGGTGGCCTTCCGCCCGGCACTCCACGTGCCGTGAAGAGTGGCTCCAGCCTGGATACGCGACCGGAGGCGGTCGGGCATGGCGTCTCCAGGACTCCGTTCCGAGCAGGTCAGGCATGGGCCAGGGGACTGTCGGCAAGCGACTGAAGCAGATGGGACGGATGAAGAAAGATCGTGGCCGCTCCGGCCTGCTCCAGATCGCCGCGGGGAATGCCGCCGCACAGCACCCCCACGCACGCGACGCCGGCCTTGGAGCCCGCCCGTATGTCCCAGACGGTGTCGCCGACGAAGACTGCTCGGTCCGCGGGGACACCGGCGAGTTCCAGGGCATGCTCGACAGGGTCCGGCGCCGGTTTCCCGGCCGCCACATCGTCGGCGCCGGCGCCGGCGCTGATGGCGTCGTCAGCGTCGATGGCACGCCGGAGCGCCTTGAGTTCCGTACCACTGGCGGACGTGGCCAGGACGACGGTCCAGCCTCCCTCGGCCAGGGCGCGCAAGAGATTGCCCGCGTCCTGAAACGCAGGCAGCCGGTCGAAGTACGTCCCGTACAGCGCCTTGTGCGCCGCGGCGATGGTGCCGTCCTGGCCGCGGTCGCGATCGTCTCCCAGCAGATGGTCGATGAGGTCGTCGGACGCCAGCCCGATCGCCCGGTGGATGGCGTGCATGGGCACCGTGTGGCCCGCCTGCCGAAACGCCTCCCACCAGGCCGTCACGTGAAGGTGATTGGTGTCGACCAGGGTGCCGTCGACATCGAACACGGCCGCGCGTGCCATGGGGCTTCCTTCCGTAGGGTGCCGGGCGGGTGTGACCGTGGGAGGTGTCAGGCCGCCGCGGCTCTCCTCCTGCTCTCTCCATGGCACTCCGGCGGGCGGCTCATCGCATCTCCACGGCCTGGATCCGTCCGTATCCGGATGAGCCGACTGCCGGGGCTACCCGCTGTTCGCGAACGCCACCCAGACCGTCTTTGCCAAGGGCGGCCCGTCGGCGCGCATTGTCCTCGTCGGCGAGCAGCCCGGCGACCAGGAGGACAAGCAGGGCGAACCCTTCGTGGGACCGGCCGGGCGGCTGCTGAGGAAGGCGATGGACCAGGCCGGCATCGACGCGGAGACGGCGCACCTCACCAATGCTCCGGCACCGCCGGCTCAGGCCGACGGGGCCGCCCCGTGGCCGAGGGAAACAGGGCCGTCTTCCCGATCACGCACGGATTCGACGATCGATTGGTGCAGACTGCGGCTGGCCTCTTCGGACGGGCACGGTACGGGGCTGCCGGTCATGGTGAACCAATCCGAAGCGCCGCTGAACTGAACGGCGATCTGGGCCTGACCGTCGGACCAAGTGGTGTGGACGGTCAAGTCACCTCGAATGACGCCGACTTCGTCGGTGAGCACGCCACCGGACCCTGCGTAGATGCCGGTGGTGGTCCACGATGCCCAGGTCATGGTGCACCCTCACGGGACGGGGGAAGGGGAGGGGAAGGCCCGCGGCAACTTCCGGGAGCCGTTCTACGAGTCTGACACCTGACGGACGGGTGCGCGCGGCGATGCCGGAGTGGCCCCGGGCGGATGTGCGCGATGACACCGAAGGCGCAGTGAAGACATCAGGTCCCATATACGGCGTAAGACTTCGACCCTCCGTAGCGGTTCCTGCGCCACCGCGATTCCTCGGTCTGTGCGATGACAAGAATCCGGCGGAGGTGGTCCTGGAAGAGCGGTCTGACCTGCGCTAATGCGGATGATTGGACGAGTGTATCCCTTTCGGATTGCGGAGAAGACCATACGGATGGCGAATACGAAGCCGAATGACGTTTGCGAGCTCCTGATCGAGGTAGCCGCATAACGTACCAAATGGACGCGATACTTGGTCGAGGAGCTGATCTGCATGGCAGCGGGCAAGAAGATTCGCGGCAAGGCCCAGGAAACAATGGGTAAGGCCGAAGAAAAAGTCGGACGCGCAACGGGCAAGGACGACCTTCGTCTCAAGGGGGCCGGAGACCGCGTCGAGGGTAAGACCCGCCAGGCTGCCGGAGAGGTCGAGGACACCGTGAAGGGCACGGCGGAGGAACTCAAGGGAAAGGCCCGTAAGCACAAGTGACGAATCGGCATGACGCGATTCGGGAATTGGGCCGCGGTGAGAAAGTGACCTGCCCGGGGTTTTACCTCGCGCATACGCGCCGGTGTGTGGGCCGAGCCGACCGCAGAGGCGGTCGGCTCGGCCCGTTTCGCCTGGGGCGCGGTGGCGGTCGAGCCGCGGGATGGCAGCTCGTGAAGTCAGCCCGGGCAGCTCCTCATCGCTCGCTCAGCAGGCGATGGGCGAGTGTGTCCCAGTCGATATGCCGCGACTCGGTGCCTGCCGGGACGAGGTCGAAGGTTCGCCTGATCCAGTTTCGCAAGCCGGCTCTGTCCGCTTCGATGAGGGCGAACGCGTGGCTCGGCTCCAGGTGCAGCCGTACGGTGTCGGCGGTTCCGGGCATCCTGGTGGGCCAGATCCTGACGTCGCCGATGCCGGACAGGACGCGGGTGCCGGAGTACAGCAGTTCGCGGGACAGCTGCCAGGCGACCGGCCCGGGGGATTGGAGGTCTGGGTATCCAGAACAGCGTGTTCGACACGCCGCCTCGAGCCGCAATCTCTGCCCCGCGGGAATCGTTCAGTACGGCCTCCCTGACCACAGAGGCGCCCTTTCGTAACGGATCACATGATTCATCCCGGGTTTTGCGGTTACTCGTGTTCCATGGCTGGGACATGGCGACAGAAGACCGCGGGCGACCGAGATGACCGGCCCGGCCGTGCAGGCCGGGCGGCGGACGCCGAGAGCCACGAGGCCGGCCCGGATCCGCAGGTGGAGGCAACGGCGCCGGACGAGCCGAGCGAGCTGCCCAAGAGGTCGTGGGGGGCGGTGCTGCGCCGTACGATCCGCGAGTTCAAGGAAGACGAGCTGGCCGACCGTGCGGCAGCGCTGACCTACTACGGAGTGCTGGCGCTGTTCCCCGCGCTGCTGATGTTGGTTTCCCTTCTGGGCATCGCGGGGGAGTCGGCGACGCAGACTGTCCTGGACAACATCAAGCAGCTCACGCCGGGTTCAGCGCGAGACGTCATCACGGGTGCGGTGGAGCAGCTGCAGGCGAGCAGTGGAACCGGCTCTGTCCTGGCGGTCGTAGCTCTGCTTGGTGCGCTGTGGTCCGCGTCGGGCTACGTGGCGGCGTTCATCCGTTCCTCCAATGCCGTCTACGACATGCCGGAAGGCCGACCGGTGTGGAAGGTGGGGCCGCTGCGGGTGGCCCTGACGGTGGTACTGATGCTTATGGCATGTCTCAGCGTGCTCATCGTGGTGCTCACGGGTGCTCTGGCTCGCCAGATCGGTACTGCCCTGGGCATCGGGGACACGGCCTTGACGGTGTGGTCGATCGCGAAATGGCCGGTCCTGATCGTGCTCGTCACCGTGATGATCGCGATCTTGTACTGGGCGTCGCCGAACGCCAAGGGGCGCGGCTTCAAGTGGATCACGCCCGGCAGCTTCCTTGCCCTGGTGATCTGGATGATCGCCTCCGGCGGCTTCGCGCTGTATGTGGCGAACTTCGCCTCGTACAACAAGACGTACGGCACTCTGGCCGGAGTGATCGTTTTCCTGGTGTGGCTCTGGATCACGAATCTGGCGATTCTGCTGGGGCTGGAGTTCGACGCCGAGCTGTCCCGCGAACGCGCGATCCTCGGCGGGCACCCCGTGCACGAGGAGCCGTATGTTCCGCCGCGGGATACCCGGAAGTGGAGCGAGGAGGACCGCAGGCGTATGGGCGTCGAGTCGACCGAGGCCGGGCGCGGCGGCGAAGACACCCGCTGACCGGCAGCTGTGCGCGGTGATCGTCGACCTGCTGCACGTTCCTAGGGCGAGGCAGTCGGCGACATCAGCTCTTCCAACTTGTCGAGACTCTGGGTCCAGCCCTCGTCGTGGAGAACTTGGCGCCGCTCAGTGGCGAAGTCGCCCTGAGTGAGGATCAGTTCGGACGACGTACCACCGATTTCGCGAAGCGACAGCGTCACCACCGTCTCCCGATCCTCAGGATCGGGATCCTCCCACCGAAAGGTGTAGGACAGGCGTTGGGGAGGTTCGACCTCCAGGAATTCCCCCACCAGGTAGAACAGATCGCCTTCCGGTGGCTGCATGGCGATCCGATAGTCACCTCCCGGCCGGAGGTCGCTTTCCACACTCGGAATGCTGAACCCGTCGGGGCCCCACCACTTGGCCAGTTCCTCCGGTTCGGTCAAGGCCTGGAAAATGACCGAGCGCGGTGCGCGGAGGACACGCTCCATGTGCAGCCTGAGGCCGCCGTCGTTGGCCATCGCCAACCTCCTTCAAGGCCGTCCATCATCGGTGCCGCGCTCCAGAAGCGGTCGGCCGCTCCGTGGCTGGCGTGGGTGGTTGCGTCTGGCGGGCAGGGGATCGCCGTTGGCGTCGTCGCTGGTCGTGATGGCAAGGAGGTCGAGGGTGCCGGTCAGCCCCAGCAGCCTCCGCACGCGGGGGCTGGCGTCGATCACGGCCACGGTCTGGCCCGAGGCCAGGGACTCGTAGCGGGCGTCCATGAGTACGTGCAAGCCGGAGCAGTCGCAGAAGGCGACCCTGGCGAGATCGATTTCGAGGCCTGTGGACGCTTGCAGGGTGACGGCGAGCACCCGGCGCAGGTCTGCCGCGCTGTCCAGGTCGATTTCGCCCACCACGACGACTCGGGCGCGGCCTCCGGCGGCCGCGGTCACGGTGATTGTGAGGCGGCTGCTGTCGGTCCGGCCGCCAATGCGGTGCGAGGAGTGCGAACCGGGCCTCTCGAAGCCGCCTGAAGGGGAAGCCATGATCATCTCCCTCGAACGAGATGTCCCTCTGACCCCATGCTGAGACACGCCGGGAGACACGTCAATAGATACCTGAATCTGATTTCGGGTAGTGCGAAGCGTGCATAAGGGAACGTACGATGGGGCCATGGACGAAGCCCCAGCACCCCGCACCACATGGACGTTCCTGACCAGCCATGCGCGTGTGCTCTCGGCCATCGCACGCGATCCGTGGGTCCGGATTCGCGATCTTGCCAAGGCTCTGGAGCTGACTGAGCGGACCGTCCAGGCTGTTGTCTCCGACCTGGAGGCGGCCGGGTATCTGACCCACACGCGCGAAGGCCGCCGAAACAAGTATCGCCTGATCGGAGGAAGGTTCCGTCATCCGGCGGAAGAGCATCGGGACATCGCGCCGCTCCTCGAGATCTTCGCAAACCCGGTGGGGTCCGACGGTGCGGGGGACGACACCGCGGACCGGCCTGTTCCGGAGGGCCGCCGCGCAGACCCGGCCAACACGCACGACCGGCTCTCGTAAGGCGTCCGGGGTCCCACCCCGACCGGTTTGACGTGTCCTGCGGGCGGTAGGCGCTCCTTCTGGAGCAGGCGCCGGCCTCCTCGTCAGGAGCTGCCCAAGGGCCGATCGATCAGGTTCACCGTGTCCCGCCTCGGACGGGGCATGTTCAAGGATCCGCTCCCCCCGTCGCCTCACAGTTCCCCATCCCCGAACGCCATCAATGCGTTCGGGGTGCGACGCATGCCCGCTGTCATTCAGCTGTTGACATCCTCAGGCGCCAGGCTCACTCTGGTAATAACTGGTTATTACCAGTAATCCAAGGTAATGCCAGTGCCAAGCAACAGCCACCTGCGCTCCCGCCGCGGAAACAAGGCCCGGCGACACGCACAGTTCCGGGAAACAGAGGTCGTCATGGCAATCAACGGACCGGCTATCGCAACGACGCCCCCTGAAGTCCTCATGCCGCCGGCGCCTGAAGCTCACGACGGGGACCGCCAGGTCGGGCCCAACATCAAGGGCGCGGGACAGCCCGTGGGTGATACCCGTGACCAGGAGTTCATGTGCCCCGTTGCCCACGCCGCCCGCGACGTGGGGCATGCCCGCCGGTGTGTCGACGCGCTCCTCGCGCATTGGCACGTGTCACCGGAGGTCGTCGGCGATGCCCTCCTGCTCGTCTCCGAACTGGTCACCAACGCCGTCAGCCATGCACTGCCACCGGCTGTTCTGAGAGTGACCAGCCGACGCGGCATTCTCCGAATCGAAGTCACCGACGGCGGGCCGGTGGACGAGCCGCGGACAGCTGGGCTGCACGATGAGCACGGCCGCGGCATGTGCATCGTCACCGCCGTCGCGACTCAGCACGGCACCGTAGTCCACTCCGGCGGCGTCACCCACTGGGCGGAACTGCACCATCTCTGGGCAACCCCTTCCCCCGCGCCCTGACGGTCCGTTGCACGATCCGGAGCCCAGCGCATGGGTGCGCCGCAGCACGCGGTCTTCGTCCTGCGGCGGTGGACCAGGGTGCACTTGCGGCGAGGATCAGCTGCTCGAGTGCAGGGCGACAGGCTGACCGGTCGCAAGTGAACGGTAAGCGGCCTCGACGATCTGGAGCGTGCGTAGGCCGGACTGGCCGTCGGGTTGTGCCTGGCGGCCCGTGCGGGCGGCATCGAGGAAGGCTTCGAGCATGGCCTGGTTGAGGTCTGTGCCGCCAGGTTCCCAGCGCGGGCTGCCCTGCGTGGAGTCGAATCCGTCGAGGAGTTGGGGGAAGGCGTCGAACTCGACGATGGCACGGTCGCCGACGCATGTCATGGTCAGTCCGCCCCAGGTGGGGTGCTGAGCCGGGTGGCTCCAGCTGCAGTCCACGGTGGCGACGACTCCGCTGGGGTATTCGAGGGTGACGAGTCCCGCACTTTCGACGCCAGCGGTGTCATTGTCGGGCTGAAGCAGCTTGTTGGCCTGGGCGTACACCCATGCCGGCTGTTCGCCGTCGAGCAGTACATCCATCAGGTCGGCGATGTGGACCGTATGGTCGGCCACCGCTCCGCCGCCGGAGAGGGCGGGCCGGGCGAACCAGGCACGTTCCAGGGAAGGGTCGGACGAGTTGTTGACCCCTTGGACGCTGAGCAGATTCCCGACCGATCCGTCGGCCAGCGACTGGCGAAGCGCGGCGAATGCGGGGCTGAACCGTACGGGGTAGGCCGTCATGAGGCTTACACCGGCGCGCGCACAGGCGTCGATCATCGCCCGGGCGTCGTCCTCGGTGGTTGCCAGCGGCTTCTCGCACAGTATGTGAGCGCCTGCGGCTGCCGCGCACTCGACCAGGCTTCTGTGCTTGCCGTTCTCGCTGGTGATCACGACGGCGTCGGGCCGGAGCGTGAAGACCTCCTCGACGCTGTCGGTGTAGGGCACGTCGAGTGCGCGGGCAAGGCGGCTGCCGCGTGTGGGGTCATCGGGTGAGCCGTCGGGATCACAGGTGATCAGTTCGACGTCCTGCCAGTCTCTGAGCAGCTCGATGTACGCGGTGGCGTGCACATGGGCGAAGGACAGTACGGCGACCTTCATGACGTGATTCCTTCGGTGAGCAGGAGGGCTGGAGCGTCGATCTGGACGGCCTTGCCGGTGACTGCGGACAGGCGGGCGGCTTCGGCCATGCGGACAGCCGCGACCCCGTCCAGGGCGTCCACCCGCGGCGGCGGCCCGCCCTGGAACGCCGCAGCGAACTCGCGGATTTGAACGGCGAAAGGATCCTCGCCGAAGTCGCCGGTGGGGATACCTGCTGCGTCTCCGCCGCCCCCGCCGATCACGCGCAGGCCGAGATGCGCCTGGGAGTCGTGGAAGATCGTCCCCTTCGATCCTGCGACGTGGAACGTGTAGCGGAACGGCGTCGCCGGTGGCCCCCATACGCCGGAGACCTGCGAGATCACGCCGGAGGCATGAGTGAGGGTGGCGCTGCCCGTGGCCACCGGAGCCGGCGCGGTGAGATGGCCTCGCTGTGTGGCATGGATACGGACCACGTCACCGAAGAGCCAGCGCGCGATGTCCATGTCGTGAAGCATCTGGTCCGTCAGGATCCCGCCGGATTGGGACGTGTCGGCGAACCATGGGCTCCAGGTCGGATATCTGCCGGTGCGGGTGAACCGGGCAACGGCCACTTGCCCCAACTGCCCTGTGCGGACTGCCGCACGGAGTCGTACGTAGGCGGGGAAGAACCGTACGACGTGACCGGGGTACAGCTGAACACCGGCTCGTGCGGCTGCCTCGGCCATGTCCTGGGCCTCGCTGGCACACAAGGCCATGGGCTTTTCGCACAGGATGTGAGCCCCCGCTTCGGCGGCCTCCAGTGCGATGTCCCTGTGCGTGGTGGTGGGCGTACAGATGTCGACCACTGCGGCGCCGGCGATGGCATCGTGCAGCGAAGTGGCCAGGGTCGCGCCGAATTCATCGGCCAGTGGCCCCACTTGACCGTCCGTGGCGAAGAGTCGGATACGGGCGCCCAGGCCGGTCCAGGCGGGCAGATGGGTGCGTGCGATGTAACCGGCACCGATTACTGCAACGTCGAGCTGTGTCATGGTGCTTCGACCTCCTGTTCCTTGATGTCCTGGTGCTGTTTGTGGCCGAGGGCGGGCAGGACCCGGTCAGGAAGGAGGTCCGGCAGAGTCCAGCGCGCGCCGAACCGCATGAGGTCTGCTCCAGCGGTGGTTGTGGTCACGCCGACGATGTCCCGCACACCTGCGGCCATGAGTGCGCGGACGCCTGAGGGGGAGTCCTCGAAGGCCACGCACCTCTCCGGAGGAACGCGCAGCCCGCTGCACGCCTTGAGGTATCCCTCGGGTGACGGCTTTCCGTCCGTGACTTCCTCCGCGGTGATGACGACATCCACCAGGTGCCGCACCCCCAGGACGGCGGTCAGAATCCGCTCGGCCCACGCGGCGCCCGCGCTGGTGACCACAGCGATCGGGATGCCGAGGCCGTGCAGCCGGCGAAGCAACTCTCCGGCGCCCGGCACGACGGGCACGGTGCTCACGAGCTGTACCGCGTGCTCAGTCATGAGCCCGACGGCGCTCGTCACATCGGAGCCGGACCACGGGCCGGCCACTTGGACGATCACGTCACTCGGCCTGCGTCCCATGAACAGTTCCTCGTACTCGGTGTCTGCGACGTCGACACCCCAGCAGTCGAAGAAGAGCTGCCAGCACTGGCGGTGTACGGCTTCGCTCAGGACGAGGGTTCCGTCCATGTCCAGCAGGACGGCGTCGGCCATGGCCAGGATGTCGGCGCCGGCTTCCGCGTCGGTGCCGCTCATGCGGTCGGCCAGGTGAACAGGATCGAGCCGGCTGTTGCGTCCCCCGAGGCCCATGGCTTCGCCGAGCCCGGCTCGGAGCCCAGAACGATCACGGGGCACATCGCGGACAGGCCCTTCTCGCGAACAGTGTCCGGGTGAAAGGTGATCACCTGCTGACCCACTTCGACGCTGTCGTCCTCGCAGACGTGGAGATGAAAGCCCTCCCCGTCCAGGCGCACCGTGTCGATGCCCAGGTGCACAAGTACCGCGGTTCCGTCTGCTGCCTGCACCACGAAGGCGTGGGGATGCAGCTTCACAATTTTTCCGCTGATGGGAGCCTGCGCGGCGCACGGCCCGCCCGTGCCCACCGGGTCCACGGCCAGGCCGGACCCGACGAGTTCGGAGGCGAAGACGGCGTCCGGTACTCGGTGCAGCTCAGTGATCTCGCCGGCCAGGGGAGAGTGGACGGTGAGAGTCACAGCAGTTCCTTGATGTCCTCGGCGAGGGTGTCGGCCTCGGGCCCCACGACGACCTGGACGACATTCCCCGACACGAGTACACCGTGGGCGCCACACGCCTTCAGCGCGGCTACATCCACGGCGTCGCTGTGCCTGACCTCAGTGCGAAGCCGCGTAATGCAGGCCTCGAGGTCGAGCAGATTTTCCGCCCCTCCGAGGCCGTCCACGATCTGCTGGGCTTTCGACATGGGAGTTCTCCTCGCGTTGGGAACCTGAAGCGCACTGGGGCGTTCACCGGGGGTCGCACTCTCGTGTCGACGCTCTGGGCGACGCATGCTGGTCATAACCAGTTATGACCAGAAGGTACCTGCCGCGGAGGGGTCGCGCAATATGCGAGGGTCGGGTCGCGCGTGCTGAATGTCGTGTGCATGACAACCTGTCGCACACGGCCAATCCCGGGTCCGCCCAGCCCGGCCGTACCGCGACTGCTACGGGACCTCTACCGATCGGCGAGCGTCATATGGAGCTGGTACCGATCGGCACGGAACCACGAATATGTGTGCTCGATCGGTGTCTTGCCGCTGTAGGAGGTGCGGTCGAAGGTCATGACCGAACCGCCCTTGCTCATGCCCAGCAGCGTGGAGATTTCCGCGGGCGCGCGGCCGGCCCCCACGATCTGCTCGGCGCGGTCCACCGGGTAGCCGTACTGGACGGCGAGTGTCTCGTAGATCGAAGCCGTGAAGTCGACGCCGTCCAGGTCCGGCAGAAGTTCTGCGTTGTACCAGGCGTCGTCCACGGAGATCGGCGTCCCGTTGGCCAGCCGGAGTCGTCGCACGTGCCAGGCGTCCTGGTTGGGGGCGAGCTCCAGGGCTGTGATCGTGGCGGGCGCGGGTGTGTCCCGGCTGACGGAAAGGATCACGGTGCTCGGTTCGAGCCCAAGCCTGCGCATGTCCTCGTGGAAGGACGCCAGGCGCAGCTCGGAGCGGTAAGCCCGCTCGGCCACGAACGTACCCCGGCCGTGCACGCGCACCGCGAGGCCTTCGGCCACCAGCTGACTGAGGGCTTCGCGCACGGTCACACGGCTGACGCCGTGATCGATGCAGAGCTGGCGCTCGCTGGGAAGGGCATCCCCGGGCGACAGCTGGTTCGTGCACATGTCGACCAAAATGGCGCGCAACTGTGCGTGCTTGGGCACCATGCCATTCGAAGCGATCTGCTGCGGCTTGGCCATGCCATTCCCACCCTTGATCCTCCGATGGCGTTCTGCCATCACTCCTGCAACTGGTAGTAACCAGTATGCACCTTCCCTGAACGTCCATGACTTCGTCGTGACGGTTGACACAACTCCTGGGGCCGGGCCATTCTGGCAGCCAACTGGTCATGACCAGATACTACCGGTCCTGTCCAGTGGTTCGGGGATCTCCCGCTCCCGGCCGCCTACGGCCGCTCATCCCGCTCCCTCAGTCCCTCCCGTGCATCGAGGTCGTCATGAGTACGAGTTCCACCGCACCCGCCCGCCGCTCCGGCCTGGCGGGACTGCAAAAACTGGGCCGCAGCCTGATGCTGCCCATCGCCACGCTCCCGGCTGCCGGGCTTCTCCTCCGGCTCGGCCAGGACGACGTGCTGGGCCGCTTCTCCGGCATGGAGGAAGCGGCGAAGGTGATATCCGCCGCGGGCGGTGCTCTCTTCACACATCTGCCGCTGATCTTCGCCGTGGGCATCGCGATCGGCTTCGCCAAGAAGGCGGACGGCTCGACAGCTGTGGCCGCGCTCGTGGGCTACCTCGTCCTGGACGGCGTGTTCACCGCCATGTCGCCCTTCGTGCTGGAAGGACAGAAGGACACGGCCGGAGCGCAGGCTCTGGTCAACTACGGGGTGCTCGGCGGCATCGTGATGGGGCTGCTCTCGGCGTTCCTGTGGCAGCGCTTCTACCGGACCACCTTGCCGCCATACCTCGGCTTCTTCAGCGGCCGCAGACTGGTCCCGATCCTCGCCGCCGTGGCCGCCCTCGTCGTCGGGGTCCTGATGAGCCTGGTCTACCCGGTGTTCAACAACGGACTCACCTCCGTCGGAAAGGCCGTCGCGGACAACAGCATTATCGGCGGCGGCATCTACGGCGCTGCCAACCGGCTGCTGATTCCCGTTGGCCTGCACCACATTCTGAACTCGCTGGTGTGGTTCATCCTCGGTGACTACGGCAACGCCCACGGCGACCTCAACCGCTTCTTCGCGGGCGACCCTCACGCAGGCATCTTCATGACTGGGTTCTTCCCGATCATGATGTTCGCCCTGCCGGCCGCGGCCCTGGCCATCTGGCGCGAGGCCCGGCCCGAGAAGCGCAAGATCGTGGGCGGCATCATGCTCTCCGGCGCGCTCACGACCTTCCTGACCGGTATCACCGAGCCTCTCGAGTTCTCCTTCCTCTTCGTCGCCTGGCCACTGTTCGTCGTACACGCGCTCCTGACCGGTACCTCACTGGCACTGGTCAACGCCCTCGGCATCCATGACGGCTTCACCTTCTCCGCAGGCCTCATCGACTACGTCCTCAACTGGGGCAAGGCCACCAACCCGGTCCTTCTCATCCCCATAGGCCTCGCCTACGCAGTCGTCTACTACCTGCTCTTCCGCTTCGTCATCCGCCGCTGGAACCTGCGCACGCCAGGTCGCGAGGACGAACCGGCAGAGACGCAGGAAGAGCGCCAGATCCCGGCCGCGCCCTGACGTCCTCGTCCCAACTCCCTTGAAAGGACTCTCTTCATGGCGCAGCGCGTCGTCCACCTCGGTACCCGCAGTGGCCTCCATGCCCGGCCCGCCGCAACCTTCGCCCAAGCCGCATCCCGAACCGCGGTTGCGGTGACCCTCGAAGTCCACGGCAAGGCTCCGGTCGCCGCGAGCAGCCTCCTGGCGATCATGACCCTCGGAGTGAAGTTCGGCGAGCAGGTCACTCTCACCGCGGAGGGCGACGGCGCTGAGCCCGTCCTGGACGAACTGGCCCAGATGCTGAGTTCGGAGCTGGACGCATGACCCTCACGCCCCTCACCATCAACGGCTGCGGCGTGAGCCCCGGACTGGCATGTGCCCCGCTGATGCGCATGACACCCCCTGTGACGACGGACCCTGACCAGGACCCCGGCGCCGACCACGGCCATGAAGTCCAGCGCGTCCGGGAAGCCATGACCGCCGTCGCCGAGCAACTGACCCGCGCAGGAACGGGTGGCCCCGCAGGAACGGGTGGCCCCGCAGGAACGGGTGGCCCAGCGGGCACCATCATGGAAGCCGGCGCGGCGATGGCCCGGGACCCTGAACTCATCAAGGCCGTGGCCGTACACATCGGCAACGGTGTGCCCACGGCACACAGCGTGACTCTCGCCGTCGACGGCTACTGCCGTCAGCTGGAACAACTCGGCGGCTACATGGCCGAGCGGGTGGCCGATCTGCGCGACATCCGGAACCGGGCGGTCGCGGTGCTGCTGAACGTGCCCCTGCCGGGACTTCCCCAGCCGGGTCATCCCTTCATCCTGACCGCCGCGGACCTCTCACCCGCAGACACCGCCGGTCTCGCCGACAGCGACGTCGTAGGACTGCTCACGGAGAGAGGAGGGCCGACCAGTCACACCGCCATCATCGCCAGGAGTCTTGGACTGCCGGCCGTGGTGGGCTGCGCCGAGGCCGCAGTGCTGTCGGAGGGCGCATCGGTGATAGTCGACGGCTCCACGGGTACTGTCGAAGGCCACCCCTCAGCCGCCCGCCGCCGCCAAGTCCAGGAGCAGATACAGGCGCAGGCGAGGCACCAATGGCGTACCAGCGGCCACGGCAGGACTTGCGACGGGCACCCCGTTGCCCTCCTCACCAACATCGGCACGCCGGCAGACGCTCGGCGGGCGGCGGCCGAAGACAGCGAAGGGGTGGGGCTCTTCCGTACCGAGTTCATGTTCCTGGACCGGCGCGAGGCCCCGACCCTCGATGAGCAGGTGGAGGTCTATACCCAGGCGTTCGCACCCTTCACAGGCCGCACCGTCACGGTACGCACGCTCGACGCGGGCTCGGACAAACCGCTCCCGTTCCTCGGGCTGCAACCAGAAGACAACCCGGCGTTGGGCGTCCGCGGACTCCGCGTCGCGGCCGGCCTCCCCGAGAGCCTGGAGACGCAGCTCAAGGCCCTCGTACTGGCCCAGAAGCACGTCGGTGCGCAGATGCGGGTCATGGCTCCCATGGTCTCCACGGCTCAGGAGGCCGCACACTTCGCCCGTCTGGCCCGCAGCCATGGTGTCACCGACGTCGGTGTCATGATCGAAGTGCCCGCAGCGGCTCTGCGGGCACGCGATCTCCTGCCCCATGTCGACTTCGTCAGCATCGGCACCAACGATCTGGCGCAGTACACCCTCGCCGCCGACCGGACCGCCCACACTCTCGCCGCACTCCTGGATCCCTGGCAGCCCGCAGTCCTCGATCTGATCGCCTGGGTGTGCAGTGCGGCGGCCGTACTGAAACGGCCTGTCGGAGTATGCGGAGAAGCCGCGAGCGATCCACAGCTGGCCGCAGTGCTCATCGGTCTCGGCGTCAACAGCCTTTCCATGGCCGCCCGTTCGATCGCTCCGGTACGGGACCGGATTGCCGACCTCACGCGTCAGCAGTGCCAGCAGATGGCCGCCGGTGCTCTTCGGGCGGACGGCCCCGAGGCCGCCCGGGGCGCCGTACGAGAAATGATGACGAACGGCTCATGACCACTTCTTCACCGTCCCGGACCAGCCCTACCAGTTGCGGCTCGAAGGACCAGCACGCGAGCGTGGTCGCCGTCGATCTCGGCGGCACCACCATCAAGGCCGCCCGCCTCGACCGCCAGGGAGGAGTCGCGGAGATCCTGCGGCGCCCGACCCCCGTCCAGCAAGGCCCTCAGGCAGTTGTTGATGCCGTCACGGCTGTCGCCCGCGCCCTCGTACGACCGCACACGACAGCAGTCGGACTCTGCGCGCCCGGCCTGGTCAACAGCACGACCGGCATCGTGCACTTCGCCGCGAATCTCGGCTTTCGAGATGTTGCTCTCGCCCCCGCCGTCCAGGAGCAACTCACGGTTCCTGTCACCCTCCAGCACGACGTACGCGCCGCATGTCTCGCGGAACTCCGCCTCGGCCACGGGGCCGGAGTCGACGAACTGCTTGTTGTAGTTCTGGGCACCGGCCTCGCTGCAGGCATCGTCACCGGTGGAAGGATCGTGCACGGTGCCCAGGGAATCGCGGGAGAGTTCGGGCACATCCCGGTGTTCGCCGACGGTGAGCCATGCACCTGTGGGCAGCAAGGCTGCGTCGAAGCCTATGCCGCCGCCGGCGCACTGGTGCGCCGCTACCGGGCAGCCGGGGGAGTGGCGAACGGGGCAGAGGATGTTCTCGCCCGGCTGGGCGACCACGAAGTGGCACAGCGCATCTGGGCGGAGGGCATGAACGCCCTCGGGCGCGCTCTGGTCACTTCGACCGTCCTGCTCGATCACCAACTCATCGTGCTGGCCGGAGGAATGACCGGAGCAGGCACGCACCTGCTGGAACCGGTGCGCCGCACGCTGCGGGACAGCCTCGCCTGGCGCTCGGCACCCCGCGTACGGATATCCCCGCTCGGAGCGAATGCCGGGCTCTTCGGCGCCGCACTCCACGCCCTCGAAACCATCGAGCCGGCCGGGAGCACCCAGCAGCTGCCCTTTGCGGCGCTGCCACGGATCTCATGAGGACGTGATTCTCCGATGTGGTTCCGCACCAGGGCACGACAGTCCCGCCCCAGGCTCCAACCGGAACTCGACGACACCGAGCTCGCACGAGCCATCGGACACGTGGAAGCCCAGATAGCGGCCCAGGGCGACAACCTGGCCGAGTCCAACGACCGAGGAGCCCTCACCTACCCGATAGAACAGATACTCCGGGAAGCCGGCGAAGACTGGGACAGACGTACGCACAGACTCAGCGTTCTCGCCGACATGCCGGACGCGCTCGTCCTCGCCGACCAATGGCGATCCCGCCAGCCCACCAACCCGGATGCGATCCTCTTCCACGCCTGGGCTCAACTCGCTGTGGCCCGGGCAAACGGATCACTGAGGGACGCGGAAGCCGTCATCGGCACCAGTCGCCATGCCGCCGAACTCCTCCCCGCCGACCCGGCGCCCTGGGTGGCGATGCTCGGCTGCTGCCGAGTCCTGCGGGCGTCCGTACCCCAGACACAACCCGTGTGGGTTCGGGTCGTGGAACGACACCCCTGGAACCGCGAAGCACACCTGCAGATGCTCCGCTACTGCTCTCCGGAGGAGTGCGGATCGAACGTCCTCACCGTCCAGTTCGTCGACGCCGTCGTCGCCTCCGCGCCGCCCGGATCCCCGGTGGCCTCTCTGGAGCTCACCGCAAGCCTGGGCCGCTACCAGCGAACTGTGGACATGGGCGGAGTGATAGCCCTCACCGCACGCCGGCACTGGGACCAGCACCGTGAGCGCTCCCTCCTGGACCACGCGCTGACGAGCTGGCTGAGTCCCGGATTCCTGCGGCATGCAGCCGCTCTCGCGGACCTGAATCTGCTCGCGTTCGTGCTGACGAAGGCCGACCGGCTGACGGACGCGAGTGATGTCTTCCAGGCGATCGGAACCACGGTCACGGCCTGGCCCTGGGAAGTTGACGGTGCGCCACTCGACGTTTTCATCGAATGCCGTGTTCGTGCCTGCCGTTGATACGGCTGGTCCGGAGTGATCCCGCACCGGGTGGGCGAAGCGACATCGGCCAACTCCGCCCACCCGGCGGTGGAAACGGGGATCAGATCATCGAATGGCCTACCGGGAGGACTGGCTCACCTGGTAGGGGGCGCGCGCCGACTTCGCCGCGTTCAGCAGCGCAGGCAGCATGGTTGGCCAGTACGAAGACTCCATGCAGGAGTACGCCGGCAGGAAGCCATTGCATGTGGTGTCCGTGGTGCTGCCGATCTCGATGGTGAAGCTGGGGATGCCCAACTCCCCGTAGGCCCAGTCGTCGGTCCCGCCGGAGGCGGTGTAGAGGAGTTCTCCCGGCTGCCCATGGGTGAAACCGGTGTCCGCGGCGAGCTGGGCGGCGATGGCGCGCAGCGAGGCGTCGTTGGGGGCGTCGTCCTTGGTGAACGCCCAGGGGAACAGGACCATGCGGGTGTCGCTGTGGAGGCTGATGAACATGCCGCGTGTGTCAGCCGCGGCGATGTCCGTGAGGGCGGGGCCGCGGGTGTCGGGGTAGAGCTTGCGGAACAGCGTCTGGACGGCGGTCAGTTCCGGCTCCGAGTCGGCCGTGGGGCCGTGGTACGCGGGGCTGCACGGGTCGTCGGACGAGCCGCCGGTGTTCCACTGGAAACCGGCGTTCCGGTTGAGGTCCACGCCGCTCTGGCTCTGCCCGGTCGGTGGGATCGCGCAGTCCTGCCCATTGGATGTGTTGGCGTTCTTGCGCTGCAGATAGGGTGCGTCGCCGCCCTCCTGGACAATCTCGACGCCATCGGGGTTGGCGACCGGAATGACCCAGAACTCCGTGGAGTTCAGCAGTGAGGTGACCGTCGCGTCGGTGCCGTAGTTGCCCACGAGATGGTCGATCCAGCGGTAGGCGACGTCGCCGGTCGCGATCTCGCGCGCGTGCATCTGGCCCATGAGCACGAATCGGGGCTTGGGCGCCTTCGGGTCGAGCGAACAGTCCTTCCGGCCGGCGATGCGGGTGATGCAGATCGCTTTGAGCTTGCTACCGCCCAGGTCGTTCTTCTTGCGCCAGGACGCGCCGTAGTTGACCACCTTGGCGAGGGCGGGTTTGGTCCGCGCGACCTTGTCCATGTGCGCGTACTGGCCGGTTACGGTCGGATAGCCACCGTAGTACGTGCTGTCGGTGGTGCTGGGAGTCTTCCACCGCACCTGCGGCAGGCTCCGGGTGACGGTGGCGCTGAAGCCGAGCGAGATCAGCCGCTCGCGTTCGGTCGGGTCGGCGAGCACTTTGACCTTGCCGCCACCGCTGCCTTCCAGGACGTCGAAGCCCTGGGCCTCCAGCAGTTCGGCGTCCTTCGCCACCGTGGTCCTGGCGGGGACTGTCAACTCGTAGAGCTTCGTGGTGGCGACGTCGGCAGCGGGGCGGCTTGCCTCGGCCGAGTCGAGGGGGACGGCGGTCAGAACACCGGCGACGGCCGCAGTGGCGGCGAGCAGTGCGGTACGTGGTCGTGTGCGCAAGGTACCTCCAGGGCGAGTGGGGGGAGGACGCGATGTCCCGCCCTGCTGCGGGGCGGTGCCACGCAGCGTAAGAAGATTTGGGCCCAAACAATATGAGGATCGGCTCCCCGGGTCAATGACGTCCATCACGTCAACGGCGCGTGCACAGAGGGAGGTTGGCTACACAACAGCCGTTCTCGTGCCGCGATCGAGAGGGGGCAGGCAGCAGCCATCCTCACTGGATTGCGGCGTGCGACTACTACGGCGCGCGGCGGTTCAGCAGCTCCGCTGGACCGCGCCCGCCATCAGGGAGACGGTCACCGGGTGGCCGCGGACGTGAATGTCTGCCGGGCTCCCTCGCTCAGGCCGTTGCGCCCGCATAAGCAGGCACGTCGGCTCCAGCCGGGCCGTCGTGAACTTTTTCGGCAGATCTTCGCCGAGGATGTCGAGAACGCGGCGCCAGTTTCTACCTGTCCGTGAGAGCGCCGACGAGGCGCACGAGTGTGAGGAGCAGGCCATGAAGTACATGCTGCTGATGCAGTTCAGCGAGCAGACTGCGGACTTCCCGTCGATCGCGACCTGGAGTCCGGAGGAGATTCAGGCGCACATCGGATTCATGATGGACGCGAACAAGAAGATCGCCGACGCGGGCGAGCTGGTTGAGGCACAGGGGCTGGCCATGCCGGAACAGGCCCGGATCGTGCGCGCGGGGAAGACCGGAGCGCCGCTGATCACCGAGGGCCCCTACCCTGAGACCAAGGAGTTCCTCGCGGGGTACTGGATCGTCGACTGCGAGAGCGCGGAGCGCGCGTACGAGATCGCCGCATACATCTCGACCGCACCCGGTCCCGGCGGCGCTCCGTTGAACATGGCGATCGAGGTGCGCCAGGTGATGTCGGCACCGACCGAGGAGTTGTAGGCACTGGCCACAACGGACAGGGACACCAACGGCCTGCTGCGCGAACTGGCGCCGCAGGTCGTCGGTGTGCTCACTCGGCGTTACGGGGACTTCGACACCGCCGAGGACGCGGTTCAGGAGGCGCTGCTGGCCGCCGCCACCCAGTGGCCCCGCGAGGGTGTGCCGCGCAATCCGCGGGGCTGGCTGATCCAGGTCGCAAGCCGGCGCCTGACCGAGCAGGTGCGCAGCGAACGGGCGCGCCGGCGCCGGGAGGATCTCGCGGCCAGACGAGAGCCCGCCGACCGGCGGTCGGCCCCGGCGGCCGACGAAGAGGAGGCGCCGGACCGGGACGACACACTGATCCTGTTGTTCATGTGCGCTCACCCCGCCCTGACGCCCGCGTCGGCGGTCGCCCTCACCCTGCGGTCGGTGGGAGGTCTGACCACGGCCGAGATCGCACGGGCCTTCATGGTCCCCGAGGCGACCATGGCCCAGCGGATCAGCCGGGCCAAGCAGCGGATCAAGACCTCTGGGATCCCCTTCGAGATGCCGGACCGCACCGACTGGGCGCCCCGGCTCGATGCGATGTTGTCCGTTCTCTATCTGATCTTCAACGAGGGCTACACCAGTAGCGTCGGCCCCGATCTGCAGCGCGTCGAACTGTCACGGGAGGCGATCCGGCTGGCCAGAGCCGTGCACCAGCACCTCCCCGATGACAGTGAGGTCGCCGGACTTCTCGCGCTGATGCTTCTCAACCATGCCCGCAGCCCGGCACGCACGGGACCGGGCGGCGAACTGATCCCGCTCGCCGAACAGGACCGGAGCCTGTGGGACGGCCGTGCCATCGACGAGGGCATCGCTCTGGTCACCGCCGCCCTGCCCAGGGGCCCCGTCGGCCCGTACCAGGTCCAGGCGGCGGTGGCCGCCGTCCACGACGAGGCCAAGCACGTCGAAGACACCGACTGGCCGCAGATTCTCGCGCTGTACGGCGTACTGGAACGCCTCTCGGCCAATCCCGTGGTCTCACTCAACCGAGCCGTCGCCGCGGCCATGGTCGACGGCCCGGCCGCCGGCCTCGACATCGTCGAGGCCCTCGACGCCGACGGGCGCCTCACGGGACACCACCGCCTGTATGCGGTACGTGCCCATCTCCTTGAAATGCTCGGCGACCGGGAGGCCGCCATCGAGAACTACCGCGCGGCGGCAAACCGTACGACCAGCCTCCCGGAACGGCACCACCTCACCATCCGCGCTGCCCGGCTCGCCTCGGACGCGGCGGGCAGTGCCACGCAAACCGAGGACGGCCCCGCGACGTGACCGCCGGCGGCGTTGCCGGGTCTGGATGCTGCGCGTAACCGGCCATGACGCTGCGCTCCGCGAGGGCGTATGGATAGACCCGCCCGGCACCTTCGGGCAGACTTCTGAGTAGTTCTGCGCCGACGGCGCCGTCCCCTCGCCCGGGCGCACCACTGAATCCCCGCGTTGTGCCTTCCCATCTCCCGCAGTGCAGCGAGGTACAGCACCGTGACACCCACCTCCACCCGGCCAGAGGCGGCCGACGACCAGGTGACCGGTCCGTTTGCCTGGTACCGGTCTCTCACCCCTCAGGGGCGGCGGGCTTTCAAGGGCGCGTTCGGCGGATTCGCCCTTGATTCCTACGACTTCCAGGTGCTGCCGCTGAGCATGGTGGCAATCGCCGCCTATTTCAGCCTCACCACGGCGCAGACGGGCCTACTGACCACGGTCACCCTGCTGATGTCAGCAGTCGGCGGAATCCTCGCCGGCATCCTGATCGACCGGGTCGGCCGGGTCCGGACCCTCATGATCACGGTGTCCACATATGCCCTGTTCACCGTGCTGTGCGGATTCGCCGTGAACTATCCGATGCTGCTGGTGTGCAGGGGCCTGCAGGGTCTGGGTTTCGGCGGCGAGTGGGCGGCGGGCGCTGTCCTGGTGGCCGAGTACGCCCGGTCCCGCTACCGGGGCCGTGCGCTGGCCTTCATCCAGAGTTCCTGGGCCGTCGGCTGGGGCATGGCCGTCATCGTGGCGACGGTGGTGATGGACCGGCTCGACCCCGATCTCAGCTGGCGGGTGATGTTCTGGACAGGCGCCCTGCCGGCGCTGCTGGTGGTGTACGTGCGTCGCAACGTCGAGGACGCACCGGAGGTCACCGAGCGGCTGGCTCGGAAGGAAGCGCGTGTCCCGCTGACATCGATCTTCCAGGGGCGCCTCGCGCGCAAGACGTTCTTCGCCACACTGCTCGCCACCGGCGTGCAAGGTGGCTACTACACCATCGCCACCTGGCTGCCCACCTATCTCAAGACCGAGCGCGGCCTCACGGTGGTCGGCACCGGCGGCTATCTGTTCCTGCTCATCGCCGGTGCCTTCTGCGGCTATCTGACCGCCGGGTACGTCGTCGACCTGCTGGGGCGCAAGAAATCCTTCGCCCTGTTCGCGGTCCTCAGTGCCGGCCTGCTGCTGGCCTACATCAACATCCCGCAGGGCGCCAACGGCGTTCTGCTCTTCCTCGGCTTCCCGCTGGGCTTCTGCGCCTCCGCCATCTTCGCCGGATTCGGCTCGTTCCTTGCCGAGCTCTACCCCAACGCCGTACGCGGCACCGGCCAGAGCTTCACCTACAACGTCGGCCGCGCCGCGGGCGCGTTCTTCCCCACAGCAGTGGGCTTTACAGCAGGCAGCGCAGGCGTCGGGGGAGCCCTGATCTACGGAGTCATCGGCTACGTGCTCGCCCTCATCGCACTCCTGGGCCTCCCCGAAACCCGCGGCACCGAACTCTTCTGAGCCCGCCATTGCGTCGGCCGGGACGCCGCTGTCCCTGCTGATCGCTCATCACCGCCCGGACCGCCCGGACAGGCTGAGGCGCGGGCGGCGCATCGGCACAAAGCGGACCGGAAGGCCCGGCGTCGCCTGGGCGGCTGCGGCCAGCCGGCTCTCCGGCACGACGCCGATCACGGGATAGCCGCCCGTTGTCGGGCAGTCGGCGAGGAAGACCACGGGTTTGCCGTCCGGCGGCACCTGGATCCCCCCGAGCACCATGCCTTCGCTGGCCAGTTCACCGTGCACGGCCCGCTCCAGGACAGGCCCGTTCATGCGCAGCGCGATTCGGTTGCTGTGTGAGGAGACGGCGAACCGGGCTGCGCCAAGGGTGCGCAGTGCCGCAGCGGTGAACCAGTCGTCGCGCGGACCGAGCAGTACGGGCAGCACCAGCTCCTGCGGCGGGGCCTCCCACAGCGCCATGTCGGTATGGATCGAGTGGCCGAGCGGCTCTCCCAGGGGGAGGTTGTCTCCGTCCCTGAGAGGGGCGGGCCCGAGGCAGGAGAGGAGGTCGGTGGAACGGCTGCCGAGTACGGGGGCGACCGCGATGCCTCCACTGAAGGCGACATAGCTGCGCAGACCGCTGGTGGCGGCGCCCACATCCAGCACCGCACCGGCGGGCACATGCACAGCGCTCGCCCACGCCGCCGGCCGGTCGTCGATCCGCACCGGCGCGGGCGCCCCGGTCACCGCGACGGTCACGGCCTGGGTGGTGCGCACAGCCACGCCTGTCAGCGTGGTCTCCAGCGTTGCGGCGTCGGCCGAGTTGCCCACCAGCCGGTTCGCCAGTCGGTGGGCCGGCTGGTCGAGTGCTCCGGAGCGGGGCACGCCCAAGCCTGCGTGGCCGAACCGTCCCAGGTCCTGGATCGTGGTGAGCGCTCCGGCGCGTACCACTTCCAGCTTGCCGCTCATACGACGGCCCCCTCGGCGTTCGTCCGTCCCACACATCCCGCGCTGTTCCCGTCGGCAGGCCCCTGGGGTACGAACCGCACCCGCGTGCCCGGCGCAAGCAGCGTCGCCGGTCGGCGGTCCAAGTCCCACAGGCGTACGGGAGTTGTTCCGATCAGCTGCCAGCCGCCCGGCGAGGGACGCGGGTAAATGCCCGTGTAATGGCCTGCGACGGCGACGGATCCTGCGGGAACCGTGGTGCGGGGTTCGTCTCGGCGAGGCACGTGATACCGCTCGTCGAGTCCGGTCATGTACGCGAATCCGGGGGCGAATCCAGAGAAGGCGACCCGGTGCTCGACGCCGCTGTGCACTCGCGCCACGTCGTCTTCGCTCACCCCCCACATCTCGGCGACCGCGGGGAGATCGGCTCCGTTGTAGTGCACGGGGATCTCCACGAGGGGACCGCTGTCCGTCGCCAGGGGGGAGACGGAGCAGCGGCGCAGCGCCGTATGCAGGGCCGGGAGATCGGATGTTCCGTACAGGAGCACGGTCTTCTCTCCGGGGACGATCTCCCGGACCGGTGCCAGCGTGCCTTCCCCGTGGCGGCGCAGGATCTCGGCGTGCCACGCCTGGGCCTCTTGCGGTGTGTCCAGGTCGATGAGCAGCGAGTCCTCGCCGACTGGCAGCAGTCTCATGCGAACGCCTCCAGCGTGACTCCGGCCGCCTCCAGCGCTGCGCGGACGTGCCGCGCGATCTCGACCGCGCCGGGGGTGTCGCCGTGCAGGCAGAGCGATCGCGCCTGTACGTGCACCGGCTCCCCGTCCTGTGTTGTGACGCGGCCTTCCCGGGCGAGCATGACCGCCCTGTGGGCGACCTGCCGGGGATCTGTGATGACCGCGCCCCGCTCGCCGCGCGGTACCAGCGTCCCTGCCGCGGTGTAGGCGCGGTCGACGAATGCCTCGCTGATCACCTCAAGTCCTGCTCGCTGTGCCTCCAGATGCATGGCCGAGTCGGGCAGGCACATGACCGGCAGGCCGGGGTCGGCGAGCAGCGTGCCCGCAGCTACCGCGGACGCCTGTTCCTTGTCGGCGACGACCCGGTTGTAGAGGGCCCCATGTGGTTTGACGTAGGCCACCTTCGCCCCGGCTGCCCGGGCGAACACCTCAAGCGCACCGATCTGGTAGGTGACCTCGTCGGCCAGTTCGTCGCTGGGCACGTCCATGGCCCGTCGTCCGAAACCGGCCAGGTCCCGGTAGGAGACCTGCGCTCCGATCCGCACACCCCGCTCGGCGGCGATGTCACAGACCTTGCGCATGATGCTGGGATCGCCCGCGTGGAAGCCGCAGGCCACATTGGCGCTGGTCACCACGGACAACATGGCCTCGTCGTCGGTGAGGATCCATCGCCCGTAGCCCTCCGCGAGGTCTGCGTTGAGGTCGATCACGATGTCTGTCATCGCTTGGTGGTCTCCCTGAAGCCGTCCGCTGCCCATACCCTCTGCTGCTCCGGTGTCATCCAACGCGGTAGTCCGTGTCCCGGGCATCGGTGATCAGCATGTGACCCGGCGCGTGAGTGATCGCGAACGGCGGCCGGGATGCCATCAGCGCTGCCTGGGGAGTGACGCCGCACGCCCAGAACATGGGCACATCGCCCGGCTCGGCCTCTACCGGGTCGCCGAAGTCCGGATGGGCGAAGTCCTGGATGCCCAGGCCCGCCGGGTCTCCGATATGGACCGGGCCGCCGTGCACCGCGGGCATCTGGGCGGTCACGCGAGTCGCGGTATCCACGAGGCCGGCCGGGACCTGGCGCATGGACACCACCAAGGGGCCGCGCAGCCGGCCGCCCGGACGGCACTCATGATCCGTCACGTACATGGCAACGTTGGCTCCCTGGGAGACATGCCGTAGCGGCACGCCCGCGTCGGTCAGCGCGGACTCGAAGGTGAAGCTGCATCCAATCAAGAAGGTCACCAGGTCTTCGCGCCAGAGATCGACGACGTCGGTCTGCTCGGCGATCAGCCGACCGTGCTCCCAGACGTGGTAGAGCGGAAGGTCGGTGCGAAGGTCGGCGCCAGGGGCGAGCGCCGTGTTCCACGACCCCAGGTCCGCGATGTCGAGCACTGGACAGGGTTTGGGGTTCTGCCGGCAGAACATGTGAACGTCATGGGCCCAGTCGGACGGGACTGAGATGAGATTGACCTGGGTGTATGCGGCACACCAGCCCCCGGTGGGCTGGCTCGTACCCTCGCGGAACATGGTCCGCGCCTGGGCGGGCGTCAGGGCACCGGGATGGGCGACTGTGGTCATCAGCAGTCCTCTCGTCACGGGCGCCGCGCGCGGCCGACCCAGAAGTTACCGCCGCTTCACAGCGGCACAGCTGTGCGGTTGCGAGCCGTGACGGGAGACATTGTCCCCGCTGCCCACTGCTGACCTGCCGCCCTGAGGGCTGGGCCAGGCGAAACATGACCGGCGGATCACCGCAACACAACATCAATATAGAGGATCGTTGAACGATCCGACAAGCTCTCTGTTGTTTTGTTCCCACGTTTCCGGTTGACTGATTCCTAGCAGGCCTGCTTCCAAGCCCGCCGGTGGTCCCGGCGGCCGGCGTGAGAAGGAATGAACCATGGCAGCCGAGGTCGACCCGACCGGGCTCTTCAGTGACCGCGCACTACTCGGGCGCTCCAGCACCGCCGACCGGGTCGCTGACATCTTGCGCGCGCGTATCGCCGAGGGCTTCCTGCCGCCGGGCAGCAAGCTCTCGGAAGACGCCATTGGCAACGCCCTGGGGATCTCGCGCAACACCCTCCGGGAGGCTTTTCGCCTGCTCACCCACGAGCGGCTGCTGGTACACGAACTCAACCGGGGTGTCTTCGTCCGTGTCCTCACGGTCCAGGACGTCATCGACATCTACCAGGTGCGCAGGCTGATCGAATGCGCAGCGGTGCGCAATCTCGGTATGCCGCCCTACGACCTGAGCAAGGCCGAGGCGGCGGTCGCCGAAGGAGAGAAGGCGGCCAAGGAAGGCGACTGGCGCGAGCTGGGCAGCGCCAACATCCACTTCCACCATGCCATCGTCGCCCTTGCCCACAGCACCCGCCTGGACGACCTGATGCGCGGTGTACTCGCCGAACTGCGCCTGGTCTTCCACGGAATGGAAAATACGCGCGCCTTCCACGAGCCGTACCTGGCACGCAACCGTGACATCCTTGCCGCCCTCAAGGCGGCGGACACGGTCAATGCGGAGCTGCTCCTTGCGTCGTACCTGAATGACGCCGAGAAGCAGCTCGTCAAGAGGCACTCCGAGGCCATCGCTTCGTAGCCCGGCTCACAGCTACCGGGCACGAGCTCGACTCACCGCACCTGCATCAGCCGGGGCCGGGACGGCCGGCGCATCGCGATCGCAGCGGCGCGGTCGGCCCACGCGGACACCCGAGGCCTAGCGGGAAGTGGGGGCGGGACCGCCGTGTCGGTGGCCCGGGCCTGGAGCACAGCGACGACGGCGGCCAGTTCTTCGGGGGTGGGCCGGCCGCGCAGTACTTGGATGGAGGGCATGGTGCGTTCCTGACGTGGTGAGGGGACCGCCGCCGGGCCGGGCGGGCGTTGACCGTTGGCCTACAGAGGGATGTTGCCGTGCTTCTTGGGCGGCAGGGTCTCGCGCTTGCTGCGCAACGCCCGCAGTCCGCGGATGATGTGCTGCCGCGTTTCGGACGGCCTGATCACCGCGTCGAGGCCGTGGGCGCCCATGACAGCGATCTGGGCGGTGGGCCAGGAGAGGTTGAGGTCGGTTCCCAGGTGCTTGGAGCCCATGACGTCGTAGGCGCCGCCGCATGCCTTGCGAGTGACGACGGTGATGAGGGGGACGGTGGCCTCGGCGTAGGCGTAGATCAACTTGGCGCCGTGGCGGACGATGCCGCTGTACTCCTGGTCCACGCCGGGCCGGAAGCCGGGAACGTCCACAAAGGTGAGCACGGGGACGTTGAAGGCATCGCACGTACGAATCAGCCGCGCGGCCTTCTCACAGGCGTCAACGTCCAGGCAGCCGGCGAAGTGCATCGGCTGGTTGGCGACGATGCCGACCGGGTGCCCCTCGACGCGGCCGAAACCGGTGACGATGTTGGGCGCGAAGAGCGCCTGCGTCTCCAGGAACTCTCCGTCGTCCAGTACGGGCTCGATGACCTTGCGCATGTCGTACGGCTGGTTGGCGGTGTCGGGAACGATCCGGTCCAGTTCCGGCACCAGGCTTTCGATGCCGGTCTCTGCGTCGGCCGGTTCGGGGTGGACCGGCGGCTCCTCCAGATTGTTGGAGGGCAAGTACGACAGCAGCGCCTTGACGTACTCGACGGCGTCCTCCTCGTCGGCGGCCAAGTGGTGTGCGACGCCGGAGCTTGTGCTGTGAGTACGGGCGCCGCCCAGTTCCTCGAAGCCGACGTCCTCGCCGGTGACGGTCTTGATGACCTCGGGGCCGTTGATGAACAGGCGCGAGGTCTGGTCGACCATCACCACGAAGTCCATGAGGGCAGGGGAGTGGACCGCACCACCCGTGCAGGATCCCATGATCAGCGAGATCTGCGGGATGACGCCGGAAGCATGCACATTGCGGCGGAGGACCTCGCCGTGGACGCCCGGGGCGCCGGCGTCCTCCTGGATGCGGGCGGCGCCGCAGTCGTTGATGCCGATGAGCGGACAGCCGGTCTTCAGCGCGAAGTCCAGCACCTTGGTGATCTTCTTGCCGTGGAACTCGTCCAGGGCACCGTCGGAGACAGTGACGTCCTGGCAGAAGACGGCGACCGGGCGGCCGTCGACCTCGCCGTAGCCGGTCACGAGGCCTTCGCCGCGGCCGCGGGTCATCTCCGACCCGCGGCCGCGGGTCTTCTCCGCGCCGACGTTGTCCGCGCGGTGTCGGGCGACGGCGTCCAGCTCCATGAAGGAGCCGTCGTCGAGCAGTTGCTCCAACAGCTCACGGGCAGTCATCCCACCTGCGGTGTGCGGGTCTTGAACGGTGTCCGAGCCGGCGTGCACGGCATCGTCGATCCGCCGCCGCAGATCCGCCATTCTCCCGGTAGCGGTACGGGCATCAGTGTCTGTTACTACGGCCATGCGGCGTTTGTTCCTGTTCTTGCGAGCGGTGCAGGGTTGAGGTGGGCTGGAGCGGGTGCGCTTGGCGGGTTGAGGGGGCGGGGGCCGATGAGAGGCTCGACTCGTCGCTACACGCGCGTGGAACCGCTGCGCACGAGGGTGTGGATGACCCGCATCGCCACCGAAAGGCTGGTCAGGTCGTGAGTGCCTGACGTCTCGATGTCGGCCAGCGTGCCGCGGGCTCGGCTGAGGGGGCTCGCGTTGCGGCTCCCCCACGTATCGAACCGCTCCCGCGGCCCGTCGCCAGGGGTACCGCAGGCGAGGACGTCGGCGGTCAGCGCCGCGTGGGCGGCGAAGAGTTCGTCACGGATGGCGGCGCGGGCCATGGCCTGCCAGCGGTCGGTGCGGGGCAGCTCGATGATCCGGCCTCGCAGCTGCGTTATCCGGAGGCGGTCAGCCAGGTCGTAGTAGACCTCGGCGATCTCCAGGGGCGCTGTGCCCGTACGGTCCGCGATCGCGACGAAGCGGGGAAAGCGGAGGAGAAGCCCGCGACGCGCTGGGCGGGCTCGGCCGGCACTCCAGCGTCGGTCAGCTCGTCCAGCACCTCTTCGTACCAGTCCCGCTCGGTTCCTGCGAGCAGCGTGGGCAGCTGGGTCCGCACCAGGTTGCAGCGGTCGCGGAAGATCTCAATGGTTGCGGCGACGTCCAGCGGCTGGCGGCGGTTGTTGAGGAGCCAGCGGGTGGCCCGCTCCAGGAGGCGGCGGGAGTGCAGGCGAATGGTGGTCTGGACGGATGCCGGGATCTGGTTGTCCAGCGCCTCGATGTCGCTCCAGATCTGCTCGAGGCCGAAGATGGCGCGGGCAGCGGTGTGCGCTCGTACGATCTCTTCGCCGGACGCCCCGGTCTCCTCCCACATGCGGTACAGGAAGGTGGTTCCGGCGCTGCTGACCGTGTTGTTGACCAGAACCGTCGTGCTGGATTCGATGTGGCGCACGTCGGTGACGGCGGTACGTGGCGAGAAGTCGGCGCGGTGGCCGTCAGGAAAGGCGTGGGCATAACGGCGGGCCGGCTCGGTGGCGCGCTCCTCGCCGCACTCCGCGGTCAGCGCCTCGTTGAAGCCGTCCATCCAGGAGCGGGCGGCTTGCGAGAGCCGCGCGGCGAGGAGTTCGTGCACGTTGCGGCGGACCACCGGCACCCGGGTGACGGACTCGATGTACGCGGCCGAGGAGAACAGGCCGAAGAATCGCCGTTCACCGATGACAGCGCCCTCGGCGTCGAACCTCTTCACCCCGATGTAGTCGAGGTAGGAGGAGCGGTGCACGGTGGCCCGGCTGTCGGCCTTGGTGATCACCAGCAGCTTCCGCTCGCGGGCGTTGGCGCGTGCGGCGGCGCTGAGCCGCCCGGAAGCCGCACCGGCCGGGTGGTCGTCGGCGTCGGCGCGCGGGTCGTGGCGCAGAATGCCCAGTCCCGTGCCAGGGATGGACCGCAATGCCTCGTGCCGGTCATCGTCGGCCTCCGCCAGCTCGTACTCGCGGTATCCCAGGAAGATGAAGTGGTCGTGGGCGAGCCAGCGCAGCAGCTCCCAGGCATCGCCGGCCTCCTGCTCCGGCATGCCTGCCGGGGGCCTTTCGGCGAGTTCGTCGGCGATGCGCAGCGCGGAAGCGCGCATCTTGGACCAGTCCTCGGCCACGCACCGGACGTCGGTGAGGACCCGGCGCAGGTCGGCCTCGAGTCGGCGGAGGCGGGTGGCGTCGGTCTCGCGGTCGATCTCGATGTGCATCCACGACTCGACGGCCGCGTCGGCCGGCCAGCCGGCGTCGGAGGAGCGGCTGGGCAGGCAGTCGTCGACGTCGAGGATTTCCAGCAGCTTGCCGGTGATGTCACGGCGGACTGCCAACTGCGGGTGGACGACCATGTGGATGGCGTGGCCCTGCCGGGAGAGCTCATGGGTGACGGAGGCAACCAGGAACGGCATGTCGTGGCTGACGACCTCCACCACGGTGCCGCCGCAGGACCATCCGTCCTCCTCAACGGTGGGCGTGTGCGCACGCACCGCGGCGGAACCCTGGGGACGATCGAGCCCAAGCCGGTAGTGGGACAGAGCAGCCCCACAGACGTCGACCGGATCCCGGTCGACGAGGTCCTCGTGCGCGGTGTGCAGGTAGTAGTCGCGCAGGTAGGCGGTCAGAGCGCCCGTAGGGAGACTGTTGTGCGCTGGGCGAGTGCGGTCGCTCTGCGCCGCCGCAACCGCCCGGGCGAGCAGCTCGGATTTGGCTGCGTCCAGCTTGGTCTGCATGGCTCACCTGGCTCCTGTCGTCTGCCGAAGCGTGACGTGGTGGTCTGTCCTCGTATCACTCGGCACAAGAGGTTTGTGCCGAGAACGGTCCCGGCCTTGTAGGCGTTGAGGTGCTGTTCCTTGGTGAGCCGTCGGCGGAGGTCGCGCTGAACAGCGACCAAGCCGCACCGGCCAACTCGGCCCGGAGGGAAGGGCTTTGAGAAGGCGTCGGCCGGACCGGGGGCACCCGCGACGGCGTAAGCCGGGGCGACGTACGTGGCTGGCGGCCACGAACACCCAAGGATTGTAGAACGATTCTTCAATGCGTCAATGTCTGGCCACTTCAGAGTGGTCGGACGCGGTGGCCGTCGTCGCGGCGGCGCCCTGAACGCCCGGTGTCGACCGTTGCCACGGGTCCAATGAGCGTGCTCGACGTGGACATCTCAACTCGGTCGATGAATCGACGCTGTTCAGAGGGTTGCGAGGCCTGCGGGTGCGGGGAGGGGTTGACGGCGCGCCGGAAGAGGTGATAGTCCAATAAAGGAATTGTAGAACAATTCTACGCAGAGGTTAGGCAGAGGCTGCGACTCGGGTCGGATTGGCTTCATTCTCGAAGTCCAGCCAATGCCGCGGCGCCAGCCATCGTCCTCCCGCTCTCGAGCCTTCTCGTAGGCGGACCGCCGCGCGGCCACCTGGAGTTCCGGCAACTCGGGCCACGCCCTTCCCTAGCGAGCAAGCCATGTCCCCCTTCACCTCCCCTCAGGGCTATCCCGCAGTCCCGAGTGTTGGCGCCCCGGATCGAGCAACGTGGATCCTGCCTCCATCGGCCGAATCCGCTCAGTCGGCCCGGCGGCAGGCTGCCGACCGGCTGCAGGACTGGCGGCTGTGTCATCTGATCGACGACGTGACACTGATCGTCTCCGAACTCGTCACCAATGCGATATGCCACGGGTCGGGCCCCATCTGGCACACCGTACGGCGCATCCGCACTGCGGCTGACGACGATGTGATCCGGGTCGAGGTGGGCGACTACGGATCCGGCTGGAACGGCATTCCTGCTCCGCGTGAGGAGGGGGATGACACCCATTGCGATGGACGGGGTCTGTATCTGGTCGAAGCCCTGTCCTCGAAGTGGGGCACCTGGCGGCTGCCTCACGGTTACGTGGTGTGGGCCGAGTTCGCGGCCGAACCAGAGCCCGACGCGTCCCTGGTGGGCAGCTGACCTGCCTCCCTTGTCCGGCGGACGTCATGAAGGACTGTTCAACGAACGTCAGCTTCCCTCTCTTCCCGTGAGGTCACTGTGACTGTGACAACCACTCCAACCAGTCCCCCTGCAGCAGCCGTTGGTGAGACGACCGGGCCGTTCAGCTGGTACAGGTCGCTGCCTCCACAGGGTCGCCGTGCCTTCAAGGGGGCCTTTGGCGGATACGCTCTTGATTCCTACGACTTCCTCGTGCTGCCGATGGGCATGGTCGCCATCGCGGCCTACTTCGGCCTCAGCACGGCCCAGACCGGCCTCTTGACCACGGTCACCCTGCTCTCGTCCGCGCTCGGCGGCGTTGTCGCGGGAGGCCTGATCGACAGAGTCGGCCGCGTCAGGACCCTCATGATCACCGTGACCACCTACGCCCTGTTCACCGTGTTGTGCGGCTTCGCCATGAACTATCCGATGCTGCTGGGCCTGCGGGCACTGCAAGGAATCGGCTTCGGGGGTGAGTGGGCGGCCGGGGCGATCCTGGTCGCCGAGTACGCCGGTGCACGCTATCGCGGCCGAGTCCTCGCCTGGGTCCAGAGCGCCTGGGCGGTCGGCTGGGCGCTGGCCGTCATCGTCGGCACTGTCGTCATGGACAACGTCGACCAAGACGTCGCCTGGCGTGTGCTGTTCTGGACCGGGGCGATGCCGGCGCTGCTGCTGGTCTATGTGCGCCGTAACGTCAAGGACGCTCCCGAGGTGACGGAGCGGATGGCGAAGAAGCAAGCACGAGCTCCGCTGTCATCGGTCTTCCGCGGCGGCCTCGCCCGCAAGACGCTCTTCGCGACCCTGCTCTCCACCGGTGTGATGGGGGGCTACTACACCGTCGCCACCTGGCTGCCCGCCTATCTCAAGAACGAGCGCGGACTGACGGTCGTCGGCACCGGCGGATACCTCTTCGTCCTCATCGGCGGTGCCTTCTGTGGCTACATCACCGCGGGTCACCTCGTCGACCGCCTGGGCCGCCGGATCGTCTTCGCCCTGTTCGCGTTCCTCAGCGCGGGCCTCTTGATGGCCTATGTCAACATCCCTCAGGGCTCCAACTCCCTTCTCCTGATACTCGGTTTCCCCCTGGGCTTCAGCGCCTCGGCCATCTTCTCCGGCTTCGGCTCCTACCTGGCAGAGCTCTACCCCGGCGCGGTTCGTGGCACGGGGCAGAGCTTCAGCTACAACGTCGGACGCGCGCTCGGGGCGATCTTCCCGACGGCTGTCGGCTTCTCGTCGGCAGGTGTCGGCGGCGCTCTCGTCTACGGCGCCTTCGGATACGGGCTCGCGCTCGTCGCCCTTCTGGGCCTCCCCGAAACCCGGGGCACCGAACTCACCTGATCGCGAAGACAGCCCTCTGTACTGACCGCGTAGGTGGCGCTCCACGGCGTGCGTTGAGCCTGGGCGCCGACGCAGCAAAACGACACCAACCTGTGGACCGGGAGACCCGAAGCGGCTACATTCCTCTCGCAGGATTGTTGAACGTTCCTACCTTCGTATCTTCGAGCGCGCGATCTTCGCCTGTGCCTGCGCCACCGTCTTCGGCAGAACGGTGGACAGGCCGCTCTTGCGCAGGCCATGTCGCAGCGCCGCCCTCGACCCAGCAACTCCGCGAGAGGCGAGTGAGTCCAACCGTGCCCGCACAACCCGCCCCAACTGCAAAGCCACGCTCCACATCCCACAGACACCCCTCATGGTCGAGACCCGGAACCGGTAGAGGCGGTGGTCCCGCCGACCGTCGAGTCGGCCGACTCGGGATGCCATCCGGCCGAGGAGTTGTCGCCCGTTTCGTTTCGCCCCGCACGTGGCGGGTTCGCTGGAAGCTGGCGGCCGCTGTCGCGGTTCCGACGCTGCTCGCCGCCGTGCTGGTCGTCGGCACCATTTCCCGCTCGCTCGGGGACGCGAGTGACTACGCGCGCCTCTCCGGCCTGGCGCAGTTGGAAAGGCCCACGCTCGAGCTCGTCCATGCCCTGCAGAACGAGCGGGACCTCACCGCCGGACACATTGCCGGCCGCCGCACATCGGGAGGCAAGGCAGTACGTACTCAGCGGGCCTCCGCCGACCGCCTCGTCGCTGCCTACAAGCAGGCGTCCGGAACGATTGAAGCCCCGTTCGGCACTCCGCTCCAAACCCGGTTGGAGGAGGTTGCCGACGCGCTGGACGGTCTTCGGCAACTGCGCGCTTCCGTGGATGCCGCAGGTCTGACGCGGGGCTCGGTCCAGGCCCAGTACACGGACGTCATCTCCAGCCTGCTGAATCTGGGATCGGGCCTCACGACAGAACCGGGAGCCCAGGCTCTGGCGAGGGAGATCCGCAGCTTGGACCTGATCTCCCAAGCCGCGGAATACACGAGCCAGTCACGCGCAGAACTCAACGCCGTCTTCACCAGCAACACCTTCCTGGTCGGCCAGTTCCCGGAGTTCGCGGGAGCGGTCGCACGCCAGGAGCAAACCGTGGAGGAGTTCCTCTCCGCGGCGAGCGCCTCGCAGCAGGCCTTCTACGCCGACCGGGTCAAGGGAGCAGCGGTCACCCGGACGAAAGCGTTGGAGAACCGTGCCGGCGAGCTGGCCGGCGCCTCACGGCTGGGACTCAAGGCCGACGAATGGTACCGGTCGTCATCACAGAAGCTGCAGCTCATGCAGGAGGTGGAGGCACACGTCCTTGACGCCTTGGTCTCCCGCTCACAGGACCTGCAGTCACGGCAGCAGCGTGCCGCGCTTTTCGCCGCAGTGCAGGTTCTCGTCATGCTTGCCCTGGCCGCCGGTAGCTCGATCACTGTGGTGCGCTCCCTCACCATGCCGCTTCAGCGGCTCCGGCTGTCGGCCATGGAGATCGCCGACCGGCGACTGCCCGAGGCCGTCAAGCGCCTTCGGAGCGCCCAGGTCGACGATCTCAGTGACCTGAAGGCCGTTCCCATCGATGCTTCCTCGCCGGACGAGATCGGCGAAGTGGCACGTGCCGTTGACGCACTCCAGCAGGCTTCGCTCGGACTGGCCAAGGATCAGGCGGCCTTGCGCCGGAGCGTCAATGCGATGTTCGTCAACCTCTCCCTCCGTAGCCAGCAACTCGGGAGCAGACTGCTGCGGCTCGTCGACGGTCTGGAGCAGAAGGAAGTCAACCCCGACCAACTGGAGAGTCTCTTCGCGATCGACCACCTCGTCACTCGAATGCTGCGCAACAGCGAGAGCCTGCTCGTGCTCGCCGGCTCGCAGAACAAACGCGCCCACTCCCAGGCGCTCCCGCTCGCTCAGGTCCTCATGGCCGCCACATCCGAAGTCGACCACTACACCCGAATCATCATCGCCGACTTCCCCGACGTGACCCTCACCTCCGAGTCCGTCATCGACGTCATTCATCTGCTTGCCGAGCTGATGGAGAACGCCACCGCCTTCTCACCGCCGGAGAGCAATGTCATCGTCAGGTGGTATTCCTCCCCCCAGCCGGCCGGGTTGTGCATCGAGATCACCGATCACGGCAGCGGCATGGACGCGGGCCGGCTCGATGCCGCCAACCGACGCCTCGCCACGCCGCCCGCCATCGACCCGTCGTCGGTTCGCACCATGGGACTGTTCGTGGTCAGCCAGCTCGCCGCGAGGCACGGGATCGGCGTGTGGCTCGCACCCTCCGTCCATGGGGGAGTGACCGCCTCGGTGATGATCCCCGTCGCACTCCTCGCCGGGCTGCCGACAGCCACCCTGTCGTCCGGCGTCGGGGACGGCCCTGCGCAGCAACCCGTACCGCTGGAGTCTCCTGACACCGATGCGGAGGGCGGGACTTCTGCGCCCGAGGCAGCTGTCGGCTCGGACGACTACTCCACCCCTTCCGCGGTCTTCGGTTCCGTCGAGGACTGGCGGACTCATCGCAGACTCGTCGAGAGCATGACCACAACCGACCCGGACGGCGAGCAGTGAACCACCTGACGTTCTCCCTCCCCAGTCTCTGCTCCCGTCTTCGGGTCCGCTGCGTTAACTCGGCAGGAAAGGCAGACCGGTTGCTTGCCCGGACCAGGGCACTGTTCGCCCTTACGGCGCTGGTGCTCATCGCCTCGTGCACCGGTAGCGCAGACCACGCCGGCGTCGGCGAGCGATCGGTCACCATCGGGTACCTTGCTCCGCTGTCCGGTCCCGATGCGGCCCTCGGCGAGAGCGCACGGCATGGCGCCGAACTCGCGGAGGAGATCGTCAACGAGGCCATACCCTCGATCGATCTGCCTCTCTCCCGTGGGCGAGGCCTGCCGCACCTCGACGGCGCCGGCATCCGGATACGGTTCGCCGATACGGCGGGTGACCCGGACCGCGGACCCGCCGCTGTCGACCACTTGGTCCGTGACAGCCACGCCAAGGCACTCGTCGGCGCGTATCAGTCGGCGGTCACCC
The DNA here is from genome assembly GCF_045160975.1 of Streptomyces sp. NBC_00210. Lineage (NCBI taxonomy): Bacteria > Bacillati > Actinomycetota > Actinomycetes > Kitasatosporales > Streptomycetaceae > Streptomyces > Streptomyces sp. NBC_00210. The sequence goes on from NZ_CP108120.1 coordinate 8,366,716, forward strand.
TCACCGCGAGCGCGCACGCGGAGGAGATGCGAGTTCCGTTCGTCAACGGCGATTCCTCCGCGGCCTCCCTCACGGAGCGCAACCTCAACTGGTTCTTCCGCACCGGTCCGACCGATGTGACGCTCGGGCAGATGCTCTTTTCACTGCTGAAGGAGAAACAGAACACGGGCACAGCCACCGAGCGCATCGCCGTCATCCACTCGGACGACCGGTACGGAAGGGATGGAGACGCCCTGATCAGCCGGCTCGCGGCACAGAGCGGCCGAAACGTCGTCCGCGACGTGACCATCCCAGTGGACAGTACCGACCTCAACGCTCAGGTCCAGCAGCTCCAGTCGGCCCAGCCCGATGTGGTGTTCGCCCTTGCCTACACAAATAGTGCCCGGCGTCTCATAGACGCCCTGAAATCGAGGGGGTATGACCCACCCGCCTTGCTGGCCTTCGGCGCAGGGTTCACCGATCCGAAGTTCGTGAAAACCCATGGAGAGGCGGCAGCCGGTCTGTGCAGTCGCGCAGCCTGGTCTCCGGACCTTGCCCAGCGCGTTCCCACAGCCAGGGCTGTCTTCGACCGGTACCGGCGGCGCTTCAACGCCCCGATGGACGATGTCGCGGCGCGCGCCTTCACCGCGGTCATGACCGTCGCGCAGGCGATCGACAAGGCCGCATCCGCCGAACCCGGCCGGATCCGCGCGGCGTTGGCCACGCTGCAGATACCGGGCCGCGACACGATCATGCCCTGGGACGGTATCCGCTTCGACGAGAACCACCAGAATACGGGCGCCCGCGGCACGGTCGAACAACTCATCAACGGGCGTTACCACGTGGTCTATCCCAACGATGTCGCCAAGACGAGCGTTCGCTGGCCACTGAAGAAGGCTCGTGAGTAACCGCCACGCCGGCGAGGGCTCCGGAGGTCAGCGGGTGCGGACGGGCAGTACACGCGGTCCACGCACCAGTAGCCCTGGGCGGTAGGGCAGTTGTCCCGGGTCCACAGTCAGCTGCAGGCCGGGAAACGCCTCGAAAAGGACGGGCAGCGCGATCTGCGCCTCCAGGCGGGCCAGCCGCGCTCCCACGCAGTAGTGCGGCCCGTGCCCGAATGCGAGGCTCGGCGGTGTCCGTTCGTCGGCCCACCGCTGAGGCCGGAAGGCGTTCGGCTCCGGATAGCGCAGTGGGTCACGGCTGGCGGCAGCAAGTACGCCGAGTACGGAAGCACCGGCCGGGATGCGCGTCCCCGTCAGCTCCACCTCTTCCACCGTGCGCCGCCATGTAGCTCCCTCCAAGGGGCTGGCGTGCCGCAGTGTTTCCTCCACCACGTGCGGCCAGTGCGGCTCTGCCAACTCCTCGGGATGGGTGAGCAGGAGCAGCACAGCCGATGCGAGCAGGTTCATCGTCGTCTCGTAGCCGGCGAACAGCAGCAGGAACGCCATGGCCAGCAGCTCGTCGGTGTCCAGCTCGCCCTGTACAAGAGAGCTGAACAGATCGTCGCCGGGGGAGCGGCGTTTGTTGTCGATCAGGGACTTGAAGTACTCGTGCAGTGACGACCAGGCATCGTCCAGCGCGCCGGGCGGCAGTGTGTGCGCGGGCGAGCCCACCTGGTAGGTCCATTCGCGCAGTGCGTCGCGGTCGGCGGGCGGCACGCCCAGCACCTCGCCGATGACGAGAACCGGCAGCGGGAAGGCGAACGCGTCGACGAGATCCACCTCGGCATCGCGGGGTATCTCCTGTAGCAGCCGGGCAACCAGTTCATGGATGCGGGGCTGTAGTGCGTCGACCCGTCGGGGTGTGAACGTCTTCGTTACCAGGTGCCGCAGGCGTACGTGGTCGGGGGCGTCGGTGTTGAGCATGTGCCGGGCCAGCAGGGCACGGGCCTGTTGGCCGGGGGAGTCGGGCTTGGGACGCCCGGCACCGCGCGGTGGCACATTGGAGAACCGGGCGTCGGCGAGCACCCCTCGGACCTGGTCGTAGCCGGTGACCAGCCATGCGTCGGAGCCGTTGGCCAGCCGTACCCGGGTGGCTGGAGCGCGGTCACGCAGGGCCGCGTAGAACGGGTGGGGGTCGGCGGCGAAGGCGGCGTCGGCCGGGTCCAGCGCGGCCCCGGCGGTGTACGGGCACGTCGGTGTCGTCACCACTTGACCGTGGTTGCTCGGGGCCGACGGGCGAAGGTTCATTGTCTGATCACCTTGAGGGAATGGGCTTCTGGCACGGAACGGTTCAGGCGTTGAGCGTCACCCGGTGGCCGGACCAGTGACGCCGAACCTGCCCCGCCGCGGCGACGGCAGCGAGCGGTTGGTCGTCGAAGGTCGCCAGTACCGTGACCGCCCCCACCCGCGCGGCGAGCTCGCCGGAAAGACCCTTGGGGACCAGCGTATCGAGCACATCAGTCCTCCTTCTCAGGGGGACCCTCGCTTTGGGACCGGGGTGGGAGCGGCTTCGCCATCTGCGGGGAGGCCGGGAGCGATGGCGAAGCCGCCGTCTGTTCTTGTCCTGGTGTGCAAGTGCCGGCGGGCCCGCCGTCGGAACGGCGGGCCCGCGCGGTGGAGGGTCGGTTTCTACTCGAGTTCCATGCCCCGCGTCTCGGGCAGGCCCAGGAGGGCAACCAGGGCGATGGCGTAACCGATGGCTCCGTAGATCAGTGCGCCGCCCACGCCGGCTCCTGCCTGGAAGCCGACGGCGGTGGGGAAGAACGCGCCCGCGGCGCGGCCGACGTTGTACGTGAAGCTCTGGCCGGTGCCGCGGACCGCGCTGGGGTACAGCTCGGCCAGGAAGGAACCGAACCCTGCATAGATGGCGGAGAAACAGAAGCCGAGCGGGAAGCCGAGGACCAGCAGGATGGTGTTCTGGCCCTGCGGGATGTTGATGTAGGTCATCAGCAGGCCGGCACTGAGGACCGCGAACAGGGCGAACGACTTCTTGCGTCCGAGCCGGTCGGTCAGGTAACCGCCGGTCAGGTAGCCGCAGAAGGCGCCGGTGATGAGGGTGGACAGGTAGCCGCCGGTACCGACGACGGTCAGTCCGCGCTCGGTCTTGAGGTAGGTGGGCAGCCAGGTGGCGATGGTGTAGTAGCCGCCCTGCACGCCCGTGGCCAGAAGGGAGGCGAAGAAGGTCTTGCGAGCCAGGTTGCCCTGGAAGATCGAGGAAAGGGGGACGCGTGCCGTCTTGTCCGCCAGCCGCTCGGTCACCTGAGGGGCGTCCTTGACGTTGCGGCGGACGTAGATCAGCAGCAGGGCCGGCAGGGCGCCGGTCCAGAACATCACGCGCCAGGCGAGGTCGGACTCGACGTTGTCCATGACGACGGTGGACACGATGACGGCCAGGGCCCATCCGACGGCCCAGGAGCTCTGGACGAAGGCCAGTACGCGGCCGCGGTAGCGGGCTCTGGCGTACTCGGCCACGAGGACGGCGCCGGCCGCCCACTCACCGCCGAAGCCGACACCCTGGAGAGCCCGGGATGCCAGGAGCATCGGATAGCTGGTGGCGAAACCGCACAGGACGGTGAACACTGCGTAGGTGGTCACGGTGATCATGAGGGTTTTGACCCGTCCGACCCGGTCGATCAGCATGCCGGCGAGGATTCCGCCGACTGCTGACATCAGCAGGGTGACCGTGGTCAGCAGGCCCGTCTCGGCCTTGGTGAGGCTGAAGTAGGCCGTGATGGCGACCATGCTCAGCGGCAGCACCTGGAAGTCGTACGCATCAAGAGCGAATCCGCCGAATGCTCCCTTGAAGGCGCGACGGCCCTTGGGGGTGAACGAGCGGTACCACGCGAATGACCCGGTCACCTGGTCTTCGACCACGGGAGGTCGGGTGGGTGTGGATGTCACGGTGCTGCACCTCGCTGGACTGCGGGAGAGGGGAAGACAGACGTCGTTGACGTCTGCGGAGCCGCTGTCAGCGGAAATACCGATGCGCCCATGCCCTGCGTTCATGAGGCACGTCCGCTGTGTTGCACCACCGACGGCTCCGTCGTGTGTGATGAACAACGTAGGAATTGTTCAACGATCCTTCAAGAGGCTGAGGGGAAGTTTCTACGATGGCTTTGGTTGCTGTTTGGTAAACCTGTCAGTGACGTCCGAGGCAGGCCTTGGCATCGCCCTTCACGCGCGGACTGCTCGGCCGAGCGCTGCCAAGAAGAGCGTCACGTCGCGTCCGCGAAATCGCCGACGGCGCGGGGCGGGTGGGCGCGCGCAAGTGGCCGCTGGATGAGCGGCCGACCCGGGATGAGGGGATTGGCCCCGGAATTCAGGCGGACTTTGCGATCGCGACCATGGCCGCGTCGTCGCCCAGGTTTCCGCCGGCGTACCGGAGCAGATCGTCGTGGAGGTTCTGCACCAGGGACTGAGGGTCGGCCGCGTTCCAGGAGGCGAGCCGATCGGCCAGTGGGTAGAAGGTGCCGGCGTGGTCTCGGGCCTCGATGACCCCGTCGGTGTAGAGCAGGAGGAGATCGCCGGGCTCGAAGACGAACGTTTCGACCTTGTAGTCGCTCGGCGATGTGGCGCCGAGGCCCAAGGGGAGCGCGGGCTCGCTGACCTCGAGTGTCTGGACACCCCCGTCACGCAGCAGCAACGGCGGAGGATGCCCACAGTTCACCATCGCGACAGAGGGGCTGTGGTCATGGACGTCCAGCACCAGGGCGGTCACGAACGACTCCTCGGATTCCGGGTCGTTCTTGGCGAGGTGGGTCGTGTTCCAGTACGCGGAATTTCCCAGGTGCGCCACGATGCCGGGCAGCGAAAGGTTCCGGTAGGCGGACCCCCGGAAGGCGCCCACCAGGCCCGCGGCCTCCCCGATGGCCGACAGGCCCTTGCCGCGGACGTCGCCGATGACCAGGCGGGTCGCGCCAGGCGCGGGCACCGCCGCGTACAGGTCACCGCCGATCTGCGCTTCGGCCTCGGCCGCGATGTACGCGGAGGCGATGCGCAGCGGTCCGATCCGGTGGGGAAGGGGCCGCACCAGGACCTGCTGCGCCGCGAGGGCTACCGACCGCACCTGGCCCAGCGCTCGCTCGTGCCGGTCGAGCGCATAGCGAAAGAGTGTCAGGAACGCGGAGATCACGATGAGGGCGGCGATCTGCGCCTGGTGGTTCGGTGTCGTCAGACCGCCGTGCAGCTGGCCGATGACGATCTGGGCCGCGACGGCGACGGCTCCGATGGCGGCGGTGAGCCCGGGCCCGGCGAATGACGCGGTGATCGCGGGCGCTGCGACCAGGAACGGCCCCAGGTGGATGGTCGTCGGAGAGTGGATGTCGAGCACAGTGATCGCCACGATGATCGCGAGCGGGACGGCGACCAACCCACGGCTCGACCGTCCGGACCTGCCGAGACGGGTGAGACCGTGGCGAACGCTCATACCTTCTGCTTACACCTGCGACGGTCCCCGCGCCTTTGATCGCTGCGGTGCAACGTAGGGGAAGGCTGTTCGCCGGCATCCCGTCACGGCATCTGTCATGGGATGCCCCGTGCGAGCATTTGGCCCGAGACGCTGGTGGAACCCCCGTGCGTGCAGCGCCTTGCCAGGAGACCTGAACAGCGCACGCGCGGTGCTCAGTTGAGGAGGGTGGGCATGGAACGCGACGCGGGCGCCTGCGACGTCCGGCCCGGGCAGCTTCTCGGGCGCGGACTGCACCGAAGGTCTCCTGGGCGAGGCTGACCCCACTGGATACCGGGATTTCGTCGGCCGACAAGCATCAAGCCTGTGCGTCCTCAGGGATGGAGACCAGCCACCTCGTCGCACGGCGCGGCCGCAGGTAGCCGACCCAGTACAGGGTGGCGACGGCCGTGATCCCTCCGGTCCAGAGCAGGTAGGTCACCTCCTGCTGGCTGAGGATGTACGCGAGCACGGCGATCAGCAGCACGGGCATGGCGGGCCACAGCGGCATCCGCCAGGCGGGCTGGTGGGCGTGCGAGCCGCGGCGGGCGAGCAGCGCGGCCACGGCGACCAGGAGGTACATGCCGGTGACGGAGACGCCGGTGACGCCGTAGAGCGTGTCCAGGTTCACGAAGCACAGGAGCGCTCCGGGCACGCCCACGAGGAGCGTGGCGACCCACGGGGAGCCGAAGCGGCCGAGCTTCGCGAGCGCGTTGTTCACGGGCTGCGGCCAGGCCTTGTCGCGGGCGGAGGCGAACAGGACGCGGGAGTTCTGGATGACCATGACGATGCCCGCGTTGATGATCGCGAGTGCCACGCAGAGGCTGACGAAGGTGCCGACGGCGGAGTTGCTCCACGCGGTGACCATGCCGCTGATGTCCCCGCTCGTGAGGGCCTGGAGGTCGGAGGCGCCCATGGTGATGGCGATGACCGGTACCAGGATGATCACTGTGGAGATGGCGAGGGTGGTGAGGACGGTGCGGGCGACGTTGCGGCGGGGGTTGTCCAGTTCCTCGGAGAGGTAGACGGCGGTGGAGAAGCCCTGCGTGACGAAGAGCGCGATGGCCAGCCCCGAGACGATCAGCATCGCCGTGACCGGGTCGGCCTTCCCTTGGGAACCGGCCACCGTCAGGTCGACGAGGCTGCCCGCGCCGCGCTGGGAGTGCGCGAACCCGAGGACGGCGACGACGGCCGCGGCGATCACTTCGAGTACCAGGAAGACGCCGGTGATCCAGGCGTTGGCCCGCAGATCGAGCAGGCCTGCCAGGGTGGCGAGCAGCATCACACCGGCGCCGGCGTACGAGGGGTTGAGGTGGATGACCGGGGCGAGGTAGTCCGCTGTGCCCATGGCGATCACCGGCGGCACGATCATCACGACGAGGAGGGACAGCACGAAGACGAGCCAGCCCGCGAGCCGGCCGGCCATGGTCGACACCATGGCGTACTCGCCGCCGGCACTCGGGACGAGGGTGCCGAGCTCCGAGTAACAGAAGGCGACGGCGATACAGAGCAGGGAGCCGATCGCGATGGTGAGCGCGGTCGCCGTTCCGAGGCTGGAGAACAGGTCGGGAACAACGACGAAGAGCGTGGAGGCGGGGGTCACGCAGGACAGCGTGAGCAGGGTGCCGCCCACGACACCGATGGAACGCTTGAGCTTCTGGGGAGTGCTGTCATCCACCGCCACGGGGACTTCGGGGACTGCGGGGGCGGGGGTGCGAAGCGTCTCGGTCATGGAGTGGTGGTTCCGATCGACTCGTACAACGGGTATCGAGGGGGAGCGCTATCGCCTCCGGCGGCTGTGTGTTGGGTGGTACCTGCTCCCGGGGCGTCATGCAACCCTGCGAAAACCGCAACGTCAACGGCCATTTACCTACGGAATCCGTACTTGCCTCTGAGTATACGTTGTGCGACTTCCATGGCCGATCGCGTCACTGGTACGGAATCACCAGACGAAATCGGATGATGACCATGCAATCGAAGATGGTTTGGGTCGAGTGCATGCGTCACCCGTTTCATGCCGTTGTTGCGATATCCGAAGCAACGGTCCAGAAACTCGCCGCAATCCCGTCCGTAGTCCGGACCGCGTCCACTGCCGGTCGGTCGCCCCGCTGTACGCTCCCCGCAGTGGTAGGGCCACATATCGCCTATATGCCTCGAAGTGGAGCATCTTGACAGGCTCGCCATGACGTTCTATGCCGGTTTACAGGGAGATTTGCTCCATATCGGCAGGTGAGACCATGGCACGAGCAGTAGGTATCGACCTCGGAACGACGAACTCGGTGGTCTGCGTCCTGGAGGGCGGCGATCCCACGGTCATCACCAACACCGAGGGTGCCCGGACCACCCCGTCGGTGGTCGGGTTCGCGAAGAACGGCGACGTGCTCGTGGGTGAGGTTGCGAAGCGTCAGGCGGTCACCAACATCGAGCGCACCGCGCGGTCGGTCAAGCGCCACGTGGGTGAGGCGGACTGGCGTTTTCCCGACAGCGGCGACATCGACGGCAAGCGCTACACGGCACAGGAGATCTCCGCACGAGTGCTGCAGAAACTCAAGCGCGATGCCGAGGCCTACCTGGGCGAGGACGTGACGGACGCCGTCATCACCGTCCCGGCGTACTTCAACGACTCCCAGCGCACCGCCACCAAGGAAGCCGGCGAGATCGCGGGCCTGAAGGTGCTGCGGATCATCAACGAGCCGACTGCGGCAGCCCTGGCCTACGGCCTCGACAAGGACGACCAGACGATCCTCGTCTTCGACCTCGGTGGCGGCACCTTCGACGTCTCGCTGCTGGAGATCGGCGACGGCGTCGTCGAGGTGAAGGCCACCAACGGCGACACACACCTGGGCGGCGACGACTGGGACCAGCGGATCGTGGATCATCTGGCCAAGCAGTTCAAGAACGCGCACGGCATCGACCTGACCAAGGACAAGATGGCCACGCAGCGGCTGCGTGAAGCCGCCGAGAAGGCCAAGATCGAGCTCTCGGCCACAACCGAGACCACGATCAACCTGCCGTACATCACGGCCTCCGCCGAGGGCCCGCTGCACCTGGACGAGAAGCTCACGCGCGCCCAGTTCCAGCAGCTCACCGCGGACCTCCTGGAGCGCTGCAAGACCCCGTTCCACAACGCCGTCAAGGACGCCGGCATCCAGCTGTCCGAGATCGACCACGTGGTCCTGGTCGGCGGCTCCACCCGTATGCCCGCGGTCGCCGAGCTCGTCAAGGAGCTGACCGGCGGCAAGGACGCCAACAAGGGTGTGAACCCCGACGAGGTCGTCGCCATCGGCGCCGCCCTCCAGGCCGGTGTCCTCAAGGGTGAGGTCAAGGACGTCCTGCTCCTCGACGTGACCCCGCTGTCCCTCGGTATCGAGACCAAGGGCGGCATCATGACCAAGCTGATCGAGCGCAACACCACGATCCCGACCAAGCGGTCCGAGATCTTCACCACGGCCGAGGACAACCAGCCGTCCGTGCAGATCCAGGTCTACCAGGGCGAGCGCGAGATCGCGGCGTACAACAAGAAGCTCGGGATGTTCGAGCTGACCGGTCTGCCGCCGGCCCCCCGCGGGGTCCCGCAGATCGAGGTCGCCTTCGACATCGACGCCAACGGCATCATGCACGTGACCGCGAAGGACCTGGGCACGGGCAAGGAGCAGAAGATGACCGTCACCGGCGGCTCCTCGCTGCCGAAGGACGACATCGACCGCATGGCCCGCGAGGCCGAGCGGCACGCGGATGAGGACCGCCGCAGGCGTGAGGCCGCGGAGTCCCGCAACCAGGGCGAGCAGCTCGTCTACCAGACCGAGAAGTTCCTCAAGGACAACGAGGACAAGGTTCCCGGCGAGGTGAAGACCGAGGTCGAGACCGCGGTCGGCGAGCTGAAGGAGAAGCTCAAGGGCGAGGACACCGCCGAGATCCGCACCGCCACCGAGAAGCTCGCGGCGGTCAGCCAGAAGCTCGGCCAGGCGATGTATGCCAACGCGCAGGCCCAAAGCCCCGGCAGTGCCACCGGCGACACGGGCCAGTCCGGGTCGGGTACGGCTGCCGACGGCGAGGAGGAGGTCGTCGACGCGGAGATCGTCGATGAGGACAAGCAGGAGGGAAGCACAGGATGAAGCGTCCCACTGACGTCCCAGGCCTCTCTGCCCCACCGCTGGAGATCGTCGGGGACAGGTCACCACACAACTCGGCCACCCTCCCGACCCGGGCCGCCGGCGGCGACGAGCCGGCCGTTGGTGCGACGCCCGGCCGCGGTGACCGGGCCGCCGCCGAGCCGCCACCTCATGAGTCCGGGCTCCAGACGGAACTGCGGGAACGCACGGCAGACCTGCAGTGGCTGAAGGCCGAATACGACAACTACCGCAAGCGGGTACGCCGCGATCGCCTCGCGGTCCGCGAGATCGCCGTGGCCAACGTGCTCGGCCGGCTCCTGCCTGTGCTCGACGCCCTCTCCGAGGCCACTGAACTGGGAGAGGTGACCGGGCGGCTTCGAGCGCGTGGCGCAGGCGCTGGAGGCCGAACTGGCGACGCTCGGACTGGAATCCTTCGGCACTGCGGGCGACCCCTTCGACCCGGTCGTGCACGAGGCCGTCTCGTACACCTCCAGCGACCAGGTCGAGTACCCCACCTGCACCGAGATCCTCCGCCTGGGATACCGCGTCGGCGACCACCTGCTGCGCCCCGCCGAAGTGGCGGTAGCCGAACCGCAGGCCGGTTCATCGCCCGGAAGCAAAGAGCGCCCGGTGACGCGGTGAACCAGATCGTCGCGGACGGGCGGTACCGCAGCCTGTAGGGCGCCGCAGCCTGTAGAAGGAGGACCGGATGGGCGGGCTACCCATCGACGACGCCGATGCCGCGCTCTACACCATCGGCCAGGTCGCGGACATGCTGAAGGTCCGCATCGCCTTCCTGCGGCGCTTGGACGAGCACGGCGTGGTCGCTCCCGCCCGGTCGGCGGGAGGGCAGCGCCGCTACTCCCGCCGGGAGATCGGTCAGGTGTCCGAGGCGATAAAGCTGATCGACGAGGGACTCACGCTCGTCGGCGTCCGCCGGGTGCTGACCCTGCAGGAGCGCATCAGCGGACTGGAGGCCGAACTGGCCGCGAGCGACACGGCCGACGAGCACGGACGACTGCCCACCGATGGGCAGCGCCCCGGCTGAGAGACGCATCCGGACAGGGGAGTGATGACTGCGCGCCCCTCGGCCCCTGTTGTGTGCCAGGGGCGAGGCAGCCTGTTCGGCGTCGTGAACGACGGTGAACATGCGTCATGCGGGCGCCACATAAGGGTCCCGTCACATAATTGCCGCTGTTCCGAGCTGCGCCGACGCAGTCTCGAGCGGGCTGAGGACGGGTGCATGGGCGAGCGCGGGGGCGGTGTGGCAGGTGAAACCGAGGCGGGTGAGTGCCCTGGTCACCTCGCCTGCGGTGAAGTCGCGGCGATCCTGTCCGGTGATCACTTCGCCCACCTGCTTGACGGGGTAGGTCCGGCGGCCGATGGTCACGGACTCACCCGTGACGGGTTCGGGCTTGATGCCCTTCATCGACTGCTGCACGTCACTCTTGACCAGGTCGAAGGGGAAACGGGCGATGACGCAGCGCATGATGCCTCAACAAGGTTGGAGGGAAGGGCGGACACGGAGTGCCCGCCACGGGCAGTTCAGCGGGTGAGGGCGAGGACGCCGAGGATGTACCCGTCCTCGTCGACGACGGGCGAGGCGCCGAGGTCCCGGGCCCGCATGGCGTATTCCGCTTCGGGCAGGGACGTTTCCGGCAGAGTGAACGGTCCCCGGTCGTGGACGATGTCCCGCAACCGTGTGTCCTCGGAGTACCAGGAGCCACTGCGGTACGCGGTGAGCTGGGCCCGGGAGACCAGACCGGCACAGCGGTCGTCGTCGCCGCGCACGATCACATGGCCCACGCCCGCGCCGATGAGGACGGACAGGGCGACGTCGACGATCATGTCATCGCCGACCTGCGGTCCGTGGGAAGTCATGACGTCGGCGGCAGTCAGGCCGATGCGGTCCGTCTGCCGTGGCTGAGGGAGAAGCAGCGTCAATGGACACCTTCCGTGTTCGGTGGATCAGTGGACCGGTTCACGACCACGAGGGCTGCGACTTCATGCGGCGCTTCGGAACGAGGACTGGCGCTGCGAGGTACCGGACCGTCCCTGGGACGCAGCGGGGGAGCGGCGGGTCTGAGCGGGACGGCTGCGCCGGCCGCGGGACGAGGAGGCGCCGCGCTGTGTCTTCTCCACCACCGGTGCGGTGATGGTGACGGGAACACCCGAGGGCGCCTGGGCGCCGGTGATACGGCTCAGTTCGGCCTCGCCGGAGCGCACCTGGGTGGTCTGCGGGGTGATGCCGGCATCGGCCAGCAGTCGGGTCATGTCGCGGCGCTGGTTGGGCAGGACCAGGGTGACGACGCTGCCGGACTCGCCGGCGCGGGCGGTGCGGCCGCCGCGGTGCAGATAGTCCTTGTGGTCGCTGGGCGGGTCGACGTTGACGACGAGGTCGAGGTTGTCGACATGGATGCCTCGGGCCGCGACATTGGTGGCCACCAGCGCCGTGACATGGCCGGTCTTGAACTGCGCAAGGGTGCGGTTGCGCTGGGGCTGCGACTTGCCGCCGTGCAGTGCCGCGGCCCGTACGCCGCTGTTCAGCAGGTGCTTGGTGAGCTGGTCCACCGCGTGCTTGGTGTCCAGGAACATGATCACCCGGCCGTCGCGGGCGGCGATCTCGGTGGTGGTGGCGTACTTGTCGGCGCCGTGGACGTGCAGTACGTGGTGCTCCATCGTGGTGACCGCGCCCGCTGACGGGTCGACCGAGTGGACCACCGGGTCGTGCAGGTAGCGGCGGACCAGCAGGTCGACGTTGCGGTCGAGGGTGGCGGAGAAGAGCATCCGCTGGCCCTCGGGGCGTACCTGGTCGAGCAGTTCGGTGACCTGGGGCATGAAGCCCATGTCGGCCATCTGGTCGGCTTCGTCCAGGACGGTGATGCCGACGCGGTCCAGGCGGCAGTCGCCGCGCTCGATGAGGTCCTTGAGCCGGCCAGGAGTCGCCACGACGATCTCGGCCCCGCCGCGCAGGGCGCCGGCCTGACGGCCGATGGACATACCGCCGACCACAGTGGCCAGGCGCAGCTTCAGCGACCTGGCGTACGGGGTGAGCGCATCGGTGACCTGCTGGGCCAGTTCCCGGGTGGGAACCAGGACCAGAGCCAGCGGCTGCCGGGGCTCGGCGCGCTTGCCCTCGGTGCGGGCCAGCAGGGCCAGGCCGAAGGCGAGGGTCTTTCCGGAGCCGGTGCGCCCGCGGCCCAGAACGTCGCGGCCGGCCAGCGTGTTCGGCAGGGTTGCCGCCTGGATCGGGAACGGCACGGTCACCCCCTGGGTGCGGAGCTCGGCCAGCAGGGGAGCGGGCATGTCCAGTTCGGCGAAGGCGGTGACGGCGGGCAGTGCCGGGGTGATGGTGACGGGCAGCGCGAATTCTCCCTGGCGCGCTGCGGGACGACGCCCGTATCCGCCGGAGCGGCTGGGGGCAGCCGAGCGCGCGGGAGCGCCGTTGCGTCCCTGCGACTGCGAGCGGAAGCCGCCGCTTCTGCCGGAACCTGCATTGCCGCCCTTGCGGGTGCGGGAGTAGCGGTCGTTCGTGCGAGCTGTGCGGTTCATGCAGAACCTTCCTCGATGTGGCGCGTATCGAGGGATTCTCGGCAGCAATGAGCGGCACAGAAAATCGCAAGAACGAGCCGAAAAAATACGAAGACGAAGTCCGGCCGCGGCCTGAAAAGGGTCGGGGCCGACGCGTCAAAATGACTGACATGCGCCGAAGCGGCTGGGATGCCGAATCATGGGGAACGGGGGACCTGTATGTCCGTCGGGAGCCGTGGGCGGACTGCCCGCGGGACGGAGTGGAACGTATTGCTCCGTGCCGCGGGTGAAGCCGCGGCCTTGGTCAAAACCCGGAAAAGCAACGAGCTGGGGCCCGCACCCCAAGGTGCGGGCCCCAGCTGCGTCGTGTGTCAGGCAGGAACGATGTTCTCAGCCTGCGGGCCCTTCTGGCCCTGCGTGACGTCGAAGTTCACCTTCTGGCCTTCCTGCAGCTCGCGGAAGCCCTGGGTGGCGATGTTCGAGTAGTGGGCGAACACGTCAGCGCCGCCGCCATCCTGCTCGATGAAGCCGAAACCCTTTTCCGCGTTGAACCACTTGACGGTGCCAGTAGCCATGTCATATCTCCTTCGGGGCAGTGCCCGGAGCCCGCACTGTGCGAGCTCCGTGTCGCCGCGATGATTGCCCCGTCCGGAAACACCGGAAATAAAGAAGTGCACGCTCCGGCGTATAAGCCGGCACGAGCACTTGAAGTCTTTTGGGAACCACAACTGCAACTGAGACATAACGATAGCACGGCGCAAGCAGCCGGGCGCGGCGAGTAATATCACTCCGCCCGTCGCGCCATAAACCCTCATCGCGCATTACTCGAATATCTGCGCCTGCGGCACTAGATATTCGAGTGCGGGGAGCGCCTCTGGGCGGAACGGGGAGTGAGGTTGGCCGTCCCTCGGGAGTCGGTCGGGCGTCGATCAGGAGTCGGTGGCCCCGTTCGAGTCTGAGGTCTGGCGCAGTTCCTCGTTGAGTCGCAGGGCTTCCTCGAGCTGGTCTTCCAGGATGACGATGCGGCAGGCGGCGTCGATCGGCGTGCCGCCGTCGACGAGCTCGCGTGCGCGAGCGGCGATGCGCAGCTGGTAGCGGGAGTAGCGGCGGTGGCCGCCCTCGGACCGCAGGGGGGTGATCAGCCGGGCTTCGCCGACGGCTCGGAGGAAGCCAGGCGTAGCACCGATCATCTCGGCGGCGCGACCCATGGTGTAGGCGGGGAAGTCGTCATCGTCGAATCGATCGGTGGCCTGCGGTGGGTTCTCTTGGGGCATTTGCACCTCTTTCTTGAACGCGTCGAGGGGCCCCGGTGCATACACACCGGGGCCCCGAGGGGTATCAACACCATCTGCCGGCGCTCTGCGCTGGCTTTCGTATTCCGCTTGTCCGTCCTTGAGGTCGGCAGTGCGGGTATCGAGGATGCGTGACCGGGGACCACCTTCCAATCGGGGCCTGCGGTACCCGAGCGAACTGGATCCTCGCCCGGGCGATCCTGATGGCGTCTGCTCCTCTCTGTTCTACGGGTTGCATTGATCTGAACATGCGGTGCTGCACGGCGGCCCCGAGGCCGCCCGGCCCGGCCATCAGCCCCGAGGCCCTCTTGCTTTCCTGGCCCCGCGACTCCATTGCCGTGCCGTGTACTGCTCGCGCCAGTTCGTCTCTGCCGCGTATCGCTGACTTCGTCGGCTACGAGAGAAACTCTAACCATGAGGGCATGCAATGTCTATGTTGGCCACGATAGATTTTGTGGCTCGGGAGGGCAGCTACTTTGCACTGCCTGTCTGAAGCGACGGCTCGAAGCGGGTCGCAGCTCGAAGCGGGCCGCGGCACGGGAGGTGACCGGCGTGCTGCGGCCGGCGTCGCGCTGGTCGAGTGGTCCAGCGGAAAGGTGATGGCGCGAGGGCGCGCCTGTGCCTGGGGCGCCGAGCGGCCGTCAGCCTGCGGCGGCCCGGCCGCGCTTGGGGCGGCGCCCCGCCGGGGTCTCGGCGTCCTTGAGGCCCTCCGCCCACAGTGAGCGCACATGGCCCAGATGCCGGGTCATACAGGCCTCGGCGCCCTTGGCGTCACCGGCCAGCATCAGATCGAGGAGCTCCAGGTGCTCTTCGGCGGACGGCAGCAGCTGGTCGCGCTCGTCCAGCGTCGTCAGCCCGTAGAGGCGCGAGCGCTTGCGCAGATCGCCGACGGTCTCGACGAGGCGCTCGTTGCCCGTGAGACCGAGCAGGCTGAGATGGAACTGGCGGTCGGCCTCCAGATAGCCGATGAGGTCGTGCTCGCGGGCTGCGCGGACGATCTCCTCGGCCACCGGCCGGAGCGCTTCCAGGTCCTCGCGGGAGGCGCTGCGGGTGATCCGGCCGATCATCGGGACCTCGATCAGGGTGCGGATCTCGGTGTACTGGTCGAGATCGCGCTCATTGACCTCGGTGATCCGGAAGCCCTTGTTCCGTACGGGCTCGACCAGACCCTCGCGGGCGAGGTCGAGCATCGCCTCGCGCACCGGCGTTGCGGAGATGCCGAAGTCCTCCGCGAGCCCCGGCGCGGAGTAGACCTCGCCGGGGCGGAGTTCGCCGGAGATGAGCGCGGCCCGCAGGGCGTGGGCCACCTGGTCGCGCAGCCGCTCCCGGGCCGTGACCAGATTGCGCTTCAGATGCCCCATGGTGTTCCCCTCCGTGCCGCCTCGGAGCACCAGCGTACAATGTCACGTTGTTTTCGCAGGTGCGAGGGTATAAGTGCGGCCGGTGGAATAGAACTCCAGGGCCGCGCGGCCCTGTTCGCGCGGCCCGTGGCTGGAGGCCTTGGCGCCGCCGAAAGGCAGATGGAAGTCGACGCCGGTGGACGGCGCATTCATCCGGATCATGCCCGTGTCGAGCTGGTCGAGCCCGTACAACGCAGTGTCCAGGTCCGCCGTGTGCACCGAGGTGACCAGGCCGTACGGGACGGAATTGGTGATCCGTACGGCATGTGCCAGATCCTGGGCAGGCAGCAGGGCGGCCACCGGGCCGAAGACCTCCTCGCGCAGCAGGGTGTGGCCGACAGGGACCTTCTCGACCAGGGTCGGGGCCGCGTACCAGCCAGGGGCATCGGACACGGTTCCTCCCGCGAGTACCGAAGCGGACTCCCAGGATCTGAGGAGGCGGTCGCGTGCGGCCGAAGAGATGAGCGGGCCGCAGACGGTCGCGGGCTCGCCGGGATCGCCCACCGGCAGGGCGCGCAGCGCCTCGGACAGGGCCTCACGCAGTGGGCCGAGGGCGGCGCCGACCGCGATCACCCGGCTGGTGGCCGTGCACTTCTGCCCGGCGTATCCGGCGATCGCGGCGGCGATCTGCCCGGCTGCCGCGGCGATGTCGGCGTCGGGCAGCACGATCGCGGCGTTGAGGCCGCCCATCTCGGCCTGCACCGGTATGCCCCGCCACGTCGCGGCGCGCACCACCGCGCCGCCGGTGACCGTGGAGCCGGTGAAGGACACCACGTCGGCGGTGGAGGCGACGGCACGGCCCTCGGTCGCCCCGCCGGTCACCACCGTGAACACGCCCTTGGGCAGGGGCTGTTGGATCAGTTCGGCCAGGCGCAGGGCGCAGGCGGTGGCCTCGGGCGCGGGCTTGAGGACGACGGCATTGCCCGCGGCCAGCGCGGGGGCCGCCTTCCAGCTGGGAATCGCGTACGGGAAGTTCCAGGGCGTGATGAGCCCGGCGACCCCGTGCGGGCGGCGGCGGGTGAGCAGCAGCCCGGGGCCGGCCGCGGGCTCGTGGACCTCGCCGACCGGGTCGTACGGCAGTTGGGCGTAGTACCGCCAGATCGCGGCGGTCCGCGCCACCTCGGCGCGCGCCTCGGTGACCGGCTTGCCCACTTCACGTACGGCCAGCGCGCTGAGTTCGTCGGCCGCGGCCTCGATCGCCCCGGCGATCGCCGTGAGCGCGGCGGACCGGGCGGCCGCCCCGCCCAGCAGCCAGCCGGGCTGGGCGGTGCGGGTCCGTTCCACCACTTCGGCGGCGGCGAAGGCGCCGGCGGCCGGAGCCTCGACGACGAGGTCCGAGGGCTCCGCCGGATTGTGGGAGACGACGGTGGTCACAGCAGGAAGCCTCCGGGGAAGGGGTCGTCCGGATCGAGGAAGTACTGGGCGGTGCCGGTGATCCAGGCGCGGCCGGTGATCGTGGGCACCACGGCGGGCAGTCCGCCCACGGTGGTCTCCTCCACCAGCCGGCCGGTGAACTCCGTACCAATGAAGGACTCGTTGACGAAGTCGTGGTGCAGCGCCAGCAGGCCGCGGGCGTGCAGCTGTGCCATCCGGGCGGAAGTGCCGGTCCCGCAGGGGGAACGGTCGAACCAGCCCGGGTGGATGGCCATGGCGTGCCGGGAACGGCGCGCGTTCGAGCCTGGTGCTGCGAGGTAGACGTGCTTGACGCCGCCGATCTCCGGCTTCTCCGGGTGGACCGGTCGGTCGGTGGCGTTGATGGCTTCCATGATCGCCAGTCCGGCGGCCAGCAGATCGTCCTTGCGGTCCCGGTCGAAGGGCAGACCCAGCTCGTCGAGTTCGACGAAGGCGTAGAAGTTGCCGCCGAATGCGAGGTCGTAGGTCACCTTCCCGTACCCCGGCACCTCCACCGTGCGGTCCAGGCCGACGCTGAAGGAAGGCACATTGGTGAACGTGACGGACTTTGCCGCGCCGTCCTCGACGCGTACGTCGACGGAGACCAGACCGGCCGGAGTATCCAGGCGGACCGTGGTGACCGGCTCGGTCACGGGCACCATGCCGGTCTCCACCAGAACGGTGGCGACGCCGATGGTGCCGTGTCCGCACATCGGCAGCAGTCCGGAGACCTCGATGTAGAGAACGCCGTAGTCGGCGTCGGGGCGCGTGGACGGCTGGAGGATCGCGCCGCTCATGGAGGCGTGGCCGCGCGGCTCGTACATCAGCAGCGTGCGGATGTGGTCCAGGTGCTCGATGAAGTGCAGCCGTCGATCGGCCATGGTGGCGCCTGGGATGACGCCGACGCCGCCGGTGATGACGCGGGTCGGCATGCCCTCGGTGTGGGAGTCGACGGCGTGGAAGACGTGGCGGGTACGCATGCGTGGGCTCCCGTGGTCAGTGGTGGCCGTCGGCGACGGCCTTTTCGGTGGCGGCCCGGACTCCGGCCTCGATCTCTCCCGTGAGCGGAACGCGCGGCGGGCGGACCGGGCCGCCACGGCGGCCGGCGATGTCCATGGACAGCTTGATGGACTGGACGAACTCGACCTTGGAGTCCCAGCGCAGCAGTGAGTGCAGGGACCTGTAGAGCGGCAGGGCGGTGTCGAGGTCGCCGGCGACGGCGGCGTGGTAGAGCTCGGCGCAGCTGGCGGGGAAGGCGTTGGGGTAGCCGGCGATCCAGCCGACCGCGCCGGCCAGGGCAAGCTCCAGCAGGACGTCGTCCGCGCCGATGAGCAGGTCGAGTTCCGGGGCGAGTTCGGCGATCTCGTAGGCCCGGCGGACATCGCCGGTGAATTCCTTGACCGCGACGATGTGCCCGGCGGCGTGCAGCTCGGCCAGCAGCGCGGGTGTCAGATCCACCTTGGTGTCGATGGGGTTGTTGTACGCGACGACCGGCACCCCGGCCTTGGCGGTCTGGGCGTAGTGGGCGCGGACGGCCTGCTCGTCGGCGCGGTAGGCGTTCGGGGGCAGCAGCAGGACCGAGCCGCAGCCGGCTTCGGCGGCCTGCTCGGCCCAGCGGCGGGCCTCGGCGCTGCCGTAGGCGGCGACACCGGGCATCACCCGCGCGCCGTCGCCCGCCGCCTCGACGGCGGTACGGACCACCCGGGCCCGCTCCTCGTCGGTGAGGGTCTGGTACTCGCCGAGCGAACCGTTCGGCACGACGCCGTCGCAGCCGTTCTCGATCAGCCAGGCGACATGCTCGGCGTACGCGTCGTAGTCGACGGACAGGTCGTCACGCAGGGGCAGCGCGGTGGCGACCATGATCCCGCGCCAAGGGCGGGCGATGTTCCAGGAGCTTGAGGTCATGAAGGAGCCTTTCCGTAAGGTGTGACATTTTATTAATGCCGATACGGAGCGTGCAAGGCTCCGTATCGGCGGTTCAATCGGCGGGGTCGAGCTCGGCCAGCACACCGAGCGGGACCGGAGTGGCGAGCGGGCGGCGTTCGGGGGAGTCGGTCCCGCCTGCGAGGCACGTCACGGCCTGGCCGCACATGCGGCCCTGGCACCAGCCCATGCCCGCGCGCGTCATGAGCTTCACGCTGCGCGCGTCCCGGGCGCCGAGGTCGTCCACGGCCGCGCGGATCCGACCCGCGGTGACCTCCTCGCAGCGGCAGACCTCGGTGTCGTCGGTGAGCCATTCGAGCCAGCCCGGGCCGGGCGCGTGTGCGGCGCCCATCGCGTCGGCGAAGGCCCGCATCCGGGTCCGGCGGCGGCGCAGCGTGTCACTGACGCCCGGTGTGCCACGCAGCCGTGCGGCGATCGCCCGGGCCGCCAGCTCCCCCTCGGCCAGCGCCAGGAGAGCGCCGCCGATGCCTCCGGTCTCACCCGCGGCCCAGACGCCGGGCACCGAGGTCTCCTGGTACTCGTCCAGCGCGAGGGCGAAGGTGCCGTCCGGCGTACGCCGGACGGCGCAGCCGAGGCCGGTGGCCAGTTCGATCCGCGGCACGAGCCCGTGTCCCACGGCGAGTGCGTCGCACGCGATCCGGCGGCCCGTGCCGGGCAGCGGCCGCCAGTCGCGGTCGAGCCGGGAGACCGTGACGCCCTCCACGCGGTCGGTGCCGTGCACCTGGGTGACCGCGCTGTGGGTGCGCACCCGGACCCCGTGGCGCAGCAGGGCCGCCCCATGGACGGCGGCTTCCTTGAGCTTGCCCGGGTTGGTGGCGAGGGCGCGTGGCCGGCGTGCGTATCCGAGATATCCGGACGCCTCCACCACCTCCGGTACGCGCGCTCCCGCGGCGGCCAGTGAGGAGGCGACGGCGAGCAGCAGTGGCCCGCTCCCGGCCACGACGATGCGCCTGCCGGGCAGGACAAGACCCGCCTTCAGCATGGCCTGGGCCCCACCGGCGCCCACCACGCCGGGCAACGTCCAGCCGGGGAAGGGGAGTTGCCGCTCATAGGCCCCGGTGGCGAGCAGTACGGCGCGGGCGCGCACCCGTACGGGCCGCTCATCGGCGCCGTCGTCCCCGGTCACTGCGTGCACGTCCCACAGTTCCCGCCCGCGGGTCACCGTCCAGACATGGTGCCCGGCGAGATGGTCGGCGCCGCTGTCCCCGAGCCGCCGCCGCAACCGGGTGAACGCCGCCCAGTCGTGGTGCAGCTTCTCGGGGCGCGCGGCGCCGAGCCCGGGGTCGGGATGCCGGTAGAACTGCCCGCCCGTCCGGGCCTCCGCGTCCAGCAGGGCAACACGCAAACCCAGTTCGGCAGCGGTCACGGCGCCCGCGAGCCCGCCGGCCCCGGCGCCGATCACCGCGAGGTCGTACGGGTCAGCCACGGCCGTGCCCTTCCTGAGTGGTGACGGCGTCGCCGGGCCGGGCCGGCACCAGACAGGCCCGCCGGTTCGGCTGCCCGTTGATGGTGGCGAGGCAGTCGTAACACTGCCCGATCCCGCAGAACGCGCCGCGCGGACGGCCCCCGACCCGGGTGGTCCGCCAGGCGAGGATGCCCGCGCCCCACAGCGCGGCGGCGACGGACTGTCCCGGCAGGGCGGTCAGGGGGCGCCCGTCCATCGTGATCTCGAACGAGGACTGCCCAGTGGCGTGGACGAGTTCCGCGGGGGTGGGCATGCTGTTCCTTCCTTGCCGTGACGGGTCTTCGGTCACCGCTGGTCCTCGAAGCGGTCCGGCGCGAACGGCTCTGCCCGCAACGGGAGTTCGCTGCCCCTCAGCATGCCGGCGACGAGCAGGCCCGTGGCCGGAGCCAGGCCGATGCCCGCGCCTTCGTGCCCGCAGGCGTGGAACAGGCCCGGAGCCCTGGGGTCCGGACCGATGGCGGGGAGGTGGTCCGGCAGGTACGGGCGGAAGCCCGCGTACGTGCGCATCGCGGATACCCCGGCGAGCACCGGGAAGAGCGTGGTCGCTTGCGCGGCCAGCCGACGCAGTACCTCCACCGAGAGCGAACGGTCGAAGCCGACCCGCTCGCGGCTCGCTCCGATCAGGACCGGGCCCGCCGGGGTGCCCTCGACCACGGCCGAGGTCTGCAGCTCGGCCGAGCCGCTGGCCACATCGGCCACATAGTCCGCCGCGTACACCTTGTGCCGCACCAGGCGCGGCAGAGGCTCCGTGACGAGTACGAATCCGCGCCGCGGCAGGACGGGGAGTGAGACGCCGGCCAGGCCGGCCACTGCACCGCCCCAGGTGCCCGCCGCGTTGACCACATGGGGTGTGTGCAGCTCACCGGAGGCGGTCCGCACACCGCGAATCTCGCCCGAGGAGCCGGTGAGGATCCCGGTGACCTCCTCGCCGAGCCGCACTTCGGCGCCGGAGGCGTGCAGCAGGTGGGCCGCGGCGAGCGCGGGCTGGACCTGTGCGTCCTGCGGATAGTGGAACGCTCCCGGCAGGCCCGGAGCGAGGTGCGGCTCCAGTTCGTGCAACGAGTCGCCCGGTACCTCCAGCGCTTTCACCCCGGCGGCCGACTGCGCCGCGGCGAACTCCCGCAGCGCGGTCAGCCGGGTTTCGTCGGAGGCGACGACGAGTCCGCCCTTCGCCTCGAACTCGATGTCCGGCGGCAGCGCTTCGGCGAGCTCCCGCCACAGCGAGGCGGACAGCAGCGCCAGTTCGAGTTCGGGGCCGGGCTCCTTGTCGGAGACCAGCAGATTGCCCTCACCCGCACCGGTCGTGCCGCCCGCGACGGGGCCGCGGTCGATCACGGTGACGGAGAGGCCGGACCGAGCGGCGTAGTAGGCGCAGGCCGCGCCGATCACCCCGGCCCCGATGACGACGATGTCCGGCGATTTTCCTGTGGGCACGAGAGTAATATGTCACATGGCATTTTCTCTGCCAAGGTCCTCCCAGGCCCGGCCGGACGCGCACCGCGGGGCGGCGGTCAGCCGTCGAGGAGCGCGCCCATCCAGGACTCGATTCCGTCGGGTGTCCGCGGCAGTGCGCCGGACATCAGGCGGGCACCATCCCCGGTGATCACCAGGTCGTCCTCGATCCGCACTCCGATGCCCCGCAGCTCGGCCGGCAGCGTCTCGTCGTCCGGCTGGAAGTACAGGCCCGGCTCCACGGTGAGCACACTGCCCTCCGTCAGCACGCCGTCCAGATAGGTCTCGACCCGGGCCTGCGCGCAGTCATGGACATCGAGTCCGAGCATGTGGCCACTGCTGCAGAGCGTGTAGCGCCGGTGCAGATCGCCCTCCGGGCTCTTCAGAATTCCCCACTCGGCCAGTCCCTCGGAGATCACCCGCATGCCTGCCCGGTGGAAGTCCCGGAAGCTCGCGCCGGGCCTGAGTGCGGCCATCCCCGCCTCCTGGGCGGCCAGCACCAGCTCGTACACCTGCCGCTGAACGGACGAGAAGCGCCCGGAGAGCGGAAGAGTGCGGGTGATGTCGGCGGTGTAGAGGGAGTCGGTCTCCACGCCCGCATCGAGCAGCAACAGCTCCCGCGCGTCCAGCGGGCCGTCGTTGCGTATCCAGTGCAGTACGCAGGCGTGCGCGCCGGATGCCGCGATGGTGTCGTAACCTGTGCCGTTGCCCTCGGCGCGGGCGCGCAGCCCGAAGACCCCCTCGATCCAGCGCTCACCGCGCGGATGTGTCAGGGCTCGCGGCAGCGCCCGCACGACATCCTCGAAACCGGACGTGGTGTGGTCGACGGCGAGCTGGAGCTGGTCCACCTCCCAGGCGTCCTTGACCAGCCGCAGTTCGCTCAGCGCGGAGGCGAGTTCCCTGTCGCGCGACGGGTCGCGGCCGGGAGGCAGTTTTCCGTACGCATCCAGGTGCTCGCAGCGGATGCCGGTCATCCGCTCCGCCTCGCCGAGGTCGGGGCGCCGGCCGACCCAGAACTCGCCGTAGCGGCGGTCCCGGTAGAACTCCTCGCTGTCGTCGCGCGGGGAGCGTGGCCGGACATGGAGCACGGCCTCGTGGCTGCCGGGCCCCGACGGCTCCAGCACCAGTACGTGTCCCGCCTGGTCCTCGCCGGTCAGTCCGGTCAGCCAGGCATATGCGCTGTGCGGGCGGAACCGGTAGTCGCAGTCGTTCGAACGGACCTGGAGTTCACCCGCCGGGATCACCAGCCGTTCACCGGGGAAGCGGGCGGACAGCCGGGCGCGGCGGGAAGGGGTGACCCGGGCGGCGGGCAGGAGGAGGTCGCCGGGCAGCGGGCTGGGTTCCCAGTCGCGGGCCATGAACGCCTGCAGGTCTGCGGAAGGCGTCATGTCGTGGCTCCCGGTGCGGAGCGCCTGTTCTGTCATGTAATTCGTCTCCCTGGGGGCTAGGGCCTGTCTTTCGGTCCTAGGTCCGGCGAAGTGGGGTGTGCACAGGGGTTGTGCTGTGCAATTTCACATTACTACGTTACGCATCACATGGCGCGGTAGTGGGTTCTCTCGCTTCAACTGCCGCCTGTGGCACAGCACTTCATCCCCAAACCCCCCTCAGGAGACATCGGTGTCTCGACGCAGATACGCACGCAGACCTTTAATCGCCGCAGTGACAGCAGCCGCGGCGCTGCTGGCCACATTCGGTCAGCTCGGCCAGGTCTCGGCGGCGCCCGTCCACTCGCAGCGAACCGCCGCCCCCGCCGGACCCGTTGACCGCCACGACCCGCACGACGAGGTGGAACGCCTCGCCAGGGCGCCGAAGGCCACGGTCCGCACCGCGCCCGCCCCCGGCGGGTTGCCGGAGGGCCGTGTCCCCGGCCCCCGTACGACGGGCAAGGCCAAGGCGGCGGCCGGCACGAACGCGGTCCCCTGCACCCTCGACGGCGTCACCGGCCTCACCCCGGATCAGTTCGCCGACTTCCTCGCCGATCCGTCCGTCACCGCCGACGGCTGTCTGCGCGGCCTCATCTGGACCTGGGACGCCCGCCTCGCGCCGGTCATGTCCGATGCCCACGTCCAGGCCGTCTCCCGCCGGATATCCACGCTCGCCCCGGCCCACAACGGGAAGAACGGCAGCCATCTGCTGGAGATGCTCACCTATCTCCACGCCGTGGTGTACCACGACTTCTCGCGCACCGAGATCGACGTCACCGACGCCCCGACCACCGAAGCCATGCGCCGCGGCATCAATGCCTTCGGGACGGCGTCCCGCTCCTTCGACGTGACGCGCACCAACGCCGAAACCCTGCGCGAGGCGCTCTACGCGGGCAGCGGCCCCGGCCTGCGCCACTCCCAGCTGGGCCTGATCCAGAAGGTGCTGGCCACCATGGACCAGTACCACACCACCACCTACAAGGACCCGGCGTGGGGCGGTGCCGCGCTCGCCGGGCTCTCCGTCAACTATCTGGGCATCTACCCGGGCAACAACGACACCTCCTTCCGCACGCTGGTCGCCCGCAATGCGACCTACCGAGGCGCTTTCAAGAAGTTCGCCGGCTACATCCACCTCAAGGGCACGCCGAACGAGTGGGTCGTGCGGGACGCGCTCGGTGAGTACGGCCGCTTCGGCCAGATCGACGCGCTGAAGTCCGAAACCGTCGCGGGCCTGGGCGCACTGCTGCCGGTCACGACGCGCAACTTCGGCGAGGGCAGCCAGCCCTGGGCCAAGGTGGCGAGCTGGCTCAACACCTTCGAGGCCTGCAAGCAGTACGGGGTGTGCAAGGCGGACATCGAGCGCCGTATCTTCCCCAACACGTACTTCTACGACAATGGCGGCCTGAAGGTACGTACCGGACTGAGCCGGGCCACCGTCGATCAGCTCTACTACGCGAGCAAGCAGGTGAAGGCGCAATTCCACCGCGTCCTCGGCACCGATGCACCGCTGGCCGATGACACCAACACCTCGCTGAACATCGTGCTCTATGCCTCGCGCGCCGACTACGAGACGTACCACCCGCTGCTCACCGGCATGGGCACCAACAACGGCGGCATCTACATCGAGCGTGGCGCAACCTTCTACACGTACCAACGGCGCGTTCCGCAGGACTCCTCGCTCACCCTTGAGGAGCTCTTCCGCCACGAGTACACGCACTACCTCAACGGCCGCTGGGCGGTTCCCGGTTACTTCGGGGACGGCTCCTGGTACGAGGGGGATCGCACCACCGCGATGGACGAGGGCACGGCCGAGTTCTTCGACGGCGCCACCCGAGACGACGGCATCGCCGTCCGCAAGTCGCTGGTCCAGGGCGTCATCGAAGACACGGCGGGCGGCGGACCGCGCATGTCCGTCCAGCAGTTGCTGCACGCCACCTACGACGGCGACGGCTTCCGCTTCTACGACTACGCGGGCACCTTCTTCGAGTTCCTGTGGACCGAGCGGCCGTCGTTGATGCGCGAGATGTACGGATATCTGCGCGCCAACGACCCGGCAGGCTTCGACGCCTGGCGCAATCGCCTGGGCCAGGACGCCGCGCTGCAGGGCGCGTACGACAGCTTCCTGGACGCACAGATCGGCAAGGTGGACAAGCTCTTCGTGCCGAACACCACGTTCACCCCGAACGACCGGTTGAGGGACTCCTCGGCCGAGGCGGTCCGCTCCTCCTTCGC
Source organism: Streptomyces sp. NBC_00210 (assembly GCF_045160975.1). NCBI lineage: Bacteria > Bacillati > Actinomycetota > Actinomycetes > Kitasatosporales > Streptomycetaceae > Streptomyces > Streptomyces sp. NBC_00210. The sequence continues at coordinate 8,392,324 of NZ_CP108120.1, forward strand.
CGCCGCCACTCAGCTCACCCCCACCTGCACGACCGCACCGGACAAGACGATGCGCCGCTTCGTCTGCACCGGCCGGATCACCGCGCGCCTGACCGACTCCACGAGTCCCGATGGCGTCTTCAAGGACATGTCGGAGACGGTCGACTACTTCATCCTGGACCGGGCTCTGCCCGCGTCCACCAATCTGGCCGACATGAACTGCCACTTCGGCAAGGTCGACCTCTGGTCCGACGGGCGTGCCGGCAGCGCCGACTACACCTGCGAAGGCCCGCTGCGCAGCTGACGGGAATGATGGGATCGCCCGGGCCGTACGGTGCACATCGGCCGTACGGCCCGGGAGCGGTCCTCTGCTGCTTGCCGAGGAGCACGCGGGACTTGAAAGGTCTCCGGGGGGGCCTGCCCGAAGTGCTTCAATGACCCGCGTCAGCACCGGATTTGATCAGTAGGGAGCGGGCGCGAGATGCGGAAGTCCTACTACGCGGCACACGTGTACATGATTCTCGGAGTGATCTCCGGGCTGTACTACCGGGAGATCACCAAGCTCAACGACTTTGAGGGCGATACTCAGCTGTCGGTCGTACACACCCACTTGCTCGCCCTGGGCATGCTGGGCTTCCTCATAGTCCTCGCCCTCGACAAGCAGTTCCAGCTGTCCGAGGCGAAGCAGTTCACGTACTTCTTCTGGTTCTACAACGCGGGTATCGCGATCACCGTCCTCATGATGCTCTTCCGCGGCACCCAAACTGTGCTCGGCAACCATGTCCCCGAGGCCGTGTCGTGGATTGCCGGCCTGGGCCACATCATCCTCACGGTCGGGCTCATCCTGCTGTTCGTCCTGCTCGGCAAGCGCCTCAACGAGCCCGTGAGGACAGGGCCCGGGGACCCGGAGCCGGTGAAGACCTCGGCCTGAACTGCCCGCTTGGGAAGGTGCGCTCGGAACGCGTCCGCTCCCGTACCTGCTGAACGGAACCGGGACGGACAGCAGGGCGTGGTAGCAGCGGAAGAGGTGCTGAGGAGAGGGGAGTTCGCCGTGGCCACCAGTGCCGTGCGTATCGACGGCAACAGTCTGCTGCCGGGCGGCGGGGTGCAGATCCGTTTCATCCGTACGCTGCGCCTGCCGGAGTCGGGGACACATCCGCTGCCGCCGGGACTTGGCGAGTTCCCGGTGCGGCGCGTCGAGGATTTTCCCGACACGGTGCCGCAGCAGTGGCTCGCGCGGGGCGGCGTGATGCTGCCGGTGTACCTGCGGGAGGCCATGTGGCTGAGTTTCGCGGGCAGCCGGGAACCGGCGGCGCTCCAGATCGGCGTGGGCAAGGTGTGTGCTGTTTCCGGTCAGCGGTGGACCGGCAGGCTGACGCGCGAGCCGCAGAACTATGTGGTGCTGCCCCGGCAACCGTGGCTGGACGGCATCAATTCAGGCCAGGGGACGGTGCGTCAGTTCGTCGCTGTGCCACTCGGTCTGGGCGCCACAGTGGAGGGACAGATCACCGGCGAGGAGACCACGGGAGGGGTGCAGCTCCAGGCGTTCACGCTGTCCGGGCCGGCGCTCGATGCCTGGCGCGAGGAGCAGCGCGTGGAGGCGGAGCGGGCGGCACGCGCCCGGTCGGCCGCCGCATCGGCATGGACCGGGGGACCGATGGCCGCGCCGGGCGCACCGGCCGGCGCACCGGGAGGCGGCTACGGTGCGGCGTTCCCCGTAGCCATGGCCCCACCGGCAGCTCCGGCCGGGCCGCCCCCGCCCCGGCCGGCGGCCGCGATGGGACTGGGAGCGGGCGGCGCGATGCGGCAGGAGGTCTACCAGGACGACCGGCCCCTGTCCGACTGGGCCGAGGACCCCTCCGGCCGGGTGTTCGTCCATCTGGTGACCCCGCCCGAGTGGCGCCGTATCACCGGTGAGGAGGCGCCGCCGTCGCCCGTCGACCGTGCCGCCTACACCCGCGCGGGGCTCCCCTGGTTCGACTACTACGACGAGGACGGCACCGATCTCGCGCCGACGGACGCTCTGAGCCAGGTCAAGCCGGTCGGTGACTGGCTCGGCGACGACCACACCCCGTGGGCCCCGCCCGGCGCCCACCAGGTCAAGCCCCTCGGCGACGCGCCGCCGCCCGGGAGGCCGGTGACGGACGGGGACTGGTGAGCTGAGGCCGCCGTACGGGCAACCCGACGGTCGGGGCGAGGGCGGGCGGCCTCCCGATCCCTACCCGTCGGTAATTTGGCTGATCGTTGTCTCACTGCGGCCGTTTCTGCACCTCTACGCTCCGATCACCCCGCAGATGGCGTGCCTGCCTGGCACGACGGTCTGAACCAGATGGAGCCCCAGTGAGACGAACGCAACGCCCCGGCGGACACCGCGCCAGTGTCCGGACGACGAGTGCCGCGGTTGCCGCGGCACTCGTCTTCGTCGGAACAGTCGCTGCGGCACCGGCAGCACAGGCGGCGCCCACGTCGGCGGACCAGGGGCCGGAGCGCGCGGCTGCCCACGCCGCGGCGGTGCCCTCCTTCCGCCTCGCCGACATCCCCATGAAGGACGGCGTCGTCCTCAAGGCGAACGTCTTCACCCCCGCCCCCGGCACACCCGGCGCCGACGTGTACGGCCGCTACCCGGTGATCGTGCAGCCGGCCAGCTGGGGACAGAACGACTACGAGTACATCCTCCAGGGCAAGCGGCTCGCCTCAGGCGGCTACGTCGTGGTCACCTACACGGTCCGCGGCTTCTGGTTCTCCGGAGGAGAGGTCGACGTCGCGGGACCCAAGGACGTGGCGGACATCTCGTCGGTCATCGACTGGGTCCTCGCCCGGACTCCGGCCGATCCGCAGCGTATCGGCATGACCGGTCTCTCCCTGGGCGGCGGCCTGACCCTGATGGGAGCCGCCGCCGACCCGCGGATCAAAGCGGTGGCCGCGATGAGCGGTTGGGGCGACCTGGCCGACTCGCTGTACAGCGGCGAGACCCGGCATCTGCAGGCCGCCGCCGCACTCACTGCCGTACAGGTGCCCACCGGACGCCAGAGCGCCGAGTTCCATCGGATGCTGACCGACCTCTTCGCCGACCGCAACGCGCCCGAAGTCGTCAACTGGGCGCGGACCAGATCCCCGGGCGCGTACGTGGACCGCATCAATGCCAACGGCACGGCCGTCTTCATTGCCAGTGCATGGGGGGACAGCATCTTCAACCCCAGCCAGATCACTGCCTTCTACCAGAAGCTGACCGGCCCCAAGCGGATCGAGCTGCGTCCCGGCGACCATGCCACGCAGGAGGTCACCGGCCTGCTGGGGCTGGACAACGCCACCTGGGCGAGCGCGCTTCGCTGGTTCGACGAGCACCTCAAGAGCAGCGGCGGCACACCCCGGCCTCCGGTGGAGCTGGAAGTGCGGCCCACCGGTGCACAGGAGACCTATCCGTCCTGGCAGGCGGTCAGTTCCCGGACCGAGCGGTTGCAGCTCGGCCGAGCGAACGCTTTCGGTACCGGTGCGCTCGGCGGCGGTACACCCGGGAGCGGCGGCACCGTGGGGACGGGGTGGTGGACGTCCGTCGCCGGGGGTACGAACTCGGGAGCCGACGGCGGCATCACCGAAGTGTCCGGGCTGCTCGACCAGCTCGTGAAGCTGCCTCCCGTCGTCGTTGTACCGCTCATTCCCCGCTGGGCCGGAGCCGTATGGGAGTCGGCGCCGTACGCGGCCACGCAGAACATCCGCGGAGCCGTCAAGCTGCACACGACCGGCACCGCCTCCGCGCCCGAGGGCACGGTGATCGGCTACCTCTACGACGTGAACCCCCTCGGCGTGGGGAAGCTGATCAGCCACGCCCCGCAGAGTTGGACCGGCAGGACGCCGGGGCAGGCTTTCCCCCTCGACATCCAGCTCTTCGCCACGGCCTACGACCTGCCCGCGGGACACCGGCTGGCCCTGGTCCTCGACACCGAGGACCCGCTGTACGGAGGTCGCTCCCCGATAGGCAGCAAGGTGTCGTTCGGCTCGCCGGAGAACGACCCGTCCGAACTGGTGCTGCCTCTGCGCTGAGCACCGGCCCTCGTGGATGCGCAGTGCGACCAGTGGAGTCAGGATCTTCTCAACGGACACGATCCGCCCCTGCCTGCAGCGGAGCTGGTACGGGTTCCTCGGGGACCGTACGACCGAAGGGACCGCAGATGACGACGGACTTCCCCAACGGAGCGGAGTTGACCCATCTGCTGGTGGTCAGCGAGCTCGCCCGGTCCCGCGACTTCTACCGCGACGTCGTGGGCGCCGAGATTGTCCGCGAATACGGCGGAACCAGCGCTGTACTGCGCCTCTGCGGGACCTGGATGCTGCTGGTCACCGGCGGCGGGCCCACCGAGGACAAGCCCACCGTGACGTTCACCCCGCCCGCAGACGCAGACCGGGTGAGCCATGAGATGACCTTCCGCGTGGCCGACTGCCGAGCGGCCTACGCCACGCTGCGCGCCCGCGGCGCGCATTTCCTGACTCAGCCTGTGGACCACGGTGCGGAGGTCCGGTGCTTCTTCCGCGATCCCGACGGTCATCTGCTCGAACTGAGCGAAGCCCGCTGACACCTCACGGTCAGCGTCCGGTCGGCCGCTGGATGCTCTCGGCCCGTCAGCAGACCATCAATGTGCCGCAGGGCACCTCGCGGTGCTAGAACGGTTAACGTGGTCAAACGTCTCGACCGATTCCGGAACGCACCGGTTCGGTCACTGGCCGATAAATATCCGCGGAGCGTGGCCGGGCAGGTCTTCGCTCTGCAGGTGGCTGTCGTGGTGCTGCTCGTGGCGACCGCGGTGCTGGCGCTTGTGCTGCAGTCCCGGCACGACAGCAGCACGGAGGCGAAGCACCGTTCTGTTGCCGTCGCGGAGACCTTCGCGCACTCTCCGGGGGTGCTGGCCGCGCTGAAGCTTCCTGATCCTTCCAAGGTGCTCCAGCCGCTGACCGAGGCGGGGCGGAAGGCGGCCGGCGTCGACTTCATCGTGGTGATGGACACGAAGGGGATCCGCTACACGCATCCCAAGCCGGACCGGATCGGGAAGAGGTTCGTCGGCACCATCGAGCCCTCGCTGGCCGGCCGCGTGTACACAGAGAGCGTCCACGGTCCGCTCGGCCACGAGGTGCAGGCGGTCGTGCCCATCTTCGACGGCAAGGGCCGAGTCGTGGCCTTGGTGTCCGCCGGCTTGAAGGTCAAGAACGTGAGCAGCGTGGTGGACCGGCAGCTGCCGATCATCCTCGGCGCCGGAGCTGCCGCGCTCGCCCTGGCCACGGGCGGGACGGCGCTGGTGGCCAGGCGGCTGCGGCGGCAGACGCACCGTCTGGGCCCGGCCGAGATGACCCGTATGTACGAGCATCACGACGCTGTGCTGCACGCCGTCCGCGAAGGTGTGCTCATCGTCGGCAACGCCGGTCAGCTGCTGCTGGCGAACGACGAGGCCAGGCGGCTTCTGGAGGTGCCGCCCGACGCCGAGGGGCGGCACATCTCGGAACTGCCCAGCCTTGATCCCAGCACGGTGGAGCTGCTGACCTCGGGCCGCGTGGCCACGGACGAGGTGCACCTGGCCGGGGAGCGGCTGCTTGTGGTGAACCAGCGGCCAACGGATCGTCACGGCGGCCCCAAGGGGACGGTCGCGACCCTGCGTGACTCCACGGAGCTGCGGGCGCTGTACGGCAGGGCGGAGATGGCCCGCGAGCGGCTGAGACTGCTGTACGACGCCGGTCTGGGCATCGGTACCACCCTCGACGTGGTGCGTACGGCCGAGGAACTGGCGAAGGTCGCGGTCCCTCGATTCGCCGACTTCGTCACCGTCGATCTGGCCGACCCGGTCCTGCGCGGGGAGGAGCCGGCCGGTACGGGCGACATGCGCCGCACCGCCGTCCACGGCATCCGGGACGACCATCCCCTCTATGAACTCGACCGCCTGATCGAGTTCCTTCCCTCCACACCGCAGGCAAGGGGCCTCGGCAGCGGCCGGTCGGAGCTGGTGCCCGACCTGTCCGCCGCGCCCGGCTGGCTTGCCCAGGACCCGGCGCGGACCCGGATGATCGTCGAGTACGGCATCCATTCGCTCATCACAGTGCCCCTCCAGGCGCGGGGCGTCATCCTCGGCGTCGCCAACTTCTGGCGCTCGGAGAAACCCCAGCCGTTCGAGGAGGACGACCTGTCCCTGGCCGGGGAACTGGTCGCCCGGGCGGCGGTCAGTATCGACAACGCCCGCCGCTACACCCGTGAGCACACCCTGGCCGTGGCTCTGCAGCGCAGCCTGCTGCCGCGGGCCCTGCCCGAGCAGAGCGCCCTCGATGTGGCCCACCGCTACCTGCCTGCGCTGTCCGGGGTGAGCGGGGACTGGTTCGATGTGATCCCGCTTCCGGGCAATCGGGTGGCGCTGGTCGTCGGCGATGTCGTGGGCCACGGCCTGCACGCGGCCGCCACGATGGGACGGCTGCGCACGGCGGTGCACAACTTCTCCACCCTCGACCTGCCGCCCGACGAGATCCTCAGTCACCTCGACGACCTGGTCGGGCGTATCGACCAGGAGGAGGCCGGCGCGACCGTCGGTGCGGGGGTCATGGGCGCCACCTGCCTGTACGCGATCTACGATCCCGTCTCCTGCCGCTGCGCCATGGCGCGGGCCGGGCACCCCGTGCCCGCGCTGGTCCACCCCGACGGCAGTGTGTCGTTCCCCGATCTGCCGGCCGGGCTGCCCCTGGGCCTGGGCGGTATGCCGTTCGAGGCCGCCGAGCTGGAGCTGGCAGAGGGGACGCAACTCGTCCTTTACACCGACGGGCTCATCGAGGACCGCAGCCGGGACATCGACGTGGGGATCGAGCTGCTGCGTCAGGCCCTGTCGTCCCATCCCGACCGGACGCCGGAGGAGAGCTGTCAGGCGGTGCTCGACGAGCTCCTGCCCGGCCGGCCGAAGGACGACGTGGCGCTGCTCATCGCCCGCACCCGGGCGGTTCCGGCCGACCACGTCGCCAGCTGGGACGTGCCGTTCGATCCGGCCGCCGTGGCCGGGATGCGTGCCGCCGTTGCCGAGAAGCTGGACGAATGGGACCTGTCCGAGCTCGCGTTCGCCATGGAGCTGGTGCTCAGCGAGCTGATCACCAACGCCATCCGCTACGGCTCCGCGCCGGTCACGATGCGACTGCTGCGCGACCGCACCCTGACGTGCGAGGTGGCCGACGGCAGCAGTACATCGCCCCATCTGCGGTATGCGGCCACGATGGATGAAGGAGGCCGCGGCCTGTTCCTCGTCGCGCAGATGGCCGACCGCTGGGGCACCCGCTACACGCCCCAGGGGAAGGTCATCTGGGCGGCGCTGTCGCTGCCCCGGCCCGGCGAGAGCGTGGACGGCGCGGCGTGGCTCGACGTCTTCGACGCGGAACTCTGACTGTCGCACTGGCACTCCGGGGGAGCAGCTGCGGAGCATGACGCCCGCCGGGCCCTCTCGTCGCCTCTCCCGGAAACTCGCCGCGCACGAGCAACCCCGAGCGCGCGGCAGCCGTCTTGATCAACAGCAAGGCGGATCGCCGCATTCGCCGCAGGTGACCGGTGGCTCCCGGATCCCCCCACGGGCCAGAGTCAGAGCTCCAGGCCGCTATACGCTGCATGTATACGTGTCGTGTATAGCTGCTCGCTTCTGTCCTGGCCATGCACGAAAGGCACCCATGCACAGCAAGGCATTCGCGCCCGAGTACCAAGGCGCCCTCACCGAAATGTCGGTGAACTCCTCCCTCACGGACGTACTGGCCAAAGGGACCCAGCACTTGAGGGCGGCGGAAGTCTCCGGCTCACAGCAGGAGGTGGCGCGGTCCGGGCTCGCCGTGGCCGAGGCGCACCGCAGGCTGGGCAACGTCAACGAAGCCGATAGGGCCTGGAAGGCCAGTTACCGGGCCGCCCGCTCGGCCGGTGACCTGGGAGCCATGGCCTGGGCGCTGTGGAGCGGTGGGACGCTCGCCCGGCAGCGAGGCGAACTCGCGCTGGCCTTCCGGCTGCTGGGGCTGGCCGCCGACATGGGCAAGCGCGGCGGCGACGTCGTTGCGCGCGGCTACTCCCTCGCCGGTCTGGCGGAGACCGGACGGATACAGGGCGACTACCAGGCCGTCGCGGCCCTGCACGAGCAACTGCTCGCCGAGGCGCGCAAACGCGGCGAGGCACGCCACACCGTGTGGGCGCTGGAGGGCATCGCGCAGATCCACCGCAACACCGGCTCGTACGACACGGCTTTTGCGATGTTCGAGGAAGCGGCTCAGATAGCCGGGAAGGCCGACGACCGGCGCGGGCGGGCGTGGGCCCTGCGCGGCATGGCCGACATCGTTTCCCTGCGGGACGACGACACCGAGCGCGCCCTCTCCCTGCTCACCGAGGCCGAACTCACCTGCCGCGAGATGAAGTTGTCCAGCGCCCTCGCCTACAACCACAAGATGCGTGCCAACGTGCTCTTCCGCGCCCGCCGTTACGGCGAAGCCCGCCGGGTCTACGAGGAAGCGCTCGCGGAGTTCCGCGCCATGGGCGAGCCGCGGGGCGAGGCGCTGGCCCGGCTCGGGCTGGTCAAAGCGCTCGCCCACCTGGGCCGGGACCACGCAGAAACCGCCGCGGAGTTGGACGAGTTGCGTCGCACTCTCGACCGGATCGGCCTGCGTCACGCCCGGGACATGGTCGACAAGGCTCATGCCGAACTCGGGGTAGTGCCCCTTGCCGGCGCGGCAGGCGAGGGCGGCGAGCGACGATGACGCTGCCCGTAACCGCCCAGGCGACCGCACCGCAGATTCTCGCCCGTTGCCGCGACCTCGTACGGCCGGCCTTCACACAGGCGGTCCAACGCCTTCACCCCTGGCCGGCCGAGATGGCTGCCTTCTCTCTCGGCTGGAGCAACGTGGGCGGCAGACTCGTTCCCGGCTCGCACGGCAAGGGAGTGCGCCAAGCGCTCACGGTGCTCTGCGCCGAGGCCGCGGGCGCGCCTGGGGAGGACGCCGTCGTCGGCGCGGTCGCCGTCGAACTGATCCACACGTTCACGCTCCTGCACGACGACATCATGGACGGCGATGAGACGCGCCGGCAGCGCGCGACCGTGTGGAAGGCGTACGGCACCGGTCCCGCAGTCCTGGCGGGGGACGCACTCTTCGCCCTGGCCGTGGAGACGCTGGCCAACGCCCGCACCGTACACAGCGGTGCAGCGGTCAGGCACCTGGCGGGGACGCTGAACGACCTGGTGCGCGGTCAGGCCGAAGACCTGCTCTTCGAGTCCCGGCCCTGGACGGGGCCGGGCACGGTGCGGCCGGACGAGTACAGGTCCATGGCAGAGCACAAGACCGGCGCGCTGCTCGGCTGTGCCGCAGGCCTGGGCGCCGTGCTCGCCGGGGCCCCGACCTCGACCGTCAACGCCCTCGCCCAGGCCGGTCGGCATCTCGGGGTGGCCTTCCAGGTCGTGGACGACCTGCTGGGAATCTGGGGAGACCCGCAGGTCACGGGGAAACCGGTGCACAGCGATCTGCGCCGGCTGAAGAAGACGTACCCCGTCCTGGCGGCCCTGGCCACAGACGGCCCGGCCGCACGGCGCCTCGCCGCGCTCCTGACCTCCGACCATCCGCTCGACGACACCGCCGCACGCCGAGCCGCCGAACTCATCGAAGACGCGGGCGGACGCTCCGCCACGCTGACCGAAGCCCACCACCACATGGACAGCGCCCGCGACTGCCTGACGAGCATCCCGCTGGCACCGACGGCGGTCGGCGAGATCCTTACGCTCCTGCAGTTCCTCGTCGACCGCAGAATGTGACGGATCGTCGCGGGCAGGCTGGGGCTGCCCCAGTGGCTGGGCGTCGTTGCACAGTCGGGCATATGGCCCCGGCCCAAGCTCTTCCGGTTCTCAGGGGAGAAGAGGCGCGGGGCCATAACGACCAGGGGCGCCGTCAGAACCTCAATGGGGCAGCCGACGTGGCTCGATGCGTTCTTCGACGGCCGAATCGCCTTCGCGCACGACGACGTAGGCGCCCTTCCCGGGCACCTCCGTGACGGCTTCCGCCAGCTCGGTGCCGCGGTAGACCAGTCCCACTCCATCGTCAGTGCAGTGCGTGACCGGCAAGGTGCCGTCGGCAACCAGTCGATGGATCAGCGGGCGGCGGCCTTTGTCGCTGTCGTAGTGCACGCCGTTGCCGTAGGGCAGGAAGCCGAGTGCGTTGGTGAGCGGTCGCAGCTCGGGCCCGAAGGAGTCGGTGGCGCCACCCTGGAACCAGCAAATCGATCCCGCGCTGACCCCGCTGAGTACGACGCCCGCCTCCCAAGCTCGCCGGAAGATGCCGTCGAGCCCATGAACCCGCCACACCGCCAGCAGGTTGGCCACCGAGCCACCCATGACCCAGATGACATCCTGATCGAGAACGGCGCCCTCTACATCTTCAAGATTGGGCATGGGGAAGAGGTGCAGTGGTGTCAGGTCGAAGCCGGCCACTCGAGCGGCTTCACTCATGCGTGCAGTGAAGTGCTCTGCATCGCCGATGGCCGTGCCGACGTACATGACCCGCGGCCGGCGGCCGTGGGCTCCTGATAGTTCGACCGCATGATGCACCAGGGCATCGAACATCACCATGGTCCGGCCACCAACACGGTGCCCACCGGAGGTGGCGAGGATGGTGGGCTCGGAAGCAGTCATGACTCGTGATCATATTGGCCTGCGGATCACTCACTTCGGTCCGGGGCCCATCGGCAGAAAATGACCTCTGTCCGTCGAACCCGGCCCAGCCTTTGGCGCCGCTCGCCCGGGCTCTGCAGTTCGACTGCACACGGGAGGGGGCCGGGGCTCTGTGACATCAACCGGACTGGTGGCACGATAGCCGCACAGACCGTATCGGCGGTCGTTACACGTTTCTTGGGGCACATATGAACGTCTGGCTCCCATTCCGACTCTTCGCCGCAACGGCCGTGGCCGGCCTGATGCTCACCGCCTGCAGCAGTTCTGGCGGGACTCCGAACGCGTCGAGATCACCGTCCGCCACACCCGGCACGTCCTCGCCGTCGCAGTCGTCCGCCACGCCCACCCCCTCGGCCACGTCGGCGACCACGCCGCCGGGCACTCAAGCGCCCACCACGCCCGCACCCGGCGGCAGTGCGCCGGCGTTCGGCCCCGGGCACTTCCAGCCGGTGTGGCCGTTCGCCACGCTCGCCGCAGCCCAGGCGTGGCAGCGTGAGTATCGCTCGGGCGGACACCAGCCGTGGCATCTCGACGCGGACCAGACCGCACTGTCCTTCACCCAGGGCTACCTGGGCTTCCGGGACATCGACCGAGTCTCCTCGCACAAGGTCAGCGGTGCGCATGCCCACATCGGCGTCGCAGGGAGCGGGCCCGAGGGCGGCACCGCGGCGGTTGTCCACCTCGTGCGGTACGGCACCGGCCGGGACGCCCCGTGGGAGGTCGTGGGCACCGACGACACGACGTTCTCCCTGACCATGCCCGGATATGGGTCACTCGTACGCTCCCCACTGCTGACCGGCGGGCGGATCACCGGCGTGGACGAGGGCATCCGCGTGCAGGTGCGGCAGCCGTCGTCCGCGGCGCCGTTGGGCACGTCGTGCTGCACCCCGGCGGGCGGCAACAGCCAGCCCTGGAAACAGTCCGTGTCCTTCTCCGGCGCCCGCGACCCGGTGCTCACGGTTGTCGCAACCACTGGTGGGCACGTCGCCGAGGTCGAACGCTTCACCATCACGGCGGTGCGCACCCGCTGACCGGCTCACTTGAGCACGAATGATCGATCACCCCGCGCGATCGGGCGCGGCGCACGAGGGGCCTGTCGCAGGTTCTTCCTCACCGCATGGGCGCAACCGGGATGTGGAGTGTACGTCCCGGCCGCCCCGGCGGAGACTGGAAGGGCAGGGAGGAGTAGAGGAGGAGAGATGGCCGAGAGTGGGATGGGCGACGACGTCTACCAGCCGGACGGGTCCGAGGTACAGGACGATGCCGGGCTGCTGGACGCCGAGGACACACTCGAGGATCCCTCGCTGCAGATCCTGGGCGACGGGTACTCCCCGCCGGAGCAGCCCTGGGCCGTGGAGAAAGTGGGCACCACGGCGTCGGAGCAGCATCGCGGCGAGACGCTCGACGAGCGGCTGGCCCAGGAGGCGCAGGATGTCTCCGTCCCTGCGGGCGACGGGTTGGGCGATGCCTGGGACACCGACGGCGAGCTGATCGACGACGAGGTCGGGGAGGAGAGCGCAGGGCGCCTGGTGGCGCCGGACGAGGGCGCTCACTCCAGTCTCGAGAAGTCCTTGATCGCTCACGATGTGGGCATCGACGGCGCCGCCTCGGCCGAGGAGGCGGCCATGCACCTGATCCCCGAGTCCGAGGAGTTCTGACCGGACCCGAGGCCGGCGCGTCAGTCGAGCAAGCGCCGGCGGCGGGGGCCGACCAGGAGCAACTGGCTGCGCGCGGCGGAGGTGACGCTCCTGGACGTCCGGACCTTCCTCCGCGGCCCGAAACGCCCCCGTGCCCCCACCAACGTGGCGGGCAACTGCCGCCTCAGAACTCGGAGTTGGCGAACCAGTGCGCCAGCAGGTCCTCGTCCCCGACGCGCTCGAAGACATCCGCATCGCGCTGGAGGCGGCCGTAGAGGAGCAGCAGCAGATCGGCCGCGGTTCCCTCGACGGTCGCGTCGGCGGCGGTGCCCGCTCCCGCGCCGTCTGCGTCGAGCCCGAAGCCGTCGGGCCGCAGGCGGACCACCCAGTCGCCTTCCCCGTCGGTGCACCTGAAGCGGATGGTCCTGTCGGCGCCGCGCAGGTTGGCCACCTTGGGTGCGAAGGACGTGGCGAAGGGCAGATTGACCAGGAACTCGTCGATACCGTCCGCTGCGAGCGCGGGATCGATCGAGGGGCGGAGCCCCAACGCCAGCTCCGCGTCGACCCGGTGCAGCAGGGTCTCGAACAGCATCCGCCGGGCCCAGAACCTGGCGTGGGGATCGGCGCCCCACACCCACATCGAGGCGTCCGGGTCGGTCGCGGCGAAAGCGTCCGCCGCCTCGGCCGCGCCGGCCGCCAGCCAGTCGACCCAACCGTCGTCGTGCGCCGGCAGCCGCAGGTCCACGTCGCGGCTCCGAGGGGGTTCCTGGATGCGTCCACGCAGCAGGACCGAGAACCAGCGCTGCACGCTTCCGGTGTGCTTGACCAGGTCTGCGAGCGTCCACCCGGGGCAGCTGGGCACCGGGGCCGCCAGGTCGGCACCGTCGACCACTGCCACGAACCGGGCGGTTTCCGCGGCAACGGCCGCGCGATGGTCGACCGGGGCCGATCCGTGGTCGACCGGGGCCGATCCGTGTTCGGGGTGGTCAGGGGTGTTCATGCTGTCGTCGTGCCTTTCGTGACGTCGGCCGGGCGGATGTCGCAGGCTGTCCCAGCAGCCCGGGCGCTCAGCTCAGCGGCTTGTCGAGGATCGCCTTGGCGTGGCTGAACGTGTCGATGGAGTACTCGCCGTGGTAGCGGCCCATACCGCTCTCGCCGACGCCGCCGAACGGCAGCTCGGGGACGGCCAGATGCGAGACGGGAAGGCCGAAGGTGAGAGCGCCGGAGGAGGTCTCCTCGGTCAGCCGCTGCTTGGTCCGCGCCGAGTCGGTGAAGGCGTACAGGGCAAGAGGCTTGTCGCGCTCGTTGATGAAGGCGATCGCCGCGTCGAGGTCGGGCACGCCGATGATCGGCAGGACGGGGCCGAAGATCTCCGTCTGCATCACGGGAGCCTCGGGGGAGACGTCGGCGAGGACGGTCGGAGCGAGGTAGCGGCTCGTACGGTCGTGGCCGCCGCCAATGACGATGCGGCCGTCGTCCAGCAGCGCCGTGAGCCGGTCGAAGTGCCGCTCGTTGACGATCCGTCCGTACGCGGGGCTGACCGCCGGGTCATCTCCGTACATCGTGCTGACGGCGGTGGCAAGGTGCGACTCGAGAGCGGCGGTGGTGTCGCCGATGGCGAGGATGTAGTCGGGGGCGACGCAGGTCTGGCCGGCGTTGAGGAACTTGCCCCCGGCGATCCGCTGGGCGGTGGCCTCGAGGTCGACGCCCGGTTCGACCACGACGGGGCTCTTGCCGCCGAGCTCCAGGGTGACCGGGGTGAGATTCTTGGCAGCGGCCGTCATGACGATCCGCCCGACCGTGCCGTTGCCGGTGTAGAAGATGTGGTCGAAGCGCTGGGCCAGCAGCGCGGTGGTTTCCGGGACGGCGCCCTCGACGACGGTGACGGACTGCGGGTCGAGGTAGCGGGGGAGCAGGCGAGCCATCGCCGCAGAGGTGGCCGGAGCCAGCTCGCTGGGCTTGATGACGGCGGTGTTGCCCGCCGCGAGGGCGCCGACGAGCGGCGCGAGGGCCAGCTGCAGCGGGTAGTTCCATGGCGCGATGATCAGCACGACGCCGAGCGGGTCACGTACGACCCGGGCCTCGGCGGGGCGGAAGGCCCCGGGGACTGCGGCAGGCTTCGGTCGCAGCCACTCCTCGAGGTGCCGCACGGTGTGGTCGAGCTCGTTCAACGTGAAGCCGACCTCGGTGCGGTACGCCTCGGCCGGGCTCTTCCCCAGGTCGGAGTGGAGCGCCTCCTGGAACACCTCGGCCTGCTCGGTGAGCAGCGAGCGCAGCGCCTCCAGCTGGCCGAGGCGCCGGGCGAGCGGCTTGGTACGGCCGGAGTCGAAGGTGGCGCGCAGCCGCTTCACAACCGTGCCGGCGTCGGTGGAGAGTGCCCCGACCAACTCGTGGGCCAGCGCGGCGGAGGAGCCGGGATTCTGACCGGTGTACAGGTTGCGGTCGATGACGGTGTGCGGGGTGAAGGGGGCGGCCTCGATGAAGTCGGCGCCGAGCTCGACGAGGCGGTCCTGGACCAGCCACTTGGCGTTGTCGGCGAGACCGACCGCGGCTTCTTCCGCGTTGGTGAACGCGGTCATGCGGTAGCTGGCGAACGGCCAGCTGCCGTCCTCGCGGCGGGCGGCGAGCAGGGCGGCGGGTGCATGGCAGACCACGCCCAGCGGCTTGCCCGAGTCGAGTGCGCGGGTGAGGATCCGGCCGGAGGCCTCGCTGACCGCGAGGTCCTCCATCGGGCCGTGGCCGCCGGGGTAGAAGACCAGGTCATACGCGTCCAGGTCGATGTCCTCCAGCTCGGCGGGGACATCGAGCGAGGCCCGGATGGAGTCGAGGTATGCGGCGAAGGCGTCGGCGCGCCCCTGGCCGCCGGTGGCCGCAGCGCTCAGGCTGCCCTGGTCGACGGTGGCGGCAACGCCGCCGGGTGTGGCAATGGTGATCTCGTAGCCTGCCTCCCGGAAGATCCGGTGGGGCTCGGCGAGTTCCTCGGCCCAGTAGCCGGTCGGGTGCAGCGTCCCGTCGGCGAGCGTCCAGTGGGTGGCTGCGGTCACGACGAACAGCGCGGAGGGCATGTGGTGCTCCAGTGCGGATTGGGGGTGCTCTTCAGCAGCGGCGGGGAACCGGGGCAAGTGCGCAGGCTATGGCTGACGTTGTTCAGCCGAGGTCTCAGCCACTTCCGGGAGGGTTGCGTCGTGTGCGTCAGAGCTTGGCGGGGGCGGCCTCGGCCGCTTGGACGGGGCTGCTCGCGGCCATCGGGCGGGACGCGGTGAGCGGGCGGTGGTGCTTGCTCAGCCCCAGCAGCGCCACGGCGGCGGCGAGCAGGAGCGCCACGGCGGCGATGACGAAACTCAGCGTGAACTGGCTTTCGGCGGGCAGTGCCACGCCAACCGAGGCGTAGGTGACTGTCTTGGACGCGAGCAACGAGGTGACCACCGCGCTGGCGATCGAGCTGCCCACCGACCGGGAGATGGAGTTGATGCCGTTGGCGATGCCGGTCTGGTGCAGCGGAACGCTGGCCGCGATGAGCGCGGGCATCGCGGCGTAGCCGAACGAGATCGCGATGCCGGTGAGCATTCCCGCGGTGATCACGGCGGCGCTCGCGCCGTGTCCCCAGGCCAGCCACGCGAAGCCCGCGATGCCGACCAGCGCGCCCACCGCGAGGGTGAACCGGGCGCCGATGCGGCGGACGAGGATGCCGCCGACCGGGGCCGCCACCAGGGCGATCAGGGCGCTGGGCAGCAGATACTCGACGGAGGCGCGCAGCACGGAGGCGGTGAAGCCGTACCCGGTGATCCGCTGCGGCATCTGGACCAGGTAGGAGATGCCGATGAACTGGGCGAAGGCGGCGAAGCCGACGAAGAGCCCGGCCAGGTTGGTGAAGAGCACCTGACGGTGGACGAACATCCGCATGTCCACGAGCGGGTTGGCGACCCGCAGCTCCACCAGGACCCAGACCACGGCCGTGGCCGCGGCGCCGGCGAGGCAGCCCACGATGCGTCCCGAGGACCAGCCCCACTCATGGCCCTGGGAGATCCCGAGCAGCAGCAGGACCAGGAAGAGGGCGAGGGTGACGGCGCCGAGGAAGTCGATCCGTCCGCCGGTGGGTGAGCCGCCGTGCGGGACGACGACCGCGACGGCGGCCAGGGCCAGCACGGTCAGGGCGGTGGAGAACCAGAAGACCAGGTGGTAGTTGGGGTGGCTGCCCTGGGTGAGCAACCCGGTGGCGACGAGCGAGAGGCCGCTGCCGAACGCCAAGGTGCCGCTGACCAGGGCCATCGCCCCGTGCAGCTTCTCGTGTTTGACCTCGTCGCGGAGCACCGACAGGGCGAGCGGAAAGATCGCGGTGGCGGAGCCCTGGAGCACCCGGCCGACGATGAGCAGCGCCAGCGAGGTCGTGGTCGCGGCGATGACGGAGCCGATGACCATCACCACCAGGACCGTCACGAGCGTGCGCTTTTTCCCGTACTGGTCGCCGACCCGGCCGAGCAGCGGGGTGAAGACGGCTGCGGAGAGCAGAGCGGCGGTGGTCACCCAGCTGACACCGGCGGCGCTGGTGTGAAGCTCCTTCTGGAGCAGGGCGAGGATCGGGATGACCTGTGTCTGGGCCATGGCCACCACCATCGCGGCGAGGCCGAGTGCGAGGACCAGGGGTGTGCTGCCACGTTCCTTGGCAGAGGGAGGGACGTGACTCACGAGGTCGGACCTTCCAGGGAGATTCAAGACATGGATTGTTGATGTCTTCAAGTAATGCGTTGAAGGTAATCCTCGATAGTTAAGGTTGTCAAGTTGTTTCGCCTACACTCGAGCCATGACTCGCACTGTCACGCCTGCGCCCTCACCCCGCGCCGCGCCCACCCCCGTTCAGCTGATGGACCAACTCGCGCAGGCCGCAGCCGGCTACTACCGGAACTTCGCCGTCGTGGCGGCGAAGCGCGGCCTCACCCTCATGCAGGGCAAGATGCTGAGCCTGCTCCGGCAGCCGATGCCCATGCGGACGCTCGCCGATCTGCTCGCCTGCGACGCCTCGAACGTCACCGGGATCGTGGACCGGTTGGAGGCGCACGAGCTGGTCCGCCGCGAAGCCGACCCTGCCGACCGGCGGATCAAGATGGTGATGCTGACCGAGGAGGGGGAGCGGACCGTTCGCCTGATCCGCGCCGAGCTGATGTCCATGCTCAGTGGGCTGGAGGAACTGGGCGAGGACGAGCGGGCAACCTTCCAGCACCTGCTGAGCCAGGTCTTTCCCGCCGTCACCTCCTCATGAGGACTTTTCGCCGGTAACGTCGCGACGTCGACCTGATACGTGAGCTCAAGCAGGGACGATGAGCCATTTCAATCGAGGATGGCGAGATGATCGGCATCGCCGCCGCGCCACTCGATGAGGAGGATGGTCGCGTCGTCGCTGGTGATGCCGCCTCGTTCGGCTTTCAGCACGTGGGACAGTGCGCGCACTACCGCCCGCACCGCAGTGTGGTCGCGGACGATGCGGTTCGTGCTCTCGATGAGCTGTTCCTCCCCGAACTGTTCCCCGCCGGCTTGGTGCTCCTCGATCAGGCCGTCGGTGAAGCACAGCATCCGGTCGCCGGGCTGGAGTGTCCGCTCGGTGACTTGTGGCTCCTCGCCGCCGAAGCCGACCGGCAGAGTGGTGGGGCTTTCCAGCCGGTCCACCACGGTGCGGTTGCGGATCAACAGGGGTGCCGGGTGGCCGGCGTTGACCCATTGCAGATGGCCGGTGGCGATGTTCAGGCGCATCATCTGCGCGGTGACGAAGTGGTCGGGCCCGAACTGCTCGTTGATGGCCTGATCCATGAACGTATACACCTGGGACAGATCGGTGCCGGCACGTCGGGTGTGGCGGTAGGCGCCGATGGCCACCGTCGCCATGGTCGCGGCGTCCAGGCCGTGGCCCATCGCGTCGATCATGGCCACGTGCAGGACATCGTCGTTGAGGGCGTAGTCGAAGCTGTCTCCGGCCACCTCGTAGGCGGGCTCCAGAATTCCGGCCACCTCAACCTGCGGGACAGTCATCGACAGCGGGGGCAGCAGTGACCATTGGATCTCGGCTGCCACGCTCATCGGGGAGTGCCGGCGGGCCTGGAAGAACAGGTCGGTGTAGGCGTCCTTGGTGACGATCATGTCGGCGACCAGACCGGCGAGTCTGCGCAGCAGTCGCCGGTCGTCGTCATCGACGCTGTCCAGCGTGACGACCATGACCCCGATCTGGTCGCTGCCGTCCAGCAGTGGCAGATACATCCGCACACTGCCGTCCTGAGGCACCTCCACGGTTGTGCGGTTCAGAAAGGCCTGGCCGGCGGGGGAGCCCTCGACCGGTTCCGGGGCACCAACGGTCAGCCCTCTGCCCGACAGGGGCACGAGGAGCATCTGTTCGTAGTCCTGCAGGAGGAGGGACAGGTCCCGGCCACCGATCCTGGCCACCTCTTCGGCGACGAGCGGGGCAATCAGCTGCGGCGGCATCTCGTGTGCCCGGTCGAGCAGAGCACCCAGCAGCCGCTCACCGAACCCTTCCGATCGGTCGACCTCAGTCCTTTTCGCCGCTCGCCCACCTTCCGTCATCGCTGCCTGCATCTTTCTGCTGGGGAACCTGCACAGCCTCACGCGGCAACCCGGCCAACGAGCCCATTACGCCAACGGCGGCATGTCACACCCGGTCAGGACACCGGCCTTTGTCCGCCGAACCCCGTACGGACGGGGTGTGCGGTCGGCCGATCCGGGGGGACCATGGAAGCCGAAGCACTCAATGGACAATGGACAAGGGGGCAGGCCGCAGACAGGTGGATAGGCCACGGACCGGTGCGGGGGACGACCCACGCGGTCCGGCAGGTGGAAGGAGTGCCCGGGTGAGCGCAGCCGAAGGGCGTCCGGATGACACCGGTCAGGTGGAGGGAAGATCATCGCAGCCGAGCGGGCTGATGGACCTCCTCGGTGTCGCTGCTGTGCTGCTGGACGCCGATGGGCGGATCGTCTTGTGGAGCCCGCAGGCCGAGGACCTGTACGGCTACACCGCCCAAGAGGCGCTCGGGCAGTACGCGGCACCGCTGCTCGTCCACGAACAGAACTGGGAAGTGATAATCAAGCTGTTCGCCGAGGTCATGGAGACCGGTGAGAGCTGGGCCGGGTCGTTCCCCGTCCGGCACAAGGACGGCAGCACTCGTGTGGTGGAGTTCCGCAACATGCGGCTGCTGAACGAACGCGGCGGCTTCTACGCTCTCGGGCTCGCCACCGACTCACCGACGCTTCGACAGGTGGAGCGGGATCTCGCCCTGTCCACCCGGCTGATCTCCCAGTCGCCCATTGGGCTGGCGATACTCGACACCGATCTGCGGTACCTGGCCGTCAACCCCGCCCTGGAGCAGATTCACGGCATACCCGCGAAAGACCACCTCGGCCGGCACTACCGCGAGATCATGACCTCTGCGAAGTTCGAGGTGCCCGAAGCCGGGATGCGGCAGGTCCTCAGGACCGGGGTCCCCATGGTCGACCAGTCCACCATCGTCGGCCGCACCCCCGCCGATGACCGCAAGCATGCCTGGTCGATCTCGTTGTACCGGCTGGAGGACCCTCAGGGGCGTGTTCTCGGGGTGGCCGACCTGGTGGTGGATGTCACCGACCGGTATCGGGCAGCCATGGAGGCCACCGAGGCCCGGCGGCGCCTGGCCCTGATCGCCGACGGCTCCGTTCGCATCGGCACCACCTTGGAGGTGGAACGGACCGCCCAGGAGCTGGCCGAGGTCATCGTTCCCGAGCTCGCCGACGTGGTCGCGGTCGACGTCCTCGACTCCGTCCTGGAAGCCGGCCACCCAGCCCCCAGCGACGGCCCCGCCGTCTTTCGCGCCCTGGCGGTGAAGGCCACCCACTCGACCGAAGCCGCTGATGCCGCCGGCCCACCCGGCCACCTCGCCGCTTACGACACCGACCGGCTGGCCACCCAATGCGTACGCACCGGCCGCCCGATCCTGGTCACCCACGCGGACAGCAACGACCTGGCGCGCCTCGCCCGCGACGACCACGCCGCCACGCTGCTGGCCCGCGCCGGGGTGCACTCCTACCTGCTGGTCCCGCTCACAGCCCGCGGCCAGATCCTCGGCTTCGTGGGTCTCATCCGGGCCGACAACCCGCTGCCCTTCGACGAGGACGACCTCGCCGTTGCCGCCGAACTGGCCTCCCGCGCCGCCGTGTGCATCGACAATGCCCGTTCGCACCAGAGCGTGCGCAATGCCGCGGAGACCCTGCAACGCAGCCTCCTCCCGGAACACCCGCCGCACCTTCCAGGCCTGGAGGTGGCCTCCCGGTACCGGCCCGCACAGGCCACCTACGAGATCGGCGGCGACTGGTACGACGTCCTCCCGCTCGACAGCGACAAGACCGCACTCGTCGTGGGCGACGTCATGGGCAGCGGCATTGACGCCGCCGCCACCATGGGCCGCCTGCGTACAGCCACCAGCGCCTTCGCCGACCTCGACCTCGATCCTGCTCAGGTCCTCCAGCACCTCGACAAGATCACCTCGGGGCTGAAGCACTACATCGCCACCTGCGTGTACGCCGTCTACGACCCACACCGCTCCCAGTGCCACATCGCCACCGCCGGCCATCTGCCCCCGGCCCTCGTGCGCAGCGGCAAGCATCCCGAACTGCTCGACCTGCCCACCGGCATCCCGTTGGGAGTGGGCGGCGTCGCCTTCGAGACCACCACCGTCGACCTCGGCCCCGGCGACCAGCTGGTCCTGTATACCGACGGACTGGTCGAAACCCGCCACCACCCCATCGACGAACGCCTGGAAACCCTCCGCCACCTGCTCGAGCGGCCCGACCGGTCCCTGGAGGAAACCTGCGACCGGCTCCTTCAGGAACTCCGGCGTCCCGACGACCCCGATGACGTCGCCCTGCTCATCGCCCGCACGCAGCCCTTCACGCCCAGCTCAGAGCATCGTCAGCGGTGATGGGGCAGGAGTCCGCCGACGCTTCTCGGCGGCGGCTTGGCCCGTCGTGACCCGTGCCGCGTTCAGCGCAGTACGGCATCCATCAAGTCGGTGCCCAGTGCCGCTGTCGCAGACGCATCGAGCTCGTACAGCACGTATCGGCCGCGACGCCGCGTGGTCAGTAGGCCGGCCTTGCGCAGCACTGCCAGGTGCCGCGAGACCTCCGGGGTGGTCAGGGACCATGCCGACGCCAGCTCGCCCGTCGTGTGGGATCCACGGGCGAGCGTCCGCACCAGCCGGATCCGCACCGGATGCGACAGTGCCTGCAGGCGCAGATTCACCAGCTCCATGGGTACCGGCTCCGGCAGTCCCTGGGCCGTGACGGGGTACTGGACCACCGGACGCCGGCCGGGCGCGTGCACCACGACGAGGTGCGGGTGGCCGAACACCGTGGGCACGAACGTCATCCCCCGCGCCGCGCTCGCCGCGTTGTCCTGCAGTTTGTCGATAACGATCTGCTGCCGGTCCGCGTCCAGGGTGACGGCCCGAGACACCGATGTCAGCGTGTCGGCGAGGCCGTGCCGGGCAAGCAGATCCGTCTTCAGCCGCAGATCTGCGGCGATCCTCGGCCTGACGCGCCGCCAGTTCTCCGTGAAGAACGCCGGCCCGCAGTCCTCCAGCATTCGGCGCACTCGGGCCCGTACCATCCGTGGATCCGCGATGAGCCGGTCCGCGAAGGACGCCTGGCGCGGCCCACGGGCCTGGGCGAGATCCAAGGCGCGCTCCCGGTCCGCCGGGTCCGTCAGCGGCGACGGCATGCCGAACTGCAACCGGTTCGCTCCGCAGGTCGTGATGAGAGCCGCGGACACATACGTCTTGTCGTCGAGACGGTCGACCTCGTCCAGTTCCTCCTCCAAGGTCGCCGCCGGACGGCCCGGCAGGAGGAAGTCCGCCCGCGACGAGCGCCACAGGAACTCGGCTTCGAGCAGCCGCTCCGCGAGATCCGGCTTCAGCGCCGCGCGCGTACCGGCCGCCCAGCCCTGGTACGTCGGATGATGCTCCGGCACCGCCAGCACGTGCAGCATCGCGGTCAGCTCCGCCAGTGGAGACGCCGCGAACAACAGGCGCTCCGGCGGCACCCCGGTGATGTCGATGGCGAGGCTCATGTCGGACATCCTCGCAGGCGGCTGCCGGTGCGGCGGAATGGATTGACGACAACGGTCAATCAAAGTGACCGTCGGCAAGGGGCCAATCACTGTGGCGCCATGACGACGACACCGCCGGTACGGCCCCGGCATCCGGCCACGAGGCCAGGGCGGCCCGGGCGGCCTCGGCTCGGCGAACTCATGCGGGTATCGGGCGGCGCCCGCTATGCCGTCGCTCTGACGGTGGACGCGCTCGGCTCAGGCATGCTGCGGCCCTTCCTGCTGCTCTACGGGATCAAGGTGCTGGGGCTGGGGGTGACGGAGACCGGCACGGCGATGTCGGTGGGCCTGTTGCTGGGCCTTGCGGCGGTGCCGTTCTTCGGGCGGTGGATCGACCGCGGCGCCCGCACCGCGGCAGTCGCCTGCGCGATGCTGGTCCGCGTCCTGGGCATCGCCCTCCTCCTCGCCGCAAACGGCATCGGAGGCTCTGCTGTCTGGGGGTTCACCGCCGCCGCGCTGTTCCTCGGGATCGGCAACCAGTGCTGGCCCCCCGCACACGCCGCGCTGGTCACCACCCTGGCCGACGACCACAGCCGCGATGCCGCCCTGGCCGCGGGCCGGTCGCTGCGCAACGCGGGCATGGGGGCGGGCGCGCTGATCGCGACCGTGAGCATGACCGGTGGGACGGGCGCACTGCGAACTCTGGCTGCCGTGACCGCGCTCGGCTACGGCATCGCCGCCGCACTGGTCTGGTCGATGCGGGTCACCGCCCGCGGGCATGCGCAGGCGCCGAGTGCAGAGTTGTCCCGCGCGGGGCAATCCCGCCGCGGGCGCGTCACCGCCCTGGACATCGCCAACCTGCCTTACGCGTTCTGCTTCAACGTCCTTGAGGTGGCGCTGCCTGCCGTCCTCGTCTCCCAACTGCACGCCTCCCCGGCGTGGTCCGCAGGCATCTTCGTCGGCAACACCGTCATGGTCGTCACCACGCAGATCGCCGTCGTGGTGTGGATGTCGCGCTTTGCGCGCCGCTCGGCCCTGGCCGCCTCCGGTCTCGTACTCAGCGCCTCCTATTTGGGCTTCTGGGCTGCCGGGGGCATCGCGGGCCAGGGCGCGGCGGCGGCCGTCGCCGCGGTGTCCGTGCTGTACACGGCAGGCGAGATCATGTACACGGGCAGCGCCACCGCACTGATAGCCGCCACCACACCCTCACATCTGCTCGGCCGTGCCCTGTCCCGCTTCCAGGTCTCCAGTGGCATCGGCCTCGCGGCGTCCCCCGCAGTGCTGATGACGCTGTTCGCCTGGGGGCCGGGGGCGCTCTGGGGTTCGTTGGCTGCCACGACCCTGCTGGCCGCCGTCGTGATCCGCCGTTGGGCTCCCGACGACCAGGCCGAAGCGGAAACAGAGCGACACGCTCAAGGCTCGGTGCGGCACGCGTAGCACGTCGTCCCTGCGACGTGCGCCGGCAGTCCCGAGCTCACTCCGAGGCCCGGCGCAGGACGGTTGCCCCGTGCCAGCGGCAGACGGCCAGGGCGAGTTGGAGCCGGAACGTATTGTCCTCCAGCAGTATCCCGTGCTTCTCGACGGCCTGCTGGATGCGGTAGTGGACGGTGTTGCGGTGGACCGTCAGCTGGTCGGCGGTCGCGGCGTAGCTGCGGTTCGTCGCCAGGAAGACCTCCAACGTCCCCCGCAGGGACTGCCGCCAGGGGTCGTCGACGACCAGGCCGCCGAGGGTGTCGGCAACGAAATCCGCCAGGTCGGCGGGCTCGTCGGCCAAGAGGGCAACTGGCGCCACCTCGGCGAAGGAGACCACGCGGGGCGCGGCTTCTCCCGCCACCAGTGCGAGCGCCTTCGCCCGGGAGGCGCCGCGGATGCTGAGTCGGAAACCGTCCAGCCCGGCCCGGGGGTTGCCGATGGCCACCCGTACCGGCAGGCGAGCGCGGTCCACTTCCGCTGCCACCGCGTCGGCGTCCACGGTCTGGCCGGCGTTTACCGGGAGCCAGATACGCACGTCCGTCTCGTCGGTGGGCACGAGCAGCGGGTGGCCGCGCGCCTCGAAGATCCGGTGCAGCAGGCTGCTCAGGCGCTCCAGGATGTTCATCGCGTCGTACGGGTCGCTCGAGCGGTCGATCCAGCCCTCCACGGCGAGATGGGTTCCGGTCAACCGGTACCCGAGGGCGGCTTCGGCCTGCGTGATGCTGGGGGCGGGGTCGTGCAGCAGCTGGGTCACCCAGTGCTGCCGCAGCGCGCCCCGGCTGCTCAACCAGCGTTCGCGTTCCTCCTCGTAGGCGCGAGCGACCTGTTCGCAGACCCGGTCGATGTACGCCGCGGAGATCCCCACCACCGTGATGACCACGCGCGAGGTGTCCTGGACGGGTAGCTTCACGGCTTCGTTGAGCCCCAGTTCCAGGAAGCGCGACGCGCCCAGGCGGTAGGCGCGCAGGAGCGCCGACATGGGGACGTCGCGCTGGGCGAGCCGGCGGGCGTAGGAGATGGCCGACAAAGGTGCGTCCACGGTGCGCGGGTCGATGCCGTTGCTCAGGATGTGCAGTCCGGCGACGATGTTCTCGGTGATGCTGGCATGCAGCAGGCTGTGCAGCCGCTCGTCGTGGTCGAGGACCGCGATTTCCTTCTCGGTGGCCACGACGAGCTCCGCGATGAACGCGTCGCGGTGGGGCAGGAGGGCGTCCGCGAGTTGGGCCAGCGGGTCCGCCGACGCGCCCATGTGTGCTTCCTTCCCTGGGGCGATGTCACCGGGCGAGGAACCGCAGCGCGGACCGCGCCGCGTGGTAGCCGCTCATCCCATGGATCCCGGCACCCGGCGGGGTGGCCGCCGAGCAGAGGAAGACCCCCGGGATGCCGGTGCTGTACGGGTCGAGCGCCATCCGCGGCCGCAGTGCCACCTGCACGGCCGTATTGGCCCCGGTGATGATGTCGCCCCCGACATAGTTCGGATTGTAGTGCGGCAGTTCGGCCGTCGAGCGGACGAATGTGCCCACGATGCGCTCCCGGAAGCCGGGGGCGAACTGCTCGATCCGGTTCAGTACGGCGTCGGTGGCGTCACCGGTGTATCCGTGCGGGACATGGGCGTACGCATAGACAGGATGGATGGTGCCGGCCGAGCGGCCCGGATCGGCGAGGTACTGCTGGGCGAGCAGAACGAAAGGGCGTTCCGGCATACGGCCGCGACCGGTCTCCCGCTCGGAGTGGACGACCTCCTCCAGGGTGCCGCCGAGGTGCACAGTGCCCGCGCGACGGCAGGACGAGTTGGTCCACGGCACCCCGCCCTCGACGGCCAGGTCGACCTTGAACGCACCCGGACCGTGGCGATAGCGCCGGTAGGCGCGGCGGACGCGGGTGGGCATACGGTCCCCGCAGATGTCGGCGGCCGCGCCCGGGGCGACGTCGAGCAGGACCGTCCGATAAGGGGGCAACTCATCGAGGCAGCGCACCCGGACACCTGTTTCGATGGTGCCGCCGAGCTCCTTCAGCAGCGCGGCCAGCGCCTCGCCGATCACTCGGGAGCCGCCGCGGGCGACCGGCCAGCCGTAACGGTGCCCGGCGGCGGCGAGCATCAGCCCAACTGCGGCGGTTGTGGGGCGCGTCAGCGGATGAAAGGCGTGCGCCCCCATCCCGGCGAACAGTGCACGCGCCTGTTCGGTCTGCCAGCGGCGGGCCACCCAGGTGGCCGGCCGGAGCGCCCGCAGCCCGAACCGCACGAGGTGGACCGGATGCCTGGGCACATGCACCACCGGTCGCAGCAGGTCCTCGGCCAGAGCGTCGAACCCCGATGCCAGCGGGCCGAACAGCCGGCGCCAGGACGGACCGTCCGGGCCGAGGCCCGCCGCGGTCCGATCGAGCGAGCGGACCATCACCCCCGCCCGGCCCGAGTCCAGCGGATGCGCGAGATCGATCTCGGGCCAGGCCCACTCCAGGCCGTACCGTTCCAGCCCGAGCGAGCGCAGGAACGGTGAGCCGACGCCCATGGGATGCACGGCGGAGCAGTGGTCGTGCAGGACGCCGGGCACCGTCAACTCGCTGCTCCTGGTGCCGCCGCCGATTTCCTCCGCGGCCTCCAGGACGGTGACACTCACACCCTGCTGGGCCAGGGCGACGGCGGCGGCCAGCCCGTTGGGGCCGGCCCCCACCACGATCGCATCACTCATGCGTCGCCACCACGTTCGTGCCTGCCGGGTCGGGACGGCCGTCGGCCGCCCTGACGGGAATCGTGGGATCGTCGTCGGCAGGCCAGGGCTGGCGGGCGATCATTTCCCTGACGTCCACGAAGCCTTCCTCGATCCGGCCGGTTGCCGCGTCCAGGATGCGGTAGTGCTGGTGCTGCCGATGGATCGGCTGGGATTCGAGGACGATGACGCGCAGTTCGCCCTCCGCGAAGCCGCACCGCTCCTGGACCGCCTGCAGCAGCTGCTCGTTGTGCAGGTGGCCCTCACCGAAGTTCCAGCCGAGGACCGTGCCGGCGACGTACTCCCCGTCACGCATGTCGTAGGCACCGGTGTCCTCCACGGCTCGGGAGAGCAGGCCGTTCAAGGCCCGGCCGTGCGTGTGCATCGACCGCCAGGCCATGCCCTGATGCAGCATCAGCTCGGCGGTCTGTTCACCGTACAGGCTGGTGAGCTGGTCCTTGGGCGTGCCGGCGGCTTTGGCGATGTGGGTGTTGAGCTTCTCCTCCGAGCCCCTGCGGAAGCACCAGGTACTCGTGGCCCAGTTCCCGGCGTAGTAGCGCATCGCCGGCAGGAACGACACCAGATGCGGCTTCACGTTCCCGAGCACCGGGACCGCGACCAGGCAGAGCAGCAGAAGTGCCGCCAGGAGTGGGGAGTCGAGTGCGGAAACCTCGACCCCGGGGTAGTGGCCGAAGAGGAACAGTGCGGAGAAGATGAAGAAGATGTTCCACTCCAGCGGCACGCCCATCGGGAAGGTCGAAATGATGTGCAGGTGGAAGACGACCATGACGGTCAGCGCGACGGTCGTGGTGATGCCGCTGTGGGAGAGCAGGAGCACCAGCGGCACCGAGTACTCGATGACCGTGCCCCCGTGCGCCGCGAAGGCGGACAGCCGGGACGGGCGCAGGTCGTCCGGGTAACGGCGGTAGAGCTTGCGCTTGAGCCACTTGCTCCGTTGCAGCGGACTGTTGCTGATCATGATGGCGCAGACGTACGGAAAGTGGTGGTTGAGTTTGGACGTCGCGGCGCCCCACCACAGGGCGAGCATCACCAGTTTGAGACCGATGATCATGTCGGTGAAGGGGAAGCAGAAGACCAGCAGCGTCAGCCCGTAATGCTCTCCGCGTGCCGCGAGGAAGACCGTCTTGTCACGCAGCCCGAGCAACGCCAGCGCGACGACGAGCGGGACCAGGCGGACGGGCTCGATCAGGCCGGCGGTGTGCGCCCCGGGGACCCGGTCGGGGTTGCCCGGGGAACAGAGCAGCCACACCGCCGAGGCGATGACCGCCGCGTACAGCATCACGTCGGTGATGGTGCGGCGGGTGCCACGGGTGAGGGGCACCTTGCCCGGCCACGGAGGCAATCGGACGGTGCCGGGCCGCAGCCAGTGCAGGAACGCGCTGACGGGCGGCAGGAAGCGCAGGGTCAGCGGTCCCGATCCGCAGCCGAGACCCAGCACTTCGTACAGCAGCGTCCAGACAACGATCTTCTGATAGACGATCGGCTCGGTCCACCAGGACGTGAAGTCGCCGATCTCCCCGACTCCTGGGGTTGCCGCTGCGATGGCCACGCCGCCGAGGACGTAGCCCACGATCTTGACGAGGTAGAGGACGTACACCGCGTACGGTGTGCCGAAGCCGTTCTCGGCCCAGTGCTGGGCGAGCGGGCGGATGCGCTGCAGATATGGCCGCGATCGCCATTCCTGCAGATCGACGTCGGCCAGATTCGGGGTGCTGAATCCCATGACGGACCTTCAATTCTCGCTGCGACGGCGGAAGAAGAGGAACCGGCTCAAGCGGCCGGGGAGGGGGAGGAAGCGAGCCGGGTGCGGAGCGTGGGCTTGTCGATCTTGCCGACCGGATTCTTGGGAAGGCTCTCCAGCGCGATGACGCGATCCGGGAGCTTGTAGCGGGACAGCGAGCCGCGGCAGTGCTCGACAAGGCTCTCCGCGGTGACGGCAGCGTCCGGGCGCAGCGCGACGAAGGCGACGGGCACCTCGCCGAGCACGTCATGGGCGGCCCCGACGACGGCTGCCTCGAACACCTCTGGGTGGCCGTACAGGACCGACTCGATCTCCTTGGGATAAATGTTCTCCCCGCCACGGATGATCATGTCCTTGATCCGGTCGACGATCATCAGATAGCCGTCCTCGGCGAACCGGCCGACGTCGCCCGTGTGCAGCCAGCCGTCGACGACCGTACGCGCCGTCTCCTCAGGCCTGTTGAGGTAGCCGCGCATCACATTGGGGCCTCGTACGACCACTTCGCCGGTGGAGCCGCGCGGCAGCAGACCCCCCGACGCGTCCATGACGGCAACTTCCTGCCCTGGCATGGGCAGGCCCACCGTGCCGGGTTTACGCAGTCCGTCGACGGGATTCACCGTCGAGGCGCAGGTACCTTCCGACAGCCCGTAGCCCTCCACGACCGGGATGCCGTACCGGCTTTCGAACCGCTCGATGAGCTGTGCGGGCATCGGCGCGGCCCCGCACGCCGCGAACCGGACGGAGGAGGTGTCGGGCCGCTGCGACTCCGGCAGCGCCGTCAGCGTCGCGAAGATCGTGGGTACGGCCGAGAAGCAGGTGGGCCGTACCGCCTCGACGGTCTGGAAGAACGTGTCCGCCTTGAAGCGTCCGGAGACGGTGACCCGGCCGCCCGCGAGCAGCGGTGACAGCACGCTGACGACGATGCCGTTGACGTGGAAGAGAGGGAGGACCAGCAGGCTGTGTTCGTCCTTGCCCAGCCGCGATGTCTGGACCATCATCGTGGCCATCGCAGACAGGTTGGCGTGGGAGAGCATGACGCCCTTCGGCCGCCCTGTGGTGCCGCTCGTATAGATCAGCAACGCCAGCGCATCGGCGTCGCCAGGTGCAGGATGCTGCCGGCTCCCGGCGTTTTTCCGGGCGCAGTTCACCAGCCCGGCCGAGTCTGTCGGCTCCACGCCGCTGAGGAGATCCGCGACGCCGATCTCCTCAGCGGCCAGGGCCGGGCCGCCATCCAGGCGGATGACGACCTTCGCTGCCGAGTCGGCGATCTGGTATCCCGCTTCGGTGGCGGTCAGCGCCGGATTCACCGGGGTCACCACCGCCCCGAGCCGCCACGCCGCGAAGAGCGCGACCACGAATTCGACGCGGTTGGGGAGCATCACCGCCACCACGTCACCGCTCCCGACTCCGCGCCGGCGCAGGCATGCGGCCGCCGCATCGACCCATGCCAGGAATCCGGCATTGCTCAAGCTCACAGAATCGTCAGCGACGCTCGGGGCGTCGGGGTGGCCCATCGCCCGCCCATCAGGCAGTACCGCAAAATGCATGTCGGCTCCTTCGTCACAGCGCGTTTCTCCGCGCTGTGACGAGGACACTACGAACGCGCTGCAGCGTGGGCCCATGGGCGCGGGAGACGACTGTGGCAGCGTCCGTTGTGCACGTGGCACAAGCCGTGCGGCGCGGCTCGACTCCGGTCAGTGCCAGTGCCGCGCCACAAAGAACGCCGGGCGGTCATGCCGGGTTCTGCTCGCCGCTGGTGGCCGGGCCGCCGGCGGTGCCGCGAACAGCGGACAGGACGTTGATCTGCCGGCGGTCACGCTCCTGGCTCAGTTGGGCCCAGGAGCCGGAACCGTAGGCGTTCTCAACTGCCTTGACGAGCCGTTCGGTCTGTTCGGGGGTCTGCTCGGGCTGCCCGAAGTCCCACATCTGTTGCATCGACGCACCGATGTGCTCGGCCATGTGCCGGTAGCCGCCCGGTCCACCGCCGAGGTGCGCGGCGAGGAAGGGCCCCACGGTCGCCCAGCGCAGCCCGAGCGAGTTCACCACCACCAGATCCAGCTCGGCCGGCCCGACCACACCCTGCTCGACCAGGTATATGGCCTCGCGGCTCAGGGCGTTCTGCAGGCGGTTGCCGACGAAGCCGGGGATCTCCTTGCGCTCCACCACCGGCAGCCGTCCCACGCAGCGGTAGAACTCCACCGCCCGTGCCACGGATTCCTCGGACGTGCGCTCGCCGGGGACCACTTCGACCAGCGGTACCACGTGCGGCGGGTTGAAGGGGTGGCCGATCAGTACCCGGCTCGCGTCCTCGAGGCCCTCGGTGAACACCGTGGAGGGGATCGCCGAGGAAGAGCTGAGCAGCAGCGCATGCTTCGGGGCCTCGCGGACCAAGGTGGCGAACAGCTCTCGCTTGAAGCCGACGTTCTCCGGGCCGTTCTCCTGGACGACATCGGCGTTCCGCACGGCCTCCGTGACGTCAGCGGCCAGGTGCACCCGGTCCGTGATGCCCTGGACGTCCAGCCCCTGGTGTGCCAGCGGCGAAGCCGCCGAGGCCAGTGCCGAATCGACCGCCTCCGCGAGATCCGGCCGCGGGTCGGTGACCCATACGTCCATGCCGTGCGCGGCGAACAACGCCGCCCACGACAGCCCTATGGTTCCGGCACCGACCACCGCTGCGGTGGTGAACGACTCGCTCAACCCCGCACTGTGCTCGGCCGGTTCGCGCGTCATCGGCTGCCACCCGCTTCGGTTCGCAGATAGTCGTGCACGGGCTTGGCGGGGGCCAGGGTGAGATCGGTGAGGATGTGGCTGGCGGAGACGATCTCGCGCACCGGCAGGTCGGCCAGCGGAGCGAGGACGTGCGCGAACAGCTGGAGCCGAGCGGGACCGGTCCAGGCCTCCTTCACCACGACATCGGTGATCTCGGTGCGCACCAGCTGCGCCACCTGCGGCAGGTCGCCGAAGCCCGGGACCAGCTTGAGCAGATACGTCGGCACGGTGATCTGGGCCTTCGCTTCCTCGGGGTCCATGGAGTGGTGCTTGTAGCCCATCGTCGCGGCCGCCACCCGGAGCGTTCCGTAGTCGAGGAAGCCGACGAGAGCGCCGGAGTCCACGTACAGACCGGGGGAGCCGATGGTCTTCGGATAGGCACCGGCCTCGCGACCGGAGGCGGTCGCCTGGAAGTTGTCCAGGTACATGGCGTGGAGGTACTCGCCTCGCTCGCCTTCGTAGCGGACCCGGATCGCCTGCCCGGACTCGGTGTACGGGCCATAGCCCGTGACGTCGCCCATCCGCATGACCTCGAAGCGCACCAGCGGTTCGTCGATCTCCAGAGGCTCCGGCACCACCGCGCGCAGGGCGTCGGCGTCGGTGCGGTACACGATGTTGAGGTACTCGCGGTTGGTGAATCGTGGCACGACCGGGGCGTATGCCGGGTTCAGCAGCGGGGTCGCGATGTGCCCCGCCACGTCGACTTCTTTCATGATCTCTTCTCCTGTGTTTCTACTCGCCACGCCAGAGGGGGGTCCGGCGCTCCGCGAAGGCCGTCATGCCTTCGCGGACGTCGGCGGAGGCCATCAAGGCCGCCGTCTCCCGCCGCTGGGCGCTGAACGCCTCGGTTTCGGGCACTCCGTCGGCGGCGCGGACGATCCTCTTGACGGCGGCGAGCGCCAACGGGGCGTTCGCCGCGAGCTGCTCGGCGAGTTGCAGCGCGACCGCGGTGGTCTCTGAGGCGGGTACCACTCGGTTGGCGATGCCGAGCCGGCCGGCCCGCTCGCCGGAGATCGGCTCGCCGGTCAGCAGCAGCTCCATGGCCAGGTGGTACGGGATCCGCTTGGGCAGCCGGAGCACTCCGCCCCCGGCCGCGACCAGACCCCGTGTCACCTCCGGCAGGCCGAACTTGGCGTCCTCAGCCGCCACGATGAGGTCGCAGCTCAGGGCCAGCTCGAAGCCGCCGCCCATCGCCCAGCCCTCGACCGCGGCGATCAGCGGCTTGGTGGTCTCGGCCTCGGTCAGCCCAGCGAATCCGCGGCCGGGGACTTCCGGCGACTCACCGGTCAGTGCGGCCTTGAGGTCCATTCCGGCGCTGAAGGTGCCCTCCGCGCCGGTCAGCACACCGGCGCGCAGTGACGGGTCCGCCTCCAGCGTCTCGAGGGCGGCGGCGAGGCCTTCGGCGACGGCCGCGTTGACCGCGTTTCGCGCCTTGGGCCGGTCGATGGTGATGAGCAGGGACGAGCCGAATCGCTCGGACCGTACCTGGGAGGTGTCGTTCATGGCAGCTGTCCTTTGCCGGCTTATCGGTGCTTTGCAGCGAGTTCATCCATGACCTCGTCCGTGTGCTGGCCCGGCAGCGGGGCGAGCCGGCGTACGGAGGCCGGGGTGGCGGAGAAGCGCACCGGAATGCCGATCGAACGGGTGGGCCCCTCGCTCGGATGCTCGACCACATCGAGCAGGTGCCCGTCCCGGACGTACGGGTCCTCACCCGCCCGCTCCAGTTCCAGTACCGGTGCCATGGGGATGCTGTGCTTGGCGCAGACCCGCTCCCACTCCCTGGTTGTCAGCACCGGCGAGCACTGCCCCACGAGATCCATCAGGGCACTGACGTCGGCGTCCTCGATGGTCTTGCCGTTGATGCGCGGGTCGGCTGCGAGGTCGTCGCGGCCCGCCGCGGTGAAGAAGTCCCGGAAGTTCTGGGGGTTGTACGGCATGAGGCAGGCGAGGCCGTCCCGCGTGCGCATCGCCTGGTGACCCTTGGTCAGCGAAAGGGGGAACCCGGTGGGACCCATGGCGGGCTGGAACACATGGCCGGACAGATGCTCGACCAGGGTGAAGGCCAGGAGCGTGTCGGTCATCGGGATCTCGACGTACTGGCCGGAGCCCGTCCTGTTCCGGTGCACCAGCGCGGCGAGTGCGGCGTAGACGATGGTCAGCGCGGAGACCTTGTCGCCCAGGATCGTGGGCAGATAGACCGGCTCGCCGAGCGCCCGGTTCGCCACGTCCACGAGGCCGGAGGCGGCCTGGATCGTCTCGTCGTAGGCGGCGTTGCCCGCGCGGTCGGAGTCGCCGCGAAAACCCTGACCGTGGGCGTAGACCAGACCCGGATTGCGTACCGAGACGTTGGCGTAGTCCAGACCGAGGCGGGCCAGGGCGCCGGGCCGCATATTGGTGATCAGCACGTCAGCCGTGTCGATCAGGTCCAGAGCCCGTTCACGGTCGGCGTCGTCCTTCAGATTCAGGGCAATGCTTCGCTTGTTGCGGTTCACGTTGAGCGCGAGCGGTGTCATGCCCGGCGTGTGGCGGTAGGGGCCGACCCGTACACCGTCCGACGGCGACTCGATCTTGATTACGTCCGCGCCGAGGTCGCCCAGGGTCTGTGCGGCATAGGGACCCATCACCACCGTCGACAGGTCGATCACTCGCACGCCGTCCAGCGGGCCGGCGACGTTCTCGGCCGTGATGTCCATCATGGTTCCTGTTCTCGCGGCTGTCCGTTCCCTCACCGAAGCTAGTGAGGATTACGAGAACTGGGAATTACCATGTGCAGAAAACCGGTGTGACCGCAGCGGTCACACCGGTTGCCTTTTACGGTCCTCATGAGGGAAAAGGAAATATGTCACATGGAAACGGGGTCGCTGAAGATCGTACGGGCCCGCGCGATGACAGTTTCGAGGTCGGCGCCGTCGAGCGCCCGGTCCTTACGGAACAAGAGCCCTGTGACCAGGGAAGATGGAAAGTCGTCGATGGGCAGTACGGCCACGTTGTCCAGCCGGTGCAAATGCATCGGACTGTCCGGTGAAAGCATCGTCATCGAGAAGGCGATACTGCTGGAAATCAGCTCCGACGCGCCTGCGTAATCCCCGGTATTTATCCGGATTCTTTTCCTGATGCCGGCGGAGTTGAGTCGTGCGTCGATCTCCTCGAAATATGCGGGAACGGCGTCATTCGGCATGGTCGCATAGGGCAGATCCACCAGGTCTGCCAGCGAGAGTGACTTCCGGCCGGCGAACCGGTCGGCCGGCACGGCCGCGCCCAGTCGCTCCGTCATGACCTCGATGACCTCGAGTGCGGGGTCGGAGGCGGGCAACCGGGCCAGCGCAAGTGCCAGCCTGCCGTCGTGCACCGCGGCGATCAGACCCGCCGAGGTGCCGGGCCAGCGCTTCAGGTCGCACTCCTCGCGGCAGGCCTCTTCCAGCAGAGAGACCCGGTCGCGCAAGACGGGGTGCGGCGTGGGCGGCATGCCGATGAACAGTGTTCTGCGCCGGCGGGACATGGCCTCGTCCAGCCGCCAAGGGATCGAATTGACGCGGTCGAGCACGTCTCGCGCCATGGGCAGGAGCGTGGCGCCCGCCGGGGTCAAAGTGACCTGGTGCGTGGTGCGTTCGAACAACGCCTGATCGAGCTCGCGCTCAAGGTCCTTGATGCGCTGGCTCAGCGGAGATGTCGCCATGTGCAGCTTGCGCGCGGCCCGCGAAAAGTTCAGTTCCTCGGCGACGGCTACGAAGTAGCGAAGGTGCAGCATCTCCACCGGACCAAGCTACCTGCAGCTGCCGGGCCGTCAGCATGCGGTCCTCTCCGTGTAGTCGGGGAGCCGGCCGCGGCCACACGGGCATCGCCCGGCTGCATGCCCAGAACGGTCACCACCGCACCCTCTGGCCCTCCTCGGGCCGGGGTGCTGTCGGCTGAGGGCCCGCATCAGCCGGTCGGACGCGGCAGGCAGCTGCAGCCGCGCGGGTGCGAAGAGCGGCTCTGCGCGCGGCCGCCTTCCGACCGCGCAGTGCGTAACTGCCGCATCCGCGCCACTGCGACGGTGAGACGCGTGCTCGCTGTCCACTGTGGGCGATCATCGCGTTGACCGATGTCAGCGGGTCCGAGCCGATCGCCTTGGCCAGCAGCATGCCGACGGCCAGTGGCAGCAGGACAACGGCCAGCGCCGTGCCGGTGGTGGTGACGTGCTGCATGCGAGGGTGGCGTGGTGCGTCAGGGCTCATGGTTCTGATTCGACCAGCACCGGCAGTGCCGGGAAATCGGCCGACATACTCAAGCCGTCCGGCCTGACGTACTCACATGTCTGGGCAGTCGACGCACCGTACTGACCCACCTGACCACGCGGGTTGAGGCACGGAAGGGCCAAGTGGGCTACAGGCGGCCGCCGGTGAGGCGCGAGAGGGGGCCGCGCCGGCGAAGCCCCGCGCGACGGCCCAGCGCATAGGAGGAGGCCACCGCGGTGGCCACACCCGCGCTCACGCCGGCCGCGAGGGCCTTGCGGGCCTTGACGAGAGTCCAGGCCATGCCCGCCTTGGCCCCTGCCTGGCCGGCCGTGGAGCCGACGGCCCGCTGAACCGTCCTGGCCCTGTCGGCGACCGCCCCGCCGAACCCGGCGAGCGCTTCCTTGCCGCCCTGCGCGGCGGACCAGGTGGCGTCCTTGGCCTCCCGCGCCGCCGTCGTGGACGCGGCCGTGGCGCCTTTCGCCGTGGCGGCAGAGGACGCCGCGGAGTCCTTGGCGTCCCGAGCGGGCGCCTTGGGGCCGTTGGAGGCGGCCCTCTTCGCCGACCGGGAAGTCGTTGTCTGCGGGGTTGAGTTGGTGGAATTCTTGGATTCAGCCATGATGTCCGGGTAACCGGTCACTCCGATGGCAAACCGAAACCCTTACGGGCAGCGGTCGGGTCACTGTGACTTCTCACACCGCATTCCATACGACGTCGGGCAAGGCGGGCAGTCCTGGCCTTCGCTCCGCTCAGCGCACCGGGATGATGTCGGGGGCGCCGAGCCGTACCGCGTCGGCGGTCCGGTCGTCCGGCTGCTGCTGGGCCTCGCGTTCGGCCGCCACCCGCTTCAGGTAGTGGTCGACTTCGCGGTCCTGCCGCGCCCGGTCCCACTTGAGGTGAGGTGCCATCAGTTCGGCGACGGTACGCGCCGCGTCCACGCCGCGGTCCCAGGACTCGATGGAGATCCGGGTACGCCGGGCGAGTACATCGTCAAGATGGCGGGCTCCTTCGTGGGTCACCGCGTACACGGCCTCGACGCGCAGATAGTCGTCGGAGCTCGGCAACGGCTCGCCGAGCGAGGGGTCGGCCGCGACCATGGCGAGCAGCTCGTGGACCATGGAGCCGTAGCGGTTCAGCAGGTGCTCGATGCGGGCGACATGCAGCCCGGAGCGCTCGGCGAGGCTGTGCCGGGAGTTCCACAGGGCCGGATAGCCGTCGGCGCCGAGCAGCGGAACGCGCTGCGTGACGCAGTCGGCCACCTTCTCGTCCAGACCGCGGGCCGCCTCGTCGACCGCGTCCTTGGCCATCACCCGGTAGGTCGTGAATTTGCCGCCGGCCACCACGACGAGCCCGGGGACCGGGTGCGCGACCAGGTGCTCCCGAGAGAGCTTGCTGGTCTCCGCGGCCTCACCGGACAGCAGGGGGCGCAGACCGGCGTAGACGCCCTCGACGTCCTCTGCCGCCAAGGGTGTGATCAGCACGCGGTTGACGTGCTCCAGCAGGTAGCCGACGTCCTTGGAACTCGTCGCCGGATGGGCCTTGTCCAGGGTCCAGTCGGTGTCGGTCGTCCCGATGATCCAGTGCCGCCCCCACGGAATGACGAACAGCACGCTCTTCTCGGTGCGCAGGATCAGCCCCGTGTGGGAGATGATCCGGTCACGCGGGACCAGCAGATGCACGCCCTTGGAGGCGCGGACGTGGAACTGCCCCCGGGTGCCGGCCATGGTCTGGGTGTCGTCGGTCCACACGCCGGTCGCGTTGATGACCTGCTTGGCGGACACCTCGGTCTCGTTGCCGCTCTCCACGTCCGTGACCACGGCGCCCACCACCCGCTCGCCCTGGCGCAGGAAGCGGCTGACGCGGGTCCCATTGGCGACCAACGCCCCGTAGGCGGCTGCTGTACGGGCGAGGAACAAGGTGTGCCGGGCATCGTCCACCTGGGCGTCCCAGTACTGGATCGCGCCGACCAGCGCGTCGGAGCGCAGCGCGGGTGCCTCACGCAGGGCCTGGCGCTTGAGCAGGTGGCGGTGGTGGGGCAGGCCGCTGGAGGTGCCCGAGGCCACGGCCATGGTGTCGTAGAGCAGCACGCCGGCGCCGACGTACGGGCGCTCCCAGACCCGGTGTTGCAGCGGGTAGAGGAAGGGCACCGGCCGCACCAGATGCGGGGCCAGCAGCTGGAGCAGCAGTCCCCGCTCCTTGAGTGCCTCGGCGACGAGCCGGAAGTCCAGCATCTCGAGGTAGCGCAGGCCGCCGTGAATCAGCTTGCTGGAGCGGCTGGAAGTGCCCGAGGCCCAGTCCCGGGCTTCGACGAGGCCGACCCGCAGGCCCCGGGTGGCGGCATCCAGGGCCGACCCGGCGCCCACGACACCGCCACCGACGACGAGGACGTCCAGCTCACCTTCCCCCAGCCGGGCGAGGGCCTGCGCGCGTGCCTCGGGTGAGAGAGCCACCGGATTCACCATCGGCCTCCTACTCGTGCTGCGGCCTCGTGCTGCGCACGTGCCGGGGGCGCCCGCGGGCGCCCCCGGCCTGGGCCTACTCGACTGTGGCCCAGTCGAACGTGCGCTCCACCGCCTTCTTCCAGCCCGCGTATCCGTCCGCGCGCTGTTCCTCGGACCACTGGGGCTCCCAGCGCTTGGACTCCTGCCAGTGGGTGCGCAGCTCGTCGGTGTCTCCCCAGAAGCCGGTGGCCAGACCGGCCGCGTAGGCGGCACCGAGCGCAGTGGTCTCGGCGACGACCGGGCGGCTGACCGGTACGCCGAGGACATCGGCCTGGATCTGCATGCACAGGTCGTTGGCCGTGACACCGCCGTCGACCTTGAGCACGTCCAGATGGACGCCGGAGTCCTGCTCCATGGCCTCCACCACGTCCCGGCTCTGGTAGCAGATGGCTTCCAGGGTGGCCCGCGCCAGGTGGCCGTTGCTGTTGTACCGGGCGAGGCCGACGATCGCGCCGCGGGCGTCGGAGCGCCAGTACGGGGCGAACAGGCCCGAGAAGGCGGGGACGAAGTACATGCCGCCGTTGTCCTCGACGCTCAGGGCCAGACGCTCGCTCTCGGCAGCATCAGTGATGATCTTCATCTGGTCGCGCAGCCATTGCACCGCGGACCCGGTGACGGCGATGGAGCCCTCCAGGGCGTAGATCGCCGGGCTGTCGCCGAACTGGTACGCCACGGTGGTGAGAAGGCCGTGCTGCGAGCGGACCAGTTCGGTACCGGTGTTGAGCACCAGGAAGTTGCCGGTGCCATAGGTGTTCTTGGCCTCGCCGGGCGCGTAGCAGACCTGCCCGACGGTGGCCGCCTGCTGGTCGCCGAGCACCCCGGTGATGGGGACGGCGGCGCGCAGTGGCCGGGAGGTACGGGTCTCGCCGTACGCCTCCCGGTGGGAGGACGGGTTGATGGTGGGCAGCATCGCCCGGGGGATGTCGAAGAACCCCAGCAACTCGTCGTCCCAGTCGAGGGTCTCCAGGTTCATCAGCATGGTGCGGCTGGCGTTGGTCACGTCAGTGGCGTGGATTCCGCCCTCGGGGCCGCCAGTGAGGTTCCACAGCACCCAGCAGTCCGTGTTGCCGAAGAGGGCATGGCCCTGCTCCGCCGCCTCGCGGACGCCGTCGACGTTCTCCAGAATCCACTTGATCTTGCCGCCGGAGAAGTAGGTGGCCGGTGGCAGGCCCGCCTTGCGGCGGATCACGTCGCCCTGGCCAGAGCGTTCCAGAGCGGCCGCAATGGAGTCGGTGCGGGTGTCCTGCCAGACGATGGCGTTGTAGTAGGGACGGCCGTCACGGGGGTCCCAGACGACGGTCGTCTCCCGCTGGTTGGTGATGCCGATCGCCGCCAGGTCGGACGGGGACAGGTTCCCGTGCCGGAGGGCGTTCTGGATCACCGAATTGGTGCGTTCCCAGATCTCCACCGGGTCGTGTTCGACCCACCCCGAGCGCGGGAGTATCTGGGAGTGCTCCAGCTGGTGCTTCGCCACTTCGTTTCCGTCATGGTCGAAGATCATGAAACGGGTGCTGGTGGTTCCCTGGTCCACCGCGCCGACGAAGTCCGCCATGGCATGCCGCCTCTCCTATGGAATGGATTGTGTTGCGGCCTCACGCAGGGCTGGTCAGGCCTCGGGGATCGGGACGCGTCCGGGGGGTTCCGGCTCCGCGGTCGGCAGGAACCGTCCGACGAAGAACTTGTAGAGGAACGCTCCGATCAGGCCGCCGATCAACGGACCGAGGATCGGCACCCAGAAGTAGACGTTCCCGTATTGATCTCGCCACGCTCCGCCATGAGCCTTGATCGTGTGGGTGGGGTCGGCCTTCGCCAGTGGTGCCGGCGAATTCGGCCGAAAGCTCGCCCACCAGCCCTGATCTCTTGAGGCGCTCAGCCATGGGAGCCCGCTTCCCGCCGGCCCAGGGCCGACGCTCGCTTGCCCGATTCCCCCAGGACATCATCGTATGACGATCAAGAGGAGGCCGCACGCGAGGCGATGTGCACCGCACCTGACCAGGGTGGAGACCGGTGCCCGGCGTCGTCGGAGGGAGGGAGGAACGCGGCGCGGGGCGCTCGTCACAGGCGTCCTGACTAGTGGCCCTCCTCGTCGCGAATTCGGTGAAGGAGCTCCTGGGCCTGCCGTTGACCGGTGGTGTCACCCAGGACGGCGAGCAGCGGCAGCGCCTCGGTGGCCGACGCTCCGGCCCGTGCAGGGTGGCCGGCCTCAAAGTGGGCGAGGGCGCAGCCCAGCAGCGTGTGGGCTCGCTGGGTCGGCAGGTGATGGGCGTCGCAGACGGCCAGAGCCTGGGTGTACCGCTCCACCGCTTCGTCATGGCGGCCGAGGTCGTTGAGGGCCTGTCCGAGATGGCGCAGTGCGAGCACGGTGCCCAGCGCACACCCGGCTGCCTGATTGAGGGCAAAGGCATCACGGCAGTACTTGAGGGCCAGGTCGGGCTCCTTGCTGGCGAGATGGGTCATCGCCAGCCCGAGCATGCACTGCGCCTCCATGCCGATCTCGCCCGTCTCGCGGCACAGATGGCCGGCTTCCGCGAAGTGGCTGATCGCGTCATCGAGGGAGTTCCGATCCATGGCAGCCACCGTCCCCTTGACGTAGGCCAGGCGGGGCCTGAAGACCATGTCGTCGAGCCGTGTGGTCAAGAACCCCCGCTGGGCGAGGCCGCGGGCCTGCTCGTGCTGTCCGGTAGCGGCGTACGCCAACGAGAGCACCGCGCACGCCTTGACGATGGCGTCGGGGTCGTCGTCCTCTTCTCCTGCACGCAGCAGTACGTGGCCGAGAGGCAGCAGGGAACCCCAGGAGATGT
Organism: Streptomyces sp. NBC_00210; assembly: GCF_045160975.1. Lineage (NCBI taxonomy): Bacteria > Bacillati > Actinomycetota > Actinomycetes > Kitasatosporales > Streptomycetaceae > Streptomyces > Streptomyces sp. NBC_00210. Next base: position 8,432,940 of record NZ_CP108120.1, read on the forward strand.
AGATGTCGGTGAAGGGCATGAGGATCACCAGCTGCCATCCGATGGTGCGTGCGTCGGCGGCGCAGATCGGACGTGTCGGATGGTGGGCTATCTGGAGGGCGACGCCCAGCATGCCGGACTGCTCGGTGATCACCCATCGCTGGGCTTCGGCGCGGTCCGTGAAGCGCGGCCCGCCGGTGATGCCGGGGTCCACGTCGGCCAGTCGGCTGTAGGGCCGGACGGCGCGCAGCGCGGCGCTCATCCCGGCGAGGTGGAAGCGAGCAAGCCGGCTGAGGGCGGCCTGCCGTTCGGCCGGTGCGTCGGTACTCAAGGTGCGGTGGCGGGCGAACAACCGCAGCAGGTCGTGATAGCGGTAGCGCCCGGGATCGCAGGACTCCAGAAGGCCGACGTTGGCCAGGGACTCCAGCATGTCCTCGGCGACGTGCTCGGTGCTGTCCAGAAGGGCTGCGGCGGCGCCCGGTGTGATCTCCGGGACTTCCGGGATGGCCAGCAGCCGGAAGGCCCGTGCCTGGGTGGTCTCCAAGGAGGCGTAGCCGAGTTCGAAGGCCGCGTCCACGGCCAGGCCGCCGGTCTGCAACTCCGTGAGCCTGCGCGAGCGGTCGGTCAGTCGCGTGGTCAGTGAGGTGAACGTCCATCGGGGGCGCGTGGCCAGCCGCGACGCGGCGATACGTACCGCGAGCGGGAGGAGTCCGCAGGCGTGCACGAGGGCACGCGCCGCCTCCGGTTCTTTCCGCAGGCGGTCCGCGCCTGCGATCCGCTCCAGCAGGGCGAGTGCTTCCTGCTCGGTGAAGGGCTCCAGGGCGGTCCGGCTGGTGACAGGCAGGCAGGCCAGGGCCGTGCGGCTGGTGACCAAGGCGGCGCACTCGGCCGTACCGGGCAACAGAGGCTGCACCTGCTCCGTGTTCACGGCGTTGTCGAGCAGTAGCAGCAGACGTCGGCCTGCCAGCCGGGACCGGTACAGGGCTGTGCGTTCGACGTGATCGGCGGGGATGTTCCTCGGGGAGACGCCCAGCGCCAGCAGGAGGGACTGCTGGATCGCGTAGGGGTCCGCCGGCTCGGCACTGGCTCCGCGGAGGTCGACGTACAGCTGACCGTCGGGGAAGTTCTCGCGCGCCCCCTGGGCGGCGCGGACGGCCACGGTTGTCTTGCCCACCCCGCCCATGCCGTGGACGACGCACACGGTCGCGGCCATCGCCGGCTGCCCCGTGGCGCCGGAAAGGGTACGGAGCAGGTCCGCCACTGTCTCCAGGCGACCGGTGAAGTCCGGTACGTCTGCGGGGAGTTGGGCGGGCGGTAGCCAGGCCGGCGCCGGAGCGCGTTCCTCGGGGACGGCTTCCGGGCTGGGGGCCGGTGCGGTCTCGGCCGGCGCCGCCAGCCCCGGGTCGGACCGCAGAATACGTTCGTGCAGGCGGGCCAGATCAGGGCCCGGCTCTATGCCGAGTTCCTTGGACAGGAAGCGGCGGGTTCTGCCGTACCCGGCGAGTGCGTCAGCCTGCCGTCCGCAGCGGTACAGCGCCAGCATCTGCAGGCCGCGAAGCCCTTCGCGCATCGGATGCTCGTCCGCCAGGGCGGACAACTGCGCTGCGGTCTGGGCATGCCGACCCAGTTCGAGGTCCAGGCGCAGCCGCTTCTCGAGCAGGACCAGCCTGAACTCGGTGAACCTGTCGCGCTGTCGCTCGGCGTACTCCCCGGGCACTCCAGTCAGAGGTGTCCCGTCCCACAGTGCCAACGCTTCGCCCAGCAAGCCGGAAGCCCGTGCCCGGTCTCCCGCGTTTACGGCCTGCTCCGCGTCCGCTGCCAGCCGTTCGCACTGTGCGGCGTCGAGGGCTCCCTCGCCCAGCCGCAGCGCGTAGCCGCCGGCCACCGAGACCAGGGTGGCCGGGGCACGCGGATCGGGCTCCAGCGCTGTCCGCAACCGGGAGACGTGATTACGCAGCGCCACCGCCGCGCTCGCCGGCGGATGCCATCCCCAGATGTCGTCCAACAGTTCCTGCACCGACGCAACTTGACCCTCGCGCAGCGCCAGCGCTGCCAGTACCGCGCGCTGCTGCGCCGGCCCGACGTCCAGTTCACGATCGGTGCGCCATGCTCGCAGCGGACCCAGTACGGCGATCCTCAGCCCATCCACGTTCCTGTACTCCTGTACAAACTGCCGTAGCCCTCTCCGTCAGCTCGCGGCAGATGAATGCGCTGCGCTGCACTTACCTGGAAATTACGGGCTCCTGACACCGCATCCGCAGAATTGGTTCTGCGCGAGTGCGGTGCTGTCCGACGGGTGGTGTCGCACCGTTTCCCGGTGCCTCAGCTCCTGCGGCGCCGCCACTCATGCGCGGGTCATGATGTGTTCATGCCAGCGCTGCGCCCGGACGGATGCCGGGTGGTTGCTGTTGGCGGCTTCGGCAAGTGATGGCGCACCGGAGCCGACCGCCCGCTCTCACACCTCTGAGTGATCTTGTCCCACAGTGCTCCGAAGCCCGTTCCCCCCGTTACACCGGCACCGCGAGGCCCCGGTCGCCCCCTCGGTGGGCGCTATGCCGCGGAGGGTACCGTAAGATCGCTGACCCCCTTGCGGGCCGTTCGATATACGGACACCGTCTCGGCCGACGGGCCGGAACGCATGACCGCCCCGGTCCTGGTGGGCAGGGAGCGCGAACTCGACGCGGTCATGGAGCTGTTCGGTGGCCAGACGGGGAACGGCACCGCAGTTCTCGTCCAGGGCCAGGCCGGCAGCGGGAAGAGCGCACTGCTGCGGGCGGCAGTTGAGGGGATCCGCAGGGAGGGCGACACCGTTGTGTCGGCGTCTGGAGACGCCCTGGAGAGCGGCTTCTCCTTCGGTGTGGTCCGCCAGATGTTTGAACATCTGGCTGTCCGGGCGGCGGAGAACAATCCCCAATCGCCGCTTTCCGGGCATGCGGCCCGCGCCGCTCAGCTACTCGGCCCCACCAGGGCGCGGTCCCGCGAACTCCCGACCTGCGGACAGGACCAGGAACTCCTTGGCAGCCTCTACTGGCTCGTGGTGAACCTCACCGCCAACGGCCGGCTGCTCGTCGTCATCGACGATCTGCAATGGGCCGACGCGGACTCACTACGCTGGCTGCACTACCTCCTGCGGCGGGCGGGCAGCCTGCCCCTGGTCGTTCTCGCCTCGCTCGGGCCGGGGGAGGCACCCCACGGCGGCGAGGTGACGGGCGCCGTACTGCGGCTCTTCCGCCATCAACTCACGCTGTCCGCCCTTGAGAACGACGCCGTCGCTGCCGTTGCCCAGGACGTCCTGGGCGGGGCCGTGGAGGAGTCCTTCTCCGCCGCCTGCCGCATCGCGACAGGAGGCAATCTCTTTCTGCTGCACGCTCTGCTGCGGACCATGAGGGCGTCGCGGGCGACCCCCGGCGCCGTCACCGCGGCGGAGCTCACCCGGTACATACCGGACGGAGTCGGCCGAGCCCTGCGGAGCTTGATCAAGGACTTTGGCCCGGACGCGCTCGCGGTCGCCGAGGCCCTGGCGATGCTCGGTGGGAGAGCCGAAGCCGTTTTCGTGGCCGGGGTCGCCGGGGTGACCGAGGTGGCCACCCAGGACGTCGTGCACGCGCTGGTGCAAGCCGGGCTCATGACCACGTGCGAGGGCGGCATGGCCTTCTCGTGTTCGGTCATCGGCGCCGCCTTCGCCGACGAGCTTGTCCCCAGCAGGCTGCGGGAGCTGCACGCCAGGGCGGCGTGCCACTTGTTGGCGCAGGGTGCCCCGGTGGAGGAGAGTGCCGCCCATCTGCTCCTGGCACCGCTGGGAGTGCCCGGTGCCGCCGAGGTCCTGCACACAGCCGCGTCGCAGGCGATGCAGCGCGCTGTTCCCCACGAGGCGATCACCCTGCTGCGGCGCGCCTTGCGCGAACCGCTCGACGACGAGTCCAGAGCGTCGTTGCTGATCAGTCTCGGCAAGGCGGAACTCGCCACCAGCGTCCCGGCCGCAGTCCGCCACCTCCAGAGGGGCCTGGAGCTGTCCCGCGACGCGACGGAGCGAACCACCGCCGCGCGCACGCTCGCCGGAGCACTGTTCGCCCTCGACCGGTACGCCGACGGGCTGACGGTACTCAAGAGCGCCAGTGCCGCCCTGCGTCCGGTGCACGCCGCGAACGCCCTCCGCCTGGAGGTCGATTTCCTGTTCGGCAGTGTGAGCCAGGCGGCCTCGGTCACCGCCGTACTGCCGCGGCTGCGGGAGCTGCAGCTCTCCGACGCCGACCGCGGTGCCGCGGAGCGACCGCTTGCCGCTCTGCTCTGCCTGCGAGCTCTCATGAACGGCGACGACCCCGACGAGGTCGTCGCCTTCGCCCGGCAGGCGCTGAGCCACGGCCTGAACCCTCCTGAAGACGAGTCCCTGGTGTACTCGGGCGCCGTCCTCGCCCTCGGGTCCGCCGGCCAGTCCGAACTGGCCCTCACCTACGCGGACGCCGCGGTGGGGGAGGCCCGCGACCGAGGATCGGCGTTCGCCTACGCGTACGCCGTCAGCACCCGCGCCGGTGTGCGGTGCAGGCTGGGCCAGGTGCTGGAATGCCAGGCCGACGCACAGGCCGCCCTGGAAGCACTGGGTGAGATCGGTATCGATCTGAGCAACAGTCACAGCGTCGCCTCCCTCGCCACGCTGATGGACGCCTTGATCAAACAAGGAAAGCCCGACGAGGCGGCCGCGCTGCTCAAACAGGGCCGGCTCACCGGCGACCTGAACGGTCACTGGATCAACGACTATGTGCTGCTGGTACGCGGCCGGCTGCGCGTGGCCCAAGGCCGGACCCGGGACGGCCTGGCCGACTTCCTGCTGAGCGGTCGCCGGACCTGTGCGCGCAATCTGGCCGGAGCGGGTGTGCTGCCCTGGCGCACAGAGGCGGCACTGGCACACGCGGCACTCGGCGAGGGGAGTGCAGCCCTGGCGTTGGCCCAGGAGGAGCTCGAGCTCGCGCGGCATTGGGGGATCCCGGACTTCGAGGGGATCGCTCTGCGCGCCCTGGGCGTGGTCACCGGCGGCACCGAGGGCTTCGCCATGCTCCGCGATGCCGTGGAGATCCTTGAGGGGACGGCGGCGAAGTACAGCTACGCGCAGGCATCGGCCGACTGCGGCGCCCACGGGCGCAGGGCCGGGAAGCTCCCGCAGGCACGGATTCACCTGCAGCGCTCCGTCAGCGTCGCCCACCAGATCGGCGTCGCGGTCGTGGCCGAACACGCCTTGGCCGAACTGCGGGCGCTCGGCGACCGTCCGCGCACCCGCGCCTTCCACGGCGTGGACTCCCTGACGCCCACCGAGCGACGGGTGGCGGACCTGGCCGCCCAGGGCATGACCAACCGGGAGATCTCCCAGCACCTGTTCGTCGGTCTGCGCACGGTGGAGGTGCACCTCACCAACGCCTACGGCAAGCTCGGCATCAACGGTCGTCCCGGCCTCGCGGAGGCGCTGTCGCGGACGGATGAGCGCTGAGGCGCTCCACGGCCCGGCACGGCAGCGGGCCCGGCGGGGGCGTATGAACCCCTCATAGGCGGACCGCACGGCATACGCCGACAGGCCCGCGGGCCCGGTGACCGAACGCGTGGTGCCCCCCGCCGCTTTCTTTTCGGTGGCGGGTTCGCTGCCTTTCGGTAGCCCGTCCGCAGCATGCCGGTACCGGCCGTCTGGCTGACCGCTCCGGGAAGCGAGACCGTGGACCGGTGATCACGGGCGGGCTGATCCGTTCTCCGCCCCTGCCGATCCGCCGCCTATGAAACGGAACAACATGAGTGATCTGGACTCGCCTGCCATCTTCTATTCCCCCCACCAGGACGACGAGTCGATCGGCATGGCCGGTGCGATCCGGGAACACAAGGAAGCCGGCAGATCCGTCCATCTCGTACTGCTCACCAACGGAATCAACCAGGGCCTTCTCGACATCATGAACGGGGCAAATGGGCCGTGCCCGTTGGCGGCGAACTGCCGGCAACCCGACCACGCGCTGGGCTTGTCGATGGATGACATGATCGGGGGGAGAACCGCCGAGTTCTACGCCGCCGCCGAACAGCTGGGTGTTGACGAAGTGCACACCATCGGCCTGAACGACGATGACGTCGTCACGGATCGCGCCGGCTTCATCGAGCGCATCAAGGAAGTGATCCTTGATTTCGAGGGTCAGTTCCCGGGAGCCTCACACAAGCTGGTCAGCGGATGGCGTGACCAGGTCCCCTCGGAACCCAACCCGAACCCCACTCATTCGGCCTGTCGTGACGCCGCGGAAGCCCTTCGGGACCGGATAGCGGACTTCAGGTTCCACTGGACATACGCCTACTTCCGCGAACAGAGCGCCCGCACAGCCGACTTCGTACTCGACCTGACAGACTCTCAGTTCGCGGCAAAGCGGCAGGCCATTCTCGAGTACAACCGCTGGGAGCCTGACAACGGGCGTTACGCGCTGGGATACCACAGTGTGAGCACTCTGCTCGAGAACGCGTACAGCGACCCGCGCGAGTACATCGACGTACTGCACTGAACCCCGCAGGGCTCGCCGGCGGGGCGGAACCCTCAAACCCTTCCGCCGCAGGCAACCTCTACGGCCCGCCTGGCATCCTCCATACGCGACGAGTTGCAGAGTCACGCGGCTTGCCCGCACCTCAGCGCATGGAGAGAGATGACAACGGTCCATACTTCGGTCGTCGTACCCTGCTTCAACGAGAGTGAGGTGATCGGTGCCTTTCACACGGCGCTGGTCGCCGCTCTCGAGTCGACCGGGAAAGCCTTCGAGATCTGTTACGTCGACGACGGCAGCAGCGACCACACCCGTATCCACCTCCGGGACCTTGCGGCGGCGGACCCCCGCGTGCGCTACACCTCCTTCAGCCGTAACTTCGGCAAGGAGTCGGCGATGCTCGCCGGGCTGAGGATGTCCGAGGGCGAAGCGGTCGTCCTCATGGACGCCGATCTGCAGCACCCTCCGGAGCTTGTGCCCCGCATGCTGGAGCTGCATCGGCACGGCTTCGACCAGGTCATCGCCCAGCGCGACCGTGCCGGAGAGGGCACTGTGCGCAGGACGCTCAGCCGCGCGTACTACCGTCTGGTGCGCCGGTTCATGGAGGTCGAAGTCGTCGACGGAGCCGGCGACTTCCGGCTGCTGTCGCGCCGTGCTGTCGACGCCGTCCTCTCCCTCCCGGAGAGCAACCGCTTCTCGAAGGGGCTCTTCGCCTGGATCGGCTTCGACACCGTCAGCTTCACCTACCGGAATGTGGAGCGGGCGGCCGGACAATCCAAGTGGGGCGGCCAGCGCCTGCTCAACTACGGCATCGACGGGCTGCTCTCCTTCAACAGCCGCCCCCTGCGGATGGCGATTCACACCGGACTCTGGCTCTTCCTGTCCGCCCTCGGCTATGCGCTGTGGATCATCGCCAACGTCCTGCTCGACGGTGTGGACACCCCCGGTTACGCGACCCTGATCACCGCCATCGTCGCCCTCAGCGGCATCCAGCTCGCCACCCTCGGTGTCATCGGCGAGTACGTGGGCCGTATCTACCACGAGGCGAAGCGGCGGCCGCACTATGTGGTGCGCGAGACGAACATCTCCCACGCGGCCGCGTCCACCTCCGAGCTCAGGGACGCTGTGTCGAGTAAGTGACCTTGTCCAGGTGGTAGTAGTCGGCGACACACTGCGCCGGCCAGATCCGGCGGCCGTGGTCGCTGAACGGCTCCAGCATCATGGCGACCGAAACGGGTGTGTACGGCGCAACCTTGGCGCCGCCCGCCGCCTGCTCGCGCAGATACCGGTCCTGGCGGTCCCACTTTTCGGCCCGTACCTGTATCGCGTTCCCAAGTCCGTTCAGCGGGCCGACCAGTCCGAGCACGGCCGAGGCACACACTGCCGCGGCGGCCACGGCCGCCACACCCGTACGGCGCGCACGCAGCCGAAGCGAGCGCCCGACGAAGGCACCGACGCCGACCAGCAGCAGGACGTAGAGCAGGAGGTAGTCGTTCCACGTGCGTTCCGTCGTCACCACGTCCGCCCCGAAGACGGGGTAGGTGATGACGGTGCACAGATAGCCGGAGACCAGAAAAGCGGCCGCGCCGAGACCGGTGAGCAGCAGCGGGCGGCAGGGGAGCAGGGCGGCGGGCCGCCGAGCCCGGCGGCGTGCCAGCAGGCCGAGCAGCACACCGGCCGCGACAGCTCCGGCGTACTGCCAGGTGGTGAGGATCGTCTCGAGGATCTGCACATATCCGCGCAGGGAGCCCAGCAGTGATTCGGGCGCGAGCATGGATGCGCGGTCGGCGCCGTAGTGCTCGCGGCGGTTGCGCGAACCGGGAGAGGTCACCAGCACAACGGTGCCGACGATGATGCCGGCCATGCCGAGCACCGACCAGCGGCGTGCGAAGGCCGTAACCCGCGCGGCGAAGACGCGGTGCGCGAACAGCACCACACATGACAGCACCACCAGGGCGACGACCGACGCCTCTTCGGAGAGTGTGCCCATGAACACGCCTGCCGTGAACACGACCACCAGGGCGGCGATACGGCTGCGGCGGCCACCCGCGCGCAGCAGCGGGATGACGACAGCGCAGGCGAGCACCGGTGCGACGGTGTGCGAGACGGAGGCCGCGGGCCAGTAGAACGTCTTGTACGTATTGGGGGTCGCGAAGAGGAACACCGCGGTGATCATGGACGCCAGCAGTAGCGGGAGACCGCGTGGCACCTCCAGATCGGCCCTGCGCAGGAGTCGAACGGTCAGCGCCCACAGCAGTACCAGCATCAGCACGCCGCTGATCAGCCCGAACCACTGGTGCCCGGCGACGGGGAACTGCGCGTACAGCCCGACCAGCAGGCCGTTGCCGAGCCGTCCGTTGTCGGTGAAGTAGAACTTCCCGATCAGCCCGGAAACGCCGTCGTCACGCACGCTCGGCAGGAAGCACCACTCGTCCGCGCTCGGGCGCACGTGCCGGCCGATCCACGACGCCATGACGAGCAGACCGAGCGGCAGCAGCGACAGGGCGGACGGCCAGGCGGTCCGCCATGACGACGAGGCGCCATGCCCGCCGTTCCGTCGCTCATCACCGGACTCCCGATCCCGCTCTCGTGCGACGCTCGATGCGTCGACGGCCATATCAACACTGCCTTTCGGGAAACCAATGGTGCGATCCCCTAGAGGTGAATCCTGGATGTCCCGTTCCATCTTCCGCGGGGCAGGATGCGCTCGGAGGCATGCTTCAGGCGGTACCGAACCCGTGCGTCAGCGACGCGGCGCTCCCTCGACGACCAGCGGACACTGCTCCTCGCCGGTCACGGTGCATCGAACAGTGCGCTCACCGACTCGCCGTTGTGGATGCGCCGGACGGCCTCGGCAAGCGCCGGGGCGATAGACAGGACCCGCAGCTTGTCCGTGCGGTGCTCGGCCGGGATGGGCACGGTGTTCGTGCAGACGATCTCCAGCACGTCGGGCTGATCGGACAGACGCTTGAGTGCGCCCGCGGAGAACAAGCCGTGCGTGCAGGCGACCCGGATCGACCGGGCTCCCAGCTCCCTCAGACGTTGCAGAAGTTCAAGGACAGTGCTGCCCTTCGCGATCTCGTCGTCGAGAACGATGACATCGCGGTCAGCGACATCCCCGATGACGGAGCTGATGCTCACCCGGTCGTCGGCGAAGCGCTGCTTTGCCCCAGCCGCCACCTTCACTCCCAGCAGCCGCGCGAAGGCAGCTGCCTCCTTGGCGTTCCCCAGATCCGGAGACACGACGGTGGTGTTGGACAGGTCGTAGCCGCGAAAGTGTTCGGCCAGCTCACGCAGTGCGTGCAGGTGATCCACCGGTACCGAGAAGAAGCCGTGGACCTGCGGCGAATGCAGCGTCAGTGCCAGTACGCGGTCGGCCCCGGAGGCCACCAGCAGGTCGGCCACCAATCGCCCGCCGATCGAGATCCGTGGCGCGTCTTTCTTGTCCGAACGTGCATAGGCGTAGTGCGACATCACCACGGTGACGCGACTCGCTGACGCCCCGCGGGCGGCGTCGCACATCAGGAGCAGCTCAACGAGATTCTCCTGCACAGGAGTGACCAACGGCTGGATCAAGAAGACATCCCGCTCGCGGCAGTTGGCCTGCAACTGGACCTCGAGGCAGTCGTTCGCGAACCGGCTGACCCGCACCGGATTGAGTGGTACACCCAGATGGGCACAGACCTCGGCTGCCAGCTCGGGATGGGCACTACCGCTGAATACGGCGATGTCTCGCACCAACAGCTCCTGGGGTGATCGAGTCGGGATGCCGTCGACAGGCTATCGGCCCGGACGACCCGGTCGGCCTGGGGGCGCCCGGTGGTCATCTCGGTTCATCTCGCAGCTGCCCGGTCTGCCACTGCGCCGGCCTCGCCACCTCGCGCACCGCAACGGGAGACCGCCCGCTTGCGCTCGGTCCTCAAATTCTCCGCCGCCGGGGCGGGCGCTGCCAGTGCGCGACCGCCGGTCGTGACTCCCGAGCAGCCCGCCGATCGTGCTCGGGCCGGCCAACGGCCGCGTCTACCGTCCCTCGGGGCCGAGTACGCTCGTCGAACTGGAGGCCCCGCGGATGGGCGTCCAGGGCAAACATCACCTGTGGCGGGCGCTGGTGCCCGTGGCCGCCGAGTCGGACCAGCTCGACGCGTCACGGCTCCAAGACCTCATGACCGGGCAACGAACCCGATGGCCACCGTGGACTCGCTTCATCACACCACGGCAACGGTGCTGCTGCCCCACCACCGCGATTGACGGTCCGGTCCGGACCTCGCTGCCGATCTCGTCGTCGAGTCCCTGACGAACCCGGAACCGTTCAGTCAGCCCGGCCAGGTTCCGGTCAGGCGGTGCACCGCGGTGGCGCCGCCGCGGTCGACCGCCGCCTTGACGCCGGCGAAGATCGCACCCTGCAGGGTGGCGGCGATCAGGACCTCGCGCCAGCCGCGGTCCTGATCGGTGGCGTCCGGAACGTCCGCCTCGTGGCCGATGGCCTTCCACACTTGCTTGAAGACCGCGCCGGCCAGAGCACCGCTTATGGCGCCCAGCGCCCAGCCGACCGGCTTGTAGGCAACCTTGGACGCTTTCATGAGCTCTTCCTCCTGCGCCGGACGAGGATGAAGACAGCCAGGGCGGCTGCACCGCCGATGAGCAGGTTGCGGTTGCTGCGCGCGGCCTTCGCCGTCTGGCCGGCCTTGTCGCGCACCGGCTCCGGGGTGCTGTGCTGGATCTTCTCGCCGATGATCTGGGCAGTCTCGGTCAGCTGCTGCTTGGCATGCGCGGCCTTTTCGCGTACCGGTTCCGGAGTCTTGTCCTGCGCCACGTGGAGGGCGTGGGCGGCCGTGTCCTGCACCTGGCTCTTGACCTTCGCCGCTTTCTGCTGCGCCTGGGCCTTGATGTCGGCCTTGGCGGCCAGTGCCTCGACCGTCTGGCCCAGTTCCACGCGGGTCCCCTCCACCTGCTCACGCAGTTCGTCGGGGGTGGGTGTGGGGGTGGCGGTGGGGTCGTTGTTCTGGGACTTGTCCGTCATCGGTGTGCCCTTTCCTTGATCTCGGCGACGTCGGCCTTGACGCCCGCGATGGCCTGCTCGGGGGTGGGCGGGGTGGCCTGGACGACCTGCTTCCTGCCCACGGCGGCGAGCGCGCCGGCCACCACGAGCAGGACAGCGGTCACGGTCAGCGCCGAACCCCACAGCGGCCAGATCAGGTCCAGGGCCACGATTGCGGTGGCCGCAAGGGCTTGCAGGGCAACGAAGCCGACCACCCCGGCCCCGCCGAACAAGCCGCCGCCGAGCCCGAACCGTTTGCCCTTTTGCTGCATCTCCGCCTGCGCCAGTCGCAGTTCCTGCCGCATGAGCTTTGAGATCTGCTCCGATGCCTGCTTGACCAGCTCGCCGACCGATTCCTCGGACCCATTGTGCGGCGGGTGCTCCTGTGCCGTGTTCACTGTCGTGACCTGCCTTTCGTTGCACGTCCCGGGCCGGCTCCAGACCTTCATGGGGTCCGTTGGAGTCGTGTACGGGTCGTTTCTCGGCGGGTACCCGAGCCCTGCCGAGCCCATTCAGCCGCGGAGGCTCCTCTTCGTGACGCGCTGGAGCAGCCTGCACAGCAGTACGCGAGGGGGACCAGCCAGGCGCTGGTCATGGGAACTCCTACAGGCGAGTCCGTAGCGCGCTGTCCCACGCATGCGGGCTTCGGTGGTGGCTGCTGTGCCCTGCGGTGAGTACGGTGCGCAGCTGGGCGAGGTGCGTTCTCGAACCAGTCGACCCACAGGGAGTAGGCGACGGCCTCGGACGCCTGGGGCGCTTCCAGCCGCCGCCGACAGCCGTCCCAGAGCACCTCGGTCGGCAGGGGGCCGTCCGGGCCCTGATCGGCGAACAGGATCTCGCGCTGAAGAGCCAGCCGGGTCGTGAGGCCCGCGATTTTCTGCATGATCTGATCACGGACCTCACCGACATATATGACGCGCTCGACCTGAATTCGGTCAGAGGCGGCGTATCCGCGCGGCGATCCCATGGCCGAGCAGAAGGTAAATCACAGCGGGCAGGCCGTAATTGAGGAAAACCCGTAGACCTTCGGTGTCCATGGTGAAAATGTCCTGGGACCAGCCGGCGAGCCAGTCCGCCATACCGTGCACAAAGCCGACGAAGACGTTTCCCCGGTTGGCCTCGAGCAGGTAGAGCAGGATCCACAGGCCCAGAAAGCCTGCAGCGATGTCCGCGATCGTGTGGATGACCAAGGCTGCCCGGTTTGCTCCGGCGCCGTCCCGGTTACGCCCATGGGCGTCCCGATTGTGGTCGTAGGCGTTGTAGTTGTCGTTGAGTGGCATGGGTTCATGGGGACCGTTCATGCCCTCCCTGCTTGCCTCGCGCGAGTGCGCAAAACCTCATTCAAACCTGCGATTTCATATCGGTTTCCGGATTCTCGATAAGCACCCGCGAATCTGTGCCGCGAATGCCGGTTTCCCATGCTGATGAGCAGGTTGGCGGGCGCCGCCTCCTGCCACCTCTTCGTCTCCGTTGGCACGGGCCCTTGCCTCACGGACCGTCTGCCGCGGCGCGGAAAGCGAATCAGCCTCGTGCCGGGGAGAACGCCGCACGGCGGTCATGACATCCTGTTACGTATCAACTCGCCGGACGGGATCGGCGGCGTCCGGGGGTTACGGGGAAGGTCAATGAGGCTCTGCTTCCTGGTGGAGGAGCACTACCGCCATGACGGCATGCCGATCGAGGTGATCCGCCAGCTGACCTCGTGGGGGCACCAGGTCGACGTGCTGCGGCCGGGCGGTTCCCTGCTGCGCATGACCGAGGCGGTGCGGGCGGGCACCCATGACGCGTGGGTTCTCAAGACGGTCTCCGGAGGCCCGGGGCTCACCTTGCTCGAAGCCGCGGCCTCGGCCGGGATGACGACGGTGAACGACGCGCGGTCGATACGAGGTGTACGGGACAAGGCGCTGGCCGCGGCGATCGGTCGCAGCCGTGGGCTTCCGCTGCCGCCGACCTACGCGGCCGCCCGGCCCGAGCTGCTGGCGGAGATACCGGCGTCGGAGTACCCGCTGGTGGTCAAGCCCGCCGACGGCAGCTCGGGGCGGGCCGTGTACCTGGTGTCGTCGCCGGATCGGCTTGCGGCGATGGTCCCCGAACTGGCGAGGGAAGGCATGCTCATCGCCCAGCCGTATGTGACCAACTCGGGAATCGACGTCAAGGTGTATTCCGTCGGCGGCGAGTTGTACGCGACCGAGCGCTGCTCCCCGCTCCACCCTGACCGCTCGGTGCGCGAACGCCGCGTGCCGCTGTCGGCCGAGGTGGCCGCGATAGTCGCCCAGGTCGGGGCGGTCTACGGCCTCGATCTGTACGGCGTGGACGTGCTGCTGGGACCGGATGGCCCGGTGGTCGTCGACGTGAACGACTTCCCGAGCTTCCGGCAGGTCCCGGACGCTGCGGCGCGGGTGGCACGAGCCGTGCTCGGGCTGGCCGGCGATGGCCCGGCGTCCGGCGCGGCCACCCTCCCCTCCGCCCGGCCGCCGGAACAGCACAGTTCGGTCGGCGGGTTGTCGTTGCCACGCCGCCCGCACGCAGCGCAGGCGGCGGCTCCGGTGCAGATTCCTGTGGCGGGGGGCGAGAGCGCATGAGGATTGGTCTGATCACGCCTGAGCCGGACCATCCGCTGCTGGCCGCCACCGCCGCCCTGCTCACCCCCGAGCATCAGGTCGAGACGCTGGACCCGAACACGGTGGGGGAGGTCTCCGAGCCGCTCGCCGACGTCTACCTGCTGAAGTCGCGTACGCCACGTGCGCTGGCCCTGGCTCGCGACCTGGAGCAGCGGGGTGCCCCCGTGGTGAACTCGGCTGCGGCGACCGCGCTGTGCCAGGACCGTACGGCGATGGCGGACCTGGCCGGGCGGGCCGGCCTCCCGTTCGCGGCCACCCGCACCTTCATCACGCTCGCTCAACTGGCGTCCGGCCCGCGGCTCCCCGGCCCCGTGGTGGTCAAGAGCCGCCACAGCCGAAGACACGACCTGGTGGCCCGCATCGACGACGACGTACAACTGCGGGAGCTCGCCGCGGCACACCCGCAGGAGCCGGTCGTGGTCCAGGAGTTCGCACCGAACAGCGGCTGGGACCACAAACTGTGGGCGGTCGGAGACCAGCTCTTTGCCGCCCTGCGCCGTTCCGAACTCGCTCGCGAGGGGCGGGGCCCCACACTTCCGCTCGCCGCCGACAGCCTGCCGCCCGGCTGGCCCGCCCTGGTTCGCCTGGTCGGCAAGGTCTTCGAACTCGACGTCTACGGCGTGGACATCATCGACGCGGGCGACGGCGTCCCGCTGATCGTGGACATAAACGCCTTCCCCGGAGTCCGGGGTCAGTCCGGCGCTCCGGAGGCCCTGGCGGCACTGGCTCTGCGTCCTCCACGAGTACACGGGTGACTGGGGCGCGATTGCGCATGCGGGGTGATGACGGCAGGCGTCGGCCCTCCCGTGGGGAGGGCCGGGAGGGACGCCAGCGTGACGCCCTCCGCATTGTGCGGGGGGCGGCCAGCCGGACAAAGCATGGCACCAGATTCAGCCAGTCAACAGAGGTGTGACCGAAAATCGATGCCTCGGATAAGGTTCTCCGCCAACTACTGGTTGCCCGGGTAGGTGACGCCGGTGGAGGGGGCTGTGCCTGGTCCAGGGGCAGATGCGCATGAACGTGACCGGTGTGCTGGTCCGTGGTGAGCCTCGCGTCGTTGCGGCGCAGGGCGGCGATGGCCGCGAGGTTGGTGGCGGTGGTCTCGGCGACCACGAAGCGTGCGTCGGCTCTGGCCGCTTCGTTCAGTATCGCGTCCAGCGCGGCGGTGCCGATTCCGCGCCCTCGTGCGGAACGTGCCAGCCACATGCCGGTTTCGAGGACCTCTTGGCTGTCGCGGCAGGCCAGCCGTGCTGATCCCACGATTTTCCCGTCGGCGAGGATCGCGAATGTGCATTCGTGGAGCGGGCCTGCCAGTCCTGGTCGGCGAGCCCGGTGCCAGGCCCGGAAGGCGTCCTGTCGCGTTGTCGTCCAGCCTGGCGGACCGGTCACGGGTGGCATGACCTCGTCAGGTGCTGCATCGTTGACAGCCACCGCGAGGAGTCCTTCGAGCATCTCCTCGTCGACGTGACGCAATTCCACTGTCCCGCTCACATCGTTCCCCTCCACTCTGCCAAGCCGCGTCGCTTCTCAGGCGGCTTGGTGCTGCCCTTTCGATCATCTCAAGGACTGATGGTCAGACCCCTTACTCGAAGGCCGGCAGCAACGCCCGGACCACCGTGTCGACCGAGGGCAGGAATCGCTTGGCGGTGGTGCCGAGCAGATATCGGTGCATGGCCCGCTGGTGAGCGGCCCCGATCAGCAGGAGCGCACCGGCGGTCGGGTCCAGGGTGTCCCGCACTCGCCCGGCCGTGCGTTCGGCCCGCAGAAGGTCGGCGACCGGTTTGAGTGCCAGGTGTGGACCTACTTCGCCGTCGCGTTCTGCGAGCAGTTCACGCAGCTGGCTGTCGGACTGCAGGGCGCCGAGGATAGGCATGATCCGCAGGTAGAACCGCTCCAGACCGGTCACCACCGCAGTCAGGTCGGCCGGCAGGTTCCCGCTGGGGGTACGGCGGCCCAATACCACGGTGGCGTCGGAAAACACAGGCAGATGCAGGTTGATGACGGCCTGCAGCAGGCCCAGCCGGTCGCCGAAATGGTAGAAGATGCTGGACTCCGCGACGCCGGCTCGGCGCGCGATCTCCTTGGTGGACAGGGCCAAGCCCGCCTCACCCAGCACCTCCTCGGTGGCCTTCAGCACTGCTTCCCGTACCCCGGTGGAGGGCCGACCGCGCCGTGTATCCGCCACGGTATGTCTCCCGTCTTATTGAGTCATCGCTCAGGAAGATGGTAATTTACTGATGGTTCACTCAGTAATCTGGATCGGAAGGGAAGACGACCTCATGACCGCCCAGTCCCGCAAGGACGCCATCCGACGGCTCTACAAGGCACTCGAAGGCGGCGACCTCGATGTGGCTGATGAGCTGTTCACTCCGGACTTCGTCACCAGCGAGGGCCGGCACCAGAACGTCATCGGACCGCAGGGCTTCAAGGACGCCATCCGTGAGGTGCATGCCACCCACACCGATCCGAGCTTCGAGATCCTGGACATGGTGGCCGAGGACGACCGGGTGATGGTGCGCTGGCGCATGCGGGCGACCCACGGCGGCGAGCTGATGGGCGTGCCCGCGACCGGCCGCCAGGTGAGTATGGAGGCCTTCGCCCTGTTCCGCTTCGTGGGCGTCCGCATCAGCGAACGGCACGCCGTCATCGACCGGCTTGGCCTGCTCCAACAACTGCAGGCCGACTAGGTTGGGTCCGGGCGACCATGCGCAATCACGCCTGGGGCTGCCGGACTTCCGTGCCGCAAGCCCGCGTCGAACCTGTCGGGGCCGATCTTCCTCACCCACACGAGTCGGCTCATGCATGCAGTGACCCGCCGCAACCGAGACGTTGAGCCTGTTTGTTGAAGTGTCCGCCTCGGTGGCCAAACAGATGCCGAAGGATCTCGCTGAGCCGGGCAACTGAGACGGCAGTGCCCAGGCGGTGACCGTGGCTGCCACCATGGCGGCATGACCATCGACTTGCTTCCCGCGACAGGCGTACGGCTGCCCGGCCCGCTGCCCGAACTGGTCTTCGGCATGTCCGAGCAGTACGCCCGTCGCGTTCTGGCGCCGCACGCGGCACTGTCGGAGGCCTTCGTCTGCGGGACCGATTGGGCGGTTGGTTTCGACTTGCCCGGATGTTCGATCACCTTGTCGGCCTCCGATGGAGGCGGCCTGTCGATCATTTCGCTGTCGCGGCGGCCGGTCGACGAGCGCGGGGCATGCCCGGTTGCGTTCCAGGGCGTCGACGTTTTCGGGTGGCCGGCCGCCGAAATCATCGAGGCGCTTCACGAGCAGAGCGAGACGGTACAGGAGCATCACTCCGGCAACGTGTGGATCGGCAACCTGCACCTCTCTCCCGCTCTCGGACACCGAACGACGGCTTCCGCGAGGAAGAAGCCGCGCACAGCGCCGCCGTACGTGTTCGACTTCGTCTGCCTCTACGGGCCGGGCGTGGTGTCACGAGACCGCCGACGGTAAGAGCACCTCAGAAGGACCACCTGGCCCTGGCGGGCCGATACTGGTGGCGTGGACAACGCGCCGCGAGTGGACATCCCGGGGCCGTTCGCCGGCTCAGCGCCGCGCGCGCGGGTCGCCGCGGCCCCTACGGTCGTCCCGCGCCCCGAAGTGATCAACGAGTCCGTCCGCGTTCGCGCCGCCGCCGCGCTGCGGCCGTTTGTGGCCTGGTACACCGGCTATCGCCAAGACGGTTTCCCGGCCGCACAGCACCGGGGGATGCCCTCGCCGTACCTGACGCTGATCTTCACGCTCGACGATGTGCTCACCGTGGCCGGTCACCCTGATCCCCGACAGGCGCCGGGAAATTACGACACCCTGCTCGGCGGCCTGCACACATCGCCGGCGCTGATCACCCACCAAGGCCGCCAGTCGGGTATCCAGATCGCGCTCCACCCGCTCGGTGCGCGGGCGCTGCTCGGCCTGCCGGCCGGTGAGCTGGCCAACGCCGATCTTCCCGCAGACGCCGTCCTGGGCCGAATGTGCGGTGAGCTCCAGGCACAGCTGCAGGCGGCCGGTAGCTGGCCGGAGCGCTTCGCCGTGCTGGACAAGCTGCTGCTCCGGGCGACCTCCCCCTACGGAGGCGTTCCGCCCGAGGTCGCCCGCGCCTGGCAACTGCTGATCCGCACCGGCGGTGCCGTGCCGGTGGCGGCGCTGGCGGACGAGGTCGGCTGGAGCGGACGCCATCTGGCGGACCGCTTCCGGCGGGAGACCGGGCTCACGCCCAAGGCCGCCGCGAGGGTGGTCCGATTCGACCGCGCCCGCAGACTGCTGGCCGCCGACGCCGGTCGGTCGGAGCTTCCCCGGCTCGCCGACGTGGCTGCGGAGTGCGGCTACTTCGATCAGGCACACCTCGCGCGCGAGTTCCGCTCCCTGGCCGGCTGCGCCCCCAGCACGTGGCTGGCCGAGGAGTTCCGAAACGTCCAAGCCCCCAGCGGCGAAGCAGCGCAAGGCTGGGTGCGGCAAGAGCCCCACGAGTACTGAAGGACTGGCCGAGGAGGCTTGGTGGACATGGACGACACGACACCGGCACCGCAGGTGTGGCCCACCCTGCGGGCCTACGACGCCCGCGCGCTGATCCGGTTTCTGATCGACGCGTTCGGATTCGAGGAGACCGTGGTCCACGGGGAGGGTGACCGTGTCGACCATGCCCAGCTGTCCTGGCCGGAAGGCGGCGGGATCATGCTCGGCTCGGCGAAGCCGGACGCCGAGGACGACTCCTGGCCGCTGCGACCCGGAAGCTTCGGCGCCTATGTGGTCACTGCCGACCCGGACAGGTTGTACGCCCGCGCGAAGGCCGCCGGCGCTGAGATCACCTCCGAGCTGCGCGAAACTGATTACGGCTCCAGAGATTTCGCCGCCCGCGATCCCGAAGGCAACCGGTGGTCGTTCGGTACCTATCGCGGGGAGTCCCGCAAGGCTGCGGATCCGAGCTGATCCGGCCATGGCACTTTCAGCGTCGGCCAGGCTCCGGTCGATCTGCCTGGCACTCCCGGAGGCGGACGAGCGGCTCAGTCACGGGGAACCCAGCTGGTTCGCCGGGAAGAAGATGTTCGTCACCCTCTCCGACCACCACCACGACGACCGGCTCGCTTTCTGGTGCGCTGCACCGGCCGGAGTCCAGGAGCACCTGGTCACCTCCGACCCGGTGCACTTCTTCCGCCCGCCCTACGTCGGCAACCGGGGCTGGATCGGCGTCTACCTCGACGTCGCCGTGGACTGGAGCAGGGTGAAGGACCTCGTTCTGGACGCCTACTGCCTGATCGCCCCCGAGCGCCTGACCGCGGCGCCAGCGGACCGCGCGCGGCCCGGTTGCGATACATGGCGCCGATTCGTGACGCCGAGGCTCCCGTCAGGTGGCCAATGCGCGCAGCGTGCGCTGGCGGACCGTGTCGAGGAAGGCGGGCACGTCATCCATGTCGGTTCCGGCGCAGCGCACGATCAGACCTATCACATCGCCCATGGACAACGCGTTGACCACGGGGTGGGCATCTGCGACCTCCAGTCGCTGCTCGACCCGCTCGACCATGAGGAGGGCCAGGCTGAGCTCGGGGACATGGTTGGTGTGGCCGTACGAGAGCTCCTTCTTGATGACCCACATCTGCGGGATGACAGCGCCGTAGACGATGATGTGGGTCAAGGCGAACAGCGCACGCGCTATCTCGTAGGCCGCTTCTGGATCCTCGTCATCACCGTGCAACGCGGCGATGGCGTCGGTGTCCTGCGCGAGATGGGCCTGTATGAGCGCGATGCCGTGAAGCACTTCATCCTTGGTGTACGGCCGGGTGTACTCGCCGTCCATACGCGCCGATTCCCTTCCACCGTGGCGGTGTCGCAGCGTGCTCAGTGTGGCAGGCAATGGACTGTGCGGGGGCTGAACGGGGATTCGTGCGCTCGCTCGGGCTGGGGGCGAACCGAGAGCTTCGTCATTGTGGCGTCTTTGTGTCGCCAGGTGTACGGGCGCAGCCCGGGCCTCCGGCCAGCGGTCGAGCTGGGCCAACGCGCTGCCAACGTAGCCCCTGACCAGGGGAATGTGTCGGTTTCACGTCGGCTGCGGCTCGAAGTCCCAGAACGGCCGCTCTCCCCGCCGTACGGCTGCCGTCTGTGGGCTGTGTTCGCCCAGCGTTCCGGTCAGGCGGGTCAGAGCGTCCTGCTGAAGCTGGTCGGCTTCGGCCGCCCGGCGCAGCGCGCGGAGGTCCTGCGAGAGTGCTGCCTCGCAGGCCAAGGCGAGGGGGTGGCTCCGGCCGACGACGTTCGTGGCCCGTTCTAGGGCTAGCCCGCTGAGGTCGGCTGCCCCTTCCGCATCACCGCTGTGGCTGCGCGCGGAGGCTGCGTTGAGGGCGCACCCAATCGTCCACGGGTGATCTGCGCCCATCGAAGCCGTCATACCCTGCAGGGCACGTTCGGCGACGCGTCGTGCCTCGTCGCGGTCGCGGTCGCCTGAGTCCCGCAGGATGAGGCCGAGGTTGCCGGCCGTGCCGATCGAGTAGGGATGGGTGTCGCCGAGGAGGTCGGCGTATCCGCGCGCGGCGGTGGTGGCCAGGTCCCACGACTGGTCCAGACTGCGGTCTTCGCGGAGCAGGGACGCATAGTCGGCGGCGACCAAGAGCGCTTCGGGGTGGTGTGGGCCCTGGATCTGATGGGCGCGTTCCACGAGCTCACGCATCAGGTTGCGGGCCGGCGTGAGGTCGCCGACGCGGCGCAGACACGAGGCGAGGTTGTGCTCGGCGACCATGGTCTCCACCGTGTACCGGCCCATGAGGCGGCGGTAGTCGCGGACATTGGCCTCCTGACGCCCGAGCGCGTAGGCGTAACGGCCGAGCAGACGCAGCGTCCATGCCTGCCGTTGTGCGGTGTAGAGCGTAAAGGCGTGGTGCGGGCCGAGTTGCCGCGAGCGGACGGCGAGGACTGCCGCGGACAGATCCAGGGCTTCCTGGTAGCGGCCGAGCAGTGCCAGCACAATGGACAGATTGGTGCGCGCCTGTTGAGTGGCCGCCGCTTCCTCGCCGAGTGTGGTCGCGGTGATGTGCGCGGTCCGGTCGTAGAGTTCGAAGGCTTCCTGATAGGCGCCGAGGGCGACCAGAGTTCCGCCGAGGGTGTTTCTGGCGCGCTGCAGATCGGGGTGGTCGGCCGGTCTGGCTGCAGAGAGTCGGTCGACGACGTCCCGTCCGACGGCCTCGGCTTCCTGGTAACGCCCGGCTCTGCGCAGCATGTTGGCGTGTTGGTAAGTGACGATGAGCATGTCGGGGTCGTCGAAGGGCCGGTGCCTGCGCCAGCGTATCTTCGCCTGCTCGCACAGCCGTAGCCCGGCGTTGGCCTCGCCGCGGGTGCGAAGGTACTCGATGCAGTTCAGAACGAGGCGGGCGCCGATGCCGCCCCGTTCCAGCGAGCCGGAGATCTCCAGGTGCGGGATCAGTTCGGCGTAACGGGGCCACAGGGCGGCGTCCTGGGGCCGTTGGGGATCCGCTCCCGCGAGGATTTGGCAAGCGGTGCGGGACAGTAGCTCGCGCCGTTCGTCGGAGAGCTGCTCGCGCAGCAGCGTGTGATACAGACGGGGCATCGTGGCCCGCTCCACCCCGTTGGCGCCCGACTCGAGCCGAACAGCGGAGGTTTCCGACAGCTGCCGCATCGTCGCGTCCCAGGCCGCAGGGTCGGTGGCGACCGAGGCGATGCGCGGCGGGAGGACGCCGGCGTCGGCGGATGGCAGCAGTCGAACGGGGATGGCCTCGGGCGAGAAGTGGGTCAAAAGGTCAAGGAGTTCGACGACCACGGGATTGCGTTCCCGCAGCGACGCCAGAGTGATCGTCCAACTGCCCTCCAAGGCGCGGGGGTACTGCGTCGTATGACCGTTCGGCGGCCGCTCGGGAGGGTGGGAGCGGACGAGCTCGATGTACTGGGGGACGGGCATCGGATTGGTGTCGAGCCAGGCCGCGGTATGGGAGAGCAGGAGCGGGAAGTCCTGCACCGCCTCGGCGAGCCCGTCGGCCTCAGAGGCCGAGAGCCGGGGGGCCCTGGCGCGGATGTAAGCGATCGACTCGTTCCTAGGGAAGGGCGGCACGTCGATGCACAGGACACGTTCGTCGTCCGCCCATGCGGGGTTACGAGAAGTGATGAGGACGTGTCCCGCGCCCTCGGGCAGCAGGTCCTCGATCTCCCGCACGTCGTCGGCACTGTCGAGTACGAGTAACCAGCGGTGAAAGGGCAGGCCCACGCGCAGGGCGTCCTGCACGGCGCGGATGCGGTTGCCGATGCCCTGTCCTGCCGCGAGGTTGAGTCGGGGTGCGAGCTCGGCGAGCTGTTCCCGGGCTGTTGCCTGGGACGCGGCGCTGATCCACCAGACGATGTCGTATTCGTTGCCGAACCGGTGGGCGTACTCGGTGACCAGCTGACTCTTGCCGATTCCGGAGGCACCGAGGAGCACACAGCGATGTTGTCCCGCGGGGCCGGTTCCCGGTTCAGAGGCAGCGAGGAGAATCTGGCGAATGTGGGCCAGTATCTCCTCGCGGCCGCTGAACCGGGGGTCGCGGCGAGGGGCGTTCGACACGGCGGGCGGGGTGTCCGGGAACCTCGTGGTCAGTCTGGACGCCTCGCCTGCGAGTCGGGACAGGGACACGCCGAGCAGGTCGAACAGGCGATGCCTGGCTTCCTGTTCGCCGGTGCCCCGAAGATCTGCAATAGGCAGTGCCGTTGCCGCCGCAGGCGGTTCCCCGGCGTCGACGATCACGATGGCCAGGCGGCCGGCGTGGTCCGCGGCGCACGCGGTGAGCGCCGAGTCCCACTCCTGCGCGGTGCGCCCGCCGAGCGCGCAGTACGTTGCGCCGATCAGGAGCAGCGCCCGGTCCGCGGTGTCGAGCAGATCGTCCAGCAGTTCGGTCAATGGTTGTGACGGGTCCGGGTTCCACAGCCGGGATGTAACACGGTGTCCGGCCAGCTGAAACTGGTCGGTGATCCACGCCGCCCATGACCGGTCGAAGCCGGCATGACTGAGCACGATATGCCAGCACGGTGCTGTGCCGTGTCGCGGAGCGGTCCCTCCGCGGCTGAGGTCGAGAGCAGGGGGAGGGAGTTCGTAGACCGCGCCGTCGGCGGCGAGCAGCCGCACCGGCCCCCAGCCGACGGTCTCCGCAACCGTCTCGGCTCTTCGTACTTGAATCGTCCGTGGCACGGGCTGGTCCAGCAGGTCCAGGACCTGCGGATCGGTGTCGGGTACTTGCAGGACGAAGCTGCCCGGGTCGTCGGCCCCTTCGCCGAGGACTAACAGCGGCCCCACGCGCCGGCCGTGCAGTTCGGCGTGCGGGAGCAGCGCGGCGATGAGTCCGACGTCGGTGACGCTGAGCCGCTCTGGCGGTTCGGACTGCAGTACTGCGTCGGCGAGCCGGGCCCTGGCGACCGTGGCGAGTTGCCAGGCGGTGGTGGTCCGGCGGACGGGCTCGGGGAGCCTTTGCCAGGCGCCCGAGAACCAGCGCGCGACCCCGTCCCGGGCCTCCTCGACCAGCGCCCGCAGCGCCGGGCGCAGTGCGTGCTCGATGTCCGCTTCGGCTTCGGTGCCGCCACTGACGGCATGCCAGGTGGCGCGCTCCTCGGCGAACAGCGCGGGAGAACCATTCCGGTGCATGCGCTCGATGACTGACCACAGGCGGTGCAGGGGCGCTCCGGTTGGACAGTTCTTGAGTCGTTCGGTGAGTTCGGCGCGCAGCTGCGGCAGCAGATCGCTGCGCAGGACGACGTAGCCGAAGCCCCGCTGTTCGACGAGGTCGCCGAACCACAGGTCCGTCTCGGCCGAGACGTCCAGCAGCGGCGCCACCGTGACCCGTACGGCGCGCATCAGTTCGGGTTCGATGCGAGCTGCCACGCTGAGGAGGATGGCGAGTTCGTGGCCCTGCCGAGGGCGAGGCTCGACGGTGGAGGTCATCGCAGTTCCCCGACGACCCGGCCCACGGTGGTGCCTCGGTCCCAGACGACCGCGTGCAACTGGGAACGCCACCAGGTGGGCCACAGGCGCTCCGGCAGCGGTACGAGGGCGACGGCTTCGCAGCCGTGCTGCCGGATGCGCAGCAGTGTCTCCCGCCACTCGCGTTCTGTGGCGCGGTGCGGGTCGAACGGCGGTCCGATGGTGCCGAGCGCCGAAAGCAGCAATATGCGGGTGCCTGGCTGAGGAGGCCGGTACGGCCCCCAGGTGCCGCGAGGGCCGGTTCCCACTCCACGCATCGGGCAGTCGGCGAAACGCAGCACGGTGGTCCTCGCCACGCCGACCAAGCTGCGTACCTGGTCGATGACGCCTTCCACGTCCTGCGCGAAGGGCTCCATGGCGGCGGAGATGTCGGCGAGGATCTGTACCCCGTAGCGCAGGGTCGGCAGCGGTCGCCGCGGTATCTCGTGCAGGGGCAGCCCACGGGCGAGGTGGTCGGCAGCCCGCTCCACGTCCAGGTCACCTTCGTGGGCGACCCGGGCCAGAGCCGCGTGCAGGACCGCGGCGGTGGAGCGGGGCGCGAGCAGCGGTACGTGCAGTCTTCCGCGGCTTGCGGTGCTCCTGGGGGAGGGAAGGGATTCGACGGTCCAGCCGGTCCTGCGCGGCGTTCGATGCTCGGTCGGGGTCAGCGGAGTGTTCGCGGTCGCGGACGGCGGTTGACGCGGCGTGCCGTTGGGCGAAGGCTCCCGTACGGGCTTGCCGGGGCCTTGCGGCTCTGCCGGTCCGGGCAGCGGGGCGGGACTGCGGACAGCGACGGCATCGAGGGAGGGTTCGAAGGCAGGCGTCGGCATGTTTCCCGGGCCGAGGCCGAGAAGCGCCGCGACCCGTTGCCACGCCGAGGGCTCCGAGGCGCCTAGGGCAGTGGCGGCGCGCGCCACATCTCCCAGCCAGATCTCGCGGTGCCGCATCTGGTCACCACCCGTCTCCGTAGATCTGTTGGCGTTTGACCAGCACGCAGCTCTTCAGCCACTCCCAGCGTTCCGAGCCCAGGCCGATCCCAAGGGTGATGCAGGCACGCAGCGCGTCGAGATACTCCGCGGTGCTGGGCCCTCGCACGCCCTGTGCGGCGGCCTGTTCGGTCACCCGGCCCAGTTCGACGGCCATTGCCTCGGCGAGTCGAAGATGCCCGGCCCCGCCCGCGCCGTGCCAGCTGCGCATGTGTTCCTCGGCGATGCGGACCAGGCTGCGCACGTCGTGATCGGGGAGGGTGACGACGACGCAGCGGCGCAGGAAGGCCTGGGGCAGTTCTCGCTCGTCGTTGGTGGTGATGACCACGAGATGGCGGGAGAAGAGCGGGTCCGTGGGGCCCGTCGGCGGCTCGGTCCACACCTCTGTGTCGGTCTCGACGACGGTGAATCGCTGTGATCCGAGCGGTACGAGCAGGCTGTTGGGTACGTCCGGGTCGGCCTTGTCGATCTCGTCGATGAGGACCACGGCGTGATCGATGCTGCGGTCGCCGTTGACGCCGGCGAACGGATCCTCGATTCCCTCGTCGGGGGGTTCGCCATCAGGGGCGGCTCGGCCTCTGCGCCGGGCCGAGCGCGGTGCGAGGGCCCACCACAGCACCCCGGGCTGCAGGTAGGAGAAGTCGTCCAGCGGGGGCGACTCCTGGCGGTACACCTGGGCGTCGGCGAGGCGGCGGACGCTGTCGAAGCGCCACAGCAGGTCTCGCGACCGGGTGCCATAGGTGATGACGTGTTCGTAGTAGCGCCAGCCTCTGTCCCGTGCGACGTAGGGGGCGAGCGAGGACTTGCCGGACCCGGGGCTGCCGCGCAGCAGCAGAGGTCTTCCGGTTGCCAGGGCCACGTTCACTGCTTCGTCGATATTCCGCGACATGACGTAGATCTCGCCGTCGCCGCGATCCGGATTGCGGAACCACTCGTTGGGCGTGGTGTTTCCACTCTCGGTGATCGCCATCGGGTGGTTCACCCCCTCGCGTTGGTGCGGTTGATCCTGCCCATCCAGGCGTCGTCGCCGATGTGGGGGATGCCCCAGTCGCTGAGCATCCCGTACGCGACTCTGATCGCCACTCGCTCGTCGTCGGCACCGAACGGCGGCGTGAGGAGGGCGGCTTGGGAGAGTCGGCCGGTCAGAGCGGAGTTTTCGGGGAGTTGCTCGTTGGGGATCAGCAGGATGTGCACCCAGGGGATGTGCTCGTGCAGCCAGTCGACGACCCGTTCGGCCTGGGGGAGGGTGCAGTGCTCGGCATGGATGACGACATACGTGTCGTAGTCCCCGATCCGAGGAGCGCCTGCCAGGGGCTCGCGGGAGCTCATCCCGAACCGGGACCTGATGTGCTGCTCGCAGGCGAGCCGGAGCTCGTCCTCCGGATCCTCCTCCCCGGGCGGCGGTGCACTGACGGATATGCAGCAGTACCGGCTGACGTCCATGCAGAAGGCGCGGCCCAGGTAGTACTGCCCCGTTTCAGGGCGGCGGACGTTCAGGACCACTGTCTGGCGCTCCAGGCCCTCTTCGGGCAGTACGCGCCGAGCGGAGGCCGCGTCGATCCACACTGGCAGGACCAGGCGGACGAGCTGGTCCAACGCGGTGCTGTCCATGTGCCGGGCGACCTCCCCGACGGCGCTGCGCAGCCGCGGCGCGTCGTGGGTGTGGAGCATCTGGGCGGCCAGGAAACCACAGCTGACGTCGGTGACGGGAGAGCCCGCGAGATGCCGGTCGGGGAGCCCGAGGGCGCGTCCCATGCGGGCGAGCCGACTCATGGTGCGGACCTGGCTGAGCTGTGCAGTGATGTCCTCGGCCCAGCGCTGCACCGGATCATCGTCGTCCGTCGGTGCCGGAAGCGGCGGAAACGCACGTACAATCGCCTCCGCCGCCTCGGCCGCGTCCGGGACGTCTCCCTTGCGGGCGGCAGCGATACGGCGCACCAGCTGCAACGACATCAGGTCCTCGAAGCCGGCGGCGGTCATTTCCTCGGGGGTCACGTCGCCGACCGGGGCGGGGAGCACGAGGAACGAGTGGTTGAAGTGGTGGCGCCACATGAGGATGTCGACCTCCCTGTGGACCCACATCGAAGTGAGCGCGTCATGGTTGACGAGCACCACCGCGGCTCGGCACTCCAGGAGCCACTCGTACAGCCGGGGGTGCCACTTTTCACCGGGTAAGAGTCCTTCGGCATCGACGAGGACGTCGTACCCGCGTTCCCGCAGCCCTTCGATGACATGGCCACGCACCTCGCCGCCGTACGGGTCCTCGCGCGTGCTGTGACTGATGAACACCTTGTTCAAGCCCCCGCCCTCCCAAGTGGCTGCCCCTATTGAGAGTTTGACGGCCACTCAGCCACGGAGCAATCGGGCCTCGGCCAGCAACGGCCGCAGACGGCGCGCGATGTGCCTGATCAGCCGGTCGAGGTCCGCGCAGTGGACGGACGGATTTCTGAAGCCGTTCCGGGCGTCGAACCGGTGGGCGTAGTTCCCGCCGCCGCAGATCCTGACGACCGGGCAGGACAGGCACTGATCGGAGAGGGCGGCGGTGCCGATCTGGCGGGCGGCGATCCCTGGATGGTCGAGAGCCTCGTCGAAGCTGTGGCGGAATACGTCGAGCCCGGTCTCGGGGGCGCCAGAGTACGCGGTCTTGAGCGAGTCCACCTGTTCGATGGCGCCGTCGGTGTCCACGACGACGGCGACGACGGGGGAGGACCCGACTGATTCGGTACCGCTTTCCTGACCGGTCAGCAGGCCGAGGATTTCTGTGAACAGCCGGATGGTGGTTTGGGGCGACTCCGCGTGGAACCAGTGGTCGAAGACGTCGGCGAGCCAGTCGCCGTACGGGGTGGCAGTGCCGGGCTTATGGTCCGGGGAGGAGGACCAGTTGGCGTGCGGCAGGAGCAGGTCCATGCTCGGGGGAGTGAATGCGAGGAGCGATTCGTAGACTTCGATGGGATCCGATGACGGGTCGATGGTGCACAGGATGCCGCCGTAGGCGTCCGGGTGACGGGCCAGCACCCGCAGTCCCCGCGAAGCGGCCGGCCAGCCAGGTCGCCCGCCATGGTCCACCCTCTGCCGGTTGTGCCGGGCCAGACCGCCGTCGAGGCTCACACCGATCTTCAGCCCGGCATCGGCCAGTTCGGTGACGACGCCTTCTGTGAGCCGGCTCCCATTGGTCTGCACGGTGGCCTGCACCCGGCAGAATCCGGGACCCACGGCCGCATCGATGGCCTCCCGGACTGTGGTGACGTAGCCGATGGGTGCCCCGGCTCCGGCCAGCAGCGGCTCACCCCCGTGCACATTGAGATGGACTTCCGACAGCATGTGCGTTTCCACATGCTCGGCGATCCGGGCGGCGGTAGCCGCCACTACTGCCGCGGACGCTGTGAGAGGTCGCGCACGCCAGCTCTGGTCCGGCCCCGAATAGACGTAGCAATACGTACAGGCGAAATTGCAGCGACTATGCATCTTCAGCACGAACTGCTGGAATGGCACTGCCTGATGACCGGCCGCCCGAGCGGCGGCAACATCGAGCCCCTGCAGGGGCCACAGAGCCGACGTGCTGTGTCGGTGGCCGGCGTCAGTAGGTGACGAAGGGGCTGTCGTCATAGAAAGCCACTGGATTGTTGCGAGAGCCAGCCCGGGCCAGCAGGCCGGTCATCACGGCGGCAAGCACAGGGTTGCTCGCGTCACGGGCCAACGACGAAAGATCGAGGCCGGTGAAGTCCGGCAGCGGCTCAATGGCCTGATGTCCGCCCCTCGGGGACAGAGCAGTGCCCGGGGGAAGAGACAACCCAACTCCAGGAAGAAATGCGCGCACGTCGCTCGCTGCTGTGAAGACGGACCTTATCGTAGGTTGCAGGGCAAGTTCGAGACACGACGCGCGTGGGAGGACGCCGGTGACGGCAGGCGGCGGGGGATGTCTCGTTCTTCACCAGATCACAGGCAGCTGGAGTAGTCCTCGCAGCATGCTGGGCCGCCGTTCGGGAGCGGCGGATGAGTCGTCAAGTGCGAGACGGGGGAAGCGTTCGAGGAGGACTACGTCCACTGAATGTCTTCCTCAACGGACTGCGTGCCCCGCCACGTCACTCCGGGCAGCCCGCTCGCCCTACACCAGCTGGAGGGGGCCCGTCGAGACTCTATTCGCGCTGACGCCCGACGGCGGAGTCGGCGACGTCCCATCACGGGTTCACCGAAGGCGTGGTGTCATACCCGGCCCCCACCGCTGCTGGTACCGGTTCGCCGAGGCCCCGGCGCTGAAGGCGGCCGAGGATGCGGGGGACGTGCCCACCCGCCAGTCGATCTCCTTCACCGCCTGGTACCAGATGATGCCGATGATGTCGCGGTGGCGCGGCAGCGCACGGAACATGTCGGTGATCCACTCTGCCTTCCGCCCCGCGGCGTCGGTCGCGCCCAGTTCCGTGATGACGAGCGGCTTGCGGGTGAAGCGGCGCAGTTCCGTCCTTGTCGGAGTGAAGAGGCGGTCGAACGACTGGTAGTTCTCCTTGCCCACGGTGCCGTAGTAGCCGGACAGGCCCACCCAGTCCACGTATGCGTCTCCCGGGTAGAGCCGACTGAGCGGTGTGGAGTTCTCGTAGCTGATGTTGGGGCTCCACACCCACACGGCATTACGTGCTCCCACCGCGTCAAAGATCTTGTGTATGTGACGCCATGCCCGGACGTACTCCCCACGGCGGTTGCTGTTGGACTGTTCGCACCAGGGGTACCAGTAGCCGTTCATCTCGTGAGCGAAGCGGATGGCCACCGGATAGCTGAGCGACTTGATGCCCCGCGCCCAGGAGCGTATGTACGGATCGAAGGAGCCGTCGATGATCTTCGACAGCCGGTACTCGGGTTGCTCTCCACGCAGCGTGGGTTCCTCGGCCTCGGCTCTGTGGTCCCACGGCTCCCAGGCGACCATGGGCAGCATGCCCCGCCTGGCCACACTGTTGATCGCCTCGGCGTCGAAGTGATCGGTCTCCCAGTCGGCCGAGAACTCGTACACCTGCGGGCGGTGCCGGGTCTGCCGGGTGAAATCGGCCGCTTCCGTGAAGTCGTGGGTGCCCGCGGCTGTGAAGACGCCGACGAACGCCTTTCCCGCGGCGGGGAACGAGACCGTGGGCCTCTGCGCGGGGTGGTGCGGTGTGCGATCGTCGTCCGGCAGCACGGTCGTCGGTGGCAGCACGGCGTCGGCGCGCGCGGCCGCCTCGCGGCGTTCGCGGTCCGCCAGATCCGGCGCCACCTGGAAGGTGTACCAGGACAGCAGCGCGGCACACAGCAGCGCGAGCACCCGTGGCGTTGTGATCCTCACCGGTCGGCCCTCGCGGTGCGCATGCGCGTGGAGACACCTTGGGCCAGGGCGAGCAGCGGCGGTGCCGAGCCGGCCGCGAGGCCCAGCAGGGTCCAGATCCGCATGCCGGTGTAGTCATGGTTGTTGAAGAAGCTGACGGTCAGCAGACTCCCGGCCAGCAGTGCCCACATCAGATGCAGCCGGAAGGTGCGCAGCGATTCCGAGCTGCGCAGCTCACCTTTGGCGGTGACCACGTACGCCAGCGGCCGGCGCAGCAGGGCGTTCACCGCGGCGGCGATGTAGACAGGCCCGGCGAAGAGCGACAGCAGGATCCCGGCCATGCCGATCTCCCGCCTCTCGTGCTCGGCCAGATTGAATCGGCGCAGCCAGAGCCAGAGCGCGAATGAGCCGCCCATGCCCGCCGACCACAGCAGGAACCAGGGGAGCCCGGGCAGTTGGATGGACGAGACGCCCAGCAGCATGTACAGGGCGGTGGCGAGGGTGCCGAGCACCAGGCTCATGGCGACACTCGGGTAGTAGAACTGAACCAGGTCGTACAACAGCCGCTGGCGGCGCCGGAGCCGGATGCCCTGCCTCAGCCGCGGGTTGAGTTTGATCTCCCAGATGCCATAGGCCCAGCGCCGCTGCTGGTTGAAGTAGTCGGTCCAGGTGGTCGGGCCCTCGCCCACGGCCACGACATCGGGGGTGTAGACCCCCTTCCAGCCGTTGCCGGTGGCGGGATTGAGCGTGCCGTGGACCCTCATGCTGGTGAGATGGTCCTCGATGATCGAGTCCTGGTACCCGCCGATCTGCTGCCATGCGGCAACCCGGTAGAGGTGATTGGTGCCGATCAGCAAGGGGGCGTCCAGACCGTTGCCGCCCCGCTCGACGATGCTGCTGAACAGGTACTGCTGCACCGAGGCGCCGTGGGCGACCCAGTTGTCATAGGCGTTGCCGTACACCTGAGGGGCTACCACAAACGCGGTGTCCGGGTCGTGGAAGTAGCCCAGGGTCCGCTCCAGGAAGCACGGCAGCGGCACGTGGTCCGGGTCCATCTGGGCGACCACGTCGTACTCGTTCTCGTGCTCGGCGCGCCAGGCGTTGTGGTTGCCGGACTTGGTACGGGCGCGGAACGGGCCGGACGGCTGGTTGTACTCCGGCCTGTCCTTTCGGCTGAAGTGGTGGACCCCCAGGCGCGCGGCCATCTGCCGTACGGTCGGGTCATTTCCCTCGTCCAGGATCCAGACGTCCACGGTGCAGTCCCAACGCGCCACCTCCAGCATGGCCCGCAGAGTCCGCTGTACGACGGCAATCGGCTCCTTGGACGGCACGATGGTGGTCAGCATGGCGACCCGCAGCCTGCTCGGCGGGACCATGGGGATGGGGTCCCTCGCCCGGAAGGCGAACACCCAGATCGCCACGGCCTGCACGAGTTTGATCGTCTCGACGGCTATGACCAGGCAGAACCCGAGCCGCGCCAGGAGCAGCCAGCCGTTGCCGATACCGCTCACCCCGGGGCCCGGTACATGCTCGGGCAGCAGCAGCCAGCCGATGAACGCGATGTCGGCCAGGGCGGTGGCGGCGGTCAGAGCTGTGAGCGACACGCGGTGGCCGGGTCGCAGAACGGAGCGGAACTCTACTTTCCGGCCCGGGTTGGCCAGCGGGCCGCAGGCCCGGGCGGCACCGGCGTAGGCAGCGACGGCTGACGCGTTGCGGCGATTCCTCCTCTCGGCGCGCCGATCCAGCCGCGATGAATATGTAGACATGTCCCCCCTTGGTAACAAACAGCGTCACTCAGACATGAAAAAGCCAGTACCTACGGTGGGTAGGACTGCTTGCGTCTGTCGCCCGGTTCCCGGTCGGATCAGATATGAACGGCGTACAGGGTGCTGTCGTCGCTGCCGAAATACACGGTGTCCTGTGCGACCGCCGGCGAGTGCACCGCAGCGGGGGCGGAGTAGGCCCAAAGCTGCTTTCCTGTAGCCGCGTTCACCGCATAGAGCCTGCTGTCGTCGCTGCCCACGTACACCACCGCTCCAGCCGCGGCCGGCGCGTGCACGTCGCCCGCGGCCCTGAACTCCCATCTCGGCTTGCCGGTGCCGGCGTCCAGCGCGTGCAGCGTCTTGCCGCCTCCCACGTACACAACTCCCTTGGCGATCACCGGGTTGGATCCGACGGAAGCGCCCTCGAATCGCCAGACTTGCTTACCCGTGTCTGCATCGACCGCGTAGAGGTTTCCATCGGTGCTGCCGAAGTGGACGAGGCCGCCGGCTACGGCCGGGATGCCGGAGACCGCCCCGCGTGTGGTAAAGGCCCATCGCTTCTCGCCGGTGTTCGCGTTCACCGCGTAGAGACTGGTGTCGCTGCTGCCGACGTACACCGTTTCGCCGGACACGGCGGGGGAGTGGGTGTCGTTGCCTGCGGCGAAGGCCCACCGGCGCTTTCCGCTCGCCGTGTCCACGGCATACAGCCGACGGTCCGCGCTGCCGACGTACGCGACGCCCCCTGTCACGACCGGGGAATGGACGATGCCTCCCGTTGCGAACCGCCAACGGACTTTCCCCGAACGTGCGTCGAAGGCGTACAGGGTGCGGTCGTCGCTGCCGAGGTACACGCTGCCGCCCAGCACGGTGGGTGCGGAGCCGATGGCTGCGGCGGTGGTGTACTTCCACTGTCGCTGCCCGTCGGCGGTGGCGATCGCGTACAGCGTGCCGTCGTTGCTCGCCGCGTAGACCAGATCCCCGGCCACCCTGGGGTAGGACAGGACCGTGCCGGTGGTGGTGAATCGCCAGCGCAGCGATCCCGGGGCGGTCGGCTTGCCGTCCCGCGTCATCGCCCAGGTGGCAGCTGCCACCCCGCCGGCCCCCAGGGCGCCGGCCGCGGCGTACAGCAGTCGGCGACGGCTGACCGGCCGCTCCCGCAGAGGCTCCGGCGGATTCTGCGGCTGCTCGGGGACCGGGGCGCGCAGCTCCACAGTCGAGCTCGGCACGTCCGGGAAGGCGAGTGTTCCCGTCGCCTCTTCGCCCTGCCAGGTCTCCGGCAGCCAGCCCGCGCCGAGCATCTCCACCGGTGACCGGCCGCCGGTCAGAGCCGGCATCAGGTCCGGCAGCGCCGGGCGGTCGGTTGGCGTCTTCGCCAGGCACGAACTGATCAGCTCACGCAACCCGGCCGGTACCGCCTCGAGATCGGGCTCCTCGTGCACCACGCGGAACAACAGTGCCGGCACCGACGCTTCGCCGAAGGGGCCGGCGCCCGTCGCGGCGAAAGCCAGAACCGAGCCGAGCGAGAACACGTCCGACGAGGGCTCGATCGGGAGTCCTCGGATCTGCTCGGGCGACATATAGCCCGGAGACCCGATCGTGGTGCCGGTGAGCGTCAGTCCGCTGTGCTCGGCGAGCCGGGAGATCCCGAAGTCGATGACACGCGGCCCGTCCTGGGCCAGCAGCACATTGGCGGGCTTGAGATCCCGGTGGATCAGAGCCGCACCATGAATTGCCGTCAGTGCTTCCACCAGTGCCGCGCCGAGCGCCCGCACGGACCGCTCCGGGAAGGGGCCGCTCTTCTGCACCGCTTGCTGCAGTGAGGGTCCTGGAATGTACGCGGTCGCCAGCCAGGGTCGGCGTCCCTCGGGGTCCGCGTCGACCACCACGGCCGTGAAGAACCCGCTCACGGCGCGGGAGGCGATCACCTCGCGGGCGAAGCGCTGCCGGAAGGCGGGCTCCTGCACGTACTCCGGACGGATGACCTTGATGGCGACCTGCCGGCCGCTCGGCGAGTACCCGAGGTAGACGCGGCCCATGCCGCCGCTGCCCAACTGGGCGGCCAGCCGGTACGGCCCCACGACTGCGGGGTCGTCAGGCCCCAATGGCTCCAAGGTGCCCCCCCCGGTCACATCCTGGACAAACGACCGTTTCACTTGCCGCGGAGTGTATCGGATACTCATGTAAATCAGACATCGAAGTCGATTGTCTCAATAAGTGGGATGAGATGAACGTATGTTGTCTTCGGTCTGAGTTGGGCACGAGCGCCTCTGCTCATGGACGCTGCAAGGTGGCGCGCATGGCATCGGGGAGGTTGTAGCGGGCTTCTCGGTAGGCCCGCCTCGCCTCCGAGCATTCGGCATCGTCTCGGACGAAACCATTGATCACAGTGTCCCGGTGCTGATGACCCCGATGGCGGGCCGGCCGCCGCCCGGGCACGCTCCAGCACCTTCGTCGAACGATTCGTCCCAGTGGTCATGGCATGATGATCGACCGCGGGGGCCTTTCAGCCCGGGCTGGGGAAGCAGATGAGGGCAGGATGCGGATTTCATGGCGCCGTCGGCCGGCACCACGGTCACAGCGACTCCTCGACGCGGCGGGGCTCAACCCCAGGGCGCTGAGTGACAGTTCGGACTTTGCGCTCTGCCGAGACGTCGCCTTTCGGGCGACTCAACGTGACTCCGGCACCATCGCTGCGGTTCTCGCAGTGGCCGAGGAACTGCTGGTCGACGAGGCGAACTACGAGTTCGTCGTCTCACTCATGGAGAACGTCCAGAGCCTTGTATCGCACGGTCAGAAAGCGTTCTGGTCTGAGGAGGAGGTCACGGCGCTGTTGGGACCTCGAAGTGCTGTCTGCTGGAGCAGCTTGGCGGACTTCTGGACCGCAGTGGCCACCTGGTGCGTGCGCACCGGACTGTCCCTGGAGTCCAGCGAACCTCTCCTTTCGGTCCAGGACGAGCAACTGCGGACGCTCCTGTGGACTGCGAACCGGACCCTGTCGACCGGTGAGAAGCTCGGACTCGCGCACGCCGTCCGGTACGAAAGGGCGGGCGAAACGCCCATCCCCGGATACAGCCACATCGCGGTCGCGCTCCGCGCCACCGGGCAGAGCTGACGGGCCCCGGCCCGGGCCGGCCAGAAGCAGCTGACGCACGATACAGGAGCCGCCCGGCAGCGCTGCGAGCGGGTGTTCTCTCGGCCTCAAGGCGGGTCTGGTGTGCGTTCCGGTGACTACGGGTGTCAAAATGAAGCCATGAGTAACGTGTTTTTCGACATCACCATCAACGACGAGCCCGCCGGCCGGATCGTCTTCCAGCTGTTCGACGACGTGGTCCCCAAGACCGCAAGGAACTTCCGCGAGCTCGCCACAGGCGAGCACGGCTACGGCTACGAGGGCTCTTCCTTCCACCGTGTCATCCCGGATTTCATGCTCCAGGGCGGCGACTTCACCGCCGGTAACGGCACGGGCGGCAAGAGCATCTACGGCCAGAAGTTCGCCGACGAGAACTTCCAGCTCAAGCACACCAAGCCGGGCCAGCTTTCCATGGCCAACGCGGGCCCGAACACCAACGGTTCGCAGTTCTTCATCACCACCATCGTCACCGACTGGCTGGACAACAAGCACGTCGTCTTCGGCGAGGTCGTCGAGGGCATGGACCTCGTGAAGAAGATCGAGGGCCTGGGCTCGCGCAGCGGCGCCCCCAAGGCGAAGGTCACGATCGCCAAGTCGGGCGTCGTCGAGGGCTGAGCCCGTCCGCGCGGCGTCCTCCGTGCGAGGTCCGGGGCCGGGCGAATCGTCTACACGACGGTCGCCCGGCCTCCGGCCCGTCCGGCCGGTCCTGGGCGTCACGATCCGATGGCCGCCCGGTTTCACGACAGGGTTGCGGCGAGCTCCGGGAAGTAGCCGGCCAGGAAACCCAGGTTCGTGGCACGCTCGAAGTTCGGGTGACTGCGGTGCTCCGGCAGACGGAGCAGTGCCTTGTGGCCGAAGTAGCCGCCGCCGTCTGTCTCCATCAGCCGGGTGGGCTCGCCGGTCCAGGCAGGGTCGGCTGCAGCGAGGGGCAGGCAGCGCTTGAACAGGTGGTGGCAGGCTTCCAAACCGCGGCGCAGCACCACGTGGTACGGGTCGTCCGGGCCGATCGGATAGTACTCGGCGGCCAGGGGTCGGCCCGTGTCGATGCCCTCGTCCACCCGGTGGAGTGTTGCGGCGAACTCCGGCTCGCCGCGCAGTATCGCGTACACCAGGGCCACCTCGGGCCGCCCCCGATAGGCAGGCAGCGGGCCATGGTGGACGTTGAGAATGCGCAGCCCGGTGGAGAGGACGGGAGCGCGGAAGATCATCCGGTTGTTGATCGACCAGACGAGGCCGTCCGTGCCGGCGGCGGCCAGTTCGGCGGCGACCGTGTTGATGTCCGCGGTGGCCAGGAAGGGCACGTCGGGCCGAGCCGTCCGCGCTTCGGCAGGGCCGCAGACCAGGTCCACGGCCAGACCGCGCTCCAGCGTGTGCTGTACGGCGCGCCACAGCAGCGCGCCCTCACCGACGAAGATCACGACGTGCTCCGCAGGGCGTCGACGGTCTCCACGACCCGGCCGAGTGTCAGATTCTCGCTCAGGGACCCGAGCCGGGCCAGGAACTGCTGCTCCATGGACTTGCCCAGCAGTTCGTCGCCGAGCGCGGCCAGCATCTCCAGGACGGCGAGAGAGTCGCCGCCCAGTGCATGGAAGTCGCAGGAGGCATCGAGGCGAGTGGCATCGCAGTGCAGGATGCGGGACCAGATCCCGGCGATCACCGCAGCAGTGCCGCGTTCCGGATCACGTCCGGTCCCGGCTGGCCTCGTGTCCGCAAGGTGTGCGGCATGCCCTTGGGGGACGGCTGGTCGCCCGGGCTCTACGGCTGCCTTCTCT
This sequence comes from Streptomyces sp. NBC_00210, assembly GCF_045160975.1. Classification (NCBI taxonomy): domain Bacteria; kingdom Bacillati; phylum Actinomycetota; class Actinomycetes; order Kitasatosporales; family Streptomycetaceae; genus Streptomyces; species Streptomyces sp. NBC_00210. Next base: position 8,469,937 of record NZ_CP108120.1, read on the forward strand.
GCTTCGTGTGCTTCGTCGAAAGGATTCGGCAGCGCGTTGCGGTCGGTCTTGCCGCTCGCCGTCTCCGGCAGCCCAGCCACCGCACACACCACAGAAGGCACCAGGTGGGACGGCAGCGAACGCTCCAACTCCGCCCGTACGGTTGCCTCGTCGATCCCCGCCGCACCCTCGGCGGGGACCACATAGGCACACAACGCCTGCGGGCCGGTGTGGTGCCTGCGGCGGGCGACCACGGCGGCCTGTGCGATGTCCGGCAGCGCGGTGAGCGCCGCCTCGACCTCGGCCGGCTCGACCCGGTGACCGCGGATCTTGACCTGAGCGTCGATCCGGCCCGCGTACTCGAGCTGCCCGTCCGGCAGCCGCTGCGTCAGGTCGCCGGTCCGGTAGGCGCGCCGGCCGTCCGAGAGGTAGACGAAGCGGTCGGCCGTCAGGTCGGGGCGGCCGAGGTAGCCACGGGCCAGTTGAACACCCGTCACATACAGCTCGCCCAACTCGCCGTCCCGGACTTCGTGCCGCTGCTCGTCGAGCACGGCGACGGAGGTGCGGTGCACCGGCACTCCGATCGGCGTGGACGCGCGTGAGGCGTCGTCACCGACGACGGCGACGGTACAGGCCACCGTCGCCTCGGTGGGGCCGTAGATATTGACGATCAGACAGTCGGGCCCGAACGACGCGCGTGCCCACTGGCCGCTGGCCGTGGTGAGGTTCTCGCCGCCGAGATGGAGCGCGCGGATGCCGGCCGGTCGGAGGCCGAGCCGGGCGGCCAGCTCGAGGTGGGTCGGGGTCAGCGCCAGGGTGTTGGCTCGCAGCCCCGAGAACATCTCACGCAGTTTGACGTGGTCGAGTTCGCCAGGCACGGGCACGAGGGCGCCACCGTGCAGCAGCGGCGGGAAGATCTGCATCATCGACAGGTCGAAGCCTGGCGAGAAGGAGTACGCGGCCCGGGTCTGCTCGTCGCACCGCAGGAAGGGGGCAATCCAGCCGACCACGTTGACGAGGCTCCGGTGCTCGATCTGGACGCCCTTGGGCTTGCCGGTGGAACCCGAGGTGTAGATGACGTACGCCAGATCGTCCGGTCCGGGAGCGGCAGCGGCGATTGCCGCCAGGGCGTACTCGTCGACTGTCGCGTCGTCGCTTGCGACGTCCTCGAGGAGCACCGTCGTGCAGTCGGCCCCCTCCGTACGGTCGGCCGAGGCCGCGTCCGTCAGACAGAAGCGGACCTGCGCGTCGTGCAGCAGCTCTTTGACCCGCTGCGCCGGATTGCGGATGTCCATCGGCAGGAAGGCGGCGCCCGCCTTGAGGACACCCCAGACCCCGGCCAGGCCGAGCGCCGAGCGGTCGGCCAGCACACCGACCACCTCGCCGCGCCCGACCCCCCGCGCCAGCAGTGCGGCCGCGACGGAGTCGGAGCGGCGGTCCAGATCCCCGTAGGACCAGGGGAGGTTGTCACCGATGACGGCGGGTGCGTCCGGCCGCCGGGCGGCCTGCGCCCGGAACAGCTGCACCACTGTGGTGTCCAGCGACGGAAGCCCGTCAGGTCCGGGTGTGAGCAGCCGGTCGACTGCGCCGGGCTCCCGGGGCGGTGCCACCGATGGCGCGTACGAGACCGGTACGGCCGTGCCCAGTGCGGTCTCGATCCGGTCCAGCAGCAGTTCGCAGCGCTCGCCGACGTCCGCGGCCCCGCGGGCGGAGACCACCAGTTCGGTGTGCTCGGGCAGTTCGAGCAGTGCGATGCTGACCGGAACCAGGGGGGCATGCACCGGCAGGGCGTACACGGTCGCCGCCGTGAACTCCCCGGCACTGAACTCCTCGAGCGCCAGCCGGCCGGCGTTGGACACGATTGCCGACGCCAGATAGCGGTGCCGGGCGTGCGAGGCGGCTCGCGAAGCCCCGAGCAGCGCTGCGGCCGCGGGCAGCGGCAGCCGGGCCAGCGCGGTCTCCGCCCCCGCCGCCAGTTCCTGGTGCCCGGCCAGGGCGTTGAGCAACCGCCGGTGCACCGCATCCGTGCCCTGGCCGGCCGGGACGTCGAGGAACACCGGCAGCGCCAGGTTGGCCGTCGACGAAACGGTGGGAGCGTGACGGCGCAGATCCACCGGGACCATGATGCGCGCGGAACCACCGACGGCCCCGGCCACCTCAGCGGCCACCTCAGCGGCCACCTTCGCGGCCAGCGCCGCGTGCCGGCCCGGCACCGTACGCCGCCGCCACACCGAACCGCTGCCCGCACGGCCGGCCAACGGCGAGCGCTGGTCGAGCCCGAGGCGGGGCCGCTGCCCCGTTCGGCCGAGCGCGTCCAGCAACTCGTAGTCGGCCAGGGAACCGGCGGCGCCGTGCAGCGGTTCACCCCGCAGAGCGCGGAAGACCTCGGCGGCCCAGATCGCTGTGCCTTTCAGGTCCATCACGGCGTGGGACGCGCGGAAGACCACGGTGCTGGGTTCGCCGGTGAGGAGCAGGACCTCGCAGCCGGAGCGCCCTTCGGCTTCGGCCAGCGGGCCGGTGAGCTCCGCCAGGCCGGTGAGCGTACTGCGGTCGAAAGCCCTTCCATCGGCGACCACGACCCTGGCCGGCAGTCCGCTGTCGACCCACATCCTGCCGCGGCGTACCAGGCGCGAGCCCGGGCAGGACGCCGAGGCCTGTGCGACGGCGCGGCTCAGGGCCAGGGCGTCGATCGCGCCGGTGCCCTCGACCACCAACTGGAGCACCAGCAGCTCACCAAGGCGGGTGGCGGCCAGATACGACCACTCGGTCGGGGAGACGGGCCGGCGGAAGTCGGTACGGCCCACGGGCCGGGCCTCAGGACCGCCTCCTGGACCGATGTCCGTGGCGGCATGCTGCGCGGTCATGGCTACTTCACCTTCCGGATGAACTCGTTGACGCCGCCGATGCTGTCGATCCAGGCCTCCAGCTGGGCCATCCCGGCCTCGTGGTCCACCCGCGGCGCCGTCAGATCCCGACGGGCCGCCGATATGTCGTACGTCGCCGAACGGGTCAGCAGAGCCAGCGAGTACCGGGAGAGCGGCGGCGAGGAGTTCTTGGCCAGCGGCGGCAGTTTCCAGACCATGTCCGCCGTGAAAGCGACTGCGCGCAGCAGGCTGTGGGAGACACGCTTGGTCGGAGGCTTGCCGCCGAACCGTTCGGCGAGGCCGGCGAGCGTGCTCCAGATCTCCACCGGCTGTCGGTCGGCTATGAAGTACGCCCTGCCGCCGACACCCTCGGCACGCGCCGCCCGCACACAGGCGTCGGCGGCGTTCTCGCAGTAGCACAGCGAGGCGTACACCGGCCTGCCCCCGGACAGGTCGGGCAGGCTGCCCGTCATCATCTTCGCGAGCAGCCGCGGCATGAAACCGGAGTGGTCACGCGGGCCCCACACGGCGCGTGGGCGCAGCGCGACGGTGGTGAAGTCCGCGCGGTCCGCGGCCAGCACCAGGCGCTCCGCGGCGGCCTTGGTCTCCGAGTAGAGATTGAGGTGGCGCGCGGGGAAGGGCTCGCTCTCGTCGATGTCGAGGCGGTCGCCGCCGTGGATGCTCATCAGCGCGCTCGGGCTGCTGATGAAGACGAAGCGTCGTGCCCCGGCTTCCTGGGCCGCCGACATGAGGCGCTGCGTGCCCGAGACGTTCTCGTCCCAGAACTGGGCGCGGGTACCCCTGTCGGTGACCCGGGCCGCGCTGTGGTGCACCGCATCGATCCCGTCCATCGCCCGCCGTACGGAGGCGGCGTCGCGCAGGTCGCCGTACGCGAACTCGACGCCTGCAACGGTGCGCAGATAGCTCAGGTCGCTCTCTTTGCGCACCAGCACCCGCACTTCGTCGCCGGCGCGTGCACAGGCGTCGACGATATGGCTGCCGAGGAACCCGGAGCCGCCTGTCACCAGGACCTTCACGCGGCAACACCCTTCGTCTTGCGGTTGCGGGGACGCCACCACGTAGCCCCGAAGAGCATCGTGAGCCCGGCTGTCGCCCACGGCTTGCGCCCGGTGGCGAGTTCCTGCTCCGCGCGCAGCGCGGACGGTATCTGGACCGCGTGGACGACGACGCTCAGGAAGGCGTCGAGCCACCACAGAGCCGTCAGCGCCACATGGTCCCAAGGGAGCAGCGGCCAGGCCGCCAGGTACGCCCACCCGAGCAGCGGGACGGTGCGCAGCGCCCGGTCGACCGCCGTCGGGCGGCGGCTTCCGGTGAGCTGGTCCTCGGCCCAGCCGGCCAGCAACTCCCGGCGGATCTTGGCGTTGTGGCGGATGTCGACGGGGAACGCGGGGTGCGGCAGGAAGTCCGCGATCGTCTTGGTCATGGGGTTGTTCGCGCCCAGTTCGCGCAACTCGCCCTCGATTTGGGGCCACTGCCGGCGGTCGGTGCCCGGCGCCAGCTCCACGCACAGCACCGGCCGCTGCTCGCCATGCGGGCCAAGGCCCACCAGCGCCGTGCGCTTCACCCGCGGGTGGGTGTTGAAGACGCCCTCGCAGCGCACCGTGTGCAGGTCGCCGTCGGCTGCGCGGACCCGGTGGCTCTTGCGACCGCAGAACCAGATCCGTCCCTCCCCGTCGATCCATCCGACATCACCGGTGCGGTGCCAACGACGTTCGCCGTCCTGGATCTTGTGCTCGGAGTCGGCCTGGGGCGTTTGGAAGTAGCGCGGGCTGACCGCCTCTCCGCTGACCACGATCTCGCCCATCTCACCGGCTGCCACCAGCAGTTTGGGGGTCCATCGGGGCACCGGCCCGTCGCTGACCTCGATGGTGCGCACCGTCGTGCCGGGTGCGGGCCGGCCGACACAGACACCCAGGCCCTCAGCCGGGCCGACGGCCGGCCCGGCCAGCGCTTCCCTGCTCTCCACCAGTGCTATCGGCAGCGCCTCGGTCGACCCGTAGGTGCTGAACACACGTGCCTCGTCGGGCAGTACGGCGCGCAGCGCGACCATCAGCTCGGGGCTCACCGGCGCCCCACCAGAGACGATCATGTGCAGCGACGGCACCCGGGCGCCGGTCGCCGCCAGATGAGCCGAGAGCGGACCCAGCAGCGCGGGGGAGGCGAACATGGCGTTCACGGAGAAGCGTTGGATCGCGTCGGTCAGCAGCGCCGGGTCGGCGGCGCCGACCCGGCCCATGTTCATCTTCGGCACCACGGCCGTGCGGCCCGCCGCGAGGTCGAACACGCCCATCAGAGGCAGGGTGACCAGGGTGCTTTTCATGTCGGCGGTGAAGTGGCCCCGCTCGACGCCGTACGCCATGCCCCGCAGCATGCCGACGGTGAGCTCGACCGGCTTGGCCGGGCCGGTACTGCCGGTGGTGTAACCGATCAGCGCGAGGTCGTCGGGCCCGGACTCCTCAGGAGGCAGCTGCGGCAGGCCCGCACCGAGCGAGGTCAGCTCCTCAAGCGCGGTGCCGCTCCCGCGTCCCACCTTGATCAGGCTCTGCACTCCGGCGAAGGCACGGGGGCGCAGCCGCCGCAGGATGTGTGCGGCCGGTACGCCGATGAATGCCTGGACACCCACCCGATGAAGGCAGTCCACCATGCGGCTCAGGCCCATGCCGGGATCGACCACCACGGGAACCGCGCCGACGTGCATCAACGCGAAGACCAGCGTGAGCAGGTCGACGCCCGGAGTCACCAGCAGGGCGGTACGGGTACCGCGGCGGATGCCGTGCTCTTCCAGTGCGGCGGCGCAGGCGGTGACCCGGGCCGCGAATTCGGCGTAGCCGACCGAGGCGTAGGCCGGTCGGCCGGCCGACTCCATCCGGTCGCCGTCCGGGTGGATGACGGCCGCCTTGTCGGGCGTACGGACGGCATGCCACGCGAGCAGTTCGGTCAGGAACGCGTCCATGGGCAGTGCGGTTGTGCTGCTGGGCATCAGCGCGCGGCTCCGTCGCTGTCGTCGGCCAGGTGGTACAGGGAGGCTGCCGAACTCAGCCCGGCGCCGACGGCGAGGAAGAGGATCCGGTCGAAGCCCTCGAGCCTGCCCGCCTCTTGTGCCTGCCGGAAGCCGTAGGTGAGTGCCGAGGTGTGCGGGTCGCCCTGCACCCCTTCGACGGTGACGGCGGCATCGGATGCCACCCCCAGGCGCTTGGCGAGCTCGGCGGGGAAGTCGGGCGACGGCTGCGAGGTGATCAGCAGCGTGCGGTCGAGGAACGCTGCCGCTGCTTCGGCGTCGGTGCCCTCCTCGGCCGCGAGGCAGCCGAGTACGGAGTCGACGGCCAGGTCGAGCAACTGCTCCAGGACGCCGCCGTCGCGGTCGACGACGATGGTGTTGCGGCCCTCGGAGCCGGCCTCGTACAGCGGCACATACCCGTTGACGCCATGTGCCCCCGGCGCTGACCGGTGGTGCACCCGGCCGAAGCCACGGGCGTCGTCGGTGCGTTCCAGCAGGAATGCCGCGCCGGTGCTCGCGTACGGGAACTCGGCAGTGCCCGCCCTGGAGGGGTCCATCGAGGGATGCGTGTCGGCGGAGACCACCAACACCCGGCGGGCGCTGCCGGTTGCCAGCAGGGCACTGGCCGCCTGGACCGCGTTGAGCACGCCGCAGGCGCCGTTCATGAGGTCGAACGAGAACGCGGCCCGCCGGTCGGGGTCGTGCAGGTAGTCCAGGTTGATGCCGATGCGCTTTTGGATGAGCGCGGCGACGGACGGTTCGGAGATGTTGTGGTCGCGGTAGACGCCGACGTTGATCAGGACGTCGACGTCCGCGGCGGTGAGCCCGGCTTGTTGCAGACAGGCGTTGCCGGCCGATGCCGCGTAGCCGATCGCGCTGCCGGTGTCGTCGGCCGGGCTGAGCGCGGTGGAAGTGATGACGGTGGCCATGGTCATACCTCCAGGGAGGAGACGGTCGCGGACAGGAAACCGGTCACCACACCCGAGGCTGCGGGCACCAGAAGGACCTTCGATCCCTTGGGTATTCGGCTTTCCGCGAGAGCCTGGTGCAGTACCAAGTAGTGGGAGGTTGTCGCGGTGTTGGCGAACTTCTCGACGACCGAGAGCGTCTGCGGCATCGGTGTCTCGAAGATGCTCGCGCCCACGTGGTTCATGAAGTCGATGAACCGGCTGCCGACCTGGTGCTGGACGACGAAGTCGTATTCCTCGTCGGCGAATTGGCGACCGCCTTCGGTCAGCTTGTCGCGGTGGAAGGTCGGCCACAGCGAGAGCCTGTCCTCGGCGTGCATCTCTTTGTTGTTCGTGTACATGGCCAGATCGCCGGTGTCGTCGCTGGGCATGCCCAGGCACAGGTGCGAGTACTCCGAGCAGGTCATCAACTCGATGTCGTGGATCACGTCCGCTTCGTCGGTGGCGCGATCGACCAGCACGGCTACGGCCGAGTCGCCCACGGAGAGAGACGCGAACTGGGGGTCCCGGCTGTCCTCCATCTCGCGCGCGGCAGTGAAGGCGATCGGGGTGATGTGCTCCCCACTGAGCACCAGGCCGTTGCGCACCTCGCCGGACCGGATCATCCGGTCGAGCAGATAGACGCCGGTCATCATGCCCGCGCAGGCGTTGGAGACATCGAAGTGAATGGCGGAGGTCGCGCCGATCTCCTTGGCGATGCGATGGGCGAACGACGGCTCGAACTGGTGCCGTCGGCCGTCCGTCGTGCGGCTGATGGAGCAGGAAATCACGACGTCGATCTCATCGGGGGAGTAGCGCGAGCGATCCAGACAGTCGCGGGCTGCCGAGACAGCCATCGTGAGGCAGTCCTCGGGAATGTCGGCAGTGTCGTCCGCGACGCGGCGCTCGGCCATTCCCGTAATCTTGAAGAGGTCGAATTCCGGAACTTTCTCCATGCGAGTGAGGAGTTCCGGAGTACTCATAACGGCCGAGGGAAGGTATGCCCCGATGGACTCTAAACGACTGTTGTTCACAAACCTCTCCCGGTGATTCATCATTCACGTGGCGCACTGACGGGGTGACAACCTCGATGAATTTCCGGTTTCACCGCAGGGCCGACCTGGTCATGGTTCGTGAAATGCCCTGACGTCGGCGCGCCGCCCGACGACGTTAGCGCACTGGTCAGCGGGGTCTGACATCGTGAGCCTGTGATGATCGCCACTCGTCGGTTATGGAGGGTTGCCGAGTGTGATGGCCAAAAATCAGCGGTCAATATTGCGAGAGGGTGTCGTGGTGCGCGGCGCGAAATGTCGGGAGGGTAGGAGAGATGGGACCCTGCCTCGGCGAAATCGCGCCGGAGCGGCGATGCTCGCCTCGCCGAGGCTGCCGGACGGGGGGCCGGAACTCGTGTTTCGGGACCGTTGCTTGTGCACATTCCGTGCGATGTGTCTGGCCGGATCTCGAGCGTACGAATGTAGCGCTCTGCCCATTTCCGCCCGTGAGCTCAACGCATGGCTGACCGTCCATCCGCTCGGGTAGCCGGAGATTGCGAGAGCCGCCCCCCGGAACCGGCCGCAGAGGCAAGCGGCCTACAACGCGGCGCGCACCGTTGCTGGTCATGCCTCTACTGTGGGCCGCTTTGCGGGGACCAACCAGGCCGCCGTCCGCCCAGGTGAAGGGCTCCCGGGTGCTGCACACCCACCTTCCCGGTGCTCAGGCGGTTGCCTCGGTGGCGCTCTGGGCGGCGGAGAGGATGTGGTCGCGGGAGTCGGCCACCTCGGCGCGCAGCTCGGCGAGGTCGACCTCCAGCACGCGGCCGTTGAACTTGCGGACCTGGCCGGCGATCAGGACAGTGTCGATGTTGCGGGCGTCGGAGCCCAGGACGATGGTGCCGATCGGGTCGTTGAGCGGCATGTTGTTGATCTCCTCGGCGGTGACCACCAGCAGGTCGGCCTGCTTGCCCGGGGTCAGCGAGCCGGTCACGCCGCCCAGGCCGTTGGTGCGGGCGCCCTGAAGCGTGGCGAAGTCCAGTACGTCGGCGGTGCCGATGCGTACCGGCTCACGGTCGGTGCCGTAGACGCTGTTGACGGCGCGCATGCGCTGGATGGCGTGCAGGGCCCGCATCTGGGTGAACATGTCGCTGGCCAGGGCGACTTCGACGTCGATACTCAGGCCCGGGCGGACGCCGGCGGACAAAGCCTCGTCCACGGCGGGGATCGCGCTCTCCAGGCCGATCTGGGCGTCGGAGGTGGGGGCCAGGGCGATGGTGGTGCCGCTGGCGCCGATGGCGCGCCAGGCCTCGGTGGTCAGCCCGGTGGAGTGGATCAGGGTGAGGTCCGGGCCCAGCATGCCCTGCCGCTCCCAGTCCAGGATGGCTTGCGAGGAGGAGGCGCCGAAGACCGCGTCCACGCTGACGCCGATGCCCGACTCCTCGGCGAAGCGGGCGAGTTCGGGGCCGTACGCGAGGTCGGGTCCGGCGATCTCGTCGGTGGCGAGGGTCGCCAGGCGGAAGGTCAGCAGCTCGTTGCCGTACTCCTTCTGGAGACGGCCGATATCGGCCGGCCACTGGTGGTCCCAGGCGCCGAAGTGCGGGCCCATGGCGGCATGGACGCCGCGGATGCCGGTGTCCAGCAGGGCCCGGACCGCGGCGTCGGAGTGGGCGGTGGTACGGGAGTTGTGGGAGAAGTCCAGCATGGTGGTGATGCCGGAGTCGATGGCGGTGAGCGCCGCCAGCTTCGTCCCGGTGTACATGTCCTGGGGCCGGTAGACCGGGGCACAGCCGAGGAGGGTGGTGGAGACGTAGGCGCCGAGGTCGTCGACGTCCGGCATGATCCGGCGCAGCTGGGCCTCCCATGCGTGGCGGTGGGTGTCCACGAAGCCGGGGGTGAGGATGGTGCCGGCGGCATCGATGAGGACGGCGCCGTCGGCAGCCCCCTGAGCACGCAGGTCGGTGCCGACGGCGGCGATGGTGGTGCCCTGGACGAGTACGTCGCCGACCGGAAGGGTGCCGAGCGCGGGGTCCATGGTGACGACGGTTGCGCCGGTGAACAGGATGCGGCGGTCCGGGTCGGCGGCGGCCCGGCGCAGTTGATCGAGGACAGCCTGGCGCGGGGTGTGGTCGAGGTTCATGGTCTTCGTCCGTTCACGGGTCGGGACGGCGCCTTTGGTCGGGGCGTCCGGTGAGATCAGCCTCCGGCGGCGCGGGAGCGGCAACCAGGCCGCCGTTCACCCGGGTGTGCGGCACCCCCGCCGGGATCAGCCTGGGGAATTGATTGCCAATGCCGGGCAACTCGTCCACGATGCAAAGGAGTTGGGGCTGAAGTAAGAGCCCAAGCCCCCGTGTCAGGCCCTCGCACACGAACTGAGATCCACCGAAAAGCCGACCGGCAGGTACCCCACTTGAGTGAACGTGCTGGCTACCCGTCAGACCGGGATCCTAAAGTACCCAATTAGGCTAATCAGGTCCTTCGGCCGGGTGGCGTACGCCTTCGGCGGAGGTCTGCTTCGCAATCACAGGGCCCGCGGGTGCGGGCCACCCGTGTACCCGCATGTCGGGAGCGAGGAGGGCACGCCATGCCAGACGAGGCACTTCTTGCGGTGAAGGAACGCGCCGCCGACGTGCTCATGCAGATCCCCGGTGTCACCGGCGTCGGCATCGGCGGGCGGGAACGCAATGGCAGCCCCACCGGCGAGCTTGTCCTCAAGGTCTTCGTCCAGCACAAACGTCCGCTCGCCGAGCTCACCTCCGGCGAGACCCTGCCCGCCCGGTTCGAGGGCATCGGCATCGACGTCAGCGAACTCGGCATCGGCCGGCTGGAGACCGCACCCCCGATCGAGGAGGCCACGCCGGGCACGGTCCCCGGGTCGCCGCTGACCTCCGACCACGACACCGACGACGAGCGCTACCGGTCGCTCATCGGCGGAAGCCGGGTGCAGAGCGACATGTCCGGCGTCGGCTTCGGCACCCTGGGCTGCTTCCTGCTGCACGGGACCGACCCGAACAAGGTGTACGCGATCACCAACTACCACGTGATCGTGGGCGGGGGGCAGAACCGCCCGCCCGCCGTCGCGGGGAGCACCCGGGTGGGGCAGTCCAAGGCGGCCTCCAGTCCCACCAAGTGCTGCTCCCACATGATCGGCACGTTCGTGGGCGGTGGCCGCGACAGCGTGAGGGACGCGGCGCTGATCCAGCTCGACGCGGGGATGGAGTACCGCACGGAGCTCATCGGCATCGGAGTGATCACCGGTACGCACACGATCACCCAGCAGGAGGCGCAGACCCAGCGGTACGCCGTACGCAAGCGAGGCGCCCGGACCCGGCTGACCGGTGGTGTGGTCGAGGCCATCAACACGACGCACACCACCTCCGACGGGTTCACCAGGACCAACATCACCGTGGTCAAGCCCAACCCCAACATCGCCGTGCCCGCGGGCCAGTCGCTGTATTTCTCCGACGCGGGCGACTCCGGCAGCGTGCTGGTCAACGACCAGGGCCAGGCCGTGACGCTGCACTTCGCGGGCAACTTCGTGGCCGCGCAGAAGATGAACAAGGGCCTCGAGCTGCCCATCGAGCAGATCATCGCGACGTTCCTGGCGGAGGGGTTCGCGATCAGGATGGCCACCGGCACCACAACCGGGGTGGTTTTCACGGTCCCCGGCGCCACCACCGTCGCCCTGCCCCAGGAACTCGTCCCGGCGCTGGCCGGGTTACCCGCAGGCGAGAGCGTACGGGTGCCGGTGGAGGCAGCATGGCTGCCCGGAGTACCACTGCCAACGACGCATCTGCTCGCGGGGCTTGAGCAGCAGCTCGACTCCACGCGGGCAGGGCGCCGGCTCATCACCCTGTGGCTGAGGCATGGCAGCGAGCTGATCGCGCTGCTGGAGAGCCACCGCAGGGTGGCCCTGGTCTGGCACCGCTGCGGTGGGCCCGCGCTGATGCAGATGTTCTTCCGGATGACCGCCGATCACACGCTGGCGATGCCGCAGACGATAAACGGCAGGCCGCTGTCTGAGGCCCTCTACCGGATCGCCGACGCCTTCGCGCCGTACGCGAGCCCCGGTCTGCGGCAGGACCTGGCGGAGGCCCGGGCAGCACTGCCCGACCTGGGCGGAATGACGTATCCGCAGGTTCTGACCGCGTTTCGGCTCGAGTAGGGGGTCGGCGATGGCACCGAGCGAATCGGAATCGAAATACGCCGACGAATTGATCAGCGTGGTGTCGGGGCGCAAAGGGCCGTCGCTCCGCACGGATCTGGAACGCGCACGCCGGGCTCTGCCCGATCTCGGTCGGCGCACGTCACCGGCGTTCGCGCTCGGTCCGGACAAGGGGGTACCCGCTCATGAGTGACGCATCCGATCGCGAGGCCATCGCCCAAGTGGCGAGGGTCAAGGAGGAGTCCACCGCGTGGCTGCTCTCGCTGCCGGGCGTGAATCTGGTCGCCATCGGCGGCAAGGAGACCGACGGCCGACCGACCGGCGAACTGGCCGTCCAGGTCTATGTCGATGCCAAGCTCCCACTTTCGGAAATCCCACCGGAGCAGCGGATCCCCGAGGAGATCGACGGCGTCAAGACCGATGTCTACGTCGGCGGGGACATGGTGCCCCTCGTCGCGGACGGTGCGCTCCTCCCCGAGGACGTGAAGTTCGACGAGTCCCGCAACCGGCCGGTGATCGGCGGGTCGCTCATCTTGATGCCGGGGAGTAAGTACGTCGGGACGCTCGGCTGCTTCGTCTCCGACCCCGCCGACATCAACATTGCGTACGGGCTCACGTGTGGTCACGTGATCTTCTCCCCGGATATCTCGCCGCCCACGTCGGGCTTCACGAAGGTGGGCCAGCCGTCGGCCGGAGGCTCGAGCGGTTGCTGCGAGGACACCATCGGGAAGTACGTGGGTGGGCTCGAGCACAAGCCGGACCGCGACGAAGCCCTGATCGCGCTCTCGCCCGGCATGAAGTTTCTCTGCGAAATCGCCGACATCGGCTTCGTCACCGGCATCCACGACATCACACTTGCCGAGGCCAAAACGCAGTCGTTCCCTGTACGGAAGCGGGGCGGGCGCACGCGACTCACCGGCGGGGTCGTCATCGGGTTGGGGGCCACTGGTCCCGATGTCGAGAACCTGCTGGTCATCCGCCCGAACACAAACCCGGCGGCGACGTCGGGAAGCGTCGTGTTCTTCGCCGCCGAGGGCGACTCGGGGTCGGCGCTGGTGGACGACACGGCAGTGGGGTCCTGCCAGGTGACGGGGATCGTCCGCAGCCGAGACAAGACCAACGCCGAGCGGGTGGCCGAGGGGAAGCCGCCGCGGGACCTGACGCCGGACGGGGTTGAACTGGTGCCCGCGTACGCGATGCCTGTCACAAAGGCGCTGAAGCGGCTGAAGGACATCGAGAACATTCAGACGGTGATCTCCACGGCTTCCGCGCCCGACCAGGTGCACACGGTGCCCGGCGGCAGCACCGTCGCCGTACCGGCCGAGGTCGCCCAGCGGATCACCGCGGAGCCCGCCGCCCGCGCCGCGTTCACAGGTGACGGCGACGGCGAGGGCGGCCTGAGGGCTCCGGTCGCCAGCGCATGGTTCGCCGAGGGCCGCCCGCCCGAGGAGGGCCTCGCAACGCTGCGGGCGGGGCTGGAGGCTTCCGACGCGGGGCGGGTCCTGATCGCCTTCTGGCGAGACCATCAGCAGGAGGTGAACGGGCTGATCCGCCGGGATCGCCGGGTAGCCCTCGTCTGGCACCGCCGTGGCGGCGCCGCGCTGCTTCAGCTGCTCATGCACATGGTGAGCCGCGCCGAGTTGGCGCTGCCCGAGACCATCGACGGCCGCCCACTGCTCGAGTGCGCCGACGAGCTCGCCGCTGTCCTCTCTGCTCGTGGGACTCCCGCGCTCCGCACCGACCTGGAACGCGTACGCCGAGTCCTTCCTGACATCGGCGGGCGCACCCTGGAAGAGATCATCTTCGCGCTCGGCGCAGTACGACAGGAGGTCGGTGGCGATGGCTGAGGCCGCGGGAAGCATCGAGCGCGTCGCCACCGAGCTCGCCGGGGTGTTCACCCGGATCACGAACAAACTCGGCGACGATTCCGCGATCGACACGTTCGAGCAGCTCGGGGTGCACTTCCCCGACGAGTTTCTGACCGAGCCGACGATCAGCGCCGCCCGGCTCACCGTGTACGGGTGCGGGGCCGAGCTCCGGCCGCTCACCCAGCAGTTGGCCGCCGCGATCTCCTCCGGCGACCAGGCTGCGGTCGCCGGTGCCTCGTTCGCTCTGATCACCCAGTTCGGGCGGGTGGTTGAGGCGCTGCCCGAGCTGGCGAACGCACTGGCCACGGCGGGCCCGACGCTGCCCGGCATCACCGCGGCGCAGATCGCCGAGCTGAACGAGAATCTGCCGCGCAAGATCGTCGACCTGCTGGTGGCCGACATCCTTCAGCTCTCCGCTCCGGCGTCGGCGCTGTTACTGGTCTTCGGGATCCTCGAGCGCACCTTCGTACCCGGCGACGCCACGAACCCGTCGAAGCCCCCGTACGAGCGGGTCTCGGTTCATCTGGACCGGATTCTGCCCGCGCTCACCAACCCGGTAGGGCACCTCGGCACCCTGTACGGCTGGGGCACTGACCACTTCGACGCGGGCCGGCTGCTCCTGGTGATCGAGGCGATGGTCGCGGGCCTGGGACTGCCCGTCCTGTTCACCCCCGGTACCGCCACCGAGCCTCCCCGGCTGCAGATCTTCGCCTTCGACCTGGAGCCCACCGCCGACGGCTCCGGGCTCAAGGTCGCCGTCATGCTGCGCGGCGCACTGACCACCACCTTCACCTTCCCCGTCTCGCCGCCCACCTGGAACGCGGAGATCGGCCTCTCCGGCACGCTGCCCGCCGGCGCGTCCGGCGAGCTGCGACCCCCGCTGGACATCGAACTGACTCCGCCCGCCGGCCCGTTCGAGGCGTCCATCACCGCAGGGCTGAAGGCCACGCCGCCCACCCCGTTCCTGCTGCTCGGTACCGCGGGCGGCAGTCGGCTGGAGTTCGCCGGGCTGAGCGCCACCGGCGGGATGAAGCTGACGTTCGACCCCGGTACCGGCAAGGCCGGTGGCGGGCCCATCGCCGAGGGCGAGGTCACCGGCGGCAAGCTGATCATCGACACCGCCGGCGGAGACGGCTTCATCTCCACGCTGCTCGGCCAACTGCACCTGGAGAGCCGGTTCGACGTCGGGTTCTCCTTCACGCCGGAGCAGGGGCTGCGCTTCCACGGCAGCGGCGGACTTGAGATCCAGGTTCCGGTGCACGTCGAGCTCGGCCCGGTGCAGCTCCAGGCGATCTATCTGCTCGCCACGATCGAGGCAGGGAAGCTGCCGATCGAGCTGTCCGCGGGCCTCACCGCGAAGCTCGGCCCGATCTCCGCAGCGGTGGACCGGATCGGGGTCCGCGCCGACCTGAGCTTCCCGGGGAACGGTGGCAACCTCGGCCCCGCCGACCTGGTCTTCGCCTTCAAGCCGCCGACCGGCGTCGGTCTGTCGCTCGACGCCGGTGTCGTCACCGGCGGCGGGTACCTGTTCGCCGACCCCGACCGCGGCGAGTACGCGGGCGTGCTGCAACTGGAGTTCGCGAAGTTCCTCGCGGTGAAGGCGATCGGCCTGATCACCACCCGCATGCCGGACGGCTCGTCGGGCTTCTCGCTACTGCTCGTGCTCACCGCCGAGTTCGGCGGCGGCGGGCTGCAGCTCGGCTACGGGTTCAAGCTGATCGGGGTCGGCGGCATCATCGGCCTCAACCGCACGATGCGGCTCGACGCGCTGATGGAGGGCGTACGGACCGGCGCCATCGAGTCGGTGATGTTCCCGCGCGACATCGTGGCGAACGCTCCGCGCATCCTGAGCGACCTGAGGGCGTTCTTCCCGCCGCAGGAGGGCACCTTCCTGATCGGCCCGATGGCCAAGCTCGGCTGGGGCACGCCGACATTGGTCAGCGTCTCCCTCGGGGTGATCATCGAGATCCCCGGCAATATCGCGATCGTCGGCGTGCTCAAGGTGGCGCTGCCCACCGAGGAACTGCCGCTGCTGATCCTGCAGGTCAACTTCGCCGGCGCCATCGAATTCGACAGGAAGCGGATCTTCTTCTTCGCCTCGCTGTTCGGCTCCCGGGTGCTGACCATGTCCATCAACGGCGAGATGGGCCTGCTCGTCGCCTACGGCGCGGATCCCAACTTCGTGCTCAGCGTCGGCGGCTTCCATCCGTCGTTCGCGCCGCCGCCGCTGCCCTTCCCCAGCCCGCGCCGAGTGTCGGTGGACGTACTCAACAGCGGCATCGGGCGCATCACGATCTCCGGCTACTTCGCCGTCACGAGCAACACGGCGCAGTTCGGCGCGCAGGCCGACCTGTTCTTCGGGTTCGGCGGGTTCGGCATCGAGGGCCACATCGGGTTCGATGCCCTGTTCCAGTTCTCGCCGTTCATGTTCATCATCGAGGTGCACGCCTCGGTGTCGCTCAAGGCGTTCGGCGTCGGGGTGTTCTCGATCTCGCTGCGGTTCGCCCTGTCCGGCCCCACTCCATGGCGGGCCAGGGGCACCGGCTCGATCTCGTTCTTCTTCTTCGAGATCTCCGCCGACTTCGACATCACCTGGGGCGAGGAGCGCGACACCGTGCTGCCGCCGGTGAACGTCATGCCGCTGCTCGCAGCCGAGTTGCTCAAGCCGGAAGGCTGGCAGGCCAGGCCGCCCGCCGGGGGTGCGCCGCTGGTCACGCTGCGCGCGCTGCCCGAGGCCGAGTCGGAGCTCGTGCTTCACCCGCTCGGCACGTTGTTCGTACGTCAACGCGCCGTGCCGCTGGACATCCAGGTCGACAAGGTCGGCTCGGAGGCCGCGGCCGACGTCTCGAAGCTGGCGGTGAGCCCGGCGGGCACGGGGCTGACCAAGCTGTCCGACGCGGAGGAGATGTTCGCGCTCGCGCAGTTCCAGAACATGGACGACGCGGCCAAGCTGGCGCGCCGGGCCTTCGAGCGGCAGCACGCCGGGCTGGAGTTGAGCCCGGACGGTGTGGCGATGGCGTCGCAGCGCGCGGTGCGCCGCAGCGCCCGGTACGAGCAGAGCGTCATCGACACGATCACCCCGCCGGACAAGCCGTCCGAGTCGTTCGTGAACTACAACGGCACCCTGTTCAACCACTTCATGGCCGGATCGAGCGTGGCACGCTCGCCCCTGGCCGCCGCCCAGCGGACGCTGCGCGAACCCGCGGGCCAGCGGCTCACCGTCACCGGAGACTCGTACGTGGTCGCGCGAACGCTGAACAACCGCCGCCTCAGCGGCCCGTTCACCAGCCAGGCCCTGGCCGCCCAGGATCTGGCCGACCGCGTGGCCGACGCCCCCTCACTGGACGGCACCCTGCACGTCATCCCCGCCTCGGAGGCCCTGTCATGAGCGCGGAGCGACCCGAACGCAGCGAGCCGAGTGGGGGATACCGCTTCGCGCAGCGCCTCCTGCTCTGCCCGCTCGGTGCGTGTCCGCGCACCTCCGCCACGACCGAAGTGAGGAAGGCGAGCAACCGATGAGCAGCGCATATTCGTTCCTGCCCTGGCTGCGCCGTGGCATCGCCACCCAGATCAGCGCGGACCCGGGCTCGGCCGCCCGCGCCGGCATCGAGGTCAAGCTGCGCATCGACGGCACCCCGCGGACGGCCGGCGCCATCCTCACCCAGGAGGTGGGGCACAACGTCCAGCTCTACGGGCCGGGCGACGTGATCGGGATCGACCCGCGGGCCGTCGTCCGTACCGAGCCGCGTGACTGGGTGACCAACTTCGACCCCAACTACCTCGCGTTCATCGAGTTCTACGAGGAGGACTACTGCTGGCGCTACAGCCCGGCGGTGCCCAACGCCACGACCGGACGGCTGGCGCCCTGGCTGGCGCTGATCGTGCTCACCGAGGAGGAGTTCGAGGACGCGGGCATGCCGCCCGGCCGCCCGCTGCCGTTCATCACGGTCGACGACCTCGCCACGCTGCCGCCCCCCGACCAAGTGGGCGCGTTCGCCCACGTCCACGTCAACCGCGAGATCACGTCCGGGCACACCGCCACGAACGACATGGCCGCGGTGCTGCCGCAGCTCGCCGCCACCCTCGGAGAGAACCCCGACCTGGCCTGTTCACGCCTGATGTGCCCGCGCAGGCTGGACCCGGTGGTCGCCTACCACGCGTTCCTGGTCCCGGCGTTCGAGACCGGTCGGCTGGCCGGGCTCGGGCGCGACCCTGCGGGTGCGCCCGGTGCGCTGCACTCGAGCTGGTCCCCGTACTCCGGGCGGCCGGAACCGGGCAACATCCCCGTCTACCACCGGTTCTCGTTCCGTACGGCGCCGACCGGCGACTTCGAATATCTGGTCAGGCTGCTGAAGCCGCGGCCCTCGGACGCCCGTGTGGGCAACCGCGACATGGACACCCAGGAGCCGGGCGCCGGGCTGCCGCCGGCCACTCCCACGGACCCCGGGCTGGATCGTGTGCTGCGGCTGGGCGGTGCGCTCAAGGTCCCCGAGTCGTCACTGTCCCCGGCGGAGCTCGACGAGCAGAACAAGTACGAGAACTGGGACGAGCCGTACCCACATCCGTTCCAGACCGCGCTCGCGACGCTGATCAACCTGAGCCAGACGTACACCCAAGAACAGCCCCTCACCGCGCACCAGCAGATCGCCGCGGGCCCGGTGGACCTGGCGAGCGTCGTGGACGCCGGCCCCGACCCGTTGGTGACCCCGCCGCTGTACGGACGCTGGCACGCGCTCACCTCACGGCTGCTCACCGACGAGAGCGGCAATCCGCTGCCGCACCCGCGCAACTGGGTGCACGAGCTCAACCTCGACCCCCGGTTCCGGGCCGCCGCGGGCATCGGCGCACGCGTCGTACGCGAGCACCAAGAGGAGTACATGCAGGCCGCGTGGGCGCAGATCGGCGACGTGCTGGAGGCCAACAAGCGAATCCGCGGCGCCCAAGTGGCCCGCGAGGTGTCGCACGCGCTGCACAGCGGGCATCTGAAGACGCTGAACCAGGTCGCTCCCGCACAGGTCCTGGCGATGACGGCGCCAGTGCACTCCCGGGTGGTCACCGACGCCGCCATCGCCGGTTCCGGCGTGGCTGCCAATGACGCGGCGCCCCTGGATACCGCCGAACTGGTCAGTGTGGCCGCGCAGTTCGCCCGCAGCCGGATCGCCGCCGCGCCCGTGTCACCGGCGATGCGCAGGCAGACCAGGCCGGGTTCGCGGCTCATGCGGCGGTTGCCTCCCCTCGGAGACGGCGGCGGAGGGGACCTCGTCCAGGACGGTGCCCCGCCGCCCAGCCTGCTCGACCGGATCAACCGGGACCAGGTACGGGCCGCGCCGCGCAAGGTGGCGCCGCCCGCCGTGACCACCGTCGACAACCTGGAGTCGGAGCTCGAGGGCCCCATCATCGGCGTCAGCGACGCCGGCGAGGGCGTATCCGGCGCGAGGGGTCCCGGTGGCATGACCGCCACCGGCGGCACCGTCCTCGTCCCCAACCCGGTGCCGGGACTGCCGAACAGCTCGGACTTCGTCATCTCGCTGCCCGGCGAGGGCGTCACTCCGCACGCGGGTGGCACGGACAGTCCCGAGGCAACCCGCTTCAAGCAGGCGCTGAACGCGGCGTACGGGGTGTTCAACGGCTCCGCGATCGCCGGGCAGACGCCGGAGCGCAAGGCCGTGAACCTGACCGCGATCGGGACCGGGACGCTCGACGGGCTGCACCCCGACCGCACGATCCCGCGCCGGGTCCTGGCCGGCATCCACTACCCGCACTCCAACGAGATGGACCTGTCGCCGGAGTCGGACCGGGCGTCGCCTGCGCCCCGGCCGCGGGCACTGCTGCCGACCCCGGCCACGATGGTCGAGGCGATGGCCTACCCGGTGATCGACCTGCCGATGTTCCAGCCGCTGATCGACCTGTCCAACGAGTTCTTCCTGCCGAACCTCAACCTGGTGCCGCGCGACAGCATCACGCTGCTGGAGACCAACCAGCGGTTCATCGAGTCCTACATGGTCGGCCTGAACCACGAGATGGCCCGCGAACTGCTGTGGCGCGAGTACCCGACCGACCAGCGCGGTACACCCTTCGCGCAGTTCTGGGACGTACGCGGGGTCCGCTCCAAGCCGGGCGAGTCGGCGCAGGAGCGGCGCGAGCGGCTGCTCGACATCCCGTCGATCGACACGTGGACCGCGGAGTCGGAGCTGGGGGATCACGACAACCGCGAGATCAACGGCGAGAAGGACGACGAGCTCGTGCTGGTGATCCGAGGTGAGCTGCTGAAGAAGTACCCGACAACGGTGGTCTACGCGCACCGAGCCGAGTGGCTCCCCGGCCCCGGCGGGACCCCTGACCCTTCCCTGGGGCGCAAGCTCATGGATCTCGACCCCGCCGCCACCGAGCCGTCGGAGGACATCGTCAAACTGCCCTTGTACGAGGCCAAGGCCGCGCCCGACATCTACTTCTTCGGCTTCGACCTCGACGAGGACGAGGCCAGGGGCGATTCCGGCGAGCATCCGAACGACGACGCCGGCTGGTTCTTCGTACTCAAGGAACGCCCCGGCGACCCGAGGTTCGGCCTGGACATCAACCGCGAGGGCAAGCTGCAGGTCTGGAACGACCTGGCCTGGCCCGATGTGCTCACCGGGCCGCCCAGCGGTGCGCCGCGCTACCTGAAACTCGACGCGAGTACCCCGGCGCTCGCTCTGGAAGCGCCCACCACTCCGGGGAATGTCAAGGCGGAGCAGTACACGGAGGACAAGGACATCCTCTGGAGCGCGCAGATCGGCGCCGGCGACCTGGCCTACATCCTCTACCAGGCGCCCGTGTTGGTCGCCGTGCACGCGAGGGAGATGCTCCGCGATGGCTGAACCACACACTCGGCGAGTCGAGCAGGCCGTGGCACCCATCCCGGGCAACCTCAGCGACGCCTACCCGATGCTGCTCGGACCGGTGCGCCTGGAGACGGTGTTCACCCCCACCGAGCTGCTGGTGCGGGTGTTCCCCGACGAGTGGGCCGTCGACGCGTTCGAGCCCAAGCGCACGGACCACGAACACGAGCTCGCCTTCGGATACTGGCGCAAGGTGTGGCAGGCCGGCGGCGACCGCGCGCTGCGCCTGTCCGCCTGGCGCGACCTGGTGAACAGCGCGGGCGCCGGGCGGGCCAAGTGGATCGCGGACAACCGCAAACCGCTCAACCCACAGGACGAGCCGCACCGTATCGGGCCCGACCACGTCATCCTGGTGATCGCGGACGACGATCCGCTGCCGGCGGCCGACCGGCCGCCCGCCCGCACCTACTGGACGGCGATCTACCGCGCCGCCGGCGCCAAAGCCGCCGTGCAGGCCGCCGACTCGGCCCTGCAGTCGGCGGTCGGCTCCACCCGCGCCACCCGGATCCGCGCACGCCGGCCGGCAGGTATGAGCCAGGTGCCTCCGGGCGGTGTGGCGACCGCCCAGGTCACGGTGGCCTTCCTGGACATGCCGCAGGCTCAGGCAGGGCAGACCAAGGGCTCGTCGTGGACGGTGGCAGCCAAGGCCAGGCTGCTGCCCGACCGGTTCACCCTGCTCGGATACGCGGGTGGCCAACTGGTCGTGAACGTCACGGGCAACGCGGTGCCGGACGAACTCGCCGTCAGCCCGGATCCCTCGACGCCGTCGGCCGACCAGCTGCGAGCACAGAACGGTGACCTGAAGGTGCCATCGGCGCTCGCCTGGCTGACCGACTTCAACAGCGCGGTCCAGGCCGGAATGGGATTCCGCATCCCGCTGACCGACGCGATCAGAGGAGGCCTGGACCGGCTCATCGCGATCGGCGTACGCGTCAAGTCCGGCCCCACACAGGCCAAGGCCGAGCTGGAGGGACTGATCGCCCGGCAGTCGCAGAGCCGTGCGGGCTACCGGCTGCTGCGCCAGGGAACGCCCACCAACAACACAGGTGACGCGCAGTCCGGTCACGGCACCGGCGACGAGGCCGAGGAGAGCTACACCGCCGTGTTCGAGGGCCCGGCCTCTCCCGCGCCACCGGGGGACTGGCGGGGCAAGACCGACGGCCAGTGGCTGGCCGAGCTGCTCGGCATCAATCCCGAGGTGACCCGGCAGCTGATCGGCGCCGACGGCACCGACACGCGCGAGGCGCGGGCGATGAACACCGCACTGTGGCCCGCAACTTGGGGCTACCACCTGCACACCATGCTCAACCCGGTCTTCGGGACCGCCGCCGTGGACGCCACCCGGTCCTTCTTCACCCGGTACGTCAGCGGGCGCGGTCCACTGGCCACGGTGCAGGTGGGAAGGCAGCCGTACGGGCTGCTGGTCACGACCGCCTTCTCCCGTATGGCCTGGGCCGACAACGACACCGCCGCAGCGCACCGCAGGCGCATGCACACCGTGCTGCAGACCATGGCCGGCGACTGGCAGCAGCTCGCGGCCGGTGTGCCGCACCTGGGCCAGGACGCAGACCCGCACCAGCTGCTGCTCGACCTGCTCGCCGCGCACCCGGCCTCGGTGGAGTTCCACCAGCGCTACGGGCAGAGCGCCGAGGACTACTTCAACCGGCTGAACCTGGAGGGCTTCGGCACGGACGTCATCACCGCGCTGAACACGCTCAATGTCCGGGGGCGGGTCCGCACGTTGCTCACCCACCTCGGCTACGATCCGCAGCGGCCCGATCCCGACGCGTCCACGCGGTTGTTCACCGGCCGTCAGCACGCGCTGCGCGGCCCGATCGTGGACGACCTTCCCATGTCGGAGAGCCGACCGGTACACGTCTCCTCCGACGACGGCCGCAACTACCTCGCCTGGCTCGCGCACTTCGCGCGTGCCGACTTCAACGCCGTACGCCGCGAGGACGGGTTCAGCGGCGGGAAACCCACCGCGCTGCTCTACCTGCTGCTGCGGCACGCCGTACTCACGGCGTACGACGAGGCGGCGCTGCGGCTGTCGGCAGCCGCGCACGGCGGCAACGAGACCCAACTGCTCGCGGCGCGCCGCGAGCAGCCGTTCGTGCACATCAGCACCCGCACCCAGGTCAGCGAGAGCCGGTACGGCCGGCTGTACGCGCCCGACCCCGCCGTGACGGGCGCGCCCGACACACTGATCGCCGACTACATTCCGCAGGTCATCGGGCAGCGCCCGGCCACGGTCGACCTCGCCGAGCAGCTAGATGCCGTCGACCTGCTCGCGCAGGTGCCGACCGCGCGGCTGGAGCGCGCACTCGCCGAACACATCGACTGCTCCACCTACCGGCTGGACGCCTGGCGGCTGGGACTCGCCACCGAGCGGCTGTTCACCATGCGGTACGGTGCGGCCGGCAGCGGCCCGGCCACGACCGGGCTGCACCTCGGCGCCTTCGGCTGGCTGGAGAACCTCCGCCCCCGCGGCGCGTTCGAGCAGGTACAGCTCTCCGGTCGGCTCGCTCAGGTCTTCACCCCGCCGGGGAGCGGCCCGCTGCTGCGTGACCCGGCGAGCGGCGGGCACATCCACACGCCCTCGTTGAACCACGCCACGACCGCAGCGCTGCTGCGCACCGGCTACCTGGCCAACGGAGGCCCCGACAACCCGGGCACCATGGCGGTCAACCTCAGCTCCGAGCGCGTACGCATCGCGTTGTCGTTCATCGAGGGCATCCGTTCCGGTCAGTCACTCGGTGCGCTGCTCGGCTACCGCTTCGAGCGCGGGCTGCACGACAAGCACGATGTGGCCGAAGTCGACTTCTTCATCGCCGCGTTGCGCACGGCGTTCCCGCTGGTCGCCACGAAGCTGCCGGACACCGAGCCGCTCGCGGGCACCGCGATCGAGCAGGTGGAGGCGCGCAATGTGATCGACGGACTTGAGCTCGTACGGCACGTCACGCGCACCGGTCCGGCCACCTACCCGTTCGGGCACCCTGAGCTGCCGCCGGCCGAGCCGGTACAGGCCCAGGCCATCGAGGAGGAGGTCCAGCGGCTCGTGGAGATCCACGACGCGCTGGCCGACCTGGCCGTCGCGGAAGGCGTGCACCAGGCCGTACTCGGCAATCCCGACCGCGCCGGCGCCGTGTTCGAGGCCTACACCAAGTCGGGCTTCCCGCCCGAACCGGTCGTGACCGCGACACCGCGCAGCGGCGTCAGCCTGAACCACCGGGTCGGTCTGCATGTGCGTGCCGGGCGCCCGCCGAAGATTTCGCCGGTGGCCGGCGGGCACATGACCCCGCGTGGCCGGGGTGAGCCCGGCGTCAACGACTGGCTGGCCCGGCTGCTGCCGGGGCATGGTCAGGTGGCCTGCCGGGTGACCTGGACGGACCCGCGGACCGGAGACGACCGCGACCGGGTGGTCAACCTGGCCGAGCTCGGGATGCAGCCGATCGATCTGCTGTGGGCGCTGCGGCCGAACGACGCCGCGGCGATGACCGACCTGGACGACCGGATCCTCGGCCAGGTGCTGCAGATGGGCAACATCCGCCCCGACGCCGAGCCGCTCATCCGGTACACCGAGCGCGTGCAGGGCAAGATCACGTTCTTCGAGCTGTCCCCGCTCATCTCCGCCCTGCGGCAGCTACTGCTCACGGCCCGCCCGCTCCGGCCGAGCGACCTCGTGCCGCAGTCGGGCACCGAGACGACCGGCTCCGCGCTCGACGAGAACGTGGACCTGCCCCGGGCCCGGCCCGCCGCCGTACGCGAGGCCATGCACGACTTCGCCGAAGAGCTGGACGAGTTCATCGAGGATCTCGGCGAGCCGCTGGCCGATCCCGTCGAGAACCGCGCCGAGCTGCTCTCCGACGTCGACGACTATCTCGTCCGGATGGCGGAACTCGCGATCACCGCAGCGGGCTTCGCCATGGTGCGCAGTGGCTGGGGTGAGCTGGCCCAGTGGCGGCGCGACCGGTTCCGCGAGGTGCTCGCGGCGGTGGACGTGGTGGCCGACCGCATGACGGTCACGCTTGCCGCGGCGGACGCCAAGATCGCGGCCAACGACGCGCTGCCCGCGGGCACTGCGGCCGAGGTCAGGTTCGGCCTGCTGCAGCAGGCCGAACGGCTGCTCACCACCACGCCGACGAGCCCACGGCCGCAAACGCCACAGCAGCTGCGGGGGATCGTGGCCGGCCGCCGCGCCACGTTCGACGTCCGCCTTTCCGGGCTGAAGTCGATCGCGAATACAAACCGCTCGACCCTGTCCGGGCTGCTGCACGACGTGAGCGCCCTGCAGCCGATCACTGCGTTCGACCCGGAGGGCCTGGATCTCACCCCGACCGAGGACGCGGTGATCGCTTTCCTGACCGGGCTCGCGGCGCGCGCCGCGGACCTGCGGGCGGACGTCGGCCAACGGCTGACCGCCGCCGACGCGGAGCTCGCCCGCTACGACGCGGTGGCCGCCGGCAAGGACCGGGTCACCGCCGCGGTCGCCGCGATCCGGGCGCTGATCGGCCCGGACGCGCTCGCGGTCCACGAGTTCACCGTGCCCGACGACCTCGGCGACGGCTGGCGCGACGGGTACCTCGCATCCAGGCGGGGCGACCTCACGGACCATCTGGACCGTGACTTCCCGGTGGACGACTGGCTGCACGGCGTGGCCCGGGTCCGGCCCAGGCTGGGCGTGTGGGAGCGGGTCACGCTGCTGACCGACGCGCTCGACGGGCACGAGCCCGAACTGCTCCCCGTACAGTTCCCGTTCGAGGAGAACGCCCCGTGGCTGGCCATGGAGCTGCCCGCGAGCTATCAGCTCAGGAGCGACCGGCTGCTCTACACCGCGCACTACAGCGACCAGCCGAATCCGCACGACACCTTCTGCGCACTGCTGATCGACGAATGGACCGAGACGCTCCCCGCGAAGGCGGAGACCACCGGCATCGCCCTGCACTACGACCGACCCGGCTCGGAGCCGCCGCAGACCATGCTGCTCGTCGCGCCGCCCAAGCGCACGGGCGCCTGGAACTGGGACGACCTGGTCGCCGCGCTGCACGAGACGCTCGACCTGGCCCGGTCGCGCGCCGTCGAACCCACCCAGATCGACGGGACGGCCTACGCGCAGCTGCTGCCCGCCACGGTCATGACGGCGACGGCGTCGCCGATCACGATCTCCACCGATCTCTCCATCAACAACGATCAGCCGCCGGCGAGCGGCCCATTGCGACCCGCGAGGGGCTGACCATGGTTCGTACCCCCATCCAGGACATGCGGGCCGCGCTCGCCGCCCGCGAATTCCCCACGGTGACGGTGTGGAACCGGCTGGAAGGCAGGCCGCGGAGCACCGAGTTCGGGCGCGCTCTGCGGGCCGAGGTCCGCGACCCGTTGTGGATGCTCACCCGGCAGTGGCAGTTCGGCGAGTTCCAGGGCGAGGACGCCGGCACCCCGGTCACCGCGAAGTACCACATGCGCACCACCAAGCCCGGCCGCTACCGCCCCCGGGAGACCTCGCCAGGCGACCTGCCGAGCGGGCTGCCGCTGGAAACCGTGGTGGAGCGCCGCCCGCTGCCGTTCCGGATCGGCGCCGACCGGGTCTCCTTCGATCTGAGGCTGGCCATGGGACGCAGGTGGCTGAAGCTGGCGCCGTTGCCCCACCGCGGTTCCTACGTCCAGCGCTGGCCGATCCGGCTGCCCGACCCGGCGGCCGAGGCGGACACCCCGCTGGTGGCGCACCCCGAGGTGTGGGCGACGATGCAGGCGGTGGCCGGGCGGGCGATGGACGGCTACGAGCTCTATGTGCACCTGAAGAACGGCGGGCACGCCTGGGACGGCATTGAGGGAGTGGTCTCCCAGTTCCAGAAGCAGCAGCTCGACGCGCTGATCCCGAGGTTCGTCGGGTGGTTCGACGACCTCATCGCGCAGCCGCCCGCCGCCGAGGCGTACGACCCGTCCCGGCTGGAGCACCGCTTCGACCTTGCCGCGCCCGAGGCCTCCGGCGAAACCGTGCTCGCCGCGGAGGAGTATCCGGGCGGGCACCTCGACTGGCACGCCTTCTCCTATGACACGTCCGGGCTGACACTGGGCGCCACCGGCACGCCGGGAGAGGTGGTTCGTACCGCGGTACCGGGCACCGTACGGTTCTCCGGCATGCCGTTGCCGCGGCTGTGGGCGATGGAGGACGGGCGCACCGACTTCGGCGCGATCACCGCCGACACCACCGACCTCATCCGGCTGCTGTTCATGGAGTTCGCGCTGACCTACAGCAACGACTGGTTCGTGCTGCCGTGCGACCTCGACACGGGGACGCTGGCCCGCGTCGACGGAATGGTCGTGACCGACGTCTTCGGACGGCGGTTCTGGGTCGAGCCCGTGGGTGCGGGGCCCGACGACGACTGGCAGCGATGGTCGATGTTCAACCTGGACATCCAGGGCGAGGCGCCGGTCGCCGCCGACACCGGGTTCTTCCTGCCGCCGAGCGTGCCCTCAGTGGCCGACGGGCCGACAGTCGAGGAGGTCGTGCTGATCCGCGACGAAGCCGCCAACATGGTGTGGGGCGTCGAACGCTCGGTACTGCTCGCCACCGGCGACTCACTGCGGGGCGAAGAGGCGGCGCGCGAGACCCTGGCACACCGCCGGCTGCTCGCCCCTCCCCACACGCCACCGACCCCGTCGGCGCCGATCGCGTACGAGGCGATGAACACGGTGCCGGAGAACTGGATCCCGTTCATCCCGGTGCATGTGCCCGGCGACAACCGGGAGATCCAGCTGCAGCGCGGTGCCATGCCCCGCGTGCTCGACGGCACCACGGCGCCGCCGGTGCCGGTGCGGCCGCGGACCACGCTGCTGGGCGAGGGCCTGAGCGCCGGGCAGCCTTACTTCGTACACGAGGAGGAGGTGCCACGCGCGGGGACCCGGCTCTCCGCCGCCTACAACCGGAGCCGCATGCCGAACGGACGCGTCGTCGTCTGGTACGGCGTCCGGCGCTCGACCGGTCGGGGTGAGGGTTCGAGCTCGCTGGACTGGGACCGCCTGGTGGACCAGCCCCAGGCGGAGCAGGAGTAATCCGCAATCGGGCATCACTGCCGGCCCGCTCCCTGTCCCTCGACCCGGGGTAAACGTCAGTGCCCGTCCTGTGGTTGTGCGGGTGCCTGGGGGCCCGACAGGTTGCGGACCTGCTGGTCGTAGTCGTCCAGCACCTGACGCAGCTGCTCGAGCGATTCGGCGGGAATCTCCGGGGGCGGGGACTTCGTGACGTAGCGGGCTGCTGCGACCAAGGCCGCCAGTTCGTACACGTGGAAGGTGGCCCGGAGCACCGTCGGGCGCACTCTTTGAAGTTCCATCTCAGGCTTGGGACCGTACGTAGTCGACGACCTGCGCCAGTTCGGCGGCGAACTGGTCGTAGTCCTCCTGCATGCCATTGATGTAGGCGCTCCAACCCAGGCTGGCCTTGGCGTAGTGGACGGCTTCCTGTATTTCCTCGTCCGTCGCACCGAAGAGCTTGGCCGCCTCGGCGTGGAACAGGCTGCAGTAGCGGCACTTCGTCTCCGCGTGCAGTCCGACGCCGATGAGCTCCTTGTACTTGTTCGGGATCAGCGTCTCGCCGAGTTCGATCTTCTTGAAGATCTCCCACTCGGGTGCGAGCAGTTCGGTCGGGATGCTCTGGAAGAAGTGCGGGACGAGACCCAGCGTCTGCTTGATGTCGGCCTCGATCTCGCCGCGATTCACGGTGGCAGCCATGACCGGTCCCTCCTCAAAGAGGCGCCGCGTGCCAGACCCGGGCCCCGTTCATGCTGGTCACGAGCTGGGAAGGCGCCAAGTCTCACGACGGCACTTCGCGGGCCTCAACCAACTCAATCACGGTACGGACGTGCTGTCACCCGAGCCGGTGTCCGCCCAACTGCGTCTTGATGTGGCCGATCACCTCGTGCAGCCCCTCGTCGAGCGGACCAACCTAATGTCCGGATTGGTGCCGGTATTTGTGGCGAGGGGATCCTGTCCGTGCCTGGTCGTCGGCTGCAGGGCCTTCCACTGACCGATCGCGCACGGCGTCGCGCTCGCCCGTTTCCGCAGGGGCTCGCGTCTCCCGCAGGACGACGGACCGGTGCCGCCGCCGTGCGCCGCCGCCCATGACCAGGGCGCACCCGATGCAGAAGAGCAGGGCCAGGGCGACTCCGGACAGGAAAATGGACAAGCTGTTCATGGTGGCCACGTCGTTGTCGAACATCGTCACGGTGTACTCCGGGCCACCGGAGAGGTTGTAGGCGATCAGCAGCCCAGTGAAGGCTCCGGTCGCTGCGAGTAGCAGAAGCCCGAGAAGGATCATGGTGCGAATCCCTTCAAGATTGTCCACTCCTGGCGTATGGCGTCTGCCCAGGTTTCACCCTTTTTAACGCCATCGCCGGCACCTGGAGGTTGTCCGGGCCGCCCGCGACATCGACTACGCCCGACCTGGATGACTACGCCCGACCTGGACGACTGCGGCGGACTCGGGCGAGGACGAGCACCGTGTCGTCGTCCGGCGGGTCGGGCAGCAGACTCGACAGCATGCGGTCCGCTGTTTCTTCCAACTGGACCGGCGCCCTGCGTAGTTCGGCCCGTACCGCCTCCAGGCCCTCTTCGATGTCCTGGCCCCGTGCTTCGATGAGGCCATCGGTGTACAGGGCGAGAATGGCGTCCTCAGGCAGGGTGATCTCGATCGTTTTGAAGGGCTGGCCGCCCACCCCGAGGGGGACTCCAAGGACATCGCTGATGGTCTCGACCGTGCCGTCCGGGTGGCGTACGAGGGGCGGGGGGTGGCCGGCGCTGGCGATGCGGGCGCGCCCGGTCGTGGGGTCGTACAGGATGTAGAGGCAGGTCGCCAGCTCGATTCCTGCCTCCTGGGCACAGGCGTCGAGCTCGGAGAGCAGGTCGTCCGGTTCCTGGTTGTGCCTGGCAAGCGCCTTGGCGGTGATGCGCAGCCTTCCCATGGCCGCGGCGGCCGGCACCCCGTGTCCCATCACGTCACCGACGACCAGGGCGACCCTGTCGCCGGACAGGTTGATCACGTCGTACCAGTCGCCGCCGACCTCCGTGATGTGGCTGCCGGGCAGATAACGGTGGGCGACCTCCACGTAAGGGCTGGTCGCCAGGGCGCTGGGGAGTAGCGCGCGCTGGAGGGTGAGCGCGATGTCCTGCACTCGGCTGTAGAGGCGCGCGTTGTCCAGGCAGAGCGCGGCGCGCGAGGCGAGCTCGCCGGCCAGGCTGAGGTCCTCTTCAGTGAAGGCGGGCCTGCCTGCGGAGCGTCCGAACATGGTGAGGCCCTGGACCGTGCCTCGGGCGATGAGCGGGGCGATGAGGATGCAGGCCAGGCCGCTGTCTCTGAGGAGCTGGGCGCGGGCCTGGTGGATGACGGTCCGGGTCATGAACTCGTCGTTCACGAGGACGGAGACGGGGCGGCCCGTCAGCAGCATCCGGTGGATGGCGGAACCCGGCGGGTACGTCACGTTCTCGAGCCCGCTCACGAGGTCGGTGGCGGGCGGGGGCAGGATGGTGCCGGCGGCGATCCGGCGGGTGACCAGCGGCAGTTCCGGGTCGAACACCTCAGGCTCGTCCATCCACTCCACGACTTCCACGACGGAGGCGTCCGAGAAGTCGGGAACCGCGGCCGCGACCAGCTCCCGGGCGGTGACGTCCACATCCAGGGTGGTGCCGATCCGGGCCGCGGCCCGGTCCAGGAGGGCCAGCCGTTGCCGACCGGCGGTGGCCTCCATGATGGCCTGCTCCCGGTCGGTCACGTCCACCAGCAGCCCGCCCACTCCGGGCCGGGAGCCGACCGCGCCGGTGAGGGGGAAGAAACTCACCGACCTCACCTGATCCCGATCCGGGTCACCCGGCGTGCGCACACCCACCAGGGCGCCCACGACGGGCTGACCGCCGTCGGCGACTGTGCGCAGTATCCGCTGGTACTCACCGCCGTCGGAGGTGATCATGATCTCTTCCATCCGCCGTCCGAGGTGCTCCCCGATGGGGAGGCTGTCCATGTCGGCGAGGGCCTGGTTGAGGTGGACGTAACGCAGCTCCTCGTCGAGCATGACCAGGCCAATGGGGCAGGTCTCGAAGAGGGCGTCGAGGAAGGCCAGATTGGTCTTGACCCGATCGAGTTCGTCGCTGCGGCTCGCCAGGGCCATGACCACCGAACGGCCCCCGGCGCCGGTCACGGGGAAGACCCGGAAACCGCAGTCGAAGACCGCGCCGTCCAGGTGCCGTGCGGGCAGTCGGCCGCGCCAATACCCCAGGGTGCGGCCCCGCTCCGCCAGCCGGACCGAAGCGTCAGGGGCGCCCTGGGGCGGATCCGGGAAGAGGACGCCGGCGGGTTTGGACAGCACCGCCGTGGGGCCGTGCCCGAAGAGGTCCTGGGCACCGGGACCCCAGTAGCAGATCCGGTCGTCCTCGTCGATGCCGAGGACGGCAACGGGCACGTGTTCCAGCAGTGTCCCGGGCTCGGACCAGAGTGGACCAGGAGCCTTCTCGCCCCCCGACGGTTCTGACGGCACGACTGTCGCCTTCCACCCGCGGCACGCATCGCCTCGCCCCACCCATGGGGTGCCGGTCGAGGCTCAGGCGTCTTTGTCATCCATTGTGCAGATATCCAGGCGACTCCGTATGGCCAGAGGTCCTGCCTTCCCTCACGTGGCGGGCCGGCCACGGTCTCTCACCCGGTAGCGGTTCCCGCGCGCAGCTCCGCCGTGGCTGGGGAGCTGGCGCGCAGGTGGCATCGATATCGGCGATCAAAGCGGTCCGTCATAGGGTGATGACGACCTTCGCGCGCGCGTGCTCCACTTCGAGGTACGCGATGGCCGCGGCAACCTCGCTCAGCGGGAAGGTACGGTCAATGACCGGCGTAACCTCCCCGGACTCGGCGAGTTCCCTCAGCGCCGCCAGATTCTCCTTGTTCGGCGTCGCCGTGAGGACGAGCAGCCGATGGCGGACGAAGCGCGACAGCGCCTGCCCCCTGAGGATGAGCCCCATCGGCCCGACAAGACTGCCGCCTTCGGACGTGCCCCCACCGGACAGAACGAGCGTCCCCGCGGGTGTCAGCGCGCGTCGGCACTCGGTCAACGAACGGTTCCCCACCAGGTCGAGAACGACGTCGTACTGCCGTCCGCTCCGGGTGAAGTCTTCCCGGGTGTAGTCGATGACGTGGTCCGCGCCGATCGACCGGACCAGGTCCATGTTTCTCGTACTGCACACGCCGGTCACCTCCGCGCCGAACGACTTGGCGATCTGCACGGCGAATGTCCCCACACCACCTGACGCGCCATTGACCAGGACCTTCTGTCCCGGCTGTACTCGCGCCAGATCACGAAGGCCCATGAGGGCGGTGTTCCCCGCCAGCGGCACCACGGCCGCCTGCTCGAACGTCAGGTTGGCCGGTTTCGGCTCCAGCACGTCGTCCGAGGCACTCACGTACTCGGCAAATGCTCCGTCGGCTTCGCCGAACACCTCGTCACCGGGGCGGAACCGTGTCACGTCCTTGCCCACCGCTTCGACCCGACCCGCGAAGTCCGTGCCCCGGATCTTCGTCTTCGGCCTGCGGACTCCGAGCACCAGGCGCGCCAGGTACGGGTCACCTCGCATGAGGTGCCAGTCGCGCGCGTTGACCGCGGCCGCGTGGACCCGTACCAGCACCTCGTGGTCGGCGACCGCCGGCTTGTCGACCTCCCTGAGCTCCAGAACGTCTGGTGAGCCGTACCGGTCCTGGACGATCGCCTTCATTGAGTCTCCGTTACGCCCGAGTTCGGTGCAGATGGATCGGCTGAAGGGAAGATCAGCACTACTCATGACGGTAGGCGAGCGACCGTGATGCGGGCATCAGGGACAAACCCTAGGTGACTCCCTTGGCAGAGGGGTCGAGCTGGATCGCGGTCTGCGGATGCGTGTCGAGCGGTCGACGTCCCCATATGTCTGGAGCACGCACAAGTCGGCGCCTGCGAAGCCTTCTTGGCACTCCATGCCAAGTAAGGTGCGCGACGCGTCGCGTGATCATTCGTGCCGCTCGCTGTCGTTGTCCGGGCCGTGGGTGACGCGGATTTTGGACTGGCCGTGCGGCAGTTCCTCCCAGTCGGCCATGAAGCGGGCCGCCAGGCCGTGTTTCTCGGCCAGGGCGATCAGCGTCTCGGTGCGGTAGTAGAAGTCCTCCCGCAGCACCTGGTGCTCCTTGCCCTCGGTACGGTCGAAGGTGAAGTCGAACCAGCCGCCCGGTGCCAGCACCCGGCCGACATTGGCCAGGCACTCCTCGATGACCGGGAGCGGGGAGTGCGAGAAGACACTGTGCGCGTGCACCACGTCGAAATGGGCCTCGGGCAGGAAGCGCAGGGTCAGGTCGCGGACCGGGGTCAGCGTGGCGAGCCGCTTCTGCAACCCCACGCGCACGATCGTGTCCTGCGCGGCGACGAGGATGTCCGGTGAGATGTCGATGCCGTAGTAGTGCCCCGGCTCCAGGTGCCGGATGAACCGCCAGCCGGCCCGCAGGTTGCCGCACCCGATCTCCAGCATCCGGTGCTCGGGGCGCAGGCCGTGGCCGAGCAGGTAGTCGAACTGCATTGCCCCCAGTGCCAGCCAACGCTCGTGGCTGCGGCTGCCGACCGCCGCGTCCGGGTCGGCGCGGGTGTCGGAGCGCATCACCGCGCGGTAGTAGGCGATGTGGTCCGGCCAGCGGTGGCGCAGCCACGCGTCCCGGGTGGCGCGGGCGATGTGGCGCGGCACCCGCTCGGGGTGGCGCAGCGCATAGGCGATGCGGTGCCCGAGGGCGGCGCGGTTGACGGTGACGTTCTTGGCAGGCACGCGGATTCTTCCTCCTCGCTCGGTGCGGACGCGGCGGCCGTGCCGCCTCGCCTCGCGGGTCTCGATACCAGCCTCGGTGCGCGAACGGGAGCCGGATGGGGCTGACCGGCTCTGATACGGGGACGGTTCGGGGGACGCCGCTATCAGCCGATTGGAGGTTGCGGCACCGCTTGGGCACGTTGAGCGCGCCACGCACGTTAGGACTGCCTGCGAGGAGAGGCCGGGTGAGGCGATGAGGAGGCCGTCGGTGCGGCACAGTGAACAGCCACGTCGGTCGTGCGGCCTGTGACGGCGGCGACCGGGAGCCTTTCCCAGGGGGAGGGCGAGCGGGCCGATCCGGACGGGCGATGGCTGACGGCGGTCATGCACGCAGCGTTCGTCCTGCTGCTGGGCTCCTCGCTCGCCCGCTTCCTGACCCGCGACCTGGGCGACACGCGTACCGCATGGGTGGTCGCGCTGTTCGCCGTCTTCGGGCTGCTCTACGTCCTCGGACGGCTGCTGGCACCCGCACCGCGCCCCGGCGCCCGGCCCTCCGCCCGGCACCTGGCCTGGCTGGGCGCGGTGTCGGCCGTCTGGATCGTCCTGCTCGCCCTCGCGCCGAGCGCCACGTGGTGCGCCATGCCGCTGCTGTTCGCCGGCTTGCACGCGCTGCCCGCGCGGATCGCGGTGCCGGTGGTGGCCGGGCTCACTGCGCTGGTCGTCGCCTCCCAGGTGCGGGTGTCAGACGGCGCGCTCAATCCCAATATGGTCGTCGCCCCGCCGGCCATCGCGGCAGTCGCCACCGCCGTCCTGCTCCATCTGCAGCGCCAGGCTGCCAGACAGCGCGTCCTGATCGACGACCTGGTCCGCACCCGCCGTGACCTGGCCGCCACCGAGCGGCGGGCAGGCATCCTGACAGAACGACAGCGGCTGTCCACGGAAATCCACGACACCCTCGCGCAGGGCTTGTCCAGCCAGCAGATGCTGTTGCAGGCCGCCGAGCGCGTCTGGCAGGCGGACCCGGACACGGCCCGCGGGCACATCCGGGACGCGGCCGAGATCACGTCCCGCAGCCTGGCCGAGGCCCGCCGGTTCGTCCATGACCTGGCCCCGGCAGACCTCGCCGAGCGCACCCTGGCCGAGGCACTGAGCGCGCTCGCCGACCGCGAGAGCGGTCAGGGACTGACGGTGGACTTCCGGCTCGACGGCACCCCGGGCCTGCTGCCGGAGCGGGTCGAGGCGGCACTGCTGCGCATCGCGCAGGGCGCGCTGGCCAATGTGCGTGAGCACGCCGCGGCGACGCGGGCTGCGCTGACCCTCACCTGCCTGGACGATGAGATCTCGTTGGACATCGCCGACAACGGCCGCGGCTTCGACCCGGACGGCCCGCCGGCCCCCGGAGCGGGCCTGGCCCGCGGGCACGGGCTGCCGGCCATGCGTATCAGGGCACGGCAGTCGGGCGGCACCCTCACCGTGGAATCCACGCCGGGCGAGGGCACCGTCGTGTCGGCGGCCCTATCCCTCGCCCCCCTCGTCCCCAACACCTCGAGGGAGAACGCCTCGTGAGCCCCCAGGAGTCCGCCTCGCCGATCCGGCTGCTGCTGTGCGACGACCATGCCGTGGTACGTGCCGGGCTGCGCGCGCTGCTGTCCAGCACCGACGGCATCGAGGTGGTCGGTGAGGCGGGCAGCGGCGAGGAGGCTCTCGCCGTGGCAGCCCGCGTGCGACCCGACGTCGTGTTGATGGACCTCCAGCTCGGCGGCGGCATGGACGGCGTGACAGCCACCCGTCATCTGTCGTTCGGTGACGGAGAGGGTCCCGACACGCCGACCCCACGCGTGCTGGTGCTCACCATGTTCGACACCGACGCCGACATCACCCGCGCCATCGAAGCGGGCGCCACCGGCTACCTGCTCAAGGCCGAACGGCCGGAAGAGCTGTTCGCGGCGATCCGGAACGCGGCATCCGGCCGCACCGCACTCTCGGCTCCGATCGCCGACCGGGTGCTGGCCCAGATGCGCAGCCCGCGCCCCGCTCTGTCGGAGCGCGAGCGCGACATCCTCCAGCAGCTGGCACTGGGCCTGGGCAACCGCGAGATCGCCCGAGCCCTGTTCATCAGCGAGGCCACGGTCAAAACCCACCTGCGACGGATCTACGGCAAGCTGGGGGTGGAGACCCGAGCGGGGGCGGTGGCGCTCGCCAAAGAGCAGCGATTGCTGCCGTGACGCCGCTCCCGCCCGCGCAGGGCGCCTGAGGACCAGGAGTCCGTACGAGCAGCGCATGGGCCGGTCGCCGAGGTCATGCAGCATCTCCGCCGCTGGTGGCCCAGCTGTGCGAGTCGACCCATAGGCGGGCCGTCGCCGCTTTCCAGTCGAGCTCCCAACCGG
Source organism: Streptomyces sp. NBC_00210 (assembly GCF_045160975.1). Classification (NCBI taxonomy): domain Bacteria; kingdom Bacillati; phylum Actinomycetota; class Actinomycetes; order Kitasatosporales; family Streptomycetaceae; genus Streptomyces; species Streptomyces sp. NBC_00210. The sequence continues at coordinate 8,505,825 of NZ_CP108120.1, forward strand.
GGCGCAGCCCGCGAGACGCCCAGCCGTCCCGGCGCCTGCCGGGGATCTCACGCCCGGTCCGGCTGGCGGTGAGCGCTGTCTCGTACACCTCGTGCGCGATCCGTATCGCCTCGTGCCTGGACCACGCCTCGCCGACAAAGACGTGCCGGCCTCGGGTGGTGGGGTTGTCGGTTCGCTGTATGGGGACGTCGACCTCGTAATAGGGCTTCGGCATGACGTCCAACTCCCTTCTGGCGCTGTTGCTCGGGGGCGGGCCGCGGGCAACCGACCACAGGAGTTGGAGGGTTTGGTCGGTCACCGCACCCTGACGACCACGGCGACCCGCGCCACAAGGGTCCGGATCGCACTGATCCTCGACTCAACATGGGCTTAACACCGGGTCGCCGCGGCCCGGTGCCTCCAGGACGGCCGTGACTGCCATGCACTCGTCCGGGTTGTGCAGGACGTGCTCGATTCGGCGCCGCCTGATCGTCGCCCGATCGTGACCCTGAAGGTGCCCGAACTGCCGCCCTCGCAGCCATATTCCATGACGTCCAACAAGCCGACTCCTATAGAGCAGCAGACAGGCTTGAGGAGCCGGCCAGCGCCGGGCTCGTACGCCCACGTTGACGAATGGCTCTCTGACGCCAGCCCACCCTGACGGCGAGCAACCCGCGTTGTGATACCTCGGATTCAAGGCCTCTGACTGGTCGTTTCAGAATGAGGTGCGGAGACGTCTCAAGCAGATATTGCTGCAAGCGACTTCGAGGACGCCCTGATGCACGTCGGCTCGTATCTCGTAGCGATGGCGTAACCGCTTGAATTGATGGAGCCAGGCGAAGGGCGCTCTACCACCCAACGGGAACGGGCCTGCTGCCCGCAGCTCGGTGCCACCTTCGCCCCCACTTCAACATATAGCCAACAGGGGGACTTGCGGCAAGGCCCCGGTGCTGGGCCAGAATTCTGGGCCGTGAGCTGAACCGCGCATGGCGAACTGAGACGGACGCGCACGCGGGCTCACATTCAAGAGGCGCCGACCGACCGTGGTCGAGGCCGCTGAACGAGGGGATTCCGATGCGCGTGCTGCTTTCGACAATCGGGTCGCGTGGTGATGTCCAGCCTTTGGTGGCGCTGGCATTGCGGTTGAGGGCGCTTGGGCAGGAAGTCCGCGTGTGCGCACCCCCTGATTTTCGTGACTGGATCGACACCCTCGGGATCCCCTTCACGCCCAGCGGCCCGGAGGTGCGTCAGACCGCGACATCCAGCGCACCAGTCGCGCGGGCCCAACCCTCGCCCGAGCAGTTGCGTCAGCTGGCGGAATCCACAGTCGCCACCCAGTTCGTGACGGTCACGGCGGCAGCCCAAGGCTGCGACATTCTTGTGGCAGGAGGATATTTGCAAATTGCCACTCGCTCGGTGGCCGAGCAGATGGGAATCCCCTACGTCTGGGCCGGTTACTGCCCGATAGCCCTGCCCTCCCCACACCACGCGCCTCCCCCATTGTCACTGCGGGGAGGGACACCGTCGGACGGTACGGCCGACAATCGCATGCTCTGGGCTCAGGATGCACGACGCTGGAACGACACCTTCGGCGCCGTTCTCAACGCGCATCGGGCATCAGCTGGCTTGGCCTCGGTCACTGACGTGCGGAGCCACATCTTCACCGACAAGCCGTGGTTGGCCGCCGACCCTACGTTGGGGCCCTGGCCTGATCCCGCGGACCGAGATGTACTTCAGACGGGCGCCTGGATCCTGCCGGACCAGCGCCCACTGTCTCCAGAGCTGGAGACATTCCTTGATGCCGGGGAGCCACCGGTCTACTTCGGCTTCGGCAGCATCCGCGCCCCACAGGACCTCAGCCAGGTGATGATCCAGGCGGCCCGTGCGCTGGGACACCGTGCCATCGTGTCCCGCGGGTGGGCCAGCCTGTCCCTGGTGGACGGTGAACCCGACTGTTTGTCCATCGGAGACGTCAACCAGCAGGCGCTTTTCAAGCGGGTTGCCGCTGTCGTGCACCACGGCGGCGCGGGCACCACAACCGCAGCCGCGCGAGCCGGAGCGCCCCAGGTCGTCATTCCTCAGGTCTACGACCAGCACTACTGGGCACAACGAATCGACCACCTCAAGATCGGAACCGGCCACCCGCCCGTCCCACCGACCGTCGACTCGCTGGCAGCAGCTCTCAGCCACGCTCTCCAGCCGGACGTAGCAACTCGTGCCCAATTCATCGCCGACGCAGTGCGCACTGACGGCACAAACACCGCCGCACAGCGATTGATGGCTGCGGACTCTCAAAGCTCATTCTGAACGAGTTCGGGACGATCGCCATGGAGAATCCGTCCGTGCTGGTCATGCGGAATGCTGGTCTCGTGGAGGATGCCGCCGACCGGCGCGGTGAGCGTTCTGGACTGCTGTAACGGCTGATCGAGGCGCTCGACTTGTGATCTGCCCGGTCGCGCTCGACGAGCGGGAGCTGATCCGTGAACCGGATCGTCCCGCTCGCCGCCACCAGGCAGTCGATGTCAGCCGCGAGCGCTGGGTCGTCGGGCCGTGGCCGGGGTTGGGGCGACGTCGTCATCGTCGTCCAGTGGCGGAAGGTCGATGGTGTACTGCGGTTCGCGAAACAGCCCCACATAGGCCGCGGTAGGTGTGGTGGCGTGGGTCGGCTCGTTGCCGGGATCGCGCCGGGTTGCAGCAGTACTCATGCAGGCCTTCCGAGGGTGAGGTGCGACGCGGCGTGGTCGTGCCACCGACGTCTGGGTGACTGTCCCGCCTGCTCGCCCCCTTGATGGGGTGACACGAGCAGCGAAGACTGGCTGATCATATGACCGTTTGGCGGGTGGGAGTGCTCTGCCACGCGTTGGCCGCCGTCTGTGGTGGCTTGAGGGGTCGAGGCGATGCCAATTCTGCCCGATGCGGGTGGCCTGGAGGCGCCGGCCCGCGAGCAGGCGCGGACTGCCCGGCCCCGCGGCGGCGGCGCTTACCAGGGCGGGTGCAGACGGACCTGCCCGGATCGGTGGCGCGTTGTCGCGCAGGCAAGATGGTCGCGGACCATGCTCGTACCCGAGCGCTCTGCCTCTGGTAGGCCAGAGCGGTGTGAAGGAGGTTGAGGCGTGTGCTGGTTCATGGTCCCTCCCAAGTGCAGGCGCTGCTCACACGGACGCGTTGACCGAGGCGCTGGCGTCGGCCATGGCGGACCTCAGCGCCGGGCGGGCTTCGGCGCCCGACAGGATCGCCGCGCTCGTGCCGAGCGAGAAGGGTTCCTGGCTGCCATGCCCGGCCATGTCCCTTCGGCAGGGATGCTCATGACCAAGCTGGTGTCCCCGTTCCCTCACAATTCCGGCACGTCCCTGCCCACCCACCAGGCCCTGATCCTCGTGTTCGATCGGGGACACAGGCGAGCCGTTGGGACTGCTGGACGGCACGGTCATCACCGCGGTCGATTACGCGGAGGCGCTCGACGGCGCCGACATCGCCGCCGCGTAGACCCACGCGGTCGAACCCGTTGTCCGGCGCTCATGGCTGACCCCGGGCGTGCATGTCACGTCGGTCGGCTTCAGCCGCACTGGCTCCCTTCCCGGCAGGCAGCAACGACTTGCTGATGCCGATCCGCGACGGCGTTGTCACCGCCGAGCACGTGCATGCCGAGCTGGGTGAGCTCGTCGCGGGGACCAGGCCGGGGCGTACCGCGGCCGATCAGATCACGCTCTACAAGTCGGCGGGCGTGGCGGTGCAGGACGCTGCCGCCGCGGCGCAGGTCATCCGCGCAGCCCGCGAGCGCCAAGTCGGCGAGGAGATCACACTGCGATGACCTTGGCTACGTCGGCCCTATGCCCGCGTTGCCATCGCGAGAGAAACGGCGTCGTCAATGCGCGCGTCGGCATGCGTCGCCGGTTTTCGGGCAGATCCAGCATTCGCCGACCCCTTGGTCGTTTCAGCGACCGACCGTCGGTGACCCGAAGGGAACCGGTAAATGTCTGTGAATGGAGGAAGACTCCCCGTGGAGAACGAGAACTGGCGTCAAGACGCGGCATGCGTCGAGGAAGATCCCGACCTGTTCTTCCCCGTCGGCAGCACGGGCCCCGCCCTGCTTCAGGTCACCGAGGCCAAGTCCGTCTGCGGCCGGTGCCCGGTCAGAGAGCAGTGCCTGGAGTGGGCCATAGAGCTTGGCCAGGACTTCGGGGTGTGGGGCGGACTCGACGAGAACGAACGGCGGGCGCTCAAGCGCCGGACGGCGAGGCGGCACTCCCGGGCGCGCAGCGCCGGCTAGCGGCGGAGCCGTCGGGAGGGCCGTGGGGCCGGCACCCGAAGCGGTACCCGGCCCCACCTCCATCCGCACCTGGATCGCGCCGCCGTCCCATCGGCCCGTGCCCGGGAGTACGGCTGGGCCGACCTGAGCCGCACGTGTCAGTCGTCGAGAACGGCGAGGCCGAGCTGGCGGAGGCGATCCGGGTCCGCGATCACATCGATTTCGGTGATCTTGTCGTCCGTGATGGTGAAGGCAAGTACCAGGAAAAGCCGTCCGCGGCGCGCCATCGCAAGTCCGACCGCTCCGTCGACCAGCGCCGGCCCGGTGAACCGGGCTCGTCCGGTGGCGGCCATCGCACCCTTGGCCACGGTCTGGGCGCCCAGGACGACGATGGGTTCGGTGGTGGGGACGACCGTCTTGTCGGCCCGGAGCACCACGTCGGGATGGAGCAGTGCGACCAGGGCTTCGAAGTCCCCGCCGCGCGTGGCCGCCAGGAAGGCGTCGACGACTCGACGCCGACGGGTCAGATCGGCACTGGGGACCGGGGCGCCTCCTTTGACCCGGCGGCGGGCGCGGCTCGCGAGCTGCCTCGCCGCCGTCGGGGAACGCTCGAGCATGATGCCGATCTCGTCGAAGGGCACGGCGAACATGTCGTGCAGTACGAAGGCGAGCCGCTCGGCCGGCGTCAGCGTGTCGAGCACCACCAGCATGGCCACCCCGACCGAGTCGGCCAGCAACGCCTCCTGCTCGGGATCGCGCCCGTCCTCATGTCCGAGCGCCGGGTCGGGCACCTGCATGTCAAGGGGATCCTCGCGGCGATGCTCGCGCGAGCGCAGCATGTTCAGACACACGCGTGAGACCACCGTGGTCAGCCACCCGGTGAGGTTCTCGACTTCGCTGGTGTCGGCGCGGCTGAGGCGCAGCCAAGCCTCCTGCACCGCGTCATCGGCCTCGCTGAGCGAGCCGAGCATCCGGTAGGCCACCGCTCGCAGGTGAGTCCGGTCTTCCTCGAAACGCTCGATCAGCAATGTGTTCTCGTCCATCGGTCACATTCCTCGTTCGCCGGGTGTCAGAGAAGTAGATCACCGAGAACCTACTGATCCGGCTGGGAGTTGAACGCCCGGCCCATACGAGTTCTGGAGAAGCCATGACGTCATCGATCCTGGTCACCGGCGGTACGGGCACGCTGGGAGGCCACGTCGTGCCGCTCCTGCGGGATGCCGGCTGCACCGTGCGGATCCTCAGCCGGCACAGCCGCGAGTCCGGAGACGACGGCGTTGAGTACGTGAGCGGTGACCTGCTCAAGAACGAGGGAATCGAGGCCGCGCTGGAGGGCGCCGAGACCGTCCTGCACCTCGCCGGCGGCCCCAAGGGCGACGACACGGCGACCAGGAACCTGCTGCAGGCGGCATCTCGAGCCGAGGTGCAACACCTGGTGTACATCTCGGTCATCGGGGCGGACAGGGTTCCGCTGGGCTGGTTCAGGTCCAAGCTGGGCGCGGAACGGGCGGTGGCCGACTCCGGCCTGCCGTGGACGACGCTGCGTGCCGCCCAGTTCCACGACCTGGTCCTGACCGTGGTGCAGAAGATGGCAAGGATGCCGGTGATACCTGTCCCGGGCGGACTGCGGTTCCAGCCGGTCGATTCGCGCGAGGTGGCAGCCCGGCTCGTGGAACTGACGCTCGACAAGCCGGCCGGCCTGGTGCCCGACCTGGCCGGGCCGAAGGTGTACGGGATGGCCGACCTGAGCCGCGGATACCTGCAGGCCCGCGGAAAGCGCCGGCTGATGATGCCGGTCCGGATGCCGGGGAAGGCCGGCCGCGCGTACCGGGCCGGCGAGAACCTGTCTCTCGAAGGGGCTGCGGTGGGCAAGCTGACCTGGGAAGAATTCCTGGCCGAGCGGGCGAGCTGACGTACCGTCCACTCGCCAACGACCCTCGCCGGGGCGGGAGTCGGGAAGCTGCTCGGCGGACCGACCGGCTCACGAGCTGCGGGCACCCCGGACAGCGGGGGTGATGCGCGGACACGGGGAAGCGCCGTGGGGATCGTGTGCGGGCTCTTGACAAGAGCAATGGTCTGGACCAGCTTGTACGTCCAGCGGTGGCCACCGTTTCGAATCGCACATCCCCCCACACGCGCCGCGCGTTCACACTGAGCACCATCTGTGTACTGCGGTGCGATCTTCTCCCCCCACGGAGGCCATGCAGTGCACAGGAAAGTACGCCCCCGCACGCTGAAAGCCATGCTCGCCGTCGGCGTTCTCGCGGCCGCCGGTATCGCCATACCTGCCGCCAATGCGACGGAGGAGCCGACGCCAAGCGCCACCTCGGCGGCCCCCACCGCCGTACCCGCGCACGCCCTGACCGGTTACTGGCAGAACTTCAACAACGGGGCGAGTGTCCAGACCCTGGCGCAGGTCCAGGACCAGTACGACATCATCGCGGTCTCGTTCGCTGATGCGACGGGCACGCCCGGCGCCGTCACGTTCAACCTCGACTCGGAGGGCCTCGGCGGCTACACCGTCGAGCAGTTCAAGGTGGACCTCGCCGCCAAGAAGGCAGCCGGAAAGTCCGTGATCATCTCCATCGGCGGCGAGAAGGGCGCGGTTGCCGTCAACGACGACGCCTCCGCGAAGGCCTTCGCCGACTCGGTGTACGGGCTGATGGAGGAGTACGGGTTCGACGGCGTGGACATCGACCTGGAGAACGGCCTCAACTCGACATACATGACACAGGCCCTGAAGTCACTGGCGGCGAAGGCCGGTTCGGGTCTCGTCCTGACGATGGCTCCGCAGACCATCGACATGCAGTCGACGTCGAACGAGTACTTCAAGACGGCGCTGAACGTGAAGGACATCCTCACCGTCGTCAACATGCAGTACTACAACAGCGGTTCGATGCTGGGCTGCGACGGAAAGGTCTACTCCCAGGGATCGGTCGACTTCCTCACCGCCCTCGCCTGCATCCAGCTCGAAGGCGGCCTCGACCCGTCCCAGGTCGGCATCGGCGTGCCCGCCTCCACCCGCGGCGCGGGCAGCGGCTACGTCGAGCCCTCGGTTGTGAACAACGCCCTCGACTGCCTGACACAGGGCACCAACTGCGGCTCGTTCAAGCCGTCGAAGACCTACCCGGGCCTGCGCGGCGCGATGACCTGGTCCACGAACTGGGATGCAGCTGCGGGCAACGCCTGGTCGGACGCCGTCGGACCGCACGTCCACAGCCTGTCGTAGCGCGGTGGGAATCGTCCGTACCAGCAGCTGCGCCGCCGCCCGGCTGCGCAGCTGCACGACCGTGCCAAGGGGGTCGCTCACCTGGAGGCGGCCGACTGTACCTGTCCGTCTGGGGGCTCGGCCCGCCGACGTTGCCGCGACTGGAGTCGGCCGGCAGCGATCTTGGAAGGCGGGATTCGTTGTGGCCGACGCCTGCACGGCATAGCGTTGATTGCCTCTCGACAAATCGTGGCGGAGGCCCATGTGAGCGATCCCCTGAGCGCGACCGCTGTCCATGCCTTTGGTGACGACGTGCTCGGCGAGCACGACGCGGTGGGCATGGCCAAGCTGATACGTGCCGGAGAAGCCGACCCGGTCGAGGTGGTGCTGGCCGCCGTGGAGCGGGTGCGGAAAGTCAGTGGGGATCTGCACGCCGTGCAAACTCCCGCGTACGACCGGGCCGTGGCCTCCGCCACGGGCGGGTCGGGAGTTTTCGCGGGGGTGCCGAGCTTCATCAAGGACAATGTCGACTACCGGGGCCTCCCCACGGGCTTCGGCAGCGCCGCGTACCTTGCGCGGCCCGCGAGGCGGCATGCGCCGTTCGCCCGGCAGTTCCTGAGCACCGGCGTGAGCGTGCTCGGCAAGACCCGGCTGCCCGAGTTCGGTTTCAACGCCACGACCGAGTTCGAGAACGCGGCACCGGTGTGCAACCCCTGGCACACGGGGCACTCTGCGGGCGGCTCGTCGGGTGGCAGCGCTGCGCTGGTGGCCGCCGGCGCCGTGCCGATCGCGCACGCCAACGACGGCGGTGGCTCGATCCGCATCCCGGCCGCCTGCTGCGGACTGGTCGGCCTCAAGGCCACTCGCGGCAGGCTGGTCGCCAACGAAGAAGGCCGCACTCTGCCCATCAACCTGGTCAGCGACGGCGTACTGAGCCGATCCGTACGGGACACCGCCGTGTTTTTCGCAGCCGCGGAGAAACACTGGCGCAACCCGAAGCTGCCACCGCTCGGCCTGGTCGAGGGCCCGTCACAACGTCGTCTGCGTATCGGGCTGTTGCTCGATTCCCCGACCGGCGTCACCACGGACGCCGTCACCCGAGCTGCCGTGACGGACACCGCGGCCGCGCTGGAGACGCTCGGCCACACCGTGGTGCCGGTACGGATCGCGTTGGACGGACGCTTCGCCGAGGACTTCATCACCTACTGGGGCATGCTGTCCTTCCTCGTGGGCGCTACGGGCAAGCGGTTGGACCGCCATTTCGACCGGCGCCGCATGGACGGTCTCAGCCAGGGCTTGCGCGCCCACTACCGGCGCCGGATTGGCAGCACCCCGGCGGTGCTGCGTCGGCTGAGCCGCTCACGCGAGGCGTACGCGGCGGCCTTCCGTGACCTGGACCTCATGCTCTCGCCGGTGCTCGCGCACACCACGCCGCGACTGGGCCACCTCAGCCCCGATGTGCCGTACGAGACGCTGATCGAGCGGCTTACCTCCTACGTTGCCTTCACCCCACTGAACAATGTGGTGGGCAGCCCCGCGATCTCCTTGCCCGCGCGCATCGCCACCGAGGACGGCCTGCCGATCGGGGTGATGTTCTCCGCCCGGAACGGCGACGAACGCACGCTGCTGGAAATCGCGTTCGCTTTGGAGGCCGACCGGCCCTGGCGCCGCATCCAGGACAGCCGGCCGTCGACGTCATGACCTGTTTCCCTCGTCCGGCGCGGCGTCCGCGGCGGTCCGGACTTGGTCGCGCAGCTCGCGCAGCGCGTCGGCAGGGGCACCCAGCCCATTCAGCGTGAGGCGCGCGGCCTCCACCCGGGAATCTGGGTTTGTGGTGCAGGCGAAGACGAGCGACTGGTGCAGCATCCACTGGTGGTAGGACAACAGCCGTGCGGCGCGTTCGCGGGCTTCGGCGACGTCGCCGTCCGCGGGCAGGGCGCCCAGCATCCCTCGCAGGCGGTGGTAGACGACCACCTGCTCCCCGCATGCTTTGGCGACTGCGCCTGATACCTGCTCCGGCTCTCCGCATGCGGCTACCACCTGGTCCGCCTGCCGTTGCGCGGCGACTGCCACGTCGAGCACGTCGGCCAGGGTCCGGAGCTGCTCGGATCGTGCGGGCGGCATCGGAGTCGTCTGCACGGCGGGCCACCAGTGCCGGAGGGCACGGGCTGTGCGGTGCAGCAGGTCGTGTGTCGCAAGGGCTAGGCGTGACCGCGGCTGCTGAATGTCGTGTACGGGCATGGTTCCTCCTGGTCACAGCCCGACCGGGCACCCGTCAGCGGAAGATCCGCAGTTTGCGGTGAGCGGTATCGCCTGCACGCTGTGCACCACCTTCAGTGTGCGCCGTCAATCGCCTGGGGCACAGGACCGGGGACGAGGTGGGGTCGAGGCGGGTCTCGGCCGGGAATGCGACGTGGTCCTGGTGTGTTGTCGCAGTCAGCAAGCCAGTGAAAACGAAAATCACCCCAATTTACGGGGTGGAGTCGTTGGAATCGTGTGGAGGCATCACATGGCACGAAGCGACACCCGACCGGTCATCACGCTCCGGTCGACTGCTGGGACCGGTCACACCTACGTCACCCGCAAGAGTCGGCGCAACGACCCCGACCGTCTCCTGCTGCGCAAGTACGACCCCACGCTCGGCCAGCACGTTGTGTTCCGCGAGGAACGCTGATCCGCTCCCGCACACCGCGGGCGACCAATCGCCTCGTCTCCACGAAGGAGGCCCCGCCGGCCGTATCGAGCGATTTGAGCGCCGCTACGCGTCCGCGGCCTCCAGGGGCTGACCGCCCGCGGCCCGTGGTGGGCGCTCGGTCGGACATCCATCACGGTCCTGTGGGGTCAAGGGGTCACAGGTTCGCATCCTGTCGTCCCGGCGGTGCTGAGGGTCTTCACAGGTAAGAACCTGTGGAGGCCCTCCATTCGTGCTGCAGGGGCCCTTGCTCTTCTGGGCTCGTTCAGGACCCCCAGGTGCACGTCTTGTTCGACCTGGTAGACGATCTAGAGGTGCGTGGGCACACCGATGCGCTGATGGACACGATTGCTCGGAGCCGTGATGAGGGGGGTTGGTCGGTAGATGTCCCGTATGGCGGGTGTTCGCGATGACGTTCCCGAGAAGGGTCGGACCGGCACAAGCGAGGCAGCCGCCGGCGACGGTGGGCCGGGCGCGGTGCGTGGTGTCCTTCGAGGGCAATTGCGTCCCGCGCTGGGCTGGTTGGTGCGCTTCGTCGGGAGCACGCTGCTGGGGGAGTGGCGTGGCATTGTCGTGGCGCCTGTGCGGGAACTTCTGCGCCGGGGGGTGGGCGGAGTCTCGTTGGCGTTGCTGGCCACAAGCTCGGTGATCTTCTTCCACGCGATTCACCAAACGCCGAAGGGTGCGGTGGTGGTGCGCCTGTTAGGCGAAGTGCGTGCCGATTTGCCCCTCCCGCTGGCCCTGTTGCGGACTCCCGTGTCCCTGTTCGTCCCTGCCCTCGACCTGCCGGTGTGGGCGGGCATCACACAGTTGTTTCTGGCGTTCGCGATTGCCGAACTTTCGCTGGGTCGTGCCCGGACGCTTGTGGTCGCCTATGCCACGACTCTGGCGGGCACACTCAGCGTCCGGGTGATGATCGCGATCGGCCCGGGGTGGTGGGGGCTGGGACTGCCGCCCGAGATCGGGCAGGTGCTCGATACGGGACCATCCGCTGCTGTGGTAGGGCTGTTCACCTACATTGCGGTGATCCGGCGGGCGCCTGTTCTGTTCGCTTTCACTGGTGGCTCGATGCTGCTGGAGTCTGTCGTCAAGCCCAATCTGGCAGCTCGTGAGCACCTGATCGCGATCGGCGCCGCAATCGTCCTGGGGCTGCTTCACGGACGCTTCCCGGCTCGTCGACCGAGGCCTGAGGACGTGCTCCCGGCGACGCTGAACCCGGGTTATGGATCACCTCCCGTCGGTGCCACGAACCGGCGAAAGCGCGACCATGAACGGCCGTTGGGAGGCGTGATCGATGAGCGCCGGCTCAATGTGCCGCTTCCCCGCCGAGCGGGTAGCGGCCCGCCGCCTGCGGCTGCCCTGGGGGCCGGCTCAGCCCCGATCCAGCGGGCTTGCCGATGCGAATCGGGTGAGCCGGGGGCCGGCTGCTGCGGGGCTGATTGAGCCGGAATTGGTCATATTCCTCCCGCAGTTGGTGGGTTCGGATTCCGGTGCGGCAGAGGGCGGCGAACCTTCACGCCCCGGCCGTTGCCCCGGACGCACCGCCGCCACCACCGTCTGAAGCGCTCTTCAACAACTCGCGGTGGGCCCATCATCTACGGGGGAGTAGGAAGCAGACGAGGAAGTCCATGGGTCTTTGGCCATTGATACACACACGTGATCGACGCTAGCTTTCGTCGTCACGTACCCCGCCCGTGCGTACTCAATTCGGGCGGTCCTACTGATGATGCGGAGTACCCCCATGGCTCATCTGCGCTCCAGACGCCTGCGTGCCGCCCTCGCGGTACCGGCCGGACTGGCGCTGACCGCGTCGCTCGGCTTTCTGCCGGGCGCCGCCTCCGCCCAGGCCGCCGGGCAGGACACCCCTGCCACGGCGACCGCGGACGGCCCCGTGCTCTCGTACGTGGTCAACACCAAGGCGAACCACGGCACCATCAAGGCTGTTGAGACGGCGATAGCCAAGGCCGGCGGCACCGTTGTCATCACTCACGCGAAGATCGGCGTCATCGTCGTCCACTCGGCGAACCCCGACTTCGCCAAGCAGATGCGCACGGTCAAGGGCGTTCAGAGTGCGGGTGCAACGCGTACCGCCGCACTCGCCCCTGCGAGCACCACCGAGAGCGGCGCCCCGGAGTACGTGGACAGTGCCAAGGCCCAGGCTGTTACGGCCGCCGCCGATGGCACCGAGCCGCTCGAGGACGACCAGTGGGACCTGCGCGCCATCGGCGCGGACAAGGCCGCGAAGATCAACCCGGGCAGCAGGAACGTCACCGTCGCCGTGATCGACACCGGTGTCGACGACACCCACCCCGACCTCGCCGCGAACTTCTCCAAGAGCCAGTCCGCCAACTGCGTGGGCGGCGTCGCGGACACCAGCGAAGGTGCCTGGCGTCCTTACGACCCCGCGAGCGACTACCACGGCACGCACGTCGCCGGTGAGATAGCCGCCGCCCGCAACGGCATCGGCGTGGCCGGTGTTGCTCCGGGCGTCAAGGTCGCCTCGATCAAGGTGAGCGACCCGAAGACCAGCCTGTTCTTCCCGGAGAGCGTCGTCTGCGCGTTCGTCTTCGCCGCCGACCACGGTGTCGAGATAACCAACAACAGCTACTACATCGACCCGTGGCTCTACAACTGCCTCGACGACCCGGACCAGAAGGCCATCGTCGACGCGGTCAACCGAGCCTCGTTGTACGCGCAGAGCAAGGGCACGCTGCACGTCGCGTCGGCGGGCAACTCGAACGACGACCTCGACTCGGACGCGATCGTCGACGACTCCAGCCCCGACGACACCACCCCGGCCCCGCGGACCGTCGACCCGCACAAGTGCTTCGACATCCCGACCCAGCTGCCGGGTGTCGTCACGGTCTCCGCGACCGGCGTGCAGAACCTCAAGTCGTACTACTCCAGCTACGGACTCGGCGTCGTCGACGTCGCGGCCCCGGGCGGCGACAAGTACCAGATCCCGGACACCCCGTCGAAGAACGGCCGGATCCTCGCCACCATGCCCAACAACGGATACGCCTTCCTGCAGGGCACCTCGATGGCCGGCCCGCACGTGGCCGGCGTCGCGGCCCTCCTCAAGAGCACCCACCCGTGGGCCGGCCCGCAGGCTCTCCAGGCGCTGCTCAAGGCCCAGGCGGACAACCCGGGTTGCCCGACCGGGCTGTACGACCCCGACGGCAACGGTGTCGAAGACTCGACCTGCAAAGGCACCGGGCGGGTGAACGGCTTCTACGGCTACGGCATCGTCAACGCGCTCGACGCCGTCACAAGGCACTGACACACCGCGCCCTGAGGCCTGCAGCGTCCGCAGCGTCTGCAGGCCTCAGGGCTTCGGCTCGATGCCGACCGGGGTCAGTGGACGGGGTGCGCCTCCGCCGCTCCGGGGTGTTCGAACTGAGTGCGGTAGAGCTCCTGGTAGCGGCCGCCGGAGGCCAGGAGTTCGGTGTGGGTGCCGCGTTGGACGATCTGGCCATCCTCGACGACCAGGATCAGGTCGGCGGCCCGTACGGTCGAGAGCCGGTGGGCGATCACCACGGCGGTACGGCCCTGCAGTGCCTCCGCCAGCGCCTCCTGCACGGCCGCCTCGGAGGTGGAGTCGAGGTGGGCGGTCGCCTCGTCGAGGATGACGACCCGCTGGCGGGCCAGCAGCAGCCGGGCGATGGTCAGCCGCTGCCGCTCGCCGCCGGAGAGCCGGTAACCGCGTTCGCCGACGACGGTGTCCAGGCCGTCGGGCAGCGAGGCCACCAGCTCGGCGAGGCGGGAGCGGCGCAGGGCATCCCAGATGTGGTCGTCGGTGGCGTCGGGCCGGGCAAGGAGCAGGTTGGCGCGGACGGATTCGTGGAAGAGGTGGCCGTCCTGGGTGACCATGCCGATCGTCTCGCGGATCGAGTCAGAGGTCAGGTCGCGCACGTCGATGCCGTTCAGCCGTACGGAGCCGGCGTCGGCGTCGTACAGCCGCGGCATGAGCTGCGCGATCGTGGACTTGCCCGCGCCGGAGGAACCGACCAGGGCCACCATCTGGCCGGGTTCGGCGCGGAAGGTGATGTCGTGCAGAACCTGCGTGCCGCCGCGGGAGTCGAGTGTGGCCACCTCTTCGAGGGAGGCGAGGGAGACCTTGTCGGCGGAGGGGTAGCCGAAGCGGACGCCGTCGAACTCGACGGACACCTGCCCGTCCGGTACCCGGCGGGCGTCCGGCTTCTCGGCGATCAGCGGCTTCAGGTCGAGGATCTCGAAGACCCGCTCGAAGCTGACCAGGGCGCTCATCACCTCGACACGGGCGCCGGCCAGGGCGGTCAGCGGGGCGTAGAGGCGGGTGAGGAGCAGGGCGAGGGCGACGACGGCTCCCGGGTCCAGGCTGCCCCGCAGTGCGTAATAGCCGCCGAGTCCGTAGACCAGGGCGAGGGCCAGGGCGGACACCAGGGTGAGCGCGGTGATGAAGACGGACTGGGACATGGCTGTACGGATGCCGATGTCGCGCACCCGGCGGGCGCGGGCGGCGAATTCGGCGGATTCGTCGGCGGGGCGTCCGAAGAGTTTGACGAGGGTCGCGCCGGGGGCGGAGAACCGTTCGGTCATCTGGGTGCTCATGGCGGCGTTGTGGTTGGCGGCCTCGCGCTGCAGCTTGGCCATGCGGGAGCCCATCCGGCGGGCCGGGACGACGAACACCGGTAGCAGGACGAGGGCCAGCAGGGTGATCTGCCAGGAGATGCTGAGCATCACGGCGAGCGTCATCAGCAGCGTGACGAGGTTGGAGACGACGCCGGAGAGGGTGTTGCTGAAGGCCCGTTGGGCCCCGATGACGTCATTGTTGAGCCGGCTGACGAGTGCGCCGGTGCGGGTTCGGGTGAAGAAGGCGACTGGCATCCGCTGGACGTGGTCGAAGACCGCGGTGCGCAGATCGAGGATCAGCCCCTCGCCGAGGGTGGCCGACAGCCAACGGGTGAGGAGAGCGAGCCCGGCCTCGGCGAGGGCGATGAGAGCGATCATCAGTGCGAGCCGGGTGACCGTGCCGTTCTGCTGGCCTTTGACTATGGCGTCGACGACGCGGCCGGCGAGCACAGGTGTGGCCACGGCGAGCAGGGCGGTGACCACACTGAGCAGCAGGAAACGGTACAGCTGCCGGCGGCGCGGCCGGGCGAAGGAGGCGATGCGTCGCAGGGTGGCCCGGGAGAAGGGTCTGCGATCCTGCTGGGCGTTCATCGCACTGTGCAGCGATGTCCACGCGGTGACTTCCATGTCCATGAGTGCCTCCGGAATCTGGTGGGCCGACGCGGTTCCCGTCGGCCGGCGTGGCCCGGGGCGCACCCAGAACGCTATGACCTGAACCAAACTTGAGGTCAACCGATTCCTTCAGGTCCTCACCAAGCGGCACCACAGCAGCCGTGCTCTGTGCGGTCACCGCCGGACAAGAGCGGTGACGCACAGAGCCGCTGCCCGCGATACGGACGGCACGGTTTTTTCTCGTACGACGTGAGGGACGTCGCGGCAGTCGGATCAGCCCAGGGAGGTCATGACGTGCTTGATCCGCGTGTAGTCGTCGAAGCCGTACGCCGACAGGTCCTTGCCGTAACCCGACTTCTTGAAGCCGCCGTGCGGCATCTCCGCGACGAGGATCATGTGGGTGTTGACCCACACACATCCGAAGTCCAGTGACCTCGACATCCGCATCGCGCGCGCGTGGTCCTTCGTCCACACCGACGACGCCAACGCGTATTCGACGCCGTTCGCCCACTCAAGGGCCTGCGCCTCGTCCGTGAACGACTGGACGGTGATGACCGGGCCGAAGACCTCGTTCTGGACGATCTCGTCGTCCTGCTTGAGACCGGAGACGACGGTCGGCGCGTAGAAGTAGCCCTTCGCGCCCACCTGGTGGCCGCCCGCCTCGACCTTCGCGTGCACCGGCAGCCGGTCGATGAAGCCGGACACCTGCGCGAGCTGGTTGGGGTTGTTCAGTGGGCCGTAGAGCACGTCCTCGTCGTCGATGCCACCGGTCTTCGTGTCGGCTGCGGCCTTTGCGAGGGCGGCCACGAACTCGTCGCGGACGGGTTCGTGCACCAGGACGCGCGTGGCGGCTGTGCAGTCCTGGCCCGCGTTGAAGAAACCCGCCGCCGTGATGCTTTCGACGGCAAGGTCGATGTCCGCGTCGTCGAAGACGATGACGGGCGCCTTGCCGCCCAGCTCCAGGTGGACCCGCTTGACGTCCTTGGCCGCGCTCTTGGCGACCTCGATGCCGGCGCGGACGGAGCCTGTGATGGCGGCGAAGGCGGGGGTCGGGTGTTCGACCATGAGGCGGCCGGTCTCCCGGTCGCCGCAGATGACGTTGAGAATGCCGGCCGGGAGGTTCAGTTCCTCGAGCACTTCCCCGACGATTTCGGCGAGCAGCACCGTGGAGGCCGGGGTGGTGTCCGACGGCTTGAGGACGACTGTGTTGCCCGCGGCGATGGCCGGGGCGAACTTCCACACCGCCGTCATCATGGGGTAGTTCCAGGGTGCGACCTGTGCGCAGACGCCGACCGGCTCGCGCCGGATGATCGAGGTGAGTCCCTCGGCGTACTCGCCGGCCGAGCGGCCTTCGAGCATCCGGGCCGCGCCGGCGAAGAAGCGGATCTGGTCGACCATCGGGCCGATCTCCTCGGCCCTGGTCACGGCGCGCGGTTTGCCGGTGTTCCGGCATTCCGCCTGGACCAGTTCGTCGGCGCGTGTCTCGACGGCGTCAGCGATCTTCAGAAGCAGCCGCTGGCGGGTGCTGGGCGTGGAGTCGCGCCAGACGGCGAAGGCGGCCGCAGCGGCCGCCATGGCCGCGTCCACGTCGGCCGGACCGGAGAGCGGCGAGGTGGCGTACGGCTCGCCGGTCGTCGGGTCGACGACGGGGAGGGTACGGCCGTCCTGTGCGTCGACGAACTTGCCGTCGATGTAGTTGCGCAGCGAATGAAGATCACTCACGCGTCTCTCCTAGTGGCTGGGTGCGGGGAACGGCTTCCGTGCAGAGCGGACACGGCGATGGCGCATCCGCCATACAGGCGCGCGGCGGACGCGGGGCGCGGTCGGGGTCCGGTTTGCGCCGGGGCGTGGTGGGCCCCGGGTGGTGATTGGGACGTTATCCGGGGTTCGACCCCCGATGAAGTATCGGAATCATCCATTGCTCTGATGTGCTAGTGGATGATCTGCACACTCTGGCCCCTTGCTCGGCACCTGGCGCCAGTCACGTCGCGTCGGCGCGTGGAGGTGACCGTCGCGCCGCGGCAGGTGAGGCTGTCGGACCGGCGAACGCAGCGCGCGCGTTTCGTTGTGTGCTGATTGCCCCCGCCGGCTGCGTGCCCCGGCCCGGCGGATGCACATGAGCGTCCCCCGGGCCAGGGCCGGCAGATCCAGTGAGGCCCTGAGTCAGTCAGGCGGCGGGCCGTAGACAGACGGGCAGGTGCTGGTGCCCATTGGTGATCAGCGAGGGCACGCGCTGGAGTTCGTCGGAGGGGCGGGCGAGCGCGGCGTGGGGGAAGCGATCGAAAAAGGCCCGCAAGGCGACGGCCCCTTCAAGGCGGGCCAGCGGAGCGCCGAGGCAGAAGTGGGCGCCGTAACCGAAGGCGAGGTGCTCCGGGCCTGGGGAGGTGCGGGTGATGTCGAAGCTCTCGGCGCTGTCTCCGTGCCAGTCGGGATGCCGGTTGGCCGCGGCGTAGGAGGCGAGGATCGCCTCCCCTTCGGCGATCACTTGGCCGTCGGGCAGTGGAATGTCACGGACGGCGAAGCGCATCGGCAGGTGCTTGACGGCCGGCTCCAGGCGCAGGGTTTCCTCCACAACGTCCCCCCATGTCGCGCGGCCTGAGCGGACGTTGTTGAGCTGTTCGGGGTGGGTCAGGAGCGCGGTGATGCCCTGGTCGATCAGATTGACGGTGGTCTCGTAGCCTGCACTGATCATCAGCAGCAGCGTGTCGCGCAGCTCGTTCTCGGACAGCGCCGACCCGTCCCCGTCCTCGTCCCGCGCGGCGATGAGCAGAGAGGTCATGTCGTCGCCGGGCTCGGCCCGCCTGGTGGCGATGAGGTCGTCGAGTACCGCGTAGAGGTCGGCAGTGTTTGCGGCGGCCTGCTCCGGGGTGAGCGTGGTTGCAAAGACGCCGTCGACGAGCGCGCGGAAGCCCTCCCGCCGGCCCGCGGGCAGACCCATGAGGTGGCTGATGACCTGGATCGGCAGCGGGTAGGCGAAGCGCTCACGCAGGTCGGCCTGCTCTCCGGGTTCGGTTTTCTCCAGGTCGTCGAGCAGGCCGGCGACGATGCTCTCAACGCGATCCTTGAGCGCTTCGACGCGCCGGGCGCTGAAGGCGGGGGCGACCATCCGGCGCAGCCTGCGGTGGTCCTGGCCGTAGGCGGTGAACATGTTCTCGACCGCGACCCATAAGGCGAGCGGCCACGTCTGTATGGCGCCGTTGAACTGCGGCCAATGCCGGCGGGCGTCCTTGGAAACGTCCGGGCTGGTCAGCAGCTTCTTCAGCAGATCGGGATCCGTGACGGACCACGCGGTTACGCCGAGGATGTCGACTCGGGCGGCGGGTCCCTTGGCGCGCAGCGTGCGGTGTTCGGTGTCCGGATCGGCGCCGGTGGGGTCAAGAACGAGAGGCTGCGGCATGGAGGGGTCTCCGTTTCTGGACTGGGGACGGTCGGGCGGTAAGGGCGCGGTGGAACGAGCCGGGTCGCCATCCCAGTTCGGGACCGTAGGGTCGACCTGCGAGGCACCCAGTTTGCCCACACCTCCCGACTTCAACTACTCCGGCGTCCAGCCCCCACCCCATCGGGTCCTTCCCCAACAACCCGACGCCGACGCATGAGTCAGCCAGAGCTGCGGTGTGGCTTGTCTCATAAGTGGTCACCAGGGGCCGGGCACGTGCGGCGATTGCCCGGAGCCAGGAGATCACGGGGCTGATGCCTGATGTGGTTGCGACGTGGGGCATTCCGTCGCCGGAAGCCCCACGTCACATCCTGGGCAGTGTCAGAAGCGTTCGTGCATCCCCGGAATCCCCGGAGGCGTGGGGACCGGAAGCGTGCGAGCATCCTGCTCTCGCCCACTGGCGGCCTTGCAGGTCACGTCCTTCGCCGGGAGCCTGCCGGTGGTCAGGTAGGCGGTGGCCGTCTTGTCGGCGCACGACTTGGAACCGTAGATGCCGTGTCCCTCACCCCCGGCGACCGTGACCATCCGCGAGCCTTTCAGTGCCCGGTGCATACCGCGGCCACTGGACAGAGGCGTCTGCGAATCCCACTCGTTCTGCAGGATGAGCGTGCCGACCCTGTTGTTCACCTTGGTTGCGGGCTCACTGCCGTTCTTCCAGAACGCGCACGGCTTGATATTGGACGCGAAGTCGCCGTACAGCGGGTACTTGGCCTTGTCCCGGATCGCGTCGGTGCGGTACTGCTCGGGGTCGCGCGGCCACGCCCGTGTGTCGGCGCACACGACGGACCAGAAGCTGGCATCGCCGTTGTCCGAGGGAACGGCACGACCGAACGACGGCGGAGCGGGGCGCGGGGTCATCCTGGGCTCAGAGGTGGCGGCCGGCTTGCCGGCAGCGGCCTTCTTCAGCTCGGCGACCGTCTCGGCGGCCTGCCGGACGCTGAAGAACACGGCGCGGCCGGCGCGAATGTCGTCGCCGGTGACCGGCTGCCCTTGGAATTCGATGGGCTTGCGGTCGGCTTGAGCGACGAGATCCCAGAAGGTCTTACGGACCTTTTCCGGGGTGTCACCCAGCTTGTACGTGGCGGCACGACGAGCGGTCCACTCGCTCCACCTCGTGAATGCGGGCTCTGCCCCCTCCGCCCAGACCTGGATCATGCCGCGCCAGATCCGCTGAGGGTCGACAGCGCTGTCCAGCACGAACCGGTCGGCGCGCTTGGGGAACATCTGCGTGTAGACGGCGCCGAGATAGGTACCGTAGGAGTACCCCAGGTAGGAGATTTTCTTCTCGCCCAGCACGCTCCGGATCACGTCCATGTCGCGGGCCGTATTGCGGGTGGTGAGGTGGCGCAGCTTGTCACCTCCCTTGGCGCGGCACTTCTCGGCCACGGTGCGGGCCCATTTCACGTCCTTCGCGAACGTTGCGGGCTTGTAGGGGCGCTGCCATTCCCGTTCCTTGTCGGTGAGGCCGCAGCTCACCGGGGAGCTCTGCCCGACACCCCGCGGATCGAATCCGATGAGGTCGTATCGTCTCTTCACCGACTTGGGCAGTTCGGGCTCCATCATGAGCGGCATGCTGAGGCCCTCACCGCCCGGGCCTCCGGGGTTGAGCAGCAGAACACCGCGACGCTCGCTCGCGGTACTTGTCTTGATCCGCGATATCGCAAGCTCGATTTTCTTGCCGCCGGGGCGGCTGTAGTCGAGCGGCACCTTGATCTTCGCGCACTGGTAGCCGGCGGGGTTTCCGCTCTCGCAGCGGTGCCACTTGGGCTTCTGCTGAAGGTACTGCTTCAGGGGGTCTGCAGCGGCCGAGGCCGTGGCAGGGGTGAACGCAGGAACCAGGGTTGCGGCGGCGCTCACCGCCAGAATGGGTGCTATTCGTCGAATTCGCACGTAGGGCGGTCCTTCTGATTGGGTGCGTTTGGACGCAGCAACCCTCTCGCGTAAGGCAGTTGGGGCGAATCCGCCGCCAGGGCGGGGTTCGTCCGACTGTGGATGTACGGGCCGCGTGACAGATGGTCCCAGGGTCGTACGCGACGAGGTGGCCAACTCGGCTAAGAAGTCCGGGCAGAACGGAGCGGACAGAACTCGGCGCCGGGAACTCCGTTGCCGACGAAGCGTGTTGGGGGACCGAGTGACGGCATGACACCTCCGAAATGCAGATCGGTGGACAGCGCGAGGCCGGAGTCGACCGGCATGCCCGCGAGAATGCTGCCCGCGCCTGTACGACCTGGCGCGGGCAGCGGTCACTTCGTGGCGTGGTTGCCCGTCGGCAACGGCATTCTGGGCGAACGGGCGGACTGCGCTTCCCGCGAATCCTGCTTCTTCAGGTGAACGATCGCCGCTTCTGCGTCAAGCGAGCGCACGCCATTTGACGGGCAGCCACGGGAGCGGGTCGGGTCAGCCGCGCAGGCGATAGCTGGTGGCGAATCCGGAAGTGCTGCACACGTTCAGCTGATTGCTGGTCTGGTCGTAGGTCCACCCGGACGGCACCGTACACGCCCACAGTCCGTTGGCCGGGCTGCGCAGGCGATAGCTGGTGGCGAACCCGGAGGTGCTGCACACGTTCAGCTGGCTCGAGACCCGATCGTAGGTGAGGTTCCAGTTGGGGAGGGTGCAGGCCCACAGGTTGTCCTGGGGCGCACGCATCCGGTAGCTGGTGGCGAAACCGCTGGTGCTGCACACGTTGAGCTGGCTGGAGGCCTGGTCGTAGGTGTAGCCGGAGTAGACACTGCACACCCAGATGTTGTCCTGCGGCGCGCGCAGGTGGTACGAGGTGTGGAATCCCGATCCGCACACATTGAGCTGGCTGGACACCCGGTCGTAGGTGTAGCCGGCGGGCACGGTACAGGCCCACGTGTTGTCCAGTCCGGCTGCCTGAGCCCGGGCGGCGGGCGCATTGACGGCCATGAGCAGGACGGCCGCGAGCAGGGCGAGTGCCGCCAGCAGCGATCTGGACGAGTCAGGGAATGAGCGCGTGGATATACGCACGTACCGCATGTACCACCTCTTTCTGGAAAGGCCCGCGCCGCCCGTTTCAATGGCGGCATGGACAGGCGGTGACTGTCGCCGCGTTGGGGTAAGGCGGGGCAGCCGCCGGGGGATCCGGCCTCAGCAAGTTAGCGATGCGGCCCGGAGAGTAAGAGGAGGTTTTCGGTCTATGTCAGAACAAGCCACCGGAATCAGGGATTCGAGTGCAATACGAGCCTCTTTCCATCCGCTTTCCATCGATCGACTCCGCGCCGCCGATTGCCCGGGGCGGGCGGTTTTGGACCGTGTTCGCCGCGACTCTCGGCGAGGCACGTTCTGCGAGGCTCGTCGTTCAGCGGGGAGCGGGGCCACTGTCCGTGGCTCAATGACGGGAGGAGTTCGTCGCCACCGTCGTGGTGTCCCCTCGTGCCTTGTGCGGCATCTCGCATCACCGTCTCGGCGGGCTGATCGAAGACCTCGCGCGCAGGCGAGCTGGGACGGCTGACGTTCGTCTCCGGCAAGCGCAGGCAGAAGAACACTGCAGCCCCCTACCCGGGGACTGCCACAGTGGTCCATGCGCTGCTCGTTGCCGTCCACGGAGATGCCGGGTGGTGTGCGTCACTCGGCATCTCCGCCGACATCACTAGGAGAGGTGGAGCGTGAGGTCGGTCTCCGTGTCACTGACATTGACGCCGTCCACGTATCCGCGGGCGTTGCGGTAGGACCCGGTGCCACCGGTGATCGCGAACGTGAACTCGGCGGGGAAGCCGACGACCACGGGGGCGATCCCCTGGAGGGTGATGTCACCCTTGGGCAGGCGGAGGGTGGCCTCGCACTGTCCCAGGTCCGGAGCAGCGCTGAACACCGTGCAGACGACGCCGTCGCTGCCGACCGACACTCCGTCATGGAAAAGCTCGTCGGCGAAGATGTACTCGTCGCCGAGGGGCCCATCGGGGTTCAGGTCGAGGAAGGCCGACTGCGTCGGAACGGCGACCAGCTCGATGACCTTGTTACCACCGCCACTGAGGCTCGCGTCGAGGTCGGGGGCGTCAGCCTGCGCAAGCGGTGCGCAGGTGAGGACGGCGGCCAGAGCGGTGACCGCGACCGGCCCCAGTGCCTTGAAATGGCGCATCATGCGTCTCCTACGAGGATTGATGGATGCATAAGTGGCGATATGTCACTTATGTGCCTTTTACTTACCTCATCGGAATTCCTGTATGGCGCGGCGCGCCGGGCCTGCACTGAATCCGGTCCGATCGGATCCATCGGCCGAGCGCTACGGCCTCCGGTTCAACTCCAGAGACCCGTAGAGCTTCTGAGGGAGCGTGGGATCCCGCTCGACATCTCTCGCCCGCGTGCACCTCACGCTGGACAATCCCGCCTCAGCCAGCGGTTGATTTGGCCCCCGGCTCCTATGGGCGCTGTGATGGCACTGGCGGGAGCGTCGGCCAGCGAGCGAGCATTCGTCGGCGCATGTCCGTACTGAGGCTGCTCAGGCCGCTCAGGTCGGCGTGGTCGGCAGTCATCCGGCTGACGACACCCAGCCGGTGGACAAGCCGTTGACGGGCGGTCACAGTGCCCCACTTCCAGTCCCGGTCCGGGATCCGGGCCAGGTGGTCGGTGGTTCCGCGGTGAGCCCGCGCGACCAGCGCGTCGCCCCGCAGCAGCCAGCCGGCGCACGCGTCGGCGAGATCGCCGTGGAGTTCGGTACCGGTCACGGTGCTCCATGCCGTGCGGTAGGCGGTTTCCGCTCGGTTCAGCAGCGGCGCGGCTGCCGCGGTGACACACCAGCACGTCGGGAATCCGACGCGCAGGTAGGCGAGCTCCACCAGGCCGCTGCCCAGTGAGGCCTGTTCGAAATCGATGAACCTGATCCCGCTGGTGGTGTACAGGTCATTGCCGGGACACGGATCCCCGTGGAGAAGGGCATGCCCCGGTGCCTGGCTGAGCCGGTGCGTAAGGTCCTCGAGTTCGCCGGACACGCCCGGCGCGACGGGAGCCTCAAGTGCCTCGGCCAGCCTGAGGAATGAGCCGACGTCGGCCTGGTCCGGGCCCCGCCAGCGGGGAAGAATTCCGATGTCCTCCGCGCCTGCGGTCGCGTGCAGCCGGGCCAGGGCCACGGCGTAATCGACGATCCAGTCGCTGGACGGGCGGTGGTGGTCCAGATGCTCCAGGACCAGTACCCGCCCGCCGGGATCGGTGCCGAGCAGTGCGGGCACCACGGGCGTGGCGGCTCGCGCGGCGAGCCGCAGCGCTGCCACCTCGCGGGCGTATCGCTCCTCGGCGTCGGGACCGTCGACGATCTGCTTCACCACCGCGGGTATCCCGGCCAGCTCAACGCGCCACACACGTGAGCGCGGGCTGCTGGCCAGTCGTCGAGAGCGCCTGGGCGAGCCCAGTTCGGTCAGTAACTCGTCCCCGAACGGCAGTCGCGACCACATTGGCTCATCCTTCCACGCGGGCGAACAACTCTGCGGCTGCGGCGGACAGGCGTCAGCCGTCCCCTGCCGCGCGGCGGGTGATCAGTGCTTCCAGGCCGTCCAGGATTCGGTCCAGGCGGGCGCAACATCGTCCAACGCCCGCCCGACCACGCAGACGGTCCTGCGGGATCGCAGTCATGGCGAACATCAGGTCCGGCAGAAAGAGCTGCTGACCCTTCGCTCGACCTCGTCGTCGCCCTGCGCAGTACACGCGCACAGCTGAGCACGTTCCTGCGTCTGGATCACCGCCAGCTCAAGGGGCAACGCACATGGTCCGTCGTCAGTCGCCCATGCCCGCCTGCTCACCCTAAACGGGTACGGTCACGCAGCGCTGGACAATCCGAGCAGCTGCGTCGGTCGGCATGCGGTCCGCTACTTCCTCAGCGGCGTTCTCCCGCCTCGCAGCGCCACATGCGAACAGGACACCCCGCCCTTCACCGAGCCGAACGCAAGCCGTTGTCGCCGGATCGGGGCGGTCGTTGGCGCGATCATCCGGCGACCGGCCATGCGCGAGTTCGTCAGGTGCGGCGCAGCACCCGTCCCGCGCCGGCTGCGACCGTGGTCGCGAGGAGCCACCCCGTGCCGACCAATACGACGGCAGCCCACTGCAGGGCCCCGCCCGGGGCGTAGGAGCGTTCCTGGCCCAGGTCCACGAGGGGCAGCAGCAGGTCGAGTGTGTAGATGGCCGCCTGGAAGTGCGGTGCCTTGCCGTCCCCCACCACCGTCGGGGGCCATGCAGTGAACAGCGCCGTTCCCAGGGTCAGGAAGCCCAGCAGGAGGGCCACTGCACGCATGGGGCGGTAGCCGTAGCCGACTGTCGCGTCCTGGATGAGACTCCACAGCCGGGCCGGGGGCGTCAGCGTGGAGCGCATGCTGCGGTGCTTTGCGACGAGTACGGTGCGGGCGTCGGCGTCCTGGCCCTGGCGTTGGCAGGTGGCGGCGAGCTGCTCGTAGGGCTGGGGGACGAAGCCGGCAGGGTCGCGGCCGAGCCAGGGCAGACGGGTGCGGGCCGGAAGGGCGGGCTGGACGCTGTCGTAGACGGCTCCGTCGAGGACGAGTCCGGCGGGCCAGGTGGCGGGATCGTCGCGCAGCATCCCGAATTTGCTCTGCCGCAGATCGATGATGCCCGCCGATGCCTCGCGGGTGTGCAGCGACAGTGTGGCCGCGGACGATCCGCGGCAGGACAGCGCCGTCTCGCCGGCGGGAACGTCGAGGGCGGCGTCGTCGAAGCAGAGGCGGCTGCGGACCGTGACACTGTTGAGGGAGATCCTGCCGTGCGCCGTGAATCCGTCGCACAGATTGAGCACGCCCCCCGTCTCGATTCCGTTGCCGCGCAAGGCGGGTTGAGTGTCGTGGGCCGTCAGGTCGGCGCCCTCAAGCAGGACGGCACCTCCGACGCGGGCGTCGCAGAGGTCGATCGTGCCGTGCGCGACGAGGCCGCCCCGGAGGTCGAGGTCGCCGCCGACGCGCAGACGGGCCGCGTTGAGCGCGAGACCCGAGTCGGAGGGGCTGCGGAACTGGGCGCGCCTGAGGACGACGCTACCCCGTACCGAGGTGTCCCGGAGGTCGACGGGACCGTGCACAGTCAGGCCGCCCCCGACCGACTCGATGTCGCCTCCGATCTCGGCGCACGCCAGGTGCAATGCCTGCCGTCCGGGCACGTGGGGGGCGATCGTGCTGTCGCCCAGCGCGACCGAGCCGCCCACTGAGGCCCCGTAGAGATTGACAATGCCGGTGCAGGCGAACCCTCGGCCCAGGTGCAGTCCGCCGCCCACGGCGAGTTCGGGTGCCTGAAGGCAGGCGCTCGCGCCGCTGATGCGCGCGCCGCCGAGCACCAGGACATCCTGTATTCGCGCACTGTTCAGGTGGACCGGCCCCGTGCACTGCAGGCCGGGGGCATAAAGGTCCTCACCCACGGCGACGGACTGGGCGTCGATCGCGGCTCGGCCTTCCGGCGGGCGTACCGACGTGTCCTTGAGGGACAGCCAGTTGCCGACGGTGAGGGAGCGCAGGTCCAGCGTGTCCGTGACCGTGCAGGCGACGATCTCGCACTCCTGACTGATGCGGGTCCCGAGCGCGCTCAGCCCCGGCATCTCGCAGTCGGTGAGTTCCAGGGCTTCGAGCTGAGCGCCGTCGAGGCAAGGCATTTCGTCGAAACGGCAGCCGTGCAGACGGACCGACCCAAGCACAGTGACCTCGGCGAGGTCGACGTCTCCCGTCACGTGCGTGTCGCGCAGCCGCAGGCGGGCCTGGCAGCCGGGGTGGGGCGGAGGCGCGGAGATCAGCAGCCGGCGGAGGGTGTCGCCGCCGACCTCGGGCGCGTCGTCGCACCACTCGCCGCGCCGGTACGCCTCCCACATCCGCCGCTCCTGCGGACTCCAGCCGTCCGGCGGGTCGTGCTGCGTCACGGTTGCCTTCCCATCCCTTGCTCCGTGACCGGTTGGCCGGAGCAGCTCTTCGGTACCCCGGCTGCGGCGGTCATGCCTCGCGGGGTGTTGATCGTGGCAGCCGGCCGTTGGACGGTCCAGAAGGGACCTGGATTCGCGGCTTGCGCCTGGCGAGTTGCGGGTTCCGTTCCGGTGGGTGCGAACCGACGGAGGTGAGCGGTACGCAAGGCGAGGAGCATTGCCGTCCGGAGTCATTGCGCACTCTGGCGCACGGCGCGCGTCCTACCTCGTCGTCACACTGGGGGGCTGCCATGCGTCGGTGCGGTCGTCGGCGGTTCCGTGGCGGAGCGTTGATGGGGAATAGGCAGCTCTCCCTGCTTCACGGCAATGGTCCGTGTCGGAGCTGGAACGCTGATGCCCTCGGCACGGTAGCGCCGGTGCAGACGCTTGATGAACTCGTGCTTGATCCGGTACTGGTCGCTGAACTCGCCGACTCCCAGGATCACCGTGAAGCTGATCCTTGAGTCACCGAACGTGTGGAAACGGACGGCCGGTTCATGGTCAGGCAGTCCACCGTCGATGTCCGCCATCACGCTCTCGACGACCTCCGTGGTGACCCGCTCGACATGGTCCAAGTCACTGTCGTAGCCGACTCCCACCTGGACGTTCAGCGTCATCTGCTGGTCCGGCCGGTGGAAGTTGGTCATGTTGGTGCCGGACAGCTTCGTGTTGGGGATGATCACCAGGTTGTTGGAGAGCTGGCGCACCACGGTGTTGCGCCAGTTGATGTCGACGACATAGCCCTCCTCGCCACTGCTGAGGCGGATGTAGTCACCGGGCTGCACGGTTCTGGAAGCAAGGATGTGCACTCCCGCGAAGAGGTTGGCCAGAGTGTCCTGCAAGGCCAGGGCGACTGCCAGACCTCCCACGCCCAGCGCGGTGAGCAACGGGGCGATCGAGACGCCCAGGGTTTCCAGTACGACAAGGAAACCCATGGCAAGTACCACGACGCGCGTGATGTTCACGAATATGGTGGCCGACCCGGCGACACCGGACTTGGACTGCGCCAGGGCCTGCACCAGCCCGGCGACGATCCTCGCGGCGGTGAGGGTCGCGGCCATGATGAGCACTGCGGTGAGCGTCATGGTGACGTTGCGTCCGACCCTGGCGTTCAGCGGCAGCACCGACGCGGCGACCGCCGCGCCGCCGGTGATCGCGGCCCAGGGAGCCAGCGCCCGCAGGGCGTGGACGATGACGTCGTCGCCGCTCCACCGGGTTCTGTCGGCCCGGACGGCAAGCCATTTCAGGACCACGTGCAGCAGCAGGGCCGCCGCGATTCCTGAGGCCACCGCGATTCCGGCGACGATCACGTCGTGCATGGTGAGGTCCCGGTTCACAGCGTCCCTCCAGTTGGACGGGGAAGAGTGCGGGCGGCGGTTGTTGCCGCCGGGATCCGGATGTGATGTGTCGTCACCTTGCCACCTATGCAGTTCTGGGAGTGCGGTTGTGCGGTCGCGTCGGGACGTATCGAGTCGACTCGGCGCGACCAGTCATCCTGCCGCACGCCACAGGCAGTGCTGCGGGCGGGCCCGCCTCGGCATCGCGGCCCAGGGTTCGTCTTCAAGGATCACTCAGGTGGTGGGGCTTGTTGAGGTCGGTTTCGGTCCTGAGCTCCCGGCAGTCATCAACAATCTATGAGGAAGCGGCGAGGACGGACTCGGCAACAGAAGTGCGGGCGTAGAGCACGGTGCGGCCCGCTCGGTGGGCGCTGACCAGGCCCGCGTCGCGCAGCGCGGTGAGGTACTGGGACACTCCGGCAGCCGAGAGCCCTGTGCGGTGGGCCAGTTCCGTGGTGGAGGCCGGCGTCTCCAGTTCGGTCAGCAGCAGGGTCCGGGAGCGGCCGAGTACGGCGGCCAGCGCGTCGGTCCTTGTGAGGGGCCGGGGTTCCCACAGTGAGCCCGTGCCACGCGCCGGATAGGCCAGTTGAGGCGGCTCCGGCGGCGTCACGCGCGTGAACGGGCCTGGTCCGGTGAAGGCCGAGGGAACCAGCAGCAGCCCCGCTCCCGCCGTCTTCCGGGACAGGGGCCGCTGCCGGCGAGCCAGCCGGAGCGCGTTGTCGTCCCAGCTCACCGAGGGGTGCAGATCGTTGAAGAGATGGCCTGCGCCGTGCTCGGCGACTTGCCGGGTCCGGTAGAAGATGTCGGCGTCGAGCACCGCCCGGATCCGGGCCCAGTAGGGCGCCAGCGCCAGTTCCCAATAGGTCTTGATCTCTTCCGCGACCCGGACCAGGCGGGCCTGCGGCTCGGCGTACAGGGTCCGCGCCCGGGGGCCGAGACGTCCCTGCTCGTGCCTCAGGCAGTCGAGGTCCTGGCGTACCTGGGCGGCGGGAGCGGCCAGGATCCTGGCCAACTCCTCCGCCAGCGGGGGAGCCGGCCCGGCGGGTGCCGGATTGAGAAAGTCGGGAACATATCCCGCGGGCGGGATCAGCTCGGCGAGCCAGCCCCGGTCAAGCCCGGCGGCTGTCAACCGTGGCCGTACTTGCTCGGCCCAGGGCCGGTGCACGGGATGCGCGGAGCCGGAGCGCAGCAGCCGGAAACTGGGCCCGACCTCCCACATCGGCGAGACGGTGAAGCGCATCTGCGCCAGATCACTCACGGAGAAGGCCAGTTCCACCAGAGCAGCCACCTCAAGGATTCACAAATGCCTTAATCAATGGCTTGGCAGCGTACATCGTGGAGATCATCCCGGACATGACCTCACAGACAATCACCGCAGCCGCATCGGGTACCTGGAAGCTCGGCGACTTGGCGGTCAACCGGATCGGTTTCGGCGCGATGCGCCTGACGCAGAACGGCGAGGCGTTCGCGGCAAACGCCGCTCCACGCGACCGCGGCCTGGCAATCAGCGTGCTGCGCCGCGCGGTTGAGCTCGAGGTGAACCACATCGACACCGCCGCGTTCTACTTCTCCTCGCTGCGTTCCGCCAACGAGCTGATCAACCGGGCACTCGCCCCCTACCCAGCCGATCTCGTGATCACCACCAAGGTCGGGCCCGGCCGAGACCCGTCAGGCCAGTGGCTGCCCCACGCCACCCCACAGCAGCTACGCGGCCAGGTCGAGGAGAACCTGCGCCAGCTCGGCCGGGATCACCTCGATGTGGTGAACCTGCGCATCGTCGGAACGGATTCGATCGCCGAGCGCTTCGGCGCACTGGCCCAACTCCGCGACGCCGGGCTCATCCGCCACCTGGGCCTTTCCAACATCACCCCCCAACATCTCGCCGAGGCCCAGGCCATCGCGCCGGTGGTCTGCGTCCAGAACCAGTACGGCATCGGCGTGCGGCCCGAGCACGACGAGTTCCTGCGTGCCTGCGGTGCGCAGGGTGTCGCGTTCGTACCGTTCTATGCGATCGCCGGGGCTGGGCGCGAGGCGGGTGCGAGTGGCACCGACAGCGACGAGGTGCTTGCCGTCGCGCGGGCGCATGGGGTGAGCGCGGCGCAGGTACGGCTGGCATGGACGCTGCACCGGGGGCCGCATGTGCTGGCCATCCCCGGTACCGGCAACCCGGATCACCTGGTCGCGAACGTGACCGCCGGCGCTTTGCGCCTTTCCGAGGACGAACTGGCCGTCCTGGACTCCCTCCACCGGGGCGGGGCGTGAGCGAAGGAATCCGGCCACTGCTGCCAAGGCCCCGGACGCTGAGCCCGGCGCCTGCTGTCAGCCGGCGCGAGCAGACTGGTGACCTCGGCGATCGCCTCAAGGACGGCTTGAAGTCCTTCCGGACGTTCTCCGGCCTCTTGCGCCGGGATGGGGAAGGTGACGCAGCGGGCGGCGAGCCGCGCCACTCAGCTCCTCGGTGGAGGGGCATGAAGTACGTCACGTGCCCATGCAGCCCTCACAGTGGCAAAGCGTCCTAAAAGGTACACAAGGTCACCATTCCTGGCGGTAATTAGTGCGCTTCATGCCGTTTTCTGAGGTAAATCCGAAGTGTCTAGCGAACGGAATGAGTGATTCCGGGATTCTTCACGGTAGCCGTGGGGCTCTGGTAGACGTGGCTGAGCCCAGCACGCACCAGCCGGAAGTATCGCCATGGACCAGGACCCCCCACCCGACCACATAGCCTTCACGATCGACCTCACCTTCGAGGAAGCCCGACGGCGGGCCGAGGTCGTGACCGCGCTCGGAACTGACTGGGACCCGGTTGCCGCCCTCCGCTCCGAGGACGAGGCCTACGCGCTGCTCTACTCCGGCCTGGACGCCGAGCAGCAGCGCACGTACGACATGCTCGTGGCTGCCGGAGTGCTGCCGGGAGGGGGGCCGGGCAATGCGACTTCCCATTGATCCGCAGGCCGACGGGGCCCGCCGTGCCTGGGTGCCCTGCCCCGGCTGCGACGACGCACGCGACTGCGCCACCTGTGCCGACCGGCGCAACTGCCGTGAGCACTGGCGCTATCTGATCTCCAACAAGGGCACCCGGGTCCACCTCCAGTGCCCGAGCTGCACCCACATGTGGACCCTCGAAACCCGCCGCGACAGGGGCCTTCCGGCCCAGTGACGCCGGGTCGGCAGTAGTACTGCACAAAAGGAGTGGCCCGGCCTCGCGACGCCTGCCGCAGCGGTGACTGACGCTGACGACTGCGCGGGGGAGCGGCGACCGCACTCGTTCGCGAGGGCAGTGCCCGGTGGCTGGCACTTGTCCCGGTCGCGTGGGGGGCGAAGAGCTGATGAACCGTCGCGAATGGCGGTTCTGGTGGGACTGAAGTGGCCTCCTTGGTGATGCCCCGGACTCGTCCGTCCCGGGCGTGCTGGCCGCTCCCGCCTCAGTAGGACATCCGGGCCTCGTATGCGGGCTGCCGCGGCCGGGCTCACCCGGCGGCGCGGCTGACGCTTTCCCAGCTCGCCCATACCTCCTTGCGCCGGTCGGCGCTCTCCTGGGCGACGTCGTACATCGCGCCGCCGACGCGATCGCCGGCGTCCAGGGCTGCCCGGGTGAAGGCGAGGCCTAAGCCGCTGGATGCGCCGGTGATGAACCAGACGCGGTCGGCGGCAGCAGTGCTTCGGGTCATGCGGTTCTCCCATTCATCGGTACGAGACGCTCCGCCTCGCTTGCTTCGGGTCTGGGTCGGACCCGGTCGTAGGCCTGCCTGTGCGAGGTCGCCGGGTCAAGCGCCTATGGGTGCCGTCCACTCGACGAGCTGGACGACGACGCCGTTGGGGTCGGTGACCTGGAAGAGCCGCTCGCCCCACGGCTCCTCGCGCAGCGGCATCGTGATGGGCGCCCCGGCCCTGCGCAGGCGCTCCTCGTGTTCGGCGATGGCGGTGACGGTGAACGCCACGATCAGGCCGGCGGCGCGCTGGTCGCGCTGTTCCGGGGGCAGGACCTCGGTGCCGCGCTGGAGCAGCACGAGGTCGACGGCGGCGTCCTCGCGGGCGAGGGAGGCGAAGCCGTCCGCGGCCATGACCTGGCGGTAGCCGAAGTGGGCGGTGAAGAAGTCGCTCGAGGCGGCGACGTCGTCGACGGTCAGGGAGACGGTGGAGGCGGTGATGTTGATGCGGAGCTCCATCTGTAGTGGCGGTGTGCGGGTGGTCGCGCAGGTGGAACGGATCAGGTGGCGGGGCTCAGGGGGTGCGGCGCATGCGGGTCCCTCCCTGGCAAAAACTTACGACGGCAGTAAACTTACGTAGAGCCTTCATCTCTGTCAAGCAAAAACTTACACCGGTGGTAAAGTTGCTCCATGAGTGCTGAACGTGTTGAACCCACGGGCCTCCGCGAGGCCAAAAAGTTGGAGACCCGGCAGCTGATCTCCGACCACGCCACCCGCCTGTTCATGCAACAGGGCTTCGAGGCGACGACCATCGCCGAGATCGCCACCGCCGCCCGCGTCGCCAAGAAGACGGTCACCAACTACTTCGCCCGCAAGGAAGACCTCGCACTCGACCACCACGAGGCATTCAGCAACAGCCTCGCCGCCACCGTCGCGGAGCGCGCCGAGGGTGAATCTGCCCTCACCGCCCTGCGCCGCGCCTTCGGTGCCGCGCTCGACACCCGCGACCCTGTCGCGGGGTTCGCCGGACCGGCCTTCTCCCGCATGATCGCCGACAGTCCAACTCTCACCGCCCGCCTGCGCGACCTCCACGACCAGCGTGAACACGCCCTCGCCCACGCTCTCGCCACCGCCACGGACGCCGCCCCCGGCGACATCACCCCCCGCGCCGCCGCCGCCCAACTCGCCGCCGCCCACCGCCTCTTGTTCACCCGCATCCAGGAACTCACCCTCGCCGGCCACGACAACGACCACATCGCCGCCACCCTCACCGCCGAAGCCGCCCACGTCTTCGAGCAGCTCGAACCCGCACTCGCCGGCTACGCCACCCGCTGACCCCACTGCGGCCGGCCCTTCCCGAGGCGCTCCAGGCACCCCGGCGAGCTTCTCCATCGTGACGGAAATTACATTCCTCCGATTTCTCCTATTTTGTGGATTATTCTGGGCGAATTCACTTGTGCAGGTCTGCTCTCGCTGGCCGAACGCACCTTTCCGGCCGTCGGCGCTACAGGGAGACACATGGGACGCGCACTCAGCACGATGGGCAACTGGCGGATCGTCGTGTCCGTCGCAGGCGGGGCTGTCGTGCTCGGGTTGGGCGGCCTCTACGTCACCGGACTGGTGGCCGGTGACGACATCGCCGAGGGCACGAGGGTGCGCGGGGTCGATATTGGCGGAATGAGCCGGGGGGAGGCCCAGCGGGTCCTGGACCGCAGGCTTGGGCCGGCCTTCGCGGCGCCGGTCGCGTTGAAGATCGGTGACCGCATCGAGAAGGCCGATCCCGGCGCGCTCGGGCTGTCTTTCGACACTGCAGCGACCGCCGATCATGCCGCGAGCGCAGGATCCGACCCGGTAACGGCAATCGGCAGGCTCTTCGCCTCCGACGGCGGGGATGTCGAGCCGGTGATACGCATGGACGAGCGGAAGAGCCGGGCGGAATCCGACCGTATCGCCGTGGCCACCAAACGGCAGGTCCGGGATGGGGCGATAGCGTTCGAGCAGGGCAGAGCGAAGGCCGTCGCTCCGGTCACAGGCGTCGCTCTGATCACGGACAAGGCCCCGGACACCATCCGCGACGGCTATCTCCGCACAACGAAGGCCCCCGTCGTGATGCCGGTGAGGCAGACGCAGCCCCGGATCGGCCCGCACGAGACCGAGCGGGCCATGAAGGAGTTCGCCCAGCCCGCGATGTCCGGACCCGTCACGCTCACCCTCGCCGAGAAGCGCATATCCATAGCTCCCTCCGCGCTCGGCAGGCATCTGACGATGAAGCCCGACAGCCGGAACCGTCTCGTACCGGCCCTCGACTCCAAGGGTCTGCTCGCCGACTCCGCTGTCTCCCGCTCGGTGCAGGACGCCTCCCCGGGCCCTCGGGACGCCGTGCTCCGGCTCGACGGCGACGGCCGAGTGGTGGTGGCCCAGGAAAGCGGCGTGGGGCGGCAGGTCACCCCGAAGGCACTCGGCGAGGCCGTGGTACCCCTGCTGACCGGCTCCGGCCCGGCCCGCACCGGCGAGATCGCCGCGGTAGAGGTCCAGCCGCAGTTCACGAGTGCCTCGGCACAGCGGCTCGGCATCAAGGAGAAGGTCTCCTCATTCACCGTTGCTTTCCCGCCCGCCCCCTACCGCAGCACCAACATCGGGCGTGCGGTGCAGCTCATCAACGGCTCGGTTGTCCTCCCCGGACAGGAGTGGAGCTTCAACCGAACGGTCGGCGAGCGCACGAAGGACAACGGCTTTGTCGACGGCATCATGATCAACAATGGTCAGTACGTGAAGTCGCCCGGCGGCGGCGTCTCTGCAGTCGCCACCACCATGTTCAACGCCATGTTCTTCGCGGGCGTCAAGCCCGTGGAGCACGGCGCCCACTCCTTCTACATCGAGCGCTACCCCGAAGGCCGCGAAGCCACGGTCGCGTGGGGCACCCTCGACCTGCGCTGGATCAACGATTCCGGTCACGCCCTCTACATCAAGGCCGAATCCACCGACACCTCGGTGACCATCACCTTCCTCGGCACGAAGAAGTACGACGAGATACGTGCGACCAAGGGGCCGCGCACCAACATCAAGCCGCCGGGCACGCGCACGGGCAGCGGCCCGAAGTGTGAAGTCCAGACCCCACTCGAAGGGTTCGACGTCTCCGTCGGCCGGGTCTCCATGCAGGACGGCCAGGAAGTCAAGCGCGAAGACTTCAAGACCCACTACACGCCTCGCGACAAGGTCACGTGCACCCCGGAGGAACCGGCTTCCGCAGCGGCGGCGGGCCGTTCGGACGCACCGGGCGCGACGGCAACGAGTGACGGCGCGCCCCTCGGCTGAATTCGGTGAGCTCCTTGTGCTGCCGACCGGTGCTGCGGAGTTGCCCGGGTGTGGTGGCCAGGCAGCCGCGCGGCGGCAGGCGCCTTCGGGCAGGTCACAGGAGCCGACCGGGCGGCCGTCGTCGTCGTGCCCGGGCCGACGTCAGGAGCTCGTGAGGATGATGAGTTGCTGGGTCGCTCGGGTCATCGCGACATAGCGGTCGACGGCTCCTTCGACGCCCTTGCCGAACGCCTCCGGGTCGATGAGGACGACCAGGTCGAACTCGAGCCCCTTCGACAGCTCCGGGGTCAGCGACCGGACGCGGGACGTCGTCCGGAATGTGGGATCGCCGATGACGCAGGCGATCCCGTCGGCATGTGCGGCGAGCCAGGTGTCGAGGATCGAGTTCAGATCCGCAGCAGATCCGTGTAGGACGGGGACGTTGCCGCTGCGGATGGACGTCGGCACGTTGGCGTCCGGGAGCACGGCCCGGATGACCGGCTCGGCTTCCGCCATGATTTCTTCCGGCGTCCGGTAGTTGATGCTCAGGGAAGCCAGGTTGATCCGGTCGAGCCCGATCCGCTCGAGCCGTTCCTGCCACGACTCCGTGAACCCGTGCCTGGCCTGGGCACGATCCCCGACGATGGTGAAGCTCCGGGACGGGCACCGGAGCAGCAGCATCTGCCACTCTGCGTCGGTCAGTTCCTGAGCCTCGTCCACGACGATGTGCGCGAACGGGCCGGCGAGCAGGTCCGGTTCGGTGCTGGGCAGTGCGGTCTCGTCGATCAGGCTGTCCTGCAGGTCCTGTCCGCGCAGCATCGTCACCGCACCTTCACCGTCGGCATCGGCCTCGAGCACGGCGTCGATGACGCCGGCCATGCGCTCGCGTTCGGCGGCGAGAAAGGCGTTGTGCCGACGCTTACGCCGCGACGCCTCCGGGTCGCCGAGCCGCTGCCGTGCTGCGTCCAGGAGCGGCAGGTCGGACACCGTCCAGGCCTGGGCGTCCCCGCGCTGCAGCTGCGACACGTCATCGGGGCTGAGCCAGGGAGCGCACATCCGCAGGTAGGCGGGTACCGACCACAGATCTCCGACGAGGTCAGCCGCTTCGAGCAGCGGCCACGCGCGGTTGAAGGTCGTGAGCAGCTCCCTGTCCTGCAGCAGCGACTTACGGAGCAGGTCGGGCGAGACGTCGCCGTCGTGCTTGTCCACCAGGATCGTGAGCAGTTCCTCCCAGATCTGGTCGCGCGCCTCGTTGTGCGGAGTACCGGGTCCTGCTGCTTCGAACGCCACGGCCCAATCGTCGGCGCTCAGCCAGATGTCGGACCAGTGGGTCGTGACCGTCATCCCCTTGGTGGGCGGCTCCTCGTAGAACCTGACGGCCTTCTCGATCGCCTTCACCAGGTTCGCGGACGACTTCAGGAGAGCCACCTTCGGGTCGGCCTCGATCGCTGCTGCGGCTCCCTCGGCGACGAGGTCCCGCAGGGTGCAGGTCTGCACGCCCTCCTCTCCGAGGCTGGGGAGGACGTCGGCGACGTAGCCCAGGTAGGGCTGGTGCGGACCGACGAACAGCACGCCGCCACGGCGGTGACCGAGGCGAGGGTCGGAGTAGAGCAGGTAGGCGGAGCGGTGCAGAGCGACGACGGTCTTCCCCGTACCCGGACCGCCGTCGACGACGAGAGCGCCCCGGGATCCCGCGCGGATGATGGCGTCCTGGTCGGCCTGGATGGTGCCGAGCACGTCTCGCATCCGTGCCGACCGGTTGCTGCCCAGGCTGGCGATGAAGGCGGACTGGTCGTCGAGCGCGGCGTGCCCGACAAACCCGTCCGACGTGAACACCTCGTCCCAGTAGTCGCTGATCCTGCCGCGGGTCCAGCGATACCTGCGGCGGCTTGCCAGACCCATCGGGTTGGCGTGGGTGGCTCCGAAGAACGGCTCAGCCGCGGGGGAGCGCCAGTCGAGCAGCAGCCGACGACCCGCGCTGTCCTTAAGGCCAAGTCGTCCGACGTACACGGGCTCGGGGTTGTCTGTGCCGACCATGTGTCCGAGGCACAGGTCCAGACCGAAGCGACGCAGCGCGCGCAGGCGAGCGGTCAGCCGGTGGATCTCCATGTCCCGGTCCATCGCCTGCTGGCCTACGCCGCCAGGCGCCTTGAGCTCGGCATCGAGGCGGTCGGACAGATCGGCGATCGACTGCTCGAGGCACTCCGCGATGGCCGCGAAGTGCTGCTCATCGCCGGCGATCAGCGTCGCGTCGGCCTTGAGGGAGAGGCGGTCGGGAAGGTCAAACGCCCTGGTGGTCAGGGGGTTCACGTTATTGGCTCCGATCTGAGTTCACTTGCGAACATTGCGTGCAGCAAGGCGTGGGGACCGGCGTGACGAACCTGGTGGCCATGACGAGCAACGCTCCGTCTGACGTGGCCCCCGTGGCCGATGTCGGTTCAGGTCGCCAAGGGTTTGCACGTTCTCGTGTTCTGGGTCCTGGCTCGACGATCCCGCGTGGTTCACGCGGACACGGGCGGCCTTTCCCGGCTGACCGCGTCGAGCAGCAGCTTCGCGGCCACCGTCGCCCCGTCGGTGCGGATCGTGCCGGCCACGGCCCTCGCTCGTGCGCGGGTCTCGGGGGTCAGCGCCGTTTTGAGTGCGGCCGACAGGGACTCGAAGGCCGGAGTCGGACCGTCGTGTGCCGCGCCGATGCCCAACTCGGCCACCCGGCCTGCCCAGTACGGCTGGTCCACGATCTGGGGCACCACCACCTGGGGCGCGCCGGCCCGGGCGGCCGTCGTCGTGGTGCCCGCGCCGCCGTGGTGCACGACGGCGGCCACCCGGGCGAACAGCGCCTGCTGGTTGACCTCGCCGACGGCGAAGCAGTCGCCCTGGTCGTCGATCAGGCCCAGTTCGGCCCAGCCGCGGGAGACGAGTACGCGGTGGCCCTGCGCGCGGATCGCCTCGACGGCTACCTGGGCGGCGTCCTTCGAGGCGCGCATGGGCATGCTGCCGAAGCCCACGTACACCGGTGGTGTGCCGACGTCCAGGAACGCCACCAAGTCGGCCGGGAGCGGGCGTTCGTCCGGCAGGATCCACGCGCCGGTCTGCACGACGTCGAGGTCCGTCAGCTCCTGCCACGGGCCCAGGATCGGGTCAGCCGCCAGCCACGGCTGGTCGGTGAAGACGTGGTCGCGGACGTTGTCCACCGGTGGCAGGCCGATCGACGCCCGGTGGGTGTTGAGCGCCTCGCCGTACAGTGCGTTCACGCGCTGGGCGTCCAGGTCCCACAGCACCCGGTTGTCGGTCACCTCCGGTGGGAACGGCCGGCCCGGCCGCTGCGACGGCGGGTAGTGCGGCGACGGCAGTTCGAACGTATGGAAGCACGCGTATACGTAGCGGATGCCCAGTTTCTCGGCCACCGACCGGACGCCGGCCGGCATCAAGCCGCCCGCCACCAGCACATCGCATCCCTCGGCCGCCGCGGCGACCGTGTCGAAGTGCGCGGCGACCAGATCGGCCGCGAGCCGGGGCGCGTCCGCAGCCGACGGCGGCGTCGCCGCGGTCACCAGCGCGCGCACCGACTGGCCGAACGGCACCAGCTCCACGCCGACACCGGCCAGCAGCTGCGCGAACTCCTCGTCCGGCGGCGCGCACACCCGTGCCTCCGCGCCGAGTTCCCGCAACGCCACCGCGAGTCCCACCATCGGTTCGACGTCCCCGCGCGACCCATACGACAACAACAACGCACGCATTCCGCGACTCCCATTTCCGCAGGTCCTGGCCTCGGCCGGCAATTCTGCGGCACGACCCGGGCCTTGCCGCAAGCCCCCCGGTGCGCTATAAGTTGAGAGTGGCAAGGAGTGGGATCTCCTTGCCTTTGCCTTTTGGCCGTCCGCTGTGGACGGACAACCTCCGCGGGAAGCGGCGCCGCGTACGGCGGTACCGTCGGCCCAGGAGGATCTCCCATGGGCCTACGGATGCAGTCGCGGATGTCGCCTGTGGCGATCAGTGCCCAAGAAGGGCGATGCATCGGTGTGCCCAGCCTGAAGTTGTACGCACGTGGCTGCGGTCTATGAACGGTCTGCGGCCAACTCCTGGCATCGCCTACGGGATCCGCGGCCGCCGGCAGCGCGAGACCGAGCCGGGTCAAGGACGCGAGCAGCCGCGCCACACCCGTTACCCGGCTAGTTTCGTCATGATCTGCTTGGCATTCTCTTTGAGCTTGGCCTGAAGCTCCTGGTCCGTGGCAGGCCAGGAGGCCGGCGTTTTCGCGAACCCGCTAGAGGTGCACGACAGGACCAGTGAGCCGTGCTGGACAACGATTTTGTACAGCGAGACATCAGTCGGTTTCCAAGGCTGGCTGCCGTAGTACTGTCGCCGCACGTACGCCACGCTGCCCAGATCCTTCAGGTCCGAAACGGTCGTATCGCTATCGACAGCGGCGGTGTCGCTTGTCTTGAACTTGTCGAACATCTCCTTGGCCGCGGCCTCGCCGGTCGGATGGATCGCGATGAACGTCGCCAGCTTGAGCGACCCGCCTGTGCCATCGAAGTCCATTTCGCAGTTCCCGCCCTGCAGGCCCTGGGTCAGATCGCTCGATCTTTTCACCGGGGACGAAGCAGTGAAGGCTGCTGGGGTGTCCGTGGGGACCACTCCGCACGCGTCACCGTCGAGTTTGTAGGGCGGTGGAGCCTCCGGCGCGTTGGAAGAACACCCGGCTGCGAGGCTCAACAGTACGGCCGAGAGCAGCGGACGCATCGTGCGCGGGGAACTCATTTCAGGATCCTTGCACAGTGTGGCAACGCGGAAGGTGCCTATGGCGGCGACGAGTTGGTCGTCGAAGGCGTGAACTGAAACGACCCCACCATCTGCCTGGCCGGACTCCACATCGCGGGCATCCTCCTCTGGTCTGCCGATGATCCAAACGAAACGGCGTGATCGGCCGGACAGGGCTTAGGTGTGCAGGCCTTCCAGTAGCGCGGTCAGATAACGGTGGGCGGCGTCGGTGCGGGCGGCGGGGACGCTGCTGTGGACGTTCGCGGCGTAGGCGATTCCGCACATCAGCGGGACCAGGTCGCCGGAGGTCAGGTCGGCGCGCACGACCCCGGCATCGCGGGCCCGCTCGAACAGCCTTCCGCCGACCGACCAGAGAGTCCGTTTCAGATCGGTGGTGCGCGGTAGCGCGTCCGTGGGCGCGGCGGTCACCGTGGACAGGGAAGCGTCAGTGACCTGCGCTTCGATGGTGCGAGCCAGGAAGCCGGAGAGTGCGCGCCAGGGATCGTCGTCAGCCAGTGCCTGCTCGCCGTGTGCGGTGAGGGTCTCCAGGCTGCGGGTGGCGAGGGTCTCCAGGAGCGCCTCGGTGGTGGGGAAGTGGCGGTAGACGGTGCCGACGCCCACTCCGGCGCGGTGGGCGACGTCGTTGAGCTGCAGCGGTGTGCCTTCCTCCACGAGATCGCGGGCCACGGCGACGATCCGTTCCCAGTTGCGGGCGGCGTCCTTGCGCAGGGGTGCGGTCGTCATGGGAGCAGTCTAACTGGATAGTTCATCCGGATTGCACTACGGTGCTAACCGGATGAGCTATCCGCTTCTTCTTTGGGAGGCATCCCCATGCCCAGTCTGCAAAGCCGCCTCATTGCCACGGCCGCGACCCTCGCCCGCGTGCGGGACCGCTGGTTCGATCCCGTCCGCTTCCGCAGTCCGCGTACCCCGGACCCCAAGCAATACGGGCCGCCGACGCGGATACGGCGCCGGGTCCGGGTCGATGAGCACAGGTTCGAGGGTTGGCCGGTCTACACGCTGACCCCGCCCGGGGGAGGCCACCGCGGTCACGTGCTCTACCTGCACGGCGGGGCACACGCGGTGGAGATCCAGTCGGCTCACTGGTCTTTCGTGTCCGCATTGGCCGCACGCACCGACCGGGTGGTCACGGTGCCGATCTACCCGCTCGTCCCCGCCGCGACCCACCGCGACGTGCAGCCCGTACTTCGCCGCCTGTTCGCCGATCTGCCGGCGAACGCGCGCACCGCGGTCATGGGGGACTCTGCCGGAGCCGGCCTTGCCCTGTCTCTGGTCGCCAACCTGCCCCCAGCAGTGTGCCGCCCTGACGACCTGGTGCTGCTCTCCCCGGCGCTCGATCTGACGTTCACTCACCCGCGCATCGCGGCCATCGCGCCGCGCGACCCGCTCCTGCGCGCCGACCACCTGCGGGCACTCGGCCGCCTGTACGCCGGCGCCGACGGTCCCGAGCACCCCGAGGTCAGCCCGCTCAACGGCCCGCTCGACCACCTCGGTGCCGTCACCGTCTTCACCAGTACGCGCGACCTGCTCAACCCCGATGCCCACCGCTTCCACGACCTGGCAGCGACGGCTCCGGACACCGAAGTCACCCTGCACGAGGCAGCCGGAATGATCCACGACTGGATGATCATGCCGATGCCGGAAGCCAAGACCGTCATGTCCCAGCTCGCCGCACTCCTGTCCTGAGGATCACCATGCCCTTCACCGTCTCCGACGTACCGCACCTGCCCGCCGGATTCACCGACACCTTCACCAGTCACACCGTCAAGGCAAACGGCCTTGCCCTGCACGCCGTCGTCGGCGGCGACGGCCCGCCGCTGCTGCTGCTCCCCGCCTGGCCCCAGTTCTGGTACGGCTGGCGACTCGTCATGCCGGCTCTGGCCGAACGCTTCACCGTCGTCGCCGCCGACATACGCGGTGTCGGCGCCAGCGACAAGCCCGCCACCGGCTACGACGCCGCCACCCTGGCCGACGACATGGCCGCGCTCATGACCGGCCTCGGACACGACCGCTTCGCCGTCGCCGGCTACGACCTCGGCATGATCGTCGGATACGCGCTCGCCGCCGGCCACCGCCACCGTGTCACCCGCCTCGCCGTGGCCGAGGCGATCCTGCCCGGCCTGTCGCCCTCGCCGCCGCTGTTCATGGATCCGGCCACCAACGAGTTCCTCTGGCACTTCGCCTTCAACCGCCTCCAGGAGATCAACGAACGCATGGTCGCCGACCGCGAAGAGGTCTATTTCGGCCACCAGTTCGCCTCCAAGGCTGCCGCGCCCGACGCCATCCCGCCGTACGCCGTCGACGTCTACGTCGACGCGCTGCGCGACCCGGCCGCGCTGCACGCCAGCTTCGAGTTCTACCGCGCGCAGCAATCCGCGGAACAGGTCCTGCACTGGCGCCAGGAAGGACCGCTGACAATCCCGGTGCTGGCCGTTGGCGGGGCGTTGAGCAGCGGTCCCGGCGTCGAAGACGTCATGCGGCAGGTCGCCGACGATGTCACCGGGCTCGTCATCCCCGGCGCCGGTCACTTCCTGCCGGAGGAAGCCCCGGAGGCCATGACGCGGGCGCTGCTCGACTTCCTCGGCTGAGCGCCATCGCAGGCCCGACCTCTCCCGCCCCGACCGGACGCAGCGGCCTGGCATTCCCGCGGTTGCCCGGAGCGACGTCCTTGTGTCGCCGCTGCGGGGGTGAGCCGAATCATGCAGGGTGGAGACCATGCACCTCTTGCTGACCTCGGACACGCACGTGCCCAAGCGCGCACGTGAGCTGCCGGCACCCCTGCTGGACGGGATCGAAGGCGCCGATGTGGTGTTCCATGCCGGCGACTGGGTCGACTTGCCGACGCTCGAGCTCCTGGAGGGCCGTGTGTCCAGGCTCGTCGCGGTGTATGGCAACAACGACGGACCCGAACTTCGTTCCCGGCTGCCCGAGGTGGCCCGGGTCGAACTGGAAGGCGTCCGTTTCGGAGTCGTCCATGAGACCGGCCCTGCCCAGGGCCGTGAGCGCAGGTGCGCCGAACGCTTCCCCGACCTGGATGTACTGGTGTTCGGGCACAGTCACATCCCGTGGGACACAACGGCTCCTGGTGGTCTGCGGCTGCTCAATCCCGGTTCCCCGACCGACCGTCGGCGGCAGCCCAACTGTACGTACATGACCGCAGAAGTGGTCGATGGGCGGCTGACTGAGGTCCACCTGCACTGCCTATGACTTCAGAAGCAAGATTGCCGTAAAGGAGCTGCGGACACCGCGATCGATCGATCGCCGATCCGACGGCCGACGTGTCCATGTCGCCATTCTGGCGGGAGTCACCGACGGCGTGTTGCCGGAACCTTGGTAAACGCGCACATATTTGCCCTGCTGGCGAGGCCAACTGGCCGTCCGCAGCTGCGACTTCGGTATCCTTAAGG
This sequence comes from Streptomyces sp. NBC_00210, assembly GCF_045160975.1. NCBI lineage: Bacteria > Bacillati > Actinomycetota > Actinomycetes > Kitasatosporales > Streptomycetaceae > Streptomyces > Streptomyces sp. NBC_00210. The sequence continues at coordinate 8,548,973 of NZ_CP108120.1, forward strand.
ACAGAGGCCAGCGAGAAGGCGGGCCCGATCCATGACCGCGGCTATGGCACCGGCCTCATGAGACATCACGTTTCGTAGGGCAGGAGCGGGCGGAGTGGAAGTCGCGGGCGGGTGTACAGCCGTGGCCAGGAGCCACGCTGTTCTTCTCCTCCCGTTCGATCAGGACCTGGAAGAGCAGTTCTGCGCCGCGGCGGTCGAGTTCCATGTAGCCCGTATCGTCGCTGGAGAGCCGCCGTACCGTCCGCCACGTCACATTGTGCGTGCGCTGCAACCCACGCTGCGAACTCCCGCTCCAGGTCCCACAACGTGAGCGCCCGACGAGTGACCGCTTCCTCCGACACGTCGGTCCACCGTCGCAACGCCGTCGCCAGGAGAGCCGCGTGGGTTCCTCGCGATACGCATCCCGCCAGCGCGGCCGGCCGGCGAACGCCCGGGGGAGCCTTGCCTCCGCCGGATCCGGTCAGCCTGAGCTCCTTTCGCCGGCATTCGCCTGCCACTCGCGTCCGATCGCTCGAAGCAGCGCCGGATACACCCCCACGTACCGGAAGGGCGAAATGGTCTCAACTGCCCGTTCAGAGCCTCTCAGGTGAGCGGCGTCCTGCTCTCCGACAACGACAGACCAAGGCAACCTTTGGGCTAGGCTTGGCGCACTGTTGCACGAGGGGAACAGGTCCATGACTGAGCCGTTCTTAACAGTGACTTACACAGGTGAACCCGACATTGTATTCGAGTTCGCCAAGGAGGGCGATTCCCGTTTGTTCGGCAGGGACGACATCTCGTGCGACATAGTGATCTGGTCAGCGCTCAACGGCCGCGAGCTCTCCCGGGTCGCCGGAAGAATCTGGCGGATGGAGGGCGAGTTGTGGTTGCGGAACCTGTCCACGACTCACGAGCTCCACCTGCGGATACCTCATATGCCGCCGGAACAGCCACTGCGACGCCGCCGTGACGAGCTGGCACGCGGAGACGCCCGCAGCATTCCCAGGCCCGTGTGCACCGTGCTGGGTCCGGACGGTTGCGAACTTCAGGTACGCCAGGTGAACCAGCCCGCACCCGAGATGTTCACCTACGGCCTGGACAACCCCACCCTCTCCAGGGTCCCCGAAGTCCCCGGCCATCTGCGGCACATAGCCGCAGCTCTGTGCGAGCCGCTCCTTGCCGGCGGGTATTTGCCGGCTTCGTACCGCGAAGTGATGTCACGCATCGGTGAACCGAGCCTCAAGAAGGTCCGCATGCTGGTCGGCGAGCTGTGCACGCACTACACCGATGCCTCTCCCGAGCTGAAGGACCGTTTGCTGGTGCGACTGGTCCGGGAGCAGGAACAACTCGGCATACCCTCGGATCCGCAGTTGCGCCGCGGGCTGTGGACGTTCGGACAGGCCCGGGCGGGAACCACCGAAGACCGGGGCGCGGAGGAGGGCAACCGGCGGCGGGCACTTGCTCTGCCTGACTACTACGAGGTCGCGCAGATACTCGTCTCGCACTTCCGGGTCACGGCCGCCGATGTGGAACGGCTCCCCGCGGAGGAGTTCAGGGATGACTGAGCGTGCCATACCAGGGCAGGATCGTCATGTGCCTCTGTGGCCCGCCAATTTCGTGAGTCTGGGCGTTTTGGGCAGGGGCTCTTCTTCGGTCGTCCACCGGGCAAAAAGCACAACATTCGACGATGTCGTCGCGCTTAAGGTCTGGCAGCGGTCGCTCACCGAGGACGAGCGCATCAGATTTCGGCAAGAATGCTCCCTGCACCATAGGCTGTCAGGCCATCCGAACATCGTTCGCCTTCTGTGGGCTGATGCACCGGCCGATGGTTCGGCGTGGATCGCAACAGAATTGTGCGACGAGTCGCTCGACGATCGACTGCACCGCAGCCCTCCCCTGTCGGGCGAGGACGCATTCGAACTCGCGGAGGACGTGCTGTCGGGCCTGGCCGAGATCCACCGGCAGGGTCACATTCACCGCGACATCAAGCCCGGCAACATTCTCCTGCGGCAAGGAAGGGCCGTCCTGTGCGACATGGGAATTGCCAAACCTGTCGACCGGCACACGCTCAACGCGCCGGCGGGGTCACCGGGCTACCTCGCCCCGGAATTGGGCCGGGGTCGGCAACCCGACCCCCGAAGTGACGTCTACTCGGCGGCGGTCACCCTCTACGGAATCTTCGGCGAGAACCCACCAGATGGCGTCGAACGTCTGCTGACGCGTGCCACCTCCAGCGAACCCGCGGACCGGCCCCCGGACGCCGGTGTCTTCCTGGATCGCCTCCAGGCGGCGCGCGCCAAGTACGCCGCCCCCGCCGCGGAGGACACCGCCCCTCGGCCCGGAGAGCACGGCGACCGCGGGGCGAAACCGACCGAGGTCGACACATCCGCCACCGAGCCACTCACCAGGCCGTGGGAGCACCGCTCAGGCGACAGCTCTCCCCTGCGTTCGGTCCGTCGCGCGCTCATGATGCTCGCGGTGATCGCGGCCGCGGCCGGATCCATGGCCTTTCTGGAATCCAGGCTGGACAACCAGAACGCCAGCACGGGAGTCGGCACGAAGTCCCCGACGATTCGGGCGAGTTCGCCCGCGAACTCCAGCTCCCCCGTTCCGTCGACGACACGAACGGCCACCACACCGGCTTCGTCCGCGACCGCCACGGTCACATCTCAACTACAAAGTCTCTATGCGAGCAAGTGCATGACCGTCCACGGTCCGTCGTTCGACAACGGGACGGGGGTCCAGCTGTGGGATTGCATCAACGTCCCCGAAGAACGATGGGTGTTGACCGGCGACGGGCACATCAAGGGATTAGCCGGCAAGTGTCTCGAGGTGCGACGCGGCCCGCGAACGGAAGCTGGTACCCCGGTGCAGCTCTGGTCCTGCGCGGACACTCCGGCCCAGCAATGGAGTCTCACGTCCGACAGCAGACTCGTCGGGTACGAGGGCATGTGCCTGGACGTGAGAGGTCCTGAGACCGCGAACGGAACACCGATCGAAATGCGGACGTGCAGCGGAGTTCCTCAGCAGGCATGGCGCTTCTTCTGATGCCGGGCCCGGCACAGGTGCCGCAGTTGCAGCCAGAGCACGAGGCGTTCGTCGGCGTCAGAGAGATTCACGCCGAACAGTTCGGTGATCCGGCGCAGCCGATACCGGAGGGTGTTCTGGTGCACATGGAGCCGGTCCGCGGCGACGGCGATGTCACCGAACGCCTCGAGGTACGTCAGCAGGGACTTGGCGTACTCTGCCTGCTTCTCCGTGTCGTGGCGCAGAATCGCGGCCACCGAGCCCAGCCGCAACCGCGGGTCGCGGACGGCGGTGTCGCCGAGCTCCAGCAGGATCGCCTGGCAGCGTACGTCCTCGATGGACGCGATCCGGCAGCCGTGATGCCCTGTTGCGAGCACGGACAGCACCCGGTCGGCATCCTGACGTGAGCGCGGTACCTCCGTGAGGTGGGCCACGGCCGAGCCGATGCCCGCGCGCAACCGGATGCGCAAGGACGCCTCTGCCCGGCCCAGGACGGTCCTGGCCAGCGCAACCGCCCCGTGCGCTTCGGGCAGCTCGTCCGGCAGCGGAAGCAGGGCGTAGACGACGTCGCCCTCCACCACACAGGAGGAGCGGGGTGCCATCGTCTCGGCACAGGCGGCAACCAGGTCGGCCGCCTGAAGGCCGACGACATCGGCTGGGGTCTCCGGCGAGGACGGCAGCCAGAAGGCGAGTACGGTCATGCGGCCGCGCTCGATGCCGAGCCTGGCCGGCGGGGAGGAGTCGAGCTCACCGGCCATCAGGGCGCGCAGCAGTTCACCGCGTGCCTGGCGTTCCCGGTGCGTGGCACGGCGGAGCCTGAGCAGTTGCAGTGCCGCACTCTGGGCGGCCCCGCACAGAACTCGCTCCGTCTCGGGACTGAACCGCGTACCCGGGGACTGGAGCGCCCAGATGGAACCGAGCAGATCCGTTCCCGCCCGCACGGCCACCGCGAGGCGGGGCAAAGGGGAGAGGCCGTCGATCCGGATCACGCCCTGGGTGACCTGGACTCGTCGCCACGCCTGCAGAAAGTCATCGGAAGCCTGCCGCCTGAGGATGGCTTCGCGGCGCAGGTCGTCGATCGGCTGGCCGGGGAGATTGGAGTAGGCGAGCACCCGCCTCTGCGGGTCCTCGATCGTGACGGCACCGCCCACCCTCGCCGCCACGGCATCGGCCAGCGCCGCGAGGTCACCGACCGCGTCAGCCGGGGAGGAGCTGGGTGTGCCATGCCGGACCTCGCCCATGGCGGCGCCCAGCAGCGCGTCGACATGCCGCCAGGGGATCTCCTTGGCGATGTCCACCACGGCGACTCCCGCCGCGGTGGCGGTCTCGACCAGCGGCTCGGCCCGTGAACCACGTGTTTTCAGCGCGATCGCCGCAACACCCGCGTCGGCGAGAGCGGGCAGTGTGTCGAGCAGTGCGGTGTCGGCGGGAGAGATTCCGACCGCGATCAGAAGAGCGCCCCGGTGCAGGGGCCCGGCTTGCTCCGTTAGATCCAGGACCGCGTGTGCGGTCACTTGGACGTCGGCCTGCGGCTCAGGGGTGAGGAGTCTGGCTTCGTAGGGTTCGAACAGAGCGAGAATGCCCTTCAGGGACAACTGACGTACTCCTCTGTCATCTGACCCCTCTTCTCTTCCGACGCACCGCAGGTGAGCGGAGTCCCGCCCCTGCCGGGATTCCGGATCGAAGAGGATTCGGCTGCGTCCGGCAGGGGCGGGAGTTCACATGTGGCAGGTGGCTGCCAGAATGATGAAGACGGCGGATCCGGCCGCAACCGTGAAGACGAACGCGCCCCAGGCTCAGGCGCCGAGAATGCGTCCCACCGCTGCACTGTCCCTTCAGCGGCCCAGGCACTGTGACCGCCGGCCTTCGGCGCTGTTCTCGTCCGGGGTTCCTCGAACGGGCTGTGCTGCTCCCAGGCGTATTTCGAATCGATCGTCATGGAAACCGTCCCAGGTCTGAAGGATTCCTTCGGTCGCCATCCCCTCAATCGCCATCATTGAGCGGTTTCCGTCATCGAGCCACGGCAGGGCTGTCCTGGCCGCCGCCGCGGACATTGTGAGTTGGGGGTGTGGTGGCTGGCGTTGGTGGGTTGTCGGCCTGGTACGACGCGGCTCCTACTGCTCCTGCTCCAACGGAGCTGCTGGGCCACCTGCGGCCCTCCGACTACGAGACCGCTCTCGCGACCTGACCACCACACCGATTGTCCGTCAAAGCGGAACAAGCTCAGAGAAGGCCTCGGTGGTTATGAGTTGCTCGTGTCCCGTGCCGGACCGGCTGTGCCTGCAGGGCATCTTGTACGTGCTCCGCAACGACATCGCCTGGCTGCTTCTGCCGCCGGATTTGGGGTTCGGCCCCGGGCAGACATGCTGGAGACGGATGGAGCGATGACAACAGGCCAGCGTCTTCGAGGAGTCGCACCGCATTCTGCTGGCTGAACGGGCCAGGTTGGGAAACCGTAGGATCAACGGTCATGGTTGATCTCTACCCTCCGACCGCCCCCTACGACTGCGGCCATCTCGACACTGGTGACGGTAACCGCATCTACTACGAGCAGCTCGGCAACCCTGTGGGCAAGCCCGCGCTCAACGTCCATGGTGGCCCAGGGTCGGGTGCACCGCAGCGGCCGACTCGAGCCTGGGATCCCGACCGCTACCGGGTGATCCGCTTCGACCAACGCAACTGCGGCCGCAGCACCCCGCATGCCAGCGACCCGGCGGCCGACATGCGCCTAAACACCACTCAGCATCTGATCGACGACATGGAACGGCTGCGTGAGCACCTCCGTGTCGAGAAGTGGTTGCTCAACGGCGGCTCCTGGGGCTCCACTCTTGTCCTGGCCTATGCGCAACAACACCCGCAGCGGGTCAGCGAGATGGTCATCCCGGCGGTGACGACGACCCGGCGCAGCGAGATCGACTGGCTCTACCGAGGCGCGGGACGGTTCTACCCCGAAGCCTGGGACCGGTTCCGCGACGGCGTGCCCGAACATGACCGGGACGGGGACCTGTTGTCGGCCTACGCCCGGCTCATGGAGAACCCCGACCGGGCGGTCCGGCAGAAAACCGCTGCCAACTGGCTCACCTGGGAGGATGCCGTCATCTCAGGCGAGCCCAATGGCATTCCCGGCATGTACAGCGACCGCGACACCGATGCGCAGATCGCCTTCGTACGTATCTGCGCCCACTTCTTCAGCAATGGCGCCTGGCTGGAGCAGGATCAGCTCCTGAATCAGGCGCACAAGCTGGCCGGAATCCCGGCTGTACTGGTGCACGGCCGCCACGACATGGGCAGCCCGGTACAGACCGCGTGGGAGCTGGCGAAGGCGTGGCCCGGCGCTCGCCTTCACATCATCGAGGACTCCGGGCATGCCGGAAGTGACTCAATGCACCAGGTGACCCGGGCAGCTATCGAAGAGTTCAAGAACCAGTGACGCTCACGAGCTTACGAATGGGCTTTCTTGAGTCGTCGCCAGCAGATCAGGCTGCAGGCCAACGAGACGAAGGCGTCGTGGAGTTCGGGCGCCGTTCCCAGCGCACGGCCAGGCGCTTGAACTGGTGGAGCAGGGCGAAGGTCTGCTTCACGGCGTAGCGGAGCTTGCACAGGCCCTTGATATTCCGGGCGCCCTTTCGAGAGATCACCGGCAGGATCCTGCGGCGCTGCAGCTCCTGACGCACGGCTTTCGCGTCGTACGCCTTGTCGCCCAGCAGACAGTCGGGGCGGCGGCGCGGATGCCCCACCCGTCCGGCGAACGGCGGGACACCGTCGACCAGGGCGAGGGTCTGGGTGACGTCGTTGACGTTCGCCGCGGTGGTGATGACATGCAGCGGGGTGCCGCGGCCATCGCAGATCAGGTGGTGCTTGCTGCCCGTCTTCAGCCGGTCGACCGGCGACGGACCGGTCGCGGCTCCCCCTTTTTCGCGCGGACATACGAGCCGTCCACACACGCACGCGACCAATCGAGCTCGCCGGCCGCGTTCAATTCGGCGAGCAGTAGACGGTGCAGCCGGTCGAAGACGTCGGCCTGCTGCCACCGCTCCAGCCGTCGCCAGCAAGTCTGCCCGGAGCCGAACCCCATCTCCAGCGGCAGGTGTTGCCAGGCGATGTCCTGGTGCAGGACGTACAGGATGCCTTGCAGGCACCGCCGGTCGTCCACCGGCTTCGGTCCCGGAGATCGTTCCGGCCAGGGTGGCAGCAGCGGCTCGATCAGCGCCCACTAGTTGTCATCCAACGATCCACGGCCGAGACGTCACGCACCACGAACGGCCCGATCGTCACACAAGTCACGCCCCACCAGGACCGTTAGCAAGATCCTGTTACGAGCTCTTAGGGATCGGCGACGAATCTGGCGCGGTCATCTGATGGCGGACGACAAAGACCGGAGCCCCCTGATCGTTGCAGGCTTCTCCCGGTCGCTCACCACCGCGGTGGGCTGCTCAGGAAGCGCTTGATGCAACAGCAAGCGCACCCCCCACAGAGGAGAGTCTGCTCATGATCAGAAAACTCCCGCGGCGTGCCCTGGCCGCCACGGCAGCCGCGGCCGCATTGCTGGGCTGCCTAGCCGCCGCGCCGCCCGCCCCGGCGGATCAACCAGCCCTCGATCACTGCGTACTGGACCTCGATACGGGCCGCCAGACCTGCTACGACGGGTTCACGGCCGCGTTCTCCGCGGCATCGGGCGGCCGGATCACCGACGCGCCGGACAACCTGGAGGGAGCCTCCGGAGGCTCGCTGCAGGAGCTCCGTGCGGAGACCTCACGGCTCATGGAAGACGCCGCCGCCGGCGGCGCGAACGGCAACGTCATCATAGGCACGTTCTTCGAGCACAAGGACTACGGCGGCGCCACCCTGACCATCGAAGCCGACAGGCCGTGCAGGAACAACAATGCCCAGGATCACTGGACGCCCACCATGCCGCCGGGCTGGAACGACATCATCACTTCGCTGCAGCCATGGGCGAACTGCTGGATCGAGCTCTACTCCGACGACAACTTCGGCGGTGACCGCGATGGCGCGTTCAGGACCAATACGCCCGACATCGGCGCGTACATGAACGACCGCACCAGCTCCATCGCCTACCGGTGATCCGGTCCGCATCACACCTCAGCGCCCGGATCGGACCTGATCGACCCAAGAGGAGAACAGGCTTCATGCGTACATCAATCCGCACCGCGATCCTCGCGGCGGCTCTCGTCCCCGTGTGCGGGATCCTGCTCGTGCCCTCCGCACAGGCAGAAGACGTCCCGTCCCCGCGTGAGCTGCTGGAGGAGTGCGACAACGGCACCGACTACTGCGGCTTCCACCCCGACGGCCCGCCGAAGGAAGTCAAGGGCGAGAGTCACCAGGTCGGAACGAGTGTCTTCAACTGCACGGACATTCCGCAGACGATGAACGTCAGCTGGTCGGACACCGACACCGAGACCAACACGGTCGGTGTCTCCATGAGCGTCGAAGGCGGCTTCGCCGACGTCTTCAAGGTTTCTCTCCAGACATCGTTCTCGCACAGCTGGGCAAAGGCACACACGGAGTCGCAGACCACCGCCATCAACGTGCCTGCGGGCAGGGTCGGCTGGATCAACCGCGAGCCGACCCTGCTGGAGGTCTCGGGCCGGTACGAACTCCATTTCGGGAAGCGGTACTACGACCACTACTACTGGTACCTGCCCTTCACGACAACCTCGCCCAAGGGGGACGCCGGCAGTGTGACCCAGCGCACCCGGTCGATGACCCCTGACGAGGCCAAAGCCCACTGCGAAGGCACGCTGTCCACCGCGCCTCCGACGACTCCGCCTCCGACGTCCCCGCCGGCCGGAGGGGACGATGCGCGGCCGGCCTGAGGGGACGATGCGCGCGATCTCGCCTTGGCCGGGCGTTGGAGGACGTGCGCGAGGCTGGCGTGCAGGCGCTCGTCAGGGTCGGTGCTGCTCCGACGACTCCGCCTCCGACGACCCCGCCGGCCTAGCTCGGCCGCCGCGTGGGACCGGGCCGCCACGTACACCGCCGACAAGCAGGTCTCCCACAACGGCCACACCTGGATGGCCAAGTGGTGGACCAAGGGCGAGAAGCCCGGCACCACCGGCGAATGGGGCGTCTGGCAGGACCTCGGCGCCTGCTAGAGCCTGGCCCCACCCTTGAGCACTGTCCCCGTCCGGGACGTCACGGCCCGGCCGGGGACAGTCCCATGTCCGTGGGTGAACCGGAGCGGCTGACGGTCGGCGTCACACCGCCAGCGGGCTGATGCCGATCATTCCGTCGATCCCTTCCGGCGTCACCGCCCGTGAGTACAGCCAGCCCTGGCCCGTGTCGCAGCCGATGCGGCGCAGACGTTCCGCCTGGCCCGCCGTCTCGACGCACTCCGCGGTGACCGCCGCGAACAACGAACAGCGCTGGCACACGGAAAAGTTCAAACAGACGCGCCCTGCGTGACGGATGCGCCTGACGCGAGACTGTGAGCGGTGGACGCACGTGCTGAAGATGCTCGGGGGCTGCCACCGGAGCCTGAACCAGCCAGGAGCCCCGCGACATCAACACTGGCGCCAACCCACCCCCGCAACGCACCCCGACATCAACCGCCCGAAAGAGGCCCAGGAGAGATACTGTCCGTGTTCCCGGACTGAGAGTGCTGGTCGTTGCGGTCCCCTCGTGGGGATGGCTTCGTCCGGGCCCCCGCCCTCGGCAAGCCGGTTCATTGGCTCCCTCTCCGAACATCGCGGCCTTCGTGCGTACTTGGACAAGGAGTATCGTGATCCTGACCCCTGCCGACGACGACCCCCTGGTCCTGAGTGCCTTCCGTACATTGTCCCCGGCATCGCAACAGGCCCTGTGCCCCGAACTGGCCGAAGTCTACGGGCCATCCGGGCCCCTCCACGCGGAGCAACCTGGCCGGGACGCCGCCTTCGTCCCGTCGGCCCGAACCCAGCTGTGCGAGGCCTACCTGCGTGCCTATACCGCACAGGCTCCGAGCCGGACCTGCCGGCATCTGACGGCCGTCATGGATGACACGGTCCAGGGCAGTGTCTCCGACCAGTCGAGCGTCCTCGACCGCCACACCGCAGCCTGCCGGAGCTGCTCAGGCATCCGGGCTGACCTCGCCATCCTTCGCAGCGGAAGCCACGCAGCCCTCACCGGCCTTCTCCTGGACGCGGGAGAGAACCAAGTCACTCCCCGTACCGGCACCGCCGACGCCGGCCCGGAGGGACCGAGGCCGGCGGCGCCCGATATGGCCGCCGCTGCCGGCCCAGGCTCCCCATCTCCTGGGCTGCACCCCCGCAGCCGGGGCGTGAGGGTCCTGCAGTCCCGTGCCGCGGTCGTCGTCGCGGCGTCCGTCATCGTGCTGGCGGCCGTCGTCGCCGCCAGCACAGTGACGGACGGCCCGTCCAGCACCACCCGTCCGCCCCAGGACCGCGTCACCCTCACGCCCCCCATATCCGCACCCGCTGGCACCACGGAGCCCCCTGCTCCCGTTGTCATAACCTCCGCCCCGGCGAAACGTTCCCCGGCCTCGTCACGCTCACCGGACGACCCTCCCGTCGGCGCCCAACTCGTCAACAGAAGGACCGGACTGTGCGTCGGCGCGCAGAGCCGCGCCGCAGGGGCCTGGCTGCGCCTCGAGGAGTGCCGGACAACGGAGCTGCAGCGTTGGGAGACGGTCAAGGACGCATCCGGCGCGTACCAGCTCCGCAACTCGGGCAGCAGCAAGTGCCTCGACGGTACGGACGGCGGCGGCAACGTTGTGCGGGCCGTCCTGAGCGATTGCGGTGATCACTCTTCACCCCACTACACCGTACAGCTGTGGACGATCAGCCCCGTGGCAGACTCAGGCGCGTTCCGCCTGCAGTTCGTACCTCCCGTGGCATCGAGTGACTACTCCTTGCACCTGCTGGGCCCGGAGGACTGGCCGAACGAGAGTCCGCCCCGCAAAGGCTCTTACCTCGCGCACCTGCCCGATTACTACAACTCGGAAAGCTTCGTCTTCACCATGAACCATGATGACTGACACCTTGGCTGAAACGGTGTGAGGCGGCCTCACTCGATGCGCCGCACGGCCGCCCTCGCGGTGCTGTCCGGCCGGGCCACCGCCACCCCAGGACCAGCGTCGGACGACGGGGCTGCTCATGCGTGTGCAATAGGCAGTCCCCTCGTCCGTCGGTGAGGTCGGCGAGCTCTATGAGCTCATGGTCCGGGTCGGTCCGACACTGACGCAGGCCGGTTGGCGTTCCCAACGCCCGGTGTCGGGGTTGAGCCTGTCCGGAGTGACACCGCGTTCGGTGATCGTGCTGAACCGGCCAGTAGGGCAGTGGCGGTCCAACCTCCGCCGCCACGGAGGCTGCCGATTGGCCGGACGCGCCGGCGTTCCCCTTCTCCGCCACCGAGTATTCCGCCGGGTGAGACGCGCTGGTGAACCGCTTCCAGTTCGTCGCTGGCCACCAGCGCCGCTTCGGCGTCAAGCGGTTGTGCCAGGTCCTGGGCATCGCCTGCTCCACCTTTTGCTACTGGGGCAAGACCGCTCCGGCCCGGGCGACCCGGCAGGCCGCCGACGCCAAGCTCACCGCGAAGATACGCAAGGTGCACCAGGAATCCGACAGGACGTCCGGAGTCCCCGGGGCCACGGCCGAGCTCCGCGAGGACGGCGAACGCGTGAACCACAAGCGTGTCGCCCGCCTCATGCGCTCCATCGGGCTCGCCGGCCTGCGGCTGCGGACAAGGCACCGCCACCACTATCCCGGGAGAAATGTTGATGAGAACTGGCAGCACCCAGAGGGCTGGTTGGTCCGGTATGTCGGAGCCGGTGGACATAGTGCGGGCTGTGGACCTGAGACCGGAGCTGCTGCCCCCGCCCGTGAGCAGGCAACGGCTGGATGAGTTGAGTTGCGAGATCGATCGGATCGTTGCCCTGGTGGCCGACCGTTCTGAGGACGCCGACGACGCGATCCGGGCGTTCAATGCTATGACCGGCCACGATTACGAAGCCTTCGACTTCATCGAGTACTACGGAAGCAGCAACGTTGGGGAGTTTGCCAGGGAGGCGGCCCGGCCGGCTTGCCTCCCGGTTGCAGGCATCACGCGGGACGAACTCGTCGAGGTTGTCCGCAGAGTCCTCGTTGCCTCCCCGGAGAGCGACTACTACCTGCGGCTCCTCGAAGCGAACGTGCCGCACCCTGGGGTCAGTGGTCTGATCTTTCATCCCCCGGAAGACCTCCAGGATGCGTCTGCGGAGGAGATCGTTGATGAGGCCCTGAAGTACCGGCCGATCGCGCTTGAGCACGAGGCCAAGTCAGCCAGCCGCTTGGTGTTGTTCGGTGCGGGCGCGAGTGGTGGCGAGGCGGCAGGAGTCGGTACCGGTTTCGATGATGTTGCCGCCGAAGGTGAGGCGGTCGACGATGGCGGCGCAAAGCCGCGGGTCGGTGAAGGTCCTGGTCCAGCCACTGGATGATTGGTTCGAGGCGATGGCGACGCTGTTCATCTCGCGTTCCGTCAGGACCCGATGCCACTTAGTGCAAGTTGATCACGGTGGTGCTGGGTGGTTCGTTCGTCGCTCGAGTTGGACGTCTTGATCGGTAGATTGCCCTGGTGGATAAGGGTGTTGAGGGTGCGTCTGGTGGGCTTCGGCTGCCGGAGTTGGTCTCGTTGGGGGTGCTGACGGCGTCGATGCCGCGTGATGCGAACGATGACGCGGAGGCTGCTCATGGGCGGCAGGCGAAGCGGTCGGACGGGAAGTGTCCGCCGCATGTCATGTTCTACCTCGCGATGGCTCTGGCGCTGTACGCCGATGATGACTATGAGCAGGTCATGGCCCAGCTCACGGAGAAGCAGGCCGCCTTGCGCTGCTGGGACAGTGCCTGGCGGGACCCGACCTCGGTTGGAATCACCCAGGCCCGCAAGCGGCTGGCGGCGCGCCGGGCTTCTCCTCGGCGGACGCGGTCGGCGACCTTTTCGCTCTGGCCAACGCCCGTGGCGGCAATGGTGGGCGGTGCGATCACGATCGAGGATCCGCAGCAGCGGATCCTCGCCTACTCCAACCTGCCCGGCCAGCCGATCGACGACGTGCGCCGCGAAGTCATCCTCGGGCGGCAGGTGCCCGACCGCTATCTGCACGCATACCGACACCGGTACCGCGTCCAGGGCGTCGTCCGGTTCGGCTGCGCGCCCCTGCCGCGCATCGCGGCGGCAGTGCGAGCCGGAGCAGACCTGCTCGGCTCGATCTGGGCGGTGGGGTCCTCCGGTGAGACGTTCGGTGCCGAGGCGGAACGAGCCCTTCCCGACGCCGCCGCAAGTGCCGCGCTCCATCTGCTCAGGGTCCGCCGTGCCACGGACCTGGAACGCCGCGCCCGCAGCGAACTGTTGCGCTGCCTGCTGACCGGTGAGCCTGTCCCCCCGACAGCCGGCCTGCGGCCGCGTCCGTCAGCGCCGGGTGAGAGTGGACGGCGCGCCGGCGGACTGGGCACCCTCGTCGCCCAGGCCCAGGGTGTCGCGGTTGGTCATGGTGACGACGTAGATGTTGCCCTTGGGGCAGGAGACGGCGGCCGACTGGTCGGTGGGGTGGCTGGTGACCGCCTCGAAGACCATGGACGAACTGCGTACCTCCCGCAGCTCCAAGGCCTCGGTGCAGCCCAGCTCACGGCCGGTGCCCACTTCTCTCACCTTGCTGACCTGCTTGCCCGCCAGTTCACCCCGCAGCGCCGGGTGGAGGGTCAGGGCGACGGCGAACTGGTTGGTCCGGGCCTGGGTGATGCCGTCGGCGGATGGGGTGCCCGGGCCGGTGCCGACCCACGTACCCGCCCACGACGAGGGAAGAGAAGCGACGGTGGGAGACGGCGAAGGCGTCGCGCCGGATGCATCATTGCCCGCCAGATGCTGTACGACGAGTGTGCCCGCCGTCACGATCAGAGCTGCGGCGACGGTCCCTGCGACTGCCCAAGCGGTAGGGCCGGACAACCGCCGTCGCGGGAAACCGGTGGCCGGGGAGGTGGCGGTCCCTCCGGCGTCGGTAGGCGGGGCGTCCGCAGCCTCACGTGACACAGCCGCCACAGGCGGCGGTTGTGCTGCCGCGGAGATCAACGCGTGCGCCTCCGCCTCCCGCACCGCGATATCCCTCTCCAGCGCCTCCGGCAGCAGCTGCGGCCAGGTACCGGTCCGTCCGCCCATGCGTTCCAGCAGCGCGCCGACGGCACTGGCCGTAGGCCGTTGCTCCGGGTTCTTGGTCAGGCAGGACCGCAGCAGCGAGACCAGGGCAGCCGGAACCCCGTCGAGGGCCGGCTCCTCGTGCACGATGCGGTACAGCAACACCGCGGCCGAGACTTCCTCGTGCCGGTGGGAGAAGGGGCCGAGTCCGGTCGCCGCGTACACCAGTACGGCAGCCAGGGAGAAAACATCACCCGGCGCACCCGATCCCCCGGCGCTCGCCTGCTCCGGCGCCAGATATCCGGGCGAACCGATCACGCCGCCGGTCCGCGTGTGACGCGAGTCCTCTACGGCGCGCGCGATCCCGAAGTCGATGAGCAAGGGACTGCGGCGGCCCAACAGCACATTGGACGGCTTGACATCCCGGTGGGCAAGTCCCGCCGCATGTACTGCCCCCAGCGCCCCGCACAGCTCGGCTGCCAGAGCCAGTACGGACTGCTCGGGGAGCCGGCCGTACCGCTGTACCCACTCCGTCAAGGAAGGCGCGGCCACGTACTCCGTAGCCAGCCACTGCGGCCGCTGCCCCACAGGGCTGTAGTCCACGACCGCAGTGGTCCAAGGGGAGCGCACCCGGTCGCTGTTACGGATCTCACGCGCGAACCGCTCCTCGAACCCCGGCTCCCGCCCGAACTCGGGACGCACCGTCTTCAACGCGAGTGGACGCCCGGACACAGTCCGGGACAGATACACCTGCCCCATGCCACCCTCACCGAGTCGCGCCAGCAGCGGATAGCCACCAACAGCCCCGGGATCCGACCCGTCCAGCAACTCCACGCCCCGCCGCCCCCTCACACCTGCACACTGCCCATCGGGCTCAGCCCCCGGACCAGCCCACCCACCTCTCATTATCCGTGTTGGCCGGGGCGCGATCGGGGGCTGGGTCCCCGACAGGGATCGTCGGCATCAGCGGGCCGGACGCGGCGTGCGTCATGAGGGGTGCTGGTGCCTACGCCTGCCTGGCGCCCACCAGCACTTCCGCGGCGGCCACCCCCAAGGCGGCAGTGGCACCGTGCGTGAAGATGTGGACCGCGGCGGGGACAGCCGCTCCGGGCAGGCCCATCTCCACGACGATCGCGTCGGGGCGCGCCGAGAGGAGGTCTGCCAGGGCGCGGCCCATCCACGTGTGCCGGGAGGCGTCCCTGACGACGACGACCAACGGGCGTCCGGAGGCGGGCGCCAGCACGGATCCCTCCAGGGTGGCCGTCCGCGTCTCCCACTGCTGGTGGTGCACCCGGACGGAGGTGGTTCCGGGCAGTCGCTCGCCGAGTGGGACGGCGAGGCCCCATGGGGTCTCCTTACCGATGGCCAGGTTGGTGGAGGGCACCAACTCCACCACGTGTGGCGGGGCGGCCAAGGGCAGGGCATCCTGCACGGGGCCGGTCAGCCGGATGGCTCGGCGGGCGGCGA
Organism: Streptomyces sp. NBC_00210; assembly: GCF_045160975.1. Taxonomy (NCBI): domain Bacteria; kingdom Bacillati; phylum Actinomycetota; class Actinomycetes; order Kitasatosporales; family Streptomycetaceae; genus Streptomyces; species Streptomyces sp. NBC_00210. Next base: position 8,564,564 of record NZ_CP108120.1, read on the forward strand.
CGAAGCCGATGTCACCGCTGACGGCGTTGACGGGTGCGGCCTGACCCAGACCTGCCGACCAGTCGGCGAACGCCCGGACTCGCTCGGCCGCCTCCACGAGCCGCTCTTCGGTGAGGTCCCCGGCGGCCGCTGCGTCGACGAGCGCGCCGGCGAGTACTTCGACCGTGGCCTCCTCGGCGCTCTCCCCGCCGACGCAGACGGCATCGGCGCCGGCGACGACGGCTCGCACCGTGGCCCCGTCGATCCCGTAGCGGTCGGCGACGGCACCCATCTCGATGGCGTCGGTGACGATCAGGCCGTCGAACCCGAGCTCTTGGCGGAGCAGGTCGTCGAGGATGCGGCGGCTGAGAGTGGCGGGGAGGTGCGGATCGTGGGCGGGTACCAGAAGGTGACCGCTCATGACCGCGCGAACGCCCGCGTCCAGGGCGGCTCGGAACGGGGGCAGGGCCTGGGCGGCGATTTCGTCGAGGCCGGCGCTGTAGCTGGGCAGGCCGTGGTGTGAGTCGACAGCGACGTCCCCGTGGCCCGGGAAGTGCTTGGCGCAGGCGGCGACCCCGGCCGACTGGAGGCCCCGGATCCACGCGGCGGCATGCCGGGACACCACCTTCGGGTCGAGGCCGAAGGACCTGACGCCGATGATGGGGTTGTCGGGGTTGGAGTTGACGTCCACGCTGGGCGCGTAGTTGAGGCTCACACCGGCGGCGCGCAGCTGGTGTCCCAGGTCGGCGGCGACGGACTCGGTCAGGTCGGTGTCGTCCACGGCTCCGAGGGCGAAGTTGCCGGGCCGGGTGGAGCCGGTCGCGGATTCGATCCGGGTGACATCCCCGGCTTCTTCGTCGATCGCGATGATCAACGCCGGGTTCTCCCTGCGGAGTTGATCGGTGAGGCGGGCGATCTGCTCGGGGGAGGCGATGTTGCGAGCGAAAAGCACGACGGATGCCAGGCCGTCACCGATGTCACGCAGTATCCAGTCCGGTGCCACGGTGCCCACGAACCCTGGCTGCAGGACGGAGAGCGCGAGTCGTCGCAACTCCTTGCTGTGCTTGCTGGAGGACATCGACTGCGCCTTTCGGGTAGTGCCGACACACCGATGACATGGATGGGCTCTGGTACAGACCAATGGATACTTGCTTAGGTCAATTGCCAGTGTCAAGACGCTCGTTGGCCCAGGAGCGAGCCGTGGTCGGGGCCGACCGGGGTGGTGACTGTCGGGAGGCGACTGGCCGGCGCCCGGCTTTTCGGAGTTCACCCGTGCCCCCATCCGCAGGTCGCTCACCTGCGGTTCGAAGCGGATTGGCGGATCATGCCCGGGGTCGCAGCCAACTGGTCCGCTCAACTCCTTTGTTGACAAGGGCATTTGGTCTAGTCCAACTTGGTGGGGTACATGTGCAACAAGGGGCGGGTGAGGCATTCCGCCCGGCGGACGTGACGCGCGTCTGCCGACACCCAGGAGACCATCGGCGTCCTCGGTCGGCGACGGACACCGCGTTCATATGGGGGGCATCGAGCCGGTAAGTCACTGCTGTATCCGCGGGCAACCACTACTTCTCGAGGGCCCGCTCGGTGCGACCATCCGCCCGTCCAGGATCCGTTGATCTGCCACGGGTGCAGACCTGGCAGCGATGGATGCCGAACGCCGCGCGCCCGACACCGGAGCGGGGGAGCCTTCCGGTGATCGCGTTCCGGTGCGCGTCGGCATTGGGTGCCCACGGGAGCGCGGAGTGGCTCCCGGCAGAAACCGTCCCGGCGCAAACCCTCCGCACTTCGCACAGCTGACGCCTCGGGCCCGGTAAGCGGGTCGGGAGCGACAGAAGAGAAATGAGCTTTGGAGCACTGCATGGCAACGCCTGACCGCTATCTCCACCGATCTCCTTCGGACGTCCCGTACTTCAGCTCTGATGGCGAGACGTACCTGGCGCAGACCCAGCTGCGAGACCTTCGAAAGACACGGCAGCTCAGGGTGCTGTCCGAGGAGGACTTCACCTTCTGGCAGACCTACGGCTACGTCGTGGTGAAGCAGGCGATCCCCGCCTCGGCGGCGCGACGACTGCTCGCCTTCGCCTGGGACTTCCAGGGGCTCGATCCCGACCGGGCGGACACCTGGTACGAGGAGCGCGAGTTCCGCTCGGACCTGGATCGGGAACTGCACATCTACGGGTTCGTCGAGGCATACCACCACCAGCTCATATGGGACAGCCGCCAAACGCAGCGGGTCTACGACGCGTTCGTCGACGTGTGGGACTGCGAGGAGCTCTGGGTGACCCTGGACCGGCTCAACCTGAACCCTCCCAACGTCAAGAACCGGGACCGGGCGCTGATCGCGCCCACGGAAAGTGGGTTCGACATCGAGCTCCACTGGGATGTCGACACCTCGCTCGGTGTGCTGCCGCAGCGGGTCCAGGGGATCATCGCCCTGAACGACACCAGGCCGGACCACGGCGGTTTCCAGTGCTGTCCCGAGCTGTTCCGGCAGTTCGACCCGTGGAAGGCCCTCCAGCCGACCGACCGCGACCCGATCCGGCCCAGAATCGACCGGGCCGAGCTGCCTGTGGTCCGACCGGAACTGGAGGCCGGCGACCTGTTGATCTGGAACGGTCTCCTGGCGCACGGTGTAGCGCCCAACACCTCAGAGAACGGCGTGCGGGCGGTCCAGTACCTCTCGATGATGCCGGCGCTGGAGTCCCACCGGGAGCTGAGGCGTTCACGGATCGACTCGTGGCGCCATCTCAGCACGCCGGACTGGAACGGAACGCTTCTCGGTGACGCCTCGAAGCAGGAGGCTCTCCGGTACGGGACGGCCACGCTGAACGAACTGGGTGCAAAGCTGCTGGGTCTGCAGCCCTGGAACACGCGGGATCTCGACCAGCGGGCCGGAGAAGTGGCATGCGCAGCATCTGTCTGACTCTTCCCACCAACAGGGCGTGCCCGTCGACGATCGCGGCCATTGCCGAGGAGGCGGCCTACGCTGCCGAGCACTTCGACGTTGAGGTGCACCTCCTGATCCTGGACAGCTCCGAAGCATTCAAGGAGCACGCGGAAGTCGTACGAGGAACACGCAGGGATCGCCGGGTCGTCGTGCACCATCTCGGCGAGGCGGAGCAGCGGGACTTCCTGCAGCGGGTGATCCGCCGGATCGAGACCACGAAGCCCGACCTGATGCTGGATCTGATGCTTCCGGCCGACCTCTCCTACGGTGCCTGCACCAACCGCGCCTTCCTGATCAGCGTCGCGCTCGGGTGTGACTCCGTTCACCGGAGAGACTCCGACAGCCGCTACCAGGTCGTGAACGGTGAGCCCGCCTTCCCCATCCACCATGAGCTCATGTCGCTCGGTGAACGCGCCGCCGACGCCGCGCACGGCGTCTCCGAAACGGCGCTGGCCGCGGAGCACACGGACAAGCGGGTCGCCATGGTGGGCAGCTCCTTCGTGGGTGAACTGTCCGTGGACATCGACGAGATTCGTCGGCTCGACAACGATGTCTATTACGACGTGGTCAGTCTGTGGGCGCCTGTCCACTGGCCCGGCGAGCAGAAGCGGCAGCTCGTCGACGAGTCCTTCCAAGGGGCCGGCTCCGACGCGTTCGCCCAGGACCACTCGACGCTGACCCTGGTCGACCCCATGCGGGTCGACATGTGCAACATCAGCTTCCACGGGGTGCACGAACGCGTGCCGCTGCCGCCCGCGACCGACACGATCGGCAGTGACTACTTTCTGATCCATCTGGTCCACGACGCCGAGCTGCCGGGTGTTCTGCACAACCGCAACATCGTGAACTTCTACACCGGCGAGCGCAGGACCGATCCGGGCTTCATGGCCTACCAGACGCGCTTCGCCAAGTTCTTACTGTCGATGCTCTACTTCAACTTCATCTACGACAGGATGGCCCAGGCCGGCCCATCGCTGCTCGACGGCCGGGGGCAGGTGCGGGCATCCGCCGTCGCCGGGTTCGCCAGGGAGAGCACCCGGCTGGACCGGGCGGAGAACGTCCAGCGGCTGGAGCGCCTCGACACCGCCTACCGGAAGCTGGGCGGCAGATACGCCACATTCGCCGATCTCCTGGCTTCGCGCCGCGAACGCCTCCTCGACGAAGCCCAGAGCGACATCGCCGACTTCGCCCTACTGGTCGAGGCGTGGGAACCGCTGGTGCGCGCGAGCAGGGTCACCGGTCTTCTGCAGCCACCGTGGCGGGCGGGTGGAGAGCGACCATGACGCACGAGGACGCATCCTTGTTCGCCGCGCTGGCAGCCGCGGCCGAGGATCAGATCATCTTCGACCTCTCCGGCATCGAGGAGCGCTACGAGACCCTGCGCCGGGAACTGCCCGGAGTCTCCGTTCGCTTTGCCATGAAAGCCTGCCCGGTGGACGAGGTGCTTGCCCGTCTGGCGAAGAAAGGCGCGGGAGTCGACGCGGCAAGCCTGCAGGAGATGGAGCAGGCGCTGCGGGCGGGTGTGCCGATCGGCAGGATGCACTACGGCAACACGGTCAAGTCCGACCGGAACATCGTGGATGCGTATCGCCTCGGCATCAGGGACTTCGCAACCGACAGTCTTCAGGACGTGGCGGCGCTCGCAGACCATGCTGCCGGTGCCCGGGTCTTCTGCAGGCTCGCGACCAGCGGGGACGGGGCGCTGTGGGGGCTCAGCAGGAAGTACGGGTGCTCGCCCGACGACGCGGTGCTCGTGCTCGAGATGGCGCGAACCAGGGGCCTGATGCCCTCGGGGCTGTCTGTGCACGTCGGTTCCCAGCAGATGACGCCCGAAGCCTGGCACAGCGCCTTCGAAATCCTGGCTGACGCTCTGACCGCTCTTCAGCGTCGCGGTATATCTCTGGACCACGTCAATCTTGGCGGCGGCCTGCCGGCGCTCGGGTACCTCGACAGACGCGGCAGGCCACTGGACCCCCCGGTGGACAAGATATTCGCCGTGATCCGCGAGGGGATGGAGTCTCTCAGGAGGATCCCCGGGCACCATCTCGAATTCGTCGTGGAGCCCGGGCGCTATCTCGTGGCGGACCACGGGGCGATCCGGGCACATGTGTCCAGGCTGTCCTCACGGCGGAATGCGAACGGCGAGTGTCAGCACTGGTTGTACCTGAGCTGCGGGAAGTTCAACGGCCTGTACGAGATGGACGAGCTGCAGTACCGGCTCGTATTCCCCTCGCACCGTGGTGTCGAGCAGGTCCCGGTCGTCGTGGCGGGTCCCACCTGCGACAGCGACGACGCCTACTCCCACGAACACGGCCTGGTCCGGGTGCCCAGGACGCTGGCGTCGGGCGATCCGGTCTGGGTGCTCTCCTGCGGTGCGTATGCGACCAGCTATATGACGCAGGGTTTCAACGGCTTCAGCCCACTGCCGTACACGTGCATTGAGGGCGGGGACGGGGTGCGGAGCAGGCGACGGCACCAGGATCCTGCGCCCGGCGCGGCATGTCCGGGAAGGCGTACGGCAGATGAGCAATGAGGCACGAATACGCCGCATCGCTGACGGTGACTGGGACGGCATCGTGGCAATGGAGTCCCGTGCCTACGCCGACCTCGGGCTGTCGGAGGGGCGGGCCGCGCTGGAGTCCCGAGTGCGCGTGTCGCCGACCACGTGCTGCGCGCTGGACCTGGGCCCGCGGCTGGCGGGGTATCTGCTCGCACTGCCCTATCCGATGTTCCGGTACCCGGACCTGGACCGGACGGAAAAGTTCGCGTTCCCGTCCCGCAATCTGCACCTGCACGACCTCGTCATAGCGGAGGGATTCCGTCGCAGGGGACTGGCGCAGCGTCTCCTGCACCACCTCACCACAGTGGCTCGCTCGCACGGGTACGAGCAGATCTCCCTGGTCGCCGTCGCCGGCAGCGAGACGTTCTGGTCCGCGCGCGGGTTCGCCGGCCATGAGGGAGTCGTCCCCCCGGGCAGTTACGGTCCCGGCGCTGTGTACATGACCAGGGCAGTGCCGGGCGATCGCACCGGAAAGCCGGAGTTGACCGGCGCATTGCCGCGCGGCTCGTCATCGCAAAAGGAATTGGGTTGAAGCACATGCTCCGATTTCAAGATCCCTTCATTCGCAGCCAGTTGGCGATTGCCGCGCTGTTCTGCTCCCTCGGTTTCCAGTACGCCACCTGGGCGTCGCGAATCCCTGCCATCAAGACGCACCTTGGCCTGACGGCAGCGGAGGTAGGCCTGTTGCTGATGGCCGCCGGTGTCGGCGCGGTGGCGTCGTTTCCCGTGGTGGCGATGTTGATGAGGCGGCTGGGCTCACGGCGCCTGGCGCTGCTGTCGGCCCTGGGCCTGACTCTGCTGCTGGTGGCCCTGGCCGCGGCGCCGAACTATCCTGTCGCTCTGGCGATCTTGTGCTGCGACGGAGTCCTCGTAGGGTGTCTGAACGTCGCCATGAACGCACAGGGAGCCGCGCTCGAAGTCAGACACCGGCGAAACGTCATGGCCAGACTGCATGCGATGTTCAGCGGCGGCTCGTTGCTCGCGGCCGTCCTCGCATCCGGCGTGAACGCGGTGACCTCGACGGTTGGCGTGCACTTCGGCGTAGCCGCCGTCATCTTGCTGTTGCTGTCCGGGTACGCACGGACGGGACTTCTGGCGGATGACCAGCCTGTTGAGGCGAAGGAGAAGAAGGGCCGCGGCAGATGGACCCTACCGTCGCGCGTGACGTTGTGGATGTGCTGCGCCATGGCGTTCGGCACTGTGACCGAGGGCGCCGTAAACGACTGGTCGGCCCTCTATATGAAGGACGTCGTCCGGGCGTCGGCGGAACTGGTGCCCCTGGGCATCGCCGTCGTCTCGGGCATGATGGTAGTGGCCCGCCTCTTTGCCGACGGCTGGCGCAGCCGTTGGGGTGACAGTCGCGTCGTCGTCCTCGGGAGCGCACTGGCGGGGGTAGGGCTGGCCCTGGCCCTACTCAGCGGCGGTGTGGTGCCGGCCCTGATCGGGTTCGCATGCGTCGGACTGGGTATTGCAGCCGTGACCCCTTGCGTCTACGTGGCCGCGGCGAGCCAAGGCCCGGACGCGTTGACCCTGGTCGCCGCCATGGGAACGACGGGCCTGCTGGTCGGGCCGCCGGTCATCGGCCTCATAGCGAATGCCAGCAGCCTGGTGTGGGGCCTGGGTGCCGTCGCCGCCTCGGCGCTTGTCGTGTCCCTCTGCGGCACACAGATCCGGTGGACGCCTGCGAAAGTCTGATCCGGGCACTGGGTGAGGACAACGGTGAACTGTCCGCGTTCAGGCTGGGCAGCCGACGGCAGCTCCGGGACTGCTGTCTCCCTGACCGCAACTGACCTGCCGTCGGCAACCACTCGCACTACGACTGGAGAACCAGGTGACCGTCCGAATAGGGGAGAGCCTTCGCGCGCGGCAGATGCACCAGGAATTCCTCGATCGCAGGAACCCCGTCCTCTCGCGGCACCTTCGCCTTCATGAGCTGGCCGGCCACGTCGATCTCGAGCACGCGCTGAGGGCCGTGATCCTGGACACCGCGAAGCCTGGCTGTAAAGGTGTTCGGCCCGGGTTCCGTGACGACCGTGACGTACTCGGGCCGGATTCCCACCTGGACCTCGCTGGTGCTCTCCGGGATGTCCCACGCCACGGCCAGGGTCCGGCCTCCGAGGGTGAACTCCTTTTGCGCCCGGTCCAGGGTGAGGAAGTTCATGGCCGGTGATCCGATGAAGTAGCCGACGTACGTTGATGAGGGTGCCTCGAAGAGCTGCTCCGGAGTGCCCTGCTGCATCGCCTGGCCGTCCCTCATGACCAGCACTTCCTGCGCAATGCTCATGGCTTCGTACTGGTCGTGGGTAACGTAGATCACTGTGGGCTGGAACTGCTCTGTGATCTCACGGATCTTGCGCCTCAACGAGTGCTTCAGCTGCGGATCGATGACGGTCAGGGGCTCGTCCATCAGCACGGCCGCCACGTCGTCACGGACGAGACCACGGCCGAGCGAGATCAGCTGCTTGTCGTCCGCGGTGAGCCGCCGGGCGGGCTGCCCCAGCCGGTCGTCCAGGTCCAGCGCCTCGGCCACCTGATGGACCTTGGCATCGATCCTTGCCTTGTCCCACCGGCGGCATTGGAGCGGGAAAGCGAGGTTCTCGTACACCGTCATCGAGTGGTAGATGACAGGGAACTGGAACACCTGGGCTATGTTGCGCGCCTTCGTCGGCAGCGCTGTGACGTCCACGCCGTCGAACAGGACCTGGCCCTGTGACGGTTTGACCAGCCCGGACAAGATGTTCAGCAGCGTCGTCTTGCCGCAGCCCGAAGGCCCGACCAATGCGTAGGTCTTGCCGGCCTCGAAAGTCAGCCTCAGTGGCTTGAGGGCCCACTGCTTCTCTTCGGCGCCGGGCGTGTAGCTGTGCCCGACGTCGACGATGTCCAACTGCGCCATCTCAACGCCCTCCCACTGAAACAAGATCGTACGAAGGTGTCCGCACGAGCGAGCCCTTCTCGTCGAAGGCGTACAGCCGCTCGGGGCGTAGCCGGAGTTTCACAAGATCACCGAGAGCGACGTCATGGATGCCCTCGATCTGTATGACGAACGGAGTCTTGCCGACAGCCGCGTGCACGAATGTCTCGGAGCCGGAGATCTCCACGAACGTGACCTCGCCCTCGACACCGGCGGAGGCCAGGCTGACATCCGTTGCCCGCAGGCCGAACTGGTAGGCGCCGTCGGGCAGGTCGGCGAGATGCGGGGACACGTGCGTGGCCTGGAAGCCCGCCACCGTGACCTGACCGCCCTCGATCCGGCCCGGGAAGATGTTCATGGGCGGGTCGTTGATGATGGACGCCACCGTGGTCGTCGCCGGCCGCTCGAAGACCTCCTGCGGTGGGCCGACCTGAAGGATCTGTCCCTCATGCATGACCAGCACAACATCACCGAGCATCATCGCCTCGGCGGGCTCGGTCGTCGTATAGACAACTACCGTGTCGCCCTGGTCCGAGAAGAGAGTCTTGAACTCCTCGCGCAGCTGTTCGCGCAGTTTGTAGTCGAGGTTGGCCAGGGGCTCGTCGAGCAGGAGAATTCCCGTGCCGCGTGCGAGGGCGCGCGCCACGGCGACGCGCTGCTGCTGTCCGCCGGAGAGCTGGGACGGCTTGCGCCGCTCGAAGCCGGTCAGGCCGACAAGCGCCAGGCTCTTGCTGACCCGTCGTTGGATCTCGTCCCGTGACAGCCTCTGCCGCCGGAGCGGGAAGGCCACGTTGCCGAACACGCTCAAATGTGGATAGTTGATGAACTGCTGGTAGACCATGGCGGTGTCCCGCCGCCAGACCGGCGTTTTGAGGAGGTCGGCTCCGTTCCGGGTCAGGGAGCCGGAGTCCACCTCCTGCAGGCCGGCCAGGGCCCGCAGCAGCGTCGTCTTTCCCGCCATGGTCCGGCCGATGACAGTGTGGAGCCGTCCCGGTTCAAAAATTGCGGTCACGCTCTTGAGATGGTCGACGCCGTCGACGGTCAGGCTCAGATCAGTGGCACTCAGGGTCATCGGACTGCTCCCGACAGGTTGCCTTTTGACAGATAGCGCTCCACCCAGATGGCGAGCAGGACCAGCGGCGCCACACCGAACAGGGCAGCCGCGGACAGGGTCCACCAGGGCGGGATGGAGGAGTTGAGGGCGACGACCGCCTGGGGCAGGGTCTGGACCTCGGTGAAGGTCAGCCTGAAGGCGAAGAAGAAGTCGTTCCAGCCGAACACCGCGCAGAACATCGCGGCCACGGTCAGCCCGGGCAGGGAGTTCGGCAGGATCGCCCGCACGAAGGTCTGCAACGGCCCGCATCCGTCGAGCATGGCCATCTCGTCGATCTCACGCGGGATGCCGTTGAAGAAGTCCACCATCACCCACACCGCGATGGGCAGCAGCAGGGCGACCGTCACGATGACCAGTCCCGCGATGCTGTCCAGGAGGTCCGCCCACTGCAGAAGGTAGAAAAAGGGGATCACCAGGACGACGGGCGGCATGATCCGTTGTGACACGAAGAAGAAGACGATGTCGCTGTTCTTGATGAAGCCGATCTTGAACCGGTAGCGGGACAACGCGTAGGCGGCCAGGGATCCGAGAACGAGGCTGATGGCCGAGGCGGCGATGGTGACGATGGCACTGTTGATGAAGGGCTGGATCACATCGACGCCACCGGCTCCGCCGAAGATGTTGCGCCAGCCGGTGGAGGTGGGCTGGTACTGGATCCAGGGAAGATATGTGGCGCCGCCCTGCACTGCGTTGGCGTCCTTGAAGCTGGTCGTCATGGCCCAGAAGAACGGTCCCGCCACGAAGCAGGCCCACAGTGCGATCACGGTGTACTTGAATACGGGGTAAAGGCGCGGCCTCATGAGTGCCCCTTCAGCTTGAGGGCCCTGGTGAGCAAGGCGGCGACAACGGTGAGCGTGACGATCATCAGGACCAGGTAGGTCAGGGACATCGCCCCGCTGTAGCCGGTCTGCTGATCCCGCAGCCCCTGGATGTAGAGGTAGTAGCCCGGAGTCTCCGTGGAGGAGCCCGGTCCACCGGAGGTCAGCACGTAGACGCTGTCGGAGAGCTTGGACGCCTCGATCAGCCGGATGATGACCGCCGCGACCGACACCGGCGCCATCAGCGGGAAGGTCACCTTCCAAAAGGTGCGCCACACGTCGGCGCCGTCGATCGCGGCGGCCATGAACGGTTCCTTGGGAAGGCTCAGCAGGCCGGCCAGCAGCAGCAGGAACATGAACGGGGTCCACTGCCAGACCTCGACGGTCATCAGCGCGACCAGCGCCGGCCCGGACTCGGTGAGCCAGGCAACCTTGGTCAGGCCCAGCATCCCGAGCAGATCGTTCAGCGGCCCCAGCGACTCGTGGAAGATCATTTGCCAGATGGCGGCCATCACGACGGGAGTGGTCATCATGGGGACGAGGAAGAGCACCCGCCAGAACCTGCGGCCGCGTACATCGCGCCAGACGAGCAGGGCCATGCCGAATCCGATGACGTACTGGATCAGGACGGTGCCGCCGGCCAGCAGGATCAGGCGCATGATCGACGACCAGAAGCGGCTGTCGTGCAGCATCGTGGCGTAGTTGGCCCCTGCGATGAAGTCCATCTGAGGGCTGCTGACGTTCCAGCCGGAGAAGCTCACGCGAATCGTGAACAAAAGGGGGAAGATGATGATCAGTAGGAGTGTGAGCAGTCCTGGGAGCAGGAACATGCTCTTGTGCCGGCGCAGGCCGTACATGGTGCTCCTTGTGGAAAGGGGCGGTCGCCCCCGGGTGGCCGGCCGGACCGGCCGGCTACCCGGGGGCGTCCTGTGGTCGGGTCAGCGGTAGTCCTCGAGCGCGACCACGTTGCGATAGGCGTCGTGGACGGTGTCCTTGCCGATCTGCTCGGTGATCTTGGCCCACTCCCTGGCCGCCTCGTCCAGCGCCTGCTGCGGCGTCTTCTGCCCCGCCAGAGCTGCGGCGACGCCGTTGGCCAGCGCGGACATGTACTGGTTGACGCCGGGGACACGCAGGTCGAAGACGCGGTTGGTGCTCTTCTCCATGCCGGAGAGCGTCTGCACGTACGACTTCGCGACGTCCTTGTCCCAGCCCTGCTTCTCCCAGAACGCCGCATCGAAGTGGGCGTTGCGGTAAGGATTGACGCCGAAGCGGCCGATGGTCAGATCGAGGGCGGCATTGGCCTCGTTGCTGAAGAAGCACAGGTAGTCGAAGGCCATCTTCTGGTGCCCCGAGGCCTTGGACACCGCCGAGGTCCACCCCCAGGTGAAGTACGGAGCCTGGTTCGGCTTCTTGTCCCACACCTTTTTGGTGCGGTTGTAGACCTCGGTGGAACCGGGCAGCGCCGCCGCTTCGATCTTGTTGCGTATCTTGCTGTCCGGCTGCTGGGCCTGGATGAACGCGTCGTCCCATGAGTAGGACATCAGCGTCTGCCCGCCTCCGAAGGAGAAGATCTCGTCGCCCAGACCGAAGTTGGCGCCACCGGGTGCCCAGGTCGACTTGGCCTTCACCATGTCGTCGAGGGCTCGCACGAAGCCGGGGGTGTTGATCAGAGGCTTCATGGTGTCCAGGTCGAAGAAGAGGCCCCCCTTGACGTCCGGGTTCTTCACGTACGGTGCCGCACGGCTGATGAAGGCGGAGAACGTCAGGTCGTCACGCTTGGTCACCTCGGCACTGCCGAAGTTGGGCTTGCCGTCGCCGTCGACGTCCTTGCCGCTGAAGAACTTGGCGACCTCCTGGTATTCGGCCCACGTCTTGGGCGTGCGCAGGTCCTTACCCGTGGCCGCCTTGTACGCCGCCTGGCGCTTCGGATCCTTCAGTACGTCCGTGCGGACCTTGAGGTAATGCCGGTCACCGTCCACGGGGTACTGCACGACCTGCCCGTTCCAGGTGGCCACGTCCATATAGGCCTTCGTGACGTCCTTCATGCCGGGGGTGTCCAGGTACTCCTGCGGCACCGGGGCCAGATACGGGGCCATGTCGCCTATCCACAAGGAGGGGTAGAACATGACGTCGTACGCTGGCTGATTCGCTTGCAGGGGCGTGAGGATCTTCTGGTGCAGCTCCCCGAACGGGACGTTGACCACCTCCACCTTCGCCCCGGTGATCTCCTCGAACTGTCTGGCGTGCAGCTTGGTCGGCTCGCCGATGACGGGGACGGCATGGCTGATGATCTTCAGCGTCTGTCCGGAGTAGTCCTTACGGCTGATCGACTCGTAGCTGCAGGGACCCGGTACGTCCTTGACCTTCGCGGCCGGGTAGTCCTTGCCGTACTTTCTGTAGCTGATCTCCGAACCCGGCTTGAACAGCGCCGGCTTGTCGGCCTTGCTCTCCGTCTGGTCCTGGCTGGTACATCCGGTGGCGGTGAGGGCCACGACTGCCGCGGCGGCGATCATGCCCTTGTACGAGTTGTTGCGCATGGAGCTGCTCCTTCGACTCACGGGATCAAGATCGCTCGGCCGCGGACGGCACCGGCGGACAAGTCGTCGAGGGCGTCACGGAAGGACGCCAAGGGGTACCGCTGGGTGTGCAGGCCGACCTTGCCCTGGGCCGCCAGGACCATCAGCTCGGAGAGGTCGTTGTAGGACCCCACGAGGTTGCCGATGAAGTTGATCTCGGTGGAGATGACGTCGATCGTCGGAACGTCGAGCCGGCCGCCGTAGCCGATGACGTAGTAGTTGCCGTTGCGGCGCAGGCAGGCCACGCCGGTCTCGACGGCACCCCCCTCGCCGACGAAGTCCAAAACGGCCTCCGCCCCGCGCCCTCCGGTGAGTTCCAGGACGCGCTCGGCCTCGGTGCCGTCCGCGACCAGCGTGTGTTCGGCTCCCAGTTCCTTGGCCAGGGCAAGAGCGTCCGGGCTTCGGTCGATCACGATCATCTCGACCGGCGACAGGGCCTGGAGCACTTGGATGCCGATGTGCCCGAGACCTCCGGCGCCGATCACCACGGCCCGATCGCCCGGTCGCAGGACCCGGGCCGCCTTGGCGACGGCGTGGTACGCCGTGAGCCCGGCATCGGCCAGGGCCGCAACCGAGGCCGGCTCAAGGGACGGGTCGAGTGCCACCACTGAGCGGGCGGTGGTCTTCAGGTACTCCGCATAGCCCCCGTCGGTGTCGATGCCCGGGAAGGCCGAGTTCATACAGTGCACGTCGTCGCCGGCCCGGCAGGCACGGCACAGACCGCAGGTCACGAGCGGGTGCAGGATGACCGGGTCGCCGACCTTGACGTTGGTGACGGCCTGTCCCACCTCCTGCACCCAGCCGGCATTCTCATGGCCGATGGTGTAGGGCAGGACAACCCCGCTCTTGTCGCTCCACTGTCCTTCGAGAATGTGCAGATCGGTGCGGCAGACCCCCGCGCCCCCGACCTTCACGATCACATCCAGCGGACCGGTGATCTGCGGGTCCGGCACATCCACGAGCACTGGCGGCTCGTCGTACTCGATGACCTGCACGGCTTTCATGGCGCTCCCTGCGAATCGGCGGGGTGGATGGTGCGCCGATTACACAGCCCGCCGCGCGCAGGCCGATGTCTCAGAAGAGGTCCGCGGATGTATCAATGTGATACAGGCCATAGGCGCGGCGTCATCGAGCTGTTCCAATCACTCCACCGAGGGATGACGCGCGCGATACGGGAGTGTTAAATGCCCCGACGTCAACCTGGCAGCTCACTGACAGCAGCCAGAGAGCTTTACCAGGAGATCACCAAGGATCCGAGCGCCCGTCCGCTCGTGGTCGCCTCCTGGCAACGCTCGATGGAGTACCAGGTGAAGTCGAGCTGCATCGACGCTCCCTACCTCGAGAACCCCAATCTGGACAGCCCGCTCGCCAGAGCGGCGCTACCGATCCTGAACGGGCTGCACGAGCAACTGGCCGACGACCCGGTGTCCACGATGGTCACCGACCGCAACGGCGTGGTGCTGTCCCGCATGGTCTCCCACCAGGCTCTGACGACGCGGCTGAACCGAGTGCAACTGGCCCCGGGACACGTGTTCGCCGAGCGCTACGTAGGCACCAACGGCATCGGGACCGCACTGGCCAGCGGCCGCCCGGTCATGATCGCCGGAAGTCAGCACTACGTCGAGGCGCTGCGGGACTTCCACTGCGCGGCCGTGCCGATCCTGCATCCCACCCGGCGCACCCTGCTGGGAGCCTTCAACCTGACCACGGCCCGTCAGGGCTCAGCCGGCATGCTCATGGCCCTGGCCCGCTCTGTCGCGGGCCAGATCGAAAGTGAGATCGCCGCGATCAGCTCGCGACGGGAACGGGCCCTGTTCCAGGACTACATGGACGCATGCTCCTCGGTGCGCCCTGGACCCGTCCTGGCCATCAATCGCGATGTCGTCATGATGAACGAGCAGCTGAGATCGGCCGTGACAGGGACGGATCACTACGCGCTGCTCGACCACGCACGTGAGATCGCCGACGACCCCCGGTTCGAAGGGACCCGGAGCATCGCCCTCCCCTCCGGACGAGTCGCCGAACTCCGGGTCAGCCGTAGCCGGCGCGACGAAAGAGACGCGGGCACGATCTTCCGAGTCCGAGTCATCGGACGTCCCCAGCCCGGACCGGTCGTTTCCTCCGGACCTACGCGATCGGGCCTGGGCCTGGTGGGCTCCTCCCCGCAATGGCTGAGCGCGGTCGCCGAAACCGAGGCGGCGTTCGTCGCCGGGTCCTGGCTTCATCTCGTCGGCGAAGCCGGGGTCGGCAAGAGGGCGCTGATCGAGGCCATCCACCGGGCCCGCGGTGCCGGGCGTCGACTCGAGAGGACGGAGGCGCCGCTGTCGGAGTCACCGCACGCCGCCGAGCACTGGCTGGGCAACGTCCGCGAGCTGCTGGCCGAGCCGTCGAACGTGGTCGTCCTGCGGGATGTCCACCTCCTGGGCGACCACCTGCGCCGGCAGCTGCGAAGCCTCCTGACGCAGCTCGACGGGACAGCCACCGGGCAACTGATCATGACCAGCCAGCCGTCCATGGTCATGACTGAGGACGAGCTCGACCGTCTGTGCGGCGCCTCGGTGGAGGTGCCGCCGCTGCGCCATCGCTATGGAGACATCGAGCACCTGGTCCGGTTCTTCCTGCTCAAATATCGGCCGAGCGGAGAGAGCAGCTGCTCCCCGGATGCGCTGGCGATGCTGCAGCGCTGCTCCTGGCCGGAGAATGTCCGGCAACTCGAGTCGGTGATCCGTGGACTGGCACGGCGGCCGTCCGTCCGGATCCTGCGGGTGGAGGATCTCCCGCCGGAATGCCGGGTGTCCTCGCACAAGGTCCTGACCACCATCGAAGCGCTGGAACGGGATGCCATTCTCCGCGGGCTGATGGACCGCAACTCCAACGTCCAGCGCACCGCACAGGATCTCGGTATCTCCCGCGCCACCATGTACCGCAAGATGCGCCGTTACGGGATCGTCCCGTCGAGCCTCACCTGAAGGTTGTCGTAAGGGATCTTGGAATCGGGGAGAGATTCGGCCGTGGTGCGGTACAGATCGCGTATCAAGGCGATCTCGGCTCCGTGGTGCAGGACTTCCCGGTTGACCCACCACACGATGGCGATGAACGGCTCGTCCGGGCTCACTGCCGTGGGTCGTGTCTCGTTTGGTGACCCTCAGCCCTCGGTGATACGGCTCTGCCGGAGACCAACCAGCTGCGTCCGTCGCGGTGGGCGGACGTCGAGCGGCGTGTTGCGCCCGGAAGGCTGCTGGGCGTGGCCGGGTTCAATAGGCTCACAGCATCACCCTGGTCTTTTGCACCGGACACTCTGTGGCGCGGCGAAGCGACCGGTCCGGGGCCGAGCCAGTCTTGGTCGTGCACCAGTACCAGCGGGAGAACATCGGTACCCGAGTAGAGGTGGTGTCTGGCAATGGACCAGCGGGTGACGGTGCTCAGCGACAGCCGGGATGATCCGTTCGCTCTGCACCTGGCCGCCTCGGCGGTGCTCGACGACCGGGGAACGGTGGTCGGATGGAGCCGGCGGGCCCAGGACCTGCTCGGCTACCCGGAGACAGCAGTGATCGGCCGTCCGGCGCTCGAAGACCTGGTCGATCCCCGCGACCTGCCGGCCGCAAAGGACGCCGTGGCGATGTGCAGGAGAGCCGGAGGCTGGTTCGGTGTCCTGGCGGTGCGGCACCGCAACGGGCGGTTCGTGGAGATGGGGTTCAGGGCACGTGCGCTCCTGCGCGACGGCGGTGTCCGAGAGTGGATTCTGGTCGGGGCGCCGGCCGCGGAGGTCCTCGAGTGGCAGAGGGACCGCGCGGTTCTCGACGGGTTGTTCCGCCGGTGCCCGATCGGTCTTGTCGTCCACAGTCCCGAGATGACGATTCTCCGCGTCAACCGGGCGATCGAACGGTTCACCGGCGTTCCGGCCGCCTCATTTCGGGGAGTGGGTACTGGCGCGTTGCTGGTTGCCGAGGACGCGCAGAAGGCCGTGGACCGGGTGCGCCAGGTGATGCAGACCGGAAGATCACTGTTCTCCACCGAGCAGTACGCCCGCCTGGAGCGGGATCCGGCACGAGAGCGGGCTGTGTCCGTCTCGGCCTTCCGGTTGGAGGATCCGTCCGGCCGGGTTCTGGGAGTGGCCGAGACCGTCGAGGACGTCACCGAACGCCATCGGGCTCGCCTTCGGCTGGCTCTCCTCGCCCAAGCCGGCGCCCGCATCGGAACCACACTCGATGTGCAGGAGACGGCCTGGGAGCTCGCTGATGTGATGGTTCCTCACCTCGCCGACCATGTATCAGTGGACATGTCGCAACCGGTGACGCGTGGTGAGGAGTCGGCGCCGGGCTTGACGGAGCCTCTCGTACGGGTGGCGGTCCGCAGCGTCCTGGCCCAGCAGCCCGAACTGCTGCAGCCGGGAGGGGAGCCCGTCGAGTTCGCACCGGACATGCCCCAAGCCAGGTGCCTGGCTGATGGGCGGGCAGTCCTGGAACCCGTGCTTCCGCCTGACTGGTTCTCCATGGAACCGCGCCAGGGCCAGCACGTTCCCGACCCGGGTGTCCATTCCCTGATCGTGGTGCCCCTGGCCGCACGGGGTCAGGTGCTGGGCGCGATGAGCCTGTGGCGCTCGCGGCGCCCCGATCCCTTCGAAGCGGACGACGTTACGCTGGCCCACGAAGTCGCCTCGCGCGCCGCCGTCAGCATCGACAACGCCCGGCGCTACACCCAGCAACAACAGACAGCCCTCACCTTGCAACGCAGCCTGCTGCCGAGGGCGGTACCGCATCAGTTGGCCGTTGAAGTGGCCCCTCGCTACTTTCCCGCCAAGGCGGCCTCGGGTCTGGGCGGCGACTGGTTCGATGTCATCCCTCTGTCCGGGGCCAGGGTCGCGCTCGTTGTCGGCGACGTGGTCGGCCACGGCCTCCACGCCTCAGCCACCATGGGCCGGCTGCGTACCGCCGTGCACACCCTTGCCAGCCTGGACCTGGAACCGGACGAGGTTCTCTCCCGCCTGGACGACCTGGTCAACCTGCTGGCCGCCGAACAAGAAGCAGTGGGGGAACGGCCCGTGGGCGAACAGGTCATCGGCGCCACCTGCCTGTATGCCCTCTACGACCCGGTCTCCCGGCTGTGCTCCGCCGCCCGCGCCGGCCACCCGCCACCGGTGGTGACCACCCCGGACGGAGAGGTGAGCCTGCTTGAGCTGCCCGCCGGCCCACCGCTCGGCCTGGGCGGCCTGCCGTTCGAGTCACGGGACATCGAACTGGCCGAGGGAAGCCTGCTCACCCTCTACACCAACGGACTCATCGGTGAACGCCACATCGATCTCGACACAGGTCTGGCACGGCTGTGCGCGGCGCTCACCCGCCCCGCCGACCCCCTGGAACGGACCTGTCAGGCGGTCGTGGACTCCCTCGTACCCGCTCACCCCGCCGACGACATCGCCCTGCTCATTGCCCGCACCCGTGTGCTGCCCCCGCAGAACGTCGCCTCCTGGCGACTTCCGCTGGACCCGACCTCCGCCGCCCAGGCCAGGACACTGACGACAGCCCAGCTGACCGAATGGGGCCTGGAGCACCTGACCTTCACCACCGAGCTCATCGCCAGCGAGTTGGTCACCAACGCCTACCGCTACGCCAGCGGCCCCGTGACCCTGCGACTCATCCGCGAACGATCTCTGATCTGTGAGGTCACCGACACAAGCCACACCTCACCGCATCTGCGCCGGGCACGCACCACCGACGAGGGCGGGCGTGGCCTGTTCCTGGTGGCCCAGATGACCGAGCGCTGGGGCACCCGCTATACCCGCGAGGGGAAGACCGTCTGGACCGAGCAGCCACTGCTGGGGCTGTAAATCGTCCGGCACGACGCAGACGCAGCGACGACCCGCGCATCCAGCCCATCCGCTCTATGGGGTTCCCCAAGACCGGCGGCCGCCCAGTGCCGCTCAGCGGGGGCACAACCGATGACCGACAAGCCTTGCGCGGTCTTTCTCCGTCAGCCCTGTAGACATCAGTGACTCTGAATGGAACGCTCGCTACAGAGAAGCAGGGGTGTCGCTGAGAGCGCTTCGTCCTGCCTGCGCAGCAGGGTTGACGCGCAGTTCGGTGGGCACGACCTGATCTCGGGCCGCGTGCGCAGCGGTGTTCGGCGGGGCCATCGGCGAGCCGGGGGTCTTCCTCCGCCCGTGCCGGTCGGATCGCGTCCGTCCGCCCTTTCCCGGCAGAACTCGCCGGTTTGAGCGCCAGTCAGCATTCCTTCGCGGACAGGAGTTCACCAGATGAGGAACCGAACCACCTTAGGCACGCTCGCCACTGTGGCACTCGCCATGGCGGCGAACTGGGGCACGCCCGCCTCCGTCGCTGCGGCCGAAGCCGCCGGACCGACCGGGTTCACCGTGGACACGACCTCCGACGCCGTGGACGCCGACCCGTCGGACGGGCTCTGTCGCACCGCGACCGGTACGTGCAGCCTCCGCGCGGCAGTGATGGCCGCAAACGCCAGACCGGGGAGCACAATCACGCTGCCCGCCGGCCGTTACCGGCTGACCATCCCGCCCAACCCCCTGCTGGTTGTTGGCTCGCACCCCGACCCGAGCACCGGCGACCTGAACGTCAACGCGCCCACCACGATCCTTGGGGCCGGCACCCGTGCCACGGTTATCGACGCCAACCGCATCGACCGGGCCTTCCGCATGCGAGCGGACACCCGGCTGTCCGACCTCACGATCACCGGAGGAGTCGCCAAGCAGCGCGAAGTTCCCATCACCGACACCGGTGGCGGCGGCATCGCCAACGACAAGAACATGACACTGAGGCGGGTTGCCGTGACCAGGAACTCCGCCGGATACGGCGGTGGCGTCTTCAACACCCCTGATTCGCACCTCAACCTGATCGAGAGCACCGTGAGCGGGAACATCGCAGGAGAAGCCGGAGGCATCAGGTTCGACGACAGCGGCACAGTCATCAACTCAACAATCGCCGACAACCACGTCACCGACCCCGGCGACCGTCCCGGCAGCCTGGGTGGCTACGGCGGAGGCGTGGACATCCGTGGCCTGGGGACGGTGGAGTTCCTCAACTCGACGATCACCGGCAACAGTTCGACCCACGGGGGCGGCGGAATCAATATTGCCCCCGCCTACCTGGACAGCCTGCCTGCGCCGATCAGAGACATCCTCGATCTGCCCCTGGGACATCTCACCCTGCAGAACTCGATCGTCGCAGGCAACGCCGGCGAGGGCACGTCCGGTGACTGCGAGAAAGCCTTCGCCGACATCGCATCGCATGGCCACAACATGGACGGTGACGGCAGTTGCCATCTCACCGCCGCGGGCGACCTGCCAAGCCGGACCCCGTTGGTCGGCCCTCTCGCCGACAACGGCGGGCCCACGGACACCAGTGCGCTGCTGCAAGGCAGTCCCGCCTTCGACGCAGCCGCCCACTGTCCCGCTACCGACCAACGCGGCATCACCCGTCCCCAGGGCGCCGCCTGCGATATCGGCGCCTACGAGCACAAGCAGTGACACCGGCAACCCGGCTGCCATGGGGCATCACATACGCGTTGACCGTGCGGTGCCTCCCGCCGCCGAAGGAGACCTCAAGGAAACCGAAGGAGACCGATGAGATCCCGCAGCGTGCGCCGTACCGCCACCCGCGCCGCGACCGCCGTCGCGGCCCTGCTGCTGTCGGTTGCGACACCCCCGCCTGCCTCCGCCGACTCCGGCCCCGACCCCCTGGTTGTGGCCACCGCGCACGGCTCGGTGCGCGGGGCGGCCGGTCTCAACGGCGGCCGGGTATTCCAGGGCATCCCTTTTGCCGCCTCCCCGACAGGAGAGCTTCGTTGGCGCCCGCCCCAGCCGACCGCACCATGGTCCGGCGTACGGAACGCCACCGCGCCGGCCAGCCCCTGCCCCCAGTTACCCCTGACGCTGCTCCCGGACGGTGGGCCAGTCCTGCCCGGTGACTCCAACCGGACCGGCAGTACCTCGGAGGACTGCCTGTACCTCAATGTGTGGACCCCGGCCCGCACCGGCGGCAGGTCCCGGCCCGTGCTGGTGTGGCTGCACGGCGGCGGCAACACCTACGGCGCCGGAAGCGACTACAACGGCGCGGCGCTGGCCGCCCGGGGCGTGGTCGTGGTCACGGTCAACTACTGTCTGGGAGCTCTGGGGTTTCTCGCCCACCCTGCCCTGTCCGACGAGAGCGCGGAGCATGCCTCGGGTGACTACGGCCTGATGGACCAGCAGGCCGCGCTGCGCTGGGTACGGCGCAACATCGGCGCGTTCGGTGGCGACCGGAACAGGGTTACCCTCGGCGGCCAGTCCGCCGGGTCCGTCGACACCTGCCTCCACATCACATCGCCGACCGCAAAGGGCCTGTTCCACCGAGCCGTCCAGCAGAGCGGCAGCTGCGTGGCCGACGACGCTCTCACCCCGCTCACCCTGGCCGCGGCCGAGAAGAAAGGGCAGAGCTTCGCGGCCTCGGTCGGCTGCGCCGAACCGTCCCGCGTAGCGGCCTGCATGCGCGCCCTTCCCACCACGGAGCTCATCCGCGGCGCCCCCGGGGCCGCGTCCCTGTGGGCAGCGAACACCGGGCCGGGCATACTTCCCATCCCGCCACGCGAGGCATGGGCTGCGGGGCGGGTGAACGCGGTCCCGACACTGAGCGGCAGCACCCACGACGAGTACCGGTACTTCACAGCCCTGTACGTGGACCTGCTCGGCGGCGGGCCACTCACGCCCCAGACTTACGCCGCCTTGATCAGGCTGCAGCATCCCGCCCGGGCGGACGCCGTCCTGGACACCTACCGTGCCTCCGCGTACCCCTCGCCCAACCTGGCCTATTCCGCCGTCGCCACCGACCAGCGGTTCGCCTGCCCGGCGAGAGCAGACAGCCGCCTGTACAGCGGCCGGACGCGCGTCTACGCCTACGAGTTCAGCGATCCGCAGGCACCGCCGTTCATCCCGGCGCCGCACACACCTCAGGGCGCTTTCCACGCCGCGGAACTGGCCTACCTGTTCCCGACGGATGCCCTGCCACCCCTGACTGCCGCCCAGCGTCAACTGTCCGCCACGATGGCCGGCTACTGGGCCAGGTTCGCCGCCACCGGCGACCCCAACGGGCCGGGCGCCCCCATCTGGCCGCGCTACACCCCCGACCACGACCGTATCCAGGTGCTGGCCCCGGACCGGCCCGCTCCCACCACCGGCTTCGCTGCCGACCACCGCTGCGCCTTCTGGCAGCCCTCCAGCACCTCCTGACGGGCACGTCTCGCCAGGACGGGCGCCGGGCGTTGCGGTACGGGAAAGCGTGTCTGCCCCGGCGGGGCCTACCGGTTCGCGACACGTCCAGGACTCGAGTCCGCCGTGGATGCCATCCCCAGGGGAACGCCGTGGTGTGCCGCGAGGGCCAGCAACGCGACACGCAGCGGCTCTGTCTCCAGGGCAGTGGTGGGATCGAACCACCGGGCGATGGCGGTTCCGCTCGCCGTTCTGAGGGTGAAGCGGGCGAGTTCCTGCCGCACTTCAGGGCGGTCGGACAGATCGAAGACTACGCTCAGGGAGTCCTGCGTCCATGCCGTCAGGGCGGCTCGGTAGTGGTGCAACTCGGCCACGGCCGCCGTGCTGGCGTTCTGCTGCAACATGCCCAGTCCAAGCAGCAGCTTCAGCCCGTGCGGGTGGCGTTGGAATCCGTCTCTGACTGCTTTCAGAAAGTTGTCCAGCCGCTGTGCAACGTCTGCGCCGGGTACCTCAACCGGGGGCAGTGCCGCCAACAAGGCGATCCTGGCGCGTTCGAGCACCGCGACGTAGATGCCGTCCTTGCTGCCGAAATGCCAGTAGATGGAGCTGGCGGGCAGATTGCATGCGGCGGAGATCATCGAAATGGAGGTGGCGGCGTAGCCGTGCAGCGACATCAACTCGGTGGCGGTGTCGAGAATCAGGTCGCGGGACCGCATGCCGCGGTCATGGGCCGGTGCCTCCGTCATGCCCTGACTCTAGACGAGTAGTTCCCGTCTGTTCAGTGATCGAATGCGACCGCAGTTCCGCCCGCGGAGTAGGCCACGAGCTCGTACGGCGTGAGCAGGGGCGCAGCCGAGCGGCTGCGCCCCTGCGTCGTCCGGGCGCGCGGGGGGCCGCGGACACCTCGCCGGCGTCCGGTTCGCGGCCCCCTCAGATGCGGGCGAAGACGTTGACCACTACTCCGATGTAGAGAATGACAAGGATGGTCCAGAAGGTGTAGACGATGCCGGGGTGCCGGATGTAGAGAGGTATCCGGATCGTCGGGTAACGCCCCCGCAGCTCACGTGGAGTCGGCATGCCCCCGGGCTGCTCCTGAAGAGCCGCTTTACGCCACACCCTGTCGAGTTCGGCTGCACGCCACTGCCGCGGATTGAGCATCACGGCGGCACGGTCGTCACCCACGATGATCACCGCTCCGGCGATGCCGCTCGAGTCGATATGTGTCCGGACCAGGAAGCCGGGTCCTTCGATGATGGTCAGCCGCCGCGCCCAGTTGCGCACCAGGACGATGCCGTCCACGAGTGACACGTACGAGTTCATGGTGTGCAGGACTGCGTAGGTCACGTACCACAGGAACGGGAGCGCGACGAGGACGATGACCGCCGGTACGGCCGTCGGCCCGAGCCCCTCACTGGTGCCGCGCCCGCCCGCGAGCATGAGCGTCAAGCCGATGCCCGGCAGGATGGCGGCCGGTACGATCGCCAGTGCCACGCGGCCGAAACGGCTCTTGTCCGGGGATACGACAAGCTCTGGGTAACGGTCACTCATGTCTGTCACCCCGTCTCTCGACAGGCCGCGAGAAAACGCCGATTGTCACTGACACCCTCCGCCCCCCAACTCCGCCTTACTCCTCTTCACTCCGGACCCCCTCCTGCACTCCTTCATTGGATCCCGGTGAGGTACCCAGCCCCGATCGGCCACAACCGCCTTGCCTTTCAACGGCGTTGACGGTGCTGCACCGGACCGGTCCAAAGCGTGTTGCAGAAGGCTACCGTCGGCCGTCAGCAGACGGTGTACACATATCGGCGTCGAGGCAACTTCATGGCGAGAGGCGCTCCGGCTCCGTTGCGCGGGGAAGCCGGATGGTGAACACCGCCCCGGCGCCGGGCTCGCTGTCGGCGGTGACGGTTCCACCGTGCGCCTCGACGAGCTGGCGGACGATGGACAGGCCCAGTCCGCTGCCGCCGGTGCGCCTGCTGCGCGACTTCTCGGCCCGCCAGAAACGCTCGAAGACGTGGGGGAGGTCCTCGGGCGCGATGCCGCCGCCAGTGTCCTCCACCGTGAGCACCGCCAAGTCACCGGTCTGCTTGGCGGTGAGCGTGACCGTGCCGTTCTGGGGGGTGTGCCGGAGCGCGTTGGCGAGGAGATTGCCCAGTGCCTGGCGCATCCTCACAGGGTCGGCATCCAGCCAGAGACCGGGGTCGGTGCGGGTGGACAGGCGGATGCCCGAGACCTCGGCGCGGGTGCTGTGGGCGGACACTACCTGGGCGGCGAGTTCGGCCACGTCCACCGGCTCGCGGTGCAGCCTCAGGGTGCCGGAGTCGACGGCCGCGAGGTCCTGCAGATCGTCGATGATGTGTTGGAGCAGCAGTGCTTCGTCGTGCAGGGAAGCGATGAGGTCCGGGTCCGGGGCGAGCAGCCCGTCGCGGGTGACTTCCAGCCAGCCGCGGATATTGGTCAGCGGGGTTCGCAATTCGTGGGCGATGTCG
The DNA here is from genome assembly GCF_045160975.1 of Streptomyces sp. NBC_00210. Classification (NCBI taxonomy): domain Bacteria; kingdom Bacillati; phylum Actinomycetota; class Actinomycetes; order Kitasatosporales; family Streptomycetaceae; genus Streptomyces; species Streptomyces sp. NBC_00210. The sequence goes on from NZ_CP108120.1 coordinate 8,589,172, forward strand.
CTGACCATGGCCTTGCGCTGGGCTTCCATCTGTTCGCGGCGCGCGGTGAGATCGTTGAGGGCGGCGGCGAGGTATCCGGTCTCGTCCTTGGTAGTGACGGCAACACGCGCGTGCCGCTGCGGTGGCTGCTGGGCTGCGGCCGTCAGTGCGCGCAGGGGACGGACGAGGCGGATCGCGACGACTGCGGTCAAGGCGACGGTGATGGCCAGGACGAGCCCCGTGACGCCGACAATCTTGGCCTTGTTGGCGGGGGAGAGGTCGAAACCCGCAGGCTGCTGGCCTTGGCTGCCCAGATAGAGTCTGGCCCTTGGGGCTACGTACGGGTCGAGTTGTGCGCGGCGCGCGCTCTCGACACAGTTCTGTGTCCGCTGGCCGCCGCCCAGCCGACGGGCTATGTCGCTCGCCTGGGCGTTGGAGCCGGGAACAAAATCAGTGCCTGCTGCGGCCACCGGGATTCCTCGCCACGGCTCGAGACCGGGGCAGGAAACGATCAGGGCGTTGAGTTCGCGCAGTGCCTTCTCCTCCGTGCGCGTGGCCGTGGTGAGTTCTGCGTCGGCGCACGGCAACGGCACGGATGCCTCCCCGTCGTGGGGTATGACCACCGTGCGGCCGCTGGGGCTCTGGCGACTGCTGCCGTTGCTTCCGCCCCGCCGCATGCACGCCAGGCGCTTCTCGGCGGCCGCCTTCACCTGTGCCCGTTCGGCCGCGGGGAGAAGATACGGTCCCACCGCCCGCGGGTCGATCCCGGCGAGCTGGGCCCCCGGTTCGGTGTACGTGTCGGTGTTCAGCGGCTCGACGGTGGCCGAGGCGCGGGCGGGCAGGGCGGTACCCGGGGCGGCGGAGTCGGCGATGGTGTATCCGGTCTCGGTCGTCAGGGCGATGCGCCGGCCCATGGTGTGTGACAGCGTGCGCACCAAGGTGTGCACGCCGTCCCAGTCGGCGTGGGTCGCGGCGAAGCCGCTGAGCTGCCGCAGGATGTCGGTGTCGTCGGAGAGCACCTGACCGCGCTCCTCCTGGATGGCACGCGTGGTGGTCTCCACGGCCAGCCAGGACGTGGCGCCCACGGAGACGACGGTGATCGCCATGGAGGTGAGCACAAGCCGTACGAGCAGGCTCTTGCGCCAGGGAATACGAGGACTAGGCGTCATGGCGGCCGTCGACAAGTTTGTAGCCGACGCCGAAGACCGTCAGCAGCCGCACGGGTCTGCGCGGGTCGGGCTCGATCTTCTTGCGCAGGTTCATGATGTGTACGTCGATGGCGCGTTCGGTGGAGGCGCGGTCGTGGCCGCGGGTGTACTGCAGCAGTTGACGGCGCGAGAACAGGCGGTCGGGTTCTGCGGTCATGGCGTGGAGGATGGCGAACTCGCCAGGGGTGCAGGTAACGGGGTTGCCGTCACAGGTCACCAGGTGCCCTATGGGATCGACAGTGATACAGCCCGCGCGCTGCAAAGGGGAGTTCCGCGCGGGGGCCATGGAACGGCGCAGCACGGTGCGTATGCGGGCCATCAGCTCCCGTGGGCTGTACGGCTTCGTCATGTAGTCGTCCGCGCCGAGTTCGAGGCCGAGCAGCACGTCGTCTTCGGTGGAGCGGGCGGTGAGCATGAGAACGGGTACGTCCCCGTCCCGGCGCAGCACGCGGCACACGCCGAAACCGTCGACCCTGGGCAGCATCAGGTCCAGGACGACCAGATCGGGTCTGCGGCTCTGGGCCTCGTCGATCGCGGCCCGGCCGTCGTGGACCACGACTGCGGTGTGACCCTCTTGAAGCAGCAGCCGGCGTATGAGGGTGGCCTGCATTTCATCGTCTTCCGCCACCAGAATATGTGCGCACACGCCACTGACTCTAAGCGCGCGGGATCGACGTCAGGCCGATGTGCGGGCCTTCCCACACCCTGACAAGTTCCTGATATGCGTGCGCCAGGCTGGCGCTGCCCTTGGTCGCGTTCGGCGTTGCCATCACGCCGGGCAGCTGCCGGGTGGGGCGGCAACGGCGAGCCGAAGAGCTGCGGCCGGGCCGCAGCCACGGCAGTGGTGGCGCCCGCCCCGATGAGTCGCGCGAGTGATGAGTCATGCGAACAGCGCCGAACCCACCACTCGTACCTGGGGCTGGGTTCCCTCCACTCGGTGGGCTACGCCACTCAACGCGTACGACGGAGACCCCATGCACCGAACCCGCCCCGCCCCGGCCCTCGCGGGCATCGGCCGGCGGCGCCTTCGCGCGGTCGTTCGGCCTGAACGCCGCCGACGGTCGCCAAGTTGTCCCTCGCCACTGCGGCCGGCCGGACCGTTGGCGGCGAACTCTCCCCGGACAAGAGGACATGGGCACCTCGCGTCCGTCTTCGTTGGCGGCCACCAGGCCGTCGAGGCTGCCATCGAGGTCAGCTCCAGCAGCGGACAGCCCGTCGTCGGTCACTGGTTCGGCACGCAGCGCCTCGATTTCCGTCCGCAGCAGTACTGGAAGGCCCACTCCACCGTCACTGTCAGCATCCGCATCGACGGGGGTCAAAGGTGCCGAGGGCGCTTTCGGCGAACAGAATCAAGACCCTCCCGACTCGGTGTTCGGCCGGTCCAACATCAGCCACGGCTGCGTGGGGCTGAACGACGCCCGGGGCGGCGGCGACCCCAGTCAGGACGGCGCCTGGTTCTACGACCACTCCCTCGTCAGTGACGTGGTCGTGGTGCAGAACTCGAACGACAAGACGATCGCCCCCGACAACGGCCTCAACGGCTGGAACATGGCGTGGGATCAGTGGAAGGCGGGCTCCGCACGCTGAGGCGGACGGTGCGGGAAGGGATGCCTGAAGCGATCTGCTACCGGCATCCCCCCTCGCAGCACACCCGATGCTGCCGCGAGCGTTGCCCTTCGTCTGCCCTGCGTGCCGGAGCTGACAAGTTCCTGACGTGTCTCATCAAGGCTCACGACATGGCTTCATCAACCAGTCGCTCCCCGCGACGGCGTCCCCGTGCGCCCTTCGGGAACCGTCAAGCGACCGCCTCCATAACTCCGGGCCTGAACCGACTGCGAATTCCGGCCGCCGTCCTGGCCCTGTCCGTAACCCTCACCGGATGCGGGGACATGCACTCAGGAACAGCTGACGACACCTCGTCGGCGGCCATCGGTGCGCTCGACGTACCAGGGACGGCGTCCGGCGCCCCCGGCACGACCCAGCCCAAACCCCGGCCGACACCGAAGCGACCGCCGCATCCGTCCCCGCGCAGCTGCCGGGCCTCGGCCCCCAGACGCTGGCCGAAATCCCCAAGAACGCGCGGCAGGTTGTCCTGGTCACCGGCCGGGGCAAGGACTCCCCGAAGTCGCAGGTGGTGCTGTACCGGCGCACGAGCGCGGGCTGGGAGCCGGGAGCCACTTGGCCCGCGCACAACGCTTTCAAGGGCTGGACGGACGACCACCAAGCCGGCGATCTCCACTCTCCCATCGGCGTGTTCACCCTCACCGATGCCGGTGGGCTGCTCGACGATCCCGGCACCAAGCTGCCGTACGACCAGTCACGGGGCTTCACCATCGGCGGCACGGGCTTCGAGGGCGAGCCGCTCGCCGGCTCCTTCGACTACGTCGTCGCGATCAACTACAACCGCAAAGCCGGAACCACCCCCCGCGACTGGACCCGCCCGCTCGGCGCGGACAAGGGCGGCGGCATCTGGCTGCATGTCGACCACGGTGGGCCTACGCACGGCTGCGTGAGCCTGGCGCGAAAACACATGAAGGAACTGCTGCTCACGCTCGATCCCGACCAGCAACCGGTGATCGTCATGGGAGACGCCGACTCCCTCAAACGCTGATGCGTGCTGCCGATGTCCAACAAGGTCGCATCCGTTCCCACCGCCTGACGCCTGCTGTCCGGCACAGACTCCGCCGCACGCGCCTGCGCTCGGCGAGGGCCGCCGCCCGGGGACGTCGTGGCTCGCGCGGCAGCAGTCCCAGTCTGGTACCGGCCGCCGCGGCGAACAGCGAAGATGCCTCGCCGTTCCGGGGTGGTGACGGTGCCGATGTGGCGTCTCTCAGGTGATCATCGCCTCCCGACATATAGACGCGTCGTCGCAGGTGGGTAGGCTCCGGCACCAACACTCGTACCAGGAGGAGTCGTCGTGCCCGAGCCGGAGAACACCAGCCTCAGGAATCAGGAGGAGGAGGCCGCGCGGTTGGGCTTCAGCCGGCGCCTTCCGGTTGACTGGCTGCGGGAGCACCTTGCAGCCACGGCGGTGCACCATCTATTTCCGATGCTGGTGCATCAGCTCAGTCACCGGCCAGAGGTGTCGCCGCAGTGGCGGTGCGAATTGTTGATGACGGTCCGGACCGGCGAGGAGATCCGAGGTTTCCTGGACGTGCTGCCCGCCACTTTCCGAGGACTGCCGGAGACGCTGGACGCGGCGGCGAAGACTGAGGTCGCCGACCGCATCAACCGGGCGATCTCCCAGCGGGAGTGGACCGAGCGGACGTGTTGATCCGCCCGACGCGGACGAGCCGGGCAGTCACGAACGGAACAGCCCACCCAGACCCACGCCGACCTAACGTAGTCCTACTCGGCGCCGAGCTGCTGGGCTGCGGAGCGCAGGCGCTTGCCCCGCTTGCCGGTCACCGACTTGACCGGGATCAGCACCGCCCACCACAGCTTCGCGCCGGTCGGGGAGACAAAGGCGAGCGGCACGGCGACGGCGAAGACCAGCACCGTCGACGCCAGATCGGCCACATCGTTGCGCGCGACGGGACCGGGAAGGGCCGTGCTACTCAGCCACGGGCGCTTCCACAGTACGACTGTCAGCGCGAGTTGTGCGGCACCCATGGCTGCGACGGCGCCGGAGTAGACGGCCACTGACTGCGGCTGGTCCCCGTACTCGGCCAGCAGGGTGGTAGGGAAGGGCATCAGGGCGATCAGCCCCAGGGTCAGCAGCCCGAGTCTGATGACTGTCCCATCCACCTCCCGCGTGTACCGGAAGATCTGGTGGTGGCCCCGCCAGAACGCGGCGATGACCAGAAAGCTGAGGGCGTACGCCCACACGTTGGGCATCACATCCCCCAGCGCGTGCTCGAAACCGGCGGGGTCCAACCCGGCGGGCAGCGTGATGTCCAGCGCCAGCAGCGTCATGGCGATGGCGAACACGCCGTCCGACAGCGCGAGGAGTCGGGCCACGCTTCCCTCGTCGTCCCGCACTCGCTGGTGGCCGTTCACAACCCCCACCCTAGGGTCAAATGCCCCTGAATACTCCGATTGATCCCTTGAACTTGGTGAGCCGCCATCAGTGAACGGAGCCTCCTCCGTTCGGTGTAGGACGGAGCCCGGGTTTCCGACCTCCGGATGGTGCGCCCGCCTCCCGTGGGCAGGCATCGTGGCTCCCTGTCGGGAATGTGCGACTGACATCCTTCGGAAGGGCCTTCATGACATTCGGCAATACCGCCCGCAAGACTGCTTTAGCGGCTACCGCTGCCCTGGCGATGACCGGAATTTGCGCCTCCACGTCCATGGCGGCGGAGGCCATGGGAGCGACCGCGGTCATCCGCACCTCCCGGTCCGCCGCGTATTGGTACCACGGGACGAATACGCTCCACGTCGGGGACTACAAGGCCGACGGCATCGGCGCCCGCGCCTATCTGACGTGGGGCGGAAACAAGGTGTCTGTGTACGCCAACGGCGAGAACAAGGGGCAGGACAAGCACCTCAGCATTCGCGAGGGCACCACCGTCTGGCTTCAGCTCTGCTACACGAGGGAAGGCAAGAACTACCAGTGCAGCGCCACCAAGAAGGGTGTCGCCTGATCGTCGCCGTCCATAGCCACGCTGTTGCTCTGCGCGTCCGGTACGAGCAACGGGCCCTGCAGGATGGCGTCGTCGTACAGCGCCTGCATCGTCCGACCGAGCATCCGCTGCTGGGCATCGGGGGTGCCACCGGTCGGGACGAGCAGATTGCGCAGCAACAGGGCCTCATGGCATCGACCGTGCGCACCCGCACCGACGAGTCCGAGGCTCTCCGGCTCGCCAGCGACGTGCGGTACCGCCTGGCGGCCGGTGTCTGGACCGCGGACCGCCGTGGGTGTTCACCCGCAAGATCCCCATGTGCAGCGCCCTCGAACACGCAGGTCAAGCACGTGATGCTCTAGACCGGTTGGCCCCCTGCACGGCGCGCCTCGGCCGTGCGGGCACCGGCCCGTGGAGGATCGATGGGGCGACGGCCCGGAAAGGAGCCGCTCGGTGCTGCCCCGCTCGGTGAAGAGGTTCGGCCATGAAACTGTTCGACGACCCGCTGTCCCAGAAGCACGCCGAGCGAGCGTTGGAGCTCATCAACCGCGGTGTCGCCGAGTACGGTGACCGCGCGCTCACCGCCTGGCAGATCGCCCCTAGCGACCGCGACGCACGACGCCGTGCCTGGCCGCCCACCGCTGTTCGCATGATCGCTGCGGCCACGCGATCGCTGTTCGACCAGCAAGTCCTCGACGGGCTCGACACCACCTTCGTCGCAGTCCCGGCAAGGAAATGAACAGGCAGCCAGGCGGCGAAGGCGGTGACACCCGTCGCGGCGGCCGCTACGGCGAGGCGGTGTTCCGACCGGAACAGGCAGGCGAGGACGACCGCATCGACCTCGGCGCACTCACCTACGACGATGCCACCCTGACGCGGCTGATGAAGCTGGGCGCCGGCCCGGGCTGGCACTGCCTGGACGTGGGCGCGGGAACGGGCACGGTCGCCCGCCTCCTCCTGCGCCAGGCCGATGTCACGGCCGTTGTCGCCGTCGACCGCGATGTGCGCTTCCTCACGGCCCACCCCCTGCCCGGACTCACCGCACTCGAGGCGGACATCACCGCCCCGGACTTCGTGCCGGGCCAGTTCCAGCTGGTCCACGCCCGGTTCGTCCTCATGCATCTGCGCTCCAGGCAGGAGATGCTCAACAAGCTCGGATCCCTGGTCGCTCCCGGCGGCGTACTGGTCCTCAGCGACGCGGTCGACCTGACCACCGCCACGGCCCCCACCACCCCGTACACGCAGGTGATGCGAGCCATGTGGCAGGGACTCAAGGACACCATCGGCACAGACATCTCCTGGGTGCCGGGATACCCCGAGCTGCTGCGGGCAGTGGGCCTCGAATCCGTAGCGGCCGAGATCCATGTGCCACCCCTGCTGCCCGGCAGCCCCATCAGCCGCTTCTGGGCCGGCACATGGGACCGAGCCCGGGACGCGATCGCGGCCACGGGTTTGGCCGACGGGCCGACCATCGACGCGGCGATCCGCTACCTGGACTCGCCCGACTGCGCCGCTCTCTCGCCGGGCATGCTCACCGCCTGGGGATGGAAACCGGAGGAAACCTCTGATGATGGCCGTCCCTGAACCTTCGGAGCTCGAACGGATCTGGGAGCTCCACACCAGCAGCGAGTTCACCACGCTCGACGTCGACGCGACCATGGCTACGATGACGGACACGCCCGTGGTGCTCCATGTGCCCACAGCCATGGGCGCCCGCGGCCGGGAACCCGTACGCGACTTCTACCGGCGCTGGTTCATCGGACAGAACCCCCAGGACTTCACGATCACGACGCTGAGCCGCACCCTTGGCCACAACCGCATCGTCGACGAAATGCTCGTCTCCTTCACCCACGACATCGAGGTCCCCTGGATCCTTCCGGGAGTCGCCCCCACCGGCCGGCCCGTCAGCATCGCCGTCATCGGAATCGTGTCCTTCGAGGGCTCCCTGATCTCGAGCGAGCACATCTACTGGGACCAGGCCGCGGTCCTCGGCCAGACGGGACTCATCCGGCCCGAGACCCTGGCTCCGCTCCCGGTCGTGCCGGACCAGCAGGCGACCCTGACCGACGGTCCCCTCAACCAGCTGACGAACGGCAGCAATTGACGGGACGCTAGTTCTCGGCCATTGCCAGAACTGCCTTTCGAGTTGCTTCAGAAGGTCGGCCACACCGTCCCGCGCGTGAAGCTCACTTCCGGCTTCCCGAGGAGACCGTCGCCTGTGCGCGGTACGCCGGGTTCTCACGGAGCCCGATCATGCTGTTTCCACGATCCAGTTGGGTTCGCCGCGCTTGACTGCCGCGAGGTCGGAGCCGACCGAATGGAGCCCGATGGCGTACATGCCGTCGTCCTCCGTCTCGCCCGGTGCCCACGAGCTGTAGGCGAGGCACGCGTTCTTCGCCATCTGTTGTGCGGTCGCCGCGAACTGCGGAGGGATCTGATACTGGACGGCCCCGGGCGCCGTTGGGCCCTGTTTGCGGCGTACCGCCCATCGGCAGTCCGGGAACCGCACCGGATCGGCGAGGTGAAGCTGCCGCAGGGCTCTGCCGAGAGTGGAATGGCACGGATCGGTGTCGCCCCACCACATCGTGCACAGCTCGGCGTTCGGGTACAGACCGGCGTAGCGGGTGATCAGTTCCCGCGCTCTGTGGACGTCGATTTTCGGCTGCCGCCAGTCCAGTTCCAGATGCAGATTTTCCGGGAGGATGCCGAGGGGGCCGCATGCCGCCTTCAGCTCCCTGTCCCGGGCTTTGGCGAAGGCGTTCGGGCTCATGGGGGTTAGATGGCCATAGCCCTCGCGTTCCGGATAGTGACGGCCCCAGTATTTGTTGGACACCTCGCCGTTCAGCGCGCGCCGGACCCTTGAGGCGGATCCGTCCGTGGCGAGGACGACATGTACCTCCCGCCCGGCGAGCGCGTGATGCGTCAAGATCTTCCACGCCCACAGCAGGCCGTCGTCCTGGTGGGGCTCGAACCAGATGAACGGGCGCCCGGTTGCGGATATGGGGTCGACAGGTGGGAACGACGCTACCGGGTGCACCCCGCCCTCAGGCCCCTCCTGCGCCCGCTTGCGACTCGTCTCGGCGGCCACCAAGGCGGCCGCGGGCGCGGCATTCGCACCCAGCCCCACAGCAGCAGCCGTGCGAAGCACCGACCGCCGGGACATCGCCCGCTTTTCGTCCATCAAGTCAACGCCCTTTCCTCTCCCGCGCATGAGGAGGGCGTTTCAGGTGACGAGGTTGGCTGCGGGACCGATCATGTGATGAAAATGATGCATTTGGCTGGTCGGATTCCTGCCAGGGGTAGTGACCCGCTCCCGGCTTCACCACGAGCGTGGCATCGGGGGACAGAGCCGCGAACTCGGCCGCCGACCGAGGGGGCTGTTCACGTCGAACTCTCCGGCGAGCAGCAGGACTGGTGCCTCGCAGCCCGCGAGCGCCGCACGAGTGGTTTCCGGATTGAAGGCACACCCGGCCACGAAGAAAGCTACAGCTTCCTCGTTGCTCGGCTGGCTGGCCACATGGTGCTTGTGTGTCGCTGCGTCCCAACGGCCCCAGTAGAAGGGAGCGGTGGCCTCCCAGTCGCTAACCCCGAGTGTCGGCGCCGCCCTCCGGCTGAGAAGATCGATGCGTACAGGCTAAGAGGAGGGAAGGCCCATGACCATCATTGTGCTGCTTGGCGTCCTGCTGCTCGTCATCGCGGGGTGCGTCTGCGTGGTGTGGGCGGCGAGGGGCGGCCCCCGATGGGTCCGCGTCGTGGCGACCGCGACGATCGCGGCGGGCGAACTGGTGAGGCGCTCCAACAAGCGCCGTCGCCGCGATGAGGGCCAGACCTCGTACCTGCAGGAGTGAACCCGGGCCCCTGCAGGGGCGAATGTCGCTTCATGAGAAGCGGGCATCCGCGTGAGGGGATGCGGGCCCGCCTCGCGGCAGATCGCTCGGCGCCCTGCCGGGGGACGAAGTCCGGTAGGGCTTTGCCGCGGCGGGTCAGGCGTCAGCTTGTGCTGACTGATTTTCAGCCTGTGAAGGTGCGGCCTGCTCCGGCATGTCAGGAGTGGTGTAGAAGACGGATGCGCCCTGCTTGGTGCGCTGAGCCCGGTTCTTGGCCACCAGTCCTTCGAGCGTGGTGCGCACGACGGTTGTCTTGACGCTGCGTTCGGGATGGGCCTGGCCGAGGGCTGTGGCGATCTCGGCCGCCGAGCGCGGTTCGTTCTGCTCGGCAAGGTGGCGGCGGACCAATTCGACGAGCGTCGGCAGTGCCGTCTGTGCGGCTGCGGCCTTGCCTGCGCGCTTCTCGGCTGCCGCCTTCCCGGCCGTGGGGCGAGGCGTCTCGGCGGTGGTCTTCTTCGTCCGTGCCCGTTTGCCTGGGCCGGACGTAGCAGCGGTCATTTTCCGGGGGGCGGGCACCGCGGCGCTGACGGAGGGGGCCGCAGGCTCAGCGGGAGCCGACGCCGGTGCTGGTGTCGCGTCGATCGCTTGCTGGATGCTGACCAGCACGGTGTGGTCGCGCTGGAGGGCTGCCAACTGCTCCTGCAGTGCGGCGATTTCTGCGCCGATTCGTTCCTGTTCCTTGGCGTTGCGTTCGAGGTCGGCGGTCACTTGAGCGGTGTACTGCGATGTGAGTTCGGTGGTGGAGGCGTTCTCAGACATGGGGTGTACAGCCTTTCCTCGATTCGAGGCCGGAGGTGAAGGGACTGTCAAACGTGTGTGGCCTCCCGGGCTGATGCCTGCGGGGTGGTAGCAACAACCAATGCACAGTGCCCTGCTGTAGAGATAGTACGGGCAAGCGGAACATGTAGTTCTCGTCAAGTATGTATCTGAACTCCGCCTCAGCCTTCGGGGCATGCGCTGATGACGCGGCCTGCGGACCGCGAGGCGAGTTCGCGCGTGCTGCAAAGGCAGTTCCCAGACCACCTCGGCGGTCTGCCGGTTGTGCTGCCAATCGGCCAGGGCACGGACGAGGTCGGTGCCGTGTGCCTGCTGGCCACCCCCGCTCCCGGCCGACTCGGCGCGGCGCGTGCTGTCCCCGCCGCTGTTCGACAGGCGGTGCAAGGCAATGCCCAACACCACGGTTTGGGAGAACTACACGGAACCCACGTTTGGTGACGGTCCCGATGATGACGCTCCCGTCTCGACGGGCGCACTGTATTGGTGCAGGGTCCCCCGGAGAGCTGTTGCCGGGTATCAGGCCCGGGAGTCGCATCATGCTCTGTACCTCGGTACCGCGAGGAGCGCTGTGTGGCCGGCGGGGAGCGAGGAGGGGGCCGAGGCGGGGATCTGGGCGGCGCGGATGCAACTCCTCCCCGTACGGTCCATGACCCTCCAGACGAGTCGCGGTTCGTTTCGTTCACCTCACACAGCGTGCCCACGGGGCTGCGAGATGTGTGATTTACATCCTTGACATACGTGCAATTCCACCGTCGCCAGGCACCCATACCTTCTGGCCATGGAAAACAACCTCGGGCGTAGAGGCTTCCTCCGCCTCTCTGGAACAGCCGCCCTTACCGCCTCGCTCGGCAGCGCCCTCACCGCGTGTGGATCGGCCGACAAGAAGACCTCATCAGCCAAGCCCGGCCGTACCGTGCGACTTGGATTCATCGCGTTGACCGACTGTGCGCCCTTGGTGATGGCGAAGGAACTCGGGTACTTCGCCGAGCGTGACCTCAACGTCGAATTGATCAAGCAGGCCTCATGGCCCGCCACCCGGGACAACCTGCTCAACGGGCAGATCGATGCCGCACATGCCCTCTTCAGCCTCCCTCTGTCCGTTGCCTCGAAGATCGCGGGCAAGGGTTCCACCGATCTCAAGATCGCCATGGTGCTGAGCAACAACGGCCAGGCCATCACCCTCAAGAAGGACTTCGCCGACGCCGGCTATGCGGACCTGGGAGCCGCCCGGGCACTGCTGGAGAAGAAGTCGCCGACCCTGGCCATGACCTTCCCCGGCGGTACGCACGACACCTGGCTGCGCTACTGGCTCAAGGCCACCAAGGCCGATCTGTCGAAGGTCAAGATCGTTCCGATCCCGCCACCGCAGATGGTTGCCAACATGAAGGTCGGCAACATGGACGGCTACTGCGTCGGCGAGCCGTGGAACGCCGTCGCCGTCCAGCAGGGCATCGGCTTCACCCACATCACCACCCAGGACATCTGGCAGCACCACCCGGAGAAGGCCCTGGTCGCGGGCGCCAAGTTCGCCGACGAGAAGAAGGACGTCCTGGCCGATGTGATGGGGGCGGTCCTCAAGGCCGCCAAGTGGCTCGACGACTTGGACAACCGGAAAAAGGCGGCGACGACGATCGGGGCCGCGCAGTACGTCAAGGCACCGGCCAAGGACATCGAGGGCCGGCTGCTCGGCAGCTATGAGCTGGGGGCCGACCTGGGCACGAAGAAGTTCAGCGGCGACCAGATGATGTTCTTCCGCGACGGCCAGACCTCCGCGCCGCGGCGCGGGCACGCCATCTGGTTCCTGAGCCAGTACGAGCGCTTCGGGCTCCTCAAGGAGGCGCCGCCTTACACCAAGATCGCTGACGAGATCATCCTTCGCGACCTCTACGAGGAGGTCGCGGCCAAGGAGGGCATTGACGTCCCGGGAGACGACATGAGCCCGTTCCACGTGAAGCTCGACAACACGATGTTCGACCCGAAGAAGCCGACGGAGGAGGCGAAGCGGCTGTGACGAGCTCGCTGACGGATACGGACCAGGCGGAACCGGCTGTGGCGGACGCCCAGCCGGGGCGGCCCGGCCCCCCAGCCGCCCCCGGGTCGCCCACCAGCGGCGGCTGGGGGAGCCGGCTCGCCGAGCTGGGCCGCGGTATCGGATGGGCCGTGCTCGGTACCGCGATCATCGTGCTGCTCTGGCAGCTGGCCGCATTCCGTTCGACCGACGTCCCGGCCCCGCTCGACGGGGCACGGACGCTGATCGACCTGATGGCGGATCCGTTCTACGACAACGGCCCGAACGACAAGGGGGTCGGTCTCCAGCTGGCCACGTCGCTGCAGCGAGTGTTCACGGGCTTCGCTCTGGCCGCCGTGGTCGGGGTGCTGGCCGGCCTGCTCATCGGCGCGAGCCGACGGGCCTGGTTGGCATTCAACCCGGTTGTGCAGGTGCTGCGTCCCGTGTCGCCGCTGGCATGGTTCCCGATCTGGCTGGCCGTGTTCAAGGACGCCTCCCAGGCCTCGATATTCGTGATCTTCATTACCGCGCTCTGGCCCACGCTGATCAACACCGCGGCCGGCGCGGCGGAGATCCCTCAGGATCACCGCAACGTCGCGCGGGTCTTCCGCTTCGGTCGCATCGCCTACCTGAGGCATGTGCTCGTGCCGAACGCCCTGCCGTCGATCATCACTGGTCTGCGGCTGTCGATGGGCATCGCCTGGATGGTCATCGTGGCGGTCGAGATGCTCTCCGGCAATTCCGGGATCGGGTTCTTCGTGTGGGACTCGTACAACGCCGGCAACCTCAGCTCGGTCGTCGCCGCGATCGTGCTCATCGGTCTTGTCGGTCTGATCCTTGACGCGATCCTCGTACGGCTCTCGCGCAAGGTGGCCATCGAGGAGGTTCAGTCGTGACCGTCGAGATCCGCGGGGTGCACAAGTCGTTCCGCCGAAGGGGATCAGCCGCTCAGCATGTTCTGCGAGGGGTCGACCTGACCGTCGAGGAAGGGGAGTTCGTCTCCTTCATCGGCCACTCGGGCTGCGGCAAGTCGACGCTGCTCAACCTGGTCGGCGGGCTTGACCGCCAGGATGCGGGTGAGATCGTCGTGGACGGTCAGGCCGTCACGGGGCCGGGTCCGGAACGGGCGATGGTCTTCCAGAACTACTCACTGCTGCCCCGGCTGAGCCTTCTCGCCAATGTGCGCGAGGCCGTCCGCGCGGCACGGCCGGACTGGTCTCGGACAAAGGCCGACGACATGGTCGAGCGATATCTGACCGCCGTCGGGCTGTGGGAGCACCGCGACAAGCGCCCAGGTCAGGTGTCGGGCGGCATGGCTCAGCGCGCCGCGGTCGCCAGGGCGTTCGCAGTGGGACCCCGCACCCTGCTCCTGGACGAGCCGTTCGGCGCGCTGGACGCGCTCACCCGCTCGCGATTGCAGCAACAACTCGTCGAGCTGTGGGGCAACGAGTCGGAAACCGAGAAGGTGCTCATGGTCACGCACGGACTCGATGAGGCGATTCTGCTCGCCGACCGGATCGTGGTCATGTCCAACCCGCCGCAGCCGTCGGTGCGCACGATCATCCCGGTGCCGATCCCGCGTCCCCGGGACCGCGCGACGATCACCAGCCACCCGGCATACGCCGGTACCCAGGAGCAGTTGGCCGACCTGCTGCTCGCCGACCAGGCGGCGGCCGCGTAGCCCGGCGGTCCCGGGGTCGATACAAGTCTGCCGAGCGATCGATTGGGGTGAGGTGGCTGCGGGTGGTGGTCTCGGCCCCTCCACGCCGAGACCACCGCCCGCAGTCACCTCGCTCTTGTCCGGTTCAGGCCGCCGGAGCGCAGCTCGCTGTGACTCTCCGGGACGATCGGAGCACTGTTTGCGCAGTCGGGATCAGCTGGCGCGAGAAGCGGGCCGTGGTCATGGCGCGGCATTGCTGCGCAGTGCCTCCTGTCGCGGACGGTCTGCCCGCGGCATCCTTCGCACCTCTACCACGTCAGTGTGTAGCGGCCCGTGGCGCAGGGCCGGCCGTCGAGGGAGTGGACACGCCCGAGGCTGAGAAGAGGTGGGTCACAGGGGCAGCGAGACTCGCACGGCCTTGCCTCGTCGATCAGGGTCGGAGCGGACTTCGAGGGTGCCGTCGACCTCGGCAGCAAGGTCGTGGACCAGGCGTAGGCCCCGCCCGCCGATGGCATCGGGGTGCGAGGGGGGCAGCACACGGGGGAGGCCCGGGTCGCGGTCGTGGACGGCAATCGTCAGAGAGTGGTCGTCGGTCACCAGCGTGAGCTCGGCACGAGGGGACGACGGGGCGGCGTGCTTGACGGTGTTGGCCACCAGTTCGGTGATGATCAGCAGTGCTCGGTCGAGGCAGTCCTCCTCCATACCCGGAGTGCCCCCTACGAGGATGGCTTTGGCCGCGCGACGGGTAGCGGGGACCGAATGCGCGTCGGTGCGGAAAGTCATTTCGTAGCGGAACTGTGGGGCGCTCAGGGTCTGCATCAGGGCCTCGGGCGCCACCACACCATCTGCGCGGCCACTTTGAACCTGGGTTGTATACATTTCCCGTGACCGTCCTGACTTGTGTCGGACTGGAGTGATGGATTGCGATCGACCTGTTGTCCCGCAGGAGGAGCGAGGCTGCGGCCGTGGGGCGTCGGCGGTGGAGGGGCACCTCTTTCGCCGAGAACTGGAGTTATGCATACATGTTAAGTAGGGGTGTGGGGGGTGTGTCAATGGCTTCACGGGAAGGATCAAGATGTTATGTCCGGCAATGTCGGGCACTATGGGCCCGCGCTGCCGACGGGGAGGCGTGCGTCGGCCGGAGCCCTCAGTGGGGGGCTCAGTCATTGCGAACGATGGCCTGCAGCTCTCGTGCCAGGCGGGCGACGGCTTCATCGGAGGTCTGCCGACCTGCAAGGGCATCGTGTGCGACTGCCTGGACAGCCAGACTCACCTGCTCGTAGCGCGGGCTCTTGGGGCGAGGTTTGGCTGTCAGGATGCTCTGCTTGAGCGTCGGCAGGTAGGGGAACCTGCGCACCAAGGCGGGGTCTGAGTACAGGGCCGCCCGTACGGGTGGCAGTGACCCTTGGGTGAGTACCTGGCGCTGGACGCGCTCGCTGGTGAGGTAGGCGATCAGCTCGGTTGCCGACTTCCGATGCGGTGAGTCGGCGTTGATGGCGAGGTTGGAGCCTCCGAGGATGCTCGAACCTTGGCCGTTCGGTCCGGGTAGCGGGACGGCGCCGACCTTCCCGGCGATCTCGGAGCCCTTCTCGTTGGCCAGGTCAAACACATATGGCCAGTTGCGCAGAAAGAGCAGGTCGCCGTTCTGGAAGGCGCGCCGGGATTCTTCTTCCTTGAAGGTCAGGGCGTGCCTGGGTATCCAGCCGTCGCGAACGCCGCGGGCGAGGAAGTCCAGGCCCTCACGGGCGGCGGGGGAATCGACGGTGACCCGTGTCCCCTCGTCGCTCAGGATCTGGCCACCGGCAGACTGGATGACCTCGGCGATGTTGACGGTGAGCCCTTCATAAGGAAGGTATTGGCCGGCATAGCCGTCGAGGCCGTATTTCGGGGCGATCGACTTCGCCTGACTCTCGAGTTCGCGCCAGGTGCGTGGCGGCTGCCGGCCCTCTCGCTGGAGTAGATCCTTGCGGTAGTAGAGCAGTCCCGCGTTGGTGACGTAGGGGACGGCGTAGAGCTCCCCCTGGAAGGTGGCGGTGTCCACAACGGGAGGCAGAAAATCGTCGAGCGGGAACCGTTCGGCGTCGAGCGGGGTGATCCAGCCGGCGGCGGCGAATTCCGAGGTCCACGTGACGTCGATGTTGAGCACGTCGAAACGGCCGCTGCCCGAACGCAAGCCGGTTGCCATTTGTGCGCGAACCTCGTCCGCGGCTTCCGGCAGCTCGATGACCTTCACCTTCTCGGCAGGGTGCGAGCGGTTCCACTCGCTCAGCACGTTGCGCAGGTAATCTGTCAGGTCACCGCCAGTCACGAACGTCATCGGACCGGTCTCGGCGGGCCGTTGCGCGCTGCCGCCATCCCCGGTGCAGCCTGCGAGGAGTAGGGCTCCGACGATGAGCCCTCCAGCAGCGGCTCGCGCCCACCGCATAGATGCCTCCTTCGTGTGGCGCGTTCGTCGCTCTCGCGGCGTATGCTCTATGCATACCTGTTAGCCATTACGGATACCAGAGCTGGCAGAAAAAGGAAGCAAAGCCGGAGGAAGTCAAAATCGCCTCCGCAATCCGCGGCGAGGGGAAAGATGCAGAGTGCGTCTCGCCCTGCTGGTGCTCTTGTGCAAGGGGCCGGCTCATGGATATGAGCTCAAGCAAGCTCTTGAGCAGCTCATGGGTGCAGCTTACTCTCAGCCCAACATCGGACAGATTTATGTCACTCTCAGTCGTCTGGAGAACGCGGGTCTGATCCAGGGGGAGGAAGTCGCTCAGTCCAGTCGGCCGAACAAGCGCATCTACGAGCTCACCGAAGCCGGGCGGGAGGCCGTGGCTGACTGGTTTGAGGAGCCGGCCGAGTCGAAGGTGCGGGACGACTTCTTCATGAAGCTCGCGCTCGCCCGCGAGACGGGGGCGGCCGACCAGATCGGGCTGATCAACAAGCAGCGTCGCTACTGCCTGAATGCCATGCGTGACCTGTCCAGGCTCGCGGCCTCGGAAGACCGTGACAAGCGAGTCTCGCAATTGCTGATCGAGGGTGCGATGCTGCACCTACAGGCTGACCTCGACTGGCTGGAACGCTGTCAGGAGGAGCTGGAATGAGCCGCGACGTTTCGTCTGCTGCCGCTGTTCCTCAGCCGATGGTGAAGGCGCAGGGTCTGGTCAAGACGTACCGGGCGGAAGGCGCCGAGGCGCGAGCCGTGCGTGGCGTCGATCTGTATGTGGAGCCAGGCGAATTCGTTGCCGTCACCGGGCCCTCTGGCGCGGGTAAGTCCACGCTGCTGCATTTGCTGGGTGGCTTGGACCGCCCGGACAGCGGGAAAATCTGGCTGGACGGCCGGCAGGTCGACTCGCTGAGCGAGGCTCGCTGGGCAGTGCTGCGCCGACGCAGTATCGGCATCGTCTTCCAGTTCTTCAACCTGATCTCCAACATGACCGTGGCCGACAACATCGAACTCCCGGCACTGCTGGCCGGCAAGAGTCCACGGCAAGCGAGGGCGAGCTGTGAGGAGCTGCTCGCCGAGCTGAACCTGGAGAGCAAGATGCGCAGCATGCCCGGTGAGCTGTCTGGAGGCGAGCAGCAGCGGGTGGCGCTGGCTCGTGCCCTGGTCAACCACCCGCGCCTGCTCCTCGCCGACGAGCCGACCGGCAGCCTGGACAGCAAGGGAGGCCGCGACGTCCTGCGATTGCTCACCCGCTTCCATCAGCGCGGCCAAACCATCCTGTTGGTCACCCACGACGCGAGGGCTGCCAGCACGGCGGACCGAGTGATCTGCTTCTTCGACGGCCAAGTGGTCGACGACGCGGTCCTCGGCGGGCCTGAGCATGTGCCGAGCAGTGTCGCCGACATCCTGAGAATCAAGGGTTGACCGATGCGGGCCACCGTGCGCTGGGCGCACGCCGACCTTCGGGCCAACCGCGGCGAGGCATTGTTCATCGTCCTGGCTACCGCAGGGATCATCGCCTCCCTGCTGCTGGCGGGCGCGCTCCTGCAATATGCGGCCAACCCGTGGCAGCGCATCTTCACCGAGTCCTCCGGCGCACACGTATGGATCCATACCCGAGCAAACGAGCGCACCGAGAAGCTGACTGACATCGATGGCGTCGCAGCCTTCTCCGGGCCCTTCCCGACTGCCCCGGCCACCGCCGAAATCCGCGGCACGAGGGTGTCACTGGAGCTGCGCGGTGCCGAAACGGAACCCCCCAAGGCGGCTCGCCCACTGGTTGACTCCGGACACTGGCTGGAAGCCGGCGTCCCCAATGGCATCGTGCTCGAGCGGTCGGCCGCCGACGCGCTGTGGGCCAAGCCCGGCGACACTCTGCGAGTCCGTGGCAGCGACGGCAGGTTTACCACTCTTCGGGTCGTGGGGCTGGCGGACACCGCAGAACCGCGCTTCGTGCGTGGGGTGAGGGCCGGCGTTGCCTGGCTGCTGCCCTCACAACTTCACCGGGTCGAACCCGACACCCATCGTGTCGGGCAGACGGTCGGACTCCGGCTGGCCGATCCCCAGGACACCGATTTCGCCGCGCAGCAGGCGGTTACGTTGATCGGTGCCGACCAGGTTGCAGGGGTCTCCACATGGGAGGAGGCGAGGTCCGAAGCCGAGGGCGACAACCGCCTTCTGGGATTGCTGCTTGGCTCCTTCGGTCTGGGGGCATTGCTGGCTGCCGCTCTCGCGGTGACCGGAGCAATCAGTACCCGCGTTCGCGGCCATCTGCGGGACATCTCCGTCCTGAAAGCCATCGGGTTCACGCCCGGTCAGGTCGTACGCGCATTCTTGGTCGAGCACGCGGCCTTCGCACTCATCGGCGTTGCCTTCGGGGCGATTGTCACGGAGACGCTGGGCCCCCGGATTCCCGGACGCATCGGGGACGCGATGGTGCTGTGGCGCGAACTACCCCAGCACGCCTGGGCACTTCTTGCCACGTCACTCGGGGCGGTTCTCGTCATCGCAACAGCTACTGGGCTGGCTGCCTGGCGTGCCGGCCGCGTTTCCCCTATTCCCGTCGCCCGAGGAGCCATCAAGAGCGGCCGCCGACTGTCCAGAACTGCCAGATTCGCTCTGCGGCTGAGGACGCCGCCCGCACTCGTGCTCGGCTGGCGCGGGGCTTTCCACCGCCCGGCGCGCGCCGCAGCGGCCGTGGGACGGCTCGCGCTCCCGCTGCTGATGATCACGATCGCCCTGGGGGCCTGGTCGACCCTGGACCGCTTCGAAAGCCGGCCTGAGGACGTGGGACTTGCCGCAGAACTTCGCGCCAAACCGGAGGGCATCGACGACGCGACGGCCCGCAGGCTGCTGTCCGATCAACCGGGCGTCGCCGCGGCCCACCCGGGTGTCGAAGTTGCGGCGCTGGTCCCTGGCCAGACCAGGACGATCACGCTCCGCGGCCTGGGCACCCCGGAGCACCCCTACCCCTTCACCGTCGCAGAGGGCCGCACCATCAAGAACTCGGACGAAGCAGTGGCGGGCCAGGGGCTTCTTGACCTCATGGGAGCGAAGGTCGGTGACTGGGTCCGAATGACCGTCGGAAGCAGCCCGCAAGTCCTCCACATCGTAGGCCGCAGTATCGAGCCACAGGACGGCGGCCGAGTGATCTCCACGACCGTCGACACGCTTCGCGAGGGGGACGCCTCGCTGCGGCCCGAGTTCTACAACGTGGTCCTGACGCGTGCGGCTGATCCCGATACCGTGAGTACCGCCCTGGCCGAGTCCTCCCACGGAGGTCTCGAGGTCCGGAAGAACACCAACCCCGCCGACCAACTCTCCGCCGCCCGCGGGGTGATCATCGGACTCGTCGGAGTGCTCGCCTTCATCGGTCTGGCTGAACTGTCCACCGTCATCGCCGCCGGACTTCGCGAACATGGCCGCGACCTTCTCGCCCTCAAAGCCATCGGGCTCACCCCTCGCCAGATCACCGCAGTGATTGTCACAAGCACGGGGTTCATCGCTGCGGCGGCAGCCCTGACAGGAACCATCCTGGGCGTGCTTGCGTCGACTTGGCTGATCGACCTGCAGGGGCGATCGAGCGGGCTCGGCGCGGGCGTTGCCCAGCCTCCTTCCCCGGGAGTACTGCTCCTGCTCGGCGGAGCCGCCGTCGCCGGGGCGATCGCGGTCTCAACTCTGCCAGCCATGCGGGCGTCCCGACGCAGGCTGGCGGACACGCTCAGCGATGTTATGTGAGCGTGTGCACCATGACTGCAGCAGCGCCTGCGCCAGCTCCAGGTGCCCCATCGGCTGGGGCGAGTATGACCCGGACCGTTGGATGGCCGGGCGCGGCCCATAGGCGTCGGCGCGGGGGCGGGCCCCTGGCAAAGGCGAATGGAGCGCCAGCTCCCTCCCACGGGTTCCAGCCACCTACCCGGGGTGCTCCTGGGCCCGGGTGTTCGGGCACCGCACGGAGAGGGCCGCGATGTCGTCGTCGAGCCTTCCACCGCTGTAGTGGAGCAGGTCCCGGTGAAGCCGGTCGAGCAGCTCGCGGGGCGACGCCGGGCCTTGCCGCCGCATCCAGTCCGGCAGCGGGAAGAACTCGCCGGTGCGGTCCCGGGTCTCCGTTACGCCGTCGGTGTAGAGCAGCAGCTGGTCGCCCGGGGCGACGGCGACGGTGTCGACGCAGTAGCGGTCTCCGATGAGCGTCGCGAGGTTGAGGGGCGGCGAGGGAGCGGTGGGCTCCAGGACGTGGATCTCCGCGCGGTGCACGAGCAGCGGCGGGGGGTGCCCGCAGTTGAGAAGTCTGACCTGGCCGCCGCCGTGCGCGATCTCGGCGATAAGAGCGGTGGCAAAGCGCTCCGGCAGGTCCTGGGAGGGGAACGCGGCGCTGTGGCGGGTCATGCTGGTCTCCAGGCGATGGACGATGCCCCTCAGGTCGGGCTCGTCGTACGCGGCTTCCCTGAAGCAGCTGATCACCGCCGCGGCCGCTCCCACCGCGGGCAGGCCCTTGCCGCGTACGTCGCCGATGAGCAGCCGGACCCCGTACGGTGTGTCGGCCGCCTCATAGAAGTCCCCGCCGATCCTGGCCTGCTCTTGGGCCGCAAGATACAGCGACTCGATCTCGATGTCCGCGACGAGGTGCGGCAGGGGGCGCAGCAGCACCTTCTGGGCCGCGTCGGCTACGAGTCGGACGTGGAAGAGTGTCTCCTCGCGCTGGAGTCGGACATGGCTTGCGTATGCGGCCGCCAAGGTGACCGCGACGATCGCAGCCGACGTGTATGGCGTCCCCAGGTCGGTGTAGGCGAAGCTGAGGCCGATCATGACCAGCAGGCAGAACGTCCCCAGCAGGATCGTCGGGAGCACGGGCCACATCGCGGCGGCGAGGGCGGGTGCGGCGGGCAGGAGGCGGCTGATGGCGATGTCCCTCGGTGTGGCGAACGCCAAGCCGGCGATGAGGACGGTAACGATCACCGGGGACAGCAGGGCAGCTTCCCACCGGCCGCCGTGGGGAGGACGACGGCGCCGCAGCCGCCCGGGCGTGATCACAAAATGCATCATATCGGGGCGAAGCGGGCCTTTCTGTACTCCGAGGTCCGAGCGGCTGGGCTTCGACGTCTGCGTTGCGCTTCTCGGCGAATCGGTCCGCAGGGGATCGCGTACGGCCACCCTCCGTCGGCCCTCTTTGCGGGGATGCACCCGAAGCTCCTCAAGGGCCGTCCCTCGCCGCGTCTGTCCTCTCGACGCCGTGTGACGAAGAAGCTCTCCACGCTCGGCAGAGCAGAACGTGAGCGGGTTGCAGGCCGCTCCGACGAGTGATCCAAACGCCTTCGACGTGGTCAGTCAAGGATCAGGATCCGGCGCTGCATCTCGGTGATCTCGTTCATGCCACCTCCGTTTTGCCGCGCGCACGGGCGTGGTGCCGCAGCTTCACGCGGGCCGTCGGCGATCGGCCCGCCTCGGTCCAGAACCGGTGACCGGCCAGTCGGCACGACAGCAGAATCAGGCGGCGCCGGAGCGCCGTTGTGCCGGCCGCGGGGGAGCGGCGGGCGAGCTCTTCGTATGTGCGGAGCCAGTCGCTCTGCATCTGCACCAGGTCGTCAGGGAAGCCGTTTCGTGCCATGCCTCGATTAGAGCACGTGTTCGATTTTCGGTGCATGGGGAGACGCGCCGCGGGATGCGCCTTGATGTGACTGAGCGTTCTAGTTGGCCACTGAGCGTTGTAGTTGCCCAGCCGAGCGATCGGCTTCCGTCAGGCCCCTTCGTGAGAGGTGCGGGCGACGCCGGCGCAGGCCAGCACCGTCGTGGCGGTGGCGTTGAGAAAGAGTGTGAACGTCCATACCCGATCCGCCGTCCTGATCGAGCCGCTGCGAAGAAGTTCGCCTCCTGCGGCTTCGAGGATGCCGACCGTCTCATCGAGGCCGAGGGTCACCTGCCCGTGCCTTTGTGTGACCCGGCTGCGGATCCGGTAGGTGTGGAAGTGCCGGTTGGCGCTCGGACCAACGACCGGCTGATCCAAACGAACTTGCATCGCGGTTGTCAGGTGTCGTCGGGTTCCAGCTCGAACGTGAAATAGATGCTCAGCGTGTACGGCTCGTCCTCGTCGTGCGCGAAATCCCATGAAACATCTACCAGGAAGACTTTGTGTTTCCCCACCCACTCATGGGCTTGCCTAAAGGCTTCCGCGGCAGTTGTGGCGGGGAACAGCTTCCTGGCCATGGGATGCACCTGAGACTCAGCGTCTGTGTCGTCGAAACCCTCCGGAACGTCCAGGCAGAGATTGGGATCGAGCTCCATGGAGTGCGCCCTTTCCAACGGTTACCGGTTACGAGTCGACAGAGGCTGATCCTCTGATTGCGACGCCCCGTAAGACCGCCGCATACCCGGAAGGGTTGCTTTTGGCGGCCACGCGGCGAGGCGGGCCTCTCGCCGTCGGCCTGCTGACCAGAATTTCGGGGTGCCGCAGGTGGCACCGGCGGCACCCCGAGAGGTGAGGAGCGCCTCAGGAGTCGGCTCCGCCGAGCGCGCCCCTGTCGATCCACGACCATCCGCCCCATACGCTGTGGTCACCGGTGTGGTAGTAGTGCCACGCGCGGGACATGCCCACCTTGCCGTCAAACGGGCGGTACTTGGTGCCCAGCGTCAGGACGTGGCGTGGCTGGGCCGGCGCACCCCTCGGGGGAGACTTTGAGGATCGTCGAGAGCAGGTGGCGGTCAACGAACCCCACGTCGCGGCGTGGGCCCGCACCGTCTCCGTTGCCCTCGTCGTCGACACGTGCGCATGCCGCCCACAAGGTCCGACCAGCCGCCAAAGCATCAGAGCGGCCGAGATGCCGACGGCCCGTCGGGCGCGCTGATCAGAGCTGATCAGAGTCGCGGCGCCCAGCGTCACGACCAGGAGGGACGGTGGCCAAAGCAACCGGGCCGCGGTCCGCCGTCCGGCCGGCGGCGAACCGCTTCCACCGCACGGTCAGGTCATTGCCAAGGTCGAGGCGCTGGTCGGTGCGAGCGGAATCGTCCGGCGCCATCAGGACTACCGGGCGGTGGCCCGGCAGTCGGGGCACAAGCCCCAGAAGGTCACGGCGGCTTCCTGGGTGTCGTATTCCTTCGGCAACTGTGGCTCCATGCAGGGAGCCGCACCCACCGTGCACTCGACGTCTCGGATGGCGCCGCAATGACGGCACACGAAGTGGTGGTGGTTGTCGTGGCGCTCGGTCTCGTAGCGAGCCGAGTGGCCGGGGATCTGCGTGCACCGGACCAGACCGGCGTCCGTGAGGGCGCGCAATACGTTGTAGGTGGCCTGGAGGGACAAGCGGCCCGTGACCTGCTGGGCGCGCTCGCGCAGGGTGTCGGCGTCGAGGTGGCCGGGCGACTCGCTGACAGCCATCAGCATGGCCATACGCTGGGCGGTGACCCGCATGCCTGCTGTGCGCAGCAGTTCCGCGGCCAGCGCCATGGGTTCCTGGCCGGTCGTCGGGGCCGTCATGCCGCCTCGATCCTCGGGTCGTCCTTCAGGGTGTCGAGGCCGTCCAGGCCGCTCTCGCCTCTCCATCGTGCGTTCTGCCCGTCCAAGCAGTCCATTCCGTCCAGGTCGGGTGTGTCCGCGACGAAGGAGAGCTCGAACCACACGCTTTTCCCCATGGGGCTGTGCTCATAGCCCCACCGTGCGGCCAGCATGTCCACGAGTGCCAGTCCTCGGCCGCCCTCATCCTCGGGGCCGGCGTCGGTCGGGCGGGGAGGTTTCGAAGAGCCGTCACTGACCTGACAGCGCACACCGGACACCTGTTCGAGAATGAGGTGTAGCGGGCCCGTGGCATGACGCAGCGCGTTGCACACCAGCTCGCTCACGAGCAGTTCGGCTGTCGGGACGAGCTCGCCGACACCCCATAGGGTCAGTACGTCACGTATCGCTGTCCTCGCCAGGCCGCACGCGGTCGGCGACCACGGCAGAGGCCAGGACCCGCCCATGAATGATGTCTCGTAGCCGGCGGTGAGGGGCGCGTCGAGAGCAGCGGGGCGTGCGGGCAGAGCGGACCGCTGAGGGCCAGGGGTAGCCGCGACGGCGATCGTTTCGCCCGGGCGGGGTGCTCGGGTGACTGTGCGGTCCATGGGGGTGCTTTCGGGGGGCGGTTGCAATCTCTCTTTCGACCGTACGCCTTTTCTGGAGTCGGTCAAGTCTATGGAGCGCATCATTTTTCATGAATAGTCCAAGTTACTGGAGAGGGGATCGTGTGCGCTGTTCGGCCGCCTCCAATGAGGCCGAGCTGCGCTTCCCCCGGCGAACGCGTCGTCGACCAACCGATCGGTGCGACTCCGGACCGAACCGGCAACTCGGACCGACTTTCGAACTGGAGCGGCGGCTCACCCTCCCACCTGCGCAACCACACACAGTCCAGTCCCGTCCGCTGCACGCTGAACACCGCCGACGACGGCTACGAGGGGACGGCGCCCAGTGAAGTCCATCCGGCCCAACGGTTATGGCCGCTGCAACGTGGTCGGCAACGTATGGGAGTGGTGCGCCGACTGGTTCACGTCGCAGACGTCGCGGGTGATGGGCGGGCCGGTCAGTCGGGCTCGTTCAGTCTCAGGCCGGTTCGGTGAGGAGGCCTGCGGGCTGACGGTTCCTCACGGGTGCAGCGGCTCATCCGCACCCGTGAGGCCCCGCTCAACTCCGTGTGAATCGGTACGTTTTGCTGTCCGTGGCCACGCAGAAGCCGGGCGAGAGCACGATCACTCGCAGTGTGCTCGTCCGCCGGTCGTAGTCGATGCCCTCCGCCTCGAAGCTGCCCGAGCACGAGCTGCGCAGCGGGAGCTGGCGCAGGGCGGTCACGTGGCCCCGGACGTCCGCCGAGCCGTTCGGCTCACCGGACAGGTCCACCTGGAGCAGCGGCTTGGTCATGCCGAAGAGCGTGCCCGCCGGGTCGTCCGACGAGCACAGGAGCGTCGTCGGGGTGGAGAAGTCGCAGCCCTGGATGTCGCGTACGGGACGGTCGAGCACGACCGTCGAGGCCTGCGGCAGGTTCGCCGACGGGGAGGTGCCGGAGTTGACTGAGGGCGTGGGGTAGACGATGAAACGGCTCATGGTGCCCCACTCGCCGCCCACCATGAACTGCCCGTTCGGGTTGATGGCGACCCACGAGTTGTTCAGCGCCTCGCCCGCGCTGAGCTGGTGGACGTACTCCGACCAGGCACCGCCGGGTGCCTGGACACGGAACATCTTGGAGCTGCCGGAGTCCCGCTGGTAGGGCTCGATGTAGTAGCCGTTGAACGAGGCGTCGGGGTCGCCGACGTGGTTCCAGCCGCGGTTGCTGACGCTGGAGGGGATCGTGCCGACTCCCGTGTAGCGGTTGGGACTTCCCGCAGGGACCTCGACCGAGGTCAGGCCCTGGCTCTCCGTCAGTGGGTTCGCGCGGTCCGAGCCGACCTCCGTCCAGGTGTCAGCCGCCGATGCGGGCGCCGTGCTCAGCGCCGCGGCGGCAACAGCCGCGACCAGAGCGGTGAGGGCGGTGCGGGCTGTGCCAATGGGACGGACAGTGGGGGCGGTTCGGGCGGCTTGACAACGTTGCCCTCTCATGTGGGGGCTCCTTGGCTTCGTCGAACTGTGGGGGTCGGCGCACAGTCTGCTCAGGTCGCTACGACATGTACAGACCAATTCGGTGAACGTTTGAGGAGCGGCAGGCCGACGCGGGACGTGCGCAGGTAGCGAGTGGGGGCGGGAGGCCTGGCGGCGCAGACTGATCGACGCGGCACCGGGGGATCCTTGCCGAGGAGGTCTACCGCGGCGTCACGGTGAAGAAGGTCGGTGATCGCGCCGGGATCAGCCGAGGCATGGTCAACGGCAGCCCGGGGGAGACCGCCAAGGGGCCCCTGGACAGCCAACTTGACTTGGTCCGCACCGGCGTGGAGGACGACATCCGACGGGGGGTCGCCGACGGCAGCATCCGCCCCGAACTGGACGCCCGCGCGCAGGCATTCCTGCTGGAGAGCCTGGCGCGCGGCGTGCTGCTCCAGTACCAGCTGGACTCCTCGCGCGCCCGCCTGGAGAAATCGGCCGCGCGGCCCACGACATGGTGCTGCCGGCACTCACTGCGGACCGGAGGACCAGCTGACGCCCGGCGGCCGGGGTCCTCTGCGACATTGGCGCGGATACGGCGCGCCGCCCCTTTCCTGGCGACGTGCCGGGTCAGACCCACCAGGCCCGCCTTGGAACTGTCGTACGCGGGCGAGCCGGTGGCGGCGCGCAGCCCGGCAAGGGATCCGATGAAGACGATCGCGCCGCCGCCGCTCATCGCCGGCAGGCCGTACTTCGCGGCCAGGAAGTACCGGCCGGGCTCGTGGCTACCGTCCCGGGGTGAGGAGGAGCCCCACCGCGTCGACGTCCGGGGTGAACGACGCGGTGGTGCCGAGTGCGCCCTTTGATCTCGACAGAGAAGGTGTACGGCCTCGCGTGCCGCTCCTGGCTGCCGCGGAACCCGTCTCGCCTAGACGTCGTCGCGGAGTACCGGGCGCAGGGTATCGATCACCGCGGGATCCTCGATGGTTGAGGGGAGTTCGGGATCGCGGCCGTCGGCGATGTCGCGCATGGTACGGCGCAGGATCTTTCCCGATCGCGTCTTGGGCAGCGCGGCGACCAGGTCCACCCGGCGCAGCGCCGCCACCGGGCCGATCGTCTCCCTTACTGCGGTGACGAGTTCCGCGGCGATTTTGCGCGGATCGCGATCGATGCCGGCCTTGAGCACAACGAATCCGCGCGGCACCTGTCCCTTGAGCGGGTCGGCGACGCCGACGACAGCGCACTCGGCGACATCCGGGTGGGCGGCGAGGACCTCTTCCATCGCGCCGGTGGACAGTCGGTGCCCGGCAACGTTGATCACGTCGTCGGTGCGGCCCATGATGTAGATGTACCCGTCCTCGTCCTTGCGGCCGCCGTCGCCGGTGAGGTAGTGGCCGCTGTAGGCGGACAGGTACGAGCGCACATACCTCTCGTCGTCGTGCCACAGCGTGGGCAGCGTTCCGGGCGGCAACGGCAGCCGGATCGCCACCGCGCCGTCGGTGCCGGGGGGCGCTTCGCGGCCCGTTTCGTCGAGGATGCGCACGTCGTAGCCGGGCATCGGCACCGTGGGTGAGCCAGCCTTGATCGGCTGTGGCTCAAGGCCCACGGGATTGGCGACGATCGGCCAGCCGGTCTCGGTCTGCCACCAGTTGTCGACCACCGGCACGCCGAGGAGGTCGGTCGCCCAGCGGTAGGTCTCCGGGTCCAGGCGCTCGCCGGCCAGGAACAGGTGGCGCAGCGATCCGATGTCGTGGGCGTGGACAAGTGCTCCGTGCGGGTCCTCTTTCTTCACCGCGCGGATTGCGGTGGGCGCGGTGAACAGTGCCGTCACGCGGTGTTCGGCGATCACCCGCCACAGCGCACCGGCGTTCGGGGTGCCGACCGGCTTGCCTTCGTAGAGCACGGTAGTGCAGCCGGTGAGCAAGGGGCCGTAGACGATGTACGAGTGGCCGACGACCCAGCCGACGTCGGAGGCTGCCCAGAAGACTTCACCGGGGTGGGTGTCGTAAATGTTCTCCAGGGACCAGCGCAGCGCCACCGCGTGGCCGCCGTTGTCGCGCACCACGCCCTTGGGGCGGCCGGTGGTGCCAGAGGTGTAGAGGATGTAGAGCGGGTCGGTGGCGGCCACGGGGACGCAGTCCACCTTCTTGGCAGTCGCCATGGCCTGGTCCCAGTCGAGGTCACGGCCGGTCAGATTCGCCGTGGATTGCGGACGCTGGCGGATGACGCAGTGCTCCGGCTGGTGCTCGGCCAGGGCCAGGGCGGCGTCCAGCAGGGGCTTGTACGGCACGACGCGGGTCGGTTCGATGCCGCACGAGGCGGCGATGACTACTTTGGGGCGGGCGTCGTCGATGCGCACAGCGAGCTCGTGCGCGGCGAACCCCCCGAAGACGACCGAGTGGACGGCGCCGATGCGGGCACAGGCCAGCATCGCGACGACCGTCTCGGGAATCATCGGCATATAGATCGCGACGCGGTCGCCCTTGGCCACACCGAGCCCGGCCAGCACTCCGGCGAACAGCGCGACCTGGTCACGCAACTCTCGATAGGTGAACGACGCCTTACAGTCGGTGACCGGACTGTCGTACGCCAGTGCGAGTTGCTCGCCGCGCCCGGCGTCGACGTGGCGGTCGAGGGCGTTGTGGCAGGTGTTCAGTTGCCCGTCGGGGAACCACCGGTACAGCGGGGCCTGCGACTCGTCGAGGGCGCGGGTTGGCGCGACGGCCCAGTCGATGGCACGGGCGGCGTCCAGCCAGAAGCCTTCCGGATCCTCCAGACTGCGCCGATACCCGGCCGCATAGCCGCCTTGCTCAGGCGTCTGCGTCATGTCGACGTTCCTTTCGTCGTTAAGCCTGGGCACTGGAAAGGACTGGCCCGTCCCGTGCGGGCCGTATCACGGTCAGCCCAGAGCGTCTGCCGCCGTGCGCTGCCACTGCCCTGACCCTCACCCCACCATCCTCACCCTGAAACCTCAGTAACGGCGGCGGTTGAGTACCCCGATAGGAGTGGCCAGGCCGTCGCCGCCGCCGAACAGACCTGGATTTGGGGCGGCGCCGGGCAGAGCGTCGGAGAAGCCCTCGATCGCCCTCAAATGGGCGGCGAGCAAGATGCCGGGGACAGTGCCCCGCAACGCCGGCGCCAGTCAGCGCGCGGATGGAGTCGATGCCGGCGTAGGCGGCAAGCGCGAAGAACGAGACGGCGATGATGGGCAAGCAGCAGCTGGCAGCGGATGGGGCCGGCGAGAGCCCGGCCGAAGCGCGCGAGCACTTCAACCTCGGGAGCGATGGTCGACGCGGAGACATGGGCTGCCGAGTCCGAGGCGGACGACCAGGCCGAACACCACGACCCGCGCTTCGGCAGCTCGATCAGCCGCGATGCGCACGGTGCCCTCGCGATGACCGTCGAGCAGCTTCCGGCGGGCTCCCATCCCTCACCGCCGTCGCAGCCATCGGGTGGCGGGGCGTGAGGCGGCCTCGACCGACCGCGTGTCACCCTCACGCGCGTCCGGGGTGGCGCAGCCACGAGTACGGGTTCTTTCTGGTTGCAGTGGTCCGTCCCGGTATCGGGTGACCCACGGACGCGGAGAGGAAGCGAGCGGCCGCCCATGGCGAGAAGAGATCAGGCGCTGCGTACTCCACGGGCCGCGGGCCTGGTGGGCATCATCTTCGCTCTGTTGCTCG
The DNA here is from genome assembly GCF_045160975.1 of Streptomyces sp. NBC_00210. NCBI lineage: Bacteria > Bacillati > Actinomycetota > Actinomycetes > Kitasatosporales > Streptomycetaceae > Streptomyces > Streptomyces sp. NBC_00210. Next base: position 8,618,896 of record NZ_CP108120.1, read on the forward strand.
GCGCCGTCATCATTCTGGTCCGCCTGACGCTGCCCGGCGACGCGGGTGATGTGAGCGGCGACTGGTTCACCGATGCCTCGCGGCGGCGCACGGTGCAGACGGCGCTCGGCCTCATCCCGTTCGCGGGCATTTTCTTCCTGTGGTTCATGGGCGCCGTACGCGCACGTATAGGGGATGCGGAGGACAAGTTCGTCGCCACTGTGTTCCTGGGCAGCGGTCTGCTCTTCGTGGCGACCCTCTTCGGCGCCGCGGCGGCAGCGGGAGGCCTGCTGGCCTCGGCGGGTGTGTCCGGGGCCGGCTCCGGGCCGCAACTGCAGTCCTTCGGCCAGCACTTCACCTACGGCCTTCTGACGACCTATTCGATGCGCATGGCAGCGGTGTTCGCCCTGACGACCTCCTCCATCGGGCACCAGCTCGGAGTCCTTCCCCGATGGCTGACCCTCCTGGGCTATCTCGTCGCCCTGACGCTGCTCTTCGTGACGGACAGCATCGCCTGGTCGGAGCTGGTCTTCCCGCTGTGGGCCCTGGTTGTCAGCCTGCACATCCTTGTTGCCGGTCTGCCCCCGCGGTCCGCATCGGCCGCCTCGTCATGACGCGCTGTTCCGGGGCGTTGCGGACCCATAACGCTTCTGGCCCGTCTGTGCTCGCGACAACACGGCAACACCCGCAAGCTGAGGCACGGAACCACTGGAAGGACGCCCCTTGATGAGGCTTGTCGTCGACCTGAACCGCTGCCAGGGATATGCGCAATGCGCGTTCCTCGCACCCGATGTCTTCGCCATGCACGGCGACGAGGCACTGCTGTACAACCCGCAGGCCGACGCCGAGCAGAGGGAGAACATGGCGCGTGCCGTAGCCGCGTGCCCCGTCCAAGCCATCCTCGTGGAGGGCCTGGACGAATCGGCCGGTGCTCCCATCGCGCCCGGCGAGGAGGCATCCCGTGGACGGTGACCGCCAGCTGGAGTGGTTGAGGCGCGAGGGACGGATCGTGATCGTCGGCGCCTCACTGGCCGGCCTGAGGGCCGCGGAGACGCTGCGGGAGGAGGGCTTCGCCGGTTCCCTCACGCTGATCGGCGATGAGCCGTACGAGCCGTACGACCGGCCGCCCCTGTCCAAGCAGGTCCTGCTGGGGAAGGCGGACGCCCACCGCACCGCGCTTCCCCGGCGACGGGACCCGGACGCGCAGTGGCGCCTCGGGGTCGCGGCCACCGGTCTAGACATGGCGGCGAGGCGTGTGCAACTCGCCGACGGCGACGAGGTGGCGTACGACCGGCTGCTGATCGCGACCGGTGTACGGCCCCGTCCGTGGCCGAACCAGAGCGAGGCGGAACTCGACGGGGTCTTCGTCCTGCGCACCCGCGACGAGGCGGCACGGCTGCACAGCCGGCTCACGCAGGGACCACGCAGGGTGCTCGTGATCGGCGCTGGATTCACCGGCTCGGAGATCGCCTCCGCCTGCCGGGAGCGGGGAATTGCGGTCACCGTCGCAGAACGCGCCGCCGCGCCCCTGGTCGGTGCCCTCGGCGGTGTGATCGGCGATGTGGCCGCACAGATGCAGCGCGAACAGGGCGTGGACCTGCGCTGCGGTGTCATGGTCACCTCGCTGGAGGGTGACTCCGCGGGGCGGGTGCGCTCCGCCCACCTGTCCGACGGCGCCGCGGTCGAGGCGGACATCGTGGTCGTCTCACTCGGCGCGACCCGCAACACGGAATGGCTGGCCGGATCCGGACTGGGCGCGGGCCCTCGTGGCATCGCGTGCGACGCAGGCTGCCGGGCCTTCGACATCCGGGGCATCGTGACCGACGACGTCTTCGTCGCCGGCGACGTGGCGAGGTCCCCGCACCCGCTGTTCGGGTACCAGTTCCTGTCCCTGGAGCACTGGGGCAACGCCGTCTCGCAGGCCGAGATCGCCGCGCACAACATGGTCAGCGCCGGCGCCGACCGCCGCCCGCACATGTGGGTGCCGGCCTTCTGGTCTTCCCAGTTCGGGGTGAACATCAAGTCGGTCGGGGTGCCGTCCATGGGCGAGGAGATCCTCATCAGCCAGGGTGCACTGGCGGAGCGCAGGTTCACGGGAGTGTACGGATACCAGGGACGCGTCATCGGCGCCGTCACCTTCGACAACTCGCGGTGGCTGCCGTTCTACCAGCGGCTGATCGAGTCGACCGCGCCGTTCCCGCCGCCGTTCCCGACGCTGGACAGGCGCTCCGACGGACAGCGCCCGCTCCCGGCCGATTTCCCCGACCCGTCCGTGCCCACCCACGCTCCGACCGTCACCCTCGGCGGCTACTCGCCCGCCGACCGGCGGATGGTCTTCACCCCCGGCCGATGACGACCGCGTGCCGTCGGGCGACCGCGTGCCGTCCGACGGCGGCCCCTCCCGTCCGGGTCCGTCCGGGGCCGGACCAGTCCACCGCCCGAACCGTCTCCGGCAACGTCTCCACGGCCGGCGCCCACGCCAACAAGGACCCGTCATGACGTCTCTCCTGCGGCAGATCACCGACTACTCCAACCGCGCCAACCCCTACCCCCTCTACGCGGAACTCCGAAAGACGCCGGTGGCCCACGACGAGGACGGCCCGTACGTCATCAGCACCTACCACGACATCCTGAGCCTGCTGCACGATCCGCGGATCAGCTCCGACGCCCGGAACCGCACCGCGCCGGTGGCCGACGAACTGCAGCAGCCGGAGCAGGAGCAGGAGACGACCCTGCCACCCGGCTTCCTGAAGCTCGACCCCCCGGAGCACGACCGGCTGCGCCGTATGACCAACCGCCCCTTCGGGCCACCACACAGCCCCCGGCACATCGAGAGCATGCGCCCGGAACTCGGTGAGATCGTCTCGGGTCTCATCGACGGTCTCGGGAACGGTGGCCGCATCGACCTGGTCGACCAGTTCTCCTACCCCTTCCCCGTCACGGTGATCTGCCGACTGCTCGGGGTGCCGCGTGAGGACGAGCCACGCTTCCACACATGGGCCGACACCCTCGCCGCCAGCCTGGATCCCGCCCCGAACGAGGACCATACCGAGCGGGACCGCATCGCGAAGGAGGCCAAGACACAACTGGGCATGTACCTGGCCGGGCTGATCGAGGAGCGGCGCAAGTCACCGCGTGACGACATGCTCTCCGCACTGGTCAACGGTGGTGGACCGGACGGAGCCATGACGACGATGGAGGTGCTCAGCACCGCCGCCCTGCTGCTGATCGCAGGCCATGAGACGACGGTCAACCTGATCACCAACGGGATGCTCACCCTTCTGCGCCACCCCGATGTCCTTGAGCGCCTGCGGGACGAGCCGCGTCTGGCCGTGCAGATCGTGGAGGAGCTGCTGCGTTACGAACCGCCGGTGCAGTTGCTGCCGCAGCGCACACCGATCGCCGACATCGAGGTCCGCGGTGTCACCATCCCCAAGGGATCGTCGATGTGGCTGGTTCTGGCGTCGGGCAACCGTGACCCACAGCGCTTCGAGGACCCCGATCGCTTCGACCCGGACCGGAAGGACATCCAGCACCTGGGACTCGGCAGCGGTATCCACAGCTGCTTCGGCGCCCCGCTGGCTCGCCTCGAGACCCAGATCGCCCTCTCCGAGCTCGCCCGCAGGCTCGACAGGCCCCGCCTGGTGGAGGATCCTCCGCCCTACCGCCAGAACGCCGTCCTGCGGGGACCCCGCCATCTGAACATCGAGTTCGACAGCCTGCGCGCCTAGTGCGGGGGACGGGTTGACTCACTCGTCGGGCTCCGGCTGCGGCTCCAGTGCCGTGGGCCTGGCTCAGCCGCCCGCAGGCGGGCCGCTTTCAACTCCTCTGTGATCGCTGCGTGGCGTGCCTGTGGGGGTGGCCTGTGACAGGCCTGTGACAGTGGGCGGACACGGTCATGAAGTCACCCAGACAGTCTTTTCGAAAGCGGACAAAGCGCAGCATTTCCGGCGCATGTCCCCTGCTTCCGAGGGTGTGAGCAGTGATGACCGAGCCGATCCGTCGGAGGAAATCCCATGAGCCTCACGCCCGCCACGCCGCACGCCGAAGCCCCCGCGCCTGCGCTGGCCCCGCGGGAGAAGGAGACACTGCGGCATATCGCCGCAGGGCGCACCTACCTGCAAACAGCCCGCCACATGGGGCTCTCCCGGCACACGGTCGACGCCTATCTCCGCCGAATCCGGACCAAGCTCAACATCACCACCACGGCCGAACTCACCCGATGGGCCATCTCCCTGGGACTGTGACACCCAGGCCACCGGGGCCGGAAAGCGCCCACAGGCAATCCGGTCCCTGCGCACGCCCGCGGCGCACGCCGCCCAGCACCGCCGCTGCTCACCAGCCGCGGGCCGAGTTGCAGGACACGACGGTAGGCTCGGCAACCGCCCCCTGCGCGCCGCCCTCCGGCTCGTGGCCAAGCTCGCCTGCGGTGCACTGTTCTTCGCCCTGGCCCCCGGGCTGCGATGTCGCACTTGTGCACGAGGGGCTGTCCGGGCTTGGCCGCGGACAGCCCCCTGTGTGCGAGGCGTGATGACTCAGTGGCAGCTGGTGGTGCCGCTGTCGCCGTAGGTCTTGCCCGCCTCGGGCACGAACTGCCAGTCGTAACTGCCCGCGTGCAGCGTGAACTTGAGCACGCCATAGGTGTCGCTGTTGCGGGCCTGGCTGTTGGGCAGGATGGTGCCGAAGCCGTAGTGGCTGGCACCGCCCATGCCGGCGACGAAGTGCCGGGCGCCGCGGGTGGTGTCGAGCTGACCGCTCGGGTTCATCTGGGCGAACCGCTCGTACTGGTGGTTGTGGCCCGTCACGATCACGTCGGCGTTGTTGTCGTACAGCGCTTGGACGAGAGGACCGGTCGAGGTGTCGGGAGCATGGTTGGCGCCCGAGGTGAACCGCGGCTTGTGCCAGTAGGCGAGAGTGCACGGCTTGCTGCTGCCGGCCAGGTCGGAACGCAGCCACTGCTCCTGCGCCGAACCGACGGACATGCTGACCTCGGAGTTCAGCGAGACCACGTGCCAGCTGCCCAGATCGTAGGAGTAGTAGCCCCGGCCGGACGGGCCGGCGCCGGCGCCGAAGTAGCCGTAGTAGCCCGTGGCGCCCGAGGTGTTGTAGTCGTGGTTGCCCGGAGCCGGCTTGGTGCGCGCCTTGTGCCGGCCCCAGGTCGGGTCGTAGTAGGTGGCGAACTCCGAGGCCGTGCCGCTGTCGTAGACGTTGTCACCGGCGGTGAACACCGTGCCGGAGATGCCGTCCAGCAGATTGGCGGTCGCGCTGTCGCCCGAGCCGGAGTTGGCGATGTCACCGGCGCCGACCAGCACAGGGTCGCCCGAGGGCGGAGGAGTGGAGGTGGATGTGGGGCTCGGCGACGGGCCGCTTCCGGTGGTGATCACCAGCTGCGGGGCGTCGGCGCCGCTCTCCCGCGCGTCGTAGTAAGCGCCGTCGGCGCTGGCGGAGGTCGCGCCGATGCTGAAGGTGCCGTTGCCGGTGACCAGCGAGGTCACATCGATCTCGTACCACGTGTCCTTGGCGACCGAGCCGATGCTGCCCAGCGTCGCGCCGTCGATAGCAGGCTTGTTGTTCCAGGTCGTCCCGGTCTCCGACCACGTGGTGTTGGTCATCGCCTTGAACGTGCCGCCGGCGTTACTGCCACTGTTGCTGCTCACCGTGCGGATCCGCAGCTTGGCGCTGGTCACCGCCTCGCTCAGACCACTGACGGTGAACTTCAGGAACGACTGGCGCACCGGAGAGTTGTCGACCACGAACTGGGTCGACGTGCCGTAGTTGGTGGACGGGGTGCTGCCCTGCACATAGGTGTCGGCTACGGCGGTGAAGGAGGACGTGGCTGCGGTGGCCACGGGAGCGGTCGTGAGCAAGGCGGCGATGGCGGCGGTCGTCAGTGTGACTGCTCCTCCAGCCATCGCTGCTCTCCGGAGGTGGCGGTTGCCCATCGGGTGGTCCCTTCTGAGGTGAAGGCCGTGACTTGCGTCACAGGCGGCAGGGAATCTAGGGACCCAGCGGAGCCGCCATCACGCGATTGAGTGAACGCGATACGTGCGTTGAGTGAGGTTTCTTCGGGTTCGCTCAGGCGTTCTGGCCAACTGCGAACAGGCCACCGGCCGTTCACCGACTGCATGCCTGCCCGCCGATGTCCGTGCGTGGTTCACGGCGTGCGTGCACCGGACGATGGGGCGTCGCCAAGGTGATCGACCGCTCGGCGGGTGGAGACTCCCGCGGGCGTCCGTCGTCGCGGCGCTGGCCCACCCACTCGTCCGGCGCGCGCCGCAGGAGGTGCCCACGCGTGTACCTGAACACCATCGGCTGGTCCAGGACGGCCGACGGCGCCGACGGGCCCGGCCGCCGCCTGCCCGCGATAGGCGCCAACGTCTTCGCTCTCGGCTCGGTCAGCCTGGTCACCGACATTTCCTCCGAGATGGTCACCGCGGTCCTTCCCCTGTATCTCGTATTCGGCCTCCAGCTGAGCCCGATGGCCTATGGAGTGATCGACGGGGTCTACACCGGCGCCACGGCAGTGCTGCGGATCGTGGGCGGCTATGTCGCCGACCGGGTACGCAGCCACAAGGCGGTGGCCGGCGTCGGGTACGCGCTCTCGGCGGTGGCCAAGCTGGGCCTGCTCGCGGCGGGCCGGTCGGTCGCCGCCGTCGGGCTGGTGATCGCGGTCGACCGGACCGGCAAAGGGCTGCGCACTGCACCTCGCGACGCGCTGATCACGCTGTCGACGCCGATGGAGTCCCTGGGCCGGGCCTTCGGCGTGCACCGGGCGATGGACAGCCTCGGCGCCTTCCTCGGCCCGCTGGTCGCCCTGGCGGTCCTCGCCGCCGCCGGCCAGTCCTTCGATGCGGTCTTCGTCACCAGCTTCTGCGTTGCCGTCCTCGGAGTTGTGCTGCTCGTGCTGTTCGTCCGCGACCGGCGTGACGTCCAACCCACGGCCGTGACCGTCTCGCCCCGCGACGCCGTCGCCCTGTTGCGGGCCGCGCCGGTCCGCAGCCTCATCCTCGCCGCCTGCCTGCTCGGGCTGGCAACCGTCGGCGACGGCTTCGTCTATCTGCTCCTGCAGCGACGCCAGGAGCTGAGCGCAGGCTGGTTTCCGCTGCTCGCGGTCGGCACCAACCTCGCCTACCTGCTGCTCGCGGCTCCCCTCGGCGCCCTGGCCGACCGGCTCGGCAGGCTGCCCGTGTTGCTGGGCGGCTACACAGCGCTGGTCACCGTCTATCTGTTGCTCTTCGGACCACTGGACGGCTGGCCGCTGATCGTCCTCACGCTCGGCCTCTACGGTCTCTTCTACGCCGCCACCGACGGCGTACTCATGGCGCTGGCAGGCCCGTTGCTGCCCGAACGGCTGCGCGCCACCGGAATCGCCGTCGTACAGACCGGCCAGGCACTGGCCTACCTCGTTTCCTCGGTCCTGTTCGGGATGGCCTGGCAGGCATGGGGTCCGGTCACCGCCAGCCGGGTGGCCGCCGCGGGCGTGGTCGTGGCGATCATCGCCACCGCGGTCCTGCTCGCCCGCCCGACCACCCCTGTCTCTCAGGAGGCGTCCCGTTGAGGCCGATGACCCAGCGGACGCGGATCACCGTCCTCGTCGCCGCCGCGGCTGTACTCGCCGCCGTCGCCGTCGGCTACATCCGGCTGGCCGCCGACCGGACCACCACCGCGGGTGCCACATCGAATCCGGTCACCACCACCGCGGACCGCGTCACGCTCGCCCCCGGCCGACGGTTGCTGGTGGTCAGCGACCGCCATCTCGCCACCGTCTCCCGGGACAACCCGGGCGGCCCGCGGACGGTCGCCCCGCTGGAGTGCGTCCGGGTCTACGCTGCGGCGGGCACCGGCGTCTGCATCCGCCCCGACTCCCCATGGTCGTACCATCTCGTCGTCGTCGACCGGCAGCTCCGTCACAAGCGGGCGATCCCGGTTCCCGGACTGCCCAACCGGGCCCGGGTCTCGGCCAGTGGCCGGATGGTGGCGTGGACGACCTTCGTCGGGGGCGATTCCTACAACAGCGGCGGCTTCTCCACCCGGACGGGCATCCTGGACACCCGCACCGGCGTGCTCGCCGGCACGCTGGAGAAGTTCGCGGTGACCAGAGAAGGCCGGCCCTACCAGGCCGCCGACATCAACTTCTGGGGCGTCACCTTCACCGCCGACGACAACCGCTTCTACGCCACCATGTCCACGGCCGGCCGCCGGTACCTCGTCGAGGGCGACTTCGCGGCCAGAACCGTCCGCACGCTCAAGGAGAACGTCGAGTGCCCGTCGCTGTCGCCCGACGGCACCCGCATCGCGTTCAAGCAGGCCATCGACGCCGACCCCACCCGCGGCTGGCGGTTGTCGGTGCTCGAACTGGCCTCGATGCGGGTGACGCCAGTGGCCGAGACCCGCAGCATCGACGACCAGGCAGCCTGGCTCGACAACACCACGCTCGCCTACACCGTGCGCGACAGCAGCGGCGACCCCGACGTCTGGTCCACGCCGGCCGACGGCTCCGCCAGGCCGCGCTTGCTGGTCCCCGGCGCGGAGTCCCCGGCCGCACTCGGCTGACCCGAGGACGCGGATCCGGCGCTCCGTGGCCCCGGCCCAGGGCACCGCGGCAGATGCGGGTCTCGACGTCGGCTATGTCCAGGCCAATGTCTGCAGGGAAGGCGGCCCGTCCCTAGTTCAGCGTCTTCAGCGCCGCCGCGTCGTACGGCTTCAGTTCCTCGATCCGGTCCCCGAGGATCTTCGCCGCCCACTCCGGGTCCTGGAGCAGGGCGCGGCCGACGGCGACCATGTCGAACTCGTCGCGTTCCAGGCGGTCGAGGAGGTTGTCGATGCCCTGGACCGGGGCGCCCTCGCCCATGAAGCCGCGGATGAAGTCGCCGTCGAGGCCGACCGAGCCGACGGTGATGGTGGGCCTGCCGGTGAGCTTCTTGGTCCAGCCCGCCAGGTTCAGGTCCGAGCCCTCGAACTCCGGGAGCCAGTAGCGGCGGGTGGAGGCGTGAAAGGCGTCGACGCCGGCCGCGGCGAGCGGGGTCAGGATCGCCTCCAGCTCCTCCGGACTCTCGGCGAGCCTCGCGTCGTAGGCCTCCTGCTTCCACTGCGAGTAGCGGAAGATCACCGGGAACTCGGGCGAGACGGCCTCGCGGACCGCGGCCACGATGTCGGCCGCGAACTTCGAACGGGCCACGGCGTCGCCGCCATAGGCGTCGGTACGGCGGTTCGTCCCCGCCCACAGGAACTGGTCGAGGAGGTAGCCGTGGGCGCCGTGCAGTTCGACGCCGTCGAAGCCTATGCGCTCGGCGGCCGCGGCGGCCTCGGCGAAGGCGCCGATGACGTCGTCCAGGTCGCGCCGGGTCATCGCCTTGCCGGTGCCCTCGGTACCGTCGACGCGGATGCCGGAGGGGCCGACGGCGGGGGCGTCGGCGTAAGGCGGGTCGCCCTGCTTGCGCACCATGCCGATGTGCCACAGCTGCGGCACGATCGCGCCGCCCGCCGCGTGAACGGCTTCGGCGACCTTCGCCCACCCCGCCAGCTGCTCCTCACCGTGGAACCGCGGCACACGGTCACTCTGCCCGGCCGACTCGTGGCCGACGTAGGTCCCCTCGGTGACGATCAGGCCCACACCCGCGGCGGCGCGACGGGCGTAGTACGACCGCACGTCATCACCCGGGACGCCGCCCGGGGAGAACATGCGCGTCATCGGCGCCATCACGACGCGGTTCGGGACGGTCAGGCCGTTCAGCGCGACAGGCCGGGACAGGATCTCGGCCGCGCGGGAGGCGGAGGACTCAGTGACGGTCACGGGGGTGCTCCTCGTAGGTACCAGACGGTATGTGCACATGCATTGAATGCGTGAAGGTGCCAACCGTCCCACTGGTCACGGCATTCCGCCCCTTTGGCGAGCCGCCGTGTGATCCCGGACACGCACCCAGCGCACCCGCTCCTGAGGGGTGTGCGCCGCCGCAGGCGCGGTGTGGGGCACAGATCGGGGTTCTTCACAGGCCCTGATAGGCGGTCTGCCTCGGGTGCTTTCCCGGGGGCGTTCACTTGACGATGACGTCCCCCGCGGGTTCGGGCGGGGCCGGGGCGTCGGGTGCGGGGGAGTTATTGGTGTCGTCCTTGTGAGGTTCGGGCGGGGCCGGGGCGTCGGGAGGGGAGGAGTTGCCGGTGTTGTCCTTGGGCGGTTCGGGCGGGGCCGGGGCGTCGTGGGCTGGGGCGCTGGGAGTGTCGTCCTTGTGGGGTTTGGGTGGGGTGGGAGTGTCGGGGCACGGGGGGCCGTTCTTGCCGCCGCTGCCGGTGCCGCCGCGGCCGTTCTTGCCGTTGTTGCCGCCGCAGCGTCCGTTGCCGCCGCGGCCGCCTGCGCCGCCGGTGCCGGCGCCGCCCGGCGCGGTGCAGATGGTGCCGTCGGTACCCGTGCCGGTGCCGCCGTTGCCTCCGTCGCCGCCGTAGCCGGGACGGCAGAGATCATCGTGACCGCCATGCCTCTTGGGGTGTTTGTGGTTCTTGTGGCTGTCATGACCCTTGGGGTGCTTGTGGCTCTTGCTGCCATGGCCCTTGGAGTTCTTGGAATGCTCTTTGGGGGTCTTGGTGTCCTTGTGGTCTGTGGTGACTGCCGGTTCCGCCGTGTTCCGTGCTGTCGGTGCCGCGAACGCTGCGGAAGCCGGTATCAGGACACCGCCGACGCCCAGGAGGGCGGAGGTGGCGACGATGGCCAGACGACGCGTCCAGATGGTGTCATTCATAGAAATCGGTGTCCTTCTTTCGCACGTTCCCATCGGGGCAGGAAAGAGCAAAAATTCGGTGGCTGTGGGCGGATTCGTGACGTGTGGCCCGGGATTCCGGTCTTTCCGGTGGGGCCGCATTTCCAGTAGGCCCGAGCGCGCGCTGCCTGGTCACGTTCCGACATGTCGTGGCTTGACGCAGCCGAAGGCATCGGGTAATTGCCCGTAAAGGGGGCTGGTGTGGGAGACCGATGCCCGCGCAGCCTGGTAAGTCGTCGCCGGGCCTGCACGCCCGCCGGAGTCACATGCTCGCCTCGCCTTTGGGGGCTGCGTGGGGATATCCGTAAAGCCGGTTTCCTTGACTCGTTGAGGCCGGCACGGCTGTGGTGTGCCCGATCGGAAGGTGGGGCTGGGTGGTCGCCCGCGTCGCGGGGCGGTCGTGGGGTGCCGCTGACGAGTTCCTGGCGTGTCTCAACCGGGCTGACGACATGGCTTCATCAGCAAGTCGCCTCCTGCCACGGCGTCCCCGTGTGCCGTGCGGGAACCGTCAGGCGGCCGTCTCAGTAACCCCGGCCTGAGGTCGGATGCAGGCGGGCCGATGTGGTTGGTCAGGAGACGGCTGCGTTCCACGTTCGTGGCGACGCCGGCCTCTCCAGGCTGCAGAGGGGCAGGCGTTGAGGTCTTCTTGGCCGGCCGTGAGCCACTGGTGTTCCTCAGCCCGCAGGGATTGCTTCTTGACGCGCGAGGTCCGGTAGAGCTCGGCGGTGAGGTCGACCAGGTCCGGCGGGAAGGTGTCCGTGAGTTCGGTGGCGGCCACGGTGCTGTGGGCGGGAGGGGCCCCAGGGTGCGGTGTCAGAGTCCTTCGGTTGTGATGGCTGGTCTGTGTGAAGTGGCTGCAGGTGCAGGGTAGTTGGACCGGGGCTGTGGCTGCGGTGTTTGTGGGCCGGGCCGGGGGTGGGCGCGGTGTGAAGTCATAGGGGGCGGTTCCGGTGGGCCCCTGCTGCGGTGGGGTGTGCGGTGCCCTGAGGGGCCGGGGATGCGGGCTGCTAGGGGGCGGGAGTGTGGCTGTCGCTGTTGTCGGGTGGTGTGTCTTGTGCGTGCTTTTACCTGGTGTTTATGGCTGCGTCAAGCCACGACTTGTCGGAACGTGACCGGGCTGTGCGGTTCGGGCCTACTGGAAGTGCGGCCTCGGCGGAAGAAATGAACGAGGCGGCACGGTGAAAGGGAATTCCTTTCCGAGGGTTTCTCCTTTTGCCGGGTGTCCCGGGTTCCCGGGAAATCTAAGAATCCATCTATTCAGTAGGAGTAAGTCATGTCCCGTACCGTTCACACCCGCAGTGATGTCCGTTCCAAGCGTCGGGGTCTGCGTCTGGCGACGTTTTTCGCCTCTGGCACTTTCATGGCAGGGGCCGCCATCATTCCGGCCTCCTCCGCGATGGCGGCCCCGATGCCGGCCTCACCGGCGGTGAGCCTGGCCGCCCATGTGGACAAGCACGACACCAAGCACGACAAGAAGCACGACAAGAAGAAGGTCGTCATCAAGGTCGTCATCAAGAAGGACAAGCACGGCAAGAAGAAGGTGGTCATCGTCGTCGTCAAGCACGACAACAAGAAGCACGACAAGCACGACAAGAAGCACGACAAGAAGGACGAGAACAAGAAGGGCGACCCGAAGAAGAAGGATGACCCGAAGAAGGACCCGAAGAAGGACCCGAAGAAGGACCCGAAGAAGGACCCGAAGAAGGACCCGAAGGACAACAAGAAGGACGACCCGAAGGTCGACCCGAAGGACAAGAACAAGCAGGACCCGAAGGACGCTCCGAAGAAGACGGGAGGTAAGGGCGGCGACGGCGGCGCGGGCGGCGTCCTGGGCGGCACGGGTGGTACGGGCGGCAAGGGCGCTGACACGGGCGGTGCCGGGGGTACCGGCGGCACGGGTGGTGTCGCGGGCGGTAACGGTGGTACCGGCGGTGCCGGCGGCACCACGGGAGGTGCCGGGGGTACCGGCGGTACCGGTGGTGTCGTGGGCGGCACTGGTGGCACCGGTGGTACCGGCGGGACCACGGGAGGTGCCGGTGGCACGGGCGGCACCGGTGGCGTCGTGGGCGGCACTGGTGGTGCGGGCGGCGACGCCGTCTGAGGCGGCTGCTTCACCCTGTGGTCACATCCGGTACGGCCCGGACGGCTCATGCCGTCCGGGCCGTACCGGCCCATCCCGGCGGGGTGGGGGTCCGAAGGCCTCCACTCCCACCGGCCAGCTGGCCGGGCTGCGGCCGCTGAAGACACGGCGGCCGGATGCGCAGCGCCTGCGGGCGCCGCGTCCATGTGAGGAATACGGAGAATCCCCATGTCTGGAAGTTTCTGGCAGCGTCGTTTCGTCCTGGCGCCGTTCTCGCTGGTTTTCGCGGCCGGTATCGCCTGTGCCGCGCAGGCGCCGCACACCGCCGCGGCAGGCTCCGGTCACCGGGCCGAGGCCCCTGCACTCGCCGGTGGCGCGGGTAGCGCGGGTGGTCGTGGTGTCGGCGGCCAGGGCGGTGTCGGTGGTGCCGGTGGCACGGGCGGTGAGTGCGGTAACGGGGGTGATGGCGGCAAGGGCGGCGACAGCGGGCGCGGCGGCGGCCCAGGTCAGTCGGGGGAGCCCGGCAAGCCCGGCACACACGGCTGTACCCGGTTCGAGGACCTGCCGGACAAGCCGAAGGACAAGCTGACGCTGGCGGACAGGGTCAGGATTGTGATGGTCGTCCTGCACGGACCCACGACAAGCGCCGAGGCCGCCAGGAAATACAAGATGCCGGCACAGGAGATCGACGCCTGGAAACGGCAGTACCTCGCCGGCGGCTGGGCCGCGCTGATGGGTAAGGATGTCCCCTCCTGAGGCGCCGCCGTCCGGCGCCACAGTCGAGCGGCACCCAGGCTCCGAGCCGGACAGGCGGCCGGCCCCGGTCCCGCACGCTCCGGCTCGCATCGGAGGGGCATCTGCGGGCCCGAAGCGACGTGCCACCCGCTGGCCACCCCGCCCTTGGGGCAGGTGACGAACGCGCCGCCCCCGGCGCGCACCGCCCGCGTGGCGTCGTTGTTTCGGGCCGGGGGCCGGGGTCGGTTTGCCGGGGAGGCCCCGTGCGCGGTGGGAGGTCTGGATGGGTTTCAGTCCGCGGAAAGTCCGGTGAGGGATTGTTCGGCCCAGACGGTTTTGCCCGTGGGGGCGTGCCGGGTGCCCCAGCGCTGGGAGAGCTGGGCGACCAGCAGCAGGCCTCGTCCTCCTTCGTCGAAGGTGCGGGCGCGGCGCATGTGCGGGGCGGTGTTGCTGGAATCGAAGACTTCGCAGATGAGGGTGGTGTCGGTGTGGAGGAGGCGGAGTTGGATGGGTGGGTGGCCGTAGCGGATGGCGTTGGTGACGAGTTCGCTGACGACGAGTTCGGTAATGAACGCGGCGTCGTCCAGTCCCCAGGCGGTCAGTTGGTCGGTGGCGCCTTTGCGGGCGCGGGCGACGATGGCGGGGTCGAAGGCCAGGTCCCAGGTAGCGACCTGGTCGGCGTCAAGGGCACGGGTGCGGGCGATGAGCAGGGCGATGTCGTCGTCGAGGCGGTGGGTCAGCATGGCCGCGAGGATCCTGTCGCAGAGGGTGTCCAGCGTCTGGGCGGGGTGGGCGAGGGCGGCGAACATCTTGTCCAGGGCGTCGTCGATGTCGTGGTCGCGGACTTCGAGCAGACCGTCGGTGTAGAGGGCGATCAGGCTGCCCTCGGGCAGCTCGGTCTCGAAGGTCTCGAACGGTAGGCCGCCCAGGCCCAGCGGCGGGCCGGCCGGGACATCGAGGAAACGGACGGCGCCGTCCGGGGTGACCACCGCGGGCGGGGGGTGGCCGGCCCGGGCGAAGGTGCAGCGGCGGGAAACCGGGTCGTAGACCGCATACAGGCAGGTGGTGCCGATGCCACCGGCGGTTTCGGCGGCGCCTTCGGTGCCGGCTTCGTCGGCGGACAGGTGGATGACGAGGTCGTCGAGGTGGGTGAGCAGCTCGTCGGGCGGCAGGTCGACATCAGCCAGGGTGCGCACCGCGGTCCGCAGCCGGCCCATGGTGGCCGACGCACGGATGCCGTGCCCCACCACATCGCCCACCACCAGGGCCACCCGCGCACCGGACAGTCCGATCACGTCGAACCAGTCGCCGCCCACACCGGCCCGGCTGTCGGCGGGCAGGTAGCGGGAGGCGATCTGCAGTCCCGCCTGATCGGGCAGCGAATGCGGGAGCAGGCTGCGCTGCAGGGTCATCGTGGTGGTGCGCCCCCGGGGGGACCGGTCGGCGCTGTGGATGCCGACGGCCGCCCTGGCCGTGCGCTCCTCGGTCGGCCACAGGTCGTCCGGCGCCGCCAGGCACACGCCGCGCACCCGCCCGCCGGGGTCCTTCAGCGGGGTCAGGAAGGCCGGCCGGCCGCGCTCCGCGCTGACACCGGTAGGGCGGATGCAGGCCTCCACGTGCTGCACCTCGCCGCTCTCCAGCGCCCGGCGCATCTTCGTCTCGGCCTCCTCGCTCACCGGATGCGGCGCGATCTCCGGCAGCCGCAGCCCACGCATCTGCTCCTCGGTCAGGGACAGTGCACGCTCCATGCCGGCACTGGCCCCCACCAGCCGCAGGTCCGCATCGAAGAGGGCCAGAAGGTCGGGGGACTGGCGAAACGCCCACTCCCTCAACGCCTCACCCTCGGGCGGGCGCGCCCAGCCCGCCACGGCCGACACCACGAGCCACTCGCCGCCCGGACCGTCCGACGTCCGGCGGTGCCCGAGCAGTTGCCGCACCAGCCGACGGCCGTCCCGGTGCCGCAGCGCCAGGGTGCCGCTCCACCTCTCTCTCCCGCCCGCATCCCGCCACGCCCTCGCGCCGGTGTCATCGGCGAGCAGCCGGGCAGCGGCCTGCCCGACCACCTCCGCGGGCAGATAGCCCAGCAGCCGCCGGGCACCCTCACTCCACCCCGTCACCATGCCCTGCTCATCGATGGTGGCGGTGGCCGTGTAGGCCGGCCCCGGCAAGGCGTCCGCCTGCGCCTGGTCACCGGGAGGGGTGGGAAGTCGCTCCATCGCCGCTCATCTCGCCGTTCGGGAACCTGCACGCCCCGGGTCCCCCTGACAATCATGATCCTCACGGGCACCGAGCACCAACCCAGCGCCGGCACGAAGGGCCCTCCCTCAGTGACAAGTCATCTCCGTAGCCAGCGGCACTTCTCTGTGATCGCTGCGTGGCGTGCCTGTGGGGGTGGCCTGTGACAGGCCTGTGACAGTGGGCGGACACGGTCATGAAGTCACCCAGACAGTCTTTTCGAAAGCGGACAAAGCGCAGCATTTCCGGCGTATGTCCCCTGCTTCCGAGGGTGTGAGCAGTGATGACCGAGCCGATCCGTCGGAGGAAATCCCATGAGCCTCACGCCCGCCACGCCGCACGCCGAAGCCCCCGCGCCTGCGCTGGCCCCGCGGGAGAAGGAGACACTGCGGCATATCGCCGCAGGGCGCACCTACCTGCAAACAGCCCGCCACATGGGGCTCTCCCGGCACACGGTCGACGCCTATCTCCGCCGTATCCGGACCAAGCTCAACATCACCACCACGGCCGAACTCACCCGATGGGCCATCTCCCTGGGACTGTGACACCGTGGCGCCCTGCCGCACCGGGCGGGAACCGCAAAGAAATCGGTCGGCGCCCATGCCCGTCCCCGGGCACACACCGCGCAGCACCGCCGCTGCTCACCAGCCGCGGGCCGAGTTCCCCACCCCGGGCCGTGAGCAGCGGCACGCCAGGGCCGTGACCCCACTGCCAGCAGCCAACGTCGGAGTCATGAGGGCCATCTGGCCCGGCATGATCCAGTTCTGGGTGGTCCCGCTGCCCGCCCCGCTGCCGGTGGCGGCGAGGGCGGGCACGGTAAGCACAGCCACGGCGAGCATCGCCGAAGCTGAGGGTCGCCTTGATCGCGACCTCATCTGATTCTCCGTCCGGTCCGTGCGACGGCCTGACGGCGCTTTCGCCGTTCCAGGACGGTTCGTTGTGCTGGGCTGCGGGTTCGGCGGCGATTCCGCGGCGGTAGCCGGTCTCGCACGGGTGGGCCGGCGCGGTGCCGATGCGCTGCTCGGTGTGGGGCTTGCGCGGGCGGGTCTGGGGGCCGCCGAACGTATGGCACGTCCTACGGGCGAATGAACCGCATCTCCGGATAGCGGGCGGAGGGTCCGGTCAGGATGGCGGGGCGGGCCTCCCGCAGGTGCAGATCGAAGAAGGCCCGCAGATAGGCGCGCTCCACGGCAATGGCCCGCTGCCCGTCGAGCGGCCCGAGCACCGCGGTGACCTGCTCCGGGCTGATCCCCAGCGCGGGCGCCGCCTGCGGCAGCAGCACCGACAGATCGGTGAAGGAGGCGTGCCGGGAGCCGGTCAGCCGCAGCTCCCGGCGCCAGCCGCGGAGGTGGGGCCAGAGCGCTTCCCAGGTGCCGTCGTCCTCCTGGTCCGCGCCCATCAGGAGGAAGGGCAGGTCCGCCCCGGCGGCGCTGACGGATGCGGTGACCGAGCCGTCCATGTTGATTCCCGCCCGGATGCGGCGGTCGCGCCCCATCAGTGCCGCGGCGGTCGCCCCGCCCAAGGAATGCCCGAACATCCCGGCCCGAGACAGATCGAACGCTCCTCGCCCGATCCCGCCCAGCCGGTCCAGTACGAACCGGGTGTCGGCCACCCGTACCTCCAGCGCTTTGACGATCACCGGGTCGTCGATCTCGTCCCCGGCCAGGGCGATGTTGCCGGTCTCCACCCGCCCGTCCGGGAACTCCACCTCGGATGCGTCATAGGTGTGGTCGATGGTGACCACCGCGTATCCATGGCTCGCCAGCTCCTCCACCAGCGCAGTGCTGGAGGTGCGGTCCGTCCCGAACCCGGGCGAGTACACCACGACCGGCAGGGGCCCGCGACAGGTGTCCGGCGGGGCGCCGGCACGTCCGTGGGTCACCGGGAGCCGCACCGCGTCCTCGGGGATCCCGGTGACTTTCCGGTAGTGGGCGGCGGCCCCGGGCGACATCCATGGTGCCCTCGGTCGCCCCTCGGTGTCCCGGGCCGGGTACCAGAGTTGGACCATGATCTCCCGGTAGGGGCGGCCGGAACCCCAGGGGTCCGGCCGGGACCGGTCGACCAGGTGAAGCGAACGGGTGCCGATCCGCCGTCGGTACGGGCCGCCCGGGCCGGGCAGCGTGAGCCGCACCGGAGCGGCGGCGGGGGCGGCGTTGACGGTGGTCGGACCGGCCGCCAGGACCGGCACGAGCGTGGCCCCGAATACCACCATCGCCCTCCTGCTGATCCCCCGCGGAGTTCCCTGAGCTGTGGTTGTCCTCATGGCCCCAGCGTCAGCCGGGAACCCGGCCCTCGGCAGTGCGCAATGTCCTTGCTTTCCCTGACATTTGTCATGCAGTCAGCCCTGGCACGGACGGCCCAAGTCAGTGATGAAGTCGTACGGTGCGGCGCGCGCAATGAAGGCGCTCAAGGCGCAGCGGATGGGCCGCATCCCGGTATGGAGCGCCAGGAGTACACGGGTGTTGGCCATGCCCGTCGGCCGTGGGTCATCTGGCAACGTCCTCACGCAGAAACCGTGTCACGTGGCCCAGGAAGAGCGGCGGATGCTCGTTGAAGGGCTCATGCCCCGTCGGCAGCGACACGTACCGGGCATGTGGCAGGGAGCGACGGGCCCTGCGGCCGTCGAGGAGCGCCGGAAGGACCGGGTCTCGTCTGCCCCAGATCAGGAGAGTGGGCACGCTCAACTCGCTTCCGGCTTCGGTCAGATCGAACCCCGGGTCGGCGAAGCTGCGCCAGATCGCGCAGTGCACCGCGAGTCGCATCGGGTCGTGCCGCACCCGGCGGGCACGGGCATAGGTGGCACGGGCGCTGGAGGTGCGCAGCCGTCCCAGATAGGCGCGGGCCAGGGGTGCGACGATATGGCGGGCGAGCGATGGTCTGCCCATCACCTGGCGACAGAAGGCCCGGGTGAGCGCGTTGTGCCGGGTGAAGCCGGCGGGGTCGACGAGGACGAGCCCGCCGATCGCGTCCGGACGGCGTTGTGCCAGCCGTACGGCCACATAGCCGCCCACACTGTTGCCGACGAGCACCAGTCGTCGCACTCCGCGTTCGGCCAGAGCCTGGATCAGTTGCTCCGCCACGTTGACCATGCGGTCTGCCGTCATCTGGTCCGGGTCGACGGCCGGGGACTGTCCGAAGCCGGGCCAGTCCATCGTCACGACTGTCCGGCCCTGAGCGAGTGCGGGCACGACGGCGTCGAAGTCGCGGCTGTCGCCGGGGTTGGCGTGCAGACACAGCACAGCGGGTGCGGCAGGCCCTTCCGCGCCGTCCGTCATACGCACCGATATCTCTCCCATCGCCGTGGAAACCGTGAACGCCGTCGCCCGTACCGATTCCATCGCTCACCTCCCAAGTGGAGGCCCATCATGCATGAGGTGACTGGCAGTTGTCCGGGGCGCTTGCGGATGGTCCATGGTGGTGCCGTCAGGGCTCCGCCCGAAGGCGGCCTCTAGAACGGCGGGGAGGTCTGCCTCGGGGACCGTGGCGCGCGCCTCCGCCAGGACATGAGGAAAGGCGTCATCGTCGATGGCGCCCATGTGCTCCTGACGGAGTTGGTAGATGATCTCGACGAGATCGGGCCTCAGCCGCATCCAGGCACGGGAGGTGCGGATCTCTTCATCGACCTGATGCATGAACCAGCGTATGACCTCGTACGGGATGTCCACATGCCCTCCGTGCGGGTTGAAGCACACCGTCGGCTCCCGTGCCGGATCCTCGTCGGGGACGATTGCGGTCACGAGATTCCGCTGCCCGGCTGCAAGATCCAGTTCCAGATACCAGGCGTCATCGGGCACGGAGTACATCGCGGTGATGGTGTAGTCGCCGTCGGGGTGTCGGAAGGCCATTGCCGCATGCTGTCACGCTGGACTAGGGAGGTGCCCCTCCAAATCATGCGACCCGACGTCCCTATGCCCGGGCCCAGATGAGGATGGCGGCGAGGTGGAGTGCTGCCTGGTAGGCAATGGCGAGCTTGTCCGTTCGCATGGCCAGGCCGCGCCATTGCTTGAGCCGGCTGATGCATCGTTCGACCGCGTTGCACTGCTTGTATGTCTCGGCGTCAAAGGCGGGTGGCCGGCCACCCGAGCGGCCTCGTCGCAGACGGTGACCGACCTGGTCGGACGGCTGGGGAATGACAGCGCGGATCCCACGACGGCGGAGATGCTTCCGGATCGCTACCGTCGGTCGGTGCGACACAGCACTGCCGTCACTTCTCGGGTTCTGGCTCAACTTCCTTGCAGCAGCCACTTTGAGTGGCGGTGGAACGTCTCCGGTCGACCTCACGGCTGAGCCACGGACGTGGGAGGACTCGTCTAATGCCGAACGGCACGTGCGCCTTTGGCAGGTCCGGGTGGACGGGAGTGGGCAGTACTGGACAGCCACCGACCCTGCAGGGCCTGGAGAGTGGGCACCGCCCGAGACGAGTCTGTGTGCCATGAATGTTGCACGTACACCGACGGACGAGGCAGCGCGCCAATGTCCTCGGCCGGGAACGGCTCTGCCGTTCACCCAGTCGCCGAAGCCCCCGCACCTGCCCGTCAACGTCTCCGATGAGGCCGCACCCGCACCCGAAGGAGAATCAACCATGACGTCCCGCCGACTCCGTACCATGACTGTGCTGACCGCCGCCGCAGCTCTCTGCGCCACCGCCTCCACCGCCTCCGCCGCGCAGGACACCAACCGGCGCGCGCCGCGGATCGTCACCGCCTGGGCCCGTGCCTGGAACGGCACCAACCCCCAAGCGCTCGGCGCCTTGTTCACCGCCGACGGCACCTACACCGACGAAGCCGTGGCCGTCACCTTCCGTGGCCGCAAGGAGATAGCATGGTGGAAGGCCCGCGCCGACACCCTCATTGACAACGTCCACGTCACCATCCGCGCCACCCACCTCGAGGGCGACCGCATCACCGTCCGGGCCGTCTACTCCGGCCACCTCAAGGGTGCACCCAAGCCCTTCGCAGTGCCGATGACCACCCTGCTCGGCCTCGACAAGAACCACTGCCGGATCGCCTCCGACCGGGACCACTACAGCCTGGCCACCGTCCTCGCCCAGTCCGGCCTGCCCGCCGACTGGACCCCGCCCGCCACCTGACGGCAGCCAGAGCACACACCGCACACAGCTCGTCGCCCACTACGCAACGCCGCGCTCCCAGCACCGGCCGGCCACGAAAGGAGGACCTTGTGGCCGGCCGGTCGCCGCTTCACCGACCGCACCAGACAAGGGCCGTTCAGGGCTATTCAGCGCCAGTGACAGCCATCTCACCCAGCAGTGACCAATCGTCATGCGGGACCTTCACGTTCACGATCCGCGGGGTCTCGGCCAGGTGGGGCGGCAGAGTCTGCTGCGCGGTCCTGAAGTGCTCGGACCGCACGTGCGCTGCCCCCGCATCGTCGTCCCGGAAGGCCTCGACCAGCACGTACTCGGTGGGGTCCTCAACGCTACGGGACCAGTCGAACCACAGACAGCCCGGCTCACCGCGCGAGCCGGCCGTGAAGTCGGCGACGATCTCAGGCCACCGGTCGGCGTCCTCAGGGCGGACTTTGAACTTCGCCGTGATGAAAATCATCAGATTCCTCTCGCTGGACTGTCCAAAATGCGCGCGCGGCCTGCTTGAGGCTGAGCCTCGGGAGCGGACACCGAGTTCCTGCGACGAGTGACAGAGTACGTGACATGATCAGCGACTGCCTGAATCCAACCCCGGGATGAGGCAGCCGATCGGAGATGGAACAGCGGCGGGTGATGCTGATCTCGAATTTTGGCTCTGGCCGCGGTTCTGTGATCGAACCGGTTGAGAAGCGCGCCCGGGCCGGTAGCGCCGACACGAGCGTCTGTCCGGGGTCGGCGGCATCGTGCAACGGTGGCGGTTCCCCTGCGAACGGGTTGTCGCGGCGCCTCGCGACGCGGTGAGCCGTACCGTCGCCGACGCGGTTCGGCCGACTGGACGAAGCCCCTGACGCCGATAGCCGATTGGTGCCGCGTGCGGAAGCGGTGCGCGCCGCCGTGATCACGCGGCCACTGAGCTGTGACGGGAGGGTGCGCGCGGGCGGCGCTGCCCGCCAGGCGGAGTGACAGGCGGCATGCACCGGCCGAGTCACCGGCGCCGGCGCGGTGCAGCGCGGCGAGGCGATGCTCCGGCTGCGCACGCCGATCGGTGGGGCACCGTTCGTCGGCTCTTCACTTGCGACGCGCGGCCCAGTCCACCCGGCAGCTTCTAGGGTTGCGGCGCTCCAACGCCCGTATGTCACTTCTGTCCGGAGGACAGTCATGACCGTAGTCCAGGCTCCCAAGCGCAACCGACGCTCCCTCACCACGCTGGCCGGGGCCATGGCGCTCGCCGCCACCTCGATCGGTCTCTGGGCCGGCGCCGGCTCCACCGCGCAGGCTGCCGCACTCCCGACCCCCGACCACATAGTGGTCGTTGTGATGGAGAACCACTCCTACTCGCAGGTGATCGGTAGCTCCAGCGCGCCGTACATCAACAACACCCTCAAAGCGGGTGGCGCCAACCTCACCCAGTCCTACGGCCTCACCCACCCCAGCGAGCCGAACTACTACATGCTGTTCTCTGGCTCCAACCAGGGCCGTACCGACGACAGTTGCGTCCCGGTCGGTTCCATCTCAGCGCCCAACCTCGCCTCCGAGCTCATCGCTGCCGGAAAGACCTGGGCCAGCTACAACGAAGGCCTGCCCAGCCAGGGTTCCACGGTGTGCACCAACAGCGCCGGCAAGTACGCCCAGAAGCACAACCCCTGGTTCGGATTCTCCAATGTGCCGACGAGCACCGCGAAGACCATGACACAGTTCCCGACCGACTTCACCACGCTGCCCAAGGTCTCCTTCGTGGTGCCGAACCTGTGCAATGACATGCACGACTGCTCGGTCTCCACCGGCGACACCTGGCTCCAGAACAAACTGAGCGCCTACGCCACCTGGGCCAAGACCCACAACAGCATCCTGGCCGTCACCTTCGACGAGGACAACAGGCTGTCCGGCAACCGCATCCCCACCGTCCTCTACGGACAGCACGTCTCTCCCGGCAGCTCCAGCAGCACGACCTACAACCACTACAACGTGCTGCGGACCCTGGAGGACCTGGCCGGCCTCAGCACGCACGCGGGCAACGCCGCCTCGGCCTCCGACATCACCGGCATCTGGAACTGAAGCCTGTGTATCTCGCGGATTCCCGCAGCACCAAGGCCGCCGTCGCCCCGGACACCGGTCCGGGGCGACGGCCGGCCGCTGTGCCCGGCACCGTCCTCGCCCTCGGTACGGTCAGCCTGATCACCGACATCTCCTCGGAGATGGTCACCGCCGTCCTGCCGCTCTACGTAGTCGCAGGACTCGGCCTGTCCCCACACCGGGGACGGGCGTTCGGGGTGCACCGCGCCATGGACACCACCGGCGCCCTGCTCGGCCCGCTGGCGGCCTTCGCCGTGCTCCGAGCAACCGTCGACGGCTACGACGCGGTCTTCGCCGTCAGCGGCTGCATCGCCGCGCTCGGGTTCCTGGTACTGGTGCTCCTGGTGCCCCGCCGGATCGCGCCCGAAGACACCGCACCACCGAAGGCAAGGCCCGACGCTGGGCGACTCGCTGGTCGCCGGCTCACCGTATGCGCCGCCCTGCTCGGCCTCACCACCGTCAGCGACTCCTTCCTCTATCTGCTGCTCCAGCGCGAACTGCACCTGCCGCCCCACCTGTTCCCGCTGCTGCCGCTGGGCACGGCCGCTGCCTTCCTCCTGCTCGCCATCCCGTTGGGGGCGCTCGCCGACCGGGGCGGCCGCCGTCGGCTCTTCCTGGCCGGCCACGGCGTCCCGCTGCTCGGCTACGGCCTGCTGCTCTCCCCGCTGCGCGGCGCCGCGGTCGCGGTCGCCGTCCTGGTACTGCACGGCGCCTTCTACGCGGCCACCGACGGGGTCCTCGCGGCCGCCGCCGCGCTGGCCGTCAGCGCCGTCGTGGCCTCGCTCGTCCTCCGTACCGTCGATGGGGTGTCCGCATGACCCGAACCACCCGCCTGGTGATCCTGCTGGTCGCCGTCGTACTGCTCGGGACGGTCGGCACCGGGGCAGTGCTGCACGCTGCCCACCGCTCCAGCGAGCGCGACCAGCAGCAGGCGGGCGGTCCGCCCGTCCGGACCGGTACCGTCTCGCTGCGCCCCACCGCCGCCCGTCAGCTGCTGGTCCGCAACCTGGCCTGGGGGTCACACCGCGACGAGATCGCCACCGTGCCCGCCGACCGTCCGCAGGGTCCGCGCACCGTGTCGGGCGTCAAGTGCCTGCGCTTCCACGCTGCCGCCGGCACCGGCATCTGCCTCAAGGCAGTGCACGGCGCGCTGGTGGACACCTACCGGGCCGTGGTGCTCGACTCGCACCTTCACGAGCTGCACCACTTCCCGGCAGCCGGTATCCCCTCCCGGGCCCGCGTCTCGCCCTCCGGCCACCTGGTCGCCTGGACGGTCTTCGTCAGCGGAGACTCCTACGCCGGCACAGCGTTCTCCACCCGCACCGCCATCGTCGACACCCGCACCTGGACGATCGACGACACCCTGGAGACCTTCGCCGTCACCAAGGACGGCCGGCCCTATCGCGCCTCGGACATCAACGTCTGGGGTGTCACCTTCGCCGACGACGCCCGCTTCTACGCCACCCTGGCGACCGGCGGCAGGACCTATCTCGTCCGGGGCGATGTCACCACCCGCACCCTCACCACCCTGCACCAGAACGTCGAATGCCCCTCGCTCTCGCCCGACGGCACCCGCATCGCCTACAAGAAGCGCATCCCCGGAGCCTCGCCCGACGCTCCCTGGCGGCTGTACGTGCTCGACCTGCGCAGCATGGCGGAGACCGCGACCGCCGAGCAGCGCAACATCGACGACCAGGCGCTGTGGGCCGACGACTCGACACTCCTCTACGCCCTCCCCGGCGACTACGGCTCGGACCTGTGGACCGTCCCGGCCGACGGCACCGGCAGGGCCCGCCGACTGATGACCTCCGCACTCGCCCCGGCCTATCTGGATTGACGGGCTGGACACCGGAGGCAGGGATGACCGCCCCGTCCCAGGGGTTCAAGAGGTCGTTGTCTCCCGTTGTTTCACCCCGCGGACGAGCTGACCTGCACGAACGTGTCCTGCGGGGAGCAGACGCGCAACCATGCGAACGTCCCCGCTCAACTGCCTTCTCGATGCCCTGCCTCGAGCCGACACACCACCGCTAGTAGGAGAGCCCGGGGCAGTACACCCCGGTCTCCGCGGTCGTGTAGGCGCCACGGGCGATGAGCGTCTCCAGCCGCAGCAGGGACATGCCCCGGGTACGCATCGCCCACCGCAGGGTCTGCGGCAGCAGCCGCCCCGGTATACGCAGTCGGGGAGCCGGACCGTCGGCCGAGGTCGCTGGCCGTCAGCATGGGCGTCTCTGCATCGAAAGCCGCGAGGATTCTCATGGCCCGCGCGACAACGGACCGTTCGCCTGGGGGAGTTGTCGACTCGCCATGCATGTTCGATGGTCCTTTCGCTCACTTCCGGTCCGGGGCGCAGAAAGAGAATGCGCGTGGTCGGTGGCGGAAGTTCGGCATGCGTCGTTCGGGTAAGAGGGGTGAGCTGTCCCTCGCGGCGAGGGAGAAAAGTGCTGGGCAGCCTGGATTACCGTTGGGCTCGGGGCATCGTCCGCCGACGCACCGGCCACGGGCTGCTTCTCGGGTCATGGCTTGTGCCGCATCGGCCTCGGCCCCCGGATCGCGTCGGCCGGATCTCAGGCCTGATGAGGTACGGAGGCGAGGAGCAGCCGGGTGTACGGGTCCTCGGGCCTGCCGAGCACTCGGTCGCTCGGGCCCTGTTCAACCACGGTCTCGTCCGTGACGTGCCGCACGACCGCCAGGTCGTGGCTGACGAAGCCGAGCGCTACTGCCGTGGGCGCGGAGGATCTCGGGGAGCAGTTGGGGGATCTGGGCCTGGATGGACACGTCCAGGGCCGCAACCGCCTCGTCGAGCACGAGCAGGGTGGACAAGGTCCTTGGACAGAGCCGCGCTGCTACGTGGTGTCATGTTCCGGCACCGGTGCGGGTGCGGGTGCGGGATGGGGGGCGTGGGCTTGTTTGGAGGGTAGTGGTTGTTCTGCCCAGATGGTTTTGCCTTGCGGTGTGTAGCGGGTTCCCCACCGTTGGGCGACCTGGGCAACAAGGAAGAGTCCGCGTCCCCCTTCGTCGGTGCTGAGGGGGCGGCGTAGGTGTGGTGAGGTGTTGCTGCTGTCGGATACTTCGCAGATGAGGGTGCGTTCTCGGATCAGGCGGAGGCTGATCGGTGGGGAGGCATGTCTGATTGCGTTGGTGACAAGTTCGCTGACGATGAGTTCGGTGGTGAATGCGGCGTCCTCAAGGTTCCAGGCGGTCAGTTGCCGGTTGGTCATCTGTCGGATGGTGTGGACGGCTGAGGGGACGGCGGGTACGTCCCAGGAGGCGACGTCGTCGGTGCTGAGTGCGCGGGGTCGGGCGACGAGGAAGGCGACGTCGTCGTGTGGGTGCTCGGGCAGCAGCATCCGGACCATGGTGTTGCAGATTTCGTCGAGTGGGCGGTCGGGGTGGGCCAGCGCAAAGCAGAGCCGTTCGAAGCCGACGTCCACGTCGCGGTCGGAGGCTTCGATGAGGCCGTCGGTGTAGAAGGCGATCACGCTTCCTTCCTTGACATCGATCTCGGCGGATTCGAACGGCAGGCCGCCCAGTCCGAGGGGTGGGCCTGCGGGTATGTCGGGGAATTCCACTGGTTCACGTAGGTGCGCTATGGCGGGGCTGGGATGTCCGGCCCGTGCCACGGTGAGTTTGCGTGAGATGGGGTCGTAGATGGCATAGACGCAGGTCCCGCCAATTACCAAGGCGCCGCCGGCGGTGGCATCGGCTTCGTCTGCGAGTCGGATGACCAGGTCGTCGAGGCGGCCCAGGAGTTCGTCGGGGGGCAGGTCGAGGTCGGCGAGTGTCTGCACGGCGGTGCGCAGTCGGCCCATGGTGGCCGCGGCGTGGATGCCGTGTCCGACGACGTCCCCGACGACCAGAGCGACCCGTGCACCGGAAAGCGGGATGACGTCGAACCAGTCTCCGCCGACCCCGGCTTCGGTGTCGGCGGGAAGGTAGCGGTAGGCCGCCTCGACCGCGCTCTGCTCGGGCAGGCCGTGGGGGAGCAGGCTGTGCTGGAGGGCGAGTGCGGTGTTGTGTTCGCGGGTGAAACGTCTGGCGTTCTCGATGCAGACGGCCGCGCGGGCCGCCAGTTCTTCGACGAGAAGCTGGTCGTCGTCGTCGAAGGGCTCTGGGTACTTCCACCGCAGCAACGTGGCCACGCCCATGGTCATGCCTCGGGCCTGGAGGGGGACGACCAGGTGGGAGTGCACGCCCAGAAGGTTCAGTTTTGCCCTGCGCAGCGGGTCCTGGGCCAGCCACGACGTTGACTCGTCGATGACCGGGTCGCGGATCGAATGACCGGTGTTCAGGCACCGGCTCTGCGGGGAGGCCAGCGGGTAGCGGGTGGGGTCCCCGGCCGAGACCAGGACCTCGGGGAGATCTTCCTGGATCGAGAGGTGCGCTGCGCGGCGCAGCGCTGTCTCGCCGCGCACCGCGACGGGCGTGAGTTCGCGGGCCGCCAAGACCGTTTCCAGCAGGTCGACCGCGACGAAGTCGGCGACCTGGGGCACCACGATCTCGGCCAGCTCGCGCACGGTGCGGTCCAGGTCCAGAGTGGTGCCGATACGGCTGCTCGCCTCGTTCACCAGGGCGAGTCGCTGGCGGGCCCGGTCGTGGTCGGCGACGTCCACCGTGGTCTGGCACACGCCCAGGACGCGGCCTGTGCGGTCCTGCAGCCGGAAGGACGCACAGAGCCTGACGCGCTCACGGTCCTGTCGGTGCGGCTCGCCCGGTTCAGGTACGTCGCGCTGGAACGTCAGCAGCGTCTGCCCGCTGCCCAGCGCCTGCCTGGCCTGCCACTCGAGGGTGGATTCGGCTTCCCCGGCCATGGCCTGCCCGACTGTGCGGCCGACGCGCAGCTGGAGGGGCACGCCGTCCATGTGTTCCAGCACGCGGTTGACCAGCTGGTACCGCAGCTCGGTGTCCACCACGGCTATCCCTATGGGCGACTGGTCGAGCAGGCCGTGCAGCACTGCCTGGTCCAGTTCCCACTTGCGGGGCGTGCTCACCTCGCAGCCCACGGCAAGCCAGCTTCGGCGCCCACCACCGTCCTGGAGCGGGCAGATGCGCAGTGCCAGCTCTACGTGGTGGCCGGCGCGATGCCTGACGGCGATCAGGCCTTCCCAGCCGTTGCCCCCACGGCGTGGCTCGGACACGGCGGACGCGAGGTCTGCTCCGCCAGTCAGCAGCGAGGTGGCAGGCTGCCCCAGAATCTCGCGTGCCCGGTAGCCGAGCAGCGCCTGTGCGCCCTTGCTCCATCGCTCGACCAGACCGTGCGCGTCGATGCCGACCACAGCCGCATGGGTGATGTCGAACGGCTCAGCGAGGTATTCGTACGCCGTGCCCTGTGTCGCCATGGTGTGGATCCCCTCGAGGGGCCTATTCCATAGGACCACAATCTCACGCCGGCGCACGGCCTTGCGCCCTGCGGCGCTGCCGCGCCGGATTGCCGGACGGGGGCGGCGTGAGGCTGCGGTGCTTGTGGGCCGGGCCCGGGTCGGGGTGTGCGGTGGTGCGCCGTTATACGTGCGGTTTGACGTGTGCCCGTGTCCCGGGGGCGGTGGGGCCTGCTGTCGTGGGGGGTGGGCGATGCGCGTGCCCCGGCCGGGGCGGGGGCGGGAAGGTGGCCGGCTGCTGGCCGACGGCGCATTTTGCGTGCTTTTACCGTGCGCACGCGGAGAGCGTCGGTGTGACACTGACCGTCCACGCCGACGACGGCGTCGAGGTGAGCGCGGACCCGCTGCGGTTGCGGCTGGTGATCAGCAATCTGGTGTCCAACGCGGTGCGACACACCGGTGCCGGTGACAGCATCGTCCTGCGGGGGCCCGTCGCGACGACGCCGCAGCGGTGATCGAGGTAGCGGACACCGGCGTTGGAATCGCGCCCGGCGACCTGCCCCACGTCTTCGACCGCTTCTGGCGTGCGGAGAAGTTACGCAGTCGGCAGACCGGCGGGAGCGGCCTGGGACTGTCGATCGTACGCAAGCTCACCGAGGCCCACGGCGGCTCCGTGACCATGGGCAGCACCCCTGACACCGGTACCGTCGTGACGCTGCATCTGCCCGCGTGACTTCGCCCGTACGCGCGCGCGACGGCTTCTCCGTGACACCTCACACCGCGCGCTTTTCCCGGACTCCCGCACAAGGTGCGACAGTGCGCCACATACTCGTATACGTCAGGCGACAGAGGAAATCCGTAGAGTGATCGCAGTGCAGGCGGTCTCCGAGCACGGGGGGAAGACACTCATGGAAACCACGCACCTCAGGTTGACCCGAGATCGCCGCCACCTCGCGCAAGAGCTCGCACGGAGCGTGGTGGGCTCGGTGGCCGGTCACGAAACGCCGGACTTCGACCAGCGCGCTGCCGCGCACTTCCGCCCGCGCCTGCCCTGGACCCGCCCCAATCAGTTCGACCCCCAAGGGATGGCCGGGGAGTTGGCGACCCCGGTCGCCCTTGCAGTCGCCACTGCTTTACTGGGGGCACTCTCCACCACGGTGGTGGCCAGACTGGAGCGGGCCATCGGAGGGATACGCCGACGCGGGCGGCGCCAGGCTCCCCTCCCGCAGGCTGCCGCGCCCGAGAGGGCCATGCCGACGGCGGGGCCTGCCAGGCTCAGCGCGACCGACCTGGCGCAGTGGCGCGCCATCGCCCTGTCCGCCGCCCTGGAGTGCGCTGCTCCCGAGGATCTTGCCCGGCGGGTCGCCGACGCTACGCTCGCGAAGCTCGTTCAGCACCTGGCCGATGGCGAAGACGCGCCCGGTTCCGTTCCCCCGGACGCTCCCGAGGAACCTGACCCGACCAACCCGGCACCGGAACGGGACGACGATTCCGCGGGCGACGGGTGTGCGGCTTACGGCAGCTGACCACTGCTGTGTTTCTGCGCGCGCTGCTGTTCTGGCTGACCCTGACCGTCGCAGCCGGTGCCATCGCCTTCCCGGCCAAACCCGCAGAGCACGCGCGGGACGCATGGACCTACACCAGGTGCGCCAACGAGGTAGGAGACGGCTACCGCAATCAGCTGCCCCTGACCCCGGATGAGGAAAAGCGCGCCGCCGACTCGCCGCTCTGGCGCAGGGATTTCGTGCCGGACGCCTACCGCGCCGAGGTGGACAGAGCCATCGAGCGGCGCTGTCACGAGCAGCCCGTCGACCACCCGGAACGCCGTGCGGCCTTTGCCGTGGCAGTGCTGGCTGGCGGAGCACTTCTTCTGTACTGGCTGCTGCCCCACCTGAGCATTCGCTGTCGCCGCCTGAAGGCCGCGGATCCGAGCGAACCCCCACGCCCGGTCGACATCGCGGTACACGATCTCGCGGCAGGCGCCGGCGTGAACGCGCCCATGGTGTTGGTCAACGTGGTGGACACGTCCGTGAACGCAGTCGCGTTCGGACACCGGGGCCGCCGGTACATCGAGGTGTCCGGCGGTCTGGAGAACAAGCTCCGACTCAGTGGCGGCCGAGACGTCTTCGAGGCTCTGGTCCGCCACGAGCTGGGTCACATACGCAATCGCGACCTCGAAGTCACTCTCGCCGTCACGGCGCTGTGGTGGGGCTTCGTCGCCCTCGTCGTTGGCGCCTTCTGCCTCTCCCTGACGGGATACGCGGACAGTGCTACGAGTCTGCGCGAGCTGTGCCTGCGACTCGCCCTGCTCACCGGCGTGGTCTACGCCGCTCGCAACAGCTTCCTCCAGTCACGCGAGTTGCACGCGGACAGGTTTGCGGCCTCGTGCCCTTCCAACGGCGCCGGAACTACTCGAGAGGTCCTCGACAACATCCTCAGCACACTGGCCGGGGCACGCCCCGGGCGCGCGGGCGAGACCTCGGTGTGGCCGTTCGGCACGCACCCCTCCCTGGCACGCAGAAGAGCCGCCCTGGTCCGTCCTGTCCTCGCGGACGAGTTCACGGGTTGGGAGTTGACCTTGATCGGCTGCTTGGGTTTGTTCGCCGTCAACCTTGTTCTCGGGCGCAGTTTCGAACTGATGATGTTCGCGCTCCGGATAGGCCTCCTCGACCTGGCGGATGTGAGTACGCTCCACCCGTTGTACGCCTGGACGGCCATGCCCTTCCTTCTGGTGGCGGGGCCCGTGGTCGCCCTGGGGGTGCGGAACTCGGTCCTCGCCTGGGGCGGTCTCCGTGCGCTCGGTCCGCATATGGGTGCCCGCCTCGCAGGGCTCGCGGCCTGTCTCTGGGCCGGGCTGTGCCTCGGCTGCCTCATCTACCCGGGGCCGATCGGCCGGCGCGACGACACGACCGCTGTCATGCTGTGGCAGACCTTCACCGGCGCGCCCGCGCTCGGTCTGGCGCTGGCATCGGCGGCAGTCGTCGCTTTCTGCGCGCTGCTGGCTCTCGGCTGTGAGGCAGTGCGACTGCGTCGCAGTCTGGCCGTGGCACTGACCGCCGCATACGGGGCGCTGATTGCCGTCGTCGGGTTCCCTACGGCGCTGCCGGCCAGCACGGCCGTGTACCTCCGCGCCGCGGCGCTCGCCTTGCCTCTTGCGGGCGCCCTCGGCCTGCTCACCGCTCGGCGCCCTCCGCCCGCCATGTGCCGCCGTGCCTCAGGAGCCGGCTACGGCACGGGCAGTGTGACCGTGGTTTCCTCACCCATGCGGCGCCCACTGCGGGTGCTCTGCCATCTCATCACGCTCGGGATGACTGCGTGGGCGGTCTCCACGGCGGCTCGGCTCCTCTCCGACTTCGCGCCGAGTTCCCTTTTCACCCTGGTCAGTCAGCTGGGGTTCGTGCTGTACGGCTGCGGCATCGCCAGTGCCTCTCTCGCTCCGCACGACACTGTGTTCCACCAGCGCATGCACACCGCGGTGAGCTGCCTAGCCGCGGCAGGGCTGCTCCTGACGCTGAATCTGCTCGCCGAGGGGCGAACGACCCCATGGCTGGTCCTGATTCTGCTGGGCCCGGCAGCCGGTGTAGTCATCGCGTCCGCGACGTCGGCGGCCGCCCTGTACGACCTGCGGCACCGCCGTGGGCGTGCTCCGGACACGGCGCGCGCTGCGGCGCGGGTGGCATCCTGAACTCGACAGGGCACGCACCACTCACCTATCCACACGACGGTCGAGGAACCGTGCGCCCCTCGCCTTTCAGCCGGTAGTGGTGTCTTGCTGGGCAGCGGCCCGGGCCCTGGTGCTGGCGAGCCGGTAGGGTTCGGTGCCGGTCTCGATGATGTTGCCGCCGAAGGTGAGCCGGTCCACGATGGCCGCGCAAAGCGGCGGGTCAGTGCAGGCTTTCGTCCAACCCCCGAACGATGCGTTCGTAGCAACTCGGCGCCGTGGCGGTCCAGTTCCCCGTAGCCGAGTTCGTCGATCGCGAGGAGATCGCCCCGGCCGTAGCGGACGATGACCCATGTCAACGCCCCGCTGAACAAGCTCGGGTACGGGACCGCGTCCAAGCCACGATCCTCGCGTACGACACGGGCATGGTCGGACCTGAGCCGCTGCACGGCCAGCCTCCCCGTTTCAGTGCGATGCGGTCAACCGGCCCAGCGGCCCGAGGCGAAGGTCATCGCGAGCACGACCATCAGCGGGGCCACCACGAAGGCATACGACTCCTTCACCCAGCCGCGCCGCAGGCTCCAGTGGGCCAGCCCGGTCCACAGCGGCCACCAGAGCAGGGCGGCGCGGGGTATCGACAGGTACCAGTACGACGTTCCCAGAGCCCAGAGGCTGAGCGCGATGTAGACGGCCTCGGGCCAGCGGCGGCGGATCAACAGCCATGCCAGCAGCACGACTCCGGCTGCCATGGCGGCCAGCTCCAGGTGACGATCCACAGACCCAGGCGCGTGAAACCGTAGAGGCGCAGCACCCGCCGGTCAGCGGGCGTCAGCCGGTCCAGCAGGCGTCGGGCCACGCCAGGGGCCGCACTGTGTCGGGGCCCGCGCGCGGGATGATGTTTTGGATTCCGCACGGGCGAGGCGCGGGGCGGGGCGGTGGGCTGGGTGGTCGTCATCGAGAGTCCAGTCCTGCCGTGCCGGCAAGCGGCGGAAGGCGGAGGAGGGCGTGCGGAATTCCCGGCGGCGGCGAGGTGGGGCGGGTGTCGGGGCCGCCTGTCAGTACGCCAGTCGCGGCGTCGAACCGTCGTCTTGGTGTCACGAGGTGTCGGTCGTGAGGATCCGGCCGGTGCCGGTCACGGTCCGGTTGCTGTTACGGAACGCCGAGTTCGAAGAGGACGTAGCCCGCGTACGAACCGGAGGCCAGCGCCGCGATGCCGAGCAGCGTGACCTGCATGGGCCCTCCGAGGCGGCGCATCGCGATGGCGAGCGGGATGAAGAGGGGGAAGGCAGGGAGCAGGTAGCGGGAGACATTGCCGAAAAACTGCTGGGTGCCCAGCACGAGGGCGATGGTGAGAACCGTGTACGCGACCAGTACGGCCGGCGGGCGCAGCTGGATCAGCAGCGGGATCAGCATCAGTGCCATCACGACGACAACGACGCCGATCATGTCTTCCATGGGCCACGCGCCGAAGTAGTCGAAGTGGCCGACCGGGACGGACGTAAATACGTTGAGCGTGTGCCGGCCCCAGTCGAACTCGTGAGCCCAAGCACCTGACTGGAGTGTGAAGTAGCCGCCGTAGTCGCCCATTTGGTGCCCCACCCAGCCGAGGTAACCGAACAGACCGAGGGGGGCGATCGCCATCGCGGCCAGCGGGCGCAGGACGCCGTCCTGGCGTCGGCGGAGGGCCAGCAGCCCGGCGACCGTGAGGGCGGCTATCAGCGCGCCGGCGGTGGGGCGGTTGAGTCCGGCGGCGAAGGTGAGGACACCGGCCGTGAGCCAGCGGCGGGTCATGACGGCGTGACAGGCCCAGACAGCGAGAGCGACGTAAAGGGACTCGGAGTAGGCCGACCACTCCATGCCCGAGCCGGGCCAGACGGCCCACAGTCCGGCCGCAGTCAGGCCGGCTCTGCTACCCCCGAGCCGCGCCGTTACGGCGTGGATACCGAGGGCGGCGACGAACGAGGCGGTGACGGAGACCAGCATGCCGGCGCCGAACAGGCCGAGGCCGGTGCACTCGGAGACCAGCCGCATAACCGCCGGGTAGAGCGGGAAGAACGCCGCCGAATTCCCTTCGAGGGTGATCATGCCGGTGGCTCCGGGGACCGGTACCAGCGCGGGGTGGTACCCGTGTTCGGCGACCTGCTGGTACCACCAGCCGTCCCAACTGGCGAGTACGTCCCAGGGGTTGGCGCCGCCGCCGAAGCGCGGGTGCTTCGTCCGGTAATCCCCGGCGGAGTGCAACAGGTACATGAAGACGGAGAAGCCGATGAGCTTCAGCCCGCCATACAGCGCCAGCACGGGGCCGTAGTGCTCGATTGCACGGCGCAGTCGCTGCCGCCGGTCGGGAGTGGGGGCGGGGGATTCGGTGAAGGCGGGACCGGAACCCCAGGTTGTCAGCATCGTGGTCATGAAGTGGTGGATCCCGTCTTGTGGCTGCTGGGCCGGGACCCGAGGCGGCCGGGCCGGGCAGCGAACACCCAGGCCCGGAAGAGCAGAAAGCGCAGCAGCGTCGCGGCCAGGTTGGCGACGACCAGCACCGCGACTTCGGTGGAGTGGGCGGCTTTGGGCGCCACGTGGTGCAGGGCGACCAGCGAACTGCTGGTGAGCGTCAGACCCACGAGAAAGGCCACCATGCCCCTGGCCTGGTGGCGCATCGCGCCGGCGCGGCCGCGCAGCCCGAAAGTGAGCCGCCGGTTTGCGGCCGTGTTGACGACGGCGCAGGTCAGCAAGGACAGAGCGTTGGCGGCCTGCGACCCCGTCGCGCGCCGCAGAGCCGCGTACAACAACAGGTATCCGAGGGTGCTTACGGCGCCGACGGCGGCGAAACGCACCAGTTGGACGGCCAGATTGCCCCGCGGCTCGCTGCCGCTGCTTCGGCGCAGCCCGCCCAGCGGCAGCGAGCCGCGGGCCAGCGCCCGGCCGATCCTGGCGATGCCGCGCAGGTCGGCCAGCGCGGTGGACACGATGTCGACCCGGCTGTCGGGGTCGTCCACCCAGTCGACCGGCACCTCGTGAATACGTAGTCCGGCCCGCTCGGCGATCACCAGCAGCTCGGTGTCGAAAAACCACCCGGAGTCCTTCACCAGGGGCAGCAGCCGCTCGGCGACGTCGCGCCGTACCGCCTTGAAGCCGCACTGCGCATCGGAGAATCCGACGGCGAGGGTGGAACGCAGCAGCGCGTTGTAGCAGCGAGAGATGATCTCCCGTTTGGGGCCGCGCACCACGTGGGATCCGCGCGCCAGGCGGGTGCCGATGGCGATGTCGGAGTGCCCGGAGATCAGCGGGGCGACGAGCGGCAGCAACGCCGCCAGATCGGTGGACAGATCCACGTCCAGGTAGGCGAGCACTGGGGCCGGGGAGCGCGACCAGGCGGCGTGCAACGCCCGGCCCCGCCCCTTCTCGGCCAGCCGTATCCACTCCGCTTCGGGCAGCTCGGCGGCCAGCCATGCGGCGACCAGCGCGGTTCCGTCGGTGCTGGCGTTGTCGGCGACGGTGATCCGGAACGGGTACGGAAAGGTCTCGCGCAGGTGCGCGTGGAGCCGCCTGACGCACGGCTCGAGGTCTGCCTCCTCGTTGAACACGGGGACGACCACGTCCAGTACGGGGTCCGGGTGCTGTGCCGGCAGCGGTGCGCGTCGCGGCAGACGGTCCGTCAAGGCGGTTGGCTCTGCACTTGTCATTGTTTTTCCTGATCCGTTCTCTGCCGCTGGAGATGCTGAAGGCTCGCCGCAATATCCGTGGGTTGGCGGGTGTCAGCCGGTCCAACAGTCGTCGTGCCGTACCGGGCACCGGAGTTGGTGCCGGGGCGGGCTCACGGCACGGAGGGCTGGGTGGATGTCCGTACGGGTGTAGGCAGGGGCGTGGTCATCGAGTGTCCGGTTCTGATGGGGCGGAAGAGGGCGTGCAGGATCCCCCGGCGGCGGCGGCGGCGGGGCGGGCGCCGGGCGTATCGGGCGGGGAAGGTCAGCCGGAGGGGTCGGAAGTCGCGGTGGCGGAGTCACCCGGTGTGGGCGGGGGGATGCTGGATCCGTCCGAGTCCGGTTGGATCGTGGTGGACTCGCCCCCGTCGGGCGGCACGGTGGTGGAGCTGTCCGCAGGCGGCACGGTGGTGGAGCTGTCCAAGTCAGGCGGCTGACTGGTGGTGGTCTCGCCCGGCGTGGGCTCGACTGTGACGCTCTCCGAAGGTACGGGGGACGGGTTGGGCGTCGGGTCTGTGGCCGGCTCGATCCGCCCACCGCGGTCGGAAGGTGCCAGCGTGGTTGTGGCGACGCCGGTCACTGCCCCGACGGCCAGGCACGCAGCGGCGGCGATCACCGCAAAGCGTCGACGTCGGTGCCGGGTGCCGCGCGCGAGGATCTCGGCGGCGGGGGCGGCCACGGTCCGGTCCTGGGCGGCATCGGCCGCCTGCTTCAGCAGGGCCGCCAGGTGATCGTCGGGCTCAAGCACCGGGGGCCTCCTTCGCGTACGGGTTGTCCAGATGGCGGGTGAGGGCGGCCCGGCCCCGGACCAGATGGGTCTTGACCGTGCCGGTGGACAGGCCCGTCTCGGCGGCGATCTGCTCGACCGACAGGTCACACACGTAGTGCAGTGTCACGGTGCGGCGCTGCTTGGGCGACAGCTGCCGCAGCGCCGCGACCAGTGCCACCGATCCCGGGTCGGGTTCCCTGCCCGGGATCGGTGGGCCGTGCCGCTGCCATGCCTCGTCCGAGCGTCTGCTCCGGCGCCATCTGCTGACCGCCAGCCGCCAGGCCACCGTGCGGACCCATGCTTCGGGCGCTCCGTCCCGCGCGAGCTGGGCCCGGTGACTCCAGCCGCGGACGAACGCCTCCTGGACCACATCCTGGGCCTCGTGCAGGTCGCCCACCATCAGGTAGAGCTGGCTGGTGAGGCGTCTGACCGCTGAGGCGTAGAACTCCTCGAACTCCTCGACGGTCAACGCGCGCTCCTTACGATCGGTCTTCGCTACGTCTACGCCGGGGGACCGGTCTCCGGTTGACATCGAGCACGATGTTTTTCTGTGTCTGGTGATGCCCTGCGATGCCCGCGTGGCGATGTAGGGTGTTTCATCCGGATCATCCGATCGTTGGTCCCGGGTGTGCCGTTGACTGACGAGCAGTGGGCGCGGGTTGGGCTGAGCGAGAAGCCCTCCCCACGACCGGAACCAGGGCCGCCGTTCGCTCATCCTGTACCCCGGGTGGGCCTGCTTGCTTACCCTCGCGCGGACGCAATAGGTGGGGGTGGGGGCGCATCACACGGCAGGTCACGCATTCCGACCAGGTTAGGCGCGTTGCCAACCGTCGCCGCCTGAACCCCCGGGAACCCGCGAGCAGATCCTCGCCGACCGGTTCTCCCTTGCGGCCTGCTGCCCAGCTTCGCCGCGGTCGCTGACGGTCCACCTCCCGCCTCCCCGGTACTTGTTCTTACCTGGCACTGCGCACTTTGAGAGGTCTGCACCATGTCCGTGGTCAATCCCCGTTTCAGCATCCTGTCCGAGGACTTCGCCGCAGCGCCCTACCGCTACTCCGCACAGCTGAGGGAGCAGTCTCCGGTGCACTACGAGCCGGCGATCGACAGCTATTTCCTCTCCCGCTACCAGGACGTCAAGCGCGTACTTACCGACCATGAGGCGTTCACTACCCAGACGCTGCAGGTGCGCGCCGAGCCGGTGATGCGCGGGCCGGTCCTCGCCCAGATGACCGGGGCCGAGCACACCGCCAAGCGAAAGATCGTCGTCCGGGGTTTCACCGGCCAGGCCCTGCAGAACCAGATACGCGCCATCCACGCCAACGCCGCCGAACTCATGGCCCCCTTCCTTTCCCGAGGCCGGATGGACCTCGTCATCGATTTCGGCAAGCCCTTCGCCGTCCACGTGACCCTCGATGTCCTCGGTTTGGACAGAGAGGACTGGCGGCAGGTGGCTGCCTGGCACAGCGGGGTCGCCGAGTTCATCACCAGCATGACTCTCACCCCCGAGCGCCGCCGGCACTGCATGGACTGCGCGGAGCAACTGGAGGCCTATCTCGTACCGGTCATCGAACAGCGGCGCCGCCACCCCGGCGAGGACCTGATATCGACGCTGTGCACCGCCGAGTTCGACGGCGTCGCCATGAGCAATCGCGACGTCACCGCGCTGATCATCAACGTCTTGGCCGCCGCCACCGAGCCCGCGGACAAGACCCTCGCCCTCCTCTTCAAGCACCTGATCGACCACCCCGAGCAGATGGCGCAGGTCCGCCAGGACCCGAACCTGCTGGCCGCCGCGATCGCCGAGACCCTGCGCTTCACCCCGCCGGTCCAGCTCATTCCCCGCCAGGCGGAGGAGAACGCCGCGTTCGCGGGCACCACCGTCCCGGCAGGTGCCACCGTCT
Organism: Streptomyces sp. NBC_00210; assembly: GCF_045160975.1. Classification (NCBI taxonomy): domain Bacteria; kingdom Bacillati; phylum Actinomycetota; class Actinomycetes; order Kitasatosporales; family Streptomycetaceae; genus Streptomyces; species Streptomyces sp. NBC_00210. Next base: position 8,657,197 of record NZ_CP108120.1, read on the forward strand.
TCTGCATGATCGGCGCGGCCAACCGCGACCCCGATGCGTTCACCGCCCCGGACACCTTCGACATCCACCGCCCGGACCTGGGCACCGCCCGCTCCTTCACCGCGGCCGCCCAGCACTTGGCCTTCGGTACCGGACTCCACCAGTGCGTCGGCGCGGCCTTCGCACGCGCCGAGATCGAGACCGTCGCCGCGATGCTCCTGCCCCTGCTCGACCAGGTCCGCTACAGCCCCGGCTTCCGCTACCAGGAGACCGGCCTGTACACCCGAGGCCCTGTCTCGCTGTCGCTGGACTTCACTCCGTCCACGAAGGCGGCACCGGCCACGACTGACGGCCGTCCCTGATCCCGGCCTGTCCCTGGCCGGCCCGGTGTCCATGCCTCCATGCTCAAGCAGCCGGGACCAACTTCATGCCTCTACTCTCTTCAGGCGAATACAGCGATGACATCGACCGACATCACCCGAGCCATCAACGACTTGCTGTTCAATCCGGGCCTCGACCTCGCCGAAGCCCTCGAGCGGCACTTCACCCCTGACTACCGCCAGCGCACCGACGGCGTGTGGAGTGACCGGACCTCCTTCGCCCAGCACATCACACGCCTCCGCTCCCTGATCCGCAGCGGACACATAGAGGTCCACGACGAACTCCGGGACGGACTGCGCTACGCCGACCGCCACACCGTCACTCTCAGCCAGCACAACGGCCGCATCTCCCGCACCGAGGTCTACCTCTTCGCCCAGCTGGCCCCCGACGGCCGCTTCCATCGAGTCGAAGAAACCACCCTCCTGATCACCGGCCACTCCGACGACGGGAACCTCGGGCTCATCAGGTGACATGGACAGGGCCTCCGTTAGGATCTCCCCGGAGTAGCGGTCCTGGAGGGGAATAGGCCTGCGAAGCGCCGGATGCGACACCTCTTCACACGCGTGCGCGGCACAGCCTCGACCGGCCGGAGCCGGGTGGTGCACAAGGAGCTCGGACCACCGCCCTGCGTAACTCGTGCCGGTGGCTGTCGCCGCGGGCCTGATGGGTGTCTCCGGGCGTGGCTGTCCGGTGGCACAAGGAGGATGGGAGCCGCCATGGTGTCCGTGGGAGAGAGACTGAGCAGAGCGCGCGTGCGGGCCTTCATCGGCCGGGACGAGGAACTCGGGCGCTTCGGGGAGGCTTTGGCCGGCGATCCGCAGGCGCCGTTCGTGTTCTACGTGTTCGGGCCGGGCGGCATCGGGAAGTCGACGCTACTGCGGCGCCTGGCGGACCACGCTCGCTCGGCGGGCCGGCTGCTCGTCGAACTCGACGGCCGGTTCGTGAGCCGGGACCCGGCCGATTTCGAGCGCGCCGCCGGTCCCTTCCTGGACGTTCCGGGCACGGTCCTGTTCGTGGACTCCTTCGAGCACTGCCAGTGGCTGGAGAGCTGGCTGTGGCACCACTTCCTGCCTCGCGCGGCGGACGACACCCTGGTCGTCCTGGCCGGTCGGCGCGCTCCGCAGCCGCAGTGGACCGCCGATCCGGCCTGGTCCGGGCTCCTGCACGTGACCGAATTGGAGCCGTTCTCCGAGGAACAGGCCCGCAGCCTGCTGGTCGCGGCGCAGATCCGGCCCGAACTACGGGACCGGGTGCTCCGCTTCGCCGGAGGCAACCCGTTGGCTCTGTCCCTCGCGGCCGCGGCAGGATCGTCGGGTTGCGGCAGGGAGGAGATCTGGGCCCCCTCGGCGGACGTCCTGCGCACCCTGTTGGCGGGGTTGATCGGTGAGGTGCCCACGGCGGCCCACCGCCGCGCCCTGGAGGTGGCGGCACAGGCTCACTCGACGTCCGAGGAACTGCTCGACGCGGTGCTGCCCGAGGAGGATGCCCATCTGCTCTTCTCCTGGCTGAGGGACCTGCCCTTCATGGAGCCCACGCATCGGGGGCTCCACCCGCACGACGCCGCACGCGAGACGCTGGCAGCCGACCTGCGCTGGCGTGCTCCCAACGCGTTCGAGACGATGCGCCAGCGCCTGGCGGACGAGTACCTGCGCATTCTGCGCGAGGCACCCGAGGAGCGGGTGTGGACCGTCACCGACGAGCTCTTCTACCTGTTCCGGGAGGGGGAGACCCTGGCCCGGCTACGCACCTGGTCCCGCGAGGACGAGGTGCACGACCGTCCGCTGCACCCGGATGACATCGATGTCGTGCTGCGGATGGCCGAGGAGACCGAGGGGGCCGCCTCCGCGGAACTGGTGCGCTACTGGGCACAGCGCCAGCCGCAGGCTTTCAGCGTCTACCGTCTCGTGAGCTCGGGCCGGATCGTGGCGTTCACGGCCCGGCTGGCTCTGCCGGCCCCTCCCGACCCTCAGGACCTTGCCACCGATCCTGTCGTCGCGGCAGCGTGGGAGTACACCGATGCCACCGCCCCGGTGAGCCCCGGCGAACACATCGGCGTAAGCCGCTTCTCGATCTACCCCGAGCGGTACCAGGTCCCCTCGCGCGTCATCGACTTGAGTAGTTCCCGGGCCCAGGCGGAGGCCGCCCGCGCCCGCGGTCGCGCCTATGGCTTCGCCGTCTACCGGGACGCCGAGACCTGGGCCGAGCGCGTCAAGGGCACCCTCAGCGACACCGGGGCGCGCCCGCGAGTCGGTGAGCACACCTACGGGCTGTTCAGCGTCGACTGGCGTCAGGTACCCGTGGAGAGTTGGCTTCTGCACTTCATATCAGCCCCCGAAGTGCCGGCTCCACCCGGACCGTCGCCCATCTCGCGTACCGCCTTCGACAGGGCCGTGCGTGAGGCTCTGGCGCACTGGCGCGATGCGCGAGCCTTCGCCGCCTGTGCCCTGATGCGCGCCCGTCTCGCGGCTGATTTCGGTGAACCTGTCGGGGAGTTGCGCACCCTGCTGCGCCAGGCCGTCGACGACCTCGCCCATGACCCGCGCGGAGTGCGCGCCTGCGAAGCCCTGACGGCAGGCTACTTCTCCGGTGCACCCACCCAGGAGGCCGCAGCCCGCCGCCTGGGCCTTCCGTACGGCACCTACCGTCGCCACCTGCGCCAGGGCCTGGACCTGCTCTGCGACGCCCTGTGGCAGCAGGAGCTGCACGGCCCCCGATAGCAACCGAAGCCGCACGCTTCGGCAGATGCGGGTGGACGGGTGCGGACAGCAGTGGACAGTCCTTGCCCCTGCCGGGCCTGGAAAGTGGACACCGTCCGACACGAGCCTGTGCGCCATGAACGTTGCACACACGCAGACGAACCAGGAAGCCCGCCAAGCCCCCCGGCCGGGAGCCGTGCTCGCGGCACTCGCCGCGGCACAGTTCACCGTCATGCTCGCCACCTCGATCGTCAATGTGGCGCTTCCGCAGATCCGCGCCGGAGTCGGCCTGTCGGACGGCGGAACCACCTGGGTGGTCAACGCCTACGGCCTGGCGTTCGGGGCACTGCTCCTGGCGGGCGGGAGGGCGGCCGACCTCCTCGGCCGCCGTCGGGTGCTGATCGGCGGGCTCGCGCTGTTCGCCGCGGCTTCCCTGTCGGCGGGACTGGCCACCGCTTCGGGCGTGCTGATCGCCGCCCGCGCCGTTCAGGGCGTTGCCGCCGCCGCCATCGCCCCGGCAGCGCTCGCCCTGACGATGGACCAGTTTCCATCAGGCCCGGGGCGTGGCAAGGCACTGGGGGTGTGGGGGGCTGTCTCCGGTGCGGGAGGAGCGGGCGGCGTCCTGCTGGGCGGTGTGCTCACGCAGGCGTGGGGCTGGCCCTGGATCTTCCACTCGGTCGCGCTCGGGGCGGCGCTGGTCCTGGCCGCCGTGGCTGCGCTCGTGCCACGGGCCGCCGGACGGAAGGCGGGGCGGTTTGACCTGCTGGGCACGGCCACCGTCACCCTCGCCCTGACCTGCCTGGTCTGGAGTTTGACCACAGCACGCGACGCAGGCTGGACCGACGGCCGGGTGCTGGGCGCCCTCGGGACCGCCGCCACTCTGCTCGCGGCCTTCGCCGTGATCGAGCGCCGCCGGCCGAACGCACTGATACCGCCGCGTCTGTTCACCACCGGCCAGGTCGCCGCAGGCAACCTCCTGATGGCGCTGCTGGGCTCGGTGTGGATCGCCCTGTTCTTCTTCCTGCCGCTCTACCAGCAGCAGGTCCTCGGATCCAGCCCCTTGGCGACCGGAGCGGGACAACTCCCGCTCGCCGGCGCCAACATGCTCGGCGCCGCCCTGGCGCCGCGCATCTCCCGGCGCATCGGGGCCTCCGCGACCGTGACCGCGGCTCTGCTCACCGAGGCCGCGGGCCTGATGTGGCTGTCAGGGATCAGCGCCCACGGCAGCTACCTCGCCAACCTCCTCGGCCCGAGCATCCTGATCGGCCTGGGCCTCAGCATCGCCTTCGTCCAGCTCACCGCCCTCGCCGTGGACGGCGTCCCGCGGGAGGACGCGGGCCTGGCCGGCGGCCTGGTGAACACCACCCGCCAGGTCGGCGGCGCCATCGGCCTCGCCGCCCTGGCCACCCTGGCCGGCTCCGTCACCGCCCACGCGTCCACCCACCAGCCCCATCTGGAAGCCCTCACCGCCGGCTACCGCACCGTCTTCACCGTCGCCGCCGCGGTCCTGGCCGCAACAGCCCTCCTCGCGCTGCTCCTCACCCGCTGCACCGGCCCGCGGACCGCAACCACCCCCATCGGCCCGGCCTCCGACCCGCAACCCGCCTGAAACTCCTGAATCCGGCTGAACCAATGGATCAGCCGCGCCACCGAAACATGTCATCCAGAGAGAGGAACCCACAGCCATGGTCACCATCGACGAAACCGCCCCCGCCATCGTCCGCCTGAGCACCGAGATCAACGCCCCGCTCGCGACGGTGTGGGAGCTGCACACCGACATCGCGTCCTGGCCCGCCTGGAACACGGACATCGACCAGGCCGAGCTCAACGGCCCCCTGATGCCCGGCAACTCCTTCAGCTGGCGAACCCACGGCCTGGAGATCACCTCCACGGTGCGCGAACTGGTGCCCGGCGAGCGGATCGTGTGGGGCGGCCCCGCCGACGGCATCACCGGCATCCACGTGTGGACGTTCGAGCAGAACGGCGACCACGTCACCGTCCGCACCGAGGAGTCCTGGAGCGGCGCCCCGGTCGAAGCCGCGGCCGACCACCTCGGCAAGGCCCTCCACGACTCCCTGGAGAACTGGCTTTCCCACCTCAAGGCCCGTGCCGAACAAGCCGCCTGACAAAAAATCCCATCCACTGAAAGAGATTCCCGCCATGACTGCTTCGAAGCCCTACCTGACCGGCCACTACACCCCCGTCACCGACGAGATCACCGCCACCGACCTCACCGTGGAAGGCACGCTGCCCCCGGAGCTGGACGGCCGGCTGATCCGCAACGGCCACAACCCCAAGCCCGGTGTCACCCCGACCCACTGGTTCAAGGGCAGCGGCATGGTCCACGGCATCCGCCTCCGCGAGGGCCGCGCCGAGTGGTACCGCAACCGCTGGGTGCACACCCCCGCCCTCGACGGCGCCCCCTACATGACCGAGCACGGCCCCGACCTGACCGCCAGCACCGCCGGCACACACGTCATCGAACACGCCGGTCGGCTGCTCGCCCTGTGCGAGGCGAACGTCCCCTTCGAACTCACCCCGGACCTTCAGACCATCGGCGCGTACGACTTCGACGGCACGCTGCGCAGCGCGATGACCGCGCACCCCAAGGAGGACCCGCTCACCGGCGAGTTGCACTTCTTCGGCTCCTCGCCCTTCCCGCCGTTCCTGACGTACTACGTCGCCGACGCCAAGGGCGGGATCGTCCACAGCGCCGAGATCCCCGGAGCGACCGCATCCCTCAAACACGACTTCGCCCTGACCCGCCGCCATGTGGTCTTCATCGAGGGCAATGTCACCTTCGACCCGGCCGAGCACTCCGGTATTCCCTACGGCTGGAGCGACGCCCAGCCCGCCCGTATCGGCATCGTGCCCCGCGGCACCGACGGCGCCCCGCAGGTCCGCTGGTTCTCCATCGAGCCCGGCAACCTGCTGCATGTCGCCAACGCCTACGAGGACGGCCAGGGCCGGATCGTCCTGGAAGGCCCCACCGTGGACCGAGAGGGCTTCCAGCTCTCCTGGAACTGGTGGGTCGGCGCCCCCGGGCGCGGAACCGAGCCCGTCGCCCGCTCCTACACGCGCCGCTGGGTGGTCGACATGGCGGCCGGTACCGTCGACGAGCAGATCATCGACGACCTCACCGTGGAGTTCCCGACCCTCAACGAGGACTACCTGGGCTCTGAGAACCGCTACCAGTACGCCATCTCCTTCCCCGACGAGAAGGGCTTCGGCGGCTACGGCATCGTCAAGTACGACCGCACCACCGGCGCCCGCCGCATCCACCAGGTCGGCGACGCCCGCATGCCCAGCGAAGCGGTGTTCGTTCCCGCCGCCGGAGCCACCCGCGAGGACGACGGCTACCTCCTCACCGTGACCTCAGACCTCAAGCAGGATGCCTCCCAGCTCCTTGTCCTCGACGCCTCCGGCCTCGACCGGATCGCCACCGTCCACCTGCCCCAACGGGTAAGCGCCGGACTCCACGGCTCCTGGATCCCCGACACCGCCCTGGAGGCCACCCAGGGCTGACGGACATCCAAGACGCACCTCAAGCTCCACCGGCGGCGTGTTTTCGCAAGGCTGACTGTCCCCGGAGCCCAACGGGACCTGCCGACCGCTGAAGCCGCTCGTGCGCCTCCAACGCCGCCGATAGGCATCGCAGTTCCCCTGGCCCCGCCTCCTCCCGGGCAGCCCGAACAACGCCTCGAACCCGCACAGGCCGCGGCACAAGACCAAGGAAGTCGACATGACAAGAAACCGGAAAAACGCCGGTTGGACAGCCGCCCTCTCCGCGCTCGTAGCCACCACCATCGCCGTACCGGCGCTCGCGCAGACCGAGGACGCCGACCACCGCACCCCCGCCAACGGCATCGACTGGCACGCCTGCGCCGACACCGACTTCAAGCACATGCAGTGCGGATCGATCCAGGTACCAGTGGACTGGTCCCAGCCCCACGTCGGCAGCACCACCCTCGCCGTGGTCCGCCGACCGGCGGACGACCGGGCCCACCGCCAGGGCACCCTGCTCCTCAACGACGGAGCCGGCGGCTCCTCCATCGAGCAGCTGAGACTGGCGATGCACATCGGCATGCCGAAGTTCGCCGGCGCCATGACCCAGAACTTCGACCTGGTCGCGGTGGACCCGCGCGGAGTAGGACACAGCTCGCCGATCCGCTGCGGCGAACCGCTCAAGCCCGCCGGAGTCAGCCACTTCCCGCAGGGCCGGGCCGCGTTCGACACGCTCATAGCCCACAACCGGGCCTTCGCCGAGGACTGCCTGCGCCGCAACGGCCCGCTCACCGCCCACGTCGACCTGACCAGCACCGCGCGGGACTTCGAAGCGGTTCGGATCGGGCTGGGCGAACGGCAGCTGAACTGGTACGGCATCCACTACAGCACGCTCCTCGGACGCACCTACGCCAAGCTCTACCCCGGCAGGCTGCGCACCATGGTCCTCGACACCGCGCTGGACGACACCGGCTCGCCTCTGTCCCGGGTCACCCAGGAGGCGGCCACCGCCGAGACCGCCTTCAACCGCTTCACCGCCTGGTGCACCGCGTCGAAGGACTGCGCGCTGCACGGCAAGGACGTCGCGGCCGCGTACGACGCCCTCGTCGCCCGTGCCGACCGCACCCCCATCCCGACCGGGAGCACGGCCCACCAGCCGCTGACCGGTGAGGACATCCGCGAAGCCACCCAGGACTACCTGACCCTGTCCGGTCTGTCCTGGCCAGCCCTGGCGCAGGCCATCGTCAAGGCAAAGGCCGGCGACGCGACGGACTTCACCCACGACCCCGACGACACCCTCGACCCGGTCCATGTACAGGTGCCCGCCTGCCTCGACAACGCACGCCCGGTGCACACCCTCGCCCAGCTCACCCAACTGCGGAAGGAACTCGCCCGCGTGGCCCCGCACCTCAGTGGGGCCGTGCGCTCCTACAAGGCCATCGCCGGCTGCCTCGGCTGGCCCAGCCCGGCCAAGCCCCTCAAGACGGGCGCCCCGGTCCACGGCGCACCGCCCGCACTGATCCTCCAGTCCACCCACCAGGCCCTCGCCCCGTACCGCGCCGGCGCGGCCATGGCCGCCCAACTGCCCGGCAGCGTCGTACTCGGCCACGAAGGTGACGACTACAGCATGTTCCTGGTCTCCCAGTGCTCCCGGGACGCCACCAACCGCTACCTGACCACCCGCGCGCTGCCCGCCCCTGGCACCGTCTGCACCGACTGAGAAGCATCGCCTTGCCGAAGGAGACCGTCCGGCCGCGCGCCCGACGTCCCCCACGTCTTCGGAGCCCTCTGAGCGGTGACCTCACCGCTCAGAGGGCAGCGAGCGCTCGTGGGCGACCTGCCTGGTCATCAGGAGACCTGTCCGGGCTGCGCCGTGATGTGGTCTATCCACAACACCAGGACCTGGTCGACGAGTTCCGGCTCAGCGGCAAGGGCGCAAGGCAGAGTGCCCACAGCCGCCCAGGAACTCGCCGAGCGGCACGCGGCCGTGGTCGAGGAGCTGAAGGAGGCGAAGCAACAGCGGTCAGCAGAACGTCAGTTGACCGCCTTCATGCGCCGCACCACCGTGGAACTGTCGATCGAGGTGGAGAACCTCCGCCGTGAGCAGGAGGACGCCGCCAATGCCACGGTGGTGCACATGCCCAGGCGGCGCGGCGCAGGCCGCAGGTTCGTGACCACGGATCCAGGGACCTGAGCCACGCCCAGTGCCCAGGACGGCCACGGCATTCGCACGTCAATCCGACCCCGGCTGGCGGCCCATACGCTCTCCGCGTTTCAGCGGGACGGGTGGTCTGGGGCCTCGTGCTGCTGCAGCTGGGTCGCCAGGACCGCGGCCTGGACGCGGCGGTGAACGCCCAGCTTGGCCAGCAGGCGGGAGATGTGGTTCTTCACCGTCTTCTCGGACAAATACAGCTGCTTGCCGATCTGCCGGTTGGTGAGCCCCTCTCCGATCAACGCGAGAATGTCCCGCTCACGCGGGGACAGGCCTGCCAGCGCGGGCGGCACGGCATCGGAGTCGTTCGGCTCCGCCCGCAGGCTGCTCATCAGCCGGGCCGTCGTCGCGGGATCGAGCATGGACTGGCCCGAAGCGACGGTGCGCACCGCCGACACCAGGTCGGAGCCCTTGATCTGTTTGAGCACATACCCTGAGGCACCGGCCATGATCGCGTCCAGCAGGGCGTCCTCCTCGTCGAACGAAGTCAGCATCAGACAAGCCAACTCCGGCATACGGCTGCGTAGTTCGCGGCACACGCCGATACCGTCGCCATCGGGCAGGCGCACGTCGAGCACGGCCACGTGTGGGCGCAGCGCCGGACCGCGCGCCAGCGCCTGTTCGACGCTGCCCGCGTCACCGACCACGGTGATGTCCGGCTCGGCGTCGAGGAGATCGGTCAGTCCACGGCGTACGACCTCATGGTCGTCGACGAGGAACACTCGTACCGGATCCTCCGCCGTGAATGTCCGTGCCTCGGTCATGACGGGCCCCTCGGTTGTCATCTCTCCCGCACTGCGACTTCCTGAGACGATCATTGCCCAGCCCCGGGCAGGAGTACCAGGGCCGACCGGCCCTAGTTGGGTCTGTGAGAGGCCCCGGTCGGCCCGCCGGCGCGGACCAGCGGCCCCTCGCGTAGCGTCGAGCCCGCTTCTGTCGAGTACGGCCGCCGGAGTGTCATCCATGTCGCACCCCTGGGCGTGCGTATGAGGCTGACACCCTCAGCGTCAGGCAGCCGCCGCACCGCTACTACGGGCCGCCCGGCCCTTGGCCTGGGCCGTTCGGCCCTCAACAGGGAACCTCAGCACCCTGTGTCGCGCCCCGCGTCGGTATGTGATGGAAGGGTACGAGTCCCACAGTTGAGCGGGACGGGAGGTGCGGATCATGCTTCGACCGGTCGTCGTGGGAATCGACGGATCCCCCGAGAGCCTGGCCGCTGCCCACTGGGCGGCGAGTGAAGCCGTGCTGCGCGGGCGGCCCCTGCGTCTTGTGCACGCCTGGGAAGGAATGGCGGGTGACGACGCAACCCTGCCGGAGCTTCAAGTACCACGGGACCGGGCGCGCCTCACTCTGCGCCAAGCGCTGGACCGGCTTGTCGAGTGCCACCCCCACCTCCACATCAGCGGGGACGTGATCGCGCGGCCCGCGCCCGCCGGGCTGCTGGCCGAGGCGGTGGCCGCCGAGATGCTGGTGCTCGGCAGTCGTGGCCTCAGCGGTGTCGGCGGCTTCCTGGTCGGCTCAGTCGCCCAGGCGGTCGTGGCTCAGGCGCGGCGGCCGGTGGTTCTTGTACGAGCCGGCACGGCCGCCGGGCGCGACTACGTGCCCAGCCCCAACGGAGGGCGCTCCACACTCACGCCACACGCCCCGGTGGTCCTCGGCATCGATCCGTCGCATCCCTGCGGTGAGCTCGTCGAGTTCGGTTTCGACGAGGCCGCTCGGCGCCACGCGCCCCTGCAGGCAATCCACGCCTGGGACTTCCCGCACGCCTCGGGCTACGCGCCCGGCCCCATGGACGCCGGAGTACGGACGGAGTCCGAGGCGGAGGCGTCGAGGGCCCTCGCGGTGGCACTCGGGCCGTGGCGGAAGAAGTTCCCGGCGGTGGAGGTCCATGAGCTGGTTGCGGAGGGCCGGCCTGTCCGACAGCTTCTCGAGGCCGCCCATGGAGCCGGCCTGCTGGCCGTAGGCCGCAAAGTTGGCCCGGGCTCGATGGGCCCGCACACCGGTCGGGTCGCCCACGCGCTCATGCACCGTGCCGGATGCCCCGTGGCGATCGTCTCTCATGAGTGAGGCTCTCCGAGCCAGTCCCACGATCCTGCGCCGACCGGCCATGGAGTGAGGTGGCCCGGGTGACCCGCGTCGCGGGCCATTTGGCCCTCGCGCCCGGAGCCCCACCCGGTTTCACATGGGAAGTACCGGCTCTGGGAGGCCCTCATGAACGCCGACGCGGCCAACGAAACGGCCGCCGCGCGACTGCTGTTGGACAGTGCACTGCCGGAATTTCGGTTTGCCCGGCTGGGCGAAGATGGCCGCCGCTTTCGTCCACCACCGATAGGGAACGCAGCGGTCCCTGCTGCCCTACGAGGCTCGCACTGCCTGCACCGATCCGGAGTCCACGGCGCGCTTCGGCCGTTACTGGGCGCTCGTCTCGCCGGGCGTCGGCGTGGTCCTGCGCGCAACGCTTCAGGCGGTCAAGAAGGCGGCAGAGGGAGAGCCGGCACGGTCCGCATCCGCGGACGCCCGAAGTTCTGGAGGAGATGAGACGTGATGCGTGTCGCGATCGTGTACGAGAGTCTGTTCGGCAATACGCGCCAGGTCGCCGAGGCGATCGCGGATGGTGTGCGCGAGTCCCGGCCAGACGCCGAAATCGACTGTCTGAGAGTGGAGGAGGCGACCCCGGAGCGAGTCGCGGCGGCAGACCTGCTCGTCGTGGGCGGCCCGACCCATATGCGGGGCATGACGTCAGGCCTCAGCCGGAAGATGGGGCTGCAGGCCGAGCAGAAGGAGAGCGAGGACGACCAGGACCAGGAGAAAACCCGGCACGAGCCCGAGGAGGGCGCGGAGGGCCCAGGGGTTCGGGATTGGTTCCACGGGCTGTCCAAGACCCGCAACGGTGCCCGCGCCGCGGCCTTCGACACCCGTGCGGACTTCCGTCTGGCCGGCGGTGCCGCCCACGCCATAGCGCGCAGACTGCGCACTCACGGCTACCAACTGGCCGCCGAACCTGAAGGCTTCATCATTGAGGACACCGAAGGCCCGCTGCGGGAAGGGGAGCTCGACCGGGCCAAGGCCTGGGGCTCGGCACTGGACTGACTCATCCCACCTGATCCGTGGGGCCGCGCCGAAGCCGGTGCCAACAGGCCCACGGGGCCGGAGCCGATGTGGAGAGCGCGGCCGACCGGATCGGCGTACGGCATCGCACGTTCGGGATCGGCGCACAGCTCGGCGTTGCCGAGTCGCGCCGGTACCGGAACCGGCAGGGCTGGGCGTTGTGCATGGACGGCGCGGTGGTGGCGTCCTTCACCGGTGCGGCCACGGTCGTGGTGTCGAGAGCGGTCACGGCCACTATGGCCTCCCTTCGTGCGGATTGCCTCCAGCATCGGGTCGTGCCCACGGGCTCCTGGGGCCGAATGTCCCCAGTCGCAGGCCGTGCGGCCCACACCGCGCGGCGAGGGGGCGACGCGCTCAGTACAGCGAGGCTGGCCACTGGCCGAACACGGCGGCGAGGACCCCGGCGTCCAGCAGCACACCCACCAGGAGCCAGGGGTTGAACCACACCGCCTTGAGGACCAGGCCGGACACGGCTGCGGCGACGGCGGCATCCGGCCAGCCGCCGCTGTGGGCGGCCGCCGCCGCGCCGGCGATGATGTAAAGCATCGCGGTAACGGCGGCGACGGACACGGCGGAGACGTTGACCGCCGACCGCGGCAGACCGGATTCCGCAAGGATCCATGAACGCGTCGGCGAGAACGACATGGGGCGCTCGGGGCCGGCCGGTCCGGCCCATACCGCAAGATGGACAAGGCCGTGGGCCATCAGGAAGACAGCGACGAGTGCCGTGATCACAGTCGCGGCTCCTGTTCCTCGCCGCCCAGGTCGAGGCGGAACGTCGGGTGGACATCGGTCATGGTGAGATCTCCTTCGGCTTGTGGTGGGACGGGCCGGTTGTCCAAGCAGCGCGGGAGTCGCACGAGGAACAACTCCGAGCCGGGCGGGCACGGTTGGCGGCGTCCGCCAGGAGGAAGCGGACCGCGAGCGAGGGCGGAATCAAGGGCGAGCCTCATGTCGGCGATGCCGGCCCCGCTTTGCTGATTTCCTTGGCAATGCCGCGGGCCCAGGCCCGTATCCGCTCCATGTCGCGGAAGTCACCGCCCCGCCCCTGCTTGACGATCATCCGGGCGATGAAGCCTCGGGCCCCCTCCTCGAGTCGGCCGCCGAAGGTGACGTGCTCGCGGGCGTCGAGCAGGGTCGCCGCGCGGGCAGCGCTCGGCACCGGAGGGATGTCGCGCTCGCCCGCCGAGGCGTCCAGCGGACCGCTGCTGAACAGCCACACCGGGCGCTCGGCCAGGGAATGCTCGTGGCGGCGGGCGAAGCGTACGGCGTCGCGGTGCCAGCGGCCCGCGTACAGGGCGCCGCCGAGCACCACCGCGTCATACTCTGTGACATCGCGGGCCGCCGCCGCGGGCCGTGTCTCGGAGCGCAGTCCCGCCTCTTTCAGGGCGTCGGCGATGACGTCGGCGATCTCTGCAGTCGAACCGTTCTTCGTGCCGTACGCGACAAGTACTCTCGCGTTCATTCCGGACACCTCCTCACAGCCTGCGCAGCCACTCCTCGCCGACGCCGTGGACGGCCGGCTCGTCGGGCCGCAGATGCGAGTCGTCCGTGCGGTACGTCAACTTGTCGACGACGGCCACGACTCCGTCGACCTGGCTGGCCATTCGCAGGGCAATCGGTATTTCGCTGCGCCGCTCCAACTGGCCGCTGAGCGTGACGACGCCTTCGGTCACGTCGGCCGTCACGGTCTCCGGGGCGAGCCAGAAAGCGTTGACGATCACTTCGTCCACGATCGCGCGGCGGATCTCCTCGTCCGGCCGCAGGAAGACCTGGAGCAGATCCCGGCGGGTGACGATGCCGACCAGCCGGTCCTCCTCGTCGACCACGGGCAGCCGCTCGATCCGGCGCTGCGCCATGGTTCTGGCGGCCTCCGCGATGCTCGACTCGGCCCGCACGGTGATGGCAGGCGCGGACATCAGGGTGCCCGCGTCACGGGCATGGGCCTTGTCCGCATCGTTCCCCTTGGAGATGTGCAGCCGAGCCAGCCAGTGCGGTCGTCCCCGCTCGTCCGGAGCCGGTCCCTCGGCCTGCCGGGCCATCAGGTCGCTCTCCGAGATCACCCCGATGACCTTTTCGTCCTCGTCGACCACCGGCAGTCCGCTGATGTGGTGCTCGCCGAGGAGCCGGGCGACTTCCTTGAACGGAGTGTCGTACTCGGCCTTGACGACGTCATCGACCATCAGTGAACCGATCTTCATGTGCTTCATGTCCATGGCTCCTCTCAGCGCAGCCGGCGCAGATACGGGTCGCGGGCTCGCCGCGGCACCAGCCGGACGCGGACGTCCAGGGCTGTGATGCCGTCCGGGCGGGCGATCACGGGATTGAGATCGGCCTCGGCGAGCTGCGGAAGATCGCAGGCCATCCGGGACAGCCGCAGCAGCAGCTGCTCCAGTCCTTCGAGGTCGACGGCGCCGCCGCCGCGGAAGCCGAAGAGCAGCGGCGCGCAGCGCGGCGAGGTAATGAGGTCGTGCACGTCGTGGTCGGTCAGCGGGGCGAGCCGGGCCGCGTGATCGGCCAGGAGCTCGGTCGCCGTACCGCCCAGGCCGAACAGGACCAGCGGGCCGAAGACTTCGTCCTGAACGACGCCGGCGAAGAGCTCGATGCCGCGTTCGGCGAGCGGCTGGACGACCACTCCGGTCATCAGGTCTCCGAATCGGGTGACCAGATCGCGGTGTGCAGCCCGCACTTGCGAGGCATTTTGAAGATCGAGGTGGACGGCGCGCTGTTCGCTCTTGTGGACCAGGCCGGGCCAGTGGGCTTTCATCACGACCCGCCCGTCAGGTCCGGCCAGCCGTGCCGCGGCGGCGACGGCGGCCTCTTCGTCCTCGGCCCACTCCCAGCGGATCTGCGGGATGCCGTAGTGGCCGAGGAGTTCGGCTGTCGCACAGGGGTCGAGCCAGTCCCCGTCGGGGTGTTCGGCGAGGAAGGCGTCGGCCATTGCTTTTGCTGCCGTGGTGTCCACGCCCGCAAGGTCGGGGACCGTGCCCTCCGGGCGGGCGCGCCAGCGTGCGTACGTCACGGCGTGCGCCAGGGCGCCGGCCGCGTCCGCTGCGTCGGAGTAGGCGGGTACAAATCCGCCGCCCGCGGTGGGCAGCAGCTCGACCCGCGCGGCCTGGGCGGGCAGGACCGCGGCGACCGTTCGGGAGCGACGGTGGTCCAGGCCGGGGGACAGGGCCCGGACGAGATCGTCGCCGGTCGCCGCGGCGACCGCGGTGGGGACCAGCACCACCAGTACGGCGTCGACGGCCCCGTGCCCCGAGAGCCGGTTGACGCACTCCTGCAGCTGCGTCTCGGTGACGGCGGCGGTGGCGTCGACGGGATTGGTGGCACAGGCTCCCTCGGGCAGCCCGGCCAGCAGCTCGGTGACCAGCTCGCTGCCGAGCGCGGGAATCCTCAGCCCGGCCTCTGCGCAGGCGTCGGCGGCCAGTACGCCTGCCCCGCCCGCGTTGGTGACGATGGCGACCGAGGAGCCGGACGGCAGCGGCTGGGAGTGCAACAGCGCCGTACTGTCGAGCAGTTCGCCGATCGTCCGGGTCGCGATGATTCCGGCCTGGGTGAACAGTGCCTGCCGGGTCATGGTCCGCGTGGCTGCCGCCGCGGTGTGGGAGGCGGCGGCCCGGCGACCGGCCTCGGAGCGCCCCGCGTCCACGGTAAGGATCGGCATCGTGCGGGCCACCCGCCGCGCTGTTCGCGAGAATGCGCGCGGATTGCCGAAGGATTCAAGGTGCAGCACAGCGAGGTCACTCTGCCCGTCGCTCTCCCACCACTGCAGCATGTCGTTGCCGCTGACGTCGTATTTGTCGCCCAGCGATACGAAGGTGGACACCCCGATGCCGAGCCGGGACAGCCCGTCGAGCAGCGCGATGCCCACCCCTCCGGACTGCACGGCGACTCCGGCCGTGCCCGTCAAGGGGCGGTCGGCGGCGAAGGTGGCGTTCAGCCGCAGATCTGGGTCGGTGTTGGCCAGACCGAGGCAGTTGGGGCCGACCAGCCGCATCCCGTACGCACGGCACGTGGCGAGCAGCGCGGCCGCCTGTCGGGCGTCGAGGCCGGAGGAGACCACCAGCAGCGCCCTGGCGCCAAGCTTTCCGCAGTCCTCGGCGGCCTGCGGGACGGCGGCCGCGGGGACGGCGAGCACGGCGAGATCGGGCGGGAAGGACAGCTCGGCCACGGAGTGGTGGCAGCTCACCCACTCGATCACGTCCGCATGCGGATTGACCGCGTCCAAACGGCCCGCGAAACCACCGGTCCGCAGATTGCGCAGCACGGCCCGGCCGACCGAGCCCGCCTTGCGGCCCGCGCCGACGACGGCGACCGTGCGGGGCCGCAGCAGTGGTTTCAGGCTGGCCACGTCGGCGGTGCTTGCCCGGTTGTCGACCGCGGACAAGTAGTCCTCATCCGCGGCGAGTTCGACCGTGCAGCGCACTTCGGGACCATCGAAGTGGCGGGTCGTACGCAGGCCGAGGTCGGCGAACACTTTCAGCATCTCGTGGTTCTCGGCCAGTGCGTCGGCCGCGAAGGCGGTGATGCCCGCCTGGCGGGCGGCGTCGACAAGATGCTCCAGCAGCAGGGTGCCCAGGCCCCGGCGGTGCCAATCGTCTGCGACGCTGAGTGCGATCTCGGCCGTCGCCGATTCCGGTATGGCCTCGTACTCGGCGAGTCCCACGAGCCGCCCGCCGCTCTCCGCGACCATAGCGCGGTAGCCGGACCGGTCGCGCCGATTGAGCCGGTCGGCCGCCTGTTCGGCGGACAGGTGGCTCACCGTGAAGAAGCGCCGCCGCAGATTCTCCGCCGACATGCCTTCGTACAGGGCCAGGACGGCGTCGTGATCGGCCGGCTCCGCCTGCCGTATCCGCACTGTCGTGCCGTCCGTCAGGAGCGCGTGCACCTGCCGGGCGGTACTCGCAGGGCTGTGGATCTGCGTCATGACGGTGCCTTCCTCGTGGGGAATCCACGTCCAGACTCAGGCGGGAGCGCGGCCGGCCGCAGGGGTCGGCCAGGCCAGTGAGCGGGGCCGACCGGCCCTCAGGGCGCGTCCGGTCGGTCCCGGGGCGCCCGCGGCAGCATCTCGCCCAGCTCGCCGGTGACGACGTCCGCCATCGCGCGCAGCACCCCGAGCGTCCGCTCGGCCTCCGCCTCGTCGCCAGTCGAGATCGCGAATCAAACATGGACGATGACGTATGTTCCGGCCTCGGCCCCAGGGTGTACTCCGGGCACACCTCGCGCCGCACTCCGCCGAAGTCGACTGCCGCGATGCGCAGTGCGCCGGAGTCGTGGACCTCAAGAACCCGGCCGGGAATGCTAGGACACATCTCCGGGCCGGTCGCCAGACGGTGCACTTGCG
The DNA here is from genome assembly GCF_045160975.1 of Streptomyces sp. NBC_00210. Classification (NCBI taxonomy): domain Bacteria; kingdom Bacillati; phylum Actinomycetota; class Actinomycetes; order Kitasatosporales; family Streptomycetaceae; genus Streptomyces; species Streptomyces sp. NBC_00210. Next base: position 8,674,424 of record NZ_CP108120.1, read on the forward strand.
GGCGGAAGCCCACGCCTTGGACAGTGCCGAAGACCTCGACGCGCCGGGTGCACGCTTGCCGGTCATGGCAGGCCTCCGCCGTGTGTGTCGCGGGGGCCGCGTGCGGCCGCGTCCCGGTGGCGGACGATTTCGTCCTCCACCCGTTCGACGAGTGTTTCGACCCTCGCAGCGACCGGCTCCGACAGGCCCGTGCCGAGCGAGGTGTCCGCCCCTTCGACGGCGTACACCACGAGATGGCCGGGCAGTCGCCCCAGCGCCCGCGACAGCTCGACGGCCTCACCGAGGTCCAGCCCGTGCGAACTCGACGTGCGCGGCCGCCCCAGCTCGGCTGCGTCCAGCTCCAGCCGGTGCACCCGCCCCGGGTGGCCGGGATGGGCGTGCGTCGCGTCCAGCACCACGGCCAGGTCCGCGTTCTCCCACAGCCCGATCAGCCGCCCCGGATCGCCGTCGCACACCGACAGGACTGCTCCGGGGGGCAGGGGACGGCCGACTGCCCGCTCGCGTAGCCGGGCGATCACCGCCCAGGCCACCCCGTCGTCGTGGCGGAACTCGTTGCCGACCCCGATGATGGCGATACGGGCGGAGCGTGTGGGGCCGGACATGATTCCTCTCCCTTCACTGCGTGTGTTCTCCAGCCTGCGTGCGGACCTGCCGGGGAGCGTTGGGCCGAAGGGCCCCCAGGAGGGGTCTGGGCGGCACCTGCGGACCTGACCGCACACACGCCAGGCTCGACGGCAAGGCACCAAGCGGAGCCCTGCACAGGAGGTGCGGATCGTGCATCGACTTGTCGTCGCCGGAATCGACGGATTTCCCGAGAGCCTCGCCGCCGCGCACTGGGCGGCCCGGGAGGCCCTGCGCCGCGGCCCGGACGGAGCCTCTCCGGACTCGGACCGGGATTCGGTCAAGACCCCGTACCGGAATGTTGTCCTCGGCCTCGACACCAGCAGCCCGTGCGACGAACTGATCGAGTCCGCTTTCGACGCCGCACAGCATCGTGGTGCCACGCTGCGCGTGATCCACACCTTCAGCGCCCCGCCTCCGTATGCCGCCGTCGACCAACCCGTCCCGAAGCCCGGCCCGGAACTGCTCGCCGAGCACGAACACGCCGTGAGTGCGGCGCTGCACCCGTGGCGGGAGAAGTTCCCCGAGGTCACTGTCACCGTGACCGTCGCCGAAGGTGCCCCGTCGCTGTCGTTCCGCACGGCTGACCCACCCCTTGCAGGAGGTCGAGACTCATGAGGCAGTACGTGTACGGATTCGGCGAGGGCAGCCGTGAGATGGCTGACCTGCTGGGTGGCAAGGGCGCCAACCTGGCCGAGATGACTCGGCTGGGGCTGCCCGTGCCCCCGGGGTTCACTGTCAGTTCGCAGGCCTGCCGTGAGTACCTGGCCGCCGTCGAGGAACCGGCGGAGCTCGGGGTGCAGGTCGCGCGGGCACTCGCGGATCTGGAGCGGCGGGTCGGCCGGCGGCTGGGCGAGAGCGACAACCCGCTATTGCTGTCCGTGCGTTCGGGCAGCAGGTTCTCGATGCCCGGCATGATGGAGACGATCCTCGACATCGGCCTGAGCGACGCATCCGTACGCGGACTCGCGAAGGCGACCGGGCAGGAGCGGTTTGCCTGGGACTCGTACCGCCGGCTGATGCAGATGTTCGGCCGCACGGTGCTGGGCGTAGCTCCGGAGGCCTTCGAGGACGCCCTGGCGCGGCACAGGGCGGACCGCGGCGTGGCGAGCGACACCGGGCTCTACGCGCACGATCTCGCCGTGCTGGCCGACGAGTTCAAGACGCTGATCCGGGAGGCGACCGGCGAGGAGTTCCCACAGGACCCGGTCGAGCAGCTCTACCAGGCGATCCGTGCCGTCTTCCGTTCCTGGAACGGCGAGCGCGCCCGCCTCTACCGCAGGCGCGAGCACATTTCCGACGACCTGGGCACTGCCGTCAACATCCAGGTGATGGTGTTCGGCAACCTCGGTCCCGATTCCGGCACGGGCGTCGCATTCACCCGCGACCCGGCCACCGGGGCACGCGGCGTCTACGGCGACTACCTGACCGACGCGCAGGGGGAGGACGTCGTCGCCGGCATCCGCAACGCCGTACCCCTTCAGGAGCTCAAGCGCCTCGATCCGTCCTCCTATCTGCAGCTCGGCGACCACCTGCGGACCCTGGAACGCCACTACCGGGACCTGTGCGACGTCGAGTTCACCATCGAGCGTGGCACGCTGTGGATGCTCCAGACCCGGGTCGGCAAGCGCACCGCCGGGGCTGCGTTCCGTATCGCGCACGAGCTCGTCGACGAGCGCCTGATCAGCGAGGACGAAGCGCTTGCCCGGGTCGGCGGGCACCAGCTCGCCCGGCTGATGTTCCCCCGCTTCGACGAGGACGCGACCGGCCAACCTCTGGCACACGGTGTCCCGGCCTCGCCGGGCGCGGCGGTCGGAGCGGCCGTGTTCGACTCCGCCGAAGCGGTTCGACGTGCCGCGGCCGGGGAGAAGACGGTCCTCGTACGACGTGAGACCACGCCCGACGACCTGTCGGGGATGGTTGCGGCGGAGGCGGTACTGACCAGCCGGGGCGGCAAGACCAGCCACGCGGCTGTCGTCGCGCGGGGCATGGGCAAGGTCTGCGTGTGTGGGGCCGAGGAACTCGCGGTGGACACCGGGGCACGGCAGTTCACCGCGGCCGACGGGACCATGGTCACCGAAGGCACGGTGATCTCCGTGGACGGCACGGCGGGCACGGTCCATCTCGGCGCCCTGCCGTTGAGGGAATCGCCGGTTGCGCGCTTCCTGGAGACCGGGGAGCAGGACGGGGCGCTGACGAGCGCTGTGGCCCGAAGCCTCGAACGGGCCGACGCCGTACGGCGACTGGAGGTGCGAGCCAACGCAGACACCCCCGAGGGCGCGGTCCGTGCCCGGCGCTTGGGGGCCCAAGGCATCGGGCTCTGCCGCACCGAGCACATGTTCCTGGGCGAGCGCCGAAGTCTGGTCGAGGCGTTGATCCTTGCGGAGGACGAGGCCGGGCAGCGGGCGGCGCTGGACGCCCTCCTGCCGCTCCAGCGCAGCGACTTCACCGGAATCCTCGCCGCCATGGACGGCCTGCGGGTGACGATCCGCCTCATCGACCCGCCCCTGCACGAGTTTCTGCCCGACCGCACCGAACTCGCCGTGCGTGTCGCCACCGCCCCGACCGACCACGACAGGCGATTGCTGGCGGCCGTGTCGCGCATGCACGAGAGCAACCCCATGCTCGGTCTGCGCGGCGTGCGCCTCGGGCTCGTCGTCCCGGGCCTGGTGCAGATGCAGGTACGAGCGATCGCCGAGGCCGTCGTGGAGCGGACGCGGGCCGGCGCGGATCCACGGGGCCGAGATCATGGTCCCGCTGGTCGGTACGGCCGAGGAGCTGCGGATCGTACGCGCCGCCGCGGAGCGCGTCCTCGCCGAGGTGTCGGAGGCGTCCGGCGTCGCTGTGCGGTGCCCGGTCGGCACGATGATCGAACTGCCCCGCGCCGCGCTGACCGCCGGCCGCATCGCCGAGGCCGCCGACTTCTTCTCCTTCGGCACCAACGACCTGACCCAGACCGCCTGGGGCCTGTCCCGGGACGACGTAGAAGCCTCGTTCTTCCCTGCCTACCTCGACCAGGGGATCTTCGCCACCTCGCCTTTCGAGACCCTCGACAGGGACGGCGTCGGCCGGCTGATCCGCATCGCCGTCGAAGAGGGCCGCGCAGCCCATCCGGGCTTGAAGATCGGCGTCTGCGGCGAGCACGGTGGTGACCCGGACTCCATCCACTTCTTCCACGACGCCGGACTCGATTACCTCTCCTGCTCCCCGTTCCGAGTCCCGGTCGCCCGACTCGAAGCGGGACGCGCCGCCCTCGAGGGCCGGGCGGCGTGAGCAGCCCATGCCATCAGGCCTGTCTGCGGAAATAGGCGGGGCGTGAACTCGTCGGAGAGCAAGCGTTCGCGGGCGCGGCTCGCCGGGTGGTCACTGAGCCTGATCGTCTCCCTGGGCGCGGTACCACTGCCTGTATGCGTCCACGGCGGTCGGCAGGGTGGGGAAGATCCGGTCGGGGCCGACGGACTCGCTCAGCCCGTACGCGTCCAGGTCGTCGCGGAGATCCTGTTTGACGCGCGCGAGCGCGAACACGATGCCGCGCCGGGTCAGTTCGTGGCGCAGCGATTCGACAGCGTCGAGCGCGGTGATGTCCACTTCCACATTGGCCTCGGTGTTGAGGACGAACCAGGACACGGGCTCCTCGTGCTCGTCCACGGAGGCCAGGGCGCGGCGTCTGAAGTCCTCGGCGTTGGCGAAGAACAGCGGCGAGTCGTAGCGGTAGACGAGCAGCCCGGGAATGGTGCGGGCCTGCGGATAGTCGTCCACGTCGTGCATCCCGGCCACACCGGGCACCAGGCCCTCGACGGCGTCGTGCGGCCGGGCCACCCGCGCCAGCAGCTCGGCCACCGAGAGACCGACAGCCACCAGCACGCCGTACAGGATGTCCAGGGTCAGTACGCCGGCCAGGCAGCCGAGCGCCAGCAGCAGTTCCCGACGGCGAAAGGAGGCCAGCCGCCGGAACCCCGCCAGGTCGATCATGCGGACGGCGGCGTAGACGACCAGTGCGCCGAGCACGGTCGCGGGTGTGTCGGCAAGCAGTGGGCTGAGGAAGAGCAGCACCGCCAGCACGGCCGCGCACGCGACGAGTGAGTACGCCTGGCTGCGGCCGCCCCCCGAGGCGGCGAGCGCGGTGCGGCTGGCGCTGCTGCTCACCGGAAAGCCGTGCAGTACGCCGGCGCCGAGGTTCGCTGCGCCCAGGGCCAGCAGCTCCTGGTTGGCGTCCAGCCGTTGGCCGCTGTCACGTGACGCGAAGGCCCGCGCCGTGAGGATCACATCGGTGTAGCCGACGAGGAGGACGCCGAGTGCGGGCAGCAGCAGTTGGGGCAGCTCGCCGAGGTCCGGTACATCGGGTCGGGGGAGTCCCGCGGGGACCTCGCCGATCACCGCGATGCCGTGGTCCTCAAGGCCGAAAGCCGCCACGACGGCGGTTCCGAGGACCAGGGCCAGCAGCGGGCCGGGCACGGCCCGGGCATACCGCGAGACCGTGAAGAGGAAGATCAGCGCGGCCGCGGCGAAGACCATTGTCGCCGCATGAGCCTGGGGGAGATGCCGTACGAAGGAGGCAAGCTGCGGGAAGAATCCGGATCCGTCCGATGGTACGCCGGTGAGCTTGGGCAACTGGTCCACGATCAGGATGAGCGCCACGCCGGCCAGATAGCCGATCAGGACCGGCCGCGACAGCAGATCCGCGACGAAACCCAGCCGTACCGCCCACGCCACCAGGCACAGCAGCCCGACCGCGACGGCGAGCGTAGCCGCCAGCACGGCATACCGGCCCGGATCTCCGGCGGCGAGCGGCCCGACCACCGCGGCGGTCATCAGGGCGGTCGTCGACTCGGGGCCGACCGACAGCAGACGCGACGAGCCCAACATCGCGTACAGCACCAGTGCGGGAAGGATCGCCCACAGCCCGGCGACCGGCGGCAGCCCGGCCACGCCCGCATACGCCATGACCTGTGGCACGAGATACGCGGCCACCGTCACCCCGGCCAACAGGTCACCGCGCAGCCAGGAACGCTCGTACCCCACCAGTACGGCCATTCCGGGCACCAGGCGCCACCTCGGGCCGCCTGTACCGGCGCGCTGGGACATGGGACTCCTTTCGTCGCGCCCCCTCAGCATGCCGCCGCCCCCACGCAGCCGCGAGGGCCGACAGGCACATGATCCCGCGCAAGTACGCCAACGAGCCCCGGAACCAGGGCCGTTCAGCCCCAGCGCTACCGCTCTTCGGACCCCGACGGCGCGGAACATGCCACCACAGTCAGCGATGTCAGGCACCGACCCCATGCCTCCGCAGGGATCACCATCATGGCTGTGCCCTACCCTCCACACGGCGGTCGAGGCGTACCGCGGGTGGCTCCGCCCAACTCCACCGTCGGCGGCCCTCGGAACGCCTCGAACGGAGCACCGGGGCCGTTCGGCCCGTTCCGGGGCCCCTTGGCCCCTCGTGTCACAGCCGACGGCCGGTGACCCTGGAAACGCGTCCACAGAGAGCGCCACATGGGGACTCGTTCCTCATGGCGAAGGTCCGATCGGAAGAAGGATCCTCATCATGACGCGCAATGTCACCGTCGGTCTGGATGGCACAGTGGAAGGCCTCGCCGCAGCCGAGTGGGGGGCGCGCGAGGCGATGCTGCGCGGGGTGCCGCTGCACCTCGTTCACGTAGAGGAAGGGCCCTCGGCACTGACCCGGCCCGCCATTACCCCTGAGATGCGGCGCACCTGGGCCGAGGAGATGCTGGAGCAGGCTGCTTCCGATGTGCGGCAACACCATCCGGGGCTGGATGTCATCACCCGGCAGCTCGCCGGGCCGCCACCCGCCGCCCTGTCGGCCGCTGCGAGCGAAGCGGATCTGCTGGTACTCGGATCCCGAGGGCTGGGCAGCATCGCGGGCTTCCTCCTCGGCTCGGTCGGTCTGGCCACGGTGAGCGCAACCGAACAGCCGGTCGTTCTCGTACGTGCGACACCCGGGCGAGTGGACGTGCAGGCCGATTCCACAGGGGCCGACGCGTCGGGCCCGTACCGTGACGTCGTCCTCGGGGTCGACATCCGCCAGGACTGCGACTCGGTCATCGCGTTCGCCTTCGACGCTGCCGCCAGGCGTGCCGCCACTCTCCGGGTGGAGCACACCTGGACGATGCCTTTGGTCTATACCAAGTTCGCGGCTGTCGACTCGGGCGAAGAGGTCGCACAGTTGCTCAGCGACATGCTGCTGCCATGGCGACAAAAGTTCCCATCGGTGAACGTCGTCGAGCAACCACTGTTCGGCGGCGCCTCTCAGCAGCTGGTGTACGCATCCGCAGACGCCGAACTCATGGTCGTCGGGAGGCGTATCCACCACGCGCCGCTCACCGCTCACATCGGCCCGGTCACCCACGCGGTGCTGCATCACTCGGCCGCGCCCGTTGCCGTGATTGCGCACCGCTGAGCGTAAGCCGGACGACCACCGTCTCCATAGCCGCAGTGCCAGCATCCACTCACACCCGCTGCGGCACGACAGCAACGGGGCCCGAGGCGTGCTGCCGCGCGGCGTGGGCCAGCCGGCCGTACCGCGTACGACGATCACCGGGCGCTGTTCACAAGCATGTCCACCAACCTCGTCGTGGAGAACCACGTCATCTACGCGGCCGCGTGGACCCGTCTCCCCCTGACCTCCGTGGGCGAGACCTGGGGCCTCGGCCGGATCTGGGCGCAGCTGCGGTTCGTACGGTGAACCCGCTGGCTGCGCTGACCCCTGTGCCACTTTCCGAGGAGGGGGCGCCGGTCTCTGGCCAACCGCCGCCCAGGTATGGGCCGGTCGGCCACGGCCGGGGACCTGCGGCCCCTCCAACACACCCGCCCCGACCACGAGGCTGGAAGCGGATCGACCGACAGATCCGCTCCGGTCACCCACAGGAGGTACGCATCATGTCCCGCACCGTCACCGTGGGCCTGGACGGCTCGCCCGAGAGCCTGGCCGCCGCCGAATGGGCCGCCCGCGAAGCGCGGCTGCGCGGACTGCCGCTGAGGCTCGTCAACGTCTGGGAACCGCAGCCCTACATTCAGGCTCCCCTCCTGGGTGGCGAGACCCTACAGCACTGGGCGGAGCGCATTCCCCGTGAGGAGGCCGACGAGCTGCGGCTCCGTCACGCCGATGTGGAGATCAGCGCGGATCAGGTCGCCGGCCGGCCCGGCACCGTGCTACCCGAGGAGGCCCGCGATGCCGAGCTGTTGGTCCTGGGGTCCCGGGGCCTGAGCGGCGTCGCCGGATTCCTCGTCGGGTCCGTCGCCATGGCCGCTGTGGCGCACACCGAGCGGCCCGTCGTCCTCGTACGGGCACAGGAGCGGGCCGAGGACGAGCGCCCGCCCGGTACGACGGCGTACCGGCCCGTCGTGCTGGGTCTCGATGTGCGGAGCCCCGACGACACGGTGCTGGAGTTCGCGTTCGACGCGGCCGCCCGCCGTGCCACATCCCTGCATGTCATCCACGGCTGGAGTCTGCCCCCCTACTTCGCGTACGGACTCCCCGCCGACCCCAGGCTGAACGCCGAATTGGACGCCCAGAGGGCGGACACCTTGGCCGAGGCGCTGCGCCCCTGGCGGCAGAAGTTCCCGGCCGTCGAGGTCGTTGAGCGGCCCCGATCCGGCAAGCCCGCCAACCACCTGGTCGACGCCTCCCGCGACGCGTCCCTGCTCGTCGTCGGCCGCCGCACGCGCCGTTCGCCGCTCGGCGCCCACATCGGGCCCGTCACTCATGCCGTGCTTCACCACGCCACCTCGCCGGTCGCCGTGGTCCCACACGACTGACGCCACGCCGAGGAGCCATCCCCAGGAGAAACGGACCACGAAAGCGGCAGTCGTACGAGCCTTCGGTGAGCCATGGTCATTAAGGAGCGTCCGGACCTCGAGCCCCGACTCGGGGAGGTCAGAATCCGCCTCGAGGCGCCCTGCGTACGCCCCCGGTATCGATGCCCGCAAGGACGACCCGGCGCGCTGCGCGGCCAGTTCGGCGCCCGCATCGTCTTCGAACTCTGACACACCAATGTCACCGCGGCCTGGGTGCTCGCCCGCAGTCTCGACCTACTGCGTTCTTTCCCGGAGCCGCGCTCTCCCGGAGCCGCGCCGCCGGGACCTCTTCGAGCGCACCGGACTCGCCGAGCCGAACTCGACCTCTGGGAGGGCGTCTCCCGGCTGCTCCACGTCCCCTTCCACGGCGGGGTCATCAGCCAGTTCGAGGGCTACGGCGAGCTCGCGGAACTCGACTGGGACGGCTACCGGGACCGCTACGGTGACATTCGGCGCCTCGACCGGATCTTGGAGGCCGAAGGATAGACGGCCAACAACTATCAGGCGTCCAAGCAGGCCGACGCGCTGATGCTCGGCGATCTCTTCTCACCGACCGAACTCCAGGGCCTCTTCCACCGGCTCGGGTACGAGGTGATCCGCTACCAGGGTCACTGGGGTGTACGGCTCCGGCTGCGCGCGGGACGGCTGCAGGTCACCGTGCCCGAATCCGACCGGTCTCCGATCGACATCGCCCTGCTGGACCGAACGGTCTCGGTGGCGCCCGGGGAATCCTGCACGCTCATCCTGCCCCCGGGAGTATCGCCAGGACACAGGACGGTACGACGCCCCGTCGGGCGCAGTGTGACCGCATCGCTTCGCAGCGGAAGCATTGGTTCGGGGCGTAGACATCGGAGCTGTCCGGCGCCCGTTCGGGGCCGGTCGGCCCTTTCAGCAGGGCATGTCGCCTCATGCGTCGGCACGCTAGGGCGTGGCACGTTGGGTGGCAAGAGCAGGAAGGCGGTGGCGGTCATGCGAGCCCAACTCGGTGATCATCTCGTGGTGGAAGGCCCGACCACGGGCTCAACCAGACGAGACGGCGAGATCGTCGGACTCCACCACGAGGACGGTACGCCTCCCTACGACGTTCGCTGGTCGGATACCGAACGGATCACGCTGGTGTTCCCGGGGCCCGACGCGCATGTACAACACACCGAGCACGGGCTCGAAGCGCCTCGACACATGTCCCTCCCGAGGACGGACGATTCAGGAGGGGAGGCGGTTGCCGTGTCCGACACGACCGCGTCCCAACGAGCACCCAACCCGGGTGATATCGGTCGGCGCGTGGCTCTCGAACGCAAGCGCCAGGGACTTACCCAGGCGGAAGCGGCTCGCCGTGCCGGAATGGCACCGGCGTACCTGAAGTATCTCGAAGAGCGGCCGGCCGACCCGAGCCGAGCGACTCTCATCAGGCTGGCCGGCGCCCTGGGGACCAGGGTCGCCGACCTACGCGGAGTCGGCATCGATCTGCCGCCCGGCCAGGGACAGGCGCTCCGCCACCCCCGGCTGCAGGACCTGACCGCGGAGGAATGCCGCTCCCGGCTCTCCACACATGGCGTCGGGCGGGTCGCGGTATCCACGCCCGATGGCCCAGCGGTCATCCCGGTGAACTACGAGGTCATAGAGGACGCGATCCTCTTCAGGACCGCCCCTGGCTCCACCCCGGCAGTGACTGTGGGGGCAGAGGTCGCCTTCGAGGTGGACCATGTGGACGAGGCCATGAGCCAGGGCTGGAGCGTGCTCGCCGTTGGCCCCGCGCGGGCGGTTGCCGAGCCCGACGACGCGCGCCGGCTGGTCGAGCGGTCGCACACCGATCCGTGGGCAGGGGGCAACCGCGAGCTGTGGGTGTCGATCCAGCCGACGCGCCTCACGGGGCGCCGTATCACTCCATCTGATCAGTGAGTGTCCGCCGGGTTCCTCCCACGGCCACGTTCCCCCGACGGCCAAAGAACGGGCCCCGCTTGTGGTGGCACGCCAAAGGCTCCAGTGAGCATTGGACGGGACGTTGCTGCCGTCCCGTTGATAACAACGCGCAGCCGTGGCACCACAGTTACTTTCAAGGCGCCGGACCGTGGGCTACTCCTTGGGTCGGACGAGGACGTTGTCGCTGGTGCGTCCGGCGAGATAGTCCGCGACGTTTCGCACCGTAGTGTCGATGATCTGGCCGACCGCGTCCCTGGTGAAGTACGCCTGATGGGAGGTCACCAGGACGTTTCGGAAGGTCATTAGGCGGGCGAGGGTGTCGTCCGTCATCACCTCCAGGGAGTGGTCGACGAAGAACACACCGGCCTCTTCCTCGTAGACGTCCAGTCCCACCCCGTCGAGTCGGCCGTCGCGCAGCGCTGCCACCAGCGCGGCCGCATCGATGAGCCCGCCGCGGCTTGTGTTGATCAGGATCGCATCTGACTTCATTCTTCCCAGGGCGTCGGCGTCCACGATGTGATGGGTCGCGGGCAGCAGGGGAACGTGCAGGCTGATCAGGTCGGCTTCACCGAACAGGCGGTCCTTGTCCACGTACTCCATGCCGAGTGCCAGGCAGTCGCTGTTCTCCTGCACGTCCCATCCCAGCAGGCGCATTCCGAAACCGTGCGCGATGCGACTGAACGCGGTGCCGATCTTTCCCGTCCCCATGACGCCGACGGTTCGGTCGTGGAAGTCCCTGCCCATCAGACCGTTGAGCCGAAAGTCGAACTCCCTGGTGCGCCCGGCAGCGCGGACGGTCCGGCGGTTGAGGGCCAGGGCCAGCGACCAGGCGAATTCGGCGACCGAGTACGGGGAGTAGGAGGAGACTCGTGCCACGGTCAGGTCCAGCTCCCTGGCCCGGTCCAGATCAATGTTGTTGTAGCCGGTCGAGCGCTGGGCGATCATCCGGGTGCCGCCGTCGGCGAGGGCAGCGAGGACGTCCGCGTCCAGGACGTCGTTGACGCTGCTGGAGACCACCTCGTATCCGCGGGCTGTCGGCGCGGTGTCAGGGTTGAGGAACAGCTCGAGACAGCGCACCGCGTGCTGGTCGGCGAACGCCACCTCCAGCTGCGGTCGCTCATCGGCGAGCACCCCGAACGCGATTATGTCCATCCCTGTCCTCCTCGATTTCGGCGGGCGTGGCGGAGTCTGCCGTGTGTGATGCCAAACCGGCATGACCCGCCACTGCGCGGGCCACGTTGCGGAGGCCGGCCGGCTCTCAATCGTGCGGAACTACCGCGACGGGGCAGGTCGCATGGTGGAGGGCGGCACGGGCGACGGACCCGATGCGCGTACCGATGGGGGAGCGGCGTAGGCGGCGGCCGACCACGAGCAACCGCGCACGAGAGGCGGCCGACAGGAGCACCTGCCCCGCGCTCCCGATTTCGACATGCTCGATCACCGGCACGTCGGGAAACCGCTTGCGCCAGGGGGCGAGTGCCTGCTCCAGTGCCTTCTTCTCGAACGGTTCCAGCCCTCCCGCCTCATCGGCCAGGCGCATCGAACCAGGGCTGTAGGCGAAGACGGGCGGCAGACTCCAGGCCCGCACCGCTCGCACGGTCGCCCCCCGTACCGCCGCGGCCTCGAAGGCGAATCCCAGCACCGCGTCGCTGTACTCCGCCCCGCCCTGCTGTCCCACGACGATCTCAGCGCCCTCCGGCTCGCCTGCGTCCCCTGCGTGGGCCCGGACCGAGACCACGGGACGCGTGGCAGCAGCGATCACCTGCTGACCGTACGAGCCGAGCATGAAGCCGACGAGGGCGCCCTGCCCTCGTGATCCCAATACCAGCATCTCGGCCTGTTCGTCGGCGCCGAGCAGCGCGGCAACGGCGGTGTCGGGCACCACCTCGGCGGACACCGACAGGTCCGGGTACCGGGCGGCCACATGCGTCTCGGCTTCCCGTACCACTGCGTTGGCCGATTGCGTCAGTGCCTCCCTGTTCTGGACCACGGGCACGTCGAGGGGCTGCCAGAGCCAGGCGTGCACGATCCGGACCGGCAGCCCCCGAAGTGTCGCTTCGCGGGCTGCCCAGTCGGCCGCGGCCAGGCTTTCCGGGGAACCGTCCACTCCTACAGCGATTGCGCGGGTCATGAGGCTGCCTCCGTACGGGGTAGAGGGCACGGTCACCTGAACCGGCCCATGTCCATTCAGCATTACGGAACCGGGGCAGTCGGCCGAGAGCCGGTCGGCCCAACACTGGTACCCGTTCGGCTGCCACGGCTGAAGCGGCGACGGCTCCGATGCGAACGCCGCCCAAGCTTGTTGTCGCCGGGTGAGTCGAGGCCCCATGCACGCGACTGCCGACCCCAAGCCGTTCGCCCGTTTGCCAGGGACTCTCGGCCCATTCCCAAGCACTGGCCGACGCCGGAGTGTTGGGTGCGTACAGCCGCAGTTCCGGACAAAGAGAGGTAACGGCGAGGGCGTGCGTGCCCTACCTCAATCCGGGCGGACCGCCCTAAGGATGGACGCCATGCACCACCACGACGGCTTCCGAGAGCTCGACCGGCAGGTGTGCCTGCGTCTGCTGGGGCAGGTGTCGATCGGCCGCATCGTCTACACCGACCAGGCCCTGCCTGCCATCCTGCCGGTGAACTTCTCCTTGGACCACGACTCCTCCGTGGTGCTGCGCACGTCGGCGGCCTCCCGTGTGGCCCGCGCGGTGGACCAGGCAGTGGTGGCGTTCGAGGCGGACCGGTTCGACGAGGCGGCCGGCACCGGGTGGAGTGTCGTCGTCATGGGCCCGGCGAGCCTGGTCACTGACCCGGGGGAGCGCGAACGGCTGCTGCGGACCGGACCGCGCTCGTGGGTGCCGGTGCCGGACGGAGTATTCATCCGGATCCGTCCCGAACTGGTGACCGGACGTGTTGTGGACCGCAATGAATTCCGTTCGGAAGGGCGAGTGTCGCGCGATCAGCCGTCCGCCCCGTGATCGCGGTGGAACCTGCGAGTGGGACTCAGGCGGTGTCGATGGGGACGCGCCAGACCAGCGAGGTTCCGCCACCGGACGGGCAGGTCAACTCCAGCTCGCCGCCCAGCTGCTGGGCCCGCTCCGAGATGTTGGCCAGGCCGCTGCGGCGCCCGTCGGGAGGGAGCCCCACCCCGTTGTCGGAGACGGTCAGTACCACTTCCCGTCCGTCGGTTTCCAGTGCCACGTCAGTCCGGGTGGCGTGCGCATGGCGGCAGACATTGGTGAGCGCCTCGGAAAGAACTGCCACCAGGTGGTCGGCAATCTCCCGCGGCACGTTGGTGTCCAGCAGCCCCTCCATCCTGAGGCTTGGCGCGAAGCCCAGTACCGGAGCTGCTTCTCCGACGGTCCGCACCGCGCGTGCCCGCAGGCCCTGCCCGGTCCCGGCCTCGCGTGAGCGCAGCCCGAAGATGGTCGATCGGATGATCTTGATGGTCTCGTCCAGGTCGTCAACTGCGCGCAGCACACGCTCCGAAGCTGGGGAGTGCTCGATCAGACGCCCCGCGCTCTGGAGTGTCATGCCGGTGGCGAAGAGCCGCTGGATTGCGAGGTCGTGCAGGTCACGGGCGATCCGGTCGCGGTCTTCCAGCAATGCGATCTGCTCTGCGTCGCTGCGTCGCTCCGCTAGCTCCATCGCCACCGCCGCCTGACCGGCGAAACTCCGCAGCGGGTCCGTCTCCTCGTCCGCGAAGACCGTCGCGCCCGCCTCGCGGGCCAGCAGCAGCACTCCTCGTACCCCGTCCGCGGTGCCGCACCCTCCTTGCTTCGCGGGGGGCCTCCACTGTCACACTCCGGCGCCTCATTCGGATGGGCCGACAGGTCCCGACGCAGGGGCGTCCGGCCGCGTTTCGGCCCAGTGGCCGCACTCACTGGAACGCCGCGTGGATCTCCTGCTCGGTGGCGCTGTGCGAGACGAGCAGCAACTCGTCACCGGGCTGAAGGCGGACAGCCGGTCCGGGCACGGTCGGCCGTCCGTCCCGTATGACGGTGGCGACGGCGGTTCCGTCGGGCAGAGGGATGTCCGAGAGGGGTTTGCCGACTGCGCGAGAGCGCGCGGTGATCACGGTTTCCATGATCTCGACCCCCGCCTTGCTGAGGCGTAGCAGTGCCACGGTATCGGTGGCGCCGGTTGCCTCCTCGATGAGGGAGATCAGCGGAGTGGCAGCAGGGACGGCGATGTCGACACCCCAGCGCTGGTCGAACAGCCAGCGTGCACCAGCTCCCGCGCGGGCAGTTCTCGCAGCACGGCGTCGCGCAGCACCCGGCAGGTGTGCGGCACCATCGCCTGCAGCGACTCCGCCGTCCGCTCGGCCGAGTACTCCTGGGCGAACCCGATGGACGCGTTCAGTACCACCACGCCCAGGATCGCCACGGCGAGTTGCAGGGTGCCGACGTCCCGTGGCTCCTGGAGTGCGTACGCGAGGAATGTGATCGCTGAAGCGATGAGCAGGACTACCGCGAAGAGGTCCGTGAACTGGGCTGCCACTTGCCGCCACATGGCCGGGTGCGCTGCGCGCGGGAGTTCATTGGACCCGAACTGCCGGAGCCTGGCGTCGGCTGCCGCGGTCGTCAGTCCACGGGGCGAGGTGTCCAGGGCGGAGTACACACCGATGGGCGGCAGCGTCCGTATGGCGAGGCCGTCGGCATCTGCCGCCGCAGCTTCCTCGCCGGAGCCGCCGGGAGTCAGTACATCCGTCGGGGTGGCTACTACTGCGTCCCCGAGGCCCGCCGCCCCGGGCGGCGGGCCGGGCACCGGTGCGGGTCACGTGAAGTCGAGGACATCACTCACCGACCGGCGCGGGGTCGCGGGACCTTCGGGGCCGTATCCGAGGCGGATCACCATTTGCACGTGACCCATCGCCGACCCCGGGTCGCGTACGGCCCACCGCAGTTCCGGCCATTCGAGGGCCTGCGACGTCAGGGACGTGACCAGCCCGTCCAGGGTGGCCTGGAGCAGAACCCGCTCCATCCCCTGACCTGCTCGCAGCCAGTCCTCCGGCCGGTCGCCGGCCGTACCGAGCAGCGCGAGGCGGGGCTGCTTTTCGAAGGTGGCAGAGCCGCGGCCGGGAATGGGACGCCGGCCGGCAAAGTCCCGCACGGGAGCGGTGACATCGTGCTGACGGGGGCCGAAGGCATACGCGGGGATTCCCTCCCGCCGCGAAGCATCACCCTTGGCGCCCGTGTCGGTCCAGCGAGCCAGCTCTTCCCGCACTTCGGGTTCGAGCGCTTCACGCCCCTCGGCGTCGTGCACCAGGTTCAGCACGGACTTCACATGCCATGCGTCGGGAACGTACAGCCGGGCGCCTTCGAGCAGGGCGGCGCCGCGCAGCCCGTCCAGGATGTCGTCCGGGATCTCCTCGTCGGTGAAGGGGTGGCGGCTGGTGTGCCGTTGGCGGACGGCGGGGTGGAGTACGGCGAGATCGTGCTCGGGGCCCGCGGGTTCGGCAAGGTTCACCTCGGCCAGCAGCCACGGATCGGCGGGGTCGGGGAGCAGTGTGGTGACCGGTTCCCGGCCGGCGTGCACGGCGGCCACCCGCAGATTGAACAGCGCCGCGGCACAGCCGAGATGGACGGCACGGTGCATTGGGTCCGACTTGGGCATCGTGCGCTCCGGATCGGCGCGCAGCTGCATCGTTCCGGTGCTGCTCAGGAACCGGAACTTCCAGGGCTGTGCGTTGTGCATGGACGGGGCTGCCGTGGCGTCCTCGACGAGGGCTGTCACGGTGGTCGAGTCGAGCGGTGGTGAGGGCACTTGATCCTCCTGCCCGGAGCGGTCAGTCGTGGGTGACGACGGCGACAGGTGCGGCGCTGTGGTGCATCACGGCGTGGGCGACGGGGCCGATGTGCCCACCCAAGGGAGCCCGGCGCAGGCGCCTGCCGACCACTACCAGATCGGCGTCGGCGGCCGAGTACACCAACTGCTGCGCAGGCGATCCGATGAGAGCCCGCTCGACAACCTGCACCGACGGGAACTTCAGCTGCCATGGCAGCAGCATGTCGCTGAGGGCCTGCTCGACTTGCCGGCCCACTTCCAGCTGGATGCCGGGGTCGAGCATCGGCGCGTAGCTGAACACGAGGGGGAGCGTCCAGCCGTGTACGGCGCGGAGGGTGCAGCCACGCCGTGCGGCCTCGTCGAAGGCGAAGGCCAGGAGCTTGTCGCAGGACTGGTAGATGTCCAGGCCGACGACCACGTCGCGGTACCCGGATGCGGCGTCGGTCTGCTCGGCGCCGCCGGACCTGGTGCGGGACTCCTTGTCGTGGTGCTTGGGGGCCCGTACCAGCATGACCGGCTGCTCGGTGACACTGACCGTGGCCATGCCGACCGAGCCGATGAGGAAGCCCATGATGCTGCCAAGACCCCGGGAGCCGAGCACCAGCATCTCCGCCTCACCCGCCTCGACGGGCAGGGCGGCAGCGGGCCTTCCGGAGAGCCGTAGTGTGGTGATCTCCAGTCCGGGATGGCGCTGCCTCAGCTCGTCGGCGGCATCGGCCAGAACCTTGTCGGCCCACTGCTGCTGCACTTCGGGTCCGACCATGGGTATGGCCGCGGTCGTGGGCCACTCCTCCGCGTGAACGAGATGCAGGGGCACCTCGCGCAGCACTGCCTCCCGGGCAGCCCATGCGGCGGCGGCGCGGCTCTCGGGCGACCCGTCCAGGCCGACGGTCACGTTGCGGGTCATGGTGCGGACCTCCTCAGGAGCCACGCGTGCGGCCACAGTTCCAGCGTCACTGTCCGGCCGCGGTGGGAGGAGGGGCCGAGGGTCCCCCGGAGGGGCCGACCGGCCCTGGTTCCCGCGGGACCTCCGGTCAGTACAGTGACGCGCGCCAGTGCTGGGCGACGGCGACCACCAGCCCGGTGTCGAGGCGTACGCTCATCAGAAGCCATGGATGGAACCGGAGCGCCCTCATCAGCGGGCCACAGCCGGCGCGACAGCGGTGAATCGAGCGCCGACTCCACTCTGACCGCCCGGTATGCCGCGGCAGTCGTCGTCATGGCGGTCAGCTCCTTGTGCCGGGTGCCGCCCCGGTCAGCTGCCGGCGAAGCCCGAACGAGGCCAGGGTCAGCAGTGCCGCGGCGAACGCGGACAGAATGATGAGATTGCGGAGGATGTCGGTGACACCGCCGTTCTGGGACAGCAGGACGGTCCAGGAGTCGACGGCCCATGCGTGCGGCACGGCATGACCTGCGGTGCGCAGCCACCCGGGCACGAGGGCGAGCGGCCACATCCAGCCGCCCAGCATGCCAAGGCCGATGCCGACAGCCGGGCCGATGGCGCTTGCCTGCTCAGGGGTACGGAACACAGCCCCGGACAGCACGCCGGCGCCGGTTCCGATCAGCGCCCACACAGCGATCAGCAGGCCGGCCGCGAGCGGGTTCCCCCACGACACCCCGAAGACGAGCGCACCGATGCCCACAATCAGCGCCGACTGCACGAGCGCCAGGGCCAGATACGCCGCGGTCTCCCCGAGCATCAGGGTTCCGGCCGTGACCGGCGCCGCCAGGGCGCGCTCGTAGACGCCGGACCGGCGCGTCTGGACTATCGCCGCGCCACCGGCAAGCGAGTTGATGAACACGAACAGCACAAGCATGGTGGGCGTGCTGTAGCCGTAGCCGAGCGGCAGGATGTCGCTCGGGCCGCTCGCCGAGACCGACCGCACCTCGATGGGGGCGACATGGGCTTCGGTCGTACGGGCCTGCGCCAGACGTTGATCGAAGGTGCCGCCCGCCTCGGCGACGGCGAAGTGGGCCGCCTGTACCTGCGCCGCATGCCGGGCGACCGCAGCCGAAATCGACGAGACAGCGGCGTGGCCGCCCGCTGCCGACTCCTGCACGAGCACCGGGACGGACACCGGCCGCCCGGCGCGCACCGCGGTGTCCAGGCCGGGCGGTAGCAGGACGACCGCGTCGGTCTCGCTGCGCCGCAGCGCGGTGCGTGCCGCGCTCTCGTCGCCGTACGTCCGGGCCTTGAGCCCGTCGGAGCGGTCCAGTTCGGTGGCCAGCGACCGCGCGATGGGGGCTTCGGCACCGTCCCCGGGCCGTACGACCGCGATCCGGAACTGGTCGAAGCCGCCGACGACCGCCCCGATGACCACGATGATCCCCACGGGCAGCAGCAGCATGAAGAACAGGGCCGTCCGGTCGTGCGCCGTGCGCAGCAGTGTCGTCCGGCTGACGGCAAGAACCGCGGTCCTCTTCATGAGGGCCTCCGCAGGCGCATCAGCAGTGCCGTGACCGCGACGATCACGAGGCATACGGAGCCGATGCCGAGGAGTGGCGCGCCCACGGCCTCCAGCCCCCGCACTCCGGTGCCGAGATCGGTGAACCCTCGCAACGCCCAGCCGTTCGGCGTGAACAGGGCCATACGGCGTACGAGATCGGGGCCCACGGGTGCGAAGACGAAGTTTCCGCCGACCAGGACCAGGGCGAACACCACGATCGAACTCAGCCCCTCGGCCTGCCGCTCGGTGCGCGCAAGTGTGATCACGAAGGCAGTGAAGCAGACCACTGACACGGCGGTCGCGGCGCACAGCGCCACCACTCCGAGGGGGTCGGCCCACTCTGCGTCGAACAGGAGCCAGGCAGCGGTGATGGTCGTGCCGAGCCCGGCGAAGCTGAAGACGAACGTGGACAGCGACTTGCCGAGCAGGATCGTCCACTGGCTGACCGGAGCCGCCCCGATGCGGTCAAGGGTGCCGTTGCGCCGCTCTGCGAAGTAGCCACGCGCACCGAATCCCACCGTGAACAGGACGAAGAACATGCCCATGCTGGGGGCGAAGTAACTCACGGCCTTGATCGGGTCGTTGGGCAGGCCGCTCGGTTCCACTGTTTCGGGCAGCCTCAGCCGCAGGGCCCGCTCGGTGACTGAGGGCACGTCCGATTTCGAGACTCCGGCCGCCACGGCGGTGCCGACGGACAGCCGGTCGGCGTTGACCTGCGCCACGAAGGACTCGGTCACGGCGCGGGCGAACTGCGCCTGCAGCGCGTAGTCGGCACTTTCGTACACGGTGACCGGTACGGGTGTCCGGCCGCTGAGAGATGCGGTGAAGCCGGCCGGCACGATGACGGCCGCTTGGACGCTGCCGGCGTCGACCGCGGCCCTGGCCTGTTCGGCGGTTGTGAAGGACCGCAGCGAGGCTGTTCGTGCCAGTTCGGGACTCTCCAGGGTCTGCCGCAGTCCCGTCGCTGCGGGCCCCCGGTCCTGGTCCACGTAGCCGAGATCGGCGTGGAACTCCACGCCGCTGCCGAACGACAACGCCATCAGAGCCGTGATGGCGAGCGGAGCGAGGAACACCAGAATCCACGCCGAGCGGTCCCGAAGCCTCTGGCGAAGGTCCTTGGCGGCGATGGTGAACACCGCGTGCATCGCCCGTTCACTCCCTCAGTGCGGTGCCGGTGAGATGCAGGAAGACTGCTTCAAGGTCCGGCTCGACGATCTCGACGCTCTTGATCTGGATACGCCGCTCATGCGCGAGGTCGATCAGGGCGGGCAGCAGGCTGCGCGCGTCCTGGACCACGGCCTGGACGACGCGCCCGTCCGCGCCCCCGACGTCCGCGCCGTCGACACGCGGCAGGGCCCGGCATGCGGCGGCGTACGAGGCGAGGTCACCGGAGGCGGTCAGTCGTATCCGGTCGCGCTCGGCGACCAGCGCGACGAGTTCGCGTGGCGTCCCCTCGGCCACGAGCTGCCCCCGGTCGATGATGCCCACGCGATCGCACAGTCGTTCAGCCTCTTCCATGTAGTGCGTGGTGTACAGGATCGCCATGCCCTCCGCGCCGAAGCGGTGGACACTCTCGAGGATCGCGTGGCGGCTCTGCGGGTCGACGCCGACCGTGGGTTCGTCCAGCACCAGCAGCGTCGGTGAATGCACAAGACCGGCGGCGATGTTGAGCCGTCGGCGCATTCCGCCGGACAACGCCTCGACCCGGTCCTCTGCCCGGTTGCTGAGGTCCACCAGCTCCAGCACCTCGTCCACTCTCCGCTCCAGCCGCCGGCCGGAGAGCCCGTAGAGACGGCCGAAGAAGCGCAGGTTCTCCCGGGCACTGAGGTCCTGATAGAGCGCCACTTCCTGGGGCACAAAGCCGATCAGTCGCTTGGCCCGGGCGGTCCGGCCCGGTCGCCCGAGCACCTGGACGGTGCCGCCGTCGGGCGGCAGCAGTCCGCACACGAGCCGGATCGTCGTAGTCTTTCCCGCCCCGTTGGGGCCCAGCAGTCCGTAGGTCTCACCCGGCGCCACGCTGAAGCTCACCCCGTCGACGGCGGTGCGCTCACCGAAGCGCCGGACGAGCTCCGTGCATCGCAGTACCGCCGACTCCGCCTGCGGCGGTGCGTGAGGCGTTGCTGCTTCAGCGGTCATGGCTCCAGGCTGGGCCCGCCGCGGGCTGTGGCACGAGGGCCGGGCGGGCTGCTCCGACAGGGCCGGTCGGCCCTGGGGAGCGTCGTCCGGGTCACCAGGGCCACCCGTACTCCGTACCTTCCGGTGGCGCGAGCCCAGAATCGTTGACGCGTGACGAGAGGTGGTCCACCACCGACACCACTCCGTCCAACCGCTGCGTGAGCTGAAGTACGACAGGGATCTGACTGTGCCGCTCCAGCAACCCCTCCAGCGTGACCACCCCGTCGACGACATGGACTTCGATCACGTTCGGCGCCAGCCCGAGTGCGTCCGTCAGCACGTCTTCGACCACATGGCGGCGGATTTCGGAGTCGGGTCGCAAGAACACCTGGAGGAGATCGCGCCGTGTGACGATGCCGACCAGGCGGTCTTCGGCGTCCACCACAGGAAGCCGTTCGACGCCGCGCCGGAGCATCGTCCGGGCGGCCTTGGCAATCGTGTCTTCGACACGGACAGTGATCGCGGGTGCGGACATCAGCAGGCCCGCGGTGAGGCCTTCCCGCTTGTCGTCCCGCGTGTCCGCGGTCGAGCGGGGGGTCCGCCCGTGCCGAGGTCCCTGTTGTTCCTCGTCCGCTCCTCCGGCTGACGCCTGACGGACTAGAAGGTCGCTCTCGGAGACGACCCCGAGCACTCTGCCGTCGTCGTCGAGGACAGGCAGTCCGGTGATGTCGTGTTCGGCGAGCAGTTTGGCGACATCCTTGAACGGCGTGGCAGGCGTGACCGAGATGACCTCGCCCACCATCAGGCTTGCGACATTGCTGAGTTTCATGTCCGTATCTCCTCCTCGATACGGCGACGTACCACGGCCGTCATGGCCGCCAGTCGCCGGGATGTGACCGGGCGGAGTGGTTCGGGGCTGTGGATACGCCGTACCGATGCCGGGAGAGCGGCGAGGTCGGCGTCGAACCGCGCGCGGGCGTCCGACAGGCGGTCCGGCGTCCCCGTCCTGCAGCCCCCGCGCATGACCGTGCGGAGAAGAGGTTCCCGGCCGGGCGGTGGGTCCTCGTTCCACACGCCGATCACGTCGGCGCGGCCGGACCGGCGGAAGACCTGCTTCGGCGCGGGGGCCGTCACCTTCGCGGAGGAGAGCTTCATGACCGGCCGCCCGTCGTACTCGACCAGTTTGTATGCCGCGTCGAGGTAGGGCGCGTCCGCGGCCACGCCGACGCGGGTACCGACGGCATACACGTCGATCGGGACGCCGGCCCGCACGAGCTCGTCCACTGCGTACTCGTCCAGGCCACCGCTGGCGATGATGCCGACGTCCGTGAGGCCGCCGGCGTCGAGAATGTCCCGCGCCCTGCGCGCGAGAGCCCCCAGGTCACCGCTGTCGAGACGAATGGCGCAGCCAGGACCGCGCCCGAGCTCCTTGAGCACCCGTGCCGCGATCGCGACTCCGCCATCGGTGTCATACGTGTCGACAAGGAAGGTCACCGGTCCGGGGTGGGTACGGGCGAACCTCCGAAACGCCTCCTCTTCGCCCGGGAAGGCCTGGATGTATGAGTGAGCCATGGTGCCGGAAGCGGGAATGCCGAGCCTGGTGGCCGCTGCCACGTTGCTGGTGCCCGCGAATCCGACCAGTGCGCCGAGCCGGGCGGCCTGGAACCCCGCCTGCGGCCCGTGCGTGCGGCGCAGGGAGAAATCCACCAGGGGCCGCCCCGCGGCTGCGATGACACAGCGCGCCGCCTTGGAGGCGACCGCCGTCTGATGACACAGCTGAGTGAGCAGGTAGGTCTCGACGAGCTGGGCCTGCGGCAGGGGCGCGGTCACTTCCAGCAGCGGCTCTCCGGCGAACACGAGCCGCCCTTCGGGGACCGCGCGGACCTCGCCATTGAATTCCAGGCCCAGCAGCGGCTCGAGATCCCGGGCCGGCCGGTGAAGAGCCTCGGCGAATTCCTCCACGTCGTGCGGACCTACGCGGAAACGGGACAGGTAGTCGAGCGAAGGCTCCAGGCCGGCGGCGACCAGGAACCCGCGGTCGGGCGGCAAGTCCCGTACGAACAGACTGAAAGTGGCCGGAGCACGCATCCCCTCCCGCAGGTAGGACATGGCCATCGTCACTTCGTACAGATCGGTCGTGGTCACCTCAGACATGGCGGTCGCCGCCCTTTGCAGCCGCGGAGTCGTCCACGTCGTAGGTGAGCCGGGCGATCTCTTTGCATGGGGTGCCCCGCTGCACGCTCACGGCCGTGGGGAACATCAGGTCGGCGACGCTGCGGTGCCTCATGGCGCGCCAGTCCTTTCCTTCACATGGCGGATCAGGCAGTCCTGAATGCCAGCGTGGAACCAATCCCGCCCTCGTGCACAGGGCCGAGAGGTCCTCGGGGCGGACCGAATGGATCAGTCTCAGCGGGAAGGGGACCTTCGGCCCCTTCCGGGAGCTCTGTGGCCCTCACCATCCTGATCTCGTGGTGACACCGGCATGCGGCTGGGCTCGGTCGTCCAAGGCCTGCTGCACCGAGCACTCTGCCGGGCGATCACCGTTCCTACCGCGTAAGGCGGCCCCGCAACACACCATCCGACACCGTCCGTTTCACACCAGCCCCTCCCGTCGATCGGAGCACCGATGTGACCTCGCGCCCTGTCCGCACCCCGCCGGCCACCGACGAGCGCCGTGGAGGGCTCACCGAAGAGGATGCGGCCCGCCGCCTCGTCGAATGCGGCCGTAACGAGGTGGCCGCCCGGAGAACTGTGCGCCTGCATACGCGCGTGGTGGCACAGCTCAGGGATCCGCTGATCATGGTTCTCCTCGGGGCGGTGGCACTGACCGTGGCGATCGGGGACCACGCCGACTCTGTCGTCATCGCACTCGTGATCGTCGTGAACACCACGGTGGGAGTGATCCAGGAGGTCAGAGCGGACAACGCTGTTGCCGCACTCTCCGCCATGTCAGCCCCTACCGCACGTGTCCTGCGAGGCGGTTCCGAGCGGGAGGTGCCCGCGGCCGAAGTTGTCCCGGGCGATGTGCTGGCACTCGGCGAAGGAGACGTCGTTCCCGCCGATGCGCTCCTCACGCAGGCATCGGCGCTGCTCCTCGACGAGTCCATGCTGACCGGTGAATCCGTGCCCGTGGACAAGGACCTGCGCTCTGGACGGCCGGGGGCCGCGACGCTGAGCGCGGGCACCGTCGTGGTCCGGGGGAGGGGCATCGCCACGGTGACTGCCACCGGGGCCGCCAGCGCGCTGGGCCGTATCGCCGCGTTGCTGGAAGGGCGACTCGAGGCGACACCTCTGCAGCGGCGGTTGGCCGCACTGGGACGGGTTCTCGCCGTGGCCACCCTGGCACTGTGCCTGCTGGTCTTTGCCCTGGGCCTGATACGTGGCCTGGCACCGGGCACCATGGCGGTGACCGCGATCAGTCTTGCCGTCGCCGCGGTACCCGAGTCGCTCCCTGCCGTCGTCACGCTGGCACTTGCCCTGGGAGCGCGGCGCATGGCCGCACGTCACGCCGTCGTACGACGCCTCCCCGCCGTGGAGACGCTCGGATCGGTGACCGTACTCGCGACCGACAAGACCGGCACTCTCACCGAGGGGCGCATGGTCGTCGAACGCGTGTGGACACCCGAGGGCGCCGTCGACTTCACCGGCACCGGGTACGAGCCGTTCGGCGACGTACGCGTCGACGGCCGGGCGGCAGAGCCCGACGAACTCAGGCCCGTACAAAAGCTGTTGACCATCGCGGCGCTGTGCAACGACGCCGCGCTGCGCCCAACGGACGAACCGGCCGACGACACCGGCAGCCGCTGGACTGCCCTCGGCGACCCCACCGAGGCCGCGCTTCTGACGGCCGCGGCCAAAGCGCGCTGCGCGGAACCGAGCACGCTGCACCGGACCTACCCGAGGACCGACGAAGCGCCGTTCGACAGCATTCGCAAGCGCATGAGCACGCTCCACGGAACGCCGTCAGGACAGCTGATGGTGTGTCTTAAGGGCGCTCCAGAAGCCGTCCTCGACCCCGCTGTCCTCGACGAGCCCGCGCAGCTCCTCGATCGGGCCCGGGACGAGTCAGCGCTGCTCGCCGCCCGGGGATACCGGGTGCTGGCCGTGGCCTGCGGCGATCGAAACGACGCTCCGGCGCGTGCAGCGGACGCCGAATCGGGGCTGCGGCTGCTCGGCCTGGCGGCGATCAACGATCCTCCGAAACCGGCGGCGAGCACCACGCTGGCTGCCTGCCGGGCTGCAGGCATCACTCCGGTACTCATCACTGGTGACCATCCCGCCACCGCACGAGCCATCGCCACGCGCGTTGGTCTGCTGTCCCCCGACAGCGAGCCGGGCAAGGTCGTCACAGGTCAGGCCCTGGCGGAGGGAGCCGTCGACGACCTCACCACGGTAAGGGTGTTCGCCCGCACGGACCCGCAGCAGAAGCTGGACATCGTCAAAGCCTGGCGTGAACGGGGGGACGTGACGGCGATGACCGGTGACGGTGTCAACGACGGCCCCGCACTGCGAGAGGCGGACATCGGCGTCGCAATGGGCCGGCGAGGCACCGAGGTGGCGAGACAGTCGGCCGATCTGGTACTCACCGACGACGAGTTGTCCACCGTGGTGGCAGCGGTCGAGGAGGGGCGCCGCGTGTACGACAACATCCGGCGCTTCCTCGTCTACGGACTCGCCGGGGGCACCGCAGAAATCCTGGTGATGCTCGTGGGCCCCCTGCTCGGGCTGTCGCTGCCGCTGAGGGCGGGCCAGATCCTGTGGATCAATCTCCTCACCCACGGCCTGACCGGGGTGGCGATGGGCGCGGAGCCGGTTTCCCCGCGCGCCATGCACCGGCCACCGCGCCCGCCGCATCAGCACGTGCTGGGCCACGGTCTGTGGCAACGGGTGCTATTCCTCGGAGCCGTGGTCACCATGGCAAGCCTGGCTGCAGGGCTCTCGGCCCGTGCAGCGGACGCCCCCTGGCAGAGCGTGCTGTTCCTGTCCCTGCTGGCTGCACAGCTCGGGGTCGCCATGGGGCTGCGGGATCGCCTTCTCACTCGTGAAAACCTCTTCCTGCCGACGGCGGTGCTCGCCTCAGCCGGCCTCGCGGCGGCGGCTCTGTACGTACCGTTCCTACGTTCGGTACTGGAGACCGAGCCGCTCGGCGGGACGGATGTCGCTGTGGCCGTTGCCGTGGGTCTGGCCGGATTCGCCGCCGCCCGGCTCAGCAGACAGCCATGGCTGCGGCGATTGGTCGTCAAGCAGTAATGGTGGGGCAGGGCCGAGCGGGACCGACGGGGGGCTGTTCGGCCCTCGCAGCAGCGCACACCCCGTGTTTTCATGGAATTGACGGAAAGGGCCCTGACGAGGACGTGGAGAAGCGGCTCGTGGCCGTGCACCACGCAATCAGGATCCGCGAGAAGCGGATGGGCCCTTTTCGCCTTGGCATGTCCGGGCCGACGTTGTCGTACGGGCCTCAGGGCAACGGCGCTGAGGGTGCCTGGTTGCTGAGGCTCAGGCGGACGTCCACGACGCCCTCGACCGCGCGGGCGGCCCGGGCGAGCAGGGAGACCAGCGCCCGGTCCCGGAGGCTGCCGTGGAGGGCGACGACGCCGTCCGCGACGGAGACCTCTACCTGCGCCGGGGGCGGCAGGTGCCCGATGACGGTACGCCGTATCTCGTCGGCGATGGCCTCGTCCGGCCTGAGGAACACCTTCAGCAGGTCGCTGCGGCTGACAACTCCCTCCAGCAGGCCGACCTCGTCGACCACGGGCAGGCGCTTGACGCGACGGCGCGCCATGATCCGCGCGGCCTCGGCGATCGTGGCGCTCGCGTGCACGGTGATGGCCGGGCTCGACATCAGCTCCGCCGCCGAGACCGCCCTCGCCTTCGCTGTGTCGGACAGCGGCCGCTCTGCCTGTGCGGGGTCGTCGACGCGGTATTCCTCCTTGGGCAGCAGATCGGCCTCCGAAACCACGCCGATCACACGGCCCTCGCCCTCCAGCACCGGCAAGGCACTGACGTGCCACTGCTCCATCAGTTCCACGATTTCCTTGTAGGAGGCATGGCGCCCCACCGAGACTGCGGTGTGCGTCATGACGTCGCTCACTGAGTGTGGGGAATCGGGCATGGCGGGCCTCCCGGACGCTGTTTATTGAGTCATTCCGCTGCCGTGAGGCGCGTACAGATCGAGCAGGCGGATCCGTGAGGCATGCAGCCGATGAGCGAGCACTCTGCCGACCCAGTGTCCGAGCGCGGAGCCGAAGGCAGGGTCGGCATCCATCATCATCCGCACCGTTGCGGCGTCGAACTCCTGGGCGCGTACGGGTGTCATGGCCTCGGCACCGAACTGCCACAGATATGGGGGAAACAGCCAGGACCAGCCGACGAGTTCACCGAAGCCCAGGTTCTCGATCACTGCCGGCCGTCGTCCGGGCACGTCGATGTCGAGCGTGACAGTGCCGGACTGGATGATCCAGAAGCGGTCGGCGGGGTGGCCTTCCTCGAAGACGCGGGTTCCTTCAGGCAATTTGACGTCCCGGGCGATATCCAGCAGCCGGGCACGATGCTCGGGGGACAGGACGGCGGTCATACGGGTGGGGGAGGGAGTGCTCATCGCTGGGTCTCCGTTTCGAGTTGCGCGGCTTCCTCGGTGATGACCGGTGAGCCGTCCGGTCCACGCTCGCAGGTTCTCGTTCGAGGCGCTGTCTGTGCTCAGCGTCAATCGCCCGATCGGCGCCGGGGAAGGGCCGGGCGGCCCTTGGACATCGTCAGCCGTTCCGACCTGCTGAAGGTCTTTCTGAGGCCGGACGAGGAGTGGGCTCTGAGCGGCGACGTCCCGACGACAGCGGACAAACCATCGGAGCCGGACGGCGCATCCGACTGATGCCGATGTGACGGGCTATCAACTGAGGCGCCCGGCTCGGCAGGGGCGTCAGCTCGTGCGTTCCACGTCCTTGTGCTCCCGGCCACCGAGCACGACCTTGAGCGCTCCCGTGTCGGCCGCGCGTGAGAACACGTCGTACGCCTCCTCGATCTGTCCCAGTTCGAAGCGATGGGTCGCGATCGCAGCCGCGGGCAGTCGACCGGCAGCCAGCATGCCCAGCAGAACCGGTGTGGAGTAGGTGTCCACCAGGCCGGTCCTGATGGTCACGTTCTTGATCCAGAGGTCTTCCAGGTGGAGCGTGGCGGGTTTGCCGTGCACGCCCACGTTGGCCACATGGCCTCCCGGCCGCACCACACGCGTGCAGAGTTCAAAGGTTTCCGGTACTCCGACGGCCTCGATGGCCACATCGGCCCCGAGCCCCTCGGTCAGATCCGATACCAGCTGCTCCGGGCCCTCTGACGCGTTGGCGACGGCGTCCGCGCCGAGCTCGCGAGCGGCCTCCAGCCGTGACTTGGCCAGGTCCACCGCGATGATCCTGCCCGGCGAGAAGAGTCTTGCAGTGGCGATGGTGGCGAGCCCGATCGGCCCTGCCCCGACGACCACGACGGTGTCTCCGGGCCGGACTCCTCCGTTGAGGACGCCCACCTCGTACGCGGTGGGGAAGATGTCGGACAGCAGCACGGCGTCGCTGCTGCTCACTGCTGCGGGAAGCGGGTGAACGGAGAAATCGGCGAAGGGGACGCGTACGTATTCGGCCTGCGTGCCGTGGATGAGGTGGCCGAGCACCCATCCGCCGTTGCCCCGGCACTGCCCGTACATCTGCTCCCGGCAGTAGCGGCAGCGGCCGCAGGGGGAGATGCAGGAGACGAGCACCCGGTCGCCGGGGCGGACCGTGCTGACATCGCTGCCCGCCTCGACGACTTCTCCGACTGCCTCGTGCCCGAGGACGGTCCCTGAGGTCACTTCAGGTACGTCGCCCTTGAGGATGTGCAGGTCGGTTCCGCAGATGGTCGTGGTGTCGATACGGACGACGATGTCTGTCGGCTCCTGGATGCCCGGATCGGCCACGTTGTCCCATGAGGCCTGGCCGGGGCCGTGGAAGACGAGTGCCTTCATGACGTTCCTCTCCTCAGCTTCCGATGTGAATCTGTTGTCTCTCCGCCCAGCCTGTGGTGGAGCGACAGCAGACGCACAGGGGCCGATCGGTCCCTGGGTGGGGGTTCTCCGGCCCAATCGGCACAGCGGCACAAAGGCACATGGTGAGGGTGAAGCCGAGACGTACAGGAGGCGGCAGCCGTGGACCTCGCGGACTACGACGCGGTGGCCGACCACGGCTGATGTGCGCGTCCAGCCCGGGGAACACGACGGGCAGGCTCATCCGATGACGCCCGGCCCCTGGAAGGCTTGATCCGTGACCGTGACTGATTGTCACGGCGCCGAAGGGAGGGCGGAATGCACCACCGAACAGTCGGAGAGCTCATGACCCGGAAGGTTGTCCGGGTGCGGCGCGACGTGCCGTTCAAGGAGATCGTGAGGCTGCTTGTCGAGAACGATGTCACCGCCGTACCCGTCGTGGACGAACTGGACCGCCCGATCGGTGTGGTGTCCGAGGCCGACCTGCTGCGCAAGTCGTCGGGCCAGTCCGACCCGTCGGGTCGGGTGCCGATGCCGCATCTGGAGGCGTGGGAGCGGGCTAAGGCCGAGGGAGCCTGCGCCGAGGAGCTGATGTCGGCTCCGGCCGTTTGTGCGCGTCCGGAGTGGACCGTTGCCGAGGCGGCTCGCCTCATGGCAGTTCAGAACATCAAGCGGCTGCCCGTGGTGGACGCGGCGGACAGGTTGCAGGGCATCCTCAGCCGCAGCGACTTGCTGCGGATCTTCCTGCGCCGCGACGACGCCATCCGCGATGAGATCAACCGGGATGTGCTGCATTCGACGATGCGCCTCGGCCCTTCGCAGGTGACCGTTGAGGTGCACGAAGGGCAGGTCACTCTCGGTGGCTCTGTCGAGGTCAGGAGTCTGATCCCGATCATTATGCGGCTGTGCCGGAGTGTGGACGGCGTGGTTTCGGTCGCGGAACAAATCGCTTACCGGACCGACGATACGGCGAGTTCCACCAGCGGCACGTAGGCCGTTGAACGTGGTGCCGCACGCCGTGGTCGACCAGATGTTGTTCGCGACCACCGCAGGGAGGATCACGATGTCCACGCTACGAATCGACGCATCCGTGCTCCGGACAGGCACCGGCATCGATGCACGGCCGTTCCCGCGAGCAGAGGTCTGCGAAACCCATACGGCGGTCGTTTTCTTCGTCGGCGACCGTGCCTACAAGCTCAAGAAGCCGGTGGACCTGGAATTCCTGGACTACTCCACCGTGGCGGCCCGGCGTGTGGCGTGCGAGCGGGAACTGGCTCTCAACCGTCGCTTCGCCCCCGACGTCTACCTGGGCCTGGGAGAATTTCGCAGCCCGGGCGCGGACACCCCAGAACCCCTCGTCGTGATGCGCCGCATGCCGGCGGAGCGCCGCCTCTCCCGGCTGATCAGCGAGGGCGTCGTCGTCGACGGTGCCCTGCGGAACGTCGCCCGGCAGCTCGCCACCCATCACGCGGATGCGCCCCGCAGCCGGGACGTGGACGAGCAGGGTACCCGGGACGCGCTGTCCTCGCGCTGGGAAGCGAGCTTCGCTCAGGTCCACGCTCTGGCCGACGACGCACACGCTTCCGACGAGGTGGAGGAGGTCGAGCGACTGGTGCGCCGCTACCTCGCCGGCCGCCAGCAGCTGTTCGACACGCGCATCGCGCAGGGGCGGATCGTCGACGGCCACGGCGACCTGCTCGCAGAGGACATCTTCTGCCTCGACGACGGCCCCCGCCTCCTGGACTGCCTGGAGTTCGACGACCACCTGCGCTACGTCGACGGCCTCGACGACGCCGCCTTCCTCGCCATGGACCTGGAACAGCTGGGAGCCCCGGAGGCCGCGGGGTTCTTCCTTGCCCAGTACAGCGAGTACTCCGGCGACCCGGCACCGCCGTCCCTGCGGCACCACTATGTCGCCTACCGCGCGTTCGTCCGTGCCAAGGTCTCCTTCATCCAGGCCCAGCAGGGTGCGCCCGGCACGGAGGCTGCGTCACGGCGACTGGTCCTGACGACGCTGCGTCACCTGCGGACGTCCGCTGTCGGCCTGACGCTCGTCGGCGGGCTGCCGGGCAGCGGGAAGTCCACACTCTCCGGCGCGCTGGCCGATCGCCTCGGCGTCACGCTGCTCAGCAGCGACCGCCTCCGCAAGGAGCTGGCCGGTATCTCGGCGGAACAGTCCGCGGCGA
Source organism: Streptomyces sp. NBC_00210 (assembly GCF_045160975.1). NCBI lineage: Bacteria > Bacillati > Actinomycetota > Actinomycetes > Kitasatosporales > Streptomycetaceae > Streptomyces > Streptomyces sp. NBC_00210. The sequence continues at coordinate 8,705,311 of NZ_CP108120.1, forward strand.
CCGGCTACGGCGAAGGCCTGTACACCCCCGAGTGGACCGCCAAGACCTACACGGCCCTGCTCGACCGCGCATCCGCCCTGTTGTCCTCGGGCGAGTCCGTCGTCGTCGACGCCACCTGGTCCGATGCGGAACAGCGCGAAGCTGCCCTGCGCATGGCCGAACGCACCAGCGCCGACCTGGTGGCCCTGCACTGCCAGGTGCCGGACGGCGTGTCAGCGGCCCGCCTGCGTACGCGCGCCCCCGGAGCATCCGACGCCGGCCTTGATGTGGCCACCGCCATGGCAGGCAAAGAGCCGCCTTGGACGGAAGCCGTCACGGTCGACACCAGCGGTCCCTTGGAGGCCGCGGTCGTCCAGGCGCTGGCAGCCGTACGCCCGTACGGCACCGGCCAAGCACCAGTCTTCCGCCGCCCCTACATGGAACCGGACTGAGCCGAGTCGACGACGCAGCGGCGGCCCCGCCCCCGACAGCGCCGCTTCGCCCGGCGGAAGGTGCCGAGAGATCCGGGTGCGCTGGTGCGCGGCGGCGTTGGGCCGAAGAGCCCGTACCAGGGCCGAACCGCCCCTCCCGAGCGGCCCGCCCCGAGTGCGACGGTGACAACGGGAACCGCTCCCCTCAGCCGAACGGAAGGCGGTGGGCACGATGGAGCTGCCCTTGGTCGTGGGTGTCGACGGATCCGAGTCCAGCCTCCAGGCACTCGACTGGTCGGTGGACGAGGCAGCGCGGCATGGAGTGCCACTGCGGCTGGTGTACGCCTCCAAGTGGGAGCACTACGAGGGCGTCGCTCTTGCCGGGAGCCTCGGACGTCCCGACGAGCAGGTCTTCGCGGAGAACATCGTCGGATCGGCCGCCGAACGAGCCGGCCGACGGAACCCGGATGTGAAGGTCTCGGCAGAGGTACTTACCGACGACCCGGTAACCGTGCTTCTTCGCGAAAGCCGCAAAGCCTCGGCGGTGGTCACGGGATCGCGCGGCCGTGGGGAGTTGAGGGGGCTGCTGCTGGGCTCGGTCGGTCTGGCCGTGGCGGCCCGAGCGCACTGCCCGGTCATCGTGGTGCGCGGCGACAAGGCGGCACTCGGGAGCACGCACGGGCGGATCCTCCTCGGCGTAGCCGACACGGCCGGGGGACGGGCGGCGGTCACGTTCGCCCTGCGCGAGGCCGAAGCCCGCGGCTGCAACATCGATGCGGTCCGTGCCTGGCGCCGCCCGGCGCACGAGACAACGGACCATCCGCTGCTCGCCGGCGATCCTGCCCGCTACTACGAGGAGCAGGCCGCGACGCTGCTGGACGAGGCGCTCGGAGAGTCCGTACGTGACAACCCGGCCGTGCAAGTGCACCGGACCACGGTCGAAGGCCCGGCCCACAAGGTGCTGGCGCAGCGCTCGGCCGCTGCGGATCTGCTCGTCCTCGGCGCACAGCGGCGCCAGGGCCACTTCGGTCTCCAGCTCGGCCGGGTGGCGCACGCAGTGCTGCACCACGCCGACTGCCCCGTGGCCGTCGTACCGCAGCCGGTGTGATCGCGGCCTGCCTTACGTCCGGAGCCCCGTCACACGGTCGGCGCGCCAGTCGCCTCTGTCAGGGAGCGCCTGCCGGAGCTCGAAGATGCGCTGATTGCCGGGGAGCGCCGGCAGGACCTGGTGGGCACGCTCTTCCTGGAACGCTGCTCGCGGAGGCGGACGAGGACTTCACCGTGCCGCGCACGGACCCCGACGAGATGGCGCTGCTGCACTTCACCAGCGGCACCACCGGTGTCCCCAAGGGCGCGGTCCAAGTCCACGAAGCCGTCGTCGCCCACCACATCACCGCCGCGTACGCCCTGGATCTGGGCCCCGGACGACGTGTACTGGAGCACTTATGTCCGATCACACGGGCGTACCCATCGATGAGGATGACTCTCCCCACTCACGACCCTCGCCGATGCCTCGGAGTTCCTGGTCGCTCGAACGGTCTGGCGCGTCAGCGGTTGACGGTCAGTCGCACGGTCTTGACGATCACCGCCACGCCGCGCACTGGCACAACAGAGAGGCGAAGCCATGAACGTTCTGGTGGGATACGCCACCGCACACGGTTCCACACGGGAGATCGCGGAGCGCATCGGGGCACGCCTCGGCGAGGCGGGTCTGCAGGCCGATGTGCGGCCCATGAGCGAGGTCGAGGACGGGGACGCGTACGAGGCGTTCGTGCTCGGCAGCTCGGTCCATGGGCAGGCCTGGCTGGACGCGGCGAAGAACTTTGTGCACCGCAACAGCGATCTGTTCCGGGTCCGCCCCGTGTGGATTTTCAGCGTGGGGATGCCCGGCGCGATGCGCGGTCCGTGGAGGCCCTTGGCTGGCAAGGAGGAAGCGGTCATCATCGACGACCTCCCCGATCACATCCCCTACAGGACCCATCGCCTCCTGTCGGGTGTCATCAAGCCCAGCCAGCTGCCCGTCACCGGGCGAGTGATCTTCCGGCTGATGGGCCTCAGGTACGGCGACTACCGTGACTGTCCGGCCATTGACACCTGGGCGGATGGGATTGCCAGAGAGCTCTGCACCCCGTGACGGGTTCGCTGGACCGAGCGGGACGGGACTGTGCACGGTCCCGCGGTAGGCACGACTGAGCACGCCACCCTGCGGTTCTGCGTGGCGGTGCCGGGGCCGGTCTTCGCGTGGCGGGCTCAGCCGAGGGCGGGCAGCGTGGATTACAGGGGTCCGTGCGAGAAAGGCGACAGGGTATGGAGAGCAAAGCATCGGCCGGCCGGGTTGTGGTGGGTGTCGATGGTTCGCCGTCGTCGCAGACCGCTCTGCGGTGGGCGATGAGGTACGCCGGTCTCATCGGGGGCTTCGTGCAGGCAGTGGGTGCCTGGGAGCTTCCGGGGATGCACGGCTGGTCTGCTCCGGCGGTGGACGCCGATCTCGACGAGGAGGTGGCGCGCTCCCGGTTCGTCGAAGAGCTGCGCAGTGTGGTCGGGGACGCGTCGTCCGTGGAGGTGCAGGAAAGTCTGGTGCGTGGCAATCCGGTGGCGGTGCTGCTGGGCGCGGCAGAGGGGGCTGAGGTGCTCGTGGTGGGCAGCCGGGGGCGGGGTGGTTTCGCCCGTGCTCTCCTGGGCTCTGTGAGCCAGCAATGTGCTCTGCACGCGACGTGTCCGGTGGTCATTGTCCGGCCGGACAGCAGGGCAGGAGTGGGCCCGACCGAGGCCGTCTGAGCCACGTTGCCTGAGTCCTGCTCGGCAGGGGGACGGCGAACGGCGCCTTCGTCGGCAAGAGGGAGGCGGGACGGTGCAGCGCGCGACACCGGCGATCGAACTCAAAGCCCTGACGAAACGCTACGGGAAGACCATCGGCGTCGAGCGGTTGGACATCACCGTGAACAGCGGCGAGGTGTTCGGATTTCTCGGCCCCAATGGGGCGGGCAAAACGACGACCATCCGATGCCTGGTCGGGCTCCTGCGGCCGACGTCCGGGCGGGTCCGTGTGCTGGGACTGGATCCCATTGCCGACCACCTCCGGCTGACGCCGGCACTTGGTTATCTGCCCGGTGAGCTGCGGCTGTACCCGGAGTTGACAGGCCGGCAAACGCTTGAGCTGCTGGCCGACCTGCAGGGGGCGGCGGTGCCGCGCTGCGCGGAACTGTGCGAGCGGCTCGCGCTGTCCGACGCGGTCCTCGGGCGCCGCGTCCTGGAGTACTCGCGTGGGATGAAGCAGAAGCTGGGACTCGTCCAGGCGTTGCAGCACGACCCCGAGCTGGTGGTGCTCGACGAGCCGACCGAGGGCTTGGACCCGTTGGTCCAGGAGACGTTCTTCGAACTGCTGGCGGAGGCCGTGGCGGCGGGACGCACCGTTCTGCTCTCCAGTCATGTGTTGCCCGAGGTGCAGCGCACCTGCGAGCGGGTGGCGATTGTCCGGGAGGGGCGGCTTGTGACCGTACGCAGGGTGGCGGCCCTGCGCGAGGCTCGCGCCAGAAAGGTCCGGCTCACCTTCAGCGACGGGCAGGGGCGGCGTCCGCTCGGTGCGGCCGAACAGTGGGCGCCGAAGTGGGAGGGTGAACAGGTCGAGCTGCTCGTACCGCCCGATGAGGTGGTGGATGCTCTTCGCGACCTGCTCACACTGCCGGTCGGAGACCTGACGGTCGAGGAAGCGGGCCTGGACGAGGCCTTCCTCGACTTCTACCGCCATACGGGTGCCGAGGACCAGCCGTGAGGAGCCGCTTTGCACTGTTGTGGCTGGCGCTGCACCGGCGTCGTCGGATGCTGGCGGCGCTGGCCCTCGGGATGGTGGTCTTCGAAACCCTCATCGTGGTGATCGCCAACACAATTCCGCCCACCCAGCTCTTCGGCGGGCAGGGACGAACGCCGCCGGGCGCGTTCAAGGCCTTCAGCGGTTCCACCGGCGATGTGTCTATCGCCAGTTATCCCGGACTGCTGGGCGCCGGACTGGTCCACCCTTTCTGGATTGCCATGCAGCTCACGGTGATCGGCTCGCTCGCGGCCGCCGCGGTGGCTGCGGACGTGGAGTCCGGGACGATTGAACTTCTGATGGTCCGGCCGGTGTCCCGGGCACGGCTGCTGGCCGAGCGGACGGCCGCCCTCGCCATCGCCTCCGTACTGCTCAACGCGGCGGCCACGGGCACCATGGCCGTCGGAGTTCTGCTCTCACCGCGCCTGCACCGCGAGGTGCCGATCACTGGTGTCTTCTCCGCGGGGCTGCTCGGCTGCGGCTTCGCCCTCTGCCTGACCGGTTTTGCGCTCGCCGTCTCGGCAGTGAGTCGAAGGAGAGGTCAGGTGGTCGGGGCGACGATAGCCCTCGGATCCGTGGGATTCGCCGTGAACTTCGTCGCGCTGGCCTGGTCCAGGGCGGCGCCATTGCGCTTCGTCAGCCCGTTCCACTACTACACACCTGGTGACGCGCTGGCCGACGGCACGGTCCCGTGGGCCTCCTTCGGCGTCCTGGCAGGTGCCGGCCTGGCCGGACTGACCGCGGCGTTCGTGCTGCTCGCGCGTCGGGACCTCGCACCGTAGCTCGAGGCCTGAGGGCGCCCGTGCGCTGACGAGCGCCGCCACACACCGTCAGTGATGGGCGACGACGGCGACGGGTGCGTCTGCGTGTTGGATCACCGCATGGGCAACGTGGACGACGTGCGCACCCACGGGACCGCGCCGAATACGGCGGCCGACGACCACCAGATCTGCCGGGGCGGCCGCATACAGCACTTGCTGCGCGGCAGGGCCGACGACGGCCTTCTCGACGACGTCCACCGACGGGAACTTCTCCCGCCATGGAAGCAGCAGGTCACCGAGTGTCTGCGCCCCTCGTCGTTCCACGTCCAATTGGATGCCCGGATCGAGGGCCGGCGCGTAGCTGAAGCCAAGAGGCAGGCTGCGCCGCAGCCATGCACCCTGACCGACCTCATGGCCCGCCGTCTCACCGGCGAGAACACCATCTCCTGGCGCCACCTGACACCACGGGATGAAAACCCCACTCCGGGATGAAACAGCGGGAGACGACGACCTCTAAGACGCGCCCAGGTCTTGTTCTTTCCCGTTCCCGTGCTGTGCAATGTCACACACTACATAGGGAGGCTGCTTTGAAACATCAGAGACGTACCAGTCCGTCCGTTACCCTGTTCGTCGCGACGGCCATGCTGGCCGGATTCGCCCTGGCTGCCGTGCCCTCGATGGCCGACGCCGACCCCTCTGACCCCGCTGTCGACGCCGTGGCCGATCCCGGCGCGGACCTCGGCCCCGACGAGCACGACCTGCCTGGCCCCTTCACCAAGAAGAACCGGGCCCAGCGCAAAGAAGCCCTCGAGCAGGTGCTCTCCGGCAAGGCTTCCGTCGAGAAGCATGGCGCCTCCCAGGTCGTGCGCCTGGGCAAGGGCAAGTACGCCGAGCTCGGCCGCGAGAAGACCGACAGGATTTTCGTCATCCTCGCCGAGTTCGGTGACACAGTCGACAACACGACCACCTATGACCCGGACGGCGCCGGCCCCAAGCCGCCGGTGGTCAAGTACGGCGGCGAGCCCGGGCCGGTGCACAACCAGATCGCGCAGCCGGACCCGGCCATGGACAACTCCACCGCCTGGCAGGCCGACTACGACCGCGGCCACTTCCAGGACCTGTACTTCTCGCACGACGCCTCCAAGGAGTCGGTGGCCAAGTACTACGAGCGGCAGTCCTCGGGCCGCTACTCCGTGGACGGCACGGTCGTCGACTGGGTGAAGGTCCCCTACAACGAGGCCCGCTACGGCTCCGACTTCTGCGGCGCCCGCATCTGCGACAACGTCCAGGACCTGGTCCGCGACGCCGCCAACGCCTGGGTGGCCGACCAGAAGGCCAAGGGCCGTACCGACCAGCAGATCAAGGCCGACCTCGCCTCCTACGACCAGTGGGACCGCAACGACTACGACGGCGACGGCGACTTCAACGAGCCCGACGGCTACGTCGACCACTTCCAGATCGTCCACGCCGGTGAGGACCAGTCCGCCGGCGGCGGCGCCCAGGGGAGCAACGCCATCTGGGCCCATCGCAGTTACGTCTATGGACAGAACGCCGGCAGGACCGGTCCGGCAGGCAACAAGGGCGGCGGTACCCCCGTCGGCGACACCGGCCTGTGGGTCGGCGACTACACCATGCAGCCCGAGAACGGCGGCCTCGGCGTCTACGCCCACGAGTACGGCCACGACCTCGGCCTGCCCGACCACTACGACACCAGCGGCACCGGCGAATCCTCCTCCGGCTCCTGGAGCGTGATGTCGCAGGGTTCCTGGCTCGGCCGAGGCAAGGGCGTCATCGGCGACCTGCCCGGCGACATGAACGCATGGGACAAGCTTCAGCTGGGCTGGCTCGACTATGCCACCGCCAAGGCTGCCACCGAGGGCACCTACAAGCTCGGCTACGCCGAGTTCAACAGCAAGGACCCGCAGGCCCTGGTGGTCGACCTGCCCGACAAGCAGGTCGCGACCCCCATCACCACCCCCGCCCAGGGCGGCAGGCAGTGGTGGTCGGGCATGGGCGACAAGCTGACCACGACCCTCACTCGCCCCCTCGATCTCACCGGGAAGACCAGCGCCGCCCTCACCCTCAAGGGCTGGTGGGACATCGAGCAGGACTGGGACTTCCTGTACACCGAGGCCTCCACTGACGGCGGCACCACCTGGACCGCCCTGACCGGCACCGCCGACGGCGCGCCGATCGGCCACGACGGCGCCGGCACGCCCGCCCTGACCGGCACCGGCGGCGCCTACAAGAACCTGGCCTACGACCTGACCGCCTACGCCGGCCAGAAGACCGACGTCAGGTTCCGCTACGCCACCGACGAAGCCGTCCAGGGCAAGGGCTTCGCCGCCGACGCCATCACCGTCACCGCCGACGGCGCCACGCTGCTCTCCGACGACGTCGAGGGCGGCGACAACGGCTGGACCGCGAGGGGCTTCTCGCGTATCGGCGAGGCATTCATCAGCCGGTACCCGCAGTACTACATCGCCGAGAACCGTCAGTTCGTCTCCTATGACACCACCCTGCAGACCGGCCCGTACAACTTCGGCTGGCGCGCCACCCGCCCGCGGTGGGTGGAGCACTACCCCTTCCAGAACGGCCTGCTCATCTCGCTGTGGGACACCTCCCAGCCGGACAACAACGTCGGCCAGCACCCCGGCCACGGCCAGATCCTGCCCGTCGACGCCCACCCGACCCCGCTGCGCTGGGCCGACGGCACGCTGATGACCAATTTGATCCAGACCTTCGACTCTCCCTTCGGTCTCCGGCCGACCGGCGCCTTCACCCTGCACCGCAACGGTGTCGAGGTGCAGGTGCCCACGGCGCCTGGCGTGCGGGTCTTCGACGACCACCACGGTGACCACTACTACGACCCGGCCAACCCCACCAGCGGCGTGATCGTCCCGGACACCAATACCAGGATCACCGTCCTGAACGAGGCCGGCGACGGCCACCACGTCGTCCTGCGGGTCGAACCCTCCGACGGCTGACGGCGATCGGTCCGGCCGCCGCGGGCACCGCCCCTCACGACGCACGACCTGACGAGGTGGCAGGCGGTGCCCGCGGCGCGGCCGAGCAGGACAGCACCTGCGCACCGCACTGATGCGCCTGTCCGTTGTCATCCAACCCAGTCGTCGTTTCATCGAAGGCAGGCGACTGGCCCTCTTCCTTCCGCCCTTCGGCGACCAGGCCCGCCGGCAAACCGCTTGGACAACCCGTGTCTTCTCCACATAGATTCCGCGAGCGCCCGCCGCAGGCGGTGGACGTCGTAGACCTGTGGGGGGTTGTCTTTCATGTCCACATCTCCAGCTTTCACGCCCAGACCCGAGTTCCGGGTGCCGGTGTCGACCGGGCTTGCCGCGGTGACTTGTGTGCTGCTCGGCCTGGTCATGCTGGCCGACGTTTTCTCGCTCGGCACGGGAGCGCAGTACTACAGCCTCTGGAGCGGCTTCGGCGAGGAAGGGTTCCACGCGCTCGGCCTTGAGGAAATGGAGCGAGCCGAGCGCCTCTACAGCCTTGCGGGCGTGCTCCAGACCATCACGTTCGTGATGTGCGGGATGGTGTTCATCCTCTGGTTTCGGCAGATGCGGGAGAACGCCCAGCTTTTCGCGCCCGACGCGCACAGGAGATCGCCGAGCTGGGCGGTGTGGGGCTGGATCGTACCGGTCGTTTTTCTGTGGTTGCCTCGCCGCGTCACACTGGACATCGGGACGGCGAGTGAGCTGCCGCACGACGTGCCCGACGCACCGCGCACACCGGTCACCCTCGTCAACGCATGGTGGGCAGTATGGATCTCCCAGGCGATACTGGGCAATCTGGCCTCCCGGTTCTACGGCGCGGCCGACGATGGGGGCGCGATCAAGCAGGCAGTGGGCCTGTTGATGGTCTCCGACCTCCTCGACATCGCCGCTGGCGTGCTAGCAGTCCTCGTCGTGCGCAGGATCACCACGATGCAGCAGCGGAGGGTCTCGTGGACCGGGACCGCCCACAACTCCCCGGACGCAGCCGCCGGACGGCCGGTGACCTGATCGGCGCAGCGTGCGGGAGTCCATCGGGCTCCCAGTGCAACTGGCTTCAGCGGAATCGCGGGCGGCCTGCGAATCGGATGTGAGGGACTCCGGCGGGGGAGGTGCCGAAGTACCGGTGGCACGGGCCGCAGTCGGCGGCATGCGCAGCGCTTCGACGGCCGGGAGTGAGGCCGCCTCGGCCGCGGCCGCGCGGACGATCCGCGCGGCGTCCGGGAAGTTGACCAAGGCCACCAGCAGTGAGAGGCCCACCGCCCCGGGCGAGAAGACGGCGGCCACCAGAAAGATCAGCAGCAGCGACGGCACAGCGAGCAGCACGTCCACGGGCCGCATCAGGAGGCCCTGCACCACGGGAACATCTCTTTCCGCGACAGCATTCATCAGCACCGTCCCCAGCCCGGGGATCACGTACAGCGACTCCACGACGATGACCCCGCACGGCAACAGACCACTGTCCGGGCGAGTTGCTGGGCGGCAGGCGCGATGGCGTCGGGCAACGCGTGCCCGTACTGGATGCGGACGCCGGAGATTCCGTAGCGGCGGGCCTGGGCAACATACGGTGAGGCCAGCGCGTCGATCATGCCCGCCCGTACCAGACGGGACGGTGAACACACCGGCCGCGACAGCAGGACGAGCACAGGCAGCACCAGCGCCGCGGGGTGGGTGAGCAGATGCCGGGCTCCGGCGAGACCGTAGTGACACTGAAGAGTCACTTGTCGGGACGGACGACTCCAAGGATGTACATCGAGCCGGCATCAGCGATGGTGACATTCCGCCCGGGGCGGGGTGCGTGCACGATCGAGCCGTGGCCGATGTACATGCCCACATGGCTGGCGTCCCGGTGGTAAATGATCAGATCGCCGGGGCGCAGTTCCTTGATGTCGATGTGCGCAAGCTGCCGCCACTGCTCCTGCGACGTACGCGGGATGGGACGTTTCGCAGCGGCCCAGGCCTGCGACGTGAGCCCGGAACAGTCATACGAATTCGGCCCCTCGGCGCCCCACTCGTAAGGTTTGCCGATCTGCAGGATCGCGTATGCGAGGGCTTTGGCGCCCTGCGCGCTCGCCTCTGCCTTGATGTCCTTGAGGATGCCGGAGCTCAACCACGCCGATTGCGCTTCGGCTCCGGCTTCCTGTTCCATCGCGAGAAGCCGGTCCAACTCCTCCTTCTTCAGCTTCGATTCGAGTTTTTCGGCAGCGGAGATACGTTCTTCGATCTCCGTCTGGGCATTCGCCTTGGCCTTGCGGCCAGCATCCAGCTTCTGCAGCTGGTCCGAGGCGTCCTCGGACTTTTCCCGCAGGTCTTCTTGTGTTGTCGTCAGCGCGATCAGCAGGTCCTTGGTGTCCTCCTGAACCTGGTGTGCCACACCGACGTCGTTCAGATCCTGCTGGGGATCGTCGCTCAGGAACAGGTGGACCTCGGGCGGCAGGCCGCCGCTTTGGTACTGGAGTCGAGCAGCCGCGCCTGCGCGTGCCTTCAGCATCTCCAGCTTCTTCTCCCCCTCGGCCACATCCTCAGCGAGCGCGGTCACCCGCCTGGACTGTTTATCCACTTTCTCCTTCGCGGCGTTGTAAGCATCCGTGGCGACCTCCGCGTCGTGGTAAAGACGGTTCAGTTCCTTGCGTACCTCGGCGAGGGAGAGGGGCCGGTCCGGGCGTGGTTCCGTGACGGGGAAGGCGAACGCCGCCCCCTGCGCGGTTACGGCAATCACACAGACCAGGGCCGCGGCCGCTGTCGTCCTGCTTCGGTTTCCGATAACGCTCCGCCTCATCTCGGCTGATGCTCCGTCATCCATTCGAGTTCATGGATCTGCGCCGCCACCCGGCGCAGCAGACAGAGGCAGGAAATCCACTCGTCCCGCCCTCCCTACAACGGACCCATCCCTATGGACGGTTCAAGGGAGAAGAGAGGATCGCAGACGGCGGTGAGAGGGTCAGTGTGAGTGAGCGGGTTCCGCGAGAAGCCTGTCCCGGAGCTCTCCGGCCTCACGGGTCATTTCCAGTCGGACACAGATGTCGTGTGCCTGTTCCCAACAAGCACGCGCCCAGGACTGATGTCCCATACGGATCAGCGCGTCGCCGAGAGTCAACGCGCCCATGGCCTCGAGCCGGTCGAATCCCAGCTCCCGGCTCACCATGATTCCTCGCTCGGCCATGCGGGCGGCCGCCTCGGGCTGGTCCAGGTCCAGACAGGCTTCAGCGCCCCTGATCAAGTTGCCGGCCTGGAGGAAGCGCTGTCCGTCGGCGCCGAGGATCTCAAGGCTCTCCTGGTGTCTGCGCAGAGCCTCGGCCGGCCGGCCGAGCCTTCGCAGTACCTGCCCGACCCGGTAGAGAGCCATGATGCTGCCGTGTTGATCGTCGAGACTCTCGTGCAGGCCCACCAGCTGCTGGGCCGCGTTGAGCAGCGACTGGTCCGATTCTCCGAGCCACAGGCGTGCCTGGATGATGTTGCCCAGGGCGAGTGCCTCGACCGATCGGTCTCCTATGCCCCGGGCGATGGTGACGGCGCGCCCGCCCAGCTCCACGGCGTCCTGACCGCGGCCGGCATGGGACTGCAGAATCCCCTGTACGTTCAGCGCCATGGCGTGGACCGTCTGGTCGCTGGTGCCGGCGGACAGGTCGACGGCGCGGCTGGTCACCTCGCGTGCGCTGCCGTTGTCGCCCACCTGCATCAGCGCGCCGCCCAGCATGTAGCAGACCCGCCTTTCGGCGCGACGGTCACCCGCACGGCGTGCCGCGGCCGCCACCACTCGCGCAACTGGGATGACATCGTGCCAACGGTGCTCGGCCATCAGCAGTGGATCGAGAGCCAGCAGCAGATCGGCGGCGCCTGCGGTTGCCGTCTGGGCGACCTGCTCGACGAGTTCCAGTGCCGCGGACAGTTCCCGGGCACCCCAGGCGCATGCTTCTTCGGCGTCGGCGAAGGTCACCCCCCGGTGCTTGGTGAGGACGAGCGACGCAGGGGTGGTGTGTCCCGGGCGGATCAGGCAGTACGCGTTGCGCGCGGTGGCCACCAGTGAGTCCAGCAGACGCGTCAGCGCCGCGGCGCGGGTGTCCGTCGACTCCTCCTCCTGGGCGCGCTGCCGGGCGAACAGACGGAGCAGATCGTGGTATCGGTAGCGTCTTCGGGTCGGTGATTCCAGCATGCCGACTTCGACCAGCGATTCGAGCAGGGGCTCGGTCCGTTCCAGGGGCAGATCGAGAACGGCGGCCGCGTCGACCAGACCCAAGGTGTTCGGCGCGGGCAGGGCCAGCAGACGGAACGCTCGCGCCTGCTCTTGGTCGAGTTGACCGTATCCGAGTCGGAAGCAGGCCTCTACGGCAAGGCTCTCAACCCGCAACTCGCCCAGGAGCCGCCGCTCGTCCTTGAGCTGGTCGACCGCGTCCGTGATGCTCCACTCCGGCCTGACCGCCAGTCGGGAGGCGAGAATGCGTACGGCCAGTGGAAGCCCGCCGCACAGTTCGACAACGCGCAGTACCGCCAGGCGCTCGGTGTCGGTCCGGGGTCCGCTGACGATACGGGCGAACAGGGCGGCCGCCACCTGCGGCTGGAAGACCTCCACGGATACACGTCCGGTGGCCGGAAGTGCGGCGAGCCTGGACCGGCTCGTCACGATGACGGCGCACCTGCCTGAGCCGGGAAGGAGCGGGCGGACCTGCTCCGAGTCGTGGGCGTTGTCCACCACCACCAGGATCCGCCGCCGGGACAGGATCGAGCGGTACAGTGCGGCCCGTTCCGCAAGGCTGTCCGGCATGCCCTGGTCCTTCTCTCCCAGGGCTCGCAGGAATCCCCCCAGCACGGCTGCCGGGCAGGCCGGTGTTCCGTCCACGCCGCGCAGGTCCACGTACAGTTGGCCGTCGGGGAAGTCGTCGCTCACCTTGTGGGCCACGTGCACGGCCAGTGTGGTCTTGCCGGCTCCGCCCATGCCGGTGAGGACGGCGACGGGAACGGCCGTCCCGGATTCATCCGACAGGACCGCGCTCAGTTCGGCCGTCTCCACTTCGCGGCCGGTGAAGTCTGCCAGGTCGGAGGGCAATTGGGCCGGCCTCACTGCCGAGGTCCTGGGCCCGGGTTCGGCCGGTGGCGCCGAGAGGGACGGATCCGCCGCCAGCACCAGTCCGTGCAACTCCCGCAGTGCGGTGCCGGGTTCGATACCGAGCTGCTCGATCAGCGTGTGTCTGGTGTCGTGGTAGACCGCCAGTGCTTCCGCCTGCCTGTCGCAGCGGTACAGCGCAAGCATCAGCTGCCGACGTAATCTCTCTCTCAGCGGATGCGCCGCGGTGAGTGTGATGAGCTCGGACACGACATCGCGGTGACCTCCGAGCTCCAGGTCCAGGTCCACTCGCGTCTCCGTCGCACACACCCGTAGTTCGGCGAGCCGGGATCGTTCCGAGTCGGCGAAGGCCCCGGGAACTCCGGCCAGTGGGACGCCCTTCCAGCAGTCCAGGGCCATGCGCAGCAGGTCCCTGGCGGCACGGGTGGCGCCTTGGGTGTTGAGCTCTCGGGCTTCGTGCACCTGGTGCTCGAATTCGGTGAGATCCATGGCCCCGTCGGGCACGCGGACGGCGTATCCGTTGGCGACCGACACCAGAACGCTGGGAGCTTGGTCCTTTTCCCGGTCCGGTTCCAGTACGCCACGCAACCGGGAGATGTATGTCCGCAGCACCGAGACGGCTCCGGTCGGCGGATCCTCGTCCCAGACGGCGTCGACAAGTTCTTCGACGGTGGCCGGCCGTCCCTGCCTGAGCAACAGCGTCGCCAGTACGGCCCGCTGCTGCGGTGACCCGAGCGGCACTTCGTCGTCGCCGCGCCATGCCTGGAGTGGTCCCAGAACAGTGAACCGCAGCTCGGCAACGCCGGTTGATCTCATCGGTGTTCCCGCCCCTCACAGAAGCGTTCTCTGCGATTGACCGTATAGGCGTGGAGAACAGAGTGCGGGGTACCGATTTCAGCCCTTTGGCCGATCCACCGGGAGAGCAGCCTCCTTTCGGGAGCATTTATCCTGCTATTTGGGCCAGTTGCGCGGAAGGCATGAGTCAATCCTCACAGGGCAGACGGTCCCCCTTGCCCGGTGGACCGGCAGTACTCGTTCGCCCTGGCCCTGCGTGAGGCTTCTCGGAGGCGCTGCTCCTCGCTCGGCCACTGATGACCGGAGTGCGGGGCAGGGACGTCCAGGTCCTGTGCTGGCGCGACGCCCAACGTCACAAGGCGTCGCCGTACCTGCCGCATTGCCTCGCTGTGCGCGGGCGTCAGCAGACCTTTGTCCTCGAGATGGGCCCATAGGTGCAGTAGCTCACGGCCGTGCGCCACGGCGGCGCGGTCGTCGTGCAGCCGCTGCCACGCGGCCGTGGCTCTCATCACATCCTCCCCGGCGCGCGTGTCGCCAAGTCCGCAGCGGATCCGCGCGACCCCCATGGACAACACGGTGGCCGCCCGGTGGTGGCCGCCGAGGTGCGCGACGTACGCCTCCATCGCCCGGGCCTCCAAGGAGTGAGGATGATCGGCGCCATGACTGCTGGTCAGGTGCTCGCGCAGAGCGGCGGCGAGGACGGAGGCATGTTCCATGTCTCCCTGGAAGATGGCTTCTTCGACGCGATGAATCCGGTCGGCGAGCGAGGCGGGGATCCTGTCCCCTTCGGTGGGCTCCCGCGGGGTACCTGCGGCGGCGACGTGGTGGCGCCGACCCGTTCGGTGATCGTCCCCGGTCGTTGCGGCATCGTCCACGGCCGCTTCGGGGATGCGACTGGAACCGTCGGGCGCCACCTCGATACGGAAGGTGCGGGCGTCCGGGCGGTCGAAGACCATTGCCTGCACCGGCGACCGCCGGGCGCGCGCATGATGCTGGAGCAGATCGAGGATCGCTTCGTGGACGGTTTGCCCCTCCATGACAGCGACACGTTCGCCGTTGAGGACGGCAGTACCCTCGTCGGAGACGTATACATCGAAGAGTGAAAGAGCGAGGGCGGGTTCGAAAAGTGTCATGGACGCTGTTCTCCGTCGTCGGGCGGATCGGGGTTCGTGGCGAGGCTCCGGGCCGGAGGGCTGTCTTCATGCCCCTCGACGGATTCGGGACGGCACCGGTTCACACGGGAAGGGGTTCAGCACGCCGCGCGGCTGTCCCGTCGCAGCCACACGGAGGTTGGGCGGCGGGAGTGCGGCAGGCAGGCCACCGCACACCTCGCCGGGTGTCACGCGTCCCCTCCCGGCCGTTGGACGTCGAATTCCGGCCGTCCCTGTGCCCGTAGCGCCGACAGGTCGCCCGGCCGGACCTCGAGGGCTCGGCCGATCACCGCGGCAGAATTCCGTCAACTGCCTCGTCCGAGCCCTGTTTCGGGCCCGATACGTGTCGTGTCTCACTCCGCCGGCGCCGACGTGATGCTCCGGACGACCGGCTAGGGTCCGGCAGCGTGGCAGCAAATGGTGAAGGTGATGTGAAGTTTTCCATCCTGGGTCCCGTGCGTGCGTGGCGGGGCGAGGCGGAGATGGGCCTCGGTTCTCCCCAGCAGAAGGCGGTGCTTGTCGCGCTGCTGCTGCGACGAGGGCACCCGGCCACGGCCGGAGAGCTGATCGATGCGCTGTGGGGCGAGGACCCGCCGCCGGGCGCCGTATCGGTCTTACGTACATACGCCTCACGCCTGCGCAAAATCCTGGAACCGGACCGGATCCCGGGCCGAAGCTCTGGACTGGTGGTCTCGATCGGCGACGGCTACGCGTTGCGCGTTGCGCAGACCGCCCTGGACCTCGGCGTCTTCGAGCAGCGCATGGCCCGGGCCAAGCAGCTGAGGGCCGCGGGCGAACTGCCGGAGGCCGGGGAACTGCTGCACATCGCTCTCGACGCCTGGTCGGGCACACCGCTGGCCGGGATACCCGGGCCGCTCGCCGAGGCCGAACGGTCCCGGCTGGCCGAGCGCCGGCTGAACGCGCTGGAGACCAGGATCGAGGTGGATCTGCAGATGGGGCACCACGCCGAGCTGGTGCCCGAGTTGAAGGGGCTCTGCGGCGATCATCCGCTGCGGGAGCGGCTGTGCGAGCTGCTGATGCTGTCGTTGTACCGCTGCGGACGGCAGGCGGAGGCGCTGGGTGCGTACCGGGCCACCCGTCGGAAACTGGTGGACGAACTCGGCGTCGAACCCGGTCCCGCGCTTCGCGAGACGCATATGAGGCTGTTGGCCGCGGACCCCGTGCTGGCCGCGGCCGGCCCGGCCGCCGATCTGGTCACGTCGGCCCGGCCGGGTCATGGCGGGGGCGGAGGCGAGGGTTCTGCCGTGGGGCCCCGTGCGGCCGACGAGGCGACCGCCGGTGCCGGTGTCGATCCAGGTGCCGGTCCGGGCACGGCTGCCGCCGTCGACGGAGGGCGGACCGGACGTCCCGAAGAGGCCCGAGCCGGAGCTCCGGTCCCGGGCACCGCTGTGGCCGACCCCGATGCCGCCGACGGAGATCTTGGGAAGGCCGGGCCGGGCGGGGGGACGTCGTCGGTTGCCGGTGGATGGGCCGCTGCGGTCGCGGCCGATCCGGCAGAGAACATGACACCGGCCGGTGACCATGGGGGGACCGGCGAAGACAAGAGCACAGCGGGACACGCGGACCGGGCCGTGTCCGGTGCTGCCCCTGCCGCCGGGCCCGCTTTCGCGCCACTGCCCTCCCAACTGCCCGCCGATCTGCCGGCGTTCACCGGGCGCCTTGCCGAACTCAACAGAACCCGTGCCCTGCTCCCGGACGGCGAATACCCCTCCACCGTGATCATCAGCGCCATCGGCGGGATGGCCGGCATCGGCAAGACGACACTGGCCGTGCACTGGGCCCACGAGATCGCGCCCCGCTTCCCCGACGGCCAGCTCTACGTCAACCTCCGCGGCTTCGATCCCGGCGGCGCCGCCATGGACCCTACCGAGGCCATCCGCGCCTTCCTCGACGCCCTCGGCATCCCTCCGCAGCGGATTCCGGCCGGACTGGAGGCGCAGGCTGCGCTCTACCGCAGTCTGCTGGCCCGCCGCCGTGTGCTGATCGTCCTCGACAATGCCCGCGACACCGAGCAGGTCCGGCCACTGCTCCCCGGCACAGCCGGCTGTCTGGTCATCGTCACCAGCCGCAATCAGCTCTCCGGCTTGGTCACCAGCGAGGGAGCACACCCTCTGACCCTCGATCTGCTCGCGTCCTCCGAGGCCAGGGAACTCCTGACCCGCCGGATCGGGCAGGCCCGCACTGCGGCAGAGCCGGAAGCCGTGGACGAGATCGTCGCGCTCTGCGGCGGGCTGCCGCTGACGCTGGCCATCGTGGCTGCCAGGGCCGTCACTTATCCCGACTTTCCGCTCTACGCCATCGCCGAGGAACTGCGCGAGAGCCACGGCAGCCTGGACGCATTCACCGGAACCGACGCCGCCACCGACGCCCGCGCCGTCTTCTCCTGGTCGTACCACGCCCTGCCGCCCGCGGCGGCCCGGATTTTCCGGCTGCTCGCACTGCACCCGGGGCCAGACATCTCCGCCCCCGCCGCGGCCGCTCTCGCCGGACTGCCGCTGCGCGAGACCCGCTCGCTCCTCGCCGACCTGACCCGCTCCCACCTCATCACCCAACGCGCCCCCGGTCGCTACACCTTCCATGACCTGCTGCGCGCCTACGCCGCCGAAATCGCCGGCACCCTGGACACCGAGGCCGACCGGCACAAGGCGCTGCACAGGATGCTCGACCACCACCTCCACACAGCGCACGGCGTCTCCATGCTGGTCGCTCCCCACCGCGAGACGATCCCCCTGCCCGAGGCCGAACCCGGCTGCGGTACGGAGACGTTCCGCGACCACCAGCAGGCGATGGCTTGGCTGGGCACCGAGCGGCGGGTGCTGGTCGCCGCCGTCGAGCGGGCCGCCGAGGCCGGTTTCGCCGCGCACGCCTGGCGGCTCGCCTGCGCCTTGGACCTGTTCTTCGACCGGCTGGGCTACTGGCACGACCAGTTCACGATCCAGTGTGCCGCGCTGGCAGCCGCCCGTAGCATCCAGGACCGGCTCGGGCAGGCGCACGCGGAACGTGCCCTCGGCTTCGCCTGCCTGCGGCTGGACCGCGCCAAAGACGCCGCCCGTCACCTGGGGTACGCGCTGGATCTGTACGCCGCGCTCGGCGACACCTTCGGGGAAGCCCGCACGCACCGCTCCCTCGCCTTCCTGGCCAACCGCGACGAGCGGCACCGCGACGCGCTCGGCCACTACCAGAAGGCCAGCACGCTGTACCACGGAGCCGGCCATCGCAGCGGGGAGGCCAGCGTCCTCAACGAGGTCGGCTGGACGCACATCCTGCTCGGAAACCACAAAGAGGCGCTCGCCCAGTGCACGCACGCCATCGCGCTGCACCAGGAAATCGGCGACCGCTACGGAGAGGCAGCGGCCCAGGACAGCGTCGGCTACGCCTTGCACCATCTCGGGGAGCACGACGAGGCCACCGACCGCTTCCTGTACGCGATCGACCTCTACCGGGAGCTTGGCGAACGCTATATGGAGACCCACTCGCTGACACATCTCGGCGGATCCCGGCACGCGGCGGGGGACCTGGATGCGGCCCGCACGGCTTGGGAACAGGCCGTTGCACGCCTGGACGAGATCGGCCACCCCGACGCCGAGCATGTCCGCGACTCTCTCCGCCGACTGGACGAGGAGCGAGGGGAACCCGGCGATGTACTCGACCCTTGACGGCCCGGCCCCACATGCCGGCAGTGCGCTGTGGAGGCCCGGGCCGACCGGACCGCTCATGCCCGCGCCGCACGCACCGGTCGCGAGGCGTGCGTGGCGACCCCGCGTTCCTCCAGGGCCAGCCGCAGGGCCCGAAGGGCGTAGTAGACACGAGACTTCACGGTGCCCTGCGGGACGCCGAGAGCGACGGCTGCCTCCCGAGTCGTCCTGCCGACGAAGTACGTCTCGTACAGCGCCTCGCGGTGTGAGGGAGCCAGCGCCTTCATGGCTTCGCCGACCACCACGGAGGAGAGCAGATCCTCGATCTCGTCCGCGTCGTCGGACAGTTCGCGCAGCCAGCCGTCGCCGTCGATCTCGTGCGGACGCGCCAGCCGCCTCCGGTGCCCGTCGATCACCAGATTGCGGGCCACCCGGAACAGCCAGGGCCTCAGCAGCTGCCCGCCGACGCGCAGGTCCTGTCTCCTCCAACACCGCAGCAGGGTCTCCTGAACGATGTCCTCGGCCCGGTGACGGTCCCCGCCGAGCAGACGCACCACATACGAGTACAGGTGGTCCGCCTGCTCCTCGTACAGCGCGCGCATCGCTCGTTCCTGTTCGTCCGGCGCGTTCGCAGATCCGATGACGGACCACTTCACGGCGTACTCCCTCGGTCGTTCGACCCCCGTGGGCCGAGAGTTGAGAAGGCCGCCGACTCGGCCGGCCCTCGCCTGTCCGGAGTCTTGCGGGACCGGTTCCACGTCGTATTGACAGCCGATTGACGCCTCGTACATCACTCAGCGCGTCCAGGTGGGGTCTCCTGATCACTCAGTGCTTCCGGATGGGGTCTCCTGCGGCGTTCCGCTCGGGGTGGGGGTGGGGCTGAACGACGGCGGCGGGGCGCCGAGCCCCTGGTACTTCGCGAACAGCGCCCTGATGCCCACGACATAGCCCTGCGACTGATTGGTGGCTGGGATGCCCCCCGCCGTACGTACCGCGTCCACGCCCGCGTCGTACGCCACGAGCGTCAGGTCGAGAACGCTGCCGATGGCCTGACCGCTGTCGAGGAGTCCTTGGACCTCCTTGGCCAGGGAGCAGAGGTAGCGGCCCTGGGCCATGATCGAGTCGGGTGCGTCGAAGGCCGACACCTTGCCGTTGTCGTCCTCGTCCTCGCCGAACGTTTTGAACACGGCCGGGGGCAGTTGGGAGATCCCCTCGGAGCCGTCTGGGCCGACCAGCGTCGGATTGAAGTTGGACTCCCGCTCGATCTGGGCGGCGATCACGATCGGACCGATCACGTCGCATATCGCGCCCGCGTTCCGAATGGGTTCCACCAGATCCGCCGGCACCTGGTCGGGGTCCAGTTCACCTTTCCCGTCACCCTGGAGCACATCGACGACCTGGTTGGCGTCGTCGGCCGGGTCCGAGCCTCCGCCACCACCCCCGAACAGCAGGATGAGAGCGATGAGCGGGGCGAGGAGGACGCCGAAACCGCCGATGATGATGATCACGATGACCCCGCCGAGCAGCAGAGCGGGCGACATCAGACAGCCGAGACCGCCCGCCGCGCCCAGGGCGATCTTGGTCGCGTTCGCGTTCTTCGAGGAGTCGTCGGGCTGATCGCCCGCCCCTTCGCCACTGCTCATGAGCGCATCACGCTCTCCCCTTTCTTCTCGCTTGTCGTCGCTTGTTCGAAGAGAGTCGCCGAAGTCTTGAACCGGTGCGGGGTGGGCTCCCGTTGTGGGTCTGATGGATCACGACGGACTCGAAGAACGCAACGGGGCTCGGAGCGAACCAGTTCAAACACGCATGTATCGATCAGGAGAGGGGGTGGGACGCGTATGAGCGTCCCCTCAGCGGGGCCTTCCGGGCCGCAGATGTGGGTGCGGGGACCGACCGCCCAGCAGCCAACCGGGGAGCAGACCGCTCCCGTGTCGGCAGGCGCACCGCAGGAAGTCGCCGAAGGGGCTCCCCACGCGCAGCAGACGGAAGTCAGGGACAGTCCCACGATGGTCATGAGGTCCGTCCCCGCCGAGGGACCGGGAGTCGCCCACCCGGGGCAACCACGCCCCCAGCAGCAGGGGCGGCCGCAGCGCCCTGGGCGGACCCGGCAACAACGGGCGCTGTCCGGCGAAGGCGTCGGCTGGGTCGCGGCGCACGGCGGTGCCGGCGCCAGCACCCTCGCGAAGGTGCTCGGCGGCACTGATCTCGGGTGCCGTTGGCCCGACGCGTCCCAGGGCGAACCTGCCAAGGTGATGCTGGTGGCGCGAACCCATGCCGACGGAATGCGGGCGGCGTCCCGGGCACTGGGGGCCCTCCGTGAGGGCCGGCACCCCAGGGGCATGGAGCTGGTGGCCCTGGTGCTCGTCGCCGACGCGCCCGGGCGCCTCCCCATCTCGCTAGCGCGCCGGGTGCGGGTACTGCGATCCGTCGCACCAGTGCGACGCGTCCCGTGGATCCCCGCCTGGCGCATGGGCAAGCAGGCGAAGGACCTGCCCAAGGAAGTTTTCCGACTGGGCGCCCTGGCCGGGACCAGGCCCGCCGAGGCGGGTGAACCACGGTGACGGACACGGTCCTCGCGGCCGGATCCCTCGCCGCGACCTTCACGCCCGGTGCGGAAGCGAATCAGCTGCTCGGCATCCTCGCCTGGTGCGCCTCGGCCGCCGGGGTCGGCGGTGTGATCACAGTAGGCACGATGATGGCGCTCCAGCTGCGCCGCGGTGACCCGGGCGAGGGCGGGGAGCACTTCCGAGGCTTCTTCTTTGTCATGCTCGCTTGCGTCCTGTCCAGCACCGCGGGACCGATCGTGAGCTTCCTCGGCCCGCTCGGGCTCTGAGGGACGGCAGGCACGCCGGAGCGTCCACGGGCAACCCCCGAAACCTTCGATCCGTGGCGCACGCACCTCCCGCACCGCTTTCACGGCCGTCTCGACCTTCCGGGCCGCGCCGGACTTCCCGACTTCCGGGACCCCTTTTCATTCCTTTCCTTCCACAGCCACGCGTCAGTGGCGTACGAACTCGCAGGAGATTCCCATGAGGATGCTCACGCCTTTTCTGATCAAGGCCGGCGGCGCGGTGCCCAATCCGGGACGTAACGCACCGGATCCGCTCACGCAGAAGGTGGACACGGTGCTCGGCATAGCCGCGTGGGCAGGCACCGCCGCCGGTGTCGCCGGCGTTTTGATCACCGGCGCGATGATGGCCATCTCCCTGAAGCGCGGCGAGAGTTCCGAGCACATGGGCCGCCTCGGAATGGTGCTCGGCGGCTGTGTGCTGGTCGCCACCGCGGGTCCGCTGGTCACCTTCGTCTTCGCCTGACCAGAGAGGTCGGACATCGTGTTCGGACGCAATCGGAGGAATGCCGGGGCGGAGTCACCGTTCTGGAAGCAGCAGGGATGGATCCTGTCTGCGGCCTTTCTCGCCGTGGCTCTCGTCATGGCGGGGGTCACCTGGCTGACGACGGGCGACGACGACTCGGCCGGCCAGGACAAGGCCGCCGGGAAAAAGGGCCCGCTGTCCTCGGCCGCTGCGAACGGCGGCGGAGGACAGCGCGTCGACGGACGGCCGGACGGCTGCCGCACCGACGACAGCGCCGACGCGAAGCCGACGGCGTCGCCCGACGACATCGAGTGGCGGCAGGTCGGCGTCGCGCGGGTTCCCGTGTCGCCCTCGGCGGGCCCGATCCGGTCCGACGGTCCACTCATGTGGTGCTTCGCCCACACACCTATGGGTGCCGTGATGGCCGCACACATCATTCCCACCCACATGAGCGGCAGCGACTGGCGCAGCGTCACCCAGCAGCAGGTGGTGGCGGGGCCGGGGCGGGACATTTTCGTGGCCCAGCGGTCCACCGTCCCCCAGACGGCTCAGAACGGGAGTGCCGTCGGCTCCTACGCGGGCTTCGCGCTGGCTTCGTACTCCCCGGACGCCGCCAAGGTGCAACTCCTCATCAAAAACGGTTCGGGCGGCTACGGATCGACCTTCGTCGCGGTGAAGTGGGACGGCGGTGACTGGAAGGTGCAGCCCAAGTCGAACGGATCCCTCTACACATCGATGACGACCGTGATGGGAAACGCCGGATTCATCATGTGGAAGGTGTGACATGGCCTGCCCAACCGGAAACCCCCTTGCCGACGCCGTCGTTGGCTTCTTCTCCTTCCTCGGCAACCCGATCGGCACCATCGTCGAGGGCATCGCCAACGCCGTGCTCGCGGGCGCGATCGCGGTCTTCGGTGAACTGACCACCTCCATTCCCACGCTTTCCTCGTCCGGGACCTCGCAACAGGTCAACAACCAGACGCAGTGGGTCGTGGTCTATACGGCGGTCGGCTCACTGATCTTCGCCTCGATCCGGATGGCTCTCGAGCGGCGCGGGGAGGCAGGGGCGACCGCTCTCAAGGGCCTGCTCCGGGTGATCCTGGTGGCAGGCGCCGCGACCACGGTGGTGACTCTTCTGGCGGGCCTGTCCGACCGGTACGCCGACTTCCTTTTCAAGAAGGGTGCCTACGAGCAGCTGACCAGCAACATCGGCTGCCAGGAAGGCAACGGCATCGAGTCGTTCCTGCTGCTCGTCCTCGCCTTCCTCCTGCTCATCGCCGCCATCCTGCACACCATCCTGCTCTACATCCGCCTCGGCGTGATGATCGTGCTCCTGGGCACGCTGCCGCTGGCCGCAGCGGCTTCGATGACGGACTGGGGCAACGGCTGGTGGCGCAAGCACATCGGCTGGATGATCGCCTGGTTGCTCTACAAGCCCGCGGCAGGCCTGGTCATGTACGCCGGCTCGGCGATGATCTCGGACGGTCCCGACAACGACATCCACGAGCGGATCGCCGGTATCGGCGTGATGCTTCTGTCGGCTGTCGCCCTGCCCGCCCTGCTCAAGCTCGTTGTGCCCGCGACCGCGGCGCTCGGCGGCGGAGACGCCGTGGGCAAGGGGATGGCGACCATGGGCGGCGCCGTGGCCACCGGAGCCAGATCGCTCGGCTCCTCTTCGGTGGGCAGCGGTCAGGGCGGATCGGCGGGAAGCCCCGGGCCTTCGGGTGCTTCGGGCTCTTCGGGCTCTTCGGGCTCTTCGGGCGGTGCGGGCTCCTCCGGCGGCACCGGCGAGGCCGGTCAACAAGGCGGTGCGCCAGGGGGCGCTGCCGGTGGTGCCGGGGCCGGCGCTGCCGGTGGTGGTGCTGCCGGTGGTGCGGGAGCTGCGGCCGCCGCGGGTCCCGCCGGTGCGGCGCTGGGTGTGGCGATCGGCGTCGCCAAGGGAGTGGGGCAGGTCGCATCCGGTGCCCTGGACGGCGCGGACGGGGACGCGGGCCACAACAGATAGCGGCTCCTGCGCCGACGCGTACTGCTGCCGGGCGGGAAGGCGAGGCCCTTCAGGGTCCCGCCCCCGGCCCGGCCCCGGCACATTGCCGCAGTCCGCCGCCCGGCGATCCAGCAGCGAGTCCGCAAACGAAGCAGAAGGGAAAGGAAGCACAACCATGTCTACGGAAGCCGTTACGCATCCCACCTACGGGAACTGGCGCCGGCCCAGGAGACCAGGGCTCGGCCCGCTCGGTCTGGTCGGCACCGTCGGAGTGTTCGGCGGGCTGGTTCTGGTGCTGCTCGCGTCGCTGGTCTCGCTGGTTGCCGCCGCGGTGGTGCTCGTCCCGCTCGTGGTCGTACTCACCCCGCTGACCCTGCGGACCCAGGACGGGCGCAACCTCTACCAGTTGATGACCCTGCGCATCGGCTGGAGGCGCCGTAAGGCCAAGGGCGCGCACCTCTATGTCTCGGGCCCCTTGTCACAGCGCCCCGGTGGCCGGTTCCGGCCGCCCGGCCTGCTGAACCGGGTGACCGCGGACGAGGGCCGGGACGCGTACGACCGTCCCTTCGGAGTACTGCACCACCGCAACCGCAACCTGTACACCGTCGTCCTCGGCTGCGAACCCGACGGCGGCTCCCTGGTGGATCCCGACCAGGTGGACGTATGGGTGGCGATGTGGGGCGAGTGGCTGGCCCGGCTGTCCCACGAACCGGGGCTGCGCGGCGCCTCCATCATCATCGAGACCGCCCCCGATCCGGGCACCCGGCTTGCCGCCGAAGTGCTGCCCCGGATCTCGCCGGACGCCCCGCCCGCCGCGCGCGCGGTGATGGAGGAAGTCGTCCAGCGTTACCCGTCCGCCTCCTCCGAGATGCACACCTACATCACCCTCACCTATGGCATCCCGCCGGGCCAGAAGCGCAAGCACGAAGACGTTCTCGCCGACCTGGCGATCCGGATTCCAGGTCTTCTCAGCGGACTTGTCGGGGCCGGCGGAGGCTCGGCGTATCCGCTGTCCGCGGAACGGATCGCCGAGGTCGTACGCGTTGCCTACGACCCGGCCGTCGCGGCGGACGTTCTCAGCGCGCGGGCCCAGCACGGCGGCACCGGACTGGAGTGGGAGGACGCGGGACCGGCCGCCTGCCTCGAGACGGTCGACGCTTACCAGCACGACTCCGGGATCTCCCGCACCTGGATGCTGACCCTCGCCCCGCGCGGCACGGTGCGCTCCGGTGTGCTGCGCGGCATGTTGGAGGCCGCCCCCGGGACCCGCCGCAAGCGGGTCGCTCTCCTTTACCGGCCCATCGACCCCGCGACGTCGGCGCGCATCGTCGAGGCGGACCGCCGCAGCGCCCAGTTCATGGCCACTTCCGGGCGCGGCATGGTGCAGGCGCGAGCAGCTTCCGAGGTACGGGCGGCCGAGCAGACAGCCGCGGAGGAGGCGTCGGGCGCGGGTCTCGTGGAATTCTCGCTGATGCTCACCGTCACCGTCGACTCCGCCGACCAGCTCGGCGACGCGAGCGTGACCGTACGCAACCTCCTGGCCTCCTCGCGCATTTCGATGCGCCCGGCCGACCGGATGCAGGCTGCGGCGTTCAGCTGCACCCTGCCCACCGGGATCCTTCCGTGGGAGCAGACGCTGGTTCCGCACGAGCTTCAGGAGGCGCTGTGAGCGGGAACCGTTCCCAGGAGCGCGTCCTGGACCTCGGCGCGGGCTGGCCGAAGGGGGCGTCCGGCGGCACCACCGCCTTGAGCGGTATCACCCTCACGGGGGCGGACACAGAGGACGACACCGAGAAGAAGGGCCGGCCGAGAACCAGGAAGAAGACCAGGAAGGAAACGCGGAAAGAGGCGCGGAAGGAGACGCAGAGGGAGGGCACGGGCGGGAGTAAGAACCGTTCCGCCCGCCCGGTCCGTGAGCAGTTCGTGCCCTCCCGCGGCTGGCCGGCCCCCGGTGGCGGCCGCGTCGGCTATATGGACCCGCCGACCATGTGGCGTGCCACCACCGTGCAGGCGTGCGGGCTGTGGCCGTTCGCGGCCGGCTCCGGTGCGCCCATGACCGGCGTGCCGCTGGGGCAACATCTGTTCACCGGCGCCACTGTGTGCGGCGACCCGCTGAGCTGGTTCACCCGGGCCCGGTACATCTCCAACCCCTCCCTTTTCATGCTGGGCATGCCGGGACTCGGGAAGTCGACCCTGATCAACCGAATGCTCATCGGGCTGTCCGCCACGGGGGTGGTGCCGCTGGTGCTGGGCGACCTCAAGCCGGACTACGCAGACACCGTACGGGCCCTGGGCGGCCAGGTGATCTCCATCGGACGCGGGGTCGGCGGCATCAACGTCCTGGACCCGGGTGCCATGGGAGCCGCCGCCGCACAGATCGGCGGCGAGGCGGGCAAGGCGCTGGCGGCCGAGACCCACGGCCGCGTGCTCAACATGGTGGCGGCGCTGATCACGATCGTGCGCGGGCGGCCGATGGACGACCACGAGCAGTCGGTGCTCTCCGCGTGTCTGCACCATCTGCGCGAGCGCATCCCACAGAGCCGCACTCTCCTCCTGCCCGACCTGCTGAGGGTGCTCAACGAAGGACCCGACCGCGTGCGCGCGGTCACCCTGGACCGAGGCGACGACACCCGGTACCGGGACGCGGTCGATCCACTGCACCGCTCGCTGCTGGGCATCCTGGACGGCCCACTGGGCAGCACCTTCGCATCCGAGACCTCGACGCGCATCAACCCCGATGCCCCCGCCGTCTGCATCGACATCTCCCGTATCGGCGAGGCCGACACGCAGCTGACGGCCGCCGCGATGCTCGCGGCCTGGTCGGACGGCCTCGGTACGGTCGCGGCCTCGCACGCCCTGGCAGACGCCGGACTCGCGCCCCGGCGCTGGTTCTTCACCGTCCTCGACGAGCTGTGGCGCCCACTGCGGGCCGCCTCGGGCATCGTCGACCGCATCGACGCCCTGACCCGCCTCAACCGCTCCCTCGGCCTGGGCGACGCCAAGATCACCCACACTCTGAAGGATGCCGAGGCGCTGGGCAGTGACTCGGACCGGGCCAAGGCCAGGGGCTTCGTCGAGCGGGCGGGCATGGTGGTGTGCGCCGGACTGCCGCGGGCCGAGATGGAGGACCTGGGCAGGGTTGTGGGCCTGTCCCGGCGGGAGATCGAGCTGGTCTCGTCCTGGTCCTCGCCGCCCGGCTGGGCGAGCGCCGGGGCGAACGAAGAGCCGCCGGGACGCGGCCGGTTCCTGATCAAGGTCGGTGGCCGGCCCGGTATCCCGATCAAGGTCGCCATCACCGACACCGAACGGGAGCTGCACAACACCAACACCCGCTGGACCTCCAACGGATACGCCGAGGAACGGGCGGCCGAGCGGGCCGCGGCCAAGGCGGCCGCGTTCGCCGCCGGTCCCGGTCCTGCCCTCGAAGACCTCGGCCCTGCCGCGGACTTGTCCCGTCCCGCCGCCGACCTGTCCGATCCGTCGGGGAGGTGGACCGCATGAGCGGAAAGCCCGGCGGTCTGCACGGCAGCGATCTCGCCCCCTGGGCGATCGTGGCCGTCGCCGCCGTGAACCTGGTGCTGTTCGGTGTGACCTGGCTGGGTGGCACCGTGGGCGCGGCGGCGACGGGGGCGGGCTGGAATCCGCCGCCCTTCGTCCTGTCGACCTTCGCCACCCTGGTTGCCGACGGCCCCGGCCGACTCTGGCCCGGCACCTCCCCGTACGCCGTGTACGGCGGTGTGATCGCCCTGTTCGCGGTGATCGCCGTCCTGTCCGCCGTGGCCGTGATGAGGATACGAGGGGTGCGCTCCCGGCCCAAGGGCCTGGCCGGCCGACGGGAACTGGCGGCCATGGCTCCCCAGGGCATCGCTGCCCGCGCCCGTGAACTGCGCCCGTCGCTGAAGGGTGTCGACGAGCTGCACCCGGACGAGACGGGTAATCTCCTCGGCGATCTGGAGCCGTCCGGGCCCGAACTGCGTTCCTCGTACGAGGACGTGGAGCTGGATCTCATGGCACCGCGCGCTGGAAAATCCACCGGAATTGCCATCCCCCGGGTGCTGCGGGCCCGCGGTGCGGTGCTCCTGACCTCCAACAAGTCCGATGTGTACGCCGTCACCCGCGCCGAACGGGCCAAGATCGGCACGGTGTGGACATTCGACCCCCAGGGCATCGCCCACACCCCGCGCGGCATGTGGTGGGACATGCTCGCCGAGTGCGTCACCATCGAGGGAGCCCGGAGACTGGCCGGACACTTCGTGGCCTCCGTCAACGACGACTCCTCGCAGAAGGACTTCTGGATCTCGGCCGCGCAGAACACGCTGACCGCTCTCTTCCTTGCCGCGGCACGTGGCAAGGCGTCTGTGATCGAACTGCTCGCGTGGCTCGCCGACCCCGCGGACCGTGCGCCGATCGACCTGTTGCGGGACGCCGGGATGACCGCAATGGCCGACCAGCTGCAGGGCACGGTCCGCGGCGCGGTGGAGACGCGCGACGGCATCTACGAGACCGCTCGCCAGTGCGTGGCCTGCCTTCTGGACCCGGAGATCGTTGCCTGGGTGACCCGCGACCCCGACCTCCCGCAGTTCAGGCCGGAGCAGCATGTGCTCGGGCGTGACACGCTGTACCTGCTGTCGAAGGACGGTGGTGGCTCGGCCGCGGGCGTTATCGCGGGCCTCGCCGACGCCACGATGCGGGCAGGAGTGGTTGCCGCCGAGCGGATGGGTGGCCGGCTCGACCCGCCGATGACGGCGGTCCTCGACGAGGCCGCGAACGTCTGCCGCATCTCCGATCTGCCCGACCTCTACAGCCACTTCGGCTCCCGCGGGATCAATGTTGTGACGCTGCTCCAGAGTTACCGTCAGGGGGCGCGCGTCTGGGGAGACGCCGGCATGGACGCCCTGTGGAGCGCCGCCACGGTCAAACTGCTGGGCGCTGGGCTGGACGACGCCGACTTCGTGGAGAAGATCTCCAAACTGGTCGGCCAGCACGACGTGAGCACCGTCAGTGTCTCCAAGAGCAAGGACGGCTCCTCCCGCTCCGTCTCCTACCGGCAGGAACAGGTGCTCCCGCCCGACAAGATACGGGCGCTTCCCAAGGGCACCGCACTCCTGCTCGCCACCGGTGTACGGCCCGCGCTGATCCGGCTCCGCCCCTGGTACAAGGAGCCGAACGCGGGCCCCATCTCGGCGGCGGCCAAGGCAGAAGTGGAGGCGATCACCGAGCGGGCTGCACAGGCATGGTCGAAGGTGACCCTGACGAAGGGGGCGGGCGACCCGGTGGAGTCGGCCTGAGAGGGGGCGTGGCGGACCGGGGGTGGTCCGCCACAGGCCCGTGACCGGGCTCATTGCCTTAGCGAGGTGGAGCGGGGCGTCTGGGGCTGGAGCACGGGAGACGAGTGCGACTGCGCCGTCGCGGGACGGTGCGGTTCGCCCGACGGCAGCTGCTGCACGCCGTTGCTCCTCGAAGCAGCTGCCGCGGCCGTCGAGGCAACTGGCTCAGAGGTGGCCTGGCCGGGGGTCGGGTTCGGGGCTGTTCCGGCAGGGCTGCTCAGCCGCACGGCCGAGGCCGTGCTGCGATTGAGGGGGATGTCGTCGTCGACGGCGGAGCGGGAATTTGAGTCGAAGCGGGAGGCGGCACCGAAGGTGTCGCCTGAGCCGAGGCCTGAGCCGAGGCCTGAGCCGAGGCCCGAGTCGAGGCCGTGGCTGCTGGAGCTGTCCCACGTCCCTGAGCGGAGACTGGCGCTCTCGGACATCGATGGGTAGTTCGCCGCGCCCCGACCTGCCTCCTGGGTGGTCTCCTCGGCCTCTCCGACGGACTTCCCAGCACCTTCCGAGTTGGCGGACTGGTTGATCGAGTCTGCGTACTCGATGACACCTCGGGTATTGCCGAGTTGCCCGCGCTCGTACAAATCCCGGAGCACGCTGTTCCCGGACAGCGCGATCTCCATCGCCTGGGCCATGGTTGCGACCTGGCTCTCGTGTTCGCCCTCGTACCGGCCAACAAAACGGTCCTGCGGGCGCTCCGCCATATTCTGTTCTTGGTACGTATGCGGCGCGGGCTCTCCAAGGAGCTTCCGGATCAGGCGGGCGATGAGCTCCTGGACCGCGGACAGCGTCGAAGTGTCGTCCTGTTGCTGCCCCATGGCGGCACCGTCACCGTCACCGGGACCGGCCCCCGGCCGCCCCTGTGTCGTGGCGGCATCCTCGTGCGCCGCGCGCGGAGGGCCCTCTGTCTGCGAAGGTGCGGCCCGTACGCCCGGTTCGGCGGACGGTGAGCCCAGCCGGGTGACATAGTCACGTACTTCTTCCAAGGCCTCCGCAGACAGGCCCGAGCGGACCGGCGCCCGCTGCAGAGCCGCGAGGTCCTGCAGTATCACGTCCTTGGCGACCGCGACGAGTTGCGGATTGAGCGAGGCCATGTCCTCGCTCCTGCCCGGCTGTTCTCCCGGCCGGCTGATCGCAGGCATGACGGCATTCCTTCCTGTCGTGTGCGTGATGTCGGTCGAGGCAGTTACGGATGCGGCTCCGTAGGGTTCCGCGCTCGCCCCGGCGCGGCGCGCAGAGGGGTTGGGGCCCGACCTCATGCTGGCCAGGCCCCGTGCGCGCGGCCGCCTGTGTGGGATCACAAACGCCGTGTGACCTGCTCAGTGGACGAGTTGGCGACCGCGACAGGTTTCGTCGACCTTGAGGTGACGACGGCTTGTGCGGCTCCCTCGCCCCTCATGAGCGCCGCACCGGCGACATTGTCCCGCCCTGCTTTCTCCGTACGCACCGTGTTCGCGGCTTCGATGAGATTGTCCATTCCCGAAAGGAACCTGTCCCTGTACTTGTCCTTCAAATCGACGGCACTTTGCGGGGACTCCTGGGCCGTAGCCGCAGGACCCGCGGTCACGTCCGTGATCTGCGTCAGCGGATGTCCGGCATCGATGACATGAGCGAAGTCGATGAGCTTGGCATCCACAACCTGATTGCCGTCGTGGGTCCCCTGAACGGAGAAGACGCTTGACGCGATGAACCCGAGATCGCTCTGCTGAGCGGCGTTCTTGATCTCCTCCATCTTGCCGATCAGCTGGTCCCACACATGGGGATCGTCGGAGAATTTCCGAAGAGTCTCCATGGATTCTCTGCCCGCCTTCAGACGGTTGTCGGGCGCGTCGTCTCCGCCGACGACACGGAATCCGCGGTCGGAACTCCGGGTGGCCCAGTCGACGACCGAGAGTTTCATCTCCTTCCATGCCGCCGCCGCGCTGCTCATACCGTGCTGCTCGTGCAGTTCACGGCGACTCGACGTCTTGTTACCGACCTTCACGTCGAGTTTCTTTACATCCCCCTGCGCCATGTTCTGGAAGAACACATGTGTCTGGTCGTCCAGGCTCGCCTTCTCCTGGGCGGTGAGCTGCGGCTGCAGCTCCCTCACCTGCTGCGCCGTGTACGACGTCGGCACGACGGGCGTCATGTGCGGGTATACGCCCTGTCGAACCCTTGCGTAGAACTCGCTCTCGACGGAGTCCCGCGGGGTGCTCTTTGCAAGAATGCTCCCGTCGCCGATCGCTTTGATGGCGCCGTGTCCTCCTTGATTGACTGCTGCATTCTGAGTTTCGCCCGGTGGCGTGGTCATGGCTGCTCCTCCCGTGATGCGTGAACCCGAAGAATGAGGGGGTTCATCGACTGTGACCACAACGCGATCGGGCTCCCAGGGGTTCAACGGACAGCATTGTGGGCGTCTTCGGGATCACCGTCGCCACGCGGGTCGACGTGCGCACGGGCAGGCGGTACGGAAAGCCGAGGATGATCCGCCGGGAATCGCTGTCGCAGTGCCGCTGCCGGGCATGTCCCGGGGGCTCGGACCGCGTCCGAGCCCCCGGTCAACTCACAGGTCAAGCCCTACATGGAGTTGCTTCTGCCGGCACTGGGCGACTGCGGCGGGCTCGCTGCAGCCGACAGGGTGGGGGACGACTGGGTGCTCGCTCCGCGAGGAGGAGTGGTGTAGCCCGGAGGGTGCGGCTCAGTGGACAGCCGCATAGTGGAGACCATCGCTCGGGTGACCGCCTCATCGTTGGCCTGGCGCCAGCTGTTCTGGTACTGCTTCGTGATACCCAGATCCGGGACCTCGGTCCCGGCCGGTGTTTTGACGGTGGGCCACGTAATGCTGTCCCAGGTGGCCTTGGGGACCTCCACGCGGACCAGTTCGCTTTCGTGCGTCGGCGTTGTGGGATTGCCGTAGACGCCGTGGATCGAGTCGTACAGCGACGACATCGCAAAGTGGCCGATGACTGTCTGGCGGTGCTGTTCACCGGGGTTCCACTTGGCTCCCAGTTCGGTGTCCATACCCACAACAGCGAGGTTGAAGCGATTTCGCTCGTACTCCCCGCCCTGTCCCGGACGAGTGACGATCTGTCCCTTGTCGATTCCCGTGTTCACGAGATTCGCGTAATTTCCGATCATCTTCTCGGCGGCGCCGCGCATGACCTCTTGCCCCTTGCTCTCGCCGGGCCGGGCATACATGGCCCAAACGTCCAGGTGTGGAAGAGAATGTATTTCGGCTTCATTCGCCGGGTTTTGGCTGTACTGGCTGTACGAGGGATTACCGATATGCCGGGCGACTGAGTCGTCGGCGAGCTTGGGGACCTTGAACTCGACGCCGTGCAAGGAGCGCAGGTCGTTGGTGGGGGTGACATTGGAGCTTCCCTGATCCGCAGCCGTCGGCTGGGTGGAGAGGTCCAGTGAGAGGCCCCCGTACTTGCCGAGAACCATGTAGTTCGTCAGGTCCTTTACCGCGATCTCGCCCTTGTTGCCCATCTCCCACTTGATGACGTCGCGCAGCGTATCGCCGTTGTACCGGCTCATGTTCTCTGCGAATTCGTCGAGGTGATCGGCAATTATCTTGACCTCGAAGCCGGCCGCTTCCGCCGCCTCCCTCATCTGCCGCAAGGTCTCATCACCCGTGTTGTTCGGACCGATCCTGCTGGGGTGCACCCAGAAGTTGCGCTGCTCGTCCGGACTCTGCTTCGGATACTGCTGCTGAATGTTGAGCAGTCCCTGCTTTGCCCAGTCGGGCGGCGGGCCGCCGACCCAGATCGTTTGAATGTCCGGCATGGAACTCCCTTTCGTCTGCGCTTTGGCGCCGATGTCCAGACCACGACGGATTCCGGACTTCTTCGGTTCAAGCCGTCCGCAACGGCTGGTGAGCCCTGAACCCTGGTCGTCCCGGTCCCGTAGTACCTGTGCCGACGAGAAGCACGACGGCCAGAAGTACGCGTAGCGAAGTACGCCGACCGGACGGGAGCGGATCCGTACATGACCAGCGCCGCCGAGACCATCGAGCCGACGGGAACATCCGAACCGGCCGCACCGCCCCAGCAGCAGGGGCCGCAATTCATCCTCTACCTGAGCGGCCCGGTGTACGACGAGGCGCTGCGCAGCCTGACGCTGTGGGTGCGCCATCTGCTGATCCCGGTCTATGGAAGGGAGACCACGTCCGCGGCTGCGTGGTGTCCCCGGTGGTGGGAACACGAGGAGGCCGTGGCCCAGCTGTACGGGCTGTGGATGGCCTGGCAGGAACTCACCGACCCGGGGGCCGGACTGACCGGACCCGCCGTCTGGCACCGGGACTACCTCACCCATGTCATGGCCGCGTTGAGGGATCCCTCCGGTCCGTTCGCCGGCTGCAAGCCCGGGGCGCACCGCGCCAAGGATGCGCCCCAGATGGACGCCTACGACGGCTGAGCCCCGGCGGTACGACCCGCACGGCGCCCCGCCCGGTCACGGGACGGCTGCCGCGTCTTCAGCGCGCCGGCCGTCGCCCGCCGCCCCATACGTTCCGGGGAGGCCGCCCCGAGTGGCCCAGCGCAGAAGGACCTCCGCGGGTCCGTATCGAGCGTGTCGCAGCAGCAGCGCGCTGAGGGCCAGTTGGGCGGCGTAGAGGACGAGACAGCCCGCCAACACGACCCCGGTGCCGACGCGGTCGTACAGCCGGAGGCCGTAGCCCGTGAAGACCAGTGCCAGAATGAGGGACTGCGTGAGGTAGTTGGTGAGCGACATCCGTCCGGCGGGCGCGAGCGCGTCACCGATCCTGCGGCCCACCCGGGTCCGTACTAGCAGCAGCAGTGCGCAGGCGTACGACGCGGTGAGGGCGGGCGCGGTCAGGATCCCTGCTGCCCTGCCGACGTAGAACCATCGGCTGTCCAGCGGGCCGTCGGAACACACCGCCATGAACACCCCGCCGGCCAGCCCGACGGGCAGCCCGCGGCGGATGATCCGCTTCATTCGTCCGATGTGCCGGTCCGGGTCGGCCAGCGCGCGCCACCTGCCCGCGGCGAGGCCGACGAGGAAGGCCGCCAGTATGTCGGCGGCGAAGAGCAGATCCCCGGTGAGCGCGTCGGGCAGCAACCGCGCATTCGCGGCGACCACCGAACCGGGACCGCCTCGGTACGCTTTCACGGTTTCGGATGCCGAAGCGGCGAAGGCCTCCGGCCCGACCGGCTCCGTCGTGGAGACGAGGAGAAGGCCGTAGGCGAGGAACAGGACGGCGACCGAGCCGAGGAGGCCCGCCGCGACCCGCAACAGGGTCCGGGGTGACGCCGCGCGGAACGCGAACATCACAAGCCCGAGTGCCGCGTACGTCATCAGGATGTCGCCCGGGAGCAGCAGTACGGCATGGGCGAGACCGAGCAGGAACAGCACCGCCGACCGCCGCAGATGGCGCGGTGCAAAGGCGGTTTCCGCACTCTCGGCCGAACGCTGCTGGATGGTGAAGCTATAGCCGAAGAGGAACGAGAAGAGCAGATAGAACTTGGTGGCGACCAGGGCGGTCACCACCCAGGCGGCGGCGCGGTCGACGGCCGAGGCGCTTGGGCCATCGCCGAGACCGGTGTAGGGGCCTGCCATGAGCTGCGCGTTGACGAGCAGGATGCCGAGCAGGGCGAAGCCGCGCAGTACGTCGATGTCGCTGATCCGTGCCGGCGGTACGTCGGCACCTGGGCGCAAGGAAGTTGGCACGCCCGCTGCTCAGGAAGCGAGAGGAGCCGCGGCCCGGGTGTCGGAACCACCGGCGGGCACGGGGGCCGGGGCCCGGGTGTGCGGGCACCTGTGAGCGGAGCCGTCGTCCAGGGACCTGCGGGCGGCGATGGCCGCGAGCGCCCAGTCCACCGCGAAGAAGCACAGAGCCGCCGCCGCGAAAAGGACACCGGCCAGGGCCGAGATGCCCGCCACGACCGCACCCGTCGGGCTGCCCGGCCACAGTGCTCCCGTCCCGCCGCCGACCAGGTCGGTCAGGGAGGCAAGGGAGAACGGGGGCGGGTTCCAGCCGTCGCCGATCAGCATGACCCCCAGGCTGCCGCCCAGCCAGACGGCGGTGAGGGCGAGGGGGGTCAGCGCCACCAGAGTCATCAGCCAGAGGCCGAAACCTGCCGTCCCCGGCACGTCCTCTCGGCCCACTCGATCCTTCAGGACACTCACGCTGCCTCCATGTCTCGGTACCCAGAGGGTTTCCTCGGCACCCACAACGGGATCGCCCGGGAATCAGTTCAACCCCGGGCTCGGCCTCGCGGAGCGCCTGCCCAACACCGAGCCCAAGCTCCGCGAGCTGTTCGCGAAACTCCAGGCCAAGCACGGAACGGTGCTGGTCGTGGTGGACCAGCCGGCCTCGATCGGGGCCCTGCCGCTGGCCGCCGCCCGCGACATGGATCGGCGTGCGCTCACTGGCCGACCCGCTCCCGATCGACACCGCCGACGAGGGCATGGGCCACATCGCCTTCCTGCTGCTGGCCCTGTTCGCCGAGATGGACGCACCTTCACCGCCGAGCGGGCTGCCCACGCCCGCGCCGTCGCAGAAGCAGCCGGCCGCCGCATCGGCCGGCCCGTCGCCCACCCGCCGACAAGATTGAGTACGCGCGTCTGCTCGCTGCGCTACCTCTCGGATGCCCCACTGCGCCGGCGGGTCACCGCGGCCACGCACAAGGTCGAGGCGTTCAACGGCTTCTCCCAGTGGATCGGCTTCGGCAGCGGTGGCGTTATCACCGACAACGACCCCGTCGAGCAGGAGAAGACCGCGAAATTCGCCGCTCTGCTCACGAACGCAGTGATCTTCCACAACGCCCTGGACATCGCCGAGATCGTGCGCCAGCTCCAGGAGGAGGGCCACGTCGTCGACCCCGAGGACCTGGCCCACATCTCGCCGTACCTGACCGAGCACATCCGCCGCTTCGGCGAGTACTCCACCCACGAACTCGGCCCTGAGCCCGAGGCGTACGACCCGCACCTGGACGTCGACTTCAGCCCGCTCCGCGGCGACGGCCCCGGCGCGGACGGCTATGGCCAGGCAGCCTGGCCATCGATGCCAGGTCACTACTTCAGCGGCAGCGTGATGCCGTCCGGCGCCAGCGCCATGCACCCGCACGCGCACTTGGATCGGCGAGTGTGAGGCCGGTGCCGACGGCCGCCGCGGGCATCGGCGGGCAGATTCGCGACCAGCTCCGCAAGCGCGTCCGCCGTGAGATGGGCCGATTCCTCGGTGCGAGGCCGACGGCCCGGGAAGGGTGGCCACGGGTCCCCGTCCGGCGCTGAATCGCCGGCCCTGGCTGCGCTGTCGTATCCGTTCTGGATGTGGGCCCGCCGGGGGTGGTGCACTGTGTGCGGATCAGCGGGCGATCGAGATCGCGAAGGGCGCGAATCCGCTGGACCGAATCACGTGGGGTACGAACAGTATCGCGGCCTCCGTGGCGCGGGCGGTCTGGATCCCGCCGAGATCAGTGATCCACTCCTTGTGCCAGCCGAGGTTGCTGAGCAGGTCACGGACGGTCTGCTTGGCCTGCGGGTCGTCGCCGGAGAGGAAGGCGTCGGGCGCCTGGGTGAGCGTGGCTGGCGCGGTCATCACCGGGAAGAGCATGGTGTTGAGTGTCTTGACGACGCGCGTCTCGGGGAGCGCTTCCTGGAGTTGCTCGGCGAGGCTTGAGCCGGGGTAGATCAGGTCGGCGGGCAGTCCGTCCGGTCCGTCGACGGTGGCGTTGGAGACATCGATAAGGATCTTGTCGCGCAGTTCCTCGCGCAGGGCGACGAGCCGGTCCAGCGAGCCGGCGCCCGGGGTGGCGTTGATGACGATCTGGGCTGTCCGGGCAGCGTCGGCGGCGGCGCCCGGTGCGCGGTCCGCCACGGTCACCTCATGCCCTGCCCGGATGAGGGCTGTGGCCAGGTTGCCGCCGACGCGGCCGTTTCCGAGAACTGCGATCGTGGTCATGATGATCTGGTCCTTCCGTGCGTGCAGGTTGTGGTGCGCGGTCAGCGTGAGAGCGTGGCGACGGCCTCGGCGTGGACGCCGGGCGCGGCGGCCAGGAAGCTCTCGCTCTGGGGGGTCCAGGGGCGGCCCTGGGCGTCGGAGATCTGTCCGCCGGCCTCGGTGACGAGCAGCGCCCCGGGCAGCAGGTCCGCGCGGGCGCCGGCGAACTGCCAGAAGGCGTCGATCCGGCCGGCGGCCACGTTCAGCAGGTGCAGGGTCGCGGGCACGGCGGTGCGGACGACGAGCGCGTCGAAGAGCATCGCGGTGATCGAGGAGCCGACGCGCCGCACGACCTTCTCGTCCTCGTCCGGCCGGGCCTGGCTGGTGGCCACGATGCTCAGGCCGAGGTCCGCAGTGGGGGAGACGTGCAGCGGCCGGCCGTCGAGGTGGGCGCCCGCGCCGGTGAGCGCGGTGTAGGTCTCGCCGGTCAACGGCAGGTGGACCGCGGTGAGTACGGGCTGGTTGTCGCGCACGAGGGTGGCGGTCACCGCCCACTCCGGCAGGGCGTGCAGGTGGTTGACGTTGCCTTCGGCCGGATCCACGACCCACCATTCGCCGGGCGGCAGCGCCCCGCCGTCCAGTTCGTCCTCCACCCAGCCGGCGTCCGGGCGCAGGCGCGTGAGGCGGGGGCGCAGGATGTCGAGGGCCGTGTCGTCGTTGGCGGCGAGCGCGCGCATCAGCTCTTCGCGGGTCTGGTAGCGGACCACTTCGCCGAAGCGCTCGCGCAGCGCCGAACCGGCCGCGCGCACGGCGATCGCGGTCTGGCCGAGCAGGTCGGCGTCGGAGGCGGCGACGTCAGTGGTCTGAAGCGTTTCGGACATGGTGGAACTCCCGTGTGAGGAGGGGTGATGAGGCGGGTCGGGCCGAGCTGTGCGTTCCGTCTTGCGCTCTCGTCTCGAAGGTATACAGCCCCTTCATTAACTTCAAATGCATGTCAAGCACGGCTAGGATTACTCACATGCAATTGGATTTGAACCTGCTCACCGCGCTCGACGCGCTGCTGGAGGAGGGAAGTGTGGCCGGGGCGGCCGCGCGCCTGCACGTCACCGCCCCCGCGATGAGCCGGAGTCTGGGCCGAATCCGGCGCACGACCGGGGATCAGATCCTGGTGCGCACCGGCCGCACGATGACCCCGACGCCGTATGCGATCGCCGTCCGGGAACAGGTGCACGAGCTGCTGCACCAGGTCCAGGGGGTGCTGGCACCGAGCCGTGAACTCGATCTGGCAACGTTGGAGCGCACTTTCACACTCCGCTGGCACGATTCCCTGGTCGCCTTGAGCGGCCCCGCACTGCTCGCGGCCGTACGCGGACAGGCGCCGGGCGTGCGATTGCGCTTCGTCGCCGAATCGAGCATCGACACCCCCGAGTTGCGGCGCGGCGAGGTCGACCTGGAGGCGAACGCCAACCGCCCGAGCGCACCGGACATCCGTGCCGAGAACGTGGGCGAGACCCGCCTCGTCATCGTCGTGAGGCAGGGGCACCCCCTCACCCGCGTCAGGACCGTGACCGCAAAGCGGTACGCCGCCGCTGAGCACGTCACCGTCTCGCGACGTGGAAACCTCAGCAATGCCCTCGACGACGCCCTCGCGCGGCTCGGCCTCACCCGCCGCGTGGTGGCGACCGCGCCCACGGAAGCGGCCGCGCTGGAGTTCGCGCGCGGCTCCGATCTCCTGATCAGCGTCCCCGAAGCCACAACGCGGTCAGCGGTCGCCGACCTCGGCCTGGTCGTGCTCCCCCTCCCGCTCGAACTGCCGTCGGCACCGATATACCTGTCGTGGCATCAGCGCTACGACACCGACCACGCCCACGCCTGGCTGCGCGGGCTGGCGCGAACCGCGCTGGCCATGTGCGGAGCGTCGTAGTCGGCGCCATCCGGCCGCTTCACCCATACGTCCACGCGACCACCTTGATGCCGCACGGCCGGCCGCTGTGCGGACCCGCATCAGATCACCAGCCCCCGGCGGTAGGCGTACACGACCAACCTGAACGCGGTCGCGAAGCCCGAGTTTGCCGAGAATGCAGGACACGAACGTCTTGACGGTCTCCTGGCTGCCTCCACCCCAATGCTGCTGGCCCGCTCCCGCCACGCCTCCGTCCGCTCCCTGGAGCGGTACGCACGCCCCAGCGTCGGCGCGGTCGCTCGGCACGTCGCCGAACACGGCGGCGATCTGCTTGAACGTCAGCAGCGGCTTGTCCGCGCGGGTGCTGGCCGTGGGGGCGGCCAGACCGACGCCTGCGGCTCGCGATCGCGGATCTGTGGGAGGGCGTCGGCGTGGCCCTCGGAGATCTGGGCGAGCAGCTGACCCTGGTCCTAGTGCAGCGCCGCGCTGATCCTGCGAGGGTCACGCGGCCTTGAGCGGGGTGCCGTCGTAGGCCCATCGGTACGGCTTAGCGTCGTGCTCGTCGTAGGCCGTGACGAATTCGCGGATCGCGTCAGCGAGTTCGTCAGGGGAGCGAACTGGCCCCGGCGCAGCATCCGCCAGGTAAGGGTAGACAAGAAGATCTCCACCCTCCGGGAGGGGCCCGGCATGTCGGTCACCTTCACCGCCGAACTCACCGGCGACCCGGTCGACATGAACAACTCCAACGCCGTCCGTGTGCTGGACACTCTCGGATACGCCGGGCCGTACGGCGACGAGCACGCCCGGCTATTCCTCGGCCGCGTCCTGCTCGCGTTCGTCCTCGACCCGCCGACGCGGGGCGCCCCGCCGTCACGGGCGGCCGCTTCACCGACTGCGGCCATATCGAGGGCTATGCCCAGTCGCGGCTGAGCAGCTGCGCGGGCCGGCCGAGTACGCCCAGGCCCGGTGCCTGCGCGTCACCTGGGGCTGACGCCCTTGCCCCGCCCCATCCGAGGGCGGGGCCGCACCGCCGGCGGCGGTGGTGTGGCACCCCGCCCGGGCCGAGAACACCCCTCGAGAAAGGGCACCCCTGATGAGCGCACCCCGCTACGACGACAACGTCAGCCGGACTGTCAGCATCCTGACCCTGTCGGCCCGTATCGCCGAGTCCGGCAGCATCACACGTCTGCCGGGCTCTCCTGTCCAGGGTTGTCTTGAGGTGCGAGGATGCGTGAGTGGTCGCGGAAGCAGAGTGGGATCGGGTTCGAGGCGAGTTGCGCTTCGGTCAGGTCTTCACGGGCACTGTCGTGCGGGCGCCCAGACCTGGGGCGATCGGGGTCTTCGTGGATATCGGCCTCAGCGTGGGAGGGTTCGTCGACGTCGTGATGCTGCCGCAGCGCAGCAAGGACTGGCCCTCCGAGGGGACGGTGACCGACTTTGAGGTCTGGTGGGTGCACCGCCATCATCAGCAGGTGCGGCTGAAGCCGTCTGACCCGCAGTATCTGTGTGAGGATTTTGCCGAGTTCGTCGCCCGCTTCAGGCCCAATTGGCCGTCCGAGATCGGTAGAGCTGTTATGGGTGCTGGGCCATAAACTCTGTAGGAGTTATTCAGGCTTCGCTCTGTGGAAGCGTGAAGCGGCGGATTCGCGTGATCATCGCAACGTTGCAGGCTCAGCGTGCCAGAGCTGCGGCGAATGCTTGTGCTGGGGTCTGCCAACTCAGTGTCTTGCGGGGTCGGTTGTTTAGCCGGTGCTCGATGGCGTGGAGGTCGTCAGCGGTGTGGAGGGACAGGATTGTGCGCTTGGGCAGGTACTGCCAGATCAGGCCGTTGGTGTTCTCGTTCGTCCCCAGCTCCCAGGGACTGCCCGGGCGGGCGAAGAAGATCCCGTCGGTGAAGTAGGGGGCGAGTTCGTGATGGCGGGCCATCTCGGAGCCTTGGTCCCAGGTGAGACTCCGACGTGCCTGCTCCGGCAGTAGAGATCGAGGAGCTGGGACCATCCCCACGGGTGCGGGGAGCAGTCGTCCGTGACCAGTTCGACCGTTGCGGGGAGGGGACCACCATCCCCGCGGGGGCACTCTTGAACCCCCCAGTCAGCCCCTGACGATGCAAAAGGGATGCCCAGCCGGATCGGTGAGGACCCGCCATCTGTCCTTATGCGGCTGGTGATCCGGCTTGCCCGCGCCCAACTCCAGCAACCGGGCCTCGGCCTCGTCCAGGTCCACGACGTCGAAGCAAAGGTGAAGCTGCTGGGGAACGGCCTGGTCAGGCCAGCTCGGCGCCCGGTAGTCGTCGACCAGTTGAAAGCCGATGAGGAGTCCATCCTCACGGTTGAGACCGGCGAAGTCGGCGTCCGACTTGGGGTGGGGTTCAAGGCCGGTGGCCTGCTGATAGAACGTCGCCAGAGCCAGCGGATCAGGGCAATCGAGGGTTATCGCGCTCAACTTCATCTGCAGGGGCATGACACCTCCGGGCCGATCAACAGACTTTCCCGATGCACACCCTAGAGGCGCTGCCTACGGTTGAGCGGGACCGCGAGAAGCACATTCGTCCCACTCAACCGTAGGCACTGCAGGTCAGAGCCCCACCGTGTTCACAGTTATCTGGGACAGGACATCATCGTATGACCTCGGTGGGGGACCATCCCCGCGGGTGCGAGGACCAGGCGTCCAGACCGCGTACGACAAGACGTTCGAGGGACCAATCCACGCGGGTGCGGGGAGTAGTGCTACGGCATGCACGACTCGGGGGATGCCTGTGGCCCATGGACTGGTGACGAAATGCATGTTCTGGGATGACGGAAAACGGGCCGGGCGTACTACGGAGCCGGTGGTTCGCGCGGTCGGGCGTCGATGTCCGGCCTGGGCTGGAGTTCGGCGCTGAGTACCGGGTTGGTGGTCAGGTCGGCGTGGGGGAGGCCGACTCCGAGGTCTTCAGCGAGGCGGAAGAACAGCCCTCGTGGCCCCAGGGGGCCGTAGTCCTGATTCTCGGGTGCGGCACCCAGTGCGCGCATTGCCGGGGTGAACCTGTGTGGATCGCAGCCCGTGTAGTGATCAGGGTGGAAGCCCATCACGATGTTGATGGCGGTGATCAGGCGCCCGTTCTCGGCGTAGCGGACCTCCCCAAGGGCTTTTCGTTGGCGTGAGGTACCAGGGCCTGCATCCCCATCGAGAGCCTGTGAAGTCGGCCAGTGTCACTCTTCGTTCCCCAGCTGCTCAGGGTTCGAGACGGGCGTCGGAGGCCGCT
The DNA here is from genome assembly GCF_045160975.1 of Streptomyces sp. NBC_00210. NCBI lineage: Bacteria > Bacillati > Actinomycetota > Actinomycetes > Kitasatosporales > Streptomycetaceae > Streptomyces > Streptomyces sp. NBC_00210. The sequence goes on from NZ_CP108120.1 coordinate 8,747,622, forward strand.
CGTCTTGGCGGCTCCTGAACGGAGGGGTCCCACCTCGGTTGCTTGGACTCAAGGGGAGGCGAGGCTCGCGCGTGCTGCGGTCATGAAGGCGATCTTGTGTTCCTCGAGGTGCTCGTTGACCTCGACGTCGCCGATCTCTCGCCACACCGCCTGGTTGAGTGCCCGACCGTATGTGTGCACAGGGGCGTGCAGGTCCGCGTCGCTGAGCAGCACGAGGTGCCGTTCAGCGATCCAGAGCCTGGTCATGGCACCCGAAGCGGTGCTGTTCCAGTCTTCGTCATCGCCCCAAGCCTCGGGCCGGCTGTAGGCCGCCCGTTCGGCATCCTGGGCGCAGGCGATGAAGTCCTTGATCGCCTGCATCTGCTCTGCTCGGCGCGCCTCGCTGGTGGCCGCTGCCTGGCGGCGTTCCTCCAGCCGTTCGGCGGAGCGCTGAGTGGCGCGCTGGGAGAGCGCCGTCAGGCCGCCGCCGAGGGCGACGCCTGCGAGTGAAAAGATCGGTGCCCACACTTCCATCGCCACGCGGCGCCCCCTACGACAAGTCCTTGTGCATCACCGTGCACATGGTCTCGTACCGGAGCAGTGAGCCGTCCGGCGCCTGGACGTCCCAGGCGTCCGGCCGGCGACCGTGGGCCAGGTAGCCCAGTCGCTCGTACAGGGCCCGGGCCCGTGGATTGCTCTCCTCCACCGCGAGCTCGGCCCTGTGCAGGCTGCGTGACCTGATGCGGTCCTCCGCGGCCCGGATGAGCATGGTGCCCAGACCACACGACTGCAGGGCCGGGAGTACCCCGAGCTGCCAGAGTGTGCCTACACCGGCTGTGACCTGGTAGTCGATGCCTCCGATCGCCACCGGAACATCGGCCGGGGTGCACACCGCCAGATAGTCCACATCCCCCGCTGCCGCGCGCACCAACTCCCGTTCCACCTGCATCAGATGGGCGGTCGAGCCGGACCACGTACAGGCCGGCAGATCAGTGGGCGTCAGGTCGCGGACGAGGACTGGCACGACAACCTCGGCCACCCCGGTACGAGGAAGTCTCATGCGCCTATCCGATCACCCCAAGGAGCCTACGGACCAGAGGGTTTCGCGTGCAGGCCCCCGCCACGTGGTGAAATCCGCAGCCGCCGCAACGTCTCACAGCCCTCGCCCACATGGACGTCCGCTGCGCCGGTGGGTGGAGCCCGTTTTGGGGAGTCTCCGTGACGGCCGTCACCTATAGAACGCGGCAAAACCGCAGATCACTGAGTCGTCATCATGCAGTTGGGACCATCCCTGCCGGTGCGGGGAGCAGAACTCCGGGCTCAACGTCAGCCTGGGGGTGGGGGGACCATCCCCGCGGGTGCGGGTTCAGACTGCGCGACCTGCAGTTTCATCGCGGAGGTATACAGGTTTCGCAGAGTTTCTTGGAGTCCGGCAAATCGCCCATAAGGTCCTCAGTGTTCCGTCGGCACGCCGAGGGCGGCCATGTAAAGCGTTCACTTTTCGGCCCCCGACCGCCACAGGTTGATCGATATTCGCCTCGAGGCCTTTGCAGCTTCTGACGGGCGAGGGCCGCAACAGCGGAGTGCTGGGCCGTCTCGACCGCGTCCGTGCCAACTCCGTCAAGAATGAGCGGGATTGGAGCATGAAGATCTCCCGGCCCAAGAACGCCAAAGGCTCGGCTGGATCATGCACGCACGCCGCAACTGCCGTGACTGCCGTGACTGTGAGCGCCTGCCCGAGGTGAGAGAAGCGCACCTGGCCTGGGCGCTCATCACCTTGATGACCCGTCGCCTGACCGCGGCGGCTGCCGTCGACGCCGCACCCGTAACCACCCGGCCTGAGCGAAACTTTGACGGGGTTTTGTACAACCGTGTCGAGTGTCACGTCCGTTAGCTCCAGTTAGGGACGAACGCACCAGTTCACGGCCTTGAATGGCCCTCATGACCACGCCTAGACAAGAGGCGGCGCGACCAAGCCGATCCATCCGATCAGCCCTGCCCCTGGGGAACACGCGGGGTAGGGCCAGAGGGGAAACATCTCTTGTCTGGAACTTCCAGAAGAAGTCGCATCCTGTCCCGCTTAGCCTGCGGCGCCGCCACCGTGCTGCTCGTGGGATCCGGCGTAGCGACCACCGCATCCGCCGATACCTTCGATCCGAACCCCGACCCCAACGCCGCACCGTCCACACGGCCGGCCGCAGGCCCCGAGAAAGAAGTCAGGGCCGGAGCCCGCCCGGTGTCAGGCAAGAAGCCGTCCGCCGGACCGGCCTGGAAACAGGTCGACGAGGGGCTGGGCACCTGGAGCGTGAACACCCGAAAGGTCCAGCTGCGGAACACCGTCACCGACGCCGACGGCGACAAATCCACCCTCACCTTCGAGGTGTGGACCGTCGACTCCGGCGGCAAGCCCAAGACCAAAGTCAAAATCGAGGACAACGAGTACGGCGTTAAGGTGTCCGGCTACGTCAACTCCGGCTCCGCAGCCACGGTAAGCGTCGACCCCAAGTGGTTGAACCCGAAGGTCGACTACGTCTTCCACACGAGCGCCTACGACGGCTCCCTGTATGAGACGTCATGGTCGCCGTGGGCGAGGCTCCGCATCGAACTGCCCGTGGACCTGGCGCTCCCGGCGCCTGTCTTTGACGCGCCGAACCCGGGCTTCACCACTGCACCCAACAGCAAGCAGACCAAGCCGCTGGCCTCTGGCGGCGTCACGCGGAGTACCTACAAGGCCCGGAAGCAGTGCGGTCCGACCGACAAGGACGGCCGCCAGGTGTGCATCGCCGCGACCCCGGCCAAGCCTGCCGAGTCCAGGAGCACGCGGGATGTGGGCTGGTGCGAGAACGGCGCCATGGGGGCCTACGCCGACCGGTTCAAGGAGTGCGATACCCGGCCGGTCACCTACTACCTGGGCCCCGAAGACGACCCCATCGCGAAGGCTGAGTTCAACTTCACCCGCACGCTCCGCCTGGACGGCCCGGACAGCTTCACCGAAACCCTCACCATTAAGGGCGTCAAAATTCCGGACGATTTCGACGGTGGCATCAGCCTGTCCGCCTTCAACGGTCACATCTGCCAGGGCTCGTGCAAGCCGATCGAGCCCCAGGGCGGGGACTGGACAGCTACCCCGACCTGGAGGCCCGGCGACACACACACGGCGTCGCTGACCACGAAGTACACGTGGGATGCGTCCGCAGCCGACATGACGTACCGGTATAAGCCGGACGTCAAGATCGAAGGACAGGTCCACTCGCCCGGCATGGAGCAGAAGGTCGACTACCAGTGGAGCAAGGGCTACTGGAAGGACAACCCCGACCTCGACCAGATCCGTTGCGACACGCTGACCACGCACACGGCGACGGGCTGCGTGTTCGTCAACTCGGCTCCGACGTATGTGTTCAACGCGAAGAAGCATCCGCAGGCTGCGGCGCACGCGTGGCTGATCCAGACCATGCTGCCGAACCATGCCGGTTCGGAGTCGTATGGCAAGCCCCTGTACTACATGGGTAACAGCGATCAGAACACGACGAACCGGGGCCGTATCTGCCCCAAGCGGTGGGCCGCGGCAAGCGGTGATGCCAGTGCACTGGACGATGCGAACGACGCTCTGAACTGTGACGAGTTTGCCTTCGCGTCCTCATACAACAGCGGCGGCATGAAGAAGAGCGAAGGCGGCCTGAACGAGGCCGTCCCCACCGGCTCCACCACCGGCGACCCGGACGGGAGCGCCTGCGTGCAATCCTTCGCCAAGAAGCACGAGACGAAGATCCACCTGTACAACATCGACAACGGCAAGGTGCCGACCTTCAACGAGGTGTGCGGGCGCTCGTCCATCTCCGGCAACCAGAACCAGCAGTCGATGGGCGGAAACTTCAACAACTTCATGAAGCAGATGCGCATCATCGACAAAGACGCCTACTGGCTCAATACCCGCATGACCGGGAACTGCGCGGCCACCGACGCGTTCGGCAAGCCCGTCAACCCTGTCATCTGCACGATGACCGCAAAGTAGCGGCAAACACCTGAAAGGCCGGTGGGGGCGCCCCAGGTGGGGTGTCGCCACCGGCCGGTGGGGTCAGCTCTCCGGCATCGGGAGGATGGCCAGCGGGAGGAGGCCAGCTTCGACAACGGCGCGGTCGATCGTCAGACCGCAGTAGCGGCCGACACCGGTAAACACGGCCAGGGGGAGCTGTTTGTGATGCTCCTCAAAGTACTGTCGCTCCTCTTCCTCAGTCGTGTCGGAGTCGTAGTACGCGGAAGGAAACACCGCGCCTGCCACCCGTAGTGCGGCGTCCAGTGTCGGTGACCACTCGGCGGGCTCGCCGAACTCCGCCTGCCAGGTCCGATTGTGGTCGCCCGGCGCGTGGAGGATCAGCTGCGGGGGGTCCCAGCTGTTCATCGTCAGGCAGACGATCTCCTCACCAGTGCGCGGCTCCATTGCCGCCACACTCCGGTAACCCGCGTAGAAGGTCGCCATGCCCCAGTCTTCCAGCACATACAGCCAGTCACCGCAGGTGCCGTACATGGCCCAGTTGATATGCGTCTTGTACCCGCTGGACGGTATAGCTAAGTCGTTGCGGTCTTTGTACAGGTCCTGGCAGTCAAGCTGTTCGGGGTCGGCTCCGAGGCGTACCAAGAAGTCTTCCGTCTCCACGCCTCGGGCTGCTGTCAGCGAAATGCTGCCACGCATCCCGGGCACGTCGCCCTTCGCATCCTCGTAAGCGTGCTCACCGATCCATCGAATTCCGTCAGACATGCCGCCAACCTATCGGCGGGCGGAGAGGACCACTGTGAGGAGCGTCATGCTCGGGCGCGGTGAGCAGTGGCTGGCGGCCAACTGGATGTCGTAGCCGCCTGGACCATCCCCGCGGATGCGAGGCAGATCCACGAACTGGTGCAGGAGCAGACCGGCTTGGGACCATCCCCGCGGGTGCAGGGAGCAGCACGGTTGCCAGCGATATCGACGGTTTGCCGCAGCGTATGACGTTCATCAGATTGGTGACAGGGCTGTGATGTCAGTGCATCCCCGTATTTTGTCCCGATGACTCGGAACATGGTCGATGAGCGGGCTGTCGAGGCGGCAGTCATTGATGCCCAGCGGGCGGTGGCGGAGTTCGACGGGGCTTGTAAGTGGCTGGCCTCTGCCAGGAAGGGGCCGATGGAGCCGCTTGCAGCCGAGGTCTGGGTATTTGACGAGGACCTTGCCCGGGTGGTGTTGGTGAAGCACCGTTGGCGGGGGTGGGTTCCGCCGGGTGGGAAGGTCGAGGCTGGAGAGACGCCGCGAGAGGGTGCGAGCCGGGAACTCTTCGAAGAGGCGGGGCTTCAGCCGGAGTTGCTGTCTGAGCCGACGGCGGTCGCGGTTCGTTCGTTTCACCCGGACTGGCCGGTCACGCTCGGGTTGTCGTATGCCGCGGTCGTCGATGTGGCGACCCCGTTCGTCGCGGAGGCCGGGCAGCCTGTGGCCTGGATCCGCTTGGACGAGGGCTGGGAGAGCTACTTTCCCGATGACTTGGTTCGCATCCGTCAGCACGCGGCTTGGATGGCTGGTCAGGTGGGCAGTCGCTGAGGGGTCGGCGTGGGTCCGCGGCGGCGGACGAGTTCGCGTCGGAGGTGGAGGCTCTCGCCGTGGGCATGCTCCAGCACGTTCTGCAGGGCCTGTACTTCCCCCCGCCGGTGCGGGGATCAGTGGTCATGGCGGTCGGGGCTCCCAATTCCGCAGCCTCTGCGCCGTCCGAGGGACCATTCCCGCGGGTGCGGGGAGCAGTATCTGTCCGATCGCGTCGACGAGACCCGTTTGTCGCAGTGGGAGACGGACGGAAGCTGATATCTGGTCAGAGTTCGTAGGGGTAGAGACTGATCTTTTCGCGCTCGATGAAGAGGTCAACCCGCGTATGGGCGACATCTTCGGGCAGCGAATCAGCGAGATCCAGCAGGATCAGAGTGCCGTCCAAGTCCAGTACGGCGGCGCCATCCTTTGTGGGGTTCAGCCGCCCTCGCAGGACAATGCAGTGCCCGCCAGGCCCGACTCCCGGTCCGGAATCGGCAGCCGGTTTCACATTCCGCCCCCAGACGATGTCCTCATCGACTGTCCACTCGACGTGGTACTCGCCCGGCTCCGCGGTCTGGTCACCGCACCAGCGGACCATGGTCCGTCCGAACGGGGTCCGGATCTGAGCCAGCCAGGGACTCCAGGGAAATTTTGCGACCTTCTCCAGTTCGACCAGCATCGTTCGATCATGCAGCATCCGAGTTGCTGCCGGAACCCGTGAAGTTTCAGCGCTGCCTGGCACAGGTTCGCCCGGAACATGTGCGCTTTTGGGAAGTGGAGGTTCGAGGTCACGATCACGGACCGGCGTTCGTAAGCTGCGTCGATCACGCGGTAGAGCGCCTCGGCGCGGCCTGCCCGGATGGCAGCATGCCGATGTCGTCGACGACGATGTGAGGTCGCACCCCGATCCCCGCGGGGGCGGGGAGCAGGGCGGCCACGCTCCATGGAGCTTCTCCGATCCGGGACCATCCCCGCACCCGCGGGGGATGGTCTCGAAGCACGTCCTCGATGGAGCAGCGAACACGGCTGCTCCCCCCCATCCGCGGGTATGGTCCCGCCGAGAGGTCGGCGAACCCGAACGCGACGTACTACTCCCCGCACCCGCGGGGATGGTCCCACCAAGCTTGTGTACCTCGACGGCACCTCACTCTGCTCCCCGCCCCGCAGGGATGGTCCCTTCAAAATCATCCTGCTCATCAATTTCGGCATCTGCTCCCTGCGCCCGCGGGGACGGTCCCGCTCAGTACTGCGGCGCGAATTGGTGCTCTACCGGCTTCCAGCAACTGCGGGGATGGTCCCCAGCCCATGACGTGCCCGGGGTGCTGACCAGGAGGTTCCCAACCTCAGGTCTGCTTCTCTCGCGAACGTGCCTCGCACCGTCTCTCAGTGGCCGTAGGGCGGCTCGAAGCAGCCGGTCTCCATGAACGGGCCGTTGATCTTGACCTCGTAGTTGGTCTTCTGCACGAACGCCGTGACGCAGGCGTCGTCATGGACGCGAAGGCCGACCAGGGCGCCTTCGGCCGTGACGTAGTGGTCGACCTTGTAGCGCGAGTCCATCTCCCGCATGGTAAGCGTCCCGGCGAGCCGCTCGCCGTCCGGCCCAGTCCGCTCCTCCTCGTACCCGAGCTGGAGCAGCGCCTGGCGCACGCTCTTGGGGTCCCACTTCTTCTGTCCCCAGAGCCGCTTGAGTACGGGGTCGATGCGATCTGCTTCCTTTTGCGCGTCCTTCGCGCTGGCGGGGGACATTTTGCGGGAGCGGCGGTAGGCGTTGTTGTCGCCGTTGTGCGGGGCACCGTCGACGACTCCGGGCTCCACGTAGGGGGAAGCGTCGGGGGAACTGGGGTTGGAACTCGGGGGCGTACTCGGGGCGTCGGCCGCCGTGTCCGCGGCGCGCTGCTCACCGCAGGCGGTCAGAGATATGGCGGCGCTCAGGAGGAGAGCGGCCGCAGCAAAGTGTCTGCGCCGCCCCAGCGTTAAGGTCGACATGGGACTGACTCTGCCATGGCGGGGTGGCTGTACTGGTAGCTGGAGTCGCTTGGATGAAGACGTTCACCGTGATCGGCGTCCGGTCGTGCCGACCCAGTCCCCGATCAGCGTCTTCCCCCGGGGCGCTCGGCGGTGAGCTGCGGCTCGACCGCGAGCAGGTCCAGCAAGGTCTCGGGCTCGTTGGTCTTGGCTCCGGTCAGCGCGAACGCGACAGGCAAACCGTGCAGGGTGCACACCAGGTGCAGCCGCATTCCCCAGAAACTAGCGGGTGGCTGGCGTAGTGCCCGTACTGGGCACAGTGAAGCCGAGCATCGCCTGCATCATGGCCAAGGTCACCGGCTCCGCGTCGCCGAGCAGCGGCGCGATGCCTACCTCTGGCCGCGAGGGGGCGAGCTGTGGTCAGTCCCTCAGCAGGTCGTCGGCCGTAACATGGAGTACGGTCGCCAGGGAGTCCAAGTCAGCCTTCACACATAGAGGTTGGCATCCCTCCTCCTACGTGCAATAGGCGTCGCCAAAGGTCGGTCGCCTATGCGCTGGCCCGCCTGGGCGGGAACGCCTCCTCCAGCAGCGGGGGCCGCGCAGTCGATACATGGGGGAGGCAGGTCGTGGACGTGGTGCGCAGGCTTGTCACACGGGATCACTTGGAAGGCGTCGCGCGAGCGGCTCTGGGCACCGAACATCGCCTCGTCGGCGTATCGCGTCTCCGAGGCGGAAGCAAGAAGGGCGTGTACCGCCTCACCTTCGACGATGACTCGACCGCGATCGCCTACATCTGGGACGACGCCGAGAACTACTGGCCCACCACGGGCGCCGACGAGGCCGACAGCCACGCGGACCCGTTCTCGCCCGCCTCCGGCATCGAGCTCTTCGAGGCCGCCCACCGGCATCTGGATGCCCTTGGAATCCGCACGCCCCGGATCCGACTGGCCGACCAGAGCAGGAAGCACTACCCGGCGGACGTTGCAGTGGTCGAGGACGTGCCCGGCGACAACCTGGAAACACTGCTCCGCCAGGACCCGCGCAGCGTGGAAGCGACTATGGCGCAACTCGCCGAGGCACTCGGCGCGATGCAGCGGCACCAGGGTCCACGCTTCGGAAAAGTCGCCCTGATCGACAACGGCGGCACGTCCGAGGGCAGCTCGTGTGAGCAGGTCGTCCTGGACCGCGCGCTAAACGACCTCACCGAAGCCGCCTCGCGGGACACGCGGATCACGCATTCCCGCCACCGCCTGGTGAACGTAGTGCGTGAATTGGCCGCCGCCGTGCGCCCACGCTCGCAGTACGGGCTCATCCACGGCGAGCTCGGGCCAGACCACGTGCTGGTGGACCGGCACGGGCAGCCCGTCCTCATCGACACCGAAGGGTTGATGTTCTTCGATGCCGAATGGGAGCACGCGTTCCTGCGACTGCGCTTCGGCGACCACTACCGGTGGCTGAACAGCGGTGACCTCGACGAGGAGCGCCTGACCTTCTACACACTGGCGATGCACCTGTCCCTCGTTGCCGGACCACTGCGGCTCCTCGACGGCGACTTCCCGGACCGCGACTTCATGGTGGGAATCGCCGAGCACAACCTCCGACAGGCGCTCGCCTTCCTGCCTACAGACGACCGCTGAACCCCGTGGAAAGAATCATCCACGTAGGTTGCCTACCGGTCCATCAGCGGGCGTGCCGGTCCCTCTCCGGGGCGCACGCCGGCCGACCAGTAGGCACGTGAAGAAGGGCGGGGCCCCATGTATTGGTGTGACGTATGCGAGTGCGCGTATCCGCACGGCCGGGAAGGGCCGTCCGCCGCGCTCAAAGCCCACGTCGATGCCAACCACGGGCCCCAGTCCCATGAAGGCGATAAAGCTCCAATCACCGGCCGCCAGGTGGTCATCGGCCTCGTTGGTCTGGTCGTGGCAGCCTGGGGCGCGCGCCTGTTCGGCTTCGAGCTGATGTGACACGTACCAACCACGTGCTGCCTGCCGTACCCACCTCAAGCAGAAGCCCGCGTCGCACTTCGTGCCCGCGTTCGTCTGGACGTGCAGCGCGCTTCCATCGTCCACCGGAGGGCGCAAATGCCCTCGTCGGCCACGGCATCGGAGCCGCTGCCCCAGGATGTCCGTCCTCGACGACATCCTCGCGACCGCCAGCCAGTTCGTGATGGGCATGGCGGCCCTGGTCGTGCTCGTTGGAGTGCTACTGCCCCCAGGGGAGGCTCCGGCGGCACAGCCGTTCACATCAAGCGGGCGATCTTCAAGCGCAACAGGTTCCGCGGCTGAGGACCGGTTGACCTGCCCCGCCCCCGCTCGCTTTGCAGGCATCGGTGCGGAACAGACAACCCGGGCGCGATGCCCGGGCATACGCACGTGCTCCACGGGGCGATAGCCCAGCCATCCACCACCTCGCAGACAAGGAAACCTCACGCATGTCGCACCGCAACGCCGCCGTGTTCGCTGCTCTCATGGGCCTGGGACGTGCAGGCGCCCAGCTCGGAGACTATTGGGTTAACGCGGCGAAGCCCGTGTCCACCTTCCTGAGTGTCTCGGTCAGGAGCCGCCGTAGCGACAGCCCAGCGGCGCGATCGTCCTTGCCGCAGGACAGTCAGGAACCTCCCGGCCGGTGCAATATTTTCCCCCCGCTGCAGCAACTACATGTCAGCCGAGTTTGGGAAGGTGCTCAACCGGTTCGAACTCCGCCGGTCTTCCGGCCGCACCGGGATATGTTTCGACAATGCCATGGCCGAATCGTTCTTCGGCGCGCTGAAGAACGAGCGTGTATCACGGGTCACTTACCTGACCCGAGAGGCTGCCCGGCAGGACATCACTCGGTACATCGAATTCTGGTACAATCGCAAACGCCTCCACTCGGCCGTGGGTTACCGCCCTCCACGTGAAGTCCACGCCGAGTACCAGAAGTTGCGAATCGCCACGTGAAATAGACAGTCAGACGCCTGTCCGGAAAACGCGTGGCCCCTCACTAAAGGCTGTCTCGTAACTCGTGGTGGGGTGCTGCGTTGGGCTGGTCGTGCAGATGATCTCCGCTCAGTGTCCTGAGCTAGTCGAGGCGTTCACCGGGCTCCGCCCGCGCCACTTCCAGCGCCTGGTGCGGGCCGTCTGCCGCGAGGGCGGCAGGGCCCTGGACCCAACCCGCCCGGGCCGCCCGTGGGCTCTGACCTTGGAGGACCGGGTGCTTACTGGTGGCGACGTACTGCCGCACGAATCTCACCATGCGTCGGCTGGCTCCGCTATTCGGGCTCTCTCGGGCAGCGGTCGGCCGGATCATCGACCGGCATGGTCCGCTGCTTGCTCTGCCGTTGACCAAGGGCAGGCCAAGCCGTCGGGAAGTCCTCATCGTGGATGGCGCGCTGGTGCCCACCGGCGATCGGACCGTGTCCGCCTCGTCCAAGAACTACAGGTACTCGGCGAACCTGCAGGTGCTTGTCAAGGCCGATACTCGGCTGGTTCTGGCGTCGGCCGCCCGCTGCCGGGCAACCGCAATGACTGCGCCGCCTTTACCGAGTCAGGCATCGAAGCCTCCTGCGGCAATGCGATCGTCCTTGCCGGCGGCGGCTATCAGGGCACAGGCATCCTCATCCCTCATGCCGGAAGAGGGACCAGGACCGTCTGCCGCACTGGAAGGAGCAGCATAATGCCTCCCACCGGAGGGTCCGAGCCCGGGTCGAGCATGTTTTCGCCAGGATGAAGAATTGGAAGATCCTGCGGGACTGCCGGCTTAAGGGCGACGGCGTCTTCTGGGCCACGAGCGGCGTCGCTCACATGCACAATCTCGTCTTTGAGCGCTGAGCAGACGCCCCTCACGGAGATTCCTGGCCGGACACTCGCCGAGCGTGAACAAGGTGCTATGAACATAACCTTTGGGGTCGTCAGGGAAGCTGGATCACCGCACACGTAGGACCGCGCGTTGATCGAGACTCGCACTCTTCGGCCCCGCCTGCGGTGACTGCGCTGATTTGGATGCCCCATGCGCCCTGTGGGGCCGAGAACGGCACGCTAATGTGCTGTTCGATTTCGCCCCTGTCGTTGGGCCTGAGGGTGCTGTTGTAGAAGTCGCGCGATTCGATGGGGTCCCCGTCCGTGGCCACGGCGTTCGCGTATACGTTGATGCTCGCCCACGTGTCGACGCCGTCCGCGAGCACGTCGAAGCTCAGCCTCATGTCGGACCTCGGCCCTGCGAGTCTGACGTCAGTGATCGTCGGTCGCCCGTTCCCACCTGCCGCTTTGGACGCGCCGACGACCGCCACGCTCAACGCGACCATGTAGAAGATCACTCCGAGCACCAGTACGACGGTCTCCCACAGGTTGCCCCGCCGGGTCGGGTGGATGAGTAGGGCCAGGATGCTGCACACGATGGCGAGGATGGCGCAGAGCGAGGCCACGTAGATGGGCCACGATTCATTGTTGAGCGCGACGAATACGACATCACTCGTCAGCCCCAGTGTGGTCATAACCCCGGCCACCGTGACCAGGGCACCGGCGAGGATCTTGGCAACGTCGTCCAGGCGCTTTCCGACCCTGGCCTGGATCTCGTCGAACGTTGGAGCAGGTTCGTGCCCACCGCCCAGCTGCTTCACCCCGCTCATGGTGGTCGAGGCAGAGTGCGTACGAGTGCCTACGCGCCCATGATTGGCCCGAAGGGAGGAGAAACCAGAGCGGAAGATGGGATCCGTCTCGCCCCGTGCTGGCACTTTGGTTAGTTCCCGCAGCTCAGCTCGGCCCAGATGCGCTTGCCTCAGGGCAACCTGTCGTTTCCCCATCGCAAGCGAGCACCTCGACGAGCTCAGGACACTGAGCGCGGGTCATCTGCACGACCAGCCCAACGCACACCCCACCACGAGTTACGAGACAGCCTTTAAAGCTGAGATAGAGAAGGCAACTTCACTCAGGCCTTCTTCATGACGCCCGGCCCCAGGATTGAGTGAGGCTGTACGACACCCTGGCCAGACCAAAAGCGTTCTCCATCGGCCCTGAACTCCGGTGAGATCGCGTCCTGCCGCGGCTGAACACCAATCTCAGGCCCGGTACAGGGGGACGACGCCCGTGGCGTCGTCCCCGTGCTGCTGTCCGGGCACTGGCGCCGGAGCCATACCGCCGAAGGTACTCAGTTGGCGGCGCAGTCTCTGGAGCTCGTCATCTTTGGCGACCAGGGCTGACAGGGCGAGCTGGTGCCCCGCTTTGAGCTGATTGAGCTCGGTGTGGGTGCGGGCAAGTTTAGTGGTGAGTCGCTGGTTGCGCTCCCGCAGCCGGGCGATCCGAGCCTCGCGCGGGTCGGGCTGCTGACCTGCGGCCCAGGCAGCGGTCCGCCGTTTCTCGAACTCGTCCTTGAGGTGGCCCCAGGTGCGATAGAGGGCAGCGCGGGAGATCCCGGCCTCGCGAGCGAGGGTCTTGACGTCGCAGGCCCCGCCGACCGGGATCTGCCCGGCGAGAAGCCGGTCGATGGCCGCGCGGATCCGCCGTTCGATCTGATCGCGCTGTTCGGGACTGAGCGCCATGTCATCCCGCCTTTCCGGCGGCCTTGTCGATCTCTTCGAGGGCTCGCATGGAGCGTTCGTGTTCGGCCCGCAGCCGGTTCTTCTCACCGGCAGGCATGCGCGGGCTGGCCAGCAGGACGGTGCCGTTGTCCGCCGCGGTCTGCCAGACGGGCCGGTGGAGGAGATGGTGGGTGGCCTGCGGACAGCGGGAGCTGTCACACATTCCCGTCAGCGGAGCCGCCGCCGACTTGGCGCCAGCCAGCTTGAGACACAAGGCTTTGGCCGGGTCCTCGAACCAGCAGTAGTTCGCGGCGGACAGGTGCAGGACTGCGGCCTTCTTCTTGAGCAGCAGTTCGATCTGTCGGTCGGTGACCACCTTGGCCGGGCCGGGCTCGTGCCTTTGGAGTTCGTCCTCGACCGCGCGGAAGGCAGCCATGAGAGCGTCCGCGCCGGGACCGGCTGGCAGCTGGCCGTCTTGGAACTGGCGGAATGCTTGAACGGTCCGGTCGTCAACCCGTCGGGGACGATGCCCGTCCAGGCCCCCAGCAGCAACAGATAGGGGACGGCGTCCGCGTGCGTGGGGAACAGAGCGTTGCGGATCTCCTCAAGCCCCAAGGACCCCTGCCGCGCTTCCTCACGTGTCAGGCCCAGGTGCTTCGCGACCACAGCCCGGCTGACCGGCCCCAGACGCAACAGCAACCAGGCCGCGTTCGCCTTGTCCCAGCCCCCGACCGCCGGGTCCGTGCCTTCCTCGGCGAGCGCGAGCATCGCCCGGTGTCGGTCACCAAGACGACGTACCTCCGCTTTGCACAAGTCGATCAGCCGGTTCCACTCGGCCGGCTGGTAGGGCGGCAGCGGGGAGCCCACGACCGGCCGGGTGTAGTTCGTGCCGAACACCATCTGCCGCACCGGCTCCGCCAAGGCTTGGTGCCGCTCGTCGAAGGCCCGCAGCACCGCGCGGGTGCGGTATTCGACCAGATACTGCGAACGCAGCCAGAAGGAAGCCAGCAGCGGCCGCGTCAGCTCGCCTGCCGATCCAACGAACCCGTCAGCGCGCAGTTCGCGGACCATCCGGCGCAACGTGTAGGTGAAGCTCATCACCGTGGTCCGCTTGGCGAGCGGTCCGTTCGGGTGGATCAGAGCGGCCAGCCCCTCGGTGAGGTCGGTGGCCAGCAGCAGGTTCGGAAGGTCTCCGATCGCGATCAGTTCGGTCGCCTGGCCGGGCAGGGACAACTTCAGCGCGAGCGGCTCGCGGATCACTTCGGCGGGCATCAGACAGCCTCCTCGAACTCGCCATCGGCCTCGGCCAGCACCGCCGGATCCACTTGCCCGTGCGTCTTCTCCCAAGCGGCCCGGTAGATCCGGTGCACGTCCAGGCGCTTGAGGTAGACCTCCGTCGTCGTGACGCTGGAATGCCCCAACAAGTCCCGCAGGATCAACAGCGGATCGGATTTCAGCAGGTAGAGCGCGAGCCCCGACGCGTCACCGGTGGCCGCGGCCATCTGGGCAGAAGCCCGGTAGTGACCCTCCACCAACCGCTCCAGCGTGGCCATCGCGAAGCTGTGGCGACATCGGTGCGGAGCGACGTCCGGGAACCGCGGCTCGAACACCTCCCGGATACGGCGGGCCGTGCGACGAAACAGCGTCCCCCAGTCCACGAACGGCCGCCCGCCGTAGCTCAGCGCCAGCAGCAGCGAACCTCCCTGCGGGTCGACCAGCCGCAGCCGTTCGGCCGGAGCCAGCGACGACCAGGTCATGCGCCATCCGTTGACCCGGCCGCCGCAGAAGTCCGCCTCCTCCACCACCAGCGGCTTCCGGGGCATCCACGAGCCGCGGGCCATCTCCCTGTCCAACGCGATGTAGGCGCGCACCGCCGCCAGCGACGCGTAGTCGATCCACGTCATGCGGAACTTCCGGCCCTTGGCGCCCAACTCCGGCACCGCCCACAAGATCGGCACCTCCGTCGGCTCCGCCGGAAGCGGCGGCACCTCGTGCACCAGCAGATGCGTGAACTCCCGGCTCCGCATCCCGGTGCCCAGCACCAGACGGCCCATCGCCGCGTTCCGCCCCGGGAACCGGCCCCGAAACGCCGCATCCTCCAGACCGTCCGGACCCAGCCCGGCCAGCCCGCGGCAGAACAGATCGGCGAAGTCCGACTCCAGGTACTGCACCTTCACGTGCGGCTTCACCCGCCGCATCCTCGCCAGATTCCGCCCGCTTTCGACCAACCGGCCCTCGACCATCCGCATGCCCGTGCCCACCGTGAACGGCACCGCACCCGCCAGGCCCTCATCCACCGCCCAGGCGTAGAACCGGGGCAACGCGGTGACCTGAAGCTCCCACGAAGACGACGCCAATCGCTCGTCCAACGGCCCCGACAACCGCCGGTCCGCGTACGTACCCAGCGCGGCCACCAGCTCCTGCCGCGAGGCGAACACCCCAATCGCGTGGCGCCGCAGATGAGTCAGCCAGTCCCGGGCCGCCAGCGCGTACGCACGCCACGAGTTCGGCGACGGGGCGCCACTCGACGGAAGCGTACGCAGCCACGTATTCACCACCCGCGTCGCCCGCGGACCGTACCCGTCCTCGAACAGGAAGTCGTCGTCGATCAGGACCGGCATCCGCTCAGGGATCAGCGGCTGCCCACCGAGTCCCCAGGACTGCCAGCCCTCGGAAGAGAAGAAGTGCACCAACACGGGAACGGGACGTTAGGCCCGCGACACGACCTTCATCAACTGCTAACTCCACAACCAATCAACGGGAGTTGAGGCATGTGAGACACGCAAAGAAAGCAGCGACAATTTGGTTTCAGAGCGACTTCTGCGCACGGGTGAAGGGCTCCTCGGACGAAGCGCCGGTGACCTACGAGCACCCCGAGACCCAGGCGAAGAGCACCCACGGCACGGCCGACGGCAGGAAGGCATGCCTTCACCACTGCCTTTCTCTCGGGGTTGCTCGAAGTTCGAGTCCGGGAAGCATGATGATCGTGCAGCTCAGGCGCGTGTGTCCGCGGTCGCTGGGTGAGCGACAAGTGTCGTGGACCGAGTCGGTGGCTTCCTGATGTTGTTCTTCGAGAGCCTGCTGGCGCATCTGGCCGGCGACTACCTCATCCAGTCGGACTGGATGGCGACGGAGAAGGTCAAGCGGTGGTGGCCCGCGATCGTGCATGGCACCACGTATGGGCTGCCGTTCCTGCTGATCACGCAGTCCCCGCTCGCACTTGCGGTGATCGTGGCGACGCACGTTGTCCTGGACCGCTATCGGGCCGCGAAGTACCTGGTCTGGGCGCGGAACCTGCTGGCCCCTGCCTCGCGTCGGGTCGCTTGGGCGGACGTGCAGAAGAACCAGGGCTCGCCCGTGGCCGTGCCGTCCGGCCTGGCGAAGGCCCTGGTCATCGTTGCTGACAACACTGTGCACCTGGCGATTAACGCCGCCGCCCTGGCGTGTTGGGGGTGATGGCGACGACTTGGTGCAGGGGACAGGACCGGAATGCGCCAGAAACCTGCCGTGGCGACCGGTAAGCACCGGTGGTGGGTGGCCGAGCTTGGTGCGTGGTGACGGTCGACCGGCTTGGTTTGCGGTCCGGAATCGCGGTTGTCGACCAGATCACTCCGTGATGGGCAGGCACTCGGCGAGCAGGTCGACGACGTCACGCCACGCTCGCTGCGCGTGCCGTGGGTGGTAGCCGACGCCGGGGACCACGGTGTGGTCGACCGGTGGGTGGTGGAAGGCGTGTAAGGCGCCGCCGTAGAGCGCGAGGCGCCAGTCGACGCCCGCGGCCTGCATCTCAGCGGTGAACGCGTCCCGTTGCGCGGGCGGCATGATGGGGTCTTCCGACCCGACACCGGCCCACACCGGGCAGCGAATGCGCGCCGCCTCGCCCGGTCGGCCCGTGGTCAGTGCGTTGACTGTCCCGATCCCCCGCAGGTCGACGCCGTCGCGCCCGAGTTCCAGCGCGATCGCGCCCCCGGTGCCGTAGCCGACGGCGGCGATCCGGTCGGGGTCGGTCCGCGGTTCGGCGCGGAGCACGTCGAGCGCCGCGTGGCCGATGCCCCGCATCCGGTCGGGGTCGGCGAGCAGCGGCATGCAACGGGCAAGCATCTCCTCAGGGTCGCCCAAATAGCGCCCGCCGTGGAGGTCGAAGGCCAGCGCCACGTATCCCAGCTCAGCGAGTACATCGGCCCGGCGGCGCTCGACGTCGCTGAGCCCCATCCCCTCAGGCCCGACCAGGACCGCGGGCCGGCGGTCGACACCGGCCGGGAGCGCGAGGTGCCCGATCATCGTCAGGCCGTCAGCCGCGTATTCGACCGTGCGCGTTGTAACCGTCGTCATGAGCCTGGACTGTAGTGATCGCCGGGCCCGGTCGGGCCGGTGTTCTGCTGCTGGCAGAAGGCAGGTCTCTGGCGTATTCCGGAACCGCCCTGTCAGCGGTTCAGCTGCGCCATCAAGTCCCGGTTCGCGGCGCGTGCGGCGGCGAGGTCCTCGTCGCGCTCGGCGAGTTCGGAGCGGAGGTCGAGGATCCGCTGCTCCAGCTCGCCGATGCGGCGGGTGAGTGTTTCGACGTCGGCGGGGGCACCGAGCCCGGAGGCTTCCCAAGCAGCCTGTCCAAGCGCTTCAGACAGACGTCGTTCGAGCCGGGTGATGTGCGCGGACAGACGGCCGTTGCGGGCCGTGAGGTTCGCGATGTCGGCCAGCAGCGACCGGCGGCTGACCTGCGTTCCGGCCGTCGCGCTGGGAGGCGGCTCGCCCGCTCGGGCGAGAACGGCCGCGTGCAGGTCACCGTGCCGGTGGATCAGACTGCGGTGGACGCCGGCGGCGCGGGCAACGGAGGAGACGGTGATCTCCTCGCCGTCCGCGGCCAGCTTGTCGAGGACCTTGAGGGCACGGGTCCGCCGCCGGTCGGAGTCCGCTGCCCGTGCTCGGGCCAGGTGGTCCGGTGATGTGCTCACGTGTCACGCTCCAGCCGCAGGTCCGGCTCCGGCGGGCGGATGCCGGGCATGCCCAGGGAGACGGTGCGGGTCTTGCGCAGGGTCCGCGTAGCCTCCGTGATCTGCTCGCGTTCGTCGTCCGTGAGCCCGTCCAGGTCGGTCTCGACGCGGCGGATCAGTGTGCGGATGCGCTTGACTTCCTCCTCGGAGGGAGTCGCCTCGGTGCGGGCCCAAGCGTCCAAGTCGGTTGCTGCGGCCAGGCGTTCGCGATCCCGGAGCAGAGTGTCGAGGTAGGTCCGCAGCTCCGGCAAGTACGACGGGTCGGTGCGGAAGTGGTCGCAGCCGACGCAGCGGAACCGGAACGGGCAACCGTGGCCGCCGGCCTTGACGTTGCTCGGCTCGACGCAGATCCCGTAGGGGACGGACACCTGGCCGATCCGCAGGCGGGCGTGCTCGTGCTCCAGGAGCTGGCGGGCCTGGGTCCAGATCTTGTTGCCGTGCCGGTCGAACTGGTGCGAGACAAGTTTATCGACCGCGGCCCGGGTGCGTTTCTCCGTGACCCGGTAGTAGCCCTGAGTGGTCTGCAACGACCGGTGACCCATGAGCTCGCGCAGCACGTCAGGCAGGGTTCCGGCGTCGGCGTGCCGCTGGGCGTAGGAGTGGCGGTAGGAGTAGGGCACGACTTCCAGCTTGGGGAACTCGGTGCCGTCGGCCAGTAGCAGTGGGGGCATGGCGTTGATCCAGCGGCGGTGGACGTTGCCGATGGGCTGCATCCGGAACGGCTTGGTGCCCTCGGAGTTCTGCCGGGGCTGGGGGAAGAGGACTGTCGGCGTACACGTGAACGTCCCCACCCGCGTACGGATGAAAAGGGACAGTTGTTGATGCGGTGAGACCTGTTGCCCGCCACTCTGCTGCTTGATCGATGTGGGATGGCGGAGGGCGGTTGACGGTGGTCTTGGATCCGCATCGCTGGCTGGAACTGCGGCGTTTCCGTGGCCTGTTGGAGTCCGGGGCGATAAGTCTGTCGGAGATCGCCAGGGAGACGGGGCTGGACAGGAAGACGGTCCGCAAGTACCTCTCTGCACCTGGTCCGGCGACTCCTCCGAGGCGGTCGGCGAACGGGCGGTCACGGGCGAGGGCAATCGACGAGTTCGCGCCGCTGGTCGACTCGATGCTGCGGGCCGAGGTCCTGATGAAAGCGGCGGTCATCCACGAACGGCTTGCCAGCGAGTACGGGTTCACCGGCAACTACCAGCGGACGAAGCTCTACGTCCAGGATGCCCGTCCCAGGATCGCCGAGGAACTCGGCATCACGCCGAAGGAACTGGCGGGCATGCACCGCCGCTTCGAGGTCATCCCGGGCGCCCAGGCCCAGGTGGACTGGGGCGACGAGGGAAGGACCCTCGCCCACATGGGCATCGGCAAGGTCTACTCCTTCCACATGACGCTGTCGTACTCCCGTGACCCGTTCTGCTGCTTCACCACCAGCCAAGACCTGCAGTCGTTCTTCGACTGCCACCGCCGGGCGTTTTCCCACTTCGGCGGGGTGCCCATGACGATCGTTTACGACCGCACCAAGACCGTCGTCCGCCGGCATGTCGCCCCCGGCGAGGCGGTCCCGCTGCATCCGGAGGCGGTCGGCTTCGCCGGCCACTACGACTTCGACATCGATGTCCTGGCCGCCTACCGGCCCACCGGCAAAGGCCGCGTCGAACGCCAGGTGCTGATCGTCCGAGATCACGTGCTGTCCGGCCGGGCTTTCTGCTCCGTCGAGGAGATGGACGCCGCGTTCGCCGCGTGGGTGCCGCTCCGGCGGGCTCAGATCCACAAGACACACCGGGAGGTCATCGGCGAGCGGGCGGCCCGCGACCACGCGGCCCTCAAACCGCTGCCGCCGACCCCCTATCTGGTGGCCGAGCGGCACCTGCGGCCGGTCGGCAAGGACTGCCTGGTCGCCTTCGGCGGCAACCTCTACTCGGTGCCCGCCCGGCGCGTCCGCCCGCGCCAGCTGGTGGAGATCCGGGCCACGAAGTCGCAGGTCATGCTGCACTCCACCGTCCCCGGCACCGACGGCGACACGCTGCTGGCCATGCATGCGCGGGTGGTCGGCCGCGGTGTCCGCGTTGTCGAGGAACAGCACTGGGACGGCCTGCCCACCGGCAAGGGACGCCGAACCACCACCGGCGACATCCCGCCCCGGCCCCGCCCGCAGCCCCGAGGTGAAGAAGCCGGCCCGTTGCAGGCCCTGCTGAACCGGGCCGCCGCCACCCGGATCGAGGTCGGCCGCCGTCCGCTGTCGGTCTATGACGAACTGACCGGCACCCGCCCCTTCACCACCAGCCGACCGACGAAGGAATCCTCTTGAGCGAGCTGACCGGCAACCGCATCCGCACCACGGCCGGCAAGCTCGGCCTGCCCCACCTGGCGGAAACCATCAACGAGTTCACCCGGCGCGCGGACGAGGCGAAGATGGGCTACCTCGACTTCCTCGACCTGGTCCTCTCCGAAGAACTCGCCGTCCGTGACGACCGCCGCTTCCGCACCTGCCTGCGGACCTCAAAGCTGCCGCACCACAAGACGCTCGACGAATACGACTTTTCCTTCCAGCCCGAACTCGACCCGCGCAAGGTCAAGGACTTGGCCACCTTGTCCTTCGTCGAGGCCAAGGCGAACGCGGCCCTGCTCGGTCCGCCCGGGGTCGGCAAGACGCATATCGCCGTCGCTCTCGCGGTCGCGGCCTGCCGGGCCGGCTACTCGATCTACTTCACCAGTCTCGACGACATGGTCCGCAACCTCAAAGCCGCCGAAGCGACGGGCCGGCTGACCAGCAAGCTCGGTTCCTACCTTCGGCCGAGCGTCCTGGTGGTCGATGAGGTCGGCTACCAGCCCCTCGAACGAGCGGAAGCGAACCTGGTCTTCCAGGTCATCTCCAAGCGCTACGAGAAGGGCTCGATCATCCTCACCTCGAACAAGACCTTCAGCGAATGGGGCCAGGTCTTCGGCGACGAAGTCCTCGCCACCGCCATCCTCGACCGCCTCCTGCACCACTGCGAAGTGATCGCCATCAACGGCCCCAGCTACCGACTCAAGAACCGACTCAAGGCCATCGAGCGAGAGAACGAAGTGGCCTGACAGCTGGGGACGTTCATCTGTACGCGGCTGGGGAGCTGAGGCCGTACGCCGACAAGGACCAGCTTGGACAGCTCGGTGTCTGGGAAACGGGCGCGGATGGCCTTCTTCTGCCCGACGATGATCTCTGCGGTGGAGTCCGGGATCGGCAGGCGGAGGCCGATGCGGTTGTTCTTGAAGTCGGTGTAGACGAGCACGGACTTGCCGTGCTCGTCGGTCTCCATGCAGTCCCAGGGCAGGCATCCGATCTCGTCGGGGCGTCGGCCGGTATCGACGAGGATCTCAATGGCGGCGCGCGCGTCGTCGCTGCCGTCACGGATCTGGTCGAGGGTGGGCAGCCGCTCGCAGAGCTGGCTGAGGATCTCCTTCGGCAGGGCTCTGCCCGGCCCCTCCTCGATGACGACCGGGGGCATGTCGTGCCTGCGCAGCGCGAAGTCGTCGGGCAGGTCGGCGAGGATTTCGCCGGGCCGTGTCAGGCCCAGGTCGCGGATTTCGCGCAGGAACCGGCTGGTGAAGCGGCAGACCGTCGTGCGGCGGAAAGCGCTGATCTCGCCGGTGTGCGCGAGGTGAGCCACGTACTGCGTGAACGTCTCGATGTCGCTGCGGCCGAGCGCGGCCATGTCCGCTCCGTCGTCCTGACGGGAGCGGACCAGGCTCTGGGAGAGGTAGCGCAGGCAGAGGATCATGTCGGAGAGGCCGTTGGGGATGTTCTTGCCGTAGCGACGGGGGATCTCGTCCAGCACCCACGTCTTGCAGGCCCGCCGCATCCACTCCTGGTGCAACGGCGTGAAGTCCATCCGCCGCCACTGGCCCAGTCCGAAGGCGCCCATGTTCCAGACGTCCTTGATCTGCTCCAGTTCCGGAGTGGAGACGGCGGCCGCGAGCATGTGGCGCATGCGGTTGGCCATGCCGGCGAGGTGGGTGTTGCGGGGCACCTGGACGTCGTCGAACTGCTCGACGCGTTGCTCGCGCAGGTGCCGGACGAGGCCTCGCAGCAGGACGGGCGGGCTTTTGACCTCGGCGTCCGTGCGGGCCTGGAGGACGTAGAGGATCTCGGCGGTCACCAGGGCCGGCAGACCGCGCAGGCTCAGCGCGGTGGACTCCGCCGTGCCGGGCTCGGTGCGGCACCACGTCTCGAATTCAGCGTCGGGGACTTGTGCCTCCTGCCACCTCACCCAGTGCGGAGGGCAGAACAGGTTCGAGCTGTTCGCCTGGTGCCGGTGGCAGGCGTCGACCGAGCACAGGCCGAAGCCCGGCAGCGGGCGAACGCGGGGGTCGGCGAAGAACGCCTCCAGCGGCGGGCGTCCCAGCCTCGTGAACAACTCGCGGTGCCGCATGCACATCTGTGTGCGGGACGACGTCCAGGGGCGCCGGCACTGCATCCCGCCTCGTCGAAGCACGGGACAGACCCGGTCGTCCTGGAATGAGACAGGCGCAAGCAGACCTCCACCCCATTCGTCACACCACCAGCCCCACCAAGCAGAGCCGCCCCTGCAGACCCACCAGCAACACCCCGAGGGGCAGAACAAAACAGCCCAGAGCACAGCACTCAAGATGAAAACGACCTCTCCGAACCCATCTCTGAAGCTCATAGCTGATCGCCGTCTACTTGTAGGCCTGGTTCAGCGCCCAGATCGCCCAGACGATCACGGCCAGCGGAATCACGACGGCCGCGGTGCCGAGCGCGACACCCGCCCGCGCCCGGAAGCGATCGGCTCCCTCCCAGCCCCGCATCCTGCGCAGAGCGACGGTGCCTGAGACGACCGCAGAGATCCCCACGGGCACGAAGAAGTACACGGGAAGAAGGCGGACCCACATCGGGACCGGGGCGGGCAGCAAGGGGCAGACCATCATCGCGACGGCGACAGCACCCAGTACAAGCGACGTCGTACCCTGCGACTGCTGCCGCGCCGCCACCTGTTCACTCGATCCGGCCATCTGCTCAACGGAACTCATGCTCGGGATGCTAGGCAGCAGGTACCGCGCTCCGCTTGGGCGCGAGTACCTAGGTCGTCCTGAGTAGCCGCAGCCGAAGAGTCGGCACGAGACCAGCGCAGGAGCGGGCGGCGCCTCCACGGGTCTGTAAGCCGCTGTTGCTCCTAGCGCCGGACAGTCCGTCTGGTCCGTCAAGCGAGTTCGTCGTCGTGGCGGCGAGCCTTGGCACTTCCGTCTGTACCGGCAGATCTGACTACCTGGTCGCGAAGGTGGCTTCCCGTCTGGGAAGTACTTGCAGGCGGACCTCGTGTGATCAGGCGGCCCGCACTGCGGCCACTGACCGTGGAGTGGCTGCTGTCGGGTGGACGGGCGGCCGGGTGAGTCTGCGGGACGCGGGATGCCTCAGGCGATGGTCTGGGGCGTGGTGAATGCCTGCCGTTTCAGGGCAGCAGTCCTGGGGTGGCAGGCTGGTCACTCCCTATCGCTCGCGCGGGGGATTCACAGCTCGGTCCATGGGCGGGGTTTGCCGTCGGCCAGTGGCACCCAGACGGCTTGGGCGGGGCCGTGTTGCTCGATGTCTTCCAGCAGGGCGGCTCCGAGCCGGACTTCGCGGGCGAGGGCTGTTACGAGCGGGTGCTGGGCGACCATGGCCTGCAGATCGCTGATCGGATTGTCCAGCCTGGTTCGGGAGGCGCCGGTGAGCACGAAGAGCACGCGGGGGAAGACCGGATACCAGCGGAGCCAGGCAGGGCCTGTGGCGGTCGGCCTGTGGCGGGTGACGGGCTGGGCTTCGTACTGGAACAGACGGGCGTACTCGATCGACTTCACGGCCAGCCGCTCGCTGCTCATGGTGGTGCGATCGGCTTCCGCGAACGCGCGGAGCTTTCGTCGGTGTTCGCTTTCGGCGGTGGTGTAGTACATGACGGCGTCGGCCGTAGTCTGTTCGCCTTCGCCGATGGAGTGAGACACCTCAGGGGTCCAGTCCCAGGGGCCGTGCTCGTGTCCGAGCCGGCGGGCGTCTGCGGCAAAGGCCAGGTGGGCGCGCACGACGGCGAGCGTGTGCGGGGTCTTGAGCGAGGCTGCCGTATCCGAGGTGATGGGGTAGGGCGGCCGTCCCCGCAGGACGGGCAGATCCCGGGTCAGGCGTGAGCCTTCCTGCGTGAGGTACCAGGCGTGGGTACGTGAGCGGTTGGCGTCCGGCAGTACCGTGCAGTCGACGAAGCTGTCGGAGCGGAGCTTGTTCAGGACGCGGGACAGCAGTTGCCGTGTGCCGTCCGGCCGCAGCATCCGGCGCAGCTGGCTGGTGGTGGCGATGCGGTGCTGGGCGAGCGCGGCCAGTACCTGGTGGCTCAGGGGTTCAGCGGGGCTGGGGGCCAAGCTCGTGGCCGGAGTGCTGGTCATGCGAAATCCTTTCGACGCACGCCTGCGGCCTGGGTGCTGAGCAATGGGCGGCTGCGCGCATGAGAACACGGGTCCCTCGATGTGCCGGTCACGCGATGGCGAGGCGTCGCATCGCGAGGGCGTCGTCGAGGTGGGCATCGCTCACGCTGTCGAGGGGGTCAGCCAACCGGTGATTGCCGCGAGCGGCTTCCTCGACCTGGGCCGCGCGGGCCGCAGGGGCGTCCTTCGGGGCAGTTCTCGCGAGATCGGCGGCGGTGGCGCTCGGGCTGCTCGTACCGCACGCTTCGCATGACGCGTGGTCGATGTGGGGGACGCCGCAGCCGTCGCATGTCCAAGCGCTGCTCATGGGGGTCTTCCTTCCGCGGGCCGTGGCGGTCTCCGTCAGAACCTTCGGTTGCTGATGAGGAAACCCGTGGTCCCCGACCAGATCCCCGACCATGAAGCCCCGACCATGGTCACGAACTCGAATCAGCCTCGTGGTCTGCACCGTGGTCGCCATCCATGACCCCGACCACGAGGCTTGGAGGGCGGCACCTAGAAGTTCGGCGATGGCCGGTCCGCAGCAGCATCTGCTGCTGCGGGGCGTGGTGGCGAGCCACGCCATGCCGGCCATCGTGCGACAGTCGGCCCGCAAGGGACCAACGCCCGTAACCGGCTGCCGCGTTCATGGGGCGGTGGGCGGATGTGCGCTCACCGCCGGGTTCTGCTTCTTGGACCGCTGGGCGGCCTGCTCGAGGATATGTCGGCGCGTCCACCGTCGGCGCCCGTTCTGGCGCCCGGCATTCTCGGCGAGCGCGTCCGGGGTTTTCAGCAGCGGCAGGTTGCCCTGGGACAGGCTGCTGGAGAAGGAGCCGACGCTCTTGTACCCCAGCAAGGCGGCCGCCTGCGTCGCTCCCAGAAGTTCGTCGGGATCGCCGTCGACGGGAACGTCGGGCAGGGGCGGTACCGCTTTGGCTCCCGCTCGTCTTCCGCGGCCGGGCCGGGTGGCCATCCAGTCCAGCAGAGTCTGCACGCGCCACAGCTGCCGGCGGTAGGGGTTTTCCGTGGTGCCCAACTCTTCGACGACGTCCGGGTCGGGGAAGTAACCCGGGTGGTCGCGTACGAAAGTGGTGACCTGGTTGGAGTTCTTGTAGCCGAGGAACCGCGAGGCATCCGCCGCGTTCAGCAACTCCTGCGGGTCGCGGGAGGGCGGTGTGTGTTCCTGGAGCCTTGCCGGCGTGCGGTGGGCGAACCACTCGGTGACCTGCGCGTGGTCCCACAGGCGGGCGCGGCCGCGCATGTCCGCGATCTCGGGAAAGGGCACGCCGGCCGCGTTTTCCGCGCGCTCGGTGTAGAGGCCGCTGATGCGCGCGGGCGTCAGGCCCTGTTCAGCCGCGATCTCGGCAGCGTCGGCCAGGCGAGGCTCACGGCGCGAGGTCATGGCAGAACCATCCGTCCTGTCGGAAGTGGGCCGGCCTGCCCGGCCCACAACGCAAATAATGGCAGGAGTTGCGGTTGGGGGTCCAGCCCGCGGTTCAAGGATTTTCCCGGACGGCCGCGCTCACGGCTCAATCCTCAGGGATCAAGCAGACGCCGCGGCGCGCGGCGTCCTCCGCCATCTCCGCGTACGCCATGGCGGCCGGCGTCATCTCCCACTCGGCCAAGGCCAGCAGCAGGATCACCTCGTCGCGGTCCTGCGATGCATCACAGGGCATACCGGCCGTGTCCGCGGCGAACATCAGCTCCGCAGTGGCCAGCCCGCCAAGGCGCGCTGCCACACTCCGATGCAGATCCTGCAGACCCTGCTGGTACAGCTCGTTCGCCTCGCTCAGGAGCAGCACCAGGTCCTCGCCGAGGCTGGCCGGTGCCGCCGCAGCGAGGTCGAGGATGCGCTGGGTCGTCGTCATCATCATTGAGTATCCCTCCGACAAGGGGGTGAAGGCCGGTGTGGTGGTCAGCTGCAGCCGTCGCACATGGCGCGGCCGCTGCCACGGGCCAGCTTGGGTTCCTTGCGGGGCTCCCTCTTCAGCGCTGCGCGCACGTGGACCTCGAGGGCGGTGAACTCCGGGCCGTCGTCCGGGCAGACGATGCCGGGGTCGGGCGCCCCGCAGATTTCGGCGTGGCGGATCAGATCGGTGATTCGCCAGCCGGCGCAGAAGCTGTCGTCGCGCACCTGCTCGATCTCGGCGTACAGGGCGGCCAGCCGCGGCCGCCGGCCGAGAGCGAGCAGTACGTCGCGTTTGGAGGCGAACACGCAGATCGAGCAGGAACAGCTTTTCCGAACTAACGAAGTGCCGGTCGGGCGCGGTGCTCCGAGACGCTGACCGAGGGTCGGGCGGTCGCGATCAAATAGGTTCTGGTCATGGTCGATGACTGGCGAATGGACCGGATCGGGAGTGCTCTGCGAGGTGAAAACCCGGCCGTGCTGCGGCGCTTGGACGCAGGGTTCGCAGTGATCGGCGATGTGCAGTTCCTGCCGGGCTACTCGGTGCTCCTGGTGGACGACCCGAAGGTGGAGAGACTGTCGGAACTGCCCAAGGCCAGGCGGCTGTCGTTTCTGTCCGACATGGACACTCTCGGAGAAGCAGTCGAGCGAGTATCCCGTCGCATGGACGCAGCCTTCCGGAGGGTCAATCTGGAGATCCTGGGCAACACCGATGGGTTCCTGCATGCGCACGTATGGCCGCGATTCGGGTGGGAGCCAACCGACTTGGTCAGCAAGCCGGTGTGGCTCTATCCCGTGACAGATGGACCGACGATCAGTTCGCACTCGGTCCGCAGCATGACCCACTGCGCAAGGCGATCGAGGACGAGTTGGACTGTCTGCGCTCGGCGCACTGACGGCGAGCCGACGAAGGAGATCGCCGAGGTCACTGGCCTTCTCCATGGATGATCGGCATGCCCAGGGTGACCGGGGTGCGGTTACGGGTTCGTGAGAGCCGGTCCAGCGAAGCGAGCTTGTTGCGGGCGGCTTCGAGGCTGATCTGAAGCCCTTGCACCTCACCGAGCCAGCCGTTGACGCGGGCCTCTTGGATACGGTCGCCGAGATTTCGGATGATCTCTTCCAGTCGTCGACGCTGTTGCGGGTCGACGCGGAGCACCGGACACCGGACGCAGGCATGCTCGTGCTGGCAGGGGGTGCCGTAGGGGCGCCCACAGGTTCCAAGCTCGACCTTGCGCAACTCGAAGTGCTTCTGGAACTCCTCCCACTCCTGCTCGGTGGGTTCCCGGTATTCCGCGGCCGGGCGGTCAGCGCGCCGGGTGTCGAGGAAGGCTCGGTAGGACTTGATCAGCTCCTCCTGGAAGACCGCTAATGGTGGAGTCGGGTATTGGAACTGTCCGAATGCCCCTGTCCGGGTGGTCACGGTCGGCAGGTCTGGATCAGAGAGGCAAGGACTCCTGCTGGGTCATGCAGAGAGTGGGCGCCGTCAGTGACGACGCGGCGTGTGCCAGGGTCGACGCGGTCTGTCCGTGCCCACTCCGGAGACCCGATGCCGATCTCAACTTCCAAACCTGAGACCGTGGCATACCGTCGTTCGGTGATGGGTCCCCACGATTGAGTTCGCACGAGTCCGCCGAGGGCGAGGTCGTTGGCCCAGGTGTTGTTGAAGTACTGGGTCTGGTCCGTCGTGAGCAGGACGATGTCGATGTCGGAGTCGGGGCGCGCGGCATTGCGGGCGTATGAACCGACAAGGAGCAGACCGACGATGTCCTGGCGGTTTGCGGCCCAGCGTGTGATTCCGTCGATGATCTCCTGCGCTTCGGCGGCCCGTTCCTGTGAGATCTCGGATTGCTGCGCTGATTGTTCGGCGCGGTGTGCCATGTGGGCTCCTAGATTTCTGGACGGCGGCTGATCTCGGCTGTGTAGGCACCCCAGTCTCCGGCAGCGGCCCGCTGCCACTTGACGGCGACGGTGATGTCGATGCCGAGGGTGCGGGCGAGGACTGCGGCGGGCAGCTCGGTGGCGAGTTGGAACAGAGCGGTCGACCGGGTCTCCGCCAGCCGGATGCCGAGCTTGCGGAGCCTGGGAACCCACCCCTGACCTGCTCTTCTCACTCCCGTGACGTCTGGGCGAACGCGGCCGGCATGGGGGTCACGGAGCCGGGGCGGCCGGATGCTTCGACCTGCACCCACTCCCCGGAGGGGCCGACGACTGCACAGATGCTGTCGACCCGGACGGGGCCGTGCTCCCCGGTCGGCCTGGTGTCGTGCTGCCAGAGATGATCCGGGTGCGCCGGTACTGCTCCTCGCCCCGGGCCCCGGGGAGTGCGCCGGCCACGGCCTCGGCGACGGCGCGACGGCTGCTTTCCTCCGCCTGCTGCTGGGCGGCGCGTTCGGCGGCCTGCTGCGCGGCCTCGGTGTGCAGCGGGTACAGCCGCCGGGTGACCTCGCGTGCCACATGGTGGGCGCTGCTGGCCGTGACCCTGATCGAGGGCGCGGTCATCTCGGTCTCGTCCGGCAGTGCGGCGTAGATCTTCAGCTGGTCGGGGCGGCGGTCGTCGGGCTGGCACAGGCGCACGGCGCGGCCGTCGTCGTCGATGATGAGTCCTCCCATACCGCGCTCGTAGCCGGTGAGCCGGTCCGTCCGGCAGTGCGTGCCCAGCTCCTGCGCCACCTCGTCGGCAAACGCGTCCAACAACTCCTGTGTGGTCAACTCCTGTGGCATGGCGGCCGCTTCACTCCTTCGGATGGCTGGTGGGCGTGCCCGGCGCGGGGCTGCTCGCGGGCTGGTCGCGGGTCTCGGCGTCGCGGCGGAAGTCTTCGGCGGTGTAGCCGGTGTCGCACGGCGGCTTGCACAACTGGCCTGGAGGCGCGCCGCACGTCTCGCACTGGTCGTCGAAGTCCTCGGGGCGCCACGGCCGCAGCGGGCCGGTCATGCGGGGAAGCCCCGGATGTGGTCGAGGACTGCCCGTGCGGACATGACCGGAGTCCGGTGCATCGGCTCGGTGCACTGGGCCTGCCAGATACTCGCGGGGCGGGACGGGGTGATCTGGTTGCAGGTGGCCGGGCTGATGCTCCACTCGCGGCCGTGCGCGTCGGTGGGGGGTGTAGGTCAAGAACTCGGGCTTGTCTTGACGGCCGTTGTCTGTCCAGGAAAGACCGGCAGCCGTGAGGGCGCGGCCCAACTGGTCGCAGCGCTCGCGGGTGATGTGACCGAAGGTTGCCAAGGTGCGGTCGGTCCCTTCTGTGACGGGCGGCGGTCTGGCGGCCGGTCAGGGTCGGCCGGACGGCTGGGGCTTGCGGTAGCGGTATCGGACGGTGCGACTGCTCGCGGTCACGGACTGCCGTGCTGGTCAGGGCGTGGTGGTCCACAGCGGGAGGCCGGTGCTGGAGCGGGTGGTGATGCCCGCGCGTACCGGAGCCTCGCGGTAGTCGGACACCCGCACGTAGCCGCCGCGTTCGGTGTCGATGCGGACGGTGTCGCCCTCCCACTCCCACCCGTTGATCAGTTCGGCGGGGAGGTTCTCGATGTCGTCGCTCTCCACCTGCATCGCCCAGGCGGTCAGCTCCTCGCCGTACACCTGCCGTCACTCGCGCAGGATGGTGAAGAGGTGGCCGAAGTCGTCGACCAGGGCCAGGGCGCGTGCCTTGTCGGGGGCCGGGGCACTCGGCGAAGCGGGGCTCGTCGGGGCGGGTGCGCTCACCGAGGCTCATCAGCCAACGCATGATCAGATCGTCTCCATCGTCGGGCGGGGCGGTGGGTGTCTGGGGGAGGGGCGGTGGCTCAGGGGCGCCCGGACGGCTGGGGCTTGCGGTAGCGGTACAGGAAGCGCGCGGCCCACTCGCGGCTGGCGAAGCCGGGGATGCCGCCGCCGCTGCCCGGGTGGTTGCCGGGATACTCGGCAACCCACTTGCAGCACTCCGCCTGGTACCAGGCGACGCCGTAGCTGGTGCCCCGGTCCTGGCGGTCCAGGACGCGGTAGCCGAGCGATCCGGAGTTGACGGTGAACGTGAACTGCTCCGGCACGGTGGCTCCTTCGGTCGGCCCGGGTACGAGAGGGGGCGCCCCTGACCTGCGGTTTCCTCGGCTTGGCTACGACGGCTCGGTGTCAGTTGGCGCTGACCAGGGCCCGGCGGCGCCCGCTTGGGCGGGCGCGCTGCTGGGCGCGCAGTGAGGCGGCCTCGTCGTGGGCGCGGCGGGCGTGTTCGTGCTCACGGGCGGCCTCGGTGAGGCAGTAGGGGCCCCACCACTGCTTGACGTCGACGGTGCGGGCCAGCGAGTTGGGGAACTGCGAATACGGGAGGTCGGCCAGCATCAGCAGCAGGACCGGGTGCGGGGAAGCGAGGAACCATCGTGCGACGGTCCACCAGGCGGTCACGGCGGCGCGCCGCGCGGGGTGGGCGGCGCGGGCTTCCCGCTCGTAGCGGGCGGCTTCAGCCTGGGCGTGGGCGGCTGACCAGGTGAGGA
Organism: Streptomyces sp. NBC_00210; assembly: GCF_045160975.1. Taxonomy (NCBI): domain Bacteria; kingdom Bacillati; phylum Actinomycetota; class Actinomycetes; order Kitasatosporales; family Streptomycetaceae; genus Streptomyces; species Streptomyces sp. NBC_00210. The sequence goes on from NZ_CP108120.1 coordinate 8,778,389, forward strand.
AGCGCAGCAGGGCGGGGGTGTCGCGCTGCCGGGAGGCGTTGAGGATCGCGGGCAGGTCGTCGCGCTGTGCGACATGGTCGGCGCAGGCTCGCACGACGGCGGTGAGCGTCTGTGCCGTCTTCTCCGACGGGTCGTGTCCGGCGGCGGACTCCATCGGGTAGACCGTCACCTGGGGGCGGTCGGTGTAGTCGTCGCGGTAGAGGGTCAGGCTGCCCCGGTAGCCGGTGCGGCTGCGGGAGAGCCGCGGCAGGGCGGTCATCGGGGGCGGTGACCTGGAAGGCGCTCACGGGGCCGAGACAGGCGCGGACGGCGGTGAACTGGTCCCAGTAGTGGGGGTGATGGGTGCCGGTGCCGGTGCCGGTGCCGGTGACGTGCACGCTGCCGCGCATCGCCCCGCCCAGCTCGAACGGCGTCGTCCGTGCGGGGGCCGGCCGTGGCGCGCACGGGGCCGGCGGGCGTCTCGATGGTCAGGCTCGGGCCGGTCATGGGCTGCGACTCCTCGGGCGTCGACTGGGCGAGCTGGGGGCCTGCCGCCCCGCGCCCGCCGAAGGGGAGGGTGCAGGCGTCGGGGCGGCAGGTCTTCGGCCAGTGCTGCTCTGGCCGGTGCGGCCGTCCGCCCCCGGGCTGGGGGGCGGGAACGGCGTCTGCGGATTACTCCTGCGGCGGCTTGTGGCGGCGGAGGTTGTCCCGCTCGGTCAGGGAAACTTCCTTGCCGCACGGGCATTCGGCGTAGCGGCGGCCGTGCAGGTGGAAGAACTTCGGTCCGGTGTTCTTGGCGTTGACCGTGCGGAGGGTGCCGGGGACCGCAGTGGTGTTGGTGAAGTAGCCGTTTGCGGTGACGGCGGGATTGTCAGCCACGGGGGCTCTCCTCGTCGGTGTCGGGGATCTGGCGCAGGACCGGGGCGGGGTAGGCCTCGCGCAGGACGGCGGACACGTCGGGGCACGGGAAGACGGCGGCGTGGAGCTCGGCCGTGTCCATGGGGTGCAGCCACCCGGTCCGTACGGTCCAGCCGCACGCACAGGGGTTGGGCTCGGAGGCCGTGGTGGCGACCAAGACGGCGCTCCGCATGGAGCTGTCCTCCAGCGCGAATATCAGCAGTGCGCGCAGGGCGCAGAACTCGTCTTCGTCCAGGACGGCCAGGCGGAGCGGCTCGGTGCCGATGGAGAGATCGGCTCGGCTCGTGACGAACGCGTCGTCGGTCCGCTCGGCCACGAGGTTCAGCGTGTGTTGGCCGTCTCCGACTGCCTGCACACGGCGGTAAGGGCGGTCAGGGTGCGGCTCATGGCGGCTTCGATGGCGGCGTCGCCGGGGTGGGTGAGCTCCGGGCGTGAAGGCATGAGGGCTCCTTGCGAGGCGGGGCGGTGGGCGGTGGGCCTCGGAGGCCGGCCGCACTGCGCCCCTGGGCACAACGGGTGTCTTCTGGCGCGCGGTCTGCTCCGCAGACGCGTCGCGCTGCCTCTACGCGGCAGGGGCCGGGGCGGGCACGCTCCGCGCTCCCTGAGCGGGTGGGAACGCGCGCTCCGCGCTCTGGGGGAGGTTGGCCCGTGCGGGCCGGGCTCGGGGAGGTTCCCGGCCCGCACGGGGGTCTGTCAGCTGAGGCTGCCGATCTCGGGGCTCAGCGGGTGCGGAGCTGGAGCAGGCGCCGGTGGGCCTTGTTCTTGATCTCGTCGTCGGCGCCTTCGAGTACGGCCGTGGCGCGTGCGATTTCCTCGGTCATGGACTGCGGCGGGCGCCTGGGGGTGACGTGGTCGAGGTAGCCGGTGATGGCGCGCTCGGCCGCGTAGGCGGTCCGTCCGACGCGTTCGCTCTCGGTGCGGAACACGTCGTCGAGGGCGTCCAACCGGGCGGCGTGGTTGGTCCGCTTCCGGCTGGATGAGTCGTCGTCGAGGGGCCACAGGTCGGCGATCGCCTGGTGGAAGTCGGCGATAGCGATGTCTGTGCGGGCGAGCGCGGTCTCTTCGTCGGCGAACCGCTCGAAGTACTGGGAGGAGAGACCCAGGGTGCGGCGGGCTTCCTTGATCTGGCTGGTGGCTCCTGCGGTGTGTCGGACGGCCCAGCGGGTGACGGCGTCACGGACGGCGAACCGCTCGGTGTTGGCGCAGACAGGGCGCCACGGGGTGACGACGCACTGGAACTGGCCGTTGCCGGAGTGGTCGTTCATCACGGCGATGTACGGCACCACGACATCGTTGATGCCGTCGGCGTCCACGGTGACCGTCTCCGGGAGGCGGATGGAGATGAACACGCGCTTCCCGCCGCGCAGGAGTCCGGCGGACTCCCACACCACGTCGTAGCGGCTCACGAGTTCCTGGAGGAACTCGAACCCCGCCCGGTTCTGAATCGGTGTGTACCGGGAGCCGACTGCACCGAGAGCGGCGCCGCTGTCGGAGCGGACGGTGTGCTGTTGGTCGGCGTGCTCGCGCGTCTCACCCTGCCACTCGTACAGGGCGGGCACCGTGGTGACGTCGAAGTCGAGCCCGGACAGACGCAGTACCTCGTCAATGTCCGTGGTGCCGCCGGGGATGATCTGGCCGAGGCCGTGCCAGGCCGGGGAGGACGCGTACAGGGCGGTGGTGCCGTCCGCCTGCTCGTCGAGCCCGTGGTTGGCGATGATCTGTTCGATCTGCCCCTCGGTGTTGCGGGAGACGGTGAACGTCTCGCCCCGGTCCCAGCCGGTGAGGACTTCGTACTGGTCGGTGCCGATCATGCGGATCTCGCCCCGGTCCACACGGGCTTGGAAGGCGCGCTCGTGTTCGCGGACGGCTTCGACCTGTGCGGTCTTCTCGGCAGCGAACGCGGTGTTTACGTCGGTGATACTCACGGTTCCCCTTCGACGTTGGATTCTGCGGTTTCGGGGGGCGGGGCCGCCGCCCCCCGAACAACTCCAATATTAGTGTTTTTTTAGGGTGAGTGAACCCACCCCTGACCAGCACACTTAGACCAGCGTGCGGTACTCAGGCAGCGGCGTAAGGCTCGTGCGCCGCGCATTCGTGACCGCCGACACCGCCGCGACACCGCGCATCTCGCACAGGTCATAGCGCAACTCGGGGGCCTCTCCGAACGGGTCGGCGTGCGCGTGGATCGCCTGCACCCAGTAGGTACCGTGACGCTGCGTCAGGCTGCCGTGATACCTGACCTTCTGCCACAGCACCGGTCCGGCGTGCTGCGGGTCCAGACTCCGGGCCACAGCGATCACGAGTTGATCCGCTACCCGCCCGGACAGCAGCATGACGAACGCGTGCGCGACTGTAGCGCGGTCGACCGGCACATCGGCCATGGCCGGGCCGGTGTGACCGGTGCGCACCCCCAGGGCCCAACCCAGCTCGAAGAACGGCCGGACCATGTCCAACTGCTCTTGCGGCACCCTCAGGGCGTCCGGGTCGCTCTCGCTGCGGGCCAGCTGCCGCAGCGCGTAACGGGCCTGGTCCTGCTCGGCCTCCGTGAGCGGCGCTCCGACGTCCTCGGCCTGCTCTGCAATCCGCGTGTTCTCCATGGCTTCCCTTTTCCTCTCCGTGATAGCGGGTGGAAATGGACACCCCGGGAGGGGTGCCCCCGCGCGGACTACTTCAGAAAGCCGCGCGACCGGAGGAACTCGGCCGTGATGTGCGCGACTCCACGGGGCTTGTAGATCTGCAGGAATCGCCGCATCTCAACTTCGGTGCGCCCTTTCTCGTCCGGCTCGATGAATTCGTGCACGAGCCGGTAAGAGCCGTCACCCGTCGGCATTTCCAGCACAACCGGACCGACCTTGGTGTCAAAGCGAATTCCGGTGTAATTCGCGTCGGAGTTGTGCACGATCTTCGCTCCCGCGCGCTGGCACAGCAGGGGCAGGAAGTTTGCGACTGTACGGGCCTGGATTGCAAGGCCGTTCATGGGTGCATCCTTACCTCCGTGCACCCGGCGGACGATCCCGCCAGAGATTTGGATCTCCACGTCTTCCCCTTCGTTGGTTCCTTGCGGTTCCCGGGGGCCGCCCTCCAGGACTTCAAATAATAGTGTGTTTTGACGTCGGGCGGAAGACCTGTTGCGCCCCATGTTGCGGTAGATGTTGCGTCCTGATGTTGCGTCAGGTGTTGCGTCAGGTGTTGCGCGCCGTGGCGGCCGGCCTCCCAGCTACCCCAGGTCAACGGCCTGCAAGCGCGTGGTCGGCGTGCTGACATCCCCTCTGCTGCCACTGTCCCGCACCGGTAGAAGGATGAGTAAGGAATGGGGGGCGGGTGTGGTCGGACGGCCACCTCGGGGATCGGGCGCGGTCTGTGGGTTGGTTGCGCGTCGGCCGTGGGCCGTCGCGCTGGCTGGGTGTCCCTGGCGGGGTGTGTCGCCCCGTGTGGGGGCGTGTCGTGGGGGTGGAGCTGCTCGCCTGTCTCTCCACCCTTCTCCGCCTCCCGTACGCCCTGCCTCGCCCCCGGCTCCTCCTCCCGCCCCTTCCCCTTCCTCCTGTCCCTCTCTTCCTCCCGTGGGGGTCGGTCCTGCCGTAGCAGGCACACCCCCCGGGGAGGACTCGCCCCGAACTCCCTCATTTGTACGGCCCCGCCCCGTAGCGCGCCTCCGCAGCATGACTCCGTCCTCGATCTCAGCCTCTTCGTACTGTCAGGTCTGGCCTGACGCGCTCTCAGTCCTCGCCGGTTGTCTGCCTGTTCAGTTGCGGGACCCAGCGGGGCTGTGGGGCAGTGCCCTTCAAGCTGAGAGGGGGTCAGGATGAATTTCTGAATTAGTATCTGCGATGCAGAATTGAGTATGGGTCATATCGCGAAAGGCGATCCGCCCCCTAGCCAGCTTTCGGAATTCGCGGCTGATGATGTGTGTGTTTGTAAATTGGATTGACGGCTATTCACCCGACGATGCGAGCAAGCCTCTTCCTCTAACCTGCGCCTTTCTGAATTCGCGGAGCGAATTCTGTTCGGAAATGCGGAGCATTTCCGAATTTCTGCGTCACGGAGTGACGCAGCGTCAATTACCTTGCGGAGCAAGGTAATTGAACCGTCGCGTAGCGACGGCGCGT